>JAEWDK010000002.1 GCA_023390175.1 Bacillota bacterium
TTCTCCGGCTTTCCAGTACATCATAAATAATCATTGGCTCCCTGGAGTAATCCTTTCCTGAATTCGCATGGTTCACATCACAGATGATAAAGGGATTTTTAAGCTTTTGTTTCCTATATCTCTCTCCGATTTTCAACAGCTGGTCATATTGGTAGTTGGGTACATATTCTCCCATAAAATTTTCGTACCCTCTGATAATGGCATGGGCCAGAGGATTTCCAGAGCTCTTTACCTCTCTGTCTCTGTATATGAATTTATGTCCTTGCTGAGCCGCAAAAATAGAATAGAATAAAGTATCCGGATTCCCGTTTGTGGGATTTTTCATACCAACAGGGCAATCCACTCCGCTGGATACAAAGCGGTGCTGCTGATCTTCCACGGACCGGGCTCCTATGGCCAGATAGCTGACGATATCCTGAAAATAAGCAAAAGCTTCCGGATATAGAAGTTCATCCGCCGTTGTCAGACCAGATTCCCCGGCAACCCTTAAATGAAGGTTTCTTGCCGCTCTTATACCTTTAACAAGATCGGAATGGGTACTGCCCTCCGGATAATGAAGAATTCCTTTATAACCGTATCCATTGGTTCTTGGTTTGGCTGTATAGATCCGCGGAATAATAAATAGCTTATGATTTAATTTCTGATTGACTTTTGACAGGCGGCTTGCATAATCACAGACGGCATCCTCGTTACTTGCAGAACATGGGCCAACAATAACCAGGAATTTATTGGTCTGATTCTGGATCACTGCAGCCAGTTCCCTGTCTCTTTCCAGCTTCCTGGCAGCAAGCTTACAAGAAACCGGACATTCCTCTCTTAACTGTTCTGGAGACGGTATATCCTGTAGGGGCTTAAAGCTCATATTATTTCTCCTTTGGCTGCTCACTCTCAGCTTCATTCTTGTAACCGCACTCCATGGAGTGCAGAAATAACTGGCTCTTGTTTAAATGAAAGCAGGATTCTATTTTCCCATATAACATATCTCCAATGGAGCAGGTCCCAATTCCCTCCTCTTCGCTGATCCGGGTAATAAGACCTGTCATAATACCACAATCCAAAATCCCGTAATAGTATCCCATTCCGCTGTATTTTGGCATACTGCATCTGGCGTTGTACAGAAAATATATGGTAAATGCTGAGCCGTCAAAAATCTCCTGATTGGTGATAAACTGAGACTTATCCGTGATGATTTCTCCTTTATCAACAAAAGTAATTCCATTTATTACAGGGTTATAATAATATAATCCCTGTTCCACGCCTTCCACTCTGCCTGGTTTTACAAACACATAGACATCAACCGGGTATAATCCGCCTGCACTGGGATAATATCTGGTTCCTTTTCTGTCCTCCCTGTTTTGCAAAGCCCCCAATATCCTTGAAAAAGAATGAAATGATATGGTTCTTTTTGAAAATTTCCGAACTGTTTCACGGTAAATTATGTCATTGCAATAATTAGAATCCTTTAAAATATAGGTCAGCCCTTCTTTTACAAGCTCCCGTCCGGACTGCTCCTTTTTAAACTCTTCCAACTCCTCCTTTACAAATCGAATTGTTTCGGGATAATCATTCTCAAACAGCTTTGTCTGACTATGAAACAGTTCCTTTGGTGTGATTACAGAACACACCAGAATTTTCTTTTTAATAAAATCCAGTATTAAATTTTTAAGCAGACTCTTGTTTTCTGTCTTAAACCGCTTTTCCAGATCATCGGTTCCGGCTCCATTCTGAGTCATATAATAAAATTCCGGAAAAAACTGAGCCGCCTGCCTGCCGTATCGAAACCGTTCTACATAAAGTTCTTCTTCCCTTACATAAAACTGTACTCCAGGAGACCA
This sequence comes from Bacillota bacterium, assembly GCA_023390175.1. GTDB lineage: Bacteria > Bacillota > Clostridia > Oscillospirales > Acutalibacteraceae > Caproiciproducens. Next base: position 1,836 of record JAEWDK010000002.1, read on the forward strand.
ATAGTAAATTTCATTCATATTTCCGCCCCTTTCTCTATCCATTTTTTAGTTAGTCGAAGCAAACTACTGTACAGTATTTTGAGTGAATATCGACAATACAACAGGTTTTAACTGACTAAATATTGGATTTATCTAAGAATTTTCATAAATTTACAGATCTGAGAATATTTATACTACATGTATTAACCTATAGTTTTTAATTTGTCAATCTACTTTTCCTGATTATTTGGTCTTTTAAGCGCAAAACCCATACATTGTTCGACCTGTTTATTTTTATTTCGACTTACTTTTTCTTTTTTCCCTTTTTTTCTTGGTTTATCTCCTTCATTCCATTCGACAAACTAATAAATTGTATTCGATTAATTGGATAAATAATCAGAGTAAATCTGATATTGACGAATTTAAGACAGCAAGTTAATATAGAATTACATGCTGGAAAAGGAGGTAATCATCATGGGAAGACCTTACACAGAGGAAGAACGGGAAGAATTAAAGAGAAAAATAAAGAACATCGCTTCTCTCATGTTTATGGAGGAAGGGTTTAAAAATTGCAAAATACAGGAGATTACCAAAAAGGCCGGGATTTCCATGGGAGGATTTTACACCTTCTACAAAGACAAAGAGGCACTTTATGAAGAAATCCTGCGGGATGAGACCAACAGAATACGGCAGAAAATTCTGACAATCATTGACGAGGAAAATCAGACACCTCAGGGGTTCTTCTCGGATCTGGCAAATGTATTTCTGGAAAAAACCTCAACAAACAAATTTTACACCAGTGAATACAGCGGTCTTTTAGAATCGATGGTCTGGAACAATGACACATCTGGATCCCAGGATACTCTGGACTTTATCAAAAAACTGAAACATATCTGGGCTGGCAAAGGGTATTTCCTGAAAGCTTCCGAGGAAGAAATTGCTTCCGCAGTTGCCGCACTGGCTGTATTATGCATGCAGAAAGAAATGATTGGCAACGGTTTTTCATTCTGGTACGAAAAAATACAAAAATTAATTCTTGAGCTTATTTGATATTTTTTATTAAAGCTATGAATATTATTTGATATTTTCATAGAACAGTGCTATAATCCAGAAAAAGGGGGGGGCATGTGATTATGAAGCAATCAAAAAAGATTACCATACTTACGGGGTTACTTCTCTGTATGGGTGCGTCAACTGTCATGCAGACATACTTCAGCAGTGCACTGCCTGCAATCAGCAGACAATTTCAATCCACTGCCTTTTATTCATGGGTGCATGTCAGCTATATTCTGGCATCTTCCGCAGTAATCCTGTTATCCAGCAGTCTATGTGAACGATTTGGTAATAAGAATAATTTCATTGCCGGATCCCTGCTTTTCGGAATTGGCACTCTCACCGCCCCCTTCAGCAGTTCCATGCTGCAGCTCATCGCTGCAAGAATCATTATGGGAATCGGTGCGGGAATTGTGGTGCCGGCTACTTATGGCATAATCGGAGACCAATTTGAAAAAAGCAGCTATGCTTCCGTATTTGCTGCGTTTGCAGTTGTGCAGATTATCACCAATGGTCTTGGCAGTCTTGCAGGCGGATATCTTCCGGAACTGGCATCCTGGCAGACTATTTTTGTTATTTTGCTTCCCATTGAAATTATAAGTTTTTTACTTGTATTTCGAAACATTTCTGCCAAAGCAGATTCGCTTACTAAATCCCCCTTAAAGCTGCAGCGACACATTTTGATGATTGCAGCAATTCTGCTTCTGACCTTAGGTATTGAGTTTGCTTACCGCAGCCAGTATTTTCTGCTTCTTGCAGGCATGGCGCTGTTATTTCTTGTAGTAATAAAAGACACACAAAAGGATAACGCCATACTTCCAAAGGAATTTTTAAGTGATTCCCTGCTCCGAAATCTCTGCCTGCAGATATTTCTTCTGGGAGCATTCTATAATATCTGTCTGGCTTATCTCCCTGGCATTATGCAGTTTACCCTTCATATGAATCCTGACCGGTCCGGTACTCTTTTAACTGTATTCGTTTTGGCCATGGGAATTGGCAGCGTTGCTGGCGGAGCTACAAAGCATAAAGAGCGGGAAATGATTGCTGCTGGCTGGATCACCTGCCTTACAGGAAGTCTTTTAATGAAATCATTTATTGTTATCGCCCTTACAGCACTTGGACTTGGTTCCGGTATTCTGATGTCTGCACTTTTAGGATATGCCGCAACCAGAACGGTTCACCATGCTGCAGGGGTTAACAGTATGGCTCATCTCATACGCAATTTAGGCGGCAGCCTGGGAGCCATATTATTTCAATTTACACTTCATTTTCCTGAAAATTATTTTATCACAGGAATCACCATAATTGCCCTGTCAGGTACTGCAGCCATTCTTCTGGCATTTAAATATACCCCCGGCAAGACGTTAAAAAAAGAGGAGGCCTTATCTATGAAATATGTTATGAAATTCAGTGAAATAAGAAAGGAAGACATCTTGGCTGCTGGCGGTAAAGGTGCGAATCTGGGTGAGCTGTTTAACGCCGGTTTTCCAGTTCCCGAGGGGTTCAGCATTACCAGCCATGCTTTTGATGAGTATATGAAACGCAATGGATTTGATTCTCCCCCATCAGGTAACACATTTACCAGTGAGGAAGTTGCAAAAGGTCAGCTTTGGAAGGAACTGGAGGATGAAATTGCAGACTACTATCATGCTTTGGGAGCCAATTCAAAAGTTGCCGTACGTTCCTCTGCAACAGCAGAGGACCTGCCGGAAGCAAGCTTTGCCGGACAGCAGGAAACTTATCTTAACATAGAGGGACTGGATCAGCTTTATCTTTCCGTCAGAAAATGTTTCGCATCACTCTTCTCATCACGGGCAACAGCCTACCGGAAGCAGACGAACTTCGATACAGGAAAGATTTCGTTATCGGTAGTGGTTCAGCGTATGGTAAACAGTGAGATATCGGGCGTACTTTTTACAATTGACCCTGTTAGTAAAAATAAAAGCAGGATGATGCTCAATGCCTCATGGGGACTGGGCGAATCCATTGTATCCGGGAAAGTGACTCCTGACATCTATGTGTACGACAGAAATCACAGGCAGATCGTTGAGAAACGATTAGGTGATAAAAAGATTATGGTCTGCTACAGTGCAGAAGGAACCGAAGAAAGAGAAACATCCTCACAGCAGCGGAGGGAATTTAGTTTAACGGATAAGCAGGCAATTGAAATATTTGAACTGGGAAGAAAAACAGAGCAGCACTTTCAGTGCCCACAGGATATGGAATGGGCCATTTCCCAGAACAGGTTATATTTGCTGCAGGCACGGCCAATCACCACGTTAAACGTAAAAAACAGCACAGATATCCAGCTTACAAAATCTCAGCGAGCCGTATTAAACAACTGGATCGAACACTGCCCCACCCCACTCTATCCCCTTGATGTGAAACCATGCCTGATCGTGGACGAAGCCAAAAATGAAGTATTTCATGAGCTGGGGATTTCCGTGGAAAGTGAGCTGACCATGGCTGATAATGGATTGCTTTCCCTGTCCGCCGGAAAAATACATATCTCACCTAAGGTGTTAAAAATACCGTTCCTCCTGAGCAGTTTTACCGACTATTCCATTAACTCAGCCAGGACAAACGAATCTTTCCATAATATAAGGAAGGAATTGTTCTTGAAAGATAGAACGGATCTTTCTGCATTACCAGCCAAAGAATTGATCCGTCAGATCATGGAACTGATGGAAATGTCCGAGGAGCTTGCTTACACCCGTTTCCGTTACAACATCTTTCCGTCTGTGGCAGTATCAAAATTAATTCATCATGACCTGAAAAAAATAGACAAAAATATGAGCGAATATGATTTGCTGAGTAATCTTTCTTATAAAACGTGGGATCTAAACCTGAAACTAAAAAAATTATCCACTTACATTCAAAGCACCCCCGAGCTGGAACAGTTATTTATGGAACTGGACAGAACCAATCCCCAGGCAATTCAGGATTTTCTGGAGAATCAGCCTGATTTTAAAGCAAAGCTGCAAGGTTTCTTAAATGAATTCGGCTGGAAATCAAGCAGCAGCTACTGCGCCTTTGGCTCCGTATCCTGGTTTGAAAATTTGGATTCCTTGTTTTCCATGCTGAAGGTTCTGCAAAGCTCCGGCAGAAACGATGACTCACCTATCAAATTTCAAAACATAATGACAAAAATCACAACCACGTTTGGTAAAAAGAAATCAGACCGGTTAAAAACCAAAATTGAAGAAATAAGAGCCTATCACGTAAATCGGGAAGAAAGCCTTTATTTTATAGAGATGTGCTACGGTCTTGCCCGCAGGGCTGCATTTGAACTGGCGAAGCGTTTCCCCCAGTTGTTTGAACAGGCGGAAGATATCCGATATCTCACCTTAGATGAAGTTTATGAGTTACCGGGTAACATAGCAGATCTTAAAGAATTGATTTCTGTGAGAAAAAACAACCGTCAGAAAAACGAAGTACTTTGGTCTGGTGTTTCAATTGGCGCAACAGCAAGTCACCAGAATACTCTGTCTGGTGTTTCCGGGAATGGCGGACGATGCCGGGGCCATGTACGAAAAATACTGACTCAGCAAGAGTTTGATAAAATGCAGTCCGGTGACATACTGCTCTGCCGCTATACAGATCCCTCCTGGACTCCCCTGTTTGTTCTTGCTTCGGCGATTATCTCGGATACAGGCGGTCCTCTGTCCCATAGCGCAATTGTTGCCAGAGAATATAACATTCCCGCAGTGCTTGGAATTGGGAATGCCACAGATCTACTGGAGGATGGTGATGAGGTTTTCGTTTACGGCGACACTGGCAAGGTAATTCTATTAACAAAAAAGATGTAATACTATATTTAACCGCCCGTTCAATACTTCGTACCCTGTTCAGCGCTATAAAGTCTAACTTATTGGATTCACATTATATAAAATATTAAAGTAGCTTTTCTTGCCCTTAATTTACCAAGTGTCCCGTCCCTATGAGTTGCAATTTAAGCCACAAGCTTTTATGCCTGTGGCTTAAATTTAAGTGGAGATAGTGGGATTCGAACCCATGACCTCTTGAATGCCATTCAAGCGCTCTCCCAGCTGAGCTATACCCCCGTATGGTCGAAAACCCTTTATTTATCTTGGTTTCCAGCATTTCACTTTTTTAAATCTACTTCTTCTTTGAGGGGTCGTTTACCGGACATCTCGCGCTCCCAGCTGAGCTATACCCCCATATGGTCGAAAACCCTTTATTTATCTGGGTTTCCAGCATTTTATTTTTTAATTCTACTTCTTCTTTGAGGGGTCGCACACCCGACATCTCGCGCTCCCAGCTGAGCTATACCCCCATATGGTCGAAAACCCTTTACTTATCTGGGTTTCCAGCATTTTACTTTTTTAAATCCACTTCTTCTCCAAGGGGTCGTTTACCGGACATCTCGCGCTCCCAACTGAGCTATACCCCCATGGACGCTATTATAGCAAACCAATAAAAAAATTGCAACTACATCTTGCAATTTTTTTATTGGGTGATATAATGTATCCAGAACATTTGCATATAGTTGTCTTCAGGGCAGGGTGAAATTCCCGACCGGCGGTAAAGTCCGCGAGCGTGT
>JAEWDK010000004.1 GCA_023390175.1 Bacillota bacterium
TGTTAGGCTTCGCCACCGGTGTCAGCCTTGCTATACTTATGAATAATGTATTTCTTGTTCCAGTTCTGGCTGTCGGTATGATGTTTCTGCCATTCTGGTATATAAGGCTGACCGCCAGCCATTACAAAAAAAACATTGCGGATGAGTTAGAAACGGCTTTATCTATTATTACCTCAGCATACCTTCGGAATGAAGATATCGTTACTGCGGTAGAGGAAAGCATCTCTTACTTAAATCCTCCTGTAAAAAGCGTGTTCGCCGGATTTTTGACAAAGGTAAAACTGGTTAATCCGGATATTGTAGAGGCACTTCATGGCATGAACTCCCAAATTGAAAATGAAGTATTCCATGAGTGGTGTGATGCTATCGCAGCGTGTCAGTATGACCGGAGCTTAAAAATGACTCTGACTCCTATCGTAAGCAAGCTGTCCGATATGCGAATCGTTAATGCGGAGCTGGAGTATATGGTGTTCGAACCAAGAAAAGAATTTATAATGATGGCACTCCTTGTAGTCGGCAATATTCCCATTATGTACCTGTTAAACAGAGACTGGTACTATACTTTGATGCATACGTCAGTCGGACAGATTGTTTTGGCGGTATGTGCAGCAGCAATCTTTATTTCAACAGCTTATGTGATTAAGCTTACAAAGCCCGTAGAGTACAGGAGGTGATGAGATGATGGGACAACTATTTTTTGTTGGATTCTTACTTGCGGCAGGACTGTTCTTTCTTTTGGCAGATGTTTTGAAGCTCCCCACTTTGAGTACGTCAAAAGCTATGCGGGGAACGGGAAGCAGAAGTAAAAGAGCTTCTGGAACCGTGGAAGCCTGGTTGATGTCCGGTGCAGTAAAGGTGTCGAAATACATTCGATTGGATGAATATAAGCACAGTCGTATGAGCCATGTTTTAAAAGCGGCAGGCTTTTCTGTGACCCCGGAAGTATATGAGGCATATGCCATTACAAAGGCCGGAGCTATTCTGTCAGGAATTATTCCGTGTCTGATCCTGATTCCGTTACTTATACCTATTGTGGTGTTCCTTGCGGTACTGTCATATTTTAAAGAGATCCGAAAGGCGGACGAACAGCTGAAGGTAAAAAGGGATCAGATTGAAGGGGAACTGCCGCGGTTCGTGGCAACCATAGAGCAGACCTTAAAAGCCAGTCGTGATGTACTGGCGATGTTGGAAACATACAAGAAGAACGCCAGCTCTGCTTTTTCTCAGGAGTTGGATATACTAACGGCCGATATGCGTTCCTCCAGCTATGAGGCAGCACTGACTCGATTTGAGGCAAGATTTAATTCACCCATGTTATCCGATGTAGTTAGAGGACTCATTGGCGTCCTAAGAGGAGACGATAGTGCTGTATATTTTCAAATGCTGGCTCATGACTTCAAGGCGCTGGAACTTCAGCGTTTAAAAGGTCAGGCACAGAAAGTCCCTCCGAAGATCCGTGTGTATTCCTTTGTGATGCTGATGTGTTTTCTGCTAACCTATCTGGTCATCATTGCAATACAGATTATGGATTCTTTAGGCAGCATGTTTTAGGAGGTTTTTATGGTTAAAGATGAAAAGAGACAGAAAGAGGATAGTGGGAGCATGTGCTATGGCGTATCACGTTCAGAGAGTGGGAGAGATGGAGGACACTATGTTTTAAAACTTAGACGAGGTGGTACATCTATACTAAAACTCCTGCGTTCTCAGTGTGGGGAGGGATATGTTGATGTGGCGGTACTGGTTCTGTGTGTTATGCTGGTGATTGCCGTTGGGGTCAGTGTTCTGCCGGTATTTATCTCCAAAAATAAGCTGGACATCTATGCCAGTGAGCTTTGCCGTGAAGCAGAAGTAGCAGGCAATGTTGGGACGGAAACCACCCGTAGAGCACAGATATTAACGGAACAGACAGGTCTTAAACCGGATATCTCATGGTCTCAGACTGGAGAAATTCAGTTGAACGAAGATTTTACGGTAACTTTAACCATGCAGACAGATATCGGGATTTTCGGAGGTTTCGGCAGTTTTCCCATTACTCTGGCAGCTAAGGCATCCGGTAAAAGTGAGGTGTATTGGAAGTGACAACTGTTAAAGTCAGTGATATACTAAAAAGTAAGAGAGGTTCGTCTTTTCCTCTTACTGTTGCAACAGCACTTGCCCTTTTACTGCTTCTGTGTGTTATTTCGGAGGGGCTCCGATTGATGATTGTCGCCCAAGGTGTTCGTGATGCAGTACAGTCCGCTGTGATTTCGACTGTAAATGACAGCTATGATGACGTATACCACGGTATAAGGGAAGGTTACTCGGGAGCATATCAGCCGTTTGCTGATGATTTTGAGGAAAGTCTGGATTATGGTGATATTTACAGTCGTTTGGATCAAGTGCTTGGACTAAGACAGGAAAGGGGATATCACGTGAAATATGCCGGGAACACAGCAGAGTTCCGATTGTCAGCTCTATCTGTCAGTTTAGATAACATGCCGTTTGCTCCTGCAATTCCTGACAATTCCAATGGTCTTTTGGCTGATACGACAATCCGGTTGGAAGTTCCGGTATCTTTTGGGGGAAACTTCCTTCCGCCTATGACAATAAATCTGAAGGTTATGGCTAAATATATGCCTTTATTTTAAGTTCTCACATATGTACCATAGACTTGCTAAAGTATCTGTGGTAATGTGTGTTACTGAATAAAGGAGAAACTTATACTGAAAAAGGGGAGATTTGAATGAAACTATCTGACAGGAAAAAGAAATGGTGTATTGTCACAGGAATCAGTGTCATGTGTATCATCCTGGTAATTGCTATTGTTTCCCGTTTTAAGGAGGAGACACTTATTGAAGCAGAGGCAACTACCGCTGCGATGATAACAACTACAGATTCTCCGACCATTTCAACACTTAGTGTCACGGGAGAGGAAACGACAACTCCGGTTACTACGCAAGAAGTAAGCGTTCAGCCTACTCCCACAGAAGCGGGGATACAGAATGTGGATACCGCAGATTCAAGCGGTACCGAGCAGAGTATTCAGTCAGAGGTAACAAAACCCGCTGAACCTTTAGAAGAAGCAAAAAAAGATCCGACTAAAACACCAAGTGGAGAAAAAGAAACTACCGCGGTGAAGGCGGAAGAGAATAAGGTTCAATCAACGACTGCACCTACGCAATCATCATCAGAATCAGAATCAGAAAATAATCATGAAGGGAAAATTTATGTTCCAGGTTTTGGTTGGGTAGAAGACAATGGCGGAGGCGTATCTCAAGAGACTATTGAGGATATGTACGAAAATGGAAATAAAATTGGTTCAATGGATTAAAAGTAACAATTATCAGA
>JAEWDK010000020.1 GCA_023390175.1 Bacillota bacterium
TTTTTCGGCCCCGGCCGCCGGCCAAGCCCCGCGCCCTTCTGGTTTAAGCCTTTTTAGAAAATTTTCTTTGGAACACTTTAATAACTTCCACAATGGGAATGACGGAAAACGCAAGTGTTAAGGCAACCGCGTATTCAGCAAGGGAAATCTCTTCAAACCCGAACGCAACCGAAAGTGCCGGAATATAAATCACCGCTGTTGTCAGAAGAAGCGACATCAGCATTGCGCCAATCAGATAAAAGTTTTGATGCTTCATCGTGAAAATGGAGCCGCGCTGGGAGCGCATATTGAAGGAGTGAAATATTTCCGTCATAGACATGGTTAAAAAAGCCATCGTCATTCCGTCTGAGCTGTTGGTAATTTCCCAGACGCCGGCCTCCATGAAATGCCCGACAAAGTAAGCGGCAAGCGTTAAAAGCGTAACCAAAATCCCCTGATAAGCAACATCGGCGCCAAGCCCGCCGGCAAAAATGCCGTCCTTTGAGCTGCGGGGTTTACGCTGCATGAGGTCCTTTTCCTCTTTTTCCATGCCGAGCGCAAGCGCCGGGAAGCAGTCGGTAATTAAGTTAATCCACAGAAGGTGAACCGGCTTCAGAATGGTAAAGCCCATAATTGTAGCCGAGAAAACGGACAGGACCTCGCTCAGGTTGGAGGCCAGCAGGAACTGAATCGCCTTGCGGATATTATCGTATATTTTTCGGCCTTCTTCCACCGCGGAAACGATGGTTGCAAAGTTATCGTCCGCAAGCACCATGTCGGCAACGTTTTTCGTTACGTCGGTTCCGGTAATTCCCATGCCGATGCCGATATCCGCGCTTTTAATGGACGGCGCGTCGTTTACACCGTCGCCGGTCATGGCGGTAACCATGCCGTTGCTTTTCCATGCGTTTACAATGCGAACCTTATGTTCCGGCTGGACTCTGGCATAAACGGAATACTGGCCGATGGTTTTCCTGAACTCGTCTTCCCCAATCTCGTTTAACTGCGAGCCGGTAATTGCCTGTGACGCGTCCGTTATAATGCCCAGCTGAATGGCAATTGCAACAGCCGTATCCTTGTGATCCCCCGTAATCATAACCGGGCGGATACCCGCTGTTTTGCATTCCTTGATGGCGTCCACAACTTCGGGGCGCACGGGGTCGATCATTCCGGTCAAACCGATAAAGGTAAGCCCCTGTTCAAGTGTTTCCGGCTCAAAGGAGGACGGTGCCTGGGGGTACTGTTTATACGCGGCGCAGAGCACACGAAGTGCCTGGTCGGCCATGCGCTTATTTTCCGCCGCAATTTTTTTGTAAATGTCATCCGTCAACGCGACCGTTTTGCCGTTCTGTAAAACATGAGTGCATTTTTTCAGCACTTCATCCGGCGCGCCTTTTGTGTATTGAATTATGCCGCTGTCAGTGGAATGGACGGTTGACATCATCTTTCGCACCGAATCAAACGGAGCCTCGCCAATACGTGGATTTGCAGCTTTTAAATCATACTTTTTCAGTGACAGACCGGCTGCGTAGCTTACCAGCGCGCATTCGGTCGGCTCGCCCGTCACTTCACCGGATTCGCTGAGCTCCGCGTCGCTGCACAGTGCCATAGCTTTTGCCAGAAGCGCTTCGTCTTCCCCAACATGATCGACCACTGTCATTTTATTCTGCGTCAGCGTTCCGGTTTTATCGGAGCAGATAATCTGCGCGCAGCCGAGCGTTTCTACCGCGGTAAGCCGGCGGATTACCGCATTTCGCTTTGACATGCTGGTAACGCCGATGGACAGCACAATAGTTACTACAGTCGCAAGACCTTCCGGAATCGCCGCTACGGCCAGACTGACAGCCACCATAAAGGTGTTCAAAACGGCCTGTGCGTTTAAGTTCCCTTCTTTTATCAGACTGAACGCGAACATGAAAATACAAATGCCAACAACCAAATACGTTAAAATTTTACTCAGCTGATTTAATTTCAGCTGAAGCGGCGTTGCGCTCTGTTCGGCCTGGGCAAGCGCGTCCGCGATTTTGCCCATTTCCGTTTCCATTCCGGTAGCCACAACAACCGCCCTGCCGCGGCCATATACCACGGTACTGCCCATGTACGCCATGTTTTTGCGGTCGCCGAGCGGCACCTCTTTTTCATGATTCAGTGTGAGCGTGTTGATAATCTTATTGACCGGCACCGACTCGCCCGTTAAAGCGGCTTCTTCAATTTTCATGCTGGCGCTTTCAATAATTCTGCTGTCCGCCGGTACGGCGTCGCCCGCTTCCAGTACAATTACATCACCGACTGCCAGGTCCTCGCTCTTTACGGCAACAACGGACCCGTCGCGCAGTACCTTGGAGGTGGAAGCCGCCATTTCCTGCAGCGCTTCAATCGCCTTTTCCGCTTTGTTTTCCTGATAAACGCCAAGTACGGCGTTGATCATTACAACAATCATAATAATAAACACATCGGCGGAAGACTCATTTGCATACGCCGAAGTGATTGCCGAAATAATTGCGGCAACAATCAAAATAATCGTCATCGGGTCGCCAAGCTGCTTTACAAACCGTTTCAGCAAAGAATCCTTTTTCCCCTCGGCCAGCTTGTTCTTTCCGTTCTGCTGTAAACGAAGGTTTGCTTCTTCGTTCGAAAGGCCGGATTCACTGCTGTGAACCTGTTGAAAAACTTGCTCTGCATTTTCCAAATAGTACTTCATTGTTTCATTTCCTCCAATTTGTCAGGGCGTTTTTGAAAACGGAAAACCGACGGTGAACTAAATTTGAAGTTTTCAGACAACCCTTATCCAAAGTCAATCTATAAAAAAGGCTCATGCACAGCTTTTTTCAAAGCCATACATGAGTCTTGTTCTTTAAGGCAAGCCAGGCCGGAACGGCCATGCTGTTGACTTGACACATACGAAACCGTATGCAAACTACTCCCCCACGAGACATGTTCAATTATATGCTCTGCGAATAAAGCGTTCCCTTGAATACACACGATATTCTGAATAGAAAACAAAAAAACTCAAGTATAGCTTTTTGATAAGCTACACATGAGTCTTGTTCTTTAAGGCAAGCCAGACCGAAACGGCCATGCATGTTGACTTGGCACATACGAAAATCGTATGCAAACTACTCCCTCAAGGGTATATCATTTTCAATTGCCTGAATATCATAACAACTAAACACAAGAATGTCAACTGTTTTTCAGATAAAATTCGCTCCCGATTGAAATATTTCACTGTTTACAGGTCTCATTTTCTCAACACCCTCGACAATTTGTGACAAAAGTGATAAATTTATAAGGAACCACTGATTGAATGAGAGTACACAGATGCCAAAACGTTTTTTGTCTGGCAAGGAAAAAAGCGCACGAATACTTGCCGTATGCGGAGCATTTTTGACGCTGTCTGGGCGGAAAACCGTACAGGCAGATGCGTGGGTGGAATAAATCAGTGATTCCTTAAATGTCGGTAAAATTTATCTGCAGAAGTGCGGCGGGCAGCCGGCACTGAAAGGGAATTGATGAAGAGTTTGATATATAAAGCAGAGAGCAGCCGTATTAACCGCTTTCCTTTTAACATCTTAATAAACGGCCTGCTTAAAGACACGGAAGGGACGCCCGCAATGCAAACTCATAATAAAAAGGACAGAAAACAGCGGTATCGCACCTTCGCTGTTTTAATCGCAGTAATTGTGGCTGTATTGGCCACGGCTTTTTCCGGCTGTGGCAGCCAACAGGGAAGCAGTTCCTCCGCTGCCGATTCTTCCTCTGCTGAAGCCTCCGCTTCACCGGGTGCGCCTGCCGCCGCTAGTCAGTCTTCAGCACCGGTTTCACAGCAGTCTTCTTCCCAAATGTCTTCCGCTGGGGAATATGCCCTTGCGGCCGGTTCCGGCAGTTCATCCGCACCCGAAGCCAGCGCCGGAACCGCAGCTCAATCCGCCGCGTCCGCCGCACCTTCCGCTTCCTCTGCAAAATCCGCAGCGCAGGCTGACTCGGGAACAAATTCCCAGTCCGTTTTTCAATCTGTATTTGGCAGTGACGCGGGTTCCGAACCCGGCAGTACGGAAAAGGATACGAGCGGTTCAAAAATTTCAATGGCAGAATACAATAGGATTGAAGACGGCATGACTTATGCGGATGTAAAATCGACAATCGGTGGCGACGGAAAAATCCGGTGGGAGTCTGGAACAAAGGGAAGCCGCACGTACACGGTGGTGTATCGCTGGGCGGGTTCCGGCTCATCCGGGGCTTATGCCGATTTAACATTTGAAGACGGAAGCCTGAATTGGAAAATGCAATTCAGTTTGGAATAAAGAAAAGCTGTGCACCTTTTCCCCGCATTTTTATCCCGTTTTCGGCAATGCTATGGCAGAGGTGATACGATGAATCTGGACGATGTTTTATCCAGCCCTGAAATGGAGCAATACTTTAACAATTTACCGATGGATGTCCGACAAAAGCTGATAAAAGACGGGGATCACATCAGTACATCGAATGAGCTATACACAAAAGCAGAAAATTTATTGAGTAACTCTGAAAAATAAATTAACTATCCTATGGCTGGCATTATGAAAATATAAGCTGGCAGCTGCCTTTTTGCAAAACTCCCGCAATCAGCAAAAGCTGCATTGCGGGAGTTTTCTGTGCAATTTATACTTCGTTGAAGGCGAAGCATACAATTTGACGAATCGGGATAATGAGTACCGTACCGAATCTTCTGCGGCATTCACATCCATCATCGAACAGGTTCCCGCTCCGAATACCAAACGGATGGCAGGGTGCGGAGGGTATCGATGTGATGAGCCTGATAAAGTCGCGCTCCACCCTTACCAGAAGGCCTGTGAAGCCCCTGCCTGTGCAGCCACCGCTGGCGGTGAACACGGTTATGACTTTTCCTATATTATCGCGAAGTTCCTCAAGATCGATCCTGTTATTTGATTCGTTTTCAGAATTATTGTTGCTGCTATTATTGCCGCAGGTGCTGAGTGACATAGTATCTCCTCCAAAATTGAATTTGAACAAGTTGATTGCAATCGCAATTTTGTTCGTATCGAAATAAATTAATAATCAAAGAAACCACCGCAAAGCAGATTCTTCCAATTAAATATTTGAATCAATACATAATATGACAAGCTGTAAAATTAGTGCTAGTCAACATATTAAAGATAATTCCGATTTTCTGCGCTGTGGCAAGCGGACATAAATTCCGTATTATAGTGTAGCTCTATTATGATTGGAGTAGAGAATTATGATACATGTAAAAGATTATCAGACATTGGATACTCTGGTCAAAACGGATTTTTCGCCCTTCAGGCTGCAGCTGCAGCCTTTGGTCGGAAAACAGATCACCGTATTCGTTGACAGCGGTGATGCCGGCCACAATCATTTTACCGGAATATTAATTGAAGTTTCATCCGACCATATACGGCTGATAACCAGCCCGCCACCAAAGGCAAGGAACCGAACGTGCCACTCCTGCGGCAGTATGGGCCGTTCTTGTGCCACAACCAATGTACATATTATGATAAATCACATTGACGCGATTGCTTACGACTATGTGTAGCGGCAAACCGCATTTTAAATTCCCCGGCATCAGGGAATAAATTTAAATTGATTTTCGCATTCGGTCATACTATAATAAAATGGATGTATCACTTTACAACGATATAGGCACCAAAATGAAACGATATTCGTATCCAATAGATACAAAAGGAGATTATCTTATGTTGAGCAAAAGGGAAATGCCGGATTGCCCGGTGGAAATGACACTGCAGCTGATGGGGGATCGCTGGAAAGTGCTCATTATTCGGGATTTACTTGGCGGAACGAAACGCTTCGGCGAACTGAAAAAATCCGTCGGTGATATTACGCAAAAGGTATTAACTTCAAATCTTCGCGCCATGGAGGAAAGTGGACTGCTCACCCGAAAAGTGTATGCCGAGGTACCGCCGAAGGTGGAATACACTTTGACTGAAACGGGCTACAGCCTGAAACCGGTTCTTGATTCCATGACCGCATGGGGAACGGAATATAAATACAAAAATGCTTAAACTCGAATGAATGATACGATAAAAATGAGCGTCCCTTTGTGTGGGACGCTCATTTTTTATGTCATATTAAAATCATAATTGCTGCCGGAAGAAAGATCAGCATGGTTATCTTCGCATTGCGCGCATAACATCTTTTGCAGCTTTGTCCACTTTCAACGATTCGGTTATTTTTTGCAGCGCCTTGTTGTAGGTAAAATCATCAAGGCTGTTGTTCTTTAAATAATTCATTGTCCGTTCTGAAAAATCAATAAAATAGATTGAAATTGCCCAAGCGACTGCCATTTTGGCATAATAACCGCCGCAGCGAATTTGGTCAAGCAGGCGCAGAGCAGCGTCAATATGCTGTTCGTCCACGTAATAGAACAGCAGCATTACCACGCCGAAGCGGACAAAGTATTCCCTGTCGTCTTTCAAATAAGGTTGAAGGAATTCCCACATTTTTTCCGGGCAGATTTTGGGCAGCTTCAGCCCGGTACAAAAGCTGTCGCATACCGACCAGTTGTTGATTTTGGGAATAAATTGTTCCACATACAGCAAAATTTCGTCCGGTTCGGCTTTGGCGTAACCAATTACCATGCCCTGTAGCATAATTTCTTCAAAGCTGCTATCCGAAGCACCCAGCAGGTATTCCCGCCAGTTACTGCGCGCAAGCTCCTTCGCAATTTTCCGCAGCTTCGGCAGTCGAACGCCCAGCACGGTGCACGGGTCGATATTGGGAATCAGCGCGCTGGAAAATCTTTGGAAATCCGGTTCGGCCAAAGCCAGCAGGCGCTCATGGAGCTGTTCATTTCTCATAGGAATTTCTTTTCTCTAAATCGAGCAGATATTTTTTCACACCCAGCCCGCCCGCGTAGCCAACCATGCTGCCGTCCTGCCCAATCACGCGGTGGCAGGGAACCACAATCATAACAGGATTGCGGTTGTTTGCCATGCCCACGGCACGGCAGGATTTCGGGTTGCCGATTTCTTCCGCGATTTGTTTGTAGCTGCGGGTTTCACCGTAAGAAATCGCCTGAAGCGCCTTCCAGTCCGCCAGCTGAAACTCTGTTCCGTGCAGGGAAACGGGCAATTCAAAAATTTTTCGTTTGCCGCTGAAATACTCCCAAAGCTGTTCCGACGCTTTTTGAAGCAAGGGCGTTTCATATTCAGAAAAGTCTTGCGGCAGCTTATCATTTTTAAAAAATATATTTGTAATCCCGGTGCCGTTTTCCGCAATGGCAAGGGTGCCGATCGGAAAATCGTAGTACCAAATGTTCTTCATTGTTTTTCTCCTGTTCCAGTTTTTGCGGATGGAGCAAATCCTTCTTTACCGTAACGGCATGAATTTTTTCGATTGGCATCGTCTGATCCGTTTGCCTCTTCTTCTGTCAAAACAGCGACAGCTGTGCGGATTTTTGCGACGGCGCCGTCCGGTCTGTAATCAGCTCATCTCCGCGGGGGACACCGGTAAGCAGCGGTGATTTGGGGTCATGCGCCAAAACGCGACGCCTCACCGCCTTTTCGCTTGTGGTGGCGTAGCAGTAGGTGCATCCGTTTAGGCAGGTATCATAGGCGCCAATGTCCACACTTTCAACACAGCCGCAGGCGGGGCGCTGACCGGAGTCTTTTTTTGCATGAATGGCACTGCCGGTAACCTGCTCAATCAGCTTTGGGTCAATGCAGGCAGAATGCCCGATTTGAAAGCCACTCAAATCTATTTCCTCCGCACAGGTAAATAAGGGAAGATGATAATCCGCGGCGATTTTTGAAAAGCCCCCGGCTGCAGCCAGCATTTCCTCACGGCTCATTCCATGAAAACCGTTTCCAATGTGAGCATAGGGGTCAATAAAACTAAAGACACAGCGGCGGGTGGAGCAACACAGCTCACCGCACAATTCCCGGAAGCGTTCCAAATGCCATGCAATCGAAAAGCTTTCGTTCACTATTACAGGGTCATAGCGCCAAACCACACGCTCAGGGCCGATCCGGCGGCTTAATTCCCGGAAGGTCCTGAGAAGCTCCGACTTCGGCGGCAAGCGGCGTTCCACACTGCGGTCGTATGGGGTCAGCGTAAACTGAAAGTAAAAGGAATACCCCATTTTTTCAATCATATCGAGTTTATCAAACATGGGTGCGGGATTCTTTGTCCAGAATACAATACAATCCACGTTGTCCGGTGAAAACTCCACCCGCCCCAGCCGGTTTGCGTTGCGCGGGTTGGGTATCAATACATATTTCTCTTTTAAGCGGTTCAAAAACCAGGTGGAATAATAGGCCGGAATATCTGTCCGGCGGCTTGCACTCAAAATCATTCCTGACTGCCCCTGCTTTTCGTCCGATACTCTTTGGGAGTCATGCCGGTTTGCTCTTTGAAAAATTGATAAAAAGCAAACAGGCTGTTTAAACCAACACTCCCTGCAACATCAATAATCGGCATAGCTGTTTCCTCCAGTAATTTCTTTGCGCTTTCAGCGCGTATCTGCTTCAGGTATTCGATTGGAGGAACTCCGTATTGCTGCCGGAAAATCACCGCAAGATGGCTTGGGCTTACCCCCAGCTGCTTCATTTTTTCCGTTAGGCGGTCACGCTGTGCAAAGCAGGTGTCAATCAGGTTTTTTGCCTGCTGAGCCAATTCCGTGATTGGCTGATAATTAATCAAATCCGGCCTGCAGCGCTTGCAGGGGCGAAATCCTGCCGCTGCCGCATCCTCCTTTGTACTAAAAAAGCAAACGTTCTTTTGCGCCGGAGTACGTGACTTGCAGGAAGGTCGGCAAAAAATGCCTGTGGTTTTTACCGCGTAATAGAAAACCCCATCGTAACGTTCATCGCAGTTTTTTACCGCATTCCACCGTTCTTCATCTGACAAAAGCATCTTTATCCCACCTTTATGCTGTTTATTATAGCACAACCGTAAGGAAGATTCTTTCTGGTTTTCAAGATGTAATTTTGAGGATATGAAATAAATAGGATAGTACCGGCCTGCCTTTCGAGTGGAAGATGAAGTTTTGGTGGATTCACAAGTTGCGCCCGATTTTTATTTTATAAAGGATTGAACGTACTCTACCGGAACATCCATTCTTTTTGCGGTTTCCTCTGCAGAAAGGCCGCTATTTAAAAACCGGCGGCAAACCACTTCCATGTTTTCCCCGACTTCAATAATGTGCTTATCCGCGTCATAAAACCGCACTACCCTTTGCCCCCAGCTATGTTCAATGACAGGGTGAATGAATTCAATCCCTTTCATTGCATTCAGTTTTCCGATGAAATTGTCAAACTCGTCTTCTTCAAAATACAATTCGGCATTATTTCCGCCAAATTGGATTTCACTTTCCTGCCTGCGGATAAACGTTGCCCAGCTTTCTTTTGTCTGCAGCGATATTCCGCCGGTCAATGTAATATTTGCGTCAAAATCCAATACAACGTCCAAACCCAGCACATCGTGATAAAACTTTTTGGCTTTGTCCATATCAGCAACAACGAGCAAGGGGCCGGTAAATTTCATTTTTCTTCCTCCCAATAAAGTCCGGATAACGGACAGAAAATTATAACAGATCAGATTTCACTGTTTACCGCAAGCGGGGAGTTCCAGGCTCTTCGCCCCATGGAATCAATCAGTTCTATGCGAACATATTTGTCGGTGGGCTTGATGCGGTATGAGGCATAGTCTGCTCCCCCTTCAACCACCCTGTCCTCACACCAGACGGTATTGCTGTAAAAAACGATTGTTTCCACAGAAGAGCATTCCACTTCAACCACATCGTCACTCATTCTGATTGCCTGAAACAACGGCCCCTGCGTTGCGTAAAAATTGCCGTCTTTAATAGATCCTTTAATAGACTCTGAAGTAAGCTCTTTTGCGTTGACCATAATAAAAGAGCGGGTCTGCTCCCCGTTGTAAAAATGGCTGTCGTCTGCAGCCATGCAGCGTATGAATTTTTCCTGCGATGCCCAAATATCGAAATACAGACTGGAATCCGAACGCTGGCCGTTCCAAGGCAGACCTGAAATAGAATTGTAGATCTCGGCTCCGCACAAGCCATTAAGAGCCACGACGTCCGATGGATTGGTAACCGACCAAGCCGGATGTGCAAGTATTGCGATTCCCTTTGCTTCGTTTATGGCATCTATAATTCGCTGTGGAGGAAGTGAGGAAGAATGGTTTAATAGAACCTGATTCTCCATTCCCACACCGACGATATGGAATACAGGATATTCAATCATATCCCCTGTATCCCATTCGCATCCGCTTAAAACCAGTAAATGATTGGCTGTTTTACATTCGCCCTGAGTCCAGTGGTCGGTTAACGCTATGAAATCATAACCGGCTTTCTCATATAAAGCAATCGCATCTTCGGGGGAAAGATGACCGTCCGAACGCAGCGTATGCATATGTAAATTTCCTTTGTACCATGTGCCGCTTGTATTAAATATTTCTTTCATTTGTATCATCCTTACCTGATATTCAAATTTAGTCCGTGATAAAAACAAGATTCATTCCGCTGTAAATCATTCAGCTCCTTTTTATAATGATATCACTCTTTTCACCGGAATCATATACTATTTTGAATATATGGCAGACTGGCTGTAAACCACAGAAGAAGTGCAGCATGTTGTCAGCGGCTGCAATTTTGCAGGAACAGCTGCAAAAACATGGTAAAATTCCAGTCTACATGTTGACATCTGCGTTGAAAGAGGTATAATACAGTTGAACAAGTAAACAACTATTCAATCAAAGGAGGTTGCTTTCATGAATCCATATACCCCGGATATTGATAAATGCGACTGTACAATTATTCATGAAGATGTTGTGAATAACGTTCGCCGGCATATGCCCGATGAAGAAAATCTTTTGGATTTGGCAGATTTATTTAAGGTTTTCGGCGATTCCACCAGAGTGAAAATTCTCTGCGCTTTGTTTAAATCTGAGATGTGTGTCTGCGATATCGCCGCCCTTTTGGGAATGACAAAATCGGCGATTTCCCATCAGCTTCGTGTACTGAAACAGGCAAAGCTGATAAAGAACCGCAGGGACGGAAAAGTCGTTTACTACTCCCTTGACGACGAACATGTGCAGAACATTTTTGATCAGGGCTTGTCACATGTGTCGGAATAATATTTTTTGCTCTAATAGTTGATTGATTGCTCAACTAATCACTTCTAATTAACGAAAGGCTGGGGATATCATGGTCACCATAAAAAAGCAGTATGAACTCGAAGGCCTTTGCTGCGGCAATTGTGCAGCAAAAATAGAACAGGAAGTCAGCGGTTTGAACGGCGTATCGACGGCGAGCGTTGATTTTGCCTCAAGACTGTTAACGATAGAACTGTCGGAACAGGCGATGGCGGAAAATATAGCGGATCAGGCCGGGAAAATCGCAAAGCGGCATGATTCCGATATTACTCTGAAGGAAAAGGAGCTGCCACAGGCTGGCAAAAAAGCAATGTATCTGCTTGGGCTTGACTGTGCGGACTGTGCTGAAAAGATTGAAACAGCGATCAACCGTATCGACGGTGTTCAGTCAGCCAGCGTTGATTTTGTAACGCAGAAGCTCACCATAGCGGCTACAGACAAAGGGAGCCTTCCCGTTATTACCCGGCAGGCCGCCCAAATCATTCGGGAAATTGAGCCCGAAGTTGAAATTTCTTATTCCGGAAAAGCTTCCGAAGAAACACCGGCTGATGTGCTAAAACATAGGCTGCGTCAAACCGGACTGATTGTGGGCGCCGTGCTTTTTGTAACCGGCATGATTTTTCAATTTCCGCAGCCGGTTGAAATTGTCCTGTTTTTGGTCAGCTATTTGCTGGTTGGCGGTGAAGTGGTTTTGAGAGCAGTTAAGAACATGACAAAAGGGCAGATTTTTGATGAGAATTTCCTGATGAGCGTTGCAACCATTGGTGCGTTTGCAATCGGCGATTTTCCAGAAGGCGTTGCAGTTATGCTCTTTTATCAGGTCGGCGAATTCTTTCAGGACCTCGCAGTCAACCGCTCCCGCAAGTCAATCTCCGCTCTTATGGATATCCGCCCGGACTATGCAAATTTAAAGGTTGGCGACGAGGTTAAGAAAGTATCCCCCGAGGAAGTCGGAATCGGAGATTTGATTCTTATCCGTCCCGGTGAAAAGGTTCCGCTGGACGGAAAGGTTACCGAAGGGAAGTCCTCCATGGATACCGCCGCCCTGACCGGAGAATCCCTTCCGCGTGACGTTGAACCGGGAGCCGATGTTTTATCCGGTTCAGTGAACAAGAGCGGAGTTTTAACCGTGGAAGTAACCAAGGAATTCGGAGAATCCACGGTAACAAAAATACTGGATTTGGTGCAGAATGCAAGCAGCCAGAAGGCGCCGACCGAAAACTTCATTACAAAATTTGCAAGATATTACACGCCAGCAGTGGTATTTGCCGCCCTCGCGCTCGCTGTAATCCCCCTTGTGGTTATTCCCGGCGCGTCTTTTACGGAATGGATTAACCGTGCGCTCACATTTTTGGTTGTCTCCTGCCCTTGTGCTTTGGTTATTTCTATTCCGCTCAGCTTTTTCGGAGGAATCGGAGGGGCTTCCAAGAATGGGATTCTGATTAAAGGCAGCAACTATTTGGAAGCTCTTAACAATGTTGACACCGTTGTATTTGACAAAACAGGTACGCTTACAAAGGGAAACTTCAAAGTTACGCAAATAAACACCGCAAAATCATGGTCACAGGACGACCTGCTGTATTATGCGGCGCACGCCGAAAACTTTTCCAGCCACCCCATTGCCGCTTCCATCCGCGAGGCCTATGGCAAGGACCCGGATACGGCTCAGATTTCCGATTATGAAGAAATCCCCGGAAAAGGCGTCCGTGTAAAGGTGAACGGCAAAACCGTACTCGCGGGAAACGGAAAACTGATGGAAGCGGAAGGAAACGACTGGCAAACGCCTTCTCAAGCCGGCACGGTTGTTTACCTTGCGATAGACAGAAGCTTTGCCGGATCCATTGTTATTTCAGATGAAATTAAGCCGGACAGTAAAACGGCGATTCAAAACCTGAAAACAGCAGGAGTTCGAAACACTGTGATGTTAACCGGTGACAGCAAAGCAACCGGAGAAAGCGTGGCTAAAGAGCTTGGGCTTGACGCTGTATATACCGAACTTCTTCCGCAGCAAAAGGTTGAACAAATGGAGATTTTAAGCAATCAGGTTGCAAAAGGCGGAAAACTGATTTTTGTCGGTGACGGCATTAACGACGCACCGGTTCTGGCCCGTGCCGATGTTGGCGTAGCCATGGGCGGTCTGGGTTCCGACGCGGCGATTGAAGCGGCCGATGTTGTTCTGATGACAGATGAGCCTTCCAAGCTCGTTACAGCAATCCGCATCGCAAAAAAGACGCGTTCCATCGTTTGGCAGAATATTGCCTTTGCGCTTGGCGTAAAAACTGTCATTTTGATTTTAGCCGCTTTCGGAATTGCCACCATGTGGGCAGCCGTTTTCGGCGATGTCGGCGTTACGATTATCGCGGTCTTAAACGCAATCAGAGCGACATATTTGAAGTCGACGCCACCCGCTGCATGAAGCAGGCAATAGAAAGCAACCGAAAAATCCAATCAGATATAAAGCAGCCCCCTGTCGTATTTCATTCTACGACAGAAGGCTGTTTTTCAGATTTTATTTATGATATTCATCTACTATTTGAGCCATAGCGGCCCACTGTTCTTCCATTTCAGCCACCAATTTAAACTGTGTGCGGCAACGATCAAGATTTTGACCTTCGCGGTCGGTTTTAAAGTAGTTGTCGCCATCCAAATAATCTGTTAAAAATCGAATGCCGCACTCCAGGGTCATCATTTTGGCGCCAATCGGCAGGCTCCGAATTTCTTCATCGGTCAGTATGCTGCCGGCAGCTTCCAAATAACCTTTTGTAAAAGCTTTAAACAATTCAATATCAAAATGCACCTTGGAAAGGTCCTGCTCGTCCTCAGCCGCTGTGGTTGCTCCAAAACGGATGGAATCGCCAAAATCATAAAGAGACAGACCGGGCATGACGGTATCCAAATCAATAATGCAAATTCCCTCACCGGTTTTTTGGTCAATCAATATATTATTCAGTTTTGTATCATTATGGGTAACCCGCAGCGGCAGTTTCCCCTGCGCAAGCAAATCTACCAAAGTATGAGTAAACGGTTCGCGGTTAAGAACGAAGTCGATTTCGCTCTTTACACCGGCCGCCCGTTTTTTCGTATCGGCGGCAAGAGCCTCTTTAAATTGCTGGACGCGGTGGGGTGTGTCATGAAACAATGCAATGGTTTCATGCAGCGTTTGTGCGGGGTAGTTGGCCAGCAGCATTTGAAACTTTCCCAAAGACCGCGCGGAATTATAAAAATCTGCTGCATCCCTGGTTTGCTGGAGCGTGACTGTATTTTCGATAAACAAATAGGCGCGCCAATAGCCGCCTTGCGGGTCAACATGATAAAAAGAGCCTGACTTAGTGGGAACCAAATTTAGCGTTTCCCTGAAAGGATCGCCATGAGCCGCGGTAATCATACGAAACAGGTAGCTGGTGACCCCCTGTACGTTTTCCATCAATTCAACCGGATTTTTGAAAACGTTCGTATTGATTCTTTGAAGAATATATCTGCGCGGGCAGTCCTCGAATTGAAAGTAAACTGCGAAAGTATCATTAATATGGCCGCTGCCGTAGTCAATGACGCCGATATACTGTCCCTTAAATTCAAATTCTGTTATAATATTGTGCAAAAAATCTTCTGTTATTGAATTCATTCTTTGTCCCCCCAAAGCTTTGCGGGATAAATTCCCTGTTTTCTCATTGCCCTGATGGCCTCAACAACAGCTGATTTGTCTTCCCGGTAAGTGACACCATACCATTTGTCCGGTGTTTTCAAAATTCTAACGGACGCTTTCCCACTTAATAAAAGTTCATTCACTACGGAAGGCAGGAAAAATTCCGCCTTGAGCGGGTTTGCAGCGGCGGCATTGTCTAAAAAAGTCGGAAAGCGGTTCGCAATCTCGCCCAAAAAGCTTTGAGAAAACCCCCAAAGGTTCATGGAAACGGTACTTCCCCGGGGGATTTTCACCCATGTTCTGCCGTCATCCTCCGTGTACTCCGCTGTGTTCTCTCGCTTTTCGATATGAGTGCGCTCGTGGATATCCTGCAGGAATCCGTCAGGAGTAGCAACGCACACGCCTCTGGCCACATGGCCGTGATCCGTCAGTGTGTTCTCAAGCGTATATCCGACCATTGCATACCGGTAAACCTCATCATCCCGGCTGTTGACCAGGTAATTATAAATCAGGCTAAACGCTTCCTTCCCATAATAGTCGTCGGCATTGATGACAGCGAACGGTGCGTCAATCAGGTTGCGGCAGCAAAGAACGGCATGCGCAGTTCCCCACGGCTTCTCGCGGCCCTGCGGTACTGAATACCCCTCAGGTAAAACGTCAACCTCCTGATATGCGTATTTTACATCTATGAGTTTAGACATTCTGTCCCCTATTATTTCCTTAAAATCCGCCTCAATGGACTTTTTTATGATAAAAATCACTTTTTTAAAACCGGCATTTACCGCGTCAAAAAGAGAAAAATCAATTATAATTTCTCCATTATCCCCCACTGGGTCAATTTGTTTTGGCCCACCGTATCTGCTTCCCATTCCTGCAGCCATTACAACAAGCAGAGGCTCTGTCATCATGCACTTCTCCTTTACCGATTGGTTTTTTGCATTCTCTGCTTTTATTCTAATCGATGATATCATTAAAATAAATGTCTTTTTAGTCAAAATTTTTGCACAATACGTTAATCACGCAAAAAAAAGCCGCGTCGGATTTTCTCCGCGCGGACTAATTTTTATAGAATTTTTGTATTATTGATCAATCAGAACAGAGCGGCCCTTTTGACTTTCGGTGCGCAATTTAACAGAAGAGGAATACTCTGACGGGGTCATTCCGGTAACTTTTTTAAAATGTCTGGAAAAGTAATGGATGGACGAATATCCCAGGTCATTCGCAATTTCAGTAAAATTTTTCTTTCCTTCGCGGATCGCCTGCTTGGCGCTGTCCACTTTCATCTTTCCAAGGTATTCCATCACACCGCCGCCGGTCTTTTCACGGAACACCTTTTGTAAAAACGAGCATCCGCACATATTGTCGTAGCATACGTCATCCAAGGTTATTTTCTTAGAAATGTTTTGGTTCAAATACTGAACGATCTTTGAAAAGGTGTCTTGACTGGACTTTTCCTTAATGGCGGAGGAAACCCTTTCTTCCGCTGAGTCCCCTGTTCGGATCAGCTGAATGAGCAATAGTTCCAGGCAAACCTTGATAATCTGTTCTGAAGCAAAGCCCCCGTGACCGCTCCGCAATAATTCTTTTAAATCGGGATCATCCAAGGGAGAGGAAAAAGTAGTGTTAGCCTCTTCAATCACACGCCCCAGCAGGTCTTTTTCCACGTCGCCGACTTTTAAAATTTTATTGTCAAAAAAATGCATTGCTACAGAGTCGCATTTGAAAGAGATAACCACAAGATTCGGCGCAATTACACCATTCGCCCGCAGATTGTGAAATTCATGTGGCTTGTGGAAAATTATATCCCCTTTACGCAGCACGTAATTGGTACTGCCGGCAGTCACATCCACCTGACCCTTGTCCACATAAAGGAATTCCCAAAAGTCATGGGTCTCGCCAGGAAAGTAAAAATCACTGTTGTATTCAAAATAATGAATGGTCACCAACTCATCGATGACAATCTCCTGCTGTAAATGTTTACTCGTATATTCTGACACAAAGTTCAACTCCTTACTCACAGTTTGCGGTAAACAAGCTTTCTTTCCTCTGCAACAGTCCTGAACATCTTTATAATAAGTTTAATCATAGCATGTTCCATTTTATGATTATTTCCAATATGACAATATCATTGTATGGAATAAAAAATACAGTTCATTTGTCAATATGTGTATAAAATTTATACAATGGCTGTATGCAGGACTACAATAATCATACATGTTTCTCTGCAATTTGGTTGAAATATTTCAGCCCTCTGGTATTTATGCCCTTTCCGCTCTGGTTTATGGACTTCCAACCTTCATAATGGCTAATGCGTACCGAGTCAGCGGCTCGTTTTCAAGCTCTGCACAGCGACTCCAATTTTCTTTCATTTCATCTATACTGTTTGGTCAGCGTATGTCGGCACAGCACCATCCGCATTTTGCAAATCATCCGCCATAAGGTAATTTCCCACGTCGATATTTGACTTCCGCAAAATGAGCACGCCTTTCATTCATCCATCATTTTCACTCCTTTTTCATTTTTAGGTTTCTGGACAAATATCCCCGAAGACGCATATCATAGATAGAAGGAGATGAAATTATGCCGATATTTCCGATATTCCCCCCACGCAGGCGGCGTTGCCCGCCATGCCCTCCACCACGTCCGTGTCCGCCGCCACGTCCATGCCCTCCGTGTCCGCCTTGCCCACGTCCTCCATTTCCACCGCCGGGAAGGCCATATTAAAAACTTATCATATTCTGCGGCTCTTGCTTTACGAAGTGTACCCCAATAATGATTGAGGTGTTTCTATGCCAAAGGGGAACCAAACAAAAAATATTCAGGAGAATTCAAGCAAAATGTTATTGAAACGATGGGACGAGAAAAATTGAGTTACTGTGAAACGGCAACTCAGTTCAAGGTTGCTTGCGCCGTTGCAAGTTCAATATTCTGCGCATACCTGGTTTTGCCCTGAATCAGTTCCATAAAGTCACGGTTGAAAAAAGTTTGCCGACCGTAACGGCCCGATCAGCACAATAAAAATTGATGCTAGGGCAATCACGGCCGGCCTCCATTTTTTCAGGATTTTTTATAGAAAATATAACCCTTTTATATTTCAATTATGAAAATCATAAGAAAATTCCTAAATTAACAGGCAATTATTATTTCCTGTTTTTATTTAAAAGTCACTATGTGTTTTATTCTATTTTATGCTATAATAGACTTAACTTTTTAATAGAGAAATTAGCATGAAAAAGTGATTCTCTCCTATTAACATGTTATTTTACTTTCAAGGTGTCAAATTCAAGCAGAGGAAGAGAAATGAATAAAAAGAAACAATTGCTTGTTACATCTATAGTATTTACCTTATTCGTCCTTTTGGTTGGATGCCAATCTAACAAAAAAGTAGTTGGAAATCCACCCGTTACAATGAAGACTGTTACACAAAATAGTAAACAAGACCTTGCTACCTTTGAATTCCAAGTACCAGAAGGATGGGCTTCCAGCCCGAAATATAATTTATCTGTTATTGCGTATCCTAAGGAAGCTGTTAATAAGAAGTTTGAAGCAGAGGAAGATTCCCTGCCGTATACAGTTGGCATCGGAAATTACTATTATTCGGCAATAGCAATCTCTGAAAAAGATAAACAAATGTATAAAGATCTGTTCGCCGGAAAAACCAGTGCATATGAAGAGCATATGAGAAATTCGTTTGCGAATTCCGCAAGTATGTTAAACTCGAATTCATCGGGTCAAGTGAACGTTCCAAATGTCGATTTTAAATATGAGCATTTTGACGGAACTTACGGTAAAATAACCGAAGTTCAATATTCCTATACCTTAGATGGTAAAAAGGCTCATGTAGTACAATGTTTTCGAGAAGATATTCCATATTTAGTTACAGGAACATTTGACAATTCAGTCGATTTATCTTCCGGTAAAATCGCACTTTGGGTTGCTGATACATTGAAAGTTAAAGAACATTTTACTATAAAAAATAATATAATGCAAAAGGAGGGCTGATTCAGCCCTCCTTTTGCATTTAGTATTTTATGGTACCATAATGTTAAACAAAGCGCCTTGTCTTTAAACAGACGCTGATCGTTATAAATTATTCGGCTGCCGTTGCATCCGCTTTTGTTTTATGGACAGTTCCATGAGGATGCTGGGGTGGTGCATAAATAGAGTACACTTTCAACGGTATATTTCCTTCATTGATTATATTATGCCATGTCCCAGCGGGTATTAAAATCGCGTTGCTTGAGTTAACTCTCCTCTGAAAGCTTAGATTGTTCTTATCCGTGCCCATTTTTACAAGTCCATTGCCTTGTTCAATCCGGATAAACTGGTCAACGTTTGGATGAATTTCTAAGCCAATATCGTCGCCGACATTTATGCTCATCAATGTAAGCTGCATGTGTTTTCCTGTCCATAGAGCGGTACGAAATGTGTCGTTTTCTTTTGTAACTTTCTCGATATTAACTACAATCGGCATTGGGCCGTAATCTTTTAGTTCATTACTGTCAAAATTTTGTGGGTCCATATTGTATGCACCTTTCTCACGCAATTTTATGATGTTCCTTACATCATATGATGCACATTTTAGAAAAGTGACCAAAAGGATAAAAAATGACGGTTGCCGCTGGAATGTTAATGCCGTGAAAAGATTGTTAACCTTTAACCGCCGAGCAGTTTTACCACGGCACATGCGCCGGCCTTTCCCGGATATTGCAAGCACCTGTTAATCTTTAGGCAGTGTTATGAATCAGCCAATGACGATCCTTCTGGTTGCGGATACTGGATTGGAACCAGTGATCTTATGAATATGAGATAGGTTACTTCTCTAATCCATGATATCAGCGCCACCCATTTCTGATCGGCACTGATGTCAAACTACTGTCTATGTCCTTTATTGCTACACGTTGCGCTATACTAAGCGTAGCCTATTGACAGGAGACATACCGGACATTTATGAGATTCTTTCCAAATATCTTTTTCTTTCGCCTTTTTTAACCACTTTTTTCACTCCCAAGTAAAAATATAACCCCTAAGTAAACAGTGGATTTTCTGCTGCACATTTTATAAATAATTGGAATTATTTGCTGATGTTTTGCACTAGCTTTCCTTATTGTGCTCTCCTAAGTATTGAAAAATCATTTTGTCATATTTTACTTTTCTATACCAGCCTATTCCAATCATTGCAATTCCAACAAATAAAACAACTGCTTTTACAGTGGATACCCGCCCTATCTAATGGCGCTGATCCAAGTCATCAAACGTTTCACAGAATCTGGCAGCAAATGCAGGCTCTTCCCCCGCCGTGTACAAGTGGGAGATATCGCCGAAAGAACTTATACGGAAGAAAGCAATGCCTTTTCGGCGTTCTTCCGTAACCAGCGTTGTCACAGAAGTTGGGGCAGCACACATTCCATGCCAAAGGACCATAGGAGAAACACCGATTAAATACCCCAACATAACGCATTCCACACCAAAGTGACAAAACAGGACAATGGTGTCTTTGTTCGGGTGGACAGCACGGTACAGCTGTCCCTCCCGTTCATATCCGTGTACTCTGAGTATTTCATCAAGCCCGGCGTACACACGTAATGCTTCTTCTCCCACGTGCCCTGCCCGCATGATCGGGGTGGTATACCAAAGATTCTTCTCGTAATACTCATCCACCCCAGTCCATTCCGAAGGAAGCCAATCCCACGGTATCCGTTTTTCTCCCGTCATTTCATCGGTAATTTTCGCTTGAAATTCCCTGAGCCACGGAAGAATAACAGCTTCACGATGCATTTTTTTCAGTGTAATCGATGCCGTGTCTTTTGCCCTGCCCAACGGCGAGAGGTAAAACGCTTTGACATCCATGCCAACCAGTCTATGGGATAACAATTCCGCTTCACGCCATCCTTTTTCGGTGAGGGAATCAATGGAATAGTCGGGGTCTCCATGACGAATAATAATCAATTTCATGTGGCTTGGTACCTTTCTGTCATCAAAAATGTATGCGTTTTTCTGATTCAATTGCTTCTTTCCCTGTCATGTGTTCAATAGCAAGTTCAATAAGGCAAACATGGTCAAACTCTTTATTTCACGATTAAGAATTTGAATAATTCCCTCTGAGGATAAACCCTGCTTTTTTCGGCATATTTCTCTAAACATGTGGACACCTCTTTTGCAAACAATAAAACGCCTTACATTCATTCCTTCAATGGCCTAACGGAATGAATAAAAGACGTTTACCTGGCGGCAAATTTGATATTAAGTATACCATAAGAGCATGAATTTTTCCACCATAATTGAAAAAAGCAGGATCGCATTTGTAATTTTGCCTTTTACTTGTTATTTGCAGAGCAGACCGACTTCTTGGACCGTCTGTTCCCGGTATTGTATGAAGATAGCAATGATGCTTCATAAATTCGTATAAAAGAATAGATATCGGGTTTAAATGACACGAAAGGCTTCTGATGCAATTTCTGCATCAGAAGCCTTTTTTGTTTTAACCGGAAACACTGATCCTTTTTTGAATTTCTTTCGCCCTATGTTTCATTGCAAAGTAATCTGTTATTCTTCCTTGGTTTGAAGTTATAATCATAATCACTAAAATTACAAGTCCTGCGGCAACGTTTTGCAGGGATGATTTGAGACCGAGAGCCAGCAATCCGGCAGACATCATGGTCATAATGAAATTTCCGATAAGAATGCCAACCGTGATATTGCAGTAGCGGATGAGGGCCAGTCCAACGTAAAAACCAAGCATACAGTTGAAGAGAATGTTTGCGCTTGAGAAATATTGTTCTGCAGCAATCTGCCCGGAGATTGAAACATTGATTAAGGAAGCAACACCGACAAATGCTCCCGACATCACAAACATCAGAAACGCGTTCTTCTTGGGTTTAATTCCGATATTTTTAGCAATTTGCTGTCCGTTTGCAATGGCTCTTACATTATACCCGAATCTGGTATGAGTAAAGATGGAATAGAAAACCACGAGCATGACTCCGAAGATGATGAAACAGATTGGGATGTTGCCAAACACCGTGTATTGTTCAGGGAGTGCCGTACACCAGCCGATGTTTAGTAAATTCGTCAGCATTTCGTAAATCATACAGATTCCGAGGGTTGTAACCATCGCCGGTACCTTCATTGCAAGATAGGCAATGCCTGTAATGCTGTTCAATACAATTGCGGTTCCGATTACAATCAGGACGAAGACAGGAAGACTGATTGCATTATTGATTGCCAGGTATGTCCCCATGATGGACGACATGGTCATAATCGCGCCAACGCTCAGGTCGAATCGATTGCAGAGAAGATTGGGCGCCATCGCCAATGAAACCAATGTTGCCGCAATTGTCTGTTGAGAGATTGCAATCATTGAATTCGCGCTTCCGAACTTGCCGTTGGAAAAGACTGCAAAAAACAAGTACACAAACAGCGGTACACAAAGCACTTTTATTGCGTTTCCTATTGCGGTTTTACTTTTACTTTGCATTTAGACTCACTTCCTAGGAATTATTTAAACCATTGAGCATGCCTTTGCTTAATATTTTCAGTAGAATAACTTGCTGCTGCATTAATCAGGTCACCAATCTTGGCATTTGGGTTGAATTTTTTAACAAATGCTTTGGCTTCGTCTGCTGTCCAAGGCCAAACTGAGCCATTAACATATTTCATATAGTCTTCGAATTGCTGTGCGGTTGTGCATTCAATTAGTGGGACTTGAATTTCTTCAGCTTTGTCGCTCAGAGCAGTTCCGGAAAGTTTATTGTACATCAGAATGAACGGGAAGAAGGTGTCAACAAATTGTCCGCCGATTGTGATTGCGAGTTCTCCGTCCTTCAGGCCGGCGAGTGATTTATCGCTGAAGTCAACGCAGGCAATCTTGACTTTGCCTTCTTTTCCGGCTGCCTTGATGGGCTGTGAGCACAGTTCCATACCAAGAAGCGTAATTGCTACGCCGTCCATGTCACTGTTGGTTGCGAGGAAGTTCTGCAGAGCAGGAGTCCAGTTTGTACCTCTGTATTCGCCGACCTTCTTAATACTCGGATTATCTTTGAATGCCTGCAGAATACCGGCCCAACGGCGGTCATGGCATGTAATACCCGGTGTGTAACCGATGGCCGCAATGTTCTTGCTGCCTTTTTCCGCAAGAGTTTTTACGATATCGTAGCCTGCTTTGAAGTCACTTTCATAAGCGGAACCAACATAATAAGGATTGTTGAGTGCGGCATCACGGATGCTGGAATCGGTAATCTGGCTAAAGCCAATGCCCATGTAGACCTTATGGCTCTGGCAGATTGAAATGCCTTTAACAATAGCAGTACCGCTGAAGTTTGTACAGATAACGCCGTTGACACCCTGTGAGCAGAGATTTTCAATTGCATTCAGATAAGTATCATCGGAGAAATTCTCAATAATCTGGAATTTAAAATCAACATTAAAGGACTTTCCGAGGTAATCCATATAATCTTTCAGGTGGGATGTAAGGAAGTCCTGTGTTGAATGGATTACAATACCGATTGTATAGTGTGGAAGGGTGGAAGCCGCAGGATACTTTCCGGAATCCCCATTTGCTGTTGCTGCAGCAGATGTGGTCGATACTGGGGCGGCGGCAGTTCCTGTGCTGGAACCGCTCGGGGAGGTTGAGCAGCCGGTAAACGCTACGGATACACACATGACTGTCGCGAGAACAAGCGCTGTCGCTTTTTTTAGAAACCTTTTCATAAACTTTCCTCTTTCCTTAATTTAATTCAAAAGTGCATCTTTTTCCTTCTTATATGAAACAAGGATGATTGCCAAAATGATAATGCCTTGAATGCCTTCAATAACTTTGTCGTTTACACCAAGAATAATCAATCCGTTTTTAAGCACGATAATTGAAACACTGCCTATGATAGCGCTGATAATTCGGGAGTTTGCACCTCCGGTCATCGGCATGCCCCCAAGTACAAGAGCCGTAATAATACTCATTTCAAGGCCCTGGCCTGTTGCGGAGCTTACGCTTCCCATTCTTACCAGTGAGAAAAAGGATGCAATCCCAATTGTGATACCGCTTATCAAATAAGCAATCATGCGGTACACTTTGATGTTTACGCCGGCTTGCTCGGCTGACCTTACATTCCCCCCTATCGCTTTGTTGTTTCTGCCGATTTTTGTCTTCTCAAACAGAATTGCTGCTACTGTGATTGTCAAAACAAGAACCAGAAGTTTGATCTGCCAGTTGTCAATGTTCAGCATGGATGGCGGAATGGCAATCTGGCTTGAGGAACAAATCGTATTTAAAATACCTCTGCCTATAAACAGGATACAAATTGAGGTAATAAAAGGGGAAATACCGCAAAAAATTGAAACACCGCCGTTTATCAGTTGGCAAAAGGCCGCTGCCGCCACCGCGATCGGGAATGATAGCCATATAAACCCTGCATGGGCTACCGCAGCGGCGCAAAGGATGCTGATACCGAAAACGGATCCATACGAAATATCAAGACCGCCGTGGGAAACAACAAATGTTGCGCCAAGTGCAATAATCATGACTGAAAACGACTGATTCAGTATTGTAACAAGGTTTGCCGGCAAAAGCAGCTTATTCTGTGATGCAATTTCAAATATAACGGACATAAGCACCAGGCCGACAAACGGGATCAGCGCACTTTTAATGCTATTGAATTTTTCCATCTTACCGGAAACATCTTTTGACAGTATCGCTTCGTTATTTTTCATCTCATTCACCATACTAAACCATTTTTTGAATCAGCATATGGTCTGACAGATCCTGTGATCTTTCAAAAGAACCGGATAATTTCCCGTCTTTCAAGATCATAATCCGGTCGCACATACCAATCAGCTCGGTCAGTTCTTCCGATATCATAATAATGGACTTTCCCTGTGCTTTCAGCTGTATCATCAGCTGGTACAGCGCAGCCTTTACAATAACATCGATTCCGCGGGTCGGGCAATCAAAAATGAAAATTTCAGACTGGTTTCCAAGCCATTTGGCAATGGATACCTTTTGTTTGTTGCCGCCGCTAAGGCTCTTACAGAGCTGCAGTTCCGAGCTGCATTTTATGCTTAGAGATTCGATTTCATTTTTCGCAAACTTTTTTTCCTTTGCGCTACTGATTAAAAACCCGTTCTTTAAAAGGTCTAACGATGGAAGCGTAATATTTTCCTTAATGCTTGAATTTATGTCCAGAGCTTCAAAATCACGGTTTTTTGAAACGTAACCGACTTTATTTCTGATTGCTCCGTACGCGCTTCTTATCTCTGTGTTTTCAGAGTAAACAGTCACATTGCCTGTCAGCGGTTTCATCAAACCAAACAGCGCCTTTCCAAGGTCATGCATTCCGCAGTCAGTCAGGCCGCCGATTCCAAGGATTTCACCTTTGTGCAGTTCCAGATTAAAGTTCTCAAGGATATTTCCAGCCGTGAGGTGAGTTGCTTTCATGACGACCTCAT
Organism: Bacillota bacterium; assembly: GCA_023390175.1. GTDB lineage: Bacteria > Bacillota > Clostridia > Oscillospirales > Acutalibacteraceae > Caproiciproducens. The sequence goes on from JAEWDK010000020.1 coordinate 25,211, forward strand.
TGCTGTAGTTTCCGTCAAAATCGGTGCGGTAATACTGTTCGGTGATCTTGCGTCCTACCATAAGCTCCTTGATTTTTTCAGAGCTCATTTCGGATTTTTCAAGAACTGCAATTTTTGCTCCGTCACGAAAAACCGTTACTTTTGTGGATGTATGAATCAGTTCATCAAGGTCATGGGAAATAAACAGAACAGCTTTGTTCTCTTTCTTATATTGCTCCATGATCTTGTAGACAACGTCGCGGCCCTTCTGAGACAGCGCAGTCGTGGTTTCATCAAAAATAAACAAATCAGGATTTCCGTAAAGAGCACGTGCGATTTCAACCAGTTTCCTGTTTTCAAAGGAAAGCGAGTCAATCCGGGTTTCTGGGTCTGTATCATCCATCGCGACTTTAGCAAGCAATTCCGCGGCTTTTTTATTCATCGCTTTCTTATCGACAAAAAGGCCGTGCCGGAAATCTCCCTCTTTGCCAAGAAAAATATTATCCGCAATGCTGATTCCGGAGATTGTACCCATTTCCTGAACAACCATGCTAATGCCTTCTGCCTGTGCTTCAACCATGCTTTGAGGTTTAAAATCCTTCCCTTTCCACGTGATTGTGCCTATATCAGGCTTTTGCATTCCGCTTATGATGGAAGAAAAAGTGGACTTTCCCGAACCGTTTTCACCGATAAGCCCCATCACATCGCCTCTGTTGATTTCAAGGGTAACATCGTTTAGCGCGTGCGTGATTCCAAATCGTTTATCAATATTCTGTGCTGTCAGCAGCACTTCATCATTCAAAAATACCATCCCCTTTTTGAATCTTTATTTCTTGTCCACGGAGTATCTGAGTACATTCCAGGATAACTTGGGAAGAACAGCAGTAAGGTTTTTTGCTTCATCCGCCTCTACTGTGATTTCCCTCGGAACAACGTTCTCCGGGTTTTCGAAGGTGTTGAACGCTTCTAAATCCGAACCGTCAAGCACAATGTGCCGCATGAATGTAACACTGCCAAAATGATTTAGCTCAGCCCTGAATTCAACTTCTTCTTTCTGGTCACAGTTCAGCGCGAATACGGTAACTGTGCTGTCTTCCTGATTATAAACAGTAACTGCTTCAACAATCGGAAGATTCCCGTACATAGATTCGTACTCAGGAGCCTTGACAACGCTTTTTACAACCTCGCCGCGGCCGTATTGGGACATGTGCAGGAAGGGGTAGAATGTTGACTGTTTCAGAATACCGCCGTTTCTCTTTGTTGTAATCGGAGCGATAACATTAACAAGCTGTGCAAGGCACGCGATTTTGACCCTGTCCACGTGTTGTAATAAGGTGATTGCAAGTCCGCCAAGTGTCAACGCATCAAGCAGGGAATATTTCTCTTCAAGAATGGACGGTGCAATTTCCCACGGTTCAGCCGATGTCATCTGAAAGGTGGTCATTCCGATTAAATCGTTCATACTATTGAACACAATATCGGAGAAATTCCAAACATTCCATTCATCCAAGCAAATTTGAACGGTCTTCTTCTTCGCTGTTTTTGCCTGAACAAAATCAAGAGCGGTCTGGGTGGCTTTCAGGTGTGTATCCAACTGTTTATAGGACGCAAGATAATTTGTGGTGCCGACACAGTTGTTTTTGTTCATGTAATAAGCGTGCGTTGAAATGTAATCGATATGATCGTATAACTCCGTAAGAATGGTTTTGTCCCAATCCAAATAGGATGAAAGCATCTCGTAGCTGCTGCCGCTCGCAATCAACTTGATAGACGGGTCGACCCATCTCATGACTTTGGCGGCTTCCAAAGCTTTCTTTGCATAATCTTCGGCACTCATGTGCCCTGCCTGCCAAGGGCCTTCCATTTCATTGCCCAGGCACCAGTATTTAATGTTATAGGGTTCCTTGTGGCCGTTCTTGATTCTCAGGTCGCTCCAGTATGTACCGCCCGGATGGTTGCAGTATTCCACAAGATATCCGGCGCTCCGAATGCTGTCTGTCCCAAGGTTCACAGCCATCATCGGTTCAACGCCGGCCTTTTTCGCCCAGTCTACAAATTCGTCCAACCCGAACTCATTTGTTTCAATGGATGCCCAGGCGTAATCCATTCTGCGGGGACGCTCTTCTTTAGGGCCGATACTGTCAGTCCAGTCGAAGCATGAAACAAAATTTCCACCCGGATAACGGACCATCGGAACTCCAAGTTCTTTTACCAGTTTGATTGTATCTTTTCGGAACCCCTGTTCATCCGCTTCAGGATGCCCGGGCTCATACAAACCGGAATAAATACATCTGCCAAGGTGTTCGGCAAACGAAGAAAATACCTTTTCGTCAACTTCGCCTACCTTAAATTCTCTGTCAGCTAAATATTCAGCCTTCTTCAATATTATCATCCTCTCTCGCCTGCTCATGTTGTACATCATGTCAAAAAGTTTCTAACATTTTTCTAACCGTCTGTGACAATAATACAATTGTTATTCACCGGCGTAAATGTAATATTGCTTTCATTTTGTGTAAATTTCATTTATTAGGCTTTGTCACCTGGATTTATTAAAAAAAGATATAATTTTGTGTAATATTTTATTAATTCTGTGCATTTTTCAATTAACATTTATTAACGCATAAAAAGTCATGGATAATCTGCTATAATTATTGTGCAATTATAAAACAAATGGTAGAAAATGCAATGAAAATAGAATTTGTATTAACGGAGCGAAAGAGGTGAAAAAATATGGTAAAGGTATTGATTGTGGATGATGAAAGGCTTGCAGTGAAATATTACACCCAGCTGATTAACTGGCAGTTCTACGGCTTTGAAATAATTGGAACCGCCTATGACGGGCAGGAGGCACTCCACATTCTGGAGGCAAAAGAGCCGGATATCATCATTACAGATATTAAAATGCCGGTGATGGACGGGATTGAATTTGCAAAAAAGGCAATGAAAATCAACCCTGATATTCATATATTATTTGTCACCAGTTATACGGATTTCAATTATACCTACAGTGCTCTGAAACTTGGTGCTGACGATTATATTATGAAAGATCTAATTAATGTTGATGTGTTAGTAGAAAAGCTGTTGGAAATTGAGAAAAAAATAAATGTTAAAAGAAATGAAAACTCCTATAAATTTGAAAGAGTTATAGAAGAAGTGTTTACTTGCAGCCGAGTGGATCAAAGCAAGCTGGAATGGCTTGGCGAGCGGTCGCAGAAACTATTGGAGGGGAGATTCAATTACCTGTATATAAAGCAGGATTATTTCATTCCCGCTGTAAATGCGTTGTTTCAGGATGAAGCCGAAAAACCGGAAACCAACAGAATTACAGTTGAAATTTGCAAAAATTTTTCCAATGAATTTTTCACTCCAATTTCAGTATTTCGATTTTGTGACGGCATTATTTCAGTTATGAAAACGGCGAATCACAATGATCAAGAATTACTGAACTATTTAAAACAGCTTCAATCCAGGCTTGAAATGACGCTTCATAAAACCTTTTCCATATTTACAGTGAATGAACCTCAAACAGTAAAGGAGGCGGGCCGCATTTATGCAAACTCAGAAGCACGTACGTCTGCCCAAATTTTTTTAGGCCGCACGCTGATTTTGGAAATCAACTCTCCTCAGCTCTCTACAGGAAGTCAGAATGAGGCTTTTGATGTTGACTTTGTCGAAAATTGCATTAAAGCAAACGATATCGTCAAATTACGGAACTATTTAAACGAATTTTTTGAAAAAGTTAAAAAGGCTAAAGATTTAAAGGCCTTCGATTTCATTTTTTACAACTGTCTGAACTGTTTTAAAAAGTATGGTGAGGGGCTTCATGGTATCAAAACAGAAAAAGCGTCTTTTTCAGATTTGCACGAACATGACAAAAATATGATGTATACCATACCGGACGCCATGAATTGGATTTTTGAAAAATTTGAACTTTTGTTTTCAGCAAAAGCCGAGGGACTCAATGAGAATTATTCAAAGGATACCCTCGAAATTATCAAGTATATCATGAACCAGTATGGAGATCCCAATCTGGATGTTGACAGCATCTCCAAAGGCGTTGCCATGAGCATGGCCAGGTCTGAATCGAAATTCAAACTGGAAACAGGGCTGACATTGATCGATTATCTGAATAAATACCGAATTCAAAAAGCAATGGAAATGCTTGAAAACGGTGACGTAAAAATATATGAGATTTCAGAAAAAGTTGGTTTTGCATCAAGCCAATATTTCAGCAAGGTTTTTAAAAAATACACTGCATTGACTCCAATTGAGTACAGAAAGAGGTTGTCCGATGAAATATGCGAGAAGCATAGTTACTAAAAATATAGTCAGTCAACTTTTGCTGCTGCTAATCACCTGCACATTGATTTCCACCATTCTTCCAAGGCTGATTTACTATACAAGCAAAGACAGCATTGTAAAGTCCGAGCTCGACCTGAACGAAAGACTCATGAGCGAAATGGACGACTATTTTAAAGGAATCAATAAATTTACATCATTTATCTGCAACGACCCCACAATAACTGATCTTGTAAAGAGCATTCAGTCAAATAACAGTTATACCAATAAGAATATAAAGCTGCTGGAAAATCACCTGGCAAACGCAAGTAATTATTACTACATGGATTCCTATCAGGTAATACACCTCTACCTTGCTATGGATAACGGAGAAACGGTGACTTCTGTTGGAATGCCGGACAATATGAAACAATATATTGGCAATCTTCTTCAATTTAAATACAACCGGGAGACCAATAATTGCTTTTTATCGGCCCCATTTTCAGTCAATGATCCGCAGCAAACGGGTGTTTTTGTAGACCGGTCGAACAAAGTTTTCTGCTATTTCAGCCCTTACATTAATCCTTACGGTTATACAGGCGAATTAGTGGTTGTATCTTCTTACGACACGATCACAAACATTTTTAAATCTTACAGCAAAGACAATATTGACTTTATGCTGCTTGATCAGGATGACAGCCCGATGTTCCCCGGGCAGAATTTTGCGCACTCAAACATCAGTATTGATATGGTAAAGGAAACGGCAAACCAGGAGTTTTATAACTATGAAACATATAAATATTTAAACGGCGGGCTCTTTTCTGTGAGAAATTCACTTTACAGCAAATGGAAACTTGTTCGGTATGATTCAGAAGCTGAACTGATGAAATCTTCCGTGGACATATGTAATAAGATTATTGCTTTGATCGTCGTTTGTACATTCTTATACTGCATTTTTTCAATTCTTCTATCTCAAAAAAGTCTGCTCGCCATAAAGTCTTTATCCAAGCAAATGAGTGAAATATCAAAAGGTAACTATGCTGCCCGCTTGTCAGTACACACAAACGATGAAGTTGAGATTTTGGGTGAAGCCTTTAACAATATGGCAGACAAGCTGGAAAAAAATATACAAGAACTTATGGAAAAGGAGCGGCATGAACAGGATTTGCGGTATAGCCTGCTGGTATCGCAAATAGATCCCCATTTCATTTATAACGCAATGAACACGATAACGTATCTTGCAAGCAGCAATCACCCGGAAGCGGTGATTGAAGTTAACCGATCCATCATCGGAATATTAAAAGACAGGCTTCGTGTAGGATGCTTTAAAGTTTCCGATTCGCTGAGACAGGAAATTGACACAATTAAGAATTATCTGATTATACAGGATTATCGTTACAGCAACTTGTTTGATGTACGGTGGGATTTGGATGAGAGTCTTCTGGATATTGAGATACCCAAAAACATACTGCAGCCCCTTGTTGAAAATGCGCTATATCATGGAGTACTTGCCAACAAAGATGAAAACGGTGATATTATAGGAGGTTATATCACCATATCGATTAAGGAGGAGGACAGATTACTGATAATGTCTGTAAAAGACAACGGAATAGGAATGCCTCAGTCCACGATTGATAAAATTATGCTGTCAGAAAACGGTTCATTGGATAACAATCAGAAAGGAGAGCATATCGGTCTATGCAATATATTTGCACGGCTGCGATACCTTTATAAAAATGAATTTACTTTTGACATAGAAAGCAAAGATGGCCTTGGGACAGACATCATCATAAAAATCAAATTGGATAAAACTTAAGGATAATCAGAGATTATTATTGATTTGGAAAGAAACTCCTTCATTCAAGACCACCCCTAAAATGAAGTGATAACCTGTAGGTAAACAGTGGTTTTTCTGTTTATTTACAGATTATCACTTCACAAAGCTGGTGGTTTTTTGCGCTGAAGCTAAAATAGCAAAAGACCGTCGACAAAAGTTCGACGGTCTTTCCAATGATCGAGTGAAATTATAAGACTTCATTCACTCTGATTCTCTCAACTTTGTTGTAGCCCATCTAATACCTATAAAAATAAATTCTCAGCGTGTCAGAGGTCAGTCTCATATTTACCCCAATATACTTGCAGACATTGCTCATTGTTGATGTTCGTTTGCCCGCTCAAGCCTTTAATGGCCTTGTAAAAAGCATTTGGTGCTATAGAATTTTAGCAAAAGCATAGTAGAATCAACGTCCACTGACAGCGACAAGCAGTATTTACGTTCTTAATTTTCGACAGAATTTTCTGAAATGTCCATGCTATTATATCTGCAAGATGTCATATGACGTCTAATACTTATAAAAAAGGATGAAAACAAAATGGTAAAAAAGAACAAAGACATTCCTTTAGACTATTTTCACATTATTATTGAACCCCCTGAGAACCGTCTTTCTTCAACTCGAGTTAATATCTACGATGATGGAAAATTCAACATGAATGGCAAATTGACCAACGTTCTTGGGGGGAAAGAACTTCAAGTTCGTTTTACTGATGATTACAGAAATATGTGTATTCTGGAAACTGGAGACGAAGGCAGCTTGATTAAATTCCCCAAAAGCGGTTCTTATAGAATTCCTAAATTAATTTACTTATTAAAAGATCATGGACTTTCATTTCCCGCTAGATATGAATTTTGGTATAGTGAAGCTACGAGGACTTGGCAAGGAGAATACATCGAAAACCCTACGAAAAAGCCCTCAACAAAGCCGCCAAGTTTAAAAAAGAATTAGAGGCTTTACCGCAAGAATGCGTGCTTGCCATTTCTTCGTTCATAACAGAGTCGATTTCTGAGGACTTTTTTCATGAAATGGTAATCTGCTATCTCAGTACCAAAGAAAAATACAGAGGAGATAGACTCAAAGAACGTGTCCATGATTTAATATCTGAAGTAATTAAGAAAAAGAATACTGAAGCACGCTATTTATACAACCCTCATAAGAATATATCTATGGATCAATGCATTGGCGATAGCAAAACCCCGGTTTCAGATTGGTTAAATGTATCCAAGTGGTCCGAATGGGAATAAACACAAATATGTTGGCATTTAAACGAATTTGTAAATTGCTTACAAGCAAACACAAGCTCGCATACAGCAAAAAGGCCGTCGACAAAAGTCGACGGCCTTTTCAATGTGTCATCTGCTCAATTTAGATGCAGGCCTGATTATCTCATAATGTGCATTGAACAAACTAATCAACGGTACAAAATGTATTTCATCTCAATAAAGCTTTTTTGCAGTGATTTTGCAAAATACTCACCCTGTTTGACATATCGGAAACCACACTTTTCTATAACTCGCTTGGATTGGCTGTTTGTTGAAAAATGTCCAATTGTCAACGCATCCAGACCGCACTCATCAAAGCAAAATTTAACTATGGCACTTACAGCTTCTGGCATTAACCCTTTGCCCCAATAGTTTTTTGAAAGTACATAGCCAATTTCCTTAAGCCTAAACTTTTTGAATTTGGAATCATCATTTGCCCATGAGTAATGTAACCCCAAAGAACCAATAACTTTATTGTTTCCTTTTAATACGGTAGCAAAGATATTTTTTTCGTTGATAAACGATTGTAATATTTCCTTTGAGATATCAATTGATTCATGGTGCTTCCAACCAGCCATTTCTCCGACCCCTTCAACGGAAGCATATTCATAAAAGTCGTTTAAATCGCTTTCAAGCCACGGCCTGAGGATCAAACGCCGAGTTTCAATTTTTTTGCCTGTAACATCAATTTGAACATCCATTATATTTTAACCTTTCATAATATTACTAATCCTAACTGAGCATACCATAAAAATCAAAATAATAAAAGGATTCAAACTATGATGGTTCAAATCCTTTTATTATCCTTATAAATAGGACTTGGGAAAACAAATAATATCAATAGTTCGCAGGCAGTCAGCAAGCAGTATTTATATTTTCTTATATAAAATATATTTTATATATATTAGTCTTCAATTATTTTTGCACGATACATTCCTTGCTTTTTTAATATATCTACCACATTATACGCGTCAAGGCCCTCAATACAGATTCTGCGGCATTCACCGGGATAGTCTTGTGAAAAAGTATTCCAAGCAGTTATCAAATGGTCAGTTTTGTGCAAACCATATTTTGTTAGCAGGACGACATACTTTTCTGGCATCTCCGAATAAATAGAAACCACTTTGTATTTCTGAATAAAAATCTCTTCGTGACTTTTATGAGATGCAATAGCAAATTGAGATAATCCGTCACTTAATAATAGTTGACCGTATGAAGTCATTATTGTATCGATTTGACTTTGCGTTTGCCCGTCAAGATATAGTACTTCTTGGTGAAGGATTTCCTTAAATCCCATTTTGTTTTCTTCATCAATTGACAGCGGCAATTGCATCACCAAAAACAATGGTTCAGGAAGTGCTCTATAAAAATTGGTGACTAAAGCTGATAGTTTCTCGTAGCTAACATTAGCGCAAATGGACTCTCCCTTAAATATCTGATATTCTTCCAAAATCTTATCGGGGAATGGAATAGTCACTCCGGGAGCAGTTTGGAACATGACATTCACTCCTTTCATACAGATTAGAAAATATAGTTTTATTGTAACAGGCCAACAAAAGAAAGTCTATAAGAAGATGTGAAAGTAATAGCAAGAGTGTCCTTATAGGACTTACTATCTACAGCTCCGCATAAATTCAGGCAAAGCGAAAGGCCGCCGACAAAAGTCGACGGCCTTTTCAATGGTCGGAGTGAAATTATAGGACTTGGAGAAATCCAGCAATACCAATGGTTTACTGGTAGGAAACAAGCAGTATTTATTCTAAAATCATGCGTAGATTGCTACGGGAATGACAATCGCAGAAGGAGCTTTAATCATGAACCTCACTTCGGGGAGATTAAATTGGGCAAGTTCTTCTGCCTTAAATAGTGATAGAAATTGTTCCAAACTGTCTTGGTTTAGTACATTTAAAGTTGTTTTTCGGAGTAAGTTGATTCCATCCTCGCTATCTTTACATACTCTAATTACTTTTCCTAATATTTTGAATGTACCGCCAATGATTTCAGAGATATTATCATTTGCTAGATATTGCTCCTGTGCAGACAAAACAATTGTTCCATTTGCGCTTTCTAAAATAAAATCCACGGTGCCTGTGTGCTTTAATTCGTCGAGAAATGACCGAATTTGCTTTAGTGTTGTATTGTTACCATCTTTTTTTATGGAAGCAGCTTTCTTATTTCCTAATTCCGGCTTATCTTCGAATATTTCAGCCATCCTAAAAACGTCAATGAATTTTTCCATGATGTCAATCATGGGATTCTTTTGAAGTTCACCTTCTAGCTCAATGAAATTTCCTGCATTGATTTTTGAAATGTCTAATGTGTCCTCGGCTTTACAAGCCAACAAATTATTATCAACAAGCTCAGACCGAAATTTTGAGAGCAATGAGACATTTGTATGTACCTTTTCGAATTTAGTTCCCATGGAAGTTGACATGGTTTTATCTTTTTGGAAGCTACCATCCAATTGAATTTTCAATAGTTTATCTAGTATTGCTTTGGTAGATACCCCGCCAGCCACTTTCCCTGCGGATGTGGACAAGTCTTGATTTGAAGAAGAAATTTCACTTACCATCGAAAAGCCATCTTCCATGATAGCAAGCATATCTAATACTGTTTTCTCATTCAAATAAATAGGAATGACCAGTTGATCTGCAGATAATTTCTTATCCATACTTGCCTCCACCCATATTTTTAATGTTACAGATTCAATACTATAAATTATACCATATCCAATAAATCCTGTCACTCAAATTTGTAGTCGAGTGTAATTATAGGATTTGTTCTTGGACTCAGGCTCATAAGCCCGCGTAAATGCTGGCATTGAAATTATAGGACTTGGAGAAACCCGGTAACATCAATGGTTCACAGGTAGTCGGCAAGTAGTATTTACACCTCGGCTATATTGTTCTGTCAATTACTGTAACCTGCGTGATTACATCCCGCAATCTGTCGTTGCCGACCATGTATTCAAGTACTTCATCAGCGGTATCGCACCATTTTTCGTATGAGCCATCTGTTTTTGCAATACAATAGCGGCTTCCATCCCAAAAGACTCCATATTGTTCAGAATACCATTGCAAAACGACTTCACCATGGAACCGCATACATTTTTTGAAATCGCTAATTGTTTTAAAGTGATCGTCTTCCAATCTGTTCTCAGCTATTTTCATAATATCACAGATACCTCCGCTCTTTGATTTAAATTCCGGTATATTACCATCAAAATAATTGATTGCTGGTCCAAAATCAGGATGTTCATCTGGATTATCCCAATTAATCTTATGATCATGCGGATCGCTGTGATATTTAGGATTCGGGGCAGTGATGTGATGTCGTTCCGCGGATGCTTTCCCATTGTCGTCAATTTTTGTTTCAAACTTTGTTCCATCTTTTTTGTAAGAAACCTTAATCTCTCCGGGTTTTCCCCATAATCTTTCTTCAAATTCGTTTCGGAGTCTCCATTTCCCGCCGTAGGCGCTGCCCATCCCGGCTTGTATAATGCTATTATAATCGCCATCATTCTCATTTACAACATATCCACTTTTAATGATAAGATTACTTGCAACCGGAATAGGTTTCTCACCGCAGATGTATTTTACGTATTTTGAGGGTGCATACGAATCATTGTCCAGGTGCTTCCACGAACTTAGTTCATAGTCGACAAACACGATATCGCCCTGCATCTCGGGGAACGGCGTATTGTAGCAGATAATCTTTTCCGGTTCAATCCGGCGAAGCATTTCGTTATAACCCTTGAGGAAAAACTCTTTTTGATCTTGGCGGTTGTCATGTTCAGACACCATATAGGTGGATACCGCAACTGTGGAGCCTTTTTCAATCCCATCGAAGCAGAATTCAAATGTGTTTTTGTTTCCCCAACTAACGGTGGGAATGACGCGAATTCCTCTCGACGCAAAATAGGCACCACACCAGCGGTTTCGCAATGTATTGTAAAGCTGTAAAACCGGAGCCATTTGGACGTACATGCTGAAATCAGGAGAAAACACCGCACGATAGCATTTCAGCTTTTCCAAGTCGGTATCGGGATTTTCCCAGACACGCTCAAATTTGTAATCGTACAGAAAGAAATGAACCATCCGGCTGAAATGTTTTGTATCATTTGTGCTGATTTTATCAAATCCAATGAGAAGCAAATCGTTGAAATCGTCTGATTGAATTTGAAATTTAGGGATAACCGGAATTTGCAGTTTCCCCCTTCCTTTGAACTGATTTCGAAGGAAAAGAGGACTTGTGCGATACTTATAATTTTCTTCTGTCATCTTATTGCCTCCTTCAAAATAGAAAAACATCCTTTCACTTAACCCGCTAAAACAAGTGAAAGTTTCCCTCCAGAAGGCAACTATTTAAAAATAATCTAAAACTACATAGCGTTGGACGTGGCCGCTTAAAAACCCTTTCAAAGTCGTGAAAAACAAAAAACATTTGCATAAGAAATGGGCAAGTCCTATAAGGACTTGCCCATGGTCCGAGTGGCGAGACTTGAACTCACGGCCTCTTGACCCCCAGTCAAGCGCGCTACCAACTGCGCTACACCCGGAAACAACAAGGACTATTTTAACACATGAGTGAATAAAATGCAAGCGTCATTCCAAAAAACATGCCGGCAGGACAAACCCGCCGGCAGATGCTTCCATTTTAAGCATTCATTGCTTCGCTGAAGAACTTATTATGAACCGCAGCAACAGCCTTATCGGCATCAGCACGTTCGATTAAAACGGAGATTTTAATCTCACTGGTTGCTATCATTTGAATATTGATATTGGCTTCATATAAAGCCTCAAACATCTGTGCAGCAGTGCCGGGATGTGTTTCCATGCCTGCGCCGACAATCGAAACCTTAGCGACATTTTCATCATAAACAACACTGGTTGCACCAATCAGTTCCACATATGGACTCAAAATATCAATTGTTTCCTTCAAATTTGCCTGGCTGGTTGTAAAACTGATATCTTTGGTTCCGTTTCTGCCGACCGACTGCAGAATAATATCAACGTTAATATTTTTCGCACAGAGTTTGGAGAATATTTTAAAAGCAAGGCCCGGTCTGTCCGGTACTCCGATAATCGATATGCGGGCGACGTCCTCGTCCTTCGCGATTCCACTGATCAACATTTTTTCCATCTTTTTTGCCTCCTTCACAATCGTTCCCGGTTTTCTGGTCATACTGGAAAGTACCTCAAGCTGAATCCCGTATTTTTTTGCCATTTCAACTGAGCGGTTATTCAGCACCTGTGCACCCAATGATGCGAGTTCAAGCATTTCGTCATAAGAGATTACATCAAGTTTTTTTGCGTTTTTCACCTTGCGTGGGTCGGCAGTAAAAACGCCCTCCACATCGGTGTAAATTTGGCATAAATCAGCATTCATAACCGCCGCGATGGCAACCGCGCTCGTATCGGAACCGCCGCGGCCCAGCGTTGTAATGTCATTATAGCGGTTAAGGCCCTGAAATCCTGTAACAATTACAATATTCTTTTTATCCAGTTCTTTTTGAATTCTGTCCGGCACTACCCGCTTAATGCGCGCACTGCCATATGCAGAACTTGTGATAAAACCCGCCTGCCAGCCTAAAAGGGAAACAACCGGAAAGCCAAGCTTCTCGATTGCCATGGCCAAAAGGGAAGCCGACATCTGTTCCCCTGCTGTCAGCAGCATATCCATTTCGCGTTTTGAAGCATTTTTATTAATTTCTTTGGCTTTGGCAATTAAATCATCCGTTGTGTCGCCCTGTGCGGAAACTACAACCACAATATCATTGTCCTGCGAGTAGGCTTTTGTAATAATATCCGCAACATTGAAAATGCGCTCGGCATTTGCAACGGAGCTGCCGCCGAACTTTTGAACAATAAGGCTCATAAGGTTCTATCCCCCATATCATTTAAAAAATATTATTCAATTGAAATTTGCGCACCCTGAGAATCGGTATTTAAAACTTTAATCTGCCACCCGGTAATACCCTTTTCTTCAAGATGATTCGCGGCGTATTTTGCAAAATTCTCGGTGTCTTCGGCATCAATCATGGAAATAATGGTCGGGCCGGCACCGCTTACATAGGTTCCAAGGGAACCCAGCTCATAGCTGACACGAAAAACGCTGTCCAAATTTTCAATCAAGCTGGCACGGTACGGCTGGTGGATTTTATCCTGAACCGCAACACGCAGATTTTCAAGTTTCCCGGAAAACAGCGATGCCGCCATCAGCGCGGAACGCGAAAGATTGTAAACCGCGTCGCTTCTGGAATATTGCTCCGGCAGAACGGAACGCGCCTTTTCCGTTTTTAATTCAAACGGCGGGATAAACAGCACGAAGCGGATTTTGTCCGAAACAGGGACGCTTACACTATAGACCCGGCCCGCCTCAATTGCGGAAGCGGCAAGGCCACCCTCAATTGCGGGTGTGGTATTGTCCGGATGACCTTCAATTTGCGCCGCAAGATTTATCAAATCCTGCTGTGTCAAAGGGCTTCCTAAAAGACGGTTGGCGCCCAAAATTCCCGAAACGATGCAAGCCGAGCTGCTGCCCAGCCCCCGCGCCATGGGAATATTGTTAAGCTGCACAATTTTTAAACCGGGGAGTTTTCGTCCGCACTTTTCATAAACCTGTTTTGCCGCCCAAAAAATCAGGTTGCTTTCATCGGTCGGAACCACGACGTCATCCTTACAGGAGATGTCAATCGTGTCGGATTCCTCCATCCATACCTGATTATACAAATCAAGCGCAATACCCAGGGAATCGAAACCGGAACCAAGGTTCGCACTGGTTGCCGGCACCTGAATTCTAATCATTGTATCAACATCCTAAAAATAAAATTACAGATCGCCAATGCGAATTGTATTTAAAATATGAGTGCCAAGAGCCTCAAGCTCCGCTAATTTCGCAGTAATTTCTTTTTCCTGCATTTTATCGGTAACAAAGGCGATTTCCCCGTTTTGCGCGTTTTTACGGGAAAGCCGGGTCACTTTGCCAAATATCTTATGAATATTCTTAACTGCTGCTTCTTCACCATCCGTGCCGGCGCGAACAAACATCGCCACACTGTCCAGCAGATAATCCTCAACGTAATCTTTTGAGCCGTCTTCCCAAAAAAGGTATTTTCGGGCTTTAAAATGCTTGACACAGTCAATGACATCGGCTACTACGGCGCTTGCGGTGGGCAGCTTTCCGGCGCCTTTGCCGTAAAACACCACGTCGCCGGTAGAATCGCCGCGAACCATAATACCGTTAAATACATCATCCACATTCGCCAACTGGCTGTCACGAGAAATGAACATGGGGCAGACGATGATTTGCAGTTTCCCGTTTTTCATCATCCTGACCTGGCCGATCAGTTTTACCACTCCGCCCCACAAAGCAGCGTATTCCACATCCGCCAGACTGATTTTTGTAATGCCTTCGGTATGTACCTGTTCCGGATAAACATGACGGCCATATGCAAGAGATGCAAGAATACAAATTTTGCGGCAGGCGTCATAGCCCTCTATATCCGCAGCGGGGTTGCGTTCAGCATAGCCAAGCTTTTGCGCCAGCGCAAGCGTGTCTTCAAAGGTCATCTGCTCGCGGATCATTTTTGTAAGAATAAAATTGGTAGTCCCGTTTAAGATTCCGGCAATCTCAACCACATCATTTGCGGCAAGGCACTGGCTGATCGGTCTAATAATCGGGATTCCGCCGCCAACACTTGCTTCAAACAAAAAATTAAGATTGTTTTTTTGCGCAATCTTAAGGAGCTCGGCGCCCTTCGCGGCAACAAGCTCTTTGTTTGAAGTAACTACGCTTTTGCCTGCCTCAAGGCAGCGCTTCACGTACTCAAAGGAGGGATTTAAGCCGCCCATTACCTCGACAACAATTTTCACATCAGGGTCATTGAGAATCGTATCAAAAGATTTCGTAAATCTGTCTGCAAGCGGGCTCTCAGGGAATTCACGTAAATCCAATATATACTTAATATCAATTCGTTCTTTTGCACGTTTGGCGATATTTTCGGTGTGGTTGGTTAAAACTTCCACCACTCCGGAACCAACAACGCCGTAGCCCATGACGGCTATTTCTACCATATGACGCACCCCTTATTTCTTCTACTCATTCTTTCAAAAAATGTTATAAACACTTTAACAGTTTACCATGTTTCAGCGTAACATTCAACGGCAATTTAAACAGAATGCAGATACCGAACGGCACCTGCATTCTTGCACTGTGTCAGATTACCCCGCTGCGGGGGTGATCGCATGGGATGTTGAATCCGGTGACTTCCCACGGTGGGAGCTTGCATCAGAGGATTGCTGGGACTCCTCCGATGCGGAAGAGGACAGTGTTTCCCCGGAGGCTTGTGAACTTACGGAAGATTCCGCTGTGGATTGCACACTTGAACTGTTCTGCTGGCTTGACGCCCCGGCATTGGGTGCAACAGAAGAGCTTGAGCTGCTGTGAAGTCCGTCACAGATAGCCGGCATCTTATTCTTATCATACCACCCTGTTGCGGTATTCTTATCAGTTGAGGGATTGGCAAGCAACCCTGTTTCCGTACAGTACAGGGCGGAAACCACATTTGAATCATACTGGAATGTAAGCTTCTTCTTATTCTTTAAATATTCTGTCATGATGCTTTTCCAAATCGACTTTGAATAGCTCTGTTCCGTTGTAGACAACGAGGTCGGGTTGGAGTACCCGGTCCAAATACCTGCTACGGCATAAGGCGTTCCGCCGATAAACCAACTATCCTTGTTATCATTTGTAGTACCGGTCTTACCGAAAACTTCCCAGCCGCTGATGGAAGCGCCGCGGCCCGTACCGTTCGGCCCTGTAATGACATTATTTAAAAGATGGTGCATTACAGAGGACGTGACAGAATTGATTACCTGTTTGGAAATCTGGTTGCGGTTATCACAAATTACATTTCCGTCATGATCGTCCACATGATAAAAAGTGTATGGCCGATAATATTTACCGCCGTTTGCAAACATCTGATAGCCAGCTGTCATTTCGCGCACGGTTACGCCTTTGCTGAGACCGCCGACTGCCATTGGCGCGCGGTTATTATCCGCGGGAAGCAGGCTGGTAAAATTCAATTTATCCTTCAAAAAGGTAAAACTTAAGTTTGGTGTAATCGCAGTGCCGGTCTGCGCGGCGGCGGCATTAAGGGAACGTTCCAGCGCAAATTCAATCGGCACCATGCCCCAATATTTTCCGCTAGTGTTTCCGGGGCTCCAGTTTTTGGGGCCGGCGCTTCCGTCACTAAACCAGTTCGGCAGCGGATTATCATTCACAAGGGAAGAAAAATTATATTTTCCGGAATCAATTGCCGGGCCGTAAACCGCCAACGGCTTAATGGTGGAGCCGGGCTGCCTTTTTGCGTCGGTTGCATTGCTCCAAACACGGTTGCTGGTTTTGGCCCCGCGTGCTCCAACGGTAGCCAGCACACGGCCGGAATAGTCCATTGCCATATATCCGGACTGTAACTTTTTACTGTTTCCGAAGGACTTGTCTGATTTAAAAACATTTTCTGCAGCCGTTTGCATGTCGGTATCCATCGCAGCGTAAATTTTTAAGCCGTCATGGTATATCATATCGACAGCCTTATCCTCCGTGCAGCTATACTGTGTCATCAATGCATTTTTCACATCTTCAAACAGGGTATCAACATACCAGTTCCAAATCGGAACATTATCGACCACGTTTTCGCTTTGTTTCCCCACAAATTTCATATGTTCGGATTCCGCCATCGCCGTTTTATACTGAGCGTCCGTTATCTTGCCCTGGTCATGCATTTCGCCCAAAACCGTTTGCTGACGCTGCTTGTTCAATTCGGGATGAACCAGCGGAGAATATTTCGTCGGATTTTGTGTAATTCCGGCAATCGCGGCACATTCCGCAATGTCACAATCCTGTATGTTTTTATTAAAGTACAAGTTTGCCGCAGCCTGCACGCCGTTGCTTCCGCTTCCGAAATTAACCACATTAAGATACGCGGCCAAAATTTCCTCTTTTGAATATTGCTTTTCCAAATTCAATGCGCGGAAGATTTCCGTTCCCTTCCTGGTCAGACTGACGTCCTTGTCACCCGTTACATTTTTAATCAGCTGCTGGGTGATGGTTGAACCGCCGTAGCTGCCGCCTTTGGAAAAAAGCTGGGTTACAGCGCCAAGGGTTCTGCGCCAATCCACGCCCTTATGCTCCCAAAAACGTTTGTCCTCAATGGCTACGATTGCGTCTTTCATCGACTGGGGAATTTTATCGTAATCCACCCAGACTCTGTTTTCGGTACTGTAAAGACTTTGGTATTTTACCGGGTTCGAACTGTCATCATTAGGCCCATTAACATAAATAAAGCTGGTGTAATTTAGCTGAAGCTTATGCAAATCATAATTCATTGTTTCATCCTTCATGCTGAAGATGAAGGAAACCAATGAAATAGAAACGATGATTCCGGTAATGATAAGAATGGTCAAAAAAGTCAAAAATCCTTTCAAAAGGATTTTGCCAATCGATTTTGCAGCGACCAGCGTACCGTTATTTGCGCTTCTTTTTGAACCAACATACTTATTAATATCGGTTTTTCTCATCGGATGCCACCTCCTTAACGGTTTATTCTTCTTAAATCTATTTCAAAACTGAATAATTTTCCAATATTTTCAAATAATATCGCTGAGGTGATACCATTTGAAAAGACAGTTTGTCGTGCTGCTGATGATGATTGCAGTCATTGCTATAGCAGTTTATTTAGCATATCCGCAAAAGCAGGTAAAGCCTGCCCCCGAGCCTTCAAGCTCAAATATATTGTATAATTCTACAGCAAATGTACCTTCAAGTCAAGGAAGCAGCGAAATTAACGCAATGGCGAGCAAAACCGATGTTTACACAGTAAAGGAATACGAAGGGGAAATCGGCGTGTTTCACAATGAGGAAACCGCGCCTTACAGGAGGCTGGACGTAAATGTATCTTCGCTGCCCGAAGCGGACCAGGAACTTTTAAAAGAGGGAATCAAAGTGTACAGTACTGAAAAGCTGAAAAGTATTATTGAAGATTATGAAAGCTGACAAAAAGAGCGCCATGCCTGGCGGCATGACGCTCGAACCGTGAAAGGCTTTTATTTCATGCCTTCCTCGTAACTCTTAATCATCTTTTTGACCATCTGGCCGCCGACTGAACCGGCTTGCTTAGAGGTCAAATCGCCGTTGTAACCCTGCTTTAAGTTTACGCCGACTTCGGAAGCAGCTTCCATCTTAAACTTATCAAGACCTGTGCGAGCTTCGGGAACTACATTTTTAGCCATAAAATATACACTCCTTAATTCATTAGATATTTTAGTTTCGAATTTATTGATTCGATTTGTTTTGCGTTTGCTTTTCTATTTTGCGTATTTGGAGTGTGTTTATGAATGTCAATTTTTTCAAACTAAATAGTATAGCCGGCGGAAGAATCAATTCCGGAAATTAGCAGAACCGCACAGACGGCCAAAATTCGGTGCGGCCCCAGTTCGGAAAGCAGCTTAACTGTAAAATCATGCGGTTCAAGGATTGCTCCGCCAACTGTTATGATGCTGCGCTGAAGGCTTAACGCGGCGCTGGCTTCATCAAGCGCCGCAATGCTGATGGTGTCCTTCGGGCTTGTACCGCAGGTGATTGCTGCCGCGCCCATACCCTGCAGCATTGCCGCGGCATGTAAGTTTTTCGCCTCAAGCACGCAGGAGAATCCACTTGGAATATGAATCTGCTCCGTTGAATGAAAACTGTTTTTAAACAGCAAAATTCCGCTTTCCAGTTCGATATTCGGTACATCTTCACAATCGTAAATCTGGAATTCCACAGCTTCTCCGCCATAACGGGACAGCCGCTGAGGGGTGTAATACTGCACAGTTCCGTATCTGGCCATTGCAGGCAGCAGCGCGTCGCTGATTGAGGTATCTGTTGCTTTTCCGCATAAAATAATGTTTGTCATTTTTCACACTGCTTCCTCAAATGATAAAAACATTATTTGCTTTTGGCGAGAAAAATATGTAAATTTGATAAATTTATTCTGGCGATCAAACCCGCGGCTAAGCCCTGACACTGCAGAATACAGGTCAAGATTAAACGGCCAGAACCAACTTTGCATTAAAGCGAAGGGTTTGTATCGTAATTGACTTTAATAAAATCATTCAGGCTGTCGCGCAGCCGCACGGCCATGTCAACATCAAGCTGAATACTGAGCGGACATGTGTCGAGTCCGCCCTCCTGCCCTGCCGTATGAACCCACATTGAAAAATATTTTTTGTTTGAATTCACGTCCATAACCGTTCTGTTGCTCACACGGATCATTCTGCTGCATTTACGGATATCCATTATTCTTGCCATAGCACTGCCCCCACAATCCTGATTCGTATTTTTATTCTGCTTGTTTCCATTATACTTTGCAAAAATATGATTTTCAATGCGCTCAGCCTTTTATCTGCGTTCCGGCGTCATCGACAGTATAATCGCCTTTATAAATCAGCTGGGAAACCGGAACAATCGAATAGCCCCGGGACTGCAATGTTCCAAGGACCGCCGGCAGCGCAGATGCGGTGTTAAGCGCGCCGTTGTGGAACAGAATGATGGACCCCGGCTTTACCTGTGCTGTCACCCGTTCAACAATCTGCCTTGGGGTCGGATTCTTCCAATCCAGACTGTCAACGTCCCATTTTACGCTGTACATGCCGGCGGAGCCCGCGGCCTCAATCAAAGCATTGCTGTAATCATCGTAAGGCGCACGGAAAAGAAACGGACTGACACCGGTGATATTTTTAATTTTATTGCTGCAGCTGTTAATCTGCGCCAGCATATCTTCACGGGTAAGTTTCGGCATATGGGGATGTGTGTCGGAGTGGTTGCAAACCTCATGCCCTTGAGCGGCGATTGACCTGACGGATTTGGGGTATTTGTCGGCCCACGCGCCCACAACAAAAAAAGAAGCCTTTACATCGTACCTTCCCAAAATATCGATCAGTCTTTGTGTTTCCCCATCACCCCAATCTGTGTCAAATGAGACTGCCACCTTTTTTTCGTCCATTTTGACACTGCAGATGGGACTCAGCCGCTTCGCGGTCAACACTGAAATTGATGCCACGCATTGAAATGTAATAACAACTGCAAGTACGCAGGCAATCAGCGCGCAAAGCACGGCAAGGATTCGTTCCCTGGTAATAATCAGAAATTTCATGTTTGAACCCCCGCCACCAGTATATGCAAACGGGGGCAATGATTATATTTACAACATTTTAACATAATACCGTCTTGCAACAAAACTGCCGCGCCGCTGCAACGATTTTCAAAGAATAAATGACAAGCCCATATTTCATATAATTTCATCCAACTATTTTCTTGGCTGAAAAATCGTGTTATACTGAAAAACGATTAAAAAGAATCGGAGGAGAACATATGCCCAAATTGTATTTTAAGTATGGCGCCATGGGCAGCAGCAAAACGGCACAGGCACTTATGGTAAAATTCAATTATGAAGAAAAGGGATACCGCGTTGCACTGATGAAACCGTCTGTGGATAACCGGGATGGACAAACGATTGTAAAATCCCGTATTGGCTTGCAGGATACCGGTATTTTAGTCGACCGCAATTTAAATCTTTACGATTGGTACCTGAAAAACAATTATGACGTTCTGATTATTGATGAAGCGCAGTTTTTATCCGGCGTTCAAATTGAACAGCTAAAGGATATTGCCATGGAATTTGTTCCGGTGCTTTGTTTCGGGCTGAAAACAGATTTTCAGACCCATATGTTTGAAGGCAGCAAGCGGCTGTTTGAAATTGCCGATTCACTCACGGAAATTAAGTCCGTATGCACCTGCGGACGAAAAGCCGAGGTGAATGCCAGGATACATAACGGGCAAATTGTGCGGGAAGGCGAGCAGGTTGTAATCGGGGGGAACGAAAGCTACATTGGACTGTGCTACAAATGCTGGAAAAAGGGAGAAATCGGGACGGTTCCTCAAAAGTAACACACATTGGAAAGCCCGCTGCCGGAAATCAATTTTCATTGGTTTTCGGCAGCGGGCTTTTAATTTTTGCACAAAATAATTCAGTTGGCAAGAGCATCGGATTCTTCCGCATGGCCGGAATACGTTGGAACGAGCTCGTGAACAACGCCCATCATTGCAACATTGTCCACACCGGCTACTGCGCGCAGTTTCTCTATTTCATCTAAGAACGTATCTTCATTAAAGCGAATCGGCGTACCGATATAAATCAACTCATGGGAAGTTTTTTCACAGCTTCCCTCACAGTCCAGCAAAAGTTCTTCATAAAGCTTTTCACCGGGGCGCAAACCGGTATATTCGATTTTAATATCGACATCGGGCCGCAAGCCGGAAAGGCGGATAAGATTACGTGCCAAATCGACAATCTTAACCGGCTCGCCCATGTCGAGCACAAAAATTTCACCGCCGTGCGCCATGCCGCCGGCCTGAATCACAAGCCTGGCTGCTTCCGGAATTGTCATAAAGAAACGGGTAATGTCAGGATGTGTAACGGTAACCGGGCCGCCGGCCTCAATCTGCTTTTTGAAAAGCGGAATTACGCTGCCGTTGCTGCCCAGAACATTGCCAAAACGAACCGCAACATAATCTGTTTTGCTGTGACGGCTGTAATATTGGATAATCAGTTCGCAGATACGCTTTGTCGCACCCATAATGTTGGTCGGGTTGACCGCCTTGTCCGTGGAAATGAGCACCATACGCTTTACCCCGAATTTATCGCAGGTTTGTGCGACATTCAGCGTTCCGAAAACATTATTTTTGACCGCCTCACCGGGGCTGAGCTCCATAAGCGGAACATGCTTGTGCGCAGCCGCGTGGAAAACGACATCGGGCTTACAGACAGAAAACACATGCTCGACTCTTGCTTTGTCGCGGACGGAACCGATCAGCACTTCCAGATTGAGGTTTTTAAAGCGCATTAACAGTTCGTTTTGCAAATCATAGGCGTTATTTTCATAAATATCAAAAATAATTAGCTTTTTCGGATCAAAATGTGCGATCTGCCGGCAAAGCTCACTGCCGATAGAACCGCCGCCGCCCGTAACGAGCACAGTTTTATTCTTCAGGTAGCCGCTAATTTCACCCACATTAAGATTTGTTTCATCCCTGCCCAAAAGGTCGATAATATCAACATTCCTGATTTTCAGCGGGTCAGCGCTGTCTTCGATAATTTCATAAAGAGCCGGAATGGTTTTCAGCTGGCAACCGGTTTGCGAGCAGATGTTCAAAATATCCTGCTTGTCCTTGTTTGACGCAGTCGCAATGGCGAGCACGATTTGATCGACGTTATATTTGGCAGCCATCCTTGCAATGCTTTCACGGCCGCCGACTACCCTCACTCCATGAATGCGAGTGCCCCTTTTTGCCTTGTTGTCATCGATTGCAACAACGGGAATTCCTTTGCTTTCCGGCGCAGTTTTCATATCCTTAATGACCATGGAGCCCATTTCGCCCGCACCGATAACCATAACGCGGTTGAATTCGTCCGTATTCTGCCTGCTCATTTGGCTTTTCCGCTTCATTCTGCGAATCAGCCGGAAACTGAAGCGCGACGCGCCGACGAAGAAAAAGGTAAGTATCCAGCCTATAATATAAACGGAGATTGGGAATCGCTTTACACCCAGCAATTGCCAAGAAAGGGTAAAGCTAAGTACACTGGCAACGAAACAGCCCATTGTCGTTCCGTAGAAAATCTGGAGAAGCTCATCCAGGCTGGCAAACTGCCACATGGTGGTATAAAACCGAAAAAGGATGAACGTTATAATGCAAATCAGCGTAAACCACGGGATTTCCGCATGAAAGGCCTGCAGATCATCCTTAGGAATTAAATTTTCAAATTTAATTGTAAAAGTAATCCAATAGCTAAAAAATACGCAGACAATATCTATTAAAATTTGTGGCAATGAATTTTTTAAAGTAACTTTTTTATTTTTCATACAATTACCCCTATTAATAAATTTACAACCGAAACAGTATAGCACAAATCACGTACGAATTAAATACAAAAATTGAGTCATACGTTCATTATTGCACATAGAGAGGAGAAATGTGTTAACATTTTGTAATTATATGCACAATTTTCAATGGAGGTCCGCTCAAAACATAGATGATATCTGCAAGGAGTTCTGCCTCCCGCATGTCGTGCGTGACCAATATTTTCAACGCGTTGGGTGTTTTTTCCCGAATCAGCGCAATGACCTCCTGCTTTGCTTTTTCATCCAGCGCATGAAACGGCTCATCGAGCAGATACAGCTCCCCGCTGTAAGCAAGAGCGCGCGCAATCGCCACACGCTGGCGCATGCCGCCGCTTAATTCATCGGGGCGCTTTTCCCCTTCCCCCGCTAAGCCCACCTGTTCGAGCCATTGTGCGGCTTCCCCGGCGTTTTGTTTTGCATTTCCGCGCAGAACGGCGGCCACGTTTTCATTTGCGGAAACCCACGGCAGCAGCCTGTCTTCTTGAAAAATGCAGGATATTCTGTGGTTTTCCGTTCCGGCAATCACACCCGAATCCAGGCGTTCCATTCCGGCAATACAATTTAAAAGAGTGGTTTTACCGCAGCCGGAAGGGCCAAAAAGGCAAACGACCCCGCTTTGCGGAAATTGCAGTGAAAAATTATCCAGTACTTTTTTTCCGTTGAACTGTTTGCAGGTATTTTTAATCTCCAGTTTCATTCAGGTACCCCGTTATAAATTCACATTGTATTTTTGCCCGACTTTTTTCATGACGACGACCATCAGCCGCTCCAAAATCACACTCATGACAATCACCACCGCCGTCCATGCAAACAGGTCGGCTGTTTCAATATAAATTTTGGAATCGTAGATCCGGCCGCCGATGGAAAGCTCCGTGCCGGCCAGAACTTCGGCGGCAATACCGGCCTTCCAGGCCAAACCCATTCCCGTTGTGCAGGAGGCGATAAAATACGGCATGATGGAAGGTATGTACACCCGTCTGACGGTTCTTGCCGCGCCGAAGCGGTACGAATGCGCCATCTGCAAAAGTTTCGGGTCGGTTTTTGCGATACCGTTTGCCACATTGCCCCAAACAATGGGTGTGACCATAAGGAAAGCGGTAAAAACAGGCACATGGGCGGACTGAATCCACACGAGCGCAAGAATGATAAATGATGCCACCGGAGTTGCCTTAATGATACTGATAATTGGATAAAAAAGGTCGTACAGGATTGGAAAAGAAGAAGTAAGTACCGCCAAAACGACCCCGGTTACAAGTCCAAGCAGAAACCCCGAAAGCACATGGAGCATTGAATTCAATGCGGTGACCCAAAATGCACCGTCACCCGACAGATCAAACAGCCTTTGTAAAACACGAACAGGAGATACGATTAGTATCTCCTGTTTTACAATAGAATAGAGCAGCTGCCAGACAGCAATCCAGAATGCGGCTGCCAGCAGCTTCCCGATTATTTTAGGATAGGAAGCAGATTTACTTTGTGTAATAAAAGTCATCACCGGGTAATTTCCCCCCAACGGACTTCGGATTGGCTTTGAACAATACATTCAGAAAATCAGGAATTTTCGCTTTCAAATCGGCGCCGTCAATATAAACGATGTTGCAGTTTGGAATTGCCTTCTGCGCAATCGCCGCAGGCATAATTCCGTACTTTTCCGAAAGCGCGGCAGCCTGTTTTACGTCGGAGGTGGTATAAGCGGCCGACGTTTTGTACTCGTCAAGGAATGCGTTGAAAGCAGCTTTGTTCTTTTCGGCGAAATCCTTGCGCACAATCAGGCAGCCCATGGTAAGAACGCTTTTGTCACCGGCAACCTTGTTCCATTCCTCTGTAATATTCAACCCAATCTTAAGATTCTTATTTTTTAACATAACCTGAGTCACAAAAGGCTCGGGCAGAACAGCCGTTGTTACCTTGCCCGAAATCATGAGTGTGGCAAGCTCGGCATGCTCTGCTACATATTTTACATTAACATCCTTACCTACTTCAAGTCCATTTTGCTTGAGAATATAATTTAATGCGTATTCCGGCGTGGCACCCTGCCCGGAAGAGTAAATTGTTTTGCCTTTTAAATCTTTTACGCTCTTAATCTTTTCGTCATTTGTTAAAAGAGAAAGTACACCAAGCGTATTAATGGCAGCAATTTGGATTTTACCGTTTGTTTTGTTGTACAGGGTGGCCGCAAGGTTGGTAGGAACGGCGGCAACATCAATTTCGCCGGTGGATATTTTAGATACAATTTCGTCCGGGGAAGCAACCAGTGTGAATGCGTAGTTGTTTGCCGCCGTTTTGGCGTCGTTGTCGCTCATCAGCTTCAGCATTCCAAGACCGGTGGGGCCTTTCAGCGTTGCCAGCTTAATTGTCGTTTTTTCCGCCGGTGCGGAGCTGGGCTGTTCGCTTACCGCTGCTGCGCTGGAAAGCGCCGCTGTTGAAGCGGAGGAAGACGCCCCCGTACTGCTGCCGCAGCCCGCAGCCACCGACGCGAACAGGAATGCTGCCAGCGCCAACGCTGTAAATCTTTTTGTTTGTTTCATACAATACCCTCTTATTCTATTCAATATTGATATTTAATACAGACCGGACTTTAACCGGTCAAGATTAACGATGGAAATCACTCTGCCGCTGCGTTGGATGGCTCCTGCACCGGATAAAGCATCCAGTGCACGGTACAGTGACGCACGCCCCATGTCCAGCGTGTTGGAAAGCTGGGTTAAGGTACAGGGCAAACGAAACCGAAGCGGGTTTTCACTTTGTGCCGAAAGGGACAGAAGGAAGGCGGCAAGCCTGCTTTCGGCGCTGCCGCCGGTAAAATTGTCGATCCGGCTGTTCAGAAAACAAATGCGATTGGAAAGGTAGCTGATATAGTTTTCCGCAATTTGATAATTTTGTTCAAACAGACGGTGTAAAAGCTGCTGGGGCAAAAACAGCACACAGCTCCGTTTCACCGCGGCGACCTCCGAAACATACTGCTTTGCATTATTGAAAAGGCCGGCAACACCAAAAACGCCGCCGGTCAGGAAGGTGTTCAAGACTAAGTTTGCTCCGTCCGCTCCGGATTTAACCGCTTTGAGTTCCCCCGAAAGGACAATACCGATGCTTTTTTTGAAATTGCTTCTGGTATAAATCTTTTCCCCCGGTTCAAACTCCGTGCAGGAGCAGTCGTCACACTGAAAAGCAGCGCTAACCGTATCATCGTCAATTCCACTGAACAAAAAACTTTGTGAAAGCAACAGACGGTATTTATTTTGCTTTTGAATTATCTTCATGGTTCAACTCACTTATTCTGTATCATTTGGTACACTAGTTATATTATAAACACAGTGTCACCGCCTGTCAATACATGAAAAAAGGTACCGTCGAAGCGGTACCTCATCGTTTGTAATATGAACTTACTCGTGCTTGCAGTCGTCACAGCCGCATTCGCAGTCGTCATCATCAAAGTCAAACTCCAGTGTTTCGCCGCAGTTCGGGCACTCCATCTGGCCGTCTTCAATGATTTCTTCGGAGAGGCAAATCGTTTCATGGCAGTTCGGGCAGGTTACCTCATAGTAACAATCGCCCTCTTCGTCATCATCATCCTCATCGTCTTCCGTATCATCTTCCTCATAAAAATCGTCTTCCAAAGAGCCTAAATCTTCATCAACCGCGTCGAGCTGGTCTGCCATATCGTTCACGTTATCTTCCATGTCGGAAATGGAAAGAGCCATGTCGTCTAACAGATCGACGATCGCATTAATGACCTTAACTTCCTTTTTGCTTTCATCAAGCTCAAGGCCCTCCGCTAAGCCGCGAATGTACGCAACCTTTTCTGTATTTGTCATGATTCTGCCTCCCTTTAATTTCTAGTCGTGAATATGCGAACATGCATAGTGTTGGTTATGCGCGTTCCATATATTCGCCTGTACGTGTATCTATTCTGATTCTTTCCCCTTCATTGATGAAAAGAGGAACTCTGATTTCTGCACCGGTCTCCAGTGTGGCAGGCTTTGTGGCGTTGGTAGCGGTATCGCCCTTAAAGCCAGGATCGGTCTTTGTAATTTCAAGTTCAACAAAGTTCGGCGGTTCAACACCAAAAACATTTCCCTTGTAAGAAAGCACTTTGCAATCCATATTTTCTTTCACGAATTTGAAGTTGTCGCCCAAAACACTTTTGTTAATGGGGATCTGCTCAAATGTTTCGGAATCCATGAAATAGTAGAGATCTGCATCATTATAAAGGTACTGCATATCTTTACGCTCAATAAAAGCGGTGGGATACTTATCATTAGGGTTAAATGTTCTTTCAACAACGCTGCCTGTAATTACATTTCTGATTTTGGTACGAACAAAGGCCGCGCCCTTGCCTGGCTTAACATGCTGAAATTCAATGATGGAAACAACATTTCCGTCCATTTCAAATGTCACACCATTTCTAAAATCGCCTGCAGATATCATGGTATAATCCTCCAATAATTTTTTCCTGTTATTATCTTATATTATTTTATGCTTTTTTTCAAGAGATTTTTTGCTTACATCAGGTCCTTCAGGGCCGCAAGCGCAAGAAAATAACTGTTTTTGCCGAATCCTGCGATTTGCCCGGCGCATACCGCTGAAATTACGCTTTTATGGCGAAACTCCTCGCGGGCGTAAATATTGCTCATGTGGGTTTCGACAAACGGAATTCTTACACAGGCGATTGCATCACGCAGCGCGTAACTGTAATGTGTAAGGGCGCCGGCGTTGATAACCACACCGTCATATACTCCCCTTGCCCCGTGAATTTTATCAATGAGATCACCCTCGTGATTCGATTGAAAAATGTCACAGTCATAACCGAGCTTTTTGGCATTTTCAGCGATTTGAAGATCGATGCTTTCAGCGGTTTCATCGCCGTAAACACCTTTTTCCCGCACACCGACCATGTTGAGGTTTGGCCCGAGTATTACGAGAACCCTTTTCCTTCCCATATGAAACATCCCTTTAATCAAAGTATTTCCTGCCGCGTTTTGTAACCTTCATCAGATACCTCAGCGGCTTTTCGCATGCGCGCCGAACCGCAAAGGAAAACGATTTTTCTTTGCCCGCCGGTACCAGCAGGATGGACTTCATGAATGCGAAGTTTGCACCGATCACATCGGTAAAAATCTGATCGCCGACCACAACAACATCCCTGCGCCGAACTCCCATTTTACGCATTGCAAGAAAGTAGGCCACCGGAATCGGTTTTAAGGAAAGGTACATGAACGGCAAATCATACTTCGCAGCGAACGGAGCAACCCGCTTTTTGGAATTGTTCGACATAATAATGATATTAAAATTAAGGTCACGCATATATTGTGTCCATTCAACGGTGCCTTCAAACGGGTTCTGAGAGCCGTGAATAGCCAGCGTATTGTCAACATCAAGAATAATCGAGTTGACCTTCATCGCACGAATCAGCTTCGGCGTAATATCCGTAACCTTTTCCACAGCAACCGTGGGCAAAAGCAGTGCCAAAAAAATCACTCCGATCCACAGGCAGAATGGAAATCAAAGCTAAAAAAGCGGGCATAAAGCCCGCTTTCTCAATTCGTATTGCAGTTAAACCTTACTTGAATTTACGCTTGCGAGCTGCTTCGGATTTCTTTTTACGCCTGACAGAAGGCTTTTCGTAAGCTTCTCTCTTGCGAACCTCAGCGATGACTCCCGCTCTTGCGCATTGTTTTTTGAACCTTCTAAGAGCGCTATCCAAGGACTCGTTGTCTTTAATTCTAATCTCAGCCATTTATCTTCCCTCCCATCCGCCATTAGGCAGGGGTATTAGTAAGTCATATTACATAAAAATAATTATACATATTCAACTCACATCTGTCAAGTCAAATGTAAGAACTTTACGCAAGAGGATTTGAATTTTTGTATTGACATAAATTGCAGAAAATGATAATATTATACACGCGGTTCAGAAAAACCGCAAGAAATAGGGGTATAGCTCAGTTGGTAGAGCAGTGGTCTCCAAAACCACGTGTCGAGGGTTCAAGTCCTTCTGCCCCTGCCATATTAAGCCCGAAAATCCGCATTCAAGCCGGATTTTCGGGCTTTTTCATATTCAACACCGGAATCGAATATTATATAATAGCAACAAAAAGCTGCGGCCGGATTATCTATATTATCGCTTGGTTTTAAGATTGTTTTATTATATACTATTATGATACAGAAGAAAATATATTTTTAAGGAGGCCCGGCCTATGCGGCAAATATTATCCGGATTTGATTTTATGTTCAGCGCCATGCCGTTTTTCATGGTGGCAATGTTCTTCCTGGTTTTCGCTGTCTTTCTGGTTGCAGCCATTAAATCGCTTGCACGATGGAATCAAAACAACCACTCCCCCGTTTTGACGGTAACCGCAAAGGTTGTTGCAAAACGGGCTGATGTAAGCCATACAGCAAATCAGGCCGATCATATGTCCACCTCATCTCATACATTCTATTATTGTACCTTTGAGGTGGAAAGCGGTGACAGAATGGAGCTTCCGCTTTCCGCCGCCGAATATAGCATGCTTGTAGAAGGCGATACGGGCAACCTCACCTTTCAGGGTACAAGATATCTTGGCTTTGAAAGAGTGCGCTGACGGAGGAAAATATGTTTGAAGAAATAAACTTGGAATTGGAAACACTTCGGCAGAATATCAGCCGATCCCAAAAAGCGGAAGCCATGTCCGCTGACCTTAAGAATCAGCTTACCGCTCATGAAAACCTGGCGGAATCCCTTGCAAAAGTGCTGGAAAAAGAAAACCTCGACTATGAAAAGATCAGCAAAGCAAGCATTGCTTCCCTGTTTTACACCATACTCGGCAGCCGTGAACAGCAGGTGGAAAAGGAGCGGCAGGAAGCGCTTGCCGCAAAATTAAAGCTGGATCAATGCCAATACGAAATCCAAAGCATCCGGTCCCAAATCGAAGAGCTGAACCGGGAGCGCAGGGAATATTTGGGCTGCGAACAAAAATACGGAACGCTTCTGCGTAAAAAGCTTGACATGCTGATGGAACAGCATGGTCAGAGTGCAGAAAAGATTTTGGAATTGGAAGCCGAAATTTCATCCTGCCGTGCGGACGGGAAAGAAATTTACGAAGCTATTTGCGCGGGAAATGACGTTATGTGCTGCATTGACCGCGTTTCATCCAACCTTGACAGCGCCGAAAGCTGGGGCACCTGGGATTTGCTTGGGGGCGGCCTGATTTCCGACCTTGCGAAGCATTCGCGCATTGATGACGCACGGGATGCCGCCGCCGATGTGAGCAGATTGCTCAGCCGTTTCCGCACTGAATTGGCCGACGTGAAAATCAGTGCAAATATCGACATTGAAATTGACGGCTTTACGAAATTTGCAGATTTCTTTTTTGATGGGCTGATTGCCGACTGGGTCGTGCAGTCTAAAATTCACGATTCACAAAACAGTGTTGAACAGGTGAAGTATGAGGTAAGCAGTGTTTTAAAAAAGCTGAATGAACGAAAGCGTCAAAATGACGACAATGTGGCGAGCCTTACCGCCCAGCTGACAGATATCATTGCAAAAGCATAAACAGGATACGCCTTAAAGTCAATTCCCGGCGATTTTCAACAGTAAATTGATTTTGGTGAATAAAGTTTCAGAGACTGCAAATCTTTTTGCCGTCTCTGTTTTTTATGTAAAATTGTAATCTTTTTGTTGGAATGATTACATCTTTGTTCATTGTATTGAGCATAAGAATAGATTATCATTATGGTAAAAGTTACCAGTGAATCTTATATGATCCTTAAAATTTCCGATTCCTACCAATTGAGTTTCCCCCATGGACTTTAATCTAATTTATATTTCGATTAGGAGAATACTCATGAGCCTGATATCCGTAAGAGACATCCGCAAGGTATATCAAGTTGACAAAGAAAAGATTATTGCCCTCGGCCGCATTAACCTGGAAATTGAGCAGGGTGAAATTTGCTGTGTGCTGGGCTCTTCCGGCTCCGGGAAATCCACGCTGCTGAACATTCTTGCCGGGCTTGAAAAGCCCACCAAAGGCTGTGTACTGATTAACGGAGCGAACGTAACCGATTTTTCAGAAAAGCAATGGGCTTTGTTCCGCCAAAAAAATATCGGCTTTGTTTTTCAGTCGTATAACCTGATGCCGACGCTGACTGCGGTCGAAAATGTGGCAATGCCGCTGGTGTTCAAGGGCATGGGTAAAAATGAGCGTATGAAAAGTGCAGCGCATATGCTGAGAGCGGTTAATTTGGGGAACCGGATGCTTCACAAGCCCGCGCAAATGAGTGGGGGCCAGCAGCAGCGTGTGGGCATTGCGCGGGCGTTTGTATCGCGCCCGAAAATTATATTTGCAGACGAACCAACCGGGAACCTGGACAGCAAAACAAGCCGTGAAGTCATGGGAATTATGATTTCCATGGCAAAAAAATATAATGAGACCCTGATTATTGTGACCCACGACACCGAAATCGCAAAATATGCCGACCGTATTATTACAATTTACGACGGCAGCGTAAAAAGCGACGAAACCAATGTTTCCCTTGTAAGCAATCCGGAAATTGAGGAGGATACGAAATGAGAACGAAAGTAAGGGCAGTAATTTCAATCACGGTGACAATTTGTTTGGCCGCTGCCGTTTTAATTGGCAGCCTGCCGGCCGCATTGGCGGCGACCACGGTAAAACCGGACCCGATTGTTCAAAGTGAAAAGCTAAGCGTTCCAAAAGGGAACCCGTTTGAAGCAACCTTTGATTTTATTCATGATAACTATTCTGATTATCATTTGGTCGATAAAATTATCATCAGCGTAAGCAGCCCGAACGGAGCAATTTCTCTTGCCAAGCGCTCGTTTTCCACACAATATAACGAGATTGAAGAAAATCCTCTTATCGCAAACGAAACCCACGCATTCAGTTACCGCCTTACCATTCCCGAAAAATTCCTTACGCGCGTTGGGGACGGTTCGGGCACGCTGAAATTTGCCGTTTCTTATTATGATTTCACCGGCAAATGGCTCGACAGCTTTACTGTTCAGAAAACCATTTTTGATTCCGCCGGCACCTCCCCCAGCAGCACGGCAGAAGGAGGGCTCCTTTCAGTTTCTTCCTACTCTGTTGACCATTCCCCCATAAAAGAAGGGGAAAAATTCCGTCTTGCTCTTACCATAAAAAATAACGGCGGTGCCGCATGCAGCAACATTATGTCCGCTTTAGACGTTTCCGCCGCCGAGGGTATCAGCATCGACGGCGTTACCGATACGCAGTACATCAGTTCAATCGGCGCCGGTTCAACCGCCGTCATTACATATCCAATGACATGTCTTGCAAAAATGGCAACGAACAATTACGCCCTTGGCGTAACGCTTTCCGCCGATGAGATGAGCAAGGCTGCCACTTCCAAAATATATATTCCTGTCGCGGGGACCAAAACCGACAAGGACACCGGCACCACAGTGGGTGCCAGCAAGCCGCAGATTATCATTGAAAGCTACGACTACGGCGGAACATCTGTTACGGGGGGAAAAGAGTTCCTGCTGACAATGAATATTAAAAATACCGGTACGGCCCCTATTGAAAATATAAAAATGACGGTTTCCTCCACTGCGGAAGGTACTGCCGAAACGGATACAGGCGGTGCGTTCACACCTTCAAAATCCTCCAATACATTTTTTATATCAAAACTGGGCGGCGGAGCAGTAGTTCAAAAACAAATCGCGCTTTTGCCAAAGTCGGACGCCGCACCAAAGTCCTACGGCGTGGGAATCGGGTTCAAATACGAAGCGGTTTTGGACAGCAAAAGGGAGTCGCTCGAAGCGCAGGAAACGATTGCGATTCCTTTGACTCAGCCGGACCGTTTCGAGGCCAACGACGCAGCACTGCCCGGCCCCATGTATCTTGGCAGCCCGGGGCAGCTCAGCATTAATTACGTAAACAAAGGCAAAAGCAAGGTTTTCAATTTATCCGTTAAGCTTGCCGGTAATTTCACAACCGCGGAAATGAATTCCTATATCGGCAACTTGGATTCCGGAGCCGGAGACACCTTTCAGGCAACCCTGAACCCCACTGCGGAAGGCAAGATGACGGGAACCGCTGTTTTCAGCTATGAGGACGCAAACGGCGTTACGAAAAGCCTGACAAAGGAGTTCACCTGTGAGGTTATGGCGGTGCCGAACGGCGGTGAGGGCGTGAGTTCAGAACCGGCTCCCCTGCCGGATGCCGGAAAGTCTTCCGTACCATGGCAAATACCAGCCGCAGGGGGTGCTGTAATTCTGGCGGCAATTGTGGTGTTCGTAATCATACATAAGAAAAGAAAGGCGAAAAAGCTGCGCCTGTTGGAAGAAAGCGACGATTACGACGATCAGCCGGCCGGCGGGGAGAAGCCGGAATGAAATGGAACGATATGATTGCAATGGCGTTTGGAAACCTGTTCAAACGCAAGGTGCGAACCCTTCTTACCGTTTCCGGCGTCGTTATTGGCACCTGTGCCATTGTTGTTATGGTTTCATTCGGAATCGGCATGAAGCAGAGCATGGAAACCATGATGCAGAATATGGGTGATTTAACGGTCATTCAGATTAACAACAACGCAAAAACTCCGAACTCCGCCGCGCTTGACGATAAAATGCTGGAGAAAATCAAATCTATTGACAACGTTGTCGCGCTTACCCCGATTTATTATTTTGACATGTCCAGCGTGACGATTCAAAGCGGAAAATATAAATATCAGGGAATGATTTACGGCGTTTATATGGACGCTTTAAAAGACTTCGGCTATAAGGTTGAAAAAGGTGAGCTCCCGTCACAGGGTTCGGATAAGAGTGCCGTCCTGTTCGGCAAGGATTCCGCCTATGATTTCGTGGACAGCCGCAAAACGAACAATAATATGGTTTACCCCAATCCCGACAAAAACGGAACCATGCCTGACCCCTATGTTGACCCGCTTACCGACAAACTGCAAATCACGGTAAACCTGCCCGAAAACTCCACGGCAAAGGTTAAGCCGGCCAAGTTAATCTGCAGCGGAATGCTGGCCCAGGACTGGGGTAAAAACCCTTCGCCGAGCCATTGCATTTTTATGGATGTAAATTACGCCAAGGAACTGAAAGCAAAATATAACAAGCTAAACAATGTAAAGGTGGACGCCAGTACAAAAGACAGCTACGACAGCGCAAGCGTAAAGGTAACCTCTGTAGAGGCCGTGTCGGCCGTCGAAAAGAAAATTCAAAGCTACGGCTTTTCCACTTACAGTATGGAAAATGTGCGCAAACCGCTGGAAGATGAAATGAAAACCAGACAGATGATTCTTGGCGGATTGGGGGCAATTTCTTTGCTGGTTGCCGCGCTCGGCATTACCAACACCATGATTATGTCTATTTATGAACGGACAAGGGAAATTGGGATTATGAAGGTGCTTGGGTGTGTTGTGCGGAATATCCGCTCCATGTTTTTAATCGAAGCCGGTGCAATCGGTTTTATGGGCGGCCTGATCGGAAATGCGCTGAGTTATATCATCTCATATATTATCAATACGCTTGCCGCACAGAGCACCGCAGCCGGTAATGCAGCGGGCGGCGGCACAATGGGCGGCGGCGTTGCTGCTGCAGCCTCAAGCGTGTCCATCATTCCGTTTTGGCTTGCTTTGGGCGCTCTTGTATTTGCAACTCTGGTCGGTTTGCTTTCCGGGCTGCACCCTGCAAACCGGGCGGTAAAAATCAGTGCTCTGGCCGCAATCAAGCAGGAGTAAGAAGCAGCTCCGGACAAAGCCCGCAGCGCGTAAAATCCGGAGCTGAAAATTTATATTATTTTTTCTAAACTATATATTGACAACGTCCGGCATTTTCAGTATAATAAAACACGTTGTCAATTCATTTGGCTCGGTAGTTCAGCTGGTTAGAACGCTAGCCTGTCACGCTAGAGGTCGTCGGTTCGATCCCGATCCGAGTCGCCATTTGCTGCTATGGCTCAGTTGGCAGAGCACATCCTTGGTAAGGATGAGGTCATGCGTTCGAATCGCATTAGCAGCTCCATATTGGAACCCGCTTGGCTCTAGGGCTGGCGGGTTTTTTGGTGCCCGAAATCATTTTGCCCGAATATCTTTTAAACAGTCAGATCCCATGGAATACTGAAATATAACAACGCAAAAAGCTACGGAGTTTTCAGCTTCCACGCAACATACTGCCGGATCATATCAGACAATGGTATTCCAACACTGATGGAAGTTTCCTGGTAAATTTTATACACCATTCTGAATCCGGTTCCGAAGGGATCTTGTACTGTGCGAATTTTCCTGTCAAGCTTTTTAATGTCCTCCTGTGTCATATCTGATACCCCCTTTGTTTATCGCCTTATCAGAATATAACACATTCGACCTAATTCGACAATATAATATAAAAAAGACTTCGAAAATTACTTCCAGCGCATTACTACCGATTAGATTGTTACTATAATCGTTCAAACCCCGCTGATTAATTTGTGAGGGCGTTTGACCTATATTATATATTAGAATTATTCTGATTCATTTTAATATGTAATGATAAAAAATAATATTTCAGGTTGTGATAAAATGGAAAAAATCGAGCCAATTCCCGGCCGGAATGCCGTTTTAAAAGAGAATTACTTAGATGTAGCAAAGGCAATCGCATTATTTTTAGTTGTACTGGGGCATTTAGTAGTATTCCGCGGTACTGTTTACACATGGATATTCAGCTTTCATATGATGTTGTTCTTCTTTATTTCGGGCTATCAATTTAATGCCAAAAAATATGCGGACTATGGTTTTGCAAAATATTTTGACAAAAAAGTTAAAAGCTTAATCATACCTTTTGCAATTGCTACGGTAATCGGTCTGGCTATCAGCTTAATCATACCGGATTGGCGCCGTACAATAAAAGATGTAACTTATTCTTTGTTATATCTGGCACAGCCAGGAAGTTTACATGTGGGGCAAATTTGGTTCTTAGTGGGTCTGTTTTGGACTGAAATTTTCTTTTTTTATCTTTATAAAAAGATTTTCAGCAAAGTAAGCGTTGCAGCTGTAATTTTTATTACAATCCTGATTTCCGTTATAGGATTTCATATGAATACGGTTACTTTCTTACATTACTCAAGACTGCCGTGGAAATTGGATTCGACGGTTACTTCATTAGTGTTTTATACTGCAGGCTTTTATATGAAGGAAGCCGGGATAATCAACAAACTATTTAAGCATAAAATCATTTCTGCCGTGCTGATGATTTCTTCCGGAATTTTTGGGTTTTATGTTGCAAAATATAAGAACGGTTACGTGAACATATGCGACGTCCAATATAGTAATTATTTTTATTTCTACATAGCGGCGTTTTGTGGAATTGCTTTTATTTTACTGTTATCAAAATTTTTGAGCGAAATCAAAATATTGCAGTACTATGGTGGGAATACATTGTGGATGTTTGCACTTCATTCCCTTTTCCTGTCTTTATTTATATACCTTCTAACCGTAATAACGCAAAAACAGTATGTCCGCTCATACAATATACCGTTTACATATTGTTTCATTATCGCAATTCTCGTTTATTTGGTTTTGGGATTAATTCCGCCTGTTATTAAGTTTTGCAAAGCAAAGTTTGTTCGAAAATCCCCATCATTACAGAACTGAAGCAACGAACAATGACCCTCCGGCCGCAAAAGCTGAGAGGGTCATTCCTATATGTTCATGTAGAAATTCAAGCATATTAAACACGGAACACAGGCTGTGGCAGGGCAGCACAGATCTTTATTCTAAATCACGGTTTATTAAAAATTCCGTCCCAAAACAGCGTCCTTTACCTGGCTGCGCTGCGGCGGATACGGGGTTTGATCGCCATACCCGATATCGATATAAGTGACAATCTTAATGTAATCCGGCAGCTTAAAGTGTTCCCTTAAACGGTTGACCATAGTGTCGTCAAAGGTCAGCCAAACGCCCTCAAGGCCCAGCGCATGGGTTGCAAGAGCAATGTTCTGTGCCGCTGCGCCCACGTCTAACAGACGATTATGCAGAGGCATGAATTGGTTTGCCAGATATACCCGCTCATCCTGCAGAACTACAAGATGTACCGGGCCGCCGGGGACATCGCTTCCCACAAAAAGACCGGGCTCTTTGTTTTCACGTATTACCAAATAACGGATAGACTGCAGGTTGCAGGAATGAGCAGCCCACAAACCGGCTTCCAGAATCTGATCAATTAATTCATCCGGCACTTCCTGTGCTGTAAACTCACGAACAGAGCGGCGCTCTTTCAGCACTTGAAAAAAGCCGTTTGCTCCTTCAGCGCTCAGCGGGTGCGGGGCGAACTCGGAAAGGTCCACCTCTTCCCCCTTTGCAAGCCTGTCGGCAAATGAAACAATTTTTGATGCATAAACATAATCCGGAAGTTCCGTTGAAAGGCCACGCTTCACCCATACCGCCATCAGCCGTTTTGTATAGTCCGCCTGAGTGGCGCTCAACTTCTTGTGGCGGTATGCGGTGGAATAGGTTTGGATTTCCAAAGTATGATGAATCCGTTCCCTGAACCGGGCACGAAATTCCACTTCATTCATTGCAAGAAAATCTTCGTCCGTCAAAGCCTGCTGCTTTTTATATAATTCTGATTTTTCAGGTGATAACGCCATTTTTATACCTCCAAAACATAATGTGTATGAATCACTTCGCCGGAATCAGTCGAAACGGAAACCGCGTTCATTCCTGCATATGACAGGCTGAGCCTTCCGTTAAAACAGGCATAATAAAGCTTTCGGCTTTAAATTTATTTGTCAGTAGGTGTCCCCAAGCATTGGGCGGACATTGATTTCCTCCACAACCGCCTGCGGGCTGAGCGTGAGCAGGGCGGATACCAGCTTTGCAATGTCGGAAGCTTCCAGCAGCCGATCTTTTGCGGTATGATCGTCCGGAACCCGCTTCTGCGTGAACGTTCCGCCAGGATTCAGCAGGGTCACCCCAACGCCCAGCGTTTTCAGTTCATCCCGCAGGCTGTACGCGTAAGAGCGCAGCGCCCATTTGGAAATTCCGTACAGGGAGCCGCCGTCGTGCCGTATGGCTGCGGTCGAACCAATCAAAATGATGCGTGGATAAGCGCCGGCCTGAACGGAAGGAAGGAACCCCTGAACCAGCTGATAATCTGCAAGTAAATTTGTTTCCAGCAACTTTCTCAGTTCGTCAACGGGCGGATGCACCACCGACCGCCCCTGCGGCCCGAACGCGGCGGCATTCAGCACAATCACGTCCGGGGAAAAGCCTTTTTGTGACGCGGCATTGATGACTGCCTGAATTTGCGAAGGCTCGGATAAATCTGCGGCAAAGCCGTTCGCCCGTTCCGGGTAATCTTCCAATACTTTTTTAAGCCGGTCTTCCTTCCGGGCAATCAAGAAGAGTTCATGCCCGTTTGCGTGAAGCTCCTTCGCAACAGCAAGACCAATCCCCTGGCTGCCGCCTGTAATAAGTACTTTCATTTTTACACGATCCTTTTTATTATGAACCGGAGCGCAACACCCCACGGGGACGGTTCAGTAAGTATAATGATGTGCGGCCGTTTACGATATCTGCCGCCGGTTCCCTGCAGCACACGAATTCAGATATAATATTCGGTCTTTTCCTCTTCATCGTACGGGTTATTCAGGCTGATGTAAATTTTCTCAACCACTTCCAGCAATCCGGGATCCCGGCGGTCACGCGGACGGTCAACCGGAACATCGAAAATCCTGCGGATACGCCCCGGCCGGGGGCTTAGCACGACAACACGTGTGGCCAGATATACCGCTTCCGCCACGTCATGCGTGATAAACAGGATGGTCTTTTTTTGTTCAAGCCAAATGCGTACAATTTCATCCTGCAGGGTAAGCCGCGTCAGATGATCCACTGCGCTGAACGGTTCATCCATCAGGATAAACTCGGGGTCGTTTACCAGCGTGCGTGCAAGGCCCGCGCGCTGGCGCATACCCCCGGAAAGCTGATGGGGATATTTATTTTCGAATCCCTTCAGCCCCACCACCTCAATCGCTTTCTGTACTTTTTGAGCACGCTCGTTTCGGTCGGCGCCTGCG
This sequence comes from Bacillota bacterium, assembly GCA_023390175.1. Taxonomy (GTDB): domain Bacteria; phylum Bacillota; class Clostridia; order Oscillospirales; family Acutalibacteraceae; genus Caproiciproducens. The sequence continues at coordinate 64,591 of JAEWDK010000020.1, forward strand.
ACCTCCAAGCCAAATTCAACATTTTTGCGAATGCTTCGCCATGGAAACAACGATGAATCCTGAAAAACCACACCGATATCGCGGCTGGTGCCGGACTGGGGCTTGTCACCCAAAAAAATCTCGCCCCCGGAACGGGGAAGAAGCCCGGCGGCAATTTCCAAAAGCGTACTTTTTCCGCAGCCGCTTGGGCCGAGCACACAGACGAATTCTCCATCTTTCACTGTTAAATTAATATTTTCAAGAGCAACTGTCTCGTCGCCTTCCACATTGCTGTAACTTTTGGAAATATTGCGAAATTCAACCTCAGGCATACTGTTTTCACCCTTTCCGATAAAAGCTCTTATTTACTGGCGGCATATTTACCAAGCTTCAGCTGTTTTGCAATCTGCTCCGCAAACTGGTTATCCACCACGCCGGTAACTGAATAGGATTTCTTTTGCATATTGTATTTTGTAAGAAGATCTTCCGTAACCTGGAGGCGGTTGGTGTCTACAATTGGGTCGTTTTCCCACAGGACAATTTCCGATTCGATTGCTTCGCGCGCAGTGGCTTCATCAATATTCAGATATTTTGAAGCCCAGGGCAGGAATTCATCCAAATGAGTTTTAGCATAGTTGTTCGCATAAAAATATACTTCTAAAATTCGTTTTACACTGTCCGGCTGTTCGTTAATCAATTTTTGGGTGGCAACCAGCACGCCGGTATTGTATTTCGGCATGTATTCCCATGTTTTGCCCAGCACGGTATAACCGGCTTTTTTAGCGATTGTCGCATATGGCTGATGGATAATTGTCGCGTCTACGTCGCCGGCGGTAAGGGTTGCGTAAGCGGTTTGATAGGTACCGTTCGCAATCAGTTCAACATCCTTGCTGCCGTCAACTCCGTTTTTGGACAGTACTTCCAGTGCGGTCATCTTCATGCCGCCGGTGGGGCCCGCCGTACCGAATTTCTTACCCTTTAAATCTGCCCATGTTTTAATTTCAGGCTTTGCAATAATCCAGTATGCGCCTTTGCTGCGCCACATGTTGCTTACAATTTTAATCGGCACGTTGTTTGCGATTGCCGGGATGTATGTTCCCGGGTCGCCGTCGGCAATGTCCACTTCCCCTGCGCCAAAGGCGGAAACCGGGTTGGCAACGTCAAGCAGGTCCAAATTGATTCCTGCGTCCTTGTACCAGCCGTTTGAAATTGCGAACTGGTTGGCAATGCCGGTCATTCCTTTGGCAAAACCGGCTTTTACGGTAATTTCTTTATTGCTGCGGTTTTTCCACGGAGCATCGGCAGGTACGGCCTGTGCTGCAACCGCTGCACCGCTGCTTGCACTTGAAGCTGCGGCGGAAGACGCGCCGGCTGCCGTTTGCGCGGCTTTGGCCGCTTCCTCCGGCGATGCGCAGGCTGCCAGAGAAAGAGTCAGGACAGTTGCCATAATCAAAGCGATAAACTTGTAAGTTTTTGAACCGGAATGTTTTTTCATGATGTACTCCTCTTATGTTATAATTTGTTGAATTCAAACATTGCGCCAATGGCGGCACAAAATATGTTCTGCCAGGTTTACAAGGCTGACAAAAACCACGGAAAGAATTGTTACAATGATAATAACCAGGAACAGTCTTGGTGTGTTCAGCACGGCCTGCGCTTCATTCAGTAAATATCCGGCGCCCTTTTTTGAGGCTGTCATTTCCGCAAAAATAACGCCGGTAATCGCAGTTGCCGCTGTAACCCTTAACCCGGTAAAAATGCTTGGCAGTGCCGAAGGAAGCATTACTTTAAAGACGATCTGCGCCCGTGTCGCTTTAAATACGCGGGCCACCTTCAGGTGTTCCTCACGCGTCTGTTTTGCGCCCGAAACGGTGTTAAACAGAATAGTGAACATGCAGAACAGCAGAACCATGACGACTTTGCTGTTAAAGCCGATTCCAAACCATACCACCAAAAGCGGCATAATCGCGGTTTTCGGAACAGCCATGACTGCGGCAAAGAAGGGGCTGAATACCGCTTCCAGTTTTGGGAAGGTCACAAACAATACGCCGATGGTAATTCCAACAAATGCGGACAGAAAATAACCCACAATGACTTCCTGCAAAGATGCGGCAATATTCGGCCACAGTTCATTGCCGCGAATCATGTAAAAGAACTCATCCACAATCTGAGTCGGCGAAGCAAGAAAAATACGGTTGATATACCCGTTCGATACGGCAATCTGCATTCCCGCCAGCAGCGCGAGCACCATAACAATATGAACTGCTGTAACCCATAACGGCTGCTTGCGTTTGCGCTTATTCGCCTTTTTTTCCATAGGTCAGCACTCCTTCTGCAACTTGTTTGCTTGCAAAGTATTCCCGTTCACAGGTTTCTCCCCCGGTCAGAACATTCTTTGTGATTTTATGGGATAAGGTGCGGGTGAAATTTTCGGCGTTCGTCGTATCAATTACATCACAGTACAATGGCGCGAGCTCCTTGAACCACGGATATTCATCAAAGTATGTCACCCATGTTTCCGCATAAGGGCAATGGTTACGGCCAAGCTCCTTGACCCAGCCGATCATGGGAAGATCCGAAATCTGCATGAAGGTTTCCATTGTGAAGCTAAGCTGCTGACGGCCGGCCTTTTCACGCAGCTGATTGGAACGGTCCAGTGCAAGTTCAAAAATTGCCTTTTGAATCAGTACCTTTGCCTTCTCCTCCCCAAGCTCTTCTACCAAAACCTTGGAAAAATGAAAGTAAAGCATTGCGAACTGGCGACAGGCTTTTCTTACCTGAGCAATTGCTTCACTGCGTTCAATCGTGCTGTCATTCGTCATCTGGGATTTCCCTCTTTTCGTGCTGAATCAAGCTTTCCATAAAATTCAAATACTCTTCTTTGGTGTATTTGGGTTTATAATCATCCACAACCTTTTTTGCTGCGCCCGCGCCATCTTTCAGCAGCTTATAAGCCGACAGCGCGAAAATCTTTGCCGTAGTAATATAAGCTTCCTCTTCGTCGGTTACATGGTACTGGCTGGAATGCGGCGCGCCGGCGACCCCGCCGGTGTTGAACGTTAGAACCGGCATAATGTGCTGCAGGTCACCCACGTCGGTGGAACCCGCGCCGTGAAGCGCTGGGTTGACTTCCGAAACTTCTTTATCGGGTGCCGCTTCCCTTGCGGCCTGCACAACAAGCGGGTTCGCCGGTTCAGGCAGCCGAGGCAGATAGCCCGGCATGGTGGTGATTTCAATTCCGGCACCGATTGCCTGTGCGCCCGCAATTAATGCACGGTCGGTTTTTTTGTTTGCGTCAAGAATTGCTTCCGTATTTTTCGCACGCACCAAACTTTCAATGATTACCTCATTGGGGATTACATTGACAAGGTTGCCGCCTTTTGTAATAATTGCGTGAACGCGAACCGAATCCTCATCCCGAAAAGTTTCACGCTGATAAGCGATTCCCGACAAGCCGAGCGACGCCGCGTTTACCGCGTTGATTCCCTTTTCCGGCTCCGCCGCCGCGTGAGCCTCCCGCCCGATATAGCGAACCACTTTGGAAACGAAGCCGTTTGAGGTGCCGCTTCCAACATGAATGCCTCCCTGGTCGGAGTGATGCGCAAGGCTCAAATCGATGTCGTCGAATGCGCCAACACGGATAAGCTCGCTCTTTCCGCCGCCGTAGCGAATTTTTCCGTCCGCCTGAAGCTGATTTTTGAATTCAATTTCACCGTATTCCTCCGACGGAACCGCGAAGAATACAACATCGCCGCCCAAAGAAGCAGCTACCTGCGGGTCCGTTAAAGCAAGAGCCGCACCGATTACCCCGGCAAGCTGCGCGTGGTGCCCGCAGCTGTGTGCAGCGCCTGTTTCCGGGTTTGCATTCGGGTGGGCCGGGATCCGCAAAGCGTCCAGCTCACCGATCAGTGCAAGGGAAATTCCGTGCTGCTTCCCCTTCAGGTACCCCTTAACCCCCGTAATCGCAAGGCTTTCCTGTACATCCAAGCTCAGCGATCTTAAAAAATCGGCAAACTTTTTTGAAGTTCTGAATTCCTTATACCCCAGCTCGGCATGCGCGAAAATGTCGCGTGCAAATTCAATAATCGTTTCTCGTTTTTGGTCTATCGTACTTAAAATCCGCTCTTCTATCTCATCCATAATTTTTCTCCCATCCGAATTATTTCGCCGTCATTCAGGAAGCCTTCCAGCAGAAATCATTTTTCCCATGATGTAAAAATCCAAAAAAGCCCGGTAAAGGCATGAACCCTACCGAGCTTCTCATAAATTCAGGAATTTTACAGAGAAACAAATAAAAACGTAGGCATGACTTTATTGTATGGAAATACTATTTTTAATCTTCAAACAGTACATTCGCATCATACTGCACATCAGGCAAGTTTTCATTTTGGTTTCTCCTTTCAGTCATATATAAATAATATGTCATATATGTTTTGTATAATTTAACACGGTTTTCGCTGAAATGCAATACCTTTTGATAAAATATACCTTTTTGATAAAACATCATGACGATGAACTCCTAATATTGTTGATATCGACATGATCAAATCAAGCAATATTCCGCTGTAAGATTTATGGCTGAGAACGAACTTCCTGCCGGCAGGAAACGGATTGCACCGCGCGTTCCAATTGCGCAAAAGCTGTTTCCAAAGTGCTTTTCGGGCACGCAATATTGACGCGTTCAAAGCCGTTTCCCTCCGGCCCAAAAATTGTTCCGCTGTCAAGCCAAAGCTTTGCCCTGTTCACCAGCAGATCCTCCAGCTGATGCTCATTCAGGCCCAATTCCGTGAAATCAAGCCAAACCAAATAGGTTCCCTGCGGTTCCACCAATTTAATCTGCGGCAGTTTTTCTTCTAAAAAGCTCCGGATATAATCCAAGTTTCCCGCAAGGTAATCTTTCAGCGCATCAAGCCATTCCCGACCGTGTTCATAGGCGGCCTGACAGGCAACCAACCCCATTGTGTTGAGCTGGGAATAGCCGCTTTTTGTGATTTCCTCTTTGAATTTACTCCGGATATCCCGATTGGCGATAAAGATGTTTGAAACCTGTAGCCCGGCAAGATTAAAGCTTTTGCTCGGCGCGGTACAGGTAACGGTACGGTCAAGATACTCCGGTTTTAAACCCGCGAACACAAGGTGTTTGTTCCCCTCATAAACAAAATCGGCGTGAATTTCATCGGACACGACCAATACGTTATGCTTTACACAAATATCCCCAACGCGGATCAGCTCGTCTTTCGTCCATACCCGGCCTACCGGATTATGGGGGCTGCAAAGGATAAAGAGCCTTACATTATTTTGAATGATTTTGTCCTCAAAGTCCTCAAAGTCAATGGAATATTTCCCGTTTGCGTAAACCAGCGGATTGTTCACCAAAATCCGGTCGTTTTTTAGAATTGATTCGGAAAAAGGATAATAGACCGGCCGCTGAATCAGAACCGCGTCGCCTTTCTTTGTCAAAGCGCGAATCGCCGTACAAATTGCGTAAACAACGCCGGGAGTTTTTACCAGCCATTTTCTTTGGATATCCCAGTTGAAATTTTCAAAATACCATTTTTCCAACGCACTGAAATACTCCTGCTTGCTTTCGGAATACCCGAAAATTCCGTGCCGGACGGATTTTTCCAGCGCTTCCACAACGGCGGGAGGAACGCGAAAGTCCATGTCGGCAACCCAAAGGGGCAGCACATCGTCCGGCTTTCCACGCTCGGCCGCAAAATCATATTTTAAGGAATTCGTTCCTTTTCTCTCTATTTTATTGTCAAATTGACAGCTCATATATTTCATTCTCCTTTATGCAAGTGCCTGTTTAAAATCATCGATAATATTGTCAATAAATTCAAGCCCCACCGAAAGACGGAGCAGCCGCTCGTTAATTCCCTTTGCCTCGCGCTCTTCCTTGGGAACATCCGCGTGCGTCTGCATCATCGGGTAGGTAATCAGGGTTTCAACCCCTCCAAGGCTTTCCGCGTAAAGAACAAGCTTCACATTTTCCAAAAACCGCTTTGCGGTTTCTTCCTCATCCACTTCAAATGATATCATCGCGCCGAAACCGGTGGTCTGCTTCAAAGTGACCTCATAATCAGGATGCGCGGGCAAGCCGACGTAATACACCTTTTTCACCTTTGGGTGGCCGCACAGCCAGTTTGCCAGCTTTATCGCGTTTTCCTGCTGCTTTTCCATGCGGATTGGCAAGGTTTTAATTCCCCGAATAAGCAGCCAGCTGTCAAACGGAGAAAGGCACGCCCCGGTTGTTTTATAAATAAAGCGCAGTTTTTCCGAAAGCTCCGGCGTGGCGGTCACTGCAAAACCAGCCAGAGTATCGTTATGGCCGCAAAGATATTTTGTGCCGCTGTGTATCACAATATCGGCGCCGAGCAGAATCGGGTTTTGAAAATACGGGGTCAAAAAAGTATTGTCGACAATCGTTAACAAGTGGTGTGATTTTGCAATGGCGGATACGGCCGCAATGTCCGTTACACGCATCATGGGGTTGGTTGGCGTTTCAATAAAAATCGCCCGTGTTTCCGGTTTTATATATTGTTCAATGATTGATAAATCAGAAGTGTTTACATAGTCAAAATTCAGCCCGTTTTTTTCGGAAACAGAACGGAACAGGCGGATGGAACCGCCGTATAAATCATCGGAAGCGATGATGTGGTCGCCAACCTGAAATAATTCCATCATAGCGGTGATTGCCGCCATTCCTGTTGAAAAGGCCATGGCGTCGTCCCCATGCTCCAATTTTGCAATTGTTTTTTCCAAGTGTTCACGGGTTGGATTTTGCAGTCGTGAATAGTCATACCCCGTGCTTTGGCCAACTGCCGGGTGTGCAAATGTTGCGGTTTGATAAATTGGCATTGTAACGGAGCCTGTACAGTCCGTTGGGGCGTCGTCACCGCCATGAATACAATAAGTGCTGATGTCCATTTTGATTTCCTCCAAATTTGTAATAATATAAAAAAATCCCGTCTCCTTAAAAAATTAAGAAGACGAGAATGATCCCGTGTTACCACTTCAATTCACCTTCGCTTCACAGCGAAGGCCTCAAAGTACGCCGACATAAATGATATCGGTTATACTCGCTTGCTATAACGGGCAATCCCGTCGCAGCCTAAGTGTTTGACACCTCGGTGCGCCGCTCCGGAGCCATTTTCAGCTAACCTTTATCTGTCCCTTTCCACCAGCCAAGGACTCTCTGTAAGATAAACATGTGATTTGAAATTCACATTCTGAAAGCTTACTTTCTCTTTCATTGCGTTTTTATGATTCAGATTATTTTAGAGTATAACAGGAACGCCGGTTATTGTCAAGATGTATAAATATATGTTTAATACTATTCAATTCCGCTTCCGTAACAAAAAAAGTTATAAATTGAGGATTTGGCGGCAATTCCTTTCCCTCTTTATGAGTATTTCAGTATTGACTTTTGCCAAAAAGCGGAATAAGGTAATTTTGTAAATCAACAATTCAATTTAAGGAATATAAGGATTAAAGGGAATAACCATGACTTTACAACAATTAAAATACGTAATTGAAATAGTAAAATGCAGCTCGATTAACGAAGCAGCCAAACACCTGTTTATTACGCAGCCAAGCCTGTCGGCTTCCATGAAAGAATTGGAAGCTGAACTTGGGATTGAACTGTTTTTGCGTACCAATAAAGGAATTACGCTGTCAACAGACGGTGCGGAATTTTTAGGCTACGCGCGGCAGGTTGTTGAACAGGCGGAGCTGCTGGAGCTTCGTTATTTTAACACGAAACCGTCTCCGCAGCATTTTTCGGTTTCCACACAGCATTATGCGTTTGCGGTCAACGCCTTTGTCAGCCTGATTAAAGAGCATGGTTTGGAAGAATACGAGTTTACTTTACGAGAAACCAGAACCTATGAAATTATTGAGGATGTGAAAAACCTGAAAAGTGAAATTGGGATTCTTTATTTGAATCCGTTCAATTTCAAAGTAATGAACAAGCTGTTCAAGGAAAACGATCTCGTATTCAAGCCCCTGTTTGAAGCAAAACCGCATATCTTTATCAGTACAAAAAATCCGCTGGCGAAAAAGGAATTTGTAACTTTGGAGGATTTGGAAGAGTACCCCTGTTTATCCTTTGAACAGGGAGAATATAATTCTTTCCACTTTTCGGAAGAAATTCTCAGCACGGTTTCGCACAGAAAAAGTATTCATGTCAGCGACCGGGCAACTCTATTTAATCTGTTAATCGGATTGAACGGCTATACAATTTCCACCGGCATCCTTAGTTCGGACTTAAATGGCACGGATATTATAGCCGTTCCGCTTCAAGTGGATGAAACGATTTCAGTTGGATGGATCTCCCATAAAAATGTGAGCCTGAGCAAGCTGGCTGCTATTTATGTTGAAGCGCTGGAGAAGATTGCAGGAGAAGTCTTTCTTTAATATATAGGATAAAACTATATCTAAATATAAAATATAGAAGTTACCCTATAGTATTCTTCCTGTGTTATGATAAATCCACATTAAAGCACAGGAGGAATCATAAAGATGAATACGATATTTCAAAATGCAGTACAAAGGACGACGGTTCCGTTTCGATACGACATTGTTGGGAGCTTCCTTCGCCCTCGGGCTATTAAAGACGCGCGTTCTAAATTTGCCGGCGGACAAATTTCAGAAAACGAATTGAAGAAAGTTGAAGATGAGGAAATCATTAAGCTTGTTGACAAGCAAAAACAGGTTGGTTTGAAGGCGGTAACGGACGGCGAGTTCCGCAGAAGCTGGTGGCACCTTGACTTTATGTGGGGATTGGACGGCGTTGAGAAAGCCGCGCTTGAAACGGGATATCAATTTAACGGCGAAGTGACCAGAGCTGAAACAGCGCGGCTTTGCGGAAAGATTCAGTTCGGCAGCCATCCCTTTTTAGAGCATTTCAAATTTTTAAAACGGATTGCCGGTGATGAAGTAATTGCACGCCAAACAATTCCGGCACCGGCGCAGTTTTTGGCAGAGCTTCAGCGTGCGGAAAACATTCCGTCAACCCGGCAATTTTACAGCAGCACTCAATCGCTGGCTGCGGATATTGCACAAGCATACCGTGACGCAATTCAGGCCTTTTACAGCTTGGGGTGCCGCAATTTGCAGTTTGATGACTGCACATGGGGTATGTTCTGCGACAGAAACTACTGGGAGTCAAGGGTGAATTCGGATATTAACGTGAACGATACCGCAGCTTTGTATCTTGCCTTGAATAACGCGGCACTGGAAGGCCACCCTTCCGATATGGTAATTACCACTCACGTTTGTCGCGGCAACTATCATTCCACATGGGCATCCTCGGGCGGATACGAGCCAATCGCCGAAGTGCTTTTCGGTCAGGAAAATGTTGCGGGTTACTACCTTGAATTTGACACCGACCGTGCCGGTGACTTTTCGCCGCTGCGATTTGTGAACCACGATAAACAAGTTGTTCTTGGCTTGGTTTCATCCAAATTGGGGGAACTGGAAAACAAAGAGCTGATTGTCAGCCGCATTCGGGAGACTGCAAAATATCTTCCCATCAACCAACTTTGCCTTAGCCCTCAGTGCGGGTTCGCTTCCACAGAAGAAGGAAATATTTTGACCGAAGAACAGCAATGGAATAAAATTCGCTTTATTAAAGAAATCGCAGATGAAATTTGGAAATAGCCTGCCCGCAGTCAGGGTACCTTTTATCAAGTCCTGCTGAAACAGTTAGTGCAGCCTTAGGTTTGTTTGTCAGAGGAAAGATTTGCGGAACAAATTTTTATAAAAATTATTTACCAAAAATCCTTCGCCGGCCCTTTGCGGCTGACGAGGGATTTTTGCTTTTCTCACCGAATCTTTCGTATTTCAACGCAGAAATGGAAATAGTAATCTTAAGAAAGGAGGGTTTGTATGAAAAAGAAATTAATAATAGCATTGACTTTATTTACGATAATTATTTTTTCATTTGTAGGGTGCCGTAAATTAGGTTCCACTTCCAGTGCGGGCGATTTAAACAGCACCATTTCCGGCGCCGTGTCTAAAGTAGAATCCGAAGGAAAATCGCTTGGCAGCGCGGTATCCGGCGCAGTTTCAGGCGTCGTTTCAGCCGTAACATCCAGCAAATAATTTTTTAAAGTCAAAAGTCCTCCCAACCAAACAGCTGAGAGGACTTTTCTGCGTTATATCAGTTTTTTATAAATAAGGTTTCCTGTTTCCCGCTTCAGAAATCTATCGTATCCACTGCAACAACCGGAATTTTGGGGTATTCATTTGCCAGCCACTTTGCATTTTGGTCTGCAAGCGGCATCAGTTTTGCGGGGTTTACCGCCTTCACCAAAGCCTTCAGCGCTACCGCATCGGCATGCCCGCTGTTGTGCAGTGAAACCGCTTCCAGTCCTTTGCCCGCTGCAAAGGCTAAGAATTCTTGTGCTGCAGCACTGTCCCGGCTTTCCTCCGGCAAGGAATTGATAATAATCCCATCCCGAAAGCTCATGCATTGCGATAATGTCTTTATATATTTTTTCATAGATGTTCGGATACATATCACGAACTTCTGCGTGCTGATTTCAGCCTTACTCAGGCGCGGCTGTTCCGTAAACATTTTATAGCGGAAGTGCTCTTCTTTATAACCGGTGGTAAGATATGCCCTGACACCGACCCAGCCGGCCGGGTTTGGCATTGCCCTGCCCGCTGCGCCGGCAAGCTGTGCCATGTATAAATCTTCCAAAAAAACGCGTTTATTGCGCTTTGCTGCATGGAACATGGTAGCGGCACGGTCAAAATCCGTTGCGGACTGCAGCAGGAAAACAGGCCCCTTTTTGCTGCCGATCAATTCTGCAGCCTGCTCCTCCAGGTCACGCTCTGTTACGAGGTTTACATCTTCTTTTGCAATCACACCGTGCTCGCAAAGCAGTACGTCCACCCTTGCCGGCAAATTCAGCAGCATTTCTTCAAAGCTTTTTCGCCCGTTTGCCCGAAAATCCCCTGTGTACAGTACGCTTTTCCCCGCGCCCTCAATCAGCAGCAGATAGCCGTCAAATACGGCGTCGTCCACCAAATACGGAGTAACCTTGATGTCGCCTACTGCAATAGGTTCACCGCTTGCGTAATAGCCCGCAAACTCAAACGGTTTTTTCGCCTTGTATATTTCCGCTGCAGCAGCAATTCTGCCCACCAGCTGCCCAGTGTACACCGGAACATTTTCCAGCAGGCCGCGCGCCATTGTAACATAGTCCGTGCTGTAGTGGGAAAGAAATACTGCGTTGATACCGGAAAAACCATATTGCGCCTGTAAATCGGGGAGTTTGAGAACTTCATTTTCTTCCAGGTTTACCCCGCCGTCCAAAAGAATTTTTGTCCGCAATGTGGAAATTTCTATTATTTCGTTTTTCCGGTCGGCTGATCTGTGTATTTTTATATTCATTTGTGTTCCTTTTCTTTTCCGCAAGTATTTTTAATTATTTTTTGTATTCTCGATTGAATCAAGACGCGCAATAATCTGCTGCTGATTGGTAATTAATTCATCCAGCTTAATATGTAAATCTTCGATAATAATCTCTGATTTCAAATTCACCTTATAATCATTTTCAGCGCGAAGCCTGTCCTTTTTTTCCTGCCTGTTCTGGCTCATCATAATAACAGGGGCCTGCAATGCCGCAACGCATGAAAGCACCAAGTTTAAAAGGATAAAAGGCGCGGGATCATATGGCTTTATTAAAATAACAGTGTTCAAGACCATCCATGAAATCAAAACCAGACAAAAAGAAATAATAAAACCCCAGCTTCCGGCAACCTCTGCAATTTTATCTGAAAGCCTGTCCCCAAACGATAAAGTTTCTTTATGCCTGTGGTTGATATTTTCCGAAACTGTTTTTTCCAAAAGCAAATGAATGATTTCTTCATTTTCCTGCATCTCATTCATATCTTCTTCCAGAATATAGCTGACAATTTCAGCATTTGTAAGTTTATTTGCCATTAAAACATCCCCTTAAATTATTGCGGCCGGCTAAAAAACGATTTCCTGCCGCCTTTGTGTTTTCCGAATCAATCATAATGCAAACCAAGCAATACACGCATACACATAATATGATATTCTATATTGGATTTCAAGGACTTTCCTAAGATTAAAACACAAAAACACACTAGGTTTAACGGACAAACGAATCCGATTATGATATAATAACCGCATAGCGGTTATTATATCGAACTTTACGTCCCTCCGGGTTCGTCGTTTGCACGGCGACCGCCGGAGATGGACAATTATATCACAAAAGCTTCGCTTTTATTGATATAATAATTCTATACACATTATTCGGACAGAACGGAACAGGAAGGGAAATGAAAATGGAACTCAATAAAAGCAATATGAAAAAACTTGCGCTGCTCATTGCCTTTGGAATTGTATTTTACGTGGGACTGCAAAACCTGTACCGTTTTTCCGACCTTGCAAATACGGTCGGAAGTATTTTCGAGCCGATTATATTGGGTCTTGCACTTGCTTTCATCCTGAACGTGTTGATGCGGCAGGTTGAAACGCGGCTTTTTTCTTTTTTCAACCGCCGATATACGAAGCTGTGGCCAAAGATGCGGCGTCCGCTGAGTATTTTACTGACGCTGATTATCATTATCGGCATTATTGCCCTGATTATGCTGATTGTTGTACCGGAACTTGTTCGCACAATTACCAATCTGACGAATAATATTCCGACCTTCTTCAACCAGCTGCAGAACGATCTTACCAATATCAGCAGGAAGCACCCCGATATTGGAGAATATTTCAAAAATATCAATATCGACTGGGCCAATATCAGCCAAATATTGGCGCAAAACGGACAGAAGTTGGCCGGCTCGCTGGTTGGGTCAACCGTCGCGATGACAACAAATGTGTTCCACGGAGCAATTACCTTTGTTTTGAGCTTTGTAATTGCAATTAATATTTTAGCACAGAAGGAGAAGCTGCAAAGTCAGGTGAAGCGCGTTCTGTATGCGTACCTGCCCCCAAAACCGACAGCCACATTCATTCGGCTGTGCAGCATTACAAACAGCGCTTTTTCGAATTTTATCGCCGGCCAATGCACGGAAGCCTGTATTCTTGGCACACTCTGCTTTATTGGCATGAATATTTTTCGCTTCCCGTATGCGCTGCTCGTGTCCGTACTTGTAGTGTTCATGGCGCTCATCCCGATTTTGGGCTCATTTTTAAGCACTGTAATCGGCGCGCTGCTGATTTTAATTGTCAGCCCGATTCAGGCAGTTTGGTATGTCATATTTTTTGTTGTACTCCAACAGCTGGAAGGGAATCTTATCTTCCCGCGTGTTGTCGGCTCAAAAGTAGGGCTGCCGGCGCTTTGGGTTCTTGCGGCCGTCACCATTGGCGGCAATGCATTCGGCGTAGTCGGCATGCTCGTCAATATTCCGATTTGTTCCGTTTTATATATGCTTCTGCGTGAAAATGTAAACAAGAGGCTTGCAAAAGCAAAGCTTAAGACTAAACCTGCACAGGAAGCTGAAAAGCCGGAAAGTGAACAATAACCCGGCTCCACAGACGAGTCCCACGCAAGCTTCCGGGTTTTTTTAAGGTTAAATCGTATTGTTCATTACAAAATATGATATTATATTTTACCGAATTATTTCAGCGCAATGTTACGATGTGCAGAGAGGAGCAATTATTTGAAGAGCAGATATTTTAAAACATACGGCGGGCTGCCAAGGGAAATGTATTTCATCTTTGCGGCCAGGGTTATTAACTGCATGGGCAGTTTTATTGTTCCGCTCCTGACTTTGATTTTAACCCAAAAACTCGGCATGTCAAAAACTGAAACGGGGAGTTTTTCCGCCCTGTTAATAATGTCGCAGGGGCCGTGCCTTCTTTTGGGCGGAAAACTGATTGATACCATCGGCAGAAAAAAGTTATTAATCACATGTGAAATTTTCGGTTCCTTCTTTTACATCCTGTGCGGGTTGCTAAAAGCACATTCCGGCATGGCTATTTTTATTGTAATCGCCGCAGACCTTTACATCATGGCGGCCCCTGCGTTTGACGCTATGGTTGCCGATATTACAACGCCGGAAAATAGAAAATCTGCATTTTCCCTTATTTATCTCGGTATCAATATCGGCATGACAATCAGTCCGCTGCTTGGCGGGCTGCTGTTTCAAAATTATTTGCCGCTTCTGTTTATTCTTGACGCTGTAACGACACTGGCATCTGCCTTACTTCTTGCCGTGTTTGTAAAAGAAACGAAAAACAGACAAAATCAAGCTGCTGCAGCAGACGTGCAAAGTAATCCCGCGGAAAACAAATCCGTTTTTAGAGTTTTATGGAGCGTACCGGTATTACTGATTTTTTTAGCGATTATTTTCATTTATGATTTCACCTATACCCAGTGGAATTTTATGCTTCCGCTTCAATTCGGCGATCTGTACGGAGCAAACGGAGCACGTTTTTACAGCATTATGACCGCACTGAATTCTTTTGTTGTAATCAGCATGACGCCGCTGTTAACGCACCTTACGCAGCGGTTTCGCCCGCTCGTTGTGATATCGGGCGGAGGTATTCTATATGTTGGAGCTTTTGCCGTGTTCGGGCTTGTAAAGGACATGCCGCTTTTTCTGGCAGCAGCCGTTCTGTTTACATTCGGCGAAATTATTGTCACAATTAATTGGGGCACTTTCATCGCCGACCATTCCCCACCCGCTTACCGCGGAAGAATCAACTCGATCTTTATGTTCACGCGCGGAACGGCCGGGGCACTGGGGCCGCTTATTATGAGCCATGTTATTACCGCGACAAACTACTTCATCACATGGTGTGCGGTGGCAATATTAATGCTTGCGGGCGCAGCGGGTATGTTTTTACTCAACGAAAAAGAGAAGAGAGCAAGTATTCAGGCCAGTGCGCTTGATGACGCAATCTAATTCGTACCGCTATGCCCGGATTACTATAACAAAATCGAATCAACAGCATTGCCGGCAGAATCGATTGATTCTGCCGGCTTTTTAAGTCCGAACATTCCGCGTGCTTTCCCACCGATTGATAATCCCGCTCGAATTTTCCTGTTTTTAGTTTCTTAACATAAACTTCTCGAAATCTTAAAGTCTTCTTCACTTAAAGCACACAATAACCCTCTATACTGTAAACATACCAAATAAGTTATATAAATAACTGCCACAAGCCTGTTGGAGTAAACGGAATACCGGACCGACAGGCCGGCAGACAAATTACAAGTTCCTCTTAAGGAGGCTTTATATATACTCTTTTTCATATTTTCCTTCCTAAATTGCCGTCCTGTAAAAAGGGCGGCTTTTTTCTCTTATTTTACAGTCGGATGTATGACAAAATGATTTTTGCCGGTCTCTGCTTCGTTTTCTGCATTTTACGTCAGCTTAGACAAAAAAGCAGTATAATTTATTTCATTCTTCATACCAGAATGATTTGACAATTCATTCAGCTTACTGTATAATGAGCTTCAGTGCTTAACCGTGCGTTAAGCATATATTTTTATGATCGAGGTATACCACTACATGTACGAAGACAAAACTTTAATTTGCAAAGACTGCGGAGCCGAATTTGAATTTACTGCAAGCGAGCAGGAATTCTATGTTGAAAAAGGTTTCACCAATGAACCTCAGCGCTGCAAATCCTGCCGTGATGCACGCAAAAATGCAAGAGGCAATTCCAATGGCGGCCAGCGTGAAATGTTCGAAGCCGTTTGCGCTTCCTGCGGAAAGACCTGCAAAGTTCCTTTCAAACCCAGCAACGACCGCCCTGTGTATTGCAGCGACTGCTTTGCAAACAGAAGATAAATCTTAAAATCACAGATTTTAGTGCGCCCTTCGGGGCGCATTTTTTTTGCCTTCTTTCGGTGCTTCACGCGAATATCCTTTTCGCAGTATTCTGAATAAACTGGAAGGAATCCATCTGAAAGGAGGTACTTGCCATGGAAACGAAAACATATCAATGCAGCGGCCCTGTAGAAATCCATTTGCCAAAATGGATGCAAGCACAGGAAAAGAAGCCGCCGGTCAAGCTGGATTTGGTACAGCAGTTTAAAGCCAACCCGGACGCCTTCTTCCCGCCGATGATCGCGCCAAACAAGCCGTATAAGAAATGATTCTTACCGCCCCGTCAAAAGGGCGGCTTTCGTTTTACACGGAAACACGCCCGGAAAAAATTCCGGGCGTGTTTGATTTGCTGCCTATTTATCGTTATGATGCTTGTACGATGGCTTTGCGCCACGCTGGCTGCCGTTATAGCTGCGCTGGCGGTGAACATACTTCTTTTCTCTGAAGTTCCGTTCACAAGCCTGCTGCTTTGTTTTGCTTGCGATTGTAAAATGCACGGTGCGTTGTTTAATTTTAGAGTTTGCCATTTTACCGATTACCAGATTTGCATCTTCCGGCGACATCTCAACATTAATATAATCTTTAAAAATAAAGATTTTTCCGATTGCCTTTTTAGGCAGATTCGTAGCGTCTAAAATAGCGCCCAAAATAAAGTTAGCGTCAACTTTGTCGTTTGATCCAATATCAATGTTAAGCCAGGTTCTGTCTTTGCCGCCCGGGCCCGCGTCGATTACGCGAACGTTTTTAACCGCAGCAAGCTTTTTGTTTTTGCTGTCGATTTTTGCACAAAGCGCAGCTGCAATATCTTTGATTTGGTATCCGTCTTTTTCAAGTTCTTCAACGAACGAGAGCCACTCGTAACCCGCTTCTTCATCAACCATCTGCTTAATGCCGGCACTAAACTTTTTAAGGTGGCGCGCGCGGATATCCTCAAGGCTTGGGATTGGCGCCTGTTCAATTTTAACACCCATGAACCGCTCCAGCGTATGAACTTTTTCCAGCTGAGTCCGGTTTGCCGCAAGAGTATAGGAAGCGCCTGTTTTACCGGCGCGCCCGGTGCGCCCGATTCGGTGGATATAATACTCATTCTCCTGCGGGACATCATAGTTAAAAACCGCTTCAACGTCTTCCACGTCAATGCCGCGGGCCGCTACATCGGTGGCAATTAATATGCTGCTGCGTCCGCTTTTAAAATCCCGCATTACCTGATTGCGCTGGCTCTGCTTTAAATCCCCATGCAGCCCGATGCTTTGAAAGCCGGAATCGTTCAGCGTTTCGCAGAGCTCGTCAACCATTTTCTTCGTATTGCAGAAAACAAGCGCGCGTTTGGGATGATGATATTCAAGTAAAAGCTTTAAGGCATCATTTTTGTTGGCCTGAGGAACGTTATAATAAAACTGTGAAATATTATCAACGGTTTTTTGTCCTTTGTCCACCGCAATCATTGCGGGGTTTGTTTGAAATTCTTTCGTGATTTTCATAATCGCAAGGGGCATGGTTGCGCTGAACAAAGCGGTTTGCCTTGTTTTAGGCGCTTCTGTCAGAATTGTCTGAATGTCCTCGAGAAATCCCATGTTCAGCATTTCATCCGCTTCATCCAAGATCACTGTTTTCAGGTTGCTTAATGTCAGCGTCCTACGGCGCATATGGTCCATAACGCGGCCGGGTGTTCCTATGATAACCTGCGCAGTGCGCAGCTGATAGATTTGAGGGGTCATTGGCTGACCGCCGCAAATTGTAGCACAGCTGACTTTTTGCAGATATTTTGAAAATTTGTGTATTTCATCACTGGTTTGCATGGCAAGCTCGCGAGTAGGGCTTAAAATAAGCACCTGCCCCTTTTCGCCGTCACTTTGAGCAACCATCTGCACAACAGGAATACCAAAGGCGGCTGTTTTTCCGGTTCCGGTGCTGGAACGGCCAATCAGGTCCTTCCCTTCCAAAAACAAAGGAATCGCTCCCGATTGAATATCCGTCGCCTCGGTAAAACCGATTTCTTCCACTGCGCGTAAAATTTCAGGTAATAAATTCATTTCGCTAAACTGCATAGATTTTTGTTTCCTCAATATCTTATATTTTTTTGACAGTATTATTGTAACCTAATCGCTAAACTTCCGTGATATAATCGCCCGTCTGCGGCGGTTATCGTGCAAGCGGCAAACCAACAGGGACATAAAATCAAGCATCATGAACTGTTATGCGGTTATTATATCATCTATTTTGCAAAATACTGTATTGCAAAGCTAATTTTGGCTGAAAACTTCCACTTTTCAGCTTACAAACAGGGATAATATCACCGTAATAATTCCGGAAATACAAAGGGAAAGCCCGCTCATGGCGCCCTCAATTTCCCCCAGTTCAACTGCTTTGGAAGTTCCCACCGCATGGCTGCATGCGCCGATTGCCACACCGGCGGCAACCGAATTGTCCACCCGGAACAATTTAATGAGTACAGGTGAAAGAATGGCTCCCAAAATTCCGGTAATGATGACCGCCGCGACCGTTACCGGAACAATTCCGCCGCCCTGCCGGGAGATTTCCATGGCAATCGGCGTGGTAACCGACTTGGGTATCATGGACGCCACCAGCTTATCGTTCAAACGGAACGCTTTACAAAGCAGAAACGCACTGGACATAGAGGTAAGCGAGCCGGCCAGGCATCCGGCTAAAATCGGCAGAAAGTGTTTTTTCAGGATTTCCATCTGTCTGTAAACCGACAGTGCAAGCACCACCGTGGCAGGCGCCAGGAACATGGTAATGATGTCCCCGCCGACATTAAAGCTTTTCAGCGGTATATGAAAAGCCTTAAGAATGATAATAACCATGGCAATGGCAATCAGCAGCGGGTTTGCAATCGGGGATTTCACCTTTTGATTTATTGCAACCCCAAGCACAAACGCACCGACGCAAAGGACAATTCCAAATAATGGAGAGGAAAAAATATTATTCATTTTCCTTTTCCCTCTTTTTTTCCTGTATTCTAATCACCGTAATCACTGTTCTGGCGGTAACGCCGAATGTAAGAACGGTGGTAATAAGGCACACCAATAAAAGCGGCAGAATGCTGTCCTTGACATAGCTGTAATTATTCATAATGCCGACACCCGCAGGAATAAAGAAAAAAGCCATGTTCTTCAGTAAAAAATTGCTTTTCTTCTCAATATGATGGGGCTTTAATATTTGGAAACACAGCAGCAGCAACAGTAGAATCATACCAATCACACTGGCCGGCACTGTGACAGGCAAACAGGCCGAAATTAGCTGTCCCACAAGGCAAACACCAAAAACAATGCCAATTTGTATGATAATTTCCACGGTCAAATCCCCTTTTTATACTGATTGCCAAAAGAATTGCCCAATAAAAAACCAAGGAATAGAAACTACCCCTTGGTTCTCTTCCTATTGGATGAGTGTGCATAAAAATGACCGGGCGACACGATCGTTCGGAACATTTGCCCGGATTCGGCTGCTATGCTCGTTATCTATAAAAAAATTATAGCCTTACCCAATTAAACTGTCAACGGAGGACATCACAAAAATTCAGAGCATGTCCTGCAAAATATCATTTTAAAACACCAACAACAGCAAAAATTTCTTATAATTATGCATATCTATGCGAAAATAATTTCATTTTTGGCTTTAATCTTGACATCAGAAGATTACTGGGATAAAATAAAATTATAAAAATGATTGGAGTTGGGAAGATGCGTAATTTTTCTTGCTAAAAAATGATAAGCACACCTTGATTCGGCAACAGTCCGTTGCCTTCTTTGTTGTGCTGCTGCAAGAAAGTTACAAATCCGAAACGCTGTCTTTATATTGAATCAGTACGGTTTTACCCCTGTGGAAACAGCGGGATGTCATGCTGTGTTCTATGGAGCTGCAGGAATTTACTTTCTTGCGGCTCTATTTTATACAGGAGGTAACTTTTATGTCACTGATTCAAATTTCAAACCTTACGTTTGGTTATGACGGTACTGCCGACCTTATATTTGAGAATGTATCCTTCCAAATTGATACAAACTGGAAGCTTGGTTTTACCGGACGCAACGGGCGGGGAAAAACAACCTTTTTGAACCTTTTAATGGGGAAATATGAATATAACGGAACGATTTCTTCTTCCGTGTGCTTTGATTATTTTCCCTTTGAGGTAGCGGACAAAGCACAAAACACCCTCGGTGTAATGAATAAAATTGTATCTGACTGTCCTTTATGGAAGGTGCAGAAGGAGCTGTCCCTGCTTTCCGTTTCCAATGCGGTGCTGAGCCGTCCCTTCGGCACCTTGAGCAACGGGGAACAGACCAAAGTTCTGCTTGCCGCCCTGTTTCTTAAAGACAACCATTTTCTTTTAATCGACGAACCGACAAATCATTTGGATGCTCAGGCACGTGAGGTGGTTGGAAACTACTTGAATTCCAAAAACGGATTTATTCTTGTTTCCCATGACAGAGCTTTTTTGGATCACTGCATCGATCATATTCTTTCGATTAACAAACAGAACATTGAGATTCAAAAAGGAAACTATTCGTCGTGGCAGCAAAACAAGCAGCTTCAGGATGAGTTCGAATTCAATGAAAATATAAAATTGAAGAAGGATATCAAGAAGCTGTCCGAAGCAGCCAAACAAGCAGCCGGGTGGTCTGATAAAACGGAAAAGGCAAAAAAAGGGACGCTCAATTCCGGAATAAAGCCCGACAGGGGTTTCATTGGGCATAAAGCAGCCAAAATGATGAAGCGCTCCAAATCAATTGAAGCCCGGCGCCAAAATGCGGCGGATAAAAAGTCCGCATTAATGAAAAATATCGACACAGCTGATGAGCTGATTCTCCGCCCCCTTGCCTATTACAGGGGAATGCTGTTGGAAGCAGAAAACCTTTCCATACAATATAACGGCAATTTTGTATGCGCCCCTGTCAGCTTTCAGGTGCATACAGGCGACAGAATTTTGCTCAGCGGCAGAAACGGCTGCGGAAAAACCAGCATTCTTAAGCTTTTAAATGGAGAAGAGATTGATTTTGCCGGGAACCTCCGCATCGGAAGCAACCTGATCATTTCATATATTCCGCAGGATACCTCCTTCCTGAATGGAAGCCTTAAGGATTTTGCCGATATGGAAGCGTTGGATGAAAGCCTGTTTAAAGCAATCCTTCGCAAGCTCGACTTTTCGCGCGAACAGTTTGAGAAGGACATGAGTGATTTCAGCGGCGGGCAAAAGAAAAAAGTCCTGCTGGCAAAAAGCCTTTGCCAAAGCGCCCACCTGTATATTTGGGATGAACCGCTGAATTTTATTGACGTTCTTTCCCGAATACAGATTGAAGAGCTGATACTGAAATACAAACCTACCATGCTTTTTGTGGAACATGACCTTTCTTTTCAAAATGCAATCGCAACAAAGCGAATCGAGCTGTAATAACAAAACGGCACATCCTTTTATTCGGATCGCTTTTTGAGCGCCTTTTTAAAGCCCAGGAAATACCTGGGCTTTTCTTCTTGAAAAAGCCAGTAACGCAGATAATCATCCAGCACAATGCCGGCTGCCGACAGGAAGTACCACCCCACACTGGAACGCAGGCTGATTTGCCCGAGCAAATTGAACGGCACATTGGAATAGTCCCAAACGTTCCACCCCAAGCCGATATTTACAATCAATCCCGTTATAAATTCCAGTGCAGTTATAATAAGCATTCCAATGAGCATTTGCAGCGGAAACGGCGTTTCCCATGGAAGAAGCTTATTGATGTACCCAAGGCACAAAAAGCAAATTCCGCCCAAAATGAACATGCTCCAATGCGAATAGCCGCGAAAAGCGATTTCAATCATCAGGTGAATATCCCCGCCAATCACAAACAGCAGCATGTTTTTCAGCAAGAAAGTCCACGCGTATTTCATAATAAAATCATCCTAACATAAAATGATATTAGAATTCTATTCTTCAAAAAATCGGCTATGCGTTTTTAGTCGGGGACAAACGCAGTATAGAGGATATTTTTCATTCCTGAAATTTCATATTTTAAACTGCAATATTTTGTAAAAGCTATTCCTGAGGTGATTTTATGTCTGACAATGTCTTTTTCCAAAATATAGACAGTAATCAATATTTTCAGTCCCTGCCCTCTTTCGTGCAGGAATCAATCAAACAGGGAGGCCCCCAAATTAAATCTGAGGAAGATTTGCGTAAATGTGCCGAAAATTTAATGAAGAAGAAATAATCGGTCCGAAGTGAAGTACTGTACTTTTTACGGAGGTGGCTGAAACGGCAAATACCTTTTATGAAAACAATCCGGATTTGCGGGATTATTTTGAATCCCTGCCAATTGAGGTTAAAAACCGCATTTTGGAATCGGGAGTTGAAATTTCCACTCTTGGGGAATTAATGACGGCTGCAGAACACTTTCGAGAAATGATGTAACGAAAAAACGGAGCGAGCCAATGGCCGCTCCGCTTTTCTGGTGCGAGTAAAAATCTTTAGATACAAGAAAACCTTCTTTTGTTGAAATAGATGCAGGTTTACCAACCGCATTAAAAGCAAAAGGAGGTCATGTCATGAAAGACATACAAATCAGAGCGAAAAATAAAAAAGCAGCAGAAGAAGTAATCAAATCACATATCGAACATCTTATCCGGAATCCAATAATACAAAAGTCGGCAGTGTTGAGGTGCAA
The DNA here is from genome assembly GCA_023390175.1 of Bacillota bacterium. Classification (GTDB taxonomy): domain Bacteria; phylum Bacillota; class Clostridia; order Oscillospirales; family Acutalibacteraceae; genus Caproiciproducens. Next base: position 87,057 of record JAEWDK010000020.1, read on the forward strand.
CTCAAGGCCAGCAAGTCGTTAATCAATCTGGCGACATGGACAAATGGCGGTTGCTCCTATTCTCTGGCTCTTTCTGGAGGTATGTCAAAAAAGTATGTAATATCTATCATTGAAAGCATGAAAAATGTACAAATAAAGTAGTTAGGAAACAGTGAAAAGAGCTAACTTCTCGAACGGAACCGCACCAAAGGAAATAGGTATTGCCGGCTTGATTATGAGGGCGGATAAAATGGTCGAACAATCTTTATGTCGCTGAAGATACAATTTGGCAGCAAGTCCTTAAAACTTTTTTCTCCTACATAATCGTTTTTACTCTAGAGCCAAATCAGAGTCGTTCATTTGCCACGCTGTAGGAATCAAATGCAAATTTCAAATGGTTCCATGGGATTTTCTGAGCTGTTATAAAGATTAACATCATAATAGGCTGTTCCTGCAAAAGTAATACGTGTTTTTTCTGGGAATTCCCCTTCAATAAGTAATTCATCGCTTATTATAGAAACCTTTTCAGGCTGTATTTTGCTCCCGTCCGGTGCAATCATGTTCAGCGCGTTTACCTGATCGCCTTTTACATGTAATCCGTTGGTAAACAGGAAAGATATCTGAATTCCTCCATGGACTCTTTTGGCACTCAAAAACTCAGGCGGGTCGCACGGTAAGTTTTCTCCATAGACATGCCCTCTTGCCAAAAGCGCTAAACGATTACCAATCAGCTTCTTATGTTTTGGATGAATGTCCCACTGCATTCCGGCATCTGATGAGCTTATCATCCAAACATCGGGTACTGTTTTTGACACAAATTTCTGTTGCTTGCGTAATTCCGGATAACGGTCACCCTGACATGTAAGCCATCTTTCAAACGGAGCAAGCTGTACAAATAGAAATGGAAGCTGGTCGTTCCATAACTTGCGCCAGCATTCAATCAGCTTTCTAAATACTGTTCCATAAAGCTCTGCTTTCTCATCATCACTTTCACCTTGATACCAGATGACGCCACGAATTGTATAGGGCGCTACTTTCTGCAGCATCGTTTTGTATAAATTACCTGGGCAACCTTCAGAATAAGGGCCTACTACAGGTGAATCCATTTCGGTATTTGAAAACATCCTGATAAGTTCCATCTGTTCTTCGTGACTAAGTCCCGGGTACATCGTCTTTCCAGCTAGTCCTTCCTGAGCTTTCAACGGATCTGAATGATCATTTAAAGGATTTACACGGAATGCCGCCTTATAAGATTCTATATCTAGGCCTTTAATCTTTTCTGCGTAGGATTCCAGCCATGCCTTACCTTCATTATCCTTAAGATAATCAGGGTCGATCCAGGCACAAGCAGGAGTTCCGCCCCAATTACATCCCACAATTCCGATTGGTACATTCAAATCATCCTGCAAATCCTTTGCAAAATAGTAACCTACAGCAGAAAAGTATGGTAAATCTTCCTTTGTACATTTCCGCCATATTCCCAACTTTGAATAGTCGTGTTCCTGATGCTGTCCTTCATATGATAATTCTGGATAGTCAAAAAAGCGGATATCCGCATTCATCGGACCGTTCAGTATCTCCTCTTTATCCGCATCATAATGAAGAAAATATTCCATATTGGATTGTCCGCCGGCAAGCCAAATTTCACCGATGCTGATATTTCTGTATTCCAGCGTTTCAGAGCCATCGGTTATATCAAGTTTCAATCCTCTACAGGCCTCTTGAGGCGGAAACACAAGCATCCATCTTCCATCATTCTCTGTGATTGTTTCCGCCTCGATGGTTTGTTTTCCCGTTAACTTGCCTATAATTTTTTTACCAGATAAACCAGTCCCCCATATTTTAATTTCCTTTTGGCGCTGCAACACCATATTGTTTCCAAAAATCATTTCGGCATTCAACATTAGTAATTTCTCCTACAATTATAATTACGGCTTAGGGCACGGTGACCAGCCGTGCCTTTTTTCATCTCAAATTGCCAGAGTATGAAACCGTCATGTCCATGTATGGCGTCGGACACATTACTCGGGCGCAATTGATGACAAAAATCGGCGATGCTCGGCGTTTTCCCAATCGAAGTTCCATCGTCGCTTTTGCGGGCATTAACCCGGAGGTAACCCAGTCCGATAACCACGAGATCAAGAGTAATTCGACTACCAAGCGTGGCTCTCCACATTTGCGCAGGACTCTGTACCAGATCATTTGCACCTATAAATCACAGCCTGATTCGGGAGGGCAATCCTTATAGCGGTATGAGAGCAGGTTCTTATTTTTCTATGCCCAGAACCCTCTTGTTTTTCCATCGATAAACTGGTTTTCCGTAATATGCACACAATCCTTTAAACGAATATCTGCGGAAGATGCGCCAATCATGACTTCAAACTCTCCTGCCTCCACCTTCCAGCGGTAACAAACATCCAAAAATGCCAACTGGCTTGCCTTTAGGCAGAAGCTTACCTCTTTTTTCTCTCCTGCTTCCAGTGTCACACGGCGGAAGCCCGCAAGCTCCATGCATGGTCTAACCATACTTGCATAACAATCTCTTACATAAAGTTGTACAATCTCAGTTCCTGCAATAGAACCAGCATTTTTCACGGTAAATTTAACTTCTACCTTGCCCTCAGGCTGCATCTCCTTTGTCGAAAGCTTCATATTGGAATATGTGAAGTCAGTATAGGACAGCCCATGCCCAAAGAAATATCTCGGCGTATGCGGCAAATCCACATAGTTCGAAAATCCGATGCTCTCTCCCTGATGCCATGAGGAACCATTGGGGTGATTGTAATACACGGGAATCTGCCCTGTATGGTACGCAACGGACACAGGCAGCTTTCCACTTGGATTCACCTTACCGGTCAGAATATTTACCAGTGCTTCAGCTCCCATTTCTGATGGATTCCATGCCTCTAAAATTACATTCAAATACCGATCCGCCACATCAGAGGAAATCGGTCTTCCATTGAAATGCACGCCAACGAGTGGGACGCCGGTTTTTGCAGCCTGCAGTATAAACGCATCCTGACACTCCGGTAAATTAATATTTGCTCCATCCACGCCTTCTCCCATAGACGCCACAGAACAGGATCCATGCTTTCCGCCAAGGGTCATAATACAGAGGTCCGCTCCTTTTAATGCTTCCATAGCCTCTTTAAAATGAGAGGTATCATTCCCTGCAATCGGGTATCCGTAGGCATACACGACTTCCGTTTCCGCCAGACACTCTTTCAGCTCTGTATAAAGACTTTTGCACTCCGGCTTAATTTGATGAATCAGTGCATCAAACTCCTCTGTCTCATCGGACTGTATCTGCGTTCCAGGTATATACGGCACTTCCTTTTTCTCATTATTTGCTTTATCCCCGATTCCTGCAATGGAATTTGCAACAGCCTTGACAGCCTCTGCCATGCTAAGGTGCGTATATCCTCCGAAAAAGCTTCGTGGGTTATTGGCATGTGGTCCGACTACCACAACCTTTTTCAAATTTCTCTTGATCGGAAGAGTCCCGTCATTTTTCAGCAGAACAACAGATTCCTCCGCCGATTTTAAGCTGATTTCTTTATCTTTTTGCTGATGAAATTGTTTTTGCAATTCCTCTCCCCTTAAGGCATATGGATGCTCAAACAATCCCATGCGGAATTTTGTCTCAAGAATCCGAAGCACTGCCGCATCTAATATTTCCATTGAAATTTTTCCCTCACGGAACCAATCTGCCAGTTCTTTGTTGTAGCATACTCTATCCGGAAGCTCCATGTCCATTCCGGCTTCCATCGCATGATATCCTGTTTCTGCAGGACTTTCATACAGCCTCTGGAATTTGTGTGCATTGGTAATTCCACAGTAGTCAGAAACAACCAATCCATCAAATCCCATCTCTTCTCGCAGCAACTGTGTCAACAGCTTCTTGCAAACTGAAGCGGCTTCTCCATCCAAGGTACAATAACACGGCATTACGCCACGCAAATTGGCCTCTGTGATGGCTGCCTGAAACGGTTTCCCGTAGATTTCCGTCAAAAGGCGGGTAGGCGTATTGCTGGTTGCTCCATGAATACCCGCTTCTGAATTATGAAAGCCAAGAAAATGCTTTGCCACTGCATCAGAATGCAGGCCATTTAATTCTCCTTTTTGAATTCCTCTCGTGTAGGCAGTTCCCATTGCCGCAGCAAGGGTCGGATCCTCTCCATATGTCTCTCCCTGCCTTCCCAAACGGGAATCCCTGGAAATGTCAAGCACCGGCGCAAACGTATGGGTAATCCCTAGCGCCTGTTCCTGCCTTGCGACAATACCACCAACTTGTTCCTCCAATTCCGGATCAAATGAGGATCCCCGCCCGATACCGGATGGAAAACTTGTGGCGCCCTGAATAAATGCTCCGCAAAGTCCCTCCATATGGAAAATAGCGGGGATATGATGCTCGCCGTTTTCTATTATATATTTCTGCAATTCCTGCTGTGCCTCTGCTATCTGCTCTAAGTCTGTCATCATGCGAACCTCTAATGTACTGACAGAACCTATGCCGTTCTTGCAGGCATTCTTTACATCATCTTCCAGTTTTGCACCCATAAAAACACCGGTGACCTGTGCCATTTTCTCTTCCAGACTTATTTTTGATAATAAATCTTTTGCGCGTTCCTTAGCAGGCAATGTGCTATCTTTATATTTTTCACTCATTATAATTAAACCTCGATTCTTTCTTATGCATCCTCAAATTCATCCAATGACCATTCATCCCGCCAGTCGATGTAGACCATGCCATTGGGATGTTCTTCGTCAGGCTCCAAAAAACGCAATGGAAGCCATACATAATCAGCTATTGAAGTGTTATCTTTACACTCTGGAGAAAAAATTACTTTCTTCCCTGTCAGTTGTTCATGCTCCGTAACTTTCTTTCTTGCCTGTTCCCAATCTGCCTTTTTCCCACAAGTAGTATCAAACATGGCTTCAAAATTCCCTGCGTAATCCTCGTAGCTCAGAAACATCTGCTTTGGTAGCCATCGGTCTGCCGCTGCAATATAAAGATCTTTTTTCCCCTGCACCTTGAAAACAGATGAAATCTGCGAATGATATGAGGTTTGGCTCTTATCCTGTGGATGCGGGTCTCCAAGGACTGTATAAGGACCATGCCAAGTATCCGCCACTGCCACTTCAGATGGATTTGGAAAATAGCCGGTGGTTCCAGATGTCACAAGATAATGTTTGTACTTCCGCAAAAAATGTGCGGTAGCCTCCCTCACATATGGTGGGCACTTGTGAGGGAAATGGGTACTGTAATATCCCGTCACATCCGTATAATCCGGTGTCAAATCTGCACTGATGGTCTCACTGTGTACCCGTTCAAAATAGTAATAGGCTTTTCCATCCTCCGCCACTGCAAGATCAAAATCTCCTGCACTCATGTTAAGCGGACGCAGCCCCTCCCGCACTTTTGTATAAGGTCCTAAGATGAAATCTGCAGTCAGAACGGTTTCTGTCTGGCTGCCATCCCTATTCATGATTTTTAGCCAGCAAACATATTTTCTTGTCTGCTTATTATAAATAATATGAGGGCGGTCCATACATGCTGATGGATGGAGAGAGGAATTTTCATCTTCTGGCTCTGGCGGAATAATAAGGCCCTTATCTTCCCAATTGTACAAATCGGTCGAAGAATAACACCGGACACCCCAGTGCCAGATTTCACTTTTTCCATCAGTTTTTTCTTTGTTCTCACCATACCAATAATACACACCATCCTCATAGAAAATGGAACCACCATGAGCCTGAACGCGCTCTCCTTTTGTATCATACCAGACCTGCCCCGGATGAAATGCCGCATATCTTTCCTTCTCGACCATGCATTTTCTCCCTTCTTAGTTACATCAAAACAGACATTAGTCCGCGTGACTACTTGCTTACAACTGGCAACAGGCAAAGATTTTTCCCTAAAGCTACAGAATCGTTTTATACTCAAAGTGGTAGCTTCCGCTGCCCAATTCAAACTCCTCATTTTTTCCAGGCAGTACGACAACCGCATTTGTGTTTGCAGGAATAGTAATATCGACTTTAAAAATCATATTTTCATATTTCCATTGGCATGCAAGTTTGCCATACAAAGTTTTCAGCGAAACTTCTGCCCAGGTAATACCATTAATCGGCATTGGTGCGATACGTGATTTTCTATAACCCGGTTCAACAATTTGAAGGCCGCCCAGTTTCTCATACATCCAATTTCCTATTGAACCGTAAGCATAGTGATTAAATGAGTTCATTCCTGTATTTTCAATACTGCCGTCAGGCAACATTGAATTCCATCGTTCCCATATTGTGGTAGCTCCCGTTCCAACCTCATATAGCCATGAGGGATAGTCCTTCTTCAGAAAAATATCACCTGCAACAACGTGTTGCCCGTTATCTGTCAAAGTTTTACAGAGATATGGCGTACCGACAAATCCGGTTACCAAATGGTTGTTATGCCGTGCAAGATTCTCCAATAAAGAATGGAGAATACACTTTCTATGTTTTTCTTCTGCAAGGTTAAAATACAATACAAGTATGCAGGCCGTTTGCGTTTCGCTCACCAACCTACCCGTTTGGGTAATATATTCCAGTCTGAATGCGTCTATAATTTGGTTATATAGTTTATGATATTCCTCTTCGTCATCATGATATCCAAGCACTTTAGCCGCTTGCGTCAACAGTTTTGTAGAATAAGCGTAAAAGGCGTTTGCTATCAAATAAACATCCGTTGCTCCTATGCGGTCAACTCCTTCCTCTTTATCCAATCCCAGCCAATCGCCATATTGAAATCCGGTCTGCCACAGTTTGTTGGGCCCCGCTTTGGAACGGATATATTCAACCCACATTTTCATGCTTGGATACTGCTCACTTAAAATTCGGGAATCCCCGTAAACCATATACATCGTCCAAGGAATAATGGTCGCGGCATCACTCCATGCAGCTGCACCTTCCGCCTTTCCCAAAATGTTCGGGATAACATGGGGCACGCCGTGATCAAGTGTTTGCTCTGTTGCGAGATCTTTAAGCCATTTTGTAAAGAACAAAGACACATTCATATTAAAAGCAGCGGTGGAAGCAAAAACCTGCGCATCTCCAGTCCAACCAAGACGCTCATCTCTTTGTGGACAGTCCGTTGGTATATCTAAAAAGTTATCTCGCTGGCTCCATTGGATATTGCTTTGCAACTGCCTAACACCGGAATGAGAACAGTTAAAGCTTCCGGTTTGTTCCAAATCCGTATATAAAACACAAGCAGTGAAACCATTTGTGTCTATGTTTTTGCCGAGCCCCTCAATTCTTAGGTAGCGAAAACCGTGGTATGTGAAAGCAGGTAGAAAAACGTCCTGCCCGCCACTGCAAATAAAAGTATCAGTTGCCTTGGCATTTCGCAGGTTTTCGGTATAAAAATTTCCGTCTTTATCAAGAACTTCAGCGTGATTTAAAACTACCTTTGTGCCCTTTGGGCAATCCAACCTTGCTTCTACTATTCCCGTCAGATTTTGACCAAAATCCAACACTGCTTCACCTTTAGGCGTTATAATCAGTTTTTGGGGTTTAATACGTTTCGTTATTCGAACAAACTCACATTCCTGAGCGGTCAAAACAGAGGTCGGATATTCAAATGAAAGAGCATTTCCTCCCTTGTTGGCTGTATAAGTAAAGTCTATGGTTTCACCATTATATATCTCGCTGAATCTCCTGGGTCCTGTAGTATAGTGCCAGCTTTCGTCTGTAATAATCGTTTCGCAAGTTCCATCTGTATATTCAATTTGCAATTGCGCAATAACCGCTGTGCGATTTCCGTAATTGTTTGGTTTATTTTCGTAGCCGTATATTCCTTTAAACCATCCATTTCCTACAGTCATCAATATACGGTTATTTTCTTTAAGCAAATTTGTAATATCGTATGTCTGGTATTGGACTCGAGCTTTATAATTTGTCCATCCGGGAGCAAAAAACGCATCGCCAACTTTCTCATCATTCAGCATTAGTTCATAGATTCCCAGCGCACTTGCATATACCCGAGCACACTTTATTTTCCCGGAGAGAGAAAAGTCTTTATAAAACACAGGGCAGGGCTCAAAGTCATCGTTATATCCGTGAGTAATCCATCCCGCATCAAAATTTTGATAACTCATCAATCCGGTTTCAAACCAGCCTTCTAACGAGGCTGTTTCACCATAGTTATCTGTAATCTTCACTTTAACCGTATATCGTGTGCACGGCTTCAGAGCCATACCTGCATATAGTACATGTACAGACTGGCTGCTCCGAACTTCACCACTATCCCAGACTATGCCTTCCGAAGAAGCTACATGAATGACGTAGCTCTGCTGCATTGTGTTTTTCCGATCAGATGTAAAAGCCCAAAGAAATCGGGGTTTTTGTATGTCTATGCCTATTGGGTTTACTCTGTATTCTGTTTTCAGGTCAGTTATAGCAATCACGAAAGTACCTCCATTTGAAAAGATTTGCATACATAAAAATATTTTTTCAGATTTAGCTCATATCGCTCTTAGCTTATAATCATTCCTTTACACCCCCCAATGTAATGCCCTTGACGAAATATTTCTGTAAAAAAGGATAAAAAACAAGGATAGGTAAAATTCCTATTACTGCAATTGCCATTTGTATTGTTGCAGAAGGCATTTGTGTTACACTGGCACCTATAGACGCCGCCATGGATGCATTCTGCTGCAAAACCTGGATATTCTGATTAATATTGTTCAAAACGATTTGTATGGTATATAAATTACTCCCATTGCGTTCTGTTAAATAATACAAACCATTCAGCCAATCATTCCAATATGACAGGGCGGTCATCACCCCAATCGTTGCAATAATCGGCACACTCAGCGGCATAACGATTTGAGCGAAAACCCTGAATTCTCCAGCACCGTCAATCTTTGCCGCTTCTTTTATTTCGGTGGGTACACTGAAAGTAAAATAATTTTTCAATAAAATAACATTGAATGCATTCATCAATAGATTGGGAAGAAGCAACGCCAAAATTGTATCTTTAATAGGAAAAATCCTGACATAAGTATAATAGGTAGCCACTAAACCACCGTTAAACAGCATCGTAAAAATTAGCATAAAATTAAAAATTTTCATGCCGGGGATGTCTTTTTGGGAGATGCCATACGCGAACAGAGAAGATATAAGAATACTGGCTACTGTTCCTATCACAGTTACAATGATTGTCATAAGATAGGCATGACCAATCATACCCCACTGCACCGCAATATATTTATAAGCATCCAAGCTGAATTCCTGTGGAAAAAATGAATACCCGTGTGCAACCGCCCAGTCATTATTTGTAAATGAAGCTATAATCAAAAGCACAAAGGGCAATAAAGCGCATAAGGACACCATTACGCAAAACAGATTGAAAATTGTTTGTGTTATTATATTTTCTTTTGATCTCATTTTCCTTCACCTCAAAACAGAGCGTTTTCTTTGCTGGTTTTCTTTACAAAATAATTTGCTGCCAAAATCAGTACAAAACCAACAATAGACTGGTAAACACTTGCGGCACTTGACAAACCAAAGTCACTGTTTTTCATCAGAGCCTGATATACGTAAACGTCCAATGTCCTCGTTACAGAATAAAGCATGCCGCTATCTCTGGGGATCTGATAGAATAAACCAAAATCAGAACGGAAAATCTGACCGATGCTTAAAATCAACAAAGTAATTACCGTAGGCTTCAATAGCGGCAATGTAATATTCTTGACCTGCTGCCATTTACTCGCACCATCAAGCTGCGCAGCCTCATAATAGTCCTGACTGATTCCTACAATACTGGAAAGATAAATTATCATAGTATAACCAATGTTTTTCCATGTATTTACAAGTATCAATATAATAGGCCAATATTTATCTTCCTGATACCAATTTATCGGATTTAATCCCAGGGGCTGCAAGATTGCATTATTTATCAGCCCTGTATCTGCAGAGAGAAATGCATACACAAGATAGCTGGCTACAACCCAACTCATTACATATGGAAGCAGAATAACGCTCTGGTAAACTTTGGATGCAACCTTATTATGGATGTCATTGATCATGATCGCTATGGTAATTGCCAAAACCGTTCCTACTATAAAGAATGCAACATTATAAAGGATCGTATTTCTCATAATGATCCATGCGTCCTGTGTTCCAAACAGAAATTTGAAGTTATCAAATCCGCTCCAATCGCTCCCAAAAATACCTTTCTGATAATTCAGTTTCTTAAAAGCTATTAAAATGCCGTACATGGGAATATAATTGTTCACCAAAAGATAAACCAAACCCGGCAAAATCATTAGATATATGGGAAAAATTCTGGACCAGCGAATTTTCTTTTTTTTCGGAGAAGATATTGAAGTCATGACAAAATACCCTTTCAAAAGAAAGGGTTACCAAATATGATCGGTAACCCTTATCCGTATTGTAATGTTGTTACTTTTTTTGGTTTGCAGCCCATTTATTGAGCTGATCCTGATTTTCTTTGATAATGTCGTCAATCCCCGCCGCCTTTAAAGCGTTTATAAATTGAGGAAGCGATTTTTCCGGGTCAAGGGCACCGCTGTTGATGCTTGGTGTATATTGTTTAATGACTGTGTCCACCGCCGCTATTTTTGAAGAAACTTTAGTCTGAACAAAATTATAGCCAACAGCCGGTGAATACCTTGAAGCGGGAATGGATGCATCTCCTTTTTTTAATTGCTTATTCAAGTCAATTGGCGACGGAGCTACGACCGGCCAATCCAGACGGTTGCCATAAATCCCATAAGGCTGAAAATAAGGAAGCTTGGCAGTATCCGCAGACTTATATTTGATAAGCATGCCCTCATCCGATTTCTGCACTACATCGTAGGATTTTCCTTCTATTCCATACTGGAGCAGCCATGCGGCCTCTTTATTTTTGTAGATATAATTCAATGTCTGAATCGCTTTCTCCGCGTTTATCGTTGTGGTCGGGATGTTCCAAATAATATTCTGGCCGCCGTTGTTGGCAACATAACCATCAACCATGGGAATTGGCGTTAAATCCATGCCGACTGTCGATCCATAAACCTTTTCGGTGGATGGATCACCCCAGTAAAACTCGCCTAAATACTTTTTTGAAGACATCTGTGCGTCAGGAAATACTGTTGTAACAGCCGCGTCAGGCGAAATATACCCTTTCTTTGTCCAGTCGTACATTGTTTTCGCATAGGACGCGTACTCCGGAGTCGTGAAGAGGTTTTCTATTTTTAAATCAGTAAAGCTCCGATTAAGCATCAAGACGCCGCCGGCAAGCGAACCGCTGAGTTTATCATACGGTATATAAGAGTTGTTCGCGGGATCTTCCGTCGTATTCCACGGTATCGTGCAATAAAACCCTTTCCCCTCGCCCGCTTTTACTTTCGCGAATATTTCGGACAAATCATCCATTGTATACTTTTTGTTTTGATCAATCGTAATTCCATATTTCTTCATCATATCATTCCGGATAAGGTAGCCGTACGAATGACCCTGAAGATAAGCTGGACATACGCCATAGGTTTTTCCGTTATATTTGCAGCCCTCCAGTAATGACCCACACTGTTCTTTGATGTCTTTTCCGTATTTGTCAAGCAGGTCGTCAATTGGTTTAATCTGTCCGGCATCCACTAACGGTCCCATTGTTGTAAATGCTGTCAGGCTGATATCCAACTGCTCACCGGATGATATCATAAGGGCCGCTTTTTTCTGAGAGTCCATCAGTCCGACCGGTTCAAGTTTTACATGGACTCCGATATCTTTCTCCAGTTTAGCGTTGAGGGCGTTTTCCACATCCTGAAATCCGGAACCGACACTGCCCGAAGAAGGATACTGCCAGATTAACGTCGTCACGTCTTTTTGTTTTGCTGTGGAAGTCGCTGTGGATGATGCTGAATTGCTTGTGGAACCTGTTGAGCCAGAGCATCCGGCCATTGCGGAAAGCATGACAGCTGAACAAAGAACCATTGAGATAGCTTTTTTCATAAAATTCCCTCCATAATTATTGTAAATTTGTATAGTTATTATAACTTTTGATCTTCAAAAGCACCATCATTTATTCAAACTAATTGCATAGTAAAATCAAACCACTTTTTCGGTGGAAACAAGTTTCCAAATCAGGCGCGCAGTCTGTTTTTCCTAAACGGCAATGGATTCACTGGCTCTCCGCGTGGGGCCAGCGCGCGAGTCTCGCTTCACGAGCCGCGCACTCGCACTTGACACTGCACCACCATGACTTTTATAATGGGTTACATAAACAGAAGATTCTGAGCGGTCATTCTCCTGTTTCGGGAAGAAAAATTGAAGCAAAGCAAAACGAAAAGCAAGGGGAGGGACATCTTATGAAAGAAAAAGTTCATCGGTTTTTCACTTCCATTTCAACGCAGGTTCTCTTTGTCATCGTCATTTTGGTCGTTCCCCTGAACATCATTGCGATTCTAGGCTGCAACGCGGCTCTAGAGGGAATGGTTAACCAGACGGTGAAGGCCTATCAGAATCTCTGCGGCAACTCCATGGACGAGCTGCGGGAGCGCATGGGAAAGACGCAATCCATGCTGTACTATCTGGCAGAGGAGAGCCCGGATTACCTGAGCATGCAGCTGCAAACCAAATCCAGCTACGACTACCTGAGCGCTAAGTACCGCTTCTACTACAGTCTTAAAAATCTGGATAGCGTGACAAACTGTGCGGACGGTTACTATTACTTTTTCCGCGGCGTGGATGACGTCTTCGTGTATCCTGGCGTTTCCACCCAGAGCCTTGGGCAGGGTCAGCAGATGGTGGAGGCCATTTCCGATCGAGTTCGGCAACCACTGCGCAGCGGTTGGCATATCTGTGAAATCAAGTCGCGGCAGTATCTCCTGTTCACGGTAGACACGCCAAACGTCGTTTACGGCAGCTGGATCGGTCTGGACCCTTACCGTGAGAAATTGGAAGCGGAAATCAACCAGCCGAAAGCCGCCGTCAGCTTTACGGAAAGCAGGTACGAAGAAGCCGGGGCAGGAAATCTTGATGTTTTTGCGCAAAACAGCGGTATCCTTCTGCATATCCGTGCAATGCGCAGTGATATTGTGAGCGGCGTCTCCGTTTACCAAAAAATCTTGCTGGCCATGGCCTTTCTGTATCTTATTCTTGTTCCATGCCTTTACTTTTTCCTCCGTCGTCTACTGCTCCACCCGCTGTTCCGCATGAACCGGGCATTCTGTCGCCTGCGTGACGGCGATCAGGATTTCCGGCTCATGGAACAGGCAAAAAGCACGGAATACCGGGAAGCCTACGCGGCATTCAACGAGATGGCGGACACTCTAAAAGCCCTGAAAATTGAAAGCTATGAAAAGGAGATTGCCCAGCAGAAAATGGAGCTGAAGAATCTCCAACTCCAGATCCGTCCGCACTTCCTGCTGAACACGTTCAATCTGGTTTTTACTCTGGCACAACGGAAGGAAACCAGTGCTGTTCAAGATGTGATTCTATACCTTTCGGACTATTTCCGCTATATTTTTAGGGAAGGGAAGCAACTTGATCTATTTCAAAATGAGCTACAACTGATTCAGGGCTATTTGAAAATGATCTCCATCCGTTATCTCGGGAAGGTTACGGCAGAGTATAATTTCTCACCTGAGGTCATGCGGGTGCGGGTTCCTCCTCTTCTGGTGCATAATTTCATTGAAAATTCTGTGAAGCATGGAATGCGGCCGGGAGAATCACTGCACATCCGGGTCGCAGGGACATATGAAAACGACCGGATGACTTTCCGAATCTCCGACGACGGCAGAGGCTTTACTGCGGATGAGCTTCAGGCGGTGAACCGAATGCTTCGGGGAGAGGGCGCGCCGAAACAGCCGAACGCGCACGTTGGCCTGCTGAATTCCATCCGCAGGCTGAAGCATTTTTACGGAAAGGAATCCAGCATATCGGTCGCCTCGGAGCCGGGGCGCGGCACTTGCGTTACGATCACATTCTTATATCGGATGGAGGATAACTATGAATCTGCTGATGGTGAATGACGAAGTGATGACGGTGGAAACCATGAAAACAGACATTCTGTGGGAACAGTACGGGATAAATAAGGTTTTCACCGCCTATGACGCGGATTCAGCGAAGACTTGTCTCCGGCAGAATGTTGTGGACCTACTTCTTTGTGATATTGAGATGCCCGGGGAAAATGGTATCGCCATCCTTCGTTGGCTGCGAAAGGAAAAGATGGACGTGGAATGCATCTTCCTGACCTGCCACGCCAGCTTCCGATATGCGCAGGAAGCCCTGCAGCTCGGTTGCCAGGATTATATTCTCATGCCGGCCAAATACGAGGAGATTGGCGCCGCTGTTCAGAAGGCGGTCGACCGGATTAAAGTGCGGCGGGAAGTCGCCCGTTATGAGGATTACGGTAAACAGGCAATTCACGAAAAGCTAGAACTGACCGAAGAGAAACCCAGTTCAGAAAAGGGCGCGGAAATTGCTGAACGGATTGTGGATCTTATTGTCGCCGGACTCAGCGACGAAAAGCTCTCTGTCAACGAGATCGCTGAAAAGCTATATGTCCACCCGGTTTACCTGAACCGCGTCTTCAAGAAGGAAAAGGGAATTTCCGTCAGCCAGTACATCATTCAGGAGCGGATGCGCTTCGCTGCAGACCTTCTGCGAACAAAGCACAGGAAAGCAACTGACGTGGCAGAACTGGTGGGCTACAGAAACTACTCGAATTTTAGCGCAATGTTCACAAAATACTATGGCTGCCCTCCGTCTCGGTATTCAGAAGAAAAATATACTTCTTTACCGTAAGTTGGAACAGGATCATAGAACAACGAACGCTGCTTCCTTAAGAGACCATTGCGGATTTTACGTGAACTTCCAAGTAGAGTATAAAACCTCTGCATCCTGGCTCAGGCTGGGTGATGAAGGCGATGCTAACCGCAAAAATACTGCTGAAATCTTTCTGAATTTGTCATGCACATATGATTAATATTCGTACACAGACCTACCGTCTGAAAGACCTTCTCAAGGCTGGTATTCAAACTAATCCTGCCAGCGGATATTCTGGTGGACTGACCGGCGCTCTTGTAGCCAGCAATTTGGGTCATTCCTGATCACGTTTTCGATCAAAAACTTTCCGGAATTAACATGAATTCCTCCAAAATTATTTTTAATCTCTGTTGGAGTTAAGCTAACAACAAATTACTAAATCACTATACGAAAAATTTAAACCAGTTATCGCTATTTATGCAGATTGCATTTTAAAAGTCTGAAACCTCCGCAATTAGTAAATTCCAAGGGCTAATAGATATAAGTTCTCCATTTTCAATTTTCTCGTTGCTGAGAATGTCTATAGCATTATTGTAATCATACGTAATAGTCTGCGTTTCATTAGAGTAAGCGTGACGGACCACCTTGCTGACTTCCACGCGCTGGTGTTTTACAACAATCGTATATTTTTTATTCTCTGGCATATGCTTGTCCTCCAAATTTTCAAAATTTGATTGAAAACGAAGGACAGGCAGGCGGCGACCGACACTGGGGAATGATTCCAGAAGAAACAAAAAGAGCATACCTGCAGACATAACTGTCAGTTAGTACGCTCTTGCAATTTAGTTTGTGTTCTACATGCTCTGATGGCTCATGTCTGTGACCGTAATACTCCCATGAGCAGCATAGGCTTTTTTGGCGGTTTACCAATTAAAGCTGTCTGCTTTATCACGCTCGATCGCTATTTAATAGCAGTCGCCTGAAGTTCAAGGCATATCGAACACGCATAGATAGCCCTCCAAACTCGTACTGGAGGGATGAAATATTGCTTATTCAGGCACGGAAAAAGGCCCGTCAAACCCGTATTTTTCTATTTTGACGAACCAAACATATTGCTTCCGCAGCAACTTCTCCTCCATTCGCTTGTCAGCGAATATGATATCGACAGACTTCTCCATCTGTTTCACTCTGTATTCTGCCAACCGCCTCCAAATACTGCAAATGGCTCAGGCACTCGCCGACAGCAAACCATTTCTGGTCTGCCGGAAACGTATTCCAAGACTTGGCACGTACATTCCAGCTCATCTTCGAGGCCAGCTTGTAGGCCGTTGAACCGGGGTTTGCTTTGACC
Source organism: Bacillota bacterium (assembly GCA_023390175.1). Lineage (GTDB taxonomy): Bacteria > Bacillota > Clostridia > Oscillospirales > Acutalibacteraceae > Caproiciproducens. The sequence goes on from JAEWDK010000020.1 coordinate 103,135, forward strand.
ACCCCATAACATTCTTCGAGGCGTTTTTCATGGTGGCCAAGCAGTTCTTTGATTCTCGCATGGAAGTCGCCGTTCTCGCGGTGCCCGGGCAACGCAAGACGAACGTCATAAAATTTTATTTTCTTCTTTTATACCAAATATTACACTCATATGATCCCTCTTCCTTTATTTGCTAACTGAATAAATTCACATTATTCCGCTTACGTACTATCTGCGATTTACAAAATTGAAATCAAGTAAACATTATGCGAAGCTCGATTATCATACCAGGTTTCCCAGTTCGCTCAAACTGTGGAGTCGGATGGAAGATCTGAAATACTTCTTCTTACAAAAGGCAGTAATGTTATCCTGCATTCCTTTCTAACCATTGCTGGTACGTAATGAGCACCTGTCGGGGCTTTGAGCCCTCGTGCGGCCCGACGATGCCCATCTGCTCCATTTGGTCGATCAGGCATCCCGCGCGCGCATAGCCGAGGCGCAGACGGCGCTGGAGCAACGAGGTGGAGACCTGTCCGGCTTCCACAACACATTTGACCGCTTCGGATATCATGGGGTCTGCATCTTTGTCTGCGGAACTATCATTGTTTTCGTTGCTGTATGTTTTATTCGATTCTTTTATGAATTTGATAACCAATTCAATTTCCTTATCGCTAATAAAACAGCTCTGAATGCGGATTGGTTTTCGCAATCCGGCGGATAAGAATAGCATATCGCCGTGACCAAGTAACTTTTCAGCACCACCCATGTTGATAATTGCCTTGGAATCAATTTGCGAGGAAACCGCAAAAGCAATACGGCTCGGAATATTTGCCTTAATGGTATTCGTGATGACATCCGAGGGACGCTGCGTCGCGATGACGAGGTGCATCCCGGCGGCATGCGCCATTTGTGCCAGCCGGCAGATGGAATCCTCTACTTCGTTCGGAGCGGCCATCATCAGGTCGGCCAGCTCGTCGATGATAATTACAATTTGGGGCATATGCTGCATTGGCTGGTCATTGGCGTCTTTGTAGCCGGAGGAAGCGGCAAGCATATTATAACTGCTCAGGTCGCGCACATTGTTTTCCGCAAAAATTTTATACCGCTTCAGCATCTCGGTCACGGCCCAGGAGAGCGCGCCCGCGGCCTTGCGCGGGTCGGTCACAACCGGCACCAAAAGCTGCGGAATCCCGTTATAAATTCCCAGCTCCACAACCTTTGGGTCAATCATAAGGAAACGAACCTCGTCCGGTGTGGACTTGTATAAAAGACTGATAATAAATGAGTTGATACAGACGGATTTACCGGAACCGGTAGAACCGGCAATCAGCAGATGGGGCATCTTTCCAAGGTCTGCGGTGGCGATGCCGCCCGCGATTTCACGCCCGAGCACTACGGTCAGCCGACTTTTCGCGGTGGTGAAGCTGTTGGATTCAACCAGCTCGCGCATGCGAACCACGCTGACTTTTTTATTCGGCACTTCAATGCCCACGGCGGCCTTGCCGGGAATCGGCGCTTCAATACGGACACCGGAAGCCGCCAGATTCATGGCGATATCATCGGCGAGATTTGTGATTTTACTGATTTTGACCCCGGCGGCGGGCTGCAGCTCGTAACGGGTTACGGCCGGGCCACGGCTGATGTCAACAATTTTTATCTGCACGCCGAAGCTCTTTAAAGTCTGCACCAGCATCTGCCCGTTGGTTTTCAGTTCCTCCGTGACATCCTGCTCGCTGACTTCTTCGGTGGCTTCCAGCATGGAAACCGGCGGAAAATGATAGATTCCGTCCTGCTCCGGTTCCGGAGAAACGGCCGCAGCTTTGGGAGCGGGAGGATTTACGTGCGGTACGTATTGAAGTCTCTCTTCTTGCTTGTTTGTCAAATGGCGATTATTCCATTTGCCCTTTATCCTCTCAAACACAGTTTCCTCCTATGATAAAGTGGTTAGTCGATACAACATGATACCTGCGAAGGATTCCAATGGAAGTTTTATTCTTTTTTGCTCTTCCCAGTTTATGTAGAAGTGGACGGTTTTTGTTTTTACTACTTAAATATTTTGAATAGACTGAATGTAGTCTTATGATAGATTTTATTGTAAGCGGCCTTTCGTGGGTTCCTTATCCACCCCATACCTTTTTTGCCGTATCCAGGTATCAAGGATCTTTTAGCAGCGCGTTTGGCTCTGCCAGTTGTTCTAGCAGAAATTGATTTTCTGATTGATGGCTTACGCATTCCAAATTTCATAATAACTCCTCCTATTCCAGCTTGTGCCCACAATATGGACAGAATTGCTTTTTATCTTCTTCTACCTTTTTATGATCATTAATTTGTTCCATAAATCCGGCACTAATTATGCCGGTTGGCACCGCAACCAACCCGATACCAAGAATGGCAATGATACCGCTTAATACCTTTCCCATCGGTGTAACAGGATAGATATCACCGTAACCCACGGTAGTGAACGTCGCCACAGCCCACCAAAGCCCAGAAATAGCATTTGAAAATTTATCTGGTTGTACCTCTTTTTCAGCGTCGCACATTAGGACGGAAGCAATAATCATCAGAATAAAAATAACACCAAAGGAAGAAACCAATTGGCTGGCTCGGGACCGTAAAACATTGCCAATCATACGCATGGCACTAAAATATCGGTTAGCCTTAAATATCCGAAGAAGCCGGATCATACGGAGAGCGCGCAGTACTCTCAGATCAACTGGAATTAGGAACGGAATATAAAAGGGAAGGATAGCAAGCAGGTCGATAAATGCCATGAAGGACACCATGTACCTTAGTCTTGCTAACACAGGGGACTTGTCTGGATAAATGTAGACAGAGGTCCAGACGCGCATCAAATATTCGATCGAGAATATGATGACCGACACGACCTCTGTAACGTATGCAAAAGATTCGTACCAGTGGGGCAGGCCATTAAAGGTATCTATTATGACCATGATAACATTGATTACTATCAAGCTTATGATTGTTCCGTCGAAGATGTTGCTGGCGGTGTCATTTTCATCATCGTCTCGGATAAGGTTATAGATTCTCCAGCGTAATTTTTCCATCCTCCATACTCCCTTTTTTCGGCACATATATTATTGATGTTATTGATTATATCCTCATATTGCCTTATACAGTTTTTATCCCATAGATAATCATACGTTATTATTATTGATTTTGCCGCATGCATCATTTTTTCTAAACAAATTCTTGTTTTAATATTAAATCCCAAATTGACTCCAACCAGTGTAATCAAATAAAGTTGTGTAATATTTGAAAAAAAGTATGGATATACTTCCGTGCTGCTGTACCATCTAAATTGATCAGCTAGGAGTACACTAAGAATATGTTCCATTTCAGATACAAACAGCTTTTCAGCCCTAAACAAATAGCACATAGAATATAAAATGACATTGGTGTATGCATTTAAAAGAAGTTTATTTTTAAACTCACCTTTTCCCTTGATGGTTTTAATATGCTGCTGCCAGCGTAAATAAAAAGTATCAGCGATAACTTCAATAACAGTATCAGACTTATCTTTTGCAATAGATTGAAAGGCTTCTGTAATTTTTGATAAATCAGATTCAGAATGTTGAATATCAATTGTTCCGGCATATATTAGTAAGGCGTCTTTTGAAAGGCCCTGTAAAACAGCTCCTAGTATCTTAAAGAAGTTTGTTTCATGTTCAAAATAGGAAATGAAAAATTTCCATATTTCAAGATTTAATGTAGACAGTTGAATAATCGCTTGCGTAAGGTTATTTTCAAATGTTGACAATTCAGAGTTTGGGATCTTCCGGATTTTATTACGTATAAACAGCTTTCTAATGCATTCAAATAGTAGATAAGGATTTGTAATGCTCTTGCTTTCTATAAAATGGAATATCATTTCATTTTTGCAACAGTCGACGAAAAGGAATATATCTATAATGCGTTCTTTTTGATTTAGAATTCTTAATAACTGATCTGCATCAAGAATATACGCATCATTAACAAACTTCACTAATTCTTGTGGAGACCCCCAAAAACATCCCTGTTCATAGGCTTTAATAAATTCGTATATTTTATGTAAATCTTTTTCGGTTTCCCCTTGCTTCAATAAATTGTAATATCCAATATCGCTACTATTGGTTTGATCTCCTATGGCAAGATTAAATGATATGTGTTGAATTTTTTCAAAAACTTCATTATTCATTTAGCTACCCTCATTACTTACTTTTCCAGACCAGACAGGAAGGGTCATAGAGCTCATCCCAAAGTGCTTCAAATGCATCAATGATATGTCTTGGATGAGCAACCAGCTGTACAATATGATGTTTTTTCCCTAACCCATTAATTGATGCCCCTAAAGACCATACTTTAGCTGTACGATCTTCGTTTGGAATCATGAGGAACCTGTCATGGAATCCATAGCCATAGCATCCCCATTGGCACCTGAACTCTATATTAATGCCTAATTGATTGCTTTGACTTGTAAACTTATGCTGTTGCTCATTTATCCATTGTGGAACAGTCATCTTCCTTTTTTCACTTATTTCTTTGGAAGTAATGGCTTTTAGTTTTAACCCGTAGATGGACGTATAATACCATGTGTCTAATAAATCCTGTGCATCCAAGTATGGATCCCATAAATATACAGAGTTTCCTTCGCTTCGATTCATTAAGTACCTAATATCTTTTAGCGCTCTTTCCCGATCATCTCTATTCGTGATCCCATATTGAATAAACTCCTTTTTGCGTTCCAATTCATCCATGCGGCAATTATATTGCCTAGTCTTAATATAATCCTCCCATTTGCGGCTAATTGGATGACCCACATTGATGTTTTCTCTTGAATTTATATTAATTATAACCAGCTTTCCGCTTTCATCTATAATGGTTCGTATATTTCCGAATTGTGATCCTATTAACATTTGAGTCCGAATACTACGTATAAACGAAGTCTCTGCTCTGGAAATGATAATATTTTTTTCTGTGTCAATCAGAGAGATTCGACAAAGGTGAGAAGTATCGCCGACTTCCAAAGAAAAATCATCTGACTTTATCTCTTTTATTAGCCCAAGCGCTACAATGGTATCATCAAAATCATATTCGGCTAACAATTCATATCGGGATGTATTCGTTATTCTATTATCAAATTTTATTTTCGCGAATAGATTTTCTTCACCTTCATCAGTATGATAGGTTATGTATCCCAACTTAGAAGGGAACTGAAAGATAAAATTACCTACCCGATCAGATATTACAAATAAGTCAATAGGAATAATTGATTTCAATTTAATAGCGGCGGATTTATACTCATTTTTTGTCATCAAACGCTCCAATGGCTTATCTACATCAAAATATTCTAAAAGATAGCTTCCGTTTTTAAAGTTGTTTTTTATTACCTGATTTATAAGAATCTCTGTACTACTATTTTGGGGCACAAATTGTTTGGGAACCCTTTTAAGATGGCCAATAGAAATATTTCCTTTCCCGATATCAATTGTATCTTTTGAATCTTTAAAATTATTGTATATTGCCCTTGCTTGATCCAACGGTATTTGAAATTGGCAGCATCCAAGTGAGAATCGATCTGATATTTTAATTAATCTTTTTGCCAAATTTACTGCTTGATATGAAATAGTATCTCGTTCTTCAAATACGAAAATTGTAAAGTAATTGTAAATTACATCTGTATTTCTATCAATTACAAAAGCATTGGTAACTTCGCATGTATTATAGAATCCTAAATTCCCTTGGGCGATAAGTAAATCAAAATTATCCATTGATGTTCGTTCTCCTCTGCTGGAATCGATGCTTGCTATTCCAGAAATGAACTCCGGTCTTGCATTATCTCCTATAAAATCATTTATACTATTTATTGCCTTCGCAATTTCCTATTTTGCTATGATGTGGCATTGATCGAACCTCGCATTTTGCTACTTAGCGAGCCAGGGTAAGGGACATGAAGCAGTTCTCGGTTTTATATAATACGAAGTTCGTATTATTCTATATAGAAAAGGAAAATGCTGATGATTTCATAAAATTAACTCTACGAAGATCGAGAATGTTTGAAAGAATCTCATAATGTTTTAGATCGCTATTAGAATAATAAGCAAATGTTATATTCTGCTTGACCTTGTGCTTGTAGACCATTTAATCTTATTAAAATATGTTCGTCAATAATTCCGCCGACAGTTGGTTGCTTATACTTAGGCTTGTTTGCAGAAAGTTCTTCTATATATCCCGAATTTTGAAATCCCATTCCGTATATCAACAAATTTTTAATAATGATATCCTTATCAAAGAAAAAGTCAAAATCAAAGTAATCTTCATATCCGGCTATCTTCTTAATATTCTTAATAAAATTAAGTTTTCCAACACCATTCCATCCCCATATGCATTTATAGTAAAAGCTATCCTTATTAATAAACGAAAAAATCAGTTCTTCATATTTGTTGTAACCCTTTAAAAAAGTTCCGTGTAAATGTTCGGGCTTAAATCCCTCTAAGAGTCTGTCAAAGTTTGTTGTATAGATATGTGCGTTCCTGGCTAGCACTAACATAACAGAGTTTTGAAAATTTTTTATTTTCTCATTTAAGTCCAGAAAAGCTAAATAATCTATCATTATTTCATGCCATATATTATATAGACTAGGAAAGATTGTTTTTATAGTAGAGAAATCATATCCACATTTGTTTTGATTGAATAAATCCACTCCTAGCCAATATTCTATATTTGAATTGTGCGCTACATAATATTGAGCTAAAATATCTTTTATTTTCTTGAAATTTTTCATATTTGCATAGTCTTTAGATTGGTAAAATATTTTAAAGATCCGTGTTTCTTCTTTCGGACTTAGCCGATTATTTAAAAATGCTTTCAAAAAATCATCAATATTAAACAAATACCATTTATCTGATTTAGCTAGCGGCAACAATTGTGTTATCAAGTTCATCGAAAGTCCATTCCCATAAAGCATTCCGTCATATATCACGGCAACCTCCAAAAAATTTATCAATACTTCATTTTTAATATCTTGCTAAAGCTTATTGGAACCAGGCTAGTCATATTGTTCTTTCAATAGCTTTTAATTCCTCTAATTCAGTTTCATATCTTTTTATAGCGTCTGATATTAGCCATTTTCGACTTTCAGAAGGCCAAGTATTCAAATTTTTTCTATCATAAAAAAGTGAGAAGTCATGTATAGAACAAGCGATTTTTGTGTGACTATGGGACCAATCATGTAATTCTTTAGGCGGTATTGGCAAGTCGGTTTGCCTTAAAAACCAAAAGGATATTTCATTATTGAGACGTTCAACAATTTCTATAAGTTGTTCTTCAGTTAAAGTATTATTTAGGTATTCCCTATATACTTTTATATATTATTCTGCTGCAGAAATGATTTTAGAGCTATATTTTCTTGTTATTCGCATTAATTCATCTTTGCTTATAGTATCATCTCTTAGACTCTTAATCATTTCATAAGAACTGTTTACATCAATATATACTCCATTTACAAACCTTGTGTTGTTTGAGGAGCGATACCACCAATTTTTATCCTGCGAATCATCGACCCATATTGTGTGACATATGAAATTACCATCTATTATCTCTTCCTCGTCATATCCGAAATAGCACCACACAATATTTGCGGGTTTACCCCTATGATGTGCTTCTGAAATTGGATTTTGATGTACCTCGTAGTATAATACCTTTTTTTGAATCTCCGATGCAATATCTGCTATTTGTTCCATAGAACTTAGAAAACGTAATATCACTTTAACAGCCAATCGTTTTGCCAAAGCATTATGTAGTGGTTCAACTGCATATATGATATAGCTATCAGTTTCTTCGTGAATTTGGGCAACTTTATATGGGTTGTATTCTTCAACATCAAAAAATATAGTACCACCTATATTTGCTCGAAATATAGGTTGCTGAATATTGTATTTTCCTTTTTTATTACACATTTCAGCAAAGCGAAAAATTGCTTCATTTATTGCTTCAAGGGATTTTTTGCCTTTCCTGATTAGAAAGCGAGATACAAGTGCGTCGCAAACGAAACTAGTCTATAAGCTAATCCGCCTGTCATCATTGAAACCAGAAGCCTGTTCCGCTCCACATGAAGCTAGAACAGCATATCCGCATCCTGCAAAGTTCTCTGCAATTTCGCTAATTTCTATTTGTGGAACGTCATTTATTGAAAAGCTACCTGAATGGCAGCTGTCCAATATTATTATCCTATTTTTAGTATCAACGTTCTGTATTGTATTAATTAAGTTCTGTAATTCTATCAGACCGTCACTTAAAGCCAAACAATTTTTCCCACCATGACCTGAAAAATAAAAAATAAAAGTGTCCTCATTGCTTGCATTTGAAAGAATGGATTTAATCCAAAAAAACAATTCTGTTGATGTGACTTTTCCAGTTTCACCACATAATAAAATATTATCTGAGTTGACATTTAACCCTTTAATAAGCGCAGTTCTTAACGCATATAAATCATTTTTGCACAAAGGCAATGGAACACATCTTAACGTAGGATATTCACAGACCCCCACCAATAACGCTTTAATTATTCCCATTTACTTTCGTCCTTCGTTTATATTTATATATTGCCGACTTTTATCGTAGTAATTAATGCAGATCTGATTTCCTATTATTGCTAAGACCTACCGTTGGCCGAACTTCGTGTAATTGCTATAACGCACAACAGACTATGCTGTGCGCTATAGCAATGACTAAAGCTTGTGTGGATAACCGGTTGTTTTACGACAACTTGCTACAATTACATTTGAGCTAGATTGCAGGCTTTATGGGCTCAAGGGAATATCCAGACCAGACGCCATCGTGTTTTTTTCAAAGCTTAGTAAATACCCAAATGTGCCTTAAGCCGAAAAAAAGCCATAGCAATTTTTGTGCTATGGTTAGTCATAGTTCACAATCTATCACAGGAAAATGTTGCATATTTATATTATATGGCCAAAATACAAATAAAACAATATCCCACTATCGAAAATGCATATATTTATGTGAAATATAGAATTATTTGTTACTATTTGCAAAAAAACTCTCTGATATACAATCAAAAAATGACCCATATGCATAAAGAGTTTGGGCATAGAAAACGACGGCTGATATTTAAACATTCCAAAAAGAATGCTCCAAAACATCGACCGTCATTCATGTACATTTAGGACACGTAAGGTAATTCTCGTTAAATCCCATATTATTTTTGTAAAATTCATGTTCTCCTTCTAAGAGAAAATCCAATTGCTTTTTAATACATACATACCAAACATCACTCTCTTGGAGATCAAATGCTTAATCGACACCTTAAATAGTGAATAGATTTCTGCTCCAAGCTTCTAGCAAATTCAATTTATATTCTGGGCTTAACCACGTCATAAACTCACAGGCTAATAGTGGGTGCGCATAAGTTCCGCCATTTTTACCTGATTTAGATGTAATTCCCATTGCACCTGTCTGCTCAATCCACTGTTTTGGTGTCATAGTAAAAGTTCCGGTTTTGAGTTTAGTCCGTAGCTCTTCATATCCGCCGACATTATAGCTATCGTTATGGCGCTGCTCCCAAAGATGAAGAAACTCTGTCGTATTGCCGCTACGCATCCAGCTTTGAATAACATAACTGGGGGCAGCATCACTAAAATTCCTAGAAATATCTGTAAGTGAAATGTATTTGATTTCAGACTCATCTATGACAGATTCATATATTAAAGTTTCCACCATTGCAGATGTTTCAGCTTGTAAATTGGGATATCTGAGTTTAGCCAATTCCAATTCTACAGTTTCAATGTTGTACTTATCGGCAACATATTCTACTGCTTTTTTAAACTCTTTTTCCTTAAGCTGTCCATTGTTGAGTAATCCACGAAAAAAATTCACGCTCATTTCATATTGCATCTTAATTTTAAGAAGCTCTTGCTCATTCATCCAATTCACCCCGGCTTTGTGTAGAATAATTTATATTATACTACTAAAACCTAAGGATACATAGCTTATAATTGTAAATTCATATCGTAAGTGCGCACAATATCAATTTGATTGTTGCTTCCTATCGAAATTTGAGAGACTTTTTCCTTGACTGTTTGCTCATCAAATTCCGTTAGTCCTAACTTTGTGCAAATCAGAGCTTTCATCGATATATCGAGAATAGTGGGTGAATCCTTACAAATAGACCGAATACCTTTCTCCACTCGATCAGCACATCGCCAAACAATCTCACCATTTGATCGAGTGATACGGCGATAGTTGCTACCACACTCAGCGCAAACTAAAAGACCGCTCAGTACATTCTGTGAATTGTACCGGGTGGCCTTTCTCTGCAAGGAACCCTCGCTATTAACTTGTGTGTTGCTTCGGGAGTTTTTTTCAAACTGAACGGCTACGAACAACTCCATTGGGATTGCGTAAGGCATATACTTACCGTTGCTCAATATTTTATCAATAACTGACCGAGACCATTTTAGATTGCCAGATGGTGCAGTAATCTGATTAGCTTTCAGTTCGGTGGCTATAACACCCAAGCTGGCACCGTCAACGTAACGTTGATAAATTCTTTGTACCACTGCCGACTGTGCAGCGTTCAATCTGACCATGCCATCGGGCAGCTTTTCAAATGCATAAGGGAGTGTCATATTGATTCCATCCTTTCTGTAAACTTATCTATTATTAGGTTTAAACTTGCAACCAAAACACATAAAATTCTGTATTTGTGGGTTTATGAGTAGCGTTGATAGTGTTACCGTTAAAAAACAGCAGCCAACAAGCCCTTTTAGGGCATAAAAAGACAAACCTGCCTATAACTAATGTTATAAAAACAGGTTTGTCTTTTTGTGTCATTTGCTTAATTTAGATGCAGGTAAAATCGCTAATTATAAACATAATGTCTGTGCTTATATAGTACCAATGAGAAGTTCTGATTTCTTTTAGGACATTTAGTTTGTGGATCAATCGAAGCTTGGATATGGTATTGTACTGAACGCAGGAGGCTGATCATTTCTATTTCTTTCATATGTTATGCGTTTTGGCTATATCCGGTATGCGCAACAGCGATTAGACAAACCATGCGAACGGCTCTATTATATAAGCAAATATATTCGACCTGTTCAGTTTATTAATTTAAAAAAACAAAGCATAGCTAGCAAATGTTAATTGCTATTTTGAATCGAAAACGCGTACCATATCGTCATTGTAAATCAGTCTATCATAAAGGAAACGGAATTTTTAAGGAGGGTTATACCATGAAAAAAGAAATCGAAGTATTTGACTATGCCGGCGATATCTTGAAATCGCTCAACACAGGCGCCTTGCTGACTACAAAAGCAGGAGAAAAGATCAATTCTATGACCATTGGTTGGGGTACACTCGGAATCGTGTGGGGCAAACCGATCTTTATCGCTTTCATAAGAGAAAATCGCTTTACCAGACATCAGTTGGAAAACAGCCCGGAATTTACAATCAATATCCCATATGGGGTATTCAACAAAAAAATATTAGGAATCTGCGGGACAAAATCAGGGCGTGACACGGATAAAATTGAAGAACTCCAATTAACACTTGAAACACCGAACACAGTCTCTGTTCCTGCCATTAAGGAGCTTCCTTTAACGCTTGAGTGCAGGGCCCTGTACAGGCAAAAACAGGATGCGCATGAAATCACGGAAGAAATCAAGAAGACATTTTACCCACAGGATGTAGACAGCTTTTTCCACGGTGAGAATAAGGATTTTCATATCGCTTTTTACGGGGAAATCGTCAGTGCATACATTATTGAATGAAAGCTTTCCATGTAATGTAAAATACGGTTTGGCATACGAAAGGAGTACAGAATGAAGGGACAACTTAACAAGCAAAAAATTTTGGTGATAGGCGGGTCGAAGTATCTGGGTTTGGCAATCGCACGGCGGGCGAGCGAAGCCGGAGCGGAGGTAGTGATAGGCGCACGCAATCTTGAACAGGCTGCTCAGGTAGCCGCACAGCTTCCAGGGGCAAGCGCAATTTATATTGATATTACAGAGGAAAACACCATTGTCGCCGCGGCATCCAGACTGGGGCATGTCGATCATGTGATAATAACCGCGTCCGCCCATCATAACGTGCCGGTCAAAGACCTGGAACATGATAAAATAGTCGCCGCGTTTGAAGCAAAAGTGATAGGCCCCATGCTATTGGCAAAGCACTTTGCTCCGATTCTTTCTCCGACGGGCTCGATTCTTCTATTCTCCGGTGTGGCTGCGTGGAAACCATCGCCCGGCTATTCGGTGATGGGAGTAACCAACGGAGCGGTTGCCTTTCTTGTTTCCCATCTGGCAAAAGAACTCGCGCCCATTCGCGTTAACGCAATTTCCCCAGGGATCACAGATTCCGGTACTTGGAACTCTCTTGGGGAACAAGATAAAAAAGAGCTGCTGGAAAGCGCTGCGGCATCCAGCTTGGTCGGGCGGGCCGGTACAGCCGATGATATCACGGACGCAGCCATATGGCTGCTTGGCGCGGGAAATGTTTCCGGCGAAACCATCCATGTGGAAGGAGGCGCAAGACACGCATGACGAATAATTCTTATCTGTTTGATCAAAAGGTCGTACTGGTAACCGGAGGCGGCAGCGGCATGGGCCGAGCCATTGCACAAGCATTTTTAGACAATAATGCCAACGTCGCTGTTGTCGGACGGCGCCTGAATGCATTACAGGAGACGTTAGCTTCTTATCCGAAAGAGCGCACTCTTGCAATTTCCAAAGACATTTCCGAGCCGCAGGCTGCCGCCCAAATTGTGGCCGCGGTGCTGGAGCGCTTTGGCAGTCTTGATGTAGTGGTCAGCAATGCCGGCGTTTATGCGGGCGGAGACATTGTGGATCTGGACAAAAGGAATTGGGAACAGCTGCGCTCGATTAATCTGGATGCATTTTTCTATCTTGCCCAAGCTGTTTATCCGGCATTACAGGAGACTCGCGGTACATTAATTGCAACTTCGTCAGTATCCGGACTGAATGGAGATTGGAAACAAGCCGCTTACAATGCCACCAAACACGCTGTCAACGGATTTGTCCGCTCCCTAGCGTTGGATTGGGGCGAAAAAGGTGTTCGTGTGAATGCTGTTGCCCCGGCCTTTACCCTGACTGAGATGACTGCAAGCATGGCAGGTTCGCCGGAACAGCTTGCTCCGTTTGTTAACCGAATTCCTCTGGGACGCCCGGGGCAGCCGGAAGATGTCGCTCCGGCTGTGCTGTTTTTGGCTTCACCCGATGCCGCCTACATCACGGGCGTTGTGTTACCCGTTGACGGAGGTACCAGTGCCTCTACCGGTCAGCCCCATGTAGTGTAAGCAGAAATGAATTTTCTTCTTAATTGTAAAAATGGGGGTTTGCGGTGGTGCTAGCAGAATTTAGATTCATTTAATGTTTACTGTTAACTTGCATGAATCGTTATTGTCTTTTCGCTTTGACGTATTCAATGGCTTCCTTGCCTGTTATGTGCTCGATGTCAATTGCAATAACATAAGCTTGCGTACATTCGGTTATTTCCTTATGTTTAGCCTCCGCGGGCTGATCCCCTGAGTATTTTTCAACTAAAGCCTTAAAGGCTTCCAAACGTTCATCCCCTTCTGCAATTCTTGCCTTGCCAAAAGCAATAACGCTGCGGAAATAAGTGGTATATTCTTCGCTTACTATCGTGTCTTCCTCTATTACTGAAAAGGATACCTTTGGATTCTTCGTAATCGCATCGATTTTATGCCCGGCTTTTGCAGAATGAAAATAGATTTTATCATTGAAATAGACATAGCTGAGTGGGACTGCGTAAGGATAACCTTCATCCCCTAAGCACGCCAGGACACCATTTGTGCATCTATCCATTACAGCGACGGTATCTTCCATTGATAATAATTGCTTAACTCTTCTCATCTCTCTGAACATGAATGATTCCTCACTTCCATTACACAGCCTTTAAATTTTGGTGCTGTTCAAATAACGTAATTTTATATTGTCCATTATAACATATTTGAACAGTACTTTGACCGACTTTCATTTCACTAAGCTTTGTCATTGAGGGGATAACAATTTTAAACCGATAATTCCCACTACGATAAGACCAACACAAAAAATCTGAGGGATGGTGATTGATTCGCGAAATAGGATCATTCCCAAAATAAGCGTTCCTACCGTACCGATTCCAGTCCATACAGCGTATGCTGTTCCTAAGGGAAGATGCTTTAAGGATAACGATAAGAAATAGAAGCTTGCAACCATTCCTACTACCGTTATGATACTTGGTATCGGTTTAGTAAATCCGTGCGAGAACTTTAGGCTTACAGCCCAGCCTGTTTCAAAAATGCCTGCAACTAGTAAGAACAACCAGTGCATTTTTTCACTCCTTTTTATAAATTTGAAAAATAAAAAAAGCCATAGGAGATATAAAAATATCTCCCAGGCTTTTATCCTTCCGTGAACACAGTATTCTGTGCGTTTTATCTCGGTGCAGACCAGCGATTCACTGCGGAACCCTATAAAACTATTAGTTATAATATCATAGTCATCAAAAGATGTCAAACTGATTTTTGAACCTGTCATAAACATTATGCGAAGCTCGCATCTGCTTCTGAATCACCTGGTTAGCTCATTTTACGTATATCATTGGTGTGTATCGTATTCCATGTCTCTCTGATTTTATTCTTATTCAATCCGGCCAAATTGCAGTAATCCACTAGTAACTGGCGCGAATAAGCGGCTTCCCAGAAATGGGAGCCACCGCCAAAACAAATGACATCAGTTTTGAAATGCTTTTTCTCTTTACCATAACATTTTCCTCTTAATATAATTTATATGATCTATGCAGTTGATATTCAAGGCCATTTTTTACGACTGCAAAAGTGGGTACAAGATCCGTGCACCAAACATGGGTCTATAGCCAGTAAAGGAATGGCGGTTTTTTTCCAAAGGGATGGGCCACTTTTGTATCATCAAGGGCTAAAATGTCTTATGATAATGTAAATAAAGCGCATAAAGACGCCGGGGTAAGCAGCAAAGAAGTTACACTTCACGGTTTATTTGCTGCAGAAACTCATGGATGCGCGGGCCGTTTTTAGCGACATCCAACCCGGAAACGCACTGTTGGCCGGGCAGCCTTTCTCCGTCCTGAAAGCGCTGGTCTTTCGACAGCGCATTGATGACATCCATGCGGAAGCCGTCGATGCCCTTCTCCAGCCACCAGGTCATCATGTCGTAGACATTGCAGCGGACGTTCGGATTCTCCCAGTTCAAATCCGGCTGCTTCCTCGGAAAAAGGTGCAGGCAGAATTTTTTAATACGATCGTCTATATATTTCACTGACAATATGGTCTCAAATACTATGATGGGTATCCAATTTTCGGAGCTGAATACGCACCAAAATCCGTATGAATAAAGGGGTTTGGTATAAAAAACAACGGCTGAGATTCATACATTTCAAAAAAATGTTTCACTAAATCAACCATCTTTCAGTATAAGGGGCACATTTTGCCTACGGCCTCAAGCCACAATAACAAATCCGGTTAAAAAAGTTGGTCTTACACGCATTGTGATTTTTTAGAGCTGTGTACTATTTTCATACCGACAAAGTTGCAATTGCAGTTTATTTATGATAAAATATTTTATGTTCATCGGAGGGTATATAATGCACGATTATATGCTGGATAAGATGGTGGGACGCACCCACTTCTTATCCAGCTTTTTTGTTGTAAAAAACTGTCATTTCCTTTATTTAATTGCGCTCAAAAGAAATAAAGTGATTCATCCATTACAACTCTATATTAAGAAGAAAGGACTGTGTTATAATTTCAATGAGTAAAATGTATACTGCTTATGTAAAGCCAAATAAACTATGGTCAAAAGACTATATATTTTTGATGATTGCTAACTTCTTCCTGTTTTTTGCTGGCTGTTTACTTCTTCCCGTCCTACCGGTTTACTTAAAGCAAAATGGTGTAAATGATTTTCAGATAGGTATAGTTGCTGCTGTATTTTATGTAACATCTATTCTTATGCGGACTTTTACATCCAGAGTGTCAGCCCGAGTCGGGAAAAAATTATTGCTCCTTCTTGCAATGTCTGTTTTTACACTTTCAATGGTCGGGTATTATCTGTTTGCCGGATTGACTATGATCATTATTCTGAGGCTGGTTCAAGGCCTCGGATTCGGCGCTTCAACAACTCTTTATGGTTCAGCAGTTGCAAGTACCATTCCAAATGAAAAAATGGGAGAAGGCATGGGCTTTTTCGGATTGGGAATTTCTATTGCATATGTATTGGGGCCATGCCTGGGTGCAGCAGCTGTTTCACAGACACACTTCAAATGGATATTTCTGGCGGCTATGTTTCTTGCTTTGGTGTCGATATTTTTAACTCATTTTATCAAGACTGATCATTCTGAACAGCCGACTGGAAATCAAGCAGAGAACAGCCACTGGCTGTCAGAAGTTATTGAAC
This sequence comes from Bacillota bacterium, assembly GCA_023390175.1. GTDB lineage: Bacteria > Bacillota > Clostridia > Oscillospirales > Acutalibacteraceae > Caproiciproducens. The sequence goes on from JAEWDK010000020.1 coordinate 119,580, forward strand.
CGAAAGTTGTTTATGAATCTGTTTTTATACTTTTGCTGGGTCTGTTAATGAGCTCGTGTGATACATATATCGTTTTATATGCCAAGCAAATAAATGTCGGAAATATCTTTGTTTATTTCATCGTGACAACTATTGCGGAGATGTCCACAAGAATGTTTTCAGGAAAACTATACGATAAAAAAGGCATGAATGTTCTTTTAATACCGGGGGCAATTGTCGGTCTCATCAGCTGTATTATAGTGGCACATGCTACGAACTTGCTGTTGATTTGTATATTTGCAATATTTTATGGAGCGGCTATGGGTATGATTTTCCCCGTATTGGAAGCCAACGCAATGAAAAAAGTAGCCCCTGAACGCAGGATAGCTGCGAACGCGACCTTCTATAATTTTCTTGATATAGGCTCCGGGCTGGGTCCTCTGTTCTTCGGTGCTATATCGCAGTTTTCCGGATATTCAAATACGTTCTTACTGTCAGGTATAATTTTTATGGTAATGCTGATGATAATATTTTTAAAGGAAATTATAAGTAGGCAAAAACATATAACAGCAAATAAAGTATAGCACTCTGATAAGGAAACAACCAGTTCTTGTGAGTGTTCATTTTTAACTTGAACTTTCAAAAGGCAATCATCACTTGTTTGTAATGATTGCCTCTTGTTTTTATGATGATAACAATTATATTTTTAACGATCCCCTGCAAACACAAGCCCTGAAGTATTATAGCAAATCGTCCGTGGAAACTGCTTATAAGGGGCTGTTCAGTCAGGCGATTGTGATTGAATCCGGAATTCCTCCCATCCCGTCAGATACGATTAAAATTCAAACCTTAATTTCAAAAATTGCAGAACTGGAAAATTTATACGTTGGTTTCGATGCGATTCAATATGGTGGAGCGGCATATACCCCACCCACTGGAGTAAAATTGGCAGCTGGAGTTACCAATTTTTTAAGAGCCCCAAAGTACAATAGTGCGACATGGACGATTTCTTTGGGAGCATCAATTGATGAAAATTTTATAAATTACATTAAGGATAAAAATCTTACTTTGTACAACGAATTATACTTAGTGACCTTTAATGACGATACCCTGCTCACTGACGGATATGGAGGTCTTATTGATTTTGGGCATCTAGCCGCAACAACCAAAAGATATTGCGGTGCTCATAGTACTCTTGTCCCCGACTTTTGGACTGGTTGGGGTGGAGATTTAGCCACCGGAATGTCTGATACTGCTACTGCATATAACAAAAGAGACAGCGGCACAGATTATAGCGTGTATCTAGGTAAAACGATTCAGGAAATCGCTGATATGATAATTGGAAATGAAACTTCAAGCTGTAACTATTCTGATTTATGCACGGATATTGATGCATATAAAATTGCCAAATATATCAAGGAAAACGGACAATCAAGCTTTAATCCTTTGTCAGAAGCGTTGACATGGTATTATACCAATTGCGCCAATATCCGTTTCAACTTTTATCCCGATGATATAGGCTGCGAAAAGGCGCTGGACGATTTAGGAAGCAAACTAGACAGCAGAATGCATGGCACCTTTGAAAAACTTCCTGATGGTTTGTTGTCACAAAAAGCTAGAAGTTCAACACCAGAAATGCAGCTTGCGTGCTGTAAATCTTTAGCAAAATTTATCTTCAAACGAATGATTTTTTAAAAAAATATCTCACAAATGGAGCAGGTCGGTTATCCGCCCTGCTCCAACTTTTTCTTAATATAAGATATTCCCTTAGATAAAATAAAACCTACAGCTACGCTAAGAATTTGACCGCCACCAAAAAAAATAGCGGTTCGCATGTAATCCCATAAGATATACCCATTCAATTTCCAACCGGGATAAACAAATAAGTAAAAATGATCAATCGAAATAGTAATAATTAATACAAGAAAAACGAAACAAACGGATGGAAACCTTAAATGGCACCTGCGGTCTAGCCAAATGCCATATATTCCACCTAAAATATATAAACCCCTCGCCATATAGTAGAAAATAGAGACCACATAACCAATTATCGGAACATTTATCCAGTAAAGAGAGCCTAGTACCAAAAAACACAACTAAAACCATTATAACCTTTAGCAAAGGGTGCGTTTTCCAAAAGCCTGTTTTTTGTTTTTTCATTTTTACTCCTTCACAAACACGAATTCCTTTTGTATTATGTTTTTCATCGTATCATATTTGTTGACGTTCTTCAACAACAATAGGGCCAGGGAAGATTAGCAGTTACCAGCCTTGAAAGATTCCCTTGAACTTATAACTATGCAGATATCGATATAACTGAGGAAAATGCAGTTTATCTATTTTGGAAAACTCTATTGCGGTTCCTGTGGGGCCGGTATGGCGGAAGAATACGGCACCGGCAAACATGGCGAAAAGCATTATTACTATATCTGCACCAATAAAAGCGCCTTAAGCGTGTGACCGGAAGGCTGTGTGAAAAGACTGGATTGAAAGCCTTGTCGTTGAAGCAACTCAGGGATACATATTGCAGCCCGGGAAACTGGAGTCCATTGCGAATAGGTACGTTGAAGTACAAGCGTTGGATACTTCTCAGGATGACGAACTCCATGCTTTGCAGAAACAGCTTTCAGAAACAAAAACCCATATTAAAAACCTCATGACTGCTATTGAGCAGGGGATCGTAACCAAGACAACAAAAAAGTGGTTTTTCGATTTGGAAGCCTCACAGGAACAAATAGAATATGATATTGAGGAATGCAGCGTTCGGCAACCGGAATTAACTGAACGCGACATCCGTTTTCTGCTTTCCCCGTTCCAGCGCGAAACGAACGAACCGCTAGAGGATTATACGGAAAAGATCATCAAGACTTCCGTCAACTCCGTGCAGCTGTTCGATGACCATATTGTGGTGGCTTATAACCTTGTAAACGAAAAGAACGAGCTCGAAAGCTCGTTCTTAAAGTTCTTATCCGATCCCGAAAATGCCAATAAATCGAGCGTTTCCGAGTGTTCGGATTTGGAATTGTTTGGTGGAGATGACGAGAGTCGGGTGGTGCAGTTTTTACCCGCGTTCCGCGAGTCCCTATTTTTTCCTATTTGGTTAACTGGAAAACCCTGCTGCTTTACATCTTGCGCCGGAATTCGCTGTGGCCAACGCTGCGACAAAGAAAAAGAGACACCGTTTGGTGCCTCCTTTTCTTTGTGGTGGAGATGACGAGAGTCGAACTCGTGTCCGAAAATCACTTACCAGAGCTTTCTACGAGTGTAGCCTGTGATTTAACATTCCCTCCGCGCCGCGCCCAAAGGCAGGCTCAGCGCTTTAGTAGCCTTTAATCCGTGACAGGGGTAAAGGCGTTCCCCCGTTCACGTTCACCGCTAATCGACGCCTTTATCCGGGCCGCGGTGTTCCCGGTAAAGACGGCAGCTTAATTAGGCTGCGTACGCCATCCCATAATTGTTATTATAGTTAACGTTTACATTTTTGTCATTTAAATTATGCTTGCAGAATTATAGCGTTCCACGTCGCTACTCGCTTACTAAGGCTCACAATCCCCGTCGAAACCTTTACATCCCCATATAAAAATAAATAAAAGGAATAGCTTACAACTGTATCATACCCAAAAACTGAACTAAAATCAAGATTAGCGGTTCCTTTCTTTCATTGCCCGGTCGATATCGCGTTTTGCAGTTTTTGCCGCCATATCCGCGCGCTTGTCATAAAGCTTTTTGCCCTTGCACAAACCCACCTGCACCTTGACCATTGAACCCTTCAGGTAAACAGAAATCGGGATTAAAGAATAACCATCCTGCTTCACCAGCCCGAACAAACGGGAAATTTCACGCTTGTGCATCAGAAGGCGGCGTACCCGCGTGGCGTCCCGATTAAAGATATTGCCCTGCTCATAGGGACTGATGTGCATCCCATTGAGAAAAAGCTCCCCGTTCACGATGGAACACCATGAGTCCTTCAGATTCGCCTGACCCTTGCGGAGTGATTTGACCTCGGTGCCGAAAAGTTCAATTCCGGCTTCCGCGCTTTCTTCAACAAAATAATCGTGAAAGGCTTTTTTATTCTGCGCAAGTGTTTTTAAATTTTCTTTTGCCATAAAAGCCCTCCTTTGATATCTGTTGATACATGAGAATACCACAGTTCTTAGAAAAAGTCAAGGTGAAACCCGTTTGAAACAATTGCCATTCTGTCAGCGAAAGCGGCCGAGCCTTTAAATCATAAAACATCAAGAACGCTTCATCCGCTGCCGTTCTTCAGAATTGTAAAATCAATTTGAATTAAATTTCACTGCGGCCCTCGATTGCACGGGACAGCGTGACCTCATCCGCGTACTCCAAATCCCCGCCGACCGGAATTCCGTAAGCAAGGCGCGTTACTTTTACCCCGAGCGGTTTGAGCAGGCGCGAAACGTACATTGCAGTCGCTTCGCCTTCGACCGTGGGGTTCGTAGCCATAATGACCTCTTTCACGATATCGCTGTTGACGCGGGCCAGCAGCTCCTTAATACAGAGCTGGTCGGGCCCGACGCCATTGAGCGGGGAAATCGCGCCGTGAAGCACATGGTAGGACGCGTTAAACTCATGGGTACGTTCCAGTGCAATCACGTCGCGCGGGTCCTCCACAACACAGATAATCGATTTGTCGCGTGACTCGTTGCGGCACACGGGGCAAAGCTCCTGATCGGTCAGGTTGCAGCAAACTTTACAATAATGTATTTTTTCATGCGCATCCAAAATAGAGTTTGCCAAATTTTCGGCACCCTCTTTTGAAAGGCCGAGAACATAGTAAGCCAAACGCTGCGCACTTTTATGCCCGATTCCGGGAAGACGCTCAAACTGTTCAATCAGGCGCGACAGCGGCGCCACATTATAGGACGGCATAATTAAAACATTCCCGGCACATTCAGCCCGCCGGAGATTTTCTCCATGCGTTCGCTCTTGTCGGCCGCAGCGGTGCGGAGTGCTTCATTCACAGCTGCGATTACAAGGTCGGAAAGCATTTCAACATCTTCCGGGTCAACAACTTCCGGTTTGATATCAATCGATTTGACTTCCATTTTACCGGTTACAGTCGCCTTAACCGCGTCGCCGCCGGCAGTTGCGGAATATTCCTTTACATCGAGCTCATTTGTGATTTGGTCCATGTCATCCTGGAGCTTTTGCGCCTGACGCGCGAGCTGCTGCAAATTTGCGGATCCGCCATTGCCGTATCCCTGTGGTAATCTTGCTTTCATACGATTTTCCTCCAAATTACACCAAGTGTATTTTATTATCTAAATTTTTTTATTTTTTAATTACTTCAATGCCTTCGCTTTGGGCAAGGCCTGCAAGCCGGTTGAGAGGGTCTTCCTCCGGTTCTTCCGAACTGGGGCGCTTGTAGGGACCCAATTTATAGGTCTTCCCCGTCACCTGCAGAATCGCTTTTCGCATATTCTCGCGCTGCGCCGGTTCACGGAGCAGACGGAACGCAATTTCATTCGGCGCGTCGATGAGCACATAAGCACCGCTGAGGTATGCGGACGAACCGTTAAACGCGGATGCGATCACATGGGAATAGCTCTTTAAAATCTGCAGGATTTCCGGCCATTCCGCAAGCCGCTCTGTGTTGTTCAGCAGGCTTTGCGCTTCACTTTGCGGAACTGCTGCGGCGGAATTTCGCTCCGGCGGCGGCTCTGGTTCTTCGTTATCGGGTACACCGATATCCAAATCCGCCGCTGTGGCGCGTTTCGGCGGTTCTTTGGTCGGTTCGGCCGCTGGAGCTTTTATTTTTGCCGGCTGTGGTTTTAACACGCCGTGCTCAAGCGCTTCAATGCGCCGGATCAGCGCGTCCTGTGTCGTGTCGAGCTCCGGGGAGCACAGGCGAATCATTGCCATTTCAAATTCAATGCGGCGGTCGCCCCCGCGGTACATCTTTTCCAGCGCATTCTGCATGGTGTCAAGCCCGTGCAGAATGGCGGGAAGCGGAATGGACAGAGCCTGCTTTGTCAGCTTTTCGTATTCCGTGTCGGACACGACAATCATGCCGTGTGCGTCCTTCATCGTTTTGATCAGCATTAAATTCCGCAGGTGAGCAGAAAGCTCTTCACAGAGCCGCGCCATGTCCTTTGAAGAATTATGCAGCCGGTCAATGAGCTCCAGCGCAAGGGCGGAATCGTCTTGCTGTATTGCGGCGGTCAAGTCAAAAAGATGATCACGCCCCACCAGCCCCGCCGTTTCGTTCACAACCTCAACCGTAACGGTTTTGCTGCGGCCAAGGCACTGGTCAAGCAGGGAGAGCGCGTCGCGCAGCGCGCCGTCGGAAAGGCGGGCAATCAAAAGCGCCGCCTGCATGTCAATTTCGGCATTTTCCTGCTGTGTAACGTAAGTAAGCCTGTCCGCAATATCCTGCGGCGGAATACGACGGAAATCAAAGCGCTGGCAGCGCGACAGGATGGTCGCGGGCAGCTTGTGCACTTCGGTAGTGGCAAGAATAAAAATAACGTGAGCCGGCGGTTCCTCCAATGTTTTCAGCAGCGCGTTGAACGCGCCGGTGGAGAGCATGTGAACCTCATCGATGATATAAACCCGGTACTTTGCAGCGGCGGGCGTAAAATTGGCTTCTTCCCGCAGGGAACGGATATTGTCAACGCCATTGTTGCTGGCGGCGTCAATCTCCACAATATCCATAACGGAACCGTTTTCTACCCCACGGCAAATTTCGCATTCACCGCATGGGTCGCCGTCAACCGGATTCAGGCAATTTACCGCATTGGCCAGTATTTTGGCACAGGTGGTTTTGCCCGTTCCGCGTGAGCCGGTAAATAAGTAGGCATGTGCGATACGCCCGGCCATCAGCTCGTTTTTCAGCGTAACAGTGACCTGCGGCTGGCCGACCACATCGGCAAACACCTTTGGCCGCCATTTTCGATAAAGCACCTGATACACGAGCACACCCCCTTAGACAAACTGAAAGCAAGACAGACCGCTTTCAAACGGTATATCATGCACTAGGATATGCAGACGGACAGACAACCTGCATCGCACGGAGCAATCCGCTTAATGCTGCTCGGTTCCCCGCCTGACATGGTTCACGGCGCCCCGCCGTACAGAGCCCGCCCGCCTGCATATCCTATGGCACGCATTTCTGCCTTGCTTTTCATAATCCGACTTTACTATTATAAACTATTCCGCCTAAAAAGACAAGTTGTATTTATTGAAAACACGGTTCCCGCTTCCTGCACACATGCTCTTCGAAATGATTTTCTCCGCGGTTTTGTTATTATAGTCCCTCAAAACCATTCAGTCAAGCAAATTCACTTTGAAAATTTTTTAAATGATATTGACAGTACAGAAAAAAGTGATATGATACATTTAGACAAATTTCTAAATGAGGAGAAGTGGTAACTTGTCGTTCCCCGAAACTTTTAAAGCACTTTCCGATCCAACGCGTCGTGAAATACTGAACCTTCTAAAAGAACGTTCCCTCCCCGCCGGGGAGATCGCAGAACACTTCGATACGACCGGTGCGACCATTTCCCACCATCTTTCCATTTTAAAAAATGCCGATTTGATTACGGACAAACGGGTGGGTAAGTTTATTTATTATGAACTGAATCTGTCTGTTTTTGAAGAGGTATTGAATTGGTTGACTGATTTTTTAAGTAAGGAGAATCATTATGATGAAAAATAAGCTGGAAAAAATCAGTCATGACGGCCTGTACTGGGCGCTGGCCATCCTCCCGCTCATTATTACACTGCTCGTTCTGCCCGCTGTGCCGGACACGGTTCCCGCACATTATGGATTAAACAATCAGGTTGACCGCTGGGGCAGCAAATATGAGCTTTTCCTGATGCCTGTTCTCACCCTGGTACTCGCACCCTTTTTTCGTGGACTTTTCGATATGAGCCTTTCCGGGGAAAGCACCCACAGCGAAGCGGAGCAGAAATCAAACCAAAAGACAGTACGTGTTGCAAATTATTGTTTGGTCGTTCTGTTGAATCTTGCTGCCTATTTTATGCTGTTTACCTCCCTAAACAAAGTGACGAATCTGTCCGGCATCGGCTACAACCGGATTATGTCCGCAGTTCTCTGTCTTATGTTTATCGTGATCGGAAATTATCTGCCGAAATGCAAGCAAAATGCATTTATTGGTATCCGTGTGAAATGGACATTGGAAAACGAAGAAGTTTGGTACCGAACCCATCGGTTCGGGGGAAAAGTATTTATGATTGGCGGGCTTATTTCGGCAATTTGCTGTATTTTCGTGCCGGAATCCTTTGCACTGCTATTTGCAGTTGTAACCGTGCTGATATTAAGCATCATTGTTTGCGTCTATGCGCACAATATCTTTTATAAACTGAAAAATCAAAATTAAGGAGCTGTTTTTATGACTGTTTCTTCTTCTGTTTTTGGCGCGTTCCTGTTTGCGGCAGTCGCCGAGCTTTTATTCCCTGTTGTTCTTTTGCTTGTGCTGTGCCTAACAAAAAAGGTTGCTGTAAAACCGATGTTCCTTGGCGCGGCCGCATTTTTCGTCTCCCAGCTGTGCCTGAGAATTCCGATTCTGCAGGTACTGGGAGCACAAAGCTGGTTTAAAGCGTTCGCGCTGAATACGATTCCGTACATTATCATGCTTTCCGTCACAGCCGGACTGTTTGAAGAAAGCGCGCGGTACCTTGGCGCGGGTGTTTTCTTAAAAAATAACCGCAGATTCAGCGACGCGCTTTCCTTTGGGCTTGGTCACGGATTTTGCGAGGTAATCCTTTTGACCGGAATGACGCAGATCAACAACATTATCTACGCCACCATGATTAACAACGGTACTTTTCAGACTTTTTCGGCACGGCTCCCCGCTGAACAGGCACAGCAAGTTTTATCGGCTATGGTTGCCGTAAAACCGGAAGCTGTTTACCTTGGTGTTTTGGAGCGCGTGTTCGCCGTTACCTTCCATGTTTTCGCAAGTATTCTTATATTCAAAGGGGTAAATGAACACAAAATCCGCTATTATTTTCTTGCAATTGCGGCACACTCCGTATTTAACATCGGCGGTGTTATGCTGTCAAAGTATGTCAATATGTGGCTCGGCGAAGGCTTTATGCTGGTTTTTGCCGCTGCGGCGCTGTTCCTTATTTTCAAGATGAAACCAACGTTTCAGGGAAAAGAAACTGCTGCGGAACAGTACGAACAAAGTACAGAACAGCAGTAAAGCCGATTCCATTTTTTCAAGCACGAAGCTCCTGCTTACAAATTAAGTAGGAGCTTCGTGCCGTATATATCGTAATTGCATTTGCGCTATTTGATTGGAATTTCTACATCGCCAATGGTAATTTTTTCAACTTTATTAAAATCCATAGGCGCGTTAAATCGATAAACTTTGGTGTAGCTATCCCCATCTCCGGTACCGGCGCCATTCATTATCTCATCCTGTGTGCCATTCTTATAATATACTTTCATTTTAGGAGGGATATACAGTTTTGTCCCACTGCGATATTTCATATCGATAAATGTAACGTCTGCCGATAGTGTGGAAAGATTAACTGCCGGTATGGTGGCATAGCCATTGGAATCATGTGATACCTTGTTCACCTTGATAATTTTGGAATCAGTATCATAGTCCAATTTAAAATTAAATTTCCATTCTCCCTTTATGACGGGAGTACAGGTAAGTTTCCCGGTTGACACCGACAGATTTTTCAATGTCATTTTTATCTCTCTGTTTTGCAGTTTGATTCCGGCACAGCCAACACTGATAACAAAGGACTTTTTGTTATCGTTGGGATTCTCGTCCTTTTGGGTAAGAATATCCCAACCTGCGCTGCCCCCGCTTTGGTTCGGATTTTTGTAAAACTCATCATCATAGAAATTAATCGGCATATCTTCAAACTCATACTCATTCTTATTCAGCACAGTTCCTGTTGGGGCAGTAACATCAAGCAGAAGATATGCACAGTTTTTGTCGCCCATGGCCGCACGGATATTGATAACTGTCCCATTGTCTGTTGCGGAACGGTTCAGTAAAATTCCTGCTTTGTCCATACCTGTGACCTGACTTTCACTTAAGCTGACCCCAGGCTGCGCCTTTCTGGGGTCACCGCTCTGAAAATATTCTTTAAATAGGTTCCCGGTACCCAGCACGTAAGCGGCGGCGGTCACAACGGTACAAGCTGCGACAGCAGCGGCAATGAAAAGAATACGTCCGGTTTTTTTCAAATGCGGCGTTTTCATTTTCAGTCCTGCCATTTGCATTACCACCTGATAGGTTCCATCGACTTCTTTTTTCAGCGAACGAGAAGATTGGGTATTTATATTTTCAAAGGATGCTAAGAAATTAGCTTCATAATGTTCCATAAATCACATTCCTTTCTTCCAACTGTTTGCGTAACTTTTGCTTTGTGCGGTATAAGCGATTTTTCACTTGGGATTCATCTAAATTCGTTTGAATTGCGATATCCTTTATCTTTTCAAACAGAAAATATTTTCGAATCATAATTTCACGATCGGGTTCACCCATAGTGGCAATCAATTCTTGCAGGACAATTGCATTGCTTTTGTTTTCAAATTCAAGCAGCATATCATTTTCTTCGGCAAGGTCAATGTCATCGATATCAACGACATTCAGCCTTGCCAGCTGACGGTAACGGTTAATTGCGGTGTTCCGCGCGGTACAGGCAAGATAACCCTTGAGGTTTGAAATTTCATTATCTGCTGCACCCGCCGCTTTCCATACGTACAAAAAAGTATCGTCAATGCATTCCTCAACGTCCTGCTGATTGCCGCGCAAAATTCTTTCTGTAATTGCAGCGACAAAACTGCGGTACTTTTTTATGATTTCATAAAGTCCGTCTGACGGCTTGTTCTTCAAAAGCTGAACAATCTTACTGTCCTCCAAAATTCACACTCCCTTACTGCTTTTTAAAAGGCCCTTCACTTTATAAGACAACTGAAATGGGAAAACAGCTCAGAATAAATACAAAAAAGGCCGGAGCAATGCTCCGGCCTTTTCAAATCTGAAAATTAAAGGATTACTTCACCGTCAACCGTACCGGGCAGACCCGCCGCGTTGGCTTCGTCGGTGTCGATATGTACCGCAAGACCCGCAGTTTTGCTGACTCTGGCAATGACATCGCCAAAAATCAAAGCGCGCTGATTGTAGTCCAGCTTAATCTGAATATTCTGGCCGTCTGTTACGCCGAATTCTTTTGCCTGTTCCGGTGTAAAGTGCGCATGGCGCTTGGCAATAATAACGCCGTGGTCAAGTGTTATTTCACCCTTCGGCCCAATCACCTTGCAGCCCGGGGTGCCGGCCAGTTCACCGGACATGCAGATTGGTGCGTCAATGCCGATGGAACGTGCTTCCGTTTTTGCAAGTTCAATTTGAGTTTCCGGACGTACCGGCCCTAAAATAGACATTTTAATGGAGCTTTTTGGCCCAACTACTTCTACTTTTTCAACACAGGCAAATTGACCGACCTGTGAAAGATCCTTTTTCGGGGTAAGCGCATAGCCTTTTCCGAACAGAGTTTCTAAGTCTTCCTGAGTAAGATGGATGTGGCGTGCAGAGGTTTCAACCATAATCTTCAATATGAACATCTCCTGTTATAATTTACTTTGTTATTGTAACTCAATTTGTCGGAAATTACAACAAAAAGGATACGTTATTCTTTTATCAGCTCGAAGTTTGTGATATAATAACCGCATAGCAATTATCATATCGAATTTTATGTCCCTCCGGGTTCGTCGTTTACACGGCGACCGCCGGAGATGGACGATTATATCACAAAAGCTTCGCTTTTTGTGATATAATAATAGGACTGATAAAAAGGAGGCCGCGAAATTGTATCAATCTTGGGAAGAACTTGAATCTGCCTGTCTGGCGTGCCGCAAATGCGGCTTATGTGAAAACCGCACCCATGTGGTGGTCGGCGAAGGGAGCAAAGAGGCAAAGGTTCTGTTCATCGGCGAAGGGCCGGGCGAACAGGAAGACCTGCAGGGCAAACCGTTTGTCGGCAGGAGCGGCCAACTGCTTGATAAAATGCTGGCCGCTGTTGACCTTGACCGCCACACCAATATATATATTGCAAATACCGTAAAGTGCAGGCCGCCGAAAAACCGCGACCCGCTCCCGGAAGAACAGGAACTGTGCATTGACTGGCTTCGCAATCAGGTTGCGCTGTTGCGGCCGAAAATTATCGTTTGCCTGGGCCGCATTTCCGGAATGAAAATCATTAAGCCGGATTTGAAAATCATGAAGGAGCACGGGGTCTTCTTTGAAAAGAACGGCGTACTGATGATGGCTACTCTGCACCCAGCCGCACTGCTGCGCAACCCCAAAAACAAGCCTGCCGCATTTGAGGATTTCATCAAACTGCGTGAAAAGATGACTGAGCTGGGAATCAATTAAGCCGCGCTGAGATTATGAAAAAGCCACGTTTCGTGACAATAAAGCAGGACACTGTTTCGACCAAAATCGAAGCGGTGTCCTGCTTTTGCATTCCAAACTAATTCAGTGCGTTAATAAAAACCTGCTGCACTTTTCGTTTTGTGGGTACGCCCTCCATGACTTTTTCACTGCCCACAAAAAAAGTCGGTACATACCAGTAATCATAGCCCTTTATCTTTTCCGGCTCCTTGCTTTCCTCGATGACTTCAATCTGTACCTCTTTATATTCGGGGTGCTCCGCCTTCAGTTCATCCATCATCTGAAAGGCCTGCCTGCAATACGGGCAGGTGTCCAGCATCATCATTTTCACTGGTTTAGCCATTTGGATTCCTCCCCCTGCATTTCAACACTTTTTAATTACAACATCATTTTTATTAATTACCTGCTTTTTACACCTTCGGCTTAGAAAACACCGCAAGGAATTGCTGTGAAAGCACATCGTATTCATTGTGTTCCAGAATATATTTTTTCCCGCGCTCCCCCATCGCCCTGAGTTGCTCTTTGGAAAGGGAAGCAAGCTTTTGCACCGCTTCGGCGATTGCCGCGCTATCCTCCGGCTCAATTGAAATGCCGCAGTCTGCGTCCGCAACCATATCATTCGGAGCATCAATGGCGAAAATGACGGGCTTTGCGGCCATCATATAGTCCATCAGCTTATTGGGGCTGACACCGAAGCGAAACAGCGGCTGGCGCTGCAGGCCGACATAAAGCGCGTCCATCTGATTCAGCAGCTCCGGCACCTGGCCGCGTTTGACCGGCTCCAAAAGCTCAACCGTGCCGCTTAGATTCAAGTCAGCCACTTTTTGTTTCAAGCGCTCACGTTCCGGCCCCGGGCCGACCAGCAGAAGCTTGATTTTTTGGCTGCGGAGCTTTTCACCAGCCTCGACAAAGCTGTCGAGCGCATTGGCAATTCCGTGCGCCCCGGTGTAGCCGACAAGGAAATAACCCTCGTCACGGTACTGCTTTAACTTATCAGAATACACCGGAGGGTTGGCCATCGGCTGTTCCCAGTCCGCTTTTACGATTCCGTTTGGAACACAGACAAACCTTTCCGGTTTTAAGCCATGCTCAACCATGTGCCCCTGTGCGTTCGGCAAAAGGGAAACCACGTAATCGCTGTGTTTGTAGCAGTAATTTTCCGCCGCTTGCATCATCATGATATACGGGTGATGCGGGCTCATACCGCCGAGCTCAATCGGGCTGAGCGGCCAAAGGTCGTGCACCTCGTAAATCAGCATTGCACCGTACTTTTGCGCCAGCTTGCGCGCCGGGTAAATGTCGAGCGGATAGGTGGAGGAGGCAATCACAACATCGGGCTTGCCCTGCGATGCGATTTCATCCCCGTATCGATAAAGGCCGTGCAGAAAAGACAGCATATTTTTGATTCTGCCGACGCCGTTGCCATGATACTCCGGCCCGTCAATCCAAAAATAACGCACGCCGTCCAGCATTTGCTCCATCGTCTTTTTACCCTGCATGTCGGGATTTTTGGTACGCAGGTGGGAGTAGGAGCTGGCGGCAATTGTCACGTTGTTCCCGGCCTGTGCCCAGCGTTTCGCCATGAAATACGGGCGAAACTCCATGCCGTGCCGGTCGGATCCGGCATAGTGGTTAATATAGATGATATTCATAATTATCCCTTATCAGACCGCCGACAAAGTCGCGGCAATTTTTTCAGAGGCTTTTCCGTCACCAAACGGCATTTGCTCATGCGCGGCCTGATTGACGCTCGTATGCACGGCTTTTTCATAGATATCTTCCGTTGTGAGCTGTGCGAGCACATTCCAGTTCCCGGCAAGAGTTTCGACCCATTCTGTTTCCTGCCGCAGGGTGATGCACGGCACACTCATGAACCATGCTTCCTTCTGCAGTCCACCGGAGTCGGTCAGAACCTGGCATGCGCCGGAAGTCAGCAAAAGCATTTCAAGGTAGCCCACAGGGTCAATTAATTTGATATTCCGGAAGCCGCATTTTGCAATTGCTTCTTCCGCGAGCGGCCTTGTTCTGGGGTGAATTGGCAGCACAACGAGCTGGGGAAGCTGTTCGAACGCGGTGAAAATGCGGATAATCGCATCCAGCCCGCCATCGGTTGTTTCCGCGCGGTGCAGGGTGACAAGGCGATAATTCTTCGGTGTGATACCAAGCTGGCCGTAAATTGCGGTTTTTTGCGGGTTCTGCTTTGCAAGCTGCAAAAAATGGAGCACAGAATCGAGCATGACGTCGCCGCAGATGCTGACACCCGCGGTAATGCCCTCTTTTTTCAGGTTGTCCGCCGCAGTTTGGGTCGGACAGAACAGCCATTTGGAAATATGATCGGTTAATACGCGGTTTTGTTCCTCCGGCATGCGCATATTGTAGGAGCGCAGCCCGGCCTCGACATGAGCGACGGGAATATGCAGCTTGGAAGCGGCCAGCGCACCCGCGAGCGTTGAGTTGGTATCGCCGTAAACCAGCATAATGTCCGGCTTTTCCTCCAAAACAACGTCTTCGATTTTCATCAGCATTTCGCCGGTCTGGTGGCCGTGCGAGCCCGAACCCACACCTAAATTATAGGCGGGCTTCGGAATGGACAGCTCCTCGAAAAACACATCGGACATATTGTGGTCATAGTGCTGACCGGTGTGAACAATGACCTCGGTGCAAATCGGCTTTAACGCCGCCGAAACGACCGAAGCTTTCACAAACTGCGGCCTTGCGCCGACTACGGTTACTATTTTCATACGATCAATCCCTTATTTTACTTTTACATCCTCGCTTGACATATCCAATGTAGAGAAGCTAAGGTCGTCGAACTTTACCGCTTCACCGGTCTTTTGTGACTGATACGCCGCAAGAATGATCTTCATGGCCTTAATCGCTTCCGTACCGCTGACCAGCGGGTCGGTGTGCGTGTTGACCGCATTGATGTAATTTGCGTAAAGCGTGGTGTGGCCGCTGCCGTAAACATCCTTCGGGTCGGTTCCGACAAGCGCTGCCACTGCGGCGTCCTGCTCCGCAGGCTTTTCAAAATTCCAGGTTTCCACACGGTTCACGGCAAGTCCGCCGATCACCGCTGTGCCGGTGCCGCCGAAGATGGAAAGGGTTTCCTCCAGGTTTTTCGGGTACACGCATGCGGTTCCTTCAATGATGCCGATTGCGCCGTTTTTAAAGCGGACTAAGACCGCACCGAAATCTTCGGCCTGAATGTCGCGCAGGTAATTTCCGGTCATGGCCATGACCGTGTCCGGCTCGCCGCCAAGGCTCCACTGAAGGAGATCGATATTATGAATACACTGATTCATCAGCGTGCCGCCGTCCTGTGCCCAGGTGCCGCGCCACGGGGCCTGCTCGTAATACGGCATGCCGCGGTTCCAAAGGATACGCGCGGTGCCGCTGACCAGCTTGCCGAAGCGGCCGTTGTCCAATGCTTTGCGCAGTTCCTGAATCGGCGCGTTAAAGCGGTTCTGATGACAGACGCCCAGCGTAACGCCGTGTTCCTTTGCTTCGCGGATCATCTGCTCCGCGTCGGCGGTGTTCAGCGCCATCGGTTTTTCAATCAGCACATTCTTGCCGCGGCGGATGCAGTAAAGCGCGATTTCCGCGTGGTAGCCGCTTTCGGTTGCTATGGAGCAGCAGTCGATTTCCTGCTCTTCAAGCGCTTTTTTATAATCGGAATAAACCAGCGGCTTTACTCCTGTTGCTTCAAGGTAATCATTTGCTTTCTTTTCCGCATTCTGTAAAACGGGGTCGCAAACAACGGCCAGTTCCATTATTTCGGAATTTGTAATCGCGGCAGCAATATGATTTTTTGATATTCTTCCGCAGCCAATCAGTGCAAAACGAAGCTTTTTCATGGTCAGTCTCCTTTAGTATCAGTATTTTCACGGTCGGTCAAAAAATTCATCGGAATTTTATTTGTATGCCAGCACAAAATTCCCCCGTCACAGAACGGGGGAAAAGAAAGTTATAAAAGTTCAACGTTGGAACGGTCGGCAACATCTTTCATGGCATTTCTGGTGTCGAACACGGCCTTGGAAAGCTTTTGAATCTTATTGTAGTCAAAGCAGGAATGCGCGGTGCAGATCATTACGATGTCCGCGTTTTTCAGCATTTCATCCGTAAGTTCCTTTGCGCCGGTGTGAACCTCACCCTTGTGCCTGTAATCCGGAATAAACGGATCGTAAAATGTGGTGTCCGCTCCCTGCTGAATCAGGTGGTCAATCACGTTGAGCGCCGGGCTTTCACGGTAATCGTCAATATCCGCTTTATAAGCGACACCAAGAACCAGCACCTTGGCGCCGTTCATGGCTGTTTTATTTTTGTTCAAAACCTTCATGGCGCGGTCAACCACATATTCCGGCATGCCGGTGTTGATTTCACCAGAGGTTTCGATTAAACGGGTATGATAGTCAAACTCACGGGCTTTCCAAGTGAGGTAGAACGGGTCAAGCGGAATGCAGTGCCCGCCAAGGCCCGGGCCCGGATAGAACGCCTGGAAGCCGTACGGCTTTGTTTTAGCCGCATCGATTACTTCCCAAACATTGATGCCCATGCGGTTGCAGATGATTGCCATTTCATTGGCAAGACCGATATTAATATTGCGGTAGGTGTTTTCAAGAAGCTTTTCCATTTCGGCAACAGCCGGGGAGGAAACTTCATAAACGCCGCCTTCAAGCACATTGCGGTACAGCGCCGCGGCAATTTCCGTGGAATCCTTGCCGATGCCGCCGACTACCTTGGGGGTGTTTTTGGTTTTGTACTGCTTGTTGCCCGGATCAACGCGCTCCGGTGAGAACGCAAGGTAGAAATCCTCGCCGCACTTCAGGCCGTCCGCTTCCAGAATCGGTTTTAAAAGTTCCTCCGTTGTGCCCGGATACGTTGTGGATTCCAGCACAATAACCATACCCTTGTGCGTGTACTTTGCGACGGATTCGGTGGAGCCCTTTACATAGCTGATGTCCGGCTGCTGATATTTGTCAAGCGGAGTAGGCACAGCAATGGCAACCGCGTCAACCCCTTTAATAAAGGAG
Organism: Bacillota bacterium; assembly: GCA_023390175.1. GTDB lineage: Bacteria > Bacillota > Clostridia > Oscillospirales > Acutalibacteraceae > Caproiciproducens. The sequence continues at coordinate 136,993 of JAEWDK010000020.1, forward strand.
AAATCGCTCGTTGCGGAAAGCTTGCCGCTTTCGACAACTTTTTTCAGTGTGTCGCCCACGATATCGCCGATGTAATTGTGGCCGGCGTTTACAGAATCAACCTTTTTGGACTGCACGTCGAACCCAATCGTTTTGTACCCCGCCTTGGCAAACTCCACTGCGAGCGGAAGCCCGACATAACCCAGGCCGACAATACCGACTACCGCGGACTTGTCTTTAATTTTATTTAGCAGCTCTGTTTTTACGTTTGACATTGAAATTCTCCTCATTCTCATTTAGATATTTTGAATCGTATCACAAATATAATCAATGACGTCTTCCGTAATATAGCCGTGCATCGGCAGGCTGAAAACAGTCTTGCTCAGCGCTTCACTGACGGGCAGGTCGCCCTCCTTGTAGCCAAGGGAGGCATAAACCGTTTGCAGATGAAGCGGTTTCGGGTAATAAATCATGGTCGGAACACCCGCGGCCTTTAAGCCTTCCATGATTTTGGTACGCTGTGCTTCGCTTTCCGCCTTCAGCGTGTAATACCCAAAGCCGGAAAAGAAGCCGTCTTTTAACACCGGAACCTGAAGTTTATCTTTTATACGCTCCGCATAACGTGCGGCCGCCTTGTTGCGGTGCTCTGTTTCTTTGTCAAACTCGTGCAGCTTTGGCAGCAGAATAGCCGCCTGAAGCGTGTCGAGCCTGGCGTTCAGCCCAAGGCGCACATTTTCATATTTAAATGATCCCTTGCCGTGCACGCGAATGGAGGTAAGCAGCTTGTACATTTCCTCGTCGTCCGTAAAAACCGCGCCGCCGTCACCGTAACAGCCAAGCGCCTTGGCGGGGAAAAAGCTGGTTGCGGAAACATCGCCGAAGCTGCAGGCTTTTTTGCCGTTGATTGCGCCGCCGAAGCCCTGCGCGGCATCTTCAATCAGCATCAGGCCATACTTTTTGCAGATCGGTTCAATTGCGGTGAAGTCGGCGGGCAAACCATACAAATCCACCGCAATAACAGCCTTTGGTTTTAGTTTGCCCTCGTGAATCGTCTTTTCAATCTGTTTTTCAAGAAATTTTGGATCAATGTTGAATGTATCTTTGTCGACATCGCAAAATACCGGTGTGGCGCCGACAAGGCTTACGACTTCTGCTGAAGCAAAAAATGTAAAGGGCGGAACAAATACCGCGTCGCCCTCGCCGATTCCTTTGGCCATCAGGGGCATCAGCAGCGCGTCAGTGCCGTTGCTGACGCTGACACAGTACTTGCGGCCCGTATAGCTGCAAAGTTCCTTTTCCAATTCTTCGACCTGCGGGCCGGAGATGAAGTGGCAGCCGGCGATTACGTCGGCAATGCCCTTGTCAATTTCGCTTTTTAAATGCCGATACTGTGCACCGAGATCGTTAAACTCTATTTTCTGCATCTATTTTGTTTCCTCCTCAAGGCCTTTTTCGCCTTGCACGTATCTTCTGCCGCATTTCGGGCAGACCAAATTATCACCGAGCTTTTCACCGCACTCACAGGCCCAACCGCGCTGGCGGGCGGGGTTGCCCATCATGATTGCGTGGTCCGGCACATCTTTGGTAACGACGCTGCCTGCAGCGATAAACGCATCTTTTCCGATGCGGTGCCCGCAGACGATGGTTGCGTTCGCCCCAATGCTCGCACCCTCGCCGATTGGCGTATGGGTATAGAAAGCCGCGCCGCGCTGCGGATATTTGCACCGCGGGCGCTGCACGTTGGTAAACACCATGGAGGGGCCGCAGAAAACATAGTTGCCCAGTTCGACGCCCTCATAGATGGATACGTTATTTTGTATTTTGCAGAAATCACCGATTTTTACGCCGGGAGCAACAAACACGTTCTGGCCGACTGTGCAGTTGCTGCCGACTGTGCAGCCGCTGCTGATATGGCTGAAATGCCACACCTTTGTGCCGCCGCCGATTTGGGCTCCTTCATCCACGCATGCGCTCGGATGTGCAAAAAAATCCTTCGTGTCGTTCACATTAACACCATTCTTTATCATAAAAATAAATGTCTTTAACTTGTATATTATATATCTTGAACCGGCTTTAGTCAACATTTAGGGCGGTAATCTGGTTGACATTAGGTATCAATCGTATTATCATTTACTTAGTTTTCTTGTTTAAACTGATAAATAAGTGCATATTTATGTGAAAAGAAGAGGATCTGACAATGAGTAATTTTGTCAAAAGAGAAAGCTTTATTCCGTACAATCTGCCGGATATTACCGACGCTGAAATCAACGAGGTTGTTGACACACTGAGATCCGGATGGGTGGCAAAAGGGCCGCGCACCAATGAATTCGAAAATCAATTTGCCGCATACCTTGGCGCAAAGCACGCAATCGCCATGAACTCCTGCACCGCGGCGCTGCATGTGGCGCTGCTGACCAAGGGCATTGGCCCGGGCGACGAAGTCATAACCACCCCGATGACCTTTGCTTCCACGGCAAGCACCATCATTCACACCGGTGCGACTCCGGTTTTTGCGGACATCGACTACAAAACCACCTGCATTGACCCGAATGAAATAGAAAAGAAAATCACAAAGAAAACGAAAGCCATTGTGCCGGTGCATTACAGCGGCCAGGTTTGCGACCTTGACCGTATTTATGACATTGCCGAGCAGCACGGCCTGTTCGTTTCCGAAGACGCGGCGCACGCCTTATGGAGCCGCTACAAAGGCAGACTGATTGGAAACAAACTGCAGGGCACTGCTTCCTACAGTTTTTATGCCACCAAAAACCTTTGTACGGGCGACGGCGGCATGCTGGTGACCGACGACGATGAGATTGACAGAAAAGCAAGAATTTTCGCCGGCCAGGGCATGAGCAAAAACGCATGGAACCGCTACGCCAAGGGCGGCACCTGGAAATACGACATCTGCGAGCCGGGCTTCAAATACAATATGTTTGATATTCAGGCCGCTTTGGGATTGAAGCAGCTTGCCCGTTTGGAAGAGATGCAGACCGCACGCCTTAAAATTGCGGCAAAGTATCAGGAGGAATTCGGCAAGATCGACGCAATCGACCCACCGTTTGTTCCGGATTATACAACGCACTGCTGGCACCTGTATGTGGTTCGCGTGCTGCCGGAGCTGCTGACCATTGACCGCGACCAATTCATTGAAGAATTAAACGCGCGCAACGTAGGCACGAGCGTTCACTTTATCCCGGTAACCTATATGAGTGCGTACACAAGCCGCTTCGGCTTTAAGGAAGGCGATTTCCCGAACGCGGAAAAGCATTATGATCGCCTGATTTCCCTGCCGCTCTACCCCACCATGACGGACGAGCAGGTACAGTATGTAATTGACGCTGTAAAAGATATTGTGGAAAAATATCACAAATAATATATTTGTAAGAAACGGTGCCGCATGAAATTCATGCGGCACCGTTTTGTTATAGAAGGTTTATTTGTTTGTTTCATAAATCATCCGAAGGCCGTCGAGCAAAAGCGTGTCGCAAAAATGGATGCTGTGCTTGCAATGTGACACAATTTCTTTTGACAATCCGCCGGTAGCCACAACGTGGCATTTTTGACCGAGCTCCTCTTCCATTCGCTCCACCATGCCGTCGATCATGCAGGCCGTACCCAAAATAACGCCGGAGCGCATGCACTCGATCGTGTTCTTCCCAATGGCATATTTCGGTGCTTCCAGACTAATGGAAGGAAGCTGTGCCGTGCGGCTGGTTAAGGCGTCCAGCGAAATTCCCACACCGGGACAGATGCAGCCGCCAAGCAGGGTTTTGCCCTCATCAAGCACCATTAAAGTAGTTGCCGTTCCCATATCCAAAATGATGGTAGGGCCGTGGAACATTCCCGCAGCGGCCGCGCAGCCAACAATCAGGTCGGCTCCCACCAGTTCCGGGCGGATATTTACTTTAACATTCGTCTTTGTATCCGGCCCGACACAGATTGCGTCAACATTGGTCAGGCGTTTAATCGCACGCACAATAAACGTTGTGACCGGCGGCACCACCGAGCTGATCGCCGCACCTTCAATGTCTTTTAATGAAATTCCGTAGATGTCTAAAATATCACGCAGCTCAATGGCATACTGATCCTCCATACGGGAAACGTCGGTCGCCATACGAGAAACAAACAGAAGCTTTTTGTCGTCATAAACACCGATTGTAATATTGGTATTACCGATGTCCAGCGCTAAAATCATGCTATGACCCCCATTGTTTTATTAAGCCCAGGCTTTTGTCCGATTCATAAAAATCAAGGATACCGGATTCCGGGCAGGTTGCCGCAGCCAAGCCCGGTCTTGGCTGAAACAGGAACAACCGCTGATTTTTCAGACAAGATTTTGTATTTACAAACTGAATTATAGCAATTTTTCATCCGATATGCAATAAGCATTGATAAATAATTAACGATTGTTGTAATTAACAGTTGATTCTTATATAATTTATAAGATATGTTCGAAATATGTTAGATTTACGAAAAAGTCAAAGCATGAAATAAAATAAAGTGCCCCCGGCGGCGCTGGACTGCTCTGCCGGGGGATTCTTGAGTTATGTAAAAAATCGCACAAAAAGCATTGCACATTGAAAAAACAGAGCGGAGCAATACCAGGCAGTTGCAAGCTGGTAAAAAGCACTTGCAGCCGCCCACTTTATACTGCCCGTTTCACGGCGTATGGTACTGAGTGCGGCGGCACACGGTGTGTAAAGCAGCACAAAAATGAGAAAGGAACAGGCGCTCAGCCGGGTGAAGTTCATTTGCAGGGCGGCCGTTAAGTTCCCGGAATACAGCACGCTCATGGTGCTGACAATGGATTCCTTTGCCACAAGGCCCGTTAAAAGCGCAACCGTGGGCTTCCAGGAGCCAAACCCGCAAAGGGTAAAAATCGGTGCGAGCAGTTTTCCGCCGGCTGCAAGAATGCTTTGCGAGCTGTCGGCGGTCATGTGAAAATCGGTCGTAAGGGATTGCAGCAGCCAAATGATAACCGTTGCAACAAACACGGTGGTTCCGGCTTTTTGCAGGAAATCCTTCATACGCCGCTCCACGTGCAGCCACACGCTTTTCAGCGTTGGCAGGCGGTAATCCGGCAGCTCCATAACAAACGGGGCTGGTTCGCCCCTGAGGACGCTGTTTTTCAGCAGGAGTGCCGACAGGATGCCCATGAGAATTCCGAACACATAAATCAGGAACATGGCGAGCGGCCGTGCCCCCGCAAAAAACGATGCGATAAACAGGGAATAAACCGGCGTTTTTGCGCTGCAGGACATAAACGGCGTAATCAAAATTGTTAACCGCTTATCCTTCTCGCTTTCCAATATCCGCGTTCCCATTACGGCGGGCACTGTACAGCCGAAGCCCATCAGGAGCGGCACAAACGCACGGCCCGAAAGGCCGATCCGCCGCATTGGCGCATCCATAATAAACGCGGCGCGCGCCATGTAGCCGCTGTCTTCCAAAAGCGACAGCAGCAGGAACAAAAGCAGAATCTGCGGCAGGAATTTCAGCACCGCTCCGACCCCTGCAATGACCCCCTGCACCACCAGGCTGCGCACCCAAACCGAGGTGCCTGCCGACTGCAGCACGCTGTCCACCGTGGGGGAGAAGCATTCCGTGATAAGATACTCCACTCCATGTACAAAAAATGAGCCGACCGAACCGAAGGTCAGCCAAAAAATCAGAAGAATGCTGAGGAAAAAGACGGGAATTGCAAAAAAGCGGTTGGTTGCAACGGCGTCAATGCGCTCGGTCGCGCTTTTTGATGACGCCGGATGTTTTTTTACCGCGAGGCGTGTGATATTTCCGATATACCGGTAGCGTGCGTCGGCAAGTTCCGTTTCCGGGTCACGGCTGCCGGAGTCCGGCTTTGAAACGTGATGATACAAAACCGGATGCTGGGCCGCGTTTACCGCTGCCTGGAGCAATTCGGGGATGCCCTTCCCCTTTGACGCGGAAACCGGAACCACCGCGGCGCCGATCAGCGACGAGAACAGGCCGCAGTCAATGCGGTCGCCCCGCCGTGATACGACGTCCATCATATTCAGCGCAATTACCATGGGAATATTGAGTTCCATCAGCTGGGTGGTCAGATACAGGTTTCGTTCCAGGTTGGACGCGTCCACGATGTTGATAATCAGGTCCGGCTTTTCGCGCAAAAGGAAATCCCCTGCCAGCGCTTCCTCCGGCGAATAAGGCGTAAGCGAATAAATTCCCGGCAAATCCACAATTTCAATGCTGTAATCCAAGTACCGCGCACGCCCGCTTTTTTTCTCCACCGTCACGCCCGGCCAGTTGCCGACATAGGCGGTCGAACCGGTGAGTGCATTGAAAAGAGTCGTTTTTCCGCAGTTCGGGTTGCCGGCAAGCGCAAAAGTGAGCTTGTTTTTTGTTTGATGATTCATATGTAGTCCTTAATAAAAAAACAGTCTGACCGCCAGCGCGGAAATCACGCAGGCCGTCAGGTCTGCGGTAAGAGCGGCTGGAATGGTATGCCTTGTCTTTTTGATATTAATTGCACCGTAGTAAACCGCAATAGCGTAAAACGTTGTTTCGGTTGAACCGGACATAACAGAGGCAACGCGCCCGGCAAAGCTTTCCGTTCCGTTGTTTTGAAAGATTTGCGATAAAATTGCCGTGGCGCCGCTGCCCGAAACCGGCTTGATCAGCGCGAGCGGCATTACCTGCGCCGGCAGCCCCAAAAAGCGCGCCACCGGGGCAAGGAATGAAGAAAGCATGTCTAACGCACCGGAGGCATTCAGCATGGAAACCGCCATCATCAGCCCGACCAGTGAAGGGATGATTGAAATTGCGGAGGAAAAGCCCTCCTTTGCTCCTGCAACGAAGGTGTCAAAAAGCGGCACGCGGCGGAACAGCCCGAACACAACAATAATCAAGACTGTGGCGGGAATCGCGTACACGCCGAGCTTATCCACGTTTTCGTCCCTCTAAAAGCTTTGCCACGGTAATTCCGGCCGCAAGCGCACAAATTGAAGTCAGCCAGACCGCCGGAAGAATATCGAACGGTGTGGGGGAACCGTACTTCGCGCGCAGAGTACCCATAAAAGTCGGAATAAGCTGAATGGACGCGGTGTTGATCACGACAAACATAACCATGGAATTGTCCGCGGTCTGCGTTGGGTTCAGCTTTGCCAGTTCTTTCATTGCGGCAATTCCCATTGGAGTGGCGGCGTTCCCCAAGCCGAGCAGGTTAGCGGTAATATTCATGCAAATCGCCTTAATGGCGGGACTCCCCTTTTTACAGGAGGGAAACAGTCGCCGTGTAAGCGGATCCATCAGTTTGGATAAAATCAGTGTAATCCCACCCGAATCGGCAATTTTCATCAGACCGGTCCACGCGCACATCATGCCGAGCATGGCAATTACAAGCTCGACCGCGCCGGCCGCACCACCCATTACCGCAGCGGAAAGCTGCGGCACCCGGCCGGTTGCAACGGCGCAAAACACACTGAGAAGAATGAGGCCGGCCCAAATGTAATTCAGCAGTATGCTCACCTCTTTTTTGGCTATTTTCGTATAATATCTATGCAAATTTCGATTAGAATATCACAAATTCCGTCGTATTTTACATGTTCAATTAATTGACATAATTGGAAAAATATACTATAATACAACTGAGAAGCGACAAAACCCGATAGTTTTTGAACGAAAGGCGATGAATAAAATGAAATCAACCGGGATAGTTAGAAAAGTAGATGAATTAGGTCGAATTGTGTTGCCAAAAGAACTGCGTATGACTCTTAATATAAACGAGAAAGATCCACTCGAAATTTTTGTTGACGACGATGGAAGGATTGTTTTGAAAAAATACGAACCTGCATGTGTGTTCTGCAACAGTATGAACGATGTCTCAACCTTTAAGGGCCATAATGTCTGCCGTGAATGTATGAAAAAAATGGCTGCCAGATTGGAAGAATAACCTACGTAGTAAAAGGAAGGCCACCCTGCCGGGGCGGCCTTCCTTTTACCCTTTACGGTCTGCTTATTTTAGGAGCGTTGCATTTTCCGCTTGCTTTCAACGAAAAAATGCGCTACTATGAAAGAAATTATGCTAGGCAAGCCAAAGAGGAGAATCCGAATGACATTAACCGATGAGGAATACCGGTATTTTAGAAGCTGCGCCGCAGAGCTGCTGCAATCAGCCGATGTGCAGCGAATGAGTACTTTTATACAGCACGCCCATGTTTCCTGTTTGGAGCACAGCATTTCGGTCGCGTATTACAGTTACCTGCTGTGCCAAAGATTCAACCTGCGCGTTGACTGCCGCAGTATCATCCGGGGTGCGCTGCTGCACGATTTTTTCCTGTACGACTGGCATGTGGGAAACGGAAAAAAGGGCCTGCACGGCTTTACCCACCCGAAAACCGCACTGGAAAACGCGGAAGAACATTTTTCACTGAACGATATGGAAAAAGATATCATTGTAAAACATATGTGGCCGCTGACGCTCATTCCGCCAAAATACAAAGAATCGATGATTGTGAGCCTTTCCGACAAATTCTGCTCAACGGTAGAAACACTTCGCCTTTACCCTAATTTTATATCACGGTAACAAAAAAGCTTTCCCGGCGGAACAATCCACCGGGAAAGCTTTTTCATGTACATAACCGTTGCTTTCAGGAAAATATATCTGCTTTTTCAGCACCCTGTCAGTGACACAGGCTTGCCCTCCTGACTTGCTTCATACGCTTTCCCGTAGAAATTGATTTTGCAGTCGATTTTGTCCAAATGCTTGTGCAGTGCGGCAATCTGGTTCAGTACGGTCTGGCGGTGTTCCACCAGGATCTGCTGCCGCTGAAGCAGCGTATCGTTGCCCTGCACCGTCAGTTCAATAATCTCTTTTATCTGTTTGATCGGCATTCCTGTGTTTTTCAGGCAGCTGATCAAGGCCAGCCACTCCAAATCGCCGTCCGAAAATTCGCGGTATCCGCTTTCGCTTCTTTCCACGAAAGGCAGAAGCCCTTCCTTGTCATAATAGCGCAGCGTGTAGCACGACAGATTGGATTTTTGCGAAGCCTGTGCAATGGTATATCCCATAATTCATTCTCCTTAATCCTGTTTGGCAGTATAACATAACGCGGAACGCATTACATTAGAGTTGCTCAAAGGTTTAAGTTCATACTACACCAACCAAGATAAAAAAACAAGAAGATATTTGAAGAACATGAATGATTACATTTCGGTCTGAAAAATATTGAAAGAGCGAAAAGGGCCTGGAACCGTAAAAACGGCTTCAGACCCTTTCGCTCTTTTACGGTTAAAGCAGACGGGTTTCGTTGATGATCAGCTCGAACTGAAGACCAAGGTACTTGGCTGCCTGGCGGCAGAGCACCATGCGCGTCATGAAAATCTCGAAATATTCCATAACGGGACAAATGCCGGTATCAATCGTAATATTGAGCGTTGCGGTTTTTCGTTCGGCGTCAATTTCCGTGGAGGCCCGCTCTACAGCGTAGTTCACGCGGTCATGAATATCCGCGTTTACAGTTTCCTTGTCACGTACCCGGGTACGGCGGACATCACCCTTATCGGAAAGAATCAGCGCGGCCGCAATTGGATTTACCGCCGCCGCGGTACCTTCGTCATGGTTGCCGATGGCCGCGACGATCAGCGCAACCTCCTCCGGCACCATGCCGAGCCGGTTGAGAATCTGAAACGCCATCAGCGCGCCGCTCTGCGCGTGTGCCACGCGGTTGACCACGTTGCCGATATCATGCATATACCCCGCAATGGCCGCCAGCTCGCAGGTGCGGGCGTCGTAATGCAGGCTCTGTAAAATATAGCTTGCATAATTCGACGAGCGCTTCGCGTGGGCAAAGCCGTGTTCGGTGTAGCCGATCACCCCTAAATTTTGATTGCCGTTGGTAATATACGCGTTAATTTCATCGTTTTTCAGAATTTGCTCCAATGTGATATTGCTGTATTTTTCCATAAAGAACCTCGATTTATTTTGTCAGCATCCGGTACATTGCCTCAAGGCAGATTTGCGCGTGAGTCATAAAGCGGTCAATGTCAATATTCTCGTTGGTATTATGCAGGCGGCGGTCCGGCTCATCGGCAAAAAACGGGCCGAACGCAACGGCATTCCCCTTGAACGCGCGCGCATAGGTGCCGCCGCCGGTCGCATAAATGTTGGCGGGCTGGCCGGTTACCTCGGCAAAAGAGTCCTGCAGCAGCGAAATAAACGGACTGCTTTCCGGCAGGAACAGCGGCTTTGTGTTGCCAAGAATCGTGGCGGTAAGGCCGTTTTCATCCGCACAGTCGGAAATCACGGAGAAGATATCGTCCCCGTTTGACAGCACCGGATAACGGATATCAATTCCGGCGGAAGCGGAATCCGCCCCCATATTGAGAAGTCCGACATTTAAAGTAAGCGGGCCGGATTCCTTATCGCTTTGGCGAATACCGAGTGATTCCCCGTTTAGCTCCGTACCGATGCGTTCTGTCAAAAAGCAGACAAGGCTCCCGAGTTTTTCGTAGGAAAAGACGGATGCAAGCAGCTTCAGCAGATGCGTGGCGGCATTAAAGCCCTCCTGCGGCTGCATGGCATGGGAAGCTTTCCCGAGTGAGGTAACGCGTACTCCGTCATCCGCTTTCTCAAAACGGAACTCACCTTCTGCGGTTTGTGCGGCCTTCTGCAGCTTATCATATTCTTCCGCTGAGCATGCAATCACCGCAACCGCTTTGGACGGGACGGCATTTACTACTGTACCGGAAATAAATTCCCGGATAATTTCGGAATCATTCTGCTTTGCTGTAACAGACAGGCGCAAAATGCCTTTTTCACGGTTGCAGATACCATACTCTGAATCGGGCGTAAAGGCCATGACGGGAAGTTCTTCCGATTTTAGGTACATTTCCAAATCGTTGCTGCCGGTTTCCTCCCCTGCGCCAAAAATAGCGCGCAGGCGGCGTTTGGGCTGCACCTTTTCATCCTTCAGCGCTTTCAGGCAATACAGCGCGACAATAGCCGCACCCTTGTCGTCCGCTGTTCCGCGGCCATAATAGAGATTCCCTTTTTGAACAAGCGTGAACGGGTCGGTTTCCCAGCCCTCGCCCGCCGGGACAACATCAACATGAGCGACAACCGCGGCAACCTCGCTGCCCTCGCCGTATTCCGCATGACCGGCATAGTTGCCGATGTTCTTTGTGGCCAGTCCCATACGGCCGGCCATGTTCAGAATCAGGTTCAGCGCTTCGGCCGACTCTTTCCCGAATGGCATTCCTTCCGAAGCTTCACCCCGCACCGACGGAATTGCAACCAGTTCCGCCAAATCTTTTATCATGTCCTCTTGGTAGTTTAATATCTTACTTCCAAAGCTCATTGGGATACATCCTTTCAAAACAATATAGTTTTATTATAGCACAAATGGCAGAAATTACATACACAGCCGGAAGGAGATTCGGAAAAATAAATGTAAAAAAGGACTACCCCCAGTGCAGTTTTTCGGCTGCAGCAAAAGATAATCCTCTTCTTTGTATTCTTAAATTATCCGATGGCTTCCGGGCATTTCGCGCGGATGACCGAAAGCGCTTCCTCATCGGCCACAATGGTCACATCATTATGCAGCTGGAGGATGGAAGCCGGTACTTCCGGTGTAATCGGGCCGAACAGCGAGCGATATAGGATATCCGCTTTATCCGCACCATTCGCTACCAGCAATAGTTTTTTCGCCTGCATGATTGCTTTAATTCCCATTGTAATCGCATACTTCGGCACTTCATCCGCATTTTCGAAAAAGCGCGAATTGGCTTCAATGGTTTTTTGCTTCAGCTTTACGCAGTGCGTTGTCTTGTCGAAATCCTCGTCCGGCTCATTGAACCCGATGTGGCCTGTATGGCCGATGCCCAAAAGCTGTAAATCAATCCCGCCCATGTCCACAATTACTTTGTCGTATCGGCGGCACTCGGCGTCAACATCCTTCGCAAGGCCGTTCGGAACATTGGTGTTTTCAATCGGAAGATTAATATGATTAAAAAAGTTGGTGTTCATATAATGGCGGTAGCTTTGTTCATGCTCCACCGGCAAACCGCAGTATTCATCAAGATTTACGCTGTGAACCTTAGAAAAGTCCAAATCTCCTTTTTTATACCATTCAATCAGCTGGCTGTAAACGCCCACCGGTGTGGAGCCTGTCGCAAGCCCTAAAACGGAATTTGGGAACAAAATCACCTGAGCTGAAATAATATTGGCTGCTTTTCTGCTCATGCTTTGGTAATCCAGCGCGCTGATAATCTTCATATAAATCTCCCTTTCAAATGAATCGCATTTCTCTGTATTCTTTGATAAATCAGCAAAAAAAATTTTCATTAAAAAACCAGTTTTAAGAAAATTGTTTTATTTGTTTCCATTATATCACATTGATACCAAAAAACAATCCCTTGAAACAAAGAGGACAAAAATTCAGACAGCCGCGAATAAAACGCCCCGCCCTGCAAACAATTCAAAGGAACAGAACGGGGTGATAATATGAAAAAATACGCATTTATATTTTTGACAGGAGGAACGGTTTACCCGGCTCTGGAAGTTGCTTTTCGCGGACGAACCGATATTTCCATGGCGGCGGCGGGCGGAATTTGCCTTTGCCTGATTGACCGCGTGTGCAACCAGGACATTAAAAGCAGTCCTCTGGCGGTTCGGTGTTTTGCAGGCTCCGGAATCATCACCGGCGTCGAGTTTTCCATCGGAATACTTGTGAACCTGATACTCAAGATGAACGTATGGGATTACTCGCAATTGCCGCTGAATATTTTGGGACAAATCTGCCTGCCATTTTCCCTGCTGTGGTTTGTTGCAACCATACCGGCAATGGGAATTTGCGGACTGTTTGATAAATCGAAATTTCTGTCAAAATAGAAAAAGAGACGGCCTCCCGAAGAAATTAAAAACTTCAGGGAGGTTTTTTTTAAGAATTGATTGACATTACTACCCATAATATGATATTATTATTCTCGCACTTGTGAGTGGAGAGGTGTCCGAGTGGTTTAAGGAGCTAGTCTTGAAAACTAGTGATCCCGCAAGGGACCAAGAGTTCGAATCTCTTCCTCTCCGCCAAATTTTCTTAAAAAATTGAATCAGTTTTTTTCACTACATGGAGAAGTACCCAAGTGGTGAAGGGGCTCCCCTGCTAAGGGAGTAGGTCGGGTAACCGGCGCAAGGGTTCAAATCCCTTCTTCTCCGCCAAATCCGCATGAATGCTGAATTCGTGCGGATTTTATTTTGTTTTCAATCATGTCAAAAAGTGGCATGTAAAAGCTGATAAATTAAAGCTATTGCTATTTAGTATTTGCATCGATCTGATTTATACAATTTCAATTTCCCTTGACTTTTCGAACAAACGTGCTATTGTATCAATGTCATACGGTTCGTTACCGCACGGCCCTTCGTGTATCTGCACGATCTGAGGTAGCGGCCCTATACTTTTGTAAGAAGTGTAGGGCATTTTTATTGCTAAAAGTTAACATCTTGAAAATGATTATAAGAAAGTTCCCTTGCCGGCTTTTTATGACCAACAAGGAAACGAAGGTTTCAGCTGATTGATTTAAAATCAGGAGAGTGTAATGCTGCCGGATGCGATCGGCAGATTTGCGTAGTTTGCGTCCGTCATGGAAAGAGTTCTCATTGCCGCGAGGCTATTAGTTACCTCAATCGTTTGAGCTGAGGTTGTCATTGTTGTATTTACGAGCGAAGGGTCAAATTCATGATCTCCGTCCGACGCGGTCTGCTTATAATAGATCAGCGGCGCACCGGTTGCAGCGAAAGGCACGAAATCGAAAACGGCATTACCAGATGCGTCTGATGTGACGGCGGCGCCGTAAGTGGTTCCACCGGAATCGCAGCGGGCAAAGGCTGCTCCGACAATCGGTGTTCCTCCGGCTGTACCGTCCTCGGTGACATGCAAAGTCAGTGTCCCGGTGGAGGCAATTGTAAAGGCATAACTGTTCGTCCTTGCTGTGACGTCTTGCGTGGCTGGCAGAACCGATGCATTATTATACCCCGTTACATCTGCCGCTACTGAATATTGTCCGTTCAGAACTCGTCCAGTACCGGAACCGTTGGATATATTAATTACATATGGCTTTGGCATAGAAATAAATCTCCTTTTAAAATTGGCAGACCCATATATTTCTGGTCTGTAAGATGAAAAGTGGCGTTATTGTAATCAGGTGCGAATAGATCTCGGTTGAAAATAAAGTACAATCCATAGGTCTCATGTGGATTAAGCCTTACCCACCGTGATGCAGCCTTAGGGGATATACATTCAGGCGATTCAACTCGTACCTCATATTTATCGTATGCGTTGACTTTTAATTCAGTGATTCCACACTTTGAAGAACATCCATAGAATACTGTTTTATTTCTTGAATCTATTACTGATACTTTATAGGATAAAGTATTACATTTATTTGGTAAACACTTTATAATAACTTTCCCTTCTTGTTCTTTCACAGCAACACCTCATTTGAGTTGTCATTAACATTAGGTTATGATGAAAAGCCGATCTATGTTAATTTGACTTTTTCAAAAGTTACGCCGCTCAATAAATAAAAAGCCTGCCAGGTTGATCCCTGACAGGCTTATCTATATTTTCTTATTTCTCTATGAACCTGAATTATTCTCGTTGCGGGACTTAACCCAACTTCTGATTTTTTTAAAAGGTCCCAACTTATTTTCATACATAAAAAAGGCTATCATAAGGAACGTTTGAAAAAGGCTCGCAAATACTGCGATATTTGATAATAAATTCATATCCATATTTACAGCCCTCCTTAAATATTTTCAATTTATAAATATCATATTTTTTCTAAAATGTCAACATAAAATTTTCTTTTTGCACAAAATGGTCCTCTCAACCGCAATGGCTGAGAGGGCTATCATTATTATGTATATATTATTGTACCGTGGTGCCGCCCGTGGGAGGGTTTGGCGCTGTGTTATTCTCGACTGCTGTTGCTGCAGCCTGCTGGGTAGAATCGGCTGGTGTCGATACAACCTCACCAAGTAAATTCTGCGCAGCTTCCGCCGGAATGGCCTGGTCTGCTTTACTCTCTACTTGACTTTTGAGGTTTGCTACAATCCGCATTAAAAAAGGCGGTAGCACCACACCGATATCTGCGATATTTTCGAGGATAAAGCCGATCTGCATCGGCTCTCATCAGCTTTATTAGAATAGTTCCCAGCGTGTCATGCCCATCTTCTTGAAAGACAGGTTCCACAATGAAAGTCTTACCATCCACCTTATAGGTGGATGACTTGTTTAAACGATTGCGCCCGGAAGTACCGGGTGGTATATTGCTGTTGCAGGCAGCAGTTTGTATGCTTTTTATCATTATGCCTCCAGATAAAATCAGCCGCACCGTATATCTCGTATCTGCACTGCCCTCACGGGCAGCGCGAAACAATACTTTGGCCCAGCGTTCGTAGCCGATGCCTTTTC
Organism: Bacillota bacterium; assembly: GCA_023390175.1. Taxonomy (GTDB): domain Bacteria; phylum Bacillota; class Clostridia; order Oscillospirales; family Acutalibacteraceae; genus Caproiciproducens. The sequence continues at coordinate 152,421 of JAEWDK010000020.1, forward strand.
CGGCGCGGAGCTTGGCCTGAATATCCACCAGCAGATTGATTTGTTTCTCGGACACAGATTGAATTATTTCCTTGTGCGGTTCGTGCGCTTTTTTGCCGGAGAGGACGGCCCGCAGTTCCGCTTCTCCGTAACCGCTACCGAGCGTGTCCAGCCGGATAAACCGCTTTTGATTTTTACCACACAGGGCGGGAACTTTTCCCGCCTTGATTTCATATCCGGCTTCCCGCAAGAGCTTCAGAAGACATCGAAATCAGCTGGCTTTTTGGCAAGGGACGTGGAGTTCCAGATGATATGATTATGAATGTGGTGTTTGTCGATGTGGGTGCAGACGATGAAAGCGTGATTTTCGTTCGTAAACCGTCTGGCAAGCTCACAGCCGATCCGGTTCGCTTCCCCGGTGTGACCTCGCAGGGGAAGAAGGACTGCCTGAGATGGTAGGCGATCACATCGTCTGCGCCGCGCGTCCTACCTGTAAGGGCAGCATACTGCCGTTTGAAAAAAAGAAACTCGGTGTCGGCTGTGCGGCTGTCACACTCATAGCCGGTAATTAGCCTGCCGTAATCCGTTTTCGCCGGATTCTCGGTGTAATCAATAATGTCGCTGATTGCCATACCGACGTCCCGGCCCTTGCCGGTATGCAATGGCATCAGCCGCGTTGTTGCCATAAACACTCCTCCCTATAAAATAAAAAAGGAAGCTATGAAGCTTCCTGAAGTATATATAGCAATTAACCGGTTATTCTCGATTATTTTTTTCTAAGGGAAAGGCATGTGGATGACTTACAAATTGTTATTTAATCTGCTATAATATATGTAATAATTCGCCAAATAGAAATGAGCTATCATAAGGTTTGCGGTTAAGTGTAGATAATAGCAATACCAGCTAATATATTGTCAATAGTAAATTTGCTCAATTAGCTTTTGAAAAAAGGTACAACAAATAAGCCCGACCAAATTCCGGCAAAATTTTAGGTCCGGCAATAATTTCTTTTCATTTACCTTATGATGGGTAGACTTCTAAGACCCTTGCATAGTAAATTCTCAGGAATTTATTCATGGCCGCCACTTTTGCAACCATTTTTGCCTTACCCTCTGCCTCTTTTTTCAGCATAAAGTCATACACAGCAGAGTCTTCCTTTGGCAGCTTAAGCTTTAGTGCCATCATTACCTCGAAACAAAGTTTCCTCAGCTGCGGAGAACCGCGCTTTGAAATATGACGTTTTGTTCCATCAAATGTACCAGATTGATACGGCGGTGCATCGAGTCCAGCATAAGCCACAAGAGCGCTTCCATTGTGGAAACGCCGCACATCGCCAATTTCAGCAATCAGAAGCACGCTCAGACGTTCTCCAACACCTTTCATAGCTGATACAACTGAATACTCTGGCAATTGGCTTGCCAAAAGCTGCATTTGTGATAGGATAGTAGCTAACGTCAGATTAGTGGTATTTAGATTTCTGGCGGCTTCCAGTATGAGCATTTTGGCCGATGGCATACTGGATGGCAACTTAGGGGTACCGTCCTTTGCCAGAGCATAGATCTCTTTGGCTTTGCTTTCGCTAGAACGGTATCCTTTCTTTTTTGCCCAAGTGTTATATGCAACAACAAAGGCTTTCTCAGATTTTTTAGATATGATATCAAAATGCCAGAAGGTTGTAGCGAAATCACAGAGTTTGCACTTGGATTTATCTGTGCAGTGTGATTGAAGCAAGCGGTCTATTTCAGGGGCAGTTTGGTCAAGAAGATCCAGCATTCGGTTCAGTGCAGCTACTCTCATCTCTATGTAGTTTGTGTATTGACGTCCAAGCAACTTGAGTTCTTCATAAACCGCTTCACGATGCTCATACGGCCTCAATATGAGCCATTTTTCGATGCCGTATTGAGCAAGCTTTATTGCATCCAGTTTATCGGTTTTACCTTTGCGAAGACTTGCTGTGGTATATTTCTTTATAACAAGTGGATTTTCCACAGTAACAAAAACATCTGCATCAAGCAAGGCATTTAGAATTGGGTAATGATACGTTCCAGTAGATTCCATCACGGCTCTCACTGGTTCACCAAAAGATTTTAACAGGAAAATTAATGATTGTAGTTCTGTTGCCGTATGGGCAACATCTCGAGGTGGGACAAGAACTTCACCATAAGATTTCATAATGCAGATTGTACTCTTACCCTTCGCGGCATCTATGCCGATACTGATCATGCGCATTCCCCCTTAAAAGTTCTTTGTAATGGCATCCATCTACCTCGTTGCGAATCAATATGGCGTGTTACGCGAAAGCAAAGTTTCAACCAGCTAAATCGAATGTTTTACAACGGGAGATGGCCGACTCTATTGCTATCGGATGCGAAATCCATAATGTGAACCGTCGGACCATTCTATCTCCCATTGTAAAAGAACGAGAGCAAACACTCAATAAGAATGCTTACTCTCTATTTGTACCATCTTGTTAATTCAGAAGCAGATGGATTTTATATCTATTCAATTTTCTTGTGCGGGTAAGCGGAACACTATGATGTTCCTTCTCTGTCTCGACCAGTTTGTTTATATGGATATGCAGTTTTTTCATTTGGCAGAGCAAAAAATCAGAATTTTGGAGGTAAAAGATGACATTCGGACAAGTAAAGAGCTTTTATGAAAGTAAAGAAAACATTCCTTGTGATATTACAACATATTTAATAAGTAAAGGCTTTCATCAGCGTTATGGATCAGGTTATTTAGCAAATGTAAAATCGGGTGATATTCCAAGCCAATGGCAGCATATTATGAATCATTGTGATGGAAGAGAAAAAAATGAAACATATCATTATACGCCATGCGGGGAACTGGTTTTTTGGATGGCAGAGGTTTCAAATGCGGTTGATCCGAAAGAGTTAGAGAAATTGGCAGATGAGATAATAGATAGTGGGGCCATAAATAATCGAAGAGTATGGAATAATAAAATTAAGAATCTTTGTTGGGAAAGTATAAAGCGAAAAATTGAAAACAAGCAATAATAAAATTTTTATTAAGGCGATTTTAAGATAATAATCTGCGTGTTTTGAACTGCGCATAAGCGGGATAATGGGCATTTCCGCCTAAGTAAGTCTTAGCAAATAATGAGCAGTTCGTATAAGTTTCCAATCGAGGCTAATACATGTAAGAATTATTAGGTACAATCGATTTTGAAATTCACTAAGTATGATTAGTTTATATTTTTGTTGATAAGCAACAGGACAATAATAAAAGGAGGTGGCAATAATGTTAAGAAATTTCGAAGTAATAAGCAAACTGAAGTCTCAGTATGGAATTGTAATAAGGAGTTCCCAGCAGCTGAATAAAATTCTTGAAGGTATGGGAATAATTAAAAACATCGGTGGCGATTGGTGGCAAACTGATCTTGGAATGAAATTCTCACCATACATAACAAAGACTCTACGCGCCAATGAATGGCTTGAAAGCATAGTAGACTATATCGCAAAGAATTATAAATAACTATAAGGGATTTCCTCGAAAAGTAGATAAATGCCTATTATGTTTAATTAGCTTCAGATTATCAGTTTGACAATTCAAGAAGTGAGTACAAGCATATCCATAAGGTAAATTGGGTGAAAAGCGGCGAATGGGAGCACCCGGGACAAGCGGCCATGAAAACCTTGACAGATATTACCCCTTATACGGATTATGTGCAAAAACTGGAACTGTTGTTTATTGAAGACGGTGTTGAGACCGACAATGAGCTAGAAATTATTTATCCAGATTACACACAGGATGATTTCCTCAGCGAAGTTTTCATGAGTGAAGAGCGTTACAATACTCTTAAAGGGTTACTTCTCAGAAAAAAGAATATTATTCTACAGGGTGCGCCGGGCGTAGGTAAAACTTTTGCTGCCCAGCGTCTTGCGTTTTCCGTTATGGGCGTCAAAGATGCCAGTCGTATCAAAGTTGTTCAATTCCATCAAAGTTATAGCTATGAGGATTTCGTCATGGGATATCGACCGGACGGAAATGGCTTTAAGCTTGCTAAAGGACCTTTCTACGATTTTTGCAAAAGAGCTGAAGAAGACAATGAACGTCCATACTTTTTTATCATCGATGAAATCAACCGAGGCAACCTGAGTAAAATTTTTGGCGAACTGTTGATGCTTATCGAGAGCGATAAACGAGATGAGAAAAATGCGATTCGTCTGCTTTATGCGGATGAGCAGTTTTATGTTCCGGCCAATATGCACATTATCGGCATGATGAATACTGCCGATCGTAGCCTTGCCATGATTGACTATGCATTACGCAGACGATTTGCCTTTTTTGATATGGAACCAGCATTCTCTACCGATGGTTTCAAGACACGACAGATCGCAATACAGAACCCAAAGTTTGACAAGCTCATCTCCACAATTGAAGCGCTGAATAAGGAAATTGCTCAAGATGCTTCCCTCGGTGCAGGATTCCGCATCGGTCATAGTTATTTTTGTACCTCTGATGTGATTGATAATACATGGCTTTCCTCAGTTGTAGAATTTGAATTGTTGCCCTTGCTGCAAGAGTATTGGTTTGACGAGCCTTCAAAAATTGAAAGCTGGGCGTTGCGACTGAGGGATGCGATCAATGGCTGATAATATTCGGATCAAAAACATCTACTATATGCTATCATATGCTTATCAAAGTTTGAAAGAAAACGGATATGAAAAACTGTCTAGTGAGGAATTTGACAATATCCACGATTTATTTGCGGCGATCCTGTGTCTGGGGGTTAGCGGCCAGATCAAACGTGGACTCAATAGAGACTATGTGCCGTTGGAGGAATCACTTGCGGGATTACGCGGTCAAATACGCATTTCAGAAATAATAAAGACTCAATCTATGACTCAAGGGAAACTAGTATGCGCTTATGATGAATTTACGGAAAATACTCTCCTAAATCGAATCATAAAGAGCACACTTGTTTTGCTTATTCGCCACGGAAACGTAAAACCAGACAACAAAAAAGGACTACGTAAATTGCTGCTCTACTTTAGCAATGTGTCGGATATTGATTGCCGTTCAATCCACTGGGATGCTGTCAAATATCACAGGAACAATTCGTCTTACCGCGCGCTTATCAACATCTGTTATTTGGTTATAAAAGGTTTTCTCCAGACAACTCAAAAAGGCGATTATCAGTTGTCCTCTTGGCTTCAGGATGAGGAAATGCATCGATTATACGAACATTTTGTTCTTGCTTATTATCGTCGTCATCATCCGGAACTGCATCCGGCAGCTTCTTACATAGACTGGGATATTCCCAGCTTTGAAGATAAGAGCTTGCTGCCAGCCATGAAAACAGATATCACTCTTTCAAATGGAGAACGCAAGCTGATTATTGATACAAAATATTACAGCAATACCATGCAGATAAATAGTCTGTTTAATAGCACAACATTTATTTCCAGCAACATCTATCAAATTTTTACCTATGTAAAAAACAGTGATAAAGCTGGAAACGGCAATGTGGCAGGCGTACTACTGTATGCCAAAACGAATGAGGCATTAACCCCTGACCACACATTTACCATGGGTGGAAATAAAATCAGCCTGCGTACCTTGAATTTAGACTGTGAATGGGAAAAAATCACTGCCCAGCTTGAAGGCTTGTGTTTATGGTTTATTGCTGATTCTGAGAGGATTAAACTATGATTATTGTTTATGCAGCAGATATTGGATCGATTAAAAATAAGAATTTTGCATGGGCAAGATTAGCAAATGATATAAATCAAGTCGATACAGATACTTCTATACATACTTTAGTAGACGCAATTGATTTTGACCTTGCTCAAAACAATAAGGTGTGCTTAGGATTTGAGTGCCCGCTATTTATTAATCTTCCATCTGACCCAGTTATGTTAACCTCGGCAAGAATGGGAGAAGGAGCAAGGGCGTGGTCCGCAGGTGCTGGCAGTGGATCACTTACAACAGGTTTAGCCGAAGTATTATGGATTCTTTCCGAATTAAAAAAGAAGTCAATATATCCCTTCAAAACAACCTTCGCGATTGATAACTTGCTAAGAGGTAATGAAAATCTTTTGATTTGGGAAGCTTTTGTGACATCAAAATTCAAAGGGAAATCTCATTGCGAAGATGCAGTTATTGCAGCAAGGAAGTTCTCTGAGAAATTGAATTCAGGGTCAATACGATCTGACGTAACCGTTGAGAATCCATATTCTTTAGTAGGCGCTGCATTGTTGCGTTCAGGAATAACCAATGATATTAAAATGTTAGAAAAGCAGTGTATTGTTATCAGGGCGTAAGATTCATACTGAACTTCGCATAATGTTTAACTGTTGTCGTTTCCCCTTCCTTTTGAACTTCGCATTATGTTTATAATCTATATGAAAATCCGGTCTGATTATTTCTGACTGTTATAATACAGCCGTTGCTTCCCCCATTTCTGGGTGGAGGCGACGGCTGTATAGATTACATTTTGCTGTGGCAAGTTCTCGCGATGACGTCAAGCTGCTGTTCTCTTGTGAGATCAATGAATTTCACCGCATATCCCGACACACGGATCGTAAAATTCGCATACTCCGGATTCTCCGGATGCTCCATTGCATCTTTCAGCTTTTCAACACCGAAGACATTAACGTTAAGATGATGTGCACCACGGTCAAAATATCCATCAAGCACATGCGAAAGAGTTTCACTCTGTTCTGCCTCCGTATGTCCCAGCGTGCCTGGGCTGATGGTCTGCGTGTTGGAAATTCCATCAAGCGCGTACTCGTAAGGCAGTTTTGCAACGGAGTTGAGGGATGCAAGAAGTCCGTTTTGCTCCGCACCGTAGGAAGGATTTGCACCGGGTGCCAACGGTGTTCCTGCCTGTCTCCCGTCGGGCAGCGTACCTGTATTCTTGCCGTACACAACATTAGATGTAATCGTAAGAATAGACGTTGTAGGCTCCGAATCACGGTAGGTATGATATTTCCGAAGTTTTTTCATGAAGGCCTTCAGAAGCCACACGGCAATATCATCGGCCCGGTCATCGTCATTTCCGTAACGCGGAAACTCTCCTTCGATCTTGAAGTCCACCGCAACGCCGCTTTCATCACGTATGGGAATTACCTTGGCGTACTGAATGGCGGAAAGGGAATCGACCACATGTGAGAAACCTGCGATTCCGGTCGCGAACGTTCTCCTAACATTGGTATCAATCAGCGCCATTTCTGCCGCTTCGTAGTAATATTTGTCATGCATATACTGAATCAGATTCAGAACGTTTACGTACAGTCCCGCCAGCCAATCCATCATGACATCGTACTTTGCCATCACATCTCCATAGTCGAGGACTTCAGATATAACGGGTTTGTAAGCAGGACCCACCTGCTGGCCGGTCCTTTCGTCCACACCCCCGTTGATGGCGTACAACAGACACTTGGCAAGATTTGCCCTTGCCCCAAAAAACTGCATTTCTTTGCCGGTCTGCGTCGCGGAGACACAGCAGCAGATGCTGTAATCGTCGCCCCAGATTGGACGCATCACGTCGTCATTTTCATATTGAATGGAGCTTGTTTTAACGGAAATGGCAGCCGCGTATTTCTTATAGTTTTCCGGAAGCTTTGAAGAATAAAGAACGGTGAGGTTAGGTTCCGGCGCGGGCCCCATATCTTCCAGCGTGTGCAGGAATCGGTAGTCATTTTTGGTCACCATGTGGCGGCCGTCCATGCCGAGACCTGCTGTTTCCAACGTGGCCCAGACGGGGTCTCCGGAAAACAGCTGATTGTAAGAAGGAATCCGGGCAAATTTCACCATTCTGAGTTTTAATACCAGATGGTCAATCAGTTCCTGCGCTTCCTTTTCGGTAAGCGTTCCTTCCTCCAAATCACGCTGAATATAGATATCAAGAAATGTAGACACACGGCCAACACTCATTGCCGCGCCGTTCTGGCTCTTGACCGCTGCCAAATATCCGAAGTACAGCCACTGGACGGCTTCCCCCGCGTTGTTTGCCGGCTTTGAAATATCGAAGCCGTAGCTCGCCGCCATTTCCTGAATCTGCCGCAATGCCTTAATCTGATCGGAAAGCTCCTCCTTCTGGCGAATTACTTCGTCCGTCATGGTTCCGGAGCCGCAGTTGGAAAAGTCCTCTTTCTTCTCTGCAATCAGAAATTCGATGCCATAGAGTGCGACACGGCGGTAATCACCGACGATGCGCCCACGCCCGTAAGTATCCGGAAGACCGGTGATGATCTTGTTGTGGCGAGCCTTCTTCATTTCAGGCGTATACACGTCAAAAACCGCCTGATTGTGCGTTTTGTGGTATTCAGTGAAAATCTTATCCAGTTCCGGGTCTGGCGTATAGCCGTAGGTGGTGCAGGCTTCCTGCGCCATCTTGATTCCGCCGTAGGGCATGAACGCCCTTTTCAGGGGTTTATCCGTTTGCAGGCCCACCACTTTTTCAAGGCTTTTTAAGTCGCCGTCTATATAGGCTGGCCCATAGGCGGTGATACCGGAGACAATTTTCGTCTCCATATCCAGCACGCCGTTCTGTGCTCTTTCCTGCTTCTGCAATTCCTGAACTTTTCCCCAGAGCTTGTTCGTCGCATCGGTCGGGTCCTCCAGAAAGCTCTGGTCCCCGTCGTACTGCGTATAGTTATTCTGGATAAAATCCCTCACATTGACGTCATCTGTCCAGTGGGAACCTTTAAAGTTCCTCCATTCCTGTTTCATATAAAAATCTCCTTTCTTGGACTGAATTCAGTTTTCTCTGCAATTCTGGCTTATAGTTTAGCTGATATGATCAGCAGATTCCTTGATTGTGATCAAATTTTACCAGCAGCTTTTTCCGGTGTGCCCAAGGCGATGCTTTCACCACAAAGAATACGTCGGGCGTTTTCCAAGCGATCCGCCCCGGGCGACTTCACTCCCGCCAGAGAATAGGGTATGCCGAGCTTTTCCCACTTGTATTCCCCCATAGAGTGGTAGGGGAGTACTTCAATCTTCTTCACGTTTTTTAATGTTATAATAAATTCCCGAGTTTTCCGCAGCCAGACATCATCGTCCGTAATCCCCGGAACAAGCACATGCCGAATCCAGACAGGTTTGCCACTCTCGGACAAATAGCGGAACAGGTCGATGATGTTATCATTCGGTTGGCCTGTCAGCTTTTGATGCTCCACGGGATCGATATGCTTGATATCCATCAGGAAAAGGTCCGTGTATCGCGTCAGTTCCTGAAACTTCGAAAAGAACGGTTCTTCATGCGTAAACGGCTGACCGGCCGTGTCAATAGCGGTATTGATTCCCCGTATTTTTGCTTTCCGAAACAAATCCAGAAGAAAATCGATCTGCAAAAGCGGTTCACCGCCGCTGACAGTAATGCCGCCTTCTTTTCCCCAATAGCTTCGGTATCGCTCAGCCTGGTCCAGAAGTTCATCCGCCGTGCGCAGATCGTTGGAATGAGGATCCCACGTATCGGCGTTGTGGCAATAACGGCAGCGCATCATGCATCCCTTGAAAAAGATAACGAATCGAATCCCGGGGCCGTCAACGGAGCCAAAGGATTCAGTGGAATGGATTGCTCCTCTAATCATATGGATCCTCCTTTCTGATAGGTTAATCATACTCGCAGTTTGGTTTCTATTCTTTGATTCAAATCAAATTTGATTAAAAAATTCATCCTCTCGACAAAGCACAAAAAAGGCTTGCCCCCTGAAAATTTACAGACGGCAAGCCACTGAGGCCGCTATATGAAATATTTGGATTGTTTTCCGGATCACTTTACCGGCTGGCTGGCTTCATAGACTTTCTTCAGTTCACCGCGATCCGTGACCAGAATTTTCCCCTGGCCGAGCCGTTTCACAAAATGTGCTTTTTCAAACTTGCTCAGAATCCTGCTGACCGTCTCCGGACGCAGTCCTACACTGGCGGCGATATCATCCAGCTTCAGCTTAATCTCCGGCCCGACGCACCGGATATCCCGGTCTAACAAAAATCCTGCAAGCCGCACCGTCGGGTCATGGATGGAAAGCAGCAGCGCCTTTTCGTTGGAATCCTTGAGCCGGAGGGAAAGAAGTGAAATGAGATTCATCGCGATGCCCGGACGGTCTGCGAGAAATTGTATGAATTCGCTTTTTCGTATCTCACACAGATCTACTTTGGACAGGCAAATTGCTGAATACGGAAAAACGGCCTCTTCCAGAAAAAGATTTTCCCATATGGCGTCTCCATCGTGAATGATGTCGAGAATATATTCGTTTCCATCCGTATCGTACTTACAGAGCTTGATCCTTCCTTTTCGAATAATCAGAACAGAATCCACTTTTTCGCCTACTTGAAATAGGGTGGTGCCTTTTGCCCTAGTCGTCTGCACGGCATGCTCTGTGAGTCTTTTCTGAATATCATTCGGAAGTGTGCCGAACAGGGGGATAGTTGCCGTGCACCAGGTGCTATTTTTGCAGTTTGCACATCCGATCTGAATTTTTTTCTCCGCTTTTTCCATTGCATTGTTCTCCATCTATTTCAAGACTCTAAATACTTTTTTTATTGTATCACAACCGCTTTAGATATTTATGTTCCAATTTTAGCTATTGTAAATTGTATTATTTCTGCCGCGAGGTACAATGTAGAAGAATATATGTCTATAATTGAGCAAAACGCCATTGGTATCGTTCCAGCCGCTTTTCTTTGAGTGTTAAGATAGTTCATGTTGTGATATAATTCTATCAGTTGATGTAATTACTGTCAAATGCCACTGCTGCAGGGGTTTACAATGTTTATCTTTCTTGACTTTTATTAGCAGAATTATAAAAGATAAAGGTTCAGCATTTTCAATAAGTGGTGAATGGATAAAAGCGCCGGAAGATGTTATGGATTTAGCTGTTTTTCTTGCAGGACAACCTGATGTAGGACCTGCAGCTCAAAGCTTTCGTTTGATGAGAAGAGATATATAGTGATATCTGTGTATGAGCAAACTGGGGCGCTTCTTCCCCATCTTGAACTTCGCAGTTTGTTTATGACACTCATTGAGAACATGTTTTATATGTAATTGGCAAGTTAAGCTTAAGGAGATAAAATGAGCGGATTTTTTTTGTTAATTCCATTTTTGCTGATAAGATTTGGACTTTTAAGTTTAATAAGCCAAGAAGGGATAAAACGTGCAGCTTTCTTTGCTCCGCTAATTGGAAGGGAAAAAGCTGCGTACTGGTTTTATCAGATTTCAACTACTTTGATTTTTGTCTATCTATTCTTTCTTAAGATCACAACTGAAACGAATTGGTTATACGCAGGTTTGGTGATATTGGGATTTGGAGTTTTGCTGTGTCTTGTATCTGTAATTGATTTTGCAAAACCTGCGGAGAATGGCATCAATGTTAATGGATTATATCGGATTTCTCGTAACCCAATGTATGTGGCATATTTTATATATTTTCTAGGCTGTGTAGCGCTTACTCAATCACTGTTATTATTTGCTATACTGATAGTCTTTCAAATATCTGCGCATTGGATTATCCTGTCTGAAGAAAGATGGTGCATAAAGGAATTTGGAGATGAGTACAAAAATTATATGAATAAGGTAAGGCGATATATTTAGCCATTCGTCAATACAATCTTTAATGAGCATATCATCCCTTTGAACTTCACAGTTTGTTTATGATATTCTATAGTAGCATAATTGAGAGGTGAACGATGAAAGACAAGCGACAAGCTAAAATAGAAAAGCACTTTTTTATTTTTTTTAATGGCCGAAGAGTCATGCCTACCTCTTTGCGGCTAAAAGCAATCAGAAAGGATAATGTTTTATGAATCTTAAAGTTATTTTTCATATAGATAAAAATCAAAAATGGGATTTGTTTATTAATAACGTAAAAAATCTGTTGTCATCATATGAAGGCAAATTTTCAGACTCATCTATAGAGATTTTAGCTAATTCAGAAGCAGTGGAAGGTTATGTGGTATGCCTTGCTGGGAATGGGATAGCTAAAGGCCAATATATCAGTTTATAACTGTTGTTACGACTGGAATTATCCGCAGAATAATGCAGACTTTTTTGACACGTCACCATAAGCTATGCGAAAATATTTGATATCCGCTGGTCACGCCCGGACGCATGAAAGCGGTCGGATTGCTTTGAAAAAACATACGGACATAAAAATCCTCCAGACCCACGAGTTTGGAGGACTACTGTTGCTTTTTTAGACATGAGAATGAATCCGCCAAACTTGTGTTTTTTTGTTTGGCGGATATATCCGCTTTGAATTTGTTATTGTGTAATGGCTATACGCTTTTTGCATAAAAACCAAACAATCAGCCACATTACAATTCCTATGACTGTCAAAATGCATTTGTTCAGAAACCAAATTAGACCGCTTTCGTCTACGAAGCATATAAACAGATATATATACGGAACAAACGATATTCTTAGTAAACTTCTGGTCAGCATACTAAATAACCAATAAACCCCGCAGACGGCTACTGCGGCGTGGGAACTTTGAGTGAACATCGAACACAACACAGCAAGCGATGACAGGAAGAATGCGGTGGCCAGGTAAATAAACAGAAATTTGCCAAAAGCGAAAGCCAAATTCATTGTCTGATTTGCCATTATGCCTATTACAACAAAAACTCCAACAACGACAAATGTATAAAGATAACGCATGAAAATCCAGCGAAAGAGTGATCTGTTTTGCGCTTCAAAGACCTCAAACATTGGGTCAGAACGGGTCTTTACACACTCCCCGGTCATAATTGCCGTATAGAACGGCAAAACTACTTCAAATCCAAGCGTATCCCAATTGATTAAATTGCCGCCCATGGAACGCAAAAATAGAAAGGCTCCGACAACAAGAATGGAAATCCAATATAAATTGAATCCGATGATTTTTCTCTCAAATCTTATATTGGGCATTTCCATTACTCAGCCCTCCAATAGCGGCGTTTTGCGAAAAGAAAAGCAAAAGCAAAGATTCCTATGCCCAGCAGAAAAACGAGATTTGCCATGATATTTCCGAAATCCAGAGTGTTCAGATTAAAGCGATAGACAAACCTACTTAAGCCCCCTGTCAACAGGAACCAAAACGGCAAATCGCTTACTCCTTTTTCTGGGACAATGATAAGGTTTGCCATAAAGTAGACGGCGAATGCGGCGTAAAACAGGCGAATATCCAAAAGCACAGGGATTGCCAATGAGCACATAGCGATAAAGAAGCAGGCAGGTAATATAACCGTAATAAATCCTACAAAGTACGGAATCGCCGTAAACTGTCCCGGCGTGAAAACGGCCTGTATTACCCCGTTTACCGCAAGATAAAGCCCGGTCATGCACAAAAGGTAGCCAAAATTTCCGAGAATTTTTCCACACAGATATTGAGGTTTCCGGATAGGGGCTGTTGTGAATAAATCCAGCGTTCCATTCTTCCGGTCTCCACGAATCCGGTTAGACAGAAGAAACATCAGTCCGAATAGGAGAATAATACCGGGCTGCCCAATCAAACGATACACGACATAACCTTGTTTGGGAAGTTCAGCAAGTCGCTTAATATTAGCCGCCGAAGGGAAATTGTCTAGCAAAGCAAGAACCATTGAAAAAGCAAACACCTGCCATCCGCCAATCCGCCTGATTTGCATTTTTAATTCATATTTAGCAATCAAAGCGGATTTATTCATGAGCTTTTCCTCCCATGCAATAAACATAAGCGTCTTCCAAAGTTTCAGCTACAGGAAAAACGGAATAAGCGCTATTTTCATCCATGAAACGCGCTTTAATTTGATTTCCCTCAAATGTCGTGGAAATTACAACGGCTTTCTTCTGGAGTTCCAATAGTTCCTGATCACCATTTAGATTTAAGATCTTGATCTTTCCATGGACACTCCGCAAAAGCTCCTGCGATGTTCCTGTGAAAAACAGTTTTCCCTTTCGCAATACCGCAAGACGCTCACTTAACTGGTAGACATCTTCCACAAGATGAGTGGAAAGCAAAACCGTTCTGCCGTCTTTCGCAAAGCGGGAAAGAACACTGCGAAACCGCACTCTTTCTTCCGGGTCAAGTCCGGCAGTCGGTTCATCCACAATCAGAATCTGAGGATTGCCAACCAACGCCTGGGCAATACCCACCCGCCGTTTCATCCCGCCGGAAAGCTGTCCGATTCTTCTCCGTGAAAAGTCCTGCATATCGACCTGTTCCAAAGCCTTTTGAACTTTCGCCTTTTCCCGTATTCCCTTTAGTCCAGCCATATAGCTGACGAAATCAAATACGGAAAGGCTGGGGTACATGCTAAGCTCCTGCGGTAAATATCCGATATTCTTACGTACCGCGTCACCTTCGCGCATGGTGTCATGTCCCATTACGGTAATGGTGCCGGATGTCGGTTTCAATATGGTGGCAATCGCTTTCATCAAGGTGGTTTTTCCGGCCCCGTTGTGCCCCAACAAACCGAATACGCCGCTGCCGATAGAAAATGTGACAGAATCAAGTCCTTTTACGTTGTTCTTGTATTGTTTCGTCACGCCTCTAATTTCAATGTTGTTCATGACCCGCGCTCCTTTCAAATTGTGTGTTCCCTGTTGGGGTCGAATAGAAATATGTTTTTGAACTAACCAGAGAACCGAAAATAACGGCTATCACGATTGCAAAGGATAAAATTACAGAACAACATTTTTTGACTGCTGATATTGGCATAAGGATACTTTGAAACCGCTGCCTTGCCAACATGAAATCTAAAGTGCCAATGGCGTTCGCCGCATAGTGTTTGTTCGGTAAAGCCAGTTTCAACATTTTAAGCATTAAACTTACGTAATCGGAAGCCGATAGTCCCGGAATACTCTTGAAAATGCTCTGGTCACAATCCATTTCACAGGAAATTGAAAACTCGTGCCGAGCCGCCCATACAAGCGGGTTGAACCAATGGATACAGACGATTAAATCAAAACACTTTTGTAAAAACAAATGACCTCGCTTGATATGAATCAATTCGTGGGTCAGAATAACGGTTAATTCCTGCTCGGATAGCTGCTCTGAAATTCTCCTAGACAGGATGATTTTCGGATACCCAAGCGAAATTACGCAGGCAGGGTCTTTTAAATTGCCATAAAGAATTGCCGGTAGCTTCTTTATTCCCAAGAGTGCAGTGCTTTTTTGAAGAATACGGGCAACAGCTTCATCGTGACACGGGGCATATTTGCGAACAGCAAAATACGCATAGGCGCTCCGAATGATAAGATAGCCTAAAGAAATGCAGCATCCGATTATCCATACCTTAGATGCCGTCAGGAATACCGGAATCCATTTCTGGTCTTGCATAACAAGGTTTAGATCCGGACTAAAAAACGGCAGGATGTAAAAAAACATCAATAACGAGCAGAAATAGAAAGTCACCCTGATTTTTAATATGTGCTGGAAAAGCATGACGAGAATCCATGCCATGCTGCCGAACGCAGTTACAAAAAGCATGATATAAAACAAATCAGCGATCATCATTTCTTTTCCTCTCTTGTTCGGAAACCAATTTTCGCAACTCTTCCAATTCCGATTCGGAAAGGTTGCCGCTTTTAATAAAGCTGGTTACCATGGTGCTGACGGACCCACCAAACACCCGATTCAGAAAACTTTTTCCCTCTGCGATTTGGCACTCCTGTTCCGAGACGGTAGGGCTGTAGAGAAATCCTTTCCCTTTTCGTTCAGTTGTCAAAGCATCTTTTTTCACCAGCCGTGCAAGGTAAGTTTGTATCGTCGTCGTACTCCAACCCGTGCCAGAAAGGTGGTCAATGATCTCCGTAAGAGGTTGAGGAGCGTTTTCCCACAGCACTTTCATGACCTGCCACTCTGCTTCTGAAATAGATATGTTTTTATTAGACATCGGTATCTCTCCTATCATTAAACTATAGCTGTAGTTGATAATATCACATAAAACTACATATGTCAATCTATAATTTATAATAATTTAATACTAAAGCTCGTGGGTAAGCACTGATGCAATTGTGCTTGCTCATGTGCTGGGTTTCCGAGTTGACTTTATACATTTCTATCTGTTGGCTGTCTGTCTTATTCCATACATTGGATTTGCTTCCTTATGAACCCTGCGCATTCGCTCCTGGATTGTCGTTGCCGTAACCTTCCAGAAGGTTAATCGCGCCCCAAATGGCAAGGCCTGCGCCGAGGGCGATCACAAGGGTCTGGAGAACGCCAATTGCGGAATGAAAGAAGCTCATAATATTACCTCCAATTCTGATTTTGAATATGAAAAAAGGCCGCTACTCTGCGACCTTTTCTGCTAATAGGTTTATATATAAAAAAGCGGCTTTGGATTCGAATATATCGATCCAAGAGCCGCCATTTTAAGAAAAAAGACTTATTCTTCAAATGACAAATTTTTAGGGTAATCGGGAAAAACATCGTCAGGTGTATAGTCAGTTGTTGGTATACTGCGGTCCACTTCCTGGAAGGTGACGTTAAGGTCGTGCGTTCCTTGCCGCCGAGGAAGATGGCGCTGGCGCAGTTGCCGATGATCGTGTCGGCGTTGTCTTTGTATAGAGCCCTGAGCTGGCTCTGCGCCTGCAAAACGAGGCAGGCCGAAATTTCGCGGCTGCGGATGGTGGCGATCAGCTTTTCAAATTTGGGGATCTGCCCGATGTTCGCAAATTCGTCGAGCAGGCACCGGACGTGAACGGGCAAGCGCCCTCCGTACACGTCGTCCGCCTTCTCACACAGCAGGTTGAAAAGCTGCATGTAGGCCATCGAAACTAAAAAATTAAAGGTGTCATCTGTATCTGAGATAATGATGAACAGGGCGATTTTACGGTCGCCCAGCGTGTCAAGTTCCAGCTCGTCGTAGGCTGTCAGGTCACGAAGCTCCTGAATGTCGAACGGGGCCATTCTTGCGCCGCAGGGAATAAGGATGCTTTTAGCCGTTTTGCCCGCCGCCAACTTGTATTTCTTATATTGCCGGACGGCAAAGTGATTTGGATTTTCTTTTTCCAGCGCCTCAAACATGAGATCCACGGGATTTTTGAATTCCTCATCATCTTCTCGGACCTCCGACGCGTTGATGAATTCGATCAGCGTGGCAAAATTCTGTTCCTCGACCGGGGCCTCATAGTGGATGTAGCCGATGAGCGCCGTGTAAAAGAGTGTCTCTGCCTTTTCCCAGAAGTCATCTCCGGATTTTCCGTTCCCTTTGGTGTTGGCAATCAGCGCCGTGACCAGCTTCAAAATGTCTTTTTCCGAATGAATGTACGCTAAGGGATTGTAGTTCATCGATTTTTTGAAGTTGATGGTGTTGAGGATTTTGATGCGGTAGCCCCTGCGCTGCAGGAGATTTTCGCACTCCACGACAATGCTGCCCTTCGGGTCCGTGACCACGAAACTCACCGGATAATCCTTGGAATCGCACTGCATCAGGTTCGGCTTGATGAAAAACCTTGTCTTGCCGGAACTGGAGCCGCCGACGACCAGCACGTTTTTGTTCTGGGATGTTTTGGGATCCTTCGGACGGCTGTTCATAGTGAGCCGTTCCGTCTGCGTGAGAATGACATTGTTTTCAAAAACAGGGTCAATATAGGGTTTAATATCCTCGGCCTTGCCCCAGCGGGCGGAACCGTATTCCACGTTCTTGCGGAATTTCTTGGCGTTCCGGCCTTTGACGTAAACCGCCAGCCGGAGCGCGGCGGAGATAAGGACGTCCACAGTCAAATCAGTCGGATAGAAGCTCGGCAGCGGGGAGGAAAACGCGGCGGTGAGCGCGTCCGCGTCCCGCGCCTTGAGAAAAACGAGATATTTGGGCGGTGACACGCTGCGGTCTTTCTTGACGGCATAGTCCACGCCATACTTCCGCGCCACGCGGTCAAAAGAGCGGATGTTGCTGTCGGTGATTTCAATGTTCGACACTCCCGCGTTCTGCCCAACGAGCTGTTTCACCGTCTATCTGCCATGGGCAACCAAGGGACCGGTGCGGGCCTTGGAAATTTTCTTTTCTTTCCGGTGAGCCAGATACTTGGCAATCGCCGCTTTGAGTACTCGGCCCGTGAGCTTCGTGCCACTGATGATGAGCGTCACGGAGCGATTTTCTATTTCTTCCTGCAAGCAAAACACCTCCTGTCATGGGAAAGCCGCCTACCGTCACCGCGAACTGTTGTTCGAGTCCCTTGGCCGGTAGATACTGCGCCTGAACGGGAATGAGTACGCTGTCGGCTGCGGCCAGCGCGTTGACGGTCAGCATCCCCAGTGAGGGCATGCAGTCCAGAAGCACATAGTCATATTGGTGTTTTATGCCGTCCAGATACTGCTTCAGGATTTTTTTGCGGCTCATGGCGTTGACGAGCGATACCTCCATGCCGGAAAGTTCGATGTTGGCAGGCATTATGGCAATTACATTGGCCATTTTGAAATTCACCTCCTGAAATAACAAAAGGGCACCCAAGTGGGCGCCCAAGAAAAATGGATTTTTATGTAATGACTAAATATACGATAATGACAAAGGCTGTACTAAGTAAAGTACCTAGTAAATAGTATTCCGCAAATTCCTGATCTTTTGCAATTTTGTCATATCGGGCAATAGATTTGGCTGTTAGAACAAGCCCGATAGCTGAATACTGATTGATAGATAAAAGCACTAAAATGACTAACCGTTCTAGCAGGCCAATAAAACCACCCGTTTGTGTTGAGATATTAGCTTCAGGGTTTTCTATCGGTTTATATGATTTGAGAAGTTTCTTAATTGTTATATTTGCCGGTTTCCATATTAAACCACATAACAATACCCACGATAATAATTGCCATTCTGGTAGTCCAACTATTTTTAGAATGTTATGTAGATACGGGGCAATTAGGATAAAATTTCCTTGGGAAATGAAAATATATGAAATAATCGCAATAGATGATAAATGAAGAATTTGATCGATAATATATAGTTTACGTTCCTTAGAGAATAAGATATCTTCTTTTTGCACCTTGATATAAAGGTATTTTAAAAGATCAATTAAAAAATGTAATATTCCCAATCCTATACAATAAGGTAGCACTTGCCATCCTACAATAATACTGCTAAACAGAATATAAGTTATCGCATATATTGCTGCATGCTTGAATAGACCAACGAGTTTAGTGTTTTTCTGCTTTGACATATCATCCGTCTGTAAATAAAAATCTCCCAAAACATGCGGGAGTAAAAAAATAAGAAATATCTGTTTATACATCCTTTTTCTCACCAACCTGTGAAAGCATTTGAGCAATCGCGTCAATTGCATCTGTATAGGAAAAGTACCCAGCAGTTGACAATCCCTTATGCACGCTCGACTGTTTTATATTTAAATATGATGCCGTTCTAACTTGATTATTGTCATGCTCTATATAGGCGGAGATGATCTCCCGCTGCCGTTTTGACCATTTTTGTTTTATTGTAGAGCAAAGTGAGAGAATCGAATTAAATAAAATACTTACTCCTGATTCATCACCATCAATGGAAATCATTATATTAGAATAACTTTTTTTTAGTTTTTTTTCTGAACCTTTTAATGCATCTATCATTTTTCGTGCATTATAATATGCTGGGCCATCCGCCCCTAATGGAATATCCCGATTAATAGCTGTTGTAATCTTTCCTACACCAAGTCCAAACCGTATTTTAACGGGATACATCTGCATCTCAATTTCTGAGATAATAGACATTGTGCTTTTTCCGCATTTCAACAAGCCTTGAAACTCATCACCTAATGTTACCATAAAGTTTGAAGCAAGCTCGTCAGCATATTTTTGGTTAATTTCCTTTAAAATATCGGTTAGTTTGTGCTGCACTTGATTTCTATCAGGGAGTTGTTTCGACTTAATAATATCGCCAATTACTGCCACATAACTTTCATCTAAGAAAAAGAAAAACATAATGCACCTCCTCTTTGCATCTAGTATATAATGCTTTGAGATCAAAATCAAGAATTATTTACTAACAGATGAATAGTTAACTAATATAGCCCTGTGAATGAATAGTCATAAAGTATAGATCGTAGAATAAATACATATTTGTATATGCTCTATCTTCATGAACTCTTAGCTCGATATTTGCAATTGAACGATAAAATCTTTGTGAATTTCCTTGGGAGGAAAACTCATAAGGCTACAAATTGTTGGTCAGCACATGAGAAAGAGGACATCAGTTTGAAGCTGACGTCCTCTTTTCATAATAATTATCATAGATTTTCGAACGGCGGAAGTGCCATGACAGGCGCTTTTTGAAGTATTTAATAAAATTATTCTTTCCTATTTGTCGTCGTTCTCCGCCAAGGCCGCATGAACACTACGTTCATGCGGCCTTTTTGTTTCAATATTCTTTATAATCTTTCATAAAATTCCGTTGCCTTTTCCTGTTTTTATTTTTGCGGGCAATGGTGTCGGAAACAAAGCTCATGCCTTTCATTTTTAGGTTTTACCCTCTTTCTTAATAAAGTCCGAATTGCCGGATAAACTAACGGATGAAAGAAGATGAATTTATGAATAACAAAGAAGGCGCACCAACACCTTACCCGGGCACAGTTCAGCCGTCCTTATTTGAATCGCAATTGCAGCCATCCGAGCCGGTAATTATACCGCCGACTAAAAAAGACGTAAAATCCAAAATCGGTCCGAAGCCGGAAACTACGAAAGATAATTTGCAATACAAGTGATTCCCTGTTACACAACAATATTGATCATCCGCAGTTGAAAGCCAATAAGAAGAAAAAGATAAACCATCGGCTGAAAGCCGATGGTTTATCTTTGGAAGAGCAGCGGAGCGTTGCAAAACAGCCCTCCGCTGCTATATTCATGATAAAAAACTTTATTGCAGCGGAGCCCTTTCCTTAGTGTGCTTCGCCTTGCCCTGAAGCTCCGGTACGGGTTCGGCAGAATTTTTAGGAAGATGCGCCTTATGATTGCTCTCCGTGCCGTGCGCGTCCTTGGGGTCGGGCCGCCTCATTCCGGCTTTTGCCATATTCTTCCCTCCTGTTAAACATCATTTCCTCTATTGGACTGTTTTTTTGTGTTTCTGGTATGGTTTTGATTTTCACGGGTAATGGGGGTTTGCCCATTGGCCTTTTTTATTCTGTCTTGCTTATTGTCGGGCTGGCTGTCCTTCGGCATTGTTTTTCCTCCTACATAATATGGTTTTCAAAATGTTCCCCGCAAGCCGTAAACCCAAGATCATTGATTTTTTTTCGAATTTGATCCTGATTTGTTCCGGTTGTATCAAAGTCCACCGCGATTTGATTGCGGCCTTTATTCACGCTGACGGAAATTACGCCCGGCAGTGTGTCAAGCTGCTGCTTCAGCTTTGCCGCGTCGCGCTTTCCGTCTATATTTTCAAGATCAAAATACATACTTGCTTTTGACATAAAAATCACCCCTGCGCTTATTATGCACAGAGGCGATTCGTTTATGACAGGCTTTTCTCCAACTCGGCAAGTTCGTTGACCGGCGGCGAACAGGCGTTATTATGGCAGACATAATAGGTGCTTTTCCCGTTCTTTAGCCCATACTCCTTTGTAAATTCAGCAAGTTTATGAATTTTCGTTTCATTTTTCGCATCAATGACCAGCACAACCGTATTGGGCAGAAATTTTTTCCGAAGCAGAAGCTTTAACTCTTCCAAATCAGTGCTATTTTCCATAACGGCGACAACTTCACGCCCGGGATAAAGCGAAAGCATTTGCGCCATGAGTGCAAAACTGTAGCCGGCGGGGTATGACTGCACAGCGCCTGCCAGAAATTGCAGCTGCCGCGACGCCGCTTCCTCCAATTTTGGGCTGCCGGTAAGCTTTGCAAGCTGAACCAGGCAGTAACCCGCAACCGAATTTCCGGATGGAATCGCACCGTCATACGTTTCTTTCGGGCGGTAGATCAGCTGTTCCGCATTCTGTGCGGTAAGGTAAAATCCCCCGTTTTCTTCATCCCAAAAATCAGTAAGCAATTTTTCGTTGAACAAGAGCGCTTTTTCAAGATACTCCGCGTCAAACCCAGCACCATACAATTCCAGCAGTGCCCAAATCGTAAAGGCGTAATCGTCCACATTCCCGGTTCCGGAAGCTTCACCGCCGCGACAGCGTACATATAAATCCCTTTTTCCGTCGCTGAGGTTTTGGAGCAGAGATTTCATCGCCTTTTGTGCGATTTCAAGATACTTATTATCCCCAAGAATTCGATATGCTTTCGCAAACGCAGCAATCATCAGCGCATTCCACGAGGTAAGGATTTTATCATCCTTATGCAGCCGGGTACGTGTCAGCCGGTACGCATACACGGTTGGAAGCATTTTTTCAATCCGCTCATTCGCCAATGAGAATTTTGAATTGTGAATCAAATTTGGAACATTTTTTCCGTCGAAATTGCCCCCAGGGACAATGCCGAAATATTCATTAAAATACGCGCTGTCGTCTTCCCCTAAAAGTGCCGTGATTTCGCCGGGGGTAAAGACATAATATTTACCCTCCACCCCGTCGCTGTCAGCATCCTGCGCGGAATAAAAGCAGCCGCCGCTGTCCGTCATTTCACGCTGGATATAAGTCAGAATTTTTACTGCCACTGTTTTATAGAATTCCACACCGGTGATTTGGTACGTTTCCAAATAGGCAATTGTGAGCAGTGCATTATCGTAAAGCATTTTTTCAAAATGCGGCACCAGCCACCTTTCGTCGGTGGAATAACGGGAAAATCCAAATCCAACATGGTCAAAAATGCCGCCGCGGTACATTTGCTGCAAGGTTTTTTCCGCCATGGCAAGCGCACGTACGTCACTTTCCTGCTTATAATACCGCAATAAAAACATCAGGTTATGCGGCG
The DNA here is from genome assembly GCA_023390175.1 of Bacillota bacterium. Lineage (GTDB taxonomy): Bacteria > Bacillota > Clostridia > Oscillospirales > Acutalibacteraceae > Caproiciproducens. The sequence continues at coordinate 175,169 of JAEWDK010000020.1, forward strand.
TGGGGAATTTAGGGCTGGAGCCAAAGCCGCCGTACCGCCCGTCAAAGCTCTGTGAGAAAAGGGAATATGCGGCAAACACGCTGTCCTGATTCAGGCGGATATTCTTATTTTGATTCGACCCTGTCTGAATTGCCTGTGTGATTTTGTCACCGGATTCCAAAAGTTCGTCCCTGTGATTATGCCATTGATCTGTTGCCGCCGCCAATATGTCCAGTAATCCGGGCATGGAATACCGGGAGGATTTTGGAAGATACGTGCCGGCATAAAAAGGCTTTTGTTCCGGCGTCATAAGAATGGTCATTGGCCATCCGCCGCTTCCGGTCAGAGCCTGACAGACAGCCATGTACACAGCATCCACATCCGGGCGCTCTTCCCTGTCCACCTTTACGGCAATAAAATCACGGTTCAGCACCGCGGCGACTTCTTCGTCGTCAAAGCTTTCGTGAGCCATAACATGACACCAGTGGCAAGTACTGTAACCTACACTCAGAAATATAGGTTTGTCTTCCCTTTTTGCTTTATCAAAAGCTTCTTCCCCCCATGGATACCAATTGACAGGATTGTGTGCGTGCTGCAGCAAATATGGGGATTTTTCGTGTATCAGTTTATTGTTATACTCAGGATCCGACATATATTCACCACCGATATATTTGATGGTACTATTGTTATCCGTTCGCGCTATATCATACGGACAATATTCGTCAGTACCAACAGATTGGATTTTTTTATTCTTTACAGGGCATCTCCAATTCCGACTCAGCATAGCTGCCGTCCTGGTCAGTTCTGATTGTATAATTTTTTTTCCTTCCACATCGCTGTTTGGGGCATTCCGGCAAAAGGTTGGCTTCGCAATTAAAATCCGGACGCGTCAAGCCTGCGAAGCTGCTGAATCACTCGGGCATTCGCTGCTCTTTTTCTTGATTTTATTCAGGCTTTCCACCATTCCGACCATAAGCAATACAAAGACGATTAAATAGAACGGATATAATTTGATGCTGATATGTTCTGCCATTATTCCAAAGAGCGGCGGCATAAGCGTGCTTCCGATATAAGCGCAGGCCATCTGCATTCCCATGATTGCCTGTGATAATTCCCTGCCAAAATTGTCCGGCGTTTCATGCAGCAGGCTTGGATAAATCGGTGCACACCCTACCCCAACCAAAAGGAATCCCGCGCACAGCACCGTGTTCCCGAACGGAAGCAGAAACGCGATAATACCAAGCACCGCTATTCCCTGGCCAATCCGAACCATATTTTTATCACCCAGCTTCATGGTGAGGAAGCCGGATACAAACCTTCCGAATGTAATACCAAGGTAGAACAACGACATCCACTTTGCCGCCACATCTGCACGTATTCCTCTTTCCATTACCATGTAGCTCGAACCCCACAACCCGGTTGTGGCCTCTAAAGCACAATAGCCGAAAAATGCGGTCAAAGCAGACTTTGCCCCCGGTATTCTTAGAAGTTCCTTCATTTTAAGACTTTTATGCAGCTCTTCTTTTTCTTCCGAAGAAGAGCTGCTTTTTTTCCAGAGCGGCAGGGAAAAAATCAAAATCGCCGTTAAAACCATTTGAAATACACCAATGGTGCGATATCCGCTATTCCACGTCAGCCCCCTTGTCAGGTATGCTCCCATGATATACGGGCCCAAGGAAGCGCCAATCCCCCAAAAGCAATGCAGCCAGCTCATATGCCGTGCTTTATAGTGCAGCGCCACAAAGTTATTCAGAGCGGTATCCACGGAACCTGCCCCCAACCCATAGGGTATTGCCCACAGGCACAGCATAAGGAAGGAATTGGATATGGAAAATCCAAGCAGCGCCGCCGCCGTCATGCACACGCTGACAGCGGTGACTGTTCCGGTTCCAAGTTTTTTTATCAATCTGTTACTGAGAAGGCTTGACACAATTGTTCCGCCTGCAATAATCATGGAAATAATGCCGGCATAGGACACCGGCACATGAAGCCCCGCATACATGCTCTGCCAAGCGGAACCCAGCAGCGAATCGGGAAGCCCCAAGCTGATAAACGAAATATAAATGATAACCAGTAAGATTGTAAACACGTTTCTACCTCATTTTTATAATATTTTCTTTAACGCCAGACTGATCATGCCCATCTCAAAATCCCCTTTGAGCTCCTTTTTCACTTCTATATCCGGAAGCATAATATCCTCTATCGGTGAATTGCTGCTGCTTTTCAGTTTTGCAATGACATCTTTTTCTATCTGTTCACAATAAAGAACAATTTTATCAGGATTATAGATGCACATCAGCACTTTTACCGTCTTGATAAGAAAATCCTCTACCTGTGCCTGATTGTATTCAAAGGTCTGCCAGTCAACATCAAACGGCAAATACATAATTTCCCCGGCGAGTCCGTTTCTGCCCTTCATAATCTCTCCGTTTTGGCAGAGTCCTGCCCCGGGCGGATATTTTGACGGCATATAAATACCTGCCGCACTTGTGTTTTCTGTGAAACCATTGCGCTTGCAATAACCGTATGTTGCAGCGTTAATGTCATTTTCCAGAAATACTTCCACGCCGTATCGGTCCCGGATATAGGCTGCAAAGTTGGCGTTTCGCAATGATTTGTAGTCGCTGATTACGATCTTTCCGCCTATTTCTTCAATCGGCATACCAAAGGCAATAATTTCAATCTTGGGATACTTTGCAAGCATTAATTCTATTATGCCGTTATAGCTGTCCATCGCAATTTCCGTAAAAGACTGCTCTGTCCGTTCCATACACTCCCCATACAGATTGCACACAAGGAATGCAGCGGTATCTTTCAACTTTTTTTCATACATGTAAATGACTAACGCCAGTCTTGCCTTTTCATTAAAACGATAGGACACCGCAGGCCTTCCAAGCTGGGGCTGCACAATGTCGTCCTGCCGGATTTCGCCCGATTTTAGCAAGGTTTTCGTCAGCGATTGAACCGTTACCACGCTCAACCCCGAAAGTTCGGCCAACCTGGATTTTGTCGCCGACCTTTCCTTCCGTAAGATACCCCGAAGCAGCTTTAAATTTTCTTCTTTAATTGGATTTACCGATTCCACTTTTCTTCCTCCATATTTATTAAACCAACTTATTAAAGTATCTTTATTAAATATACCGAATAAAGTTTCATCTGTCAATCATTACAGTGAAATTCTATTAAAGATTTTGAAGTTCCAATCCGTGGGGGAACAGAATTTTTTCAACGCTTCTGTACATAAAAATAAGGAACTGACTCAAAATGGCTTTGAAAACCATTGAGAAGCAGTTCCTAGTCATATTGCACGTTCCATAAATGGCGGTATTGCCCTAGAGCTTTAAGTCAACGCCGCTTGTCTTTTTCTCCATCATAATTCCCACAATTGAAACGATATGAGCGCCAGCTTCAATCGCAGGGGTTCCGTTTTTATGAATATTGGAGATAACGGTCCGCTGGGACTCCGGCTTTGAGGAGCTTGACTCATACGCCATATAGCTGCTCATGCTGTCGCCCACAGCAAGCCCGGGCCTTTCGCCGACAAGCAAAATGGTAACTTTCGCGCCCAGTGCTTCGCTGATTTTATCCATAGTGGCGACTCTGCCGAATTTTACGAAGATCGGCGTTCCCACACGGTAGCCGTTTGATTGAAACCCGTCGAGCATGATAGGATAAATATCCTTGATATTATGATTGATAGCAGGGGAACTAAGCCCGTCGGCCGCAATAATCTGCACGTCCGGATTGCTGACGCAGTTTTCCTTAATATAGCTGATTGTATCATCCGAAAAACATCTGCCGCGGTCGGGTCTGGTAAGGTACTCATCCTTATCCTGAACCAATGTTTGTACCTTTAAAAAGCCGAGGGCATCCACAATGGATTCATCAACACCGGACCAAACGGCGTCCATCGCCACGGCATGGTCGGCCCGAAAGCGCAGGAAGGTTTGTGTGCGGTACCGCAGCCCCGCCCGGCCGATGCAGATTCGCGCGAGCGTCGAAGCCTTCATCCGCCTGCACGCTTCCGCATCCATAGGATTCTGTATGGTTACGCTTTCCGTCAAGTCGGCTGCCGAAATGTCATCTATAATTTCCTGACTCATTCTTTCCCCTCCTAATCCGTAAATATGGACGGGTCACCGGCTTTGGCAGTAAGTTTGCCATCCTCGAACAGTCCAAGTTCCGTGAGCCGCTTTTCAAATTCGCGGATGGGCCGGGTATGCGTGATTTCCCGCACAGCCGCCACATCGTGGTAACCTGTTGACTGGTACATCAGCATTACGTCGTCGCCCGCCGGAACACCCATAAAGTAATTGCAGCCCGCAGTCGTAAGCAGAACCATAAGGTTTTCAATGTCGTTTTGATCGGCTTTCATATGGTTTGTGTAACAGGCGTCCACGCCCATTGGCAGGCCTGTAAGTTTCCCCATAAAATGGTCCTCCAGTCCTGCCCTCGTCACCTGCCGCGCATCATAAAGATATTCCGGGCCGATGAAGCCAACCACCGTGTTCACCAAAAAAGGTTTGTATCGTTTGGCAAGGCCGTAGCAGCGCGCTTCCATGGTCAATTGGTCGGCCCCGTTGTGCCCCTCGGAAGAAAGCTCCGAACCCTGCCCTGTTTCAAAATACATGACATTGGGGCCGGGCGCCTTTCCGTATTTTTTCATCATTGCGTAGCCTTCGTCCAGCATATCGACAGTTATGCCAAAGGAAGTGTTCGCTTTTTGCGAGCCCGCAATGCTTTGAAACATCAAATCCATGGGCGCACCGTTTTTGAGCGCGGCCATTTGCGTCGTAATATGCCCCAGCACACAGGACTGTGTGGGTATGCGCCATTTTGATGTGAAGCCGTCGAACGCATTGAGTACCCGCGTTACATTTTCCACCGTATCGTCAACCGGGTTGAGCCCGATGACCGCGTCGCCGGAACCGTAGCTGATACCCTCTTTCAGGGAAGCGAGTATGCCGGGAATGTCATCCGTGGTATGATTGGGCTGAATTCTTGAAGCGAGAGTTCCCTTTTCCCCAATCGTCGTGTTGCAGTGAGCGGTTACATTCAGCTTTCCGGCGGTATAAATCAGATCCATATTGCTCATGAGCTTTGTTACAGCCGCCACCATTTCGGAAGTAAGCCCCACGCTGATCCGTTTTATCTCATCGCCTTCGGCGCAAAGCAGGTATTCCCGGAATTCACCGACGGACATGTTCCTGATTTGCCCGTAGATTCGTTCGTTGACCGCATCCTGAATGACCCGGGTTACCTCATCTTCCTCATACGGCGCCACAGGATTATTGCGCAAATCCCCCAACGTCAGCTCGGAAAGCACTACCTTGGCCGCAACCCTCTGCTCGGCGCTTTCCGCCGCTATGCCGGCCAGGCTGTCGCCCGACTTTTCTTCGTTCGCCTTAGCCAGTACATCCTTGACATCCTTAAACTCATAAACTCTGTTAAAAAGTTTCGTTTTCAGTATCAATCCAACATTCCCTCCGTTCCTCTTTTCGCAGGCCTGCATGCATTATTCCGCTGAAACTGCTTCGCTTGTTCCAACCCCGTTCGTCACGGCATTGTAAATAAAGTAGAACACAATTGCCACCGCGTAAGCTACCATTACCCAGAACATCATGGAAGCATTGGCGTATGCAACAGCGACAAGGAACAAAAGCGAGATTACCAGCGCGATTCCCGGCACGGCAAGGCTCTTTACTTTATAAGGACGGTCAATCTCGGGCTCCTTTTTCCGAAGCAGGAAGAACGATATCATACTCATAATATAAAGCACCACTGCGCCGATGCAGGATATTGTGATGATTGCGGCTGTATTCTGCGTGAGCACGAACACAAGGCCCACAATACTCGGAACAATAACCGCAAAGACCGGGGCCTTGTGCTTTTTGCTGGTGTAGGACAAAAACTTCGGCAGGTATCCGTCGCGTGCCATTGCGTAAGTTTGGCGGGAATAGCCGATAATCAGGCCGTGCATGCTGGCAACAAGGCCAAACAGACCCACAAACGATAAGATTTTTGAAATAATGCTGTCGCTGCCAAAGGCAATTGCAAGGGCTGACGGCAGCGGAGAATCCACGCTGCTGATCTTGGTGGCGTCGCTCAGGCCAACGGTTACGAAAAGTGTAAGCAGAGCCATCACAACAAGGGTCAGGATGCCGCCCAAAAACGCTTTTGGAATCTGTTTTTTGGGGTGCTTGCATTCCTCGGCTGCCACTGCGCCGCCTTCAACACCCAGATAGAACCATATTGCGAAAGGAATCGCTGCGAAAATTCCGTTCGGCCCGCCTTCCGTGATGCTGCCCTGGACGAAGTTCGCGGGATTCACCTTAAACATGCCGACTGCAACGAAAAGAACAATTCCCACAATGGCAATAACGGTTATAATGAGTTCGACACTGGCCGCAAGGCTGATATTAAACAGGTTGATCGCAATGAAAACCAAATAGAATATTACTGCCGCCGCAACGGTCGGAATTGCAGGAATCAGGAAATTGATGTACGCTCCGATGGAAAGCGCAATTGCGGGTACAGCAAACAGATATTCAACAATACAGGAAAAACCAGCAATATATCCCCCGAAATTTCCCATCGTTCTTCTTGCATATTCCTGTGATGCTCCGGCGTTGGGAATTGCAGTGGACATTTCGGCGAAACTAAAAATAAAGGCTAAATAAAACACTGTCACCACAGCAACTGCAATCACAAATCCCATGGGGCTGGTGTATTTCAAAGCATAATTCCAGCCGAAATACATTCCTGAAATAACCATACCGACGATGATTGACCAAAGCTGAACCGTTGACAAAGATTTACTGAGTGAATTGTTCATAAGGCTGCCTCCTCAAATATTGATTTAATATGTGACAGAAATAAAATGATATTATTAACACGAAAGCCTGCCGCCGTAATTTGCTTTGCAGCCGGCGGACTTTCATGATGCTTTATTTTCAGCTGCTGAAGATCAGCGTTTTGACGATTACGGGAACAACCCCGCAGATCGGCCTGCCGATATCGATAAAATCGCCGTTTTCAACGTGGATTCTGTCAAGGCAGACAACCGGCCTTTGACCGGACAGCTCATTCATCAGCAAAAGTCCCAGCGCCTTGGCACAGTCGCGTTCCGTAATCACAACAATCGGCGCCGACGTACCGGAAAGGCCGCTTAGAATCTCGTGGGCGATCTGCTTTATTTTGGTATATTCAAGGCTGCCAATGTCACAAACCGCGACGGCCACCTGTTCTTTACCGTAAAGCTGCAAATGTGCGGCGATTCTTTCACCAAGAGGCTTCGCCGCGCTCACCGAATAGGAAGCCCTGATAACGGGAACGTTTTTCATGGGCAGAATTTTTTCGTTCACCGAAACGGTGCTGCCGCTAAGACCTGTTGAATAGCTGCCTGCGCCCACAACGGTCGCCCTGATTTTTTCAAGCGGCCGAACCAGCTCGGCGGACATTCCAGTTAACATTCGGCGGATGCTTGCACCCAGCAGGGGGCCGATGTCACCGTATTTATAAAGGCTTTCTTCGGCGCTGCCGTTTTCTTCGCTGTAGATATACTCTGCCACGCCGCCCGAAAACATCACGCGGTTCATTTTGAGCCCGGCATCGGAATGACCGATAAAAAGGCGGCGTGTATCTTCACTAAGGCCGCGTTCCCCTGCAAATTCAAGGAATATGCCGGCCATACGGTCGGTCAGCCGGCTGAGTTCGTCAATGTCGGCCTTTTTTCCCACTTTGACATTCCCAAGCCCCATCGATTCCACAAGGAATTCAATTTTCTCCGAAACATAGGTAATCAATCCGTCGGTATTTATCCTGACAAGCCTTCCGCCGATGTCGGCGGCAAAAGCATCCTCCACATCACCGTTTTGAAATACAACGGCGTTGGTGGTACCGCCCCCGATATCAAAATTGACGATATTGCCGGAAAATCTTTTGGACATTTCACCGGCTCCCGACCCCCAGCCCGCCAGCACCGCTTCGTAGTCAGGCCCAGCGGTGCACACGACGAAATCCCCTGCAAATTCCGCAAGCTGTTCCGCCACTTCGTGCGCGTTTTCCTTGCGGGCGGATTCTCCTGTGATAATTACCGCTCCGGTTGTGATGTTTTCAATTTGAATCGTACTTTTCCGGTATTCTTCCGCTATGATGTCTTTCAGCCGGGCTGCGTCGACAATGTCATGTGAAATAAGAGGCGTAAAATGAATTGCGCTTTTATAAACGACATCTTTTTTAGCGATTCTTACCGTGGGAATGGCTGCGAAGCCGCCTGTCTTTTCTAAAAAAATCTGACTGAAAACAACTTGTGTGGTCGTGGTTCCAATATCGATGCCTACACTGTAAAAATCTTCGGAACGATCCATTTCCAGTCTCCCCTTACATTTATTTTTTGAAGAAAAACGAAATTGATTATGCAAAACAATATAAAAAAAGCGCCTACGAGCAAACCTCGTAAGCGCCATTGCCTACATCATTTTATTTTTCGATTGTATTAAATTTTTAAAAATATTCAGGATTAATCAAAAGATCGCGCAAAAAAAGCGCCTACGAGTAAACCTCGTAGGCGCCATTGCCTGCATCATTTTATTTTACTGTTTATTTGCTTACTTGAATATGTTAGCACCATAGCTTGCAAAAGTCAAGCTAAAATAATAATTATATTGATAGTATATTCAACCCCTGACCGGAATGATTTTTTTCAACAGGAAAAGGTCAGGGTTAGCGCCAACCGCCTTCGCGTTTTGATTTAAGCAAGGGAATCTCACATGTTTTTAACGTATGAAATTAATACTCAAAGGAGAACAATTCGCTTAACCATTCGACGCAAAGCGGGAACCATGTGGAACAGTGGTCATTTCTGCTGTTTACCTCATTATTGCACATGGACATTCCGTGATTGCCGTTCGGGTAAATGTGGCACTCAAACGGAATATGATTTTTTTGAAGCGCAGCCGCAAACATCAGGGTATTTTCAACCGGCACGTCCTTGTCGGCGGCAGTGTGCCATAAAAAAGCAGGCGGCGTCAAGCTGTCAATATGATTTTCCAGCGAATAAAGCGCAATCTGCTTCGGGTCGTTCTTTCCTTCCGTCAGCCAGTCAAACGAGCCCCTGTGGGCGAACTCACCGCCGGTAATAACCGGGTAGCATAAAATCATCGCGTCCGGTTTATTCCGCCCGTTTTGCGTATCCAGTTCTTCTTTCAGGGCCGGATGATCCCACAAAGTTCCCGAAGACGCCGCCACATGAGCGCCGGCTGAAAACCCGCAGACGGCGATTTGGTTCGGAATAATTCCCCAGTCAATACTGTTTTCCCGTATCTTCATTATGGATTTTGAAATATCGATTAACGGGCGCATTTGGCCCGCGTCACCCTGAATGGAATAATACAAAATAAAGACATTGTAACCCCTGGAAAAGAAGGCAAATGCGGGCGGATCAGCTTCCCGTGCGGAAAGAATGCTGTACCCCCCGCCGGGGCAAATTACGACGCAGGGGCGTAAAAGGCGGTTGGGCATTTCACTCTCATTTATTTCATGCAGGTATCCGATTAATTTCGCCGCGCTGTGTTCGTTGGGCATTAATTCTACTGTTTTCAAATTTACACACTCCCAAGACTGCTTGTCCCGCAGTATAAAATAAGTAATTTCAACATATCACGTTACACGAAAAAAGTCAATTTTGACGCTTTGGCAGCCGGAAGCACTTTTATATATCCATTGTTCCAACTAAGCTTCTCATTGCCAAGATTGTGCGGCTGATCAGGTCATCAAGCGGCCAGCCCAGCATTTCCGCCCCATTGGTAATCACTTCCCGGGAACATCCGGCGGCGAAATTCAGCGATTTGAACTTTTTCTTGACGGACTTTAATTCCAAATCCGACACACTTTTAGAAGGACGCATCAGCGCGACCGCGCCAATCAGCCCGGTAAGCTCGTCGGTGGCATAAAGGATTTTTTCCATAATATGCTCCGGTTTGATATCTACCGTAATTCCGTAACCATGGCTTGCGGTGGCGCGGATGATTCGCTCGTCAATCCCCTTTTCCTTCATGAGCTCCTGACTTTTCATGCAGTGCTGTTCCGGGTACTGTTCAAAATCAAGGTCATGAAGAAGCCCGACCACCTTCCAGAATTCCACATTGCCACTGTCATATTCGTTTGCGAAATAGCCCATTACGCCGGAAACAATTTTGGCATGCTTCAAGTGAAATTCATCCTGATTATATTCTTCCAATAAGGCCTGCGCCTGTTCCATGGTTGGGATAAAACTCATTTTAATTACTCCTTATTCAGATTCATTTTCACTGTTCTCTGCTCCGATTTTCCGCGAATTCAAAAATTTCTTTTAGTATACACCACTCTTCCGCCCCTGTCCATATACAGCATATAAAGAATATCAGTTTAGTAGTGATTTATAGAGTGCTGCAGTCCGACCTTCGCCGGAGTTATGGCAAAGCAAAGAAATAACCGATAGGCAAATATAATCTTAAAAAAACAGTGCCCTCCGAGTAAAATTCAGAGGGCGCTGTGTATTTATTTAACTCTAATATATTAAACAAGTAGAGCATACTTTTCAATTGCCAGCGCAATGCCATCCTCGTCATTTGCCAGGGTTACGGCTGTTGCAGCCTCTTTTGCTTCTTTGCTTGCGTTCGCAGGGGCAATGGACAGGCCCGCATATTTCAGCATTTCAATATCGTTGCCGTTATCCCCAACCGCCATGGCATTTTCCGAAGGGATGTGCAAAAAATCACAGAGTTTTTGAAGAGCCGCGCCTTTATTTGCCGCTGCGTCATTAATTTCCATATTATCCGCAATGGATGACGTTAACGAAATATTTTTCATCGGAGAAAGTTTATTCCATAAAAAGTTTCGAAGGTCCTGCGGCACACGGGGCAAATCGATTTTTTCAATATGCGTTCCGTTTGTACGGACAAACTCCTGTAAATTATTCACCGGAGCGTGAATTCTTTTCAGCACATCCGGGCTTAGGAATGGAATTGGATACTCCGAAAGAGCCTCAAGATAATTCCTCTGCACAAAAAGTTTTCCATCCTTAAAAATCTCAACAAAGACCTTATCCATCGGAAGCATGCCGAGAATTTCAAGTGCAAGTTCCGGTTGAATAAAGCTGGAATTTATAATTTCATTTGTTCGCATATCATACGTTACCGCTCCGTTGGAGGTGATTGCGTAGTCAATGCCTTCAATTTTAATAACACTTTCCGGTAAAAGCGAATTCAGACGCCCTGTCGTAGGGACAATCAGAATTCCTTTTTCGATAGCAGCCCTGATTGCACGATCCGTTCTGGGGGAAATCGTCACATGATCGTTTTGCAGTGTCGTCCCATCCAAATCCAATGCGATTAATTTGATATTCATTCCTATTCCCCAACCTCTTTCCGTGATTCAATTCAGCTTTCTTTATTTCATTATACTGTATTTTATATCGTTTTCATAGAAAAACAGCCAATCCCATGAGAGATTAAGCCATGGGTTTGACTGCTTTTTTCGTGCAATACGTCCAATTCACACAATTTTGACCTGCGCACCCGCGAGGGGTGCGACGTTATGTTGACCCTAACTTTAATACCTACGCCAAGGATTTCAATCCACACACCCCGCAAAGGGTGCGACTAAAAATGTTGGAAGATGCTTTGCAGCCGCTCAAATTTCAATCCACGCACCCGTGAAGGGTGCGACTTTTTCCTGAAGCTTTTGCAAGGTAATCCCATACCGATTTCAATCCACGCACCCGTGAAGGGTGCGACCCGTTTTGTGGTAACAAGTCAATTCTTCCCGGTTGTATTTCAATCCACGCACCCGTGAAGGGTGCGACGAGTTTTATTTCTTGTCCACAGGCAAGAGCTCTGTATTTCAATCCACGCACCCGCGAAGGGTGCGACATCGTCCAAAACGGAATCAATCACAGTTTCAGGATTTCAATCCACGCACCCGCGAAGGGTGCGACCAAGTACACGGGGGACGGATTCGAGATTCTCGGATTTCAATCCACGCACCCGTGAAGGGTGCGACATAGAGGTAATAGCTTGCCTGTGATTGCTTTTAATTTCAATCCACGCACCCGTGAAGGGTGCGACATCAGCATTTGACCGTATCCGCGAGATAGGAGCTTATTTCAATCCACGCACCCACGAGGGGTGCGACGGCATAAACTGTACCCCAGCTGCGCGGCTGGAAATTTCAATCCACGCACCCACGAGGGGTGCGACTTCTCTTTCTGTAAAAATATTATATTGCTCTAATTATTTCAATCCACGCACCCACGAGGGGTGCGACAACATGCAGGCATTTGATAAAAATTGAGAGAAAATTTCAATCCACGCACCCGCGAGGGGTGCGACCGGACGTATGTAAAATGTGTGCCTGTGTATCTGCTATTTCAATCCACGCACCCGCGAGGGGTGCGACTTCTTGCGGGCTTGTTTTAGTAATAAGTTCTTCTGATTTCAATCCACGCACCCCACGAAGGGTGCGACCCGGAAACCGTTACTTCGGCCGCGGGGAATGACTTATTTCAATCCACGCACCCCACGAAGGGTGCGACCGGAAACCTCGACTGATGGAATGGTCCACCATGATTTCAATCCACGCACCCCACGAAGGGTGCGACGCAGGACCATCTTATGCTGCTGCGGCAGCTGGAGATTTCAATCCACGCACCCCACGAAGGGTGCGACCAGTGATAAACGCTCCGAAATTTTGCAAAAAACATTTCAATCCACGCACCCGTGAAGGGTGCGACAAGCAAGTCATCTGCATCAGAACAGGGCGAAGAATGGATTTCAATCCACGCACCCGTGAAGGGTGCGACCGCGGGGAAAATTGTTGCGCTTCCCGAATTATTGATTTCAATCCACGCACCCGTGAAGGGTGCGACCATGGCTGGTAATGACCTTGGTACCCTGGAGAAAATTCAATCCACGCACCCCGCAAAGGGTGCGACTAAAAATGTTGGAAGATGCTTTGCAGCCGCTCAAATTTCAATCCACGCACCCGTGAAGGGTGCGACATGGTTGGCGCAGTAACGCCGACTAACGAAGACCTATTTCAATCCACGCACCCGTGAAGGGTGCGACGCAATAAAAAATGTTGCTCCATGAAGTGCTATGCAATTTCAATCCACGCACCCCGTGAAGGGTGCGACCGACCCGCGATTTTTGCCATGCGAAGATCACATATTTCAATCCACGCACCCCGTGAAGGGTGCGACTAGCCGCATCCGCTGCCGCTGTGCCTGCAGCATCTTCGATTTCAATCCACGCACCCCGTGAAGGGTGCGACCGGTTTTTCCTTCCTGATCCGTATAATCGTCAATATTTCAATCCACGCACCCCGTGAAGGGTGCGACGTGCCGATGCCGTGCGAATCACGCCATTACCGAATTTCAATCCACGCACCCCGTGAAGGGTGCGACGCCAACCTGAGCGGTGCCAACCTGAGCGGTGCCAAAATTTCAATCCACGCACCCCGTGAAGGGTGCGACCTTTTATCACGACATACCGTATGAAGTTGGTATGATTTCAATCCACGCACCCCGTGAAGGGTGCGACGGGAACAGCGTTAGTTGCGATTTGAGTTCTGTGATAATTTCAATCCACGCACCCGCGAGGGGTGCGACGTTCAGACTTCAACCGTTGAGTAATTTATTAAAAATTTCAATCCACGCACCCGCGAGGGGTGCGACGGGATGGAATCAGCAAAATAAAATACTCCATGCAAGATTTCAATCCACGCACCCGCGAGGGGTGCGACGGGATGGAATCAGCAAAATAAAATACTCCATGCAAGATTTCAATCCACGCACCCGCGAGGGGTGCGACCCGAGCAACCGAAATATTAAACCCGGAGCACCGGATTTCAATCCACGCACCCGCGAGGGGTGCGACGTCGCGCGGCGCTCTTCCCAGTGCAGATTTTCCATATTTCAATCCACGCACCCGCGAGGGGTGCGACCTTATTATAGAACATGTGTTCTGATTTAGCAATGATTTCAATCCACGCACCCGCGAGGGGTGCGACGGCCTGATTGGTGCAGTATGACCACTCGGATTCGGATTTCAATCCACGCACCCGCGAGGGGTGCGACAATCTAAAAACTTTGCGAGTACCGGTATAGGAATTATTTCAATCCACGCACCCGCGAGGGGTGCGACCCCTGCGCGTCGATGTGCTGTGCAGATATACTTCGATTTCAATCCACGCACCCGCGAGGGGTGCGACACGAACCAAGCCAACAGCTACAGTATATCTATCATTTCAATCCACGCACCCGCGAGGGGTGCGACTGCCGCCTACGAAGATACCGGGTTAACGCCGGAGATTTCAATCCACGCACCCGCGAGGGGTGCGACGCCTTGCGCGTCGATAGACTCCGCAATGATACTGCATTTCAATCCACGCACCCGCGAGGGGTGCGACGCTGACAAATATAGTCAGGCATTCAGCAAAAATATTTCAATCCACGCACCCGCGAGGGGTGCGACTTTTAAACCGGTCAGCAGCCCCTAAGATGCTGCGGATTTCAATCCACGCACCCGCGAGGGGTGCGACCAAAAGCGATATAAAAAGCATGGAGCGAGTTCTTATTTCAATCCACGCACCCGCGAGGGGTGCGACACACCAAAGATCGGGGATTTTAATGCTTTTCCTGTAATTTCAATCCACGCACCCGCGAGGGGTGCGACGTTGCGTAAAACTCCCCCCTTTTTTTGGCATAAAATTTCAATCCACGCACCCGCGAGGGGTGCGACTTTGGAATTGATCCAATGCTGCATGACCTTTCCAATTTCAATCCACGCACCCGCGAGGGGTGCGACCCGGGGCTTAATCTCCGACTTACCCCAGGATCAAAGATTTCAATCCACGCACCCGCGAGGGGTGCGACGGGAAATACAACTAAACTTGAATATGGGCTTGCTGATTTCAATCCACGCACCCGCGAGGGGTGCGACCATTGATATGTACCGAGAAAGTCCGTTCTATATCCGCATTTCAATCCACGCACCCGCGAGGGGTGCGACTAGACAGGCCGTTGTTATTCACTAATATGCAAAAGATTTCAATCCACGCACCCGCGAGGGGTGCGACCCCGTTGTTTTTGCCGTGTAGCAACCGCCCCGCGATTTCAATCCACGCACCCGCGAGGGGTGCGACTACACCTCCTTTGAGATGATTATACAGCAACAAGATTTCAATCCACGCACCCGCGAGGGGTGCGACCCCGATGTCAGGTTCCGTTAAACCGGATTTGTGCGATTTCAATCCACGCACCCGCGAGGGGTGCGACGCCGTTTGATAATTTTCATGCTCTGGCAAAACAATTTCAATCCACGCACCCGCGAGGGGTGCGACTGGAGTTGGGATGTGTAAATTTTTCCACCATTTCATATTTCAATCCACGCACCCGCGAGGGGTGCGACCCTCGGCGATATTGCTGTTGCAAAACAGGTTGACCCATTTCAATCCACGCACCCGCGAGGGGTGCGACACTTTTATCTGGGTGACGTCCGATTATCCACGCAAATTTCAATCCACGCACCCGCGAGGGGTGCGACTTTGTCCTTGGTTATTTGACCGTTTGCCCCAAGATTTCAATCCACGCACCCGCGAGGGGTGCGACGGTTTCATATCTCTTTGACTAATAACATTTTCATTTCAATCCACGCACCCGCGAGGGGTGCGACGTTCGGTTTCATATCTCTTTGACTAATAACATTTTCAATTTCAATCCACGCACCCGCGAGGGGTGCGACCATAGCAAACGTATTAATTTATTTTATTATAATGCATTTCAATCCACGCACCCGCGAGGGGTGCGACCATCCAGAGCACCCGCATCACCCTCAGGCGTTGATTTCAATCCACGCACCCGCGAGGGGTGCGACCTGCAAGAGCTTGCAAAATTTGAAATAATAGTGATTTCAATCCACGCACCCGCGAGGGGTGCGACGCCTCCGTTTTTTATTTGAGCCAGCGCTCGGATTCATTTCAATCCACGCACCCGCGAGGGGTGCGACAGGCTGGAACGCGGCAGAACTGAACATTATCGAGGATTTCAATCCACGCACCCGCGAGGGGTGCGACTACCGTTTACTTTGATTTCTTGCGGGTAATCCTCATTTCAATCCACGCACCCGCGAGGGGTGCGACAGTCAATGCGCTGCATGAGGTACAAGCCCGGTAAATTTCAATCCACGCACCCGCGAGGGGTGCGACCGCTATCTGCGGTCTTCTTCACGACGTATGCAAAGTATTTCAATCCACGCACCCGCGAGGGGTGCGACAAAGGGCATTGTGCTTGATTACACGACGCCGAACATTTCAATCCACGCACCCGCGAGGGGTGCGACAGCAAAATGAGACAAGGCGACGGCCTGTTTTCCGTTACTTTGCCTAATTTGCGCAATAATTCCGGTTTTATATCAATCAGCGCTGTGATCTTAGTTCTTAATAGATATTATTTTCTTTATAAATGTGGTGCGAAACCCCCAGGGTTTTCATGTTCGCTTGTTATTCGCACTTAGACCATTAAAAGTCCTTCCATATCGTATGAAGGCTTCGCGCCCACATGCTCTACTTTATTTTTATAGTTGTTGCCGAGATAGTAAAACCGCAGGCTGTCACGATCCTGATCGATCAGCGCTTCCAGCTTGTACTGCACTTCCCTGCATTTTGCCGGGTCTAAAATGCACTCGAACACGGAGTTTTGCACGCGCTGACCATAGTTGACGCATACCTTTGCCACTTTGCGCAGCCGTTTCTTGCCTGCCTCGGTTTCCGTATTTACATCATACGTGATTAGTACAAGCATGTGTTTTCCCCCTTTGGTTATAAGAAATCACTTCCATAAAAATGGCGGATACTGATCCAAATCACCCCGGATATAACGCGCCAAAAGCATGGCCTGCACATAAGGCGCCAAACCCCATTCGATTTTCTCCCCGAGGAACGGATGAGTAATCACCTCTTGCTTTTTTGACTGCCAGGCCGATAAAAGCGCCTTTCGTGTGTCGTCATCCATGAGGACGGCGCCGTTCTCTTTTTTTAGGAAACCATCGCCGTTGATAATCCGTTTATTGATGAGAGAAATCACAAAGCGATCCGCATACACCGAGCGAAACTCCTCCATCAGATCCAATGCCAAGGAAATTCTGCCCGGGCGGTCACGATGCATAAATCCGACGTAAGGGTCAAGACCGACTGTTTCCAAAGCAGCGGCTGCATCATGTGCCAGTAACGTATAGGTAAAAGACAACAGTGCATTTACATTATCCACCGGCGGCCGTTTATTGCGCCCGCTAAAATAGAAATCTTCCTTCTGCTGTAAAATCAAGTCATCCAAAACTCCGAAATACTGCGTTGCAGCTTCCCCTTCGAAACCGCGGAGCTGATCGAGGGTTTGGCACTGCATCACCCGCTTCAGCGAATCGGAAAGGTTTTGCGACGACAGCTTCAGTTTCTCCACATCAACGCGCAGCGCATGATCCCTGGTGGCTCTTTCAATCATCCATCTTGAATTATAGAGTTTTCCTATTATAAAATTTTTGGCAATCAGTGCGCTTTTATCCTCATCCTGAGAAATTGCATACTGCTCTTTACGCAGGGTGACATTTCCCCGTACTTCACCGACAACACGTGCTAAAAAATGGCCGCTCTGCGTCATAAAGCTCAGTGCAATATTATGCTTTGCACACGCGCCCATCAAAGCGGGACTGGCGCCGGTGTACCCGAAAGTGACGATACTTTCGAGATTATGAAGCGGCAGGCGGGCCGCCTCGCTATTCTCTTTTAAAATCACAATGTTTTCGCCGTCCAGGGATAAATAGGCGTCCGAAGACGTGACATACAGTGTGTTCATAAGTTTTCTCACGTTGTCACCTCCCCCACACAGTCAGCAATATAGCGTGCCGCGGATTTGTTTTTGCACAGCTTGGGAATGCACAGTTCCGCAAGGGAGCACGCTTTGCAGCTTTTGGTGGGCTGAACCTTTGGCGTGTAGCGTCTTTGATACAGTGTGTGCATTTCAAGCAGCATTGTTTTAACCTTTTCCCGCAGCTCGCCATCCAGCTTTATTTTCATGCGGTGATTGGTTTCCCCATAAAATAGACAGCCTTCTTTGACGGTGCAGCCAAGCATTTCTTCCAGGCACATTGCCTGCGCGCAAAGCTGCAATGCATCGCAGTCGTTTTCTTTCGGGCTGCCGTGTTTATATTCAACCGGGGTGGGCAGCCACAGCCCATCCCGGCCAAAAATCGAAACCCCGCGGGGGGATTGCTGAAACTCAACAATATCGCACACTCCGTTGATTCCGAGTGTTCTGGAGAAAACAGGCATCCCCCTGGAAGTGACAACATCGCCGCGCTTTTCCGTAAAATACGGGTCATGCGCCCGGTCGTGAAGGTATTCCCCCTCAATCGTGCGCAGATTTTCCTGCCAGCACTGCTCGATATGGATCAGCGCCCACTGCCGCCTGCAAAACGCGAAATGCTGGATGCCGGAAAGATTGAGAAAATCCTCTTCGTCATATTCCATCATAAACATTCAGCGTCAGGCCATCCAGCGGCTCAGCGGTAATAGTATAATCTTCGATTGACCTGGCTTCTTTTACGTTGTCACGCAATGCAATTTTCAAAGATCTGTGTACTTTTGCCGAAGAATACTGTCCGATCTTCGTATTGTGCTTCCACCAAAACAGCTTGTTTACTTCCATGCTTCCATCCGGTCTTGCAGAAGAACAATCATTTTCGAACAGTGTAACCAACGCCTGACGAATCAACTCGGCATCCTCATCCGAAAATCCCGTCTTTTCGGCAAGCTGAGTATTCATACTTCCATATATCACATAGGCTCCAAAATCAACACGGTGCTTCATTCCCATGGTGTCCGGGCCTTTTTTGTCAGGATCCTTCTCCGTCTTCGAGTTCATGCTTTTGGTAATCTGCATACTGGAGATTTCAACCGGAGAGAGGCTTTCGGCGGAATGGATGGAGACAGGCCCCCTGATTCCAATCGAAACTGAATTTTCATCGTCTGTTTTTCCGAACGCGAACACCTGTCCGAATGCTCTGACGTCGATCCATGTTTCACAGGCCTTCGCCGCATATTTCTCTTTTTGGCTCAGCAGCTTTTTCAGTTCAGCACAGCCATCTGCTCTGTCCTTCAGGCTTCTGAATTCGTCCGTTCTTTTATCGTCGGACTGGACAAAGATTTGCTGGTTCATATCCTGCAGGCGGTTCCGTATTTTCCGTTTGATGCAGACGTCTGAAATTTCACCATACCCGTCATAATTGATGCGCGGACGGTTTCCATTTAACGGGTCTCCGTTTGGGTTGGCATTCTTCGCAGTAATTACAACTGCAAAATCAATCTTATTATTTAATACGCTCATTTGAATTCTTCCTTTCGTTTTGTTATTCTTTCGTACTTAATTTTTCTTGTGCTTTCTTTGCCTCACGCTCTTTCATTTCATCCCAAAAGACTTGACGCTGGCAATGAAATCCCAAAAGGTAGGCTCCGTTTAGCGATGTATCCGACGTATAATCGCCGAACTGGAACAGGGTGCAGATTTCGGATATTAAATTGCGGTATCTGCTGCACTTGTTGCCGAGTTTCATTTCATAAGGATTTAATCTTTCCGCAATAATCTGCCAGGTTTTAAACGGCCGCTGCGAAAACATATTCATGTAGCGCATCGCATTGGTTGGGCGTTCCCCCCACTTGTCATATGCCATATTTTCAATTTGATCCGCAATGGCCAGCAGCCTGCCGTACAAGTAATTCCTGTCTGTGTTGTTTTCTTCCAGCGCCATTTGAAAATTCTCCTTTTCTTTTAATTTACAGTAAAGCGCACACGCTATGCTCAACGTTTTGTTCCACTCCCATTGTTCGATTGCGACCGGATTGGAGGCCCTTTGAACCGCTGAAAGCACTAAATCGCTGGGCAGCTTTGCTCCGTCAATAATGCACGGTAAAAGCCGTTCTATCGTGGCTTTTTTCAGTTTATCGTTCACTTCTTTTCCGTAAGCGGCAAGGGCGATGTCTTTGGGTGAAGGCGCCCCGATAAATGCAATGCTTTTCAGCCTGTCCTTCCCGTTTTTATCAACACCGTCCACCGCTTTTTTATAAGTGTGCTTCCATGCACATGTTTCGTGCCATTTCTGAACCCGTTCCAAATATTCGTCGCCCTGCAGCTCACGGTAATATGTAATGGAAAGCCTGCCCGTAGTGGCGGAGTCCAGTCCCAGAACCACAATTTCGGAAGAATGATCCAGATTTTGCCGGTAGCCCGCGATTGCTTTATTCAACCGCTGAGCAAATTCCTGCTCCGTGGTAACGATAACGGGTTCTGCTTCATCTTTATCGCTCAGCAGATCTTCCGTGTCATCCCACACCGGCGGAATGATTTGATTGTGAGTCCCCCATGCTACAATCGACTGATCTCCGTTTTGATAACCCTGTTTTCCAATCAGCCACCTTAATGCAGTGTGTGCTTTTTGAGAAACTTCATAGCTGACAGATACTGCCTGATCTTTGTCGCGGAATCTGCCGCGAAACGTAAAGTTTGAGGTATCGTTGGCGGAAATTAATTTTGCTTTGTCAGCCGTATTTCTGATTTTAGCGGGATGCTTTTCAGTGCTGGTTCGATATTCCCCGGTAACAAAGCACAAATCCGTTTGTGCTGTTCTGCTGAGGTAAAACTGTATCCAGCTGTCCCATACAGCTTTGTCAAGCCAAACAGCAGATTGCAGATCGTTTGGAGCTTCCACCCGAAATCTTACAAAAGCATCGCTTTGCATTGCATTGGAAACTTTGAAGATAGCAGGAGCGTTGTTCTTATCGCCTTCCCACTTTTCGAGAAGCCCGTTGTCCTGCCCGCAAAACAAAATTTTATTTTTTATCAAATCTGAAATCAACGTTCCCTTTTGAAGGTACATGAAAACCGCATTTACCTTCGCGTTTGCATAAGGTGAACTGCACCATTGTTCAAGCCGGTCAATGTAATTTTGATGATATTCTTCGCTTTTTTTCTTACCGGCATACTGCGCATAATCTGCCGCCGTATAGATCAGTTTGTCGCATAGTGGGTGCGGCATGTTTCCGTTGCCCCTTGCCGCGGAATCCTCTGTAACCGGAATAATCGTAACTGCATCCGCTTTCTCAACAATTTTCGCCCGCAAATAATTCCCCTGCGCGTCCAGCACAACTTCTATTTGTGCATTTTGTGTAGAATGGGCAATCGGCAGCAGGGTTGTCTGACCCTCAATTTGCCTGCCGACTTCACTTTGGCAATTTTCATAGGTTTCATAAAGTTTTGATATCCAACTCACATGACAATCTCCTTTCCGTTTATTTAGAATTCATCCGACTGCTCAAACTCCTCCAAGCCACTGAAATTAGAACTGTCGAACTGCTTTGGATTCATATTCTTGACTTTGCGTACCATGGTGCACTCCTCAGGCCGGATAAACTTAATGCAGCCGTTCCTCATTTGCGGTTGCCATAAGCGCACCTGCATCTCATTGGATGCCGTCTCATCAGGATAATTAAATCCATGAAACATAATTCCAAACCCCATTGCGCCGCAGGTATCATAAAACCCTTTTTCCTGTCCGTACTCACAGGGCTCCACATATCCCTGACATTCCCGGGTACCCAAAAAGATATCCCTTCTTCCGCCGCGTTCAATCATCCTTTTGGCAATCAGATAATGCTTATTTTCATTGCGGTCCTTTTGCAGATCCGGACGGTTCCTATTCCATTCAAAATGAGCCTTTACCTGGTACTTGACGTCTGTCAGATAGGTATAAATGGACAATGTATTCCCGCCATTGTAATTAATTGGCCTTACGCCCTGCGACTGAGTCCGAATCGGGTTCATTACCCTGACTTCATCTATGTACCAGATAATTGTGGGTTTCCAGTAAACGCTTTCGAGAATACCTTTCAATGCCTGATAGGTCGGCACCTGATAGGAACACTTTTCGCCGCCGAGCCGTGTAATCGGGTCGCTGAACAGGGCATACCGGCCAACGACCTGAAATTTAACACTGTTTTCTTTCTCCATAACAGCCTCCTTAATTTATTTACTAATACAGAAGAAAATTCAGTGGCGTTTCTTCTGTAACCACTCCCAAACTTTTATCATAATACTGTGGATTTAACGCGAGTACGCCCCCGTTTTTCAATAAATATACCGCATGCTTGCTTTCCAAGTACCTTAAATCCTGACTAAAAAGATTGACAGAATACTGCTGTGCCCGGCCAAGGCAGTTCTTTAGCTGTTCCAAGCTGCAGCTGCCGTTGATATCCGCAACCAGCTGACTGCCTGCGTTATCATAAGGTACCAGAACAGCGGTCGTGTTATTGTCGATTACTTGAAAATGCTCACCGGCAGTTTGAAACGCCTGCTTTAATGCCGCAGCCGGCCTTTCTCCCGTTTTTCCGAAATAAGCCTTTTGCGCTTCTGTATTGCCGGACAGCAAGTCATAAATATTGGTACTGAGCTTTGGCAGCTGGTAATCCATTATTCCTTTATTCTCCTGAGAATAAAAATAGTATTGATAATATTGATTCATCGCCCTGACGGAAAGCAAATCATGATCTAAAGAATGCGCGTCCTGTTTGAATTCTTCCAAAATACGTTCCGTACAGTTCTGACCTTCCTGCATGTCGGGCAGCATACTTAAATTTTCATCCTTCATATTTACAATGTAGGCATTCCTGCAGCGGACTTCCCCGTGGCGGTTGCAACGCCCTGCCGCCTGTGCAATAGAGTCAAGTCCCGATAACGCCCTGATTACACATTCCGCACTGATGTTAACCCCTGCTTCGATCAGCTTTGTGCTGACGCAGATAACCCTGTGATGCCCCAGCAAGCCCCTGAGCTCGTCCAATACCTGTATCCTGTGAGCCGGACACATGCTTGTACTCAGGTGAAAAATAATACATTTTTCCTGCTCCGGCAGACTTTGGTTGGTTTCGCACACCCTGCGATACAGTTTTCGGGCAGCTCTTTTGGTGTTTAGAATAACGAGCACACTTTGCAAATCACTCATCTGCTCAAACACGAAATCTGCCAGCGTATTTTCATCATAGCCGCCCGGAATTCTTTTATCCTTAACGGTTACTCTTTTGAACTGATTAAACTTCTGCTGCACGTCAGAAATAATATCGGGATTTTCATTTAGCATCAGGGGGCGCTTCGTCTGTGAAAGCAGGGGCTGTGTCGCTGTGCACAGAACAACAGTGGAATGACACACAGCATTTAAAAAGTTAAGTGCTCCGTTTAAAAGAGAAATGCATTTCAGCGGAGCAGATTGAATTTCATCAAATATAATGACTGAGTTTGCCAAGCTGTGCATGCGCCGCACCGCCTGTGTTCCGCCCACAAACAAAGAATTCAGAAATTGAACCATAGTGGTAAAAACAATAGGTGAATTCCATCTTTCCGTCAGCAGAGTATAATCCTCATCTTCATTATCCCGGATAATATTGGAGTGATGTTCCAAAACCACATCGTCCCGCTTTAATATTTCCTTAATATCCCTGGCGTTCTGATCAATAATTGTGGTAAACGGAATGATGTAAAAAATTCTCTCTTTTCCGGTTTCCTTGGCGTGTTCCAACGCAAACCTTAAACTGGAAAGCGTTTTTCCGCCGCCTGTCGGCACCGTTAAGCAATAGATTCCTGTTCCCCGATGCGCCCCAGCCTTACATTCTTCGGAAATTTGGCTGCGGAGTAAATCAATCGGGGTTACTTTCGGTTTGCTTTCCAAATCCTTCTCTAATCTGAATGACAGTTCCTCCCACAGCTTCGGAATCCCAATTGATTTTTCCTCCTGTTTTCCGGCCATAAAACAATAAGTGTCGTAACGGTCCGCGTCAATCAGGCAGCTGAATAAATATTTTGTCAGCAAACCCATAGCAAAATAATTGGAATCGCTTCCTAAGCTCACCGATTTTATTTTTTTAACAAGATCTGCAACCTCCTGTTTAGCTTTTTGAAAATCGTCTTCAAGGCTTTGCAGGGGATAACAACTTTCACCGTAAGCCTGTATTGCTTCTTGAAATAGAATTTTTTCTTCATCTTTTTCCATACGGTTATTAAAAATAAATTCGCCGTGCAAATCAATGCAATCCATCAGGCCGCCGTGATGTGACGCAACCGTCAATGCGACAATCTGTGCCGTGAGCCGGTCCAGCGCGTCGCCATTGCCAAATCTTTCATAAATATACTTTGCGCCCGCCGTTGAATGGTCAATCCTCCCTTTTTGCGATTTATCCTCGGGATGTGACGTGCTGTACCGAATATAATTTGTAAAAAGTTCCGTAGTTTTCCCCATATCATGCAGTTTTCCGATTAAATAAGCAATTTTCGGAGTTCCGATTCTTCCGCCGAATTCTTCACAGAGCTTGGCGACGTTTTCCAAATGTTCTTTCACGCTCTGCTCCTCGCCCGTTTCACGCAGGTGCGCAAGGTACATTGCTATCCCCCATTTCCCAAATATATTTTATAATTCTATCATAACATATCATCTGTACCTTAAATGGGACTTAATTCGATTTTTGATAAAAATGTAATGTCTTTATAAATTATTGATTAAAATATCATATAAGAGCTATATCAATAGATTTATTGCTTTTAAGCAATGATTCTTGTTTGTATTATACTACAAATTCCAAAATATGACATTATATTATTTTTATTATCAGAATTATTTTCTGCAATAAAGAATACACCTGCCCGATTGATACAATTTCCCACGGATTTATGCGCGAAAAAAGCGCCGTGATATCACGGCGCCTAAATTGCGAAAAGTACCTGTTTTATTTTACGCAGGGAATCAGGTTTGCATAGCCCTGCGCTTCCATTTCATCCACGGGAATAAAACGCAGAGCCGCGCTGTTGATGCAGTAGCGCTGCCCGCCCAGTTCCTTCGGGCCGTCTGAAAACACATGCCCCAAATGGGCATTGCCCACCCGGCTGCGCACCTCGGTGCGGTTCATGCCGTGGGAACGGTCTTCCTTTTCAAGCGCCACATTGGGGTCAATCGGCTTGGAAAAGCTCGGCCAGCCGCAGCCGGACTCGAATTTATCCGAAGACACGAAAAGCGGTTCGCCGGTTGTAATATCCACATAAATGCCGCGTGCAAAATCATCCCAATATTCATTGTGAAACGGCGGCTCGGTTGCGCTGTTCTGTGTGACATCATACTGAATTTCGGACAAATTCTTTTTGAGCTCTTCCGCTGCAGGGGCTGTATATTTGGCGGGATCCACAATCGCCTGCGATGCTTTTTTGAATTTCTCCTTGCCGATATGACAGTACCCGTTCGGATTTTTATCAAGATATTTTTGGTGATATTCCTCCGCCGGATAATAATTTTCCAAAGGTTTTACTTCGATTGCAATCGGCTGTTCATATTTCTGCTGAAGCTTCTGAATTGATGCGCGGATTACCGGTTCATCGTTGGAATCGACATAATAAATGCCGGTGCGGTACTGGCTGCCGGTGTCACCGCCCTGACGGTTAACCGATACCGGATTAATCGCCTGATAATAAATCTCCAATAAAAAGTTCAGTGTTACTTTTTCCGGATCATAAACCACATGCACGGTTTCCGCATGGCCGGTTTCCCTGTGGCACACATCCTCGTAACTGGGATTTGCTGTCCGGCCGTTGGCATAGCCCACATCCGTGGAAATGACGCCGTGTACCCCGTCAATATACTTTTCCGTTCCCCAAAAGCAGCCACCTGCCAAATAAATTTCAGCCATCGTATCCTCCATTCCGCCAAGCGCGGCAAAATCAATTTATCAAAGTCAAATTACAGTTTAAAGTCCTTGGCTTTCCCACTGTTTATTTCATTATAATACAACAGAAAAGCCGCTGCAAGACGGCTCTCCTGCTTTGCCGCTTTATGCCGAATCACGGCTTTACTTTGGAACGGTGTTGCGGTATTCGTTTGGCGACAGCTGCTCCATCTTCTTAAAAACCCTGGAGAAATGAGTCACGTCGGTAAATCCCAGCATGTCCGAAATTTCGTGAATCTTCAAGGAAGGGTCCTGCAGCAGCTTTTCCGCCTTCTTAATCCGCGTTTGATTCAGCAGGTCGCAAAAGCTTTTATCCGTGTATTTGTTTAACAGCTTGCTCAAATACCACTGACTCACATATGTTTTTTCCGCAAGCTCTGTAAGTGTTAGTTTCTCCGCATAATGTAGTGCTATGTATTTCAGAGCGCTCCGCACAATAAAGCTGTTTGCCGGGTTTGCGTCCTGCAATTCTTCCTCCGACTTTTCTTTTGCTTCCGATGTTCCTTCGTGCAGCCTTTTCAAATTTTCCGTCATGACCTGAAGCGCTTCCTCCAGTTCATTCATTTTGGAAGGCTTCAGCAAAAACCTTGTTACGCCGATATGAATCGCCCGTGTGGCATACTCAAAGTCCCTGTAGCCGGTGAGCACGGTAATCTGCATGTTGGGGAACTCGCTCTTCAGCCCGGCCAGCATGGTAAGCCCGTCCATATTGGGCATTTTGATATCTGTGAAAAGAATATCAGGATCGTTTGCCCGGATTGCCTGCGCACCGGATTTTGCGTCGGATGCGGTTGCGACTACCTGGCAGTCATATTTTGCCCAATTGACAACCTTTTTAAGGCCCTTCACAATAATATCTTCATCATCAATAATAATTACTTTGTACATACTGACTTCCTCCGAATTGTAATACAAAAATTATAGCACAGAACATAGCAAAAGCGGGTATATTTTTTGTTGTTTTCAAAAAATATACCCGTTCTAAAAAAGCATCCCGATAACGGATTCAAATGTCAAAGAAGAGGGGTGCCCGGCGCAGCTAACAATTTTGCTTAACCCTTAATCGCTCCGGCTGTCATTCCCTTAATAATATTCTTTTGCAGGAAGATGTAAACAATTAATACCGGAACGACCACCAAAACAACCGCCGCGGCCATCAAACCGTAATTCATGCCGGCGATCGAAGTGATTTCATTCAGCAAACGTGTAATGGTGAACGCATCCTTGTACCGCAGGAAGAATATCTGTGTGAACAGGTCGTTGTACGACCACAGAAAGGTGAAAATTGCCACAGTTGCAAAGGATGGCTTTGCAATCGGAACGATCACCTTGAAGAAAATCTGGTAGACATTAAATCCTTCCAAATAGGCTGCTTCCTCCAAATCAATCGGAAGCCCCCGGATGAACCCCATGAGAACGACAATCGCGAAGGAAAGATTCCCTGCGATCTGCGGTAAAATTACGCTCAGCTGGGAAAGGCCAACACTGCTGGTGTTGACAATATGCCAGCCGAACATCATGCGGAAAACCGGGATAATAGTGGAGAAAACCGGGAACATCATACTTGCGATTATCAGGGCGTGCAGGGTATCCCTTCCCCTGAACCTGTAGCGCGCCATGCCGTATGCCGCAAATCCGGCCAGCAGCACAACAACGACGGTAACGGTGGCGGAAATGACAAAGCTGTTTTTATATGCCCCGAAAATATCCACCCGGTCAAATGCGGTCTGATAATTGTTCCATGTAAAGCTGTCGCCCATCGGGATGGAAAAAGAGTCGGAACGAATAAGGCCCTTTAGTTTAAACGAATTCAGAATAACCCAGATAAACGGATAAATCGTAGTTACTGCCCAAAGGGAAAGGAAGAAGTAAATCAGAATTTTCCCGGGCTTCAGTTTGTGCCGGGCTGCTATTTGCCGCCCGGGCGCCGCTGTGCTTGCTGTTTGCATCTTTTCCCCTCCCTCAATAATCTTTCTCTTTAAAAATCCGGTTTGCAACCTGTGAAATGACTACGCCGGTCACAACGATCACAATGGAAATTGTGGAGCCGTAGTCCACATCGCCCATTGTAAAGGTCTGATTATACATATAGGTTCCTGTCAGCCAGGATTTATCCATCGGCATGCCCGCACCCATCATAATCCACGGCAGGTCAAATACTTTCAGCGCGCCCGTAATCGCCAGCGTAAGGCAGGTGCAAAGAACGTTGTGCAAAAGCGGCAGCGTGATATAGCGGACACGTTTGATTCCGCTTGCGCCGTCAATTTCCGCGGCTTCGTAAATATCCGGTGAGATATTATTCAGCCCGGTCACGATAATAACGAAATAAAATCCGACATACTGCCACATAACGGGAGTCAGCATCGTAAACAGAAAATGCGCTTCATCTTTCCAGTCGATCATATCGGTCATGCCAAACTTCAGCAGTATCTGGTTAACCATGCCGCCGTCATATAAAAATATCAGGTTGAATAAAAGTCCCAAAGCCGTAGCGGAGATTACAATCGGGAAAAAGTACACTGTTCTGAAAAATTGCGTGCCCTTTTTGATGCCGTCAATCAGCAGGGCAAGCAGCAAGGCAATTCCAACCTGAAAAATGATTGTCAAAAGCATGAGCAGCATGGTGTTGACCATGGCTGTTTTCATAATCGGATCCTGAAATAACTTCACATAGTTCGCATACCAGGGTGTGTTCATCCCCTGCGCCGCCGTGCCAAGCCCGGTGATATTGGAAAAGCTGTTGTAAATATTCATAACGAAAGGATAATACAGGAACAAGCTCATAAATAAAAATGCGGGAATAAGAAAAACCACCAACGGTGACTTTCGTTTATAAATCATTGAATTCATTCATCATCGCCCTCTTTAAAAAAGCCGGAGAGCTGAAATGCCACTCTCCGGCTTCCTTATAACATTGACCAGGAAAATATGTGAGATAAGTAATTAGCCTTTGATTGCGAGGCAGGCGTCAATTGACTTTTCAGCCGTTGTTTTGCCGGTTGCAATATTCTTGATATCTGCAAACAAGGCGGTGCGTGCGGTCTGGTTCAGGCCGTCCTGTGTTGCAGCTGCGATTCCGGTTGCGCCCTTTGTCATGTCGAGTGCCGCTTTTACAAGGGAATCCGCGTCGGTCGGCGCTGTTGTGCCGTTCTTTAATGCGGTAACCGCTGTCGCACCGAATTTGGAAACTACGTCATCCGTTGTCATTGCTTTTACAAAATCAACGCAGGCCTTCTGCTTTGCAGGATCGTCCCAGGCTTTTTTGGTAATGTAATAGCCCATGGAAAGACCGCCGATAATATCTGTTGATTTTCTTTCATTCTGGCTCGGAACATATGTAACGGTAAAATCATCTATGCTCTTTGCGTTTTGCTGGAACCAGCCGATTTTCCAGGAACCATCGATTGCGAAAGCCGCTTTGTTGTCAGCCATAAGCTGGAAGGTTTCCGCATCGCCGGCTGTTGTGGTGTTCTTTGGGAAATAACCCTTTGAATAGAGGGTTTTAATATCATTCAGGCCGGCAGCCCATGCTTTTCCGGCAGCGTCTGTGGAAGACTTGGGCAGTGTGGTGTGGGTTGCAAGGGTATCGTGATTGAATATGCAGAATTCAAACCAGTAGTGCGGGACTTCCTGCAGGGAACAGGCGATTGGGGTATAACCCTTTGCTTTGATTTTTTCGCAGTCCTTGAGGAACTGATCCCATGTGTAATTCGCGCCGGGGACTTCAACGCCGCTGTCTTTGAGGACTTTCTTATTTACATACAGGCCCTCCCAGTAGCCGTTTACCGGAACGGCGTAGCTCTTGCCGTCCGCAGGGGAAGCGACAAGACGGTCATCCCTCATGTTGCTTGCATAATCGGGGTACGCCTTGCGGATGTCTTCAATGCTGACAACTTTTCCGCCCTGAACGAGCTTGTTCGCATCAACGCCGTTAAAATAGAAGAGTACGTCCGGCTCGGCTCCTGTTTCAAAGTCAGCCATAATTTTTGCTTTCCACTCTTCGTTGGAAGTGCCGGAAGCATCCTTTACGGTATTGCCGGTAGCCTTTTCATAAGCCTTGTAAGCCGCTTCGTAATTTGCCCTGTTGCCGTCATCACCGCCGTACGACGTTACGACTGTGATTTCAGCCGGTTTGGCTGCTTCAGAGGACGCCGCCTGAGAGGAAGCCGGGGCCGCCGCGGAAGACGCGGGTGTGGTTGTGCTTTGGCAGCCAACAAACATTGAGCCGCTGAGCGCCATTGCAAGAAGTAATGCAATTACTCTTTTCATGATATGACCTCCATATTTTTTTGTGATACGCTTTAGGTTTTTTCCTTTGAATACTATATTACGCTTTCGCCGCCAAAAACATAATAGACAGTCTTGCCATTTGTTGTATATTATTGTTTGGATTGGTCAATAGCAATAACTATCCTGGCAACCGCGTGGCCTTTCCTGTTCATTTTAATTGAAAGGCCGCTGCTTTCCCCGTAGATAATCTTCAAACGCTGATTTACGTTGCGGATTCCCAGGTTGTTGGCGCTTTCATTTGCAGCGTCATAATCGTATGACAGCAGGCGCTCAATTCTGTCTTCATCCGCCTGCGTCATAACTCCGTCATTTTCCACTTCAAGAATCAGGCTGTCCCCTTCGCGGAAAATACGAATGAGAATCACCCCTTTTTGCTGCGGCTGAATTCCGTGCTCGACCGCATTTTCGATAATCGGCTGCATTACCAGACGCGGAACATACAAATCCAGGAGGGAAGAATCGATTTCTTTTTTTACGGTCAGCCGCTTGCCGAGCCGTTCGGAAATAATATACAGATACGCGTCCACATACATCATTTCCTCAGAAACGTGCACAATCGGCTTTCCCTTCCGGTCCATGGCTGCGTCCAGCATGGTGGAAAGCGCTTCGATCATGCGTGAAACCTTAACATTGTCGGAAAGCCTTGCTTCCCAGTTGATAATTTCCAGCGTATTGTTCAGAAAATGCGGATTGATTTGGGATTGGAGCGCCATAATGCGCGCGTCACGCAGCGCCAGCTCCTCCTTGTAAATCCGGTCGAACTGGTACTTCAGCTTGTACGACATGCTGTTGAACGCATCCGTCAGATACTGAAACTCGGTGCTGTGAGCGCGGCCGGAAACCTGAATGCCGAAATTGCCTTCCTCAATATTTTTCGCTTCCACAATCAGCCGGTCAATCGGGCTCGACACATTCCGGGTAAAGAACCACACCACAAGCCCGAGCAGCGGCAGAATCAGTATCACCATCCAAATCAGCGTGTTCTTAAAGCCGGAAAGCTCGGCCACAAGCGGGGAGCTGTCCACTCCGATTACATAGGAAAGGCTGTACGCCGTCCCCCGGTTCATACCTGAAATCAGGAAGTGATTCCCCCCGTTCTGCAATGTTTCGCTGTTTTCGTGAAAGGTGATTCCTAATTTCTGAGGGTCAAACTGCGTGCCGTTCAAGACCACCGGGGTGGAATTCAGCCAAATAGTGGTGCCTGTTTCCCACACGACATTTTTAATGCTTGCAAATAAACTTGCCGTATTCAGCTGCATGGTAATGACGGCATACGGCTTATAGTCGCTTCCAAGAATATTCCTGACCATATAAATCCGCCCAGCCACATTGATAAACCCGATATTCGTCCCCAGCGTTGAAGACAGCTTTTGCACCATTTCATGCACACGGCTGCCGTAATCCCGCACACCCATTGTTGCATTGTACGCTACATTGGACGTGTAGTAAAGGTTGCCGGGTTCGCTGCAGAAATACAGCGTTGTAATCAGGAATTTATCGTCATATTTATATTGCTGGTTCAGGAAGTCAGTCACCTGATCGTACAGCGCGTTCGCGTCTTTCCCTTGCTGATAGGCATAATACGCATTTTTGATTGCCGGATTGTACGAGGCGTACCGCGAGGAGGAAATGGCGGAGTCAATCTGATTGACCGCGATGCGAACAGAATTGTTTGCCGAGGTTGTAATGGTGCCTGAAATCTGCTCATTGATGTTATTCGTAATATAGTACCCCGTTGTGCCGCTGACTACGGCGATGGGCAAAATCCAGCAAGCCACAATGATGCAGACCAACCCCCATTTTAAGGAGAACTTCCCGGGAGCTTTCCCCGTACTGATGTTCATACGTAATCCCCGCTTTTCTTCAATTCAAAACAGGACAGCACACGCGTGCCAAATTGCGCGTGTGCTTTTATAAATTTTTATCTATTATAACATAATCCGGCCAAAAAGGCAGCCGCAAATTGCGGCTGCCTTCCCGGAGGAAAATTTATGAAAGAGAAAGGAATTGTTTTAAGACATCGCTGGTTTCCTGCGCGGCCCGAAGGGTGGGCATTTCGCAAAAAATACGCAGCAGCGGTTCGGTGCCGGAAAAACGCGCGATAATCCAGCCTTTGTTTTTGAAGTACACCTTGCAGCCGTCCATATAGGAAACTTTTTCAATTTCGTACGGAAATTCCGGCAGCAGCTTATCCTGAAGCAGGATACCGGTTATTTTATCCTTTACCTCCTGCGAAAATTTAAAGTCGCATTCATCCATTTCGCAGGCGCCGTACCGGTCGGTGATTTCGGTATAAATTTCCGAAAGCCTGCGCCCGGTGGCCGCAATCATTTCCACCAGCAGCGCAGCGGCGTAAATTCCGTCTTTGCCCTGGATATGGCCGCGCACCGTAAGGCCGCCGGAGGATTCCCCCCCGATAATGGCGTTCGTTTCCGCCATCTTTGAGGAAACATATTTAAACCCGACCGGAACCTCGTAACAGGTTTCGCCAAAATCCTCGGCAATGCGGTCAAGCAGATGCGTGGTGGCAATATTGCGCACCGCCGCGCCGTGCCAGCCCTTAAACTTCATCAGGTAATAATAAAGCAGGACCAATATTTTATTCGGGTGCAAAAATTCCGCCCTGTCATCAATTACGCCAAGGCGGTCCGCGTCGCCGTCGGTCGCAATTCCGATATCGCAGTGATTCTCCTCAACATAATTCATCAGCCCGGCAAGCGTTTTGCTGTTTGGCGCGGGAAGCCTGCCGCCGAACAGCGCGTCACGCCGCTCGTGAATAACGTCCACATCACAGCGCGCGGTCAAAAGGATGGTTTGCAGCGCTGTTTTGCTGACCCCGTACATTGGATCAAGCGCAATTTTCAGGTTACGGCTGCGAATCGCGTCCATATTAATGGAGCGGATAATACTGTCGATATATTGATTCATCGGATCAATCGGCTGAATCATGCCGTTCCTTACGCCGCTGTCAAACGGAATCACCTTGATTTCAGACGAATCCGTATTTTTAATATACTGCTCCAGCTCGCCGGTCAAAACCTCGTCGGCGTCACGCCCGCCCTTCATGAACACCTTGATTCCGTTGTAAATCGCCGGGTTATGGCTGGCGGTGACCGCCATTCCGTACGGAAGGCCATAATATTCCACCGTAAACATAATCAAAGGCGTCGGCGCTTCCCGGGTGATTACGCGGCAAAAAATCCCTTCGCCCGCCATCACCTCCGCAGCCCATTTAGCCGCTTCCTCCGAAAGGAAACGCCTGTCATATCCGATTACAAAACCGCTTGCGGCTTTGTCTTCCTCTTTTAGCTTTTTGGCAATTGCGGCCGTTAACAGCTGGACATTTTCTTTGGTAAATTCATCGCCGATAACAGCCCGCCATCCGCCTGTTCCAAATTTAATCATATCTTCACCACACATTTCTCCGTGCATAAAACCCGCCCTGCACGGGGAGCGCGAGCGCCGTTTACCCCATGACAACGCTGACCCGGTGCTTTGTTCCCGCCGCCTGCACCGGAATTCCGCCGGAAACCGCTTCCCCGTCCAGTTCCATTGTTTTAACGCCCTTGCTGACGCCGGACGGATTTTCCACGTGGATGCTATATGACGCGCCGCGCCAAACACGGGTGACGTCAAAGGACTTCCAATCCTTTGGAATGCAGGGGTCAACAATCAGGCGGTCAAAGCCCGGCCTGATTCCAAGCAGATACCGCGTTGCGGCAAAATAGGCCCACCCGCCCGAGCCCGTCATGAACGGATGGTTTGCGCGCCCGAATGCGGTGTGGTCTTTTCCCATTACAAACTGGCAGTACGCATAGGGCTCCGCATGACGAACCTCAATTTCGTCATTTTGATTATAGGGCAGCAGCGCGTTATAAAACTTCATCGCTCTGTCACCGCGGCCAAGCTTTGCCTCCGCACACCAGGCCCATGGATTCGGATGGCTGAAAATCGAGCCGTTTTCCTTTACACCCGGATACACCCGGGTAACAAACCCGATTTCGTCATCATCTTTTGTGTATGACGGCGCGTTCAGCATCAGGCCGTATTTTGTATATAAATATTTGTCAACCGAGTCCATTGCTTTTATGGCGCGTTCCTCATCGGCTGCGCCGGAGAAAACCGCCCAGGTATTGGACTCCATATGTACCCTGCCCTCTTTATCGTGATGCGTGCCGATTTTTCTTCCGCTGGCCGTAATACCGCGGATATACCAATCGCCGTCCCAAAGATTTTCGTCACACGCCTTTTTCACTTTTGCCGCCATTTGTTCGTATTTTTCAACTTCCTGTGTTTTCCCCGCAAAACGGGATAACTCAAGGAAATGGCCGATTGCCCAATAATGGAGGAATGAAACCATGGCGCTTTCGCCGCCGCCCAAATTCAGGCAGTCGTTCCAGTCGGCGCGAAGGCCCTTGCAGATGCCCGTGGCGCCAACCTGCTTGTCGGAAAAGTCCAGAATCCGCATCATATGCTGATAAACGGTGTCCTCGCCGCCGTCGGCATAGGTAACGGTTTCATCCAAAAGGGAAACCTCGCCCGTTTCCTTAATGTACTCGCTGATTGCGGCTATCAGCCACAGCGCGTCGTCCGAGCAGGCGTCTTTAATCCCGTGAACCATTTCATCCCGGCTGGGGGTGGGAACGACAGTCGGGGATTTAAAGCTTTGCTGTTTCCCCTGAAGCTTTGGATCAAACCATTCCGGCTGGAACAGGTGCAGCCCGTAGCCCTGCTGTGTAAGGCCGCGGCAAAGCTCAATAATACGCTTTCTGCACTTTTCCGGATTGGAATGCGCAACGGTCATCGCGTCCTGCGAAGTGTCCCGAAAACCGAGCCCGGTTCTGCCGCCCACTTCGATAAAGGATGCGAAGCGCGAAAACATGATATTTACCTCGGACTGGTACAAATTCCAAATATTCAGCGAAGTATTCATTCCCGGATTCGGTGTATTGACCTGCAGCTTGCTTAACTTTTCATCCCAAAAATCAGCAAGGTCGGAAAACGCCTGATCCACATTTTTCGGATCACTGTATTTTTCCCTTACGGGAAGGGCCGCCTCCCGTTTTCCGTCGCCCAGCATAAAGGCAAGCCGGGTGCTCTGCCCGGGCTGCAGAACAAGTTTTTTTTGCAGGACGGCGCAGTGATTGCCCGTTTTTTCAAAGCTGCCGGTGCATTTGCCATGTTCCACCGCAATCGGATTGCTTTCATCGCGGTATGTACCCAAAAAGCTGCTGCGCAGGCAGTCAAAGCCATCCGGTTCAAAGCTGGCGGTAAACCACTGGTAACCCAGTTCTTCATAATAAAGATCGTATTCTATGATGCCGTCCGCATAGCTGGAACCGGAAGCATACAGACTCATTTGAAAATTCTGATTGTCCATGTCGATTTGGTGAAACGAAAACTCCATATAAGAATACACGCTGAGGCGGCGGGGACGGTCTGAAGTGTTTTTCAGCGCCACATCCCACAGCTCGACCGGTTCGTTCAAAGGAATAAAAACAGTCTGAGACGCATTGATGTCATTATAATCACAGCTGTATTTTGAATAGGACAGCCCGTGCCTGCATTCGTATTTTGCTTTTGTCAGGTCCTTTGCGACCGGCTGCCACGAAACGCTCCAATACTCCCCCGTATCGTCGTCGCGCAGATACACATAGTGGCCGGGGCGGTCAATCGGCGCGTTCGGGCGAAACCGTGTGATGCGGTGGTACTGCGGCGATTTATAAAAAACGTAGCCGCCCGCGGTTTGGCTAAGAACGGCGCACATATCGTTTACACCGATATAATTTGTCCAGGGAACCGGTGTGTTTACGCGATCAATGACATATTCTTTATGTTTGTCGTCAAAATAACCGTATCTCATTCCTGTAATTCTCCTTTTGGTTATATTCTGAATAAATTATAGAACATACCCGAAGGTGAATGAATAGCAGATGTTGTAATTAATTGTATATTCTTGTGTAGCTTTTCACAGGCAGCCGGACAAAAACCAAGCCGCCATACGGTGCTCCCCGTACAGCGGCTAAAAAGAATCTGTTGAAAAATTATTTGAATGGTTACAGCAGTTTTGCGAGCAGAATAAAAAGCGGCAGGGTGAACATGGAAAGCAGCGTAGTAAAGGTAACCGCCTTCGAGGCCAGCTTTGCGTCGCCGCCGAACTGCGCGGCAAACATTACCGTATTCGCCCCCGTGGGAGCGGCGGAAAGGATCAGTACGCAGGTGGCCACCGTTTTGTCAACACCGAGCGGCAGCAGCACCGCAAAGCTCAGCAGTGGAATCAGCAGCAGCCGGATACCCGAAAGCAGATAGAGCTGTGTATCCTGAAAAATTTCTTTCAGATTAACCCTGGCAACATAGCTGCCGATGACAATCATGGCAAGAGGAGTATTCATAGATGCTAAGGAGCTGACCGGCAGCAGCAAAAGCTCGGGCAGCCGAATGGAAAACACGAACAGCGGAAGCCCGATTGCAAACCCGATCAGCCCGGGATTCACGACGATCCGTCTCCAATTTAAGCTCCGGGTACTGCTCATGCTCGCATAGCCATGCGTCCAGACAAGAAGGTTAAACGCGACCATAAACATGGAAGCGTACGCGACCCCCGCATCGCCCAAAACAGCCTGTGCGAGCGGAAGGCCCATAAACCCGCAGTTGGAATATGCAGCAGCGAACCGAAGAACCTTTTTACGCTCATTCAGACTTTTACGAAAAAACAGCATGCTCGTAAGAATACTTATCCCCATGCAAAGAATCGCCAGGCCGCCGGCAGTAAGCAGATTGCCAAGGCTCACCTGGCCAATCATATTCTGCAGGGAAGAGATGATAATCATCGGGGTAACAACATAAAGCAGAATCGAGGTGAGCTGCTGCGCTCCGCGTTTTGTTACAGTGCCCCGCTTACCGCAGATGTAACCGGCAGCTATCATAAGGAACAGAATCAGGACTCTTTCTACCACGGTAAGGACGGAGGTCAGCATGGGCAGGTTGCTCCATTTCTTTTTATATTGTCACAGCAAAATTTCATATAAAGAGTATAAAATAATAAAAGTATAAGGTGCGGGCGGATGCATGTCAAGAACCCGGGCTTTTTGAATTCATTTCAACCGTCTTCTAGTTTTGATGCTTCGTGCATAAAATTAGGCTGGAGGTGTATGACTTTGTATTATGTAACAGTGGAACGCGGCGTAAAAATTGCAGTTTATGATTTAAATCCCCGGTGCGGAAAAGCTGTGTTTTTTATTCACGGCTGGCCCATCAATCATAATATGTTTGAATATCAGTTCAATGTTCTTTCCCAGCTGGGGTTTCGGTGCATTTCCGTTGACCTGCGCGGATTCGGCAATTCGGACGCGCCATGGGACGGGTATTCCTATGACCGCATGGCCGATGATATTTATGAAGTAATCCGCACCTTAAACGTATCGGACATCACACTGGTCGGCTTTTCGATGGGCGGGCCGATTGCAATCCGTTACATGACGCGGCACAGGGGCTACAAAGTTTCAAGGCTTGTACTTTTGGCGGCGGCGGCTCCCTCCTTTACAAAGCGCGAGGGTTACCCATACGGCATGACGCCGGAAGCGGTGGATATGCTCATTGCACAGGCGTACCGCAACCGCCCGCAAATGGCGGAAGACTTCGGCCGCATGTTTTTTGCGAGCAAGGTGACGGAAGGTTTTACCCGCTGGTTCAATACCCTGAACTATTCCGCCGCAGGGCACAGTATCATTAAAACCGCCGAATCACTCCGTGATTCCGATTTACGCGGCGACCTTGCCCAAATTCATGTACCGACCGCAATTTTTCACGGTGTACTGGACAAAATATGCCCGTATGAATTTGCGATTTTAATGAATAAGGGCATTCAAAATTCACAGCTTTTCCGATTTGAGCAGAGCGGCCACGGCGTTTTTTATGACGAACTGGATAAATTCAACAGGGAATTAATAAATTATTTAAATTCATAAAATAAGCAGAGCTTTTCAATTGTTCCTGCCCGCCTTTGGTCTAAACTGTTCCACAAATGGGAATAGAGATATCATAATCGCACAGCGGTTATCGAATTTTATGTCCCTCCGGGTTCGTCGTTTGCACGGCGACCGCCGGAGATGGACGATTATATCACAAAAGCTTCGCTTTTATGATATAATAACTTCATTAAAACAGAAATAAGGAAGGCGGACATTAAAATGACGGTTACAAAACGGAATTTCTGGATTATTTGGGCCTCAGTAACAATCGTATCCTTCATCGCATTTTTTGTCGGCATTAGATTTGTACTGAACAGCACGGTTCTGGCGCGCAACATCATTGCGTACCTCATTGTATCTTTGATTTTCGGAGCGGTTTCGTCCGCACTGTACCTGCTAAAAATGAAAATCGCCAACATTTCTTTCCTCATCGGAATTTTAATCGGATTTTTCGAGATGTACCGTGTGTTTTGGAGCGACCTGAGCGGATGGGAGGATTTGGCCGGATTCATGTCGATGTTCCTTTGGACCGGAATCGGGCTGGGCGTGGGTGTACTGGCGCAGCTGGGCCGATATTTTTACTTGAAATTCCGTTCGCGCGAAAATAAGGAATAGCAAAATTTTCGGCATAAAATATGGCTGTCACGATTTCCCTTCTGTATTTGCGGCAATTCCTCACAAACTATTCTAGACCCTAAACAGCAGACTTTCGTGAGGTGATATTATGTCAGAAACCATTCATTTATGTTTATCCGATTTATTAGATCAGGATTTATCAAGCTATGAATATTTTCATTCACTGCCCCAGGATGTGCAGCAAAAGGTCGAGGCCAGCGACGTGCGTTCCTTTGACCAAATGCAGTCCTATGTGGCTAAATTAAAAAAATCATAATTCAATTTGAGCAGGACGGACGTTCTGCTCATTTATTTTACTGAATTGGTTAACGTGCCAATGCCGTCAATGCAGCATTCCACCACATCGCCGCTCTTCATGAACTTAGGCGGCGTAAACCCCATTCCAACACCCGCCGGGGTGCCCATGGCAATAATGGTGCCTGCTTTCAGCGTCATTCCGGCCGAAAGCTCGTGGATGACCGGCGCAATACCAGTAATAAATAAAGCGGTTGTGCTGTTTTGCCGCAGTTCGCCGTTCACTTTTGATTGAATTTGTAAAACCGGAGGCTGTTCAAACTCATCGGCGGTTACAATCCACGGCCCCTTTGGAGTAAACCCGTCAAGACTTTTCCCGAAATACCACT
This sequence comes from Bacillota bacterium, assembly GCA_023390175.1. GTDB lineage: Bacteria > Bacillota > Clostridia > Oscillospirales > Acutalibacteraceae > Caproiciproducens. The sequence goes on from JAEWDK010000020.1 coordinate 214,509, forward strand.
GCTTGTGTGCGGTCTGAACATTTCTAGCGCTTACGTCATTCATGATGGTATATCCCAGTACATAGTCAAACGCATGCTCCAGCGCAATATTTTTCGCGTCTTTCCCGATGACAACCGCAAGTTCCGCCTCGTAATCAAGCGAATCCACAATGTCAAAGTGGCCGTCGATTTCGCCGCCGTCTGCTACCGCCCGGTTTACCCGCTTAGAAAAGTAAACCGCATCGGTGCGGTTCCGCTCAAAAACATCTTTTTTATAGCGCGCCGACTCTTGTGCATGCGCCAAAAAATTGATTCCAAGGCAGATAATATCCTGTGCCGGAACGGGAATCGGAGCCAACAGCTTGACCTGCTCCAACGGTACAAAGTCCTTTGGATTCAGTTCTATTTTCTGCTGTATGTTTTGCAGTTCTGCCTGACCGCCGTTTTGAATGAACGAAAGCAGGTCGGGTGCAGAAACCCCTAAACCGCTGAACGGAAACACACCATTCCCGCCGGGCGACAAAACTCCGGCAGTTTCCTGACCATTGAACGAATACGTTAATAACTTCATTTAAAATCTCCTTGATAAGTATAGTCTTGCGGCTCAGGTAGGCTCACCGTTCCCGGTCAGCTGCCTGAAATAAACTTCCGTATATGTCAGTTTGCCCAGCAAACGTTCCGACTTCATCAGGCTCAGCTTTGTAACATTCATCTGCATTGGGGCAATCGCTTTATCAAATTCCCGGATTTGAAAGTCTTCCTTCATAACCACTTCACGCCCAAGGGTAAGGTGCGGCCTGAACGCGCGGGCTTCGGGGGTAAACCCGGCCTTGGAAAGCTCCGACCAAAGGTGGGTGTAAACTGAATGAAGCGCCTCGCTTTTTTCCACGCCAAGCCAGAAAATATCGCCCCCGTCGCGCTGAAATTTGCCAAGGCCGCCGACAGAAAGCAAAAACGGCTCGGCGTTCACCCCGCCCATTGCCTGTTTTACCGCATCCAGCTTCACTGTTTCGCCAAGGAACGCAAGTGTAAGGTGCAAATTTTCCCTGTGGGTAAAATTGCCTTTTAACGCACCGGCCTGCAGCCTGCGTACTCCTGCACAAAGTTCATCTTTCATTTCTTCACTGAAATTGACGGCAATAAACAAACGCATTGAAACGCCCCCACATCAAATCGTTATCCTCGCACGGAAGCAGGCCTCTTCTTTACCCTAAATTCCATTCCGACCAGTTGCAGCCGGCTTCAAGCAGCGCGGCAAGCTGCTCCAGCTCACGGGCGTCCTCTTCGTCAAACCGGCCGACGGACGGGCTGTCAATATCCAGCACACCCACGACACTCCCCTTTACGCAGAGCGGCACTACAATTTCGGAAGCGGAATCGCAGTCGCAGGCAATATGGCCCGGGAACCGGTGAACATCCTCCACCACCTGTGTTTTCATTAGGGAAGCCGCCGTTCCGCAAACACCCTTGCCCACCGCAATATGCACACAGGCCGGTTTACCCTGAAACGGCCCCAACAGCAATTCACCCCCGTGCATGAGGTAAAAGCCAACCCAATTAATATCGCGCAGCGCACCGTGAAGCAGCGCGGACGTGTTGGAAAGATTCGCGATTACGTGGGGTTCCCCCTCCAACATTGCCTTTAGCTGCGCTTTCAGCAGCGAATACAGCTCGCTTTTATTTTCCGAATACATTGTATCAATCTGATCCATACTGAATTCCTTCCTATTTTTCAGGTGCTGCATCCACAATCAGCTGCACCCTGCCCACCATATCGTCTTCCTGCAGCATGACCTTTATGCCGTGCGGGTGGGTTGGGCTGTTGGTCAAAATCCGTTTTACATGGCCGCGTGTCAGCTTGCCCGTAGGCTGATCTTTTTTCAGAACAATGTCCACCAGTGCGCCGATTTTTATGTTATTTCTTATTTGTCCATTCATTTAGTCAGTCTCCTCTATTTTCGCTAAATTTCCGCTGCGAAGCACGATTAAGTTCAGAATGTTCTTCGTTACCCAACGGACGCACCAAAGGGCATCAACGCCAGCTTGGCGATTTTGAAGCACTGCAGACCAAACGGAATTCCAATGACGGTAATACAGAACAGGCCGCCAATGACCGCTGCCTCCACCGCAAGGGCGAACCCGCCGAAGATCAGCCATAAAATATTCAGTAGCAGCGAGCCCACGCCGCCGCCGTAATATACTTCTTTTCCAAATGGGAAGAAGGCAAGCTGTGCAAATTTAAAGCACTGCACCCCCACTGGGATTCCCACAATGGTGACACACCATAAAAGCCCCACCAGCACCCAGCTGAGCCCCATTACAAAACCGCCGATAATAAACCAGATGAAATTGCCGACACACCCCATATTTGTTCCTCCGCCCATATCGTGCTGAAATAGTGATTTTATATTGATTCTTTTCAATAGTATAACACAGAAACAAGGCGCCATAAAGCAATATTTCCTGTCATGCGCCCCGCATTTCCCTAATAAATATAGAACTGAACCGCTGCCGGTAAAGTATTTGCGGCAGCCGGAACAATTAAAACCAATGGTTCAGTTTTATAAAACCGATACAAGGAGGACACGAATATGCTGATTCAAGTTCCATATAACAGGGGCAGCGCGCTGAGATACGCAAAAACATGGGCATTAAGGCGGAATCCAATGTACATGGATTTTCAAACCATGGGCGGTGATTGTACCAACTTCGCTTCCCAGTGCATTTTTGCGGGAAGCCAGGTAATGAATTACACCCCTGTTCTCGGCTGGTTTTTCGCGGGTGCCGATAACCGGACGGCATCCTGGAGCGGCGTTCCGTTTTTATACAACTTTATCACTTCAAATGCAGGGGCAGGCCCCTATGCGGTTGAAACGGACCGAAGCAATTTGGAATGCGCAGATATTATCCAGCTTGGCGACGCAACCGGGCATTTTTATCATACGCCGTTCGTGGTGCAAATTACCCCACAGGATATTTTTGTCGCGGCACACACATTCGATGCCTATATGAGGCCTTTAAGCAGCTATCAATACGAAAAAATCCGTTATCTGCACATTGAGGGAGTCAGAAAATACCAATAGGGTGCAAAAAGGGGCCGGAAGCTGCGCTGCTTCCGGCCCCTTTGCCATTCAACATTTTGCTGCTGGATTCACTTCTGAACCGTTCTTTCCGTAAAGACAACATGAACGCTGTCCCCCGGCTGCTTGCCGATTTTTGCCCGGATTTCCTTTCGAATTCCAAGAATATGACACGGCGTCTTCATTCGTACAAGGCTGCCGTCATAAGGCTCCCCGTCGAAGGAAGCGGAAACAGGCACCCTGCCTTTTCCGAACTCCGCTTTTACATCAAATGGAATTTCAATGTATGCACCGTCAATATCCGGCACTTTTTTAATTTCCGCATCAAATTCATATACTTTTCCCATAACTTCTCCTCATGGTTCCGTCAACACTGATTACAGCGTTTTATGAAATTCTTTCAGTTCCTGTTTCGTCTGCTCGGAAAGCTGATGCCAGCGAATGCCCTGCACCGCGCCTTCCAGCGCGCAAAGCATGTTCACACAGGCGGTATTGTCGCGCAGGCGGATTTTGACAAACGCTTCCCTGCTGCCAAGTTCCCGAAGCTGAGCAATCGTTTCAATTCCTGCGTCATTTAATTTTTCCTCAATTACTTTGCTGATATTCGGAAGTTTTGACAATTCGCCCATAGTCCGCCTTCTTTCAGTGTTCTCCTATTCGGCAGGCTTACCTGCCCGGTGAACGATTGCTATTATTTTATCATAGAATAAATCCCTTTGCACACTGTTTTTACAAAATTGCTAAAACAGGGACAGCTGGCTGTTCCCGTACCCCTGCTTGTAAGTACTGACAATATCACGCATGTTATAAAGCAGCCCAAGGCGGTCGCATTCCGTTTTGAATATGTGCCATAAGGCCCTTGCGTTTGGGCTGCTGCACTGGTAAAACTCCCCGTACCGGCGAATATATTTTTCTTTCAGCCCGCTGTTCGGGAATTGTTCCTCTAATTTTTTGTAATACCAGTCGCGCTGGTTTTGCCGCAGCGTGACGCCAAAGGCAGGGTAAATAAACCTTGCGCCGCTGCGGTGCGCCTGACGGACAATGGCTAAAACATTCTCCTCGTTATCCTCAATAAAAGGCAGGACGGGCATGAGCAGAATTCCGGCAAAAATTCCGGATTCGGTCAGCTGGTTGATGGCTTCAAACCGCCTGGAGGAGCGGGGCGCATGGGGTTCGATTTTTTCACAAAGCGTGTCGTCCGCCGAAGTCACCGTAATTTTTGCGATAACCGGAGAAACAGATTGAATCTCCTTCAATATATCGATATCCCGTGTGATCAAATCACTTTTTGTATCGACAGCGACACCAAAACCGTAGGCGCCGACAAGCTCTAGCGCATGGCGGGTCAGTTGGAGCTCTTTTTCAAAGGGATTGTACGGGTCGCTCATGGCGCCTGTGGCAATCACACCCGTTTTCACCTTGCGGCGCAGGTCGTTTCGAATGATCTCAAGCGCGTTTGCTTTGGCACGCACACGGTCAAAGTCATCCACGTGATAGCACTCGCTGCGGCTGTCACAGTAAATGCAGCCGTGGCAGCAGCCCTTGTAGATATTCATATTATAATCGGCGCCAAACCAGCTTGTGGTTTTATTGCGGATGACGATTGTTTTGGCCGGAATCAGCTCCATGTATTCTAGCTCCTTCAAATAAAGATATCGGATGACTGACAATTCCGGGTTCATCCGATTTCTCTTCGTGTTACCTTTGCCTGACCGGGTGGCGCAGCACGGTTTTCAGCTTTTCCGGTGCAGTCTTGCGTGGATCGGAAAGGTAAATTTCGTGATGGCGGCGTTCCCCGCCGCAGTCGTCGATAAAGTGATTTTCACGGATGAATTGTTCAATTTTTTCAACGGAAGCGGGTTCGGTGCTAAACGGCCCGACATGCATCAGCTGCACACAGGGGCCTTCTTCATAGACCGCAAGCCGCGCCTTTGAAAAGTCCAGCTCCGGCTTCTTTTTTGCCGCCTGTTCGCACGCCCGGTGAAATACCTCGTCCGTTACGAACTCCGGCTGACGGATCATGGAGGTCCAGACCCATGCGTCCCGCCTGTGCAAATCAAATTGCTGGCCGTCACCACAGCCCCAAAGACCTTCGAGCGGCGGAACGACATAGTCAAAATACCCTTCCGGCCGGCTTGCACCCATTTTGCTCATTTTAATGGTAAAGGAAAGCGCGTATAAAATTCCGACCGCGTTCTGATATTCCTCCCCGTTTGGGTCGCCGTGACCGTCCACCATGATAAATGAAATTGCGGGCACCTGAATAAACACAGGTTCCCCTTTGGGCAGATATAAATCCGAGTACTCTTTTTTGTAATCCAGCTTGTCAGCCATTTTGTAAGCTCCCTGTAATTTAATTCAATGAAATATAAACATAGATATCCATGTTTTCGAAGTCGCTTCCGGCTTGGTATTCTTCAAAATCACAATCAAATTTTCTGTCCAGCTTCATTTGCCAAAGTTCCGCCCAAAATTCACCCACTGCCTGCATGTTCCCATGCAGTGAAAATTTTGCGTACTTACCCGCCGGTATGGTTTTTATGTCAAATTGACGTGGTAAATCCTGTGGGGTGCTGATTTCACAGCAGACCATCACGTCATATGAGCCGCCTGCCCCGTTTTCATAGTTTGTGTACAGCCCGATTGTATTGCCGCTGTTTTTACCCGGTATGGAGGAATATACGCCATCCGAAAAGAACTCCGTCCACAAAGTACCGATGTCGCGTGTCATGTTCGGGTCGCTGTTGCCGGTGCGGATGGTCAGCCCCGCCACGGTCTTTTGTGTTAAGGTTACAATTTCATAATTCATGATAATCCTTCTTTCTCAAGTTTTCGGCTTAAGTTTATCATGAACAACTTGACACCTGCATGTCATATTACTGATACCTTTTCAGAATGTTTTTTACGCGCTCAGTCAACTCGCTGCGGATTTCGGGCGGTTCCAGCACCTGCGCCCCGCTGCCAAACGAAAGGATAAATCCGTACACCCAGTCACCCTCCGGAAAAGTCACGCTGACGGTAAAGCTGCCATCCTCGTTTTTAATAATATTTTTCTGATCAAACTCGTCATAAACGCGATACGCCAAATTAGCGTCAAGTTTTAATTTCAGCGGAATCATCTTTGCCGAGTAAGCCTGATCTGTTTGCGTGAAAACATTGCCGGGGATCGCCCGCACAAATGATTCCTGTGTAGAAACAATGCTTTTTATGCGGGAAATTTTAAATACGCGGCAGTCCTGCTTCGCCCTGCAAAAGCCGTACAGGTACCAGCCCATTCCTTTAAACAGAATTTTCAGCGGTTCCACAACGCGTTCTGTTTTTTCACCGGCCGCGCCATAGTAGTCAAAGGCAACCACTTTGCTTTGCAGAATGGCGTCTTTCAGAAGCGTAAATTTTTCGCGTTCCTGCGCGCCGCCGCCCCAATTGGAAAAGTCCACGTCAATCCAGCTGGCGCGGTCTTTCCCGAACAGCGCGGCCAGCTTTGAAAGCACCGGCTCAACGTCGGGCACACGGATAGCGCTGAGCCCCTGCAAACTTGCCAGAATATCGTTCTGCTCCTGCTCGGATAAATAAGATTTATTCAGCACGAAGTCGTCCATCAGCCGGATTCCGCCGCCCGTGCCGCGGCTTGCATAAACCGGAATGCCCGCCCCGCTCAGCGTGTCGATGTCACGGTAAATTGTGCGGGGGGAAACTTCGAAACGTTCCGCAAGTTCCTTTGCGGTCACGCTTTTTCGTTCCAATAAAAGATATACGATTTCAAACAGACGGTTCATCTGCATTTTGTTCACCCGGGCGATTGCCGCCGGCTTTCTGCTCGGCAGCACGCCAACTTTCCGTAAAAATATCGGTCAAGAGCTAAAGAATGGTGTCGAGAAGCAGGTAAATATTGAGAACGGTAACGAGGATGCCCGTACCCCAAAGCAGAATATTCAGCAGGCGGCTGTTTTTGTACTCGCCCATCACCTTTGGGGAAGAGGTCAAATACAACTGAAGGAACACGGTAACCGGCAGCTGAATACTGAGCAGCATTTGGGAAATGAGCAAGCCCTGGAACGGATTCTGGATGAACAGAATCACGATAACAGCAAGAATCAGCGTTGCCAGCACACCGGTTTTGGTGTGTTTATCTTTAATGCTGTAGGATTCTTCAAAAATTCCGGCCAAAATAATCCCCCCCGTCATTCCCGCGGTAATCGACGACGAAAATCCCGCAAAAAGCAGCGCAATAGCAAAAATGACAGCGGAAGCGGCGCCAATCAGCGGCGTCATCAATTCATGCGCCTGGGAAAGCTCCTCCACCACGATATGCTGTTTGAAAAATGTTGCAGCAGCCAGCAGAATCATGGCGCTGTTGATTGCCCAGCCGATAATCATGGAAAACAGGGTGTCTTTAAACTCGTATTTCAGCTGTTCCTCTATGACCGATTTGTCCTGCTGATTAAATTGCCGGCTTTGAATGATTTCCGAATGCAAAAAAAGGTTGTGCGGCATAACAACCGCGCCCAGCACACTCATAATAACGAGGGCGGAATTTTGCGGAAAGGACGGAACCACCCAGTCCCTCGCCGCTGTTCCCCAATCGATTGGAACCAAAAGCAGCTCATACAGGAACGACAGCCCGATAATGGAAACAAACCCGATGATAATCTTTTCAATTTTTTTATAGGAATTGGTAAACAGCATAATTACCACAGCAAAAAACATGATAACGGACCCGATTTTAACCGGAATATGAAAAAGCATATTCAGTGCGATGGCGCCGCCAAGCAGCTCGGCAAGCGCGGTGGAAACACAGGCAAGCAGGCCGCTGATCAAAATCGGCACGCTGATTTTTTTGCTGAGGTGCTTTGTGGCCGCCTCCGCAAGGCAGTCGCCCGTTACAATTCCTAAATGCGCTACATTATGCTGCAGAAGAATCAGCATAACCGTGGAAAGCGTTACAACCCAAAGCAGCTGATACCCGTACTGCGAGCCCGCCGCAAAGTTGGAGGCCCAGTTGCCCGGGTCAATAAAGCCAACCGTCACAAGCAAGCCCGGCCCTATGTATTTAAAAAAGCTAAGTGATATATTGGGGGCTTTTGGATCTTTTGAAAAAAGTTTGAGAAATATTTTTTTGATTGCTCCCATTCAGATAAACCTCCTTGAAATGATTGTTCTTCCTATAGTTTATCGCCAATCGGAAATAATTACAAGACGCCGACATCCGGTAAAATTATTTTGAAGATAAATCGAGCAGGCGCGCCATGTTTTACAGCGCGCCTGCTCAGTTATGTTTCTGTTTCAATTTTTTTCTTAATTGCCGTCTTCCAAGCTGATCTCATTGAACTTTTCGGTTAAATCCTTCGTGTGGAGCGCGGATTTCGCGTCCCCTGCCGCGTCGAGCACGATACCGCCGCGGTGCATCATGACAAGACGGTCGCCGTAGTGGATGGCAAATTTCAGATTGTGCGTTACCATCAGCGTAGTAAGCTTTTTCTCCTGCACAATGCGCTCGGTCAGTTCCATTACATTTTCACTGGAACGCGGGTCGAGTGCCGCGGTGTGTTCGTCCAAAATCAGCAGGTCAAGCGGCGTCATTGTGGAAATTAAAAGTGCGAGCGCCTGCCGCTGGCCGCCGGAAAGGCTTGCAACCGAAAGATTCAATTTATCCTCCAGACCAAGCTTTAACAGCTCAAGCTGAGTGCGGTAATAGTCAATCCGCTTTTTGTTTACACCGGTATGCAGGCCGAACGCAGTGCCTTTATTGTCGGCAAGCGCCATGTTTTCAAGGATGGTCAGCTCCGGGCAGGTTCCTTTGGAAGGGTCCTGAAACACACGGCCGATAAAGTGCGAACGTTCAAACTCTTTCAGTTTGCTGATTTCTTTCCCGTTTACAAACACGCTGCCGCTGTCAACCGGGAAACTGCCGCAGAGCAGGTTCAGTATGGTCGTTTTTCCGGAACCGTTGCTGCCCACTACGGAAACGAACTGACCTTTTTCAATCTCCATGTTAAAATCCGTGAATAGAACCACTTCATTGACCGAATCGGGATTAAATGTTTTATAAATATGCTGCAGGCTGACAAAACTGCCGTCTGCGTTAGATTTGAGTTGGGTTGACATTTTGTCTTTTCCTCCTGCCTGCAAACAAATTGTTGGATACCAGTGCGGCGGTGAAAAGCACTGCCATTAACAGTTTTAAGAAGTTTGTGGGAAGCCCCAGCTGCATTGCAATTACAAGGCAGGCCTTGTAAAGAATTGCGCCGATAATTACCGCAGTGGTAGCTTTGACAAATTTGACCTTTTTAAATAGGTTTGTTCCGATTATGACCGAAGCCAGCGCCATGACCACCATGCCCGTGCCGCTGGTCACATCTGCCGACTCGGCCTGCTGCGCTAAAATGCTGCCTGCAAGCGCGGTACAGCCGTTGCCGATTGCAAGGCCGATAATTTTCATCGCACCGGGATCTTTGCCCAATGAAATTACATACTGGGGATTGTCACCCGAAGCGCGGAGCAGCAGGCCGGATTTTGTTTTCAGATACGCATCCACCAAAAGCTTGACAATAATGCAGCAGATTGCAACCATAATCAGCACACGGTAATTTTGAACGCCCCCGGTCAGCAGTGACGCCGGGCCGGACGTAAAAATCGTGTTTTTGTTATAAAACTGCAAAACCGCACTGCCGTTTATAATAAAAAGGTTAATGCTCCACATGGAGATCATCACAAGGATTCCGGACAGTAAATCCGTAATTTTGAGCTTCACATGCAACAACCCCGTCACGCAGCCGGCAGCCGCGCCGCACGCGAACGCAATCAGGCACGCAAGCCACGGGTTCACCCCGGCGGTAATCAGCGCGGCGGTCACGCATGCGCCGAGCGGAAAGGTTCCGTCCACCGAAAGGTCGGGGAATCCTAAAACCTGATAGGTGATATAGACGCCGACCGCCATCGTGCCGTAAATGAAGCCCTCTTCAAGGACGCTTCGAATTAAACCCAGAATGATATCCATGCGGGATTTACCAGCTTTCTGTTATTACTTTGATGCTGCGGGCGTTACCGCGGCTGCGTTGGAGTATTCGGAGGGCAGAGTCAGGCCAAACGTTTCCATGACCGCTTTGTTGTAAACGGGGGTGCAGTCCTTCACAAGATAAACCGGGGTTTCGGAAGCCTTTGCTTCGCCCTTGAGAATCTTTGCGGCCATTTTTCCGGTTTCTTTTCCGAGCGCCACATAGTCGATGCTTTGGGAAGCGAGGCAGCCATTTTTCACCTGTTCCTCTTCAGAACCGAAAACGGGAATCTTTTTGGCGTTCGCCGCGCGGAGCACGGTGGAAAGATTGTTTACCACATTATTATCGGTGAAATTGTTGATGCAGTCAACCCCTTTGGAAACGACGGTTGCGGCGGCTGCGGCAACCTCGGAAGCATTGGTCACACCGGCTTCGACAATTTCAAAATTATACTTGGGTGCAAGTTCTTTCAACTGTTTTAACTGGGAAACGGAGTTCGGCTCGCTTGTGGTGTAGAGGATGCCGATTTTCTTGGCGTTCGGCAGGAAAGCGCGGATCATTTTGACTTGCTGTTCCAGCGGGAGCACGTCAGAAGAGCCGGTGCAGTTTGTGCCGGGTTGATCGGTTGACTTTACAATGCCGGCCGCAACCGGGTCGGAAACCGCTGTAAACACAACCGGAATATCGGTGTTTTTCGCCGCGCTGTAAGCGGACATGGCCGACGGGGTCGCAATGCCCATAATCAGGTCGTATTTTTTGGAAACCATATTTTTTGCAATCAGATCGCTGTTGGACTTGTCGCCCTGCGGGTTTTGAAAATCAATGGTAATATTGGTGCCGTCCTTCAGGCCCGCTTCCTCCAGCCCTGCTTTAAAGCCTTTGTAGCAGTTGTCAAGCGAAGGGTGCGGTGCGTACTGAATGACGCCGATTTTAAAATTCTTTGCAGATTGGCTTGCCGCGGCAGAAGCGGTTGAAACTGTAGCGGAAGAAGCCGGAGTGGATGAACATGCCGTAAAGGACGCTGCCAGAGCAATTGTCAGAATGGCAGCCGTAATCTTTTTCATTGTGTTTTTCATAATAAATTCCTCCTAAAAGTTAAGTAGTTTATTTTGTGGATTTTACTGCAATTAAAACCTGGCCATCGCCACCAGCCATCTGCCATAAAGCACCAACCCCTTAACTCAAATTTAATCGGAGAAATAAAAAAAGCTCTTGCCCCTGAAAAATCAGGGACAAGAGCATTCACTCCTGCGGTACCACCCAAATTGGCGACAAAATCGCCCTCTTATTCCATACACGTTTCTTTATGTACGCTTCCTTGGTAACGGGTGAAGTTCCCGGCAAAAGCTACTAAGCGCACCGCTTTTCGTTTTGCCCTCATAAGTCCATTCAGCTTGCCACACTCCGCCGCAATCGCACCGCCTGCGGCTCTCTGGGTGAATGATATGCCCGCCTACTACTCTTAATCATCGGTTTGTGGTTTTCTATTCTCTTTGTCAATTATTATATGCAGGATGCAGGAAAATGTCAAGCATTATTCATAATTTATTTTTGCTTCTGTTTCGGAGCCGTTAATCCGTAGCTTTGGCCAATCCATGCAAAGATTTCGTTTTCGGGGATACTGCCGTCAATCGTCACACCGTTCCAGTGCACTTTATTCATGTGATAAGCCGGATTTACGCTTTGGTAAACGCCCCGCAGCAGGTCGGCATGCATCGGCTCGCATTTTAAATTGATATTGACAAAGCCGCCGCGTTCAAAAATGAAAGCAAAGCTCTTCTGATTTTCGCGGTGGCGCATTACCGTCCACGCGTCGGCCGAGGCCGAATCCTCATCAAACGGGTAATCCTCATACGCGCCGGGGAAGGTCAGGCAATATTCAATCAATTCCCGCTTCGTCAGCATATTTTACACCTCACCGTAGAATTTATTTGCTATTTGCTGTTTTTAGGGAATCACTGATTCAATCAAGGCATGCAGATTGCCAAGATTATTTTTTGCCCGACAAGGAAAAAAGCACACGAATACTTGCCGTATTCGGAGCATTTTTGACGCTGTTCGGGCAGAAAATCGACTGGCAAGATCTTGCAAGGATTGATTCAGCGGTTCCTTAGCATCTTTATCATTTCACCCGGTTTTGGCGCTTTGCCATAAAGCAGCACGCCCATGCGGTAGATCGCCGCTGCAAGGAAGCCGATTGCAATGGCGGAAACAACCAGGATTGCCACGGAAATCGCGATTTCCCAGCCTGCCACCTCACCCATTGCTATGCGTACAAACATCGCCATTGGGGAAGTCAGCGGAATAAACGAGCAAACCTTCATCAGCACATTATCTACATTACCGCTGCCCATGCTGAACATGACCACCATAAATGCAATAATAAACACCATAGTCACCGGCATAATCGTGTTGCTAAGCTCTTCCATACGGCTCACAAGCGAACCAAGAGCCCCATAAAGGAATGCGTAAATGAAGAATCCGAGCACAAAGAACAAAATCGTGTATAAAAGAATTGGAAGCGGCATGTTGAAAATGGACTGCACAATCTGATTCTTCTCGAAATACGATTTATTCAGGTTATAGAAAAGATAGCTGGACCCAAAAATCAAAACGAACTGGGTAAGCCCCGCCAGCCCCGCGCCGAGCACCTTGCCGAACATCAGATTTTTTGGCTCGGTTGAAGTAATTAAAAGCTCCATGGCACGGCTGCTCTTTTCGGTTGCAACGCTGGTAGCGACAAACTGGCCGTAAAGCAGAATCGCCATATAAAGCGCAAAAATCAGGATGTAAGTATAAAAGAAATTCTTCATTTGGTCCTTGCCCGAGCCGGTCTGTACCGTGTCGGACTGTACCGCGGCGGCAAGCAGGCTTTGTGTGTCCGCTTGGGATACGCCGATTGCCGCCAGCTTTTCGCTGCGGTAGCGCGCAAGCAGAACCGCGTCAAACTGTGCGCTGGAGCTGTCGTACAGGCTGACATTTTTCACGATATGGGTATATTTTAAGGGCGAAGTAAGAATCACGGCACTGCTGTAGCTGCCGCTGTCAACAGCCTTTTTCAGTTCCTCCTCGCTTTGGTTCGTCGCCTTAAATTCCGTGTTTGGAATTGCCGCCGTAAAAAATGCGGCGGCAGCGCTTGCGTCCCCGCCGGATTTGTCGGAAAGCGCGATGACTGTTTTTTCGGCGGGCGTTTGCGGCTGGTTTTTTGCGGCGGTCGCAGCCTGAATGCGCGGAATGGAAAGCACAACGCCCACGGCAACCACAAGCAGCAGCGTTACAATGATAAACGCTTTGTTTTTGGCATAATTCCGAAATTCAAATTTAAAAATAGTCCAAAACTGTTTCATATCGCGTCCTCCGTATATTCCACAAAAATATCGTTCAGCGACGGCTCAAAAACGCGCACGGAATCCAAATCAAAGTGCTGCTCGGACAGCGCGGAAATCAAAGCACCCTTACAGTCGGCGGACTTCATCGTTATTTTGAGTTCATCCCCCTCTTCATCTGTTTTTACAGTGAGATCGTTCAGCTTTTCCCGGCAGAACGCCGCAATTTTATCGTTTTGCCGGGAGGAAACCATGATTTTACTGCGATCGTAAGAATGCTTTATCTCTTTGATATTGCCCGAAAGGACAATTTCGCCCTTGTTCAAAATGGCGATGCTGTCGCAGAATTCTTCCACATAGTTCATCTGATGGCTGGAAAACAGAACGATTTTGCCCTGCGCGATCAGCTCCTTTACCACGTCCTTCAGCATCATGGCATTGACGGGGTCCAGCCCGGAAAAAGGCTCATCGAGAATAATGAAATCCGGGTCGGTAATGAGCGTGGCGGCCAGCTGGATTTTTTGCTGGTTGCCCTTGCTGAGCGTGTCGAGCTTTTTATTCAGATATTCCCCCATTTCAAGGCGGTCCAGCCAGCGCACAGCGGAATCCTTTGCACTTTTTCTGCTCATGCCGCGCAGCTCGGCCAGGTACACCAGCTGCTCCAAAATCGGTTTTTTGGGGTACAGCCCGCGTTCCTCGGGAAGATACCCAATATTCATCCGGTCGCGGTGAATGGGTTCGCCATCCATCAGCACACGGCCGCTGTCCGGCGGAAAAACACCCATGACAATACGGATTGTGGTGGTTTTCCCCGCACCGTTGCGCCCCAAAAGTCCAAGCGCACTCCCGCTTTGCGTATGCAGACTTACATCTTGCAGCACCTGCTTTTCGCCGAAACTCTTGGTGAGTCTTTCAGTTTGAAAATTCATATTTCCCCTCCTGTATTTATCATTTATCGCTTTATTAATACAATAGTACAATCGTGTTTTCATAAAGTCAATTAATATTTCTTTCCGTAATATAAATTCGCGGTGAAATATAATACCGCATAAACCTCCAAAGCTAATATTTGCGGTGTAAATAAAGGGTCAAACCAAGAAAAATAAGCGCATAGGCAACCATCATCACATTCAGAGTTAAATTCACCGCATAATATTGAGTGCCGATGACGATCTGTGCGATTAGAAACAGAAAAATTAACACAAACACCATATAAGTTGAAGCTTTTTGGTCAATCAGAACTCTCCGCTCTTCATGTTGCTCTTCGTAATACTCTTTAAGCGATTGTCGTTTATGTTTGTCATTATTAATAATCAGAAATGTTTTCAGGCATTTTACTAACACAAGATAGGCAGCAAAGGCAACCAGTGTGTTATTTGAGTACGAATGATGCTGATCAATATTCAATTGAATGGGATTTGCCTGAAAGTAATAGCTCAAAGCGATTATAAAAGCTGCTAAAACAACGCTTCCGATACATTGGTAAATTAAAGCCCGTTTATATTTTTCCATATTACTCCTCCTCCGAAAAATCGAAAACTTCTTCAATGGTTAAGTGAAAATAAGATGCAATATGATAAGCAAGCACAAGGGACGCGATGTATTTCCCATTTTCGATAGAAATAATCGTCTGGCGGCTCACGCCCACCGCCGCGGCCAACTCTTCCTGTGTGATTTTATTTTTTTTTCGCAGGGACTGAATTTGGGTCTTCATAGAATCACCTCTAACGTAAACTCCGCTTTACATTTTTAGTATAGCTAGCTTTACATTTATTGTCAAGTGGATTTTACATCAGTCATAAATTTTTACAAATTATACCAAATCTCATAAAACTGCTCATTATTTGTAATCGCGAGCCGATATATAAGTGTGAGATCACTGAAGTACATAAAACAATAGGAAGGTGTTTAAATTTGAGTAATACGGATGTTATCACGATTACCCGGCAATATGGAAGCGGAGGTCGGGAAATCGGTCAAAAGCTGGCCGAAAATTTGAAAATTCCTTTCTTCGATAAAGAGCTGATTTTCTTAGCTGCAAAAGATAGCGGAGTAAGTGAAAGCTTTTTCGATGAAGCAGACGAACGAATGAACGGCAGCCTGCTGTACTCCCTTGCAACAGCAAGCGAGGGTGCACTGGCGAAAGATATCTCGTTTTATGACAGGCTGTTTCAGATTCAGACAGCTGTCATTAAAAAAATAGCTCAGAACGGCCCCTGTGTTTTTGTTGACAGCTGTGCCGACTATGTACTGCGCGAAGAAAAAAGGGTTTTCAGTATTTTTATTCATGCCGAAGATTTCTCCAGAATGGACAGAGTAGTCCACAGATACGGTGTCAGGCTTGAAAAAGCTGCCGAATCGCTTGTGAAAAAAGACCAGCAGAGAGCCAACTATTACAATTATTACACAAACAAGCAATGGGGCGACCCCGCAAACTACAATCTTGTCATCGACTCCGCTGCTGTCGGAATCGACGACGCGGTTGAACTGATTAAAGCCGCTGTTGCAGAATGACATACCGGGCGAGCCGGTACCGCTGAAATTTCAGAATTATCTTCTGCCGCACGCTCCGACCGGAGTGTGCGGTTTTTTCATGCCTAAACACAGTTCTCATCATACAAGCAAAAAACTCGGCGTGTCCCTTGAAAGCCGGTTAAGTGCAAAATTGCTGTTTTCAGGAAAATCCCCTTGACAGACTGTTATCGGTGTTATATAGTTAGTTACATAAGTAATTAACTAATTGAGTCGGAGGTGAAACGATGAATTTTGCAGAGGAAAAACCTATCTATCTGCAGATTGCGGAAAAAATTGAAGACGCTGTCCTTTCCGGCGCCTTTGAAGAAGACGGGCAAATTCCAAGTACAACTGAATTTTCAGTAAACTATAAAATCAATCCGGCAACCGCGCTGAAAGGGGTCAGCCTGTTGGTGGACGGCGGAATTTTATACAAAAAGCGCGGGTTGGGAATGTTCGTTTCCCCCGGAGCAAAAGAGATCATTCTGAGCAAGCGCAAAAACGACTTTTTCGAAAGTTTTGTGCGTACTCTTTTGAGTGAAGCAAAAAAATTGAACTTGAGCAAAGAGGAAATCCTGACAATGATTGAGAGGGGCTATGGCGATGAGCAAGATCGAGATTAAAAATATCACGAAGAGTTTCGGCGATGTGGCTGCGCTGAAAGATATCTCTGTTGATTTAGAGGAAAACCACGTTTACGGGCTGCTTGGCCGCAACGGCGCGGGTAAAA
Organism: Bacillota bacterium; assembly: GCA_023390175.1. Taxonomy (GTDB): domain Bacteria; phylum Bacillota; class Clostridia; order Oscillospirales; family Acutalibacteraceae; genus Caproiciproducens. Next base: position 231,133 of record JAEWDK010000020.1, read on the forward strand.
CCACACTGCTGAATTTGGTTACAGGAAAAATGTTCCCCGACAGCGGCGAAATTCTGCTCGACGGCGAACGTACGCTGGAAAATGACCGCGCGCTTTCAAAAATGTACTGTATGACCGAAATGAACCTGTACCCGGAACGGATGCGCATAAAGGAAGCGTTTCGATGGAGTAAGGAGTTTTACCCGAAATTTGATACGGAATACGCAAATACGCTGTGCCAGAAATTCGAGTTAAAGACAAATTTAAAAATTAAAAATCTCTCCACCGGTTATTCCTCTATTTTTAAAATTGTAATCGCGTTGGCCTGCAATGCGGAAATCGTGATTTTTGACGAGCCGGTTCTTGGCCTTGACGCAAATCATCGCGAACTGTTTTACAAGGAACTGATTCAAAGCTTCAGCGACCATCCGCGTACCTTTATCATTTCCACCCATCTGATTGAGGAAATCGCAGACATTATCGACCGTGTACTTATCATTAAGAACGGCGAACTGATTTTGAACGACGAGGTTCAGAATGTAATTGCCCGTGGCTGCACCGTAAGCGGGCCGGCAACCTTAGTGGACGAATTCATCGATGGGAAAAAGGTGCTTGGCAGCGACACACTGGGCGGGCTAAAATCGGCTTACCTGCTGGGGCAGTACGACCATGTGCCAAATGGCCTTGAACTGAGTAAACTGGACCTTCAAAAGCTGTTTATTCAGCTTACGAATGCATAGGAGGGGCGAACATGAACAAAATAAAAGCACTGATCAAATACCAGCTGCGTGATTACTCGCACGTTTTTCTTATTATGTACCTTTGCGTTTACCTGCTGGCCGTTCTGACTGCAATTTCAAACTCTTTTCTGAATGCAAAAAACGGATCGCGTGTTCACTTTGGCTCTGTAAGCGGATTGGAACTGATTACCGCGGTCACCATTTTTGTTGTAGGACTAAATTCATTTAAGGAAGACTTCAAGTTTTTTTCGGCAAACGGCGTATCGCGTAAAACACAATTTTTCAGCACCGCGGCGGCTTTGGGAATATTGTCCGCTGCATTTGCTTTCGTCGATACCGTTAACTGTGTGATCTTCAAACATGCCGTTCACTATTTCCCGTGGTTTCTGCAAATGTACGGCCCGCGTTTCGGCTATTCCAAATCAATTTTTGAAAGTTCATCCCGTCTTGTTTTAACGCCCCAAATTTTGTTTGAGAACTTTCTTTGGCTTTTGTTCACCTACTTCTTCGTTTCCATAATCGGATTTTTTATTACGATTCTGTATTACCGTATGAACAAAGGGCTGAAAATTGCGGTGTCCATTGTTGTACCGACCGTACTCATAAACGGAATACAGCCGCTTGACTACTATTTTTTCAACGGAAAAATCACCGCGTTTATTCAGAGCTTTACAAAAGCCGCGTGGGGTTTTGCAAACGGATACAATCCTTTTATTGCGATGTTCAGCATGTTCCTTTTTGCTGCTTTTTTTGCCGCCCTTGCCTTCCTGCTGGCGCGCAGGGCAACTGTGAAAAAATAATTTCCCGCCAAAAGCAATAAAACACGTACAAAGTGAAATAAATATGGTCCTTACCTCATTTAATTACTTATCAGAAATATCAAAATGTAAGTTTATAATATTATTAATTGACAGCACTGTTTGATAATTAATTAACAAGGAGGACTTTCCATGAAAGCATCCATAAACAAAAAGACTTTATTCCTCGCACAATTTGCGATGCTGCTTGCAATTGAAGCGATCGTGTGCTTCACTCCCCTTGGCTCGCTGCCTGCATTCGGCCCGATTGTCGCGACACTCGGCATGGTGCCGGTTATTATAACCGCAATTATCCTTGGTACCGGTGCCGGTACCGCCATGGGATGTTTTGCCGGCCTGTTCAGCTTTTTGGTGTGGACCTTTACCCCGCCAAGCCCGCTGACCGCCTTCGCGTTCACCCCGTTTTACACGCTGGGGCCGGTACAGGGAAATTTTTGGAGCTTGGTAATCTGTTTTGTTCCAAGAATTTTGGTCGGCGTGGTAGCCGGAGGATGTTTTACCCTGTTCACCAAAATGAAATGGGAAGCGGTTTTAACTTATGGGCTGAGCGGTATTTTGGCCAGCCTGACAAACACGTTTTTGGTTTTGGGCGGAATTTATGTGTTCTTCGGCCCAAGTTATGCAGCCGCAATCGGAAAGAGCTTTGACCTGCTGCTGGGTTTAATCGGTCTGACCGTTCTGACCAGCGGCATTCCGGAAGCTGTAATCGGCGGCGTTGCCGCTTATGCAATTTGCTACCCGATTCGCAAGCACATGAGCCACAGCTTCGAATAAAAATAAAACATACGTAAAGGGGGCAGTACAGGAGCCGTCACAGGCTCTTGTACTGCCCCGCTTTATATTCCTCCGTTTTAGTCTGTGCCGCAGCGCGCTATGGTTACAGTACGGAAATCGTAGCATTTCCGCTGCGATTTTGAATAAAAAAAGCAGAACGGTCACACACTATAAACGATTTTATAAGCGGAGGTGTATCTATGACAAATTTAGAGTGCAATGTAGTTAATTGCGCCAATAACAAGGATAACTGCTGCTGCCGGCCAAACATACAGGTCAGCGGGCCGTGCGCCAGCAACGCGGAGCAAACCAGCTGCTCTTCTTTTTTGGACGCATCCTCAAGCATGCAATCGTCAACCGCAAGCAACAGCCCGAATATTTCTTTGGAAATACTCTGCAACGCAAACAACTGCACCTTTAACACAGACGACCGGTGCCATGCGGATCATATCAGCGTACGCTCCGAAGGAGCTTCCCCCGACACCGAATCAAAAACGGAATGTTCCAGTTTTCGGTTCATATAGCAGAACGATGGGCGGAGCCAGCAGGCTCCGCCCATCGTTCTATTGATTATATAAATTCATTTTTTATTACATCGAACAGGCCAAGGTCGGTAATGCGCAGTTCGGGAATAACCGGCAGCGCCATAAACGAAAGGTTCAGGAATACGTCAATATTGTCGGGCACCCCCATGGTGTGCGCAGCAATCGCCATATCGTTCAGTGCGCAAATGATATCGATATTCCGGTCATCGGTGAAAAGCCCTGCGATGGGCAGCGGCAGAGTTTTTACCGTTCTGCCCGCGCTGACAATGGTGTACCCGCCGCCGCAATCTTTCAGTTTTGAAACAGCCGCAAGCATGTCTTCATCGTTGTCGCCAATGACAATAAGGTTGTGCGCATCGTGCGCTACGGTGGAAGCGATCGCCCCGTTTTTCAGCCCAAAGCCTTTGACGACGCCCAGCCCAATCCTGCCGGAACCGTCATGCCGCTGAACCACCGCAATTTTAAGCAGGTCGTTCTGCGGAGTAAAAACGCCGTTCCTGTGCGGTAAAAGCATCTTTTGCTTTCGGGTGACAATCTGCCCGGGAATCACTTCAATAACTGGGAATTCACCGTTTACCTTTAATTCAAGGCAATGTTCTTCCAGTTCCGGCACATGAACGCTGCAGATGATTTTATCCCCGGCCTTCGCAGTACTTTCCGCAGCTTCCATTCCCCGAATCGACACACCGTCCTTGTAAACATCCACAATAGAAACATCGGAAAGGTTGTCAAGTACAACCAAATCCGCCCGGCAGCCCGGCGCCACCGCGCCCAAATCCTTAAGGCCGTATGCCCGGGCAGCGTTCAGTGTGGCAAGCTTAATGGCTTTGATCGGATTCAGTCCAAGCTCAATTGCCATTTTGATATTATGGTTGATATGTCCTTTTTTTGAGACATCCGCCAAATGCACATCGTCGGTGCAAAATACACAGCGGTCAAGACTGATTCCATCCTTCACCGCGCCGGCAATAATTGCCGTAAGATTCTGAGCGGCCGAACCTTCCCGAATCTGCACAATAAAGCCCGCGCGCAGCCTTTCAAGCGCAGCGGGATAGTCGCAGCACTCGTGGTCGGTTTCCACCCCCGAAAACCGGTAGGCCTGCAGCTTTTTCCCCGTAAGCCCCGGGGAATGGCCGTCAATTGTTTTCGGCTGCAAAAGTTCAATCTTTTCAAGAAGTTCCCCGTCGCATGCCACCACAGCCTCATAGTTCATTACCTCGCCCAGGCCGACTACGCGCGGGTTGTCAATCATTTCTTTCAGCTGCTCCACCCCGAGCGACGCGCCGTTGTGGTCAAACGCGCTGAGCGGCACACAGGACGGCAGAACAAAGTAAACATTCAGGCCGCAGTTTTCACTGTCCTCGATAATATACCGCATTCCCTCAAGGCCCGCAACATTGGCAATTTCATGCGGGTCTGCAATTACGGTGGTGGTTCCGCAGGGCAATACCTTTCCGGCAAAAATACTGGGCGCAACCATTGAGGATTCAATGTGCACATGGGCGTCAATAAAACCGGGCGCAACAATTTTTCCGGTCATGTCAATTTCACGCGCGCCGTGGTACGCGCCCACCCCGACAATATAGCCGTCCCGTATCGCAATATCCGCGGTAAACAGCTTTTCGGTAAATACGTCCACAATATCGGCATATTTCAGCACCAAGTCCGGCTCTTCCGCACCGAGGGAAGTTCTCATCAGTTTCTTTTTTTCCTGAATCTCCATGCCTTCGCCTCCAAGGTAAATTTTATCTATCATACCACATTGCCTGTCAATATTCAAAACAAAACATGCCTATACATTTGTCATATTTTGTTACAAATCTTGTGATATAAGACTACATATGCTATACTACTTATAAGATTTCAGTAAAGGGTGAAAAATATGAATCATAGAGATTACCGAAATGCCGCACTGGTTCTGCTTGCTGCCGGACTGGTCATTTTGGGCGGCTGCGGCAAGGCGGTAAGCACCGCTTCAAGTGAGGCCCGGCAGTCTTCTTCCGCACAAAGCGCCGCTTCGCAATCATCCCCCGCGGTAAGTACGGCAAGCTCCGAAGCAGCCGGTTCGCAGGCAGCTTCATCCGCGGTAAAGGCTGAGGCGGTGGACGCGGTTGCGCAAAGTGCAAAAGCCGATCAAAGTTACCTTGACGACGCGGTATTTATCGGTGACTCCGTTTCTTTAAAATTAAAAAATTATGTGACCGCCCAACGGAAAACCAACCCCGGATTTTTCGGAAAAGCGCAGTTTTTGGCCGCCGGCAGCATGGGCAGCGCCAATGCCCTGAAGCCGCTGAGCAGTTCCTCCATCCACCCGTTGTATAATGGCAAAAAAGCTCTGCTGGAAGACAGCGTGGCCGCGATGGGGGTAAAAAAAGTCTATATTATGCTCGGAACAAATGATATTGCGCTGTACGGCATTGAAGATTCCGTAGAAAACATGGCGACGCTCCTTGCAAACATCAAAGCCAAGTCCCCTGATGTTGCTGTCTTTGTGCAATCCTCAACTCCCATTGTGAAAGACAAGCAAATGAAAAAGCTGAATAACCCGAACCTTCAGTCTTATGATGCCGCGCTGAGCAAGATGTGCCGGGAAAAAGGCTACCACTTTGTCGATGTCGCTTCCGTAATGCGCGATAAGGAAGGGAATCTTCCGCTGGAATACTGCAGCGACCCGGATAATCTGGGCATTCATTTTACCGACAAAGCCTGCGATATCTGGATTAATTATATTTTAACGCATACCGTAAAATAGTGGAGGAATTGAAATGAAAAAACTGATTGCAGTTCTGCTGAGTGCGGTTATGCTGTTTTCGTTCGCCGCATGCGGCGGTACTGCCACAAAACAGGCCGACCTTAGCAAGGTAATGACGGATATGAAAGCAAAAATCACCAATACGGAAATGATGGACCTATCCAAAGAAGACTTACTGCCGAATTACGGCATTGAAGAGGCGGATGTAAAGCAGTTTGCAGCCCATGTGGACAACACCGGTATTAAAGGCGATGAAATTATCTTTTTAGAGGGTAAGGACGCCGACGCGGCCAAACGGATTAAAGAAAAGCTGGACGCGCGTTACAAGCAGAAGGAAATCGAAATGAAGGACTACCAGCCCGCAGAGTATGCGATGCTGAAAAAATGCACCGTCAATCAGGACGGCAATTACATCAGCATGATTGTTTCTCCTCAATATGCAGATTTGAATCAAATTTATAATACGGCAATTAAATAAAGCAGTACAAAAAACACACAGGTTTTGGCCTGTGTGTTTTTTGTAAAGTCATGCGTGAATTTGGCTCAACATTTCGCCGATGCGTTCATTGATTACCAAATCCGCATTTTTATCCTGAGGCGTACCGGTCCGGTTGATTAAAACCAGTCGGCTTCCGTGATAATAGTTAACCAGACTGGCTGCCGGGTAAACCTCCAACGACGTGCCGCCGATAATCAGCATGTCCGCCTGTTCGATTGCCTCCACCGCGCCGCGCAGCGTGCGCTGGTCAAGGCCCTCCTCATACAGCACCACATCCGGCTTAATCGTGCCGCCGCATTCACACTTCGGGATTCCTGTGCTGTTCAGCATGAACTGTGCGTCGAATAATTTATGACAGCGCCGGCAATAATTACGGTGCACCGACCCATGCAGCTCAAACACCGTACTGCTGCCTGCTTTTTGGTGGAGCCCGTCAATGTTCTGCGTTACCACCGCGGTCAGCTTCCCCGCCTTTTCAAGCTCGGCCAGCTTGCGGTGGGCGTCGTTGGGCTCCGCTTTCAGGTAAAGCATTTTATCCCGGTAAAAGTCAAAGAACTCCGCGGTATGCGTTTCGTAAAAGCTGTGGCTCAGCATCACCTCGGGCGGATATTTATAATGCTGGTGATACAGCCCGTCCACACTGCGGAAATCCGGAATTCCGCTTTCGGTGGATACGCCCGCACCGCCAAAAAATACAATCCGGCTGCTCTTGTCGATCATCTGCTGTAGCTGTTCAACCTCACTGTCCATATAAAACCTCCTGTTTGCCGTATCCGGCAGGCTTTTTCTTATTTCATCAGTTTTTTAAGAAGTGAAATCCGCTCCCCGTACGGCGCGTAACGGAACCGCACATCAAGCCGGTTGGACTTTTTCAGCACGGACTTTTGGTGGGAAAATGTATAGAATCCCATTTTGCCGTGGTAGCCGCCCATTCCGCTTTCCCCCACGCCGCCAAAGTGCATGTGCGGGTTGCTCAGATGAACCACGGTGTCATTTACACAGCCGCCGCCAAAGGGAACTTCGTTCATTACCCGCAGCTCCCGCTGTGCGTCGGTGGTAAAAAGATAAAGGGCAAGCGGCTTTGGCCGGGATTTGACATAATCCAGCGTTTCCGTAAAAGATTGAAACGGCAGGACGGGCAGAATCGGCCCAAAAATTTCTTCCTGCATCACAGGGCTTTCCGGAGTCACTTCCGTAAGAACAGTCGGTTCGATTTTACGCCCGGCTGCATCCGCATTGCCGCCAAGTACGGCTATGCCGCTTGAAAGCAGACCGAGCAGACGGTTGAAGTGCTTTTCATTGATAATTTTGCAGTATTCCGCGTTATGTAAAGGATTTTCCCCATAAAACGCCCTAACGGACGCGATATACTCTTTTATAAATTGTTCTTTTACGCTTTCGTGCACGAAAGCGTAATCCGGTGCAACACAGGTTTGCCCCGCGTTAATCAGCTTTCCCCACGCAATGCGGCGGGCAGCAAGCGGAATATCGGCTGTTTCATCCACAATGCAGGGACTTTTCCCACCCAATTCAAGCGTGACGGGCGTAAGGCTTTTTGCCGCGGCTTCCATCACAATCCGGCCGACATGCGGGCTTCCGGTGAAAAAGATGTGGTCGAATTTCAATTCGAGAAGCGCGGTATTTACCTGACTTCCGCCCTGAAAAACGGAAATGTATTCCTCGTCAAAATATTGATTCAGCATTTTTTCGATTACGCCGGAGGTTGCCGGGGAATACCGCGAGGGCTTGACCACCGCGCAGTCGCCCGCGGAAATTGCCGCAATCAGCGGCGCAACCGTGAGCTGGAGCGGGTAGTTCCATGGCGACATAATCAGCACCAAGCCAAGCGGTTCGGTATAAACCATGCTTTTTGCCGGGAAATGCACCATCGGGGTGGGTACCCTTTTCGGCTTCGCCCATGATTTTATATGTTTTAACGTAAAATTGATTTCCTCGTACAGAATCCCAAGCTCGGCTTCGTAACCTTCGAATTCCGGCTTGCCCAAATCCTCCTGAAGCGCCGACAAAAGCTGCGGCTCAAACTCCTTTAGAGCCTGTTTTAAGCGATTCAGCTGATTGATTCGAAATGCAAGCGGAAGGGTGGCTCCCGTATTAAAATAGCTGCGCTGTTTTTCAATCATTTCTTTCATAACGGCCTTCCTTTCTGAACACTTCTATCTTAGCGCGGATTACGGTAATTTTGCAAGGGAATTTTAAAATTAATTCCTTTCAGGTGCCTGTATGCGTTTCTATACCGGAATCGACAATCCTTCTTCCGCAAAAGATTCTTTCGGCGCAGCAGAAAGCGGATTTGGGAGTTTCAGGCAACCCGGTGATTTCAATATTTATTAATTGCAATATACCTTTTATTAGATTATAATTATTTTAATACTTTTACAGAATGGTGGTTTCAATCATGCAGCAAAAGGCTTTGGAAATCATAAACGAGGTTAAAAAGGCCGTTGTGGGCAAGGATCTGATTATCAGCAAGGTGCTGATGGTTATTCTGGCCCAGGGGCATATTTTGCTTGAGGATATTCCGGGTGTCGGCAAAACTACTCTTGCGCTCGCGTTTTCCAAAGCAATATCGCTTGACTATAAACGCCTTCAGTTTACTCCCGATGTAATGCCGACCGACGTAACCGGTTTTTCCATTTACAACAAATCCACCGGCGCGCTGGAGTACAAGCCCGGCGCGGCGCTGTGCAACCTTTTCCTTGCGGATGAAATCAACCGCACCTCCAGCAAGACGCAGTCCGCGCTGCTGGAGGTGATGGAGGAAGGCAGCATTACCGTTGACGGCACCACGCACCCGACCCCAAAGCCGTATGTTGTGATTGCAACGCAAAACCCTGTCGGTTCCGCCGGAACCCAGCTGCTGCCGGAGTCACAGATGGACCGTTTTACGGTGCGCCTTACCATGGGCTACCCGGAGCTGCGCGATGAGGTTGAAATTTTAAAGCGCAAACAGGGCATTGACCCGCTGCAAACCGTACACAAGGTTGTGGATGCGCATGAAATTATTATGATGCAGAACGAAGTGGACTCGATATTCATAGCGGACGATGTTTACAGTTATATTGCGCGCCTGATCGGCGCAACGCGTGAAAGCAGCATGCTCCGGCTGGGGGCAAGCCCCCGCGGCTCCATTGCGCTTGCAAAAATGGCGCAGGCGGCGGCGTACCTTTCCGGCAGGGATTACGTGGTGCCAAAGGACGTGCAGTTTGTTTTTGCGGATGTAATTGAGCACCGGATTTTACTGAACGCGCAGGCAAAAATCAGCAATATGACCACGGGTACCGTTTTGGAGGCAATTCTGAAGGATGTGCCCGCTCCCTCCGTCACCAAACGATAGAGGTGTGCGATGCTGAGATACCGTATCTTCTATATCATAACGCTGACGGCGGCCGTTTTATTTTTTCTGTTTTACGCCGGGTACCTGTCGTTTTTTATTCTGGCAATCACTGTTATTCTGCCGATTGTTTCATGGGCTCTGACCGTTTTTGCCGTGCGGAAAACCAGCATCCGGTTTGAACTGAAAAACCCTTATGCCAATAAAAATGAGGAAATTGTTTTTCATATCATATTAAAAAACAAATCCGTTTTCCCGGTTGCGCGCGTGGGAATGAAGCTCAGCTGTGAAAACTCCCTTTGCGGGGAAAAGCGGAGCGAAACGCTTTTCCTGCCTGTCGGTTCCGGCCCGGAGCAGGTTACGGAATACCGCATGAAATCACAGTACTGCGGAAAAGTCACGCTGGAATTGACCGGGGTAAAATATTATGATTTTTTTGGTATCTTTTCAATTGCACAAAAGCCACAGCTGCACGCGGAAGCTTTTGTGGCGCCCAAGCTGCATTTTCTTGACACATGGATTGATACGGCGGCGGATTCCGGCACGGAAAGCAGCACGTACTCAAAAATAAAGCCGGGCGACGACCCGTCCGAAATTTTCGATATCCGCCCGTTCCGCAGCGGTGACCGGCTGCGCAGCATTCATTGGAAGCTCAGCTCAAAGCTGGACGAGCTGATGGTAAAGGAGTTTAGCCTGCCTACGGACAGTTCCGTCCTTTTACTGGTTGAGCTGATGGCACCGGACATGGCATCGCTTGACACCGTGGTGGAGCTGACGGCCTCCCTTTCCCGTTTTCTGCTTGATAACGAAATCAACCACAATGTGGAATGGTACGGTGCGCAGCACGAACTGTTCCATGAAAATGTGGTTGAAAACGAGGAAGACCTTGCCGTTCTGCTCAATGCCATGCTTGCCGCGCAGCGGTACCGCGACGAGTCTTACGCGCTTGATTGCCGCAGCCAATTGAGCGGCACGGTGCGGGAATACCCCCATGTGATTTACATTACGGGCCGGCTTACAGACGCACTGACCGCTTTTTGCGGCGCCCGGACCGACGCCGAAAAAACGACGGTGCTGTATTGCGGGGAAATGGATGAAAGCCAGCAAGCGGTTGCTTCCGCCCTGAGTGCTTTGAAAATTGAAGTGATAAAAATAACGCCCGGAAAAATACAGGAGAGCCTGTCCGGGCTTACGATTTAACAGGAGTAACAAATGCGGAAAAAAGAACTCAGCTCCTCCGGCATTGAACTGGAACCGCCGCGCCTGATTGGTCAAAAGACCTTTTCCGCGGCGGGCTTTGCACTCAGCACGATTCTGGTTGCGCTGGGTGTGCTCGGTGTTGCCTGGTGCTTTATTTCATCGTTTGCTTTGACCGTTCTGCCTCTTACGGTGGCGCTCTACTCCCTGCTGTTTGCTGTAATTTTATCCGCGGCCCATCATTTAGGCCGGGCCCGTTACTTTGTACTGCTTGCCCTTATCCTGTTTTACGGCGCAGCGGGGTACTACCTGCACGCGGAATTGGCGCAGGGGTTCCTGATTACCACAAATCAAATCATGAGGACTTACGCCCGTCATTCGGATTTTATACTCCCGATTTACGATGTTTCGGCAAAGCCGGTGAATTTTCCGCTGCTGTGCACCATATTTGTCCTGTTCGCGGCGGTTTTCCTCACCTTTTTCCTGTGCTGGGCAATCATTCGGCGGCAAAGCTTTGCCCTTGCCTTTCTCGTAACGTTTCCCTTTCCGCTTGCGGCATTGATTTTCAATATTATGCCAGACTTTTACGCAATTTTAATGCTGATCATCTGCTGGGCGCTGCTGCTTTTTATGCGGCTTGCGGGCGGTAAAAATCAGGAATTTGTAAAGGTTCGCGGAAAGTTCCACGCAAAAATCCCGGCAGCCGCGGCAAAATCCGGGCTGAGGCTGCTGCCCGTGGTAATCCTGTGTTTTGCGCTGATTCTCACCTTATTCCCCCAGCAATCATACCAATACCCCGCACAGGCGCAAACGCTGCGGAACAAGCTGGTTGAAACGGTCAACGACTATTCGCTAATTGGCAGCGGCGGCGCGCTTGCCGGAAGCTCAAACCATGTGAATCTGAACACCGCGGATTCGGTTCGCTTTACCGGAAAGACCATGCTGCAGGTGCAGGCAACCGAGAATAATCCAATGTACCTGAAGGGCTTTACCGGCAGCACTTACACCGGAGCAAGCTGGGAAAAGCTGCCGGACTCCGACTATGAGGTGATCAACCCCAAGCTGAACGGTATGAACGTGCAGAACATGTTCAGCCTTTTTGTGGATTTGGTAAAGCAAGACCAAAATTTGAACGTGGACACTTTCGGCATTCATGTAAAAAATTTGGGAGCCAATAAAGCCTGTATTTATGCGCCTTACAATTTGTCAACCACTCCGCAGTCCATTACGGGCGTAAAGTTCATTAATGACGAAAGCATCCGTTCCAGCTGGCTTTTCGGTACGGGCGAATACACCCTATACTCGTACAACCTGCTTGACAAGGAAATTGCTTCCAACCCCGCAGGTCTCTTTATAGCCTTAGCCGGAGGCAACCCCCCGCTGCCCGGCTCTATGTCACAGCGGGAATTCAGCGAACTGATGCAGTCTTATTTAAGCAAAAACTATCTCGCCAATAATCTCAATTCTTCTAATATAAAAAGCTTTTATACTTCCTCTGTACCGGATGCACTGATGAACACGTTGGCAAGCGACAGAAAAAACTTTATTCAGTCCGAACAGGATTACCGCCTGTTTCTGTATGACAAATACACCCAGCTCCCGCAGGACCTGAAAGAAAAAGTGCAGGGTCTGCTCAAAGAAAAAGGGTTGATGACTGCCGGTACAACGCGGCGATTCTCCCCCCTTTCGTCCATCAAACCGTATGATTCGGTGAACGAGATGGTAAGCGCAGTGAAGCGTTATTTGCAAACGACCTGCACCTATACGCTCACACCGGGAAGGGTGCCTGACGGCCAGGACTTTACTTATTATTTCCTGACTGAAAATCACAAAGGCTACTGCGTTCATTTCGCCACCGCCGCGGCGGCCATGCTGCGCGCCATGGGCGTGCCGGCTCGTTACGCAGAGGGTTACATTGTTACCGATGACGATTACAAAAGCGCTGTCGGCGGCTGGGCAAATGTGAAAGACAGCCACGCGCACGCATGGGTGGAAATTTACTATCCCGGTTTGGGCTGGCAGCCGGTGGATGTAACGCCCGGGTTTAATGTGGCCGAAAACCAAATGCAGGACAACCTGAAGCAGAGCGAATCCCCGGCTTCAAGCGCGCCGCCGCAGAGCAAGGCGGAAAGCAGCCCTTCCAGCACTGTGGGAAGCAAAACGGAAAGCAAAGCGCCAAGCGCAGTTTCCAGTCCGAAAACGAAGCCCCCAACCAAGCGGTCGGACGATGTGAAGGCCGCGATGATTCCGATTCTTCTCACAATAGCCGCCATTGGCTTTATTTTTGCCGCAGCGGCCTTAAAACGCAAGATTGTAATTCATCACCGTGAAAAGTTATTTTCACAGAAAGACACGAACAAAGCCGCACTCGTGATGTACGAGTATATTGTGAAGCTGACACGCTTCGGCGGGGAAATCAGCGAAAAGGCGACGGACATTGCCCTGAAGGCGCGGTTCAGCCAGCACACCGTCAGCGTAGAGGAGCTGAATGCGATGCGTGGCTTTGCCGAGCTGCTTGCCCGGCGCAATTTGTTCAACGCGACAACTGCCCAGGAAATTCTGATGAAATATATTTATAACCTGTTATAAGCAGAAATGATGTGCGCTTTCCGGCAGACACCGGAGCAAAGTAAAAGCAAGAACACCGCCGGGTAAACCCGGCGGTGTTCTTATTATAACGCTTTTTTAATCGCTTACTTTGTCATCAGGTCGCAGATTTGGTTGGAAAACGCAAGAGGATCATCAATTGTAACGCCCTCAATCAACAGCGCCTGTGTATAAAGCAGAGATGTAAACTGTTTCAGCGTTTCCTTGTCACTCTGATACAGGTCGTTCAGTTTTTGAAAAATCGGGTGGTTTGCGTTAATTTCCAATACCCGTTCGGCAGTCACCTTTTCCTCATTCGGCATTGCGTTGAGCACCTTTTCCATTTCAATGGAAATCGCGCCGTCCGTGGAAAGGCACACCGGGTGGGTTTTCAATTTTTGTGACAGGATTACCTGCTTTACTTTGCCGTCAAGCGCGTCCTTCATAAAGTTGAGCATGTCCTTGTTTTCCTCAACCTTTTTTGCGGCTTCCTTCTTTTCTTCTTCGGTTTCCAAACCAAGGTCGTCGGCGGAAACGGACTTAAATTCCTTTTCCTCATACTTCATCAGCATGCGCATTGCAAATTCATCCACACCGTCGGTCAAATAAAGAATTTCGTAACCCTTGTCCTTCAGCGCCTCGGTCTGGGGAAGCTGTTCAATTCTTGCAATGGTGTCCCCGCAGGCGTAATAGATGAACTTTTGCTCCTCTTTCATGCGCGAAACGTATTCCTTGAGCGTAACCAGCTTCTTTTCGGCGGAGGAATAGAACATTAATAAATCCTGCAGCACATCCTTGTGCATGCCGTAGTCCTGATAAATGCCGTATTTCAGCTGCAAACCAAAGTTCTTGAAGAACTCCTCGTATTTTTCACGCTCATTTGCAAGCATGCTTTCCAGTTCGGATTTGATTTTCTTTTCCAGACGGGTGGCAATAATTTTCAATTGGCGGTCATGCTGAAGCATTTCGCGGGAAATATTCAGCGACAAATCCTGTGAATCCACAAGGCCGCGGACAAAGCTGAAATAGTCCGGCAGCAGGTCCGCACACTTGTCCATAATCATAACGCCGTTGGAATAAAGCTGCAAACCCTTTTCATAGTCACGGGTATAAAAGTTAAACGGCGCTTTGGCAGGAATAAACAGCAGCGCATTGTAGGTTGCGGTACCCTCCGTGCTGGAATGAATCACCTTGGCCGGATCGGTGTAATCCATGAATTTGTCTTTATAGAACTGATTGTATTCTTCCTCGGTAATCTCATTCTTATTTTTACGCCAAATCGGAACCATGCTGTTCAGCGTTTCATTTTCGGTATAGCTTTCGTATTCGTCCTTGCTGCCCTCTTTTAAACGGCTCTTTTCAATATCCATTTTAATCGGATAGCGAATGTAATCGGAATATTTTTTTACAATACGCTGAAGCGTATAGGTTTCAAGATATTCGTCATAATTGTTCTCTTCCGTATTCTGCTTGATTGTAAGAATTACAACAGTGCCATGGTCTTCCTTTTCGCAGGGTTCCACCGTGTAGCCCGCAGTGCCCTCGCTGTCCCAGCGATACGCCTCGCTGCTGCCAAACGCTTTACTGATTACGGTAACGTGCCCGCTCACCATGAACGCGGAATAAAAACCCACGCCGAACTGGCCGATAATCTCGATATCCTCTTTTTGCTCGTTGTCTTTCTTAAAGTTAAAAGATCCGCTTTTTGCAATGGTGCCCAGATTATTTTCCAGTTCTTCCTTTGTCATGCCACAGCCGTTATCCGTGATGGTCAGGGTGCGATTCTCTTTGTCCGGCTGAATTGTGATGCAGAAATCATCCCGGTTCAGGCCGGTGTCGCCGTCGCTGAGCGCCTTATAATAAAGCTTGTCAATCGCGTCGCTTGCATTGGAGACCAGTTCACGAAGGAAAATTTCACGATGTGTGTAAATCGAATTAATCATTAAATCCAGCAGACGTTTGGATTCTGCTTTAAACTGTTTTACTGCCATATTCTCTACCTCTGTCCATAAGTTTTAGCACTCTTCTGTTTTAAGTGCTAAAATCATTTTAATACAATCTTAAGGAAATTTCAAGTAGCTGAATTGTTAATTTTCTATTGCGAAACAGAAAAGCGCAGAGGGAATGTCCCTCGGCGCAATCAGGCTGAATCAATCCTTTCCGGTTTGCCCTGTGGCTCAATCAGAAAGAAGTATTATTTCCGATAAAAGTTTATGCTCCGCAGCTTAGCTTAATGAAGCTGCCACCTGCGGCCGGTCCGCTTTAAATCCCTTGAAGAAGCTTACCGCAGAATCGAGGATACTTGCAAAAACAACGATTGCAATAAATATGCGGCCGATGTTATTCCAAATAGGATAAATGTCAAAATCATTCGGCAGTACATTGCCCAGTAATTGCGGCAAATTCGGGTTCCAAACAGCCCCGCTTGAGAAAATCGCCACGGTAAGGCAAACCGTGAGCAGGTTGGTTGCCAGGACAATCACAGCAAGCTGAATGGAATACCTGCCGAACAGCAGCTTGAAAATTTCCCGCACCGCGCCGGTTACGAAGCAAAGATTAAACAGCGGCAGCATTGTTTTCAGCACCTGCAAGTCAAAAATCGGCACAGCGGAAAATCCGTTTGCTGTGCTGTACACGCTCATAAGCTGGGGCGCACCGTTAAACAGAATCATAACCAAAATTGTAAAAACAAGCCCGACAATCGGTTCACTTTTGGGAATCATCGCATGCTCCGACGGAATCTCCGGTAAATCATCAGGGTTCCATCCTTTTTGCCTGACAGTTTCCCCCGGCGTTTTCTCTTCATGGTATTCGATAATGGCAAAAATAATCGTGACCCAGGTAAAGCCCTGAAACAACGAGGAAAAGACAGACACAAAATAGTTTGTAAAAACAGACACGTAGTTCGTACTTGCTGTTATTGCCGTAGTTAACATTTCGGCAACAGTAATTCCAAATAAAACACACGGCAAAACAATTTTCAGTACCAGGGTGTACTGTTCGAAATAAGCGGGTCCAATCAGATACCGCTTTTTCTCACGGTACTGATCCGCAAGCTTTTTCGGGTCGCCCAGCTTGGTCAGTACAGCGCGCAGGTCCTGTTCCGAAGCGGTTTCCCCACCCCGTTCTTCAAGCATATCATCAATCAGGCTGTTGAGTTCACGGCTGATATCTTCCTTTTGATGCTGCGGCAGCCGCCGTGTCACATCATAAATATAGCGCTCTGCCATTGCTTCCCGATTCCCGTTTTTCATGGTTGCTCCCCCTTCTCTTCTTGCATCAAGCTTGACATGCTGTCATTCAGCCGGTTCCACTGCCGGCATAAGATTTCATAGACATGCAGACCGAAATCGGTCATCACATAATATTTGCGGGGCTTTGCTCCCGTTGTTTCCCATTCGCTTCTCAAAACTTCCTGCTTTTCCAGCCGCCGCAGCAGCGGGTACAATGTGCCTGCGTCGATTGGGACGCCCTTTTCTTCCAGCATTTGTATCAGCATATAGCCGTACTTGGGTTGCTTCAGCTGGCTGAGGGCGAACAAGACAATCGTTCCGCGGCGCAGTTCAAGTGCTAAACTTTCAATTATTTCCTGCATTTCTGCCATTCTCTTCGCCTCCTGTCGTCATTATACTGTATATAGCACACTATTGTCAATATTAAAATATAAAATAATTCATATTAATATCAAATTGTTTTCCAATAGAAAAAGCGCCGCAGAAAAATTCTGCGGCGCAAATAAAATTCTTTAAGTATGTTATTTATCATCGATTGGAGGGCAAATTTCTGCTGACGCAGATTCCGCAGGGCTCTGTTTTACACAACGGTTTACAAAAAGGAATACAGTCAAGTCCAAAAGCGTGATGATTATCGCTGAAACAACGGTAAATGCGGAATTAAACACATTCATGCTTATAGGAATCGTTCCAATCGTAGCCAAGGTTAAATCATTGGACACTTTAAGCGCATTTGTAAGTTGAAGCCACCCATAGGTCTCCAAGGTGCTGATTGCCACACAAATGAAGAATGTAATAAAAAATGCTGTTTTATGAAATGAAAAGCGCAAATTCAGCGGCTTGATCAATAGCCTCAGCGTAAAATAAATGACCGCAAATCCAACGATGAAAGAAGGCAGCTGTCTGGCCACATAGTACCACTCGCCCATCTCTGCCCCCTGCTTTGCCGCTTCCAGTGCGGGGCGGTTCATCAACGGCATGATAACATCATCCAGCAAAAGTTTTATTGCCAATTCGGCAACAAAGGCAATACCCATTGCTTTTAATGCCGGCTTTTTGAAAAGTTCCGCCGCATTTCTTTTAGTAAAAACAAAAAGAAACAGCAGTGCAATCAAAAAAATATAAGCCGCAGAGCCTAACAGATTGAGCGAAAAATACCCCATCTTCTGCCAAAAATCCAACCGGAAATTCGATAAATACCGCCATGGATCCCGATAAAGGCTCAGTGGTGTCAGTTTCATAATGAACAGCCCCAGCGGCAGGGCAACAAATTTTTTCACTTTTTCCATTATGATTCCCCCTGAATATTACTATATGCAATAATAATATCACTCATAACAAGGGAATACAAGGCCGCGCAGATTGTATATCTTATTCCTCAGGAACATAATCATGATCGACCGTAATGACAGAGTGGTAGGTCGGGTCAACCTCATAAATCTTTGCTGAAATCAAGTCCACCAGTTCCTGATCGCTGATATCAAACTCAAAGGAAACGCACACATCAAAAATCAGATTGGAATGCGTCGTGCCCCAAACCACACGGAAATCATGCATGCTGATTTTCGGGGAAATACTTTTGATCACCTCATACACCCGCGTTTTCAGCTCGTTTGTGCGCGCGTCGCCGGTAACGATAGGGTCAAGGTGAATGACAAGATGGATACCGAGCTCATTTAAAAAATCCCGTTCAATATTATCAATAATATCATGGCTGACCATGATGTCCTGTGCGGCCGAAACCTCACAGTGCACAGAAGCAAAACGGCGTTCAGGGCCATAGTTGTGAACGTTCAGGTCATGAATGCCCAGAATTCCGTCATAGCTCATGATCTTCTGATAAATTTCATCCACCAGTTCCTTTGAGGGAGCCATGCCAAGAAGCGGGTTGCTGGTGGCGATAATCAATTTCACTCCGGAAATCATAATGAACACGGCGACAGCCATGCCCATGTAACCATCCAGATTAAAACCGGTGAATTTCGTGATAATCGTGCCGACTAAAATCGCGCTGGTCGCGAAAACATCGTTCAAGCTGTCCGCGGCAGTTGCCTCAATTGCAGTGGAACCGATTGTTCTTCCCACCTTTTTGTAAAACAGGCACTGCCAAACCTTAACCAAAATCGCAACAACCAGCACCACAATTGCGATGGCGCTGAAATCCGCATTTTGCGGATTCCGGATTTTATCGAAGGAACTGCGCACCAGCTGAAGTCCGAGCGTTAAAATAGAAAAGGAAACAATCAGCCCGGACAGATACTCAATGCGTGCGTGCCCGTAGGGATGCTCCGCATCGGCGGGCTTACCCGCAAGGCGAAAGCCCACAAGGGTGACGATGGAGGATGCAGAGTCGGACAAGTTGTTCACTGCATCGGCCGTGATGGCAAGGCTGTTGAACACAATACCTGTAATCATCTTGATCAGTGTCAAGAGCAGGTTTGTCACGATACCCACAATACCGGAAAAGGTGCCGTAACGTTCACGTACTTTGGAATTTTCTGTATTTTCATAATCTTTTATAAAGAGTTTAATTAAAAGTTTTGTCATAATT
The DNA here is from genome assembly GCA_023390175.1 of Bacillota bacterium. Taxonomy (GTDB): domain Bacteria; phylum Bacillota; class Clostridia; order Oscillospirales; family Acutalibacteraceae; genus Caproiciproducens. The sequence continues at coordinate 250,159 of JAEWDK010000020.1, forward strand.
ACCCCTCAAAGAGGCTGCCCCCGCGGCAGTCAATCGCTACAAACAGCGGAAAATTTTCAACCTCAAGTCGCTTAATTGATTCACAGCCGAGGTCTTCGAAAGCAATCACCTCAAGTGAACGGACACATTTTGCGGCCAGCGCCCCCGCTCCGCCGATTGCACACAGGTAAACCGCGCTATTGCGGCGGATCGCTTCAATTACCTCCGGGGAACGGCCACCCTTGCCGACCATACACTTTAACCCCAAGTCCAGCAGCCGCGGTGCAAATACATCCATCCGCGAAGACGTTGTGGGCCCGCAGGAACCGATTGGCAGATTTTTGGGGGTCGGAGTAGGCCCCGCGTAATAAATGGATGCGCCGTCCAATTCGAACGGCAGCGCTTCACCGCGGTCAAGCATTGCAAACAGGCGCTTGTGGGCTGCGTCGCGCGCGGTGTACAGTGTACCGCTCAGAAGAATTTGGTCGCCCGCCTGAAGCGTTTTTGCCGCTTCGGCGATTTGCTTTGTATCGACACACAGTCTGTTCATGCTAACCTCCGGAATATTAGAATAGGGAACTGCACTGCAGCTCCCTATCGATTTCTATATCATTATGCTATTTACATATTATACCACATAAGCGATTTTAAATCAAAACATATTTTTTTTACGAAGTATAAAGTACGCCAGCCCCATCATGATTGCGGACAGGCCAACCGGGAACCAAAAAACAGGAATCGGCGCTCCGGTTACATTCATTCCGTACATACTTGAAATAACGGTCGGGATGGAAATCAGCAGCGTAATGGAAGCCAGTACCTTCATGACAATATTTAAATTGTTCGAAATAACCGATGCAAAAGCATCCATTGTACCGGAAAGAATATTCAGGTAAATGTTCGACATTTCAATGGCCTGCTTTACTTCAATCAGAACATCTTCCAAAAGATCCTGATCTTCCTCGTAAAGCTTAATTACGCGGCCGCGCATAATCTTTTCGATGGTAATTTCATTTCCCTTTAAGGAAGAGGAAAAATACACCAATGATTTTTCAATATCCAAAAGCTGAATCAGCTCGGAATTCTTCATGGACTTACGAAGTTCTTTCTCAACAAAATTACTGATTTTATCGATTTGTTTTAGGTACTGCAAATATCTTGACGCAATACGGAGCATCAGATGCAAAATAAAGCGTGTTTTCAGATTGGTCTGAACGCCTTTTACAACGCCTTCCGAAAATTCGTTAATGACCGCGTTTTCTTTTGTGGAAACGGTAATCACGTTTTTTTCTGTTAAAATAATGCCGAGCGGCGTTGTGGTGTAGCTGATATTCTTTCCCGATTTCTCCACCATCGGAATATCGATAATCACCAGCGTGTTGTTATCTTCGCTGTCAATGTGGGAGGATTCCTCCTCATCCATTGCTGCACGGAAAAAGTCCGGCTCAATCCCAAAATCAGCAATCAAGCTGTTGATTTCCTCATCATCCGGGGCAACACAGTTAATCCAGCACCCGGGTTCACAGGCAGGGATTGGTGAGATGCGACCGTCTATGGTCTTGTAATAGGACAGCATTGCGCTCATCTCCTCTATGAAATTTATTTAAGTATCGACTCAAAGGGTCAGGGTTCACAATGCCACCTCCAATATGACGAATTTATGTTAAATTAAGTTCTTCCGAATGCTATTATACCACAGCAGCGAGAGATTGCAAGAGCAAGAGGGGTAATTAAAGCAATATTTCTTGAATTTCGTCTTAAAATAACCTACAGGGGCTATTTTGAGCGAAAAAGAGCATTTATGATGTTTTACACGGCAAAATTCATTTATGGGTGGGAAAACAAAAAGGCGGATGCTTACGCACCCGCCCGACAAACCAAAAGATATTATTTGCGGCTGAAAATCGACATAATGTCGGTAAAGTCCTCGTCATCAATGGAATTTGTTTTAGCAGGCTGCTCCTTTGGCATTTCCTTCTTTTCTGCCTTAGGCTGCTTGTCCGGCGTATAGCCGGCCTGATCGGAAGAAGCAAAGCCCGTTGCAATAACGGTTACGCTCATTTCATCGTCCATGTTCTCGTCGAACGCGGCACCCCAAATAATATTTGCGTCCTCATGTGCCTGCGCGGCGATCATGGAGGAAGCCGTTTCAATTTCATCAAGACCGATGTCCGGTGAGGAAGTGATATTAATGATAACGCCCCTTGCGCCGTTGATTGCGGTTTCAAGCAGCGGGCTGGAAATCGCCATGTTCGCCGCGTTTTCCGCCTTGTCCTTGCCGGAAGCTCTGCCCACGCCCATGTGAGCGTATCCTGCGTCCTTCATCACGGCGGTGACGTCCGCGAAGTCAAGGTTGACAAGACCGGGGAGTTTAATTAAATCGGAAATACTTTGAACGCCCTGACGGAGCACGTCATCGGCAATCGAGAACGCATTAATTAAGGTGATGCGCTGTTCGCTGACCAGCTTTAACCGTTCATTGGGGATAACAACAAGGGAGTCAACATGCTCGCGCAGCGCGGAAATTCCGTTTTCGGCCTGCTCCATGCGGCGGCGGCCTTCAAAATCGAAGGGCTTTGTCACAATGCCAATTGTAAGCACACCCATATCGCGCGCAATTTCAGCTACGATCGGCGCCGCACCGGTGCCGGTGCCGCCGCCCATGCCCGCTGTGATAAAGACCATGTCGCTGCCCCGAATTGCGGCGGCAATCGCCTCACGGCTTTCATCGGCGGCCTTTTGCCCCATTTCCGGCTTTGAGCCCGCGCCCTTGCCATGAGTCACCTTTTCGCCGATTTGAATTTTCTGTGTGGCTTTTGACCGGTAAAGTGCCTGCTTGTCCGTGTTTACACTGATAAATTCAACACCCTGCACCCCCATTGTGACCATGCGGTCGATTGCGTTTCCGCCGCCGCCGCCAACACCGATTACCTTAATCTGCACAATGTTGTCAAAGTCGTTATCAATTTCAAAAGGCATGTGCTGCATCCCCCTTAGTATATATCCATAATTTTATAAATCCTGATTTTAAATCAATAGTATTAATCTAACATGTTTTTGTGATTATTTCAACAAATATTTTATTAATCTAGTATAGTATAAAGAACAGAAATTAATATTCATATTAAGAATTATCTGCTGCTATTTTGTGCAGTATTACTGGAAGCCGTACTGTTTGTGCCATAGTCCGGATCAAAATACGCATGTTCGTTGTCGGCAGCGACGGAAAGATCCAAAACACCTTTTTCATCGCTTTTAAAATTGCCCCCGTCAAGAATGCTTTTTGCAAAACGAAGCTTGTAATTCAAATCGGAAGCAAGGCCCAGATTCATGGTGATGCGCTTGTCATAAACAATCTGCATTTTATAGGGCACGCTCAGATCAATTCCCGTTACCTTTTCCAGCTTGGTGCCGGCAATGGCCGCTGATATGTCCTGAAACGCCGTCTGCTGCGTTTTATCATCATATACGATACATTTGCCGACTTCAACCTTTGAAAGCTTCAGGCCCTGAATTGAAGGGCAATTTTCCGGCATTTTATCCGCAAGCTCCAAAATTTTTCCGGAAGTTCCGATCACCGCGTATTTTCCGTTGTATTTCAGCGCACCGGAAACCGGTTCTTCACTGACGGTAATCACAATTTTAGCCGGCAGGCGGCGGCTTACTTTCGCCGTACAGATATACGGCAGCTTCTGCTGAACCTTCGCACCTGCCTCCGCCGTTTTTGCAAGGAACAGATTTTCGCCTTTTTGAATGCCGCCGGCCCTGATGACTTCCTCTGCGGAATAACGCGAAGTGCCGACAACCTGAATGGTATCAATTTTAAAAAGCACAGTTAACGAAAGCGCAACCGCAGCGGCAATCACCGTAATAAACGTAAAGCAATAAAACAGCAGCAGTGCGCGGCGCCTTCGCCGCCTGCGCACCTGAGCACGGCGCTGAGGGGTCGCAAACTTTTCGCTGCGCCCGTCCCCTGCACCGCCCCCCCGGTCGGAAACCGGGCGATACTCGCCGCTGCTTTTATCATATACGCGGGGTACCGCATCACCGCCCCCGCTTTCTCTTTTCCTGTTCATTTGCGTTCCTCCGATTACCAATACGGACTATATTCTTTTCACATTTGCACCAAGCATGGCAAGGCTTTTTTCAATATTTTCGTAGCCGCGGTCCAAATGCTTCAGGCCCGTAATCTGGGTGGTGCCCTGTGCCGCAAGGCCCGCAACCACAAGGGCTGCTCCGCCGCGCAAATCAGCGGCCTCCACCGGCGCACCGGAAAGCCGAGGTACGCCTTCCACCACTGCCACACGGCCCTCCACCTTAATGTTGGCACCAAGCCGCAAAAGCTCGCCCACATGTTTATAACGGCTTTCAAAGATATTCTCAACAAAAATACTGGTGCCGTCCGCAAGCGTCGTCATTGCCATTACCGGAGCCTGTGCATCGGTCGGGAACCCCGGATACGGCATGGTTCTTACGCTTTTAATTCTGCTCAGCCGTTTGGGCGCAGTGATTTTGATTTTTTGCTCCAAGCAGTCAATTCTGCACCCGCATTCCTCAAAAATCGGAAGCACGGGAGCAAGGTGGTCGGGAACCACACTGCTGATGGTAAGCGTGCTGCCGGTAATTGCCGCAGCTGTAAGGTAAGTCGCGGCGGCAATCCGGTCGGGAATAACCTGATGTTCACAGCCGTAAAGGTGCTTTACACCCTCAATGGCTACGGTGCTTTCCCCCGCGCCCCGGATTTTGGCTCCGCAGGAATTGAGGAAATCCGCCAAATCGCAGATTTCGGGCTCACGCGCGGCGTTGGTAATAATCGTGGTGCCCTGGGCGCGGCTGGCGGCTATAATAATATTCTCCGTCGCACCCACGCTGGGAAACGAAAGATTGATACAGGTTCCCCGAATCCCGTTTGGCACGCTGCATTCCAGACAGCCGTGATCTTCATTGATCAGAACGCCCATCTTACGAAGCGCGGCAAGATGCAGATCGATTGGCCGGGGCCCAAGTTCACACCCGCCGGGGAACGAAAGCCTAGCCGTACCCATGCTGCTGATGATCGCGCCCAAAAAAATAATGGATGAGCGCATTTCACGCATCAGGGTATCGGGTATATCGGAATTATCCGCACCCATCGGATCGATTGTAACGTCGCTTCCGGAGCGCTCGGCCCTGCACCCAAGATGGCGCAGAATTTTCAAAGACGTGTCCACGTCTGACAGATTCGGACAGTTATGTAGTACGCATTGTCCTTCACACAAAAGGGTAGCAGCCATCAATGGCAGGGTACTGTTTTTAGCACCGTGTATTACAATCTCACCCTCTAATTGATTCGGCCCCTGAATTAAAAGTTCTGACATAGCAACACCCCCACATTTTCTAATCATATACTATGCGGTTTTTAGTGCTGCTGTGATTCCTTTTACCGTGCGTCTGCCAATACCTCTTTCAGAATCTTGTAAATTCTTTCGTTGGAGTCCAGAATTGCCATCTTTTTGGCGTTGCCGGCAAGCTCTGCGATGGTGCCGGGCTTTCGGAACAGTTCCTCCACTTTTTCACAGAGTGCTTCGCCGGAAAGATCTTTTTCTTCCAGCATTGCCGCGGCGTTGCGCGAAACCAGCGCCATTGCGTTGTGGTATTGATGATTTTCGGCAACATTCGGCGACGGAATTAAAATGGAAGCCTTGCCCTGTGATTGCAGCTCGCTCAAAGTGATCGCGCCCGCCCTGCAGATGACCAAGTCAGCCGCCGCAAGGCATTCCGGCATATCCTTAATATATTCCCTTAAATCGATATTGTGATGCTCGGCGATATTCAGGCCTTTTTCCTTCAGTAAGTCCGGCATCCAGCTGCCCCACTGACCGTAGCCGTGAATGTGCTGAAAACGGTCCGTCTTTGCACTTTCCACCAACAGGTCGGCCACAGCTTCGTTAATTTTACGCGCGCCGAGGCTTCCGCCGAACGAGAGGATGAGCGGCCTGTTGTCAAGGCCGAGCGCTTTGCGTGCTGCTTCGCGCTGTGCACGCAGCACCGCCGGACGAACAGGGTTGCCGGTCAGAACGCACTTGGCCGCCGAATCCAGGTATTTTTGTGCATCGGCAACCGCAAGCATTGTTTTACTGGCACGTTTTGAAAGCATTTTGTTTGTAACGCCCGGGAATGCGTTCTGTTCGTGAATTACCGACGGGATTCCCATTTTTATCGCTTCACGGATCACCGGCCCGGCAACGTATCCGCCCGTTCCCACGCAGATGTCGGGGCGAAACTCTTTGATAATGCGGTGTGCCTCCCGGCTGGAGGTAAAGACATGCACCACTGTTTTCACGTTTTTCTTAATACCGGCCCAATTCAGCTTGCGCTGAAAGCCGGAAATGGTAATGCTTTTAAAACTGAAGCCAGCTGCCGGAACCAGGCGTTCCTCCATGCCGCCCTTGGCACCGATATAAAGAATCTGCGCATCCGGTTCCTTTTCACGCAGATACCCCGCGATGGCAAGCGCAGGGTTGATATGCCCCGCGGTACCTCCGCCAGCAAATAAAACTCTCATAAATAATCCCTCTTATCTTTATCGCTCGGCTGCCTAAAATATTTACCCATATTTAAATTATTTCTAAGTTTTTTCAATGGATGACGTTCGTGAAATGGAAAGCACAACCCCCATCTCCGCCAGCAGGATGACCAGCGACGTACCCCCGTAGCTGAAGAACGGCAAACTGATGCCCGTATTCGGAACGGTGTTGGTTACAACGGCGATATTCAAAACCACCTGAATGCCAACCTGAACGACAAGGCCAATGCCCAAGAGCATGCCAAATTTATCCTTGGCTTTCAATGAAATACTGATGCCTCGCCACACGAGCATGGCAAACAGGATAATGATAATCAGCGCGCCGATAAACCCAAGCTCCTCGCAGACGATGGCAAAGATAAAGTCATTCTGCGGTTCCGGCAGATACAGGTACTTTTGGCGCGACTGCCCTAAACCGAGCCCAAGCAATCCGCCCGACCCAATTGCGTAAAGCGACTGCCGTGTTTGCCAGGTGTCCGCCATCAGTTCCTTGCTTGCGGTGGAAAACGGGTCCAGCCAGGCAACGATACGGTCATTCGCATAGCTGAATTTTTGCGTAAACAGCACAAGGTAGGCCACTGCCGCGCCTGCCCCGCCGAACGCAATCCCAAACCAGCGCAGACGTACGCCGCCGACAAACAGCATGACACCGGCCAAAAACACAAGAATAATGGTTGCGGAAACATGCGGTTCCAAAACAAGCAGCCCCGCCGTCGCCCCTAAAATCAGGATATACGGAAGTACACCGTACCGAAACGTTCCCATCCTTTTAAAATTGATTGAAATCAAATGGGCAAAAACAAGAATGACTGCGAATTTGGCTAATTCGGAAGGCTGGAACTGCCCGAGCGGGCCAAGCTCAATCCAGCGGTGAACCCCGTTGATCTTGCGCGTAAACAGCACAAGCACCAACGCCATATAGGAAATCAGTAAAATTGGAATTGCAAATTTATGCAGGTGATGATAATCAAAATAAGAAATCAAAATCATGATTATCACGCCTAAAACAGCAAAGCCTGCCTGACGGATGATAAAATAATAGCTGTTGCCGAACCGGTAGAGCGCATTGGCAAAGCTTGCAGAAAAAAGCATGACCAGCCCGATAATCAGCAAAACAAGGGTAAGGAATAAAAACGGCATATCCATACCGGAACGGACTGAAAAAAGGCGGAACTTTTTCCGCATTCTTTTGGAAAAGGTCTGCTTCTTTTGCTCTTCACCCTGTTTGGAAGCAATTTCTCCGCGGGCAGGGGCGGCATTTGGTTTTACACTGGTTTTTGTCATGTTTGTCCCCCTCCTCGCATCCGACGGCATGCGGTACTTTCAATTAAATCATAATTCGGCTGTTAAATCTGTCGCTTTTTGAAGAAAATCATAATCCAAAAATAACCAAAAGAACTGCACCCGCGCCAAACAGCGCCGTCACAAAACTGAACGCGGTGCAAATTTTCACTTCGCTCCAGCCGCACATTTCAAAATGATGATGGATGGGACTCATTTTGAAAAGGCGTTTGCCATGGGTTGCCTTAAAATAAGTTACCTGAAGCACAACCGACAAAATCTCGCAGATGTAGATAATGCCGAGTGGCAGAATCAGAATCGGAAGGTTAAGTCCAAACCCAAGTGCGCACACCATTCCGCCCAAAAACAGCGAACCGGTGTCGCCCATGAACACCTTGGCAGGATTAAAATTCCAAATCAGGAAACCGAGGCACCCGCCTGCCGTAGCGGCTGAAAGAATTCCGATGCCGGATATGCCCAAAATTCCGGATATAATCAGGAAAAACAGTGCGGCAAAAAAAGTAACGGAAGCGTTCAGCCCATCGATTCCATCGGTAAAATTAACGGCATTGACCATTCCTACAATACCAAGAATGGAAACAACCCAATACCAAATTCCAAGGTTTACGGTGCCCAAGAACGGAATCAGTGTGGAGGTGCTGCCGCCGGCTAGATACAGCGAATAAAGATACGCGCCCGCAACAAGGAACTGCAGCAGAAGCTTTTGCTTTACATTCAGGCCAAGATTGCGTTTTTTCACCACTTTAATGTAGTCGTCGAAAAATCCGATTGCGCCAAAGCCGGCCGCCATCAGAAGGCCGCCGAGGATTTTGGTCCGCATCATCATTTCCAGCGAGCTTTGATTTGTTGCATTGTAGTAAAGCGGCACACAAATCGCAGCGGAAATAAAAATACCGATTATAAACATAAATCCGCCCATGGTTGGCGTACCGTTCTTTTTTTGGTGCCATTTAGGGCCGACTTCACGAATTGTCTGACCGAAGTTAATTTTATGCAGAAACGGTACCATCCATTTTCCGAGCAAGCCGGTAATGCCAAAAGACAGTATTGCCGCCGCCAGAGTCCAAACTGAGTTCATATGTTCTTACTCCACCTTTTTATCATTGTTGCCTTCGTACCTTCCGAAAGCATTTCTATTATTATAGCACAATGATTTCCGTTTTTTAATCCTCAATTTGCATGTTGTTCACTGCTTCCAGCACTTCGGCAAACGGAATGCCGCAGGCAATCGCCGCTGCCGCCGCGGCCAAAACCGTTTCAATAGAATCCGGCGTGCGCACCGCCAGCTTGACGCGGCCGATGACCCCCACACCCACAATTTCAAAGGCGGTAAAACCGTCCTGCGTTTGGCGGATGTTTCGGGCGGTAAAATCGGCGCTGTCGCTTTTGACGGAATAAGTAAGCGGATGAAACGCCGACAGTTCCGGCAGTGCGGCAAACTCGTAGCCCGCAACACAAACAGAAAATTGACCGGCATCTCCGACCTTCACAGCGTCACACAGAAGCAGCACAGCCGGCTGAACACCCGGCGGCAGCTGACCCCCGGCGGGTGCAACGTGGTAGCTGCTGCGCCCGCACAGGGTAAGAATATTCTTCAATACAGCTATAGTATGCCCGTTTTTATCACTGACAGCAATCAGTTTTTCAGCTGGGTGAAAGTTTGCCATCCTCATCATTCCTTTAAAAGCATTCGTTACTGCACCTGATCCAGTTCAATGAATCCGACCGTAATAACGGTGCCCGGTGCAACTTGCGTACCCGCCGGGATACTTTGTGAATTGGACACCGGATTGGTACCGGTCAGCGCCGCACCGGTAATACTGATATTAACACCCGCATTCGCGGCGGTTTTATTTGTAGCAGAGAGCGACATTCCCACCAAGTTTGGCACTGTGACCGTTTTGCTCGAACTCGACTCATCGGTAAACAGCACCACTGTACCGCTCTTCGGAATTGTCTTGCCCGGCTCCGGTACCTGAGAAACAATCTTGGTGCCGCTGCCGTAGATTTTCGGGGTAAGCTCGCTTTTGCCCAGAAGATTTTTCGCCTGCGCCAAGGTTTGCCCCACGACATTCGGTGCAGTGATATCGAGCTTTTTCAGCTCCGTGTCGGTGTACTGACGCTGCACGCCCAAATACGGAAGGATTTCCTCCATCGTTTTTGCAAACACAGGCCCCGCGACGGCGCTGCCGTAATAGCTGCTGCCATGCGGTTCGTCGTAATACACCAGCATAATGACCTGCGGGTCGTCGGCCGGAGCAAAGCCGCAATAAGAGGCAATATATTCATCTTTGCCGGTTTTGATTTTAACATCCGTCTTTTGTGAGGTTCCCGTCTTTCCGCCCACACGGTAACCCGGCAGATAGCCGTTTTTTGCCGTGCCGGTCGTTGCGTTCTGCTGTAAAATTTTAGCCATTGTTTTTGAAGTCTCCGCTGAAACCACCTGGCGTTTCGGGCTGGTGTCGGCTGTTTTAATAATATTGCCGCTGTCGTCAATAATCTGGCTGACCACATGGGGCTGCACCAGATTCCCGCCGTTCACTACCGCGGCCACGGCTGTAATCATCTGAATCGGCGTGACGGTGTTGCTCTGCCCAAAGGAAGAGGTGGCAAGCTCTACCGGATTCAGCTTATCCGCGGTATAAAATTGGCTTCTGCCTTCGCCAGGCAGGTCGATTCCGGTTTTCTGGGTCAGTCCGAACGCGTTGAAATATTTAAAGAAACGGTCGGGGCCAAGCCTTTGCCCCACCTGCATAAACACTACGTTGCTTGAATTGCAGATTCCCTGTGCGAAGGTAAGGTGACCGAACCCGCCGTGCTTCCAGTCATGAATTACCGTGCCGCTGATCGTTAAGGAATCGGGGCAGCTGAATCCGGTGTTCTCTGTTACGACTCCCTCTTCCAGCGCGGCGGAACCGGTAATTGTTTTAAAAACAGAACCGGGGTAATAGGTGTCGCTCACCATTTTATTTCTCCACTGCTTTTGCCGCGCAGCAGCCAAAGCCGCAGTTCTTTGCTCCCCTTCCGGCATGGCCGCAATTTGGGCAGCCTCTGTTTTGTCCGCCACAGTAAACGGATCGTTCGGGTCAAAATCCCCTTTTACCGCCATCCCGAGAATTGCGCCTGTTTTTACATTCATAACAATTGCGCCGGCGCGGTCGCCTACTTTATTCTTAATAACGCCTTCCTGAACGTTTTCCTCCAGAAAATGCTGTACCACCTCATCGATGGTAAGTACAAGACTTTTCCCGTTTTGCGCGTCCACCTTTTGCTCGTATTGGAAGGGCATGTCGGTTCCGATTGCATTCTTCGCCGTAACCAATTTGCCGGAAACGCCGGTCAGGTCACTGTCATACTGCTGTTCCACCCCCGCCAGGCCCTGACTGTCCGAGCCGACAAAGCCAAGCACGGAAGAAGCAAACGCGCCGTAGGGGTAATATCTTTTATAATCTTCCAGTAAGTAAATACCGCTGCCGATTTTATTATCCTGCTTAAATTTGAGGATTTGATCCTTCACATCGGTTTCGACCTTGCGTTTCAGTTCATCGTAATATGTTTTTTTCTTGCTGTGTTCAATAATTTCATTTTTATCCATATTAAGAATCTTAGCAAGCCCGGTGGCAATCAGATCGCGGTTTTTATCTGTAATGAACGCCGGTTCAAGCACAACCTTCCACACGGTTGCGCTTTGCGCAAGGGGCTTCATATTACAGTCGTAAATTGTGCCGCGCTGTGCGCTGATTGAAGTATTTTTTAACTGGTTTTCAATCGCCCGGGTTGACAGGTTTTCGCCTTCGACAAGCTGTAGCCTTGCAAGGCTGACAATAATAGCCCCAAAACCAATTATGACGAGTGCCAGCAGCACAAAGGTTGTGCGGTGCCACATTCTGATTGTTGTACCCTTTGCCATTCTTGTTCCTCCCGTTGCAGTGCAGCTATGTACTGTTATAAAAATGAGAGTTAAGATCAGCTCTCAACTCTCCCGTTTTGCATACCAAACCAACATCTCAACAAATTTTGGTAGTAATACTTATTTATAAACTATTTCGATTATGACAATAATTGCACAATTGAGTCCCAAAGCGAAGTCAGCCAATTTTGATCTTTTTCATTTTGAACAACCTGCGTTTTGTCGCCCTTGGACAGTTCAACCGGCTGCACCTGGCTCTGTTCAATTTTTTTCATGCCGAGCTTTGCAGTGGCATAGCTTTCCACTGCCTGCAGCGAAAGCTGGGAGTCGGATTTCATTTTCAATTGTGTATAAACGCTTTTATTCTCGCTGTACGTTTTGGTCGCGGCGTTCAGCTGCTCCGTCAGTTCGGTAAGCTGTACCTGGCCGTAAACGATGGTGCCGACAATTCCGAGCATCACAGCCAAAGCAAGGAACCCTGAAATCGCTTTTGCCGGATTGATTCCGCTTCTGCGGTTCTGTTCCAGTTTTTCCTTCGGAAGCTCAATGATGTTGCTCTTTTTTTGCGGTACTTCCTGCTGCTGCCGCTTCGGCTCAAACAATGCAAAGTCGTATGCCGCATTGCTGTTCTGAGATGCCATGTTCCCCACTCCCAATCATTTCACAATTTAAATTATTTTATAGTTTGATGCAGACACGGAGCCTTGCGCTCCGGCTGCGCGGATTTTGTTCCAGTTCCTCTTCAGTTGGGGACAGCCCCTTTTTAAAGAGCAGCTCCGCCTGCGGCTTTTTGCCGCACACACAAACCGGAAAATCAGGCGGGCAGGTGCAGCCCGTGCACCATGCAGCCATGCGCTGTTTGACCATTCTGTCTTCCAGCGAGTGAAAGGTGATTACCGCCAGCCTGCCGCCCGGCTTCAAAACCGAAAATGCGGCGTCCAGCCCCTGGGAAAGCCTGTCCAGCTCCCCGTTTACCTCAATGCGCAGCGCCTGAAAGGTTTTGCGCGCAGGATGGCCCTGCTCGCGCCTTACCGCCGCCGGTACGGATGCTTTGATAATTTCAGCCAACTGCAGCGTGGTTTCAATCGGTGATTCTTCACGCGCCTTGACAATGCCTTTTGCAATGCCGCGCGCATTTTTGTCCTCACCGTAGCGGCTGATTAACTGAGCCAGCTCCTGCCAGCTGAGGTTATTGACCAAATCCCTTGCGGAAACACCCTGCTTGCTCATTCTCATGTCAAGCGGCGCGTCGGAATGATAAGAAAATCCGCGTTCGGGATTGTCAAGCTGAAAAGAGGAAACGCCAATATCGAGAAGCACTCCGTCAACAGGAGCCAAATTCAGGCTCTGTGCCACTTCGGCCATCTCGGAAAAATTCGCGCGGTATATTACCGAGCATTTGTAATCTTTTAACCGTTCGGTCACAGCCCGTATCGCATCGGGGTCCTGATCGATGGAAAGCAGTTTGCCCGTGGTAAGCTTGTCCGCGATTGCCTGCGAATGGCCCCCGCCGCCGGCAGTACCGTCAATATAAACGCCGCCCGGCTGAATGTTGAGGCTTTTTATCGTCTCATCAAACAATACCGGCTTATGTTTAAATTCCATTTTCTCACCGCCCGCTGTTAAAGTTCAAGCAAATCCATTGCTTCGGCAATACTGTCTTCGGTAAGAGTGGAGTTGAATTCGTTCCAATGGGTTGAATCCCAAATTTCAGCGCGGCTGGAAGCACCGATTACAGTAACGTCTTTGGTCAGCCTCGCATGGTCGCGCAGGGGCTGGGGAATTAGAATGCGGCCCTGCTTGTCCGGTTCAACCTCCGCCGCACCGGAAAAGAAGAAACGCTGGAGTCCCCTTGCCTTTGAAATCGGCATCGCTTTAATTTTATCCTGAAGCCGTGCCCATTCCTCCGGTGAAAGCACAAAAAGGCAGCCGTCAAGGCCTTTTGTAACGTAGAAGCGGTCCCCCAAATCCTCGCGGAATTTGACCGGAACAATTACGCGGCCTTTTTGATCAATATTATGTTGGTACTCGCCGATCAACATAATCAGTCACTTTACGGGTAAAAGTAAGATGTGAAAACCACATCATGCTACTTACCCCCACCTTTCACCACTTTGTGATTTTGATTATAGCGTATTTATTTTTAAATTGCAACCATTATTTTTTATTATGTCAACCATAATCCCCCTGTTTTCGCAGAAATATGCTATGTTGACCCATGAAAAAACGCACCACAATATCTTGTGATGCGTCGGAAAAATATATGAAATTGAACAAAAATCAGTTTTGCCCGGAACGTTGCGAGGCCTTGATATTCTGCCGGGTCTGACGCAGTTCCGCAAGGTTTGACGCAAGCGCGTCGTCCGTGCGCTTCATCAGGTCGTCTATGTAATCGTTTGAAGCCTTTCGCATTTCACGGAATTTGGCCTGGGACTGTGTAATCAGTTCGTTTGCCTTTTGCTGCGCCTGCTTTACAATTTCATCCTGATTGACCATTGTTTTGGCACGTTCCTCCGCCACACGGATCACCGTTTCCGCTTCGCGCTTCGCATCGCTGATAATTTGAGCGCGGTCGGCGCAAATGGCTTTGGCCTGGCGGATTTCCTGAGGAAGGCTGTTCCGGATTTCATCAAGGATCTGCTTCACCTCATCGCCGTCCAAAACAGCGCGGCCGCGGCTGAGGGGAAGGCTCCATGCCTTTTCCACCATGTCGTACAGCTCGTCTATTAATTCTTCCGCATTCAGTTCACTCATTTGGTTTTCCCTCCTTCAGAAATTCTTGTCTTGATATCTTCTAAAATGCACTCCGGCACAAAATTTGTAATATCACCGCCGAAGCTGGCAATCTGCTTTACAATACTGGAGCTTAAAAACATGTTTTCGGCACGGGTGGTCAGGAACATGGTTTCAAGGTTGGGGTTCAGCTTTGTATTGGTCAGCGCCATCTGAAACTCATATTCAAAATCCGACAGGGCGCGCAGCCCCTTGACAATCGCGGTAACACCGCGTTCCCTGGCGTAATCCGCCAAAAGGCCGTCAAAGCCGACTACTTCAACGTCTTCCATTCCCTTGGTACAGCGCTTCAAAAGGTCGATACGCTCGTCCACCGTAAACAGCGTATGCTTTTCCGGGTTAACCAGAACAGCGACTATTGTTTTGTCAAACACTTTTCGGGAACGGTTGATAATATCCAGATGCCCGAGGGTAACCGGGTCAAAGCTGCCGGGACAAATTGCTGTTTTCATTCTTCGGTCACATCCTTATTCCTGTAAACGGTCAGCATGACCTTTCCGTATTTGTAGGAACGGCCGCGCAGAAAATCGCCCGCGTCCTCCGGCAGCTCCTCGTCATACGGGTGCTCGCAGATAATTGTGCCGCCCTTGTTCATCGATTCCGCGACCAGGGGCAGCGCGCGCTGCAGCAGACCGGTGCGGTAAGGCGGGTCGAGGAACGCCAAATCAAAGAGCCCCTGATTCTGCATTAAAAACGCGGAGAATTCCATATTTTTAACGACGGCTTTTTCAGCAAAACCGGTGCTTTCCAAATTTTTTTGCACGATTGCGACAGAATCTTTTTTGGAGTCCACAAACACCGCCTGTTTTGCGCCGCGGCTCAGTGCTTCGATGCCAAGCTGGCCGGAACCAGCAAAAAGGTCGAGCACACGCCTTCCCTCAATTTGGAACTGAATGATGCTAAACAGCGCTTCCTTCACTCTGTCGGGAGTAGGGCGCACCGTTTCACCCTCCAGTGCAGTGAGCCGTTTGCCGCGTGCCGAGCCGGTAATTACTCTCATATATTTAACTCCTTAATACACATTGACAAAATTCAAAGTTTGCGAAAGATTTCACTTATAAAAGATATTATCCCATTATCATGCGGCTATGTCAACTTGCTTTATTGATTTTCTGCGTTACTGTGGAAATAATCATAAACACGCTGGGCCGCCGGTTTGTTCATGCCGGGGGCGGAAACCAGTTCCGCCAAATCCGCCTTTTTAATTGCGGCAACCGTTTTAAAATGCTTTAGCAACGCACGGGCGCGGGTTTGGCCCACCCCTTCAATTGAGGTTAAGGTGGATGAAATCGTAGCTTTTTTTCTCATTTGGCGATGGTACCCGATTGCAAAGCGGTGCACCTCATCCTGAATGGAGGACACAAGCGTAAATGCCTTGCGGTTGGAATTGATGGCAATTTCGCCGCCGTCCTTTGCAATTGCCCTGGTGCGGTGCTTGTCGTCCTTGACCATGCCGAAAAGCGGGATATCCAGCCCGGCAGCTTCCAGCACGGGGCGCACAGCCCCGACGTGGCCTTTTCCGCCGTCCAGAAGGATCAGGTCGGGCAGGCGGCCAAACCCGCTGCCGGAATCCTTTTGTTCAAAATATTCGCGGAACCTGCGCTCAATCACTTCCTGCATGGAAGCATAGTCGTCCTGCCCCATAACCGTTTTGATTTTAAACTTGCGGTAAGCTGATTTCAGCGGTCTTCCGTTTTCAAACACCACCATGCCGGCAACATTTTCGCCGCCCGCAAGGTTGGAGATATCATACGATTCGATATAAGCGGGGGGCTGCTCCATGCCCAGCAAACGCCCCAGCTCGTCAAGGGCGGAGGCTTCGCGCCCGGTGCGCCCCGTTGTTTGGGCTAGCTGTTCGGCGGCGTTGTTGCGGCACATTTCAACAAGCTGTGCCTGTTCGCCCTTTTGCGGCACGGAAACCGTCACTTTTTTGCCCGCCTTTTGTGACAGCCACTGTCCTAAAAGCTCGGTGCCCTCCGCCGCGCCGTCCAAGCAGACGCGGGGCGGGATACGGTCGCGCATCGAATAATACCGCTCAATAAATTCACTGCGGGCGGCTTTGGCATTCCCGGTTTCCCCGGTCAAAAAGGTTTCCCGGTCGCAAAGGCGGCCGTTCAGGAAACGGAACACTTCAAAGCAACTGGTTTCCGCACCCTGCGCGAGCGCAATAATATCCTGCTCCGGCACACGCGCGGCAACAACTTTTTGCCGGTCGCCCATGCGCTTAATCGCAGCAATACGGTCGCGGATTCTGCCGGCGCGCTCAAATTCAAGCGCTTCCGCTGCGTCGTTCATCTTTTTCGTCAATTCCCGCATGCATTCGGTACTGCCGCCGCGCAGAAAATCGACTGCTTCCGACACGGTTTCGTTGTACTCCGCTTCACTGATTTTACCCCAGCACGGCGCGCTGCACTGCTTGATATAATAATTCAGGCACGGTCTTGCCTTACCGATGTCCTGCGGAAATTTGCGCGTGCAGGACGGCAGCCGGAAAATTTTCAGCGCTTCATCAATGGATTCTTTGGTTGCCCACGAGCTGACGAACGGCCCAATGTAGTTCGCGCCGTCGTCCAAAATCTGTTTTGCTTCGGATATTCGCGGCCAGGGGCCGGAAGTAACCTTAATATAGTGATATCCCTTGTCATCTTTTAATAGAATGTTATACTTGGGATTGTGCTGCTTAATCAGGCTGCATTCCAGTACCAAAGCTTCGAATTCGCTGTCGGTGAGGATATATTCAAAATATTCGACGTTGCTGACCATACGGCGCACTTTGTCGTCGTGATTTTTCTCGGAGCCAAAATACTGGCTGACGCGGTTTTTCAGCGCCTTTGCTTTTCCGACATAGATTATCTTACCCGTTTTATCATGCATAATATACACGCCCGGGTTCAGCGGAAGACGCATGGCCCTGCTGCGCAGTTCCTTAATATGTTTTTCGTGGTCGGTCATGAGTACCTCCTTTATCATTTTCCATTGTATCTTGTATTCCCTTTGACTCGCTATCATGCGGGTAAATTTCGTGTTACAGGAAGTGGTTCACTTCTCAGTTTAAAACAAAGAAGCGATTATTGCATGAAATTTTTGGAAATAATATTCCAATAATGTTAAAATATGAAAAGCAGATGAAAAGAGCGAAGCAAGGATGAAAAGGAAAAGAAATTTCGCCATGATTGCGGGACTGTTCGTTATCCTGATTTTTCTCGCCTGGTATATCCTGTTTTACTGCGGTTTTGCGTACCGGCAAAAGCTGATTGCCACCAGCACATCGCCCAATCAGTCGTACACCATTCGCGCTTATACTTACAATTTTGGAGCCGCTGCCGCGCCGGCCGTCCTGTGCCGGATTACGAACAATAAATCAGGAAAAACTCGGGATCTTTACCGATGCTCCCGCTGCGATACCGCTGATATCAGCTGGCTTAACCCCGGCACTGCCAGAATCAACGGGGTTAAGCTTGATGCGGAAAAGGGCGCCTACAGCGGTGACAGCAAACGCTATGGCTCCGCAAACGAACCCGTTTTATTGTCACGAAGGGAGGAGTTAAGATGAAAATTAATCACATCGCACTTTATACCAACGATTTGGAGCGTACAAAAAATTTCTATGAAACTTATTTTTCCGCTGTTTCCAATCAAAAATATGAGAACCTGAAAACGGGGCTGCAAACCTATTTCCTGAGCTTTGAAGACGGTGCCCGGCTTGAACTGATGACCAGGCCGCAGCTGGAGGAAGGCGCTCCGCAAGCTTTTCGTGCCGGCTGGGTGCATTTGGCGTTCAGCGCAGGCAGCAAGGAAAACGTAAATCAGCTGACCGAGCGGCTGGCAATGGACGGGTTTATGGTTTTGAGTGCTCCCAGAATTACAGGGGACGGATATTACGAGAGCTGCGTGGCTGACCCCGACGGCAACCAGGTTGAAATTGTGGAATAAATTTAAAAATACAAAAAAAGCACCGCCGATAAAGCGGTGCTATTTGTTAGAACAACTTATTCGGCAAAGCCGGACTGAACCAGTTCCACAAGGCTGTTGACTGCTTCTTCTTCGTCGGAGCCGTCCGCAATAATGCGAATGGATGTCCCACCTACAATTCCAAGTGACAAAACGCCCAAAAGGCTTTTTGCATTGACGCGTCTCTCTTCTTTTTCTACCCAGATAGACGACTTAAACTCATTCGCTTTCTGAATGAAAAAAGTAGCCGGACGCGCGTGAAGGCCAACCTGATTTTGAACCAATACCTCTTTAACACACATTCTAATATCCCCTCCTGTAAAAACAAAATAAAACTTCTAAAAAACAATTAAAAAACCAATCGTAAAACACTGGTTATCGTTTCAGATTTAAGGTTATTATATCACATTTAAGCCCGCCGTCAACCAAATTAAAAAACTTTGGATTGATGACTGAACCGTGGAATCGTGGAAAGCACTTGTTTGTGCAACATGCCATAATTGTTGAAAACTTTTGTTCCCTCTGCCATACAGCATGTTCCATTGAAACAAATCAGTCCGACTCGTTTTCGATCTTTTTCGATTCAGACTGTATTTTTGTCAAAAAAATCTTGTCCGATTTTGTCAGTTCAGCCTGTTCCAGCAGCTCTGGCCGTTTTTTCAGCGTTCGGTATATGGACTGCTCCCGGTGCCATTTTTCCACATTTCCATGGTGCCCCGCCAAAAGAACATCCGGCACTTTTCTGCCCCGCCAAACCGCCGGCCGCGTGTACTGGGGGTATTCCAGCAGGCCGTTGAAATGACTTTCCTCCTGAAAACATTCCTGGTCGGAAAGAACGCCGTCGATCATCCGGCTGACGGCGTCGGCAACCACCAGAGCAGGAAGCTCCCCGCCGGTCAGCACGTAATCGCCGATAGACAGCTCCTCGTCCACGTACTCGTCAATAATGCGCTCATCAATGCCCTCGTAGTGGCCGCACAGGAACGTAAGGTTTTCGTATTGCGCAAGTTCCCTGACCCGCTGCTGTGTAAGTGTTTTGCCCTGTGGGGACATATAGATGACATGCGGCTTTTCCCCCAGCTGGTCAATCAGGTCGTCCATACAAAGCGCGATGGGCTCAGCCATAAGAAGCATCCCCATACCGCCGCCGTAGGGGCAGTCGTCCACCCGGTTATGCTTGTTGTTTGCAAAATCACGAAGCTGATGGCAGCAGACCTGAATCGCTCCTTTTTTGCGCGCGCGCCCAATGATGCTTTCAGCCATCACCGTTTCACACATTTCCGGAAAAAGGGTAATCAGATCAATCCTCATCGTCAAAAATCCCCTTCATCGGCTGAATCATCATTTTACTTTCCGTAATATTTATATTTTTTATAACGTCAGGTATTGCCGGAATGAGGTAGTCCTTCTTGCTTTCCGACGTAATCTGATAAACGTCGTTGGCGCCGGTGTGCATAATCTCCGTCAGCTTTCCGTAATAGATAAAATTGTCGGCGTCATACACATCCACCCCGATTAAGTCCTGCATAAAATAGCGGCCTTCCTCGAGCTTTACGTCGGAGCGGTTCAAATAAATAATTTTGCCGCGCAGGGTATCCGCCTGCTCAACAGTATCAATGCCCTTCAGCGTAACGAGCAGCAGCGTTTTGTGCACACGGGAGGAGAGAACCTCCACCTTTTGCTCACCCTTGTTCCAATAAAGCGTTTTCAGTTTCGCCAGAAAATCGGCCGAATCACACCATGGGTCAACGCGCAGCTCACCCTTCAGCCCGTGAGTTCCCACAATCTTCCCCGCTTCCAAATATTGATTCAGCATGGTATTCTCCTATCATGATCCGCCAGAGCGGTTTTATTACGAAAAAGGGCAGACGCACAACGTCTGCCCTTGGCCTGCAACTAGTCAATTTCAACCGAAATTTTGCCGTTGGTGCGGGTTGCCGCGGCGCGCATGACAATTCGGATTGCCTTGGCAATCCTGCCCTGCTTGCCAATCACCCGGCCCATGTCGTTTTCAGCGACATGCAGGTGATACACAACGGTTCCTTCCTCATCGGGCTCGTCCACATCGACGGCTACCGCCGCCGGTTCTTCCACAAGCCCCTGAGCAATCGCAATTAGCAGTTCCTTCATAATGGCATTATCCTCCACTATTACAGCACGCCGTGGCTCTTGAACAGAGCTTTCACGGTATCGGTCGGCTGTGCTCCGTTGGCAATCCACTTCTTTGCTTTATCGGCGTCAACCTTTACAACGGATGGCTCTTCAAGGGGATTGTAGTAGCCAATTTCTTCAATGAAACGGCCGTCACGCGGGAAGCGGGAATCGGCAACAACTATACGATAGAAAGGAGCCTTCTTAGCGCCCATTCTGCGTAATCTGATCTTTACTGACATAATGTTTCACCTCCACGAATTATTCAGGGGCAAGCCCTATATCTTCACCAAAAGGGGTTTCCCGATTGGATGAATTCCATTTTTTGTGCTTAGAACGGCATACCCATACCGGAAAAGCGGCGTTTGCCCTTGCCCTTCATCTGCTTCATCAGCTTTTGAGCCTGCTCGAACTGCTTAATCAGGCGGTTAACATCCTCCACCTTCATACCGCTGCCCGCCGCCATGCGCCTTTTGCGCGACGGATTGATCAAAGCCGGTTTTTCCCGTTCCTCTTTTGTCATGGAACGGATAATTGCGGCCATGCGGTCCATCTGCCGGTCATCAATGTCAACATCCTTGAGCTGCTTATCCATTCCGGGCATTTTGGAAAGCACATTTTTGAGCGGCCCCATCTTCTTTACCTGCTCAAACTGATCGAGCAAATCATTGAAGTCAAGCTTGTTCTGCAGCATCTTTTGCGCCGTTTTTTCAGCGGCTTTCTGATCCAGCCTGCTCTGTGCGTCTTCAATCAGGGTTAAAACATCACCCATGCCGAGAATACGCGAAGCCATTCGGTCGGGGTGGAATACTTCAAGGTCTTCCAGCTTTTCGCCAGTACCGGCGAATTTTATCGGTTTTCCGGTTACCGCACGAACGGAAAGCGCCGCGCCGCCGCGGGTGTCGCCGTCCAATTTTGTGAGGATAACGCCGGAAATGCTCAGCAGTTCATCAAAGGTTTTTGCCACGTTGACGGCCTCCTGGCCGGTCATGGCGTCAACCACGAGCAGAATTTCATGCGGGGATACCGCGCTTTTAATATTTTTCAGTTCATCCATCAGCGCTTCGTCGATTTGCAGACGGCCGGCGGTGTCAATGAGCACCATATCGTTGCCGTAATCCTTCGCGTGCGCAATGGCGGCTTTGCAGATTCTCACAGGGTTTTCCGTGCCCATTTCAAAAACGGGAACACCCGCTTTGGAGCCCACAACCTGAAGCTGTTTAATGGCGGCGGGGCGGTAAATATCCGCGGCGACAAGCAGCGGCCTGTGCCCCTTATTTTTCAGCATCAGCGCCAGCTTGCCGACGTGAGTGGTTTTACCGGCGCCCTGCAGCCCGCAGAGCATTATAACCGTCGGCGGAGAGGCCGGGCTCGCAATTTTTGCGTCGCTGCCGCCCATTAAGCCGGTTAATTCTTCATTTACAATTTTAATGACCATCTGTGCCGGAGTAAGGCTTTCCATTACTTCCGCACCGATTGCCCGTTCGCTTACCTTATTGGTAAAATCCTTGGCAACCTTATAGTTCACATCCGCTTCCAGCAAGGCAAGGCGGACTTCCCGCATCGCCTCTTTGACATCGGCTTCATTCAGTTTACCCTTGGACTTCAAGCGTTTAAAAGCGTCGGTCAGTTTATCGGCAAGGCCTTCGAATGCCAATCCGTTCCCTCCTTCTTACTCACAAAGCTTCTGTGCAATATCGAGGATCGTTTTTACGTGATCGTCAAGCTCATGTGAATAAATAAAATGTTCATTATATTCCTTAATCCGAGCGGCGGAATCGCTGATTTTTTCGAGCCCGCTCCTCATTTCACGAAAGCGCCGGGCAAGCCCCAGCCGCTCTTCCATTTCCAAAAGCTGAAATTCGGCGCGCTTGATAGAGTCGCGCACACCCTGACGGGTAATTCCTTCGTTGTCCGCAATTTCGGAAAGGGAAAGGTCGTCATTGTAATAATACTCGATTACCTCGCGCTGTTTATCTGTCAGCATATCGCCGTAAAAATCAAGTAAAAGAGAGATTTCCAAATTCTTTGCCACGAACACACCCCCATGCTGATGTGTAAAGCAATTTCCTTTACACTAATGGATTATACAATAAAACGCAGTGCTTGTCAATAGAAAAAACTGATTTTCCGGGCGGCAGTTCGCAATTCCGCTGTTACTTCAGCGAATTGAGGTAATTGGGCAGCGTCTGCACGATAAATTCTTTTAATTTATCCGCGTTTCCGGTGACATTCAGCACAAAATTACGGCCGGTAACCGCAGCGCCGCTGACCTGCAGCCCCACTACATCACCAAAAACCTGTGTGCTGAACAGCGACATGTCGGCGCTCACCACACTGCCGGCCGCAGTTACACCCTGCGGAAACTTCCCTTTGAGCAAATTCAGTGCGAGTTTGGGCTGAACAGGTAGCCGGCCGACTTGAACAGAGTGTATGTCCGCGGTAATTTGCTCCCGGGAAGAATCAAACCCAAGCGTAAAATTGGCAATCACGCCGAGGTGAATTCCTTTGTAGTTGACCGGAAGATAAACGCCGACTGTATTGTCGGGATTGATGTAACAGCGGGGCGGCTGGGGAGGGAACTTTTCCGCCAAAAGCCCGTTGACCTCTTCCGCGGTCAGGACTGCGGGTTCCCCGCTGATGGCGGCGACCCCAAGCTTTGCAATAACCGTATCTGTTTTAGCTGCCGTGCCCGTGCTGCGGTTCGGGTCGCTCAGCATCAAAGCCGTAAGGATCCCGATCACGATCAGAATCCCTGCAAAAACCGACAATACAATGAACAAGGGCTTTTTTTCGCTGCGCTTTTGGACAAACGTCTGCTGCATAGAGCTGCCTCCCGTCATTTTCGGCCGGTTTTTACGCTTCCGGCCCGCTTATTTCAGTTCAACAATCGTAACACCGGCCTCGCCTTCGCCGTAAACGCCGAGCCGGTAGCTTTTTACGCTAGGGTGATGTTTTAAATGCTGCTGCACCGCGGTACGGAGCGCACCCGTCCCCTTGCCGTGGATAATGGTAAGCTGCTCAACCCCCGTAAGAAGCGCAGAGTCAATAAACCGGTCCACATTCAGAAGGGCTTCCTCGGTCATTTGGCCGCGCAGGTCAACTTCGGTAGTAACCTTTGCCTGCGCCCGGCCCGTCACATTGCGCGTAACGGTGCGGCGCGGCGCTTTCTCTTTCTTTGCGTTTACCAAACGGAGGTTGGAAAGCAGGACACGCGTTTGAATAATGCCCGCCTGAACCAAAACAGTGTTGGAGCTGCCTTCCGGAATTTGGAGCACGGTCGCCTGTTTGTCGATATCGAAAATCAAAACTGTGTCGCCAACCTTCAGCGGGCGGGGCAGCACGTATTCCCCGTCCTCCTTTTTACGGATGGGGTCGGCAGTTTCCTCCAGTGTGCGCATGCCGGCTTTCAGCTTTGCCTTCTGTTCGGCGGAAAGCGTTTTGTTCTGCTGCTTTTTCAGTTCTTCCATTTCATTCAGCATTGCGTCAATCTGCCCGCGTGTGCGCGCGACCAGCTCGGCTGCCTGACGGCGCGCCTTTTCCATTTCCTTGTCGGCCTGTGCCTGAACATTTTCAAGGACTGCCTGTGCGCTTGCCTGGGAACGGGCCGCTTCCAGGCGGGCCTGTTCCGCGTCGGCACGCTCCGTTTCCAGTGCCTGGCGGCTTGTTTCAAGACTTTGCACCACATCTTCAAAGCGGGTGTTTTCGCTGGAAACCAGTTCCTTGGAACGGTTTACAATATCCTCATTCATGCCAAGACGCAGCGAAATCGCAAATGCATTCGACCGCCCGGGCACACCGATGAGCAGACGGTAAGTGGGGCGCAGCGTGGTTACGTCAAATTCGCAGCAGGCGTTTTCCACACCCGGCGTTTGCAGCGCGTAAACCTTCAGCTCCGCATAATGCGTGGTTGCCGCAATTTTGGCCCCCTTTTGCCGCAGTGCTTCCAAAATTGCCATGGCGAGCGCCGCTCCTTCAATCGGGTCGGTTCCCGCGCCAAGCTCATCCAAGAGAATCAAGCTTGTTTCATTTGCCTGCTCAATGATCTTGATAATATTTGTCATATGCGCGGAAAAGGTGGATAATGACTGTTCAATGCTCTGCTCATCGCCGATATCGGCCAAAACCTGATGAAAAATAGAAATCTGGCTGTTGTCCGCAACCGGGATTAAAAGGCCGCACATCGCCATCAGCGTCAAAAGGCCGATTGTTTTCAGCGATACGGTCTTTCCGCCCGTGTTGGGGCCGGTGATGACAAGGGTATCGAAGCCCATGCCCAATTCTATGTCCGTAGGGACAACTTTATCCGCAGGAATCAGCGGATGACGTGCTTTTTTCAGAAAAATTTTACCCTGCTCATTGACAATCGGCATGCTTGCTTTCATTTTATAGCCAAGGTTTGCCTTTGCAAAAATAAGGTTTAATTCTACCGCGGCCTGGTACCCGTTGATTGTGCCGCGCGCAAAATTCCCGGTTTCAGCCGAAAGCTCGGCTAAAATCCGTTCAATTTCGGCCTGTTCCTCCGACAGAAGCACCCTTACCTGATTGTTGGCTTCCACCACGCCCATCGGTTCCACAAACACCGTTGCGCCGCTGGCGGAGGTGTCGTGCACCAGGCCGGGGACCTCGCCCCTGCACTCCGCTTTGACCGGAACGACAAAGCGGCCGCCGCGCATCGTTACAATCGGGTCCTGCAGATATTTCTGATAAACCGGGGAATGAATCATCTTGTCCAGCTGTTCCCTTGCACGGGACGACGCGGAACGGATTTTACGCCGGATGGAAGCAAGCTGCGGCGAAGCGGAATCCGCCATTTCTTCCTCGGAAAGGATGGCATTGTAAATTCTGTCTTCCAAATATTTATTCGGCATCAGTGAATCGAACCGCCAGTCGAGCCCACTTTTAACCCCCGCGCTTTTTGCGCGCCACTCGACAATGCCGCGCAAAGTACGCAGCACGCCGGCAATCCGCAGCAGTTCAGGCATATTGAGCGTTCCGCCCGCTTCGGCCCGGCTAAGGGAATTTGTCACATTTTTCAAACCGCTGAAAGACGGCGCGCCAAAACGGGCCATCAGGGTATGCGCCTCATCGGTTTCCGCCAGCAAACGCTGCACCTCGGAAAGTGAAACGGACGGAACCAGCTGCAGTGCAAGCTCCGCCGCGTCGTCGCACGCGGTTTCCTCTGCAAGCAGCTTTAATATTTTATCAAGCTCCAAAGCCCGGTAATGCCTTGTGTTCTCTTCCATAAACATAAATAAAATCCTTTCTTGGGCTGCCGCTGCGGCGAATCGGTGAAAGCCGCCGGCCGGCAGGTAAAATCGCATTCTGCCGTTTCATTGCGAACCCGGCCAAAACCGGGCCGGTACGAGAATTTTTCGCGCAGCCTGAACAACCGAAAAATGCGATTTCACGGTCTGCAATATCGTTATCGTTTCCTGTTTTTGTGTAATTCTGAAGCTTTGCGGCAAAGCACAGCCGTTACAACTTCCGGGCAGTTGAAAATGCGGGCGCCAAAAACGCCGCTGCCGAGTCCCCTGCTCACAATGAGCTTTTTGTCCCCTTGTTCATAAACCCCGCCGCTGTACTTGGGGAAAAATTCCCGTTCCGGCGAAAGAAGGCCGCCCAAAAAAGGGAGCCGGATCATACCGCCGTGTACATGACCGCAAAGGGTCAGGTCCGCGCCCCAGTCGGCGTAAGTGTCAAAGCAGAGCGGATTATGGGTCAGCAAAATTCCGTACCGGGCAGGATCACAATTTCCCATGCTCTTTTGCATTGCCCCGCTGTCAAAGTTTTTATGCTGATGCGTATGCTTTGCTTCCTTGTAATAGTTTAAGGAAAACCACATGCCGTATAAATTGACGGTTTGGTTTCCCCTGTGGAGCTCCGCTTTTTCATTATCCAGCACACGGATTCCGAATTCCGCAAGGCGGGACAGGAAGGCTTGCAGCTCGTCAGGCTCCATATTCTGTTCGTGGTTGCCGATCACATAATAACACGGATATTTTTTCCCCAGTGTTTGCGCCAGATGAAAGAATACATCGTGATTTGAATCCGAGCGCGTAACCATGTCGCCGGTCATAACAATTAAATCAGGGTTCGCCGCATTGATTTTCCGAATCAGCCGGGCATTGCTGCTGCCAAAGCTTTTGCTGTGCAGGTCGGACAGCTGCATGATTTTAAACCCGTCAAAAGATGCCGGTACTTTCTGTGAAACAATCCGGTATTCGGACACCTGCAGCAGATGATTTTCAATAAAGAGAGCGGACACGGCCGCCGCACTTTTAATGAGTACTTTGCGTAAAAATGATTTTCTTTTTTTCTCCATAAAACCTCACTGATCGGTCATTGCGCTTTATCTATTCGGCCGGTTTCATTTACGCCAGCTTCATTTGATTGTAAAAATCAAGCGTATTAAAGCTGCGCTGGAGCGTGCTGAGCACATACTGCTCGCTTGCCCGCGAAAGCTCCTTCATCCCCTGTTCGGAAAGGTTGAAGGAAAACAGCTTGTCAAAATCGGCGTAAATCGTATGCCGCAGCCCAGTGAGCGCGCCGCGGCTTAACCGCAGCGCCGGCTCGGCCGAGGGCTGCAAGCATCCGCCGCAGTAAATTACGCCGTTGCGCGGCAAAAAGAACATTTCATCCGCTTCATAGCAGGAACAGCCGGCGCAGCAAATCAAATTCGGCATATAGCCCGCCAATGACAGTATGCGCATTTCCACAATTGATTTCAAAAGCAGCTGCGGCTTTGTCCCCTTGCACAGGAAGTGCAGCGCATTCAGTATTAAACGCAAAAAATCCCCGGCCTCAGTTTCTTGGGGAGCCAGCGCACCCGCCAGTTCACAAAAATATTGGGCAAGGGAAAGACGCTCCATGTCACGCCGCAGGTCAAAAAAGACTTCAATGGGTTGAGCGTCGTCAATTATGTATTTTTCCCGCCCCTTAAAAATGGTGAAGCGGGAATAGCTAAGAAGCTGGGTGGCAGAGAGCTTGCTGTTTTTTATTTTATTGGCCTGCTGGGCAAAAGCGCGCACTACGCCCTCCTGCCGCGTTAAGATGGTAACCAGACGGTCACTTTCACCCACGCTCTTCTCCATAATAACCAGGCCTTCGGTTTCTATCCGCATCGGGATCCTCCCGCATCTGCAGCTCCTCGCTGCTGTGCTTACACTGACTGTAAATTAGATAGTCCACAACATTCCCCGTATGTTCAAAACAATTCCATGCAGTTTTTTCATCCATATTTTCCACTCCCTTTTCTAACAGCTAATTTAAGTATTCGCTATTGAGAAGGTAATATGAGCGGTAAATAAATGAATTAAACCTAAAATGTGACAAAATATTCACTGGAATTATGCTTTGAAACAGGAGTTTCCTAAATAATTTCCATTCTATTCCATACTAACGCAGCTTAGCTTTCTGCGCGCTAATTATTAAAATCGTCGCTGTCAAAGCCAAAGCTGTGCAAAGCAGAAGCGCGATTGCGCCAGTCCTCTTTTACCTTGACCCAAATCTGCAGGTTGATTTTACAGTCGAAAAAGCGTTCCATGTCCGCACGGGCCAGGGAACCGACCTTCTTCAGCATTGCACCGTTTTTGCCGATAATAATCCCTTTATGGGTCTCTTTTTCACAGTAGATCGTCGCATCAATATCGGTGATGCCGCTTTTATCTTCGCGTTCATGCATCCGCTCCACCACAACGGCAATGCCGTGGGGCACCTCTTTGCTGCAAAGGCGCAGCAGCTTTTCGCGCACAATCTCGCCTGCCAGAACACGTTCCGATTGATCGGTGAGCGCGTCCTCTTCAAAAAAATGCTCGCCGGGCATCGCCAGCTTTTCAAGCTCTGCGGCAAGATCTTTTATCCCATTGCCGTCAATTGCCGAAACCGGCACAACGGCTTCAAACTCATAAAGCTTCGAAATTTCCGCAATTTGAGCAATTAAAATGCTTTTGTCAGGCAAAAGGTCAATTTTATTAATCCCCAGAACCGCCGGCATATTGAGCGATTTGAATTTTTCGATCAGTTCCAAATCCGCCGGGGAAATTTTTTTGCCCGCTTCGATGACCAGAAGGCATGCGTCCACACCCGCGACGGATGTATTGACGGATTTCACCATATACTCGCCCAGCCGGTTGCGCGGCTTTAAAAGACCCGGCGTGTCAATAAAAACAAGCTGGGTTTCGTCCCGCGTTAAAACACCCATAATGCGGGTTCGGGTCGTTTGCGGCTTGTTCGAAACAATTGCCACCTTTTGACCGAGCATCGCGTTTAAAACGGATGACTTTCCCACGTTCGGGCGACCTACAATGGCGATAAACGCCGATTTTGCATTTGATTCATCTGGCACGTTATATTCTCCTTAAATTTCAGGCCTAAGCCGTAATCTTCGTTTATTTTTCTCTTTTTTTCCGGATAAAATCACGGACGCCAATCGGCCCCAAAACAATGTAAACCAGGCTCAGCGCGACTGACAAAAGGAGCGGCAGAAGCATCAAGGGGTGAAAAGCGAAAAACGAGACGATTTTCGCAAAAGACGCGGGCTGCCAAAAAATGCAGACGCCGACGGCCACTGCAAAAAATGCACAGATCAGCACGCCGCCCGCCGCCATATCCTTCACAATGCGAACCACGGGATGAAAGCTCGCGGCAGCCATGTCGCAAAGCTCCTCCGCAACAGTGTTAAACAGCTCGGCCACGATTACGCTTGAAAATGTGAGAAAAAGGACGGCGTAGCTTACCCGTGACAGTTCATAAAAAGAGGCAAAGAAAAGCACATACAGTGCCGCCACTGTATGTATGCGCATATTCCGCTCATTATTAATGCAATAGACTATTCCGCGAAAGGCGTACTTAAAGCTTTTTAAAAACCGCAAGCCTCATTCCTCATCCTCGTCTAAAACATAGCTGCTTGTGCTGGGTAAGCCGAGCTGTGTCATTACCTGCTCTTCCTTTTCGCGCATATGAACCCGCTCGATTCCGCCGTTTTCGTGGTCGTACCCAAGCAGGTGCAGCATGGAGTGGGCAGTAAGGTAGCCGACTTCACGCTCAAGGCTGTGGCCGTAGCGGTCCGCCTGCTCCACTGCCTTTTCCATTGAAATGACAATGTCGCCCAGAATTTTCGCGCCGGTCGAATGGTTCTCATCATAGATGCCGTTTTCTCCCATAGGGAACGAAAGCACATCCGTCGGAACGTCTTTGCTGCGATACTGTTGGTTCAATTCTTTAATTTGCCCATTATCTACAAAGGTAACGCTGATTTCAGCGGGATCTTCGAAATTTTCCATCCGCAGCACCGCATTGCAGCAGCGCCGGACGAGCATGCGCAAACCTGTTGGTATTTTTACTTCTTTTTGTTTGTTGTTAATAATTACTCTTATCTTTTCCATAGTGTTAACGCCCGACCTCCTCATTTTTTTCATAAGCTTTTATAATATCCTGCACCAGCCTGTGGCGCACAACATCTTTTTCACTGAACCGCACCTGTGCGATATCGTCAATTCCGCGCAGAATGCGCAAAACGTCCTTAAGGCCGGATTTGCGGCCGTCGGGAAGATCAATTTGCGTAATATCGCCGGTAATGACCATTTTGGAATTAAAACCCAGCCGGGTCAAAAACATTTTCATCTGTTCCGGCGTGGTGTTTTGCGCCTCGTCAAGAATAATAAAGCTGTCGTCCAGCGTTCTTCCGCGCATATAAGCAAGCGGAGCCACTTCAATATTGCCGCGTTCCACATATCTTTGATATGTTTCCGCGCCCAGCATGTCGAACAATGCGTCGTAAAGCGGGCGCAGGTACGGGTCAACCTTCTGCTGCAGGTCGCCGGGCAAAAATCCCAGCTTTTCGCCTGCTTCCACCGCGGGACGGGTTAAAATAATACGGTTGACTTCCTGTGCGCGAAACGCCGTAACCGCAAGCGC
The DNA here is from genome assembly GCA_023390175.1 of Bacillota bacterium. Classification (GTDB taxonomy): domain Bacteria; phylum Bacillota; class Clostridia; order Oscillospirales; family Acutalibacteraceae; genus Caproiciproducens. The sequence continues at coordinate 280,728 of JAEWDK010000020.1, forward strand.
AACGGCAAGATAGGTTTTTCCGGTTCCGGCGGGGCCGACGCCAATTGTAATGGTGTGGCTTTTGATTGCGGTGCAGTACTTTTTCTGCCCCAGCGTTTTCGCTTTGACCGGTTTGCCCTTGGATGTGATGCAGATACAGTCACCCGTGAGCGTATCGATTTTATCCTCGCTCCCTTCATTGACAAGCGAGATACAATAGCGGACATTTTGTTCACTGAGCGCTTCACCGCGGTTAATCAGTGTAAGAAGGCTGTCAATGGCGCGTACTGCCAAAGCGACGTTTTCCGCTTCGCCCGATACCTTGATTTCACTTCCGCGGCCCAGGATGCTGACATGATACTCTTTTTCCATCAGCTTGATGTTCTCGTCAAAGCTGCCAAAAAGAGCGACGGCCTGTTCCATACGGTCGATATTGATCCTTTGTTCAAACATTCTATCACCTTTAAGTTCTTTTACCGTTTGGGAGATAGACTCCTTCACGATAAATTGTTTTTATTATATCATAACCAATCAGATTCGTCACCATAATTAGTAACCAAAAATATCGTTATTTTATCAGTATTTCCGATTCCTGGGCGATATTTTGCTCACATTTCACCACTTCCGTGTAAATCAGTTTGGATCCGACCGTTTGATCGCTTGAACTCGCCTCCGTTATCTTCGCGCCGCTGAGCTCCTGCTCTAATTTTTGCTTCATCTGCTTTTCTGCTTCTTTCCGCGCCTGTTCCGTTGTAAGCGTAATATTAACCGTGTGCTCTTCCACCCAGTTTTCCTCGTAAAGGCTGAGCGGAAGAACGGAATTCATCAATTTAACCTCCGTGTAAGCGCCCTCGGCACGGTAGCTTCCGTTCGGCCTGCTTACAAAGGTAAGCGGAATCCGCGCGCCGAAAAAGTTGAAGCTGCGCTGGGTGACAACCTGCCCTGTCCGCTGGATTACACTGCGTTTCAGCTCAACCTCGGTTGTGAAGGTGCGGTTGGTCTCGGCCATAATTCTGCCCGCCGCGTGTTTTAAGACGGTCGCGCCGTTCTCATCCTCCACCACCCCGCTGATCAAGAGCTGCCCTTCAACAACCGCGTCGCCCTCCTTTACCTGCGCCGTTCCCGTGTAAACTTCCATAGAAACGATCTGCCCCGTTGCAGCCGCTTTAATATTGCAGGGCTTGACATCCGTTGTTTCCATTGGCGGGCGTTCCGCTTTTTCCTGCAGCCTGACCTCCGCCGTGCAGCCGCGGGTGTTTACGCTCAGCCAGCTCACGCCGGGGAATTTAATCATCAGCGCCTGCTGAAGCAATTTCGGATCCATTTTACTTTTCATGGCTCCGGGCGCTATTCCCAGCTGCGCCAGTTCCGTTTTAATTTCGGCTGTTGAGATGGTGGAATTGCCGACAACATCAATGTACCACACATGCATGGAAAGCAGGCCCACCACAACGGCAAACAGCACGGCCCCCGCCAGGATGCCGCGCCGCTTCCGGATGCCCATGGTTGCAAAGGGAAAGCCGTACCGCCTGCTGACCTTCAGCTTTGCACCGGCCCGCCGCGCGCAGGGGCGCAGCTCGCGGTATTTGCCCGCGGCAACGCAGGCGCCGCAGTCCCTGCCGCCCCGGATATTCCACAGATAAATGCCGGAACGCGCACATTGATTCAGAAACCGTTCCGGACTTCCGCCGACGACTGAAAACCGCGCATACCCCATAAGCCAGCGCGTCAGCTTTAAAGAAAGCATTTTTACCACCTCACGTTAAAAACTCAATTCCCGTTATAAAACCGGTTACAACGAGGGAATCCACAGTAAGGCATTGAATCACAAGGCCGCGCCCGGTAAACCGCACAATCAGCTTGCCGGTTTTAATGCGCACCACGTCGGTGTCGTATTCCAGCACACCGTTGCAGCCTTCCAGCACCACTTCCGTGTTCCCGTTAATCTCCATATGAGTCGGCATTTGCCCCGGTATCGCAATGCCCCGGATATTCTTCTTCTTGCCCAAAACAATCCCCTGCCCCAATCATATTTGTCACTTAAAGCCTATGCGGCGCAAGGCGTAAATATCCGCAAGACTTCATATATATAAACGGGGTGATATGATGAAAATAAAACAGATTTTGCTGCTTGCCGCAACATTTTCAGCAGCCTGCCTGCTGCTGATTTTCCCTTCTGCGGCTGCGGCCGGGGCAAAGAACGGAATCGGCTACTGCCTTCAGATTCTTGTGCCGTCGCTTTACCCGTTCATGGTGCTTTCTGTTTTTGTTGTCAAATGCGGATTGTCCGAAAAAATCGGCAGGCTGTTTGAAGCGCCCGCGCACGCGGTGCTGAAATTGCCGGGCAGCACCGCGGCTACCATCCTGATGAGTATGATAGGCGGATACCCGACCGGTGCGCGCAGCGTGGCGGCTCTTTATGAGAACGGCTCGATCAGTGAAGGTCAGGCGGCCAGAATGTTGTGTTTCTGCGTGAACTCCGGGCCTGCTTTCGTTATCAGCGCCGTTGGCGCGGGTTTTTTAAAAAGCCAGCAGGCCGGGGTAATTCTGTTTGCTTCACAAATTCTGGCCTCCTTCCTGTTAGGCCTGATCAGTGGAATCACCGCAAAGGACGAACCGGCCCGTAAATCCGTTCATAAGCTCAAGCCGTTAAAAACGGCAAACGCGCTGATTGCATCGGCATCCGACGCCGCGCACGCCATGATCAGCATGTGCTGTTTTGTGGTGCTGTTTGCCGCGCTGCTGAACCTGCTGCGGCTTTGGGTTACATCCCCCCGCAGTGCCGCCGTGCTTTCCGGACTACTGGAGGTAACAGGAGGCTGTTCGGATTTTGCAAAGCTGGGCATGCCGCTGTGGACCGTTTCGTTTATTATCGGCTGGGGCGGAATCTGTGTGCATTTTCAGGTTTTGTCCTCCGTGGAAAAAATTCAGGTCGGCCTGCCGCGGTTCCTGCTTTTCCGGCTGCTGCACGGCACTTTTGCCGCGTTGATTACCGCTGGGCTGGTGCGTGCGTTCCCCCTTAGTGAGGAGGTGTTCAGCAACACCGCCGCGCCGCTGGCTGCAAATTTTTCCGGTTCCATTCCTGCAGCAACCGCGCTGATTGCGCTTTGCGCGGCATTTGTTTTCAGCCTTCCGCACGAAAAGCTGGAAATCGAGAAATACTGATGCTATAATAACAGTAAAGCCAATTATTATCGGCAGAATTCGAAAGTTTTAAACTATAATTGACTTGAATAAATCATCGGCAGAATTTTGTTCCTTTATTCTGGATGAAACGAAAAATTCCGTATTTCGAACGGTTTTCCGATTGATTCGGCCGAATGCACAGGAACACACAATGCATCTTGCGATTAGGGAGATAGGAACGATGATAGGCAAAAAGAAAACAAAACTTTTCGGAAATCAAATTGAAGTAAATTGCGAATACTGTGTAAACAGCTACGATTACGACGGGGCAAACGTATGCAGGCTGAACTGCTACCTGCAGCCGGACGGCAGCTGCAGCCGGTTCACGTATGACCCGCTCCGGCGCGCACCCCGAAACCCGCCGCCGCTTGGGACACACGACGCGGATGAATTCAAACTGTAATTTCCGTCTGAATAACAAAAAGGAACAATCCCCTTTTCAGGGGATTGTTCCTTTTTGTTTGCCGATCAATTGATTAAGATGAATGGGCGGGCGAATTTGCCTCAACCCAAGCTGCAAATGAATTCATAAACTTTTGCAGAAATTCACCGGTTCTTTCATTGACAAGAGCACCGTTATCATCAAAAAGTGATGCTGCATTCCCAATATAAGCTTCCGGCTGCTGCATTGTAGGAATATTCAGGAAGACAAGCGATTGGCGAAGATGATGATTTGCACCAAAAGCGCTTAATGCACCCGGTGATACGCTCACCACCGCGCCGGGCTTACCGTCCCATATGCTTTCTCCATACGGCCTTGAACCGACATCCAAAGCGTTCTTAAGCACCGCAGGAACCGACCTGTTATACTCCGGCGTTATAAAAAGAACCGCGTCAAATTTTTTCATCAATTCCCGAAAAGCTGTCCATGGCGCAGGCGGGTTGCCCTCATCATCGAAATCCTGGTTATAAATTGCGAGTTCCCCTATCTCAACTTCCTCCATCTCAAAAGATGCAGGCGCAAGTTTTTTTAAAGTCTTTGCCATTTTTTTGCAAAAGGATTCTTTGCGAAGGCTCCCTACTAAAACTGCGATTTTCTTAGTTTCCATAAATAATTCTCCTTTATTTTAGCTTCGTTTCCTCAGCATTGTTTTACCAAATTTATAATAGATCATTAAACCAAATATTTCAAGTATGCATTTTTCGTATTAATATATATTTGGGTATATGAATAGAAAAAGCCGCATGAATTACTGAAAAATTTATTTCCTTTCTAGTTTTTGCTTTCCATAGGAAGCCGATCTACCCATCTTCAAATTTCATTCATCGCTTTCTTCAACAGCAGATTGACAAGCCGTAAAGTAAATACATATTATAGATCATTCTGTATTAGGAGGCAAAATTATGAGTTTAAATTCTTATTCAAACGATCACGAAAATGATATGTATTATATGTATATTAAAGGCCACAAAGAAAATGATTGGAAGGGCTGCAGACCTTGTCCGCCGCATCCACATGTTCAAGAGCATGTTCACGAGGTTCAGGGCAGTGTAGAAATCGCGGAGCGGGGAACGGATCCTCACAACCATCGCTTTGCGACTGTCACCGGGGAAGCTAAGCCATGTGGAAAACATGATCATTTCCACGAAATAAAATTCAGGACGGATTTTTACGAAAATCACTACCATGAATTTTGTGGAAGAACCGGCGGTGCAATCAAAGTCGGTGACAGACATGTCCATTTCCTGGAATCTGTAACAGAAGTAAGCGATAACCACCAGCATGATTTCAGGCTGTCAACGTTTATCAATGATCCGATTGGCGAAGAGGCTTAAGTAAATTCCGGCAACGATGGCGGCTCTTGCTTTACAGTAAAAGTCACATAATTTTACTCTTCCGTCAATACTTCTCGGCCATATACCTCAGTTATCAAATTAATTGTATCAATTTCGATCTGCATTTCGACTTGCATAATTTTAAAGCATCTTATAATTTTTTGTAAGATGCTGCTTTACAAAAATTATGTCAAGTGTATTTCAGGGCATATTGGCAAAAAATCACCGCATCAGACAGCCGACAAACGGTTGTCTGATGCGGTTTTCGCTTATTTCCGCGATTTCACCGTATTAGCCGTATTAACTATTTTTTATAAATTCAGCGATTTCATTAATACAGTCCTCTGCCTGTGGATAATATCCAAGATGCTCCACAAAAGCGTGACAAACACCGCTGTACCTTATGATGCTGGCTGAAACGCCATCCTGTATCAGCCTTCTGGCATATTCTTCACACTCAAGTCTCAGATAATCATACTCCGCCGTAACAATTAGTGTTTTTGGCATGTCCCCAAAACTCTGTGCAAAGAAGGGTGTCACATATGGGTTCTTTAAATCCTCCGGATTTTTCACATAGGTAAGGGCGATCAGCTCATTAAATTTTCCAACATCTTTGATAAAAGCTTTCAGCACATCAGCATTCCGATTCATCTGATACTTACTTTCATTCCATCTTTTTCCATCAATGTCCAACTTACCAACATTGATTGCCGGGTAGAGAAGAATCTGGCTTTTTATTCTATGTAAGCCAAGGTCCCGCTCCTTCAGCGCGCAAACAGCAGCTAAATTCCCTCCGGCACTGTCCCCCCCAACGGATATTTTTTCGCGGTCGCCTCCAATAGAATCCGCATTTTCATAAACCCATTCCAATGCATCAAAGCAGTCGTTCATTGCATCGGGGAACGGGTGTTCCGGTGAAAGACGATATTCCACTGAAATCACAACCGCATTCGCTCTTTGAGCAAGCAGCCTGCATGGATTTTCGTCCATTTTCGCACAGCCGCCCAAAAAGCCGCCCCCATGGATATAAATAACAATTGAATGATCATTTTTTTGATCTGGACGGTAAATGTACAATGGAATTTTATTTTCTCCCATATGGTGTTCCTGCGTAAACACACCGGTGGAAATATCTTTGTTTTGAGATCCCATCTGGCTGCGTACCATTGCAATATCTTCCGCCGTAAGCGCGTTGCTGTCCTTTGGGTAAATCATGCCGCCGCTTTTCAGATAATCGGCAAGAACCCGATCATCCGGCACTCCTTCTTCTTCGCAGTCCGGAATAGGTTTCACTTGAATTGTAAGCCCGTCCTCTTCAATAAAGACATAGGTACTCTTCAGCTTTTCAATACAATATTGATATGATTTCACAAGAATCTCTCCTATTAAAATTGATTTTTCCACTGCAATTCACGTATTTCCCGAATTGTTTTGCCTGTATTTTTCTTTAATACTTTACAGAAATAAGTCGGGTTTAAATATCCAACCCGCTCCGCAATTTCTTTGATGGACATTCGTGTACTTTCAATCAGTGTAATCGCTTTTTTAATTCTTACTTCGGTTAAATATTCTACGAAATTTTGATTCAGTTCCTGCTTAAACAAACGGCTAAGATAATATGAGCTGATTCCGATGACCTCTGCAGTTCCTTCCAGTGAAATATCCTTGCTGAAATTTTGATTCACATATGTAATAGCATCCATTACATAGCTATTAATCGTTACTTTTTGTTCCAGGTTCATACTGCCTATAATTTTCTCAATGGACTCCAACAGCCAACTTTTCATCTGCTGCACATTTTCGAGCACAGCGATTTGATTATAAAGAACTTTAGATTCAAGGACTTTACCATAAAACAATATATTGTTTTGAAGGAGTGTCGTATTTACGGACAGCATTAAATCCAGCAGGTGTGATTTCACATCTTCCTGACTTTGTTCAGGCATAATTTTTGAAAAAGCTTCTTCAACAAGCTGCCGGCAGGCAGACTGATTAAAAGTTTTTACTTTCTCCGCAAGCTCCGTCTTAATACCCTCAAATGGGTTCTTATCCACAGCCGCTGCTGAAACATCTTCAAAGCTGTTCACGCAGCCTGCAACCGGCCGGCTGTTTAAGGCAATCACGCTCTCGCGGTACGACTGAGCCATTTGTTCAAAATTTTCATACATTCTTCCGATTCCGCAGGTAAGGTACACGCCGAACTGATGTTTTACCTTGTTTATCATCAGCTTGGCTATCTCCTCGGCCCAAGTCTTTAAACCTTCGATTTCCTGGGGCGCCATAATAAAGAAATAAATATATCCACTGATTACAGAACTTGGTACAAGGCAGCAAATTGACTTCATTTCATCCTTCATAAAGGCAATGATTGCAGCGGAATCCGCACCTGTCCCAGCCCCCGGAGAATCTGTAAGTTTCACCGCGAGTATGGTTCCCTTTGTAAATTGAATGCCAAGCATATCGCAATATGTATTAAAGCTGTCCTTGTTGGGGTCGCCCAGCAAAATAGAAAACATTAGCTCACTTTCAATAATCGGAACCATTTCACTCACAAGCTGCCCCAATTTTTCGCTCTCGATTTTCTTTTGCCTTTCTTCTTCAACCGACTGACACAATTTTGCAATAGTTGCGATAATTCGTTCTCTTTTTTCCGGTTTTAAAATATAATCATCCGCTCCGAGTGCCAATGCCTTCTGTACGTATTCAAAAGAACTGTATGCTGTGTTAATAATTACCTTCATACGGATATTTTTAAGTTTGATCAGGTCAATGGCATCCAGGCCGTTGATTCCCGACATATTAATGTCTACAATAGCAATGTCGGGCTGACACGCTTCCACCTGTTTAATTAAATCCACCCCATTCATAACGTAGGGGATAAGCTGAATGTCGGGAAAGTTTTTCATAATAAGCATACTAAGGGCTTTACATTCGATTTCCTCGTCATCTGCTATAATTAAACGATACATAGAAATTCTCCTATCCGGTATATGGAATATTGAAGGTGATTTCTGTCTTCTCCTTCGGCACACTGCTGATCGTTGTAATAACATCATTGTTATAAAACAAGTTCAGCCGCATCTGCACATTTTTCAAGCCCAGTTCGTTCGTCATGCCAAATTCAGAATCTGACAGACGGCTTCGCAGATCACTTAGTTTATCCGGTTCAATTCCCATTCCGTTGTCTAAAACCGAAAGTAAAATGCGGTTGCCCTGCCGCTGCGTCCGAATGGTAATTTTCCCTCCGCTTAAATAAATTCCAACGCCGTGTATGATGGAATTTTCAACCATAGGCTGAAGGACCAGACACGGAATTTTGGCAGCGCCAAGTGATTCGTCTATTTCAAAATTAAATTGAATTCGACTGCCAAACCGCTGCTGCTGAATGAAGACATAGTTTTCCACATTCATCACTTCATCTTCAATGGTGACCGCTTTACTCAGCTTATCCAAATTATAGCGGAGGAGGTTCGCCGTGGCATCAATTAATGTGACGGTCTGCTCCCCTCCCTCAATATAGGCCGTTTGAGAAATCATATTCAGTGTGTTAAACAGAAAGTGCGGATTAATACGTGACTGCAGCGCTTTTAATTCGGCGGCTTTCAGCATGTTGCTGGTCTGCAGGTTCTTCACTTCTGCGTTTTGCAGTTGCTCTTTTACTTCTGCATTTTCCTCAATCTCATGAATCTGTTGATTGATTTTAATAATCATATTATCAAATGCTTCAGCCAAAATACTCATTTCGTCGTTTGACTTGATATAGGGAGGTTCAAACTGCATATCTCCCTTTGATACACAGGAAGCAAAATTAGTAAGCGTACGAATCGGTTCCGTAACATTCTGCGAAAACAGATTGAAGAAAACCACACAGCTAATAATTGCAAAAATAATTAAAATAATATTAAAAATATAAAGTGTGCGCGTGCTGTTTTCAATGCGAATCTGGACATCTCCCGATTCTGCAAGGATGATGGAATATACACTTTTAAAGTTCTGATTTACCAATTCATATACCTGCTGCGCCTGGTTGTAATATTGATTGAGCTGGTTCAAATAGGCAGCAAACGAGTCCTGACCATCATACGATTTTTTCATACCTAACGCTTCATCAGCACGCTCGGTATAACTGATCACCATATATTTTAAGTCGACAATCTCTCTGGAATAACCCGTTTCGCTTTTTTCAAGTTCATCCAGTTTAGCCGCCATGTTGAGAAGAGTGCTGCGGTTTGTGCTGTAAGACTGCAAATCATCTTTCAGGTAATACTCCATATACCTTTTAAATGATACATTCGTCTTATCCATATCAATAAAGACATCATTGAGCAAAAGCATTTTTTGAACCATAACATTATAGCGGTCATTAACCTTTCTGCTTGACACGAGTGTATATGTTGTCACCAAAACAAGAAATGCAAGAATAATTAAAAAACAAAAAAATATTTTTTTGCTAATGGAATTTGTAAGGCGGCCAAAGATGCTTTTCAATTTGTTCATTATTTTCGCACCATATCATTTCTGATTCATATAAGTATTAATATTATCTTTTGTCACAATCTCCACGCCCGTATCAATTACAGAATTTTGGACCGTCTGACCACGACAGTATTTAATAAGGTTTTCAACTGCCAGATATCCCATTTGTTTTTGTCTTTGAACCACTGTTGCATAAAAGGTTTTATCCTTAACGTATCCCAAGGTTTCGCTTAAATCATCAAATCCGATTACCGTCACCCTGCCGTTCAGACCGCGTGACCGAATCACTCCTCCTGTACCCACCGGACCGAATCCTTCCGTGCAGAACATTGCGTTAATTTCAGGATACTGATCAAACATTCTGTTGACCCTTTCATTGATAAGGGGCAAATCCGATTTTCCTTCCGCAACCGTAATCACTTCCATGTCCGGATAAGAACCAATCACGCTTTTAAAGCCAGCCACCCTTTCCCGCTGGTTTACTTCGTCAGCCAAACTTACAAGAATACCGATCTTCGCCTTTCCTCCGGTTGCCTTTACCATAGCCTCCCCGACTTCCCGCCCGGCCTTCAAATTATCAGTTCCTATGTACATATTGCGGTTGGATGAAGGCGAATCACTGTCCACAAGGAGCACAGGAATTCCATGGTTTCTGGCATCTTTGACAGTTTGGTTAAATTCACCCGACTCACATGCCGCTGTGATAATACCATCCACATTAGATGCAATTGCCGCGCGGATAAATTCAATCTGTTCCTCGGTATTCAAGTGGGAGGAACCAACACATTTTGTATCCACATTGAATTTCTTTCCTGCTTCCTTAACGCCGTCCTCCAGTATGCGCCAATAACGGTTATCCGAAAGAGGGACGATAAGGGAAAATCGATATTCCGGTTTCTTTACTTGTGTCAATCCGTTCGTGTTTTCCTCAATATAATTGTTGTAAAACATAGGTACGGTGAGAATCAGTGTAAACACCAAAAAAATGGCAAACAACTTTTTCATATTTTCCGCCTTTATATGCTTTAAATTATCTGTAAATAGCACTTTAAACCAAAGTTCCAAGAACTTTGGTTTAAAATCACTTTACAAAGCTAAGTTTACCGAAAATAGCGATAAAAATCAAGAAAATTTGAAGCTATCTGTTTTTTAGATATTTGCGGATATCTACGGCAACTGCTACTACGATAATACTGCCTTTAATAATCTGCTGCCAATATGGATTAACTCCGATAAAAGTCAAACCATAGTTAATTACGCTGAAAATAATTACGCCGACCACAATGCCCGGAACTGAGCCAACACCGCCGGATACGGAACAGCCTCCGACAATACATGCCGAATATGCGTCGAGTTCATACCCATTGCCATAGTTGTTTGTGGCGCTTCCGGTGCGCGCCGCTTCAAGTGAACCGGCAAGCGCATAGAGCAGCCCAGAAATAATATAGACTGCCAACAGGCATTTCTTCACATTAATACCGGATACGTTCGCGGCCTCTCGGTTTCCGCCGATGGCATACAGGTTTTTGCCAAAACGTGTTTTGTTCAGTACGACATAGATGATAGCCACCGCTACCAAAGCAATAATCAAAATATACGGAATATTCAAAACAGAACCGGAACCGAGCGTGGTAAAATCTTCTCTTAGACCGCCTATTGGCTGGGAGCTGTTCGGCGGCAAATCGAAATAGATGGAATTGATACCGTAAATAATCAGCATTGTGCCAAGAGTCGTAATAAACGGAGGAACATCAAATTTAGAAATAATCCAACCATTTAACAATCCCGCCAGCATACCGGTGACGATTGCAATTAAAATCGGAACGATAATGGGAAGCTGGCCTAACCCCGGAAAAAATCGGTTGGAGTAATCCGCCGTTTGAAGCAGTGAGGCTGAAACCACTGCCGCTAAGCCGACTGTTCGGCCTGCCGAAAGATCACAGCCCCCGGTTAGGATAACAAACAGTGCACCCAGAGCAATAATAATTCTTGTGGAACTTTGCAATAGGATATCACGCAGGCTGGTGAGCGATAAGAATTTTGGATCAATCACTGCAATTATAATAATCAGTACCACCAAAACTGCATAAATGGCATTGCGGCTTAAAAACTGGCGAAGCTGATCCTTCTTGCCATCACTCGTTTCATGTGTTGATGTTTTTATATCAGTCATATCATTTTCCTCCTTTATGCAGAATACTTGCTTGCAAGCTGCATTATCTTTTCATCTGTCACTTCGCTGTAATCCAAGACTCCCGACAAATGCCCTTCGCACATAACCATAATCCGGTCTGACATCCCCATAAGCTCCGGCATCTCAGATGAGATCATAATAATGCTCTTCCCGCTTGCTGCCAGATCGGCAATAATACTGTATATTTCATATTTCGCGCCAACGTCGATTCCTCTTGTGGGTTCATCCAAAATTAAAATGTCGGGTTCCGCAAGTAACCAACGAGCCAGCAGAACCTTTTGCTGGTTTCCTCCGGAAAGATTTTGTATCCATGTTTTCGCGGAGGGTGTCTTAATTTGCAGCGTGCTGATATATTTCTCAACATCCTGCTGGCGCTTTTTGTTGTTAAGAAACCCAAGCTTATTCTCATACTGTTTCTGATTCACAACAACCGTATTCTCTGCAATGGATAAAACGGAAAAAATACCCGTCGCCCGCCTTTCTTCCGTTAAGAGAGCCATTTTATTGCGAATCGCATCGGCGGCGGAATTCATTTTGACTTGTTTTCCATTTATCGTTAATTTTCCCGCGGAAATTTTACGGATTGCAAAGATTGATTCCATAAGCTCCGTTCTTTGGGAACCGACCAAGCCACCTACGCCAAGAATTTCTCCTTTTCTGAGATCAAATGACACATTTTGAAAGGAGCTCGGATTTTCCGAGGTGTAATTCTCCACCTTCATAATTACTTCACCCGGCTCATTGTGCCGTTGTGGATACCTGTTTGTCATGTCACGGCCGACCATACGGCTGATAATTAAATCCGAGGTCAACTCTGCTGCCGGCCAGGAACCGATTGCCTTACCGTCGCGCATAATGGTGACATCATCGGATATTCGCAGGATTTCTTCAATTTTATGTGATATGTAAATAATCGACGTTCCTTTTGCAACCAAATCATGAATGATTTTGAAAAGATTTTCCGTCTCTCCCTCTGTCAGCGATGAAGTCGGCTCATCCATAATAATTACCTTTGCGTTATAAGACAATGATCGTGCAATTTCAATTTGCTGCACCACAGAGGATGACAAGTCGCCTACCATTGTTTTAGGATTTATATTAAGTCCAATACTCTTGAAAAGTTCAGTCGTATCCTTGAACATTTTTTTCGTATCTACAAACTTGAATGGGCCTTCGCTCTTTACCGGAATACGTCCCATCCATATATTTTCCATTACACTCCGGCGTTTGACTGGGTGGAGTTCCTGATGTATCATGGATATTCCATGTTCCAGAGCATCTTTTGACGAGTGAATGTCCACATGCTCACCATTGATTAAGATTTCGCCACCATCAGGTTTATAGATACCAAACGCGCATTTCATCAACGTAGATTTTCCAGCGCCATTTTCGCCCATCAGAGCATGAACCGTACCGGTACGGACTTTCAAAGAGACTTCATCCAGCGCTTTTACGCCGGGAAACTCTTTGCAGATATTCTTCATTTCCAGCACTAAATTATTGTTTTCCATTTGAATCCTCCAGTCCTCTCTGTCAGGATTGTAAAAATACGAAGCGGGGTAAAATACATTTTGATTCTACCCCGGCTTCTTCCTTCTGAGAAGAGATTACTGTTGTGCGTCTGCTACATTATCTTTGGTAATTGCTTTATATCCGAGCCAGATATATCTTCCGTCGGTCACGTCAAATCCGGTGTTATCTTTGGTCGGTTTATTGCCGTTTGCGATTACGCTAAGCACCTTATAGGTTGCTTCACCGAGTGCCTTCGGATTATTGAACGCGGAGCCGAGAAGAGTGCCGTCTTTGATCGCTTTGCAGCCTGCTGCTGTTGCATCAACGCCGACAACCGGAATGTATTTGGCTCCCTTGAAGTACCCGGCTGCCTTGAGCGCTTCAATTGCGCCGAGCGCCATATCATCGTTATTACTGAAAACTGCTTCTATTTTATCGCCCTTGGAAGAGATGATGGAAGCCATTTGATCCTGTGCCTTTGCACGATCCCAGCCTGCAGTGGCACTCGCAATACAATTGGTCTGGATGCCTGCCTTGGTAACTTCATCGATGGAATATTTCGTTCTCATATTAACATCGTATGTACCCAAAAGACCGGTAATCATGACATAATCCATTTTCCCGTCTTTATTTTTGTCTGCTTCCGGATGAGCTTTCCAGTATTTTGCCATAATATCACCCTGCATTATACCGGACTCCTCCGCTTTGGCGCCAACATAATAAACCTGATCCCATTTTTGCATGTCTTTATCTTCCAACTTATTGTTAAAGAACACGATTGGAATGTTTTTTGCCTTCACTTTATCAATGATGGCCGGAGCATCCGTTGGACTTGGCGGGTTGACTGCCAATGCGTTGACATTCTTTGCAATGAAGGTATCCACCTTATTGGACTGAATGGACGAGTCTCCCTGGCTGTCAACAATATCAACCTTGACATTTCCTCCCTGTGCGGCTGCACTGATTGCATTCCTCGCTCCGGACATAAACGTGTCATCAAACTTGTAAATTGTTACACCGGCATTCAGAACGCCCGACTTGACTTGTGCCGTACTTGCTGCTCCGTCGGTTGCCGCTGTGCTTGCCGCCCCACTGGCTGCTGTCGCGGCGGAAGATGTTGTGGCTGCTCCTGAGCATCCCGCAAAGGTGCTCAATAACAAAGTTGCTGAAAGAAGAGCTGCTATAGTCCTTTTCATACAAATTCCTCCTAAAATTTTAAAATTTGCTTAATGAAGTCAAATTGATTTCATCTGTATTGATTATACGGTAAGGGAGGATTGATGTACATTTCAAACATTTTGTCAACCGCAATAATTATTTGCACTGTATATTCATTTCTTGCGAAATTGTACACTTTTTTGCACTATATTTAAAATCCGTTCAGTTCAAAATGGCAGTACAGCCTTAGATTTAGTGGTATATTCACCATCATGTGTATATGGTCCGGGCAGGCTTGTGCCTCTATTATTCCACCCCTTTTGTTCGCATAGCTTTTTATGTACTGGCCCCATGTCCGTTCTTATGTCTCTGTAGATTACTTGCGGATTCATTAAGCAAATTGAACGATGGATTGGCACACCCAAACACAGCAAACGCCTTGGATGTGCGCCAGTAAACCGCCCGGGCCATTTCCCGCTTGTTTTTCCGATAACGTTTCTGCAAATCCATACTAATCTACCACAAACAGGCAGAAGAAGAGAGAAATAAATGATGCCATAAACAAGGTGATGATGCCAAAGAAATTTTAACTTAATAGAAACGTAAAAAACATTACGGGCCGTCAAAGGATATTATCTATTACTTAATAATTGAAGATTAGTATTAAATAACTTGCTGTCTTCTGCTCTTTCGTGTATTTCAAAGCAGATTTCAGGTAAAGATTTTATTAAATTTTTTCTTGAATTTTTCACTATATTAGCATCACAAAAAGCAGAAAAGGCCGTCGCGCCAACACGCGCGCCGTTTTCAAACAATCGGGGGCGGGGAGGCGAAACGTATACCCTAAATTGACGGCGTGAAAATGCAGTGCTATAATCATTTCGATTTCCTCAAATTGTGACTTTGAAATCATTGGAGAAACATGTAATGAAACAAAAATTATATCTTCTTGTCAGGCGCATGCTTTCTGCAAACAAAGCATGGAAGCTGGCTTTTGCCATATCGTTTGGTGTTCTTTTCAGCCTTCTGCCTGCGTTTCCGTTTAAAACCTCTGTAATCTTTCTCATTTCTGCGCTATTCGGGCTGAATCTTATCTGCCTGCTTGTCGGCGAACTGATTCCTATGTTCTTTCCTGTTATTTCATTATTGGCAGATGGAATCAACCGGCATTTCAGCGGTTTTACGATGCGGAATTTAAATCTTGCTTTTCACAGAAACTGGCTGCCAGGCATCCGAACCTCTGCGCTGACTGATATAGTTTCCGGACTCATCCTTTTTGTCGTCTTTTTCTGCGTATTTCTGCTCATTTTCAAACTGCTTTTGAAAAGGGCCGCCAAATATACAATCGGCCATATTTTTCACGACCCCAAAGGAACAAGATGGCCGGTTATGAAGGTGGCTTTGATGGTGATGGTTTGTTTTTCAGTGGTTGTTCTGACCATGGTTGCAAAAAGCGTTAACCGAAGCCCCACGCTGCCGGAATATAAATTTGCCAGCAACATCACTAACCTTGATTCTCTGCCCGGTGCATATTCCATCAAAGACCAGACCTCAAAAGATAGGGGCTATACTTCACACCGGTATCGCTCTAAAGGCAAGCGTGCCAGAGTCAGCGCTCAGAACAAAGAAGTTTACGCGTTTTACGTCAGCTGGGACGAAGAAAGCCGCAAATCTCTGTTACATAATCTCTCATCAATCAGTACCGTCGTAACCGATTGGTATACGCTGGATAAAACTGCCTCTCTGGTGAAAAACAACGACACAGAAATTGATGCGAAAATTGCTACGGCCCATAAGCATGAGGAACCTCTGGTCAGCAATTATATTGAAAATACATGGGATGCTCAGACCCTGCATAACTTGATTTCCGATCCACAGAAAAGCACTGAATTTATCAATGCCACTATTTCTGACGTCAAAACGAACCGTTATACCGGTATCAATATCGACTTTGAAAATCTGAATAACAGCGACAAAAACGCTTATTCCGCTTTTATAAAAAAACTGCATGATGCCTTTCAATATGAAAATCTAAAGGTTTCCGTTGATGTCCCAGCTTCCAGCTCAGCCTACGACTACAAAAAGCTGCTCAATTCCTGTGACAAAATGATTGTGATGGCTTATGACGAGCATGACGCATCCGGAACACCCGGGAGCATTGCCTCCGGGGCATGGATTTCCGAAGTTCTGAATTCTTTTGACATGCAGAGCGGCAAGGTTATTGTGAGCCTTGGCAGTTACGGCCTTGACTGGACCGTCGGCGGTGATTCTCAGGCGGACTCGCTTGCATTTTCAGATATTATGGATATCTGCAGCGAAAACAGCCTGAAGGTCAACTGGGATCAGACTACGCAGAATCCTTATATCACATACAAAGAAGACAGCGACGACCATGTCGTCTGGTTCCTAGACTCAGCAACATTTTACAATCAGGCCAGGCAATCCATTGAAAGCGGCGCGGGC
Source organism: Bacillota bacterium (assembly GCA_023390175.1). GTDB lineage: Bacteria > Bacillota > Clostridia > Oscillospirales > Acutalibacteraceae > Caproiciproducens. Next base: position 297,472 of record JAEWDK010000020.1, read on the forward strand.
GGCGTAGCGCTTTGGCGGCTTGGCTCCGAGGATAACACCGTCTGGAGTGTTCTGCAAAATATTGACAATCTGTCATCGCAAACCATGCTGCAGCATATGTCTATCATCAATACAGGCCTGTCCGTCAATTATTCCGGGAAAGGTGAATTGCTGCATGTCACCGGTTCGAGTCAGCCGGGAACGCGCAGCTATCATACTGACAAAAACGGAGCAATTACAGGGGAAACCTATGTAAAATATCCCACAGGCTATACCGTGCAAAAGTTCGGCGCATCCTCAAAAAAGGAAATCGCACTCACGTTTGACGACGGTCCGGATCCATATTACACCCCGAAGGTACTTAACATCCTAAACAAATACGGTATTCGGGCCACATTCTTTCTGATCGGTGAAAATGCCCAGAACAGCCCTGATTTGGTCGAACAGGAATATCTGGGGGGAAACGATATTGGAAATCATACCTTTACACACCCGAATATCATACGGGTCACACAAGATCAGACCGATTTGGAATTAAATGCAACACAAAGATTGATTGAAGAAATCACTGGACATTCTACAATTCTGTTTCGCCCGCCGTACAACGCAGACTCCGAACCGAGCAATCTGGAGGAAATCGTGCCCGTACTGCGCGCGCAGCAGCTTGGGTATCTGATGGTCGGCGAATCAATAGACCCGCTGGACTGGGAATCTCCGGGAAAAAATGCTATCATATCACGGGTTATGAACAACCTTCAAAGCGGGAATATCATTCTGCTGCACGATGGCGGCGGCACACGTGATGACACGATTGCCACATTGCCGGAACTGATTCAAAAGCTGAAAGGTCAAGGATACACCTTTGTCACGATTGACCAACTGATGCATGAATCCCGGGATCAGCTTATGCCCGCGGTGCAGTCCGGAGACGTATACCTGCCTTACAACAAGGCGTTTTTTGGCTTCATGTACACACTGCATCAGGCTGTGACGTATATTTTTTACATCACCATTATACTCGGCATTTTAAAGCTGCTGTTCCTCGGCTTTCTGTCCGCGCGACAAAAGCGGAAATACCCAAAAAAGAAAATTGACAGCGCCTATGCTCCATTTGTGAGTGTGCTGATTCCCTGCTACAATGAGGAAAAAGTAATCTGCAAAACAATCGAGTCGGTACTGAACAGCAATTACAAAAACTTTGAGGTCATTGTGGTGGACGACGGCTCCAGCGACGCCAGTTATGAACTGGTCTGCTCGCAGTTCCGGGATAACCCCCGGATAAAATGTTTTCGAAAGGAAAACGGCGGCAAGGCTTTCGCGTTAAATTTTGGACTGCAGCAGGCAACGGGAGATATTTTTATTGCAATAGACGCTGATACAATTTTCGACCGAGAGGCGATTCGCCTTATGACCCGATATTTCTCCGATCCGCTTGTGGCAGCGGTATCCGGTAATGTAAAGGTTGGAAACCGCCATAAAATGCTTACGCAATGGCAACATTCCGAATATGTTACCGGGTTTAATCTGGAGCGGCGCGCTTATTCCGAGCTGAACTGCATCACCGTCGTTCCGGGAGCAATCGGGGCGTGGAGAAAGGACCTTGTTCTGGAACAAGGAGGTTTTCAGCACGATACGCTTGCCGAAGATACAGATATGACGCTTTCCCTGCTGGAAAAGGGATGCCGCATTGAATTTGAAGAAAATGCGAAAGCCTATACGGAAGCTCCGGAAACTTTCAGAAGCCTGATTAAACAGCGATTTCGCTGGACATACGGCACACTACAATGCCTGTGGAAGCACAAAACTGCCTTGTTTAACAGGCAGCAAAAAACACTTGGCTTTATCGCAATGCCCTTTATGTGGATATTCCAATACGTTTTTCAAATGCTGTGCCCCATTGTGGATCTTTACATGATATTTTCGATTTTTACCGGTAATTTTTCACCCCGTATCATCCTTTCCTATTTTGTATTTCTGCTGATTGATATTGTTTGTTCGCTGTTCGCATTCCGCCTGGAAAAGGAAAATCTCCTGCCAATCCTGTGGATGCCCGTCCAGCGCATCGTTTACCGCATTATTATGGCATATATTGTGCTGAAATCCATCTTCACTGCAATCAAAGGCAAAACAGTGGGGTGGAACAAGCTGAAAAGAACAGGCAGCGTGGCAAAATCGGCTGAATAAAAATAGGTTTCCGGCCCGATATCTTAGGTAAAGCATTACGGCAGACTCGCATTGAAAACTCCTTTCGTACCCCGGTATATCCGGAGCTGCACGAGGCTTGTTTTCTACGCGCGCAGCACTGTACGAAAGTCAAAATTATAAAAAGGAACCGTTATGTCAACAAAAATCTGTTGGTGGCTGAAAATTAACACAACATCGGTTCGCACTAACAGTTTGGATGGAGCGGCTTTCCCACATATTATTTTCTTTCGATATAATGTAGATGGCGTAGAATATAAAGGGAGCCGATATATTAGTTGGACAACACGTTGCCCTGTGATTAATGAAAATATTAGTGTGTATTTTGATGTTTCCAAACCTTTTGAGCTCCGTATTATGTTTAAACCAAGCATCGACAGGCGGTTCCGATTATTTATAAATCACGAAAGCGAGGAAATCGACATGACGGGGACCCTAATAGCAAGGAAATTGTTATCCATTACACTCTTGGGGACGATCCTATCATTTCTTTTAGCCGGTTGCCAAACCACTAATAGGAACCGGGTGGGTGATCCTCCTGTTCCAATGAAAGCCGTTACACAAAACAGTGAAGAGAATTATGCGACTTTTGAGTTTCAATTGCCGGAAGGCTGGATTAGTGCTCAACAAAGTTATTTAACCGTTGTCAGCTGTCCGGAGGATGCCGTCAAAAGAAAGTTCGAAACATCGGAAGATGCCCTTCCGTTTACGGTAGGTATCAGTAATTATTATTATTCAGGAATGGCGCTGTCCGAAGAAGACAAGCAAATGTATAAGGACTTGTTTTCCGGAAAAGCCAGTGCCTTTGAAGAACGTATGAATCGGTCATCTACACTCTCAAATGATCTCGGCAGTACGCCATCGACTGCTAAAGGGTTTTTGGATCTGCTTCTGCCAAGAAAAGCCGACAGCAGTCAATCTTCAAGTAAGACAAATGCTCCGCAGCAAAAATTTCAATACCAGTATTACAATGGAACCAACGGCAAAATAACAGAGGTCCGGTACTCCTACACTTACAAAGGAAAAACGTATCATATGATCCATTGTTATCGGGAGGATATTCCTTACTTAATTACCGGCACATTTGACGATTCCGTGGACATATCTTCCGGGAAAATCGCACTGTGGGTTGCAGATTCATTAAAAGTGACAGAACACTTTACGGTAAACAATAATCAAATAAAAAAGAAGAACTAAGAAAACCAGAAAAAGAACTATACAGCCTTCGCTGCAAAAGCCGCGAATCCACATTTTGTGATTCTCTGATTGGCGGCGTTAACGACCGGACTTGCTGTTTATTCCTTGTTCTGTGGCGCTGCTTGTAATTTGTTCCAGAGCTATTACTATTTTGGGAATGGAACCCGGAAATGTGGTATCATTACCATAAACCGTGAAAGTAAAAAAGCGGAGGTGGGGCAAAAATGGAGACAAGATTCGAGAACAAAATTATTTTGACACGAAACCTCTATTATGAATTTGCAAGGGAAATGTTCAAAAAAGCCAAATTAATCATGTATGCGGCAGGCGTTTTTCTTTTGATTGATTCCATGATGTTATTTTTGGAACAGGATTTTAAAGGTTTTTATTTTATGCTGATTTTCGGTGTTTTCTTTCTGTTTGCCTCCCCAATAATCTTTTCCAGGAAAGCAAAACGATCATATCAGCAGCAGTTGTTGTGTAGCGGAGGGAAAAGCCCGGAGAACACGACTGAGTTTTCAGAAAGGATTCATATCGTTTCTTCAAACAAGGCGGAAGCCTTCTTTGATTACCCCCAGATCACACAAATCTGCGAAACAAAAAATCTTCTGGTCCTGAAGATAACCCGTTCGCTGGGCATTATCCTTGATAAAGAAGGCTTCACAGACGACAGATTCGCAGCTTTCCGGATTTTTATCCAACAGAAGTGTCCCCATGCAAAATATATAGTTCACAAGAATATCGGAAAAACAAGGCTTCCGGCTGCAGCTGCTTCGGTCAATCCGGATAAAAACGCAGATGAAAATAAAAGTGAAAACGGCGCGTTACCCAGACTGACCGATCCCGGTACGGAGGAAAAACAAAATGTTTCCACCCCGGCCATGCAGACATATACCGGCGCGGGATTCCGTGATCCCACGGTTGTGTTCCCCGTAAAATCACACCCAGTTATACGGGTTATTATGATGATCCTGTTTATTCTTTCGTTTTCCAGCATTTATATTGCTCTATTTCTTGTCGGTTCACATCAGTCATTCAGTACGTCGCCGATAGAAAATAACTGGATGTTTTTTCTGCCGCTTCCTATTCCGCTTGCCAATCTGATCCTCGGTATTATTTGCAAGCGCAGAGGGATGAAAACGACAAAGAACATCGTGGTTGGCGTTATTTTTACGTTTCTGCTTTGCAGCGGTGGTTCTTTTGTGTTTTTGAACCAAACCGCGTATTCTCACAATATTTCCTATCTCGATACCGCTGCGTCAGAAATCCATTTCAGCCTGCCCGACAAAGGTAAGATAACAACACAGAATTTCCAGTCAGACGTCAAAGAAAGCCAATCTGAATCACAAACTGATTCACAGTCCGACACCGATGCCTTCGATTATGACTTCATGAGTCATATTACATTCACCGATACAAAGCAGCTCACTGATTTCGAAGCGTCACTGCGCGGCAGCAATCTTTGGACAAATTCTATTGCTACACCCATTTCCGGCATCGTTCCGGAGCTTTATTCCCTGCAGACAACAAAGGCCCTGGGATTCGACTATTTTATGATTTATAACATGGATCTCGGAAACTACAATGTACTTCCAGAGCAATCTGGTACTTATCGTTTTATTTATCTTGCCTATGGCAGTAAAGAAAAGAAAATGTTAATCGGCGAATACTCCTGCGACGTCATTTTGAAATAAGTCGGATCATCCCCTGATAAAATAGCCCGGCCATGGGAATGCCGCAGCAAAAACGGAGGTACTGCGGTGGGATTTATTTGTTTGGTACGTAGTATGAGCAAAACGAGTAGTTCGAAGCACTTCTTGAACTTCCCAGTAACGAGCAAGAAACCAAAGAGCTAATCAAAAATAAAGGCTGCAAATTGATCGCCTATCGCAACGTCTGTACAAGTGTTCCACCGGGAAAATGAAGGAATAGCCTTAGGGATTGGTGACTTAGCAGTGTGCTGCTCCAGCAACTCAAACAGAGCCGAGTGGAAGAGAAAATAGTTGAAAAGGCGTAGCCAACCCGATAAAAAAATTTACTTAAAACACCATAATAAGCGGGACGACAACGCTATGGATACATTATCAAATCAATTTAGTACATCGATGAGTACACTGGGAAACGTGAAATGATGTTTAGACTGTGCAAAAAAGTTCAGCCGAATTATTTATATGAAGTTAAGATCAGCCAATAAAATGAGCAGAGAACCTTTGTTGGCAAAAATATTAAAAAATTCCCCATGCTAGTTAGATTGACAAATATTTTGAAAATATTATAATAAATATTACAAATGTAAGCGAAAGGATTGCTACGATGGATAATTTGCCCAGAATATCTGATGCGGAATATGAAGTGATGAAAGTAGTATGGGGATATGCGCCTATTAATACCGTTGAAGTGATCGATAAGCTGTCAAAAACAAGCAAATGGAACCCTAAAACCATACAGACCATGCTGTTACGCCTTGTAAAAAAGGGGGCTTTGAGCTGCGAAAAAGATGGCCGAGTCTTTGTCTATACTCCTATAGTAAAGGAAAAGGAATATCTGGCCCAGGAAAGCAGTACGTTTTTAAATCGTTTTTATAAAGGCACAATAAACTCTATGATATTAAATTTCCTGGAACAGGATAAATTAACACCCCAGGACATTGAGGAATTAAGGCGGATTTTAGACGAACGGCAAAAGGAAGCAGGAAAATAGCAATGTATAATTTATTTTTTATTCGCTTTCTATCCACCGCCCTTATTTTATCGATTCTATTAATATTTATATTATTTATGAAACGGTTTCTGAAAAAACACGTTTCGATAAAATTTCAGTACAATATCCGGTATCTGATTTTATTTATGCTGTTCATTCCTTTCCTGCCCATTGGAACGTTTCCTTTTGAGAATGACCGGATACCTGTTATCAGCCAAGGCGGCAATATGACGCCTGCAGCCTTTTCCATGCATTCGGTAGCTGATCTTATGAATCAAAGCACAGGCAGACTGCAGGATTTTACCGTATCGGTAACTAGGTCAACCCCCGAGCAGCTTAATTTTTTCCTCATGATCGTCTGGGTGATTGGAACCTTTTTAACGATAGGACTTACGTTTTATTCCAACCGCTGTATTTCTATGATCAAAAAAACAATTCAGCCGATTGATGACGTTAAAACGGAGCAAATATTTAGAAAATGCAAAAAACGTCTGCGACTCCGTAGAAAAATAATTTTGGGAAAATCAAAATTGTTAAGTACGCCAGCTGCGTTTGGTTTATTTCATCCTTGCGTTGTCTTACCGGATGAATCCAGAACAACAATTACGGCAACAGATATCCCCTATATCTTTTTTCACGAGCTGACCCATTACAAACACGGTGATATTTATATTAATTTTCTTATCTGTATTTTCCAAGCTCTCTATTGGTTTAATCCGCTTATCTGGTACATTTTTAAAGAAATAAAAGCGGATAATGAAATCGCCTGCGATATTTCCATTCTAGAAATGCTGAACGAAAAGCATCATTTAGAATACGGAAAGACTATCATAAATTGCGCAGACCGTTTTTTAAAGCTGCCGCATTTGAATACAGCCTCTATGATGATTGGCTCCGAAAGTCAGGTAAAGAAGCGTATTCAGCAAATCGCAGACTTTCATAAGGAGTCCGAGAAATTAAAAATAAAGGCTACTGTCTCTATCCTGTTAATTGGACTATTCATCCTGTTAAACGTTCCTTTTCTTTCAGCAGCTGCACTGGATCACGATATATACCGTCTGCCAGACCAAGTCTCTGTGACATATGAAGATATGAGCCGCTATTTTGATGGATATCAGGGAAGTTTTGTTTTGTATAACACAAAAATGGATCAATATACGGTATTCAACAAAGAAAAAAGTCTTACTCGCGTTTCACCTGATTCAACTTATAAGATATATGATTCTTTGGTTGCACTTGAAACAAATGCAATCACAAGGGAAAGGACAACAATCCCCTGGGACGGAACAAAATATCCTTATCCTGCATGGAATAGAAATCAGGACTTATCCTCCGCATTAAAGTCATCGGTTAACTGGTATTTTCAATCATTGGATAAAAAGATCGGGTACAACGATTTGCAAAAATACTTTGTAAATATGAAATATGGAAACTGTGATATTTCCGGAGGAATCGCTGACTACTGGTTAGAATCGTCTCTGAAAATATCACCGATGGAACAGGTGCAGCTGCTTAGATCCTTTTACAGCAATCAATTCGGTTTCAAGGATGAAAACATTGATGGAGTAAAGGCTGCGCTGTTAATTTTGAGAGAAAATCATATCTCTCTTTCAGGAAAAACCGGTACCGGAACAGTTAATCTTAAAAATAGAAACGGCTGGTTTGTCGGTTATGTTGAGGCTGCGGAAAACACTTACTTTTTCGCGGCAAATATCCAAGGCGGAACTAACCCAAGCGGCAGCGAAGCTGCCAAGATCACTCTGTCAGTTTTGGCGGAGAATCATATAATAAGCGATAATATGAAGGAACAAGCCCTCTTTCAGAAATGAAAAAGGCTTGTTCCTTTCTGATATTGATAGACTATTCAAAAACCGATTTAGCAATTGTAATTGCACAATGACTGCCGCCGCGGTTTTTAACGTCTTCCACCATAGTTAATGCCAAAAGTTGCTTATTGCTGCTATCATCCGCATTGAATGCTACAAACCAACCCAATTCAGTTCCTTTGGTATCTTCTTTTGATGCTTTGATTTCTGCAGTTCCGGTTTTTCCAGCAAGTTTTACACCGGCAACCCTTCCGCTGCGCCCGGTGCCGTTTGGACTTTCAATGACCTGTATTAAATCATTCCGCACAATGTCGCAAGCCTCTTTGGAAAATACCTGTGTCTTCCAAAAGGAAGGAGTCGTATTTTCCTTGTTTTCCAGGTACGGTTTTATCATATTCCCATTGTTTACAAATGCGGAGTAGATTGATGCCATATGAATCGGATTTATTAAAATCTGCCCCTGCCCATAACCGCTGTCAGCTAATTGAATTTCAGAGTCAAAGCTGTTCTTTGCACCAAATTGTGAAGCGGTCAGTCCAAATTCAAATGGAACTGTTTCGTGAAATCCCAAGCCTAATAATTGTTGAACCAACGTATCTGGGCCAATTTTAAGAGCGGCTTTGGCGAAATAGATATTATCTGAATTAATCAGGGCATTTTCCATGTTTACCAGATTTCCGTAATCTTTCAAAGTGGTTACCTGATAACTTCCCCAACTGGAATCTTTTTGCCAACTTAATCCACTATGCCCGAAATTCTCTTGCGGATCTATTTTTCCTGCTGTTATTCCGATAGCGGCTATAACAGGTTTAAAAGAAGACCCTGGGCAAAGGGCTGCTTTATATCGATTGTACATAGGTTTTCTTGTGTCATCGTTCAACTCTTTCCATCGGTCCGATGACATTCCCAAAATAAACTCATTCGGATCATAAGCCGGAGTGCTTACTAAAGCCAAAACCTCCCCTGTTTTTGGGTTTAACACAACGGAGCAGCTTTTCTCATTTTTCATTTGGTTATATAACTTGCTCTGCAATTGTGAATCAATGGTAGTGTGAATTGCTTCGCCATCTTTTTTCTCTTTTTTTAACAGCGAATGCTTTGTTTTACCATCAGGGTCAACAATGGCAATTACGTATCCGTCGTAAGCACGGAGTCTGCTTTCAAATAATTTTTCTAATCCGGCCTTACCCAATACACTGTTGTCATTATAGTTTTGACCTTTTAATTTCTCTACTTCGTCAGCGCTGATATTTTGCAGATATCCGGTCAAGTGAGCCGCACTTTCTCCAAGAGGATACACCCGCGCACTTTCATTGGAAATTTTAATTCCTTTTATTTTCAAAAGCGCATTTTCTTTTTCTGTATCGTTTTGTGATATTAATTTTACCGGCACAAATGTGTCCGGTTTAACATAAGAGGCATTCAGCTGCTTATTGATGAACTCAGCCGGAACATTTAAAATCTGTGATACTTTTCCGATATCATTTTTTAAGTCATTACTCATTTTTTTCGGAACAAAACCGACCGAAGATACGGTACCGTCTTCTGCAAGCACATTTCCGTTTCTATCCAGAATACTTCCCCTTGTTCCTTTCAGGGTACGGACAGCTACTCTATCCTTGTCATCCAGCTGCGGAAAAATAAGGTTCGAGTTCCACTCAATAAGAAATTCCTGATTCTTACCGGGCGCTATAATTGTATCATTCAAAAAAGAGAGTTTACCCGCCAAGGTTTCCATATTTGTCGTATAAGTTATTTTGACGCTATCACTGTCATTTTCCGCTTTTTCTATCTTTTCGGTTTGGATTTTCAAATCTTTGACTTCGATACCGTCATAGATTTTTTTGTTTCTAGCCGTAAAATCGGACAGTGAAATGCTTGCTCTGCTTTTATCACTGAGCATTTTGTACATGTTGGAATAATCCCCGGAATTAATATAAGACATATATTGAGCAAGCGTGCTCTGAGGGGTCGGTTTCTCTTTTCTTGATATCAGATTTTTGGGAATCATTATAAATAGAACTGTCACAATTCCAAGGAATAAAAGCCCAGCAGTCAAACCAGCAATCCAATAATTCGTTTTTCGTTTTTTCAAGGTTATTTTCCTCTCACTATTGAATTTTATCAAATTTCCATGTTAAGCCTGCATTTTCGCTTACAAAGGTAGCTGTTTCCCATTCACCGGAACAGCCGCTGTTCCCCCCCACATTAAGATCCATTTCACCATGTGCCCCGTTAAAACGCGGTGCTAATTGATTGGTGAATATATCTTTATACTGCAGCGGAAGTTTCAAAAGCAATTCTTTCCAAGTGCTCCCCCCGTCCTGTGTATAGAGCGAACTTCTGTCATTGGAAAATGAAAGAAATCCCGTTTTTTTATTTGAAAAAGTAATATCGTTTACCATATAGGCAGTCATTTGGGACATTTTTGACCAAGTGTTCCCGCCATCCTGCGTAACGTATAAATTTGTTTCCGCTTTTCCGGCACTCTTGTGAAATTGAACCGCCGCATATCCAAGCATTCCATCATCTAAAAAACATATGCAAGGATTAAAACCGGATGGTATTTTATTGTCTATTAACTTTATATTCCATGTTTTACCTGAATTGTTTGACAGCAAAATTTGCAGCTTTCCATCTTTCTCTCCCGAAGTAAAAAGGAATGCTGCTTTTTGGGGGATCAAGCAAACTGATGCAGGAAATAACATATCTGAGTATGCAGAGCCGTCTGAATTTTTGCCTGCAAATAACGCAAAATTCCCAGTTGGGACTTGGCTCCAATTTGCACCATTGTTGTATGTGATATAAACGTTGTTGTTTTTAACAGTGTACGCAGTTTTCTCTATTGTGGGCAATAAAAGCAGTCTATCAACATCGTTTTGACTAATTCCCATTTTGACGATAAAGTCTTTTGTTGTTTGCGTATCAACCAAAAGATATTGGCCTTCGTTCACTTCCCGAATTACAAATGTCCATTCACAATGCAGCTGTTGCTTTTTGTCCACTATGCCTTTGTTCTTGAAACTGAAATAGTTTGCATCGTCAGGGGACAATATAAAAATGATGGCTACTGCATATATATTCTTGCCCTGGGATATTATTTTTGCATTTGTCATCTGAAACCCCTCTATATCACTACCGGTTTTACCAGATGAGCCAAGGGGTACGGCTTCTGCAAGATATGCCTCCAATACGGAATTCGCAATTCCCGCCATATGCTCAGTATCGTTATATATTATCAGCGGATGGATATTTGGTGATTCATCAAAAGTAAATTTCATATTAAGAATAATCAGAATGCAAATAATTAAAAGTAAACCAGTGGTCGTAGCTGATATTGCCACAATAAACTTAGATTTCATCATGTACCTCGTATGTTTTAATAAAACGAATGGAGTGTTATTTGATTTGAATTTCACTGACAGGCTTTAAGATGGAACCATCATATTTATAGATATTACTATCTTTGCAGGCCGAAAAATAATGTAACGCTAAAATTATTACCGAAATAAGAAGAATAACATTAACGCAAATTAGGATAATATGGGATTTTCTCATTTTATGCTCCTTAAAACTTACGAGTGTAATATTTATTATATTACATTTGTAAGTTTTAAAAGTCAAGGAAAAGTTGTCTTTATATCAGGTTTAAAATTCCAGTATAAGTAAGCCCAAACAAAAATCATATCATATGTAATTTGAGGTGAAAGTCCATGTAGGGAAAAAAGCTGGTGTGGCCGGCAGCCTGAGTTATATGAACGGCTGTCCCGCGACGACGAGTTGCAGGGTGAGAGCAACAGCATATCCCATCAGAAGCAAATGTTGGAGGAATACGCCCGAAAGAATAGATTTCCGGAACCCGATTTGACCGACCGGGGTTCACGGCCATGATGGAGGAAGTCGAAGCGGGACATGTAGAGACTGTCATCGTGAAAGACATAGCCGTTTGGGGCGTGATTATCTCAAAGTCGGACAATCATGGAGATTCTGCGGCAAAAAAAGCAAAAGGAATACAATTCTCTGTTAGCAAGTGATAAGGAGATCGACCGGCTGTTTGACCGAATGTATGAGGATAACGTGGCCGGGAAAATTTCAGACGAACAGTTTTCAAAAATGACTAAGCAATATGAGGACGAGCAGGGCGGATAAAAACGCTGAGGGCCGAGCTCGATAAAGAAAGCCGTCGGACGGTAGGCACAGATATGTTCATTGGCACCGCACGCAAATACACCAGAGCCAGAAAGCTCATACCGCGTATGCTGAACGAACTGATCGACCACATTGAAGTACATCAGGCCAAAAAGGTGAACGGCGTATATGTCCAGAAGCTGACTATTTATTATAATTGTATCGGCTCCATTGAAATACCTAATATTTCAACCCTGCCGGAACCGGACATTATGGTACAGATAAGAAAAGGAGTAGCCGTAAGCTACTCCCAAGCGCAGATGGCAGGATAAGCATATAAAAAAGCGAGTGTTCTTACAGCACTTTCAAATGCTATAAGGACACTCGGCATGAAGCGGAAAACGGGAATCGGCTGATGCGGTTTGCCGCTCGCGTTCCGCGCGGCCCTCCGTCTTTCCCGGCATTCTCGGTTACCCTGCTGTTTCCCGAACCTGCGCCGGGGTTCTCTTCCTCTTTTTGTCTAAAGACCTATATTCTGATACAATGTGGCTCCCCGTTCTGATGGAACACTCCGAAAAGAGTTGCTTTACGGAAGCTTAGCTTCGCAGGAAGATTACTGTTGTCGTACCGTTCCCGTACTACATCAGTTTTAATGTATGGACTTCGAAAGGCATAAATAAGAGCTTTACATGACCGTTCTTAACCAAAATCGGCTGTAGCTCATCCTCTATTAAGTTCGTAAGCGAACATTTGCTAAATGTATTTAAAATTGTAATGTCAGCCTCTGTACAGTCACCTTTGTTTTCGTAAAGCCGTACAATGACTGCATTGTCATCCTCACACAATTTGACAGTTTCAATGATGATATTATCATTGAAAGTCAGAACGGGTACCGGCAATTCTCCCGACCCAGAACACACAACAGGCTTTTGGTTGAACTGATATGCTACCTTCTGTACATCGCTCTGATGCAGATTTCCCTCATGCGGGTAGAGTGCATAGGAAAAAGTGTGTTCCCCTTTGTCGGCGTCAATACCGGGGTAATTTGGGCTGCGCAGCAGCCCCAGGCTAAGCATACCGTTTTTGGCATAATGTCCATACTTGCAGTCGTTCAATAAAGCAAGGCCGCAAATATTGTCTGAAACGTCTGCCCACTTATGGGCCGCCACTTCGATTTTGGCATAGTCAAGGCTTGTATTTTCCAGCATTGTCCGTTCAATATGGCCAAACTGAATATCGCATGACACTTTATCGCTCTTGATACCAAGCGGGAAATCCGCGCGCAGCATTTTTCCGCTTTCGCGCCAGTTCACCTGGCAATCGAAGGTTACCATCGGGCTGTCGGCAAGCAATGTAATGGTCTGCTGCAGATCCGACTGGCCATAATGATACGTCTGGACAATAACGGCCTTTTCCGACGTCACGTTTACCTCTTGATTTTTAAGCTCAAATCTATGACTTGGCTTATCGCGGTAGTTAATCGGGAAATCCCACGCGTCGCCGTTATCGGTGTAGACCGAAAGTACGGACGCCCCGCTTTCCGGCTTCAGCATTTCGCGCCCCGTACGTTTATCATAAAAGCGGGCTATCGTGCCGTTATCAGCAAGCTGCAGGATAATAAACGGATTTTCGAAAGTATTGTGATCTCGATTCATATGACATTCAATTGGTTTTGCCTGGCACAGCGGAGTAACCCCGAAGGGCTTCAAAGACAGGCGCTTTTCTTCACCGTCAACAGTCACCGATGTGTCATACTGCCAGCCGAGCGGATTAAACAAAGCGGGAGCGTCGTCTTGCGCCATAGACGCTAAGGCGTTATGAAGAATTTTCCGCGTCTTTTGTTCCAATATGGAATAGCAAGCCAGTGATTCATCATAAACACGCTTAATGGATGATCCGGGCAAAATGTCATGAAATTGATACAGCAAAACTTCTTGCCAAATCTCCGTTAGCTCGGTGCGCGGATAAGGGGTTCCTGCCTTTAAAAATGCTTGCGTACAGGCAAGCTCGGACGCGTGGAGCAATTGCTCCATCACACGGTTCATTTTTTTATTTTTCGCCTGCGTGGTCAGGGTCCCTTGGTGGACTTCAACATATAGCTCCCCTTTGTACACCGGGTAGCGTGCGCTGTCTTTGTCGAGCGCATGGAAAAAATCATCCGCTGTGGTGCGCTTCACTGGGCAGCTTCCCGCAAGGTGCTGCTGTCGGTCAAGACGCTCCGCATGTTCAAGCCCCGGGCCGCCGCCGCCGTCGCCGATTCCGTACACAATCAGCGCTTTATCGCACAGCCCCTTTTCCTGATACTGCTTGGCTGCCTTTTTCATTGATGAAGGCAATGCCGCACTGTTGTAGGTGCCTTCAGGCGGCATATGCGTAAGCACCGCGGTCCCATCAATCCCCTTCCACATAAAAGTGTGATAGGGAAATTTGTTAATTTTGCTCCAGCTAAGCTTAATGGTGCTGAAATAATCGCAGCCGGACTTTTTGATAATCTGAGGCATAACGGCGGAATAGCCGAATACATCCGGCAGCCATAGGTTATCCACATCCTTGCCGAACTCTTTACGAAAGAAACGCTTACCGTACAAAAACTGACGTGTCAGGCTTTCTCCGCAGGGAATGTTGGTGTCAGATTCGACCCACATACCTCCCTGGACTTCCCATTGGCCGCTCTTGATTTTTTCCTTTATTTTGGCGTACAAAAGCGGATAATCCTGTTTGACCCATGTGTACAGCTGCGCCTGGCTTGCGCCGAATATGTGGTTTGGGTTTTTCTCCATTAACATGAGCTGTGTTGCAAATGTGCGCGCGCCTTTTCGTCTGGTTTCCCGAATGGGCCACAGCCAAGCAAGGTCAATATGCCCGTGGCCAACCGCATAGAAGGTCAGCCCGGTGTCGCCGCACTGTTTGGACAGCAGCTCCTTCGTGATGACAAGCGCCTGCTTCGCTTCTTCCTCTGTGAAATCTTCAAGGCAGTTCACCGCCCGCTCCATGCCATACAGAAGCGCATACTGCCACGGTGTTTCCGGTTCCACACTGTCGGCAAGATCCGAAAGTACCTGTAAATCATAATACAGGGTGCGCAAATTGTCGTTTCGCACTGCGATGTCCATCGTGATGATCTTGCCGTCGCCATGATAGTCGCCAAGCAGGTCGTTGCAGCCAGCGTCCATCCATAAATCAATTTTTTCTCCGCCTTTGGCGCAGTCGCTTACCGGCACAACGCGCTTGCCCGGCATTCCAAGCGAATAGTCATAGGTGGACGAAACATTGGTAACCCCTTTGACCGGGCAGCCGGTTTCATCAAAAACACAGCCCTCCCCGCTGATATCAATCAGCAGGCACACGGGCTTTCCGGCAGCCGCCGCAGGCACCTGGCCTGTAATATGAAACCATGCGCAGGAAAACAGGTCGCCCCAGTGCTCGCCGACCCGATACTCCCTAAAATCGCCCTGCATCCTTTCCCTATAGGGAACGGGCTCCGCGGTCACGCACGCCTCAGCATGGAGCGCTCCAATAGGGGTATAACATTTTTGTTCTAACAGGGGAATATATTTTCCGACCTGCTCGCGAATGTGCTTTACTTTATGTATCATACTATACCATCCTCCATGTCGGCTGCATGGAATTGCCAAGCCGATGTTACTGAATAGAAATATTTGGAGCGGCAAGAGAGCCATCAAAAGATTTTTCTCCCGCCGCCCCGTAAAAATAATTATTATTGTGAAGCGTGGTTCAGATACTGAAAGAATTTATTTTGAAGAGCTCTTTTTTGCAGCCCAGTCATCCAACTGGCGCTGTGCCTCATCCAAAATCTTCTGAAGACCCAAATCGTTCATTTTCTTGACCGCTGCATTATAAGATTGATCCGATGCATCAATGCCTTGAGAAATCGGGGTCCACAGTTCTTTATAAGCTGTTTGGACCTGTGTCCACTCAGTTTTTACCGGGGTGGAATCAAAGGTAAAATACGTGAGGTCGGGCGTTGTGAACGTGGACTTTGCGACCTTGTTGTAAATATTCAGGAAGCTGGGTTCCGCATTTTCCAGGAGGCGATCATACTGCATTGATTTGCACCACCACGGCGAAGGATTGTATTTGCGGTTTGCAGCATCCACGCTGGCAGGCAACTTGTAAGTAGTGTCCGAAACGGGCTCCCAATCCGTTCCTTTAATGCCGAGCATGTAAAGGTCATAGTTGTCTTTGCTCGCACGCAGCCAGTTAAGGAACTCAACGGCTTTTTCCGGGTTTTTGCTGGTGGAGGAAATTGACGCGAAGTTGTTTACCTTGCTGAGGCGGGTAAGCGGCTTGGAAAAATCGGTGAACGAAAAGGATTCAATTTCCGCGCCTTTGATATTTTGGCGCAGCGTCGGTGCCAAAGAGGCAGCCGTATACATATCCGTCGTGTAAGCAGCCGCTTTACCGGAAACAAAAAGCGTGTTGGGGTCCGTAATCGTTAAAATGTCTTTCGGAACCCAGCCGTTTGCATACGCTTTGCGGAACCATTCGACTTGTTTTTTTGTAGAATCCATTGTGAATGCATTTTCTACTTTGTAGGGCTTCACAGATGGATCGATCTTGCCAAAAGTCGCCATGTCCGCCCCAATTCCCATTGTTACGGGGCCGAAGGCCTGGTCGAAATCAGCGCCGCCGGCAGCACCGCGGCCCACAAACCCTGACATAGAGCTCTCATTTTTCTTAATGGCAGCCAAATATTTTTCGAAATCTGCGAGTGTTTTAATTTCGCCGATGCCATATTTCTCGCGCAGATCCTTGCGGATCAGCGTGCATGTCGCGCCGACAAACGGATAGTTGGACGGAACGCCATAAATCTTGTTGTTGACCGTAACGTCACCAAACAGATCCGTCGGGGTCATTTTTTTCAAATCCGCGCCGTACTTGTTGATGAGATCATCCAACGGGATGCACTGCTTGCGGGAAACATCGCCGGGAAGGTCGCCCTGGAAGTTCAGATAAATGTCAAAGCTGTCTCCGGCGGCGGCCATGCGGTTGACCTGATCCTTGTAATCGGCCCAGGCATAAGAACGGACTTCAATCTGAACGTTCAGCGTGCTGGCGGTCCGCTTGGCAATTTCATCCCAAACCGCCTGCGCGCCGGGCTGCTCCGGCTGATCGGCGCCGGTTAGGATCAGCAATTTTGTGGGACTTGCACTGGCAGAAGATTTACTGTTTGTTTGCGCCGCGCTGGAAGATGTGTTTCCACTGCAGCCGGACATCAGTCCCACTACTAAGGACAGAGCGAGAATAGCGCTGACAATTTTTACCTTTTTCATACTTTTCCTCCGTTTTCATTTTATTGGTTATTGGGCCTTGTTTGCAAATGAAAGACCGACGGATTTCGAGATAAAACTGTGGCCGGCAAGAAGAAAGTTCGGAAATACTTTCTGTATTCCGCGTATTTTTGGCGCCGGCAAATACAATTTCAGCCGAACAGACATTGCCTTGGATTGAACAAACAAGGTTTACCCTTTGACAGACCCGATTGTGATTCCCTTGACAAAATATTTTTGTACAAACGGATATAAAAGCACAATTGGACCGATTGTCACTACAACAGTTGCCATTTTCAAAGACTCCTGCGGCATCGTCCCTGTGGTCATGCCGGTTGTTGACACATAACTGACCCGCGCCATAATCTGACGCAATAAAAACTGCAGCGGATACAATTTTTCATCATTAATAATCAGAAGCGGCAGGAACCATTCGTTCCAGTATTGCAGGGCTACAAACAGCCCCACTGTAGCAATTACCGGAGTGGAGATCGGCATTATCACGCTGCGGTAAATACGGAATTCGCTGGCGCCGTCAATGCGCGCCGATTCTTTAATGGATTCCGACAGACCCATAAAATAATTTTTCATCAAAAAAACATTCATTGGCGCCATCAGCATGGGCACAATAAGCCCCAAAAGCGTATTTTGCAGGTGCAGGCTTACCAGCACCATATAAAACGCAACCATACCGCCGTTGAAAACGATAGGGATATAAGCGATCATGGAAAGAACGCCGCGATATCGAAGCTGGCGCTGCGCGCAAACATAAGCAAAGAGCGAGGTAACAAGCACCCCTAATACTGTTCCTACCACAGTAATCGTCACGGTGACCAGATAGCCGTTATAAATGGAAGAGCTTGGACTTAACACATAGCTGTACGCGTTCAAGGAGAATTCCTTGGGCCAAAGGGTGTACCCGTTCATCAAAATAGATTTTTCCGACGCGAACGAGGTGATGATAACCATGTAGAACGGAACCAAGGCAACCAACGCGATTAAGCCTAAGAAAACCGTATTGATATAATCAAATGCTGTCAAATTGTGTTTTTTCTTTTTTTTCATTTTTGCGGTGCCTTCTTCCCACTAAAATAAAGCCGTGTCTTTGTCATACCGGCGGGCCAGTTTGTTCGCGATAATTACAACGATAAATCCTAAAACCGATTGGTAAATTGTTACGGCGGTAGCCATACCGTAGCTTCCGTTTGAGCGCATTGCGCGGAAAACATATGTATCGATGACATCTGTCGTCTTGTACAACAGGCCATTGTCACCCACTAATGCATAAATCATGCCGAAATTTCCATAGAAAATTCTTCCGACAGAAATCAGGGTCAAAATGATAATAGTGGGTACCAGCAGGGGAATCGTAATGGATTTAATCTGCTGAAACCGACTCGCTCCGTCGATCTTGGCGGCTTCATACAGTTCCGAGTCGATTCCGGTAATGGCGGACAAATAAATAATCATACTGTAGCCCAAGCTTTGCCAGGTGTTGACAATTACAAGGATGGGAACCCAAAGGTTTGCATCGCTGTACCAGCCGACCGGTTGAAGCCCAAACAATTTCAAAGCGCTGTTTACGGTGCCGTAGGATTCGCCGAGAAGGTTATATAAAAACGCACCAATGACAATCCATGATAAAAAGTACGGCAGAAACAGTGCGGACTGATACGCCTTTTTGGCAAATTTGCTGCGCAGCTGGTCAAGCAGGATTGCCAGAGTAACCGCAAGAACCGTGCCGACTAAAATATTCCAAAAATTAATCCATAGCGTATTAAAGGTAATCCTGGGAAAATATTGGGACTTAAAAAAGAACTCGAAATTTTTAATTCCGTTCCAGGGACTATTCCAAATGCCGTCCATCACATTGAAGTCTTTGAATGCAATTTGCAGCCAGATTAGCGGGTAATAACTGAAAATTGCAAAAAAGGTAAGGCCTGGAAGTGCCATGATATAGACTTTCCAATGGGCACGGATTTCGCAAAAGAAATTTTTAAATGGATTTGCTTCATGCTTTTTCTTTGCTATAGCTTCGCCTTGCTTCACATATACCGCTCCTCGTATAATAAGTTTTGCAGCCTTTTGAAAATTGACTTTTGCTGTGGTGTTATCATATCACCTCTTAAAAGTCATGTCAATATATTATTATGTATATCATGATTAAATCGTATATTTACACAACTTGATATCTGGTTAATTTGTGTATATTTCATATTTTATTATTCCAATTATAGGAATAATAAGTTTTGCAATTTCACTTGTTTCTGTTGACTTTGAATCTACAACTTGTTATAATTGTCATGTCAATTTTAATCAAAGGGGTGCTACTATGGGAAAATCCGGGGAACCGCTTTATGAAAAGGTAAAAAATACGATAATAGAACGTATTAACATGGGCAATTATACCGTTGGGCAGCAGCTTCCAAGCGAAGCCGAGCTGGTGGAAGAATTTTCTGTCAGCCGCATTACCGTGACGAAGGCGCTTTCTATTCTGGTCAGCGAAGGGTACATTTACCGCATGCAGGGCAAGGGGAGTTTTGTTGCGCAGCCGACAAACCGCGTACAGCACCTGGTGCCTGCTGCGCACAATATAAAGGCTTCGACTGACACAACCAGAAAAATCGGCGTGCTTTTCCCGCCTGTCACTGATTTTCACAGTCAGCAGTTTTTATACGGGATTACCGAAAACCTGCGATTTCCCGATTACGCGGTAACTGTTGCCGTTAGTTCGGATGCCGAACAGGAAGGTTTTGCGCTGGAAGAATGTTTGAACAATGGTTATGATGCCCTGATCATCTTTCCTGTAGATACAGAAATATACAATGAAGATATATTGGCTTTACATATCAACAAATACCCTTTTGTATTAATTGACCGCTATTTCCCAGGTATCAGTACAAGCTATGTAATTTCCGATAATACTCAGGGTATGCCACTTGCCATACAGCACTTATTATCTCTTCATCACGAAAAAATTGCTTTCTGCACGCATTCAAGCGCAGAAGAGCAGAACACAAAAGCACGATTAAATGCTTTCAATTCCACGTTATCTGCAAAAAAGATTCCATTTCTTTCTTATCAAGACATGACCAATCTGCAGGAAGACACTAAAAAGCTACAAGAGTTGGAGGAATTGATTGTAACTCGTCAATTGACCGCATTAATCACAGGCAGTTCCCGCACCTGTGATGCGATATGCACACTTTGCCAAAAGCACTCTGTCAGAATTCCAGAAGACTTATCCGTTATCAGTTATGACAGGCCATACATCGCACAAAATACTGCCGTTCCTCTTTTCACCTGTATTGAGCAGCCTTCATATAAAATGGGAAAACATGCTGCAGATATCGTCAAAAAAATGACGTCAAGTTCCGAAGGCGTATCCTACCCGTATCAGGTAAAGCTGCCACAGTCACTAGTGGTTGGAAAATCCACGGCTGAAGTTAGGCATGAATGAATTCCGATTAAAGCAAGTCTTACAGACACTTTGTTTTTATATTCTAAAGCTTTAAAGGCAGCTCCGTGCTATCTTTTAAGAGGGAAAATTAAATTATTGCCATTATGCATAACCACATTATCTACACAAAAATCAACGTATTTTCATTAAGCTCAGTCGAAACTCTCGCATTCTGGGTAGATCTTTCAATAGAGCGGTGTATGTTTTCACACGTCATAGTACGGTTAGTTTTCTCCGTCTTAATTTCATCATACAACTTTTCAGTCTCAACATCCCGTTCAGTAGTGTCGCTCAAAGTTTCGAGAACGTCATCATAAACGATAATTTAGATGATTGAATTTCCCTTATAAACAAAAAAATCCCACAAGATCGGCATTACTGCTGACCTTGCGGGATTTCTGTTTTCAGGATATTAAATTGCCCACGGTAGTTCCGTGCCGTCTTTGAAATAAAAGACCAACTCACTTTTGTTGTGTACAACCACCTTATCCACCGATGCAAACCACACATTCTCATTGAATTCAGGCAATACTTTCTCGTTCTGCGTAAGCGTTTCAATGAAGCGGTGAATATTTTCACACGTTGTAATACGGTTACTTTTCTCCGCTTCAATCTCATCAAGTTTCGCTTTGAGGGTTTCATATTTTTCCGCTTGATTCTCGTACTGCTGCTGATATGAGTCTTGGTCAATTGCTCTACGCGCATTTTCTTCAACGTATCGGCGGATATCCTCAGCAATAACCGCAATCTCGCCGCGCAGTTTTTCTGCCTGAGTGTCCAGCTCTGTAGTATCGCCCGAGGCTGAATTGACCCCAAAAAGTTAGACAAATATTTAGTTAAGCGGCCGAAAAGGCTTGCTGTCTGTGAATTGCAGGCGGCAAGCCTTTTAGTTTTGCTTTACTTCGACGGTTGTTGTAGTAATCGAGGTAGTCAATAAGCTCTTGCTTGAAATGCTCCATCGATTCAAATTTCTGCAAATACAGCAGTTCGCTTTTGAGTAGACCGAAGAAATTCTCAATCACGGCGTTGTCCAAACAATTGCCTTTGCGGCTCATGCTCTGCCGAATATCCTTCGCTTTCAGCATTTGCTGAATCAAAAATGAGTATTACCAATTTTTTTTAAACTGATTGCGCCCCTGTGCCTTTGCTTTATAAAGATAGTCATCCGCGCATTTTAAAAGGGTGTCTTGGGTGTCTCCTTTGCAAGACAAAGCGATTCCTATAGATATCGTAATCTTCATACCGTTTTCAAATTTTATCCGTTCAATACATAACCTTGTGGATTCGGCCAATTCAATAATTTTTTCACGAGGTACGTCGTGCAGAAAAACCAAAAATTCATCACCGCCCCAGCGTGCAACTGCGCCATCGTTTTTCATGTTATCTAAAATAGCCTTGGCGACAGTCTTGAGCGCTCTGTCGCCTTCCTGGTGCCCGTATGTATCATTAATCCATTTAAAGTGGTCTATGTCAATCAATATTAGGCACCATCGACCAGGCATGTCAGAATCAGAAAAATTCTTTTCAATAATTTCATCAATTCGCGTACGATTGTATAGCTCTGTAAGGCTGTCCGTGTTGGAAATCCGCTCTAGAATGAGCTGCTTCTCTTCTAGCGCGATCTGATAAAGTTCACGACTCTTTTCGTAACTATAAAGTGCTATACACAGGAATACCATGGAGAACATGATATTGGCAAGACTGTGATATGAAATTAAGTTTGGTGACCGAATGAGCAAAAACAAAAAAAGAAATAATAAAAACCCAATATTTATCTTCAGCCCTTGTTTGCTTCCAATTAGATAATAGGTAATAGCGGGCGTGCAAGTCATCCAAATAAGCGAATAGGATTGCACCTTTCCCCAATAAAGTGATATAAAAACCATAAAATAAACGACCACAAGAATGGGATAAATAACCTTGCGCAAAGAATTCGACCGTAAAATTATAAGGTTGATGGTCAATAGGAAAACAGCTCCGCCGCAGGATGCTACAATGAATAGCACATTATTATCTATTATATTATATATTGCATAAGCCAGTAGTGGAATAGCCAGTATGAGGCTTGCACTACGAATAAATTGAATGCGTCTGAATTCCGGGACATTTATTTTAGCAGTGGGTTGTGTCAAATATTTTAATAAAAAGCTAATCTTCAAGAGAAATCCTCCTTTAATCATAAACAAGTGCGCAATACCCTACGACCTGCCACAATTTATTGTTCCGCGCGCTTTTATTTTAAGGAATTTTAGAAACCATATTAATCCAAATTCTATCATAATAACGATAAACATAATAATTATTGTAATTCTATTCATATCCTCACCCCATATCTTTATATCATTTGGACACAGTGGTGTCAACAAATAAATTTGACACTAATTTTGACACTATTTTTTAGTGTCAAAATCGGGTAAATAAGGACATTTTATAACCAAAATAAAAAAATAAAACCGCACCAAACAGCCCACAAATGGCTATCTGATGCGGTTTTATCATTGGAGCGGAAGACGGGAATCGAACCCGCGTATTTAGCTTGGGAAGCTAATATTCTACCATTGAACTACTTCCGCGCATCGTGCTTCACTATTTTAACATAAAGTTTTCACAGATTCAAGAGCTAATTTCATTTTAATATTTCGTTAAACAATTTGGCGTCCCCTGTGGAATTACTGCCAACGGAAACAAGCACATATTTGCCGTTCTGCGTAACCGCGGCGTTTTTCAGTACATTGTATTGCGTGGGGTTCAGGCTTTTAAAACCGGCCGCCTTTGAATTGATATGTTCGGTTACCGCGGTCTGAAGTGCGGCAAACTTCGATTTATCCGTAAGCTGAAAACAGGCAAGCTCGGAAGCGTTGTCGGAAGACTTACTCATATATAGCGAACTGTCGGCGATTATACCGTCCGGAATA
Source organism: Bacillota bacterium (assembly GCA_023390175.1). Lineage (GTDB taxonomy): Bacteria > Bacillota > Clostridia > Oscillospirales > Acutalibacteraceae > Caproiciproducens. The sequence continues at coordinate 321,170 of JAEWDK010000020.1, forward strand.
CTGTAATGTTTGGAAAGCTGCGTTGCGCTGACTTCCGCCAAATCGGAATAATTCATTTCACTGATAATCCGGGCGGTAATTTGGGCAGGTGCGGGGCCGGCTGCGTTTTCCGTTTTATTGTGAATCAGCAGGAAACTGCCCGCAAAAATTATAATTGCCGCGGTCAGCGCAATGACAGAAAAAATAATCCATCTTTTTTGGTTTATCTGTTCTTTGTCCATACTCCGCCCTCCTTCCATATTATTACATTTTCTGTATTCTACATTATTTTTGGATTATCTTTATTGTAAATTAGAATAATAAGCAAATATGACCATAATTTCAGTTCATGTAAAATGTATTTTGTGTAAATTAAAAGCCGCGGTGAAAGAACGCGTAACATCACTTTACATAACTGTAATATTTATTTTTTTAGATTAAATCTAAAATACGTATTCTTCAACACTTTCCACCGACTTTTCAACAGTCCGTCCCAATAAAATCCAAGTATTATTACAATTTTCAACATATTTCGCCATTGGTTAAAATAATGGCAGTGGAATAATTCTTAGAAAATTAAGTTTACATAATGCTATATATAATTCAGGGCAGCAAACCGATTTCAGCTGCAAAAATTGATTTATAAAAAATCAGCCGGATCAAATAACGATCCGGCTGAAAAATTCCAATAATTATTTTGCTTTTTTTGCGACCTCGTCCACTGCCTTCGCGATAAACGCGTCCAGCTCCATTGTGCCGATATCGCCGTCCTTGCGGCTGCGCACCGCCACCGCGCCGGTTTCTACTTCTTTATCGCCGACTACGAGCATATACGGGATTTTCTGAAGCTGTGCTTCACGAATCTTGTAGCCGATCTTCTCGCTGCGGGTGTCGCAGGTAGCCCTGAGCCCGGCAGCCTGAAGCTTTTCAACAATCTTATCTGCATCCTCCTGCAGGCGGTCACTGATGGGCAGCACCCTGACCTGTTCCGGCATGAGCCACATGGGCAGTGCGCCGGCGTATTTTTCAATCAGCAGTGCAAGCGTGCGCTCATAGCAGCCAATGGAAGTACGGTGAATGATATAGGGATTTTTCTTTTTGCCGTCCGCGTCCGTATATTCCATGCCGAATTTCTCTGCCAGCATCTGGTCTATTTGAATTGTAATGAGCGTGTCTTCCTTGCCGAACACATTTTTAATTTGTATATCAAGCTTCGGGCCATAGAAGGCGGCTTCGCCGACACCCTCCGTAAACGGAATGTCCAAATGGGTCAGAATCTTGCGCATGACGCCCTGCGCCTCATCCCACTGCTCTTCTGTGCCAATGTACTTCTTGCGGTCATTCGGGTCCCACATGGAGAAGCGGTAGGAAACATCCTCGTACAGTCCAAGTGTTTTCAGCATAAAGATGGCAAGCTCAAGGCATTTTTTGAATTCGCTTTCCAGCTGTGCCGGTGTGCACATTAAATGTCCTTCAGAAATCGTGAACTGCCGTACACGGATTAATCCGTGCATCTCGCCGGAAGCTTCGTTGCGGAACAGCGTGGAAGTCTCGTTATAGCGCAGGGGAAGGTCACGGTAGGAACGCGACTTGTTCAAATATGCCTGATACTGGAACGGGCAGGTCATCGGGCGCAGCGCAAAGACTTCGTCGCCCTTTTCTTCGTCGCCCAAAACAAACATACCGTCCCTGTAGTGATCCCAGTGGCCTGAAACCTTATACAGGTCGCTCTTTGCCATGAACGGTGTCTTAGTCAGCAGCCAGCCGCGTTTCTGCTCTTCATCCTCTACAAAGCGCTGCAGAATCTGAATCACACGCGCGCCGTTCGGCAGCAGAATCGGCAGCCCCTGACCGATAAGGTCGCTGGTAGTAAAGTAACCGAGCTGTCTGCCTAGTACATTATGATCGCGCTTCTTTGCTTCTTCCACCATGGCCAGGTACTCTTCCAGCTCACTGCTTTTGGGGAAGGAAATACCATAAATGCGCTGAAGCATTTTGTTCTTGGAATCACCGCGCCAATAGGCGGCGGTTGCAGCAGTCAGCTTTACTGCCTTCACATGGCCGGTGCTCATAAGGTGCGGGCCGGCGCAGAGGTCGGTGTAGTCGCCCTGCCTGTAAAAGCTGATTTTCTCGCCCTTACCCGAATGCTCCGCAATCAACTCAACCTTATATTTCTGATTTGCCTGCTCCATAAGCGAAGTTGCTTCCTGCGGGTCAAGTTCAAAACGCTCGAGCGGAAGATCCTCTTTAATAATTTTTTTCATTTCAGCTTCGATTTTTGCCAAATCCTCCGGTACCAAAGTACGCGGCAGATCAAAATCATAATAAAATCCGTCATCCACTGACGGGCCGATGGCAAAGGCTGCGTCCGGGAACAGGTGTTGTACCGCCTGCGCCATAATATGGGAAGTCGTATGCCAATAGGCTTTTTTACCTTCCGGCTGATCAAACGTCAGGATTTCAAGGTCGCAGTCCTGTGTAATCGGCGTACGCAAATCAACAACCGCCCCGTTTATTTTCCCGGCGCAGGCTGCTTTATAAAGGCCCGCTCCAATGCTCTTGGCGATTTCAGCGACCGTAATGCCGCTTTCAAACTCTTTGACGTCGCCCTTCAAATTTACTTTTACCATATCTTTCACTCCTTATTAATGATTCAATTCCACGCGGCCATAGGTACCGAATGAAATTTTACGCCATGTGGGTGACTGCGTTCCGCGCAGAGCACACGGCGGCTCTATTTTTTATTTATATAAAATTTTATTTATATAAATAAAAAAAGCCCTGCCCCATATAAAAGGGGCAAGACAAAGCTTACGGTTCCACCCAAATTCAGTGATAAAATCACTCTCATTGCAGCAGGTAACGGTGCAGGCCGGCACACCTTTGGCAAAAGCGTTCGGTGCGCACTCAGAGGCGGTAACCATTGCATTCCCTGTTGCCGCGCACGCTTTCAGCTGCTGCGCACGCTCTCTGCTGCGATATGGAAATGCGGCTTCCTCATCAACATTTTCTTGTATTTGATTAATGCTATCGTAGCACCGGCAACCATACTTGTCAATAGCAAAATCGCGCAAATATGACAGTTTTTCCGCCGGCTCAGTTTATTGCCGAAAATAAAAGTGTTCCGCTTTTCCTGCAGAGTCAGCTATTATTCGCTGTTTTTCAGCTTTGCATAATTTCTTATGATAAAAATCAACAAAACCCGTTCTATAAATTGTATGCGCAATTATACTGATTGTAATCAATATTTCTTGACATTACAGTGCAAAAAGTAATACAATTACTGATAAGATGCACTAATATGCATTAATGGGATTAACGCACCCATTCTAAATGATTTAAAACTGAAATATTAAAAAAGTAAGAAAGACAAGGAGGTGCCAACATTTGAACTCTGTAAGTTTGATTACATGCCTTATAATTGTGCTTGTCTGCGCAGTTATAACCGGCGTGATAGCATTTTTTGCGGGCATTATTCACCGCAAAAAGCAAGCTGAATTCACAATCGGTTCTGCAGAGCAGGAAGCCAAGCGGATTGTAAGCGACGCGATTAAATCTTCGGAAGCGAAGAAAAAGGAAGCCGTTTTGGAAGGCAAGGATGAAATCCACCGCCTGCGCAACGAATCCGAACGGGAATTAAACGAGCGCAGAAAAGAAGTTCAGCGGCAGGAACGCCGTATTCAGCAAAAAGAAGAAACCCTTGACAAAAAGATGGAGAGCCTGGAAGCAAAAGAAGAAATCATAACCAATAAGAACAAACAGGTGGAGGAACGCCTTTCCGAAGCGGAAGCGGTCAAAAAGAGCCAGTTCGACATGCTCGAACGCATTTCAGGCTTTACCGCCGAGCAGGCGAAGGATTATCTGCTTAAGAATTTGGAAAATGAGCTTACTCATGAAAAGGCCGTCAAGCTGATCGAAATTGAACAGCAAACCCGTGAGGAAGCCGACAAATCCGCAAGGGAAATCATCTCGATGGCAATTCAGCGCTGTGCTGCCGACCATGTGGCGGAAGCAACCATCTCGGTAGTACCGCTGCCGAATGATGAAATGAAGGGCCGCATTATTGGCCGCGAGGGCAGAAATATTCGTGCAATTGAAACCATGACCGGTGTTGACCTGATTATTGATGATACGCCGGAAGCAATTACCCTTTCCAGCTTTGAGCCTGTGCGCCGTGAGGTCGCCAGAATCGCGCTGGAGCATTTGATTGCGGACGGCAGAATTCATCCTGCACGAATTGAGGAAATGATAGACAAAGCGCGCCGTGAGGTGGATGCCACCATCAAGCAAGAGGGTGAGCGCGCCGTGATTGAGGCCGGAGTGAACGGAATTCATCCGGAGCTCGTAAAACTGCTGGGTCGTTTGCGTTACCGTACCAGCTACGGACAAAATGTTTTAAACCATTCCCTGGAAGTTGCCTATTTATCCGGCGTGATGGCTTCGGAGCTCGGTTTAGACCCGACAATCGCACGCAGAGCGGGGCTGCTTCATGATATCGGCAAATCCCTTGACCATGAAATTGAAGGTTCCCATGTTGACATTGGCGTTGACGTGGCTCGCAAATACAAAGAGAGCGAAACGGTCATTCATGCAATTCAGGCCCATCATGGCGATGTAGAAGCCAAGACCGTGATTGCCTGTATCGTTCAGGCGGCAGATGCCATTTCAGCCGCAAGGCCGGGTGCAAGGCGTGAAAACCTTGAAAACTACATTAAGCGCTTGGAAAAGCTGGAAGAGGTTGCTTCCTCTTTCGAGGGTGTTGAGCGCTGCTTCGCAATTCAGGCGGGCAGAGAAATCCGCGTAATTGTAAAGCCGGAGGCGATCACCGACGATAAGATGGCGCTTTTGGCACGGGATATTTGCAATAAAATCGAGAGTGATTTGGAATATCCGGGGCAAATTAAGGTTAACATCATCCGTGAAAGCCGCGCGATAGAGTACGCAAAGTAAGCAGGATACTTACGCTGCATGACCCTGGCTCGGCGGCAAATCTTCCGTAAATTTTGGGGAACGGCTGTGCTGTTCCCCTTTTTTAATTTTGAGAGGAGCTTTTCATGAACATTTTGGCAATCGGGGACGTTGTCGGCAGCATCGGCTGCCGTTTTCTTCGCGAACATCTTCCCCAGCTAAAAAAATTAAAGGGAATTGACCTTGTAATCGCCAACGGCGAAAACTCCGCCGACGGAAACGGACTGACCCCCGTTTCCATGCAGTTCCTGTTTGACAGCGGTGTGGATGTGATCACCTCGGGCAACCACAGCTTCCGCCGCAAGGAAAGCTACGAGCTTTACGACTCCTGCGAAGCGCTGCTGCGCCCGGCGAATTTTCCGCCTTCGGCGCCCGGAAAAGGGCTGTGCGTTGTGGACATGGGCCGGATTCAGGTCGGTGTAATCAACCTGATGGGTGTTGTTTATATGGAAAGTATGGATTCGCCGTTTGACATGGCAGACAAATTGATTTCGGGCGGCGTGCCGAAGATTACACTGGTGGACTTTCACGCCGAAGCAACCGGTGAAAAGCGTTCCCTTGCTTATTACCTGGACGGCCGTGTCTCGGCTGTATTCGGAACGCACACCCATGTGCAGACCGCCGACGACTGCGTGCTGCCGAACGGGACGGGGTATCTTTCCGACCTTGGCATGACCGGGCCGGTGAATTCCGTATTGGGCGTAAAGCCGGAGCTGGTCATTCAGAAAATGCGGACAAAAATGCCCGTGCGCTTTGATCTTGCGGACGGCCCATGCCAAATGGAATGCGCCGTTTTTCAAATTGATGAGAAAACAGGAAAAACCACCTCTGTGGAGCGCATTCAAATACAATAAAACTGTTGCTTTTTACAAATTTATTTTTTATATTATAATCATTTTTAGCAAATAATACTTGCAAAATGCTGCGATTGGATTTATGATGATACTAAAATATGCTTTGGTTTGGAGGATAGCCTATGGAAATATTGAAAGTATCGTCGAAATCGGCACCTAATTCCGTTGCAGGAGCAATCGCGGGAGTAATTCGGGAAACCGGAATGGTGGAGCTTCAGGCTGTCGGCGCGGGAGCCGCCAACCAGGCAATTAAGGCTGTTGCAATCGCGCGCGGATACCTCGCCCCCTCCGGTACCGATATCATCTGTATCCCCGCTTTTGCCAGCGTGACGATTGACGGAGAAGAGCGCACCGCAATCAAGCTGATTGTAGAGCCGAGGTAACTCATTTACGATAAAATATCCTCACGAATCCGTGGGGATTTTTTGTTGCCGTCCGCAGTTTTCCGGGCACAATTTTAAGATTGAATCTCACACCACTCTATGATATAATGATAGAATAAAATTATGGAATCATGCGGTAAAATTTTACCGATAATGTTGAAATCGAGGAGTGCTGTCAAGTGATTAACGGATCTGACCTGAGAAATGCAATGATTTCAGGCGCTAACAATATTTTAAAGCACAAAACATCTGTTGATGAATTAAACATTTTCCCTGTGCCGGACGGCGATACCGGAACCAATATGTCCATGACAATGAGCGCTGCCGCAATCGAGCTTGCAAAGGCGCAGGGCGGAAAAGCCGGGGATGTTGCACACACTGCAGCCTCCGCCCTTTTGCGCGGTGCAAGGGGCAATTCCGGCGTTATCCTTTCCCTTTTGTTCCGCGGCTTTTCCAAAGGCATTGAAGGAATGAGCGAGGTTGGCGGCACCGATTTGGCAAACGCGCTCGGTATGGGCGTTGAAGCGGCTTACAAAGCGGTTATGAAACCCACCGAGGGAACCATTTTAACCGTTTCCCGCGTGGCGAGCGAAAAAGGCAAGGCCGCAGCCGCCATTGACGACGATGTGGTTTATGTTTGGAGCGCAATCTGCAAGGGCGCGGCGGAAGCGCTGGAGGAAACTCCCGAGCAGCTGCCCGTACTGAAAAAAGCCGGCGTTGTGGACGCGGGCGGCCAGGGATTGTGCTATATTTTAGACGGTATGATGAGTGTATTTAAAGATCATACCATTATTGCGAACGAAATCGACCCGTCGGAAGAAAAAGCAGGCGGAGACGACTTTTTCAGAAACGCCGCAGCGGAGTTCGACCAGGTGATTCACTTTACCTATTGCACGGAATTTATTGTCGGCCGCGACCCCGAATGTAAAAAAGATTCGCAGGAGCTGCGCGGTTACCTTGAATCAATGGGCGACTGTGTTGTTCTTGTTGACGACGATGAAATTATAAAGGTTCATGTTCATACGGAAGAACCCGGAAACGCTCTGCAGGCCGCTTTGGTTTACGGCCAGCTTTTGACCGTGAAAATTGAAAACATGAAGGAACAGCACCGAAAGGCCGCCGAAGCAAACGAAGAAGCCAAAGCGAAGGCCGGCTCCCCTTTCGCCCCTGCTGACCCTGTTGAAGAAATAGGGTTTGTTGCGGTTGCCGCCGGCGACGGGCTGAAAACCCTGTTCACCGACCTTGGCTGCACGCATGTGGTTAGCGGCGGGCAAACCATGAACCCGAGTACGAACGATATTTTGGCAGCGGTCATGGCAACACCGGCAAAAACCGTACTTGTTCTTCCAAACAATAAAAATATTATTATGGCGGCCGAGCAGACAATTCCGCTTGTAGCCGACCGTAAAGTGATCGTTCTGCCAACGCGCACCATACCGCAGGGGCTGTCCGCCATGCTGGCCTATGACCCCGACTCCACACCGGAAGTCAACACGGTAAACATGATGGAAGCCGCGGCCGGCGTAGCAACCGGAACGGTTACCTTTGCCGCGCGTGATTCCGAGTTCGGCGGGCACAAAATCAAAGAGGGCGACATTCTTGGCCTGAACAACGGAAAGATGGAGCTGATTGAAAAAGATATTGTTCACACCTGCAGCAAGCTGACCCGTTCCATGGTTGGCCGCGGCACTTCGTTTATCACGATTATTTACGGCGCGGACATTACGGAAGCACAGGCAAATGACGCTTACAACCGCATTAAAAGCAGAGTAGGCAACGATATTGAGGTAACCCTTGTCAACGGCGGTCAGCCGGTTTACTACTTTATCATTTCCGTTGAGTAATTGCGCCGCACATCTTTGGCGGTTACCGCATGCGTAAGGATGAACGGGTGCATACAAAAATATGAGATCTTTATTTGACCAGAATATACAAAACTTAAAAGGCGTCGGTGAGAAGCGCGCCAGGCTTTTTCAAAAGCTTGGCGCGCCGACTATCGGCGCTTTGCTGCGTTTCTACCCACGGGCTTACGAAGATTTAAGCAACCCCTTTCTGATTCACGACGCCCCGCTGAACGAGTCCTGCGCGATTCGCGCAACCGTAACCGCGCCGCCGAAGGAAACAAGGATCCGCAGCGGCATGACCATTTACAAGGTAATGGCGACGGACGGCGAAAGTGATATGGAGCTGACGTATTTTAATAATCCGTATATTATGACCATGCTCAAAGAGGACGAGGAATATATTTTCTATGGTAAAGTGAGCGCAAACTTTTTAAAACGAGGGATGAACGCGCCGGAATTTTTGCGTGCGGCGGTCTGCCCCCCGGTGCGCCCGATTTACCGCCAAACGCAGGGGCTTTCGAGCAAAATGGTGGAAAATGCGGTAAAAAATGCGTTTGAGCTGCTGCCCGACGCAATGCGCGACCCGATTCCCGAACCTATTCGGATGGAGCATGCGCTTTGCCACCTGCGCTTTGCGCTCGAAAACATCCACCTGCCGGGCAGCATGGAAAACCTTGAGATTGCGCGAAGACGGCTGATTTTTGAAGAGCTGCTGGTGCTTCAGCTCGGCCTGCTCCGGTTAAAAGGACGCTGCCGCGCGGAAAGCCGCCTGAAATTAAAAACGGATTACTCCACGGAGTTTTATTCCCTGCTTTCCTTTGCACCCACAAATGCCCAAAAGCGGGCCGTAAAAGAATCCGTAGCCGACATGATGAGCGGATACCCGATGAGCCGCCTGATTCAGGGCGATGTCGGCTCCGGTAAAACCGCGGTGGCGGCGGCGCTCTGTTATTCCACAATAAAAGGCGGGATGCAGGCTGCACTGATGGCGCCAACCGAAATTTTGGCGCAGCAGCATTATGCTTCGCTTTCCGAACTGCTGGACGGCGCCGGAATTCAAGTTGCGGTATTGACCGGTTCCCTGCCCGCCGCAAAAAAACGGACTGTTTTAGCCGCGCTGCAGTCCGGTGAAATTCAGCTTATCATCGGCACGCATGCGCTGCTTTCCGAAGGGGTGGAGTTCCGGCATCTTGGACTTGTCATTACCGACGAGCAGCACCGTTTCGGCGTGGCACAGCGCGCTGCGCTTGCCGCCAAGGGGGATGACCCGCATATGCTTGTTATGAGCGCCACGCCGATTCCGCGCACGCTCGCGCTCATGATTTACGGTGATTTGGACATTTCCGTTTTGGACGAACTTCCGCCCGGCAGGCAGAAAATCGACACCTATGCGATATCAAGTGAAAAGCGGCAGCGGGCATTCCGCTTTATCCGAAAGCATGTGGATGCGGGTCATCAGTGTTATATTATCTGCCCCATGATCGACGAGGGGCAAAATGATACGGCAAGCGTGAATCAGTACGCAGAAAAGCTGGAAAAGGAATGGCTGCCCGGCTGCCGTATCGGTGTTTTACACGGCAGGATGAAGCCGAAGGAAAAGGAAGCCGTTATGGCCGATTTTGCGGCGGGAAAGCTCTCCGTCCTGGTTTCCACCACGGTGGTGGAGGTTGGTGTGGATGTGCCGAATGCGGTGGTTATGATGATCGAAAACGCGGAGCGATACGGCCTTTCCCAGCTGCACCAGCTGCGCGGGCGAGTTGGGCGCGGAAAAGAAAAATCCACCTGCATCCTGGTTTCGGACGCGCAGAATGAAGAGGCCACAACACGTTTGCGGGCAATGTGCGAAACGAGCGACGGCTTTCAGATTGCCGATCAGGATTTAAAGCTGCGCGGCCCGGGCGATTTTTTCGGGCAAAAGCAGCACGGCCTGCCGGATTTAAAAATAGCGGACATGATGAAGGACATGGGTGTGCTGAAGCAGGCTCAGGCTGTCGCCAGAACCATCATCGCCGAAGACCGCGAACTGGAGGCGCCGGAGCACCGCGGGCTGCGTGCGGAGGTGAAACAGCTTTTTAACGACATGGAGATATCATAAGAACCAAGAAGTAACTTCACTTCTTGGTTCTTTTTTTAGCTGATTATTTCAACCCTGCTGCCGCCATCCGCGGCTTTGGAAACAACAATCTGTGTGGCGATGCGGGTTTTCAACTCGGTAACATGCGAAATAATCCCAATCGTACGCCCGCTCTGCTGAATTTGCAGCAAGGCCTTCATTGCCGTGTCAAGTGTTTCCTGGTCGAGCGAGCCAAACCCCTCATCGATAAAAATCGAATCCAGATGCACGCTGCCCGAATAATTCTGCACCACGTCGGAAAGGCCGAAAGCAAGGGAAAGGGAGGCCAGAAACAGCTCGCCGCCCGACAGCGTTTCCACACTGCGCGCACCGCCGCTGTATGCGTCGAACACCTGCAAATCCAGCCCGCCGAGCGCGTTCCCGCCGGAAGCCCCCGTGATGCGGCTCAGGCTGTACCTTCCGTTGCTGAACGTGGAAAAAAAGGTGTTTGCACAAGAAAGAATATCGTCGAGCATAATACCGAGCACAAACTGCTGCAGCGGGATTTTAAGGCCCGTTTTTCCGGAAAGCAGCGCGGCCAGCCGGCTCGTACGCGAATACCTTTCCTCTAAATCGGAGCCCAGCTTTGAAAGCTCGCTCAGCTTTTTCAGTGATTTGCGCGCCGAATCAACACTTTGGGTCAGGCTGCCGGTGCGCTGCGCCGTTTGGCTGCTTTTTTGCTGCACATCGCTCTGAACAGATTTCACAAGCGCGAGGTCGGGCTTTTCCTTTCCTTCAAGCTCCTTTTCCAGTTCGGAAAGCTGCTCCTTTTTTGACTTGCAGGAAGCAGTATAATTTTCAAGCTCCTTTTCCAGTTCCGCTTCACCCTGTACCGAAAGTACAATGGCGGAAAAATCAATATCCGGGCTTAATTTTGATGCGGCGACCTCGGTTTCAAAGCGGTTTTTCGCTTCCCGAACCGCCTGCTCCGATTCCGCAAAGGCTTTGGCCGCCGCTTCGCCGGCTGCCCCGGTGGCCGCCCATGCGCTCTGCGCCGCCGATATGCGCGCTTCAATCCGGTCGGCGAGCTCCGTATTCTCTTTTATTTTCTTCCGAACAGCAATAATTTCCCGCTCAATTTGTTCAATTTCCCGGTATTCCCCCAGATTAGCGGTAACTTCATCCGCCGCGGCGTGAAGGGAAGCGCTTTCCCGTTCGAGTATGGAGAGGGCAGCCTTCCCCTCCTCAAGCTTTTGCCGCGCCTGCTCCTGAAGCTGTTCTAAATCATGCAGCCGCTTTTCGCATTTCGCCAGCGTTTCACCGGACTGTTTTGCCTGCTCCAATTCCGCCTGTGCTGCTTTCAGCTTTTCACTTTGCTTTGCGGGAACGGGATGGTGGACTGCGCCGCAAACCGGGCAGGGCTTTCCCTCGCTCAGTTCGGCTGCCAGCGAAGCGGCCGCGTCATTTTTTATCAGCGCTTCCACTTCGGCCATCAATTGGGGAAGCATACGGTTCTTTTCCTGAATTTTGTGCATATAGTCCAGCCCGGCCCGATAACGTTCCTGTGCGTCTTTTAGCGAAGCAGAAAACTTTTCCTGCTCCTTATTCTGTACCGCCAGCTGCTGTTCCTTTGACTTTAATTCAGCCTGTATGGTATGAAGCCGCTGTGCGCCGCCGCGTGCGGCTTCCAGCTTACTCAACTTTTGAGCGAAAGCAGTCGCCGCTTTGCGGCAATTCTTTGCGGCGGGCAGCTGCTCCAGGGCCGATTTCTGTTCCTTTTCCGCCTGTATGCGGGTTATTTCAGCAGCTTCCTTTGCCTTTGCCTTTACCGCGTAATCGCGCTGTGCGGCCTGATAAGCCGTGTGATACGGCAAAACACCCCTTGCAAGGCGGCTTAGCTTTAAGCTGTCCCTTTTTTGGGCCATGCGGGCTTCGGCTTTGACCAATGTGTCCAATTCTAATCGCAGGGACTGCGTGTTTTCAAATTTACGGTTGAGCGCGAGCGCTGCGTTAAGTTCGTTGTTGCGCTTTTCCAGCTCTTTTTCCAGCAAAACGAGCTCCGCTTTGGCGGCTGCCAGCTGCCGGTCCGTTTCGCTGCATTTTTGCTCCAATTCCTCCGCGGTGGTAACTTCCTCCCGCTCGAGAATCAGCTTTTTTGCCGCAGTAACCTCGTTTGCCTGCTGTTGGACTTCATCCGCCATCTTTTTCAGCTTCAGCGTCACCTGCGCCCAGCGCCCGGTTGCGAACAGGGTCTGGAACATCTGCGCCTTGTCGCGTGAATTGGCAAGCAGCAGCTTTAAAAAGTCGCCCTGGGGTAGCACCATCACCTGTGAAAACTGCTCGCAGTTCAGGCCGAGCAGCTGTTCCGCCTGTTCGCGCACCTTGGACTCCGCCCCTGTCAAAAGAAGCTCCCATTCCGAACCGGCAAGGCGGTAGCAGCTATGCTCTTCTTTTGTCTTGATCGCACCCGTACCCCTTGCAGCGTACCTTTGCTGGGAACGGTAAAAGCGGTACGTTTCAGCACCCAGACCGAACGTAAAATCAACCAGCGTTTCCGCGTCCTGCGGCGCGGCGGTGCTGACCATACTGTTCCAGCTGCGGCGGCCGCCGGTTGCCTTACAGTAAAGCGCGAAACACATGGCATCAAGGATTGTGGTTTTTCCGCCGCCTGTCGAGCCGGTGATTAAAAAGATGGGGTTGTCACCCAGTTTGGTAAAGTCCACCGTAGTGGTGCCAAGGTATGAGCCAAAGGCCTGCATTGTAATTTGAATCGGCTTCATAGATCATTCTCTTCCCTGCATGTATTCAAAGCCTGCAAAAACAGCGCGCGGTCGCCGTCGTCCGCTTCACTGTCACAAATTTGACGAAGAAACTGCTCAAAAATATAAATATCGTCCGTTTTTCGGTGCATCAGCTGTTCGCGCAGGTCGCTGCGCACAGCGCCCGCCCCCGCAGAAAGCCACTCGCTGCTTAATCCAAGCAGGTTCGGGTAATATGGCCTTAACTGGTCCATCGGCATATAGACGGGCGCAGTGTCCTTTAAGTTGGCATAAAGATAATCGTTACTGGGGTTGTCCCTTCCCTGCTGTAAAAGGTCGGCAAACAAGCCGGAAAGCACGCGCATGTCATGCAGCGGCGGCCGACTGTATTCGCTGATTTCCGTATGATCTTTATGAATATCCAATACGGTAAAGGATTTGCGCTGGCCGGCTTCATCAAAGGAATATTTGAGCGGCGAACCGCAGTAGCGCCCGTTTGCCCCCGCTTTTTGCGGCCCGTGCAGATGCCCGAGCGCCACATAATCAAAGCCTTCAAACACAGATGGGTTTACCTCCGAGCTGCCGCCCACAAAAGTCGGGCTTTCAGAAGAAGACAGCGTACCGCCCATGACAAAGCAGTGGGCAAGCAGGATGTTTATCACGCTGCCGTCCAGCTGCGCCCTCACACGGTCAAGCAGCGCCGTGTACGCCTCCTGAAAGCTCTTAATGCTGTCGTCCTTTAAGAACTGGCGCACTGCGGCCGGCTCACAGTAGGGCAGCAGATAAACATGCGCCGTTTCCTCCCCCGCCGTAACCACAGCCGGATGAAACGCATCCGCAATGCTGCTGCCGATGTAAATTCCGCTCTGCCGCAGCAGCCCGGTTCCGATGGCAATGCGTTCAGCGCCGTCGTGGTTGCCGGAAATCAGCGCAAGCGGAACGTGCAGATCGCTTATTTCAGTCAAAAAGCGGTCGAAAAGCCGGATCGCCTCGACCGGGGCAATCTGGCGGTCAAACAAATCGCCTGCAATTACAACCAGGTCGGGGCGGCCGGAACGAACAGCAGGCAAAAACACTTCATTGATAAAGTACTCCTGATCGGGCAGGAGGGAACGGCCATAAACCATTTTCCCCAGGTGCCAGTCGGAGGTATGAAACACTTTCATTTCCGATACCTTTTCTCCTGCGGCGCTTCCACGGGAATCACATCGTTAAACACCGCGAAGTTTTTCGCGGTAATCTTGCGGTCAACGTGGATTGCGCCAAAATACCATTTGGTAAATTCGACCTGCCTGACAAGCTGCTCAAAAAAAGCTTCAAGCTGGTTCGTACTCTCTTTTGCATTTGTGGACTGGTACATCACACGCGGCGCCGGCTCATGGGTTATTATGTAATCTACCTTCATGTCAACCACGTGCAGATTGTTCACGCCCGCGCGCATTTCGTCCATTGTCGGCATTTCGTGTTCCCACCATTTTCCGGCTTGAATCCGCAGCTGCTTTTCACTGCTTTCCCCTCCGCCGAAGGCAAAGATTTTTTTGTTCTCGATAGTAAACACCTGCCCGCGCATCAGGTGGTACAAATTCCCGCTGATATTCTGCACCTGGCCGCCGTTCCATTCCGTTACCGGGTATTGGCTCAGAAGGTCAAAATTTTCATGCGTACCGTCCACAAACAGAATATTATATTTTTTATTTCCCAGTTTTTTGAGGATCTTCTGTTCTTTTTCTCCGCCATCCCAGATAAAACCAAAATCGCCGCACACAATAAGTGTGTCGCCTTTTTTCAGCTTTTTTACCTGAGAGGAGTCAAAGCGGCACATTTCTCCGTGTGTATCACCGGTTATGTAAATCACTGCAATTCCTCCATTGTATCTTAATTACAATTTTTTAATAATTTAAAACTTCCCTTTATCTTTTACCCAATAGCTGATATAATTTATAAATAGCGCGCGGATAACTGATATAAGTATATAACACATTATGAATATAATATCACATTGGAGGCAAAAGTTCCATGAAAAAAAAGGCTCTCTCCCTGTTTACTCTTCTTCTTACCTTTTGTATTTTATTTTCGTCCGTCCCGGCAAGCGCAGCGGTTTTTAATATTGGATTTGATACCAACTGCGCGGCCATTGAGCTGGTGAATTTGGATACAAATACCGTGGTTTACCAAAAAAACGCGGATGTTCGCCGTGAACCGGCTTCTACTACAAAAATTATGACATTCATTGTTGCAAGCGAACATATCAAAGACCTTACCGGCACCAAAATCACAGTGACAAAAGAGGTAGTCGATAAGCTGCTGGGCACGGGCAGCTCCCTTTCCGGCATTAAGGAAAATGACCAGCTGACCGCTATGCAGCTTTTGAACTGTATGCTGGTACCAAGCGGAAACGACGCGGCGCTCGTTCTGGCCGATTATGTCGGCGGCGGCAATGTGGATAAATTCGTGGACATGATGAATCAGAAGGCGCAGGAGCTTGGCTGCAAGGGAACGCATTTCGCCAATCCCCACGGGCTGCATGATGAAAATCACTACACAACCGCGCATGATTTGTACCTGATTACAAAATACGCAATGAGCCTTCCGAATTTCTCGGATATTACTTCAAAGACACGTTATTCCTATTCGCCGATTGGCGGGCCGGATGCCGGAAAGAAAAGGTCACTTTCCACCACAAACTACCTGATTGACAAAAACCTGGACGGCGGCAAGTACTATTACCAGTACGCCAAAGGGATTAAAACCGGGCACATGGATCAGTCGGGTTACTGCCTTGTTTCTTCCGCAACAGCCGAAGGCTACAGCTACCTGTGTGTCGCGCTCGGTGCACCGGATGTGGATAAAAACGGCAAAGCGATTACCACCCGCGGTGAAATGATAGATACCGCGGCACTGTTCCGGTGGGCATTTCGGAATCTGCAGCTAAAGCCCATTCTAAACGGGCAGGACTCGGTTGGCGAAATCAAACTGAATAACGCATGGAACAAGGACAAGCTGCTTTTGGTTGCGGAAAAAAACTACTCCGCCATGCTGCCGAACAACGTTTCCGCCAGCAGCGTGATTATTACGAAGCATATCCCGCAAAGCATAGATGCCCCGATTAAAAAAGGGCAGGTCATCGGAACGGCGACACTGAGCTACGCGAATCAGGAGCTGACCACAGTGAATTTGGTGGCGTCGGAAAGCGTTGAACGCAGCGAGGTGCTTCGCACCGCAAATACGGTGAAATCCATCTTTACATCGGGCTGGTTCATCGCCATTGCGGCAATCATCGTTCTTCTTGTTGTTATTTATATCATCCTGGCGCTGATTTACAACCGCAAAAAGAAGAATCTGCGCAAAGTGAAAAAATACAGAAAGATGTAGTAAATCTTTTTCCTTCCGATTACGCTGAAGATCCTCTGCCCGCAAGGGAACAGGGGATCTTTTTTATTGACAATCTTCATCTTATATTATATAGTATTCCTATACAGGAACACTCTTATCGAGGTGATGAATTTGGATACCGCGGAACAGCTTACCCACTTTGGCCTAACCAAGCAGGAAGCCACAATTTACAGAACCCTGTTATGCGAAGGCAAGCTGACCGGGTACGAAGCGGCAAAGCTGACGGGGATTTCCCGTTCAAACACGTACACCGCGCTTGCAGGGCTTGTTGAAAAGGGCGCCGCTTATTTGATAGAAGGCACGGCAACACGCTACACCCCGGTTCCGCTTGAGGAATTCTGCAACAATAAAATTCATCAGCTGCAGGATTTCAAATCGGATCTGCTGAAGAACGCACTTGCCCCCTGCAAAGAGGTTGACGGATACATCACTGTGAAAGGTGAAAAACATATTTTACGAAAAATGAAAAACATGCTGACGGACGCGAAACAAAGAGTGTATTTATCCATTGCAAAGGAAACAGCCGATACGCTTTTGCCCGAGCTGCAGGACGGAGTTTTAAGGGACCTTAAAATTGTAGTCATTACAAATGCTCCGTTTGAACTGCCGGGCGCGATTGTGTACCACGCAGAAAAAGCGCAGAACCAAATCAGGCTGATTACGGATTCAGCCAGCGTTCTAACGGGGGATATCAGTGAAGGGGAAAATGCAACCTGTTTGTACTCTCAAAAGAAAAATCTGGTTGACTTATTTAAAGAATCATTAAAAAATGAAATAAAATTAATTGAATTGACGAAAGGGAATTAGGATGAAAAAGACGTTTGTTAATTTGGAACAGCTGAAGGAAATGACAAAAAAATACCCGACGCCGTTTCATCTTTATGATGAAAAAGGAATTCGGGAAACCGCGCGTAAATTGAACCGGGCATTTGCGTGGAACAAAGGGTTCAAAGAGTATTTCGCGGTAAAGGCCACCCCCACCCCCGCTATTTTGAAAATTCTGCACGAAGAAGGGTGCGGTGCGGACTGCTCTTCGCTGACAGAGCTGATGCTTGCAGATGCCGTCGGTTTTCACCGGGATGAGATTATGTTCTCTTCAAACGTAACACCCACGGAAGACTTTGAGCTTGCGCGAAAACTGAATGCGATTATTAACCTTGACGATATTACCCATATTGATGTCTTAAAGGATGCAGGAGGAATTCCGGAAAAAATCTGCTGCCGGTTCAATCCGGGCGGAATGTTTAAAATCAGCAACTCCATTATGGATAACCCCGGTGAAGCGAAATACGGATTTACCCGGGAACAGCTGACCGAAGGGTTCCAAAAGCTGCAGGCGCTCGGCGCAAAGGAATTTGGCCTGCACGCTTTTCTGGCAAGCAACGCGACCGGGGACGAATACTACCCTGTTCTGGCCCGGATTTTGTTTGAAACCGCAGTAGAACTAAACCGCGAAACCGGCGCGCACATTGGTTTTATTAACCTTTCCGGCGGTGTGGGGGTCCCCTATCGTCCTGACGAAAAGCCTGCCGATATTCTGAAAATCGGCGAAGAAGTAAAAAAAGTGTACGAGGAAATACTGGTTCCCGCAGGCATGGGCGATGTGGCTGTTTACACCGAGCTTGGCCGGTTCCTGCTTGCACCCAACGGCTGCCTTGTTGCAACCGCAATTCGTGAAAAACATACGCATAAGGAATACATCGGCCTGGACGCATGCGCGGCAAATTTGATGCGCCCTGCAATGTACGGGGCATATCACCATATTACGGTGATGGGCAAGGAAGATAAGCCCTGCGACCATAAATACGATATTACCGGGGGACTTTGCGAAAACAACGATAAATTCGCAATCGACCGCATGCTGCCTGAAATCGATATGGGTGATCTGCTTGTGATTCACGACACGGGCGCACATGGCCATTCCATGGGGTACAACTACAACGGCAAGCTGCGTTCCGCCGAAATTCTGCTGAAAGAAGACGGAACCACTGAACTGATTCGCCGCGCCGAAACACCGGCCGACTATTTTTCAACCCTTGATTTTACGGGAATTTTCAAATAAACAAAATCCAATAAAATAAACAAAAAAATCCCTGCCGCCAAATGAATGACAGCAGGGATTTATTTGTGCAATAAAGTAAATTACTTTACTTCGACTTCTGCGCCGGCTTCAGCTAATTTAGCCTTAACTGCTTCAGCGTCGTCCTTGGAAATGCCTTCTTTAACAGCTTTAGGTGCGCTGTCAACGACTTCTTTTGCTTCCTTCAGGCCAAGACCGGTGAGTTCACGGACAACCTTGATAACCTGAATCTTGTTTGCGCCGGCAGCCTTCAGAATTACGTCGAATTCTGTTTGCTCTTCAGCAGCAGCGGCAGCAACAGGAGCAGCAGCAGCAACAGCAACAGGAGCAGCAGCGGAAACGCCGAATTCCTCTTCGAGAGCCTTTACGAGCTCGGAGAGCTCAAGAACGGTAAGTGCTTTTACATCTTCAATTAATTTTACAACTTTATCAGACATTGATAGTTACCTCCAAAATTTTATTTTATAATTTTATGAAAAACTTATGCATTGGCAGCTTGCTTTTCCGCAATTGCGTTCAAAGCAACAACCAGGCCCTTCATCGTACCGTTCAGTACGGTGACGAAACCAGAAATCGGGGCATTGAAGCCACCCAGTACCTTGGCAACCAAAACCTCTTTCGGAGGCAGCTCAGCCAGTTCCTTAACGCCTTTGGCATCAATTACGTCGCCGTCAACAAAACCCGCTTTTACTTCAAAGGTTTTGCTGCCCTCGGCAAATTTAGCCAGTATTTTAGCGCCGGACACGTAATTGTCCTTGCTGATTGCAATAGCGGTTGTTCCTTCCAGAACGTTGTCAAGGCCGTCAATTCCGGCATCCTTTAATGCGAGACGCAATAAAGTATTTTTTACAACCATATACTCGTCGCCAGCTTCACGAAGCTCTTTACGGAGCTTTGTGTCCTGTGCAACCGTAATGCCCTTGTAATTTACAATAACACCCGTGCATGCAGCCTTTAAGCTTTCTGTCAGGACTGCAACCTGCTGTTTCTTTTGCTCTAAAATCTTTTCACTTGGCAAATGTATTCACCTCCATCAGTTGAGATACAGCGCATTAACAAAAAAGCCCTTCCCACATTACCGCGGGAAGGGCTTAAATACATTATAAAATAAATGCATCCAGCTCTTATCCTCGGCAGGCTGGGGAAACCCCATTAAGCAAACGCACCTGCTGTCTTTGAATAAAGAACAGCGAATATTATACTAGCACAGACATGGCAGTCTGTCAAGCCCTGTAAAATCAGCCAACCTTGTTCGGGTTGATTCTGACGCCCGGGCCCATTGTTGCAGCAACAACGCAGCTTTTGATATACTGGCCTTTGGAAGCGGCAGGCTTTGCTTTGACAATTGCGCCGAGCAGCGCGTCAAAGTTTTCGAGCAGCTTTTCACCGCCGAAAGAAACCTTGCCGATGGTGCAGTGGATGATATTCGTCTTATCAAGACGATACTCAATCTTACCTGCTTTTGCGTCAGCAACAGCTTTGCCGATTTCACGTGTAACCGTACCGGCCTTCGGGTTTGGCATCAGGCCGCGGGGGCCTAAGACTTTACCTAAACGGCCGACAAGGCCCATCATGTCCGGGGTAGTAATGAGAATATCAAAATCCATCCAGTTTTCGCTCTGGATTTTCTGTACCATTTCTTCAGCACCGACAAACTCAGCTCCGGCTGCTTCCGCTTCCTTCGCCGCGTCGCCCTTGCAGATTGCAAGTACGCGAACTTTTTTGCCCGTGCCGTTCGGCAGTACGATTGCGCCGCGAACCTGCTGGTCAGCATGGCGGCTGTCAACGCCCAACTTGACATGAACCTCAACGGTTTCGTCAAACTTGGATGTGCCCGTCTTGACGCAAATGTCAAGCGCTTCGTTCGCATCATATAGTTTTGCGCGATCGATCAGCTTTGCGCCGTCGATATACTTTTTACCGTGTTTCATTGGTTTTCCTCCCTATTGAGTGGTAAAATCGGATTAGTAAAGTTCCTCCCACCCGGGTGATCAATCTACTACTTCAATACCCATGCTGCGTGCCGTACCGGCAACCATGCTCATGGCTGTCTCGATTGAAGCCGCATTTAAGTCGGGCATCTTTGTTTCAGCAATCTTTCTGACCTGCTCGCGGGTAATTTTCGCAACCTTTTTCTTGTTCGGTTCGCCCGAAGCGCTCTCAATACCGCATGCTTTTTTAATCAGCACTGCAGCCGGAGGGGTTTTGGTGATAAAGGTAAACGAACGGTCTGCGTAAACCGTAATAACGACAGGGATAATTAATCCTACATCGTTCTTTGTGCGTTCATTGAATTCTTTTGTGAACGCCATAATGTTGACGCCGTGCTGACCGAGTGCCGGTCCAACAGGCGGTGCCGGGGTAGCCTTGCCAGCAGGTATTTGGAGCTTTATAAAGCCCGTAACCTTTTGAGCCATTTTCTTGCACCTCCAAAATTCGTGGTGGATGGCGGAGCGGACGAAAAAATTAATCCGTTCCTCCCACAGGGGCGATGCCCCTCATAATAAGCGGTCTCCCGCAAATTATTGTGATGATTATTCCATGACTTCAGCCTGATCGAGTTCAAGCTCAACCGGTGTTTCGCGCCCAAACATGGATACTGTTACACGGACGCGGTTCTTGTCGACATCTACTTCTTCAACAATACCGACAAAGCCCTCAAGCGGACCGTCGATAATGTGTACGGAATCGCCGACCCTGTAAGAAACCTCAATCTCTTTCTGCTCGACGCCCAATCTCGCAACTTCTTCATCGGTGAGCGGAATCGGTTTTGATGACGGGCCAACAAAGCCTGTACAGCCGCGGATATTGCGGACGACATACCAGGATTCGTCGGTAAGAATCATCTTAACCAGAACATAACCGGGGAAAATCTTCCGTTCCACGTCGCGCCGCTTGTTATCCTTAATTTCGGTAACTGTTTCGGTCGGCACGCGGATTTCCTGAATTAAATCATGAAGCTGGCGGTTTTCCACTGTTTTTTCAAGATTGGAGGCAACTTTGTTTTCATACCCGGAATAGGTATGAACAACATACCATTTTGCGTCTTCAGACATAGTAAACTCCTCCGCTTATCCTATTTTGCAATGTTCATAATCAGTCCAAGCAGATTCATAAGTACTGTGTCCAGTCCAAAGATAAATAAGCCAATGATAATAATGGTAACCAAAACGACACCTGTATTTTTAAATACGGTCTTCGGTGTGGGCCACACTATTTTTTTGACTTCGCTTTTGGCATCGCGGAAGAACTTAGAGATGTTTTTGCCGGCTCTGGAAAAAAAGTTCTCTTTCTTTACAGTTGTTTCTGCCATTTTCTGTCCCTCCGTCCGGATTACTTTGTTTCTCTGTGAAGAGTATGCTTCTTACAGAATCTGCAGTACTTGTTCATTTCAAGCCTGTCCGGATCATTCTTCTTGTTTTTCATTGTGTTGTAATTGCGCTGTTTGCACTCTGTGCATGCTAATGTAATTTTAACTCTCATGACGGCACCTCCCGTTGTACGGAAAAATATTTAGGTCTGAAAAAGACCTCAGCCTCCCTCTTAAAAGGGCGCAAAAAAAATAACCCCTTTATGAGGTATAACTATAATAACATACTAATTCAAAGCTTGTCAAGTACTGCCGCATTATTTTTTGCATTTTTATCGGCCCGGAGCGGGCAAGCCCTGCCCGCTCCGGGCTTCCGTACTATCTGCCTAATTGGTTTAAATTTTCCGCGGTAAACTTTTTCGGTTTCTTCTTCTTTTCCGGCTTAACTACCTTGCCCTTCAATTTGAGTGCAGAGGTAAAAGCTTTTTTCAGGTCATCGCTGAAAAGCGGCTTCATGTTGGCAATGGCGGTCTGGCTTTCAATGCCGTTCAAAATAACGATGGTAATAATAGAACGCACGTCCATATCGCCCGCGACATACATGTCATTTAAAAGGTCGCAGCAACGCTTAATCTGATCCTGATTTGTCGTTTGTGTGCAAAGCGCTTCAATCTTCGGGGTCAGATGGGTACGTGCAAAGGTGACGGCGCGCACATCGTCGTACTGTGCCCTCTCCTCGTTCAGTTCATCACGGAGACCCGGGAAAATTCCGACAAAACGGTTAAAAAAGAACAACGGATCGGATGTATTCTCTTCATCTTTCTTGCGCTTTTTCTTTGTCTTCAGCGCAGCAACGCGCTTCGGGCCCTGAATTGTTTCAGTAAAATCGTTTACAATGCTTTCCGCTTCGGCCACGCTGTCGTTTTCCGGGTCGAAAAGCCAAATGGAAATCGACTTCCATTTGCCGTCCGGCTCACCGTCGTCCAAGTCACAGGTTCTTAACTCAAACCGTTTTTTATCCTGGTTAAAAAATATGCTGTATGCAGTGTCTTCATTGGTAAACAGTGCGGCACGCCCGCTTTCCTCCTGCATATCGCCAACTTTGTGAAAGCCCTGTTCGTTCAGAACCGCGCCGACCTTTTCGGCAATCAGGTCAAATGCCTTCTGCTCCAAAAATATCACTCCTGAAATTTTATCAAATATTCCGAATTATTTATTAAATCAATCCAGTAAATAATTATACATCATAAACACTTTTTTGTCACCATAGTATTTAACAAAATTTCGATTGCGCCTGTCAAGGCATTGTGATATGATATATATTCGTAGCATTATGTATATAAATAAGAAAAAGTGCTCAGCATGCATATGAAACGCCAAACAGTGAAAAGCCGCGCAAAGCATCTTTTTGCTCTGCACAGGCGGCCTGTGGCGCGTTATCCGCAGCCTGAAGCACATTTACAGTTTGGAGGATAGTGTAATGAATAAAAAAAAGATCGCCGTTATTTTCGGCGGCTGCTCCTCAGAACATGAGGTTTCGTGCTTATCCGCAACCTCGGTCATAAACAACCTGCCAAAGGAAAAGTACGAGACGGTCTGCCTGGGCATTACCAAGGACGGCCGCTGGTATCTGTTTTCCGGCCGCGTGGATGAAATTGCGGACGGCCGCTGGGAGCACAACCCGCTCAACCAGCCCGCATTCCTTTCCCCTGACAGAAGCGTCGGCGGAATTGTGGTGGACGGAAAAATCGGATTTGACGTAATTAAGGTGGACTGCGTGTTCCCCGTGCTTCACGGAAGAAACGGAGAAGACGGCACAATACAGGGCCTTTTGCAGCTGAGCGGAATTCCGTTTGTCGGCTGCCGCGCGCTTGCTTCGGCAGTCTGCATGGATAAAGGCGTAACTCACACGCTTTTGACGGCGGCGGGTGTGAAACAGGCGAATTACCTGTGGTTTTTCGCCGAAAAATATAAGACCGGCGCAGAAAAAATAAAGGTAAAAATCAGTGCCCGGCTCGGCTACCCGATTTTTGTCAAGCCGGCCAACGCGGGCTCTTCCGTAGGGATCAGCAAGGTGCACAGCGAAGCGGAGCTGGATGCGGCTGTGGAAAAAGCCGCCCGTGAAGACGATAAAATTGTGCTGGAGGAAGCGATTGTCGGTCAGGAAGTGGAATGCGCCGTACTCGGCAACGCCGAGCCGCAAGCCTCCCTTGTGGGCGAGATTGCCGCTTCCGCCGAATTTTACGATTATGATGATAAATACAAATCCGGCAAATCTCAGCTTTATATTCCGGCGCACCTGAGCGGGGAAGTGATGGAGGAAATCCGTTCCACCGCAGTACGGGCGTACCGTATGCTGGGCTGCAGCGGCCTTTCCCGTGTGGACTTTTTCGTTCGCAACGGCAACGAGGTTCTGCTGAACGAGCTGAACACCATGCCGGGCTTCACCGCAATCAGCATGTACCCGAAGCTTTGGGAGGCGGCCGGCGTTTCCTACGGTGAGCTGCTCGATAAACTGATTACACTTTCTTTTGAAATAAAATCGAAATATTAATTCAGGTATTCCACTGAACTTTTGGAGCGATGCAGAAAAATGGATAACAGACCAATCGGCGTGTTTGACTCCGGACTTGGCGGATTGACCGCCGTAAAAGAGCTTTTACAAATTATGCCGCAGGAAAACATTATTTATTTCGGTGATACAGGCCGCGTGCCCTACGGTTCGCGCAGCCGCGAAACCATCACCAAATACGCAAAGCAGGACGCGGCGTTTTTAATGTCCAATCAAGTAAAAATGATTGTCGCCGCCTGCGGCACCGTCAGTTCGGTGGCGGGGAATCTTGGCGACAGCCTTTCCGTTCCGTTCACCGGGGTACTCCGGCCGGCTGCTGCGGCGGCTGCCGCGGCAACCGGAAACAAGCGCGTGGGTGTAATCGGCACCACAGCGACAATCCGCAGCGGCGCTTATCGGCGTGAGCTCGCTGCAATTGACCCTGAAATTCAGATTTTCGAGCGCGACTGCCCTTTGTTCGTACCGCTGGTGGAAAACGGCTATATTGCGGATGACGAAGAAGTGACGCGTCTGGTTGCACAGCGTTACCTTGCGCCGCTGCGGGAAGCCGGAGTTGACACTCTTATTTTGGGCTGCACCCACTACCCGATTATCAAACATATTATCTCCGGCGTAATGGGGAACGGCGTTGCCCTGATTGACAGCGGCCGCGAAACCGCCCTTGCCTGCGCCGGGATTTTAAAGGAGCAAAATTTGCTCTGCGACAGGAAAACCGACGGAAACGGTTCATTTTTTGTAAGCGACCGTGTGGAAGGATTTGCACAAATCGCCGAGATTTTTCTTGGGCGTGACATTAAAAGCGACGTCAGCCACGTCGATATTGAACGATATTAATAAGGATGAACAGAATCGGCATGGTTTTTGCGCAGCCTGTTCAGCAAGGAGCATATAAATGCAGGAAAATTACCTCATCTCAATTAAGGGACGGCAGAAAATAGATGACGAAACCGGCGAAATTGAGGTTACAACGCTTGGTTCCTATGTAAAAAAGGGAAACAGCCGCTATATTGTTTATAAAGAGTATGATGACCAAAATTCGGCGAAAACTTCGGTGTTGAAGGTGGACGGCAATTCCACGGTAACGCTGATGCGCGGCGGCGCTGAAAGCACCCGTTTGATTTTAGAAGACGGCAAGCGCCATGTTTGCCCTTATGACACCGGTTACGGCTGCATGATGATCGGCGTTTTCACCAGTAAGGTGAAGTCCGAGCTGGATGATCTGGGCGGCAGGCTGGAGGTCAATTACACGCTGGATATTAACGCAAATTTATCAAGTTTAAATGAGATATTGATTACTGTCAAGGAGGCAAACAACAAAGATGTCAAAACTAGTGTTTCAAGCAACCAGTGAACTGAGAACCGCAAT
Organism: Bacillota bacterium; assembly: GCA_023390175.1. Classification (GTDB taxonomy): domain Bacteria; phylum Bacillota; class Clostridia; order Oscillospirales; family Acutalibacteraceae; genus Caproiciproducens. Next base: position 346,731 of record JAEWDK010000020.1, read on the forward strand.
CAACGACGCATTTGCAAAGGCAATGAAAAACGGTGACCTGCCGGAAGCAGGCGTGCCGGACTTTTCCGTTGAAGTGCCCGGCGACCGCTCCCATGGCGACTGGGCAACCAACGCAGCTATGGTTTCAGCGAAAGCCTTCCGCCTTGCCCCGCGCAAAATCGCACAGATCCTTACGGATCATCTGGCGCTGAACGGCACTTTTTTTGACCGTTTTGAAATTGCCGGCCCCGGCTTTATCAACTTTTTTCTAAGCGGAAGATTTAACGGCGAGGTGCTGAAGGATATCCACCGGCTTGGCACGAAATACGGCCGCAGCGAATACGGCGAAAAGAAAAAAATCATGGTCGAGTTTGTTTCCGCCAATCCCACCGGCCCAATGCACATGGGCAACGCGCGCGGCGGCGCACTGGGCGACTGCCTGGCAGCCGTACTGGACGCGGCGGGCTATGACGTGTGGCGCGAGTTTTACGTGAATGACGCCGGAAATCAAATTGATAAATTCGGCGGCTCGCTTGAAGCGCGCTATTTACAGATTTTCAAGGGTGAAGACGCGGTTGAATTCCCCGAAGACGGCTACCACGGCGAAGACATTAAAGAAAGAGCCGCTGAATTTGCCGAGTTGAACGGCGACCGGTTTGTGGACGCGGCGCCAGAAGAGCGCCAAAAAGCGTTGGTCGCTTACGCGCTGCCGAAAAACATTGAAAAGATGAAAACCGACCTTAAAAAATACCGTATTGAATATGACGAATGGTTTTTGGAAAGCCACCTGCACAATGACGGCGAATTGAACGAAACCATTCAGCTGTTAACCGACAAAGGGCTGACCTATGAAAAAGACGGCGCCCTGTGGTACAAGGCGACGAATTTCGGCGTGGAAAAGGATGAAGTCCTGGTGCGCCAGAACGGCAACCCAACGTATTTTACGGCGGATATTGCCTATCACCGCAACAAATTTGAAAAGCGCGGCTTTGACCGCTGCATCGACGTTTGGGGTGCGGATCACCACGGCCATGTCGCCCGCATGAAGGGCGCTATGAACGCGGTCGGCCTTGACGGCGATAAACTTGATATTGTTTTGATTCAGCTCGTCAGGCTGGTCAAGTCCGGCGAGGTGGTACGCATGAGCAAGCGTACCGGCAAAGCAATTCAGCTTGCCGACCTGCTGGATGAAGTGCCGGTTGACGCCGCAAGATTTTACTTCAATCAAAGAGAAGCCAATTCTCAAATGGATTTTGACCTTGATTTGGCGGTGCAGCAGGATTCCCAAAATCCTGTTTATTACGTGCAGTATGCCAGGGCCAGAATCTGCAGCATTCTGAAAGCGCTTGCCGCCGAAGGAATCACCCCGCGTGACTGTACCGACGAAGAGCTTGCGCTTTTGACCGCGCCGGAAGAAATTGAGCTGATCCGTCACCTGTCCGCCTATACCGGTGAAATTATCACCTCTGCTCAGGATTATGACCCGGCAAGAATCACGCGCTATGTCGTTACACTGGCGACACTGTTCCATAAATTTTACAACGCCTGTCGTGTAAAGGGCGAAGACGACAGTCTGACCGCCGCAAGGCTCTACCTGTGCGGCGCCGCATCCACCGTGATCTGCAACGTGCTTTCCATGTTTAAAATTTCCGCACCGGAAAGCATGTAAAATACTGAAAGCACAGGCCTGATATTTTGCCGTATGTTGAAACACTACGATAGGAGCAATGAAACCAAATGAGCTTTCCTTTTCAACTGCCCATGCTGCTGGACGGCGCAACGGCCACAAACCTGACCGCCGCCGGAATGCCGAGCGGTGTTTGTGTGGAAAAATGGATTTTAGAGCATCCGGAACCGTTTTTAAATCTTCAGCGCGAATTTATCGCCGCCGGGTCACAGGCGGTTTATGCGCCGACTTTTGGTGCGAACCGCTCTGCTTTAAGCCATTACGGGCTGGAAGATGAAACGGCCGGCCTGAACCGCAGACTTGTTGCGCTTTCGCAGAGCATTGCAAAACCGGCCGGGGTGCTTGTGGGCGGCAACCTCTGCCCCACCGGGCTGTTTGTTCCGCCTTGCGGTGAATCTGATTTTGACGATATCTACGATATCTACCGGGAACAAATCCGTGCGCTGGACGATGCCGGTGTTGATTTTCTTGCGATTGAAACACAGACCTCGCTTGCGGATATGCGCGCGGCGGTACTTGCAGCCAGAACAACCAACCTGCCCGTATTCGTAACCGTTACGCTGGACCAAAGCGGCCGAACGCTGACGGGCGGTTCCCTGCTGCCGACCGTAATTACGCTGCAGGCGATGGGCGTTGACGCAATCGGCGTAAACTGTTCCTTCGGCCCGAAATCTATTTTGGAACAGATTCAGCAGGTCGCAGCACATGCCGGTATCCCGATTATCGCAAAACCGAACGCCGGCGTGCCGATGTGGAATTCACCGGTAAACGAGGAGTATCTTCCCCCACAGCAATTTGCAGACGAAATGCGGGAGCTGATGAAGGCAGGCGCTCGAATTGTCGGCGGATGCTGCGGCACTACCCCGGCGCATATCAGCGCATTGGCACAGGTGCTGAAGGATTTTGCTCCCCTTACGATTCCGGAGGAAACGGATTCCTACGCCGCCGCGATTGAACGCGAAGCATTCTTCCTTGGCGACGATATCATTTACAGCGAACCGATTGAATGCACCAGTTCCCTGGGCGAAGACCTGATTGACCTTGACGATGAGCAGGTCAGCGCCGCACTGGTGCAGGTGAACAGCCTGGACGATGCGATGCTGCTTTGCGAAAGCAGTGCCATGACCCGGTTGCCGATTGCGGTGCGCTGTGACCAGCTTACCGTGCTGGACGCTGTATTGCGGTATTTTCAGGGAAGGCTTATCATCGATTCCGACTGTCAGATTGAAACCGAGCTAATGGAACCGCTCGCCGCAAAATACGGTGCAATTATCTACTGATAGTAATTTTCAGCTTATAAAATACAAAATGTATATTTAATAAATTCCTCTGCCGCAGAATTGTCTGCTGCAGAGGGATTTTTGTTATAAAACTTTTTTAATTTTCCGCTTGACTCTGACGCTACGTCATAGTCTATAGTATAATCATGGCAGGTGATAAAGATGAAGCTGAAAATCAACGAAGCAGCGAAACTTACGGGAATCAGTGTGCGCACACTGCATTATTACGATGAGATCGGATTGCTGCACCCCGGTGAAGTAACCGAGGCCGGGTACCGGCTGTACGACGATGAGTCGTTGGAGCGGCTGCAGCAAATTTTATTTTTTCGTGAACTTGGGTTTGCTTTAAAGGACATTCAGGGAATTCTGAACAGCCCTGCCTTTGACCAAACCAAGGCGCTGGAAAGCCATAAACAGCTGCTGCTTTTAAAGCGCAGCCGTTTGGACGGTTTGCTCGCCCTTGTGGACAGCACATTGAAAGGAGAATCCAAAATGAGTTTTAAAGAATTTGATATGACTGAAATTGAAACGGCACAGAAAAAATACGCAAAAGAAGCCGAAGAACGCTGGGGCAGCACGGAAGCCTACAAGGAAAGCGCCCGCCGGACAAAATCCTACAGCAAAGAGGACTGGGCACGTATTTCCGGCGAGCAGGAACAAATCTACCGTGCATTCGCCGCGAATATGGGGCAAAGCCCCGCATCGCCCACGGTACAGCAGATTGCAGCCGACTGGCAGTCGCTGATTACACGCAACTTTTATGAATGTACAAAAGAGATTCTTGCGGGATTGGGCCAGATGTATGTTGCGGACGAACGCTTCACAAAAAATATCGATCAATACGGTGATGGTCTGGCGGAGTTTATGAGCCAAGCCATTGCAGAATACTGCAAATAATCTCTGATAAAAGTACCCCGCCGGCACAGTTTGCCGGCGGGGTACTTTCGTTTCTTGTTTTTATAATCAGGGCACGGGACAAAAATTATTCTCCGATGATTTTAGCCGCCATCCTGCCGATGTTTTCATAACTGATTTGCGGAGGAGGCGTATTTTTTCCCTCACCGGACTTTGCAACCATGCCCGCAATAAAACGGTCAAAGCCGTGTAAATTTTCCAGCTTCATTTCCCCGCCAAAGCATTCATGGTCAACGGCTCTGTCAAGAAGCTCCTTTGAAAAGTTATCCGAAAACAGCTTTGGCGCGTTTCCGGTAAAGCCGCAGCAAATAAAATAAGCTGTCCTTTTTGTTTTAAGGCTCTGGCTGTTTTGCTCTATAAAATTCTTGGCTTTTTTATGCAGCTGGCCCATACGGATGGAGCCGCCCACAATCACAGTGTTAAAGCCGCCGATTTCCGGCGTTTCAAGGTTCAGGTTTACCACCGACGCGCCCGGCAGTTTTTCGCCCAGCAGCTTGGCACACTTTTCAGTCGTTCCGCTTTTCCCCGCGTATGCAATTAAAATTTTCATGTACTCTCCCCCTTTTTCGCTCAAATTTACTCCCATGTTTTCCAAACCTCGGGCTGATAGCCGACGGTTGCCTGCCGGCCGTTCCGCACAATCGGCGTTTTGAACAGCTTCGGATTTTCCAGCAGCTTTTCTTCTTTGTCGCTCTCACGGGCAAGATATTTCAACAGCAGGGCGTCGGGGGATTTCGCGTCAATCAGCGTTTCCAGCCCGCCGACCGCCGCTTTTACAGAGCTGAATTCCCCTTTGCTCATGCCGTATTTGCTTACATCAATCATTTGGTATTTGACTTTACGTTCTTTAAAATAACGTTCCGCTTTTTTTGTATCAAAGCACTTCGCCTTGCCGAAAATCTGAATATTCATCTCATTCTCCGATATAAGTGAACCGCCGGAAGGTTTTTCCGTCGCGTTCTACAATTTCGTTCCACATTGATGCGGGGCGCACCCAAATTCCATGTTCGCCGTAAAGCGCCTGATACACCACCATAGGCTCCAGCGTTTCAGAATGCTTTGCAAGGTACAGCACCCGGTATTCGTTGCCTTTGAAATGGCAGTAACGTCCGATTTTAATTTCTTCCATACAGATCCTCCTGTGTCATTTTCCGCAGGCCGGCACCATAAAACATCGCAATCTTCTCCGGCCCCAAACCACAAATTCGTCTTCTTGGTTTATTATACCATAAACCGAGAAAATGAACAGAAAAATCCCTGTTTTGGAGAAGTTCGCAAACCGCTCCGCTTTCATCCTGCAGCAGATTGAAAAAAGAGCCAAAACAGGATATACTGTAGTTGGAAAATTTCAATTATAACGGAGGTATTTTTATGAACGCAAGATTTCTTCATACAAATTTAAATGTATTGGATTTAGACAAGAGCATTGCCTTTTACAAGAAAGCACTCGGCTTAACCGAAGTACGCAGGAAAAGCGCTGCGGACGGTTCCTTTACGCTGGTGTTCCTTGGCGACGGGCAAACCGATTATCAGCTTGAGCTGACCTGCCTGCACGACCGCAAAGAACCCTATCAGCTTGGCGACAACGAAACGCACATTGCATTCCGTGTTGAAAACAAAAAAGAGGCATATGCCCTGCACAAGGGAATGGGCTGCATCTGTTTTGAAAACCATGACATGGATTTGTACTTTATTGCGGATCCGGACGGCTACTGGCTTGAAATTCTGGATTAATATAAAATAAAACGCGACATGGCAAAACAGGCAGGGAATCGCATCCCTGCCTGTTTTATATCCGCCCGAGCGGAGCCCGAATCGGGCAGATTTTATCCCTTGACTGCGCCCGCTGTCACGCCTTTGATAATATATTTCTGGCAGGAAAGATAGAAGGCCATAATCGGTATGATTGCCAAAACGAGCATGGCCATCATAGCCCCCATATCTTTATTGCCGTAACCCCCCTGCAAATACTTCTGAACAGCGATGGGGATTGTGTTGTAATTGCTGCCGATTACGAGGAACGGCAGCAGATAGTCGTTCCAAGCCCACATCGTGGTAAGAATTGCGACTGTAAACGAAACCGGCTTAAGAATCGGAAATACGATTTTGAAAAAAGTCTGAATCGGATTGCAGCCGTCTATGGTGGCGGCTTCCTCGATTTCCAGCGGAATCCCCTTTACAAAACCGCAGTACATGAAGACCGCTATGCCAGAACCAAAACCAAGGTTAACGATAATCAATCCGTTCGGATTGTCTAAATAGAGCATATTTGCCATTTTAGACATGGTGAACATTACCATTTGGAACGGTACGATCATAGAAAATAAAAACAAATAATACAGTGCCGACGAAAATTTTGATTTAACTCTGGTAATGAACCATGCGGTCATGGCCGTAAACAATACAATTACAATAACGGTAAGCACGGTAATCTGCAGGGAGTAACGGAAAGCTTCCACAAACCCTGTTTTTTCGAATCCGTTTATATAATTGTCTAAACCTGCGAATGTATCGGCATTGGGAAAATCAAAGGGTGCATCCGCAATATCCAGCCTGTTCTTAAAGGAGTTCATAAATACAATAAAGATCGGCGCCAGAAAGAGGACGGACAGAATAATTAACATTACAAATCGAATATTATCCTGAAAACGTTTTTTTGCTTTCATCAGTTCTGAACCTCCCTGCTCCTGGTCAATCGTACCTGTATCAGTGAAATCAATGCAACCAAAATAAAGAACACCACTGCCTTGGCCTGGCCGACCCCCGCGTAACCGTTATGATTATAAATGGTGGTGAAAATATCCAGAGCAAGCATGGAGGATTCTTTGCCCGGAGCACCGGCAGTCAGCGCAAGGTTCTGGTCGAACAGCTTGAAGGAGTTCGACAGGGTCAAAAAGGTGCAAATCGTAATGGATGGCATCGACATCGGAATAATTACGCTTTTAAGAACCTGCCACCGATTTGCGCCGTCAATTTCGGCAGCCTCCATCAAATCAGGAGAAATGCCCTGAATACCGGCAATATAAATAATCATCATATATCCGACCATCTGCCAGTTCATGAGGATAACCAGGCCCCAAAAGCCGTAGCTGGCACTGTAGGTAATATCCACATCAAAAAAGTTTAAGAACCCGTTAATAATCAGCTGCCATATGTAGCCGAGCACAATGCCGCCGATCAGGTTCGGCATAAAAAACACGGAACGGAAAAAGTTTGTTCCGCGAATTGCCTTGGTGAGCAGCAGCGCAAGTGCAAATGCAATCACATTAATCATCAATACCGAAATCACGGCAAACTTCGCAGTGAACACCAGCGCGTTCAAAAAGTCCTGATCTTCGGAAAAGGCGCGATAATAATTTTGGAAGCCAACCCATACAGGATCAAGCACCGTAGTAAACTTGGTGAAAGAGAGAACTATTCCCCATACAAACGGGATGAGAAACGAAATGGCAAACGCTATAAGCGTAGGCAGAACAAAAACAGGGAAATACTTTTTTAAGTTTTTTTGCATGCTTTTCCTCCTTTTATTGAAAAAATAGTGAGTGAGTCATCTCAAACTACACTCACTATTTTTATTATTCCACACCACGCTGCACGGCGTGCAGGAACTTATGATTTCATTTTAAAGATTATTTATTGCTTTCTGCCTTCCACTGGTCAACCGCAATTTTCTTCACATCGTCCCATGACTTGGTGCCCTGGGCGTACTGCAGCAATGCAGCGCCGACAGCATCTTTATAAGTCTGGTTCGGCATCACGGTAAAGTTCCATGAAACATTGTAAAGGTTCGTATTGCTCATGTAGCTGACAACTTCCTTTGCAAGCGGATCGGTCGGACGGTCTTTATCGCTGAAGGTGTCGAAAGGAGCAATAAACTTCAGGTCGTTGGTTACGAAAGCCTTGCCCTTATCGCTGCTGTAGAGCCAGTAAATGAAGTCTTCAGCCAGCTTTTGCTTATCTGCCGAAGCCTTGCTGTTAATGGCAAAGAAGTTTTCGGTGCCGATGCAGATGGACTGTTTCTCTTCGCCCTGCATACCGGTATAAATCGGGAGGAACTTAATGTCGCTTTCCTGAACGACATTGCCCTTCACGCCGGAAATCTGGCTCCATGCCCAGTTGCCGTTTTGAACCATTGCGCAGCGGCCAAGTGCAAATTCCGACATGGATTCGTCTACGCTCTTGCTGCCGAGTTTCTTTGCGGCTGTAACGGAGTTATTGAGGTAAAGGTCGAAAATGTTTTTAAATTTGTCGGCATTCTGGAATTTGATTTCTTTTGTTGCGTTGTTGTCCTTCAGGTCTGTTTTGTTGTCCCTGAATTCATAGAAGAGCGGAACATTGAGCAGATGTGTCTGCCAGCGCCAGTCTTCGCCGTGCTTCAGGGAAGTGGAAGCGAACACGCCCTTGATGCCCAGTTTGTCTTTTTTGGCAGTCATATCTTCCGTAACTGCTTTTAATTTGTCAAAGGAATTGATTTCGCTCATTGACTTTGCCTTGGCTCCGTCCAATGCAAAATACTTGGACATAATCGCGTTATTATAGATAATGCCGTAGCCTTCAACGGAATACGGAATACCGTAAACGCCGTCGCCGCTTGTAACAGCCATCGTCTTGTCCGTGAGGTGCTTATAAAGTTCAGTGCCTTTCAGGTCTTTGCAATAGTCCTTCCAGTTTGCATAGCCCTTCGGCCCGTTGATTTGGAAAAGAGTCGGCGCATCGGACTTTGCAATTTCTGATGTTAATGTTTGCTCATATGTTCCAGATGCAGCGGTGACAACCTTCAGGGTAACGCCGGTTTCCTTTTTGTATTCTTCACTGATCTTTGTGTAAACGTCTGCAATTTCCGGTTTAAAGTTCAGGTAATAGATTTCCCCTTTGTCTGCCGCAGCGGCAGATGACGCTTCTGAAGAAGCTGCCGGAGCGGTTGAATCAGCTGCTTTGGAAGAAGTTGCAGCCGTACTGCTGCAGGCCACCATGGAAACAGACAGAGACATCGCTAAAATAAGTGCAACTAACTTTTTCATTTTGGTCCTCCTAAAAATTTTATTTAATCAAACTGTGCGGCGCACAATTCGTTTGATTATAACTGCTCTTGCTTGTGTGCTTTGGCCGGTGCTCTGCCTTACGGCGTAAGGCGGCCAAACATCTGAGTGAAACGGTATATCACCGCGGAAAGCTCCGGTGTAAGTGCATCCGCCGGCATACGCCACACCCAATTTCCGCCTAAAGTAGACGGGGTGTTGATTCGTGCTTCCTTGCCCAGCCGCAGCCAGTCCTGAATGGGAATGATGGCGGTGTCACAGACACTGCCCAGCGCAGCCCGGATAAAACTGTAAGTAAAATCTGTGTGTTCATTTATATTCAAATACTCTTTGGCGAAGGCAACGTCCTCCGCTGGGGCGGAATATTGCCAGTCGCGTGTAGTGGTATTGTCGTGCGTTCCGGTGTACACCACGCTGTTGCGGGAGTAATTGTGCGGCAGGTAATCGCCGGCCTCGCGGGAATCAAATGCAAACTGCAGAACCTTCATTCCTGGAAATCCGCTTTGGGCAAGCAGATTCTTAACATCGTCCGTCAGATAACCCAGATCTTCGGCAATAATCAAGATACCGGGAAGCTTTTCTTTTATTACACGGATAAGGTCCAAACCGGGCCCGCGGCGCCAGATGCCGCCCGCAGCGGTTTTGTTTTGAGCGGGAATGGAATAGTACCCGGCAAATCCACGAAAGTGGTCAATTCGCACTACATCATAAATGGAACCTGCATATTTTAAACGGCGAATCCACCAGTCATAGCCGGTTTTCTGATGATAAGACCAGTTGTAAAGAGGGTTCCCCCACAGCTGGCCGTCAGAGGAAAACGCGTCCGGCGGGCAGCCCGCCACTTCGGTGGCATTTTTGTTTTCATCCACTTGAAAAAGCTCGCTGTGCGCCCAAAGGTCGGAGGAGTCGGGCGAAACATAAATCGGGATATCCCCAATAAAATACACCCCGTTTTCATTGGCGTATGTTTTCAGTTTTACCCATTGGCGAAAAAACAGGTACTGGATTGATGACCAAAAATTCACTTCCGGCGTCAGCCGGATTTCGGCGTGGGCCAGCGCTTCCGGCTGGCGCTGCCGGAGCGGTTCGGGCCAGGTATTAAACGCCCGCATCCCGTTTTCGGATTTGACTGCCATATATAAAGCATAATCATGAAGCCAATCGGCGTTGCTTTCTTTGAATGCGGCGAAACCGGCCACAGAATCACTCAGACGGTTAACAGCCTTTCTTAATACGGTGAAGCGGTTTTCAAATAAATTTAGGTAACCGACCTGGTTTTTATTGTCGCCCCAGTTAATCCCCGCAACTTCTTCCTTCGTCAACAGTCCTTCTTCAATCAGCATATCCAAATCGATGAAATAAGGATTAAACGCAAATGCGGAAAAACTTTGATAGGGACTGTCGCCATAGCTTGTGGGGCCAATGGGCAAAATCTGCCAGTAGTGCTGCCCGCTTTTTTTTAAAAAATCAATAAAATGATACGCTTCTTTTCCCAAGCTGCCGATGCCGTAAGGCGATGGAAGGCAGCTGATGGGCATTAAAATACCGCTGGTTCGCATGAAGGCCTCCAAAACTGATCATTAGAACTTTTTCCGCTTTGGCAGGAACATTTGCCTGCACTGTAAGATTACGAATCGGACAGGTTTCGCACCGACTCGCCCCGCATTAAGTCCACGCCTACAACGATGTGTTCGGTGGGAGTGTGCCTGCTCAGGTTGTTCAGCAGAAGTTCCGCGCTGTTGTGGGCAATTTCTTTGAGAGGCTGGCGAATTGTCGCCAGCTTTGGAACGGTGTAATTTGCCAGATCCAGTCCATCGAACCCCAGCACCGAAATGTCCTGCGGCACACGAAGACCCGCATCAAAAATAGCACGCATGGCACCCACCGCCATTACGTCCGAAACCGCAAATACCGCAGTAATCGGCCTGCCGGACGCTAACAGCTTGTTCATGGCACGGTACGCGGAACCGTAATTAAAGTTTGCCTTTTGGTAGTTCTCATCATCAAACGGCAGCCCAGCTTCATCCATTCTGTCCTTGCAGCCTTCATAACGCATGCGGCTTATGTAGCTTAAAGAGCGGTCGCCGCCCATCATTGCTATGCTTTTATGCCCGCAGCTCAATAAGTAGTCCGCGGCAAGATAAGCCGCCCTTTTATCGTCGATTCCCACACAGGACAAATTTTCGAACTGAAGCTCATCGCTGACGGTGGTAGCCAGTACGCAGGGTATTTTAATCCCGGTAAAGTGATGTTTAAAATTATGGATACTGCCGCCCAAAAAGATGAGCCCAAGCGGTTTGAGTTCCCGGCAAAGCTGCTTTGCCCCCAATACCTCGTCGGCATCTTCATCCAGGTAGTGCAGCACCGTTTTATATCCGGCATCGTTGATTTCGCATTGCAGCTGTTCAACAATGGAAGCAAAAAACATATTAAAAGAACCCTTGACAACAATAGCAACCGTGGTGCCCTGCTGCTGCTTTAGCTGACGGGCGTTATTGTTGGGAACAAAGCCGCATTTTTTAACAACTTCATCAATGTGCTTCTTTGCCTCCGGGGATACGTCCGGATGGTTGTTCAGCGCCCGGGATACTGTACTGATTGCATAGCCGGACTCTTTTGCAATATCCTTAATGGTAACAATGGCCACGTTTACGCCTCCCACGTTTTCTTGGAAACGTTACTGGAAACGTTTCCATTGATTGCTTAAATCATAGTCCTTTTTTTCAAAGATTTCAAGTACTTGTAAAAATTTAGCGTAATATAGAAATATGATGGAATATATTTATTTAAAATGACCAATTTTTCGTAATCTGTTACAATATATACTCCGTAAGCTATGCAAACAGAACATAACGTGTATGAAATTGGCAGCATGCGGATTTATAGGAATACAGAATTAAAATTTCAAAGGGGGCACGCTGCTCTGCCGCCATTCAAAAAATTTGACGAAAAAAGTCAAACGGACAAATTGCTTTGAAACCACATAAAAGAACCCGAGGAAATTTCCTCGGGTTCTTTTATCACTTTACTGCCTTTTTATGATTCCATGTAATGATCGCGCAGCAGCTTAATTTCTTTTTGGTGCCCGGGCAATTCGTTCGGTGTTTCCAAATAAAACGGCAAATGGCGAAGCTGGGGGTGGTTGATGATGCGCACCATGGCCGCTAACCCAATTATGCCTTCCCCAATGCGCGCATGACGGTCTTTGTGGCTGCCAAGAGGGTTCAGGCTGTCGTTCAGGTGGATGGCGCGCAGCTTTTCAAGCCCGATGATGCGGTCAAACCGGTTCAGCACACCGTCCAAGTTGTTTACAATATCATATCCGCCGTCGAAAATATGGCAGGTGTCAAGGCAGACTCCCATTTTATCGGATAAGTTCACTCTGTCCAAAATCTCTTTCAGTTCCTCAAACTGTCTGCCGACTTCGGTGCCCTTTCCGGCCATTGTTTCAAGCAGCACCACAGTTGTCTGACCCGGATTCAGAATTTCGTTCAGCTGCGCAGCAATCAAATTGATTCCCGCCTGCGCACCCTGCCCGCCATGACTGCCCGGATGAAAGTTATAGTAATTATTCGGCAGATACTCCATGTTTTTTAAATCCTCTGCCATTACCATTTTTGCAAATTCCCTGACTTCCGGGTTCGCGGAACAGGCATTCAGCGTATAGGGGGCATGGCCCAAAATCGGTGCGAATTGGTTTTCCTCTGCCAGTTCCAGCAAAGCGGCTACATCTTTTTCATCAATCTGCTTTACCTTACTGCCGCGCGGATTCCGGGTGAAATACTGAAAGGTGTTTGCACCGATTTGCAGCGCGTCGCTTCCCATATGGTAAAATCCCTTTGCCGAGGACAAGTGGCATCCGATATTCAGCATGAATTGGTTCTCCTTACAATCAGTCTTTTTACTCTTGGAAATACCGGCGGCAAATTTCCGTCATTCACAGGGAATTCTTTATCTGATTTCCCGCTGAATATCGGTGATTTCCGCTTCTGAATTGCTTTCAATAAAATCGATCACATTGTCAATCGTACTGTCTGCCAGCGCGGTGTTCCCTGCCGCAAAGGCAATGCCGAGCACAATGGTCTGGTGAATGTCCTGCTCTTGTGCCTCAATGACGGACACATTAAATTGATTCCGTATTTTTGAGGTAATGCTCCTGACAACCATCCGCTTTTCTTTCAGGGAATGCACCCAAGGAGCATACATTTTTACGAGCACGGTACCTACAATCACAGTTCACTGCCCCTTTTCTGCGCGGAGTTCACACAACCTCTTGTTCTGCTTATATTGTGCCGCCATAACACTCAATTTAACCGGAATCACCTGTTTTAAAACAGTTTTTCGGTGCCTTGTTATCTTTTTTCATGACGGGTATTCCCACAGAAATAAATTTCCGTTTTTCAAGCCTTCGCGGGGTCGCCTGCGGCAATTGACTTGGCGGCTTCGCCGCGGGCAATCCGGCACGCTTGTATCACATCTTCTAAACAATCGGCTGAAATCAGGAACCGGCCTTTATGGCAAAACGTCAGCGTATCGAGTCCCGAGATTTTCTGCAATTCATCCGCCGTCTTGCCCGCCCATTGCTGCGGAAAATCACATTTTGCGTCCTTTGAATCCATATCAACAGGAATTACCTGCGCGCTGTATCCGCCCCTTTGGGAGGGGTAAACGACAAATTCCGCGTCCGACGGCACCAAAACCATTTTCCACGGCGCAAACCGCGGCAAAACCACAATTTGATCCTTTGCATCGGCAAGAGCGGCTTCAACCAGTTTTTTCGCCCTTTGTGTGCTCAGAATACCGTCCAGCTTCTTCTTCAAAATTACAGTGGCAAGGTCCACCGCTTCCGAAAAACACAAGTCGGCAGATTGATCCGAATCCCAAGTGGGGTTAAACGCGGCGATTACGCCTGCCAGCTGGTTGCCGCAGCCTATGTTGTCGTCTTCATCCAGCGGCTGAATGAATTTTTCATCAAAGCGGGCCGCTTCAATGACCGCCTGTTCCGCAGTACAGCCAAAGCCGAGGACACTCACCCCGAACTCACGCCACAGAAGGCCGAATGCGGCGTATGGCACCCCGTTTTCCCGCACTTCCGAATTTTCCTGATGGTGGTCGAACGCTCCGAACCCTATATCGAAGGCGATTCCATCAAAACCCTTCGGCACTTCAAACGCACGTATGATTTTGATATCCGGCCGGATTATTTTAAGCAGTGCCGATGAAAACACATCATCCGCGTGAAATTTCCCGCCATGCGTCATGGCGATATTTTTTAATTCCGTCATTTTTCCTCATTTCATCTTCATTGTATTTATTTGATATTTCAATCTTTCCGGCATCCGCGCTGTGCAGCGCTTCCAGCTCCGTTATCTTTACCGGGGGATCGACCGAATAAAGCCTGAAAGCCTTTGGGCGTTTTTGCCTCAAAGCACATAACTTCGTGCGAAAAAGGGTGTCGAAGCTCCAATTGATAGGCGTGTAAGCCCAAACGCTTTAACGGATTGGTTTTCGCGCCGTACTTCTTATCCCCCGCGACAGGATGCCCGAGGTCTTTCATGTGCACACGAATCTGATTTTTACGGCCCGTTTCCAGCTGGATATCAAGCAGGGAATAGCCCGTGTTCTCTTTGATTACCCGGTAATTTGTGATGGCTTCCAGCCCGTCTCCGGCTTTACCACTGGAATACATCATCATTGTTTTGGTTTGTTTCAGCCATGATTGAATTCTGCCGCTTTTTTCGCTCAGCTGCCCTTCTACGACCGCCATGTAACCCCGCACCGATACCAGTTCCGACCAGTTGTCCTGCAGCGCCAGCTTCATTTCCTCATTTTTAGCAACCATAAGCACGCCGGAAGTATCCCTGTCCAAACGGTGCACCGCAAAAACGCGGTTTTTCGGATTGGCAGACCGTACATAATCCGTGAGTAAATGGTAAGCCGTAAGCTCTTTTTCTTTATCGGTGGCAATGGACAGCAAACCCGCCGGCTTATTGATTACAATCAGATCACTGTCTTCATAGATAATATCCAATCCGCTGTCCTGCTTCTGCACCCGTCCGTCCGGCCGGGCGATACTTACGACTTGACCTGCGTGCAGTTCGTGGTCGTACTGCGTAACCACTGCCCCGTTCACCAAAACTTCTTTGTGTGTCAGAAGTGATTTCACGTTATTTCTGGACTTACCGGACAGCCTGAGCAGCAAAAAGTCCAGCAGACCCGCTGGCTCAGTTACCGTCAATTTCATATCCGATTTCGGGCTGTCTTCCCTTTTCCCTGTACCCCTTTTTGTTCTATTCACGAATTTCTCCTTATTTATTCCTGTTGAGCGCGACCCATAAGCGCCATATCAAATGCGAAAATCAATCGACCAAAAGCCCCATCACAGCAGAATCGTAAAATTCGCCCTTAATGCACATGTCTCTTGTAAGGACGCCCTCTTTTCTGAAGCCGTATTTTTCGTACAGCTTTATTGCTTTTTCATTATCAGAACGGGTCAATAAATCAATTTTTCTAATAATCTGTGTTCCTTGGGCCCATTCTATGAGGACTCCGAGAAGAATACTTCCGATTCCAAGTCCCCAATACAGCTTCCGGACAGATATACCCAGTTCCCCGGCATGCCTTTTCCTGATTTTGTCCCCGCCTTTAAAAGTGACAAAGCCCGCAATCTGCTCATGAATCAACGCAATTATGATGACGGAGTTATCCTTTGTGTTTTCACGCTGAATGGTTTCCCGCTCTTTTTCAGGGGTAATTTCCATTTCATTCTCCCCGAATGAAAGAAAATCCGACTCCCCGCTTATCTGCATTTTAAACTGCGCCATTTGTTCAGCATCTTCTACGGTTGCTTTTCGTATAAAAAGTTTCTCCCCGTTTTTCAACATCAATTCTTTCATGATAAAGTCCCCCGTTTTATATCTGTTTTTCACCATAAAAGCGCGGTATCATTGCAGCTCACGGCACTTTTGAAAACGGAAAAGCGACGGATGTTTCGCTTCAAATTCCCTTTGCAACCGCGGCGGACAGGTGGCTGAAATTTTCAGTTATTCCCCAATTATTGCAATCGCTTTTTGGCTGTGTTCCTTGAGTATTAAGTTAATAATACAGTTGGAAGCACTTTTTTGTCAAGCCGCAGCCAAGCGGGAAAAGAAAAGGCATTAAGATTTTTACCTCTTAATGCCCGGAATTTCTATTTTGTTTTATGACACTGGGTAAGCTGATTAAGTTAGTTTTGTAAACACAGTGGATTTGAAACGGAAATTATTTCTTTATTATTTCTTTGTATTTGCTTTCCATTCCAGCAGCTGCTTTTGCAGTTCCGACTGCACGTCGTCAATCCCCGCTTCTTTCAGCTCTGCAAGAAATTTCGGGAGCTGTTCGTCCGGGTCAACGCTTCCTGTCATCAAACACGGATAATATTTAGTCCAAACCTGTGTAATGGCAGAAATCTTGGCGGTGAGTTTTGAGGTATCCGCTGTAAATCCGAGCATTTCAGATTTTACAGCGGTTTTGTTGAATTCCCTGTACTTGTCCCACTTATCTTTCGGGTCGCCGACCACCGTGTTCAAAATGAACCAATTACCCTGCGTGTACTGCACACCGGAGTAAGCATCACTGATTTTTTCCACCTGCTTGTCAGTACTCAGCCTGTAATGCACCCCTTCAATACCGTAGTTCATCAAATTGCGAACTTCCGGGTCCGTGTTCAGCAAATTCAAAAATTTGACGCAGGCTTCCGGATTTTTGGTGCGGGAATTTACAACCATCATGCCGCCGCGCGCAGATTCCGTCGTTACTGTCGTTTTTGAAACCTTTTGCGCAACAAGGTTATAGCCGCGGTCCGCCGACCAGCTGACCTCCGAATACGGGCCGCCGCCCGCCTCTTTCCAGAATACTTTCTTTCCCTTTTCAAGGCTTTGGCTTGCTTTTATGGCGGCATCCTCATTGATGTAACCGGCCTTATAGAATTTTCGCAATGTTGCCAGCTGTTTGCGTGCAAGGGCAGTCGTAAAGATATTCACGACCTGCAGACCGGAATCATCGGATTTTACCATCAAAGGAATTTCCTTGCTTATAATGTATTCGTAGTCGTCCAAAGCAAAGAAATTATTGGCATTTTTATCAAGCTCCATTGGCAGCCAGTCCGGCTCGTTTTTTTTGATTTGAGCCATCAGCGGCTCAAGGGACTCCAGTGTTGTGTATTTTGTAATATCAATATGATATTTATCAACGAGGCTTTTAGAATACATCCACCATTCCGGAACCGCAATCTCCTTGTTTGTCGGAACGCCGTAAATTTTGCCGCCTATCCTGGCACCTGCCCAATAAAGCGGGTCTATCATGCTGTAAGTCGCTTTCCCGGCATCCTGCAGATAATCCGTCAGATCAAGCCATGCTCCCTTTTTCGCGTTCCCCGCATAATCGCCCTGATCGGGCCCGCTTGCAAACGCAATGTCAAAATCAGCGCCGCTGTTGACCAGCGCGGAAATTTTGGTTCCGTAATCCCCCCAGCCGATCTTATTGTATTTGACAGTAACATTTATCTTTTTCTTCAGCAATTCATTCAGGGCGTCATTGACTTTTTGCAGGTCCGCGTCAGGATTGCCGATTGTGTAATAAATCAGGTTTACCGGTTGAGCCTGTTCCTGTGACACCGTACTTGTAGTTGGGGTGCTGGAAGTTACCCCGCCGTTCGCACTGCAGCCGGTCAAAACCGTGGCGGCAAGAATCGAAACGGATATTGCAATAGAAACAGCTCTTTTAAACTTCATAAAATTCCCCTTTGTTTTGTAACAGGCACATCGATTTACGAAAGCGATTATTGTATAAAAAGTATATCATAGAAAAGGCAGAAAAATCCAGACAGCAAAGTTTACTTCACAGTATAAAAATCCTTGAAGCCGATAAAAGACACATTTTCCGCAGCAGTTTCGGCTATTGATCCTCTTCGTCTATTTTTCGCAGGTCGGAAGGCGACACGCCGAAGTAGGTGTGAAAATGAGTGTAGAAATAATTTATATTGGAATAGCCAACCTCATGTGCGATGTTGTATGTTTTCTCCGATGTGTTTTCCAGTTTTTCCTTTGCCTGTATTAAACGATACCGCATCAAATATTCCGAAAACTTAATATGCGTCTCTTTAATAAATATTTGCCCCAAATAATTGCTGTTCATTTTGAACTTTTCGGCAATTACCTTCAGATTAATGTTTTTATTATACTCCCCTTTTACCATCAAAATCACTTTACTGGTCAAGTTGGAAAGGGAAGAATACGGAACCCCCAGAACGGGGTCCATATTTTCATCCGCTGCGGTGTCCGACTGTATTGCTCCGTTAAAATCCTCCACAATAATCTTTTCAACGGCACGGCGCAGCTCCGCCTGATTAATCGGCTTCATGAGGTAATCCTTGGCACCTACATGAATGGCCTTCCTGGCATATTCAAATTCATCATAGCCGCTCACCATAATATATTTTGTAGGCAAAGAAAAGGAATTCAGCATACCGATAATATCATAGCCGCGTGCGCTGCCAATGCAAACATCCAAAATGCCGATATGTGGCTTATATTCGATTGCTTTTTGAATTGCTTCATCATAACTGGTGGCTGTAATAATATGGTTTACCCCATACCTCTTCCAGTCCAGCATTAATTTAATGCCTTCAATGATTTTGGGTTCATCATCTACGATCAGAAGACGATACATATTCATTCTCCCTCTCAATACGCACGGAAATAGTAACCCCAGCCTCCGTGTTGTTGGAAAGCGTCATCGTAACATGGTTATTATAAAAGTACCGCAGCCGGCTGCAAACATTTGCCAGCCCGATTTTCCCCTGATGGTCTTCGCTGCCGCTGTGAAGCTGGTTGTTGATTCTTTCCAAATCTTCCGGTTCGATTTTCTGCCCGTTGTTTTTCACTTCAATCAGGTATGCGTCCGGCTTCACTTCCCCGCTGACAATCAGCAGATTAAACTCACAGTCTTTGTCATAACCGTGCACAAAAAAGTTTTCACAAAGCGGCTGCAGCCAAAACTTCACCGTATTTAAAGCGCGTATTTCCTCCGGCACATCAATCTGATAATAAAAGCTGCCTGAAAATTTAAACTCCATAATCTTCAAATAGCGCGTTAAAATTTCAAGCTCCTGCCCAACGGTAATAACATCTTCCCCTTTTACCACGTCCCGGAACATGGCGCCAAGGTTGGAAACAGCGTCTGCAACCTGCTCATCGTGGTTGACAAGCGCGCAGGAACGGATAATTTCCAAGGTATTGTACAGAAAATGCGGATTTACCTGCCGCTGCAGCATTTTCATCTCCGTATCCTTTTGTCTTAGTTTTAACTTATATTCCGTTTCAATGTAATGATTGAGCTGCGCATACATTTCATTCAACTCCTGCGCAATCATGCTCAGTTCATCATTCCGGCCGCCAAGCTCCACCTTTTTAAAATTGCCGGATTTTGCGGCCCCGATTGTTGCCAGCATACGGCTGAGGAAGTTTGCGTCACGTGCCATAAATGCGGCAATCACAACGGACATCAGCACAAAAATAAGGAAAGTCCCTGCAATAATCAGGATAAACAACGATTTATTATTTTCAATGATATCTTTTGTTTCTACGGTGGAAACAAACTTGAATCCCCGCTGTTTCGAGGT
The DNA here is from genome assembly GCA_023390175.1 of Bacillota bacterium. GTDB lineage: Bacteria > Bacillota > Clostridia > Oscillospirales > Acutalibacteraceae > Caproiciproducens. The sequence goes on from JAEWDK010000020.1 coordinate 366,291, forward strand.
ATAAACGCTGTAATAAAGCGTATTTAAAAAACCGGTTTGAATTTTGCCCCTTACATTATTTTCAGCATAAATTTTTTTCAAATTCTGCTTCAAATTCTCATCCTGAACCTCCGGATAATACAGGTCGCTTGCCGCGCTCATGATTGCGGTCTTCCCGATTCCGTAATTTAACGAGCCGGCAATCGTTTTGTCAGTATTGATAACAAATCGCATTTTCCCCATGGGTTTGGCAATACTCTGCGGATTCATCAGCTGTTTCGTATAAATATAGCCAAATGAAATGTCGTTTTCAGGCAGCAGGGGTGAGTTATTGGGGAGGCCGAATTGAAATGAAGTTCCCTGGTTTTCCAGAAAATACATTAAGTTCATACGGTCCTTCGCCTGAAAGGAAACCTCTTTTATCACATACTGATTGTTAAATACAAACTGCTGCAAATCATCCAGCACAGAACTGATCTGCGTGTTGCCGTCCGAATTATCCAAACGGTTTGTCAGATAAGTTTCGGCATCGTTGCCAAAAAAGCAAATAAAGTCCCGAAGAAGCTGCTTGCTTGAATAAAGATATAAAATATAGTTATCTATTTTGCTTTCAACCAAATCCAAATTTGCTTCCATCCTGTTAAATGCGTTCAACGCTGAATTCTCGTTCTTTTGTACCTGGTCGTTGATCACCATTCCGCAAAGTGACGTTCCCAAAACAATACAAACGAGAAGCAGCGTTGAAATATAGATAATAAAATTATTTCTGTACACCTTTATTTTTAGAAACCGCATGTAACTCTCCCTGTTCTAACGGAATTTTTATCATTATACCATATTTTCCATCAAATCATGTGAATTTAAAAAACCGATTCCAAAATAAACGTAACCGCTCTGAAAACAATTCTTCTTTCTTTTTCGTAAACACCCGGTACCTGCGTACTCTTGTATGATACAGAGGGTCATAAAATCAGATATGACAGCCTTATACGGTTATTATATCATATCTTTCATCAATTAAGTACGCAGACCGGGAATCACAGCACTTTTCCGCACCGGGCACTCACTGAAGAGTCACATTCCCCTGCCACAGGCTTTTCCCGCCGTCTTCCAAAAAAAGCTGAACGGGGCCCGGTTCCACCGTGAAACACAGGGCGCTGTCCCACACGGCAAAATCACGGTAACCCAGCCGGAACGAAAAGGATGATGTTTCGCCTGCTTTCAGGAAGCGCTTTTCAAATGAACGCAGTTCTTTTTTCCTTCGTACAACAGAGCCAGTCAGTCCGTGAATGTACAAAGACGGTACCGTCCATCCCCCGCGCACCCCAATGTTCTGTACGGTGAATGTTATTTCGACCGCCTGGGTTTTTAAGCTTTCGACTGTAACGGTTTTAGCGGACAAATGTACCTCTTTGCAAATAAATCCCGTGTAGGAAAGCCCGTCCCCAAATGTGTAGAGCGGGGTATCCTGCTCATCATGATAGCCCATTGCGTGGTAGGAGCTACGCGGATTATAGTAAACCGGCAGCTGCCCGCTGCTGCGCGGCATGGAAGCCGGCAGCCGCCCGCCCGGCTCGGCAAGCCCCAGCAGCAATTCGGCGACTGCCTGCCCGCCCATTGGGCCGGGGTAAAAAGCGGCAAGCAGTGCTTTACTTTGCGCCGCAATTGACGGCACCGCATACGGCCGGCCGGCGATAAGCACCGTGACAACCGGCTTCCCTGTTGCGGCAGCACGCTGCAGCAGCTCTTCCTGCCGCCCCGGAAGGTGCAGGTCAGAACAGTCCACGCCCTCGCCGCAATCCATTTCCAGCGCGCCGTCCACCAGGGCGGCTCCGTTTTTGTCAAAGCGCGTACCGGAAAAGCGGCTGGAGGAGCCGCCCAGCACCGCCACAATGATATCGCTCTGTGCTGCGAGCTGCAGCGCTTCCTCCATTTCCTCCTTCGTGCCGTCAAAGATACCGCAGCCGCGCGCGTATTTTACACTGGCCTGTTCCCCGCAAAGGCGTTCCAGACCCTGCCGCACAGTAACCGTTTTTTCTGAATTCACCGGGGGGCTGTAATCCCCCAGCTGAGCGTAAATGTTATCGGCATTCGGCCCGATCACCGCCAGCTTCATTTGCTGATTTCGTATCAGCGGCAAAATATCGTCCTCATTTTTCAAAAGGACAATCCCCTGCCGTGCAAGTTCGAGCGACTGGGGGTAACGCTCATAAGAGAAATCCCCCGGCAGCACGTTTTCATCCAAGTAAGGATGGTCGAAAAGGCCGCACTGGAATTTAAGCTTCAGCACACGCAGAACCGCCTCATCCAGTTCCTGCTCCGAAGCATATCCCTTTTGTATCGCTTCCTCCAGCTTTGAAAACCCGGTGTCCCACAGGCTTAAATCCACACCGGCACGCAAAGCCATTGCGCCGGATTTTGCCGTATCATTCGTCAGCGAGTCCAGCCGGTCGATTGCCGTACCGTCGGCCATTACAATCCCGTCAAACCCGAATTCTTCCCGCAGAATACCGCGCAGAAGGGCAGAATTTGCATGGCAGGGCAGTCCGTCAATTTCGTTGTACGCAGCCATAATCCCGCCAACACCGGCGCTGCAGCACGCCCGGGCGCCCGGCAGGTGAATCTCCCTTAATTCCCGCGGGCCGATGGCGGCTGCACTTGCGTTAATGCCGCCTTTTCCTTCTCCCTGCGCGCAGAAATGCTTTGCCACCACAGTGACGCCGCTGTTTTGGCAGCCGGTGACCGCGGCTTCAGCCAGCCTTGCGCTCAGGTACGGGTCTTCGCTGTAACACTCTTCACAGCGCCCCCAGCGGGGGTCGCGCAGGACATCCAGCACGGACATCAGCGAAAGGTTAACGCCCATTTCCTGCATCTGCCGCCCACACACGGAAAAAGCATCGCGAAGCAGTTCCGGGTTCCAGGCCGCACCCGCGCACAGGTTCACGGGCAGCATGTAGCCGCCCAATGCCTGATGCCCGTGCGGACATTCGCTGCTCATCAGGGCGGGGATACCAAGACGGGAATGTTTCAGTACGCAGCACTGCACCATATTGTACGCTTTTCGGGCCAGTCCGGGCGTAATACCGTTCTTGTCATCCCGCTTCGACCACGGGTCAGCGCGATAAAGGCCGTAAAGCGCACCCATTCCGCCATACCGCTGTACTTCGTCAACAAAATCCTGTGTCAGGCTGATTTCGCTGCCCCGGCGTTCGTAACAGGAAAAGCCGTATAGCTTTTGATTCAGCTGACCGACCTTTTCACGCAGTGTCATACGGGAGAGCAGGTCACGGGCCCGCTCGAGCGGCGGCAGCTGCGTATTCTGATATGCTTTTATTATTTTCAACCCTTTCGTCCCTCCCTGTTTTTGTTGTAAAAAGAGGATTCCCTTTAAAATTTCACCAGGAAGGTTTTGATTTCATACGGATGAATCGTAAACCGGAACTGATTGCCTTCAAACGGTACGGAGTCCGTGCTGTTTTCGAGAAGATCGCACTCCTGTACCGATTTTAAATTCTTACCGAGCGTAATTGCCGCATTGGTTTGCATGTTACGGTTTTCATAAACACGAAGGATAATACCGTCACCGCATTCGGCCTTTTTCACGGTTTCAAGCACGACATTGTCATGGCTGACCGCAGCAAAGGAGAAGGATTCCCCGGCCTTACCGCCTTTTACGGCAAATGCAGGCTGGTTCAGCTTATATGCTTCCTGCGGAACATCGGACTGCCGCCATGCGCCCGCATGCGGGTAAACGGAGTAAGTGAAGAAATGCTCTTCCTGGTCGGTGGTTGCATTCGGCTCAATTCCGGATTTGATGAGTGTAAGGCCGATTTCGCCTTCGTGCACGGAATGACCGTATTTGCAGTCATTCAATACCGCAACACCGTAGCCGCCTTCGGAAACATCGGCCCACTTATGGCCGCAGCTTTCAAAACGCGCCATGTCCCAGCTGGTGTTTGTATGCGTTTTACGGGTTACATTGCCAAACTGAATGTCAAAGGTCGCCTCATCCGTATGAACATCACACGGGAACAGCACTTTCATCAAATGCTGGCTCTCATGCCAGTCAACGTATGTTTCGAAGTCGATGCGCCGTGTATTTGCATAGAAATGAATTTTCTGCCGGATCAAAGATTTTGAGTAAGGGCGCTCAATTTCGAGTACCGCTTCAACGGGGCCGTTTTCCGTCCAGCTCATGCGGGATTTTTCATTGACATCCCAATATTTCTCATTGTAGAAAATATCAATATCCCAGTTATCATAATATATCGGCTTATCTTCAAACACGCGCAGCTGATTGAACGGTTTCCCCTGCTGTGCTACTTCACGGCAGTTTTCTTTATCAAACAGGGAAGCGATATTCCCGTTCGCATCGAATTGAACAGCATAGAAAGGTGTTTCAATGGCATTTGAGGAGATTTTAAACGGGGACTCCGCTGCCGGGGCTTCTGCCGGCGCAAATGTTTTCCATCCTTTGGAAGGAAGATTCTTTAAATACGCGAACGCTCCGTCAGCCGTTTTTTGAACCGGGTAAACGGTTCCGTCTTCGTCAACAAGCGTCTGTGCGTCACATTCGCCCAAAGCCACGACATCGCTGCGGGAAAAGCCGAGCGTATTATAAACTGTTACCGCATCGCCCTTGCCTGTCAGTGCCGCAATACGTTCAGCCAGAAGCTGAGTGCCTTGGCTTTTGATTTCCTCATATTCTTTTTTGGTTACTTCGTAAACTTCATGAATGGAGGAACCGGGCAGAATATCGTGGAACTGGTTTAAGAGCACCGTTTTCCACATGCTTTCCAGCTCTTTTGCGGGGTACGGGATATACGGCTGTGCAAGTACGGAAAGAAGTTCCAGGTCCATGAGCATCAGCTCGCTCTTGCGGTTCGCGCGCTTGTTGCGCGCCATGGAGGTGTAGGTGCCGCGGTGATATTCAAAGTAAAATTCCCCCGTCCATGTGGACAGGCGCTTATTGTCTTTTACGCGTGCTTCCAGCTCCCGGAAGTAGTCGCCGGCAAACGCCTGCCGCACTTTCGGAATTCCCTTTACACCCTTTGCCATACGGTCACCGGTTTCCAGCATTGCTCTGGTCGGCCCGCCGCCGCCGTCGCCATAGCCGTAGGAAATCAGAATATCGTTGTTCATTTCCTTATTCTGATAGCGTTCCCATCCGCCCATAATCGCGTCCGGGTGCAGCATGCCGTTGTAGGTGGTGAAGAAACGGTCAGTGCTCTGCCCCACGCCGAGCGTCGAAATGAAGTGGGTCAGCACCTTGCTGCCGTCAATGCCCTCCCAAAGGAGCGTGTCGTTCGGAACTTTATTGAACTGGTTCCATGAAAGCTTTGTCGTCATAAAGTAATCGATGCCGCACTTTTTCATAATCTGCGGCAGCGCACCGGAGTAGCCGAACACATCCGGCAGCCAAAGCACGCGGTTTTCCACCCCGAATTCTTCTTTGAAGAAGCGTTTTCCGTACAGGAACTGGCGTACAAGGGATTCGCCTGCGGTCAGGTTGCAGTCGGCTTCCAGCCACATGCCGCCCTCCGGCTCCCAGCGCCCTTCTTTGATGCGCTCTTTAATTTTGGCGTAAAGCTCCGGGTAACGCTCTTTTAAAAATGCGTAAAGCTGGGGCTGGCTCGACATAAATTTATAGTCGGGGTATTCCTCCATCAGCTTCAGCACGGTGGCAAAGCTGCGGGCAACTTTTTCACGGGTTTGGGCCACTGTCCACCACCAGGCCACGTCAATATGGGTGTGCCCGATGCAGCTGGCGATAATATCGTCGTAGCCCGCCATCTCTTCATAAAGCTTTTTCTGAATAAAGGCCTGCGCTTCACGAACGGAGCTGTAAAATTCTTCGGAATATTCCTGCCTGAGGTCCAGCAGGTTAATCGTTTCGTTCAGTACCGTTTCAATATCAATGCGTGTTTTGTTCTGTGGCTCCATGCGCTCCAGCGCCCACAGCGGCATTTGAATATCATAGTAGAGCCGGCGCACAGACTCGTTGATTTCCGCAATTTCACCCAAAAGCTGAAATTCGGAATGCAGCGTTCCGGTATAGGATTGAATATCGATATGATAGGTGCGGCCGGCCTGCGCGGATTTTGTCAAAAGGGCCTCGCGGTGATTCATATCCATTCCCTGAATGATTTCACCGTCGATGAAAAGCAGGAACTGCGGATTTTTGCCGTCGTCCCACTCCTCAATCTGCGTGTGCAGAATCAGCCACAGGGATTTTCCTTCTTCCTTTTCCGGCACGGTATATTCCGTGCGGAACCAGTAGTGCGCGTCCGGGCCATACCAGTGCATGGTATGGCTGTCAAACTGCTGCCACGGTGCTTCAACGGAGTCGGCATCTGCCGGGCGCAGGAAATTCCCTTCCTTCATCTGCCATGCACTCAGCTGGGTCTTATGGACTTTCGCTAACTTTTTCAGTTGGGCGCAAATTACTTCCGCCCGCTCTTTTGCAAATATCATGAACTTCCTCTTTTCTGTTTGATTAATTGAACGGATTTTCTTTCATATAATCCAGCAGCGTATCCGCAGTTGTGAACGCAAGTCCCGTCACCGTATCCGCACACCCGTAATAGATTGCGATTTTACCGGTTTCAGCGTCCGTAAGCGCCGCGCACGGGAAGGTGACGTTCGGTACGTCGCCCACACACTCGTACAGCTTTTGAGGCCCGAGGATATAGTTGCGGGAACGCGCCTTTACCTTCCACGGCTCGTCAAGGTCGAGCAATGCACAGCCCATGCGGTACACAAACCCGTTGCAGGTATTTATGACGCCGTGATAAATGAGCAGCCAGCCTTCGTCCGTTTCAATCGGAATCGGGCCGGGGCCTATTTTTTTGCTCTGCCATGCGGAACGGTCTTCGTTGATGGTACCCATTACCCAGCGGTGCTTTCCCCAAAAGGTCAGGTCGGGGCTTTGGCTGCAGAAGATATCGCCAAACGGGGTATGACCCGTGTCGCTCGGGCGGCTGAGCATGGTGTACATCCCGTTTATTTTGCGCGGGAACAGCACGCCGTTTCGGTTATACGGCAAAAATGCGTTTTCAAGCTGATAAAACTTCTTGAAATCAAAAGTATAACCAATTCCGATGGTCGGGCCGTGGTAGCCGTTGCACCATGTAATGTAATAACGGTCTTCAATGAAACAGACACGCGGGTCATAGCGGTATTCGCGCACTGTGACCGAGGGGTCGCCTTCAAAGCTGACGGGGCTGTGGTTGATTGTCCAGCTGACGCCGTCTTTGCTGAAGCCCGCGAACAGGTCCATGCTTACCGAACGGCTGTCACAGCGGAACAGGCCGGCAAATCCGTCGCCGAACGGGACTACCGCGCTGTTAAAAACGCTGTTTGAGCTGGGAATGGCGTTCCGCGGGATAATCGGGTTTTCGGTATATCGCCAGACAGGATCAATGCAATCCTGCGGCCTGTTCTGCCACGGAATACTGGAAAGAGGGCTGCCGATAATTTTACTCATAATGATGAACCTCGTTTTATAATTTTATTCTATAATTTTAATGCTTTCCCATTTAATTGGCAACGGCCTTTTTATTTTAAAATAATAAATTTGCATGCCGTACTGTCGGGATGAAAGCCGCATATTATGCACGCTCCCTTAAATCGAGCGGGGACAGATTGAAAAAATCATGAAAGCGCATATAGAAATAATTTGCATTTGAAAATCCTACGGAATCCGCAATATACGAAATCTTTTTGTCCGTACCGAGAATCATGTCGTGGGCACACAGAAGGCGGTACACCATCAGGTATTCCGAGAATTTCAGGTGGGTTTCTTTCAAAAAAATCTGCCCCAAATAGGTACTGTTCATTTTGAACTTATCCGCAACTGTCTTCAGATTCATACCCTGATTATATTCTGACTTTACTATAATAAGAATGCGATTGACCAGATTGGAAAGGCTGTCGTAACGCACGCCAAGCACCGGGTCGGTTTCAACAGGATTGCTGCTAATATTTTCAAGCGTTCCGTGCAGATCCTGCACAATAATTTTTTCCACAATGGGCTGCAGCTTTTCACGTTCCACAGGCTTCAGAAGGTAATCACGCGCTCCGCACCGGATGGCCTTTTGTGCATAGCCGAATTCGTTGAACCCGCTTATCATAATATAAACTGTTTTCAGCTGCAGCGCATTCAGTTCATTTATGATATCATAACCGCGTTTATCCCCGATACATACATCAAACAGACCGATATCCGGTTTCATTTTCACCGCTTTTTCGACCGCTTCCCCATAGGAAAGCGCCGTCTCAATTTCATCCACACCATACTTTGCCCAATTCAGTGTGTATTTCATTCCTTCCAAAATCTGAGTCTCGTCATCAACGATCAGCAGTTTATACACTTGTGTTCCCTCCTCCTGAATAACGTCACTCTGTGCCGTGCTTTTATGGGAAAGCCGAAGCACTCCTGTTGAAAAGGCAATTCCTGCCGCTTGATTTTCCGGTTCATTCACAACTGTTGAATCTCGGCAGCGTATTTCTTTCTACAGAAGAAAACCTGAACATCAGATGCGTCTGTGTTCAGGTTTTCAAAGGGATGCGAAAAGTATTCAGAATAAATTATTTCTTCAATGTTGCATCGATCTGGGACTGCATTTCCGCCATGATCTTATCCATTCCGGATGACTTCAGCTCGGCAACAACCTTCGGAACTGTGGTTGTCGGGTCGGAAGCGCCGTTCAGCAGTTCATAACGGTATTTATCCCATGTTGCCTGGCAGTTTGCAATTTCTGTTGCAAGCTTGGAGGTGTCGGGAGTAAAGCCGATGCAGACGGATGCGGTTGCCTTCTTATTCAGTGCCTGTACCTGGTCCCACTGGTCCGCAGGGGAACCTTCCTGTGTGGACATGTCAAAGAATGTGCCGATCGCGTAGTTGCCGATACCCCAGGTATCTGTCAAACGCTTTACAACCTTGTCGCTCTTATACTGGAAGTCTGTGCCTTCTACGCCGTATGCCAGCATATCACGCAGTTTTTGGTCGGTATTGACGAGCTGCAGGAATTTCAGCGCTTCTGCTTTATGCTCGGAGTTTGCAGAAATAGCGTTCAGAGAACCTTGAATGGTGCTGTTTGTGTACAGCGGGCCAAAGACCTGCACAGTGTCGTACTTTGCAACGCCTTGGTCTGACTCCCAGCCAATTTCAGCACCCGGGAAGCCCTGAGCGGAGAAGAACATTTTGTTTTTCGGGGAATCTTTCAGTGTCGGAGCATCCGGATTAATGATGCCTGCTTTATACCATTTGTTCAGCATTTTGAGCTGTGCCATGGTATCCGGCTGTTCCAAAACGGACACAACCTTGCGGCTCTGGTCGTCGTAGCGAACACCGAGGAACTGTAAGCCAAGGGTCAGGTCATCGTAATTGTTAAGCATGCCGGAGAAAGCGTCGTTCTGAATCATTGTGAGCGGATAAACAGATTTGCCTTCGCCCTTTTTAATGGTTGTAAACGCTTTGTCGAGGTCATCAAATGTTTTGATTTTGGAAACATCAAGATTGTATTTCTTTACATAAGTGTCGTCAAACACCCAGTACTGGGAAACGGAAGAATCTTTGTAGGTCGGCACAGAATAGATTTTGCCGTTGATTTTTGCGCCGCTCCATACGTTTTCAGGGATAAACTTATAAAGGTCGGGTGTTTCCTTTTGAACCAGGTCGGTAATGTCGGCAAACGCACCCTTTTGAACCTGTTTGCTGTACTGAGTGTTGTTTGTAAACATGATATCGAATTTTTCGCCCGTGTTGACAATCTGGTTTACCTTCTGCTCCCAGTCGCCCCAGCCGGCTACCTTAATGTCCACTTTGACGCCGATTTTTTCAGCGGTGTAGGCATTGATTTTATCGAGGCCCTGCTGCAGGTTTTCAGGCTGGTTGCCGATCAGCCACCATGTCAGAGTCGGGATGTCCCCGCTCTTCGAGGCGGTGCTTTGTGCTGCAGCTGCCTGTGAGCCGGTGCTTTGCGTGCCGGTACTGCTTCCGCAGCCTGCAAAACTCGCAACCAGTATGGCGGCGGCACAGATCATAGAAATGATTTTCTTCTTTTTCAAGTGAATTCCTCCTTATATTCCATGGCCGCTTTCGCAGCCAAAGATACGAACTTTATTATCCTTTCACAGCTCCTACCGTGAGGCCGGAGATAAAATATCTTTGGAAGAAAGGATAAGCACATGCAATCGGGATAACGATGAGGGTTGCAATCGCCATACGGGCGCCCTCTTTTGGCATGCTCCGTGCAAGTTCCGCGGAGCTGACGCCCATTGTCGCGGCGTTTCGGGAAAGATAATCCACATTATCCATAATCTTTGTCAGCAAAGCCTGCAAAGAGTTCAGCTTTGAATCATCAATGTACAGCATTGCCTGAAACCAATCGTTCCAATACCCGAAAGAAAGGAACAGACCGATTGTGGCCAGCACAGGCAGCGAAATCGGCAGTATGATGCTGATAAAAATACGCAGCTGTGAAGCGCCGTCAATCTTTGCGGATTCAACAAGGGAATCGGGAATCGTCGACCGAAAAAATGTTTTGCAGATAATTACATTGAACGAAGACACTGCGAGCGGCAGTATGTAAGCCCAAACGCTGTCTTTCAGGCCCAATAAATTCGCGTTCACATAGTAGCTGGAAACCATTCCGCCGTTAAAAACCATCGGGATGAAAACAACCCATGTCAGAAAGCCTTTCAGCCTGTACTGCGGGCGCGAAAGCACATATCCCATTGTTGTGGTAAGGAGCACACCGATGATTGTGCCGACAACGGTTACAAAAACCGAAATTCCAAGCGCCCGTACGATTACAACGTTCTGCTTCATCAAAAACACATAGGATTCGATTGAGAAAACCTTCGGAATTAAGTGGTAACCAAAATCCTGAATGGATTTTTCCGTTGAAAATGACACGGAAAGCACGAAGAGCACCGGTACCACGCAAATCAAAGACATTATAATAAAAAAGATGTTGAATAAAACGTTGGTCGGCTTGTGGATTTGATTAAACTTCTCAAGCCCTGTCTCATATTTTTTACTTGCCATTGAACAACCTCCTTAAATCATCGCGCTGTCGGGATCAACGCGGCGCACAATCCAGTTTGCGACAATGATGGTCAGACATCCCATAACAGACTGGAAGAACGCTGCCGCGGAAGCCATTCCGACTGTCGCACTCTTTAGCATGGTGTAAACCATTACATCAATTGTGTAAGTCACCGTGTGCAGCGAATTGGAGGCATGGGGTACTTGGTAGAACAGGCCGAAATCGGAGTAGAAAATACGGCCGACGGACAAGATGAACATAATGATTATGACCGTTTTCATAATGGGCAGTGTAATGTATCTTACCTGCTGCCATTTTGTAGCGCCGTCAATTACGGCAGCCTCATAATAAGTGGAGTCAATGCCGGTGATTGTCGCAAGGTACACAACCATTCCGTATCCGATTCCCTTCCACAGGTTCAGAAAAATCAGGAAAAACGGCCACGGGCCCTTCGTCATATACCAGTTTACCGGGTCGCCCCCGTTGTTTGCGATCATGCTGTTTACAAGCCCTTTGTCAAAGCTTAAGAATCCCCAGACAATAGCCGCAATGACAACCCACGAAAGGAAGTACGGCATAAACATTGCGGTCTGGTAAATCTTGCCCAGGCGTTTGCTGCGAAGCTGGCTGATCATCAGCGCCAGCGCGACAGGCACTACCACGCCAAGAATAATAAACACAATGTTATAGCCCAATGTGTTTCTCAGCACAATCCACGCATCCTGACTGGAAAACATGAAACGGAAGTTTTCAAATCCGTTCCACTTGCTTTGGAATACGCTCTGTACAAAATTTCCGTCTATTTTGAAATCCTTGAATGCAATAATAATGCCGAACATGGGTATGAATGCAAACAGCAGATACCATATCAGAGTCGGTGTTGCCAACAGAGTAAGTTCTGTGTCATCCCTTGTCCAGCGTTTCTTTTTTGGCTTCAGAACAGCATCTTCTGCTTTTTTTGTCGCCATAACCTTCATCCTTTCACTGTTCCGGTCTCCCTTGATGTTTTAATTATAACTGCCATGTGCTTTTTCAATCTAGACTAAAAACGATATACCTTAGTATGAAAACATTAGATTTTCTAAAGTTATCAGGGTAAATTAACCAATAATCTATTGTTTTTATCTCATCCGATTAGTGATAACTAAAATTTTTAGAGTATGATCTCATTCTTTTGCTGTGGATATTCCTTTTTGCTTTCTTTATAATAGGAATCAGATAAATCTATTGTAAATAAGGAGGCTCTTTATGCTTGATCTCAGTTTTACCGGCGATACGCCGGAGTTGGAAGATGGACTTAAGTTGCTGCAAAACGAACATCCCTTTTGCGGATACGAGGGGAAATATTCGATTGCTGTACATAAAAGTGAATCACTCGGCTTCTCCCTTACCGTAAGGGAAGGTGGCGCGACCGTATCCTACCATGAAAAAGTTGACTTTTTCCGTTCTCTGCCGCTTTTTGCGCTGCATCGAAACGAACCCGGCTGCGAAATAAACGAAACGCCCTGTTTTCATAATACCGGCGTTATGATTGACTGTTCCCGAAACGCTGTTCCCGCCTTGGATGCGTTAAAAGGCATGCTGCGCAAAATGGCACTGATGGGTTTGAATGTTGCCATGCTTTATACGGAAGATACCTATGAGATAAAAGGCCGGCCGTATTTCGGCTATATGCGCGGGCGTTACACGTTTGACGAAATCAGGGAACTGGACGATTACGCGGATACGCTGGGTATTGAGCTTATTCCATGCATCCAGACACTGGCACATCTTGAGCGCGCACTGCAGTGGCCCGATTTGGCAGATTTGCGCGACAGCGAGCGCAGCCTGATGATTGGGGAAGAAAAGACTTATGCTTTTATTGAAGAAATGATTACCTCCGCCTGTGCTCCCTACCGCTCCAACCGGATTCACATCGGCATGGATGAAGCCTGGGAACTGGGGCTTGGCCGGTATTTAAACAAATACGGTTACCGTCCCTGCGGCGAATTGATGGCAGAACACCTAAAGCATGTCAGCGCTATTTTAAAAAAGCACAATTTACATGCGATGATGTGGAGCGATATGCATTTCATTGCGGCATCCCCCACCCATGCACTGTATGACACAGAATGTCAATTGACACCCGAAATACTTTCCGGTGCTCCCAAAGAGATTGATCTTGTTTACTGGGATTACTACAATGAAACAAAGCCGCATTACGATAAACTCCTCGCCCTTCACAAACAGTTCTCGGCAAAAACTGTTTTCGCGGGCGGAATATGGACCTGGATTGGCCCCGCACCCGATTACCGGAAGACGCTTGCGGCAACACTGCCGGCACTGGAGGAGTGCAAAGAGCACGGAATACAAGAGGTAATTGCGACCGCCTGGGGCGACGACGGCGGGGAGGCAAATTTGCAAACCATCTTATACGGTATGCAGCTGTTTGCAGAATTCCGCTACACCGGTGAATACCGCGAAACACAGGTACAAACCCGCTTTTTTGCATGCTGCGGTGCTGACAGCCGGTCATTTATCGGACTTTCCGAATTCAACGCGGTTCCCGGACTGAAGCTGATGGAGCAAAGCACCGCCACGCCGGCAAAAACACTGCTGTACGAAGACCCCCTGATACCGCTCTTTGAAGAGGACTTCCGCGGGCTTCCCTGCACGGAGCATTATCATGCGCTGGCCGAGAGCTACCGGAATTACGCTGCTTCCTACCCGGCTTACCGCGCGCTGTTTGAATTTTACACAAAACTGGCCGAAGCAGTTACCCAAAAATGCATTTGGAGAAGCCGTGCCGCCGACTGTATCCGCTCCGGTGACCGCAAAGCTGCCGCCGATATGATCACGCTTGCAGATGACTGCATTGATTCTTTGCAAGCCCTGAAAAACACCTGGGCCAGCCTGTGGTATTCCACAAACAAGCCGTATGGCTTTGAGGTAATCGACCTGCGGCTGGGCGGGCTGATCGGAAGGTTTGGAACTGCAAAGGTCAGGTTTGGGCAGTTTATGCGCGGTGAAATTGATACGATTGAAGAACTTTACGCCCCGAAGCTGCCTTATCTGCGTGATGAAACCGGAGCCTTCCGCTGCCTGAATTCCTGGGGTTCCATTGCCACAGTATGCCGTATTGTGGGATGATTTTTTGACAATGTTCCCTTCCCCCAAAGCAAAAAGGCGGCCTCTCGTTTTAAAACGAGAGGCCGCCTTTTCAGCTTAAAGTCGATTTTCTTTTTTGAATTGTTTTTCGCCGGCTGTAATGTGAAAAAAGCTTCTTTTATGCCCGTTCTATTCTGTTACAGCTTTCTGTGCTTTGAGTGGGAAACCAAGCTATTCAACCCGGTTTCTTCCATTCCGTTTTGCGCTGTATAACGCATTGTCCGCTTCATGCAAAAGGTCATTGGGATGATTGGTTCTGCCCGGATAAGAGCTTACACCTATGGAAACCGTTATATTGATTTCCTTGTTATCGTCAACCATAAAAAGATAATTTTCAACGTTTTCCCGAATTCTTTCTGCAATTTCAAGTGCATGTCTATAATTGCTGCCGCGTAGAATTACTGTGAATTCTTCCCCGCCCTGCCGTGAGACAATATCAAAAGACCTGCATGAGTTTGTAAGGATACTGCTAAGCTGTTTTAAAACCATATCTCCGGAAAGATGACCGTAAGTGTCATTTACAGTTTTAAAAAAGTCTATATCAATCATGAGCAGCGATAAATCTTCATTTTTATCGGCAGCGGCAGCGGATAAGTCACTTAATAGTCTGTCGAATTCCCTCACATTATAAAGTCCTGTCAGAAAATCTTTTATAGAGTCCCGTTTGAGCTGTAAATAAATTTCATTTGTTTTATATATGTAAACCATCATAAAGTAAATGATAATAGAGACTACCGTTGTAGAAAGCACATATTTCAATAAAATACTCAGTACGAGGCTTTTATCGTTAACCAGCATAAAAGTCCATCCTATTGAGGACAGCAGATTAGCCGCGCCCATGTATATGTATTTCTTTTTGAAGTCCAGTTTTGCGGTCGATATTACACTAAAAATCACAAACAATACTGTCAAATTAAAAAGTGCTGTTAACGAAGCAGAGTTTATTCCATAATAGAGCATTCGGAACGCCATCATTATGATTGCCGTGATTAATGCCGATACAGGACCGCAATAAAGGGAAGATATCATCAGTGCCATGATTCTGAAATCCATAATCATATTGTTTGACAAGATAATCGCATTAAACATCAGCAGGCACCCGGTTAAGCCGAATATGACGCCTGTTAACAATTTCGTATTTAAATCAGATTTGGATTTAAATTTTTCAACTGTAAAAATCCGACTTCCCAAATATAAAAAGGAAATAAGAATAGAAGCATTTACAAACAGAGAATTAAGCATAAAAACAACCCCTAACATGATATATAAAAGTTATACCATATTATTTTAGCTTAAACAACTTAGGACACGAAAAATGGGGATAAGAATCTGCAAGGCTGCTGCTCGCTATAATCTTACTTTCCGCATCTTTTTGTAATGCGCCTGCGTCTTATTGGCTTAAATGACCTTTGTTAACCCTCCCGTTACGGAATCTATTATGAACCCGTATATCATGATTTCCGCCGGAACCAAAGGGTGTTTCCGTATTCCTTATTGGTTTATTTGAGTTCTGCAATGTCCGAACTATTTTCACAAAAGTTATTCAGCATCTTGCCTCAGTCCGCTTCACCACTCGGAGGCTGTTCTATAACCCTGCTGATTATAACCACTTTACAATGCATCCTCAAGTTCCTTAATAATTATTTTCTTCATTTTCATCATCAATTGCATTTGAGCATCTGTCTTAATTAACTCTCCCATATTATAAGGAACTATCTGCCAGGAAAGTCCGAATTTATCCTTAACCCAACCACATTGCTCCGCCTCTTTGACATGTGACAGCTTGTCCCAGAAGTAGTCAATCTCTTTTTGGTCTTCACATTCTATCGTCATTGATATCGCCTCATTGAAATGGTAGTAGGGGCCGCCGTCCAGTGCAAGATACTTTTGTCCGTTTAACGTAAATTCAGCAGTAATGATCTTACCGGACATACCCACAAAATGATCATCAAGGTTCTCATCAGGATACCGTACAATATTCTGTATTTCAGAGTTCGGAAATACGCTCAAGTAATAGTGAATTGCTTCTTCGCAATTATTGTCGCCAAACCATAATGATGGTACTATCTTTTTCATAGTTCCTCCTGCTTTCAATAATTTATTAATTTTCTTAATTGTAAATAATTACAAATCAGATTTGCGAAAGTTCAAATTTAGACCCTCAGCGAGCCACGAAACCCCCTGGCAGCATAATAGGATTCGGCTCCATTGTGGTATAGAAAGACGGTGTCGTAGCGACGGTCACAAAAGACAGCCCCGCCGAGTTTTCTAATACTGGCAGGTGTTTTCACCCAGCTCGATGTTTTCATATCGAAATTTCCTAGTTTCTGCAGCGCCCGGTATTGTTCTTCCGTCAGAAGCTCAATGCCCATGGCGGCAGCCATATCAACCGCGTTATTTTCCGGTTTATGTTCTTGCCTTGACATCAGTGCTTCACGGTCGTAGCAGATACTTCTGCGGCCTTTAGGGCTTTCCGCTGAACAATCATAAAAAATGTATTCGTCCGTCTTTTTATCATGACCGACAACATCCGGTTCACCTCCGGTTGCTTCCATTTCATTGAGCGACCACAGTTTTTCAGTATTCGCTTCGAGCTTTGCCTGTACTTCAGCCCATTCAAAGCCTTTATGGCAGTTCATGTTTTTTTCAAAACGGGTTTTCAATATTTTTAGCAGTTCTTCCCGTTTTTCTGGCGACAGTTGCTTTTTATTGCTGATATTATTCCTCATTGTCATGTTAGTTCCCCCTATTTACTCAATAACGGCAAACGTTTTAATCAACACATGGCTTTAGTTACAGCCGTTTTATGAGCAACAACTGTTCGATTAATACCCCAGCGATTTCGGCACAATAATCACTTTTATCCTGTCTTTGACAAATTGTCCTGTTATGGTCACGAAATCATTACATATTCTATCCGGACTTTTACAATCCACACAATGCCCCAGCTTAGTGCATGGAGTGTCCTTATTTATTTTCCCTCACGCAAAAAATCCAATACACCGGTTTTTAAAAGAGTAACGGAATCCCCTGTTCCAACAATAGACTCTTCTTACTATAATTTTATCCGTGTGCGGAAACAATTTAATATATGCTTAGGGCTGCACACCCCCAATTTAATTCTTGACGTTGTACGCCATTCCCATAACGTGATTTCATTATATTCTGAATCGGTTCGGCTGGCAAGCACCTTTCATGCGGCCGAAGCCGCCCCAGCGCCTTGGCTCCTCCGGGCAAAAAAATCGCGCCCGATTCCTCAGGCGCGATTTTTTAAAGAATTCAGGAAGGCTTTGTCAGAGAAAGAAGTTGTTCCGCCGCTTCCGCAAAACCATAGCCGCCCTCCCGGGAGGTCATATAAGCGGGCAGGTGCTTCATTTTCTCCGTAAACCGGGCGACATTGGCAACACCGCAGCTGTTGGGGAAATATTCAAACATCGGTTCATCGTTAGGAGAGTCCCCGAAGAAAATGCCTGTTTGCGCAAGAAATTCTTCATGGAGAATTTCTTTGAAGAACAGTCGGGTCATTTTCAGCTTGTCGTAGCTGCCGAACCACACATTGACATGAATGGAGCTGATTTTCGCCTGTGCTCCCATGGAAACACATACATCCTTAATTTTCTGTGCGGCATCCAGACCGAGATGCGGGGAGTCCTCGTTAAAATCAATCGCCAGATCATAAACACGGAAGGGCTGGTCCTTTGCAGGGCGGCAGCCGGGGACTTGCTCCATACACGCGTCGCGGATCCGGTCAAGATTTTTGCGGACCTCCGGCCCGGCCGTGTCGGGGTGAGTGAACGTTTTAAAAGAATCTCCTTCGGCGTAATAGACAAACGCGCCGTTTTCTCCAACCACGGCCTTCACGGGCCATTCCCGGACAATCAGGTCGCACCATCCGGCCGGCCGGCCGGTCACGGGAATTACCTGATACCCGGCTTCAAACAGCTTCCACATCGCACAGTAAGCGTCCCACGTCAGTTTTCCCTTGTTTGTGATGGTATCGTCGATGTCACACAGCACATATTTGATTTTTGCTGCGGTTTCTGCATTCAATTCTTTGATTGGTTTCATCCTTCGTCTTTTCCTCCTTTCGCTGCTTTTGTGAATGCCATTTTAAAACTATATCAATAGCTTTGTAAATAGGAAGCTGTAAACTTCGCTATTTCATGGCCGCCTTGGACATGCCGGTAAGAATGTATTTTTGCAGTACGAAAAATACAATTACAATCGGTACGATTGCCATTACGGCTCCGGCCATGATCTGGTTCTGGTTCATGGTTTCCAGCCCGGCGTAGGATCTTTTCAGCTCATACACACCCTGGGCAATCGTGCGTCTGGCCGGTGTTGTCGTCACCATCTTCGGCCAGAAGTAGGAATTCCAGCTGTCGATAAAGGTAATCACGCTGACAGTTATAATCGTGGGTTTGCACATCGGGCAAAGAATTTTAAAAATGATGCCGATCCGTCCAAGTCCATCGATTTTTGCGGCTTCCAAATAGCTGTTATCCACCGCCATGAAGGTCTGCCGCAGCATGAAGATGAAGTAGGACGAGACCGCGTTGGGAACAATCAGGGCGGCAAAGGTGTTCAGCCAGTCTAGACTCGCCATCATGACGTAAATCGGGACGAAGGTGATCTGAATCGGGATCATTAACGCACCCAGCACAAGAACGAATAAAAAGTCTCTGCCCTTGAACTTTCCCTTCGAAAATCCGTAGGCGGCGAATATACCCAGCACAAGCTGGAAAAACATGATGCCGATCGTCATGACAATCGTATTGAAAAAATAAAGACCGAACGGCGCCATTTTTAGCGCGTCACTGTAGTTGTTCCAGTAAAAAGCCTTCGGCCACAGGGTCGGAACCGCGAGCAGCAGTTCATCCGAAGATTTCACTGAGGAGATAAGCATCCAGTAAATCGGGAACAAAATAATAAGCGTAACCAAAATTGCCAGAATCAGGCGAATCGCCTCAAATATTTTCTGTTTAGTTGACAGATGCCGTCTTGTTTTACTCTTGCGCTCTTCCATTCCGCATCCCCCCATCAAGAATCATAATGAACGTTTTTGTTGGAAAGCTTCATCGTCGCCATCGTGGATACCAGAAGGATAATGAAGAAAATAACAGAAACTGCTGCGGCGCGGTCCACACGGAACTCCACAAACGCCAGTTCGTAAATCCAGTAAACCATCACGTTGGTGGACTTGTACGGCCCGCCGGCTGTCATGACGTCGATGGACTGGAAAACCTTCATCGAAGAGATAAAGGTCGTCACGAACAGGAAAAGCGTTGTCGGGGAAAGCAGCGGAACCGTAATGTACCGGAATTTCTGGAAACCGGTCGCGCCGTCCAGAGAAGCGGCCTCGTAATAATCCGGCGAAATCCCCTGCATCGCGGAAAGGTAAATGATCATTGCATAACCCACCACACGCCACGCGGTCAGAAACAGAACGGAAATCAAGGCAGTGCTCTGCGAATTCAGCCAGTCGACCTTTCCGAAGCCAAACAGTCCCATAATGAAGTTCAGAATTCCGTAGTCTGCGTTCAAAATCCACATAAACACAATGGCCGACGTGGAAATGGCGATATACTTCGGCATAAAGATGATGGAGCGCATAATGGCAAAGCCCCTCGTCATCTTGTTAAACAGTGCCGCAAGCAGTATGCCGCCCACCAGTGTAATGGTGATTTCGCCGAGTGTATAGGTAAACGTGATTCGAAGCGAATCCAGCCAGTCCGGAAAACCGGAGCCCTGAAAAAGCCATTTGTAATTTTTCCAGCCGACATACTGATAATCTTTATTGATCAGGTTCCAGTTTGTCATGCTGATCCGCACCAGATTGACCACCGGGTAATATACAAAAACCGCCAACACCGCAAGAGCGGGGGCAACACACAGAAAGTCCTTGAACGTTTCCCTTTTCTTATACGGGATGAGCGGTGCTTTTTTTCTATTTGTACCTGAATCCATTTTACTCACTCTTCTCCTAAAATACTGGTCGTTATTTCACTGCTTCAAATAAAGATCCGAATTAAAGTCCATATCTTATTTTTCAGTCGGCGGAAAACGTTTTTCCGCCGACTGCTTCCAAAAAATTGTCATTCCGATTATGCAAAGATTGTTCCGTGTTTTCAGGGATCAGGCATCTGAAAGAGCTTCATCCATCTTTTTTGCAGCAGACTGCAGAGAACTCTTCATGTCCTTATTTTCAATAATAGTATTTGCCATGGTTTCCATCCAGATTTTAGAAAGAGCCGTATAGGCGTTATGTTGAATTCTAGGCTGGATATGGTCCAAATTATCAAAAATAGCCGAGAAAGTGGGCTTTTTCTGCAGGAAAGTCTTTGCCTCATCCGTTTTCAGCACGGAATTCCGGGTGGGCATGTAGCCGGTCTTTTCCGCCCATTCCATGTTGACATCCTTGCCGGTAAGATAGGACAGTAATTTCCATGCGGCATTCTTCACTTCCTGAGAGTTTTTGGACGGAATCAGCAGTACACTTCCGCCAATTTCCGAATTCCTTGTTTCACCGCCCGGAAGATACGCCATGCCGACGGTAAATTTGCAGTTTTTCACATACATGTCATAGAGGCTGGAAGTATGGACAACGGAAAACGCCTTGCCATCGATAAAATTCTGCCTCATGCCGGTCGACCCGTCTTTTCCGTAAGCCCAGTAGGCCTTCCCGTCCTGGCACCATTTTTTAAGCTGGTTGGAAATTTCAATTGCCTTGTCACTGGCCAGATCGGTCGAAGCGTTGTCGGAGTTTACGATCTTGATACCGTTGTTCAGGAAAAACGGTTCATAATACCATTGATCCCAGCCCGGGAACACGGTACCGTAGCGGGTCGTCTTTCCGCCGGAGACTTTGGTTGTCTTGGTCAGGAAATCGTCCATCTGATCCCACTTTTCAGGCAGCGTAATACCTTCTTTATCCGCGATGTCCTTATTGTAGAACATCACCTGAGTAGAAATCAGGAACGGAAGTGCAACCTTTTTCCCCTGATAACTGGAGGCCGCGATCATGCCGGCGCCGAAATCGTCCACATCAAATTTTGTGGCTTTTATGTAACCGTCCAAATCCTCGCACAGTCCGGAGGCGCCATACTGCGCCACATACGGCGTATTGGCGGCCGTAATGGCGGGCAGTGTCGTTCCGGCTGCCTGCGCGGCTGCAAGCTTTTCATTCAAATCGCTGTAGCTGCCCTGATAAATCGCCTTGACCTTGATGTTCGGGTTTTTTGACTCGAAGTCTTTGACCATTTTTTCCACCAACGGCGTATATTGGGACTCCAGTGCATGCCACCATTCAATGGTGATTGGTTTTGTAACTTCATATTTGGAAGCATCCACAGAAGTGGTATCCGCTTTCGAATCCCCCCCCTGACTTCCGGTCGTGCCCGTCGCGCCGCTGCCGCACCCGGCAAATGACGTGCAAACAAGCACTGCGCAAACAATTAGTGCCAATAGTCTTTTCATAACCTTACTCTCCTTTTCAAAATTAAACTCCTGCCAATATTTTTGATCAGGCCCCGGCCCTCAATGTCTAGGGCCAACGCCCGCATCAATCGCCAATCCTCCCTCACCGCGTTATTTTACAAATTGAAATAACGCTTCAGGCGCCTTTGCCCCTCCGACATTTTTTCGCCCGGAACACCGGTGTTGTATTCCAGTACCAAACTGATATCCCTGCCCATAGAACGAATCGTAGAGAATACGGAATCCCATTCCGTATTGCCTTCCCCCATGGGGCAGTGCTGATCCCCCGCTCCGTCATTGTCGTGAATATGAACTGCATAAAGACGATCCTGTACCGCCAGAAGCAGTTCGGTAAGGTTCCAATGGTTCATGTGCGCGTGGCCGATATCCACCAGATACCCCGCCTCTTTGGGGAATTCGTTTAAAAATCCGGCGTATTCTTCCATGGTAAAAATCGAGTTCTTTTTGTTGCCCACGTTTTCCATCAGGAGGAGCATCCCGTAGTCCCGGTTAAATTCCAAAAGCTGCAAAACGGACTCCTCCGCCCGCTTCCTTGCCGTCTCCTTTTTGAAGAACGGGCTCTGGCAAAAGCCGGGATGGACTACCACGTGGGAAGCATTCAGTTTGGAAGCCAGAACAATTGACTGCTTTAGCGATTCCATTACCCCCTGGCGGACAAAATAATTTTCACTTGTAAGGTTTGTGTCCCAAACCGGCGTATGTACCGAATAGGTTACGGGGCGTTTTTTCAGTTCGGCGGCGACAGCATCTATTCGGAAGTCAAAACGGTCCCAGCCCGGTCCATCCAGCATCACTTCGATGTTTTCTGCCCCGTCCGCAATCATTCTATCCACATTTTGAACGGCATCTCCACCAATCAGATATAATTCCGAATAATAGATGTTCATATTTTCCCTCCGTTTTCCAGTATTGAACGTACTGAATTTTGACTAAATTTTCAATTATTTATTAATTAATATTTATTAGATAATCTCCAATTTTCTAGCAGATATTTTGCGTAATTTCAATTTTCGACTTTCAGTTTAGCAATAAATTTGGCTAATGTCAATACTAATTTCTATGAAATATAAAATATATTATGCATAAAATAAATTAATCATTTTTGAAATTTAAAGAAAATACATCTTGCATTTCTCTTCAATGTGTGTATAATAATGATTAAAATATTTAGTAGGAGCGGTGTAGATTTTATGAGCCTATCATCAAAGCCCACCCTCGGTGATATTGCAAAAATGACCGGTTTGTCACAGGCTGCCGTTTCAATGATTTTAAACGGCAAAAGTGGAATGTCCTTTTCAGAGGAAACCATCCGGCGGGTACACGAGGCGGCAGAACAAATTCATTACCGCAAACCCGGCCAGTCCGGCAAGTCCGCAAAACTTTTTGACAAAAGGGTTATTGCAATTTTTTGCCCGACCGTTACCAACCCGTATTATTCCGCCCTGATCCAATCGATTGAACAGGCCGCGCGGGCAAAAAAATACAGCACTTTTGTTTTCAATACTTATCGTGATCCGGCAAACGAAATCTACTTTTTGTCGATTCTGCAGAATACAGACATTGCCGGCGTTATTTTCGCCGCAATTCCCCTTGCGGGCAAACTGGTCGAAGAAATCAACTGCTCCATCCCAGTGGTGGTAATCGGCGACCGAAATAAGGAAGTCGGCGTCGACACTGTGGAAGTCGACAACTACAAGGCCGGCGTGATCATTGCCCAGCATTTAATTGAACTGGGTCACCGTCACATCGCCTATATTTCCACAACCTTAAATCAAAACAACACGGCCCGGGTCAAACGGTTGGAAGGTCTGCAGGACACTTTCCGAAAGGAATGTGAAAATGGAAGCATTCTGGTCAAATCCAAGGCCTTTTCCCCACAGGAAGACCTGAACACCCCCATGATCGAGCATGCCGTTGGATACCAACTCACCAAAGAATGCCTGTCGCAAAAAAAAATCACGGCGTTTGCGGCGGTGAACGATATGGTGGCTTATGGGATCATCGACGCGCTGGGGTCTGAGCATTACCGTGTTCCGGAAGACTACAGCGTATGCGGCTTCGATAATATTTTCCCTTCGCAGCTCATCTCCCTCCCTCTGACGACGGTGGAGCATCACATTCAGGAAAAAGGACGCAACGCATTTGAAATGCTGCTGAGCCGGATTACCAATCTGGACACGGAAGGCGTGTTGCCCAACAGCATTATCCGCGTCGAATATCAGCCGCGGCTGATTGTGCGCGGCACAACGGCGCCGCCCAGAGAAGAAAGCAAAAGCAATCCATAGGGCCCAAGAGGACCGCAATGGATAAACCAATAAATTTATAAAGGTGGACTTTTACAATGACAAAAAATATTGCGCACAGAGGATTCAGTGAGAAGTATCCGGAAAATACCATGCTTGCCTTCCGCAAGGCGGTCGAAGCCGAATGCGACGGAATTGAATTGGATGTTCAGCTCACCAAGGACGGCGTACCGGTAATCATCCATGACGAAACAACAAAACGGACTGCAAACCGCCCCGGATTTGTTAAAGATTTTACTCTGAATGAGCTTCAGCGTTTTGATGCAAGCAACGGGTTCGACGGATCCTTTGGGTTTAATCCGATTCCAACTTTGCAGGAATATTTTGGGTACATAAAGGATAAAAACGTTTTCACCAATATGGAATTGAAAAACGGCGTTTTTCGCTATGACGGTATGGAAGAGAAAGTCATTGACCTGATCCGTGAATTCGGGATCACAGAAAAAGTAATGTTTTCTTCTTTCAACCACCACTCCATGGCTCTCTGCAAAAAACTTGCACCGGAAATCAAATGTGCATTCCTGACAAGTTGCTGGCAAATCGAGGCGGGCGCGTATGCCGAACAGAACGGAATCGACTTTATCAACCCGCATTTTCCATTCGTGACGGAGGAAAACCTGCAGGAAATGAACCGGCACCATATCGGCGCGCAGGTATGGACTGTGGACAGGGAAGAAGATATGCAGCGGCTGGTCGGCATGGACGTTTACGCCATTATTACCAACCGTCCGAGCACCCTGAAAAAGCTGCTGGAACAGAAATCCGCAAAAGCGGTCTGACTTCCGACTTGATCGCATGTTTGCTTAAGATTTGCCATGGTCCGCAAAATTAGATGCGGATCCGAATGGGGAGGATTTTCAGCATTATGAAAAAAATAATTTGTGCATTTCTGGCACCCGTACTGGTCAGTTTCAGCATGATTGCGGGCTGCGCCGCAAAGCAAACTTCTTCGGGTTCTTCCGCAGCGTCCGCGTCTTCTTTGCCCGCCGTTTCGTCCTCTTCGCAGGGCGCCGCTTCCAATGCGGGCCCGACCCAGACTGACGTTGTGCCGGACGCATCCAAAAATGCGTATTCTGAATTTTACAGCGCAGGAAAACCTGCTTTCATCGTACCCGGCCTGAAGGAAGGTCTGGTTCCACAGGGAATGTGCTACGTTCCCTCGGAGAAATATTTTGTCATATCGTACTATTTAGAGGATAAAAGTCCGTCTGTTTTGGCCGTTGTAGATGCAAAAAGTGGCAAACTGCTCAAGTCGGTTAATCTGTCAAATGAAGATGGAACCCCGTATAACGGACACGCCGGAGGCGTCGCGGCAAGCGACAGAGGCATTTGGGTCATGAGCGACGGGGTTGCCCACCGGATTCAGATTACCGATCTGAATGTCGCCCCGGATCTGGGATCCGTGAAATTTACGGATCACTTTCAGACGCCGACCCGCGCTTCCCTGGGTAACTGTGTGGACGGCGTGCTCTGGATTGGGGATTTCTACACTGCGGGGGGAAGTTACAACACGGATGAAAGCCACCACATGACCGCCCCGGACGGCTCCAATCACTTTTCGTGGGTAGTCGGTTACAAACTGGATTCCTCCGCCAAAAATGAACTGAGCCCGTCCCATTACCGTGATAATTTCACGGAGGCCACGCCGGATTACATTCTGTCTATTCCAAGCAAAATTCAGGGAATGACCCGCCTTTCTTCCGGTGAATTCATTCTAAGCGAGTCCTATGGGCGAAAAAACGATTCTCATCTGCTGATATACCCAAACGTACTAAAGACAGCTCCCGCCAAGAACGTGAAAATCAATGACACAAGCGTGCCTCTCTGGTTTTTGGATGACAAGGTACTCGCGAAAAGCATAACCGCCCCTCCGATGACCGAATCCATCGAAAGCATGGGCCAGGATATTTACGTTTTATTTGAGTCAGGCGCTTCCATATATCGGGATACCGCGTCACATCCCATGGATGAGTTGTATCAGCTATCTCCCTTAAGCGCGGCAAACTAAGAACTGCGATTTGTTGCACGGAAGACGTCACAGACCGGAGGCAACTTTTAAAGGAGGCGATTTCTTATACTGAACTCAACTGGAATCATCAGCGAAATTGAGGTTCTGCATAATCTTAACATTCTTTCCATCTGCATACGCATTCTTCTGTCCGTGCTCATTGGCGGCGTCCTTGGGCTGGAGCGGGGCCGCAAAAGACACCCCGCAGGCTTCCGTACCTACATTCTCGTGTGCCTGGGTTCAACGCTGGTAATGATGACAAACCAATACATCTATCAGTCCTTTCATGCGGGTGACATCGGCCGGCTGGGCGCGCAGGTAGTCAGCGGCATCGGCTTTCTGGGCGCCGGTACCATTATCATTACCGGACAAAACCAGGTCAGGGGCCTGACCACGGCAGCCGGCCTGTGGGCCGCCGCATGCATTGGCCTTGCCATTGGAATCGGCTTTTATGAAGGGGCTATTATCGGCGGGATCACGATTTTCTTTGTCATGAGCATCTTGCACAAGCTCGATGATGTGATGCGGAGTAAATCCACTATTCTCCAACTCTATCTGGAATTTGAAAATCCGATGGGTCTGGGGGCCTTTATCAACCTTGCGAAGGAAAACCAGCTCGAGGTTTCCGATATTCAGATTATAAAAAATAAAAACATGGGGAAAAAAGCGACTTCCGTTCTGCTCACAGTGCAAACAAAGGAAAACCGTCCCCATGCGGAAATTTTACAAATTCTGGGCTGCGTAACGTCACTGAACAGCATTCAGGAGATCAACTAACACTTATAAGAAGGCTTCTGCTTGAGCCTTGACTCGGTTTCAATTTAGAAAATTCGCAATGTAAAAAACGTCTGCATTAAGAATACATTCCGTATTCCAGTGCATTTTCTCTTATTAACAAAAGATCCGGTTTCCTGCTTACTTTTGCAGGAAACCGGATCCTTTGTTATTACCTGACATAAGAGACATCGCCAACGCCTTGGGCTCCCAGAACATTCCTTTTGTCCGTTCAATCATATTCTTTGCTATGTTAAATCCAAGAGCACAAGAAGATTTTAACCGCGTAACAGATGGACGTACTCTCTTTCGCCTTCTGCTTTTAACGCCTTTCTCCAGGCAAAGCAAGGGACTATACAACAATCCGATGCTTTTTACCGTCATCCTCCAATAAAACTCTGTTCCCTTGAATCAACCTGTTGTCTACAGTGATCGCTTCCGTTGTCAGTGTTCCTTTGCTTCTGCTTTCAACCCTGATTTCATAAAGAGACCTCCCGTACTTATATTCAACGGAAAAATCCCCGAAGCTTGCGGGCGTCGCCGGATCGATGACCAGCTCATTTCCCTCTTTCCGAATGCCCAGAAACCAGTTTAGCAGCCCCTGATACATCCATCCCGCAGAACCGGTATACCAGCTCCAGCCGCCTCTTCCGGTATAGGGCGGGCTGAGGGATATATCCGCTGTCATTACATACGGTTCCTTCTCGTACCTGAGCGCATCTTTCCTGTTTTGCGTAACACAAATCGGGTTCAGCATGGTGAACAGGGTTTGCGCCATGTCACAGTCATGCAGCATCGATGCGGCAATTGCCAACCAAACCGCCGCGTGGGTGTACTGTCCGCCGTTTTCCCGTATGCCGGGGATATAATTTTTGATATAACCCGGGTTTTTGCTTGTCTTATTAAAGGGAGGCGCCAAAAGCAGGGAAAGGGATTCCTTCTCCCTTACCAGATAACGCCGCGCCGACTGCATCGCCGTGTTCGCCCGTTCCTTTTTTGCCCCCTTTGATATTACGCTCCAGGACTGGCTGATGGAGTCTATCCTGCATTCGTCGTTTTCCTTTGACCCGAGCTTCGAGCCGTCGTCATAAAAAGCCCGAAGATACCACTCCCCGTCCCAGGCATGTTCTTCAATGCTCTGAAGCAGAGCTTCGCGCCTCTGTTCCAGTTCCCGCCCGTAGGCCGCATCGCCTTCCTGATAGCACAAAGGAATGAAGTCACCCAATACGGTAAACAAAAACCAGGCCAGCCAAACGCTCTCCCCCTTCCCCAGCATTCCTACCTCATTCATCCCGTCATTCCAGTCACCTCCCCCCATGAGAGGAAGGCCGTGTTCGCCGAAGCCGGTTCGGTCGATGGCTTTTTTGCAATGCTCGTAAACACTTTCACAGCGCTCGGATACTTCCGGGGTGAACATTACATCCTGCTGATTCTCCTTCAGCAACGGGCCCTTGATGTAAGGCACTGATTCCTTTAAAATTGCGGAATCCCCGGTGCTCCGGATATAGGCGGCGGTGCAATAGGGCAGCCACAGTAAATCATCGGATATTCTCGTTCTTACCCCGATTCCCATCGGAGGATGCCACCAATGCTGGACATCCCCTTCTTCGAACTGCCTGCCGCAGGCAATTTGAATTTGCCTGCGCAGAATACTCGAATCCGCCAAGAGAAGCGAAAGGGTATCCTGAAGCTGATCCCGGTACCCATACGCTCCGCCGCACTGATAAAAGCCCGCTCTTGCCTGAATGCGGCAGGATAATGTTTGATAGAGCAGCCAGCCGTTCACCATGATATCGACTGCCCTGTCCTTCGTCTTCACCTGAACGGTTCCCAATAATTCATCCCAATAGACTTTTACCCTGTCAAGCTCCTTTTCGGCGGCGGCAGCATCCCCGTACTTCTTTTTGATTTTATATATCTCGTTAAGGCTGCTGCTCTGCCCGAGCCCGAACAGCACCGTCTTACTTTCCTGCGGCTGTATTACAACGGATACCTGAATCGCTCCACAGGGGTCGTAGCCTATACCCGTATTGCAGGACAGCTTAACTTCCGCTCCCCGCGGTTCCCGGATGCTGCCCCTCTGCCCCAGGAACTCCTGTCGGTCTCCGGTATAACCGGCGATTGTTTCACCGGAGAACAGATAGGAATAGACGTTTTGAAAGTTCATGGTATAGATGTTCTTAGCGCAGAAACATTCATGCTCATTGTCATAGGAGGTCAGAATATAGGGATTGGTATGCTCCCTCTGTGTGCCCATAACCCATTCCACATAATAGGTCAGACTCAGATACTTCACTTTATCCGAACGGTTTGTCAGTTTAAGGTTCCACAGCTTCAATGACTCGTCCAAAGGGGTAAAAACAGTCAGCTCCTGATCAACAAACGCTTCCTCATGAAGGAACCTGCTATATCCAAAGCCATGCCTTACCCGGTAAACACCCCGGTCAGACCTTCCGAGGGACATAGGGGTCATTACCTCACCGGTTATTTCATCCAGAATATAGATTGATTCGGAGGCTTTGTCACTTACGGGGTCGTTGGACCAGGGCGTAAGCTTATTTTCCCTGCTGTTGATACTCCAGGTAAAGCCCGCACCCGACTCCGATATCTGAAATCCAAAGTTTTTGTTTGAGATAACATTAATCCAGGGTGCCGGCGGCCTGTTATCGCCCTCCAGCAGAATTTCATATTCCTTGCCCCCACAAGCAAATGCTCCGAATCCGTTAAAAAATTCATGATCCTCTGTTTCTTTCCCCTGTGCCGCTGGTGCATATGCTGTGTCCAAGGCCACTTCCTCCTTAAGGGCTAATAATTCTCAAGTAGCTCATACAGATTTTCTTTTGTATTGGTAAAATAAATTCCTGTTTTCTCTGAAAATACAACCCGCGCTGCCGTATACAGCAAATCAATCTCGGCCGGTTTCATCTCATACGTATGCAGTGTAAAAAAGCTCGGCTTCTCGCTTGCGGAATCATAAATTCGAAGAGAGCTCGTCATATCGTTGATTAATTCATCCACCTCCTGAAGATAACCGCTCTTGGAATCAATCAGGATAATCAGATCCACCATAACGTGGTTAATCCTTAGATATTCGTAAGCCTTTAATACATCTTTTACGATTCTTTCCTCTTCAATGGACCGAACCATTAAAAGCAGAATGGGATGATCGCCGGATACACCGAATTTCCATAAGAAGCTCTGATCCATAAAGTTCCGTCTTATATTTTCATTCGGCCCCCGGTAACTGCCCGCAGCGTAGAAGACCGGACTAATCAAATTCTGAAAGGCGTCCAGCTGGGTTCTGGTAATCTCCAGATACTTTAACTCCAGATTCTTTTGAAGCCTGAATTTCTCCAGAGCATCATCAATCCGGTAACTTACATTCAATTCCCCTGCGATTTTTATTGCTTCCTCCTTACTGTCGCACACTCCGGTAATGAAAGAAATGCATGCGGTTTCGCCGGCGCCTATGCAGATTTGTACCCGCAGGCTCATAATTGGATCATTGCAAAAACCTGAATGATTGAAAAAGTCAGTGCTGTTCACGACGGAATCCGGGTTCTCCGGCGTATTGTTTCTTCCGATAAAGTGTTTTCTGTCATTTTCATATTCCAATTTTTTGCATAGCTTCGTTCCCGTTCTTACCATGTGCATTACATAGGGGTTGTCATCCTGATTCTTCCGCCGTCTTTTTGTAAGGAAGATTTCTTGCTCCTCCAGGTACTCGCTTTCCAGAAAGAGCTTATTGAAGGCGGGATGGCTTAACTCTGCCGGGTAGGTATCATCCACCACCTCCAGATAACTGGTCACTTCCAGCCGCTTTTCCTTATTCCCGTGATTGGTAAGCGTAACCTTGCGTATCTCAAAGTTATGGTCCGCATCCAGGCTGACAATCATGTCCGACGAGATATCCCCGTCCCTGCGTTTAAATTCCGCCTGATGCGGGCAGAAAACCACCTGGTAATCCTCCGGCTCCGTTCTTGTGGGATGATAGGCGGCGCTCCAAAGTTTGCCCTGATTCAGATCCTTAATATAGATATAGTTGCCTGTATCCGCGTAAATATCCGGCCGCCAGCGGTAAAGCATCCGGTCCTCATATTTGCTGAAGCCGTCCCCGTCCGAAGTGATCATCAGTGAATACTTGCCGTTTGACAGATAATTTACAACCGGCGAATTCACCCCTGTACTGTTGACAGACCGGTTGCTGTAAATATCCTCTTTAAAAAGGGGCCTTCCGATTTTTACCGTATACCCGTGCCGGGCGATGGAAATTAAATAGGACTGGCGTTTTTCTTCCAGCAGCACTTCTGACGCCTTTATCATCATCTCCGCATGAAACCGCTCCCGAAGGATTCCCCCATTCAGATAATTATTAATCGCAGCCAGATTCATCCCCTGATGGTGCGCCATATAGGATTTGACAATGCAATAAGGCTTCAGTTCCACAGAATTCGGTACGTTAAAATCGACGGATTCATAGAAGCCGTAAGCGCCGAAGGCACCTAATTCCTTCAGCCGCTTTAAATTGCTCATGCATTCCTCTTCTGCGACATCCAGTGCCAGCATCGTTGCATAGGGAGCAACCACCAGGGAATTCCTGCGAACTGGCTGGAGTCTTATCTTTGGAACGCCGAAGGCTTTGTACTGGTAATTTGAGTTTAAATCAAAACGATAATATTGTGATTCCGATATTCCCCAGGGTATGGCCGCTTCCTTTGCATACTGCATTTGCTGAAGCACCGCTGCCCTGGAGGTCTGCGCATAGACGGAGCCCTCATATTCTTTGAAGACAAGATTCGGCATCAGGTATTCAAACATCGTCCCGCTCCAGGAAACGAAACACGGAATGCCCTTGACAATGGTCAGGGGTCTTCCCAATTTATACCAATGCTTTAACGGCACTTTCCCCATGGCAATCGCAAGAAAGCTCGTAAGTGCCGATTCCGAAGCCATCAGATCATAGCAGCCGTCATCCGGCGTGTGCGAGGATACATGATACCCGATATGAAACAGCATTCTCTTTTCGTTGAATAAAAAATGAAAATCAACATTCGCTAAAATGCAGTCTATTTGATTACTGAGCGTTTTGACCCGACTCACCATGCTATTCGTGGGTTGATTGTCCTTTGCTGCAATGCGGCCAAGCGCTGGATAAGAAGAAAAGTTCTCTTCCTTCAGTTCCAGGTCCTCCGCTTCACGGACAGTGCTGTCGATGAGGTTCATCAAATATCCGGTCCAGCGGTAATCAGCAGACGGTTTCAGCTTCCTCTCGCTTAAGTTTTTTCG
The DNA here is from genome assembly GCA_023390175.1 of Bacillota bacterium. GTDB lineage: Bacteria > Bacillota > Clostridia > Oscillospirales > Acutalibacteraceae > Caproiciproducens. The sequence goes on from JAEWDK010000020.1 coordinate 398,339, forward strand.
AATCTCCGCAATCTCTTCGATCAGTTCGCCTATTTTTTGATACCGGTCCCTGAGCCTATTCCCGGCAGAATTGCCCGTTCTCAACTGAATTTCGTCATTACTGTTTTTCACCGCAGCCCTAAGTTCGGACAGAAAATTGTCCGGATAAACCGGCTTGTCGATTTGCTCTAAAAGGCCGTTTTTCAGGGCGACCAGATGCCCCAGGAAATTACCGCTGTCAACGGTTGATATATAGGCGGGGCTGAGCACCTCCAGGGATTGAATATGATACCAGTTATAGAGATGCCCCTTCCACTTCGGCATCTTCTGAACCGTTTCCATCAGGTTTTCTACGGCTTCCACCGTAGCGCTCAAGGTTTCAAACCCCAAATCCCTGGCTGACAGGATTGCCAGAAACTGAAGTCCGATATTGGTCGGCGATGTTTTATCACTGACTTTTTCGACCATTGAAATCTGATAATTATCCGGACAGAGCCAGTTATTTTCCTTCGTGGAAAACTCCTGAAAAAACTGCCAGGTTCTGCGCGCAGTATCCAGAAGCAGCTCACTGTCCTGTGTTTTATCCCTCGGGTAAAGCTTGTTTTCCGGCTGGCTGATTCGGTATGCGATTTCAAAGGCAATGCTCCAGTCGGCAATTACAATTGCTGTCAGAATTATTCCTGCGGGGTTCAAATATCCCGTAAATAAAATGATTACAAGCGCAAGCGCCGGAAGAAAGGAGCTCCACATGGTAAGAAAATATCCTTTTCTGGTATTGACAATGGAGGCATCCACCGCTTCCGCCGTATTCCAATGAAGCAGATTTTTTTTGCTGATAAAAATCCGATACAGAGTCCTGATAATTGCATCGGATGCGATATAAGCGCGGTAAGGAGTGATGGTAAACTCCAGGAATGCCCTTTCCACCATTACAGCAAGCTCCTGCAAGAAGCTTTTATAAACAAGTGCCAGCTTTGGCCGAACCAGCTTCTGGTTAACCACTGCAAGCAGCAAAATCACCAGGTTAAATATATCGTTAAAGAAAACAAAGGGCAGCCAAAGATAATATGCTTTTGGTATCCATGCCAGATTCAGCAATACAAACAGAGTCTTGCTCAGGGGAACCAGGCTTCTTCTTAAGTTGTCAAAGATTTTCCATTTTGACAGTGCGTGCAAGTTCCCCCCGTCGGGGGTCTTCTTCATAAATAAGCAGGGCAGCAGCTGCCAGTCACCGCGCAGCCAGCGGTGTTCCCTTTTGGTAAAGGATAAAACGCTGTTTGGAAAACTGTCCATAATTTTGGCTGTGCTGGAAAAAGCCGTTCGTGCATAGCAGCTCTCAAAAAGATCATGGCTGAGAATCCGGTTTTCCGGCACCTTATTTTGAAGCACCTTGTGAAAGGCTTTTATATCATAGATGCCCTTCCCGATATAAATTCCTTCGTTAAAAATATCCTGATAGATGTCCGATATTACGGTTCCATAATGGGCAAGGCCCGATTCCCCTTCAAAGATTTTCGTAAATCTGCTGCCGTTCTTATCTACAATATGATTTCTGACCGAGGGCTGTATAATGACATAGCCCTCCTTCACCTTTTGCTTGGCAAGGTCCAAAATTGGTCTATTTAAAGGATGATCAATCAGTCCGACCAGTTTTGCGGCATTGTCACGGATCAGATTTGTATCCGCGTCCAGTGTAATCACATACCGGAAAGTGGTAAGAAGTTCCTGGTCGCAGTAAACGGAGGAAAAGGTGGTATTCTCCTTTCCTTCCCCATTTAAAATGGAATTAAACTCTTCCAGCTTTCCTCTCTTACGCTCCCATCCCATGTAACAGTTCTCCGCTTTATTCCATTTACGGCCGCGAAAGAACAGGGAGAAGCGCTGGTGTTCCGACGGATAAAGCTCATTCAGTTCCTTCATACGCGCGGTAAGAACACTTTCAATCACCCTGTCCTTCGACATGAACTGGTCCGGGGAATCCTCAAAATCAAGCAGCAATGCAAAGTAAAGGTTCGGCTGCTGGTTCGCCAGATAATGCTTTTGAAGACGATCCATGTACTCCAAACCCTGTTCCTTCGAAGAAACGATAACCGGCATGACCACAAAGGTTCTTGCTTCCTCCGGTATTTCTTCCAGATAGTTCAGGGAAGGAATTTTCTTTGCTACAATTCTTCTGGTAAATATAAAATTTGTGATCTCTATAGAAATGCCCATCAGCAGCGGCATCGCCGCCAGAAGGGTAATTACAGACCGGCCGGTACTCTGCAGCCCGCCAAGAGTTCGGAAAGCAAAGAGCAGGCAGGCGCTCAGTCCCGCAATCATAAGGAACAGGGCAAGGAAATAAAGGAAGCCCTTTACGTTCATTTTTTTTCTGATGCTTTTGGGGATCGGCTTTCCTAACGCTTTCGCTTTCAAAATGGGATAACCCTTACCCAAAAGATAGGTTCCCACATGATGGGAACCATGAAGATCCTCCCTCCCCTGTACCGCCAGTTCCAGGCAGTCCTTCGCTATCTTTTCTTCCGTCAGCCGGGAACGGAGCGACAATTTGACAATAACTCCGCGGTACATGCCCCTGGATTCCAGATCCATCTTTTGATAGACGCCGTCCGGATCCTGTGATAAAATCTGCTCCAGACAGGAATATTCCTGAAAGAATTTTTCCTCATCCACTTCATTGATATCACGCAGGCTGACAATTAAAGTTCGGATGCTTGTTTCGAGAAAGGATTCAATCTTTCCTTCTTCCAGAAATATGCCGGAGGTCTTCATCGGTCTTCCTTGGGAAACAAAATGATATTTCAGATATTTTTGAATGGACGCCTCATCAAACGACATATTTTTCAGCAGATGTATTACATGGGCATGGAACGAGTGGTTCGGCCCTAAGTTATCCTCTATTTTGCAAAGCAGGGATGATATATCGGCCGGCCCCTGCTGATTTGCCAGCTTATCCCGGAGGAATTCTTCCGCCTTCGACTTTACATCAACCATATGAAGAATTTCATCCGCGATTGCAATGATCTCTTCGAGAAGGCAAAAGCCCAGTATTTCCGGCAAGACCCAGATTTCTTTGTCCGTAAGCGGTATCTTCTGCTGATAAGCCCTCAGCATCACGGAAATATTTTCTTCACTCAGGTGCCCGCCGGAAAGAGATACCATCTTTTTTGCCACAACGTAAATGCGGGGAAAGTTGCGGTATTCCTTTCCCTTCAGGACCGGCAATACGGCATAACCCGTTCCCGAGGCGGTCACTTTTTTAATTTCCCGGTACAGCATCTGGAAATTGTCAAAGAGCCAGCGCGCTGCCGGAATCAGGGAAATGATATCGGTGGGGACAGCTGAGATGCTGTTTCTGGTTTGATTCAGTTTTTTATAGGCGGCCTGATTGCGGTCATTCAGAACAAAGCTATATCCGGTCAGTCTGACCTGACCGTGGCTTTCTGCCAAATCAAGCATCTGCTTCTCCCACTCGCTCGGGCCCGGTTTGTCTTCTTCCGGAGAATAAACCGAAAAATTTATTTTCTTAGTAAAAAGTCTAATTCGGTAATACAGTATTAATAAAACAAAGCAGAACAATGAAATCAGTATCAGTAAAACAGCCAGCAGAAGCGGTGAATTTATATAAAGCCTAATTTCTTTCCAGAAAATCTGCAATGGAAGCTCCCCCCTATTTAAGAAATCTCCGCATATGGCGGTATCTCTTTACAGATAGTTTGTCTGTTTTTCCATAAAAAATAGCACAATATTGGCTTTTTATTAATTTTCTGTTAGCCTTATAAAATTTATAGGAACTCCGTGGCCCTGCGGGCGATTAAGTTTTTTAAATTTTCATAAAGAAAGGAGCGTAAAAGCAAAATTGCTTTTACGCTCCTTTCTTTATGAATTATTTTCAACGATTCACAATTGTATGGAAGGATGGGCTCATTTTGATGTTTGGTCTGTGCTTTTCTCTTTGTCCGTTCGCAGGAATATCGATACGGCATTTTTCAATTTTATCTGTGCCGTGGAACAAGCCGATTCAGCTCCTGGCGTTGTACGCCATACCCATATAGGCATCGCCCGATTGCAATTCTTCAAGCATCTGGGCGAGCCGTTTTTGGCAGGTTTCCTCCCGCTTGCCGCGCGTAATCCACCCGATATAATCATTCTGCTGATAGGGCGGTCTGGCACGATATCGTCCCCACAGGCTACTCCGGTCGAGAGCGGCAGAGATGAAGTCCGGCATTGGGTACCGTTCCCGTGCTGTCGGTTCGGCGTAAGCGGATACTCCGCTCTTTGCCTGTTCCACGCGCCAGCGCACAATGTCCGCGATTAACCGGTGGTTAATCGGCTGATCAAGCGGAAGCTGAATCGAGCCCTTACTTGTTTTATAGCTTGCCAGCCGCTCTGCAAACACACCCACCGCTTCGCCGCCTGGGTAAATCCCGATATGGTTTTTGAACGCCGCAAAGTGGACAATATTTTCACCCTGCCAGAATGTCGGCATTTGCCACGAGATTTTCTCTGTTGCGTTCGGCGCGGCAGCGCGGATTGTTTTGCGGACGGCTTGGAGGGGCGGCTGAACTTCCACAGGCTGGTCAGCGATGTAATCGTCGATGGTAATGATTTTACCGCAGAAATGACTTTGCTCCGCATTTTTGAATTCCCGTCCGCATTTTGGACATTTCCACATAACAGCACCTCCTCAGCAAGTCCATTTAATTTTCGCCGGATTAGGCTCGTCTTCGACTGCCACGGCATGCAAAGCCGCTGTCATATCGGCGCAAACTTCCTCGGCGATTTTATTATATACTTCGGCGGTCTCGTTTAGCCCGACACGGTCATAGGCTACCGCCGCTGCACCGTAGAAGCAAATCCCAATGGAGTGCGACAGCGTATGAACAACCGCAGCGCCTTGCCCACAGGCGCGAGCCGCCGCCTGCGCGGCGGGGTCCGCGTCAAGTTCGCGGGCTGCGGCGTGGCATTCATTCAGAATGATGTTTTTGACCACGGGAAATTTTATTTTTCCGGCAAGGTAGTCACGGGCTGCATTCAGCGCGTTTCGCGGGCGATTGTCGTTTGGGCAATGCTTCTCAAATATTGGGAGAATATTTGCCTCGGCGTAGCTGATACACCAATTGCAGATTGTCATCTTGCTCTGAGTGTCAATCAGGCGCATAAGCGCTACCGTTGACGGAGCATTCACATTGCAGAGCATTTTGCGAAGTTTCTTTGTCATAAGTAACCTCCAGCTTTCTCGTCATCCGTGTCACCGCATAGAAATTGACCTGAACCATTTGTTTCCAAGACTTTATGCCCGCTCAAGCAAGCAACAGACCTCTGTATGCCTTGAACAGTCAAAAAAGATGCCGCTTAAAGCTGGTAGGGCTTTGGCGGCAGAGTGTTTTTCAAAAAGATAGTTAAATTTTTTCAAAAAAGAAGAATACGATGTAATATTTCCAACTTATATTTTTACCGATGGAGGGAAACTTTGATTTAGGTTTTCTGCTCCCCATTCACATAATTGTTCCAAGACTGGTAATAGAGTTTCAGCTTTATCTGTAAGACTGTACTCGACTTTAGGGGGAACTTGAGGATACTCTTTCCGTCTCACCATGCCATCTGCTTCCAATTCTTTAAGTTGTGAACTCAATGTTTTAAAAGTAATAGTCCCTATTCGTCTTTTCATATCATTAAAGCGAACGGGTTGGTTTTCTGCCAGGAGGTAAATAATAAGCATTTTCCATTTACCACCAATTACTGACAATGTATAACCAAAAGGCGTCTCGTGAATATTACCTTTTTCTTTATAATCAGCCATGCTCATATCTACACTATCCTTTCTGGTAGTACCTATCAAAAAAGTGCGTACTGGTTTTTTGTTTGCTTTCATTATATACTGATCCTACTTTAAAGTAAAGGAGAGCAAAAAATGGCTAATGTTAAAACCTACAATCATGATCTTTGGGATCACGGTATTACGCAAGGTTACAGTATCAACGGCAGCATCTACATTTCGGGACAATTCTCCCACGATATGAAGGGCGCGTTCATTGGCGAGGGCGATATCGAAGCACAGACCCGGCAGACACTGGAAAATCTCGATCGCGTACTGGCGGGATTTGGTGTCACGAAGTTCAACCTCGCTTATGTGGAGATCTATCTAACAAACGCGCAAGAGCATTCTGAGCCAGTCATCCAGCTGTTTAAAGAATACGTTGGACGACATCGGCCCGCCGGCAGTCTCATCGGTGTGACTAGCCTATCGTCACCTGAGCAACTAATCGAAATCAGCGCCTTCGCACATACGGACTAACCCAGCAACTATAATCGCTTAAGAAGCCGCCTGCACGGCGGCTTCTTTGTTAGGTTCGCCTTTCATGGACATCCTCATAGATATATTCCGCAAGGCCGCGGTCGTTTTCAAAGTGCCGGTTGTCTTTGGCGATGGCAGCGAAGATAGCATCCTCGCACGCCACGGCCTCCGCAGAAGTGATTTTCTCCAGAGTATCATCCATTCGCGCTCGTCATATTTATTTTTGGGGTAAGTGATGATCTTCAGAGGGAAAAAGATTCGCATCCTTTCATTTGCAATTTGTTTTCCGCCAGTCTTTTTTCAGGCTGCATCAGGCAATAAAAAAAGAGGCATCAGAATTTTTGGTTCCAATACCTTTGGCTTTACCTCTGTAGAATTTGTGTGTTTAGGAAGTCATTCTCAAAACTCCGAATGTCATCTATAAAAACCCCTAAAAATCGGGCCCCAAAATCCACTTTTTAACTTAATTTTTGCCCATTTTTTGCTCCAAAACCACAACACCTTATGGTAAACCCGTCTTATTTTTCCTTCTGACCACAATACGTCATCAGTATCACGGTCTCCACGTGCTCCGTATGAGGAAACATATCGACGGGCTGAATTTTCTCTACCCGATATCCATGGGCGGTCAAATACAGCAAATCCCTTTCCTGTGTTTCGGGGTTGCAGGAAATATACACGATTTTTTTCGGCGATAGCTTTACCAGCGATTTCAGGAACTTTTCATCACTGCCGGCCCGCGGCGGGTCCATGAATACCACGTCCGCACGTTCCTTTTCTTCTGCCATGGCACTCATAAATTCGCCAGCGTCCGCTGTGTGAAAGTATGCGTTTTTTATTCCGTTGCGGCGTGCATTTGCAATCGCGTCATGCACTGCGTCCTTGTTTAATTCCACCCCGATAACATTCTTTGCATGACTGCTGGCGGTCAGTCCTATCGTTCCGATACCGCAGTAAGCATCAATTACCGTTTCGGTACCCGTAAGCGCCGCATATTCCATCGCCTTGCCGTAAAGCACCTCCGTTTGCACCGGGTTAACCTGATAAAAAGACTTTGCCGATATGCGAAACGTGCATCCGCACAGTTTGTCCTCGATAAATCCCGGCCCGTACAGCACCTTTTCCGTTTCACCCAATACAATGCTCGTATGGCGGGCGTTCACGTTCAGCACCACCGTTGTAATTTCAGGATGTGCTTCACGCAGTGCTCGGATAAAATTGTTCTTTGCAGGCAGTACCGGTGATGTCATCACCAGCACCACCATCACTTCGCCTGTTGAAAACCCCCGCTTTACCAGCACATGGCGTAAAAGTCCGCGCCGCGATACCTCGTCGTACGGTTCCATTCGAAAACTTTTCATAAGGCGCCGAATGGTTACAATAATCCGGTCGGCTGTTTCATCCTCGATCAGGCACGAATCGACCGGCACAATCTTATGCGTGTTCTTCTGATAGATTCCCGATATGATCTGCTTTTTCCGGTCCAGCGCAAACGCCGCCTGTACCTTGTTCCGGTAGTGATACGGGTGCTCCATTCCGATGATGGGTTCCACCCGGTGAAACTTTCCCAGCGCGCACTCCACCTTTGCCTGCTTCCACTCCAGCTGCTGCGGATAGCTCATATTCTGCAGCTGGCATCCCCCGCACTCCCGGTGCAGCGGACACTGTTCCGGGTTTTGCGCCGGGTGGGATTTTTGGGGCTCGCTTGTCAACTGTGTCATAGAGTACGCTCCGTTTCCTTTTATCCTGTGGTTTTCAACAGCGCCTTGCGCTTATTCCGTTTATCGGTTCCACATTATATCATTTCTGTTCAATTACTATTTTTTTGATATAAGTTATTGTCTTGATTTATTATAGCATATGTCCAACAAAAAAGGCTATCTGCAAATTATCCTGAGGACAATTTGCAGACAGCCTTTTGGCATTATGACGATATAAATTGTTATCACATGATCGGCGCCGGGTTTATTCCGCGTCAGCCTTTATCACCGCATTCAGCAGCACGGTTGCCCCCGCTGTGCAATCCTCGGGTGAAGAATATTCCAGCTCGCAGTGGGAATGGCCATCCTTTGACACGACAAAGATCATTGTTGTAGGGAGCATGTAGCTTGCAAACTGTGCATCATGCCCGGCTCCGCTTGCAATAAACTGATTTTTGATTCCGGCTTCATCCGCCGCAGCCTTTACAAAGCCAACCAGTTTTTTGTCAAAATATACTGTATCCCTCTGCCATGCCAGTTCAACTTCACATCTGCATCCTGCCCATTCCTTTGTTTCAAGAGCCTTAATAATCGCAAGAACCTGCTCCAGAACCTTTGGATCTTCATGCCTTACATCAATGGAGAAATCAACCATGTCGGGGATTACCGTATGTACACACGGATGGCACACAATTTCACCGGTTGTATAAACCAGTTCCGGTCTGCCCAGCTTATCGATTTCAGCATGGAGGAAAACAAGCGCCTGTGCAGCTGCAAACAACGCGTCATGCCTCTTGTGCATTGGCGTTGTTCCGGCGTGATCGGCCTGCCCGAAAAATCTTATTCTGTAATTAAACATACCGAGTACGCAGGTCACAGCGCCTACAACATTGCCGGCATCTTCAAGGATGGGCCCCTGCTCAATATGCATTTCAAACATGGCTTTATACTGATCCGCATTCAATCTGTTTTTCCTGTCGCCTTGAAAGCCTGACGCCTCCAGCGCCTGCCCAAAAGTCGCGGTTCTGTCTAAAATACTTTTTGACGCAAGCATATCTTCCAGTTTAAATTTTTTCCCTATCGCAGCCGGCAGAACGTCATTGCATACCACCCCTGAACACATCATGGCAGGCGGATAAAGCGAACCTTCTTCATTCGTCCAGATCATTGCCGTTATGGGATGTTTATGCGGGATACCTTCCGCAATGATTGTTTCCAGCACTTCCATGCCGCCCATAACCCCTAAAATACCGTCATAATTTCCGCCGTTCTTTACGGAGTCAACATGGGAAGCCATAACGATTCTCTTTGCCTTTGGGTCCGACCCGGCAACAGTCGCGTAAACATTGGCTAAATCGTCCGTTTCAATTGCTGCGCCAATCGCTTTCATTCTGTTCACAAATTCGTTCCTTGCCTGAATTGCCGCCGGAGAAAGGGAGTATCTGGTGATTCCGCCATGCCCGGCATCGCCACATTTGCTGAAGGTTTTAATTTTGTCTTCCATCCTCTTTAAATCACAAGAATACATAAAAATTCTCCTCCTAAACCAAATTTAGACCATGATTACAGATGCCTGAAATTTTTATTTGTTTGAATTAATAAATCCTATGGAAAATACGGTATGTGAGGGTTCCTTTTTGCGCACCGTCAGCCGGAACCGATGAATGAATTTAAGGGTGCGGAAACAAAGATTCTACTCGTTCCCGCACCGCTTAACTCAAGCATTATTTACTGTTTCTCACTTTGCGACCGCCTGATCCCAATATTTTGTGTTAACGCTTTTTGAAAGATCCGCAGCCTGGGTCAGCAAGCCGTATTTGAGTGCGTAATCGGCTGTCTGTTTGAGGGCCGCCGTATCCATATAACCGATTTTCGCTTTGTCAAACCCTTCGGGAACGACCAGCTTCGCGACTTCTTTCGCCATGTAAACCTGATGCTCCAGGGAAACGCTCTTGTTTTCGTTGTAAACAATTTTTCCGGCCGCTTCCGGGTCCGCACAGGCGTCGGCCCAGCCTTTGATGGAGGCTTTCAGGAAACGAACCAAAACATCTTCGTTTTTAGCGAGCCAATCTGTGTTGACAAACAGGCAATCCTCCAGCATGGCGACGCCCTGTTCGTTCATGTCGATTTTGTTCAGCGTTTTGTCCGTGTAGCCGGATTCGAGCAAAAGTCCATATTCGTTATACGTCATTGCCTGAGCAACATCGATTTTACCGTCTTTCAGCTGATCCATCGTAAAGTCCTGCTGTACAAGCTGAACATCCTTGTCTTTGTCAAGGCCGAGTTTCCCCAGCAGAGCATAAAGTTCATATTCGTTTCCGCCGAACCAGGAACCGATTTTTTTGCCCTTCAAGTCTTCCGGTTTGGAAATATTGCTTCCTTTTTTGGAAACAAGCAGCATGGCGCTCTTTTGGAAGACCTGTGCTACTTCCTGAAGATTCCAGCCCTGACCCTGATATTTCATTAGGCTTGAAGTCCAGGTTACGCCGATGTTTGCAACACCGTTGCTGACCTGCTGTTCCGGAATGATGTCGCTTCCGCCCGGAAGAATGTCAACATCAAGATTTTCCGCCGCGTAATATCCTTTTGACTTGGCAAGGTAATACCCCATGAACTGCGACTGGGGAAGCCATTTCAGCTGAAGGGTGATTTTAGTGGGCGCTCCGCCCGCGGAAGAAGCCGGAGCTGCCTGGGAGGCCGAGTCAGCGAAAGGGGCGGCGCTGCTTCCCGCGGTTGTTCCTGAGGAGCACCCGGAAAAGACACCCAAAACGATTGCAAGGAGCAGAACAACGGACATTACACCTAGATTTTTTCTCTTTTTCATGAAAATCACTCCTAAAATATTTATCTTTGTGAATCATGCCATTTGATGGCATTGCGCTCTACTATAACAATAATGCTGTAAAGAAGAACCCCGGCCAGGGAGGCAACCACAATATAGGACCAGCCCATGGACATCTCCGCTTTCCGCAGATTGTCTTTGATTCCGAAGCCAAGGCCCGAGGTTGAAGCGGCGAAATATTCACTGATGATGGATGCGATAATGGACGCCGCTATGTTAATCTTGCAGGCGGTAAACACATAAGGAAGGCAGTTCGGCAGCCGCAGCTTGCGAAAAATCGTCCATTTGTCCGCCGCCGCCATGTACATTAAGTCAATGGAAAACGGCTTCAGGGTATTCAGGCCGTTGTAAGCATTGAGCGCCATCGCCGCCATGCACACGATTGTAACCGCACCGATTTTCTGCGCCATGCCGGTGGTGAACCAACGGTTCATAATCACAGAAAGTGCAACCAGCGGAATCGCGTTCAGCGCCGAAACCACGGTCATGCCGCCGTACCCCCACTTGGGAAAAAAGGTTGCAACTACCGCCACCCCAAACCCAATCAATGACCCCAATGTTAACCCGATCAGCGCGCCGGAAATGGTGATGCCGCAGTCCTTCATTGCCTTTCCGAAGTCCTTATAAAGCGTAACGGCAATGTCGGACGGGAGCGGAAGCTGATAGATTTTCAGTCTGAACAGCGCATGGAAGGCGCCGAATTGCCATAAAAGCAGCAGCAGTACGCCGAATGCGACGGGGAGTGCAAACCGTTGAATTTTTTCCGCATTGCTTTTCATGCAGCACCACCCTCCTTACTTACTGCAGTCGTTTTTTTCCACGGCAGCAAAAGATTTTCGGCAAGGATAACAGCATAGTAGCTCAGGATTCCCATGATTGCGCTTGTTGTTACCGCCGCCCAAAAGACGTTGGTGTTGCTCGAATACAGGGAATAGAGTATTTTTACCCCTATGCCGCTGCTTGACCCCAGCATATCCACAAGGATGGACGCCGTTACCGCCATGGGTGCGGTGATTTTCAGTCCCGTGAATAAATAAGACAGGGAGGCCGGAATCATCAGTTTATAGTACACATTGAATTTATTTGCAGCAATAGAGTAAAGCAATTCTTTTTTCCCCTGCTCCACACTTTTCAGCCCGCTCAGCATATTGACGGCAACAGGAAAAAATGTGATGTATGCCGCTATGATAATCCGGGAAGCGTTCATGTCACGTACAATGTTGAAAATAATCGGCGCAAGCCCCAGCACGGGAATCATCTGTGAAATAATCAGGTAGGGAAATGCGACCTTCTCAACGATTTTCGACAGGCTCATCAGCAGCGCCAAAACAATTCCGACAAGGGAGCCAATCAGGAACCCGGCTGCGGCACGCGACAGCGTAATCAAACCGTCTGTCAGCAGACTTTGCCAGTTTTGCACGATGGTAATCAGTACGACATGCAAATAGGGAAGCTTTGTTCCGGCTGACGGAAGCTGGAAAATATTCTGCAGAGCGAACGCCAAGACCTCCCAAACAACAAGGATACCCGCAGTCCAAACAATCGCCACAGTCCGTTTGTTCTTTTTGCTTATCTCCAAAGCTACACCCCCTCAAAGCTCTTCCTGATTTTTGCAATATATTCATAAAATTCCGGCTCTTCACGAAGGCGGCTTTCACGCGGACGGGGCAAGTCAACGGTAACAACAGCGGAAAGCCGGCCCGGGTGCGGTGAAAGCACGACGACACGGTCGGAAAGGAAAACCGCCTCCGGAATGTTGTGCGTGACAAAAATAACGGTTTTGTTGGTCTTGCTCCAAATACGGAGCAAATCCTCGTTGAGCTTTTCACGCGTGAATTCATCCAGCGCCGAAAACGGCTCATCCATCAGCAGAAAATCCGGGTCCAGGGCCAGTGCCCGTGCAATGCCGACCCGCTGCTGCATTCCGCCGCTCAGTTCAAACGGATATTTATACCCGAAGTCCTGCAGGCCCACCAAATCAAGTACCCGGTCGATGCGCGCCGTGCGCTCCTTTTTCGGGATTCCCATAATTTCCATCGGCAGACAGATGTTCCTGCGCACCGTCCTCCAGTCATAAAGAACCGGACTTTGAAACACGATGCCGTACCGCTGCTGAAGCCTTGTTTCGCGTGGGGTCTGGCCCATGATGGAAACGCTGCCCGACGTGGGCTGGAGCAAATCCGCAATAATCCGCAGCAGCGTAGTTTTGCCGCAGCCGGACGGGCCAAGCAGGGAAATAAACTCCCCTTCGTGAATGTCTAAATTAATACTTTGCAAAGCATCGATTGCTTCTCCGTTCTGACCGGTATAGGTCATGCTTAAATCCCGGATTTGAATGTCGGACGTACTCATAAACAACCTCCTAAAAATACGAAAAGGCGCTGAGGTGAACCCTTCAGCGCCTTTGCAGTCGTGGTGATAACAGATTATTCTTTTTTCAGCGGCACCCGCTTGCCGGGGGAAATTGCGCCCACGGGGCAAACCATAAGACAGAGGTGACAGCCGACACATTGTTTCGGTATTAAAACCGGTTTGCCGTCTTCCGTTCGCTTTAGCGCATCGTGCCCGCCGTCGCGGCAGGATATGTAGCATCGCCCGCAGCCAATGCAGCTGCCTTTGTCAATTTTAGGGTAAGAAACGGAGCTGCGGTCCAGTTCTTCCGCCGGCACCAGCTGCGGCAGCGCTTTCCCCACCAGTTCTTCCACCGACCCGAATCCCTTTTCCGCCAAATAATTGGCGAGCCCGTCGATCAGGTCGTCTATAATCCGGTAGCCGTACTGCATGACGGCGGTCGTTACCTGAAGATTGGCGCACCCCATGCTGATAAACTCGGCGGCGTCGCGCCACGTTTCAATTCCGCCCATGCCGCTGACGGGCGTTTCCTGTAAGCCGCTGTGCTTTTTAATATCGTGAATAAACCGGAGCGCAATGGGTTTAACCGATTTGCCCGAGTACCCGCCGACACACGATTTCCCTTTGACCTGCGGTTCCGAACCGAAGCCGCCGTCAAGATCGACATTTAAAATACTTTTAATGGTGTTGATGGCGGCGATTCCCGCGGCCCCCGCACCCATGGCGGCTTTTGCCGCAATTTCCATGTTCCCCGTGTTGGGCGTCATTTTGGCGAGAATGGGAAGGGAGCTGCCCCTGACTGCCGCCGCCGTATAGCGCGACACCAATTCCGGGTCCTGCCCAACGTCGGAGCCAAGCCCCGCCCCGCTCATGTGCGGGCACGAAAAATTACATTCAATAATGTCGGCCCCGGCCTGTTCGGCACGGTGCGCAAGCTGAGTCCATTCATCCTCGTTACGGCCCATAATGGAAGCGATAATCACTTTCTGCGGATAATCGCGCTTTAGCCTGCTGAGAAAATCGAAATTTTCTTCCGGGGTGTGGTCGGAAATCTGCTCGATGTTTTTGAACCCGATAAAAGAATTTCCTTCCTTCGAAAGCGTTGTAAACCGGGGGGAAACCTCTTCCGGCACAAACGTGCCGATCGTCTTAAAGGCCGCTCCCGCCCAACCCATTTCAAATGCACGGGCAACCATCTCGTAGTTGCTTGCAACCACGGAGGAAGACAGGAAAAACGGGTTTTCGCAGGGAACGCCGCAAAAGGTAATATTTAAATCCGGCTTGCCGTCCGCGCCGCTTTTCCTCAGTTTTCCTGCGTATTCCATCAGTTCCGGGATACGTACCGGCCGGTCAACCGCACCTTTTACACAGGCTGTGGAACAGCTGCGTTCCTTACACGCCGCACAGCTCCCGCCCGAAGCTGAGGCGGCACCGGAGAAATTTTCAAACCGGAGGGAACGGATTACTTTGGCGGGGTCCAGCCCATTGATACAATTTTTCGTGCAGGGAGCGTCATAGCAAAGCAGACATCCGTCCCATTCATTTTTTGCCGCGAAATTGCTCAGATATTTTTCGTCCAAACTGCATTACCCCCTTTCTCCTGCTCTGCCCATCTATTTATTTGCGCGGGGAATCCGCTTTACAAATTCCCCCCATCCCGCCTTGCCGACAAATTCGCCGTCGCGATAGACAAGCCGGCCCCGGGAAAATGTCATTACAGGGTAGCCGTGCAGCTTTTTCCCTTCCCAAATGGTATGGTCGTAATCGGAATGCATGTTGGAAACGGAAACGGTAAACTCCTTGTTCGGGTCATAAACGACAATGTCCGCGTCCTTGCCCACAGCAAGCGAACCCTTCTGCGCGCAGCCAAAAATTTTGGCCGGATTGGCCGAGCACAGCTCTACTGCTTTGTTGAACGAAATTTTTCCTTCATTTGCAGCCGACAGCATGTAGGGATACAGATTCTCGACTCCTGCGCAGCCGTTGGGGATTTTTGTAAAGTCATCCTTTCCCCAATCCTTTTCGTAGCTTTGGAACGGGCAGTGATCTGTTGCAACCGTATCGATACCACCCGTGCGAACGGCATTCCATAACGCGTCGCGGCTTTCCGCACCCTTCATGGGCGGGGAGCAAACAAAATTCCTTCCGTCCTCCCGCTGATACACATCGCTTGTAAATTCCAAATACTGCGGACAGGTTTCAAGGTAAATGCTGTACCCCTGCGCCCGTGCCGCAATCGCGGCTTCCAGCCCTTCTTTATCCGCCATATGTACGATGTAGAGCGGCGCGTTGAAATTTTTCGCCCAATGGATGGCGCGTTTATCAGCTTCCGCCTCCACAAATTCGGGACGGCTCAGATAATGGTACCAGGCCGAGGTCTTTCCCTCTTTTTTAAACTGTTCCACATTCATATCGATGATATCCGGGTTTTCAGCGTGAACATTAATGACAGCACCGATTTCTTTGGCTTTCAGCAGCAGACGGACAAAAGTGCCGTCGTCCACCATCATATTTTCTTTTTTGTAAACCATAAAGCATTTGAAGCTTGTAATTCCTTCGGCGACCGCAGCCTGCATTTCATCTAGAATTTCGCCGCCATTTAACTCCGTAATACAGCAATGGAACGCATAATCCACACATGCTTCCTGCTCACAGACAGCCTGCTTTTCGTGGATCACGTTAAGGATGCTGTTCCCTTTGCGCTGCATCGGGTAATCAAAAACCGTAGTGACGCCGCCGCAGGCAGCTGCCCGTGTGCCGGAAAGGTATCCGTCGGCAGAAACGGTTCCGCCAAACGGCATGGCCAGGTGCGTGTGCGCGTCGATTGCGCCGGGCAGCACATATTTTCCGGCGGCGTCCACCACCTCGGCGCCATCCTCAGGCAATTTGGAACCGATGGCAACAATTTTTCCGTCCGCCACCGCCAAATCCGCCCGGAAGGTTTCCGTCGGGGTTACAATTGTACCGTTCTTAATAATCAGATCCATTTCGTTTCCTCCTTTTCAGTCAGACAGATCAGTTTTGTATATTGATTTATGAAAGTCAGCAGTAATTGAATTTCTGGTGTTCCGCTCCTCTTATAAAAACGATGATTGGAACATCTTCAATACCTCTTCTTCGGAGGGCCGTACCGTACAGTTCCCCATATTTTTGGAAGCGACGGCCGCCTTGGCATACCGCCCGATTTCTTCGGCGGTTATTTGCTCTTTTTCGCCCATCAGCAGGGCAAGCATTTCGCAAAACGGCCGGCTTTCCGGGTAACCCGCAGCTTGCAACACTTTTTGTGCAAGCTCCGGCTTGCGTTCTTCCACAAGGCCAAGATAAGCACCCAAAAGCAACCCGTTTGCTCTGCCGTGGTCAATGTTGCGGAAATAGGTAAGCGAATAACCCATGGCATGAACAACCGTGGTTCCTGTCTGAGCGATCACCATACCGCCCAGCAGGGACGATTGCAGAAGGCGCTCCCGTGCCGCCGGCGACAGGGCAGGAGCGGAACCGGTTTGAAGCGCGTGGAGCAGTTCGGGCAGGCAGGCCATAAAAAGTCCGATTCCCTGTGCGGCCAGCGTGTCCGAAAGCAGTGACGCGCGAACGGAAAGCATTCCCTCCGTCAGGTGGGAAAACGCGTCCACCGCGGTGTTGACGGTGGTGCGCACGGACAGATGTTCCATATATTTTGCATCCATAAACGCGACCGACGGAAACAGGAGCGGTGACGCAATGCTGGTTTTGCTCTGCACGCTGTCGTTTGTCAGAATAGAATACTGCGTTACCTCCGACCCCGTGCCCGCTGTTGTGGGAACAAAAACCATTGGCAGGATTTTATTTTGGTACTTGCCGGAAAAAAGGTCTTCCGGTGCAATATCCTGAGCGGCGAGCAGGGCGATTGCCTTGCCGGCGTCCATTGGGGAGCCCCCGCCGATCGCAATTACAAAATCCGCACCGTTTTCCCTTGCCGCGGCGGCACCTTCATAAACACATGGAATGGTCGGATTGCTCATCACCTTGTCGAACACAAGCCAGTCAATGCCGACGGAGTCCAGCGCGGCGGTCACATCTTTTTCCGACCCGTTTTCCTTTGCCGAACGGGCGCCGGTTACGATCAGCGCTTTTTTGCCGAAGGTTTTAAAAATTGCGCTATTCTTTGCAATGCAGTCCCTGCCGAAAATCACCTTTGTCGGCATACAGTATTCATAATTCATAAGTTCCTCCCGGTCAATTTTTCACACGAACGTCTATAATTGCCTTACCGTTGTATGGCCAAATCAGCTGATCCACCTCGCCCAGCACTTCGTCAAGAATGGCAAGCGCGTCCCGAAGCTCCTGTTCGGTAATAATCAGCGGCGGGGCGACTAAAATGCAGTTTTCATGCGAATAGGTATAAAACCCTTTTTGAATCAGCGAACCTACGATTTTGCCCATGATATGCCCCGGGTCGGCTCCGAACGGAACCAGCGGTTCCCTTGTTTCTTTGCTTTTTACCAGCTCAACGGCAGAGAACAGCCCGATGTACCGCACATCGCCGACGCTTGGGTGCTTCTTCTTGATTTCTTCCAGCAGGATTCCCAATATGACACCCCGCTCCTTTGCCTGTGCGATCAGTCCGGCCTCCTTGTAAAATTCAAGGGTTGCAATACCGGCGGCGCAGCTGATGGGGTGCGCGGAATATGTAAGGCCGCAGCTCAAAAAATTACGGTCAAAGAATTCAGCAATTTTCTTGCTGACGATTACGCCGCCGAGCGGCATATAACCGCAGGTAATTCCTTTTGCAAACGTAATGATGTCGGGCTTGACGCCGAAATTGTTCACGGCAAAGTATTCACCGGTGCGCCCCCAGCCTGACATTACTTCGTCGCAGACCATCAGGATGCCGAATTCGTCGCAAATTTTGCGCACACCCGGCAAATATCCCTTCGGCGGAATGATTACGCCGTTGCTGCCGGTGACGGTTTCCAGGAAAATGGCGGCTACCGATTCCCTGCCCTCGTAAATGATTTGCTCCCGCAGCTGCGAAAGGTAATACTTCGTTGCGGCCTCTTCGCTTTCAAACGAGATCGGGGACTGATAAATATAAGGGTCAAAGAATTTGACAAACCCGGGGATTCCCGGTTCGCAGGCGTACCTTCTGGGCTCGCCGGTCAGGTTCGCCGCGCCGTAGGTGGAACCGTGGTAAGAGCGGTACCGTGAAAAAATCTTATTGCGCCCTGTCACCATTTTTGCAATCTTAATGGCGTTTTCATTCGCGTCCGCTCCGCCAAGGGTAAAGAAAACTTTGCCCATGTTGTCCGGCGCCAGATCCACAACCATTTTCGCAAGCTGGGAACGGACGTCCACCGCAAAGGACGGGGCGGAAAATGCCAGCCGTTCCGCCTGCTCCTGAATCGCCGTAATGACCTTTTTATTTCCGTGACCAATATTCAGATTTACCAGCTGGGAAGACATGTCGTAATAACGCTTTCCCTCACCGTCCCAAAAATAAATTCCTTCGCCGCCGACCATGACTTTTGGCGCCAGCCCACCCTGCACGCTCCACGAATGAAGGTTATACTTCTGTGACGTTTCACTGATTTCTTTTACCGTTGTTAATTCAAGTTCCATACGACTTCACCCCATAACAAATTTTGAAAAACAAAAAGGCGCCTGTTCCTCGGAACAGGCGCCTTTGCCGTATCGCTTCACATAAAAAGGAAAGCTTCTGCCGGATTTTCCGGCCTTGCTTTCACAATCTATTTTGAATATACCCTATTATAACATGGTTTTTGTTTTGCACAATGAATTCCAGCACAAAATACTCTGTGCTGCCGCACATTGAAACTAAAGCAGCTCTTTTGCCAAAAAAGCCAAATAAAGTTTCAGCCCGTCCTGATACCCGAGATCCGTATTTAAAATTTCACGGATGCGCTTTATTTTATAGTTGACAGTATTGCGGTGCACATAGCTTTCCTGCGCAACCTCCTGCACGCTGGCGTTATGTTCCAGGTAGCTGCGGAGCGTAGCTGTATAATCCGTACTGTTTTTATCATCGTAACGTTCCAGTTCCCCCAGTGTATTCTGATAAAACCGCTCCAAAACCTTGCGGTCTTCCATTTCGATCAAAAGCTGATAAATGCCGATATTACGATAGGAAATCCACGGCTTATTCTGTTTTTCCGCAATGTGCAGCAATGTGATTGCCCGTTTGTAGCTTTGGGAAAGGGAGGCAAGGCCGGTATCGCTCAGGCTGACACCCGCATGAAGGCTGCCGTCCGGGGACGATTTTCCGTATTTTTCACTGAGTGCCCCCATTGCCCGTTCTATCATTTCCTGCGGAAAGCTCTGTGCAACCGTAATCAGGTATTTATCCTGCCGAAAAATATTGAACCTGTCACTGTAGCCAAGCAGAATTTTGGACAGCGTCATCCGCAGAGCCTTGTCGTAATCAACAAGCTTTTCTTCGGAGGCCGCAGGCAGCGTAACGGCCGCCACACAGAAATCGGCATTAAGGTCGAATTCCCTGCGCGCGAGTACCGGGCAGAATTCAGAGGACTTCTCCCACGTGAAAATAGCGTCGCGGAACGCACCCGCCACCGTGATGTCGCTTTCTTCGGACTTGATAATTTTACGGCAGAAGTCATTCGTAATATCCACAATCCGTGTTTTCCAGGGTACGGAAAACAGCGGGAATTTCATGTCCCTGCAATACGCAATCAGCTCCTGCGGCACCGACTGAATGTAGGGCCCTGTATTCAAAACCAGCCCGCTCGCCTGGTGCTCCACCAGGCTTTTCGCCAAATCGGTAAGCCATTCACTGCCGCTGTGACCGATTCCGGTAACAAACACCAGCTCCTGCCCATGCAAAAAGGAGGCGACGTTCGGGTCCTCCAGCATATGGATCCAGCTGACCGGATTGTTCGTATTTTCTTCACCGCAGATAAGACGCATATCGTAATTTTCCGTTGCATATTTGCATAATTTTCGAAGAGTAATTGCCATATTGATTCCTCCCTCCGTGAATTATAAAATAAATCCGCCAAATTTTCGGCATTATACTTAATATTTCATAATTATGATAATATACAAGAATTTAACATTTTGCAAGATTTAAATTTAAAATTGCAAAAATAAAAAATCATACCATCACAAACCGAATGTCCCATTACAAAGGAATGGTGCGCTCAGCCGCCCTGTTTCCCCTCGATACAAAGCGTGACAAACTGTTTCATCGCTTCGCTCAGAAATTTATTTTTATGATATATGATTTTAAAAGTGCGTTCAAACCGAATTCCGTCAATCGGAACTACCCGAAGCAATCCGGATTTCACCTCATTTACAACCGCGCGTTTGGAAATAACGGAAACACCCAGCCCCTGCGCAACCGCCCTTTTAATTGTGTCGGAATTATTGCATGTCCAGGCGGCGCTCCAGGTCAGATTGCAGGCTGCCATCCTGTCTTCAAATGTTTTGCGGGTTCCGCTGCCCTTTTCGCGAATGATGAAATTTTCCTGTTCCAATTCATGCGGTTCAATTACCGGACGCTTTGCGAACTGATGGCCCGCCCCGCTAATAAGCACCAGCTCGTCCTGCATAAACACGCGGTTCAGAACATCCGGGGAGGCAGTTTCCCCTTCCACCAAACCGATATCAATTTGATCGTGAAGAATGAGGCTTTCAATTTTTTCCGTGTTGTCCTCGCACACTTGAATATCCGTTTGCCGGCTGCATTGATTAAATCGGGAAACGAGTTCCGGCAGAATATAAGTGCACACGGTAACGCTTGCACCGATGCGGATGGAACCGTTTGTATGCAGCGTTTTCATGTTGGCTTCCACTTCCGTATCCATCCGGATCATGTGGCGCGCATAGCTTAACAGCTTTTGTCCCGCCTGCGTCAAATACAGCTTTCTTGACAAGCGTTCAAAAAGCCGGACATCATAATGCTTTTCAAGCTCTGAAATTGCCTGGCTGACAGCAGACTGCGACATAAAAAGCGCTTCGGCGGCGGAAGTCATATTCATTGTGTCGCATACGGCGACAAATATTCTTAAATGTCTTAAAGTCAAATCCATTCCTTCTTTTATATTACTATTTACTTATGATTATAATTAAATAATAATATTTTACTTATTTTATGTCAAGGCGTATGATAAACAGCGAAAAGGAGGAAGATACTTTGAAAACAACAATCAACAAACTGCCCGGCATTGCGCTGGCAGCCCTTATTGCAATTCCGGCATGGCTGCTTGGGAAAGCATTCCCCGTAATCGGCAGCCCCGTGCTTGGAATTTTATTCGGAATGGTTTTGGCATTTTGGAAACGCCCGGAGTTTTTTCACGACGGCGTGCAATATACATCCAAGAAGCTGCTGCAATATTCGATTATCCTGTTAGGCTTTGACATGAATCTTTTCAATGTGTTTAAGGTTGGAAAGCAAACCCTCGTTTTAATGTGCTTTACGCTGACCGCGGCTTTTTTAACCGCTTTTGTGGCAGGCAAGCTTTTAAAGCTGGACGGTAATACAAAAACGCTGATCGGCGTCGGCTCCGCCATCTGCGGCGGCTCGGCCATTGCCGCCACGGCCCCGGTCATTCATGCAAGCGACGAAGAGGTTGCCCACTCCATCTCGACTATATTCCTGTTTAATGTGATTGCTGCGTTTTTATTTCCGTTTCTCGGGCATGTGCTCGGCATGAGCGACCAAAGCTTTGGCCTTTGGGCGGGAACCGCGGTGAACGATACCTCGTCCGTTGTTGCAGCGGGGTATTCTTTCAGCAATGCCGCCGGCAACCTTGCCGTTATTGTGAAGCTGACAAGAACTTTAATGATTGTGCCTGTTACACTTGTTCTGGCTTTTTACACTTCTAAAAAAGCGGCGGGAAAGCAGCAAGGCAGCTACTCTATTGTAAAAATATTTCCTTGGTTTGTACTGGGGTTTGTGGCGGCTTCCATTATCAACACATTTTTACCCATGCCGGCCGGCATGAGCAGCTTTTTATCGCAAACGGGAAAATTTGTAATCGTCATGGCAATGGCTTCCATTGGCCTAAACACCAATCTTGTAAAGCTGGTAAAAAGCGGCGGGAAACCGATTTTGCTCGGATTTATCTGCTGGGCGGTTTTGTCGCTGACTTCACTCGGCGTACAATACACAATTCTAAAGGTTTAATTTGATATAATTGTTTTCACAATTCAAGAACAAATCATTCCTTTTATAATAATTATTTATAATAATTAATTGCAAAAAAGCCAACGCATATGCGTTGGCTTTTTTATGCAGGGTCGTTTTCTTTATCCGTTCGTCCGGCAATCACGGTGTTTCGCCCTTCCGCTTTCGCCTGATACAGATTTTTATCCGCGCGCGACAGAAGCTCCTCTGCGTCGATATTTTCCGAATGAATGGTGTAGGTGCCTATGCTGATTGTCACGGGAATCTTTTGGCCCTCATGTTCGATTGGGGCACCCTGTACGCGCCGGCGAATGTCTTCGGCAATCCGAGCCGTAACCTGATGACCGGCTCCCGGCAGAGAAATAATAAATTCGTCCCCACCGTACCGGGCAATCCAGTCCTGTTTTTTCCTGACAGCGGAGCCGGCAGACGTTCCCACTTGCTTGAGAATAACGTCGCCGCAGACATGCCCGTAGGTGTCGTTGATTTCCTTGAAATGGTCAATGTCCAGCATGATGACGGACATTTCCGACCGGTTCAGAACCGTATTATAAAGATCGACAGGCAGCCGCTCGTTTAAATACCTGCGGTTATATGTCTGCGTCAATTCATCTGTCATAACCTGCCTGTTCAGATTGGAAATTATCTCATAAATATCTTCCGCGCTTTTGCCGTTGACATCTGCAACAATTCCCGTATCGGTAACATCCTTCAGCATTTCCACAACAAGCGGCTTACCGTCAAGCTTTGTGGGGCTTGCCATTACCATAAAAAGCCGGTCATGGTTATATTCGATTTTCACAAATGTGTCATTCGCCTGTATTGCCCTGCTTGAAACACAGTTCGTACAATATTCTCCGTTTTTCCAAAAACCGTAACAGGTGCTCAACGGAAAGCTGTCCTCTGTTCCGCTGTCCTGAATAACCTGTTTGCTGACCGGGTCAACAATTCTGATTCGGTCAAATAACTTATCAAAATTTAACATAAAATCAGAAAATTGGCTCAAGCTGTGCTCGCAATTATCCATAAACTACCACCTGACAAAATAAAATTTCATCTATATAACAATCATCATAACACCAACAGGAAAAAAGGGCAAGATTTCCTTTATTGCGAATCTATGGAATGGGTATTCGAAGCATTTTTACGGTATATGGAGAAGGCCATATATGCCGCTGCCCTGCTCCCCGCACGGAATTACCGCCGGGGAGCAGGGCAACAGATAGATGAATTAATGGTTCTTGCGGCGCCTTGCGGCTGCAAGGTTCAGGACAAGCAATACTGCCGCTGCAAGCATTACCGAAAGGAGTATCGGCAAATAAGAACGGTCTTCGCCGGTTTTCGGGTTGCCGCCCGCTTTTCCGACGTCGTCATCGCCGATATTTTCGTTCGGATTCTTGGAAACCGGCTTAGAGCTTGCGCCTGCTTTACCAACGTCGTCATCCCCGATGTTTTCGTTGGGGTTGGAGGATGGCGAGGATACAACACTGCTCGTGCTGGAAGTAACACTGCTTGTTTCACTGCTGCTCGGGGTGTTGCCGCCCGGCGTGCCGCCGCCAGGATTTACCGGAATGGGCGAATCCTGAAAGGTCTGGGTGGGCAGACTGTTATAATTGGTTGCGTCCAGAGTAAAGGTCCACGGTATGGAATCCATTTGATATCCTGCTTTTGATTTGGTTTCTTTTATTGTGTAGGATACGTTCTGTTTTAAATTGTCAAACACAGCCTGGCCGTTCGCATCGGTCACTTTCGTTCTGACGGGAGTCGGAGAATCCGTTCTGTACAGTGTGAATTCCGTATCAGAAAGGGGAGTTCCGGTATTCTTGTCCTGCTTCGTAATGGTAACCTGTCCTCTCGGTGTTCCCATGCCCCAGCCACTGGCTGCGGATACACTAACTAAAGTTTGATGCGCCTGATTGTCTGTTTCGCTTTTCACGCCGTTCAGCGTAACACTGTTGGTGTAATCGGTTGCTTCGGTTTTCGTCACATCCGTTACAAAGTCCAATTCATAAGCTTTGGAAAAATCCGTACTCGACGGGAACGTAAATGTAAACAGGCGGGTTTGGGGGTTGTAAAGAATATTTTTTGCGGGGTCGAGCGTAATTTCAACACCTCTTGTCCATGTACCATCGCCGTTCGCCGTCAGATTGTACAGTTTAACGGTGGACGAGTCAAGTTCCAGTCCATCCTGCAGTTGGTCGGTTAAAGTAACGCTTGTCGTTCCGTTTGGGAGCAGCCCGCTTGCCGGTATTTGGTTTTTATTGATAAGAACCTTCCACGCAATCGAACCGGTACTTCCAGTAAACTGACCGCTTTTTTCCACAACAGAATGTGTCACGTTCTGTTGCGCCTGATTGCTGTCAACAGAATAATCAAACCCGTCAATCGTAGTCGTCAACTTGGCCGTGTTATAAAATGTCAAATTGCCATTGTGCGACGCAAGATATGCGGGCAGAATTTCAGTTGTAATCTGAATTGTTTTCTGCGGGCTGCTTTCGCCCTTGGAAATATCGCCCAAATAAATGGTTAGGTTTTGACCGCTCAAGGTATATTTAGGAGTTCCGGACATTCCTAGCGAGGCGCCGTTCACCGTAACGCCTGTAAGCCCCAACCCATCCGGCAGGGTGTCGGTCACGGTGGCGTTCGTCATATCCATTTTGTTCTGGTTAACAGTCACCGTCCACGCGAGTGTTTTAGTATCATAGTTATATCCACTCGACGTTTTTGCAATGACCGTACTCGGGGTCTTTTGGGAGGTAGGCGCCGTTCCTGAAATACCGTTATCGCTTGTTAAAGAAGCTGAATTAGAAACGGATTGAGTTGTATTATTTCCTGCGTAATAGTCCTTGTCGGTCACTTCCGTAACCAATGTAATTACGACAGGTAAATCGCTTGTTCCATTAAAATCTTTCAAATGAACCGTGACAGTTTGTTTCCCATTTCCGTCTGTGCCAAGTTCGTAATAAGGAAGAGAAGGAGTGGTGCTGCCCGTTTTTTCAGTTAGGCCAATATCAACTCCATTCTGCTTTGCGCTGATGAAACTGAACTTTTGGTGATCCCCGATGGTGTCGGTTACAACCGGATTTGTAATTGCAACCTTATGGCTGTTGTTGTTCACTTGAATTGTCCATGTAGCCAGATGCGAAGCAGCATCATAACCGGTACCCGACTTTTTAATCACGTTGGAGCCATCACCCACACCGGGTGACGTAGTGCTGCTTTTAGAGTTTCCTCCCTGTGCCAATGTGGCAGTATTGGTAAACGGGTTGTTGTTTGCCGTGTAATAGGCTTGATCCACATTCGTTGTGAAGGTGAGTACCCGAGACCCTGTAATTTGATTTGCAAAGTGAACAGTCACGGTCTGAATACCATTTACATCTGTATTAGTTGAATAAGAAATACCTTCCCCATTGGGAGTTGTACTAATTGGAGTCCCGTCCAGTTTAATCGTGCTCGCATTCAAAGACAGGTATTTTTGCAGCGTATCTTTAACATCCGCGCCAGCCGGAACAATCCCGCCGTCCGGGTTAACCGTGACAGTCCATGGGATGGACTGTATCCGTTTGTTATCAGCATCTGTTACGACCCCGGCTGTATCAACGCCTTTTTTAATCCAGGTATTAAAGCCGGTTCCATTCACTTCAGCTGTTGCAGGTGGCAGGCTGGCAGTAGAAGTTCCGTCTGCTCCCAGAACCGCCTTGTTGCTGTACTTTGGATTGAACGTAGCGGGAAAAGTTGGTATAAAGTCTTTGTCCGTTGCCGTTGTGGTAAAGACAATATCCTTAGTTTCATCGGAGCCCATATCGCCAAGGTGGAATGTAATTTTGTTTACGTCAATAGCGTCTTGTTCGTAATAAGGTGTTGCTGAACCGTCGGTTCCTGAACCGACACTAACCCCGCCCCAAGTGGGATCGTTATTAAATGTCTGCGGATTTCCGCTGAGCGTGTCGGTCACAACTACGTTTTTCAGGCCTTTGTTATACGCGTCATGGCCGGACTTAACAGTCACTGTCCATGTGATGATTCCATTATTATATGTTCCCGTTTTTGAAATAGCCGGAGCTACCGGCGCTACAATAACGTCAACCGGTAAAACTACAGTGCCGCCGCCGATTTGAAATGTGATGACCTTCGGGTCTGTTGTTCCAAGATTTGACGCAGAAAAAGAGGAAGACGCGCCAAACCCACCCGACCGGGTGTCGAAATTATCGGCGTTGTCGCGGAAAATTACAGTCAGCAGGCCGTTTTTGTCAATCGTCCAGTCCGCGTAATCCACCTTGGTTGAAGACTTAAATGTTCCGGAATAACCGGCATCCTGAAACTTGAACACATTCGGCAGCTGTACAGTGTAAGTTGTACTCTTTACAATGGTGCCTTTATCCGTATCGGGCAAAATGAAGTCCATGCTTAAGTCAACTTTCGTTCCGTCCTGAATCTGCAGCGTTGGGATATTGCTCATATCTTTTGTCAGCTCAATATTCTGCGCGGGCTGACTGCCGCTCTGCGCGACGGTCAGCGTGATCTTTGTAAGAAATTGGCTGAAATCGCCGGAAGCTGCGTCGGCAGATGCTTTCAGTTCGGGCAGAACAGAAAACGCAGACAGCACCATTGCCAAAGCAAGCACAATGGCGAGCACCGAACTTGATTTTTTTATTTTTGAATACATTTATAATTCCCTCCAAACTTGTTTCGGCTTTCGTACTTGAGGCATCCGTGAAAGCCGGTTGATTTTTACTCCCGAATACGGAAGAAGCAGCTTATAAAAATGTTTTGGCTGCAAATTTTTGTAATTGCCATGATGCCCCCAGTTTCGACTTAATTATATCCTTGTTCGCTCACAGAATTCTCACAAACAAAATTATCCCATCGTCATTTTCTTTTTACTTTTGCATGCAGGCAGGAAAAAGGCCGGCGCCGCATAAAAGCGACGCCGGCCTTTTTCCCGTCAAGAATAATTTTTCACCTTTCCTGCTATACCAAGCAATATTGAAAGGCTTTAAAATTTCTTCTGTAAAGAAAGAAAAATATTTTTGATTGATTTCCTGGGCGCAATCCCAAGTTCTTTCATTAATTCTCTTTGGAAATCATCATAAAAAAGGATGAATCCCGCTTTATCTCCCCTGAAAAAGCACAGCTGCAGCTCCATTGCCGCGGCGTCCTCATCTAGAGGGTTTTTTTGAATTGCTTTTTTTAAATAGGTATCCGCCTGAGCATACCGCTTTTTCTCCAAATAATACGCCGCGGTTTTTTTAAGGCCGGCGCAGTAATTATGTTCAATTCTCTCCTTAAAATTCACAGCCCAGGCGAAGTCCTCACTGCCGAAAAGTTCACCCCGATACAAATCCAAGGTCCTTTCATAGTTTGTGATATTCCCTTCATTTACCATCGGGTTGCTTTCAAGGTATTGTTCCAGTTCCCATGCGTCACATGAAAATTCCCGGATGTCAATCCGGTAACTCCCCTCGTTATAGACTAATATATTTTCAATCCCCACATTTTTTAAAGCTGTTTTGACTCGGTTTACCGAGCTGTGCAGGCTGTGCAGTGCTTTTTCCGGAGGGGATTCCGGCCAAAGCAGGTCGCAAAGCCGCCACTTGTCCATTTCTTTGCCGGGATGGCAAATGAAACAGGCGAAAAGCTCTTTTGTTTTCACCGTAGGCCATTTGACGGGAGTACTTTCTTCACTCGCATAAACATCAATCCCGCCCAGAACAGCGATACGGTTTTTAGGGGACAAAGCGGAGTGTTTCCTGTTTTGGGAATTTTTTAACAGTCTGTTGACCGTAACGCTCAACCCTTCTTTTGTAATCGGCTTTAACAGGTAATTGGCGGCGTCCACAGCAAATGCGTCCACAGCATATTTTTCATAGGCGGTTACAAAAACGATTTGGATATTCTGGTCCCTGCAGCGAATCGCCTTGGCAAGCTCCATTCCGCTCATTTCAGGCATTTCAATGTCGGTAAAAACAGCATCGGGATGAAGCTTTGGCAGCTGTTCCAGTGCCGACCGAGCGCTGGTGTATGCACCGACAACCTCCAGATAGTCGTTTTTCCCAATCATGAAATTCATCAGATTCAGACTTGGCTCTTCATCGTCAATAATGATTACCCTCATTCATTTCACCTCCCGACAGAATACCGTGCGTCACAATGGTTATGGAAGTTCCTTCCCCTTCGGTGCTGGAAATTTCAAAGCTTGAATTTTCCCATTTTTCAATACGTTTTTTCACATTCAAAATTCCGATTCCGCTGTTCGTGTCTTTTCCGCTTTGAATCAGCTCCAGCTTTTCGGCGCCCATTCCCACACCCGTGTCGCGCACGGTGATCGTGATTTCAGACCCGGTGCTTTTTGCCGATACGTAGACCGTTCCTCCATCCGTCTTTTTGCGCAAGCCGTGCCTGATTGCGTTTTCCACGAGGGGCTGGATGCTCAGCGGGGGAATTTCTTTTCCCATCACCGCGGGATCAACGTCATATTCCACCCGTATTTTGCTGCCGAACCGAGCCTTTTGGATATCCGTATAAGCACGGACCATTTCCAGTTCCCTGCTGAGCGGAATCAGCATCAGCTTCTGATCGATATCAAAAGTCAATCGCAGATATTTGCTGAAATCGGTGAGAAGCTCGGCCGCTTTTTCAGGCTCGGTATAACAGAACGATATGATTGTGTTAATGGTATTGTATAAAAAATGCGGCTTGATTTGAGCCTGAAGAAAAGCGAGCTTGCTTTTTACAGCATCCTCCATGGAATGTTTCATAGCAATTAACGTTCTTACTCTTGCCAAAATTTCCTTTTCCTTAAACGGCTTGGTAATAAAATCGTTTGCGCCCGATTGCAGCCCAAAACCCAAATCATAGTCAATCGTGCCGACTGTCGCCAGCAAAACAGGCAGTTCAATCAGCGACTTTTTCTCACGGATTTTGCGGCAAACATCCATTCCCGAATTTTCCGGCATCATTACATCCAAGATAACCAGGTCAACCTGATTGTTTTCCATGATTTTCAGGGCTTCGATTCCGGAAAACGATGTCAGCACATGATAATTGGCCCGATTTAAAATATCCGACGCCGTCTGAATCTGATAAAGTTCATCATCCACCACCAAAACGGTATCCTGCAGCTTTTTCGGGTCTTTCTCAAGGAAGGAAGCTGGATTCGCATAGGGCAGAAACGACCGTTCCCGCCTGGCGTCCAGCTTTACACGAATATTCTTTTTGTCCGAAGCGGGCAGTAAGATTTCAAAGCCGCTGCCCTTGTTCGGCTCCGACCAAAGCAGCTGCACCATACCGCCCATTTGTTCCGCAAACTGACGGGCAAGGTAAAGCCCCAGCCCGATTCCCTCGAAATTCAGCGTTACATAGGGCTGGAAAATTTCCTCCCAGTATTCCTTTGAAATTCCGCAGCCGGAATCCGCAACCACAAGGCTGATCTGCCCCCCGCTCAAGCCGCCGTAAATACGGATGTCACCCTGAGCCATGCTCTTTACGGAATTCATCACAAGAGCGGTCAAAATTTGCCTGACCCGCATTTCGTCCGCCTCCACGATCAGCGGCTTTGTAAAATCGGTTTTAATTCGGATGTTTTTGCTGTCGGTGTATTTTTTTATGCTTTCTATTACCAATTTCGTGCAGATTTCAAGGTCAACGGGAGAAAGATTCAGTTTGATTTGGTCGTTTCTGAGAAGGGTAAGATCTAAAACAGAATCAACCACCGTTAACATCCGCTGTGCGATATTGCGCGTAAGCGCTGCATTTTCTATATTTTCACTTGGGCTGCAGTTCCCGTCGGAATTATTCAAAATGGCAGATTTGGAAAGGTTGACGATGCTGTTCAGCGGGGATTTCAGCTCGTAGGAAGTTTTCAGCAAAAACTCGTCCTTAACCTTGTCCACCTTTAATAAATCGCTGTAGTTTTTCATAAAACCGAATGCCAAAAACAGCAGAGAAACCAGAACGAAAACGCAGGCAGCGACGGAACCGATCATCTTGTTGGAAACCAGATTGGTGTAGTAAAGGAAGTTGTTCAGCAGCGTAACCAGCAAACTGCCCAAAAAGATAAAATAGATTTGGATGTGCACCCTTTGGGGGGATTTCGGCGCAAGTCTTCGGTAAGCGCTCCGCAGCTTTGCAAGAATATAAAAGAAAACAAAACAGATAAAAAAATAAAAAAAGATATCAAGATGGGCATAAAACGAATACGGGGTAAGCAGCACAACGGCGCAGTGCACAAGCGCAATTCGCCAAAACAGCCCGACCTGAAAATCGGTAACAAATTTCTTTTCCCTTAAATGTACGTGAATTACAATGGAAAAGAATAAAAGGTACAGGTCATATACGATAATTTTAGAAAGCAGTTCAAAGGGAATGTTCGGAATGATATTATAGATCAGCTTTTGCCCGGAAAAGAGAAACATTACCGCAATGGAAAAGAACTCCAGCGCCAAACACAAAAAGTCTTTTCCCATATTGGTGGAATAGAACAGGATAAAATAGTACATGCCAAAGAGAAAAAAGATCAGCAGGCCGCACAGCTCGATTGCAGATGTTATTGCCCGCTGAAATTCAATATCCTTTTGACTTCCCAAAACAATATCATATAAATATCCCGGGTAAGGGCTGTCGTAGTTTGCAGTCTGCAGAATTACCTCAATCTGCTTCCCGGAATTTTCGAAATACGCGCTGTAGGCTGCCGTCATCTGCTTGTATCCTTTGCCCTGCGGCGCGGGATTTCCGCTGGAACCGATTAAATTTCCATCGATATACATTTTATTGGACATTTTAATATTATCGACAAGTATCCCGAGCGACTGCCCTGTTGAATTTGTTTGGACAACCAGGCGGTATGTATGGATTCCTTTTGTGCTTACCTGTGGGTGAAAAAAATCCGACAAACCACCCGATGTTAGTTTTGCATAACCGGACGGCTGCGGCAGCTGCCGGCTTCCCATCGGGTTGAAATCTTCCGGCAGAAGCAGCTGATTGTCATAGCGCTCCCATTCCCCTTTCAGCGGGATGGTTCCGTCCTGGGAAAAATTCCACGCGGAAAGATCGAGCTTTCCCTGTTCCGCAGCGGGCGAGGGTTTTTGATAAATGGGGTCGGAAAACGAAATTAAAATGATGAAAAAAGAGAGGAAAGCAATCAGTAACAATTTAAGCACGGTTTTCATCGTTGGTTCGTACTCCTCCAAGATTCAATTGACACGGCCGTGAAGCAAGCTCCAACAGGGCTGTATCGGGTTAACGCAGCTAAAGTATATTCCTATAAAAGCTGTTACAAATAGAAATCAGGTACAAAAATCATTATATTCGATGCACGGAATAATAACAATACAATAAATCAAAACACCCTTCGGCTTCCAAATATTATCAAATGAACGCTTGAAGTTATGGAAGGATAATTATATAATGAAATTATAGATAAATAATTGAGGGCTTTTCTGTTTCGGCTAAAACCCGCCGGTTTTTATCTTTTCACAAGGCCTAATAAAATTTACCGATTATAGTAAAAAAGATAATAGCAAATGAGTAAATATCAGAATGCCGCACACATCGGCTTAAGAGAAAAACAAACGGGTAATTCGGTCGCTGTTTTCCCAAAGGAAGCAGCCGGCACCGACGCTGAGATTGAAGAAAAGGTAAAGTATTGATACTATCAGCAGGGCTGCGAAGCCGAAGAAAACCTTAAAAACCTGTATGTGGATGTTTTGACCGCACAGGAGGCGGACGCGCTGAAAAAGTAAATTGCCGACACTTTAAAAATAATACGATTTGGAGAACCAAAATTGACAGACAATCACAATTGTAGAATTCAAATAACCGAAAACGGCCCTTATCTTGTCAGCGGCAATGTACCCTTGGAAGAAAAAATTATTGTATATGGGAAAGACGGCAATGAATATAAAGCGGGGCGCAGCTTTCCGCAGGCGGAGCACTACGCGCTTTGCCGCTGCGGTCATTCAAAAAATATGCCCTTCTGCGACGGGGAGCATTCTGCATCCTGTTTCGACGGCACGGAAACAGCGTCAAGGGAACCGCTCCAAAGCCGGGCCGAAGTAACCGAAGGGCCGGAAATTGTTTTGGAGGATGTGGAAGAGCTTTGCGCGTTTGCCCGTTTTTGTCATTTCAAGCACAGCAGCGCTTGGTCGCTGACGGAAGACCGGGACTCTAAGGAGGACGCCATCAAAGCCGCCAGCGATTGCCCCGCGGGGCGGCTTGTAATTCGGGATAAAAAGACAGGGGAACCCTTCGAGCCGGAGTACCCGCCGTCCATTGTCTTAATACAGGATCCGTCCCGAAACTGTACGGGGCCCATTTGGGTAAGGGGCGGTATTCCGATTGAATCATGTGACGGTACGGTTTATGAGGTTCGCAACCGAGTGACGCTTTGCCGCTGCGGAGCATCGCAGAACAAACCGTTTTGTGATGCGACCCATGTTTCGTGTGAGTTTTCGGACGAAGGCCTTGAGCCGCTGTGATTTTGAGCGGCTCTTAATTTTTACCCGATGTGCGGCACCAAGAAATCCGCATGAATCGCCAACGATACGACATATTTTTTATTCATAGAAAATTCATACAATTCACGAAGACTCGCTATACAATAAAGATATCATAAAATTGAAAGGTGGTTTTTATCATGGAAGAACCTAAAATCGCACAAAAGGGCCCGTATGCTGTAGAAGTTGAGAAAGGTCAAACGTATTACTGGTGTGCCTGCGGAAGAAGCGGCAGCCAGCCGTTCTGCGATGGCTCCCACAAGGTTACATCGTTCACCCCGGTTGCCTTTACAGCCGAGAAGAGCGAAACTGTTTACCTGTGCGGCTGTAAACATACCAAAAACCCACCGTTCTGTGACGGCACGCATACAAAGCTCTGATACATTCCGTAATAAACCACCCCGTGCTTCAAAGCTGCGGGGTGGTTTGTTATTCAATCGCTTTTTGCCGGCGGCTCAAAACACCTGTAACTGAATCTTATCGGTATAGTAACAATTACAGCCCCGCTCCGCGCCGCAAAAGATGGGCGCGGAGCGGGGCATTTTATCTGCAATTTACTCATCATTTGAAAACAGCGGCAAAAAAGAAGGCACATTCTCTTTTTTCATAGCAACGGATATTTCCCTGTATATTGGAATCCGGCTGATTTCGCGCACGGCAATCGACGGGGACTGGATGCTGTTCGCAACAATGGCCGGCAAAATCGTAATGCCGTCCCCCTGATTCACGTAGCTGAGAAGCGATTCCGTTAAATCAAGCTCCAATACAATGTTGGGCGTGACCTTCATTTGATTGCACTGTTTGCGTATGGAAGCCCGGATGGTACATGGGTCTTTATAAAGAACAAGCTTTTCGCCTGTGACAATATCCATGAAATTGATTTCCTTTTTGGTGTACAGCGGGTGCGTTACAGGAAAAACCGCATAAAGCGGTTCAGTCATCAACGGGATCACCGCAATGTTTTGCTGCGGCTCCGCGTTGGAAAGCAGCGCCAAATCAAAGATATCGTTTTCTATTCCATCCACAAGCTCCTCATTGGAAAGCCGGGTATCCACAATAACCTGATTTTGTCCGTTCGCCCTCAGCTTATCCATAAATTGCGGAAGAAAATATGTCACAAGGTTTGCAAGCCCACCGATATGCAATTGGCGGACTTCATTGAAATGGGACACCTTATCAATAATATTATTGATATCATCCAAGACGCCGCTCATCTGTTCATAAAAATACTTTCCCTGCGGCGTCGGCTCCACTCCGTCGTAAGTGCGCTTCAGCAATTCGCAGCCAAGGCTTTTTTCAAGCTGCCGAAGCTGTTTTGAAAGTGACGGCTGCGACACATAAAGGTGCTCCGCAGCTTTGTTCAGGCTGCCATAGCGGACAATTTCCAGGAAATATCGAATTTGTTCAAGACTAATCATATTGTACCCTCAAAGCAGCTATGCGTTTTGGCTATATCCCCCATGCGGAACAGATATTATACAAAACACAAAACGAAGTTTAAACTATAGACAGATCATTATTCAATGATACTATAGCACCGTCCGTTCGCTTTGTCTATTAAAAGCAGCCAATTGGGCGGGAAAAGGGGAAACAAAATGAAAGTCATCGGAATCAACGGAAGCCCGCGTGCAAACGGCAACACATCCATCATTATCAAAGAGGTTTTTAAAGAACTCGAAAAAAACGGCATTGAAACAGAATTGGTCCAGCTTGGGGGAAAAGCTATCCGCGGCTGCACAGCGTGCGGAATGTGCTTTCAAAACAAGAATGGGCTCTGTGCCATGCAGGGTGACGGAATCAATGAAATCCTGCAAAAGGCGGCGCAGGCGGACGGCATTATTCTTGGGTCACCGGTTTATTTTGCGGATGTAACGCCGGAAATGAAAGCTTTTATTGAACGGGCGGGTACGGTGGCCGACGCAAACGGCAATTTGCTCAAACATAAGCCCGGTGCATCCGTCATGGCTGTACGCAGGGGCGGCGCCATGCAGGCGTTCGACACAATGAATCACTTTTTGCATTGTACGCAAATGTATCTTGTTGGCGGCAGCTACTGGAACATGGTATATGGCAAGGAAATCGGAGAAGTTGAAAAAGACGAAGAAGGTATGGAGAACATGCGGGTTATCGGCGAAAACATGGCATGGCTGCTGAAAAAAATCAACGTCTGAAAGATCGACTTCATCAAAGACACAAGCGCTGCCGGTCCGTGTTCATTAGGGGGAATGAACTGTATGGACTTCAATAAGCTATTTGGGTATGCTATAATGATGTTACAACCAAAAAGAAAGGCAGATCTTAAAATGGGCAACAATAGACAAATTATTCTGGACGCGTTCCACTTCCGCCATGCCTGTAAAAATTTCGACGCTTCAAAAACAATTACGGAAGCAGATTTTTCCGTAATATTGGAGGCGGCACGGCTGTCGCCGAGTTCCTTTGGATTTGAACCGTGGAAATTCCTTGTGGTGCAAAGCGCGGATATCAAAGAAAAGCTCAGACCGGTAGCCTGGGGAGCGCAAAACAGCTTTAACGGTGCCAGCCGCTTCGTAATTCTGCTGGCACGGAAAAAGATTGATACCGTTTACAGCTCCGATTATATTGCCCGGATAATGACGGAAGTTCAGCAATTACCGGAAGATGTGGCAGTGCAAAGAAGAGAAAAGTTTGAAAACTTCGAAAAAACCGATTTCAACCTGCTGGAAAGCGACCGTGCGGTGTTTGACTGGGCATGCAAGCAAACCTATATTGCGCTGGGCAATATGCTGACTGCCGCTGCCTTGCTTCACATTGATTCCTGCCCGATTGAGGGCTTTAACCGCGATGGCGTAGAGAAAATTCTAAGGGATGAAGGCATTGTGGACACAGAGCATTTCGGAGTTTCCGTAATGGCAAGCTTCGGTTACCGTGCGGCAGAGCCCCACCCCAAAACACGGCAGCCGCTGGATTCTGTCGTGGAATGGATTTAATCAAACAAAGTGCAATCGGGATCAGTACCATTTGTAACATGGCACTGATCCCGATTTTTATTTACGCCAATACTTAGGGCGAAGACAAATAAAGTTAATATTTACTGCTATTTGAATAAACTTCCCCGGACTCCGCCTGCTGCGGTGCGGGCTGAACCGTTTCGCTTGTACCGGCTTGCTTTTTCAATTTAAATCTGCCGACAAGGCTCTGCATCATCTGTGCCTGACCGGAGAGCTCTTCGCTTGCCGCGGCGCTTTGCTCGGCAGTAGCGGAGTTTGTCTGTACTACGCTTGAAATCTGATCCACGCCCAATGTGACCTGAATGATAGAATCGGCCTGCTGCTCCGACGCCTGTGAAATCTTTCCAACCGTATCGGCAACCACCCCGGCGCTCTCCACAACACGGAGAAGGGATTTCGCTGTTTCGTCGGCAATTTGGGTCCCGTTTTCCACCTGTCTCATGGAATTTTCAATTAGAGTGGTCGTATTTTTTGCCGCTTCCGCACTTTTACTGGCTAAGTTCCTTACCTCATCCGCTACAACAGCAAACCCTTTCCCCGCAGCGCCTGCTCTTGCCGCTTCAACAGCCGCGTTCAGCGCAAGGATATTTGTTTGGAAGGCGATGTCCTCAATGGTTTTAATGATCTTGCCAATTTGGCTGGACGAATCGCTGATTTGTGCCATGGCGGAAACCATATCATTCATATGCTGATTGCTTACTTCTATTTCAGAGCGGACATGATTGACATTTTTGCTTGCAGTGACCGCATGATCGGCGTTTTCCTTAACCTGCGTGGATATTTCTGTAATGGACGCAGAAAGCTCTTCAATGGAGCTTGCCTGCTCTGTTGCGCCCTGTGCCAATTCCTGTGCACCGTCCGAAACTTGAGATGCGCCGCTTGAGACCTGCTCCGACGCCTGAGCCATTTGAGTTAATGCATCATTAAAGGAAGTAACGATACCGTCAATGGAATATTTGAGTTCTTCAAAATCTCCTCTGAAATCTTCCTTTGGAGCAACATTTAAATCACCGTCAGCCATTTTTGCAAGGGTCATTTTTATGTCGAGTATGTATGCTTTCAATGTTGAAACGGTTTCAGCAAATGCAGTGCTCAACTGTGCTATTTCGTTTGCAGAGTGATCCTCACTGATTTCTACGCTTAAATCCCCCTTTGCCATTCTTTGAGCGGCCGCGGAGATTTTTTCAACCGGTCTGCTGATACCGCGCGCAATGGTAAGCGCGATAAAGAAGGAAAGCATAAGGGAAACGAGAATAATTGCAGAAACGCTTATTTTTGCAATGTCACCATCCGTGGAGAGGTCCTTGGACAATTGATTCCCGGTTGCTGTCTTTAGCGTAACCAACGAGTCTACCGCGGCCTTTACTTTATCCGCAATCGGCGTGCCCTCCGATTTTATAAGTGTAAACGCTTCCGTGTTTTTATTTTGCTTTGCCAGTGCGATCGCTTTGTTTTCAACTTCAATATATTTTGCATACCCGTCTTTTATCGTATTATAGTAACCAATTTCTTTTTCATTGACCATGGTCTTTTGCATCACTGCTAAATATTGGTTAATCTTTACATTTGACTTGTCAATGTTGTCAGAGGCGCTTTGGATTCCTTTGGGGTCGGTATATATGATAAGATCTTTAACGTATGAGCGGCTGCTGGCAAATTCCGCGTTAAACCGGCCCACATCGCCCTGGGAAAATCCATAATTGACCAAAGCATTGCTGTAGCTTGCATCCATATCTATTATGCGAACAAGACCGATTACACCCGCAACACTGGAAATCATCGTTACCAAAAGAAAGGTTAGAATTAATTTTTTGCCAATCTTCATATTTTTTAACATGACAGACACTCCTTTTAAATATACCCTGTAAATTTCAATAACCTGGACTGCGCCGCACGGAATTACTGTTAATTGTTTGCCGTATTTCCCTCATTTCATTTGATATTCCTTTTTGATTATTTATAACAAGCGACAAAAGCCACTGACTTCTTCCGTTTTCTTCAGCTTATGCGGATTGTCCGGTCGATTTTAACACTGCCGGGCGAAAAATCGACCGGCAGAATATGTACAAAAAGGCCGTGGTACAGTATTGTATCACGGCCAAACAACATGGCAACCCGGCTGTCATAGTAACCATTAGACCCGTGGCTTTGCGTC
Organism: Bacillota bacterium; assembly: GCA_023390175.1. Classification (GTDB taxonomy): domain Bacteria; phylum Bacillota; class Clostridia; order Oscillospirales; family Acutalibacteraceae; genus Caproiciproducens. The sequence continues at coordinate 436,287 of JAEWDK010000020.1, forward strand.
CCCGTCTTTTGGCGGGTTTGCTATTTTCATAATAATATTAAAATGTTATAAATCAGCAACCTATATTATTCTTATTACTTAAATCTGACATTTAAATATAGAATAATTACCGATATCTGTAAAATTTATTTGTTAATTATATCTTATCATTCGGCAAATTTAGTGCTCAAATATATATTTATGTATATTTTTTAATAATCTGCCAAAATAGAAAAAACTCCCGCAGCAGTGCGCTGTTGCCGGCAGCCTGCTGCGGGTTTCATAACATTTCATCTGTTTACTCCGGCGGGTTTTCTGTTTTCAGAAACGCTCTGAACGGAGAGCAGAAAATTTATAAAACAGCTGTAAACCGTTTTGTGATTTCCTGTGGCCGCGTGATAGCACCCCCGATTACCGCGCACCATGCACCGGAATCTATCGCCTTACGCAGCTGGGCGGGGGCGTGAATTCCGCCCTCCGCAATCACCGGAACGCCCAGTTCCCGGGAAAGCGTGCGGATCATTTCAAAATCGGGGATGGTTTTGCCTCTGGTGTAGGGAGTATATCCCGCCATCGTAGTCCCAACACAGCCAAATCCCAATTTTTCGGCTTCCATTCCCTCTTCAACAGTCGAACAGTCCGCCATAAACACGGCATTCGGATACTTTTGGCGCGCCTGCCGGAAAACCTCCGCCAGGCTTTTGTTCCCGGTACGCATGCGCGCGGTTGCATCCATTGCAATGATATCGGGGGCAACCTCCATCAGCTTGTCGACCTCCGCCATCGTTGGCGTAATATATACATCGCTGTCACTGTAAACCTGCTTAATGATGCCAATTACGGGAAGGCTCACCGTCTTTTTAATTTCCGCAATATCCGTAACAGTATTTGCGCGGATTCCGACTGCCCCGCCGTCAAGGGCAGCCAAAGCCATGCGTGACATAATATAGGAGCTGTGCAAGGGCTCGTCTTCAAGCGCCTGGCAGGAAACGATCAGCCCTCCTTTCATTTTTTGAAATAGCTCTTCCTTTTTCATCTTTCATATCCTCACAAAAATTATTTTCCTTCAGGTAAATAATTAAAATCGAAAACCGTTATGAATGCGGAGGCAATAAAAAGTCCCGCCTAATCATAAATTTTATATTTCGCCCAAACCGGCAAAAACTTTTCCTTTGCCAAATCCATTTCGGCTAAAACATCCTCAACACGTGTTCCTTCGCGGCGCATAATATCACTGCCCATTAAAAGGTCAATCGTATAGTCCCCTATTTCATGGCGGGGCGGAACAAATTCAAAATGCGCTTCGCTTAGCTCCCTGGCTTTTAAGACCATATTTACTCCAAGCTCCAGCGGCTTTACTTTCCGGCGGTCAAGCACATGCACCTGTACCCCGGCGCACAAGGAATCCTTGTGCTTGTGAAAAATCGGCGTAAAGTAAGCCGGGCGGAAAAGGACCCCCGGCAATTCCAGCGCGTTCAGTTCATCCGCAAACCGATAAGCGTCCATCCAGGGCGCGCCGATATACTCAAACGGGCGGGTGGTTCCCCTGCCCTCCGAAAGATTGGTGCCTTCGAACAGACCGGTGCCGTTATACAAAATCATCGCGTCCATGGAGGCGATATTGGGGCTCGGATTAATCATCTGCAAATCAGTATCGCTCAGCAGCTGGTTCCGCTTCCAACCCTGTACCGGCACCACAGTTAATTTTGCACCGAGTCCGTACTCATGGTTGAATAACCGGGCCAGCTCGCCGCATGTCAAAGCATACCGCTGTAAAATAGGATACTGGCCGATAAAAGAGCGGCAGCCGTCTTCCATTCCGGTGCCTTCGGGGGAATCCGCTCCGATTGGGTTCGGCCTGTCGAGCACAACAAACTCAATTCCAAGCTTGGCGCAAGCCTCCATACAGTTTGCCATGGAATAAATGTAAGTATAATAACGCGAACCGATATCCTGTATGTCATATACCATCACGTCGATTCCACGCAGGATTTCAGGGCTGGGGAACCGGTGCTCGCCATAAATGCTGTACACCGTAATACCCGTCTGCGCGTCAATGTAAGATTCCACCTTATCCCCGGCCTGCGCGTCACCGCGAACCCCATGCTCCGGTGAATACATGGCTGCCAAATCAAAGTTCCGATACATAAAGTCGGCTGTCGCGGTCAAATTGCGCAGCACACCGGTCGGGTTGGTAATCAGACCGATCTTTTTCCCTTCAAAAAGGCCGGCGTATTCCAACACGCGGTCCGCACCGCAGAATACTTTTGAAACACTCATTTCTTTTCCCTTTAATCCGTAATAAAGTTTTGTATTTTTCTGTCTTTAAACTCACGCATCATAAACGCTTCGGCACGGCGGCTGCCTGATTCACAGCCCCGGCAAATACTCAGCGCGTCATAATACTCCAAATAGCGGTAATCCGTACTGTGCGTGACAAACCAAAATTTTTCAACTTCCCTGTGCCACAGTTCATACCCTGCTGAAATATCAACATACAGGTACGGCTTAAAATCACGGCTGTCTTCCCAGTTTTCCGCAAAATACACCTTCGGGCAGGGATAGGCAGGCAAATCCCTTTCAAATCCTGCATTGGCCGCATAATAACGTGCGTCCGATACAATTTTGTGCGTGTTAAAATGGTCCTTATGTACGCTCTCTTTCCAATGGGTAACAATCACGTCCGGCCTGTATTTTCGAATCAGGTCACAAACTTCCCATACAGGTTCGTCGTCGTGTTTCAGCAAACCGTCCGCATAGTCCAGCACAACGGACTCGCCGCCCAGTGCCGAAGCAAAGCCGGCCGCTTCCGCAACCTTCTGCCTGCGGTATTCCTGTACACTTTGATTTGCGGGATTTCCCTTTTCCCCGGCTGTAAGTGCGAGCGTGACAATGCGGTTGCCGCGCAGCGCCTCGCTGGCCAAAACGCCGCCGCAAGTCAGCTCCATATCGCCGATATGCGCACCGATTGCCAAAATAGTTTGATTGCTGCCTGTCATTTTTTATTCAGCTCCTTATTCATAACCGCCCATTTTTTGACCGTTTCGAACCCTGTGCTTTTATAAAGGGCACAGGCAGGGTTCCCCTCGTCTGTAAACAGCGTGCTGAATTCAGCACCGATATTCTGAAATTCCTTCATCAACCGGCAGAACATTACAAACGCAATGCCTCTGCGCCCGTATTCGGAATGAACGGCAATGCCGTTGAACCACCCGCGCCCGCTTTGCTGCTTGGTTATCGGCCCTGCGAACCCCACGATTCTTCCTTGATCCGACGCAACAATGATTGGAAGCGGATTGGTGAGCGCCAAATTGTCCGCAATGCTTTTTCGCCACACCTCGCCTTTCAAATTATCAAAAAGCTCATCAAAACCATGATGTTTTTCCGGGTGATAAAGCTCCACCCGGATACCGGAAGCAGCTAAATCCCCTATTTTTTTATCATATCTTTCATTATAAGAGAAATTCTCCAAATTGCGGTACATTCCACATTCAACCGTCTGTATCTGATAGCCAAGCTTTTGAAACATCCGGTAAGCAATTCCGTCCATGTCCACACCGGGGGCGTTATTATGGTCGTGCTTGGAAGATCCCGGTACAATCCATGTGAGCATAACCGGGTTGCGGTAGGTAATACGGATATCCCGTTTGCCGATGGCCGCAAATCTTGCTTCCAGTTCACGGACAAGCAAGGTGCCAACGCCCTGCCCGCGATACTCCGGCCGGGTAATTACCATTGTAATATAGCCGGGGGTATTGTAAAAATCCTCTTCCCGCAGATATGCCCGTTTGATGACGCCGCTGATAAAGCCCGCCATCCGGTTCTGCTCATCCACAGCCACAAGCATATATTCTTCGGAATAATGCGAATTTTTCATGAAAACAGCTTCGAATTCTTGCTCCGTCAGCGGCTTGTAACAAAAATCGCCGCCGGTATAACAGTCTGCCCACAGCTTTACGGCAGCAGGAATATCACTGTTCAAAAATATCCTGATTTTCATCTTTATTCCCCCTTTTTTATTTTTAAAGTGTTTTATAAAGATAGTAACCGCCCAAGGTGGGTTCGCTTGAGGAGACGATAAATTGAGCGCCGGGAAACTGCTTTTTTACGGAATCAAAAAAAGTGCGGAGTACCGGCTTGCAATGCAGCAGGACGCCGCCCATGGGCGCGACCCGAATGGTGTAAAGAGAAATCTTATTTGTAAGCGCAACCGCCAGACCGGCCAGTTCCTCACCCGCATGGGTCAGCAGTTCCATCGCCTGCGGGTCGCCTTCCTCGGCAAGCTTTTCCACCACCGGAACAATGGAGGCGATTTCTCCCTTTTGAACGCGGTAAAGAAACGCAATGACCTGCTGCACCGTATCCAGCTTTAAAAAGTGCAGGATTGCCGCCGAAAGCGCAGACGTCTGTCTTCCATCGTCATAGTCCTGAACCATCCGGCGAAATGCGTGAATCGCGATGTCGTATCCGCTTCCACGGTCATCCAGGAGGTGCCCCCAGCCGCCATGGCGGCAAACCAGACCTCCCTTTTTCGCGTAAGCAATGGAGCCGGTTCCACTGATAACCAGCAGCCCGTCTTCCCCCTTCAGCGCTGCATAAAGCGCAAGCTCCCCGTCGTCTATAATTCTTACCTGACATTCATAGCGTTTTGCAAGCTGATCGGCCAGCCGCTGTTTTTGAGCGCTTTCCCTTAGCCCGGCGGCGCCCACACAAAGAAATTTGCAGGGTTTTCCGCATTTTTCGATGCACTCATCCACCGCCGCCGTGAGATTTTGAAGTGCAAAGTCGCTGTTCACACTGAAATTCCCCGGCCCGCCGCTTGCACCTGCCAGGCATTTTCCGGAGTCACAGTCATATGCGGCCGCGGCAGTTTTTGTTCCGCCCGCGTCCACACCGATCAAATACCCCATGTCATTTACCAGCTTTCACGGAAATTCTGCCGTTATTTTCTTTCAGCAGCAAGCGCGCCTGTTCCACGTTCGTATGGGAAACGATCGCCGTAATCGCAAGCTTTACATCGTAATCGGTGCGTTCCAGCATCTCCTGCGCATGCGTGTAATCCGTATCGGCCGCCTGCATTACAATATTTTTTGCCCGTTCCACCAGCTTGGCATTGGTCGGCTGTACATCCACCATAAGATTCTTATAAACTTTGCCGAGCCGGATCATCAAACCCGTGGAAAGCATATTCAATACCATTTTCTGCGCTGTGCCGGATTTCATTCGTGTGGAACCCGTAACCACCTCGGGCCCCACTACCGGGGAAATGGAAATTTGAGCAAGCTTCGCCATTTTGGAGTCTGGATTGCAGGTCAGGCTGACTGTAAGCGCTCCCAGGGATTCGGCGTACTGCAGGCCGCCGATCACATAGGGAGTCCTGCCGCTTGCGGCTATGCCGACCAAAGTGTCTTTCGTGCAGAATTCAATTTCTTTTAAGTCCTCAGCGCACAGCCCGCTGTTGTCCTCAACCCCCTCCTGCGCATCGAACATAGCGTCCCTGCCCCCCGCGATCAGCCCAATTACGCTTTTTGAGCCATACGTAGGCCAGCATTCGGAGGCGTCGAGTACGCCCAGCCTGCCCGAGGTTCCGGCGCCGCAATAGACAAGGCGGCCGCCATTCATAACGCGGTCATAAACCGCGTCGATTGCTTTGGCTACCGACGGCAGTTCTTTTTCCACCGCAGCAGCGACCAGCGCGTCCTGCTCGTTGATGATGCGTACCATTTCAATTGTGGAAAGCCTGTCTATATTTTCAGAAGATTCGTTTCTTTCCTCGGTTATCAGCTTCGAGATGTTTTCCATAACCTACCCCCGTTTTGTTATAATACATGGCCAATGCTGCCGGCAGACGGGTGCAATTCGATTAAGCGAGCACCCGCGCTATGGCTTCATGAATGCTTTCCATTCGCAGGCACCCGCGTTCAACCCCTTCGTACAGCTGAAAAGCCCAATTCACGGCACCGCAGATGGGCGGCAAATCCGGCCTGAAAAATTCACAGTCCTGAGCCAGGGTGTTTCTAACATGACTGCAAAAACGTTCATACAGAATTGGGGTTTCGCATTTCACCCAAATAGAACCGGCGGTTACGATGTGAATTTCCCCGCCGAAGTCAAGGCACCGGGCACAGCCGATTACGGAATTTGCCAATTCCGCAGCGGCGCTTTTCACAATACTTAACGCTGCCGGGTCGTTTTCGTTTGCGGCCGAAAACAGGATCTTCATAAACTCCAGGTCTTTAACTGTTCTTCCGTAAAATTTATCCGAGACCGCCGCCATTAAACAGTCCTCATCCGAAACATCCAGCAGAGAAAGCATCGGCTCTGTCATGGATGTGGCGATACCGTTGCGGAAGATCTGATTATATACGGCACGAATTGCCTGTTCGGCGAAAAACCTGCCCCCGCCGGAATCCCCGACCGCCGCGCCGATCCCCCCCACCTGCAGGTAGCGTTGACCGCGGTCGATTCCGCCTGCTACGGTTCCTGTGCCGTTGATGGAACAAATTCCGGTTCCGTCCCGACTGACCGATTTAATGGAAAGAAAGGAATCGTTGATTGCGATAAAATTACGCATCCCCAGCTCGGTCAAAATAGCCGTCAGCCGCTCCCGCTGCAAAGCGGTGTCGATTCCGGCAAGGCCGAACACGGACGCGGCAATTTCCGAGCGGGAGATATTATTTCTTTCGCACAGCGCGGTGAGGTGCCGGTCAAGTTCTGCTTTGGCTGCGGAATAAGAGCCCTTCAGGGCCTCGTGGCTGCAGGTTCCGGTACGCAAATAATCGACAAAACTGCCCTGCGTATCAAACAGCATAAAATCCGTTTTTGTGTTTCCGCCGTCCACACCCAAAAGGTAATTTTTGTTCATAGCCACCTCTCCGTTCCCGCTTTTTTAATCACGCTTTTTTAATCACGCTTTTTGATTGAAGCGCGGCAGGTACTGCCTGTGCGCTTCTTTCAATTCATAATAGCAGGCCTTCGCCGCCTGAAAATCTCCAATTAACGGGTTGAGCATCAACGCGTTGAGCGCAGCATTGTCATCCCCATTTAAGGCCGCCTGAACGGTCAGTTTTTCGTAAGCCTTTACGGTTCGCATCATGTTCTTAATGTGAATGTTGTCCCAGTTGTGAACGGCGACCGGTTTTGCGCCGTTCTTCCCGATGATTGCAGGAATTTCCAAAACGTCGTCATCTTCCATAAACGGAACCGTACCGTTATTTTTAATATTGACCACGTGCCGTTCCTGACTGTCGTTCTCTATGGCACAAATCAGTGAAATAGCGGCAAGGGAGTACCGATGCCCGCCACGGCTGTTCAGAATCTCCGGCTTTTCGTACAGATTGGTGTCCTGATACAATTTGAGCAATTCATTTTCAATTTCAACGCATTGCTCGCCGCGTGTTTTTTCTTCACTTAAAAGTTTTTTCAGCTTGCTGTTCCTAAAATAATAATATTGCAGGTAAGAGCATGGAATTGCCCCTACCGTTTTTACAACGTCATAGTCAAAATAGGACTGGGTAATGTTGTTCATTGTAACGCCCGCAATTTGTTTTTCCAGCGCAATATCGATGTACTCTTTCCCCTGATCTTGAATGGAGGTCACCCAGCCCAAATGGTTGAGCCCCAAATAATCGATTTGCGCTTCGGGCAGATTCAGCTTTTCCCGTATATCAATCACCATGTTGATCGGCACATTGCAAAGCCCCATGCTTTTAACTTTGGTATGATTCAAGAGCATGTCCGCTATAATCCCAGAAGGGTTGGAAAAGTTGACTAGCCACGCGTCCGGGCAAAGCACCTCCATCCGGTGTGCGATGTTTTCGATAACGGGAATGGTCCTGAGCGCTTTGAAAAAGCCGCCGATGCCGGTTGTTTCCTGCCCGATCAGGTTGTATTTAAGCGGGATTTTTTCATCGAGTATGCGTGCGGGCAGCCTGCCGACACGAATCTGCGCCAGCACATAAGAAGCGCCGGCCAGTGCTTCATCCAAATCTTCAGTCATTGTTACGCTGCAGGGAAGCCCCGCTTTTTCAATCATTCGTACAACAAGCTCTCCGACAATGGTAAGCTTGTTTTTGTCAATATCCATCAAAAACAATTCCGTGACTTTTAAGGCTTCACGGTTTTGAATAAGGCCTTCGATAAGTTCCGGGGTGTATGTACTGCCGGAGCCGATAACGGCAAGTTTCATTGTGCACGCCACTCTCTTTTCTTCCTATATTTCAGTTCCTTCTTTTCATTCTTCCACTTCAAACAAAGCTTCCGTTTCCACCGGGATATTGCCCGGCAGCGCGTTCACGCCAATTGCGGAACGTGACGGGGCCCCTATTTCTTCACCAAATAAGGTGACCAGAAGTTCGCTGCCGCCGTTTGCGACCATCGGCTGATTGCTGAAGTCGCTCGTTCCGGCCACAAAAGTCAGGATTTTAACAACATTTTTAACTTTGTTCAAGTCGCCTATTTCCGCTTCAAGCACCGCAAGCACATTCAGCATGCAGTCGCGGGAACATTCTTTTCCCTGCTCCACGGTTACGGTGTCGCCCAATTTGCCTGAAATGCTTTTTCCGTTGATGATCGGCCCGCAGCCCGACACATAGATAAGAGACTTTCCGAATCTTTTGCAGGGAGAATAAACTCCGCCTTTTGCAGGAGCTTCGGGCAGCGTGTAGCCTAATTTTTCTAAAGTTTGATAAACGTCCATTTTTTTCACCTTTTATTTTAAATTTTTTGATTTTTTAATTTTAAAACTTGCGCGGAATGGCAGCCGGTGCGGCGATTGTTTTGCCATACGGTTTCCCCACCGATCAGAACCGCTTCCATCCCTGTCGAAATCTGTTTCGGGTTGGTAAATGTTGCGTGATCGATTACGTTTTCCGGAACAAAGATATTGAGATCCGCATAATTTCCTTTTATAATCTTTCCGCGGTCCGGAATATGGAACCGCTCCGCCGTCATGCCCGTCATTTTATGGACTGCGCTTTCCATAGTCAGAACAGAACGCTGCAGCACGTACTCCCGTATAATTTTTGAAAAAGAGCCGTAAAGCCGGGGATGGGGAAAGTCCGGCGCTCCGTAAAGCGAATCCGATATTACCGCTGAATACGGAAGCTTTGCCACCACATCCACATCTTCCTGCGCCATGCTCATAACGATTATGCCGACTTTGGCCTGTTCATCTTCCAAAAGGTCTGTAATAAAATCAACCTCGTCGCCATACCCCATGCCTTCACAAATGTCGCGGACACTTTTTCCCTGATATTTTTTATTGTGTTCCTTTGTCACCGAGCTGATGATGATGCGTTCCCAGCCGATATCCAGCACCATGTTGTCCCAGTCCTCATGCCTGCGGTAAATCTCCTTTCTGAGTTTTTCCAGCCCCTGTTCGGTTTTAAATAAACGGAGCGTGTCCTGAATATTCGGTTCCACACATTCGGGCGGAATCAGGGACATCAGCGTGGTTGAACCGCCCGTATAAGGATAGAAATCGACGGTGACATTCTGCCCGTGTGCGCGCGCATTTTCAACCTTTTCAATGGCGCGGAAAACGGCGTCGTGCCAGTTCCGGCTGCCCACGGACTTAAAGTGGCTGATATTCAGCGGCAATCCCGCTCTTTTGGCAATGTCGATAATTTCTTCCACCGAAGGGACAAGGCTGTCACCCTCACCGCGGATGTGGCAGGTCAGGAGCGTGTTGTACGGGGCGGCGACGGACAAAAGCTTTACGAATTCGTCGCGCGTGGAATAGCATTCGGGCGTATACATGATGCCGGAGGAAATTCCAAAGGCCCCCGCTTCCAGCGCTTCTGTAATATAGCCTTGCGCACGTTCCATTTCCAAAGCGGAATATGGCGATTTCCCAAATCCCTTTGCGGCCACCTTTACCGCCCCGGTTCCCACCATGCCGCCCACGTTAATGTAGGGTTCGGCTTTTTCAAGTGCGGATAAGTAGTCCTGAAACCCATTCAGCTTTAGATTTTCGGGAGCTTTGCCAAGGCAGGGCTCAATAAAGTCGCAAAGCTGAGTCCGGGTTTCATCCACCGAAGGGAATGGCGTAAGGCCGCAGTTGCCGCTCAGCGCGGTGCTGATCCCCTGTGCCAGCTCAAGGTCGCCAAAGTTGGGGTCTGCAATCGCCGCAAAGTCAGAATGCCTGTGGGAATCAATGAACCCCGGTGTAACCGCCCTGCCGCGCGCATCGATCACCTCATCCGCCGTTTCGGGCGAGAAAGAACCGATGCCCGCAATGCGCCCTCCTTCCACCAAAATGTCGGCGGAATACGCAGGCCCGCCGGTACCGTCATAAATTGTACCGCCGGAAATTAATTTTTTCATTCTGAACACTTTCTTTCTAAACAAGCATGCCGCGTGCGTCCACGGTCTGCTGCGTTAATTCTCCCGAATCGAACAGGTACACCTGATTCTGCATATTGAGCGCCGTACAAATATGGATTGGAATCAGGCAAAGCTTTTGTCCCACTTTCAAACCGGTATTTCCACTTTTGCTCGTCAGGATTCCATGTTCTTCATTCATACGCGTCAGAACCAAATCATCGCTGCCTTCCACAATTGCATAACCGGGATAGTAATAAGGAGGAGTATTCAGCGAAATATCCATCGGGAATGTTTTGGTTCCCCCGTTAATCACCGCGTATTCCTTGCACGGCGTGCTGACCACCGTTGCATACAATCGCGCGGCGATTTCGTCCGGTTGTGCGGCTCCTTCTTTTGTGAGCATATAATCTTTAAAGATATAGGTTCCGGGGCGAATTTCCGTTACAAGTCCGGTTTTTGCAACCACTTCGCCCGTGGGGGTAGAGCCCGCGCTGATGTCCTGCAGTGCAACCCCGGCTGCGCGAATCGAATTTGCAATCTCCTGCATCATTTCGCCTTCCTCTTTTCCGGCAATCACCTTGTCGGTCGTGGGGATATCCTGATATACCAGACTTTTAAACGTATAAATACCCGTCAGATTCAGGCCGGGCATCCGGCTGATTTCAAGTGCCAATTCCGCCGCATCCCCGCGGGGTACGCCGGTGCGCTTGGCGCCGGTGTCCACTTCAAGGCGGACTTCAAAGCGGATTCCGGCAGCCGCGGCGGCTTTTGACATGACCTGCGCGCCTTCGAAACTGTCCACCGCCAAAATCAGCCGTGAAACTCTTTTTTGCAGCCGGATTGCGCGCTGAATACGATAATCCTCAATCAAGGGATATGCGATAAAGATATCATCCATACCGCCGTCCGCCATGACCTCCGCCTCGGATATTTTCGCACAGGTGATTCCGCAAGCTCCATATTTCATCTGCATTTGAGCAAAAAGCTTCATCTTGTGCGTTTTGATATGGGGGCGCAGCTTGCAGTGGCATTCGTTTGCAATGTCCTGCATCGCTTTCAGATTTTTTCTGGTCTGCTCCATGTCGATTACAAGGCAGGGAGTTTCCAGCCTGTCAATCATGCTTTGTTCCATATTAACAGACTCCTTCCTTAATAGCTGTCAACAACGCTTTTCATCCGCAGGTCAGACAGCACCTGATCCGCGTTCCATCCTTTTTTGTAAAATTCGCTCTTTAATAGCGTTACCCTTTTTTCTTCACCGGACACAAGGTCAAAATAATTATCTGAGAAAACTCCGTCCGCTTCGTAAAAGGAAAGCTCCACATAATGCGCGAACGCATTGGATTTTACCTTTAGAATATATCGGTCTTCTTCCTCTGTTACAGAAACGTTCAGTTCGGGCAACGGGAACGCAAAGTGTTTGGGTTTTACAAATAAGCTGATACCGCCGGAAACAACCTCTCCGTTTTCCACCAACTCATACACTGCAATCAGGTGCCTGCGCTGCCGGCCCTGCACCCACTGGGAAAAATCGGCGTCATATGCTTTTTTAACCGTCAGCGCTTCTGTTTCGACCTCACAGGTGTGCTGAAACAGTACGGAAAAATCAGTGGAAATCAGCCTGACGCGCAGCTGTGCTTTTTTGTCCGACCGGGTATCGTTGTGCACATAATAGGAAATTTTAGGGCTCAGCTCAGACTCCTCACAGGCCGAAGCCATAAACGGACGGTAAAAGCGTTTTGCACCATAATGCAGCGCTTTCCAGCGCCCCTGAGAGTCGATACTTGACCACGAGGCCACAGGCCAGCAGTCATTCATCTGCCAATACAGCGAGCCCATGCATCTTCCGCGGTTTCTCCTCCAATGCTCCACACCATACTGAATCGCTTTCAGCTGAAGAATCTGAGAGATGTACGCGATATTTTCCAGATTGGAGGGGTATTTGAAATATTCAGAAATATAGGAAAAGATTTTGCCGTTTGCCTGACCGTTTTTTTGATGAGATTCCATAATTTCGCTGAAAATATTTTCCTCCTGCGGCGGGCAAAAGCTTTGAATCGTTTTGATGGAGGGAAACGACTGAAAACCGAATTCGGAACAGAAGCGGAAATAAAAGTTGCGATATTCGGTAAACGGTTTGTTGGAGTGCCAAACCTCCCAATAGTGGTTGTCCCCACGGTTAAAATCGTTCGGGTCGTCAAAAGAGCCGCCGGAGGACGGGGAGGACAACCAGTAAAAGGTTGTGTCGTCCGCTTTATGTACCGTGCGCGGCAGAATCATTTCAAAAATTTTGATATAATCAGCTTTGTATTTCGGTCGATGATTTTCCAGCCTCGTCCAATCCCGCCAACCCCATTCCATTTCGTTATTTCCGCACCAAAGGCCAAGGCATGCATGGTGGCGTATCCGCGTAACGTTATCCACCGTTTCCGCAATAATATTTTCTTCAAATTCTTCGGTCAGGCTGTACACATTGCATGCAAACATCAGGTCATGCCACACAATCAGCCCGAGCCGGTCGCAGAGGTCGAAAAAATAATCATCGGGATAATATCCGCCGCCCCATACCCGGACGCAGTTAAAGTTTGCGTTCGCGCAGTCCCGCAAAAGGCGTTCCGTCCGCTTTGGCGTTACGTAACGCAAAATGTTGTCCTCAGGGATATAATTTGCACCCATCGCAAAAATTTTGATTCCGTTGACCATAAAAGCAAACTCGCTGCCCCACTGGTCCTTCTGAGTGCCTACCGTAATGGTTCTTAAACCGATGTGCTCGCTTTTTTCATCCAAAACACGGTTTTGCCACAGCAGCCTGACCTGTACCAAATAAAGCGGATGCTCCCCCCAGCCATTGGGCCACCAAAGCTCCGGATTCTGCACGTCAAAATCAAAACTGCATAAATCTTCCGCCTGAACCAGCTGCTTCTGCTCCGTGCCGTCCGGTTTTGTTAAAACACACTCCGCTGTGTACACATTGGGTTGGAAACGTTCCAAAGTGACGTCAACGGTTACTTTGACTTCTCCGTTTTCATGCTTTTGGTGAATTCTTGTGTCTGAAATGACAGCGTCATTGGCATACTGTATTTCAACACCCCGCCAGATTCCGATATCCGGCAGCTGCGGGCCCCAGTCCCACCCAAACATATAATGTGCTTTTCGCAGTGCGCCGTTGCCATGCATGCTCCCGGTTGACACATAGGTGATATCGTTTGTTTCATCTTCATGATTTACAAATTTGATTGGGGAATGAAACTCAACTTTTAAGCTGTTTTCCCCGTTGAAAAGCAGGGCTTTCACATTAAAACGGTAGGTGCGGTGCATATCGTTTGTGGCGGCAAGCAGCTTTCCGTTCAGATAAATGTCCGCAAGTGTGTCCAGACCATAAAAAACAAGCTCCGCACGGTCGCTTAACAAGACTGCATCCTCCACATCAAAGGTACGCTCATAGCTGTAATCATGTATCAGCAAATCACGCGCAGCGTATTCATTCAGTTCTAAATATGGATCTTCGATTTTTTTTGCATCCAAAAGGTCTGCCAGAACCGACCCGGGCACCTGTGCTTTCAGCTGCCAGTCCGCTCCCGCCTGTTTCAGTGTCCACGTTCCGTTCAGGGATAATCGATTCATAATGCAGCGTCACTTCCATTGATTTTTAGTTCAATTTCAAACATGCGGTTCCATGGCAGGCAGGCTGAAAACCCATACCGGTATTGCGGCAAAAATTCACGCTGGAATTGGCGTAATTTTTCGCTGACCGCCTGAGCAACCTGCGGTTCACTGTCCTTTAAATCCAACGCGTTCAGCCCTTCGCCAAACTGATTCAGATTTTCCGTTATGTGCCTGCGCACTTCCGACATATAGCCCCAGTCTTCCAAATAGCGGAAATAACGAAACTCTTTTGATTTTTGCAGCGCATGGTCAGTCAGGCTGCCGCTCTGCTTTGCGCAGGAATATGCAATGGCGTGCGCTACCACGGTTCCCATGGTGTTTGAGGAAGTGTTCCAGCCTGCATAACCCTCTATTTCGTCAAGCAGATTCTGCTCGAAAAGGAACCGCATCAGCGCGCGGTCGGCGCCGTTCGGAATTGCACTGTCCGCTACAAAGCAGTCAAAGCCCCTGCGTTTCAGCGCCTTAATGCGTTCCGTAAAGTTTTTCAGGTTCCGCTCTGTTTCCAATAGAATATCGTCCGTAATCAGTTCTTTTTCCATTCGAAGGCTGAACACGGTCGGCGGATTTACCATCAGTGCGCTGTCGGCTTCCGAAAGGTCAAGTGCAACTTCGCCGCCCGCTGAAAGGATATGGTAGGGCGTGGTCTCCCCAATGCTCCTGTCCTCATAGGTGGGTATTGTAAGCTTTCCGTGGTTGGAGGAGTAGTCCACCCAAAGCTTTGGGTGGACCTGTGTCATGTCGGCAACTGCGCGGGCCATGAGCGTGCAGCCGATTTCATCCGCGCCCGGGTACATCATTACTTTTGAAAGCATCGATTTCTTCGCCAATATTTTTGCCAGCTGTTTACGCTCGGACGGCGCGTAACCGTACTCCTTGCAGTCGTCCAAAGGAATTATTAAAGTATCAATCACACCCTCTGCAGCCAGCCCGATGGATTGAACATTTGAGTCAAAGTTAATTTTTCTGCGTGTAATATAATCATCCAGAAATTCCTGCGGAACCCGAAGTAAAATCCGCTCTTTTTCCTGCAAATCCGCGTCACCCGCAACCCCGACGGATTCCATGTCGCTGATTACGCCATAGCGATAGATATCATAACCATATTCCTCATAGTAATCCGGTTCTTCCCCGCTTCCGTTGCGCGCGGGCGCACGGGTAATCAGCTGAAACGCATAAATGGTCAGCTCCGGATTTTTCTCCTTCAGTCTGCGCAGCCGGGTCAGCCGCTGTGAACAGGTTTCCCCTGTCAGGTGATGCAGACGTGACGGAAGAATCCCCCCATAGGTTAGCATGTCCATAGAAATGACAAGATGGCTTGCCGTTTCCGCATGTGACCAAATCCATTCCCAAACTTTTTCTGTGTCTGCCGGGTGCTTCCGTTTTCCCAAAATCGAAAGGGGCGGCACCTCGTACGGCACGCCTCCAATTTCGGCAATATACTGGGGATAAATGTAATTGCACGGCCTTTCATCCAAAGGAACATACAATATATTCTTTGTCATCCTGTTACCTCCACGATGAGACAAAACTCACCACAAGCAGCAATTCCTCATTGTGAAAAAACGAGGCGAATGCCGCATCTGTTCCATTCTTCCTGCAAACCCATTCGGGCGGTTTCGTGCGCACCGCTAACGTTCGTTCCGTTCAGCAACACTACACTGTTATTGAACCTCTTATTGATTTTAATTGTAAGAGCAATTAAGCCTTGATTCCCGTTGTTGCGATTCCTTCGACAAAATTCTTTTGGAAAATAAGGAACAATACAATAACAGGGAAAACGAAAATAGCTGCTGCCGCCATCAGCATGGTCCAGTCCACTGTGAACTCGTTTAAAAAC
Source organism: Bacillota bacterium (assembly GCA_023390175.1). Lineage (GTDB taxonomy): Bacteria > Bacillota > Clostridia > Oscillospirales > Acutalibacteraceae > Caproiciproducens. The sequence goes on from JAEWDK010000020.1 coordinate 452,095, forward strand.
TGCTGCAGCCCAAGGGACAAGGTCAGTCTGTCTTTTTTTGTAATATAGATCAACGGAGCAAGATAGTCCGACCATGCGCTGATGAAAGTGAAAATTCCGACCGTGGTAAGCGCAGGCTTGCACAGCGGCAGCGCGATGGAGAAATAACGCTGGAATTCGTTTGCACCGTCAATTTTCGCCGCTTCCATCAGGGAATTGGGTAAGCCTTTAAAAAATTGCCGCATGATGATGATGTAAAAAGAATTCCCGAAAAAGGCAGGTATGATTAACGGTGCATAAGTACCGGTCAGTCCGACCATGTGCCATACTTTGTAAAGGGGAATCATGGTCACAGTATAGGGAATCATCATGGTGCCCATCAGCAGCGCGGAAATAAGGTTAACGCCCTTCCAGTTAATCTTAGCCAGGGAATACGCCACCATCGGCGTTACAATAATCTGACCCAGCAGGGTAAGCAGTGTAATAAACACCGTGTTGCCCATGTACTGAAGATAAGGAATTTTATTGATTGCCGCCGGGTAGTTTTTTAATGTAAATTCACGCGGCAGAATACTGACGGGAATTGCAAACGCGTCGGTCATCGTTTTAAAAGATGTGGTGATCATAACGACCAGAGGCATTAGAAAGATAACGCTGAGAACCGCTATCATAAGATACAGCAGCGCTGACTTCATCAGTTTTGTATAATAAGCAGATGTTCTTTTCATAGTTTATTCTCCCCCTGCGCCGCTGTTTAAGGTTTTTCTGCTGACCCTTACCATAACAACCGTAAGCGCGCCTACAATTGCGAACAGAACCCACGCCATGGCGGACGCTCTGCCCATCTTCATGTATATAAAGGCGTTATGGAACAAATAAAGCGGATACATTAAAATGGAATTTTCCGGTCCGCCGCTCGCGCCGGATGTCACTCCGTCAGAAGCGGTAGTGATAACATAAACCTGTGTGAAATATTGGAACGCGTTAATCAAATTCAGAATCGCCTGATAAACCACGACATTGGCGATACAGGGCAAGGTGATTTTGAAAAATTTCACAAAGATGTTTGCTCCGTCAATATCCGCAGACTCATAATAGCTTTTCGGAACATCCTGTAAAGCCGCCAGGCAAATCAGCATCGTCGTACCTGTGCACCATACGCCCATCATAACCAGCGCCCATTTGGTTGTTCCCGGATTAATAAGCCACGCGGGGCCGTCTATTCCAAAGAATTTTAATGTATTGTTAATGAATCCGTAAGTAGGGTCAAACATCCAAATCCAAATCATTGTGGACGCAACCATTGGAATTACGGAAGGCATAAAGAAAATCGTGCGCACCACGCCGCGTCCAACAAACCTTTTGTTAATTAAAACAGCAAGTCCCAAAGCGATGATTAAATTAATCGGCGTTGCGACAAACGCGAAAAACAGGGTGTTGCCCAGGCTTTTATAAAACAGCGGGTCCTGAAAGATATAGATATAGTTTTCAAGTCCCACCCATTTGGGCGTAACAACCGGATTAAATTCGGTAAAGCTGTAATACAGTGAAGTGAAGAGCGGATAAACGCTGAATGCCAAAAAACCAATAATCCAAGGAAGCGCAAACAGAAAACCGTTAATATTATTCCTAGTAGATTCTTTTAATCTGTTCCCTTTCATATGCAGAGATTCCTCCGGTTCTTAATATTCCTTTTAATCGACGTCAGTTTCATATATTACGGCAGGGAAAACTGCATGTCATAGATCCGTCAAATATATGAATAGGTGTTCCGCCCGTTCACCAAAACAAAGGCAAACAGACGGAACACAACCTGTTACTTTAATGCGGAAGCCTGCTGCTGGAGAGCATCCATCGCATCTTTCGGTGTTTTTGTGCCATTGTACACAAAGTCAAGGTACTGGTTGATCAAAGCCGTGTATTTGGCGCTTTCCTGCATCTTTGGATACTGAACGCCATTGTCCGCTTTCAACGCTTCAATAAACTCTGGGAAAGAAGCATTGGAACTAAGCAGTTTTGCATCGTTATAGAGGTTCTTGTTGGCCGGAAGTGATCCGAGGCCGATCAGAAGATCCTGTGCTCCATCGGTAGCTATGTAATTCGCCAGCGCCCATGCGCCTTCCTTTTGAGCAGCGCCGACAGGGATTGCAACCGATGTCGTTTCATAACGGCTGACTCCGCGAAGCTCCGGATTTGCTTTTGTGCCGGGAATCAGTGTAACGCCGTAATTGATCTTCGGGTTGTTGTCATGAATCATTTTTGCAAGCCACGGGCCGTCAAAGCGGAACAACTGCTTGCCGGCAAAGAAGATATCCTGCGGGGTGTAGCGGTTTGTATTAGATGTTGCAACAAATTTCTGAACCTTTGCCATACCATAAAGGTTGCGGTACTTCACATTGAAGTTTAAGCTGTCTAAAACGCCCTGAGAATTTGCAGTCGGCTTTAAGCCGGTTGCTGCATCCACCCATGTTCCGCCAAAGGCATAAATGCCTTCCTGTCTTGCGGAAGCCAGCGGGAATAACGGATACCCAAGCGTATCGATGTTGCCGTTTTTGTCAAGGGTAGTAGCCTTAACAGCCATGTCGTAAAGCTCTTCCATTGTTTTCGGCGGTTCTTTTGCACCGATTTTTGCTAAGAGATCTTTATTGTAGAACATCTCGATGATATCGGTTGCATAGGGCAGTGCAAAATAGTTGCCGTCAACCGTATTTGCGGTTTTTGCGGATTCGGAGAAGATTTTAAAATCAAAATTATTTTTTTGGCCCATAGCGGTCAAATCTTCCAGCAGACCGTTTGCCTTGTAGGAAACGATGTCCTGATTGGAAAGTTCAATCAGGTCGGGAGATTCGTTGCTTGACATTGCGACCAAATATTTTTGTTTGTCGGGAACACTGAAGCCCTCCACAACATACTTGGACTGCGACGCGTTGAACGCCTTGATTGTTTTTTCCAAAACCGCGCCTTCATCACCCTTGTGATAGTACCAAAAGGTTACTTTCTGGGGTGCCGCCGCTGCCTTGCTTGCATCGGAAGCCGCTGTAGAACCGGCAGTGCTGCTTGAACACCCTGCGACAGCACTCAATGCGATTAAAGCAGCCAAAGCACAACAAAACATTTTTTTGATTCGCGTAGTTTTCTTCATTTTTTTCATCCCTTCTATTTTTAAAAATTCTATCTTTTAGTCTTCTCCAAGACCTTGGTATTAAAAAAAGTATGAGATATCATTGAAAACAAAAAATATGACAGTAAGAATAAAATTTATATTGCTATTCAGGATAATTTTGCAATTTTCCGCTATATTCCCTATTTTATTGAGATGTTTTACGATTTTTTTATAACTTTCATGATTATACTATCACAGTATTTTAAATTAATCAACATTTTTTTATGATAATATTATTTTTTTTTAGATACCAAGATAAAAAAATAAGGCGCTCTAAATCGATAGAGCGCCTTTGCTTAATGACTGCATTATAATACATTGTGTTTTCAGAGTCAATAAAAAATATAAATATTCTTAAAATATGTTTGAAAAATGATTTACATATAATAATTTCTTTGTTATAATAATTTCATATTAAAATTTGGGGGTATTATGTATGGAGCGGCTTGAAGACGAATCCTGCTTTTTTGATCAGTTGCTTACCCTGATTGCCAATCATTTTGGGAACAATTGCGAGGTTGTACTGCATGATCTGACAAAAGATTATAACCACACAATTGTGAATATTCGGAACGGGCATGTCACCAACCGCGCCATAGGCGGCTGCGGCAGTAATTTGGGCTTGGAAGTTTTAAGGGGAACCGCTGTGGGCGGCGACCGCTTTAATTATGTCACGCACACGCCGAACGGCCGGATTCTTCGCTCCTCCTCCATTTACCTTTCGAACAGTGAAGGACAGGTCATTGGTTCCCTGTGCATCAATTTCGATATTACCGAAACCGTACAGTTCGAAGGCTTTTTAAAGCTCTTCAATCACTACGAGCTTGGGCAGGAAGAAGTATTTACACAGGATGTAAACGGCCTTCTCGACTATTTAATTGTACAGGGGCAAAATATCGTCGGTAAAAACGTTGAAGTGATGTCGAAAGACGAAAAAATGGATTTTATCGGCTACCTGGACGACAAAGGGGCATTCCTTATTACCCGGTCAAGTGAAAAAATCTGTGAAATATTAGGAATCAGCAAATTTACTTTTTATAACTATTTGGAAACTTACCGAAATAAAAAAAGTTTAGATGTACACTGACAAAACAATCGGACTGCGGCCTCAGCATAACAGGCGAACGAACAGATTAAGTTGAGGAGAATTTTATGAAAATCAATTTTTATGGGGACGTTGCGGATTTGACGCCGGGTATTGAAGAATTATCAATTGATTTAGGTATTTCAACCGGAACCGACGGCTTTCCTGTTGAGGTTCAAAAGAGCGGCACTGGCTTACAGATTTTGCTGAAACAGGACAGTGCGCGAATTTGCTACGGTGGGGACAAGCCACAGTTTTTCAGAGCACTGGGCCACCTGGCAGCGCATATGAACGCGGCTTCCCTTGAAATAAATGAGAGCCGTGCATTTGATACCCTTGGAGTATTAGTTGATGCATCGAGAAACACGGTGCCATCCGTTACAACAATCAAAACCTTTCTGCGCAGGCTGGCCTTAATGGGATTCAATACGCTGATGATCTACATGGAAGACACATTTGAAGTACCCGGCAACCCTTATTTCGGCTATATGAGGGGAAAATATTCATTCAGCGAACTGGCTGAATGCGACGCCTATGCCGAACTGTTTGGCATTGAGATCATTCCGTGTATTCAGACGCTTGCACATCTGCCGCGCGCTCTGCAATGGAAATGTTATGAAGATATTTGTGATACCCCCGACATTTTGCTGGCCGGCGAGCCGGGAACCTACAAATTCATTGAGGACATGATCGTCGCTGCCTCTGCACCGTTCCGCAGCAAAAAAATACATTTGGGAATGGATGAAGCACACTTCATCGGTCTTGGAAAGTACTTAACCAAAAACGGCCCAAAGGACCGCTTTGAAATTCTGAACAGCCATCTTGTCGCCGTAGCCGACATTGCCCGAAAGCACGGCCTTTCCCCCGTTATTTACAGCGATATGTACTTCAGGCTTATTGACCCTTCCGGTGACTACGCTGCGGACAATATTCCGCAGGAAATTACAAAACTGATTCCGGAAAATGTGCAGCTGAATTACTGGGACTATTTCAATTCCGACAAAGAATTTTATCTGAATAAAATCAAACAGCATGAGCAAATGAAAAAAGGCACTGTATTTTCCGGTGGGATTTGGACCTGGAACGGTCTTACCGTAAGCTACAGCAAATCCATCCTCACTACGCTACCGGCTGTTGCGGCCTGTAAAGAGCTTGGCGTGCGTGAGGTAATTGCCACCCTGTGGGGCGACGACGGGGCCGAAACACATTTTTTCCAAGCCCTGTTCGGGCTTCAGCTGTTTGCAGAACTCAGCTACGGCGATTGCCTTGATATGAACCGGGTCAAAACCAGGTTTCAGGAATGCACCGGAGGTAACCCGGATGCGTTCCTGGACTTGGATAAAGTCGACAATGTTGCGGAGAATCCGGAAAACCACGCGGCTGTGAACACTTCAAAGCTTGCCCTTTATCAAGATGTAATGATGGGCCTTTTTGACCGTAATTTGCAGGGGCACGGGCTGTCCGAGCATTACGCCGGCCTTGCGGACAAATTTTCGGCATACTCTGCCGAATCGAATGAATGGGCTTATCTGTTCAGACCGATCGCCCAATTGTGCAGTCTTCTTTCGGTAAAGGCTGAACTCGGCATTCAGTTGAAAGACGCTTACGCGCGCAAAGATATTCCCCTCCTGCGTGCACTGAAGCTGCAGCTGTCCGATGCAATTGAGCGGGCTGCCCAGCTGCGGAAGGAATACATGCAGATGTGGTTGAAGGATTTCAAGCCGTTCGGGCTGGAAGTGATGGATATCCGTCTTGGTGCCGTCGGTACCAGGCTTGAATATGCCCGACAGCGCCTTGGGGACTATCTGGACGGAAAAACCGCTTGTTTGCCGGAGCTTGAAGAACCCCGCCTGTTCCACGATTGCCGGGAAGATTCCGACCAAGATACGCTTTGCCGGTTTAATCGCTGGCACCAAACCGTAACCGCCTCCTACATCGGGCATAATATTCCGTAAGGCGGTATTTTTACCGCAGCCACAGCATGCTAAATTCGATTTATATAGGAATAGTTAAGGGACTGCCGCAAAACGATTGGGTAAAATCGTAAAACGGCAGCCCCTTTTTGTTTTAAATAAAAAACAGAGAATTAATACTTGACGCTATTTGAATCAATTTCAGCGGGTTTTGACCGCTGCAGCTCAGGCTGGGAATTCTGATTTATTGCGTCCCTTAGTTTGAATTTCCGTACAAGTATTTTTAAGCCTTGGGCCTGCCTTGAAAGCTCTTCGCTTGCTGCGGCGCTCTCTTCAGCTGTTGCGGAGTTGGTCTGTATTACGTTTGAAATTTGGTCAACACCCATCTTCACCTGGTCAATCGCATCCGATTGCTGCTTTGACACCTGTGATATTTTTTCAACAGTCTCGGCAACGTTTCCTGCGCTCTTTACGACCCGAAGAAGAGATTCCGCGGTTTCACCTGCAATTCTCGTACCGTTTTCAACTTGCTTCATGGAATTTTCAATCAGAGCAGTGGTGCTTTTGGCTGCTTCCGCGCTTTTTGCAGCCAAGTTCCTTACCTCATCCGCCACAACAGCAAAGCCTTTGCCCGCCGCCCCTGCCCTTGCTGCTTCAACAGCCGCATTCAGCGCAAGGATATTGGTTTGGAAAGCGATATCTTCGATTGTTTTAATAATCTTTCCGATTTCGTTGGAGGAACCATTGATTCGCGACATGGCGGCAATCATTTCACTCATATAATTATTACTGGCTTCTATTTCGGAACTGACATGGTTTACATTTAAACTTGCCATAGCCGCATGTTCCGCGTTTTCCTTCACATGTGCTGATATTTCAGTAATGGTCGCGGAAAGTTCTTCCACGGAGCTTGCCTGTTCCGCCGCGCCCTGTGCCAATGACTGTGCACCGCCGGAAACTTGGCCGGAACCGTCCGACACCTGTTCCGCCGCCTGATTTATTTGGCTCAGCGTATCATTTAAGCTTGATAAAATGCCAAGACTCGCATTTTTCAAATCAGCATAATCACCCGGATACTCTAATTCGGAAACCGCGGTTAAGTTGCCGCGTTCCATTTCGCCAAGAATATTGGTAATGTCGGCTATGTATGACCTGATCGATGCAGCGGATTCCACAAAAGCCGAGCCAAGCTGCCCAATCTCATCCTTAGAGCTCACATCGACCTGCACACGCAAATCCCCTTCCGCCATCTTTTTGGCGGCATCGGCCATCTGTCTTACAGGACGGCTGAAACTGCGTGCAATTGTCAAGGAAATAAAAAATGAAAGGATAAATGAACCGAAAATGACAGCAAGAATCGCCAGCTTTGCCATGTCTCCCTGCGCTGTAAGGGTTGAGGACAGCTGATTTCCGGTCGTTGTTTTCTCATTGATCAATGCTTCAATAGAAGTACGAATCGTATTTGCAATGGGAACTGTCTGATCCTTCAGTAATTGGTATGCTTCATCCGTTTTATTTGACGCCTTAAGGTTAACTACCTGTACCCTTACATCCCCATACTTTGTCAAATTATCCTTAATATTATTATAATAACCAATTTCTTTATCCGTGACCATTCCCGGCTTCATTTTAACGAAATACTGAGCCAGCTTGGCATTGGAGCTGTTCAGCTCGTCCGAACTTGCCTGCATTTCCTGTGGATCGGTTTCATATATGATATCCCGGACAATGGAGCGGTTATTATTGAATTCCGTGTTGAAAAGCCCGATACTCCCCTGTGCGAAGCCATAGCTGACCAATGCACCGCTATAACTTGAATTCATATTTGCCATTATACTGAGGCCGACGATCCCCCCGACACTGGAGAGTACTGCCACAAAAAGAAATGCAATCATCAATTTTTTACCGATCTTCATGTTTTTTAACATTATTACAGCCATCCCCAATCATGCTGAAGCTTTTCCGGGTTGTTCACTGCTTGTCCCACACAGTGTTCCGTTCTGCTGAAATTCAAATATTCCCTGTCTGTTTCTTTATCAAAAAACAGGGGCCACTGTATTACAAGCGGCCCCAAACTGTTCTGTATAGTATGTATTGCGTATTTGCAAAGGAGTTATTTGATTGTGTCCTTGGTAAGAACGGAAACGCCGGTGTCAACCGAGGTTTTGTCAATTGTTTCGCCCTTGACTGCCTTCACAGCGGCCTTCATGCCTTCGGAGCCCATCACGTCCGGGTTCTGAGCCATTGTGCAGAGGAGGGAGCCGTCTTTAATTAGGGAGAAAATGGAATCGGATTTGTCGAAGCCAACGCCGACGATATCTTTTTTGCCGGAGCCTTTAATTGCATTACCTGCGCCGACTGTGCTGCCTTCATTCGCTCCGAAAATACCTACAACGCCTTCTGTAATGTAGTTGTCTGCAATATCCTGTGATTTTGTCGCGTCGCCTTCACCGTACTGAGTTTGGAGCAGTGTGTAGCCCTTGCCCTCAAACGCGGAGCGGAAACCTTTTTCACGTGCTACGGTAGATGCTGTGGCGGAGTTTACGTTAACAATGCCGATTTTGCCGTCTTTTTTACCGGCTGCTTCCAGTGCCTTCAGCATTTGCTCACCAGCGGTTTTGCCCGCGGCTGTGTTGTCTGTGGCAAAAGTAGCAACGCCTTCGGTCTTTGCTGGGGAGTCAACATAAATAATCTTAATTCCTTTTGCCTTCGCGTCTTCCAGCGATGCGGAAATTGCGTCCGGGCCGTTTGCCGCGATCATGATTGCGTTCGCGCCGTCTGCGATGGCGTTATTTACAC
>JAEWDK010000023.1 GCA_023390175.1 Bacillota bacterium
CGGCGACGCAGGTGGAAACTCCGTAGCGCAGGCATTCGGAAAGAAAATCCAGCATCGGCCCCGTGGCGGTGCCGCCGTTTATAAAGTCCTGCTTTTTCATGGACTGCGGGTTGACGATACGGATGGATGCCGATACGCCCACGTCCTCATCCACAAGCGGCGTTTTCAGCGCCGCGATGCGGATGTTCTTCGACAGATGCCCAAGCACGGCTGGGCTGGCGTTATCCAGCACCATGCCGGACACATGGAGCATCCGGCGAACGACGTTGATGGCGTGTTCCGGGCTGTCGAATCGCTCGTCCAGCTTTTTCGTGACGCCGCTGCTGTACTGCACCTCCACGTCGTTCCAGGCGTTCACATCAATTTCCTCGATGCCCGTTCCGAAGATGTATTTGGTCAGGAATGAGAACTCCGCCATCTCGGTATAGAGGGCGTCCACAAGCTGCTCCTGCGTCATGTCCTTGACCGTCAAGCGGTAATCCTGCACATACTTGGCGATGTACCGCTTGACCTGCGCCTTGACTTCCTCGGTTCCGCCGTCCGTGATCAGCGTCGCGTATTTGCTTGAAATATATTCCTGCACGTCGCGCAGCACCGAACGGAAGTCCCGGACGGTTTCCCCGGAGGAGAAGAACAGATCCTGGCTGTCCGTCATGTTTTGGGAAGATAAAAGATCGGGCCGTCTGCTCATACGCCGAATACCTCCTTTGCAATTTTGGCAATCTCCGAGCGGAACCCCCGGCTGTCCTTGAGGGCCAGCTCGCCCAGCAGATTACCCTCAAGCGCCAGATTTTCCAGCTCGGAGGAATGCGGGATCTGAAAGGCCACGCTGCCCAGCACCTGCTCAATGTGCTCTCCGGCCTGATTGGATTTGACGTCTGAGGCCGCCTTGTACTGCTTGTCGGCGTCCCATTTCTGCTCCTTCAGGAGCGGAAGCTGGCTGGAAAGGTAGCTGACGGATTTGAGGTCGCAGTTCACCAGCCGGAGGACGGAGTCGGCCGATAGCAGGGCCACAGCGGAGAGAACATCGTGGGCGATATAGCTGCCGCAGTCGACGATGATAGTCGGGGCGACGTCGCGCAGGTGGTCCAGAAGCTCCGCCGCCAGCTCCTGGGTATAGGGCGGGTAGGTGAACGCATTCTCTCCCTTGAGCATGCCGATTAGGGTCAGGTGGCTCATTTTTTTCAGGGTGACGCAGTTCTGCCTGACGAGGGTGTCGGTGATATGGGCTGCCGCGAGAATACTGCCGAGGGAGCGTTCACACTCCAGCTCGGCGGGCGGACAGACGCAGGGCAGCATGGGAGCCGTCATGTCGCACAGAAGCAGCGCCACGTCGCGCTTGTGGTCGGCCAGATATTTGGCGAGGCGCACGCTGACGGTGGTTTTGCCGCTGCCGGGGCTGCCCCAGACCGCCAGCATCCGGATGTCCGGCTCCGCTTCCTCCTGGGGAGGGGCCGGTTTATTTCGGGTGAAGATGCTCCCCTTCATGAAATTGAGCATTTATTTCCCCTCGCTTTCCAGCGCCGCGGAGCTCGCGGCGGGGGCATTCGTACCGGTGCCTGTTCCGCTGGAACTGCCTGCGCTTTTCGGATATAACGCATCCAGCAGCTTGTCCTGCGTCGCCAGAAATTCATTGGCCTTGTCTTTGCTGCCCCGGTAGACAAGGGATAGATGGATGCTGCCCTCCGACTCCAGCTCCGCCAGGATCTTCGCCTGATCCGAGGTTGCCAGCAGGGTCACGGTGGCGGGAAGCTGCTTTTCCTCGTCCTCGCTGTCGGATTTGCCGGACTCAGTCTTGGTCTGATCGGTGTCATTGCCGGAGCTGGCGGTCACGCCGATGACCTCCACATAGGTCAGCTCGGGCGGGATGACCGTGGAGCCCTGCTTTTTGTAGTCCGGGGCGATGACGCTGACAATGTCGCCCGCCGCCAGCTTTCCGGACAGCCCCTCCGCAAGGTTCTTGATGCTGACAGAAATGGCCTCCTTTGTCCCGTTCAGGTCGGACAGATAGGCGTTTTCCGCTGCCGGAGCGTCCGACAGCTTGGCGGAAAGGACATAATCGCCGGGAGCAAGGTCGGCTTTGGCGTATTTGCCGACCACGGAATCGGCCTTTTTCATGACGGTTTCTGGCAGGTTGTAGCCGCCTACCTCCACCGTCTGGATCATGTCCTTTGTGATCTGCTCTCCGTTCTGGATGTCCTTGACCACTCTTACCACGGTGGTCTTCCGCGACACGCTCTGATTGAAAAGCGGCGTCAGAGCGAAACAGATCAGCAGGGAAAGCACGATGCAGACGGCGCCCAGCACCGTGCGGTTTTTCAAAAACTTCATGAGTATTTCCTCCCATCAGAAAAGAAAATAGGCTGCCAGGCAGCCGAGAGAGAGGAAGGGCGCGAGGGGATGCGGCATTCTTCTCGTATCCCTTCCACGTGCCTTCCCGATTAACGTGTAAATGCCGGAAAATACCGCAAACGCGGTGAAGCCGAGAATGGCGGCGGCAAGGCTCTGCCGGAAACCCAGCACCAGCCCGGACGCCGCCATGAGCTTGATGTCACCGCCCTCGATGCCGCCGAAAAGCCGGGCGATCAACAGCGGGATCACCGCGATAAGCACTCCGGCAAGATTTTCCGGCTCAAAGGCGAGGAGGCTCGTCAGGGCGATCCCCGCGCAGAGCAGATCCGGAACGATTCGCCTGCGGATATCGCACACCGACGCGGCGGTCAGCAGGATAGTGAAGCTGACCGCCTGCAGAAAAAGCGGACCGTTAACCGCCATAGTTGAACATGTCCTGAATACGTTTTTTCAGGGTCGGCAGCACCGTTTCCCCGAACAAGGCGTAGAGCCCCGCCAGCAGCAGCGCCCCGATGACGACCGCGATGAGAATTTTGATGGCCGTGTCCACGAAGCCTTCGCCGCTCTGGGAGCGTAGCAGGCCGCGGGAATTAAAGTAGAACATGGTCAGCTCATATCTGGCCTTGTCAGCCATACGTTTCAGACTGTGTGTTGCGCGCCGCGCCACGGAAATCAGGCTGTTTTTTGCGCTGCTCAGAAATTTCTTCATTTCGTTTTACCTCCAGTTTTTTATGAAATGGGTTTTAATGTTAAGAATGGAAAAGGCGGGGCCTCACAGCCCCGCCATCTTCATACCGGAACCCTGCTCCGGCGCCTGTTCAGAAGGGGACGTTGCCACCCTCTGCTGGGTCTGTCCCTGGTTCTGGCTCTGCGTGAGAGCCTGATGATAGGCGTCCAGCACCGCCTGATTGAGCTGCTCCCGGAATTTCTTGGTCACCGGAAAACAGATGTCTTTGTACTCGCCGTTGCCCGCTTTGTAGCTGGGCATGGCGACGAACAGGCCCTTGGTGCTGTCCACGACCTTGACGTTCCGGATGGCGAAGCAGTCGTTCAGGTTAATGGACGCGAAGGCCCGGACGCTGCCCTCCGGCCGGATGGAGCCGATTTTCACGTCTACTTTCATCGGCAGGGGCTGTTCCGCGGCGCTCTGTGCCGTCTGCGGGGCTTTTTCGGCTGCCTGGTTTTTACTCATGATCGTTTCCTCCTTCAGATTTTTGCGTCTGGGATCATTCCATCTTCATGCCGCCCATGCCTTCGGACGGCTGCTGCTCCTGAAGCTCCGAGAGCTTTTCCTTCGCCCAATCGGGCATAAGCTGCTCTTGCAGGACTCCGGTAAAGTCAGCGCGGTTCCAGCGCGTTTTTTCTCCGTCGTTCAGGCAGGTGGCGAACACTGCCCGGCCGGAGGAGTTGGGGACGCAGCCGAAGCCGCCGGTCGCCAGCCAGAGCTGATCCTGCTGGCTCCAGCAGCTCTCCTTCAAAATGTCCGGCGACAGCACCAGAACGCGGCCTTCGTAGCTCAGCTTATCGGAGTCCGGCTCGCATTGGCCGGGGCCGAACAGTTCCAGCGCCTGATACGCGCGGCGGTACTGATTGATGAAGCCATCCAGCACGGCGGGGTGGCTTTCCCCCACATACTCCAGATTGTGGTCTGTAAGGCTGTTCTTATCGGGCGGGATGTACACGCTTTTTGCCCAGGCTTTGTTGTCATGGGAAAAGCGCCCGTCCCATGATTTCTGCTGTACGGTGTTTGCCAGCACTCGCTGAACGCGTTTGAAGCCGTATTGTTCGATCACGCTCTGTGCGCATTCAGCCTTGAGGTGCATCCCGTCAAAATCCCTGCGGATCGCTTCCTCAATGGCGTTTTTGCACGCGATGTTCTCCCTGTGGCTCTCACGCCACAGGGAGAGCTGGTTCCGGCTTCTTGCTTCCTCGCAGGAATAGGGATAGACATAGGGAAACTCATCTGACATTGATAAATCCTCCTTGCTGTGAAATAAAAAAACAGCCGTCCGGCTGCGGGGGGTCACAGGCTCATCTGCGGGCCCTGCCGCTGTTCCTGCTCCGGCGCCTGAGACGCAATTTCCTTGAAGCCGAAGCGGTCAACATAATGAAAGGTGCTGCCGGACGCATCGTAAAGCTCCACCACGTCCGAAATTGAGAGGCTGTGGCCCTTGTAGCCGGGTGGGTGGTCGATGTTGAATTTTTCGTAAAGCGCTTCGAGATCGTTGGTACTTACCTCGCCGTCGTAGACCACCTGATAATTGGCCGGGTCCGGCTTCCCGAAGCGTTCCGTCAGCTCGTCGTAGCCGATAAATTTCATCATGACGTCGGTATCGGGTTTCAGCTGATGAATCCGGCATTTTTTGAGCGCTTGCGGGTTGCCTTCCGTGTCGGGAACGCCGGACGCGAGGCGGTCGTAGGTGCCGGACGCCCATTCCACCGAGAGCCCTCTCTGTTCTGAGAGATAAGACTCCATCTCATCGGTGCGGAACATGGGGTCGACGACCACCGTGTTCTGCTTTGCGTCAAGATATCCCGCGGTGTTGCCGTAATACAGGACGCGGTTGTTTTTCATCTGAATGCCGTCCATGGGGCTTCCTCCTTTCCCGGTTCGGCTGGCAGATCAGCTAAAGTAGAATTCCACGCTGTAGGTGATGTTGCTTTTGTTGTACATGCAGTCGTGGTTTGTGTAATAGTACATCTCCAGCTTCGAGTAGATGCCGGGCGACAGCGACCGCGTGAAGGTGATGCCGTTTGTGGTGGTTCCGTAGTCCAGCTGGTCCCACTGCCCGGTGATGATGTTGTACCCGCGGACACGGCCAAAATCATTACCGCAATGCCCGGACACGGGCGGCACGGTGAAGGTATACTTGGTGATGGTCGCCCCGTCGATGCCGTTTTCGATGATCGTCGAGTCCGGCCCGGTCAGCGTCATGCCCCCGCCGTGGCTTGCGTCCGCGACAAAGAAGATGATAGCCGCCCAAGGGGATTCGGCGCCGGTGGAGTCGACCGCCTTTACCCGCACCACATTTTTGCCCAGCGGGTAGCCGGTGCTGGTCTGCGCGGGACGGCCTTCCCAGACGTAGGTGACCGCGTCACCGTCCGGGTCGGTGCTGGAGGCGGTGATGGTGATGGCCGTACCAGGCACCACGGTGTTGCCATCCGGGGTGCGGATGATGACAGGCGTGGTGGGCGCGGAGTTTGCCACCGTGAAGGTGATGTCCGTCCAGTCGGAGGTAAGCCCCCAGGCGTCCTTCGCGCGAACCTTCACAGTATGCGTTCCAACGGTATAGCAGCTGTCGGAGGTGTTGCCGGAGTATTCCAGCGCCACGGAATCGCCGTCCGGGTCGTTGGCCGACGCGGTGATGTTCACCAGAAGATTTCCGCCCTTTGCGGTTCTGGTGACGGAGGCGCTACCGGTGGGCTTGTTCGGCGCGGTGTTGGTAACGGTGAAGCCCTGCGAATACCGGAAAACCTTGCCCTCGCTGTCGGTGGTGCCCGCGGTCAGAACATAGCTGCCGTTGGCGCTGACCGCAATATTGCCGCCGCTGTTGGTGAGGCTTCCGGTATAGCTGGCCGCGCTGCCGTCTTTGGTCAGCTCCCATGTGAGGGTTCTGCCTTCAAGACCGGTGGCCGACGGCAGGGACACGGTAAAGCTGGAGCCGATGTGAACAGAGGACGGAAAGGTAAATGGGAAGCTGGCGACGGGTTTGATGGTCCCGGCGTTGGAATCGAAGGTAAATTTCCGACCGTTCCTGTCCGCGACCACCGCCCGCAGCTTCACGGAAACGGTCTTGTCCGTGCTGATCCGCAGGGTGCCGCCGCTACTGTCCAGAGAACCCGTGGCGTATTCCGTATAGGGCTTTGCTTCGCCGCCGTCCTCTGATATAAGCCAGTCCACGGTATCGCCGTCCAGCTCTGTGCCGGAGGCGGTGACCGTTATGGCGTCGCCGCTGTAGGTCAGGGACGGGATGCCGATGCTCATGGAAGGAATGGGGTACACGGTGAGGCTCTGGCTGTTTATAAAGGTACGGCCCGCGGGGTCGGTCAGGGTCAGGATCAGCTGATACTGGCCTTTTGCCGGGAAGGTGATCGTTCCTCCCTCTTTGGCGAGGACCCCGGAAGTATAGGCCGTGTAAGGCTCCGCGCCGCCGTCGTTCCGGATGACCGTCCAGTCGGCGGTGAGACTCTCCAGATCCGTGCCGCTGACGCTGACCGTTCCGGCTTCTCCGGCGTACCAGGTCTGCGGCGTGCTCAGCGTGACGGTCGGAACGGGATAGACGATGGTGGAGGCGCTGTATGAGCACACCCGTCCCAGAGCGTCTGTCATGGAGGCGGTCAGAGTATAGCTTCCGACGTCCTTGAACTGTATCTTGCCGCCGTAGGCGTTCAGGCTGCCCTCCAGCGCGTCGGTGAGTTCCACCGGCTTGCCGTCTTTTGTGAGCGTCCACTCCACCGGCAGCACGTTGTTGTTGCCGCGGGTGCGCAGGTCGACAGTTCGGTCGGTATGGGTCGCTGCCGGAAGCTCGAAGGAGATATCCAGCACCGGAAGGACTTCAATCTTCCCACCGTTTTCATACAGGAACACGCGGCCCGTTTCGTCCGTGATCCGGGCGATGAGATCATAGGTGCCGGCGTGCTTGAATCGGATCTGTCCGCCGCTGTTGGTGAGCGTCCCGTCGACGTAGGTGGACCAGTCCTGAAAGCCGAAGCCGTTTTCGAGGAGCCATTCCACCTTCAGGCTTCCAACCTCGCTGGTTTCCGGCGTTACGGTGACGGTGGTGTCGGTGTGAGCGGTTTCCGGCAGCTTATAGGTGATGCCGGGGATGGGATAAACCTTGATGGGCGCTGAGTAGCTGTAGGTTCTGCCCGCGGGATCGGTGAAGGCCGCTTTCAGCATATATTCGCCTTTTTCCTTAAAGCGGACGGTGCTGTCGGTATTCGTGAGCTTACCCTCCACATAATCGGAAAGGGAGACCTCTTTGCCGTCTTTGATCAGCGACCACTGGATTTCGGCGGTCCCGACGTTTTGGAAGGTCGCTTTCACCTGAACGTCGGTGTCCGTGTGCGCGATTTCCGGCAGGTAGAAGCCCACGGAGCCGACCGGGTAGACGGTGACGGTCTGCGAGGCTTCGAAGGTTCGTCCGGTTTCATCGGTCAGCGTCCCGATAAGCCGGTACACGCCCTTGCCCTTGAAGCGAATCTTGCCGCCCGCGTCGGTGAGGGCGCCGTCCAGCTCGTCGGACAGCGCCGCGAGCTCGCCGTTCTTTGTCAGGCTCCACATTACGGGCAGGCCGTCCGCGTTCGTCAGCGTGGCGGCAACATCCACCGAGGTGTCGGTGTGGGACGTTTCCGGAAGCGTGAACGCAATACCCGCGACAGGATAGACCTTCGTGCTTTCCGTATGCGTGAAGACGCGTCCGGTTTCGTCGGTAACGGCGGCGGTCAGGGTATAGCTGCCCTTGCTCTTAAAAGTGAAGGTACCGCCCTCGCTGCCCAGCGTGCCGTCCAGAATGTCGGTGATCGGAACTGCTTTGCCGTCCTTTTCCGCCGTCCAGACGATGTCATGGCCGTAGAGCGATGCCGGAGCGTAAGCCAGCGTGACGGATTTGTCCGTGTGGGTCGTTTCCGGCAGGGCAAAGGTCAGGTCAAGCACCGGGTATACGGTTACGGTTTTGGACAGCGCTGTTTCTTTTCCTCTGGCGTTTTTCGCCGTCGCGGTCAGGGTATAGACGCCATCCTTCTTAAATTGAATGGTACCGCCCTCCAGCCCAAGGCTTCCGGTGATGGCGGCAGCAAGCTCCACCGGCTGTTTGGAGCCGTCCGCGGCGGTTTTGGTCAGCGACCACGCAAAGCTCTGCGTGTATTTCCATACCGGCATGACCTTGATCTCGGTATCGGTATGGGCGGTTTCCGGCAGCTCGAACCGTACCTGCGCGTCTGGGTAATAATAGGAGCCACCGGAATCCGAGCCTCCGGGAGCTGGCGTCGGAGTTGGCGTTGGCTTCGCTGGCTCGCTGGGGGTCGGCGTCGGTTGATTCGGCTTACTTGGGGTCGGGGCATCAGCTGCCGGGGACGATGGCGTTGACGTGGCAGGCGTCGGATCGGCCTTGCCGGTCATATCGTCGGCCTCGCCCTTGGTCACCGGGTCGTTGGGGTGGAGCTTGCCGTCGTCGGTATCCCCGATGATCCCGTCTTCTTTTCCGACGATGACATAGCCCTTGTCATCATCCGGGATATCCGACTGGTCGTCATAACCGCTGTGCCCCTGGGTGTTTTTCGCTTCGTCGTCCTGGCCTTTGACCCGCACCAGCATTTTGATGATCTCGGCGCGGGTGATCGGTTCGTCTGGTTTGAAGCCGTCCGGGTAATCGGTGGGATCAATGATTCCGGCGCTGACGAGGGCCTCAATGTACTTTTCCGCCCAATGCCCGTCAATGTCGGAGAAGGTAGGCGGGTCCTTCACCGCGCTTCCCGTGTCCAGCTTCAGCTCCTTCGCCAGATCCGCGGCAAATTCCCCGCGGGTGATGACGTCGTTTTTTCCGACGAAGCTCTCCGGGTGCAGACGGTAGGCCGTATAGACGCTGCCGCACACCAGAAGAACCAGCAGGAGAACCAGAAGCAGGACGCCTTTCTTTTTGCTTTTCAGGTTCATATGCTTTTTCATTCCTCTCTCGTTTTCGGTTTTGAATATGACGAAAGCCGGAATCAGCGCCGCCGATCCCGGCTTTCCGTCCAGGTATGGTTCATAATTTTAGTTTCATGCCGCTGTCCGGCTCCGGACGCTGCGCTTCCGGAGCTTCCCTCGTCGGGAAAATGAGCTTGCCATCCTGCATTTCAAAAACGCAGCAATCCTCCCGATCACAGATCATGAGGCGGTGCTGGTAGCGGCTCTGGAGGTCGATGTACTCCCGGACCTCCAGATCATTCGCAAGCGGGACGCCGGAAGAATACCGGCCGTCCGGCAGGAAGCAGTAGCCGAAAAACTCCGGTTTCTTCGGAATTTCCGAATCCAGAGGACGAATCTGCGAGAGCTGGAGCCGCGCGCGGTCGGGAAGCAGTTCGGGCTTTAACAGGCCGAGAAGCTCACCGCGCTTTCTGATGACGCATTCTCCGTTTGAGAGGGACACGGCGCGCACGGCGTCATCGGCCGCGTTTGGAAAGCTGCCTGCACCGCCTTCGCAGAACAGGAGCTGGCGGACGCCGCGCTGGTCTTCCGGCAGAGCATCCGGATCGATGACGGCCACGAAACCGGCGATAAACATGCCGGTTTCGGTCCGGACGCAGTCCTCGGGCCCGTACCGCGATTTTTCAGTTGACACGAAGCGGCTCCTTCCCGCCCTGAAGCTGTTCCAGCAGCTTCTCGGCTATGGCGATCTTTTTTCCCTCTGGCATGTCCCGGATCGCGGCGTAGATGAAGGCTTCCACCGCCTCCGGAGACTGGTCGCCAACCTCGATGAGATCCACCTTTTTCACGCTGACGGCTCCCTGGCTGACGCCAAGCCGGACGATGTCGCCGTAATCCATACCGGATGCGGCGCGGAGCTCTCTTGGAATGAGGACGCGGCCCTTGCCGTCCACGACCTTATACATCTGCTTTGCTTTCATGCGAAGTAACCCTCCTTTTTCATAACCTCCCGCACGGTGTCGGGATGGATGCCGAAGGACCGGAATATCTCCCCGAGGCTGTCCGGCAGGCGGTCGAGGACGTCCGATTCCCGGATGATAATGGTGCCGGGGACGCAGGTGACGTCCAGATCCCCGTCGATGGGGATGCCCGCGGCCCGCAGGAGATCGTGCGGCAAGGCAAAATCGTCCGTTTCCTCAGCGTCTTCTTCGTCCTCATCGCCGCGGTCCTGCGTAAAGAAAGACAGGGACGAATCCTTCGGCGCGGCCAGCATCATCAGACCGGGAAATTCTCCATCCTCCGGGACGGTTAGGAAAGCGGACACCTCGTCGCCGGGCCGGAACCCTTCGAGGTTCACAGGCTCCATGGGCAGAATCAGGCGGCATTCCTTGTCCACGCTTGCGGACACTTTCAAAATCTTCATCATGATTTCCTCCTAAAATTTATTTGATCTGATTTCACGCGGTGAGCCCGGCGGTATCGAAAAGCCCCAGCTGGACCGGCATATCCCGCAGGCGTGCGCCGGTGTCGTAGTTGGAGATCAGGACTTCGGCGTACTCGCAGCCGCTGTCGTACCGCTGCGCCAAATTGTTCAGGCGGCTGACCGTTTCGATCCGGAAATCCTGGTACAGCTCCCGGATGAATTCGCAGTCGTTGTAGCTGACTAAAAATTTGCCTTGGCAGCCCTTCAGGGTGTCCCGCAGCCGGAAGTGATCCTCTCTGCGGAATTCCACGGCGTAGTGGCCTTCCGTCAGATAGTACGGCGGGTCGCAATAGATGAAAGCGTTTTCCCGGTCGTACTGCTTGATGAGTTCTTCAAAATCCTTGTTCTCTATGACCGTATCTTTTAGCCTCCGGCTGCCCTGCCAAATGAGATCGAAAGTCTTACGGATATCGAAAGGCTGACAGCCGTAGCTGGTGCAGCCGCTTCCGTAGCTGTAGCGGATCACCTTGAAAAACGCGGCGGCGCGCCGGATATCGTTCATCTCGGCTCTTTCCAAAAGAATCGCCTTGATCTCGTCGAACTGGACGGGCGTCAGCTCCCGCTGGGCAAGCTTCAGCTCCTGGCGCATAAACGCGTCGGTGAATTCCTCCTGCTCCAGAAATTTTCTCAGCACAAAGAATTCATCCCGGCCGTTCAGCGGCAGGAAACCCAACTCCTTCAGGAACGCCATCGGCTGGTCGCGGACGCAGCGGAACAGGTTGGCAAGGTCGGAATTGAAGTCGTTGTAGACCTCCATGGCGGCGTCGGGTGTTCGTCCGAACAGCACCCAGCCTCCGCCGCCGAAGACTTCGATATACCGTCCGAACTCCTTCGGCATTTTCTGATAGATGAGGTCCCGCAGCGCTTTCTTGCCGCCCACCCAGCTGATGATGCTGTTCATCGCGTCACCTGCCTTTCCGGCTGCGGCTGAATCCATCCATGTCGGTTTTCATGCAGGTGCCGTCCGGACTCCAGCAGATAAAGCCAACGCGGGGATACGGACAGCCATCACAGCGGGAGAGATCCCACGGAGAAGGTACGGTGTATTTTTTCGGAGGGCCGGTCGCTCCGGCTCCTGTTTTTTCTTCTGCTTTGGTTTCCTGGCGCATGGCGCGCTCCTTTCCCGGAAAACAAAAAAGGCGCCGTCTTTTTACAAAGACAGCGCTCTCATTTTCCGTATACGGTTGTGTATCGATTTGACGACGACCTGCTTTTTTCCCTGAAACGCAAAAAGCGCCTTCCGATTCTTTTAAAATCAGAAGGCGCTACATATGAAACTGCATGCCCTGGTCGGGATAAAGGATGGCGAAGCGTGAGGTCTGAAGCTCCGCCGCGTCGCCGTTTTTCACAATCTCAGGATGCATCCCGATCCAGCTCAGGTCTTCCGAGGAGGCGGGCTCGGGTGGGCCCTGCCCATAACGGAAGGACTTGACAACGACGGCGATGTATTCCGATTCGCCGCAGTCCTCCACCAGCTCCCGGTACACCTTGGAGTTCTGGATGTCCTCCAGTTCCGGTATGCCACCCATGATCCCGATATCCCGGATGCCGGTGTTGGTTTCCAGACCGACGAGAGAAAATATCTTACTCATGTCGCCAGCCTCCTTCATAGGTTCAGGCTCAAACTCTGTTCCTGTGGGGAAGGCTCGCTGAATTCATGGAGGAATGCTTGGCCGTTCCGGGCAATATACCCGTCCGCGCAGCGTTTGAGCCCCAGCCGTTCGATCTCGGACTTGCAGTAGGCGGCATAGTCAAAGTACAGGGCCGCGGTGCTGTTGGGAGCGATAATTCCTGCCCGTTCAGCAATCCGGCACCCGAACTTTTCCCAATGTTCCTCGGAAGGAATGAAATCATAGCAGTTCAGATTTTGGGAGATGTCCAGCGCCTCGTCGAGCCGGGTGCAGCCCTCCAGCTCCATTGCCGCCCGGAAATATTCGTCGAAGCAAGCCATTCCCTGTCCTTGTTCCTCCAGCACGTAACCGAGGTTATTTCCGGCGTCGATGAGCTGTTCGAGGGTCGCGTACTGACTCGCGGGATTCGTAATGTTCCAAAGGCAGCATTTTATCTCCAGTAAAACCGCGCCGTCCCATCCTGTCACGCCGAGCGCTTCCCGCGCGGCGGACAGCTCGTCCGGCTCGCCGGTGACGGGTTCGTGGTCGGGAAGCATGAGCCACACGCCGTCCGGACAGTGAGCGGACGCCAACTTCAGCCGCATGGCCGCTTCTCCGGCTGTCAGCCTGCCGGGAGAGTCTCCGGCCGCATAGACCTGCCGGAGGGGGGAAGTCTGCTCCACAAAGCCGCCCGATGTGAAGACGCCGCCATACCGCTCCCGCAGGTCGCGTCCCCAGCGCGCCGTATCGAGAAGGGATATCCGCTTTTCGGGAACTCTCTCCCGATAGCGGGCAGTGTAGGCACCGAGCGCGGCATCGTCCGCCGCGCCAAGACAGAGGGAAAAGCTGTCGAGTTGCTCCGTCAGATTGATCAGATCCGCGGCGGTGTCGACGGATTGAAGCTGAGAGGCACCCTCCAGCAGATACCGTTCCCGGACGGACATTTCAGAAAGACGCCAGCCAAGGTATTGTGTTTCCTCCGCCGTTCCGGGAAGTCCTTTCCACGGGTAGGGATAGGGATACGGATATGCTTTCATCTCTTTCACCTCATTTCCATCTGAGGCCCGGGCCGGTTCAGGCACTGCTCCACCGTCCGGCCGTTTCGGGAGACGAGGATGCCGTAATCGGTGACGGAGGCGAGGTTGTGCTCCATGAGCTTTTCGCCGTAATGATGGAGAGCCGCGTCGCCGGAAAACAGTTCCTCTTTCAGCGGGATGGAGCATTTCGCGAGCTCGGCTTTCGCGTAGTCCGCGGGAGTCGCGGCTTCCCGCAGAAGAGAAAACTCGTCGGCCTGATACGCAAGATCAAGCGCTTCGTCCAGCGAGATATCATCAGGCACCGCCGACAGCATGGCCTTGAAGACAGGGATGCCACCCTCCCGGTCGAGGTGCTGGAGCTGTCCGGCCAGTTCATTGACCAGTCCGTAGCAGTCGCCGTTTGTGGCTTCCAGCTCGTCGGTGATCTTTTCCGTCAACCGGGGGACGGCGCAGTCCACGGCGGTAAACGCGCATTCCTCCGGAGAGGCCGCCTCCACTTCCTTTACCGCGTGAAAAAGCTCCTGATCGCCGGCAGGCAGCTTCAGGAGCGCGGAGACGTCGTTGTCATATTCGGGGTCGTTGAAGCGTCCTTTGGTCACGCGAAGGAGCACGGTATAGTCCGGCTTTTCGATGGGGACGGCCTCTCCGCTCTGGTACAGCCGCGCGATGATGCCGTTCTGCACCACATACCCGTGCGGCGTGAAAACGCCGCCCTCGCCCTCGCGCATCTCCCTGCCGATCTTGCCGAAGTCCAGCCATGCGTAGACGTTGTCCGGTACGCTGTCGAGCTGCGGGACGAATCCGTTTTCCGCGTAGAATTTGCCGAGGGATTCGTCGTCGTGCGCTTCGTAGGCAATCTGACAATGCTCCATGCTGGCGGTCATGTTGATGAGCCGGTCTACGGGGATCGGTTCGTAGTTTTTCTGCACGGCGTCCATCATCACTATGCCCTCGAAGCAGTCCAGTTCCCAATCGCTGAGCGAGGAGAGACGCTGGCACAGGTGATTCAGCTCGTAGAGATTGGAACTCGGGCTGAGAAACTGCGGCAGGTAGTCCAGCTCGCAGCTCAGAATCTCCGTGGAGTAGACGACGCGCTCATCCGTAACGCGCGCTTTGTCCAGCGAGTCCAGAATTTCATAGGGCGCGGTGGGTAGAGCGAGGGTCGCGGAGGTGCTTGCCCCGAACGGGCCGGGGCAGCTGATTTCCAGCTCCATGATTTTGCTATTCAAGTCTCATTCCTCCCATCCGCTGGCCCTGCTCCAGCTCGTCCCGCGTCATGATGCTCCAGCTTTGATCGCAGCTCCACAGGCTGACGTAAAGCTCGCCGTCCCCGGTTTTGATCGGACGCTGCTCGAACCCTTCTCCAAACCCGTCCGCTGCTTGACCGACGACGGCGTCCTTAAGCTGTTCCAGTTCCGCGCCGGTAAGCTCGCCGCGCACCCGGCACTCGGCCACACCCATCAGGCGGCCGTCCACTTCCTCCACCGTGAAAACATAGGATTGCACCTTGCGGTTCAAATTGTCGTCCTTGCCGTAGTATTTCATGAGGCCACGTTCCGCTTCCTCCGGCCGCCATTCTTTCAGAAGGGCGGCAAGGATGTGATCTTCATGAGAAAGGACCGTCCAGCCGTCAAGCTCAATGGGATCATCGTCCATGTCGCCGTATTCGTTGCGCTCATAACTTCTGACGGTGAGCGGCATGTACAGCTTCAGCGTCTGAAGCGGCTGCGGAATGGCGGAAAAGCGATCCTCACCGGGGATGAGCGCGAGGGTGCGGCCGTTGTCCCATTGCATCTGAAGCTGGCCCGCGTCGTCAACGAAATCGACGGTTCCCTCGGTACCGGACGGCACCGGGGCGTAGGGATCGCGCATCTCCGTGAGCCGGATGCGGGTGCCGGGCGGATACTGCTCCTTCATGAATTTCACCCATTCGGGATTCTGTCTCATTTTTATAAACCTCCCATCGTGATGCCCTGTTCAGGCGTTTGTTCCGTGACAGCGCCGCGCAGTGTTTCCGCCGCTTCCGCGATAACCGGATCGCCGGAAAAGCTGGCGAGTCGCGTGTAATCCTCCGGCAGCTTTTGTTCGCCGTTCAGCGTGATCGCGAGATCCACGGTGGCGATCCCGTCCTTGGTCACGCCGAGCCGCTTGTTGCCGCTGCCTATGTCGTTATATAACCGGATTGCATCCGGAAGCGTCAGGCCGCCGGTAAACTTTTCACCGGGGGTATTGTAATCCTGAAAAACGAACCAGTTGTAGCTGTGGGGGCGTGCGTTGTCCGCGGCGTTGCGGAGCAGTTCCTTTCCGGCCTCCGTGAGTCCATGCTCCTGCGCGGGAGCTTCCTGCTTCATGTTCATCCGCTGCGCCCGCAGGTCGAAGGCGGTGAGGTAGGCGTGGTAATCTCCGGGGCCGGGATTGCACCGCAGGCAGTAGCGGTAACGCTCGGTTTCAATAATGTAGCCGTAGTTTTGCCGCCAGCCGCCTTCAATTTCTCCGCCACGATTGCCGCAGTAGCTGGTCATGGCGCTGAGATTTTTCAGCGGGCCGGTTTCCCGGAGCTCATTGACCAACTCCGTCAGCTCCGCCTTGAACTCGGGGCTGTTCAGCGACTCGTCGCCGCGTGGATGCCAGGTGTGCCAGAACTCGTCGCCGTCGCGCCCGAAATCGATGCGGACATGGCCGATGGCACCCAGCGCCGCGTCCTGTTCCTTCGGCAGGGCATAAAAAAATCCCGCCTCATTGGGAGAGGCGGGATGCAGAACAAATTTCTGGTTGTCGGGCGCAAGCGCGATGCCGTGTTCCTCGCAGAATTCCGGCAGCGTCAGGCATTCCCCGAGGAAGTTGAGCTTGCCGCGCAATCGGCGGAAGCCCTCCTTGGGAATGGTCACCGGCTTGGCAGTCAGCACCGTACCGGCGTGATTGACGGCAACCTGATTTTCCAGCGTCGTCGGCTTGCCGGGATCGTAGTCGGAGCCGCGCAGGTCGTAGCAGTGGAAGCCTTCGGGCACCGTGCCGCGGTCAATGCGGGAATCCGTGAAGAGGGCTGGCTTCCCGAAAAGCTCCACATGCTCATATTGTTCTTCTCTTGCGTTTACGCTCATGTCACTTTTTCATCTCCTTCTTGTTTTGTCAAGCACACAGGATACCATGAAGCGGCGGGAATAGCTATCCCATATTCATGCCGCCGAGTTCCTGATCCGGATGGGGCTGGGTAAAATCCAGCAGGGCCTGCTCCGTGCTGTCTTTCCTGAGAACATAGCCACAGGAAATATACGCGCCGCCGTGATCGGCATAATACTCGGCACCGATCTTCCCGTAGTCCAGATAAGGCCGGACGCTTTCACTGAAAGGCTTGACGCCGGATTCCACAAGGCAAACGCCCAGATCCCGGTCGGTAGTGATTTCGGGAACGAGAATATAATCCTCCAGCCGTTCTCCGATGGCGATCACGTCATCCAAGTTATTTACAGACTCGGCGTCCAGCGCGCCCTCGAATACGAGGCACTGCTCACGGTCCAGCGTGTTGACGCTTTTTTAGCTGATCGGGATCATTTACGTCTGCGCGCTTCAAGTAGCGTCCGATATTCCAGACGTTGCTTATGGTGCCGTAGATGCGAGTGGAAGCGACATCGCTGCTTGTTTCATCCAGTTGTGACATTACCTCACCCACATCGGCCGGGGTTGCCGGAAGCTCCAGATATTCGTCGTCATAGGCGCCGTCTCGGGTCAACTGCAGCTTGAGCATGTCACATTCCTCCCAGCGTCTGTTCCATCCGTTCCGTTTCACTGCCCGCAAGCACTTCCTCAATGGAAACGAAGCCGTGGTAGCTGACGTAGCCGCCGCCGACATACTGGCCCTGCTCCTGACTCATGCGCTGGCCTCCATACTTTTGATAGTCATAGAACTCATCCAGATTTTCATCGTATTCAAATCGACCGGATTCCGCGATCATGTACCGCCCGTATTCCGCGGGAGTGGAGACCTTCGGGATGAAATCGAACAGGTCGAGTTGTTTCAGAAGATTCCGCGCCTGGGCGAGATCGTCGGGCCGAACCATCTGAAGGACGGCACCGAGTTTTTGCCGGTTGCCCTGATCCAATGCCGCAAAGCCAGCGCACAGATCATTGACGTCATGGAGGTTCTCACCGCCCAGCAGCGCGGTTAATTCCTGCGGCAGCTCGCTGTCGGAATACCGTAGCCGCATGCCTTCGGGAACAGAGATCCCGGTACGGATGGCAGCTCGTTCAATCTGCCAGCCGTTCATAGGAAAGTGGAGCCAGGTGATTGGCGCGGTATCTTGAGAAACCCTGCGATCCGTTATCGCAACGGTCAGCACGGTATTGCCGCTGTACAGGTAGTCGGGAAAGTGCTGTCCGTCGTAGAGTTGTTCCAGCTGCATGCCGTTGTCATAGACGACGCCGTAAGGCGTGACCTTACCGTTCTCGTTGAGCAGAAGGGTTAGGGCCAGCTTTCGGGCGTCGACTGACTGCAGTTCTTCTGCCGTCGCGCCGCCATGGATGTCCAGATAATGCGCGCGGCCAATGGAGGCGAGGTCGGAGAAATCCTGCACCACTGTTGCGTCCTGACAGCAAAAAGTCAGATTGATGAGATCGGTCATGTCAAAATAGCCGCGGCTGACAGCCACACCCTGAAACTGCGCGAGCTCGCGCCGGTCAAAGCTGTCCAGACGTTTGACGAGATAGTCCAGCTCGTCAACGTTCACGGCAGTCTTTCCAAGACGCTTGAGGATCGGAACGTCACCGCCGACCGAAGCAACATAGCAGTCGCGCTCCGTAGCGCTGCCGATACCGATGGGCTCCAAATCCGCGTATACATTTTCCGTGATGGGGAAGCCAACTGTCACGGCCGGTGAGCCGGGCCGGTTTGAATTTGATAGGGTTGCGTAGACCATGGAGCATTCCGCCTTTCTTTTCTGAATTTTTATATCGGGGTATAAAAAAAGAGCCATGCTCTCTTCAATGGACTTACGTGATCCTCAAAGCACTGTAATCATCCCTTCTCTAAAAGTGTAGGTTCAATATAATCACTTTTTTCTGCCAAATTAAGCGCTTGCGCTTCTATACGTGAAGGGGGGGTAAGGCCACGGAGAAATACTTTGATGAGGCCAGTGTCATCATCACCGTCTGTACTCACAATACCAGTCTGAAGAACAGATTGTCCAGCTTCGCTCTCCGCTTCCCTGACCTTTGCAAACAGACCGACGATGATGAGCAGGGCGGTATGACCCTTGAAATTGAGAAAGGGCGTTTTTGCTTTCGCTTGACCGCGACTTACAGCGAGGAGCGAAGAAAGACTCAAGCGACCGAGCAAAACATGAAACGACGAGAATTAACAAATAATAGCTTGACCGATTTCGCTTAAACGAATATACTATATATGATTGTTTTATACGGCGCTTTATCACGAGGTGTTGAAGATGAATGGATATATTACGGTTCAGGACGCCGCCAACAAATGGGGCATTACTCCAAGGCAGGTTCAGATACTGTGTAAGAAAAACAGGATACAAGGCGCTTCTCGTATGAGCCGGATTTGGATAATCCCGGAAGACGCAGAAAAGCCAACGGTAAGTCGAAAAGCGCAATGTAAAGAAGGAGGAATCGACGATGCTGCAAACGGAATATAAGACATCGAAGGTTGATCTCTCCTCTGCACCTTGGACGATGCATGAGTTCTTTGCCGGAAGCGGATTGGTTGCGTATGGATTAAGAGGGATGTTTGCTCCAGTTTGGGCAAACGATATCAGCGAGCAGAAGGCCGCTGTCTATGAAGCTAACTTTGGTGACGATCACTTTATCCTCGGAGATATAAAAGACGTCAATGGACATGACCTGCCATTCGCTCACCTCTCTTGGGCGAGCTTCCCTTGCCAAGACTTATCGTTGGCGGGGTCGTTGGGCGGTATACACGCGTCAAGAAGCGGCCTAGTATGGGAGTGGCTGCGCGTCCTTGATGAAATGGATGAGATGCCCAAGGTTTTACTTTTGGAAAACGTCTCCGGTCTCCTATCGACGAATAAGGGAGACAATTACCGCGTACTACACATGGCTCTTGTGGAACGCGGTTTTGACTGCGGTGCTATCGTTTTGAACGCGTCGCATTTTGTGCCGCAGTCTCGGCCAAGAGTTTTCATTATTGCCATGCAACACGGGAGCAATGTTCCCAATAGTCTGATCGGTGACGGTCCCAATTGGCTTCATAATAAGGCCGCTGCCGATTTAGGAAAAACTTTGCCTGGGTGGATTTGGTGGAAAGCAGAAAAGCCGCCTCGTCGCCGCGAATCGCTGAAAGACGTAGTTGATGAAAACGCGCCGTTTGATAAGGATAGTGTTTTGAGGCTTGTGCCAAAAAATCACCAGCTAAAACTGGACGGCTATGATACCGTTTATGCTACGGGGTATCGCCGGACGCGTGAAGGCGGGCAGCAATTCGAATTGCGTTTTGACGGAATTGCGGGCTGTTTGCGTACGCCTGAAGGTGGAAGCAGCAAGCAGTATTTGATTGTGAAAAAAAACGGAGAGACTCATGCTCGGCTGTTGACTGTCCGAGAAGCCGCCCGCTTGATGGGCGCGCCAGACAGCTTCGTCCTCCCAGGCAGCTATAATGATGGATATAAGGCTATGGGGGACGCGGTCGTAATGCCGGTTGCTCGTTTTATTGGAGAACACTTTTTAACGAAGATTGCGGAGGCGGTATATAATGATTAGTCATGAAGAACGGCTCAAGGCATTTCAAGCCGACAATAATATTTATACCAAAGGGCCTCTGTCGGTTGTTGTTCAGTTCACTCGCTTGGTGCAAAGCAAAAGCTTTCCTCTCGATCCCAATGATTTCAAGACGGAACAAGAAGGACAGGTCGCTGGACTTGGCGGCGGGAATCTTAAGAAGATACTTAAAGAGCATGGCATAACTCAACAGTTATCGGCCGAAGGCGGCAGAACAAGCCGTGGAAGCATGGGCTTGATGAAGAAGTATGTTGACTTCCTTAATGCATGGAACGTAGAAGAGACAGTTGACTATGCAATCGTGGAAGCGTTTTGGGCAGAGCAGGTCAAGGAGTATTTTCGGAATCAACCCTTCGTTTTGACTGCCGATACTTCAAAAACTATCGGAGCCAATTTAGACGAGTTGTTTGAGCAAGCTAAAAAACGGCAGGCTCAGAATCCAGGTACACAGTATCTTGGCACAGTGTTGCAGCACTTGGTAGCGGCGAAATTATGCCTCGTTATGCCTGAAGGCTCTTTTGAAATTCACGGCGCTTCTGTTGCGGATGCCCCAACGGAACGCAGCGGTGATTTTGTTATCAACAGCACGATCATACACTGCACGACGATGCCGGGCGCGTTGTTGATTGAAAAATGCAAAGCGAACGTTCGTGGAGGTTGTCATCCGGTTATCATTACGATCTTTGACCGCGTTCATACTGCCCTGAACTTAGCGGAAGATGCCGGGCTTGCAGGGCGCGTTGAAGTGTGGGATATCCAGCAATTTTTATCGGCCAACGTCTATGAACACAGCTTCTTTGACGAAGGAAAACGCAATTCCACCATCGCCGACATAGTTGGGCGATATAATAAAATCGTCTTGGAGACCGAAACTGATCCCAGTCTCCGTATTGAGTTTGAAGCAAGGTGAACTCCCGTGGCTGACGTTTTCGATGAAGAAAAGCGTTCCGAGGTCATGCGTCAAGTCAAGTCCAAAAAGAACAAGTCAACTGAACTTCGATTGATTGAAATATTTAAGCAAAATGGCATTACCGGCTGGCGTCGAAATTACCCGGTAAAAGGGCACCCGGATTTTGTTTTTCCAAAGCAACGAGTAGCCGTTTTTGTTGACGGATGCTTTTGGCATGGTCATGATTGCCGCAACACAACCCCCAAGAAGAATGAGCAGTATTGGGCTAAAAAAATTGCGAGCAACCGGAAACACGACGCCGAGATAACAAGGCTGTTTCAATCTCGCGGATGGATTGTAGTACGCATTTGGGAATGTCAATTGACTAAGGAAAAGCAGGTTGCCACATTGGAAATTATAAAAGAGGCTCTTGAATAAAGGCGTAAATATTTACGCTATACAAGATCGGAGGTGGTTGGTATGCCCGTATATGATCACAGTGAACGTAATCAAAATATAGCTATTGATCTTTTTTGCGGATGCGGCGGAGTCACAGAAGGGTTAAAGCAAGCTGGCTTTACAGTGGTAGCCGCGGTTGACAACGACCCCATCTGTTGTAACACATATAGGGCCAACCATCCTGAAGTTGCTCTTATAGAGAAAGATATTTGTAAAACGAGCGCAAGATCTTTGAAGCTGTTATTAGGAAAGCGAAAACTCGACCTACTTGTTGTATGCGCCCCTTGCCAGCCATTCAGCAGCCTTAACAAATCCGATAAGCCTGATGATCGTATTTATCTTATTCTACAAGCAATCAGATTTGCCAAAGCGCTCAAACCGGCTTACTTATTATTTGAAAACGTTCCTGGGCTAACAAAGAATCAATCCGTAGTAGGAACGCTGAAATCAGAGCTTGAGAAATTGGGGTATATTCTCAGCAAACCTCAACAGGTTGATGCCGCAGATTATCAAGTGCCGCAAAGGCGAGTCCGTTGCGTTATTATTGCATCAAGAAAAGGTACAATAACAATACCGGCTCCAACAACTCCAGCTGGAAACAGAATCACTGTAAGAGACGCTATTGGCAATTTGCCTGATGTAGATGGAGTAGATAAGGATAAAAAAGACCCATTGCATATTCGCCGACACCATAGCGATATTACCATACAGCGGTTGCAACATATACCTCATGACGGAGGAAGCAGGAGCGATCTCCCCGATGAGTTAGTATTACCGTGCCACAAAAAGCTCGATGACGAAGGCAACATGACGCATTACTGCGATGTATATGGACGTATGCATTGGGATGATGTATCTCCAACGCTTACAACCGGATGCACCGATGTTACAAAAGGGCGATATGCTCACCCCTGTTACGACAGAGCAATTACGCTACGCGAAGCCGCACTTTTGCAAACCTTCCCTGTTAGATACCAATTCTGTGGTAACGCAGGGCAAATCGCGAAGCAAATTGGAAATGCCGTTCCGGTTAATCTTGCAAAAAATCTAGCTTCGGCTTTTCTGCATGGCAAGGAGGAAAAAGCATGAATTACACTCAAAGTCAGCAAGAGGCATTGGATTATCGCGATGGAAATCTGTTGATAATTGCATGCGCAGGGAGCGGTAAAACCCAAGTCCTATCCCGAAGAATAGCTCTGCTTGTGTCTGAAGGCGTGCCAAGAAATAGCATTATCGCATTTACTTTTACAGATTTGGCAGCAGGCGAGCTTAAATCTCGAATTCGTAAGGAAATGGCAGCATTACGCGCTGAAGGAAGGCTGGAAGACGCGTCTCTCGGCGATATGTATATTGGCACGATACATAGTTTTAGCTTACAATTATTAAAAGAAATCAACGCCGCTTATCGCAACTATGACATTATTGATGAGAAACGCCAAGCCGCAATTATTGTATCTAAATATAATGACTTTGGGCTAAATGACCTTCAAGGCGCAAGGTCGAAAATTGATACAATTAGACGTTTCATAGAAACGCTAAACATAATATATCGCGAGCATATTGATGTTGACTCGCTAAGCAATCCAGTTCTGATAGAGTCTCTGCATCGTTACCACCAATTTGTAAAACAACGCCCGAATTGCTTTCTTACTTTCGACGAGATAATCGCTGAGCTTGCAGCTTCTATGTCCACTAACGATGCCATTCGAGAGGGAGTTCAGCAACGCTTCAGCAATATATTTGTTGACGAGTATCAAGATGTCGATGACAGGCAAGAAGAGTTAATCCGACTACTGAGTAACAATGGCTTGGCCGCACATGTTTGCGCAGTTGGCGACGACGACCAGGCGATATATCGTTTTAGGGGTGCCACAGTAACTAACATTCTCACTTTTGAAGACAGGTATCCAAATGTAAAGCGTGTAACTCTATCAAGTAATTTCCGATCAAGCCATGCAATTGTTGAAATAGCTAACGCCGCAGTAATGGGACGTAGAATCGGCCACAAAGATATACCTGGGCTAAGCCGACGTTTGCCTAAAACGATGGAGGCTAAGCATTATAACGCTGTAACTAATCAATTTGAAGAAACCATGGCGGAACACGGCGACGTTTGGAACTGCACATTCGACAGCGACGTAAATGAAGCAATATTTGTATGTAACAAAATTCAAGAATTGACTGGATACCCTTGGCACGACGGCGAAGTCATAAGAGGGTTGTCATATGCGGATATGGCAATACTATGCCGGAGCGTAAATTATATGCGCTCCATCATGGATGAGTTGGATCGCCGCCAGATTCCATATGTAATTAGGGGCGCGAAAGGCCTTTTCGAAAGTCCTGAAATAAAAGTTGTTCACGCCTCGTTTTGTCTATTGTTTGGGAGTCAATATGTGGTTCCCGACCCTAATAAGTACGACCATTATCTGACGTTTGATGAGGCTAACACGCGTGAGCATATTCGAAGCAATATAGATAGGCTGCGAGGAACAAGAAGATTTCCAAACGCAGACAGCAATGTCTTGTTTTCTTGGATTGCTCAGAAAAGAGTCCTCTTCCAACGGATGCAATCTCAGGCAGATAGAGCTCGGTATCATTTGTCTCGGCGTTTATTTCCGCAGGAACTGTTTTATGAACTCCTTGAGGTATTGGGTGCAAACCAATCTCAGTTACCTGATGATGCGTTATATAATCTAGGCCGTTTTAGCGAATTAATACTTGACTTTGAATCTGTTCACCAGTGGGTAACTCCATATGATATGCGCGATTTTGCATATTACCTTGGATACTGGGCAGCAAAAGAAGCAAATGACATTAAACATCAAGATTTAGGTGCACAAAACGCCGTACAGATTTCGACGATGCACCAAGCGAAAGGCCTTGAGTGGCCGGTCGTGTTTATCCCTGCGTTGACAAACAGACGGCTTCCATCTCAACATAGAAACGATGGAAATACGCATCTATTAGACGCCGGCGAATGCATTGGACGGCCAAGCGCTACAGACGATCCGGATGAAGCGCGAGAGCGCTTGGATGAGGAGCTTCGCTTATGGTATGTCGCATTGACCAGGAGCAAAAAGTTTTTGATCATCAGCGGTCTAGAGTATCCACGTACCAAAACTTCACAGTTTGCCGGTAACATTCAGCATGACTATGTATGTACAGATCCCAATGCAATATTTGCTAGGCCACAGAGCGTTGAGCCAATAGTACCTGTTGACGCAACAATATTGCCTACGAACTTTAGCGACCTTCGGTATTATTGGGAATGCCCAAGAGATTACCTACTCCGGAGACTAATGGGCTTTAGCCCGGGCGTCAACGAAAGCTACGGTTATGGACAGCAAATACACAATTTACTTGCCTTATTGCACGATTCACTTGCTACGCAACGCATTGACGGCGCTTGGATAGAAGCTCAAGTAGATGAACATTTTAATCTGCGTTACACCCGGGGAGAACCGTTAGAGGCAATGAAAGCGGCCGCTAAGCGAATTATCAAGAGTTATTTCCGTGATGATCCAGATTTGCGTGAAAAGGTTCTTCAGGCTGAAAAACCTTTTGAATTTATTGTTGGCGACGCTATGATAAGCGGCACGATTGACTTACTTAATAGAATCAATCCAGCGGAAGATGACGACCAGCATGTTGAAATCGTTGATTTTAAAACTGGAAGAACTGGCAATGATCTTGCCGAGGCAGAGCGGCGCTCAAGCGTTGAACAGCAGTTGCAAATGTATGCAATCGCCACCCATGATGCTTTGGGCCTTGATCCTCAACGTGCAACTGCTCATTTCCTGTATGCGAATCAAGCTCATGAACGAGTTGATATTCCATTGAACGAAGTTGAAACGGAAGCGATGAAGGTGAGAATAGGAGATACGGTTAGCTCGATTAAAGCTAGCAGCTTTCCTATGTGTGAATTTGATGCAGTAAAGTGCCATTCATGCGATTTCAAGTCCATATGCACTGGTTCTAGGCGAGGATAACCTACTCTATCGCAAGGGAGATAAATCATATGAAAAAGAACCCCGACGTTCCCAGATATCCAGACCTCTTGGAACCGACGTTTTCTGCGCTGAAACAGTTGGGCGGTTCCGGAACAAATGATGAGATTCACGATAAAGTTGTCAGCACATTATCTTTGCCAGACGAAATTGTTGATACGCCGCATCTCGGAAGTGTAAATCAAAGCGAATTGCAGTATCAATTGGCTTGGGCTAGAACTTACCTGAAAAATTATGGGGCTATAGCGAATAGCGCACGAAGCATATGGGCGATTACATCCGTGTTTTCAGGGAAAGAAACAATTGAAAAGAAAAAAGTAATATCTGCCGTTGCAAAACAGAAGAACGACAAGAAAAAAGGCGGTCAAACTAGCCAGATAGCAAATGATTCAGATAACAAGACCAGTGACGACACTGAATATCCAGACGAAATCAAGCCTTGGCGCAGCAGACTGTCAGATGTTTTAATGGAGATGAACCCTTACGCTTTTGAACGTTTATCTCAAAGGCTTTTGAGAGAAAGCGGGTTCTCTCAAGTTGAGGTAACAAAGAAATCAGGCGACGGCGGTATTGATGGGACTGGAAAACTACGGATCAATGGATTAGTAAGTTTTAACGTAGCATTTCAATGTAAACGTTATAAAGGAATGGTTACTGCTGGAGATATCCGAGATTTCAGAGGTTCTCTAACGAGTAATACCGAAAAAGGAATTTTTATCACTACAGGTACATTTTCAAAGGCGGCCAGAGAAGAAGCTGTGAATCCGGCTAAACGGCAAATAGATCTTGTTGACGGAGAGGAATTCATCAATAAACTTGCCGAATATGGCTTGGGCCTTACGGAAGTGAAGGACTATGAAATTGATGAAGATTTCTTCAAAAAGATTTGATCATTGGATTCAATATCGATCTGGAGCATTTCGGTCTTAGCATGGATATATCAGCGACGACAGCGTAAAACAAAACTCGCCTCAAAATCGAAGCGAGTTTTTAGCGTTTCTTCTTGAAATGGTGGAGATAAGCAGGATCGAGCTGTTGGCCTCTTGAATATCATTCAAGAGCTCTCCAAATCCCATCGATTACATACCCCCGTAAATGGGCTACGGAGATGCGCTTTTAATACGCAGAAAAAACACCTAGCGCTCTTTCGTATCTCCATTGTCTTTAATTTGCTCTATCAGATTACTAATTTCCTTTTCGCTTTTTTTGCCTTTTGGACTGTGGACACTTTTTACTAGCATACTCATTTCATGCAGTGAAAGTATAAAATATGCAATCAGAAATGCCATAAATACTATTTCAACATTTTGCATAAAAGAATAAATTATATGATTTATACCAGATTCTGCTGATGAAACCAGTACCAAATAAAGCCCGGCAATAACAGAGATTGTTGCATATATAATACCCTTTAGTATATGAGTATTTCTTTTCTTGATTATATTTGTGTTTTTGACTTTATTTATTATTGAATTATCTAATAATCCAACAAGCAATGAATAATTGGTGTAAAGAAATCCCCCAAATAGAGCATTTACGGTTATTAAGCTGAAATGAAACGATTTATCTGTTGAAGCAATAAACCATGTCTTTCCTGACTTTAAAAAGACCGCACAACTGATTACTGACAAGGCTAAAGGCAGCAAATTACTTATCCACTGCAATATTTTCTTCATGATGCCCTCCTGCTTTCCAATAACAAAGAGGATTAATTGTTATCTATTGCTTACCGCCAAGATTACATCTTTGTAATCGCTATACACATTCATCATATTTCCTCTATATTCCCGTAGAATAGTTTCTTTTTCTATTTCAACTTTGCGTCCATTTTCCTGCCGATATTCACTAACCGAGATAGGATATTTGAAGTATTCTTCATATAAGTCATATTGACGTTGCCGCTCTCCGGTATTTGCCTTTCCAGAAAGGACTACAGATTTGTATAGCCTCCTATTTTGCTGAAGTGCTCGAACTAAGCGTGTAATAACGTTTGGATCATTAGACAGCGCCCCACGAAAATCGGGCCTAATCTCAAAAACGACGCTTGAGGTATTTCTCTGAACTGCCTGCATCACTTCGTCATCATGAAATCCAAATACTTCTTGCAGTACTTGTGCGTCCGGTTGTGCAACATCAACTTGTAATCTGTTAATTTCAGGAGTTTTACCGCCAAGCAGTTCGTTAATCAAATCCTGATTCGGGATAGGTTCGGTTTCAAGCGAAAACCTGTTGTTATAGCGAGAAAACACTCTTGCCAGTGCGCCCTCACTGGGCGCACCTTTTGAATTAACAATAGACAGAATACCATGGCTATATCCCAGAATACAGTATGTAAACCATTCTACACCGCTGTTGCCAATTTCGTCTGGTTGTAAAACGTCCGTTGTCTCATAGGTATTATAGTTCCTCTTTTGCATACTATTATTCGGACGTTTGCGATTAAGCCTTGTAAATAAATATTCGTCGGTATCCTCAATGATGTCTAACATCATCGGCTCTGCATCTTCATATGTTAGCTTTAGTGCGCCATTCCTACATTCTTTGTCAAATACGGCTTGAAACAGCCCTTTAAACGTATTCACAGGCATTTCAGTATTCGTCTGCGTATCACGAATAACTACTTTGAATAGATAGATATTCTTTGTTGACATTCGTATACCTCCCGAGCGATAGAATTAGAAGTTATCTTACAGTTTTATGTTCTTTATTAGTAGTGATACAGTCCCGTCTGGATTGTTTATAAACTCCACTTCATCCGCATTCGTGTAAACCTGTGTGGGAATTTTTATTTCTACGCCACTTGTAGTTCTGATTGCTTGCTTTTCAAATTTCTTTTGAAATTTTTCAGACAAAGACAGCGTTTCATCTTTAGAAATATCAGAAGCGGCAAGTCGCTCAAAAAACTCTTGCTGGGCAACTGGATTATCAGGAAAAAACTTACGGCCAAGGTTTTCTACCAGTAGTGGCTGTTCCCGTTGGAGTTCATCAAGCATGGTTGCCGAGATATGAGTATCGACTTTATCTTCTCTGGCATAATACAATCCGGAAACTTTTTCAGCCACCTGTAATACTTTTGTCGCTTTTTGCCTTGGCGTTTTATTCTCACAACAAGCTAAAATCTGAGGTGAAAGATAATAGTCCTTAATCCCATCAACTGTAAACTTTCTCTCGACCACTTTAACGCAGGGGTTTTGCATATTTATAAAGAAACCCTCTCCAACTTTTGTTGTTTGAGTTGGAAGCAAAGTTTTATATCGAATAATATCTATTCGCCTGTCCTTATTGCCGTTGTTTGTGTCTATATGGTGAGTAAAGGCACTCTTATAGTCTAGCTTTAGCATGAAAAAATAATCCGTGCTATTGATTTGCGCCGTACCAAAAACAATATCCGCAGATGGAATTTCTGAATTTCGTCGCATTATAGTATAGATATTTGTAGCGATACTTTGAGAAATAGAGTTTAAGTCCCATTCGGCATTTTTGCATTGA
Organism: Bacillota bacterium; assembly: GCA_023390175.1. Classification (GTDB taxonomy): domain Bacteria; phylum Bacillota; class Clostridia; order Oscillospirales; family Acutalibacteraceae; genus Caproiciproducens. The sequence continues at coordinate 28,705 of JAEWDK010000023.1, forward strand.
GTCCAAACACTTGCGCCCTCTCTAAATGTGCATTCTTTTATATCGTCACTTTGAAAAGTCTTTTCTATAATATCTGAAATGAAAGCGGTGACATCTTCGTCAACTAATAGTTGGTCGTTTGACAAAACCGGAACGCCATTTGCAATATCCATAATATGTATAATTGCATTTTTAATTGATATTGTCATTATATTCTTCACTATCCTCTGTGCAAAACATATTTATTTTTTAATTATATCATAAGTCGTCGAATTTCAACATTGCTTTTTACTTATTTTGGTACAAAGTTGTCAGAAAATATTACGGCAGCGCTGCCGTAAGGAGACTATGGGCAGCGTTTCTATATAAATCACACGCTGAGAGAAGGATATCTTCCCCACGGCCAGCGAAAGCTGCCTTTTTTAAATGCTTCAAAGAGATTAACTATTAAATGTCAACACTGAAATTAAGGATGGTGGTCGAGAAACAAATGGCTCAGCGTCTCCAATTGAGTTGTACCCCTTGCGTCAAGAAAATCTTTAGTTAATTACTCTTGCATAGTGGTATAATTTTTTCTATACTGATACATAATGATACTAAATACTATCACAAGAGGGCAAGTATATGGACGCGGCGCTTTATGCCAAGATACTTTCAGACAAAAGCATTACCGATCTGAAAAAAATAAAATACAAGTTTCCAGATGTCAACATGAAGGAACTCATATCGCTGTTGGAATCCAGCGTTTATAAAACTATGCCCATCCTGGACTTCGCTGGGAACAATCTTGTTTATATGGAAAATGCGGCACAGGTACGGATGAAGGCAGTGAAACTCCTCCTCACGCCCCAAAGCTCAAACGAAGCTTTTGGGCTCAAGGCAATGGAGGACGAAATTGCATCTTCGCTTACCATAGAAAGCATTGATTTCTCACGCGATAGCGTAAGAAAAATACTGCGCGGCTACGCGCCTGCCGACGAGAGTGAGAACCGTATCTTTGGCATGAAAAAGGGCCTTGAGTTTATTTCTGATCCTGACAACGAGATCACCGAGGATAACATACACACTCTTTATGATATAGCTATCGGCCAATACTTGCCGGAAAACGACAAACTAAAGCCGGGCGTCTTCTATCGTCACGACAGTGTATATATCATTGGTCAGGAACTGGAGCATACCGGCCTGCCTTAAGAAAAGCTTCCTGAATATATGAGCAAATTCGCAACCTTCATCAATGCTGAAAGCACGATGAACGACTTGCTCAAGGCGGCGGTTATCCATTTCTATGTTGCTTATCTGCATCCGTATTTTGACGGCAACGGCCGTATGGCCAGGCTTATGCATCTATGGTACTTGAAGAGGCAGGGTTACTCGTCCGCACTGTTCATCCCATTCTCCAGCTACATCGAGCGAAGTCGAAAGGGATATTATAGCGCCTATTCGCTGGCCGAGGGAAATGCGAAGATCAGCGGAGTGATGGATGTAACGCCGTTCCTAGTCTACTTCATTGCAAATGTATACAACAAACTCGGCAGTGCTCTGCCGCAGGTCAACACGATGGCGGCTTTTAACAAAGCATTGGATGACGGCCAAATCACAGAGAAAGAGAAAGATCTTTGGAATTTTGTCCTGTCCGCATACGGGAACGGTGAATTTTCCACCAAACAGCTTGAACGTGACTTCAGAAATGCCGCCTATGCCACAATACGCGGTTTCGTGCTGAAATTTGAGAGCCTTGGCCTTTTATCAGCGCAAAAGTACGGAAACAAAGTCAAATACTCCATGCAAAATAAATAAGGCAATACCGCACAGAGCCAAACCGTGTGAGAAGTGGTAAAATAGAGATATGAATAAACAGATAACATTGTCGGCTCTGAGCGATGAGCTTGCTCAAGTTAAGACAAAGAAAAAAGAATTTTTAGCGCAGATCGAGCGGATTATTCCATGGGGCGAATGGGTCTCAATTATTCAACCATGCTATTATAAAGGAGAGCGTGGAAATAAGCCTTATGATCTGGAGCTGATGCTGAGACTGCATATTCTGCAAAATCTCTATGACTTGGGCGACGAAGCAACGGCAGCCGAGGTAATTGACAGCCGCGCCTTTTCTGAGTTCTGTGGAGTGGATTCGAGCAATCAGGTGCCAGATGGAGATACGATCGGACGGTTTCGCAATATTCTGATCGAAAACGGTCTACAGGATGTGTTTGTCAACCAGAAAGTGAGCCACTCGCTGGCTTAAAAGTGAACCACTCAACGCCAGCCTGAAAGTGAGCCACCTGCTTATGAATGCTGGGTCTGCAAGGTCTGGTCGAGACGGTAAGAATCGCCGTTCATGTCCAGAACATAGGACTTGAACGTGAGACGGTCCACCAGGGCCGCGACCATGGCCGTATTCTCGAACAGCTCCGTCCACTGTGAAAACGGCAGGTTTGTCGTGACGATCACGCTGCCGCGCTCGCTGCGGTCAGAGACGGCCTTAAACAACAGTTCGGACTGGAACCGGTCGAAGCTCAGATAGCTCATTTCATCCAGAATAAGTAGATCCGCCTGACGGAGACGCTTTTCCAGTTTGCCAAGGACGTAGTTGTCTTTTGCCTCGGTAAGTTCCGTAGACAGCGTTGCCGCATTTTTGAACAGCACGCTCATACCAAGCGCGCATGCTTTCAGGCCGAGCCCTATGGCCATATGCGTTTTGCCGCGGCCCGGATTGCCGATCATGACCACATTCTTCTTTTCAGAGATGAACTTGCAACTTGCAAGCTCGTTGACAAACAGATCAGAAAGATTGCCGTCATATCGGGACAAGTCCAGTTCTTCCAGCGTTTTCGTATAAGGGAAACCAGCGGCCCTCAGCCGTTTCCGATTTTGGTTCTCCTGACGCTGCTCGGTTTCCGCTTTCATGAGCTCCAGAAGCAATTCGTCAAAGCGGGTGTCCGGGCGGGCTTTGCGCAGAATGTTCGGATATCTGGTGAAAGTGGGCAGCTTCAGCTGTTTGGCATACAGCTGGATCTGCTCCTCCATAGGATCAACGGACATAAGCGTTCACCGCCTTCCTGCCGGTAAGCGCGTCATATCTTCGGAGATCCACCGGACGCACCAGAACCACATCCGCGACGGCGGGAACCTCCGACTCCGGGCTTTTGCAATACTGCCGCAGGATGCGGATCCGTTCTCTCGGCTCACATACTCTGAGCTGTTCCAGAACGTCTTCCGGCAGATTCTGCCGCACGGGAGCCGCGTTGAGGATTGCCCGTCCGCGCTGTTCCAGAAGCGGCAAATAATGTTCCAGCTTGTATACGGACTGATGCTTTCTGAAACAGCGCGCATGGGAGGCAATCAACTTGCCGCCCGCGTATACCTCGATCTTCTCCGCATAGCCCTTCACGCCAACGGTGCGTCCCGCATATTCGACAGGGACGGAATAGTTATTGGTGTCAAAGCGGATCAAGGAAAACGCGTTTACCCGGACGCTTGTGCATCTGGCCGTTTCAAATGGATACGGCGGAAGCGGTCGGAGCGCGGCTTGCTCCTCCCGGAACATCTCATCCACAGAGGCGCTTTTACCCTGAATATGATGGTTACCATAGGCTCGGCAGCGGTCGGTCAATATGTCGTTCAGTTCCGAATAGTCGGATACCCACGGCACCGGAACGAGAATATTCCGGCGGGACCAGCCGACAAGGCCCTCCACGAGACCTTTCTCATGGCCCTCTGCCGGGTTGCAGAACAAAGCGTCAAAACCGTAATGGGCGCTTAGCGCCGTGTAGCCAGCCTGTTTCCGAGCATGAGCGCCGAAGCCGTCCTTCACAGCAACTTTGCCGTTGTCGAAGATGACCTTCTCCGGAACCCCGCCAAACCGATGAAACGTCTGCACGAAGGCATCCAGAAAGCTCTCCTCGTTCTGCCGCCGGTAGGCAATTACCACTGGCATGCAACTGTGACACAGTCTGGCGCAGAACAGATTTGCTGTCTGTTTGACGCCGTTGATGTATACGACCGCCTCGCCCCAGTCCACCTGCGCGGCTTCTCCAGGCGAGAATTCCAGCGGTATGAAAGTCTTTAGCAAGGCTTCTTTTAGTTCGCGCACCTTTGCTCGCACGGTGGATTCTCCGCCGGTAAATCCACACTCCTCCACCATACGGTCGTAAATCCGCTTCGCGGTATGTCGCTGTTTTCGGATACCTTCGGTCTCGTCATCCTCCAGGCATTGCCGGATGAAGGCAATCATCTCCTTGGTCAGTACCACCGGGCTACGCTCCGGGATCTTGCGTTCCCACGGTACCGCCGCACCGTCACAGTATTTTGCCACCGTGTTCCGGGAAATGTGCAGCGCTCTGGCGATGCTACGCTTACTCTCGCCCCGCAAATGCCGTTGCCGGATCTCTTTGTAATCTTTCACTGTGATGACCACCTTGCTCACCTCTGCCATAAGGTTATCCCTTGGCATGAGGGTATTTCAAGTGGCTCACTTTCTGGTCAGCGTTTGCGCCTCATTTGGCTCACTTTCAGATTAGCATTTATAT
>JAEWDK010000017.1 GCA_023390175.1 Bacillota bacterium
CCGAACACATTGCTGGTCATGGCCTGCTCCAAATTTCCGGCATCCTGCAGTGAGGTGATAATATTTCCAGCCACCGTGCCGAAGTCGGTTCCAAGACCGGTAATCCCGGCAGTGAAGCTGCCCTGCAGGGATACCGACAGCTTATACAGCTCCACCGGCACGGTGGTAAACAGCCCTACGGCCATGAAGCCCTTAATGGCATTGAGGGCGGTATCCTTGATGCTGCCTCTGCCGGATTGATATTCGATTCCGCATTCAAAGGCGGCAACTACAAGACCGACACCATAGAGCGCCCATGCGAGATAAGAGAAAAACAGGACGATGGATTGTACCCAGCTCATGGTGAACAGGTCGGCTCCCATGTTCCCCATCTGCATAAAAAAATCACCGAGGAAGCCCACGATCTGACCGTAGATCCAATCCACAATCTGACCGAGGACAGTGTCGGCGATAAAATCCCATATGAACATTTGAAGTCATCACTCCTTTCGTCACCGCAGCCACAGTCCAAGCATCTTTTCAGTGGATTCTTGAGATGTGGCTGCAGGATTGATTTATGACTTGACAATCAGCTTTTTCAGAGCTTTAATACCACACAACGGAGGCCGCCGAAATCATGTTAAAGGAGGTACTTGTGTGGCAGATTACAAAAAACTTTATAGTAAAATGTTTAACGCCGTGACCGATGCTGAAACACTCATTTCTCAGGCGGCTCATATCATGCGCACCGCCCAGCAGGAGTGCGAGGAAATGTATATGGATGCGGACGATACGCCGCTGCGCCTGACCGATAAGCCGGAGGAGTAAGGCTCTGCTTTTTTCTCTGTTACATCCCCAGCACCTGCCAGAGATATAACGGAGCCGTCAGTGTGAACACCAGACACGCAAACAGGATGGCCGGAGCCGCCCATTCGAACTGACCATGTTTCCGATAGTCAAAATATGCGGTACCCAATTTGGCAAAGAAAAACACTGCCAGAATGAGATCGATGGCAGGAAACACCACCTTGTTGACTACTGTCTTAATCTGCTGGGATGCCGTTGTCCATGTTCCCTCAATCGCTCCGGCCACATCGCCGGTTCCCGCCGCAAAAGCCGTCTGGCTGAACAGGAGGCAAAGGAGCAGCGCCACGCAAAGGGCGGCTGCCAGTCGCTTTGTTTTCATTGATTTTCCACCTTTCTTTATGAGGGTAAAAGACAAGACCGCAGCTTTTTCCGAGCTGCGGTCTTGTCTTTTCTCTGTTTTTAATGGGGTTTCTGAGGCGCAATGTGCCAATCATCCCAAAGTGATCCCCGGATGGTGATATTGTCAGTGAGGTTGAGGGAGAGCATACCATCCGGTGTCCAGCTGTCAATCAGCCAAGTGTGGGGGGTGTAGCTTCCGTCCGGGTACCAGATGGGCGTAAAGTGTGTCCTGCGCCCATAGGTGCTGTAGGGATTCGCCATAAACTCAAAGCGGGAGCTGTAGCCGGAACTCATGCGCTCCAGCAGCCGCCAGTAGGTCTGATATGAGAATTCCGGAAAATAGGTCACGGCATTTTGCGCCCCGGTAACCGCCGAGGACTGATTGGTGCTGATATTTGCGGTGACCGTTTGGTTGAACCCATAACCGGACTTCATGGCTTTTCCGCTGGCGGTGGGGCTTTTATCGTCCGGCTTGATGCTCATGGAGGCGGAGAGACTCGCCTGATATCGGTCGAGATCGAACTCCCACCAGCCATGATCCTCCCACCAGCCGTTGTCCACCCAATGACCGCCGTCCTCGCCATGATCACAGTAATCCCAATCAGAAATCCATACCCAATATTCCTGCCACCAAGGTCGCCAGACACTCCAGCTTGCCGATGTTTTCTGAGGTTTGTTTACAACAGACGGCCTTGTATATCCATCATTTCGGTCGTCTGCTACCGGATTGGGCGGCGGGTTTTTATCAAGGTCAACAATATTTACGTTGATGGTCGCTTTGCTGGAGCTGCCGCCTCCGGATACGGAAACGGTGATGGTCATCTTCTGCGGAGTGCTGGGTGTTGTCCAGCGTATCCACGCCAGCTGGCTGTCGCCATTCGGATAGTAAATATTGCTGACCTTGAGGCTTTTACCGTTCACATAAAAAGTGGCGGACACCGGCTTATCCGGATCACTCTGACCGCCGCTGACAGTGATTGCTGTGATGACCTCGGTGTTCACCCGATACTCATAATCATAGACCGACACATCGGGCGGTTCGGCAGGCATATCCTTAAAGCGCACGATGCCGAGACCGAGTGCCGCACGAATATTTTCATTGGAGGCGGCAGCGGTGCGGCTGCCAGACCATGCGGGATAACCGAGGTCGGCCACCTCCAAGAACATGGATAAAGGTAGATTCTTGTGAGAAAGAGAAACCATGCGCTTGCGTAGCAGACCGCCGACCTGAGCATCATACAGAGCGGCTTCGGTGGCTGTGGTGGCGATCATCACGCCCTCAAATTTGTAATAGGCTATGGGTTCCAGAAGCAACTTATATTCGCCGCCAATTAATACATCATAGCTCATGCCAGTATGGTTTGCTATCATTTGAACCAGATATTCAGAGCAGAAATAGTGTTTAATTGCTTCAATATTATTGCTGCCATTGGTGCTTATAATCTTAGGCAAGGGTTGTGGAGGAACAACACAGCTATAGCTCCCTTTTATAGGAGATAGTCCACGACCACCATTGTACTGAAGTTTACTGACTTTCCCGAAGTTATAGATGGAGGAACTCGGAGGCTTATTTGTTAAGTCAATTGGGGTAGTAACCACTACATGGTCACTTGCCCGAACCACTGTTACTCGCACACCCTCGTTACCCGGAGTCCATGAATTAGTGCTGGTTCCATCACCCATACCTCCACCACCGCCATCCACGTTACCGCTACCGCCTGTATCTGCATAAGCATTCATAGGAAAAGCAACAGCAAACAGGATAACAATGGATAGCATAATTCCTATTAATCGCTTCATAACATCTCCTTTCCGCAACAAAAAAACACGGCGTTAATCCGTGTTTTTTTGCTGCTAATCTATTTTGTATTAGTCCATTTCTCCAACTTGCTTATTAATGTCGCCATCACTTTTACCCTCAATTACTTGATTTGCACCGCCATCCGGTACATTGTCAAAACCGGGCAAGCCACCACCACCCTGTGGTTTGCTTTCGGGAGGTGGAGTCGGCTTTTTCTCAGTGTCCTCCGGTTTGTAGGTGGGCGGGGTATCAGGGTTTTCGGGGGTAAAGTCATGGTTTTTATCCGAGTTTGGTGTCCTGTCGGTGCCATCCGGCGTTTTCGGATTTTCCGGTGCCTCCGGCTTTACCGGATCGGGCTGGAGTTTTTGCTCTGGCAGATCGGTTTGGGGCGGCAGGGTTTCCACTGGCTGCGAGGGTGTATTGTTAGGCGGCGTGACCACCACTTCAGGCGGCTGCACCTCCGGCGTTACCGAAGAAGAGCCTTGTTCCGTCTGAGGCAGGGTGTCCGGTTTATCGGGAGCTTTGGCGAACTGCATTCCAATGGCAACCAGAAGCGCCAGTCCGAGAACCGATACTGCCGCAATGGTCAGCCTTTTCTTTGTTTTCTCTGTCATATTGAACCCCTCCTTTGAGAAGTGTAAAATCTTACCTTTTTATATTTCACACCATACTATAAATTTTTTCAGAAGTCCAGACAATTTCCCGAACAGCTAAAACACCTCGGTATATCCCGCCTGAACCTTGAGCCGTATTTTCATGGCTGGGAGCTGTTTGCCCCCGAAATAGACCGGCACCTCCAGCCAGATTGTGGCATCAGCCTCAAAACGCTGGGCATTTCGGGGCGAAGAAGGAGCCAGCGGCGCATTGCGGATCGTGACGTCCAAGCCGGACAGCTTGTATTCGAGCGCTTCCCCGGAATATTTCACATGGCTGCCGCTGACTTCCTCCATACCGAGAACGCTGTCCATATAGCTGTAGATGTCGCCGGTGTTCACACTGTAGGAGAAGGAGGAGCCGTCCGGCTGGTAGCCGCCGCTATATCCCTCCCGAACACCATGATATACATCGGCATAGTTGTCATTGACCGTCACGATGATGGCATCCTGCAGGGCTTCTTTCACACCGCTGGCAATAATATTCAGCCTGAAAAACTCCATTACGCCGCACAGAATAAGGACAAGCGCCAGTGTAATCGCCACCACCAAAGGGAAGCCGTTACCGGTCTTGCATTTGAGGATTCTTCTCAGCTTGGTCATTTGTGATACACCTCACTTTTACCGGAGGCCTCCGAGCGCAGGGTGATGGGAAAGGAACCGAAGCCGCCAAACAGCCCGATGTTCATATCCAAGGTTAGGGTGACGGTGATTTCCTCATTCAGTTGGATACTCCCGGTCTTTGACCATGAAATCCGGGGACTTAGCCCGGTCTGCTCAGTGAGAACCGCTGCACGGCGGTTGGTTTCGCTGCCCACCCTGCCGGAGATTTCCGCTTCCCTGCACAGCTCGGTGGCGTAGGTGTCCAGCTGGTTTTTGGCAATGAACACCGGCAGCACCCGAACCGCCAGCGCAATCACCAGCACTGCACAGAGGACGAGGATACACACATCAATGTAGCCCTCGCCACGTTTGGATTTTAGAATTTTCTTCATACTCACCCCTCCCTAAAACATCCCGCCAAGAGATTTGATGATCTCAAAGGCGATGATGGCCAGATAGGTAAACAAAAAGCACATGAGCATGAGGAAAGAAAACACACGGATTTTCGGCGGTATCTTCTGCGCTTCACTCTTGAGCCGCTGCAGCTCCAGCTGCTTGAAATCGTGCGCCAGCATCTGAAAATACATAGTGCTGTCATCGCCACGCAGCGCACCGATGAGGCCACGGGTAATGTCCGAAAGCATGGGCGAATTGAGCCTTGCCTCAAACCGGGTAAGAGCGGCCTCATAGCTGGAGGATCGCATATCCGCTGCCAGCATGGTCAGTTCCCCGGCAAAGGCTTCCCCGGCGTTTTTCTTGTAACTCTCCACGATAGACAGCACATCACGAGAGGCTTTCAGTTCCTGCTCTATGCTGGCAACAAATCGGGGCAGCTCCTTTTCCATGGCAGCTCGCTTGACCGACAGCTTTTCATCGGCCTTTTTGGTTTCCTTAAAATACACCATCACCGACAGGAATACCACCACCGGCACCAACAGCGGAAAGATCAGCCCTGCCGGGACTACAGCCAGCAGGATTGCTCCGGCCTTGACCAGCGCATATGCCTGATAAACCTCCGGCTCCATGTTCATGCCGGTGGCTTTCAGTACATTTTTCAGCCGGTGCTTGCGGTATTCATCCATGCGGATGTGCTTTGCCAGCTTCACCGCAAAGGTCATGAGGTAGGCTTCAAGGCTTTTGGCCGCTTTTTTCTCTGCTCTTGTGGTGTTCAGCATAGCTTTCGACGTGCTGAGATAGGGCAGGCGCAGCACATCCAAAAGGACAAAGAACAGCCCCGCTGCCAAGGTGACACCGAATAAAAATAATAATCCCATTCCCATCACCTCCGATACTCAATTGGTTTTGTCAGCCGTATCACGCAAGCGGTGGAGATGAAAATGAGGGCGGCGCTGATGGCCAGAATGATCTGCCCCAGCGGAGTGTGCATCAGTGTGTCGTACCAGCTTTTGTTCAAGAGGTGCATCAGTGGAATGTTTCCGATGACGAAAAACGCCATGATAATAAATTCCTTACGGGGTTCAAAGACGAGATATTCCAACTCGCCGTTCACAATCCGCATATCCGACAGCTTGCTGACAATGGGGGTTAGCGTGGTCTTGAGGCTGCGGTCATGCTGGCAATCGCACAAGGCATCGCACCATTCCCGAAAGACCTCGTTGTCGATCTTGGTGCGCAGGAGTTTGAGCGCTTCCAGCACATCGGGATCAATGAGCTTCACCCGCATCACAAAATCCTGAAACACCTGATGCACCGGCGGGTTCAAATAGTGGAGGTTTTCCTCCACAGCGGTGAGGATGTTTTCACTTCTGAGGTAGGCGGTTGTCACGGTGGAGAGCGCTGTTTCCAGCTCTGCGGCAATGTCTTTCCGGAAGTGGCTGGCAGTCAGCTGCACATACCAGAACGGCAGCAGCATAAAGCCCACCGCCATCACCGGAGCCAGAAAGAAATTGCCCAGCACGATGGCGATGGAGGCACCGATGCCAAACAGCAGCAGAGAGCAGGCGCAAAGCAGAGAGAAGTGCCTGCTGCGCCCGGTCATGGTCAGGATATCCTGCGCCATGCGGATTTCCCGTTTTAGAAAGCCCTGCTTTTGGCGGCGCTGTGCCGCCTTGATTTCATCCTTAATGGAGGACTTCTCCCTTGTGAGAAAAGAGAACAGCCCATCGGTAAATTCCATCGGCGCAAGCCCGATTAATAGAAAAAAGCCTGTAATCATACCAATACAGGCCAGTAATTGAATGGTTGTCATGCGGATATTCGCCCTCCTTTCCGAATGGCGTTGATGCGCTCCTGCGGCATACCGTTTTCCAGCAGCCGCTTGCACAGACTGTCCGAGATAGGATTGATTGTTACATGGTCGCCGCTGATATGGAACTGATTGTTTTCATAGCGGTTTTCGCTGATTTCATACCGGAACAGGGTGCGATAATGGCGGCTGTTGTCCGGCAGGATTTCGCACTCCATGATCTCCATAAGTCTGCGCTGCTTATTCTCCAGTTGCTTGCAGAACACGATAATGGGATAGGCTTCCGTCACATAGCCCATGAGGGTTTCATCCGACAGGTCCACGGCTCGTTTGCAGAGGGAGACCATGCGGCGATAGGTGGATTCACAGGAGTTACTGTGAATGGTGGTGACCACCGCCACGCCGGTTCGGGCTACCTCCTGTGCGGCATTGGCCTCCGCACCACGCATTTCTCCGACTACGATGATGTCCGGATTAAAGCGCAGGGAGATGTCCACAAGGTCGATCTGCTCGATGCGGTATAGTTCATTTTCGCTGTTCCGGGTCAGGGTATGCACCACGGAATTGGTGACTCTGCCATCTTGCTCTCGGATGAGCGATAACTCCCGGCTGCCATTTTCAATGGTGAAGATACGTTTACTATCGGGAATAGTGGTTAAAAGCCAGCCTGCCACAGTGGTCTTGCCGCTGCTGGTGGCTCCGGCAATGCACACCGAAATGCCGTACCGAATGAACTCCGATAGTAAATCCAGCATTGGGGCGGTAGCCGTGCCGCCGTTTATGAAATCCTCTTTTTCCATGTTATTGGGGTTCACAATACGGATGGATGCCGCCGCACCTACGCTGGCATCCACGATAGGGCTTTTCATCACAGCAATACGGATATTCTCCGCAAGGGTACCCACCACCAGCGGCGATTGATCATCTAAAATCGTACCAGACACATGGAGCATCCGGCGCAGCACGTTGATGCAGTGTTCGGGGCTGTCAAAATGTTCATGCAGCTTTTCGCAGCGCCCACCGGCATACTGGATTTCGATATCCCGCCAGCTGTTGATGTCTATTTCTTCGATGCCCTCGCTGAAGATGTACTTTGTCAAAAAGGAGTATTCAGCCATCTCGGTGAACAGGGCATCCACCAGCTGCTCCTTCGTCATGCCACGCACGGCCACACGGCTGTCCTGCACAAACTTGGCAATATACCGCTTGATATGCGCCTTGGCTTCGGCAGCATTGCCGTCTGAGAGCAGCTCGCTGTGCTGTCCGGCGATATGCTCCTGCACCCTTTGCAGAACGCCACGAAAGTCATCGGTTTCCTGCTCCGGGGCAAAGAATAGATTGTGCCTGCTCATACGCCAAACACCTCCCTTGCGATTTTTTCAATTTCCTTGCGATAACCCCGGCTGTCCTTGAGGCCGAGGTCGGCGAACAGATTCCCGGCCAGCACCTGAGAGGCAACCTCCGGCGAGTGTGGAATAGAAAACACAGCGCTGCCCAGCACCTGCTCCATGTGTTCGCTGGCCTCGCTGGATTTCACGTTGCTGACCACCTTGTACATCTTGTCAAAGTCAAAGCCACCCATCTTCAGATATTCTTGCTGGCTGGACAGGTAGCTCACCGATTTGAGGTCGCAGTTCATGAGCCGAAGCACCGCATCGGCCTCCAAGATGGACATGGCGGACAGCTCATCAAAATAGATATAGCTGCTGCAGTCGATGACCACATAGCTGGCCATATCACGCAGCGCCTCCAGCAGCTTCCGGATTAGCTCGGTGGGTGCGGTGGGATAGCAGCGCTCGCTTTCCCCTTTTTGCAAGCCGATCACCGCCAGATGCTTCATGCGCTTGTGGGTATTGCAGCCTTGTTTCACCAGCGTTTGGGTGATGGCATTGGCCACCAGAATGCTGCCGAGGGAATGGTCGCCCTCCAGCTCACCGGGAGGGCAGATACAGGGGATCATGGGGGTGGTCGAGTCGCCAAGGAGCAGCACCACATCCTTTTTCTTGTCTGCCAGATATTTAGCCAGCTTGACGGCGGTGGTAGTTTTGCCGCAGCCGGGGCTGCCCCAAACCGCCAGCACCTGTGCGCCGATTTCCTGCTGCACATCCTGTTCCGGTTCGTCTTTACGGCTAAATAAGCCGCCCTTTTTGAAGTTCAGCATCATGCCGCCTCGCTTTCCGCAGGCGGTTCGGAAGGCGCTGCCGGTTGGCTGTTTTCCTCGCTTTCCGAAGAATTGTCCACTTCATCGACTGGCTCATCCGGGTACAGCTCAGAAAGCACCGCATCCTGCGCTTCAGTAAATTTCGCTGCATTTTCCTTGCTGCCACGGTAGACGAGAGACACATGGAGCGCACCGTCTGCCTCCAGCATAGCGAGAATTTTGCTTTGCTCCGGTGTCACCAGCAGCGTGACGGTGGAGGGCAGCTCCTTTTCCTCCGCATCCTTTTGCTCCCCAGTATTGGCATCGTAGCCGCTGCCTGCGGTGACGGCGATGACCTCTACATACTGCAGTTCTGGTGGAATCACCGTCACGCCCTGTTTTTTGTAATCCGGGGCGATGATGGACACAATATCGCCGGAGATCAGCTTGCCGGAGAGACCGGTGGCAAAGGTTTTGACCGATACGGAGATGGCCTGCTTTTCTCCGGTCAGATGATAGAGATAGGCATTTTCTGCGGCGGGGGCATCGGCGATTTTGGAGCCGATGATGTAATCACCCGGTGCCAGATCTGCGGAGGCAAATTTACCGATCACCATATCCGTATGCCTGACCACATCCTCCGGCAGATTATAGCCGCCCACCTCCACGGTCTGCACCATGTCCTTGGTGATGACCTCCCCGATTTTAATGTTCTTTGTTACCCGCACGATTTCAGCCTTTTGGCTGATGCCTTGGTTAAACAGCGGCGTGACCGCAAAGCAAATCAGAAGCGACAGCACAATGCAGATTACACCGATGACCGTTCTGTTTTTAAGAAAGCTCATAGCTTAAGTCCTCCTTGATTCATAAAAATTGAAACGGTCAGCTTAAAGCTGACCGCCCTAATGATTACTGCACAGCATAATTTCTGATTTTATGCCTGCGGATAAGCTGCAGTATGCTGATCGCCACAGCTGTAAGCGGCAGCACAATGCATAACAGTTTCAAAATACTTCCCTTGCTTGATTTACTCATATAATTAGTCCTTTCATGGTCATAAAATAGGCAAACAGACAGCCTGCCGATAAAAAAGGCGCAAGGGGGAAGGTTTTCACATCCTCCCATCCTTGCACCCTGCAAATAATCCGGTATATCCCTGCATAGCACAGCAGCAGGCTGAGTCCTGCCGTTGCCGCAAGCAGCCCTTTGGGTAAGCCCAGCACCAGACCGCAGGCTGCCATCAGCTTGATATCGCCGCCACCCATGCCGCCCCATAGCACAGCTGCCAGCAGAAACGGGAGGGCAATGAACACACCCCAGAGCTGTGCCGGTGAAAAACACAGTAAAGCGCTGGCGGCGATGGCAAAGTTCAGCGTGTCGGGGATGATACGCCTCCTAAGATCAAACACCGATACGGCGAAGAGAAGGACAACAAAAAAGACCGCCTGTACAGCGGCCAGATTACCCGGCATAGTTGAACATATCTTTGATGCGCTGAGTCAGGGTGGGCAGCACGGTTTTATCGAAGAGCAGATACAGCCCCGCCAGCACCAAAGCGCCGATAACCACGGCCATCAAAATCTTGATCGCCGTGTCCACGAAGCCCTCACCGCAGGGGTTGGCCAGCGCCATTCTTGCCTTAATCGCCAGCATATTTGCCTTATGGATTACCTTGTTCATCATCTTTTTCATGGTGTTTTTACCTCCAAATTCTATATGGAATTTTTATTTACATACCACCCATCTGCATGGGCGCAGGGGCTTGCTCCGGTGCGTTTTCCTGCGGCTGCACCGGAGCCTCATTCATGGCTACGGCCTGCTGGTAGCTGTCCAACACAGCCTTGTGGAGCTGCTCCCGGAACTCCTTGGTGACGGGGAAGCAGATTTCCTTGTAGCCGTTCTCGGTCTTGCGGCTGGGCATGGAGACGAACAGTCCGTCACGACCGCCCTCCACTACCTTGATGCCCCGGATGCCAAGGCAGCCGTCCACCGTTGCCGAAGCATAGGCACGGATGCCGCCGCTGGCACCGGGCGGGTACATGGAATTGATTTTTACATCTACATCGGGCATGATTTCTTTTCTCCTTTCGCATTTTGGCAATAAAAAACAGCCCCTCAGAGCTGCATGGTCTGTGCCTGCGCCGGTGGCGCAAAGTTGATTTCCTCAAATCCGAAGCGGTCGCAGTAGTGGAAGCTACTGCCGTTCTCATCGTACAGCTCCAGCACATCGGACATGGACAGGGAATGCCCCGCATATCCGGGAGGGTGGGCTATGTTGAATTTGGTATACAGCGCCTCCAGATCGTTGGTTTCCACCTCGCCGTCATAGACGGTTTGGTAATCGGACATCTGCGGTTCTCCAAAGGTCTTGCAGAAATCCCCAAGGCTGATGAACCGCATCCGGATATCCGATTCGGGCTTCAGCTGCCACACCCGGCAGCTTTTCAGCAGGGTGATTTCTTGGGTATCTTTCTGCCCATTGACAAGCCGGTCGTATACGCCGTCTGTCCACTTTACCTCGCCGATGTCTTTTTGGCGGCTGAGAAAGTCGTTCAGTTTCTCCGACTCAAACAGGGGATCAACCACCGCCTTGCCGCCGATGACATAACCGGCAGGGTTGCCGTAGTACAGAATAATCTCTTTTTCCATTCGGATATTTCGCATGGGCGTGCCTCCTTATGTCATGGTCATGCCTCCATTCTCCGGAGTCTGCCGGAAGGCCTCTATCGCTTCCTCGCCCGGATACAACAGCTGCTCCTCCTGCAGCTCCAGCACACAAAAGTCATTCCGGTCGCAGATCATAATGCGATGTTGGTAGGGCTTTTGCATTTCGATATAGTCCATCACCTCCTGCTCGCTGCAGAGCCATACACCGGCAGCATAGCGGCCATCGGGCAGAAAGCTGTAGCCGCTGTACTTTGGCTCGTTCTGTCCAAGAGGCAGCGCACCAGCCGGTCTGATTTGGGACAGGTGCAGCTTGGCGCTCTCCGGCAGCAGCTCCGGCTTTAGTACACCAATGACGTCGCTGCGAAAGAAGCGGTATTTTTCACCGTCCGACAGGGAGGTCAGAAACACCGAGCGCCCGATAGGGTTGGGGGTTGCGCCGTTACCTCCGGAGCAGAAGAACAGCTGATTCCGGCAATCATCCGGCAGCGCCTGTCTGCTGAGAACGATGACCTTACCTTGCAGGGAACAGCCATAGCCGGTTTCGATGCAGTCGGCGGCGGTGTAGAGCATTTTGGGTTCCATAGGGCTATCCCTCCTTTTTCTGCTGCATGAGTGCGGTCAGGTCGGAAATGAGGGAGAGTCTTATATCGTCCGGCATGGTCTTGAACGCTGCACGAACATAGGCTTCCACCGCTTCCGGGGATTGATCGCCGACCTCAATGATATTGATCTTCTGCACACTGACTGTGCCGTTTGACAGGCCAAGGCGCACAATGTCGCCATAATCCATGCCGCTGGCAGTACGCAGCTCCTTGGGAATCAGCACCCGGCCTTTGCCGTCCACCAGCTTATAGATGGGTTTATGCTTCATTCTCCGCACCTCCCTCCAGCACACAGCGGATGGCATTCCTGCTGATGCCGAGGCTGTCGAACAGCTTTAGAAGATGGGGTGGTAACTGCACCACCGGATTGGCGCTGCCGATGATGATAGCGCCGTTTTCACAGCGAATATCCAGATCATCGTCCAGTGAAATCCCCGCCGCTTCTAAAAGTGCATGAGGCACCGACAGCTCGGCGGACTCCGGCGTTTCCACCGGTTCGCTCACATGGTCGATGCCCTCCTTGGTGAGAAAAAACTCACCGTAGCTGTTGATCTGTTTCACCGGGTGATGGGATAGGTATGCCAGATGCACCGTATCACCAGTGGTGATGCACATGGTTTCCAGCACACCGGGCGGCAGAATGATGCTGCCATCCTCGGCAATTCTGCCCTTGATTTCAATGATTTTCATTGTGTAAACCTCCTTTACATCCCCATCTGGGGGGCTTCTATTTGTTCTTCTTCTGCCGATTTCAGCTCTGCCACAAAGGTGGAAAGTTCATCCTCGGTCAGAGAGATGCTGGCGATCTCCATTTCCCTGAGAAAATATGCGGTCTGCTTGTACTCATCAGCCAGCTGTTGTATTCCCTTGGCGTTGTGATAGCCGCCGCTTATGCGGGTATAACCTTTGAAAACACAGTCATAGTTGCCCGTATTCTGATTCGGCAGTATAGAAAGATACAGCCCTGCGTTGGCATGATCACCGCAGCGCAGATACAGGTCGTCATGAACATTGCCGACCACAAACTCATAAGCACCGCCGCTTTCTTCCTCGATCATGGATTTTGCCCATCTGATTTTTTCAAGTCCTGTCATTCTTCCTTCTCCAATCCAAAACCGGCATCAAACAGATTCATCTGGAACGAGGCATTCTCTCGTTCCTTGGGATCATAGTTGGTGATGATGACCTCCGGGTACTCGCAGCCGCCCTCATACCGCTGCGCCAGATTGTTTATGCGGGTGACCGGAGTGATGGTGTAGTCCTGATACAGCTCCCGGATAAATTCACAGTCGTTGTAGCTGACCATCCATTTTCCCTTGCAGCCTGCCAGCGTATCCCGGAGCCGCTGATGGTCGGTTTTCAGGAATTCCACCGCATAGTGACCCTCGGTCATGTAATAGGGCGGATCGCAATAAAAAAAGGCATCGTCCCGGTCATATTGCCGGATCAATGCCTCGAAGTCTTTGTTTTCCACGACCGTATCCGCAAGCCGCCTTGCTGCCTCCCATATCACGGCGAACACCTTGCGGATATCAAAGGGCTGGCAGCCGTAGGAGGTGCAGCCGCTGCCGTAGCTGTAGCGGATGAGCTTGAAAAAAGCCGCCGCCCTCCATACATCGCTGGGTTCTGCCTGCTCCAGCAGGATTGCCTTGATTTCCTCAAATTCAGGCGGTGGGAGGTTCTGCTGTGCCAGCTCCAGTTCCTCGCTCAGATATTCCGTATCGAATTCTTCTTTCTCAAAGAACCGGCGCAGCACAGCAAATTCATGCCGGGAGTTGAGGGGCAGAAAGCCCAGCTGCTTGAGGAAGGCCAGCGTTCTGCTTTTTACGCAGTAGAACAGGTTGGTCAGGTTGCCGTTGAAATCGTTGTAGACCTCCATGCCCTTAAAGTCTGGCGGTCTGCCAAACAGCACCCAGCCACCGCCACCAAAGACTTCGATGTATCTGCCAAAGTCCTTGGGGAAGAGCCGGTAAATAATATTGCGGAGGGCTTTCTTGCCGCCCACCCAGCTGATAAAGCTATTGATATTCCATCACCTCCCTCTGGGAAGAAAAGAGAGCCGATGGCCACTACATTTTCAGTGACATCGACTCATCCGGATTATGATATTCATATTCTCCTGTTTTCTCGTTGAGGAGATATCCCATCTCGGCCAGATCCAATTTATGAACCTCTGCCGCCAGTTCCAGTGCCTCCTTGGAGCCGCCGGGAGGGGTATGGCTGAATGTTTCCTCACCGTTTTCAAATTCCTTGTGTCCGACATTATAACCAAAGTCCTCATCAGCCCATTTCACCTCAAAGCTAAGGTCGGGGTACCGTGCGGCCAGCGCATCGATAATCGGATCGGGATAACTCCATGCAGTTTGGAATTCGACGCTGCCACCATTGAAATCTTTGGCGGTGTAGTCATGATAGCCATAGCTATTCCACTTGGTTCCCCAATTGGCGATGCTCCAGTCATACCAAGAGGGATACCCATAATCTCGAATGTTGTTGTAGCACTGTTCGCCCAACGAAAGCAGCTCAGTATCGTCTTGTGTGAGCTTTTCATATTTCGTCAGTAGTTCTTCAACCTGTTTGCTATATACCGCATCGGGCTGGGGAGCCAACACATTCATGGTGGCAAGCATGGTGCTTTCTTCCACGAATGCTTTGTATAGCTTCATGGCTCGATGTGATCGGCTGCCCCACTCAATGTTCAAGGCCTCCGGCTTTGGAATCACTTTGTTAAAGTCAAGGCTGCCGAGACCGATTTGATCGTCCTTAACAGCCTCAAACATGGCGCTGACCCTTTCCGGTGAATATGTCGGCCGCATTTTACACCCGGCGGCGGAAGCGTTTTACAGTTGAGGCGGAGAAATTTGACACCTGCGGCGGCAGGATTGGACAGTGCCGCCGCAGGCGCTTCATCGGCGCTTAGGTCGTTTCGGAAATGCCTTTGCGTTTCCGCATAGAATCTTCGCCACCGATGACGATGCGATAGGAGTCGTGGACGATGCGGTCACAGATGGCATCAGCGAGGGTCGGCTCACCAATCTTTTGGTGCCAGCCTCCAACGTCAAACTGGGAACAGAATATAGTTGAGGCCTTTTTGTAGCGAGACTCCGTCAGCTCGAGCAGATCTCTGGCCTCACTGTCCTTGAGCGGGTAGAGCAACCATTCATCCAGAATCAAAAGTCTGGCCTGCCGGTATCCCTTCATGACTTTTCGGTAATTACCCTCAGCTCTCGCTATAGACAGTTCGGCGAGCAGATCTGGCAGCCGTACATAGCGCACGGGGTAGAAGTTACGTCCGGCGGTCACGCCCAAGGCGTTGGCAATGTAGGTTTTGCCACTACCAGTGGCGCCGAGAATGAGAACATTGTGGTTCTCATTGATGAAGTTGCAGGTGCCGAGGCGGGTGATGAACGCCTTGTCCAGCTTTCTGTCTGCGTGGTACTCAATGTCTTCAAGACACGCTCCCGGCTCTGAGAAACCGGCTTTTTTGAGCAGGCGTGTTAGGCGGTTGTTTCTCCGGGATGTCCATTCCGCATCCACGAGCAAGCCGAAACGCTCCTCAAAAGAGAGTTCGTTGAAGCCGTCAGTTTCGTTCTGATGTTGAAAAGCCGAAGCCATTGCACTTAGCTTCATTTCATGTAACTTGGAGACCGTTGTGTTGTTCAGCATCAGTCACGCCCTCCCTTGTAGTAATCGGCACCGCGGGTAAAGCCGTATTGGGAAGATGTGGGTGACTCGCCATCTGCTTTCCTGTCCTGGCCGGATTTCAGAATGGTTTGGATGGATTTGTAACTGGGGCGTGGCGTGTAGAACAACGCTTTGGCGCAGGCAGCCTCCAATCGATCCTTTGTATATTGCTCAGAGAGCTTCAGCAGCGCCATACAGGCTCGATAGCCCTGCTGCTCCACCTTGTAGCCTGTAAGAATTGCGTCAACCACGGTGGCGGTATTTGCCCCAATTTGAGAAGCCCATTTTCGGAAGCGTTCTCCGTTCCACTGGATATACTGCTGGTGCTGCGGGGGCATATGTTCCTCAACGGTGCTATATTGACCACGACGGCCATGCAGACGAACATGAGAGCAGATCCTGCAACCATCAGAGAATATCTCGACTGTATTTCGGGTCACGCGAACATCGACCTTGCGCTTGATATATTCAAAAGGAACGGAATAATATTGCTCATCCACTGCAATGTGGTAGTTGAAGGAAACCGTTGCTGTCTTCCAGACGGAAAGCTCATATGGGTTGCGCGGCAAGGGAAGCAAAAAGGAACGTTCCTCAGCAAACCATGTCGCCCGGCTGCCGTCCTTCTTCTGAAACGGCTTGTGGTTGAATGCGTGTAACTTCTCGCGGATTACGTTGTTCAGCTCTTTCAGGCTGAAGAATGTCTGGTTTCGAATTGATGCCAGAATGAACGATGAGATGTTACCAACAGTGCCTTCTACGGTCGCCTTGTCCTTCGGAGACCTTACACGGGCTGGGATAATAGCCGTGCTGTAATGCTCAGCCAGCTCCTGGTAGCTTTTATTCAGGACAAGTTCTGAGCGCGTATTCTTGATGACACCCGTTTTCAGGTTGTCCGGTGTCAGGATGCGGGTGACGCCGCCAAAGAAGCTGTAAGCATTGACATGAGCAGTGATCCACGCTTCCTGATCTTGGCTTCCAAAGGCTTCCGCATAGGCGTAGCCGCTGTACGGCAATGCCGCGACGAAGATGTATGCATCGAGGAGTTCGCCGGTATCGGCGTCGACCAGATGCGCAGTCTGTCCCGCCCAGTCCACCTCCATCAGCTCGCCGGGCTTGCGCTGGATATGCATTGTGGCCTTGGTTTTCGTAACGTACTCGCGGTAGTGGGTTTTAAACTGAGTCAGCTGGTATGGCAGCTCGCCTGAAGCTCGGCATTGGTCGCTGTACTCGAACCACAGCAGTTGCTGCGTCATACCGGGTTTGGCCAACTCACGATGAATATACTCATAATCTGGAAGTTTGTAGTTGGGCTTGCCTCTAACGGTTGGATTAAGCCTCTGAGCCAAATCTATATCCGATAGAGATTCTGCTGCCTGCCAGTTTAGCTCCTGAGTCTGAGCTCGCTGTAGGGCTGCAATTACTGTTGGACGGGAAATCCCCATGCTCTCTGCTATCCTGCTGTGGTTGAGGCCCAGACTCCTCAATCGTAGGATCTCTCTGTAGTTGGTCATTTCTATGACCCTCCTTTGGTGTATTCGCATCTGCGATGCGTTAGCCAAATTCTACTACAGCGGTATCTACTGTAAAATATGGCCGCCCGGAGGTGTAAATCTGGCCCGCCCAGAGGTGTAAAATCTCGCCGCCTCCGCTGTCAATTCCAAGCCGCCGTATTCATTCCGGATCGCCGGACACTCTTAAAATATTGGTTACATGATTTGGCATCAGTTCATTCCTCCCATCGTCATGCCAAAGCCGGAGGACTGACTGCTTTTCAGTTCATCCTCCGGCTTAATGAAGAAACGGTCGCTGCTATCCCAAAAGCTGACACACAGCTCGCCGTCATCCACTCGGATTTCCCTTTGCTCCAGCCCCTCGCCCCAGCCATCGCTGAATTGCCCGGAGAGCCAGTCGGTCAGTTCCGAAAGGTCAGAAGGAGAAAGGTCGCCGTAGGTTTGCACCTCGGTAACGCCCCACAGCTCCCCATTCCATTCCTCTACGGAAGGGTTGATGCTGTGTATCTTTCGGCTGAGGTCATCATCGAGGTAAACGGCAAGACCACGCTCGCCCTCATCGGACAGCTTTTCCTTTTCAATGAGATCGAGGATTTTATCCTCATATTCTAAAATTTCCCCAGCGGTTAAATCTACCGAATCGTTCTCCACATCTCCCCATTCGTTCCGGAGGTAGATGTGAGGGAAGAGGGGGTTCCATAAACGGAGGGTAGTCAGTTCATGTTTCATGGTGCATCTATCCTTTCGTAAGTGGTATATAAACAAAAAACTCCCTGTTCTTCATTAAACGAAGAACAGGGAGTGATGGAAAACATTAAGCAGTCACTTTTAAGTCAATAAAAGGAGGTTAACCTATGCAACAAAATTAAAAAAGAGATGATGTAATGTAATTTCTTGGTTATCTGTAACTCGAATATGTTTTGTGTGATACTGAGGATCAAGTGAGGACATTGTTCTAGTCAAATTGCTACATGGTGGTTCCTTTTGGATTTCTTTCTTCAGTTCTTCAACAATATCAGGTATATCACCAGACAAAACATACCCGACAATTGATGACTCGGATGATTGAGCCCCATAACGTCCGTTTGTAAAATTTTGCACACCCGTACTAATATACCTAGTAATTTTTTGAGGTTTATTTTGATATAAGTTTTTTGCTTCGGCACCAAAATAGCTATTTGATGTTGACCAGTCCTTGAAACAAAAATCAATCGTTGGTGATTTTTTACCTTTAGCTTTTTTCATCGTACTATCTGCGTATTGATGATGAGGAATGAGCCCATTTAAAGTTAGAGCTGTTGCCCTGTTTCTGGAATCCCATATCACCTGTATTTTTTCAAACCAACATTGAGTAATATCATCTTCTTCAGTGCTGCAAGTAATTCGAAAGGTAGTATCACTTTTTAAAACGTGATACCCTTGCCATAAAACTGAAATTATTTCGTTTACGCCACTGACACCAATTTTTCGAGCTAAATCTGGCGGTACAGCAGTAGATGCTGCAATTCTTTTGATGCTACTCATCTTTACACCTCCTGTGACTTTGCAAAATCAGCAAAAATTTCGTCTGCATCACGACAAGCAGCCGAATAATTCCAATATTTTTTTTGATTTGGTTTTATAACGTAAATTGCATCTTGCCCATAGATTCGAACATTGCGGCGTATAAATATATTTTGTCTACTTTCCGTCAGCATAGTGTCCAAAGTTTGAAGCATTGTGTGAATATTGTCCGTGCCATAATTAATCCACAGATCCTCAGAATATTTCCCCTCTAAACATAAACATAATACGGTTAGAGGGGAATCTCCAGTAATGAGTTGGCCGTTACATATAATTTCTTTACCAAATGAATTTTTTAATATATCTCTAAGCGTTTTAAAATATGATTCATATGTTGCGTTTGCTGGCTGCTTAAACGTCACAGAACTGCCTTTTTGAGAAAAATAATCATAGGTATAGTCCAGAGCATCATTAAGCAATTCGACTTCATAAGATTGCAGATGATACATTTGATAAATAAATTTTTGGAGATCTCCCTCGCTGTTTTTTCTTTCCTTTAGATCATCAAATAATGCTACCGCATCTTTAAGTTGATTGGAATCTACTTTCGGAATTGGTGTGTTCCAAATATCACCCGCTTCAAGTTCATCACGTTCAACCAGCCATTTTCGATTGGTCATTAAATGATAGTAAGAAAATAGTTTTGAATTTATGATCAGGCATAAGTATTTTAAATAATTGATATCGCCATGAACTCCTAACAAACTATGGTTAAAAACTGCATCATAATCTAATACTGAGGCTAAAAATCTAGCCTTTTTGTGACTTTGTTTAATTACTAGATGAGGAGCCTTAAATATCTCTCGTTTTTTCAAGACAATACATTCAAAGTCTGTATAGTCCACTCTTGATTCATTGTCCTCTGGTGAATAGTACGGTACAAAAGATTTTGCCTCTATGCAAGGCATATCCCAAAAGTCATTACATACTTTTTTGCGATTTCCCCTTTTAAATCCTTCAGCACTTACCATTTCATGTTCATCTAAAAACTTGCTTAATGGTGAATAAGTACTTTGTAATTTGTCAATCAACTCCAAATCACGCGGACCGCCCCACATCGCAATCTTCCATATTCTATCATCTCGAATAATTTCGTAGGGTATTTTGCAAATATCATTTGGTTCAATTGAAAACTTTTTATGATCTTGCATTGTAAATTGAGGCTTCGGAGTACAATAGAAAATTGGTTGTGTTTTGTCATTTTTTATTGGAGAGTAAATTACACCCGCTGAAGGGCCGCTTGCATGTTCAAATAAGAACTTTCGATAAATTGAAAAATTAATAATTACTGATACTGTATTGCTTACAAAAAAATCTTGTCTATATTGACGACTTTTTAATGACCTGTTAAATAAGAATCCTTTACTTGGCATCAACAAACACACCCAGCCATTTTCCTTACATAGTTGACTACATTTTATCGAAAATGCCTGAGCAATTTGCTTATCTCCAACCACCTTTTCATTTTCTCTCAAATATTGTAAGGCTAAATCAGTTAGTTGGCTCTGCCAAGGCGGATTCCCAATAATCACATCATATTTAATTTTGTTAAACTTTTCTGTATTAGAAAAAAAGTCACTTATAATTAAATTGGAGCCAATCATTTTAGGAAACACCAAGGTATCCCAAATGCTCCTTGGATCTAGGAAGTCACAGAGTGCTAAACTTAAACTAAATGAAGCAACTCGAATAGCCTCCTCATTTATATCCACTCCATAAATATTGTCTTTTAATAGTTTTATTAATTGAGCAGCATTGATATTTGATGTATAGTGTGTGTTCATCCAGCGGCAAACCATGCGCCGGTATATTTCTACTAGAAATATACCAGATCCACAAGATGGATCTATTATTTTAATAGGTTCATATTTGCCATCCCAAGAATAAACTTCATCTAATAAAGTATCTACCAGATGAAGCGGTGTGTAATAAGTACCCTTATCATCATCTTCATTGTCGGCCAAATGAAAAAATAACTCGTAAATACTGCTAATTATTTGAATTGGAATTACGTTAAAATCATATAAAGGCCATAATACTAGTTGCTGATTTTCTAGATCGGAATCGCCCAAAAGAAAGGCTTTCAGCTCTTGCAAGTCGAGGTCAGTTACAGTTTCATATTCGTTTTCAACTAATGGAAACATATCGCCATTAAACTTTTTCTCCAGAACTGCAAAAAGTTTATAAGTCGCTTCCTTATCACCCAACACATCTGTATAACTTTTATACGCTGTGTTGCTTGTGGAAAACTGATTGTAAAAATTATCTGGAAATATTGATTGGCCATTGGCATCTTTGCGCTCTTCTAAATATTTTATTAAAATAGAGCGACTAAGCAAGCTATGCACAATAGATACGTAATTCACAGAACCCCAAGAATCTTCAGGTATACGCAATTTTATCATATTTATGAGTTTTCTGCGCATTGCTTTTAAATTGTTCATTAGAGTAGTGTCAATACGTGTGCCAACATCAAATCGCTCTTTACATCTTCTCCAGTATTCGCCACTTTCCAGTAGTGAACGATTATACGGTTGTAGCTTTTGTCGTTGGGTTTCCAAATCCGTAATCAAACTGATCGTATCTATTAATCCCGCATTAGGATTAAGCGAACCATCTACATTTTGAGGTGTCTTGTAATTATTAAATATTTTTAGTTCAGTTGGAGTAACAACAAAAAGCAGGGGAGCTTCGCCCATATTCCAAGACAGCTGGTGTAATCTCGCTGCCATATTGGGATTATATGTTTCCATCATAGAAAAGTATATAAGAGGAATTTTTGCAATCCCATCAGTATCTCTCAAAAAGTATACAGCATCGACTCCTATTTTTTCTTTTGCTTGATTGTAGAATAGCTGCTGGAAATTACCTAAACTTGTATCGCTATTTCCATGCATAAGACCATTATTCTCATTTATATCAAGCGACTCAAACAAATTCTCTAAAATGTTTTTCATTTTAAGCCCTCATTTCTTTTAGGCCATTTGGTCATACAAGCCATTTTATAATAAACTGACTGGAACAATAAGGTTGTCACGGTCAAATGCGCCGAGCTTCTCCGCTGTGCAGATAATGGCGCCTGTTCCCCGTTTTAAAGGAGACTTTTCTATCACAGAGAAATTGGTCATCATTTTCTTTTCAGGTGTAGCTGTTTTCTTGATCTCAATGGGGTAAAGCTGACCATCACCCTCCATCAACAGATCAATTTCCTTTGCATCCTTATCTCGATAATAATAGAGATAGGCTTCCTTACCAACATTTTGATAGCTTTTCTGTATTTCGCTTACCACATAGTTTTCAAGAAGTGCACCATTCATGGCACCGTTCATTGTGGTTTCTGCGCTACTCCATTTGGTGAGGTAACATACCAACCCGGTATCATAAAAGTACAGCTTTGGTGTTTTGATAGTTCTTTTGAGCACGTTATTTGAATAGGGATGCAAATAAAAAACAATCCCTAATGTTTCCAAAATTCTAAGCCAACTTTTTGCCGTTACCTGATCAATATCGCAGTCATCGGCAATTCCTTTGTAATTCACCATCTGAGACGTTCTTGCCGCCACAGCAGTAACGAAAGTCAAAAACTTAAGCGAGTTTATGGAGCCGGACAGTTCCCTGACGTCACGCTCCAAATAAGTGCTTAAATAGCTGGAGTAGAAAAAATCCCGATCATCATATTTTTTGCTGACGAGTGCTGGCATTCCCCCTGCAAAGATACGCTCAAAGATTTGAGGCGTGGTTGCGGCAGGAATAGCGGCCTGCCTTTTCTGTAGAGTTGCTAAGTCCAAGCTGAATTCTCCCGGCTGCCCCCTATAAATCTCATGCTGTGACAGCGGTGATAGATGCAATAGCGCCACTCGCCCTGCCAGAGACTCCTGTACACCATGCATCAGTTTAAATAGCTGTGAGCTAGTCATCCAGAAATCGCCGGGGCGGTGGTTCTGATCCACACTTATTTTAATATAGGTAAATAGCTCCGGTGCATACTGCACCTCGTCAATGAACACCGGGGGCTGATGAATTTGAAAAAACATAGCAGGATCAGATTTGGCCAATGCTCTTACATTTAAATCATCTAGGGATACGTAGTGCCGATTCCGACCCTCAAGCTCTGTGAGCTTTTGCAGCATGGTGGTCTTTCCGACCTGTCTTGGGCCGGTTATTAAAATGGCGGGGTATTGCTCATTGAGCTTTAGAAATACGTCCTCCATAAACCTCTTGATATACTCCATATCAAACGCTCCTTTCGGCGATTATAGAATATAATCATATTTTAGCCGAAATTAAAAATTTTATCAAGTGTTTTTTGAAAGATTATAATATAAAATGAAGACAGGTCGCATAGATTCAGTCATGTCAGCCTGTCCTTATTTGCTATAATGCAGCATAGTGCATATTTAGTTGTTCTGGCATTTCTTAATCAATCTCATGTGTTTTTCCGACTTGGAAGCCCTGCCGTCATTCACCGTTTCAGCGAGGTAGTGTATCAGCCATTTCTTTGGGATTAGATAGCCTCGCTGATATTGAACTGCTTTGAGCTTTCCAGCTTTGATCCACTTGGCCACAGTGGTGGTTGTGTATCCCAACAATTCGCTGACCTGCTTTGTGTTCAAGACATCTGGTTTAAGTAGCCATTGTTCATTGAGCAGAGTAACAAAAGCCGAGGGACTTACTTTCACATAGTTGGTTTTCCTACTTGGTTTTTTCGATGCAAAAATACCGAGTGGCGGCATATTCTTAATCTTTCCAGCTTCCTGTTTTTCGAGGAACTTAATCACATCCATAGTTTTAATAGTGAACCGCCTTGTTTTTTTCCCACTGTCCTTGCAGGGTATAACTCCATGCTCCAAAAGCCATTTTCCTTTTCTCTTGCTGATATGGCAGATTTTATATAGTTGATCCATGCTGATGATTTCGGGGTATTCCTCCAGCAAGTATGAGTAGTCTGTTTTCATAAGTACCTCCATTGGCAACACAAGAACAGAAGAAAAGAACTCCTGTTCCAATCGGTTGGATTTAATTGTATGTCAATGGTAGGCTACGCTGTGGTTTGTGTGCTATAAAATCATTGGGTCTTAAAGTATCTTAAGGTTATTTCGCTGGTCGTTTTTCTACGTTTTTTCTACACTTTGCTCTGAAAACCGTTAAATTCGGGGATTGAACCAAAGCGTGGCAAATTCATGGTTTGTGCCCGAAAATCCTTGATTCATGCGGGTTTGCTCGATACTATGGTGACTCAAAGTTACCTTGATAATCTCATCGAAACTTGCCCTCAAATAACTCGAAATGCGGTTGTCCGCAAGGGCACGTGGGTTCGAATCCCACCGCTTCCGTCATCGAAAAAGCCTGAAACCATGTGGTTTACAGGCTTTCTCATTTTTTATGCTTGTATTTCGTTTTGCATCTCTCCTGATTTGAGGGGAGATGCAGTTACTATCCATTTATATCCCCCAAATCGGCACAATCAAATTCTGGCTATCAAATGCCGCTAGTCGGTCTGTCGTACAAAGAACTGCTCCTATCCCACGCTCCAGAGAAGCCTTATCAATCACTCTAAATACTCGCCAGTCACACGTCTCAAAAGTGATGAAATGTGTCATAAAGATCACTTATAAAGCCATTCGTTATAGTTATTTGCTAATTCCTGCAATGCATTGGTAAATCTTCCTACATGAAACCCGTCACATACTGAGTGATGTACCTGGACTGATAATGGCATCAGAACCTTATTATCCTGCTCAATAAACTTTCCAATCGTAAATATGGGGGGCAGATAACTTCCATCTGTGTATAGATTTAAATTAAATCCGGTAAAACTCGTCCAAGGCAAACTTGATATATTGAACGTATTGAGTGGTTGATCCGGTTTCGGCATCAGATTTTCAGCACTTGAATAACAGTCAATATCAGATATGCAGTTTTCATAAAACTGTATAAAAGAATCGCTGTGAGTCGTCCATATACTGGAAAATAATTCTTTTTCTTTATTGAATATGGTGTAGCTTGGATTAAGTTCATCCCAAAAGCCTAAATTACCGTCAGAATCAATATTCATACGAAACTCCTGATACTGATTAACAACAGTAGTCAGCATATATATCTGAGCTGGATATATCTTTTTGTTTATGTTTTTTAATGCTGTTCTAACACCAGTTATATCAATATTAGAGGTTATGCTATAGGTGCAGCACACCTTGTGCATATAGTGATCGTAATAATCCTTACGCACCCAGTTATTTATATCAATTATATTAAAACTCATAATAATTCTCCTGGTTTTCAATTATTTTACGTGCAAAAGCTTATGCTATGCACGATAAAGAAATTGTTGATACCATTGTTTATGCATTCCTTTCCATTATACTGTAATAATATATTATACCGCATTCGTTCATATATTACAAATCCTGCTAATCATATTATCAGCGGAATCCATGACAAAAGTGCGAATTATAATGAATTACTCAGTGATTCTGACATTACCCAATGCTTATCTTTTGCCTTTATTAACTCCAGTAGGAGATACTTCCTGTAGTGCTTGCCTCAGATGTGTTTATTCCTGTCTAAACCATGCCATTAATTTCCGTTTACTTCACTTTGTAAATATCCCAGGTGGATACGATGTGAAGAAAAGTTTAACAACAAATGGTAATTCTGATGAGAAGCCAAATGGAAAAATCCCACCATTCTTCCAAGGATATGTAAAATGAATCAGATTCACGAAATGAACAGAAAACTGCCTCACCAATGGAATTTACTATGGAATGAAACATGATAAAGAGATATAAAATAGAAAATACAAGACTTTTTATCCTTTCTATGATAAACTTTTCATGTAAGTTTACTTGTCAGAGGACTTATAATCATCATGATTATTTAAGTGGGATAAGATCTAAAAAGATCTTGTCCCATTTTTTTCTGACTGAATTTAAAATAATGGAGGACAAAAGAAATGTATATAAAAACAGACAGACTGATTATTCGAAACTTTGAAGAAAAGGACGCGGCCGGTCTATACGAATATCTTGCTGCTCCACCCGTACATTGCTTTTACAGTGAAAAAGTAAACACTTATGAAGAAGCCGTAGAAAAAGTAAAAGAAAAACAAAATGGGGATGGTCATGGAGACTGCTACGCCGTATGTCTTCGTGACACGGATTTTATCATTGGAGAAATATTTACAATGAAAGAACATCCGGACACATACAGCGTCGGTTGGAATTTCAATCTGAAATATGGCAGAAAAGGTTATGCAAAGGAAGCAGCCGAGGCTGTTATTAACAATCTTTTTGAAAATGATGCAAGAAGAATCTATGCATACGCAGAAGATGATAATCTCCCCTCCCAGAAACTTTGTGAACGCCTTGGAATGAGGCGGGAAGGTTTATTTGTTGAATTTATTTCATTTGTTAACAATCCCGACGGAACACCGCTTTATGAAAACACATATCAGTATGCTGTTTTAAAGAAAGAATGGAAAACACTGAATTGATTTTTCTGAAAGCTGACATACTACCTTTGATTAAAAGATTGGAGGTCACTATGTCAGAAGCAGTTTTAGAAAAACCAAAGGATCGTGTCAGTTATCACGATTCCGTTGAAGAAATGCTGGTAAGGATCAGAGATGACGGTTTATCCAGCGTATTCTCAAGATTTGATGAGCAGGAAAAGATACGGTGCAAATTTTGTCTCCAAGGCCTGAGCTGCCAGCTATGTACCAACGGTCCCTGCCGGATTAACGAACAGAAAGGTCCTGAAAAGGGCGCCTGCGGAA
>JAEWDK010000018.1 GCA_023390175.1 Bacillota bacterium
GGATTCGGAAGCCCGTAAGGAAAACGTGCCGGCGGCACGTTTTTAGGGCGTGGACTTTCTGCGCGGTGCAACTGTGCGGAAACAGCAGCAAGCGGGGCAGCTGCCGATGAAATTGCATCCTCTCCCGCCAAAATTATTTAGGACAAAAGTTTAGGCTTTTGTCCTGTTTGCTTTATATACAGTGCTTATGAAGGAACGGCTGCTATTGACAAACCATCTACTGCGTGATACTATATAGTAGTAGTAAGTATTACTTCATACAAGTCATACAGAACGGTAAGGGGTGATTGTACTGGAAAACCTAACGGAAATGCTCAAAGGCGTGCTCGAGGGCTGCGTCCTTGAAATTATAAGCCGCAAAGAAACCTATGGCTACGAAATCACGCGGCGGCTGAATGCTCTCGGCTTCACAGATGTTGTGGAGGGAACGGTGTACACCATCCTCATTCGGCTTGAAAAAAGCAAGCTGGTAGAGGTCACCAAAAAGCCATCCGACATGGGGCCGCCAAGAAAGTTTTTCGCGCTCAACGATGCGGGGCGTGAAGAACTGCAGAGGTTCTGGGAAAAATGGGAATTTATTGCGTCGAAAATCAACCAGCTAAAGGAGGAGCAGTAACAATGCTTGATTCCATTATAAAATTGATAATAGGCGACATGGAAGAGAAACGGGCCTATAAACAAATGATGAATCGGGTTGATGATCTGCCGAAAGATTATCGGTTTGCATTTCGCAAAATTCAACATTATATGTTTACCGTCGGCCCACCTGACGGCGACATGACAATATTTACGGACTTGACGATGTTTACGGACTTAGTGGATTTATTTGAAGCAAGTGCGGCGGATGGCAGGCAGGTGCTTGATGTCATAGGCAGTGACGTCGGAAAGTTTAGTGATGACTTTATGCGCGCGTCGGTTGCCAATGCCGAAAAATGGCAGATAAAACTAAATAAAGATATTATGGAAAAATTTAATAAGGAGGGGAAATAACGATGCTAGAGCTTATCAAAAAAATGATCGGCGATAAAAAAGAGTATCGGGAGCAAATGGCAAGGGTAGAAGTGCTGCCTGAAGACTATCGGTTCGTATTTGAAAAAATTCACGGATACATGTGGAGCTTCGCGGGAGGAGACGGTTCCGACATGCTGAAAACTCAGGATGAACTGATCGAGCTGCTTGAAGCCGGCGCGGCGGACGGCAAGCACATTCTCGACGTGACGGGTGAAGATGTTGCCGGGTTCTGCGACGAATTTTTACGCGACACGAAAAAGTGGACTGATAACTATCGCAAGAAATTAAACCGTGACATGATGAATGAGTTCGGAAGAGGAAACGGTTCTAAATAAAAGGAATAAGCATTACGCTCTCTCGTGGGCCAACATAATTGACTAGCCCCGTAGCAGCGTCCTGCGTCATGACGTGTTTTCCGTCTGCGCTTCACCTGATTTTATTGTGTGTTTCACCTCAAATTAGTCTGGACATTCTTCGGGTGTGTGAAAGGCCGCAAGCTGGTCAAATTTTTCCGCGACTGCTTCGTCAAAGAAATATCCGTTTACCAGCAGATCATGGACACTTGTAAATTTGTAGTCGTATTTCTCCTTCTTGATTTTAAGAACTAAGTTCAACTGTTTGAATAGTGGCGTATAGCATTTGTCTCCATGTCCGTATATGTGTTTTTACTGTTTGCAACGGCGTTTCAGTGCTTTCCGTCTGCTTTTCCTCTAACCTCCCTAACACAAACTGAAGCGCAGATGAAAACTCATCTGCGCTTCAACAAGCACTGGAATCATAATAACTCTAAATAATATGGAATAGAATTAATACAGCAAAAATCACAAAAATCCAAATTAAAAAAAGACCTATAAGAACATGTTTCTTTAACTTGCCTTTTCTAAAGTCGTTGATCCCCATAACTGTAAGTTCTATAAATAGCACAAAAAGCAGCGCATAGACTATTTGGGCTGTAAGATAGTAATACCTCTCATAAATTCTTCCCAAAGCCATAAATGGAGTACAAAGGGATAGTGTTATATATACTGTTAATAATCCTTTACTATCTTTTTTCCGCCTAGTAATTGCAAAGAATATAAGTATTACAAAGGCAATAAAGCAAAATAAAACATAAAGGGGTAATGGTAAAAATCCTAAACTCAAAAAAAACCACTTCTTTCTAATATCCAATCCATTGCTTCTTTAAATAGTTTGCTCCAAATCCAATAGCGGTACTGGCAATGACACCTACAGTTACAGCTACTAATACAGGTGCACCAACGAGAGCCAGACCAACACCGACACCTGCCCAAAATGCAAGTGTTGAAACAGCAGCCGCTTTATTAAAATCGCCTCCTTGATAATAGGTCGAATCATTATATAAATCCCATACGTATGGACCAGCAGCCACGAAACCTACATGTTTGGAGAACCCCTTTATAAGGCTTGCCCCACGCGTTATAGCTGTATTGTACAACTGTGTTGCAGCTGCTGTCAACAATACCGGTTACGTCGCCCCGTTCTTTGTGTAAAAGGAAGCGTTTAAAGTCATTGCCGTGAGTTGAGGAAAGAAGGCTGCCGTTTCCTGAAGAAAAACATTTATGGTACAGGTCGTTTCGGACCTGTTTTTTTATGCCGTTATTTTTCGCAAAAGACTTTTTGCCGGTGCAGGCAGCTCCTGCAGAGCCGTTCTACTCGGCGGAACCACTTTCACAAACGCTTTGTAAAAGGCCGATTTCCCCTGGCTTTTACTTTAAAAAGGGAGTGCCTGAATTTCTTAAAAGACAATTATTGGGTCTTTTTTATAGAAATAAATAAAATCAAACAAAAAATTAACTATATTGCATAAAAACTATTGACAATGTGAAAAAATCAATATATACTGTTGACTATAACATTGGATCCAATATCCTAATTGATTGTCAAGAAGGAACACAAAAAAATGGAGGTAAGAAAATGAAAAGACCACTGGTTGTATTGATCACGGCAGCACTTTCAATCGCATTACTCGCGGGATGCTCGGCTCCTCAGAATGAAGCCGCAAGTCAAAGCGCGGCATCGGCGTCAAACGGGTCGTCAAATTCCGCCGCAACCCAAAGCGTGTCCTCCGCGTCGGATGCATCAATTGCGGTTACATTGCCAACGACTAGAATCGGAACTCAGATTACCACCAAGGTGAAAGCAAACACAAAATACAAAATTGCCTGCATTGTGAAGAATTCTACCAACCCCTACATGTTAAGCCAGCTTCAGGGCGTTAAAAAAGCCGGTGAGGACGAAGGCTTCGAGTCCGTTCTTATGGCCCCTGCAACTCAGGACAGCGTTGAAGAGCAGGTAAAAATCATTGAAGACATGATTCAGAAAAAGGTGAACGGGATTATTATTCAGTGTGTGGATTCAAACGGAATTATGCCCGGCATCCGCAAGGCAAAAGAAGCCAATATTCCGGTAGTTACCATTGGAACACCGGCTGCGGAACCGACATTCTTAAGAACCGGCGTTAATTATGAAGAAACAGGATACGAAGTTGCAAAGAAAGTTGCGGAGAAGATCAGCGGAAAGGGTCAAATGATTATCCTGGAAGGCCCCGCCGGTGCGCAGAACGCGAAGGAAAGACTTGCCGGAATTAACAGAGCGCTCAAGGAATATCCGGACATTAAAGTTGTGGCTTCTCAAACAGCAAATTTCAAGAGAACCGAAGGAATGAACGTAACAGAAAATTTACTGCAGAAGTATAAAGATGTGAATGCAATTATCGGGTGCAATGATGAAAGCGCACTCGGCGCGATTCAGGCGCTTAAGGCGGCAGGCCTGACCAATGTGGCCGTCGGCGGATTTGACGGCAGCTCCGACGCAAGCGCTGCAATAGCGAGCGGCGATATGCTTGTAAGCTACAATACAGACCCGTTCGGTTCAGGGTATCTTGCAGCCACCTATCTGACACAGTTCCTGAACGACGGGACAAAGCCGCCGAAGGCTTTCGTTCCTTTCCCGTCAGCAAACGACAAGCCGCTGATTACCAAAGAGAATGTGCAGGATTACTCGAATACCACAGCATGGTGGAAAGCAAAATAATTTTTCCGGCAATGTTTAATGCGAAGGAGTGAGAAAATGAACGATCCGATATTAACCGCCACCGGTATTACAAAACAATTCCCGGGAGTAAAGGCGCTGGATAATATCGATTTTGATTTGCAGGCCGGTGAAGTACATATTTTAGTCGGCGAAAACGGAGCGGGAAAAAGCACCCTTGCAAAGGTAATTCTGGGTGCGTACAAACAAGAGGACGGCAGCATTTATTTTGAAGGCGAAAAGATGAATTTTAACAGCACCAAAGACGCGCTCGCGAAAGGAATTGTTGCCGTTTATCAGGAATTTACGCTTATTCCCTGGCTTGATGTTGCCCAGAATATTTTTATCAACCGTGAATACCGAACAAAGCTGGGCCTGATTGACCGGAAAAGAATGGAACAGGAAGCGTCCGCCCTGCTTCAGACATTGAACTGTGATTATATTAATGTAAAATCCCCGGTCAAACTGCTGAGTGTGGCGGAGCAGCAGATGGTGGAAATTGCAAAGGCGCTTTCCTTCCACCCGAAGGTGATTGTATTCGATGAGCCGACCGCCACATTGTCACAGCGCGAGGTTGATTCCCTGTTTGTGCAGATACATAAGCTGAAGGCGGCGGGAATTGGAATCATTTACGTTTCCCACCGCATGCAAGAATTTCCCCTGATCGGCGACCGTATTACCGTAATGCGGGACGGCAAAAAAATTGCAACGGTTGGAATTCATGAGCATTCAAACGAAGAATTGGTCAACATGATGGTTGGCCGCGACATTTCTCAGGTTTACAAGCGCACGCCCAATTCGCATTTGGGCGTGGCGCTTGAAACCAAAAATCTTTGCGACAAAGCGGGCAAGGTTAAGGATGTCAGCATTGTGGTGAACAAGGGCGAAATTGTCGGTCTGGCGGGGCTTGTCGGCGCCGGAAGAACCGAGCTTGTCAATTTGATTTTTGGCATTGATCCGATAAAATCCGGCTCTGTACTGGTCAACGGGAAGGAAGTTGCGCCGAAGTCCCCGGTGCAAATGGTCAAAAAAGGCATTGGGCTGGTACCGGAGGACCGAAAAAGGCAGGGGCTTGCGCTTAAGGATTCCATTGCCTGGAATATCATGGCGGTCAGCCTGAAAAAATATTTCCCGGGATTTTTCGTCGATAAAAGGAAGATGTATGACATAACGGATCATTATAAAAACGATCTGAGAATTATAGCGCCCAATGTCATGAAGACCTGCAAGCAGCTTTCGGGCGGGAACCAGCAGAAGGTTGTACTCGCCAAATGGCTGAGCGCCAAAACGGATATTCTGATTTTTGATGAGCCTACCCGCGGCATTGACGTCGGTGCAAAAATGGAGATCTATGCACTCATGGACAAGCTGGCGTCGGAAGGCAAGGCAATATTGATGATTTCTTCCGAGCTTCCCGAAGTAATCGGTATGAGCGACAGAATCTATATTATGCACGAAGGCACAATCAGCTGCGAAACCGGGCGCGGTGAAAGCACAGCGGACAAGATCGGCGCGCAGATGCTGGGAGTTGGAGGTGAAGGGAATGAAGAATAAGTCGGGTATCGTGCGCTTTATTCAGGAATTGCCTCCTGTGGTATGGATGCTGGCTATGTTAATTGTTATTTTCAGCATTACAATCCCGGATTATTTTGCGTGGAGCAATGTAATTAATATCCTGATACAGTCGGTTCCGCTGCTGATTCTGGCATTTGCGCAAACGCTGGTAATTCTTACGCAGGGCGTGGACCTTTCGCTCGGCGCTCAGGTTAATTTTTGCACTGTAATCTGGATTTTAATGGCGAACAAGGGCGTGCCGCTGCTGGCGGGTGCCGTGATTTCCGTTTTGTCCACTGTGGCCATCGGTATAATCAACGGATTTATTATCGGAAAGGGAAGGATTTCTCCCTTTATTGCAACGCTCGGTACACAGTATATCGTCAACGGCTTTACCCTTTTAATTACGGCGGGGGCATCGGTTTACTTTTCGAGTTATGTATTCCTGTTTGTTTCGGAAACAAAAATTCTGTTCCTTCCGCTGCCGGTATGGATTACCGTCGCTGTTTTCGGCGTGACATGGCTGATGCTTTACAGAACAAAATTCGGCACCAACATCATCGGACTTGGCGGAAATGCGGAAGCACTTTCGCTGGCCGGCATCAGCATTAACAGGAGCCTGATTAAAACCTATGCCTATGCCGGGCTGCTGGCGGGTATCGCCGGCTTGATTACAGCCTGCCGCGTTGAATCCGGCCAGCCGACCGTGGCGGTCGGGTGGGAATTTCAGGCAATGGCGGCAGTACTTTTGGGCGGAACGTCACTGATTGAAGGAAAGGGCAGCCTTGTCGGTACAATCTTCGGTGTATTTTTGATCAAGATTTTACAGAACGGTCTGAACGTAGCGGGTGTCAATGCCCTTTATCAGAATGCGCTGATTGGTTCCATCGTTCTTGTTGCCATTGTTCTTGACTGCTGTGCCCGCCGGTATAAGAAGGATTGGAGGATTACCAATGAATAAGAGATTGCAGGAATATAAAAACTCCAGTTCTTTTTACAGCGTAATCGGGCTGTTTGTGCTGGTTGTTCTGTGCGCCCTGATTTCCAGTAACTTCAGATCTTTTGACAATATGATTACCATACTCCGTCAGGCAAGCGTTCTTCTTGTCCTCAGCACCGGGCTGACCGCAGTGCTGCTTACGGGTGAAATCGATCTTTCCGTAGGCGCTACCTCCGGCTTAATCGGCTGTTTGTGTGCGCAGCTTCTGAAAGCGGGATTTTCAATTCCGCTCGTGTTCCTGATCGGAATCGGAATGGGCGTACTGTTCGGATGCTTTAACGGCTTTCTGGTAGGAACGATAAAGCTTCCGAGCTTTGTAGCCACCTATGCAACCAACTGGGTTGCAAGCGGGCTGGCAATTATGGTTATGAACGGCGCGGTTATTTACAACCTGCCAAAGGGGTTCACATGGTTCGGCACCGGTTATATCGCGATTTTTCCGGTCGTGGTTGTAATCGCCGCCATTATTGTGCTCCTTGCCTATGTTTTACTGCAAAAAACAACCTTTGGCCGCGATGTCTATTCACTTGGCTCGAACGCCGATGCGGCGCGTTACTCAGCAGTACCGGTAAAAAGGACTTTGTTTCTTACCTTTGTCATGTGCAGCGTGTGCGCGGCAATCGCGGGTTTGCTGATGACCGCAAGGCTTAACGCGGCAGACACCGCGATGGGTGACGCCTACGGTTTGCAGACGGTGGCGGCCGTTGTAATCGGCGGAACTTCCATGCTGGGCGGGGAAGGCGGCGTGGGGGGAACCATCATAGGAGCGCTGATTCTCACGGTAATTGTAAATATCATGAACCTGCTGGGCATCTCTTCTTACGCGCAGCCGATTGTTGCCGGTTTTGTTATCATTGCCATGGTTCTGTTCGATGCCTATAAGCGATACGCAAAGGAAACCGCAATCAAATAACGAATGCAATATACCTTTATATATATTGTAAATAAATGAAAAAGGAAGATGTTAATGTCAAACTTAACAATCAGACCACTGAACACAGGATTTGTTCCAACTGTTCCGCTTCAGTACCACTACCATTTTTCGGCGGCGCCCTATCTTAAAAATATTCCCAATGCCAACGAGAAAGTTGCCCTTCCGGTATTTACTTATCTTGTTGAGGGTGGCGATAAGCTCCTTTTGGTGGATACCGGCATGTCGGACACCGAACGCGCCAACAAATATCACCATCCGGGCTCATGGCAGGATCCGGGCCAGGATATTGAAAGCATGCTTGCGGCGGCCGGCTATAAACCGACCGATGTAGATATCGTTGTTTATACCCACCTTCATTGGGACCATATGTTTTATATGGAGAAATTTACGAATGCGGAGATTTTTGTAAACAAGAGGGAATGGGACTTTGCAAATGACCCGATTCCGCTTTATTACAAATCATACGAAGCGCCTGAATTGGGAATCACCGCTCCGTTTAAAGGGCGCAAAGTGCACACGGTTGAAGGCGAAACCGAAATTATGCCGGGCGTAAGGGTGTTTGAATCCTTTGGACATTCCCCCGGGCATCAGTCAGTTGAAGTTGACTGCGCGGACGGCACCAGCTACATTTGCGCGGGCGATTCCATCTTTGTGCTCGGCAATTTGAACCCGGTTCCGGAGCTACACTATGATATTACACCTCCCGGCCGGTTCTACAATATTGTGGAATCCTGGAAGAGCATCGCGTATCAAAAAGCGAGAGCGAAGGACGCCGATCATTTATTGCTCTGCCACGACATAACCATGCTCGACCGTATTAAAGCGACGCCGGTGATCGGATCGGCCAAATAGAAATAAAAGGAGGCAAAGGGAAGACTGCCGCCTGAGAATACATGATGTGCGGAGGCGGAATAATACTGTCTTCGCACACACGTATCATTCGGTTAAAAGTCTTTCGCTGCGATGGTAAAAACAATTGCCGTAATTGCCAGCTGCGACACCAAATATAAAGAAGCTGGGTTTATACGGGAGTTTCTGGAAAGCACGGGAGTAAAAGCCCTGATTGTGGATA
Source organism: Bacillota bacterium (assembly GCA_023390175.1). Lineage (GTDB taxonomy): Bacteria > Bacillota > Clostridia > Oscillospirales > Acutalibacteraceae > Caproiciproducens. The sequence goes on from JAEWDK010000018.1 coordinate 8,623, forward strand.
TCGCAATCGGGCCGGGGGAATCCCACGGAGCGGATATTTCTAGGGAAAAAGTGTTCTCCGATTTTGGGATGTGCTGGGATGATATAAAAGACCGCACCAAGGGGGAACTGATGTCACTGATTACAGAGGCCGTGAAAACCACTGTAACCGGGCTTTTTGCGGAAGGCAAAATTGACGGAATAATGGCCGTGGGCGGCCTTCAGAATACCACCGTGGCAACTGCCGCCATGCGCATGCTGCCGATTGGCTTTCCAAAGGTTATGGCCACAACCATTGCGTGCGGAAAGAAGGAGTTCGGCCCTGTTGTCGGCATGAGGGACATTGTGCTGATTCCGTCCGTTTCCGATTTTACCGGTGAAAACATTATTACAAATACCATCATTGCAAATGCCTGTTCCTGCTGTGCGGGAATGGTGAAATATGCCGGAAAGCCGCTGCAGAAAAGCAAAAAGACCGTGGTGGGTGTTTCCCTGATGGGAATTACCAATACGGGCGCCTGTGCCGCAATCGGCGAATTGGAGCGCTGCGGGCTGGAAGCAATCGGCTTCCATACCACCGGCGTGGGCGGAATGGTAATGGAGCAGCTGGCGGAAGAAGGCTTTATCAACGGTATTTTGGACTTAACCACGCACGAAATCGTCTCGGAGTTTTTCGGCGGGGGATTTTCCTACGGCGCTGCGGAGCGCTTGGTTAAGCCGGCAAAAATGGGAATTCCCATGGTGGTGTCCGTCGGCGGTTTGGACTTTGTCGATTTTGCCAAGACGGAGTTTCCTTCCAGGATGGAAGAACGGGTTTACAACATGCACAACGCCACTTATGCACACATTAAAATTTTGCCGGACGAAGCGCAGAAGATCGGTAAAATTGTAGCAGACCGTCTGAATTTGGCCTCGGAAGGGGTTACTCTGCTTATCCCCACAAACGGAATGCGCAGGGACACAAAGCCGGGGGAAAAGCTTTTCAATAAAAACGTGGATGATGTTTTGATTCAGACTATTACGCAGAATGTCGGTAAAAATGTAAAGGTTCGGTATTTGGAAGGGAACCTGAATGACGCGGACTGGGGTGTGCGCGCCGCACACGCCATGATGGACGAGTTGAAAGCGAGGGGTAAGCCGGTCAGCGGTTTACCCGATTAGGAGGAAATAAAATGGAGTACGCGCAATATCCATATGGCCGGGCTGAAAATTTAACAGGGGATCATGTGATTGCAACTTATTTGATGTTTGGCACCGACTGCGGCAGCGCGCTGAAAAAAGCCGGCGGCTTTGCGGTGGGGCAGACCGTGGGCACATGGGTTTCCGTTCCGGGCGTTTCCGCCGGCATGGTGGAAAGTTACCAGGGAAGGGTGGTTTCCCTTTACCCCGTGGCTTATGGGGATGAAACAGTTTTTGTGCTGCGTGTCGCGTTCCCGCAGGTAAACTTTGCGGGCAGCTTTACCATAATGATGACTGCACTTGTCGGAAATGACGTTTCCACCGCGCTGCAGACAAAGCTGATAGACCTTGAGCTTTGCGGCGATGCTTCACGCTCGTTTGCAGGGCCCAAAAAGGGAATTGACGAACTGCGGAAGCTGACCGGTGTGTATCAACGCCCCATCGTGCTCAATATGATTAAGCCATGCACGGGCTTTACCCCCGCGGAGGGCGCAAAGCTGTTTTACGCTTCGGCCTGTGGCGGAATTGACCTGATTAAGGATGATGAGCTTTTGGGCAGCCCATCCTACAGCCAGGTGGCCGAGCGTGTTTCCGCCTATCAGCAGGCGGGCGAAAGCGCGTATGAGCTTACGGGCAAAAGAACGGTTTACATGGCAAATATTTCAGGTTCGCCGCGAAAAATGCGCGATAACGCAAAAGCCGCCATGCAGGCGGGCGCGAAGGCGTGCTTGATTAACTTTGTATTCGGCGGATTGGACGCGCTGGCTGAAATCAGCGAGGAATTCGGCGACAGCCTGTTCATCATGGCACATTATGCCGGCGCGGGGGTTATGAACTGGGCCCGCGGGGGAATTGCAAACCCCGTGCTTTTGGGCTTGCTTCCCCGTTTGGCAGGCGCTCATGCCGTAATGACAATGTACCCGAATCAGCAGGATTCAGCCGCTCTGTTTGACTTTTATCAGACTGTGCAGTCACAGAATCTGCCGCTGAAAGGCATCCGCCCGCTGGTAACGGCTGTGGGCGGCGGTATTACTCCGGTTAATCAGGAAAAGCTGCAGAAAGAACTCGGCAGCGACATCATTATCGGTATCGGCGGAGCTGTTCAGGGTCACCCGATGGGCACCACGGAAGGCGCGCGGGCCGCAATGGCTGCGGTGGAAGCATCGGCAAAAGGCATTCCGCTGGAAACAGCGGCCGAAACCTGCGAAGGGCTGCGGGTGGCCCTCGAATCCTGGAACAAATAAAAGCTGCAGCACATGAAAGGAAGTGCATTCGTTTGAAAACAATCGTCATCGGGTGTGACAACGCGGCGGTTTTGATGAAAAACATGCTGGTTGATTTTTTAAGGGAGAAGGGTGTAACGGTGGAAGATGTCGGCTGCGATTCAGCTGACGACCCTACCTATTACCCCAATATAGCGGAACGCGTGTGCAATAAAATTATTGACAGCGGGTATGAAAAGGATGGAATGCTGATCTGCGGCACCGGCATCGGCATGGCGATGACAGCAAATAAATTCAAAGGAATCCGTGCGGCGGTGTGCCATGACAATTATTCGGCGGAACGTTCCAGACTGAGCAATAACGCGAATGTGCTTTGCATGGGCGAGCGTGTTATCGGGCATGAACTTGCCAAAAAGATAGCGGGTGAATGGATTACTCTTTCTTTCAAGGACGGTGGGTCAACCCCCAAAGTAAATGCGATTTTGGAGATAGAAAGGAAGAACATGAAATAGCATGGCAAAATTAGACAAGCTTTATCTTGGCACGAATACAAAGATGTACAAGACCATAGCGGATACGCTTGACTTTCTTACCGGGCTAAACAGCCTTACCGCCGACATTGACCGTACAAAACTGGAGCTGTTTGTCATACCGTCCTTTACCGCGCTTGAATCGGCCGGGAAATGTGCTCCGGCCGATCAAATCAGCCTTGGCGCGCAGAACATGTGCTGGGAGGACAGCGGGCAGTTCACGGGCGAAATTTCACCGCTGATGCTGAAAGAAGTGGGTGTCAAAATTGCGGAAATCGGTCATTCCGAGCGCAGGCATGTGATGGGGGAAACCGATTCGGAGGAAAATAAAAAAGTTTTGGCCGCCCTGCGCCACGGCTTTACGCCGTTGCTTTGCGTGGGGGAAACAGGGGAGCAAAAAAAGCTCGGCCTGGCGGACGAGGTGATCCGCACGCAGCTGAAGGCAGGCTTATACGGTGCCGCACTCCGGAATACGGATAATCTTTGGGTAGCCTACGAGCCCGTGTGGGCCATCGGTGTGAACGGTACGCCGGCCGGCAAGGAATATGCGGACGAAAAGCACGCCGTCATAAAAAGCACACTGATTGAACTGTTCGGTAAAGAAATCGGCGGCGACATTCCCGTCCTTTACGGGGGCAGCGTCAATAATGACAACGCGGAGGAGCTTATTGCCATGCCGCATATTGACGGCCTGTTTATCGGAAGAAGCGCGTGGGACGCAGAAAACTTCAATAAAATTATCCGCAGCGTTCTGCCTTTGTTTTTCAGCCGAAAGAAAAAATAAGGAAAGAGGAGTTTATATGAATGACCTGCAAAAAATAAGGGAGCAGCTTGTGCTGGCGTCTAAACGCGCCTATCGCAGGGGAATACAGACCGGCAGCGGCGGCAACATCAGCGCCAGAGTACCGGGGAAGGACCTTATGATTGTAAAGGCAAGCGGAAGTTCTTTTGAGGACAGCACGGAGGATGGGTTCCTGATTACGGATTTTGACGGTAATTTGGTGGAGGGAACCGGAAAACCGACCCGTGAGGCGCTTTTGCATGGTTACCTTTACCGTATATGCCCCCAGGTGGATTCCGTCATCCACTGCCATTCCCCCTACTGCATCGGGTGGGCTTCCACGGGCAAAGACCTGCCCCGCGTCACATGGCACGCAAAGTTGAAGCTGTGCGCGGACATTCCCACAATTGACGTTCCCGCCGCGGTGGTAAAACCGGAATTTTTTCCGCTTGTAAAAAAGGCTTACGACAAGCATCCGGAACTTCCGGCCTTCCTGCTGGTGGACCACGGCGTTGTGGCGGTCGCGAAGGACCCCATCAATGCGGAGCATACCGCAGAGCTGATTGAAGAAACCGCCCAAGTTGCTTTTTTAGAAGCAATTGCAAAAAAAGTAGCGTTGTAATATAATTAAAGAAATAATTTACAGCATACGGAAAAGGGTAGCATCGGTGCAAAATGTACAGTAAATGGAGTGCGGATTATGGATAATGAATCTTTAAAAATTCAGCATCAAAGGGTTGCGGATCTTGTCCTGGAACAGCTTATGGATTGGATTATGGACGGTAAAATACACATGGGTCAAAAGCTGAACACCGAGGAGCTCGCACAGCGGCTCGGTGTGAGCCGGATGCCGGTTCGGGAGGCGCTTAAGACTTTGGAAAAACAGGGGATAGCCGAATCGGTTCCCTATGTCGGTTCCCGTGTTGTAAAGCTGACAAAAAGCGATGTGCGCCAAATTTATATTATGCGAAAAGCGCTGGAGCCGGTCGCCGCTTATTACACATGCCAGAAAATCACCAAAGCTGATATTGAAAAAATTGAAAAGATTCAGGAAAATCTGGAAACCGAGATGCAAAAGGAACACCCGAGTGCAAAACAGATTTATATTTATAACAGAGAATTCCATTTCGCCATTTATGACATTTGCGGACTCAACAAGCTGTGTGATACCATTAAAATGCTGTGGGACAATCTTGCGTTTTACAAGCTGATCTACGGGCTGACCTATGTAAGCGACAGCAAAGCCGCTAATAAAATGATTGAGGAACACCGGGGCTACATCAGCGCTTTAAAGGCAGGCGACTGCGATTTACTGCAGAAAAAGCTCAGTGACAGTCTTGACAAGCATCAAAGCGACGTACCCTATAAAGTATCCACATACATAGACGACTGCATTGACGATTAATATTCTGCCGTTCGTCATACTTCAGCGGTCAGCCCGCTTAAGATACACGTACTGATTCAAAATCTGTTCGGTGACAAAAATTTCACTTGGAAAAGGCGGAGAACGACAGCGCGTCCAAGTCGAATTTCAGTTGCCGGAACAGATTGGCAGTGATTGACTTTGCAAATGCTCAGCGGAAAACCTAAGCTGTTTTTAGTGCCTTTCTCTGTGTAAGAACTCATCGGGTGCTGTAAAACAGAAGATCACATATTGAATAATTCGAACAGGAAAACGTAACTGATATCGTCTTGCAATGGTTTGCCGAATATGGAGAACCGTCTTTTCGTCATACTCTGAAATAGGTTGGAACGACCTCAAAAGCAGAAATTCGCCTGATATTCCGCTGCAAAAGGAACCGGATTGATGGTAAAAATATTGAGGATATAAGTGCCGTGGGCATACGGCGCTTATTTTGATTTACGACGAATTAATTTTTAGCAACGACGTCCAGGTATGGCTTAACTTGATTGAAAAAGAGAGGCAACGATGTTAAAAAACAGAACCATAGGTAAAAAACTGATTATTACCTTTATTTTTGTGGGGATACTTTCGAGCGTCGGGGGAATCATCGGCCTTAGCGTAATGACCAACATGAACGCAAAGTACAGCAAAGCACTGACGGATTACGGCTTCGCCCAAGGGGACATTGGGCTTTTCAATACTGAATTTAACAGCAGCAGCGCGATTATCAGGGATATTATCAATACAGACGATGTCGGTCAAAAAATCACATATTCAGCTCAGCTGAATCAGTCGAACTCTAAAGTTGACATCTATTTTACAAATATGAAAAAAAGAATTTCAAGCGACAAGGAGCGGAAATATTATAACGATATCAGCAGCAGCCTGAGCAAATTTACGGAGGTCAGAGCGCAGGTGGTTTCTCTTGCGCTGCAAAATAAAAGTTCCGAAGCAAAGGTGTTTTTAACGGAACAGGTTATGCCGATTTCCAATAAGATAGCAGCTTCCACAAATGCATTGATCAGCGAAAAAACCGCGGTTGGCAGTCAAGTGGCCGCGGATCTTTCCCGTCAGGCAGCCACGGCAACCGGGAGCGTTTTAGCAATTATTCTGATTTCCCTTGTCATTTCTTTTTTAATTGCGATCGAAATTTCCCGCGGCATCAGCAAGCCTGTAAACGAAATGGCAAAAGCTGCACAAAAGATGGCCCAGGGGGATTTAAACGTTGAAATCAATGTGAGTTCCAAGGACGAAATCGGGCAATTGGGGGCGTCATTCCGTGAAACCGCTGCAACACTAAGGGGTTACATAGCAGACATAACAGCAAGCCTTGCCAAAGTGTCAAACGGCGACTTGACAGTTACTTCCACCGAAGATTTTAAGGGGGATTTTGTAGGGCTGAAAGATTCCATTGAAAATATTGTCACCTCTTTAAATGATATTATTTCTCAAATCAGTCAGTCATCGGAACATGTTTTGAGCGGTTCGGGGCAGGTGTCCAACGGCGCGCAGGCATTGGCGCAGGGCGCGGCTGAGCAGGCAAGTTCTGTTGAAGAGCTTTCCGCCACAATTACTGAAATATCCGAACAGGTGAAAGACAATGCGGAGCATGCCGCCAGCGCAAGTTTAAGCGTGAACCAGGTTCGGGCTGAAATAGAGGCAGGAAACCAATATATGGGTGACATGGTTGCAGCCATGGAACAAATTAATGATTCGTCGAGAGAAATCGGGAAAATCATTAAAACAATCGATGATATTGCTTTCCAAACAAATATTCTTGCACTGAACGCGGCAGTGGAGGCGGCAAGAGCGGGTTCCGCGGGAAAAGGCTTTGCCGTTGTAGCGGACGAGGTAAGAAATCTGGCCGGTAAAAGCGCGGAAGCGGCAAAAAGCACCACTGCTATGATTGAAAAATCTGTAAGTCAGGTTGAGAAGGGTACAGAAATCGCGAATAAAACGGCACAGGCCCTGCTGCAGGTGGTGGAGAGCGCACAAGCGGCTACCGATACTGTTACAAAGATATCACAGGCTTCAAGCCGGCAATCGGATGCAATTGGGCAGGTAACACTGGGTGTTGAGCAAATTTCGAATGTGGTGCAGACAAACTCCGCGACAGCCGAAGAGAGTGCCGCGGCAAGTGAGGAGCTTTCCGAACAGGCTCAGGCGCTAAAGCAGCTTGTAAGGCTGTTTAAATTAAAAAGTCAGACGGACGGGGCTGTTCGGGATGAGCATAGTTCAGGTGCTGAATCAGAGCCGCAGCAGGAGCAGAGGGAAGAGCCGGAGCAAAGCCAATAACAGAAAATAAAAAGGCTGCGTTTTTACGCAGCCTTTTTGCAACGGAACGTTTCCGACCGGGGTTCAAAGCGTTCAGCCTATTTCAACTTTTAAATTCGCAGCTTTATATTTTTCAACAATTTCAGGGGAAGCATTTTTATCGGTAATCAGAAGATCCAAATCATCCTTTGATGCGAAGGTTGCGATAGAAACGTTATCCAGCTTCGAATAGTCAAGCAGGGCAATCCGCGTTTTTGCACGCTGAATCATCAGCTTTTTCAGGCTTGCCTCGTAAATATTAAAATCGGTCAGCCCCGCGTCCAGGGAAAAACCCTGTGCGGACACAAATGCAATATCTATATTAATCTCGTTGAAAAGGTCTTTTCCGAGCAACCCTTCCAGTGACCCTGAATTTTTTGTAACGATGCCGCCCGCCATAATCACAGTGATGTTCGGTTTGTCTTTCAGCGCCATCATGGTGTAAATTCCGTTCGTTATTACGGTAAGACGGTCAAATTCATCCAAAGAATTCGCAAGAACCAGCGCGGTGGAGCTGGCATCCAATATAATACATTGGCCGTTGCTGATATGATGCAGGGCCGCCTGGCAAATCTCTGTTTTCTCTTTGCTGTTTTTACGTTCCCGCGAGTGAAAGTTAACAACGTTGCTGTCGTTTTCGGTTAAAACAGCTCCGCCGTGTATTTTACGGATGAGTCCATCCTTTTCAAGCTTTGATAAATCATTGCGGATCGTGCAGGCGGAAACTCCAAAAAGCTGGGTGAGCTCTTCGGTAGTAACCCTTTTGCTGTTTTGGAGCAGGGCAAGAATTTTATTACTTCTTTCAAAAGCTAAAATGATGCATCATCCTTTCGCGGCTTTTCGACTATTTCATATTATATACTTGTTATAAAAAAAAACAAGAAAAATCAGCGGTAAATAGCGCAAAACAATTGATTTTTTATATTTTATTTAAACGATATGATAAAAATAAATAATAAAACATAATAAATTAATAATAATAAATTATTAAATGATAAAAAACGCTTGAAAAGTGAAAATGAAAAGTGTAATATTAAAATACGAAGAAAACCATGAATCTATATGATAAAAGCATGTGACTTTCTTGCAGCCGAATAGAACAATTCCAGTGCGGTAAGAAAATTAAGATTCCGCAGTAAAAGCGCCGTACCAATACATAGTAAAGAAGTTGATAAAATGGTAAAAATCGGAGCATTGACCGATCATCTTACGGGTGCGTCAACTCTTGGCATTCAGCTGGCAAAATCAGGGGCCAGAACCGCAGTTTTCTTCAATGAAGATATTACAGATGAAATAAAGACCGCCGCCGAATATGACGCGGTTATTGTCAAACTGGGCGCAGGGCCGTTTGGGCGGGAACAGCTGTATAACCGTACCGCCGCCGTGGCAAAGACGCTGAAGAATCTTGGGATCCAGCTGTTTTGCAAACAGATCGGCGCGGCCCCGCGGGACGAAATCGGATTTGAAATTGAGGCAATGCTCGACCAGCTTGGCAGCGATGCCGTTGCCGTTGTTGCTCCGCCCGTGCCGCAGCCAAAGCGTGTTGCAGCTGAAGAAAATGCTGTTTTTTACGATGCGATTGCCGCCGGAACAAAACGCGGGGTCGGGCATATTGATTTTAAAAATCTGCCCGAAGGCAACGAAGCCCTTCAAAACGCGCTGTCCCGTTGCCGCGAAAACGGCAATACAATTATTGTTGCGGACGCTGCCGCGCAGAACGACATTGAGAAATTGGCCGAAGCGGTTTCGAAGCTCAAATGGAATGTGCTGGCCGTTGACGAGGGTGAGTTCACTGCGAAATTAGCCTGTTTAAAGGGCTGGATTTCACACAGGCCGGCAGCAAGGGCCGGGGCGAAAATAGTACAGGAAAATGGAACGGCGCTGGTTGTCGCGGGCAGTTTTTCCCGCGTTACACAGGAGCAGGTGGAACTGTTGCTTTCCCGCAGCGATGTGGATCATGTTGCCGTAAACGACGCTTTGCTCACCTCGGATGAAAACGCCGGGAATGAAATTGACAGAGTAGTGGAAAACGCAGTAAATATGATTCATTCGCAAAACCCGCCGCGCACAGTTGTTGTGGAAACGGTTTTATGCGGTAAGGCAACTGATTCTGCCACTGAAAACAATAAAACCGGCTTTTCAGGCGGTGCGCGCGCAAACAGAATGAATGATGCTCTCGGTCGGATTACCGCCGGAATCATTGCGAAAGTTCCGGAACAGGTGATCGGAATTTGTGTAATTGGGGGCGGTACAATGGAAGCGGTGCGCAGCCGCTTGGGTGCAAAAGCAGTTGAACTGATCGATAATGTTATTCCGCAGACAAATGTCGGGCGGTTAATCGGTGCGGGCCCGCGTCTTCCCGTCATTTGGAAAAGGGGCGCGGCCGGAAGCGAACATACTGCGGAAGACATTGTAAACCGTTTGTTTGCCGAGTCATCAAAAGAGCAGTCCAGTCAAATTTAAAAGGAGAAATGTTCATGGAAAAAGCAGAAAAGAAAAGATTGCAGATTCTGGCGTGCAAAGTCAGAATGGGAGCAATCGAAGGGGTTTATCATGCAAAGTCAGGGCATCCGGGCGGGAGCCTTTCAGCGGCGGATTTGTTCGCCTATCTGTATTTTAAAGAGCTGAACGTGAATCCGGAAGCTCCGAAGGACGAAAACAGGGATCGTTTTGTGCTTTCAAAAGGCCATTGTGCCCCCGGCCTTTACGCCGCGCTGGCGTTAAAAGGCTATTTCCCAATGGATGAACTGAAAAAGCTGCGCCATATCGGCGCAATGCTGCAGGGCCACCCCGATATGAAGGGCACCCCGGGCATTGATATGAGCACAGGCTCGCTCGGCCAGGGTGTTTCCGCCGCCTGCGGCATGGCAATTGCCGCCAAGCTGGACAAAAAGGATTACCGTGTTTACTCCATGCTGGGCGACGGTGAAATCGAAGAGGGCCAGGTGTGGGAAGCCGCGATGTTTGCGGCGCACCACAAGCTTGACAACCTCTGCCTGATTGTGGACAACAACGGCCTGCAGATTGACGGCCCCGTAAGCGAGGTCGGCGGCCCCGAGCCGATTGATGAAAAATTCCGTTCGTTCGGTTTTGACGTTCAAATCATAAACGGCCATGATTTTGACGAAATCGAAGCGGCGTTCAATCATGCGAAAACCGTAAAGGGCAAGCCGAGCGTAATTATCGCAAAGACGGTAAAAGGCAAAGACGTATCATTCATGGAAAATAAAGTGAACTGGCATGGCGCCGCCCCAAATGCAGAGCAATACGCAGTTGCAATGCAGGACTTGAACA
>JAEWDK010000012.1 GCA_023390175.1 Bacillota bacterium
TCAGGCAGTGGTAGCGGCTGTTGTCATAATGCTGGCTGCTGCGGGATTCACCGCCGTACCAGATGCGGCTGACCTCGTCCAGCGTTTTGGGTTTCTTCCGGTTGATTTCATCGAGGAAGCTCTGATCTACCTTTTTGCAATACTGCCGCTCCCGCGCCACCTCCACCTGCAGGGCCTTGTAAATCAGATCCTCCTTGGAAGCCATGATGTTGGTAATGTTCCGGAGCGTCTTCGCGTCGTAAGGCGACGCGTCCACATGAACGTGGATGCCGGTGGAGCTGTTGACCAACATCCCGGCCCCGCGCAACTTCCGCACGAGCTCCTGTATCGTTTCGATATCTCCGTAGCGGCAGATGGGGCTGACCATCTCCACGCTGTAGTCGCTGTCGGCGGAAACGATCTGCCGTCCGCTTTTTTTCTGCGTGTCGATGCTGCCGTCGCTCATGAATTTCCATTGACGCCCCTCGCTGTCCAGCGTGGAATAAATCCCGTAATAGGTACCGTCAAAATGGACGGACGAGCCGAAATGCTCAGCGGCCACCTGCGCGGCCTGCTGCCGGGTGAGTCCGGTCATCTCCACCTCAATACCGAAGCGCTGATCCTTCATGTTCATGCTTTATCACCGTCCGCCCGCCTTTCCGAACAGCGCCGCCTTATACTCCGGCGCCTGAACCATGAGGTTGTACCGTTCGTTGCCGCACTTGTAGAGGCACACGCCGCGTTGGGGGTAGCGGATCAGCTCGTATTCGGATTTCTCCAGCTGGAGCGTATCCATGTAGAACCGCGCGTCGATGGAACCGGCGTTGAACAGGAACTGATGAGTAGGAATCGAGAACAAAGGTTTCGTCAACTCACGGACGTGCTCCACGTTGAAATCCTCCAGATTCTGCGACGCGAGGATGACGGCGCTCTCTTTTTTGCGGACGCGTTTCATGCAGTTCCGGATATATTCGATGGCGGTCAGGTTGGTGAGAAACAGGTACAGCTCGTCGATGCTGGCCGCCGTGTTGCCGACCGTCAGAAGCTCGTTGCTCATGTAGGACAGAACGTTGAACAGCAGGGCGTTGCGCAGGTTCTTGCTGGCGTTAAGCACACCCTTTACGCCGAAGGTCACAAACTCGCTGCTGGTGATATTCGTGTGGCCGTTAAAAAATTTGGACTCCGCTCCTTTGCACATGGAGTGGAGTCCGAGGCAGATTTCCCGCAAAGAATCCGCCGTGTAAAGCTGGCGGCGGCTCTCATCGAAATTTTTATACTCCGATTCGATGAGATCGTACAGGTCGGACAGGATGGGATAATCCTCCGGCTTGAGGCGGTCGAAGTTGCTGTGGTCGGTGATGCCCCATTTGTCGTAGAGCTTGCCCAGCATGATTTCGATGGTGTCGATTTCCCGGTCTGTGAAATCCTTGTAAGCGCGGAAAAAGTCCTTGAGAAAGCTGATATGCTGGCTAAGCTTGCTGCTTTTGCGAAAGGCTTCCGGTACAAACCCGCCGTCATCGGCGTTATGATCCAGCGGTGTTTTCGTGTGCGGCTTGAGCACTGGCTCCGTCTGCTCGTCCCAGCTTTTCGGCTCCAGCACATTAATGATGAATTCGCCGCTCATCAGGTCGATGAAGCAGCCGCCGAGGTTCAGGGTCAAATCCTCATATTCCATCTCGGGATCTAAGGCCAGAATGTGCATGCCGGATTCCCGCAGGCTGCACAGGATGAGCTTCAGCAGATAGCTTTTGCCTTGGCCGGAGTTGCCGAGAATGAGAATATTGGCGTTGGTCTTGTCGTCGGAGCGGCGGTTGAAATCGACGAGGATATTGCTGCCAAATTTGTCCCGGCCTAAGCAGAAGCCCTTCGGGTCGGTCTTGCCGGAATAGTTGAACGGGTACAGGTTGGCGGCGGAGCTGGCGGGCAGCACCCGTTCGAACTGATCCCCAAACACATTCCATCCGGAGGGCATCACCGACAGAAAGCCCTGCTGCTGGCGGAGCAGGAGCCGGTCCACGTTGAGCTTGGAGCGTACCAGTTCTGTCAGCACCTCCGTCTGCAGGAGCTTGAGCTGGTCGAGGTCGTGGGCGGACAACTCGATGTACACCGCCGTGTGAACCAGCGGCTCCTTGCTCCGGTGCATCTGCGCCACGATGGTGGCCACATCCTGCAGGTTGCTTTCGGCCGTGACCGTCTGCTGGAGGTCCTGGGTGCTGCTGCGCTGCATCCGGTTCTTGTTGGCCGCGTTGCTGATGATCTTCTTTTCTTCAAGCGGAGTTACATGGCGGGTATAGATGTGCAGCGTCACGCCGTCTTTTTCTCCAAGATAACGCAGGATCGCCTGTTCTTCCGTGGAGGTTGGGTATTCACGAAGCGCCCAAACACACCGGAACGTGTTGCCGCAGATGAAGTAGTCGGTGCTGAATTTAATGATGGAGGGCGCGATCATGTCGAGGAATTCCTGAATACGGGCATCCTCCCGCGGAGGCGCGTTGGTTTTCGGTTGTTTTGCCATAGGGCATTCTTCCTTTCCAAATTGATTCTGAATATAAAAAAGCCGCTACATTTCTGTTCTGTAACGGCAAGTTGACTTTTTTGTATATCAGCTATACAATATTTTAGGGGTAAAGAAATGATGAATATTTGTGAACTGCTTCTTGATGTTATCACCGAATTTTATGAAAACGACAGCCGTGCCCGGACATTCGGCACCGATACGGAGCTTTATCACTCTGAGATCCACATGCTTCAGTGTATTGCCGAACGCCCGGATCTGCACATTTCCGGCCTCGCCCGGCTTCTGGATGTCACTCGCGGTGCGGCCTCACAAACGGCTAAGCGGCTGGAGCGGAAAGGTATGATTATCAAAGAGGCAAGTCCCGGTGACAATAAGAAAATCGTTCTCCGGTTGACTTCAAAAGGAGAAACGGCAGTTGCAAACCATAAAGACGCGCATGAAAAATATAATGCCCTCATTTCAGATATTCTGGCCGGTGCGGATGCCGGTCAGAGGCAATTTCTCTCAGATTTTTTGCGTCGATTGGAACAAAAGCTGAAGCAAGGCTAATTTTTTGCTAAGATTGTATAGTATCTACACATATTTCGAAAGTAAAGAGGTCTTTTAATTGAAAAGCGAAAAATATCCGGAGTTCATTTTGACAAAACCACTGATATTTCTTATGGCTGTCGTCTGCGGAGTAACGGTTGCAAATCTTTATTACATACAGCCGCTTGAAGCGCAGATTGCGTCGGCCTTCCATGTCTCACAGAATGCGGCCGGGGCAGCGGCCATGCTCACGCAAATTGGCTATGCGCTCGGACTTTTACTTTTTGTCCCGCTTGGCGACATGGCGGAACGCCGTTCAGTCATTCTGCGAATGTTGCTGCTGGTTACAGCCTCGCTTCTATTGGCCGGTTTAGCACCGACCTATGCCGTGTTGTTGATCGCCATGTTCGTAATTGGGATGACGACTATCGTTCCGCAACTCATCGTACCATACGCAGCCCAGCTATCTAAGCCGGAAGAACAGGGCAAAACCATTGGCAACGTGATGAGTGGTCTGCTGATTGGGATTTTGCTTTCCCGGACTTTCAGCGGCCTGATCGGAGCAACCGTGGGTTGGCGCGCTGTTTATTATATTGCAACAGGATTGACTCTGGTACTCCTGCTGGTCATTCGTTTTGCCTTCCCAAAGAGCGAATCTAGTGCGCAGATATCATATTCGGATCTTCTAAAATCCATGCCCGACCTGATCAAAAGGCAACGCCCACTTCGAGAATCGGCTTTGAACGGATTTTTTATGTTTGGCTCTTTCAGCGCATTTTGGACTTCTCTCATTTTCTTACTGGAAACCCCACACTATGGTATGGGAACGAGAGAAGCCGGGCTTTTCGGATTGGCTGGCGTTGCCGGGGCGTTGGCCGCTCCGCTGATTGGCAAGGCAGCGGACCACAAAAGCCCGCGTTTCACGGTTGGAATCGGCATCCTGCTTTCCACGCTCGCATATCTCTGTTTCACTTTTTGGGGCTTTCATCTATGGGGCCTGATCGCGGGCGTGATTATTCTGGACCTCGGCAATCAGTCCGGTCAGGTTTCAAACATGGCCCGTGTGCAGGCATTGGGTGATGGCATGCGCAGCCGAAACAACACCGTATATATGTTTTCCTACTTTATCGGTGGTGCGGCAGGGTCTTTTATGGGAACTTTATGCTTTCAGCACTTCGGCTGGCATGGAGTCTGCGTGGTTGGACTTGTATTTCAACTTGCCGCGCTCCTGATCCATTTTGGAGTTTACCGGAAACAGGCACCGCTTGCGTGATCGCATTATGAGGCTCAAAAAATTTCTTGCTTGCCGTCTCGCACTTTCAACCCGACAATTGATGGAAACTGAGAACCCCAGTTCTTTCTTCCCGTAATTTCCCTTTCTGCCGCAATGGCCCTTGACTTTTCTTTTGATCAGAGTTGATATAGACACCAACGGGAGTTGCCCGGAAAAATAAAAACGTCATGGCAGGCTGATATGATTCGAGCATATCAGCCCTGCGCAAAGGTGAACAGACCACCCTGCACAACCGTAAACAGCGCCACGACAAGGTTATTGTACCTTGTTTTTTGTGGCGGCACAAGAAGAATCTTTTGCGCGTGCAAGGGTAGCGGACAGAGAAGCCCCGCCTTTGCACGCGCTTTTAAGTGCCGGAGATTCCCGACTTCAAAGAAAGGTCGGGGTACAAATGAACATTTTTCAGAATCCGGAGGATCTGCTGGTTTCCAAGGAAACTGAACAGCCCGGTTCCATCACGGATCTCCTGCTGCTTACCACGGATATCCGGACGAAGCTCGGCGGGGAGGGATATCTGGTGGAGAGCTACCTGTCCCATTTCTTTCAGGCGGTCATCGCTTCCTCCAGTCAGGAGGCTGTGTCAGACGGGTATGAGGTTTCATCGGATCTGAGAGACCTGTGCTTTTATGCTCTGGATACAGCCTTAGGAAATTCGTCTGAGCACAAGCACCGCCCGTTCCAACTGACTAACACCGGCGCGGAGGCGGAGAAACATCCCTTTTACCCGGAGGTCAAGCAAAATTTTGAGGAACATTCGGATCAATCGGCACAGCGGTTTACTGTCGTGAACCGGCATTACGCGCTGCTGGCGGAGAAATTCCTCCAATACGCCATGTCCCGGTTCCTGTCGGATAAAAGGGATAGCATCAGTGAAGTCCTTCAAAACGCTGATCTGAACATGCTGTATGGCAGAATTTCCGTTGTCGTTGGGGAACCACCGATGGAGCGGCTGAACCGGATGCTGAAGGAGCAGTTCCTTGCCGTTCCCGCTTCCATGGGATTTTCCTATGGGCTCTCCTGCGCCTTGCTGGACAGCCTGGTTTATGAGGACAGCAAAACGGGAAAACAGGTGTTTCAGCTTCTGATGGACGATTGCTCTGAAGCGCTGAAATGAACCGTCAGCCCTCCGGCACGATCCAGCGTTCCCCGTCGTAGTCCTCAAATTTTTCCGTTGTTACATTCTGCTCGAAATAAATAGCGAGGATGCGCTTGATGTCCTCCTTGCCAGCACGTTTTGTGGAAAAGCCCTGCTCACGCAGGGTTTTTTCTATACGGTTCAGGTAGGAGAACACTTCGCTCTGCTTTTCATTCCGGAGCCGGATCACCACCAGAAATTCTCTGGACGTCGCCATCTGTACCTGCATCCGGTCGAGCTGGGAGAGATCCTGCTCCAGAAGCTGCCGCACAGCGGGGTGGTTCTCCTGTTCCAGCCGTGTCCGCAGAAACTGCTTGTTGTCCTCAAAGTTTTCCCGGCTGTTCAGGCACAAAAACTCCAACTCCGCGATGCCCTTGAGAACGGTCATCAGGGCGTAGATTCGGGCCGAGACACTTTCCTCGGAAAGCACGGAGATGTTGGTGGGCTTGATGATAAAATACACCAGCTCATCGCCGCGGTTGGTCGCAAGACTGTAATCGGTGACGGCCTTCGTGTTGATGAGCTGCCGGGTATATTGTTTTTGCCTTGCGTTTTTCTTTTCTGCCTTATTCATGTTTTCCATACCCCCATTCGTAGACCTGCTGCCTTGTAAAAAAGAAAGCGCAGGCGCTTTTGATAAAGTCGAGGATGCTGGTATCGTCAAAACGGATCGTCAGAAACGCATAGAGGGCCGTGATAACGATGGGCGGCAGAAACCGGAGCTGCGCCAGCGCAAACACGGAGAGCAGCAGGCCGACGCCGATGATCCCGATGTCCCGGAGCTGCCACAGCCACAGCGTCGCCTTGGATTTCAGGTTGTCCGGATAGATGTACATGATGGTTCCTCCTTGAATTTGCGTAAAAAATAAGCGACTCCCCGGAGCACATGCTCCACGCAGGGAATCGCCACGCTGTTGCCCAGCGCCTTGTATCTGGCGCTGTCCGAAGCGCCGGGGATGTCCGTCCAGTGGTCCGGAAACCCCTGGAGCCGTTCGCATTCCAGCGGGGTCAGCCTTCGGATCAGCTTGCGGATGCGATGGGGATGCACATGTGGTTCGGCTGACGCACCGCGAGGTTCAGGCGTACCGGCTTGGTTTGTTTCACACACGAGGTCGGTGGCATCCTTATATTGTCGGGCACTTTGGGTGCTCACCACCTCGTTCGGCGCGTACTCGTCGCTACGCTGCTGAGAGAACACGCAGTGCCGGTCAGTGGCTGTGACGGTATAGCTGATGTCCGGCTGAACCCCGATGCCGTTTCCGCCGTTTTTGTCCTGGCGGTCGATAATATTTCCAGCAATGCAGTAGGTTGCAGCTGGCGCTGAGTCTTCGCCGGAGTCCGCCAGAAATGCAGACGGCTGGGAGATTAAAGGAACATTGTTCCCGCCCGTGCCGTATCTCGCGGACATGGTGGGCGCCACCTTGTGCGGCCCCGTGTAACGCGAGTCGATCCCATAATTCTCGAACAGTTCCGGCTGGCTCCCCATGATAAGCGGCGAATGGCCGTGCTCCTGAGAGCGGAGCGTCGCCGCAACGTCTTTGGAAACATCCATGCGGCTGCCGCCCTGGTCGTTCAGGCACAGTACGGAGGGCATCATGCTTCCGCTTGCTGTCGCCTTCAGGGTCGGCGCGCATTCCTCCTGATAGCCGATCCCTCCGGCGGACGAACCGGCCCCCGCGCTGAACGCCGCCGTAAACAAAAGCCCGCCCGGATTTCTGCCGCCGCCCCCATCGGCGCCGGC
The DNA here is from genome assembly GCA_023390175.1 of Bacillota bacterium. Lineage (GTDB taxonomy): Bacteria > Bacillota > Clostridia > Oscillospirales > Acutalibacteraceae > Caproiciproducens. Next base: position 7,196 of record JAEWDK010000012.1, read on the forward strand.
CAGCGTGGGCGTGACACTTTCCTCTGTGAAGACCCGGCCCTGCTGGGTATCCCATGGCGTCAGGCAATTCGCATCTTCCTTCTGCGGCATCTCGGCAACAAATGTCTGCTGCTTCATACCGGGCTGGGCCTGTATCGCCCCGGACACATCGTGCAGGTTCCGAACCTCATCTCGCTGATTGCATGCGAATGCTATAGATGGGTTTTGCGGGGATTCCGTATTTTCTTTTTCTGTGGATACATAACCGTGCCCGCCACCGCCGCCGCTGTACAGGGAGGGCCAGACGCCCTCGCTTCCATAAATCCGGTGGCTTTGCACATCCCATGATGTCAGGCATCCTCCGGCTGGATTCCCGCCTGAAGCTCCAGCGCCTGCTTCAGTACCGGGGGCAATTCCTTGCCACGCTTCTTCGCCCGACGCAGAATTCCCAAGCAAGCTGTCCTGCTCAAATAGTATTTGTGGTGCGGTGCGGCCTCCAAAATCCGCGACAAGGAAGATGCGCTTGCGCCGCTGCGGGACATCCCAGTATTGAGCGTCGTATACTCTCCAAGCAACGGAGAATTGATCTCCCAATATGGCCCCAGCAGATTGCCATACCCCTCCCGGAGGTCGAGGTATAGATACGGAGCCGTCAGCAACTCGGCAGGTTTCTTCGAGGACCGCCCGGAAATCCTCGCCCCCTGAGCAGGAGAAGGCTCCGGGCACATTTTCCCAGACCATATACCGAGGTCGAACAGTGTCAGCTGGCCTTCCGCTTGCTTTGTCATGCGCTCTCATCTCCTTGATGATCCGAATTTGCTCTATGAACAAGCCGGAACGTTTGCCCTGCAGCCCGAGGCGCCTGCCGTTCGCTACGCTGAGATCCTGACACGGACTCCCGCCGCAGACCACATCCACAGGGATCAGTTCCGAGCCCTTCAACTTCATGATGTCACCGACAGGGAGCATATCCGGAAACCGTATTTTTGTGACTTTCATCGGGAACGGTTCAATTTCGCTGGCCCATACAGGAGTGAACCCCTGCCGGACGCCTGCCAGCGGAAATCCGCCGATCCCGTCAAACAGGCTGCCGAGGGTCAGCGGCGCGGTCACAGGTGCAGTTCCATGCCGAGGGAAGGCGCTTCCTGCAGCATAGCCTCCATTTCTTTTGGAAAATACTCAACGGTCCGGTTGACAAGCCCTATTCGGTCATTTAGCCGCTCGGCTTCTGCCGCAGCTTCTTCATAGGTTCCGAAGATTAAGAAATTTCCGTCCTGCTTCACCCAGCTTTCCGCCACACCGCAGATAGACGCGGCGCTCCGGCGCGCCATAACGCCATATTGCCTTACGGGCGCTTCACTTTGTATCTGTTCCGCGGACAGGTACCGGATGGTGATTCCTAGTCGCCCGGCCTTTGCTATCTCACAGCTCATTCCATGGCTGATGATGTCACCGCACACCCACAGCTCTTCACAGGAAGCCAGTACCCGCAGCCCCATCCGGATACCGGCTTTTCTCTCGGAAGGAACGGCATCATTCAGGATCTGCGGATACAGCAGATGAACGGCTACAGGCGCGCAGCCCTGCCTCATCGCATAGCGGCAGGCGGTTTTGGCGAATCGGACGTTGTTTTCAATATCTCCCGCGTAGGGAGAGCAGATATACACCAGCTTCATTTTGCCACCGCCTTTACAATGGTGCGTGTGATATTCATCGCGGTCTGACCGGCGTAGACGGCGCTCATGAAGTTGGCTCTGGTGCTGGTGTCCAGCCCGAACGCTCCGGCGATGCGCGGAATTTCCCCGGCCGCCAGCATCAGGCCAAGCCCCAGCAGGACGTGATCCTTCAGCACCATCAGCCCCGCGATGAGGATGGTGGACTGTAAAAAGGCGGTCAGGCATAAACCGATGATCTGCTTGCACCAACTGACGAATCCGTCCAGATATCCTCTCGGAACGCTGAACATGTACAGGCTGCCCACCGCGATTTGAATAAGCAGAATGCCGCCGCGCTTCAGGTTGGCAAAGAACACCTTGATTACCGCATAGCCCATCATGATGAGGATAAAGATCAGCATGATGGGATTGAGCGTGCTTCCGACCCCGCCGAACACTCCGGCATTCGCCGCTTTTTCCAGCGCTCCCGCGGAGGACAGCTGGCTGATGATGTTTCCGGCGATGGTGTCGATACCGGTACCAAGCCCCGTAATTCCCGCCGTGAAGCTGCTCTGCAGGGAGACCGAGAGCTTATACAACTCCACCGGCACCGTGGAGAAAAGGCCGACCGCGAGAAAGCCCTTGATGTTGTTGAGCGCGGTATCCTTAATACTTCCCCGGCCGGACTGGTACTCGATGCCGCACTCAAAGACGGACACCACCAGCCCGGTCCCGTAGAGTGCCCAGCCCAGATAGGTAAAAAACAGAACGATTGATTTTACCCAGGTCATGTCGAACAGGTCCGCGCCCATGTTGCCCATGGCAGAGAAAAAATTGCCGAGGAACCCGATCATCTGGCTGTAGATCCAGTCCAGAATCTGCCCCAGCACGGTGTCGGCCACGAAGTCCCATATGAACATGGGAGATCACCTCCTTCAAAAAATAAGGAGCCTGCTTTCACAGGTTCCGGAATGATAGATGAACGGTTGCCGCCGCAACCAGGCAAGCGGAATTTTGCTTTCTATGGTATAATGCTGGTAAAATGAATTGCTGAGGTTGAACATGAAAAATCTGTTTTTGATCGGCGGGACTATGGGTGTCGGGAAAACGACCACCTGCCGGATATTGGAGCAAAAGCTGAATAACAGCATGTTTCTCGACGGGGACTGGTGCTGGGACATGCACCCTTTTCAGGTCACGGAGGAAACCAAGCGTATGGTTGAGGAAAACATCTGCTTTCTCCTGAACAATTTCATCAGATGTTCCGCTTATGAAAATATTGTGTTCTGCTGGGTGATGCACCAGCAGGCGATTATTGACGACATTCTTGCACGCCTTGACACTTCAAACTGCGACATTCACACGATTTCCCTCGTGTGCGGCGAACAGGCACTGCGGGCCCGTCTGAGAAAGGACGTCGATGCCGGAATCCGGGAAGAAGACGTCATTCAGAGGAGTGTAGAGCGGCTACCGCTCTATGATAAACTTGATACAGATAAAATCGACGTGTCGGAAATCGGGCCGGGAAAAGTGGCCGATCTCATCCTATCCATAAACCAGAGAGGGGAATCACAGCATGGTTGACATCAGTCAATGGATGAAACACTATCAGGACGCTGTGCGGGATTTATTCGGCAGCCGGGTCCTCTTTATCGGGCTACAGGGCAGCTACGGGAGGAACGAAGCACATGAAACCAGCGATATTGACGTTGTGCTGATTCTGGACGAGGTATCTCTTCATGATTTGAAGCAATATAAACAGGTAATAGAAACGCTTCCCGACAGATCTCTGATTTGTGGTTTCGTATCTGGAAGGGATGAGCTCGCTGGATGGTACAAATCGGATTTGTTTCAGTTCTATTATGATACCATCCCTTACTACGGCAGTTTAGACGACATCATTCCCGTTCCGACCGTCGCGGACGCCTGTGCCGCGGTATTGATGGGGGCCTGCAACCTCTACCATATGTGCAGCCACAATTATCTGCACGGCGGCGACATGGAAACGCTAAAGGGTTTGTATAAATCGGCCTTTTTCGTTTTACAGGCAAAGCATTTCTCGGGAACCGGAGACTACGTGAAAAGTCATTCAGCTTTGAAAGACGTGCTTACCGGGACGGACTTGTCCGTTTCTCGGGCTGCGGAGCAGATAAAAACGGCGGATATGTCGCAGGCCGCGCTGGAGCGGTATTCAGAACTGCTGCTCCAATGGACGCACCAGCTTATTCGAGAATACGGGAAGTGAACCATAGCTTATTTCAAAGGAGGAACCGCTTATGATGGAATTGCCTGAGGCGATCACGATCGCTAAGCAAATGAACGATGCCGTCGTCGGGAAGAGGGTGCGCCGCATCCTCCCGCCTTCAAAAACGCATAAATTCTGCTGGTATGCCGGTGATCCGGCGGAATACGACGCCACTGTGAGCGGGAGCACCATTCGGTCAGCCGAGGGGTTCGGCATCTTCGCGGAAATAGCGTTTGATAACGGGAAACGGCTGTGCTTCAACGACGGGGTCAACGCGCGGCTCGTAAACCGCGCCGACGCGCCGAAAAGTCATCAGCTGCTGATGGAATTTGACGACGGAACGGCTTTGGTCTTCACCGTCGCCATGTACGGTGGCATCATTCTCCATGACGGTACGTATGATAACGAATACTACCTCAAAAGCAGGACGGCAATTTCGCCGTTCTCCGACCAGTTTGAACCCTATTACCGCAAACTGATGGCGGAGAACAAACCTACTCTGAGCGCGAAAGCGTTCCTTGCCACGGAACAGCGCTTTCCCGGTATCGGAAACGGCGTACTGCAGGACATCCTGTTTACCGCTGGAATCCACCCAAAGCGAAAAATTGGAACATTCAGCGGAGCAGAACGGAACAACCTTCTTTCCCGCATCGTTTCGGTTCTGCGTGACATGACGGCTCGCGGCGGGCGGGACACGGAAAAGAATCTCTTCGGGCGCCAGGGCGGCTACCGGGTGAAGCTGTCAAAGAACACGCTTGCCTCCGGATGCCCGGGGTGCGGAGGACAGCTTGTGAAAGAGGCCTATCTGGGAGGAGCGGTGTATTACTGCCCATCGTGTCAGCCGCTTATGAAGGAATAACGTAAAAAATTGAAACCGTCTCATTGCATCATAAAACAAAGCGGTTTATTCTTTGCTTATAGGGGGGTGCGCCTGTATGGCAAATGAACAGAACAAGGATTTCAACGCGATGCTGGCTAACAGCAAGGACATGCCGAAAATACAGATCATCACGGATGAAAAGAGCATCAAAAAATACGGCGGCGAGCGGATGTATTTCGCCCCGCCGATTGATTACGACCGGGCGATGAAAACGGTGCCGCCCGGCAAGGTCATCACGGTGGGCCAGATCCGGAATTCCTTTGCGAAGGCAAATCATACCGATTTTACAGACCCCATCACCGCGGGAATTTTTATCTCCATCGCGGCCTGGGCGAGCGAGCAGAGAGACCACGACAAAACGCCGTACTGGAGAACGCTCAAAGCGAACGGCAAGCTGAATCCCAAATATCCGGGCGGTGTTGAGGCGCAGAAGGAAAAGCTTGAGACGGAAGGCCATACCGTCGTTTTACGCGGCAAGAGCAACATCCGGTACTATGTGAAGGACTACCAGGACAGCTTATATCAGCTATAGGCTGACATTTGCCGTGACTGCTATGCATGAGACAAGTTAGAAAGGAACCATTGAATGAGCAATTGGTTTACAATAGACCATATAGACAAGGATACACATATTATCAGCGAATACCGGCATTGGGAGGAAACGCACTGCTATCTGCTCGTCGGCGCGGAAAGAGCGCTCCTGATCGACACCGGCCTCGGCATCTGCAATATCTACGACGAAGTGAGAAAGCTGACCGACAAGCCTGTCACCGCCGTGGCGACGCATATCCATTGGGACCATATCGGCGGCCACAAATACTTTCCGGATTTCTACGCCCATGAGGATGAGCTGAATTGGCTAAGCGGAGAATTTCCGCTGACCATTGAACAGATCAGGGGCATGGTGGTGGACCGCTGCGACCTGCCGGAGGGATATGATGTCAACAGCTACGAGTTCTTTCAGGGAGCACCCACGAGGGTACTAAAGGATAACGATTTAATCGACATCGGCGGGCGAGTTCTGCGGGTGCTGCATACGCCCGGTCATTCGCCTGGGCATATGTGCTTTTATGAAAAGGAGCGGGGCTACCTTTTTACCGGCGACCTTGTTTACAAGGATACCCTGTTTGCCTACTATCCATCGACCGACCCGGAAGCTTATCTGGAATCACTGGAGTGTGTTGCCGCGCTCCCGGTCCGGCGGGTTTTCCCGGCGCATCACAGCCTGGATATTGGGCCGGAAATACTCTCAAGAATGCGTGACGCCTTCCGGCAGCTGAAAGCGGAAGGCAAGCTGCATCACGGCAGCGGAACATTCGATTACGGCGACTGGGCTGTATGGCTGTAATCCGAACCTGAAAACGAATGGAACGGGCCGATTCCAATTTATCCGGAGTCGGTCCGTTTCCTGTCCCGTTACCTGGGAATTAATATAGTTCTTGACATAAAATTTTTATTCGGTTACGCTTGATTCAAGAGATGACGTCAACTCTCACTTCAAACGAACGGAGAGTTAAAAAATGTATCATGGAAGATTTACCGGAACCCATTACGATGTTGGGTACAAATGGGGCCGCTTGCTGCTCAAAAACGGGAAAAAGCTAGACCACTGCCCAACCTTTGCGCTGACGGAGGACAAATACGCCTTTGCGGGAGAATGCGTTAAAGAATACCAAAGATATTTTCCAGAGGTTCTGGAGGAAATCCGGGGTATCGCGGACGGAAACGAGGTGCCTGTGAAAACCCTCCAAGCGCTGCTTTTTTGCATGTACTGCTTCGAACCTGATCACAAATGCACCTGCTTTGCCTTCAGCACGGAGAACGAGGTCGTTTTTGCAAGGAACAGCGATTTTCTCGTGAGCCTGGAAAAGCTCTATATGAACTGTCTGTATCGCCTTGAGGGCGGTTATGGGTTCAACGGGAACACGACCGCCTTCGTGGAGATGGAAGACGGCGTCAATCAGCACGGGCTGGCTATCGGGCTAACCTTTGTCTATCCGCATCTGCGAAAGCCGGGTCTCAATGCCGGGATGCTGTTGCGCTGCCTTTTGGAGAAATGCAAAACCACCGCCGAAGCGATAGAGGCACTGCGCAAACTCCCCATCGCGTCGGCACAGACGCTGACCATAGCGGACAAAGGCGGCGAAATCGCCGTGGTGGAATGCAACCCCAGAGAGATGGAGGTCATCCGTCCCCATGCCGGGGAGCGGTTTGTCGCGACCGCCAACAACTTTAATTCTGAAAAGATGCGACCGTACCGTAACCCTGAAATCGACGACTGGCGCTCGGACGAGCGTTATCAGACCGCACGGAACGCTCTGGAACGGAATAAAGGCGGTTACACCGTTGCTTTCGCGGAGAATGTGTTGTCCGGAAAATACGGCTTCATGTGCCAGTATGACCGCAGGCAAAACGCCGACACGGTTTGGTCCGTCGTCTACGACCTCAAGAGGAAGCAGATCTGGAGGGTCGAAGGGAATCCCTCACGCAAGCATTTTAAACGAGACGACCGAATGAAGATGGATTAAGTGATATGCCCAGACAGACGCCGGTTGAAGAATTCAACCGTAGGTTAAAAAGCAGGCATAAAAAGTCAAACACACCTCCATTGCGGTATTCCCCGTGGTCGACTATACTGATACTCAGGAAGGGCCTTCCTCAAGAAAGCGAGGAATCAGAATGGAATTATCTATTGGGAAAAACATTCAGAATAAAAGAAAAGCCATGGGGCTGACGCAGGACCAGCTTGCCACGGCGATCGGCGTGTCCATTGCGGCGGTGTCAAAATGGGAAACGGGCGGTGCGTATCCGGATATTACCCTGCTCGCCCCGATCGCTCGGCTGCTTGGCGTTACGGTTGACGATCTGCTGGGCTTCGAGCCGCAGCTGTCGGAGAATCAGGTCATGGAGCTCTGCGAGAAGTGCGCAAAATTATTTGAGTCCTCCAATTATGAAAGCGCAGTGTCCTTCGGAGAAAAGAACATCCGGGAATATCCGAACAACCAGCTCTTAAAGCTGCGAATGGGCAATGTTTTTATGATGCACACTCCCTGCGCGCGAACGGAGGACGAGGCCGCCGATTTGTTAAGCCGCGCGGAAACCCTGATGCGGGAGGCAACCGAAAGCGAGAATATTCAGATCCGCGAAGCCGCGCTGCAGGGGCTGAGCGCCCTGCTGATGCAGCAGGAAAGGTACGAGGAAGCGCTGAAGGCGCTTGACGGCATCCACAGCTCGGAAATCGAGCCGAATCAAATGAAAGTCTCCATCTACTATGCCATGGGAGATTACGAAAAGTCAAAGCAGGTGGCGCAGTATTTGCTTGCCACGCACGCGTTTGGCTGCAATATTGCCCTCGGCACGCTCTCCAAGATTGCAAAAAAGAAGCGTGATTATCCGCTTGCGCTGCGGATGGAAAACTTAAGCCTTCAGCTTTCCAAAATGTTTGGCCGGGATCAAATTTACGGTCAGGATTTGAATCATTATCTGATGATTGCGCAGTGCCACGCGGAGCAGAAGCAGGAACGGGAAACGCTGGATGCGCTTGGAGCGTTTTTGAAGTGCGCGCAGATGCCCGCGGACCATGACGCGGTAAAGGAAAGCCCCTTCTTTGACAGTATTGAGATGAGCGAAACACCTCAATCAAAAAGCTATTTAAATCACTGCGTCCGTGAGATGATAAAGGGAAATCCTGCATTTGACTTTTTAAGCGGGAATCGGGAGTTTCAGGATATTTTAGCCGCGCTGGAACACCTTCCGGAATAACGTTTTTATAAGAGCAGGCCGAACTGTTGTTATGAATGGTCCGGCCTGTTCTTTTTTTCATTCCAACGACGTTCCAGTCTGTCCGTTGCATCAAGGCGATACGTTCAATGGTAAAATAGATATACAGGAACGGAGGGATCATAATGTCGGTTGAACGCAAGGGTGAACAGATTATCATCCATACGGAAAAAGGCGCCCAGTCAATTTCACCTATGAAAACAGTCATAAACAGTTTTGACGCTGGTGCATTCAAAGCGTGGCAGGACGAATGCACGAGTAAAATTACGCCTAATGTTCGGCTGGCGAGTGAACTGACCGGTTATCTCATGGCGCGTTACGATCTTGAACCACTTGATCTGCGGGATGATACAATACAAATGTTTTTACACAGCTTTGTTCCGCGTCATTTTGGGGAACGGCTAAAGCACAATCCGCCACAATTTTCTTTTAATATGACAGATAAGGAACTGGAAAACTGGCAGCGGGAAACGGATTCCCAGCGAGAGGAAATCCGTTTGACTCTGCCCGAACAGTTTGGAATCAAGGTACATGGATTTCATATCCTGCACACGAACAAAAATGAGCCTTTGATTGAAGTCGATCGCCGACAATGGTGGGAACGATGGGGAAACGAACATTGCAAAGATACAACAAACTATACGGAGCCAGAAGGCTATTTCTGCTTTGAGGAAACGGCCTGCGAAGGGAGCGGGTCAGGTTTCGGTGGGACGGCACTGGCCCGTGAAGCGGCACTGTTTATCGGCGTAACCGAGGAAGACATCAAAAATCGGACGAACCGTTTTCTTGGATACGCATCCGCTCTTGTGGAGAAAGGCCTACTGCCCCCCATAACTGATTTCATGAATAAATAACTGTTATAGATGTAAATAGCCGAACAAGCTTGACTTTTTTTAGAGTCATCCTCGTCCGGCTATTTTTTCACATCCCAACTACGCTCCAAATGTACAGCGGTGCCGTCAATGTGAACACTAAACAGGCGAACAAAATTGCCGGCGCCGCCCATTCGAATTGTCCGTGCTTTCTGTAGTCGAAATAAGCCGTGCCCAATTTCGCGAAAAAAAACACGGCCAGGATCAGGTCGATAGCCGGGAATACAACGCTGTTGACAACAGTCTTTATTTGCTGTGACGCCGTTTTCCATGTGCCCTCCACAGCTCCCGCCACATCGCCGCTTCCCGCCGCATACGCGGTTGTTCCAAAGAGGCAGGTCAGGACGAGAACCACGCACAGAGCCGAGAGAATACGCTTCTTTTTCATGGATTTTCCACCTTTCAAATGATTTTGTGCAAGAAAAAAAAGATCGCTGAAGCTTCTGCTCCGCGATCCTTTTTCTTTCTGCTATTAGGGGTTTACGGGGGCGATGTGCCAGTCGCTCCAAAGGCTTCCCCGTATCGTTACCGAGTCGGTGAGGTTCATGCTGAGCATCCCTGCGGGTGTCCAGCAGTCTTCCAGATAGGTATAGGGCGTGTAACTGCCGTCCGGTATCCAGATCGGCGTGAAGTGTGTCCGACGCTTGTAAGTCGAATATTTATTGGACGCAAACTCAAACTCCGCGTTATATCCGGAGCGCGTCTGTTTCAACAGCCGCCAGAAAGACTGGTACCCGAATTCCGGAAAGTACGTGACGGCGGTCTGCGCACCGGTTACCGCCGAGGACTGGCTGGTGCTTACTCTGGCAGTCGTTGTCTGGTTGATCCCATAGCCGCTTTTCAGAATTTTGCCCGATGCCGTTGGATCTTTCGTGTCCGGCGTGACGCTCATGGAAGTGGTAAGGCTTGCTGAATAAGAGATCAAGTTAAAGTCCCACCAGCCGTCATCCTCCCAATAACCGTCATCGTCATCGCCATGCCATACCCAATGCGCATGCCATGACGGACGCCAGACACCCCAGGACGCGGAGGTTTTCTGCGTATTGTTGGGAACTGGGGACGCGGCGTAGGAGTTATTTCGGTCATCCGCTACAGGATCGGGGGGATCGTGTCCGGAGAGATCTACAATCTTTGCGGTGATGGTTCCCTCGCTTGCCGAGCCGCTGCCGCTCACCGACACGCGGATGGTCATGGTCTGCGGCGTGGACGGCGTTGTCCAGCGTATCCACGCCAGCTGGCTGTCGCCATCCGGGTAGTAGACGCCGCCTACGGTGTAAGTCTGGCCCCCAATCGTGAACCGCACTGTGACGGGATTGTCCGGATCGGACTGCCCGCCGCGCACCGTCACGGATGTGATGACCTCCGTGTTGACGCGGTACTCATAGTTTGTCGTGCCGACGGTAGGCGGTTCCGCTTCGCTGAACCTTACGATGCCAAGCCCAAGGGATGAGATGATATCCGTGTCCGACGCGGCTTTGGTCGTGGAGCCGCCCCATGCCGGGTAACCGAGATCCGGGGTTTCCAGGAACATCGCCAGCGGCAGGTTCTTGTGGCTGAGCGAGACCATCTTGCTCCGCAGTCCGCCCCCGAGCTGCTGGTCGAACAGCGCGGCCTCCGTGGCGGTCATGGCATATTTGACGCCGCCGAAGGTCATATAGGCGATGGGCTCCAGAAGCAGCTTGTACTGCCCATTGATCAGAACATTAAAGTTCATTCCGGTCAGGTTCGCAATGCTCCGGATTACCTGCTCATCGGTGAAATAGCTCTTGATTGCGGCGATGTTACCATTTCCTCCGGATGTACTGATGATCTTTGGCAGAGCCTGAGAGGGATTCACATAGCTATAGGTGCTGGTGTTGACAGATAAGGAATATCCTTGTGTGTAAGAAATTTTACAGACTTTATTAAAATTAGCCGCAATTACCGGATGCTTATTCGTCAGATCAATGGGGACTGTAACCACAGCATGGTCGCTGGCCCTGATGACGGTCACGCGCACTCCCTCGTCGCCAGTGTTCCAGAAATCCGTGTTGGTGCCGCTTCCCATCCCGCCTCCGCCGCCGTCTACATTCCCGTCCCCGATTGTATTGGCACTCACCGGCAGTACTGTGGAAATCATCAGTGCCAGCATTAAAAAAATGCTGATGATTCGTTTCACGGAATCCTCCTTTCAAATGAAAAAGCACAGCCGAAGCTGTGCTCTCCGTAACATGATTTTGTTAAGCTAATCCATCTTACCGATCTTATTGCCGTTTTCATACATATCATTGGCGGTCGTTCCAGATCCTCCACCGCCATTATCTGTAACCCATCCAAAACCGGGTATATAAATCTTTCCATCTTTTTTATCTCCAGATTTCGGTGTCGACGGTTTGGAGGAGGAATCCGCGGTTGGCGTGCCATTGTCCGTTTTGAAAGCCTTTTTACCGTCCGGCGTCTGATCGGGGTTTGTTTTCGCTTCCGCCGAGGGTGCGGACGGCTTTGTGACCTGTGCCTGAATGCTCTGGTCCGTGCCGCTGGAATCTCCGGTATCTTTGGCGCCGCCGTTCTGAGAAGCCGTGTCCGGCGCGGAAACAACCGGGACGCTGACGTCCGGCGAAGAGCCCGTGGCTTCCGGAGCAGATATGGACGGAACCGAGGTATCCGACGCGACGGAGGAGGTGTCCGCTTTCCCGTCCGTGGGCGTCCCCGTTCTGAACTGCGCGGCGATGGCGACGACCAGCACAATGCCCAAAACGCCGAGTCCGGCAAGCATGAGCCGCTTTTTTGTTCTATCTGTCAGTTTCATATGAGATACCCTCCTTTTTCATGGTTGTTGATTCATCGACTTTTTTCAGTATCACACAGTACCACAGACGGTTTCGCAAGTCTATGGGCATGCGTGAAATAGTCAGAATAAAGGCACATATTTTGCCTGCACCTTGAGATTGACCGTCATGGGCGGCAGAATATTCCCAGCAAACCGCACGGGAGCCTCCAGCCGGATCACCCCGTCGGCCAGATAACCGTTCGCGTTATCCGGGTTGGAAGGCGCCAGCGGCATGTTCCTGAGATGGACGGACAGGTTTGACAGCCGGAACTCCGCTTCGTCCCCGGCGTATTTCACATGATATCCGCTTTCCTGTCTAAGCTCCAGCAGATTGTCCAGCCGTCCGTAAATATCGCCGTAATCGAGGCTTTCCTCGAAGTCGTCCGCCGAGAGCTGGTAAGCGCCGGAATAGCCCTCCCGCACGCCGTGATATACATTGTCATAGCTGTCATTTACGGTTGAGATCACGGCGGACTGCACCGCGTCCCGCACACCCTGGGCGATGATCATCAGCCGGATGCCCTCGGAAGCGACACAGAGAAGCAGCAAAAGCGCCAGCGTCACCGCGATGGTGAGCGGAAAGGCCGATCCTTTATTGCTTTTGAGTATATCACGGAATTTTTCGAATGTCACTTCCAGTACACCTCGCTTTTGCCCGACGATTTCGACGTCAGCGTGACGGGAAAACTCCCAAACCCGCCGAACAGCCCGATATCAGCCCGCACGGAGGCGGTAACGGTGAATTCCTCGTTGAGCTGAATCTTTCCGGCCTTTGACCATGAGATGCCCGGCTTGAGGCCGGTCTGCTCGGTCAGCACCTGCGCCCTGCGTGCTGTTTCCGTTCCGACGCATCCCTGAATTTCCGCTTCGCGGCACAGCTCGGAGGCATAGGTGTCCAGCCTGTTTTTAGTGACAAACACCGGCAGGACGCTCATCGCCACCGCGATCACCAACATGACGCAGAGAATCATCACCGCTGTGTCGATATATCCTTCGCCGCGCCGGGAACGGAGGAACTTCAGCATAGCTGTACCCCCTGATCCGGCCCGGCCTCTTCCGAACCGTCCCGCGCCGGTTCCAGCATGGCGTATTCGCCCTCGCCAAGCCCCTTGTCGGCGATGCTCCAGAGCACATGCCCCAACTCGTCGCTGTGCGACACGTTCTGCTCAGCCAGCCACTGGTCACTCACCAGCCGCAGCGGGTTTTCAAACCGGAGCAGGTATTCCGCGTCATCGGCACTGCAGCAGTCCATAAGTTCGTCATACACCAGCTTTACCGAGGCGATTTCCGCCGCCTGTTCGATCAGATCGGGAGCGGGCCTGCTTTGGAGCTGCTGGATATAGGAGCGGTAGTTGGCCTCGATTCGGTCACGCAGTTTTTTCTCCAGTTGTTTTTCATTTTGATTCATACATAACCCTCCTTCACTAAAACATGGTGCCGAGAGAATCCATGATCTGCACCGCGATGATGACCATATAGGTCAAAAGGAAGCACATCAGCATCACAAAGGAAAACACGCGGATTTTCGGCGGGATTTTCTGAGCCCGCCCTTTTAAGCGCTGAAGCTCCAGCGCCTTGAAATCGTGGGACAGCATCTGGAAATACACGGCGCTGTCGTCGCCGCGCAGGACGCCGATTAGACCGCGAACCACATCGGAAAGCATGGGGGAATTGAACCTTGCCTCGAACCGGGTGAGCGCCGCCTCGTAGGATGAGGAGCGCATGTCGGCCGTCAGCACGTCCAGCTCATGGGCGAAGGCGGGACCGGCGTTTTTCTTGTAGGCTTCCAGCATCGCCAGCACGTCGCGGCTGGCCTTCAGGCTCTGCTCCACAGTTGCCACGAACCGGGGCAGCTCCCCTTCGATCTGATCCCGCTTTGTTTTAAGCTGCTCATCCGCCTTGCGCGTTTCCTTAAAATACGACAGAACGGCGAGGATAACCACCAGCGGGGTCAGCAGAGGCAGCAGAAGCAGGCATGGGATCACGCCCAGCAGGATGGCACCGGATTTTGTCAGGGCGTAGGCCGTGTACACCTCCGGGGTCATGGAATAAC
>JAEWDK010000014.1 GCA_023390175.1 Bacillota bacterium
CCGACGGAGGAACCGTTACCTATCAATGGAAGAAATCAACTGACGGCGGCAAAACATGGCAGGCTATTGACGGCGCGACGAACGCCACCTATACAACGCCGACGCTCACAGATTCGGATAACGGCAGCGAGTATTGCTGCGAGGTAACGAATACAAAAGACGGCGTGAGTAAAACCGCAACAACCGCTCCCGCGACATTGAATGTCACCCCGGCTCCGCAGGAACCGTCGGTTCCCTCTCAGCCCGCACCGAGCCCTGTGGCCGTCGGAGGTACCGCGACATTGACCGCTGCGGCCGCCGTAACCGACGGAGGAGCCCTCACCTACCAATGGAAAAAGTCAACCGACGGCGGAAAAACATGGCTGGCAATCGACGGCGCGACGAGCGCCACCTATACAACACCGACGCTCACCGATTCGGATAAGGGCAGCGAGTATTGCTGCGAGGTAACCAATACAAAAGACGGCGTGCCGGTTTCAGTTGTGACAGAACCTGAAACTGTTACAATTCGGGATGCACACAACTCTGATAATTCCGCTGACAACGGCAGTCAAAAGACAAACCCAGGCGAAACCTCAAGCAGCGGCAAAACTGAAACAGTGACAGCAAAAACTGACGGTGTGGTTTCAAACGGCAATACTGTTGTAATTGACACAAGCGTACAGATCGGCAGCGACGGAACAAACGGTTCACAAGTTGATCCGACTGAAAAAGCCACGGTTGTTGTAAATTTACCGACGAATGTTGTAAAGCAGGAATTGGAGGCAAAGAAAGATGTCAGCCTGAATGTTTCCGTTCCGCATGCTGCGGCGTCAGAAATAAACGGCAATTCAAATTTGAATATAAATGTTTCAGCAGAAATGATTCAGGCAGCAAAAGATAACGGACGCGATATAACGATCAGCGTTTATGATGCCGAAACAAAGAAAAAAGCATACCAGTGGCATTTTAAGGGCGAAGATCTGTTAAAATCGTCTGTGGCGGTAAAAGATGTTGACATAACAATGAGCGTTCATAAAATACCGGAGGTTCCGTCTGTGAACGCCGTTGCACAGCAGAAAAACGGCTTGGTTCTGTCCTTTAATTACAGCGGTTTGCTTCCATCAGCAGCAGACATAAAAATTTCAGCAGCAGAAAAAGGGTTTAAACCCGGCGATACACTTTGGTTTTATTATTTCAACCCCACTACAAATCATCTGGAATCAACCGGGAACCAGTATACGGTGGATGCGGACGGATACATCGAAGTGAAAATCAGCCATTGTTCCGACTATGTACTTATACCGGTCTTGAAATCGTCGCAGAAATCCAGGGATGTTCTGAAATTGGATACGACGATGCAATATAGAATGTGTATCGGCGAACATTATTACTTTCTCGCTTTCCCGGGCAAAAAGGAGAATGTTTCAGCCCGTGCAGCCGACAGCTCGATCCTTAAAGTAAAGCTGGTGAACGCAAAGGACCGCCGCGGCTGGTATTTTAAAATTACGGGATTGAAGGCAGGCTCCACAGAGGTTATCGTCACCGCTTCCGACGGTTCTGTCGGCAGATTCCCCGTAACGGTGAAATCCGGTGAAATGATTATTGACACAAGCAGCTGCACTTTACCGGTAAACAGTCTGTATGATATCGGCGCGAAGATTTATGGTTCAGACGCCAACCGGTTAAGGGTGGTGTCGTCAAATCGGAAAGTTGCGTCGGTGATCAGACTGAGGAACGGCCACTATCAGGTCAGGGGGCTGTCGCTTGGAACGGCAAAAATCTTATTCATGACTATTGATGGTAAAGGAAAGGTAATCGCTTCGGCAGATACGATTATAAATGTTAAAAAATCGGCAAAACGTTTCGGGAATTCCGCAAGAGTAACAGTATTCTATTGAAACCGCGGACTCGTCAGCGTCAACATTCCATGAGCGAAATAAACCATTCGGATTCAGCTCAATAACCTCTGCCAACGCAAAAGTCCGGCCTGAAAAGGCCGGACTTTTTTCGTTCGTGAACATGTCCGCAGGTGAACTCAGACGCAAAGATTGGGAATCGGTTGATTTTCAGGAAAGGCTGGAGTCCATCCTGAGGGGGCTAATATAATATTAGCTTTTGACCGCCTTTATCGCATAAAAAGCCCCCCATCGTTCCTTTTGGATTTACTGATTCTCTTCGTCAGCCTGGTCCGCATCCGCCGGATTGATGCCGTCGGGCATGGGCATGCCGGCACTCTGCTTATAGTCGGCAGGAATGGAAACCAGCCCGGCCGGGGCTTTGCCGGAGAGCTCAAGAACGATCATAACCGCTTCACTGCTTTTATCCGCGGCGGTAATGGCGTACAGCTTCCCACCATCCAGAAAAAGCCGCAGCCTGCTTCCGCCGCTGCTGTATTCCTCATAGGGTAAGGTCCTGCCGTTTACTTTGCCGGTGCCGCTTCCGACATATTTCAAATCCTCCGTATCGGCCAGATTTCCGGTTTGCTGCGTCTGCTGGCCGGCGCTCATTTTGAAGTAGGTCTTGCCCGCGTCATCGATCCAATAAAGCGTATTGTCCCTATAGAGCGTATGCGTACTGAGGCCGTCTGCCTTCATGACGGTTCCGACGGTCTTTCCCTCAGCAGCAACTGTGACCTCCGCCTCCGCCTTTTCTCCTTTCTCGGTCAGAGAGATTTTGTAGCGGAGCAGGTAGTTTCCGCTTTTCAGAATGTCCGCGTAGCCGGCAGATAACTGCTTTTTTTCATCAGAAGGCTTCTGCGAGCTCTGAGGTAAAGTGGACGCGGCGGGCGCGCTGTCCGTTCTTGAAGATGGCGCGGCATCATCCGGCGCGTCGCTCTGTTCCGAAGAAGGCGCGATATCGGATACGGCGCTCTGTGTGGAAGACGGCACAGTCTCCCGCGTTTCGCCCGTTCCGCTACAGGAGGCAAAGAAAAGGGCTGAAAAAACGGCGAGAATTATAAGAAGCGTTTTTCTCATGGGTAATCCTCCTTCAAATCGTAATGCTCCCGGGTCTGCATTCACAAAACCCGAACCGTGCGGCCTTAAAGCCACTACGTCAGTTTCCGGCCGCATTTCCCGCAAAAGCGCAGGCCCGGTTGAGCCGGTGTGCCGCAGTCCGGACAGACGGATGGTTTTTGTTCGCTCATAGGCGCACCGCAGTGACTGCAGAACCGCACTCCTTGAGCGTTCTTTTGCCCGCAGGACGGGCACGTGTTTAGTTCAAGCGAAGCGCCGCAGTTGCTGCAGAATTTTCCCGTTCCTGCCGGTTTCCCGCAGGACGGGCAGACGGTCGTTTTGCTTTCCAACCTGTCTTTCCAGACGGCTGCGGATTCCGCCGCTTCGTCGATGTTGCGGCGCATAGCCTCCGACCGGGCCTTTGCCACGTAAACTTCCTGGCGAGGGGCACATTCGGTGCACAGTCCTTCGTCCTCGTTGTAGCACGCGTCACACACCCAGCTGTGGCAGCCGTGGCAGCGGTGAAAATGCTGTGCCGCCTCATTCTGCGCCCGATCAAAGGCCTGCTCATGCTCCTTTTGCCACTCGGCGCTCATTCCATCAAACCGTTCCGCCAGGATATTGGAGCCGCGTTCCAGCGAATAGCCGATTTCGCCGGCTCTTCCCCCGATCAGTTCTCCCAGGGCGCCCGCTCCCTGAACCAGCCCGCGCAGTCCTCTTCCTTTTTTGCGGACCTCGGAACGCACAAAAGAACTTTTGTAGCCGTCTTGGCACAGGTCGCAGTAAAAGGTGAACTGGAACCCCTCTTCAGTGGAGTTGTCTTCATAGTTTCGGGTAAAAGATTTCAGCATCGGATTCCCTCATTTCTTCGCATTGTTTTCGTGGCCGATCTTTGCATCGCATGCGGTTTCCCATATTGATCTTTCAGAGACACCAGCCCAAGAAATTAAGTTTTTCCGCTTTTTCCCCCTCCCATATGCAGATAATTGATGATCAGTCCCGCTCGGGAATTGACATGAAGCTTCCGGTAGATCGCCGTCAGGTATGTGTTGGCTGTCGAATAGCCGATTTTTAACCGTTCGGCCGTTTCCTTAAGCGTATATCCCTCCAGCAAGAGAAGGAAAGTGTCCCTTTCGCGCTGCGTAAGACTGTCCACAAGTCTGACTTTTTCATCTGCGTCGATACCGGGCCCTTTCCCGGGTGGACCCAGGACGGCCGAAAGATTCATGCCTCCCGCCGGCTTTTTGTCCGAACGGGGGAAAAGCTTCGGGCACAGTCTTTTGATCTTTTCCGCTATCCCAATTTCATCCCCTCCCACCTGAGCTTTCCATTGAGCTCTGGAATAACCGCATTTCTATTTTTGCTTGTAAACTCCGTTCTGTCTACTCAGTAATTCGTATGAGGCGCAAAAATCCGCCCCCTCATTAGAACTAATGAGGGGGCGGATTTTCGACAGAAGCGGTTATTCTTCCGCATAATCCCGGAGGAGGAGCATGAGTTCTGCCCGGCTGTTGATTTTCAGTTTCCGGTAAATGGAGGTGCAGTAGGTGTTGACTGTCGCGTACGCCTTCGACTGTATTCCGGAAATCTGCCGCAGCGTATATCCTTTCAGCAGCAGCCTGCAAACCTCGATTTCAGCTGGGGTCAGCCTGTCATCCCTGAGTCTCGCTTCCAGGCGGGAACACTGCGTCACATCCTGACGGTAGCTGTCCTCAATCCATTCTCCTTCGTAAAGCATTTTGTTAAAGAACGGGCTCAGGAGAAAGAAAAGGACCACGATGCAGACACAGACCAGCGCCATAAATACGGGAGGAAGGATTTCGATTCTTTCATTCAGCTGCAAAATGCTGAAAGTCGCAAAGTAGTACAAGGTTGCCAGCGCAATGCCTATGCGGTAAAACGTGACGCTTTGGAACTTCTTCGTCATGAACCCCGCAAGGTAATAAATATTGACGATGCCGATCGCATAGGAAGCTCCGAAACAGACAGCCGCGGCCGGCCCGGTCCCGCTGGTCTGAAAACTGATAATATCGACTACGAATCCGACCGCGAGCAGCGCGAAGGAAAGGTTCAGCATATTGCAGATATTGACGGCGAACCGCTTCTGCAAAAGAAGGACTGCGGCAATGCCGAGGACGATGCCGCAGAAATAGCAGCTCTCCTTTTGCTGGGCCGAGAAATCCGCAATCTGACGCAGAGAAGCGGGGGCGATGATATCATTGACGGCCAGCACCATGAAGACCAGCGGCATCAGAGTATATGCCTTGGGGGGTGTCTTTATTTTCGCCGGCCGCGGCATTTCTTCCGCACCGCGCCGATAAAAGAGGGAGCATACGGCAAGTATCATGATAACTGCCAGAATGATAGCGCTTGGAAGATCAAAAGGGGAATGGACCCTGTTGAGAACCGGCTTGATGAACATCAGTACCTTAGGCAGCAGCACGGCCAGAAGCATGGAATGGAATTTTTCAGAATTGTTGAGGATCATAAAAAACGCGTAGATGTTTGAAGCAAAGATATGCCCGATGCAGACGGCGGTAATCAGCATGATGCCCTGAGACAGAAGCCCGGTTCCCGTGATCCGGAGCACAAAGAAGCTTACCAGCGTAACGATCACGCTGTAAAACACTCTGGGCACAAATTTCCGACCGTCCCCCAAAACCGTTATGAGGCAGTTGGCAAAAAGCCATATGTAAAAATACGGCGTGGTATCCCCCACATTGCGGTAATACAGCTCGTTTTCAAATCGAAATCCGCCCATCGGCAGAAAGTAGGAATAAAGCCATATAAAAGTGCAGACCCAACCGATTAGGTAGGGCAGATTTTTCTTTGTGAGAGAGCTCACGCTGAGAGAAAACGCGGAATGAAAAGCTGTACGCAAAAAGTTATTTTCATGCACCTGCAGCATACTCACCCTCTGTCTTCGTCCGGGCAGCTGCGCACCGGATGTTTAGCCCTATTTTACCATCCTTTCCGAAATAAAAAAAGCGTACGGACTTGCCAATTACCCGAAGTATATCTATTTATTTCAAATTTAAAAACAGGGGTCGGCAATTTCATCAATAAAAGAAAAGTGTTCGGATTCAGCATAGCGAAAGGGACGCCGTAAGGCGTCCCTTTCCGGCGGTTTTGGCCGCAGGAAAACTCAGGCGCAAGGAATGTTCTCCCTTACTTTTTTCAGTCAAAAGAGCTTTCAAATCGGACAACATAATGAAATTTAAGCGGCGCCGTCATGCTGGGGTTAACGATCTCTATTTTATCCCTGTGGTTGTAATCGACGCAGATTTCCACGCGGATTTCGCGGTCATCGCCCTGCTTCAGATCGTAATGCTGCGGCTGTTTGTTTTTGGGCGGAAGGTTCCACATATCCCCGTCCGGGTTAAAGGCCAGATGATTCAGGCGGAGCCTTCCCTCCATCACGGTGATCTGATACACGCAGATTCCCGCCTGAACCGGAAGATGGCAGGTACTGGGCTTCAGACTGAGCTGACCGCCCAGCGAAACGATGTCGTCCATATGATTGCATTTGATCGCTTTGCGCGCTGCTTTTTCGTATGCTCCGTTTTCCGGAACGATCATGACAATGCATTTCGCGTATTTTACCACATGCGTTGCGACGGAACCGATCATCTGGGACCAGCCGCTTTTCGTCGACTTGGTCATAACGATAATATCGGTATTGTTTTGATCCGCGCATTCCAGAATTTCATCGCCCGCGCGCCCAACAACAACTTCTTTTTTCACCGAGTAGCCTGCCAGCTGCGCGGCCACCGCGTCCAGTGTGGATTTCAGCTCCGCTTTTGCCTTTTCCATTTCCGTTTCGGAATACATGGTACCGATATCTTCCCGTACCATCAGAAGGACGATGTTGACGCTTTCCGGGGTGTAGAGCGATTTTGCAAGGTCGACGGCTTTCATGCTCCGCTCCGTCCCATCGATCGGAATCAGGATATTTCTCATTCTCAATCAGCCTCCCTGTTTTGATACACCGAATATTTTCTCATATAAGTCCTCGCCGAAGCTGGTTTTCAGGGGCTCTCCCTCCGCAAGCTGAAACGTTCGTTGGCCGTCCGCCTGCCGTTCGGCCCGCAGAAAAATCATCTGATTTGTTTTATGCGCAGAAAGATCGTGCGCAAATTCATAAGGTTATTACCCATTATACTTTCTTTTTTTGCCAATGCAAGACAAACAGCGCGGTAGAAAAGATCGGCTTCAAGTTATGTTCCTCTTTGACTGTGGTGACAGCCTTGACAATCTGATCGAGATATTGCAGCAGGCAAAATTTGTTCAAGATAATCGTCCTTATTTGTCGCAATTGCACGGAATAACTTCGAATTGTGAGATATATTATAAGCTTTTTTATATTTACAAGTCACATAAAATTGTATAATATAAAACATAATAGATTGGTGATGAGGCTCACCATAATGCATTTATGCTAATGGCTTCTACTTTAAGGGTAAAGTAGAAGCCTATATTTTTTCTGCGAAGGTGGTTCCATTCTATGAAGTTTAGCAGAGTACTTATTGTTGGCTTGGGCGGTTTTCTGGGTGCCGCGCTCCGTTACATCATTTCAAGTGTCACAGCAAAATATTTTGGAGACTTTCCCATCGGGACGCTAATCGTCAATGTGGCAGGCGGATTCATTATGGGCTTGATTATGGAGGCCAGCAACAGCCTATGGCCTATTTCCGCAGACGCAAGGCTGTTCCTGACAACGGGGATTCTGGGCGGATTAACCACCTTTTCCACGTTCAGCTACGAGACCGTCTCTTATCTGTCGGAGGGGGAATATCTAGTGGGAGGTTTAAACGCAGGGCTGAATTTGTCTCTTGCCCTGTTCGCCTGCTGGCTTGGAAGACTGGTAATTATGAAAGCGGCATAAACAGCGGAGTCTTCCTATGCGGGCAAAGCCCTGTCTTGAAAGCCCCAGCACAGCCGCAGGTTTTCGTGCTACAGAAAACAGCACAGACTCCTTGCTATGGAGTCTGTGCTGTTTTGATACAATGCTTGGCTTCGTATTTATCAGCCGGCTTTGGCGCTGTTTTTGACGGCAAGTTTTTTACAGGGGTTCATAAGCAGAACACAGACCCCATTGAAAATCAAACTGCCGACGATAAACGTAACAAAGAACAGCGCTATGTTCGAAGAAAAAGCTTTTACATCAATACACGCGCAGGTAAGGTAGGCGAACCCTACGTTGTTTAAAACCTTCGGCGCATGCGGATGGACCACAATAAGTAAGAAAAGGACGACGGCAAGAGGAAGCAGAAAGCCGAAAAGACTTCCCAGAATCGGTGTCAGCGCTGAAATTGCCAGGAGAGCCGCAACGGTGAGCACAAGGCCCGCGAGGCCTCCGAGCTCAACGGAGATCAGCCTGTCTTTGATCTCTCCGTCCATGGTGAACAACATAATGTTGCTGATAAAAATCAGCCATGCATACTGAAAATTCATCGCATGAAGCACACCGTTTGCGATCAGGATCCAGACGAGCAGAGATAAGCGAAAGTAGAGTAGAAATCGTTTCTGTTCTGTTTCGTTCATTATTATGTTCTCCTTACTTTTTTGGGAGGAGCGACGGATCAACGGGTTCTACCCGGTTGGCCTGGAAAACACCCTGCTGCTTTAACAGTTCGTCATAATTATCGTGAGTCAGAATATAGAACTGCTTTTTCCCAAGGGCTTCAAATACCTTTTCCACCGTAGGTTCAAGCGGAGCTCCGTTATCAAGGATTTTTTTATTGAACTCAATGAACTTTTTGTATTTCTCCGAGCCGTAGTACGGATCATTGTCCGGGATTGCGAACCGCTCCGGACGGTGCCGGTCGGTCAGATGCATCTCGGTCTGAACAAATCCGGGGCAGAATACCGAAAGATCAATATCGGCGCCGGACGCCTTCAGAGATTTATAGACGCACTCCGACAGGGCGACCGCCGCATGTTTCGTGCTGAAGTAAACCGGAGCGGAGCCAAGGGTGATAAGGCCCGCGATAGAGCAGACATTTAAAATCTGACAATGGGTCCCCTGCTTTTCCATCTGCGGAATAAAATTCTGCATCATGAACCAGTGGGAGTAAACGTTGACTTCCGTCACCCACTTGATATCCTGTTCTTTGATGTCAAGAAGATCCGCTCCGTTGGACACACCCGCGTCGTTGATCAGTATATCGCAGCGCCCGAATTCTTCCATCGTGCGGTCGAATATTTTCCGGCATTCGTCGGAAAGTGAAACGTCGGCCTGTACAGCGACAGCTTTCCGTCCCATGCTCCGAATCTCCTGCGCAACCGCTTCCGCCTCGTCGCCATGGATGTCGGCGACCAGCACATCGGACCCCCGCTTGGCGCAGCCCAGCGCAAGAGCCCGACCGATTCCGTTCGCACCGCCTGTGATAACAAGAACTTTTCCTTTATATTCGCGGATCATAGTAATCCATCTCCCCCTATTTCAGCCGTTACTGCGGATTTTTTCCGTTGACAAGGTTTTGGATGCGCATGCCGGCTACCATCTGCGATTCCGGATGAGTGAAGATGTAGAACTTCTCATCTTCCACAGCGGTGAAAACACAGGTGCCTACATAATCAATGGGCATCCCGTTGGTAACCTGATTCTGGCTGCGGATAAACCCGGACTTAAACTCCTGGCTCTGATAGTAAGGATCGTCGTTGATCGCATAGCGTTCCGGCCGGTGCGTGTCCGCCAGATGAATGCCTGTTTTGACAAAAGCAGGAACCAGGCAGTGTACCTGAATCCGCCCAAGGCCGCGGTTTTTCAGCGCAAGGTAGGTCCCCTCCGAAGCGCCGATTCCGGCAAACTTTGTGGCGTGGTACATAACGGCGTTGCCCGACGTCATGAGACCGGCTGTGGACTCCGTATTGATGATAACCGCCTCGGTGCCCTGCTTGATCATCTGCGGAATGAAGACATGCATCCCGTAGAGGTGGCTCATCATGTTGACTTCCGTAATCCACTGAATGTCCTGCGTGGGAATTTCCCAAATTGGGCCCGAAACCGATACGCCCGCATTGTTCACCAGCATATCGACCTGGCCGAAGGTGTCCAATGTCAGCTTCAGCAGCTCTTCCACATTTTTCAGAATTGAGATATCGGCCTTCTGGCCAACAGCTTCGGCCCCCATACTGTGCAGCTCCTTGACGACGCGGTCCACCGCGGGCGCATCAATATCGTTGATCACGATTTTCATGCCGCGAAGCGCGCCTTCTTTGGCGATGATCTCTCCAATTCCGCTTCCGCCGCCCGTGATAACCAGAACTTTATCTTTAAATTCCTTCATATTTCTAACCCCCTTAAAATACAAATGCCTTGTCGTTCGCAGCATGCATCGCATTGACAATGTTACCCGGTTTCTCCGTATCGCCAACCAAAACCACGTCATCAAAAGCTTGTTCCATTTCGTCAAGCAAAGAGCGGTTCGGCCTTACCCCAAGCGCGAAAACCACAACGTCGGCCTTGCGGGTCACTTCAACAGCGCTGGCCATTACACCGAGGGTCAGTTCTCCTTCTCCCACCGCTTTAATGGCATGTCCGGTCAGAATTTCCACGCCGTTCTTATCCAAGCGTTCCATGAGGAAGTGCAGCACGCTGGGATAAAGTGTAGTTCCGACAGCATTCATCATTTCAACGATGGTAACCTTATTGTTTTCGCTCAGATATTCGGCCGTTTCCAGACCGGTCACGCCGCCGCCAATCACAGCAATGCTCTTGCCGGCAAGTTTGACCTCACCGGACAGAATCTGTTCGGCAAGAACGGCTTTCTCTGCACCGGGAATTCTGGGAGCAATCGGGGTACCGCCCACGGCGAGAAACACTCCGCACGCGCCCGCTTTTTTACATTCTTTCACGGAGCCTTCTGTGTTCAAGCGAACATCAACACCGTATTTCTTCAGCTCGGCTTCCTGCGTGTCAATCAGCTCCGCCAAAAGTTCCTTGTGCGGAGGAACGGAGCCAAATTTGACTGTTCCGCCAAGCCGGTCGCTTTTTTCAAAGAGAACCGTTTTAAATCCCCTCTTGGCCAACACCAGCGCTGCCTGCATTCCGGCGGGTCCGCCGCCGACCACAGCCACAGTGCGTCCGCTGCCGTCTTTTACCAGCTTGTCGTCGCCATGGGTGGACTCTCGACCAAGAATAGGGTTTACCGTGCATTCAATCGGCCTGCCCTGATTTGCTATGAGGAAGCAGTTCATGCAGCCAATACATTTACGAATCAGAACATCCTCGCCGCGTTTTGCCTTGTTTCCCCATTCAGCATCTGCAAGCTGTCCGCGCGCAACGCCGACGAAATCGGAAACGCCCTCTTCCAGAAGTTCTTCAGCGAATGCCGGATGCTTAATTGTATTTACCGCGATGACCGGAATCTTAACATTTGCTTTAATGTTTTTTGCAAGGTGCTTTTTCCAGCCCTCGGCAAAGCAGGACGGCTCAATAATAGTTGCTCCGGATTCATAGGTACCGCAGCTTACATTCAAGCAGGCAACGCCAAGACTTTCTACATATCTTGCGATATGGATGCACTCCTTTTCATCAAGACCATCCTCGATGAATTCATTGCCGTCAATACGAACGCTAATTGGGAAGTCAGCGCCGCACGCAAAACGAATGCCAATAATAATTTCCGTCAAGAAACGCATACGGTTGAAGAAATCACCGCCGTATTTGTCCGTGCGTTTGTTGGTGTGAGGGCTTAAAAATTGATTGACAAGGTAGCCATGGGCAGCGTGAATTTCCACTCCGTCAATTCCCGCTGCCTTAGCGATAGCCGCACCCTTCACGAATTTTTTCGCCATATCCTCCACTTCAACCGTTGTGAGCTCACGCGGCATTTCTCCGATTATTTTGCACATAACCGGGGAAGGAGCAACGATCTGTTTTCCATGTAAAAGTCTGCCCATTGTTTCATTTCCCGGATGATGCAGCTGGAGGAATATCTTCGTGTCATACGCATGCACGGCCTCGGCCAGCCGAACAAGACGCGGAATATGCTTTGAATCCGTTGCACACAACTGGTTGCTTGTGCCGATTCCCGTTTCTTCGTCGATCCGACAGATCTCCGTGATGATCAGTCCGCAGCCGCCTTTTGCCCGGTCGGCGTAATAGCGTATGATTTCATCAGATGCTTCGCCTGTGGATGAGGCAAATCCAGTACCCATAGCCGGCATGACAATTCGGTTTTTCAGTCCCAGTTTTCCGATTTTCCCTTTTTCAAAAAGTTTCGTATACTTCATGAAATCAGTCCTTTCTTGCCTAAAGTTTTAACTTTTTTGCATAGTGTTTTGCTCCAGCGGTTAAGTCTGTTAATAATATAACATGTTTTATTTTTAAAAGATATGGGCCGGCTATACAAAACACTTGCACTTTTTGTGCTGCGTGACTAAAATAGGAATTGGGTGATAGACATGCTGATGAATGAATTTGTAAAAAAACTATCTGCAAAATTGAAATTGAAGCGATGTGTTATTGGGTATAATGCACAAATCTATGAGCTAAAGGAGCTTTGCTCCGAGACCACTCTTGACAGGCATGAAAATGATGTCTTATATTTTGTGCATGATGCAAAAATTCTTGAAACCGCTGTTCCGCAAAATTTGATTTGCGTTGGCGATGTACCTGACGAGATTTTCAGCAAGCTTGCCAATTGCATACAGATTGACAGCTGTGATTATGAGCAGTCTGTAAGCCTTGCTCACTGTATTTTAAACGAGGCCTACAGAATGCAGGCCCTTTATTCGTCTATGCTGCAAATGATCTTCGACGGAAAAGGAATTTCAAGCGTTTTAGGCAATATTGGGAACCGTGTCGAAAGCTCTATTGTCATTATAGATATGAGCGGTAAAATTTTGGCCCACTCTACTCCGTTCCGCCTGGAAAACCCGCTTTGGGTACAGAGTGTAAAACAGAACTACTGCCCTACCGAATTTATGGAACACATTCGAAAACTTCGGCAGGAAACAGGAAAGCAGCCGGGTTCCGACCCTTATGTTCGCTGTTGCGAAGAACTGCAACTTTATTACTTATGCAGCAAAATCACGCGGGAGGACGCACTGTTCGGTTATGTTTTTATGATTCAGACAAGAAAAGAATTCGGGTCGGACTGTTATGAAATGTTGTCTCTTGTCAGCAAAACGTTGACGGAGACCATGTTGAAAAATCAGGATAAAATTGCCCTGCATTCGTACCTTTACAGTGAAATACTAACCGATATGCTAAATGGAATTCCGGAAAAGCAGGCAGCTACCAGAATCCATGTCAGCGAGCTTACTTTTCCGTCATTTATGCGTGTATTGACGGTCAAATCCCTTTATTACCACGGAGAGAATAGTTTTACCACATCCATTCAATCACAGCTTGAAGCTCTTTTCCATGTTGAACAGAGTATTATTTACCAAAAATCTATTGTTCTTATTATTGAGGTACAAAAAGGCAGAGCAATCCCGCAAAACCAGTTGGAACAGCTCCGAATTCTGTGTTTGAAGAACTATTTACTAGCCGGCATAAGCAATTCCTTTTCCAATCCGGCGAAATTCCCGGAATATTACAAGCAGGCGGAAAAAGCCGTCGTGCTCTCACAGAGAATGGATGCAGACGGTTCTATACATAACTATATGGACTATGCCTTTTATGATCTGCTGGACGCTCTTCCTGAAGAATTGCGGCTGATGCGCTATTGCCATCCGGCTTTGCCACTTTTACGGGATTATGATCAGCGTAAAGGTACAAAGCTCTATGAAACACTGCGCACTTATACGCTCACAGGCTTTAATCAGAACCGAACGGCAGAAATTCTTTTTCTACACCGCAATACGCTGAATTACAGGCGGCAGAAAATCATGGAGCTTTCCGCGATCGACCTTGAAGATCCGCAGACGAAATTTCTCTTAAGTTATTCTTTTGCCATTGATCTTTTTCTTGAGAAAAACACACTATATTCATAACCTACGTGCTACAGCCATCCAGTGAAGAAAAGATTTGTAAACAGCAGGTGAACCTCATAAGGCTATATTCAGTTCACCTGCCTGATCTTACTCGGAGAATGCAATTCAACAGAAGATGCCAAGCTGTTTTGTGAACCATGTTCTAAGAAAGGACCCAATACATCCCGTAAAAATTCCATTCAAACGGAGATAACCTTATTATTTTCCAGCCCAGTTAACTCTGATGGAACTTCTGCTGACTCTGAGCTGGATTTAGATGACTCCGATTCAGAAGACCGCTGTGAGCTTTGACTGCTACATGCAGTAAATAGTGCAAATATTAATACAATAAAAATAGATATAATTTTTGTAAATTTTATTTTTCATATCACATTAAATATCCTACATAATTATTGTTTTATTGTATTCATATTATATCTTGTTGCTTTGATTTAATACTGAAAACTTATTTTAAGGAAAGATCACCATAAATTATAGAGGTATGCTAAAAGGACTGTACCTGTGAACTTCGCATTATGTTCGTAATATTCTCTGATAGCACGATCCAATTATTCATAAATCTGCAGCAGAAAATTCCGGCCGTTTCCGTGAAAAATGGCCGGAATTGATTCTATGGGAATAACATATCAGTTTTTGGAAACGACATCTAGCCAGCTAATGCCTAAAGCTCCCTTATAAATCTCTATTGTTACCGTTTGCCCCACTTGGACGTCTTTATAAGTACTGAAATCAACTTCAATTTCTTGTCTCTCATTTCTTCCTGACCATGGGGTAACATAAATATAAAAGGTGTGAGATTTCCCACCGGTCATATCCTTGTTGATTACTGTTTCATTGTATTGTTGTATCGGATGAAAATCATATACTCTGTTAATGTTCCCAATGGCGCCGAAAGAAAAAATAGCAATACAGACGATAAAGCCAAGAGCGACAGTGAACCTGTCTTTATATTCTTTGTTGAATATAAAGAATAATATTATCCATATTAACGCAAATGCACCGGATTCCAGCCATATCAGATAATTATATTGTTGATTACTTATTGTCCAAACACTCATTAACACCCCAGTCCCGAGCAGGGCCCAAGCAGTTGGTGATAGCTCCTTTCTATCTTCCGCACCAAAACAATCTCTCCCGCGATATCTAAAACTTCTTATCACTCCGGACAAAGGGAATACGATTACAATTACTAAAGTGACTACTCGTATACGCGGAAAAAGCCATGTTAATAAAAGACCCATGTAGCTAAGAGTTTTATATAGTTCTGAAAGCTGGTCATATTTTGATGTTGACCAGTTGTACCTTCTGGAAAATCCAAGCGAATCGAAAAGCCAGTATCGGATACCGCTATCATCCGTGAGAATTATAATGATCAATCCAAGAAGCAGAAATATAATACTGAGTATTCCAGATTGGATGTACCAAATTGAAATACCAAAAGAGACAAATATCGCAACTAACATTAATCCGAATATAAAACTCCAAATTGAAAAAGGTAAACTTCTATTGCTTCGATATTTCATACGTCTCATAAAAAATCCCCTAGCATTTATATATAAAAATAATAAGATTAGTTTCTATGGTGATCAATGGAAATAATTAATTTATTCATAGAGGTAAACATGAATATAGTACTTCGAAAAATAGGAGAATTGATTCCGTACATAAACAATTCGCAAAACAATAAAAACGCGGTGGATAAAGTGAAGCTTCCACCGTGCTGAATTTCGCTGTGTATGCCCCGCCCGTACTACTACAAAGTCATCGCACAGGGATACTGGGTGGCCGGGTTCGACAGTAATTTTTTAGAGCAGACGGTCAGCAGTTCGGCTATGAATTGATTTATAAAAATATTAATGATAAAATATGATTAAATAAAATACCCGAATTTAGGAGTGATTTATTATGAATAATGAAATGCATAAAAAGTTAAGTGCTTATGTTGGAAACGATGAATTAATATCAGTCTATACCAATGTAGATAAATCGGATCTATTTACACTCGGGTATTTAATTGAAATAGATGAAAGCAATGTTTTGATGAATATGGTAGATCGCTATGGAGAAGAAGTTGGATTTTGCATAATCAATTCAGATGATATTTATAATTTTGAGCAAGATAGAATGTATTCCGGGAAAATAGAAAAGCTTTTTAAGTTAAAAAAACAGAAAAGGCCGTATATTTCAAACTCTGAGTCTAATCTGATGGCGAACTTTCTTAAACATGCATTTGATAATCATTTGCTAATACAAGTTAACGAAGATGATTACTATATTGGTTATGTTAAAGACTTTTCCAATCAAGTTTTAACTACCGAAAGATTCGACAGCTATGGTGATGAAATAGGAGTATCAAGTTTGGATATGAATAATGTAAATTCGTTAAAATGTCAGACTAAATATTTAAAAGATATAGAATTAATTCTTAATAGTAAATAGATTCGTGATACCATAATGCTTATTTGTATAATATAATAATAGGAGGAAACCTGTGAATCAAGTAATTTTTGACAAGTTACATTCTTTTACTGGCAGTGGCAAATTGATTTCCGTGTATGCGGATGCTACTGATCCGCAGTCGTTTGCAGTTGGATTTTTAATTCAAATTAATAGCGATAATATTTTGCTAAATATGGTTAATAGAGCCGGAGAGGAAACTGGTTTTTATTTATTTAGTACGAATGATATCTTTAGGTTTAGCTATGAAGAAAAATACTTTGAAAAAATCGAAAAACTTTTTTCAATTAAAAAACAGAAAATACGAAAAATATCAAATTTGAAGTCAAATTTGGTTGTAAGTCTTTTGGACTACGCAGATCAAAATCACTTGTTAGTGGAAGTAAATGATGATCCGACGGGTTATGTAAAAAGTATTGCAGGAGGAACTTTAGAGCTGGAACTTATAGATAATTGCGGCAATCGTATCGGCATATCAAATATTGATTTGAGTATTGTAAAGTCAATAAGGTGTCAATCAAAATATCTAAATGATATAGAATTGTTAGTGAATTGTACTAAGCGGTAAAAATGTTCGTGAACAGCGATTGACTTGAGTCCAGAAAACCAAGTCAATAGAAAAGTTTGTCACAATATGATCAAATGTAAATAGAGTGATTAACATGAAAAGCGGTTCCGTGGAGAACAGATCATCAAAATCCCGAAAGAACACGAATCCGATTCAGAATGGTTATATAGCACGACGGGTAAAGCTCCGCGGAAATGTTGATTCAGCCTCGGGTGAAAAATCAAAAAATCGGCACAGCCAATCTTTTAAGGATGGTTGTGCCGACTTTTTCGGTTGCTTGAAAAAAATATTAATCTGACTGTTTGGAGTCAATTCAAAAGCCGGAGAGCATATGCTTTTGTTCGAGGCTGAACTTGATGCCTCGCGGTAGTTTTGGCAAGGATATGATTCCTGAGGCAGAGAAATATCTTTCCTCTTTCTCTGTAAAAAATGGATTCTCGCCGAAAAATATTACCTGGTAACGGTGGCAACTGCGACCGGTGCCTTGTTCCTGTTGATGTAGAATCCAGACGCCGCTCCCGAGGCGCCGACCGCCGTAATGCGGAAGAAGTGATCCCGCCTAACAGAACGGACAAAGTCCACACGGAATGCAGAAGGCGTTCCCGATGTGAATACCGGCAGGGTGTCGGAAGTCAGTTTAAATTGATAGCTGCCTTTTGCCAGTACTGTGAAGGGACGAGTCGTGTCCGACCGAACTGCGGGATTATGAACGTCGACCGATGCCACCAGAAGCTTGACTCCGTTAACGTAAATTCCGGCACTTGCGCCCTCGCTGCCGATAGCGGTAATCTGATAAAAGTAATCGTTTCCTTCCACCTTTACTAGCCGCGTTTCAAATATCCCCGCTGTTCCCACAGAAAACAGCGGCGCCGCTCCGTCAAGACTGGTAATTCGGAACAGGTAAGAACCGTTTACGCGGAAATCATATGTGGTGTCGCTGTGGAAAGAAGCCGGCACAACAGCTGGATTCGGCACCGATGGAGTATTTCCGGAGCCTTCGCCGGGCGTTTTTGCCTGAACTTCCACTGTAATTTGAGGAAGTACTGCAACACTGTCAATTACATAACCGTTTGGCAGCGCTGGGGTGAAAAGATAAACACCTTTTTTCAGGGAATCATAGGCCGGCTTCGACGACCATGTAATCCCGCTGATTTTTTCGGAAACTCCGTCCACTGCTGCGTTCAGGGTTGCCGGTAATTTCAGTGAGGAAAGAGTCGTTCCGTAGGCGACCTTTTGGCTCTTTACGGATGCGGCAAGTTCCTCAAAGGCTGTAATCTTTTTTTCCGCAGGGGGCGGAGCCGTTACCTGAACGGTTGCCCTTGTGGACAGAGCGGAGTTTCCGTTGATTTTTGACGCGATTACACGAAGTATGGTTCCAGCGGGAACGGATTTGGAAACGTTGAGCGCCATCTTTGTAATCTGATTTTTGTCACTTGTTACAGTGACCCCCTTTACCTTATTGGCAAACCGATCAAGGACGCTCCATGTTACTTCCGTAATTCCCGCGTCCTTTGGATCGGGAATTAATTGAAGCTCCATGCTGCCACCCGCAAGAATTTCGGCTGTTTGCGGTGAAACAGCTACGCCGGAAAGAGTTCCCGCTGGAATGTCTGTGTGACCGATTTCTTCAAAATCCAGCCACATGACGACGCTGTCGCTATTGGGGGCGATAGCCGGTGTATCCGACGTACTTTGGTCATAGGCTTTCTGCCCTTGCAACTCCCCGACGGAAAGGGCTTTTTTGTACACACGCACCGCCGCAAACTCGTTTTGATTTCCGCGGCCGGTTTCAGGGTCGTATCCGATATAGAACTTTGTCATATTGGAGGAAACGCCGCCCGCGCTTGTGTCATTGACGCTTCCGATTATGCTCCCATCTAGATAAACCTTCAGCGTCTGACCATCATAAATACCCGCCACCTGGTGCCACTGCCCGGCCCAGACCGTATTTGCGGGGAGCGCGGCGTAGATGGAGTACCAATTTCCGTCCGTTGCCCGGATAAAAAAGTCGAGAGTAGTGACATTGTTTTCAAAATGGGAGCGCAGTCCCATCGCGCTGTCTCCCTTTCCGGCAATCGTGTTGAACTGACTGCTGCTGCTTTGCGGTTTTATCCAGGCTTCCACAGTGAAGGGTTGTTTTCCTTTCATCACATCCGCAAACACATCACCCCCGGCTGCACCCTTGATATTCGTAACCGCGAGTGTCCCGGTCAGGTAATTGCCGAAGTCCTTGTCGACGGCCAAATCGGCGGCCGCGTTTAAAACAGGATTCAGCTGATTCGCACTTTTGTCAATAACGTACGGGATCTTGCCCTTCAAGGCTTCAATGCTGTCAAGCGCAGCTTCAATTTTATTGTAGTTTTTAATCTGAGCCTTTTGTTCATCGGATAAAGCGCTGTAATCCGCTTCGTATTTTTGTAAGATGCCAAGCTGGTCGTAGGAATACAGAACGAAGCTGTCGATTTCATCCTGAACCGTCTGCAGCTGCTGCTTCTTTAAATCGTCTTCGTTCAGCGAAGAGATATTTCGCCAGGGTTTGCTGAGTGTCATTGGGTCAGAGGCTGTGTCATATGGAATGATCGTGTATTCGTAAGAGTACGTTTTGTCGTTCGGAAGGCGGTACTGCGGCAAGTTGTCCGGCCCACAGCTCGCGTTTCCGATTCCGCGCGATTTGTAGTCAATATTGAAATAAGTCTGTGGATGCGGCCCGATAAGCTCATACGGATGCCTTGCCGCGTCCAACTCATCCATGGTGAAATGCTGTGCGCTTGCCTCCAGAAGGTCTTTGGCAGCAACAAGAATTCCGGTGCTTTTTCCGTCGCCTGTCAGTGCAATCCATTTTACATCACTCAGGTTGCCGGAAGTCTGCGGATAGGGGAACGGATAATACATTTCGTTCACCGTGGAGGAATAAAGCCCCGTCATGGCATAGGACTTCCGGTCCGTATAAGATTCGGAGGGCCCAAGGCCGTACCATTGCACCTTTTCATATCCCGCCGGCACGGTCATAGTGGAACCGACTTTCATAATCTGCCCCATCGCGGTTTTGGTCGCATCGAGGGCCATGGCTACTGTCACTGCACCGGAGCCGTCTATGGTATAGGTGACGGTCTCCTTAGCGCTCTTCGCATTGTTCAGCGTCAGGCGTGTGGCAATGATCTTTCTGCCGTCCGCCGCGGTGGAAACCGTAATCCCATTGGGGTCAACGGTAATGTTTTTATCGGCGTTTTTCCAGTTGGCGTCTATATTGGAGCCTGATGCGGTACCGGCTTTGTCATTGTCGTTTTTGGCGCGCCAGAAATTCGGAACCGGCCCTTTTTCAATCAGAACACTGCCTTTATAAGTGTAATTGGACATGGCGCCCGTTGTTTTGTCCAGCCGGAAGCTGAAGTCCGTACCGGAAACAAGGATTGCCGTGGGATCGCCGGCTGTGTCCACATTGACAGCTTCCGAAGAGACCACCGCAGGAACCACGGCCATGGCTGCGGGAACCCGGAACTGGCCGTGAGCCACCTCAAAGCCTTTATCCGCCCACAGGGAATCGGATTTTGTGGTCACTTTCAGGTTCAGGTAATACTCTGCGCCCGCCGGGCGCTGTGCCGCTTCCGGGAGCACATATGGAATGGTGAGCGTTCGGGTTTCTTTTGGCCTGACGGAAGCATCACCTATAACGCCTTGGTCAATCACGGTTCCGTCCTGCGTCAGTTCCCACTCCAGATTGTACTCGTCCAGATTGGCAAAATTATTTTCATTGCATACTTTTACCCTCCGGCCGGCAACGTCGATGTCCGTTGCGGTGAACCAGAAATTCTGATATTGATATTTGACTTCATTCATTTCCGGATTCGGGTCGCGGTCCGCGGTTACAAGGGCGTCCACACAGAAGTTCCCGTCATTCGGAACATCGCCCCAGTCACCGCCGTAACCGGAATAGTGACCGTCCATCTCTTCGTTGTAGAGGTTCTGGTGTGCATAATTCTCCGCGTAGTAGTCCCACGCGTCCTTTTTCGTCTCGGTCATTTTCTCGGAATAGTCCACCCATGCGGCAACAGAGGAATCATTCGCCTGAATCAGTGGATTCGCGTTCCGCTGCGCTTTGATTTCATCGGTGGTCAATGCCCGTGAGTACACGCGCGCGATGGAGATTTCACCGGTCAGCTTTCTTCCGGTGGATTTGTCATATCCGATACCCAGCGGGGTGTCGGTGGAATTGATGATGAAGGTTCCGCTTTTGAAGGCAACCTGGTTGCCGTCGTAATACAGCCGCAGGCCGTCCCCGGGCTTGTAGGTTCCGGCAACCTGATGCCAGCTTCCCGCCCAGTCCGAGGGGAAGCTCTGCGTATCTGCGGCGTACCAGTTGCCTTTTCCGTCGCTAACAAAGAACTCCAGCCCGTCTCCCGTGCTGCGGGTTTTGAGCGCAGCTTGAACGTCATCCTTTGCAATCAGGACGCTGTTTCGCGCGTTGGAGGTGGGTTTTACCATTACCTCGAATGTAAACCCGCTGCTTGAGCTGATTACGGAGTTGTACCGCGCCGTTTCTTTATCGGGGAGCAGCGCGTAATCGCTGTAGGATTTCCCGGTCAGCGACTCGAACCCGGCGTCCTTGGCTTCTCCGCTTCCATATACTTCCACTTCTGCCTGCGCGCTGCTTTTTTCCGTCATCTGGAATTTTTTCGGCAGTTTGTCGAAGCTGATCGCCGAAGAATGATCGACCCATTCCCAGATGAATCCGCCCATCATATTGGGCGAGCTGCGAATGGCATCCCAGTATTCCTTCATATTGCCGACCGCATTGCCCATGGCGTGATCATATTCACACATAACATAAGGCATTTGGTTTACGGTTTTTGCCTTGGCCTGCACAGTACTGACCGACGGGTACATGTTGCTGTCCACATCTACCCCGCCGTTGGAGCCCTGACCTTCGCTGTGAACCGGACGCGTAGGGTCATGATCCTTAAAGTACCAGATCATTTTCGGGAACAGGTTGTTTCCTCCGGTTACTGTGTAGCCCATTTCATTCCCGATTGACCACATGACTATGGCAGTCTGGTTTTTGAGCGTCTGATATGCGGTGGTGGTTCTGTCCATGGCTAGATTGGTGAAATACTGGGCGACCTTATTAGAATCGCCGCTGATCGCATGGCACTCAAGATTGGTTTCCGCCATCATATAAAGGCCGTATTTATCGCAGAGGTAATAAAAATATTCATCGTCCGCATAGTGCGAGGTTCGTACCGCGTTGATATTGTATTGCTTCATCAGCTTAACGTCCTCTTCGGCAACCGCTTTCGGAACGTGCTTGCCATAAAACGGATCCGTTTCGTGGCGGTTCACCCCTTTAAACAGAAGAGGCTGACCATTGATGGTGATATTCTGATAGACACCCTGCGTTGTGTTTTGGTAGTTGGCATCCACAGTCGAGCTGGTAAAGTTGATTTCGCGGAAGCCGATCTGCTGCGAAACACTCTCAAAGTATCTTCCGCTCGCCTTATCGTAGAGGCTCAGCACCAGTGTGTACAAATTAGGATGCTCCGCCGACCACAGGGCGGGGTGTTCCACGAGGCGGCTGATATTGTTTTCCGCGCTTTGCCCCGCGCCGGCTGAGCTGACGTTAAACTGCAGCGGATTTTCTTCGAACAGATTTTTTCCGACCGCATCAAACAGCTTTACGTCGATTGCATAGGTGGAGGCGCTCTCCGTACTGTAATTTTTCACAGAGGTGGAAAGCTTCAACATGGCATCGGTGTAGGTATCGTCCAAATCCGTGATGACGCGGTAATCATTGAGGTGTACCAGCGGGGTGGATACCAGGTAAATATCCCTGAAAATCCCGCCGTAATAAATCATGTCCTGATCTTCCATCCAAGTTCCGTCACAAAATTTATGCACCTCGACCGCGAGGGTGTTTTCCTGCCCCTGCGGATTCAGGTAGTCGGTAATGTCGAATTCGTGCGGGCGGTAGGTGTCTTCGCTGTATCCGACTTCATACCCGTTGACATAGACATAATACGCGGATTCCACACCCTGAAAGGAAATAAAAACTCGGCCGTTTTTCTGTAGCATGGTGTCCTTTAGCCTAAATGTCTTACGGTAGAAGCCAACCGGGTTGTAATTGACGGGTGCGTTGGGCGCATTAACATTGGTGTCGTATTTGCTCTGCCATGGCATTTGTATATTTGTGTAGATGGGGAAATCAAAGCCGTAATGTGTCCAGCTCGCGGGCAGTTGGACGGTCTTCCAGCCATCTTCGGCTTTTTTCTGGTAGCTTTGGCTCATAAATCTGCCGTCTAAAAATTTTTGTCCCTGCTCCGCGTTCTGAACTACCGTCAGGTCCCAGTCGCTGCCTTCGCCGGTCAGCATCTGCACATAATCCGAATCTTCCTTGGCAAAGTTGACCGCCCCGTTTACAGCGGAATCCACGGAAGCATAGGGAACCGATGCTGAGGTATGGACGGACTCCCGGTTCACGCCGAATACATCGGAAGCGCGCACATATTTTCCGTCCGGGTCTTCATACGCCTGTCCGGTGTATTCTTTGTGGGTAAATTTTACATTGTCCGGGGCGCTCATGGGAGCTTTCGCTGTCAGTGCGGGCCAGGCGGCGCTGTCTTTCCAGGGATTGCTCTGCTGTACTGTGGAAGCGCTTGCCGACAAAAGGGGAGCAGTGACCGTCCCTGTTGACAGCACAATTGCGAGAAGCAGCGAAAGGGCCTTTTTGCGTAGTTGGGTACTCACTTTTCATTCCTCTCTCCATTATAATATTATTGAAAAAGCATGGATTTATGCTTTACAAAACAAAATGATACAATAGTTCATATTAATACAGAATGATTGAATTATCGACATAATGCGGTAATATAAAATATAAAAGCAATTTAAGGAAAATCATGTACAAATAACATTAAAAAATATAATAAACTTAAAATTTTTTATTAATTATAAATATACCATTTATTGGTAATATTTCAATATACTGGAATATTTTGGATAAGTTAATCCATAAAGAAGATTAAAAAATCCATAAATTTCCACTAATTCCATTACCGTATCTGACAGATAAAACCGGTATGATGCTTTCAATAAGTCAAAACCTCCGGCTGAGCAGGAGGCGTGATTAAGCCCTGGAAGGGCATTGTGCAGGCACACATCTCAAGACGTATCGAAAAAGTTGTCGATTGCTCACCTGCCCTACAGCCCGTGAACGGACGAATTCATATAAGCTTTGCTTGTTGATAGTTAGCAACAAATTGCCGGCTTCTTCGCTTCGCTGCGAAGGCACGCAACAAGCTATAAACCTTTATCCCACACCAGCAGAGCTGGTGGCTATTTTCGCTTCAACTATAATCAAAAAGGTGCTCTGCGCGTTGCGTAGAACACCTTTTTGTCGACGGCCTAAGGCATTCACTATGGAAGTGAATGCCTTTTTATTGCAGAGAACCATATTGACAAATCAAGCAGATTTCGCTATTATATAGATAAAATTAAATATAGATACTTGTCTATATTAAAGGGGGCTTCTATGTTCTATGGAAAACAGTTATGCGGATTATGCTCTGCTTTTTAAAGCACTTTCCGATGAAACGCGCCTTAAAATTATCGACATGCTTTCGTGTGGGGAACTTTGTGCCTGTGATATTTTAAAGTCTTTTAATATAACGCAGCCCACGCTTTCTTATCACATGAAAATATTAACGGAATGCGGCATTGTAAACGGGGTTCGTGAAGGGGCATGGATGCACTACACACTGAATGATGCTGTCATAAAGCAAATTTACGAATATTGGAAGCACCTGACCAGTGACAAAAAAGATTGTATTTGTCACACATATCGGAAATCAGATTGCCCGGATTGCGGCTAGAAACAGGAGGCGATAATATGGGCCACGAAAAATCGGCGTGCTGTGGTACCGAACAAGATACAACCGATTGCTGCCGTAACGCTCCATCCATCCCTCAAGTACCCTATATTGCCGGATTGAATGTTACAACGGCCGGGGCGGTTCCGCGGGTTTCCACAGTACTTACCACGAAAGATATCGTTGGAGCGTGGCGCGTCCGCTGGGGCATCGGGCGTATGAATTACAAGGTCGTTCCCGGCCTATACAGCGTGGGAAAACCGGATGAAAATTCGCCGGTTCTCGTAACTGCTAACTACAAACTCACTTTTGATAGTCTGCGCAAGGAACTGGATGGGTTAAACCTTTGGATTTTAGTCCTCGATACAAAGGGTGTGAACGTTTGGTGCGCTGCAGGAAAGGGCACCTTTGGAACCGAGGAACTGGTACATCGTATTGAAGCTGCTAAACTTGTTGAAATAGTAAAGCATAGAACAGTCATCCTCCCACAGCTTGGAGCGACAGGTGTGGCAGCACATGAAGTGGCAAAGAGAAGCGGTTTCCATGTAATTTACGGCCCAGTTCGGGCCTCGGACGTAAAAGCGTTTCTTGGCGCCGGCATGAAAGCCACGCCGGAAATGAGAGAAGTCAGGTTTACGCTTACCAACAGACTTGTACTGACGCCGGTGGATCTTGTTTACTGGACCAAACCGCTCATTGTCTTCTTTGGTATCTTGTTTATTCTGAATGCAGTCGGACTGGGTGGATTTGGGCTGACAGAAGTCATTGGATTTTTAGGCGCTGTGATAACGGGATGCATCGTTACGCCGATTTTACTGCCATGGATTCCAGGGCGTGCATTCTCATTTAAAGGTGCTTTGCTCGGCGTTTTATGGACTGCAGCACTTGTCCTGATTAACGGCGGGTTGATGCAGTTCGGCATTTTGAAAGCAATATCTTATCTGTGTATGCTGCCGTGTGTTTCCGCATATACAGCAATGAATTTTACCGGAAGTTCTACTTACACTTCCCCCACCGGTGTTAACAAAGAAATGCGCTTGGCTATTCCAATCATGTTGGTATCCTCCTTCGTCGGTATGATATTATTGCTGGCAGACAGCATAATAAAAATGTTTCATTAAGGGGTGATTCGCTGTGAAACATCAATATTTAAAAAATGTAGTAACCTTAAAACTCAATTCTGAACAATGCGTTGGCTGCGGTATGTGTGTAAATGTCTGCCCGCATAAAGTTTTTGAACTTTCTGGCGGTAAAGCAAAAATCATGGACCTGGATAGCTGCATGGAATGCGGAGCCTGTTCCCAAAACTGTGCATTTTCCGCCATTTCCGTAACGCCCGGCGTTGGATGTGCTGCCGCCATCATAAAAGGCCTGCTAGCGGGCAGTGAACCTTCCTGTGATTGTTCAAGCTCAGAGTGCTGCTGATTTCTAAGCATTTCACTTTTGAGCATTTCTATTTGACTTTGCATATAATAAATATAGATAAAATTCAATATAATAGATTTTTATCTATGATAAATATTTAAAAGGGGTTGTTTTTAATGAGCAAAATGGTAATTTATGATCCTGCAATGTGCTGTTCTACCGGGGTATGCGGCCCTTCCGTTAATCCTGAGCTTATAAGAATCGCAGCTGTTATCGAAAATTTGAAAAAGTCCGGGATTGAAGTGACGAGGCACAATCTGTCTTCCGAGCCACAGGGCTTTATGCACAGCGAGGCTGTCAGCAACGCTTTGAACCAGAGCGGAGCGGATGTTCTGCCAATTACAATGGTGGATGGCAAGATTATCAAAACCGGCAGTTACCCGTCTAACGAGGAGTTTTCCCGCTACCTGGGCGTGAAAATCGATGTGCCAAACCCGACGTTAAAAGTGAAAGTAACCAAATGCAATTGCGGCCCAAAAGGCTGTTGTTAAAAGGGATGAACCTATGAAAATGGAGCTATATAATCCGTCTGAAGCGGCAATGACAAAGTACCTGTTTTTCACCGGCAAGGGCGGCGTGGGTAAGACTTCGATTGCCTGCGCCACAGCCGTTGCCCTTGCGGACACAGGGAAAAAAGTGCTTCTTGTCAGCACTGACCCCGCATCCAATCTGCAGGATGTTTTTGGACTTGAACTGACAAACAAAGGAACTGA
Organism: Bacillota bacterium; assembly: GCA_023390175.1. GTDB lineage: Bacteria > Bacillota > Clostridia > Oscillospirales > Acutalibacteraceae > Caproiciproducens. The sequence goes on from JAEWDK010000014.1 coordinate 26,906, forward strand.
AATCAAGGAAGCACCGGGTCTTGTGGTAACCAATCTTGACCCGCTTGCTGCCGCTGCCGAATACCGGGAATCTGTGATTGGCCCGTACCGCGGCAAATTCCCGGATTCCGTTATCCGCAACATGGAGGAACAGCTTTCGGGTTCCTGCACGGTTGAAATCGCATCATTCAATGAATTTTCCGCGTTCTTGACTGACGAAGAGAAAGAAAAGAATTTTGATCACATTATTTTTGACACAGCTCCTACCGGCCATACCCTTCGAATGCTCCAGCTTCCGTCTGCATGGAGCGGATTCATCAGCGAAAGTACACACGGGGCATCCTGCCTTGGACAGCTGTCCGGTTTGGAAAGTAAAAAAGCAGTGTATAAAAAGGCGGTTGAGACACTTGCAGACGGCAGTCTTACAACGCTTATACTTGTGACCAGGCCGGAAACGGCGCCGATTCTTGAAGCAAAAAGGGCTTCTGAAGAGCTTGGAGCGTTGGGAATCAATAATCAAATGCTTGTTATGAATGGAATCCTGCTAAACCATGACAAAGATGACACGGTGGAAACGGCCTTATATGAGAAACAGCAGGCAGCATTATTCGGTATCCCGAACGATTTTTCGAAGATTTCAATTACTCTGGTGCCTCTTCGCGCTTACAACATAACCGGTATTGAAAATGTGAGAAGATTGCTTTATTATGCAGGTAAACCTTCTGAGGGAACAGTAGAAACCCTTCCGGATGCTTATCGACTGACTGATATCGTGAACGAAATCTATCAATCCGGAAAGAAAGTCGTGTTTACGATGGGAAAGGGCGGCGTAGGAAAAACAACAATTGCCGCTGCCATCGCGCTCGGCTTGAGCCAAAAGGGTCAAAAAGTGCATCTTGCAACCACGGACCCGGCAGATCACCTGAGCTTTGTGATGGGTTCGGAAAACAATATTTCCGTAAGCCATATTGACGAAAAAAGAGAATTGGAAAAGTATCAGGAGGAAGTTCTCGCCAAAGCACGGCAAACAATGCCTGAGAATGACCTTGAATACGTAAAAGAAGATTTACGCTCCCCATGTACGCAGGAAATCGCCGTATTTCGGGCATTTGCTGAAATTGTGGCAAAAAGCAATGAGGAAACGGTGATTATTGACACTGCTCCCACCGGCCATACGATTCTTTTACTGGAATCAACCCAAAGCTATAACCAGCAAATTGAAAATTCCGGCGGCGATGTTTCTGAAGCTGCAAAAGCCCTTCTTCCGCGGCTGAAAAATCCGAACGAAACGGAAGTCGTCATTGTGACGCTTGCTGAAACTACGCCGTTTTACGAAGCCCAGCGCCTGTCGGACGATTTAAAGCGCGCGGGGCTTACCGTAAAGTGGTGGGTAATCAATTCCAGTTATTCCTTAACCGATACGGCAAGTGAGTTCCTAAAGGCAAAGGCAGCGGCGGAGTCGCAGTGGATACAAAAGGTAGAGCAGATTTCAAACGGCAATTATGCCGTTATCCCCTGGAAACCTTTTGAGGTCAAGGGAGAAAAACTGCTTGAACTGCTAAATAATTAAGCATTGGAGGAATCAACATGGAAAAAGCGGGCGGCCGCCTTTCCTTCTTGGATCGTTTTTTAACCCTGTGGATTTTTATTGCCATGGCGCTCGGTATTACGATGGGAAATCTTTTCCCTGCGGCAGCAAATTCAATCAGTAATTTGAGCACCGGCACTATTTCATGGCCGATTGCGGTTGGGCTGATTTTAATGATGTATCCGCCGCTGACCAAGGTAAAGTACGAAGAACTCGGCAAAGTGACCGGGAATAAAAAGGTATTCGGTCTGGCAATGCTGCAAAACTGGGTGATCGGGCCGTTGCTGATGTTTTTGCTGGCGGTTCTTCTGCTTCCGGATAAACCGGATTATGCAATCGGAGTAATCATTATCGGAATTGCTCCCTGTATTGCAATGGTCATTATCTGGAACACCCTGGCAAAGGGTGACAATGAGTTTTGTGCTGCTTTGGTCGCTTTGAACGCGATTTTTCAAATATTGCTCTATTCCGTTTATATCTGGCTTTTCGTCACCGTCCTCCCCCGAGCCTTCCGTCTTCCCTGGGGCGGGGAAGCAGTCAGCGTTACCATGTTAGACGTAGCGCGCAGCGTGCTGATTTACCTCGGAATTCCGTTTGCCGCAGGAATTGCGACACGTTTTCTGGTGATTCACTTTAAGGGTAAAGACTGGCTCAATACCGCCTTTCTTCCTAAGATTTCACCACTCGCGCTGATTTCACTCCTGTATACGATTGTGATTATGTTCCTGCTGAAAGGACAATATATTGTTCAGCTTCCTTTGGATGTGGTTCGGATTGCCGTTCCGCTCCTTCTGTACTTTGTGGTTATGTTTGTGGTCAGCTTTTTCCTTTCCTACAAATTAGGATTTGACTATCGTCACGCTTCCACTTTATCCTTTACGGCTGCGAGCAATAACTTTGAGCTTGCAATTGCCGTTTCGGTTGCAATTTTCGGAATCAGCTCCGGTCAGGCGTTTGCCGCTGTCATCGGGCCGTTGATCGAAGTGCCGATCATGATTTCGCTGGTTCGTTTCGCGCTTTATATGAAAGGTAAATTTTTCACCGGGAAAGAGAGTTCTGCAAACGAAGGGAGTTAAAAATGGATCAAAAGATAAAAGTCGCGTTTGTGTGCACGCATAATTCCTGCCGTTCTCAAATGGCGGAAGCGATCAGCAAAATCATCGCGGCCAATGACTTTGAAGCGTATTCCGCAGGTACCGAAATTAAAAATGAAATCAATCCGGACGCGGTGAAAGTCATGAAAAAGCTCTATGGGGTCGATATGAACCAAACCCAGCATCCAAAGCTTTTAGAAGAGCTTCCGCCGGTTGACATTGTTGTTACTATGGGCTGCGGAGTGCAGTGCCCCTACCTTCCCTGCAAGCATCGCGAAGATTGGGGGCTGGAAGACCCTACCGGTAAGTCAGAGGAAGAGTTTATAAAAACAGCAAACACAATAAAAGAAAAAATAACAGACTTAAGCTATTTTACCCGGACGAATGGACAAAGATTGAGAATCTGAAACAGTTTAAGCTTATTGAGTTTCAAAAGCTTTTGAAACAGGCGGCCGATAAAGGAATTTTGCATTCGGACATACAGTTTGGAATTCTGTCCGCCATGCTGGAACGAGTCAGCGATATCTTCATCGGCACCGACTTTCTACTTGAAAACGGGATGAAGGCTACCCAGGTCATTGATAGTGTTTGGTTCCACCAGCGGAGCTAGTGGTTGTTTGCGCTCAAGCTACAAAACAAAAGCCTTACAATCCTAGTGATTGTAAGGCTTTTGTTTCTGTTAAACCATCGGGGATCCGGGTGTTGGCACGCTCCGCCCGCGTTTCGCGAATTCCTCCATCAGCTAAGCATAAACGGAATTTTCCCTTTTCTTCCTACCTGCACCATTGGGGTTCTCACCCCAATGGCAAAATAAAAAGCACCCCTGTGGGTGCTCTTTCTATTTTGGTGAACCATCGGGGATTCGAACCCCGGACACCTTGATTAAAAGTCAAGTGCTCTACCGACTGAGCTAATGATTCATGACAACCTGTATATTATACCAGCTAATAGCGCTGTTGTCAACAATAAAATGCCTGTCCGCGAACGGAGCCCGAAGACAGGCTTCTTGGCTGGGCTGGCAGGATTTGAACCTACGGAATGACGGAGTCAAAGTCCGTTGCCTTACCCCTTGGCTACAGCCCAATATTATGCGCAGAACAGGCAAGCCTGTCCCGCGCCACTTTTTTTATGGGGTGGAAGATGGGATTCGAACCCACGATCTCCAGTGCCACAAACTGGCGCTTTAACCAACTAAGCTACATCCACCATATATGGCGCGCCAAAAGGGACTCGAACCCCTGACCTACTGCTTAGAAGGCAGTTGCTCTATCCAGCTGAGCTATTGGCGCAAAGTGCCATGGAGCGAGTGATGGGAATCGAACCCACACGACCAGCTTGGAAGGCTGGAGTTCTACCACTGAACTACACTCGCATTTTAGCGACGGCTATTATTGTAGCATAGTTCAGTGGCAAATGTCAATGATAAATTCCATTTTAGCCAGCCATTGTAAAAATATTTATTTCAGAACATCGACCTTGATGCCGGTTTCATCGGCCGTAACCGCAATACCGACAATTGTTTCCTCATGATTTTCCACAATCAGCGACGCAATCTTATCCTCCACCTGGCGGCGGATTAAATTGCGCAGATCCCTGGCACCGCTTTTGCCGCCGATTGCGTGTTCGGCCAGCCAGCGGGTTGCTTTTGCATCATACACCAGCTTTATGCCGCGTTCCTGCAGCGAGCCGACGTATTCATCCAGCATCAGGTGGGAAATCGCCTCAAAATCGTCTGTATTCAACGTACGGAATACAATGACCTCATCTACCCTGCTCAGGAATTCGGGGCGCAGGAAGTCAGCCAGAGCCTTCATTGCCTTTTCGCGGGTAACATCGGTTTCATTCTTGGCAAAACCGAGCGCACCCTCCTTTTTCTCACTTCCGGCATTGGAGGTCATTACCAGAACCGTATTTTCAAAATTGACCGTGCGGCCGTGCGCGTCCGTAATGCGGCCCTCGTCAAGAATTTGCAGAAGGATATTCATCACGTCCGGGTGTGCCTTTTCAATTTCATCAAAAAGAAGCACGGAGTATGGACGGCGGCGCACCTTTTCCGTTACCTGGCCGGCTTCGTCGTAACCGACATAGCCCGGAGGCGAACCGATAATGCGCGATACGGAATGCTTCTCCATAAACTCGGACATGTCAAGGCGGATCAGTGTTTCAGGCGTGTCAAACAGTTCCTTGGAAAGCACCTTGACCAGCTCGGTTTTCCCCACGCCGGTCGGGCCGACAAAGATGAACGAAGCCGGGCGGCGGCGGGGGCTGATCTGCACCCTGCTGCGGCGAATGGCTGCGGAAACAGCCGCAACCGCTTCCTTTTGGCCGATAATCTTGGAATTCAGCGTGGCTTCAATATCAGAAAGCTTTTTCAGCTCATTTTCCTGAATACGGCTGGCGGGAATTCCCGTCCATAATTCAATTACCTTTGCAATATCCTTTTCCTCTACCTCTGAACCGAGGGCAGCCGGAGCGAGCTCTTTGCTCTTTTCTTCCAACCGGGAAATTTCAGTGCGGATTTCGGCAAGCTTTTCATAATCCGGCTCGGCGCCGTCGGCCGTCTGCTCTTCCTCCTGCTCCTTCAGCTTTTCCAGTTCTGCGTTCGTGGTGTCGTAGCTTGCCATTAAATCATTGCGCAGCGCGGCACAGGCACACGACTCGTCAAGCAGGTCAATTGCCTTATCCGGCAGGAAACGGTCATTGATGTAGCGCTCCGAAAGTACGACGGCGCGCCGTATAATCGATTCCGGTACGCGGACACGGTGGTACGCTTCATAATAGGATTTAATCCCCATGAGCACATCGATGGTTTCATCAATGGACGGCTCCGCAATTGTTACAGGCTGAAAACGCCGTTCCAACGCGGCATCCTTTTCAATGTATTTGCGATATTCCACAAAGGTAGTGGCACCGATTACCTGAATTTCGCCGCGGGAAAGAGCGGGCTTTAAAATATTGGCCGCGTTCATGGAACCTTCGGCGTCACCCGTGCCCACAAGGTTGTGAACCTCGTCGATAAACAGAATGATATTTCCCTCGGCCTTCACCTCGTCCACAAGGCCCTTGATGCGGCTTTCAAACTGGCCACGGAACTGTGTGCCGGCTACCAGCGCAGTAAGGTCAAGCAGATGGATTTCCTTTTTCTGAAGTCTTGAGGGGACATTGCCGCTTGCAATGCGTAGGGCAAGGCCTTCCGCCACGGCGGTTTTGCCAACGCCCGGTTCACCGATTAAGCAGGGGTTATTCTTTGTGCGGCGGCTCAGAATTTGAACCACGCGTGCAATTTCCTTGTCGCGCCCGACTATATTGTCGATCTCGCCGTTTTTGGCTTTCGCGGTCAGATTGGTGCAATAGGCGTCAAGGTGCTTGCGCTTGGTTTTATGTTTTTCTTTTTTCTCTTTTTTCGCGGTTTCACTGTTTTGAACCTGCTCGGTATTATTGTCATTTCCCGAGAAAATATTTTGGAGGAACGGGAAGGTCGCGGCGCCGCCCGGCACAAAACCGTCTTCCTCACTGTTCTCATCGTTTTCTTCCGGATTTGTCGTCATGAGCTCGTTGAGCTCCGCCTCCATGGCCTCCATCTGATCATCGGTAATACCCATCTTTTCCATCAAATCGTTGACAGGCTTTATTCCAAGCTCCTTGGCGCATACAAGGCAAAGTCCGCGGCTCTCTTTTGAATCGACCGTGGGCGAAATAAATACAACCGCCGGTCTTTTATGGCATCTTGAACATATCATGGGCAAAACTCACTCTTCTCTTACTAAATATAATTGTTGTTTACTTGTTTTTATTGTCCATCACTTCATGCATATTCATGGCGTACTGCGGATCGTCCGACCGCAGGATGGCAAGAAACACCTTTGCATACTGAACAAATGCGTAAATCATGAATGCCGCCGTAATGGAAAGCAGCGTTACAGTCACCCAAAGGTTTTCAATCCCCCAGATTCCCTTTAACGCAACGATAATTGTAAAGGAAACGTAGAACAGCGTCGTGGCAACCTTGCCGTACCACTTGGAACCGCCGGGCCTTTTGCTTTTTCGAATCAGCAGACAGGCGGCGCCCACCATTAAAATTTCTTTTATAACAAAGATGGCAAGCAGCGGAATCAAGGCCGGCTGTTTAATCGCAAGGCAGACAGCCACCGCGCCCTGGGTCAGTTTGTCGGAAAGCGGGTCAAGCATTTGCCCCAGTTCGGTAAACTGGTTGAACTTGCGTGCAATGATGCCGTCAAACGAATCCGACAGTCCGGAAACAATCAGCACTGCCGCCGCCTGCCCGATTTGATCATGTGTAAAATAAATCACAAACGGAATGATTAGAATGATGCGCAAAACCGACAATGTGTTTGGTATATTAATATTCTTATTTCTGTCTTTCATTCTTGTTTACCTCATTCTAAATTTCCGCTTGATCCTGATATAGTCTATAGATAGGATTATTTACAGTTGCGTATTGATAAATGCATGACCGCCCAATTTCCTTTTGCGTAATGTTTGGATACTTCGCAGTAATCAGCGGAAGCAGGAGCTGCAAAGCGGCACAGAACAAAAACACCACCAAAACACCCTTCAAAAGTCCAAAAACGCCGCCGAGCAGCGAATTGACCTGATGCAGAACCGGCAGCCTGCAAACGGTGTCGAGCGCATTTGAAACAAGCCGTACCAAAAGCTGCAGCAATACAAAAATCACGGCTGTCGTAATTACTTTCACGATTGCGTAATCGAGCATATTAACCGTTTTCGCATTGAAAAAATAAGTATAAACCGCGCCGGTAAGGTGATTGGCAAGCACAACCGATGCAATAACCGCAAAAAGATAGCCGACCAGTTCGATCAGCGAGCGGATCAGCCCGACTCGAAAGCCGGAAATGACAAAACACAAAACGATTACGCATAGGATGATATCCAGTATTGTACCCACTTTTTCCTCCAATTGGGGAATCACTGACCTGATGAGGGTTTGCGAAAAAGGCCGACGCAGTGGTTCCTGGGAATGAACTTATATTTATATCAGATAATATAGCACAAAATACCATTTAGCACAAGCCGCTACCTGCTTTTCGCAAGGCGCACTTCGGAAACACCCAAAATATAGACGGAGCTTTCGTCGCAAAGGGTAATCGCCTTGGCGTCGCTGCCCGCACTGCTGCTGCCCTGACTACTCGCCGTGGACGCTGAGTAGAAGTACACCTTTCCGTCAGCCAGTGCGGCCGCGGTGTCACCGAAAAGTGAAACAGACTTGATTTGCTGTTTGAGCGAAACAGAAGCTGTCGCCTGACCGGCGCTGTTGAGCACGATCAGTTTGCTGTCTGTGGAATCCTTATACGGAGAAAGGCTCAGCACGGTTCTTCCGGTATCTACATCATATGCAGCAAGCTGAAGCCCTTGATAATCGTAGTCTGTTTTTTTTCGTGTGTTTGTGTTAATCACCGCGGTCAGCTTGTCGCCGACCGCGACCGCTGTGCCGTCGTCACAGTAAGCGGCGCCAATCATCATATTTTCCGAGTAAACGGCAAACGGCTCAACCGTTTTGGTATTGCTGAAATCGAGCAGATACACGGCAGAGGTCAGCCCGCCGTCTTTGGCGGAAACCCCGGTTACAACCGCCCGGGTTCCGTTTGCGTTCAGCGCGGCCGCGGTCGGGTAATAGTCGGAAAACCAGTATTGGAACAAGACCTTGTTGTCGGCCGTATAAGCGGTAAAACATCCGCAGTAGCCGTCCGCCTGCGTAATCAGGGCATAGCGCCCGTTCGAAGCAAGCGCGCCGGCCAGGATATTTTGCTGTGTCTCCGCTTTCACAATGGTTCCGCTTTGGCTTTCCAGCTGATACCCCTTGCCGCCCAAATTATAAATCAGCGTTCTTGGGCCGTTCAGCTTCATCACCGGGCTGGAAAAGCTGTGCTGGCGGCTGATTACTTCCTTCGCTGTGGAATTGAGCACCGTGAGTTCGGTATCCCGGGTCATAACAAGTTCTTTATTTACAGATTTGAAATTGCCGGGGGAAACCACGCTCCCGGTAATGTTGTAAGGGTAGCCGTCGCCGGTGCCCATACCGACCACCTGCGTCTGCACCCATTCCACCACATTGGAAGGGGTTAAATTATTGCGGTTAAACCAAAGCAGCATGGTCACAACACACAGAATCAAAATCACGATAATGCGGTAAACCCAGCCGGGTACGCGGCCCTCGTGCTTTTTTCCGCGGTTTTTCCTGCGGCGTTCCCGTGGTGCGCTGTGTTTTGCTACATCAATTTCCGCTGTGTCAAAACGCTGCCCGTTGCTCATGATTTCACATCCTCGTAAAAAACCCGGTTTAAATATAATCCATAGGGCGGAGCGGTCGGGCCCGCGGCCTTACGGTCTTTTGCTTCAATCACCCCGGCGACATCCTGCGGTTCCAGCTTGCCCTGCGCCACACGCAGCAGCGTACCGACCATAATACGCACCATATTATAAAGGAATCCGTCAGCCGCGACGGTAAAAAGGACAAGATCCCCCTCGCGTCGCACCTCCGCTTTTGTCACGGTACGCGTCATATCGCCGCGCTCGCGGGTGTCCAGTGTACAGAACGAGGTAAAGTCGTGCGCGCCCAGAAAGCAGGCGGCGGCCCGGTTGAGCCGTTCCAAATCGAGCGGATACCAGTAGTGCAGCGCGCGGCGCTGCAAAAACGGGTCGCGCACCGGATTGTTCCAAATTTGGTACACATATTCCTTACCGGTACAGGAGTAGCGCGCGTGAAATTCGGGGGCAACCTCCCGGCAGCCGCGCACCGCAATATCATCGGGTAAAAAGTGGTTCAGCGCACCCACCAGCCGTTCGCACGGGATGGTGTGCTCTGTTTTCAGGCTGATGCAGTATTCCCGTGCGTGCACAAAGGAATCGGTGCGGCTGCAGCCTTTGATATCGGGTTTTTCGCCGAGCACTTTACAAAGCGCCTCCTGAAAAACCTGTTGTACCGCAACGGCATTCTGCTGTATTTGCCAGCCGTGGTAGTTTGCACCGTCGTAGCAGACAGTCAGCAGCAAATTCCTCATAAAAACTCCTTTTGGCGCCAAACGCCGCGTTTAAAACAGATGTTACCGAATTGCGGGCGGAAAGTAAATTCCGCAGAAAATCACCGCCGCGCAAATCACCGCGGTGCAGCCCACCGCAATCACGTCCCGGCCGGTGGCATGCAGCACCTTCATTTTGGTGCGGCCCTCGCCGCCGTGGTAGCAGCGGCACTCCATCGCCATGGCAAGGTCGTAGGCACGCCGGAATGAAGAAACGAAAAGCGGAATCAAAATCGGGATGAGCGCCTTGATGCGCTGCATCAAACCGCCGCTTTCCATATCGGCTCCCCGCGCCTTCTGCGCGCTCATAATCTTGTCGGTCTCCTCCAGCAGGGTCGGCACAAAGCGCAGTGCGATGGTCATCATCATGGCAATTTCATGCACCTTAACATGCAGCAGCTTCAGCGGCTTCATAATGCGTTCCAGCGCGTCGGTCAGTTCGGTCGGCGAAGTGGTGAAGGTCAGCACGGAGCTGAATAAAATCAGGCTGATGATACGGATTGTGATAAAAATAGCGTTGGAAACGCCGCCGGTGGTAATCTGTAAAAAGCCCCAGCCCCAAATTACGCGCCCGCCGCCGTAGAACAGGTTTAGTATAGAAGTAAAAAGCACGACAAAAATGATTGCCTTCAAGCTTTTAAAATATTGTTTGAGCGGCACCCCGGAAAGAAGCAGAACCCCTAAAATCAGCGCCACCATAATCAGCAGGCTCTGAAAATTGGACGCGACAAAAATAAAGATGATATAGACAAACGTAAGCGCGATTTTCACGCGCGGGTCAAGGCGGTGAATCAGGGAGTGCCCCGGAAAATACTGCCCGAGCGTAATATCTCTAACCATTTTCCCGGCCTCCTTTTTTCAGCAGCGGCATCAGCTGCCGGATTGCCTGCTCGAGCGTGAGCACCGTTGTCACAGGGTAGCCCTTACTCTTTAAAACCGACATAATCTTGGTAATCTGCGGTACACGCAGGCCGATTTCCTCCAGCTTTTCATCCTGCGCAAACACATTTTTCGTTGTGTCGAACAGCTCCGCTTTTCCGGAGTTCATTACCAGCACACGGTCTGCGGTGCGGGCAATATCCTCCATACTGTGGGAAACGAGGATTACGGTGTTGTGCCGGACTTCATGGTAGCTGACAATCTGGCTCAGAAGCACATCGCGGCCGCGCGGGTCAAGCCCCGCCGTGGGCTCGTCCAAAATCAGCACATCCGGGTCCATTGCGATTACCCCGGCAATGGCAACCCGGCGTTTTTCCCCGCCGGAAAGCTCAAACGGGCTTTTTTCCAGCAGGTCGTCCTTTAAGCCGACGAACTCCGCCGCTTCGCGGGAACGCTTTTCAACCTCCTGACGGCTCAGTCCCATATTGCCGGGGCCAAAGGCGATATCCTTCAGCACTGTTTCCTCGAAAAGCTGATGCTCCGGGTACTGGAACACCATGCCGACCTGAAAACGCACACTGCGGATTTTTTTCGGTTCCGCCCAAATATCTTTTCCGTTTAAAAGGACGGTGCCGCCGGTGGGGCGCAAAAGCCCGTTCAGCTGTTGAATCAGGGTGGATTTCCCCGAGCCGGTGTGGCCGATCAGGCCGATAAACTCCCCCTGCTCAATGGAAATATTCACATGATCCACCGCCGTTTTGCAAAACGGGGTTCCTTCGCCGTAAGTGTATGTTAAATCTTTTGTTTCAATGATAGGCATATGCTTCTCCTAACTGTGCTTCAAGTCAACTGCCACCGGAATCCGGGGCGAAATCACCTTTAAAAAGAAACTGCTTGCTCCATAGGCAACGGATTTTAACCCGCGATTCACTTTATTAGAAGCGGTTCCAGCGCCGCCACGCACTCTTCAATATTCAGCGCGCAGTCCGGCAGGCTGAACCCGCTGGATTTCAGGCGGTAGATGAGCTCGGTCGCCTGCGGCACGTCCAGCTGATGCTGTTTCAGCAGCTCCACCTGGGAAAACACCTCCCGCGGCGTTCCCTCGGTTAAAATATTGCCGCTGTCCATTACGATCACACGGTCGGCCAGGACAGCTTCATCCATATAATGCGTAATTAAAATGATCGTAATGCCACTGTCTCGGTTCAGCTTCTGAATGGTGGTGAGCACCTCGGTGCGGCCGCGCGGGTCAAGCATTGCGGTCGGCTCGTCCAATACGATACAGTCGGGCTGCATGGCAATAATGCCCGCAATGGCAATGCGCTGCTTTTGCCCGCCGGAAAGCTTGTACGGGGCGTTTAAGCGGAAATCGTACATTTCAACAGCCTTCAGCGCATCGTCAACCCTTTGGCGGATTTCGGCGGGAGGAACGCCCAGATTTTCGGGGCCGAACGCAACGTCTTCTTCCACGATGCTTGCAACAAGCTGGTTGTCGGGGTTTTGCAGAACCAGGCCGACACGGCGGCGTATTTCGTAGAGCACGCTTTCGTCCACCGTGTCCATACCGTCCACAAACACCTTGCCGCCGCTGGGCAGCAGCATGGCGTTGAACTGTTTCGCCATGGTGGATTTTCCCGAACCGTTGTGCCCCAAAAGCGCCACAAACTCACCCTTTTGAATGGTCAGCGAAACGCCGTTGAGCACATCATGCTGCTCGTCCGATTCCGGCTCATCATAAGAAAATGTAACATTTTCCGCCTTAATATAATCCATTTTTGTACCTGCCTAATTGTATTTCTGTAAATTTGCCGTAAACATTCTGCCAAATAATAAGTCTTTATATCAGTTCCCGCTCTGCCAAATCGCGGTGCTGCCGCAGGGCAGGACAAGGCCGCTTTCGGTGACCGGCAGGCCGATTTCATCGGAAGAAACGCTGCCGCCGAATTTCTTCTGAATCAGCACGCCCAGAAGATATTCCATAACCGCCGGAGAAAGGCCGGTGGTGTAGGAATTCAATATGAAAAACAGCGGATTTTCGGAAAGGACGGGAACACACAGTTCCACCAGCGGATAAAGCTGCTCCTCCAGCTTCCAAACCTCGCCGTTCGGGCCGCGGCCGTAAGACGGCGGGTCCATAATGATTCCGTCATAGGTGTTGCCGCGGCGCTGTTCGCGCTGTACGAATTTCACGCAGTCATCCACCAGCCAGCGCACCGGGCGGTCGCCCAGTCCGGACGCGGCGGCGTTTTCCCTGGCCCACGCGACCATTCCTTTGGAAGCGTCCACATGGCAAACCTCCGCGCCCGCTTTTAAACAGGCCAGCGTAGCCGCGCCGGTGTAGCCGAACAGGTTCAGCACCTTTACCGGCCGGTTCGCCGCCCGGATTTTCTGCATGGCGAAATCCCAGTTTACAGCCTGTTCCGGGAAAATACCGGTGTGCTTGAAGCCCATGGTTTTCAGCTGGAATGTCAGCCCGCTATATTCAATTTTCCACATGGCCGGTACTTTTTTCAGCTCCTGCCAGCTTCCTCCGCCCGTTTGGGCACGGTGGTAGCGGGCGTGCGCCTGCTTCCACAGCGGGTTGGTTTTTGGCGTGTCCCATATAATCTGCGGGTCGGGGCGGATGAGGATGATATTCCCCCACCGCTCCAGCCGCTCCCCGCCGGATGTATCGATTAGTTCGTAGTCCTTCCAGTTTGCTGCTCTCAAAATTTTACCTCAACTATTAATCTATATTTTATGCGAGTCTTTCCCGCATTACATCTGCAACAGAATTGGCAAGCACGCCGATATACTCGTGGTCCTCGCCCTCAATCATCACACGCAGCAGCGGCTCCGTACCGGACGGGCGCACCACAATGCGGCCGTTGCCGCCGAGTTTTGCCTTTGCCTTTTCGATTGCGTCCTTCACCTCTGTATCGGTGTAGAAACGAAGCTTACCTTCCGGCCCGACCTGCACGTTTACCATAACCTGCGGGTAGCGGGTCATCAGCGTGGCAAGGCTTGACAGCTTTGCCTGCCGGCGGTGCACGATGCTTAAAAGCTGTGCGGCAGTCAATTCGCCGTCGCCGGTTGTAGCAAAGTCGCGGAAAATAATATGGCCGCTTTGCTCGCCGCCGAAGTTGTAGCCCTCCTGGAGCATCTCCTCCAGCACATAGCGGTCGCCCACCTTGGTGGCGGCAAATTTAATTCCGTTTTCATCACAGAAGCGGTTAAAGCCCATGTTTGTCATAATGGTGCCCACGGCGGAATTCTTTGCAAGCTTGCCGCGGCTTTTCAGGTCCGCCGCACAAATGGCCATCAGAAAATCGCCGTCAACCAGCTGACCCTTTTCGTCCACCGCAAGGCAGCGGTCTGCGTCGCCGTCAAACGCAATACCGGCGTCCAGATCATTCTCTTTTACAAACGTCATCAGATTTTCCATATGTGTGGAACCGCAGTTGTCGTTTACATTCACGCCGTCCGGGTTATCCGAAAGCATAAAGCAGGTCGCGCCCAGCTCGGTAAACAGCTTTTCCGCTGTGCGGCAGGCTGAACCGTTGGCGCAGTCGATGCCGATCTTCATGCCGTCAAGCGCAAAAGCAACGGAGCTTTTAATATGGTCAATGTAATCGCGCACGGTATTCTGTGCATAGGAAACGCTGCCCACGTCGCCGGCAATCGGGCAGGCGGGCTTTTCGGCATGGTCGAGCACAATGGCTTCAATCTGTTCTTCCAATGCGTCCGGCAGCTTGTAGCCGTCGCCGCTGAAAATTTTAATGCCGTTGAATTCACAGGGATTGTGGCTGGCGGTCAGCATTACGCCCGCGTCGGCCTTATACTTCCCCACAAGGAATGCGACCGCGGGGGTCGGCACAACGCCAAGCTGAACCACGTTTGCGCCGACGGAGCAAAGCCCGGCGGTAATTGCGTTTTCGAGCATATCCGATGAGATACGGGTGTCCTTGCCGATTAAAATCTTCGGGTGGCGGTGGTTTCCGTCCGTCAGCACCATAGCGGCCGCGCGGCCGATATTCATTGCCATTTCGCAGGTTAATTCGCTGTTTGCAACGCCTCTGACGCCATCGGTTCCAAATAATCTGCCCATAAAAAGAAACAACTCCTACAATTTTATTTTTATATTGTCTTATCAGCACAATGCCGTAAGTCAAAGTCACAAGCTGCATTTTATATATGATTCACCAAAGGTACATATCGATTACCGGTTCTTTGTTAAGCGGCACCACATAATCCACTGGCATGTTTTAATTCCTCAAAACAGCTTTTGCTGCGGGCTTTCCTCCACGCTCGGCGGCGTTAAGCCCAGGTGCAGGTAAGCGGCGCGCGTGACGCAGCGGCCGCGCGGAGTACGGCTTAAAAATCCGATTTGCATTAAGTACGGTTCATAAACGTCCTCAAGGGTAATCGCTTCCTCGCCGATTGCGGCGGCAAGTGTTTCCAGCCCCACCGGCCCGCCGTTGTAGAACTGAATCAAAGTGGAAAGCATGCGGCGGTCATTCGCATCCAGCCCGATTTCGTCGATTTCCAGCCGGTCCAATCCGATTTTCGCGGACTCATACGTGATGACGCCGCCGCTCATGACCTGAGCAAAGTCGCGCACCCGTTTTAACAGCCGGTTTGCAATACGCGGCGTTCCGCGCGAGCGGGAGGCAATTTCCAGCGCGCCGTCCGTTTCGATTGGGATATCGAGGATTTTTGCGCTGCGGGTCACGATTTTAGAAAGCTCCAGCGGCGAGTACATTTCAAGCCGGAGCACCACACCGAAGCGGTCGCGCAGCGGCGCGCTGAGCTGCCCCGCGCGCGTAGTGGCGCCCACCAAAGTAAACTTTGGCAGCGGCAAGTGGTACGAAGCCGCCATCTGCCCTTTCCCGGTGATAATGTCGAGTGCGAAGTCCTCCATTGCAGGGTAGAGAATTTCCTCCACACTGCGGGAAAGGCGGTGCACTTCGTCGATAAACAGCACGTCACCCGGGTTCAGGTTGGTAAGCAGCGCCGCCAAATCGCCCGGCTTTTCAATTGCAGGGCCGGAGGTAATGCGGAAATTCACATTCAGCTCGTTTGCAATAATCCCCGCCAGTGTGGTTTTTCCGAGCCCCGGGGGGCCGTAAAGAAGCACATGGTCGAGCGACTCTTTCCGCTGCTTTGCCGCTTCGATAAAGACGGAAAGATTCTCCTTGACCTTTTCCTGTCCGATATATTCCGTAAGCACTTTCGGGCGGAGGGGGTTTTCCACCTCCGCGTCCTCCGGTACATACTCCGGCGCAACCATGCGGTTTTCAAAATCATATTCATTTTCAGAGTCCATATTTTTATTCACCTACATTTTTGCTGCCGCAAAGCAACGGCTGTGCAAATCAAATTTTACTTTATATTCATGAACAAATCAGAAAGTTTTCATAAAGTTTTTCTGATTTTCTATTACTTCCCTCGATTCGGCTTCGCCTGTACCCTTTTGTCGCTATTAGGGGAATCACCCTTACCGATGGAACCTTTCTCAGCCTCCCTCACAGAGGGAGGTGGCTTCGCAAAGCCGGAGGGAGTTCATTCCCGATTGTTCATTATTAATTGTTAATTGTTCATTGTTGATTTATTTCATGCCGCTACCCATCGCTTTGAGCGACTGGCGGATGAGTTCTTCCACCGGAAGGGACGAATCAAAGCGGGCAACCAGCGCGGCGGCGTCCGACGGGGAATACCCCAGCACGGCAAGCGCGCTGACCGCGGCCCCGGCGTTGGAGGAAGCCGAAACAATACCGGCGGGCGTAAAATCCCCCCCGCTCGTCTGCATTCCTTTTACCTTGTCTTTTAACTCCAGCGTAATCCGCTGGGCAAGCTTTGCCCCAACACCGCTGGCACGGGTTAAAGTTTTGCTGTCACCGGTCGCAATCGCCATGGCAACCTGTTCCGGCGCTAGCTCCGACAGGATGGCAAGCCCGACCTTTGGGCCGACACCGCTGACCCCGGTCAGCATTTTAAAGCAGTTCAGTTCGCTCATGGTTGCAAAGCCGAACAGGTCGAGCGCGTCCTCGCGCACATTCAAATGGGTATAAAGCGTAACCTGCTCGCCCAGCTTTGGCAGCGCGCGCTGCGTGCTGAGGGTCGTCAAACATTTGAACCCGACGCCGCCGCATTCCACGACCGTGACGCCCGGTTCCGTATGCGTTAAAGTTCCTTTTACACTGTAAAACATTTTTACCGCTCCTGTGTGTTAATTTGCTTATTTCGTCGTGCCCTGCGCCGTGCGCAGCATGGAACAGCGCAAAACGGAGCCCGCCGCCTGCCCGTGGCAAATTGCCATGGCGAGCGCGTCCGCGGTATCGTCCGGCTTTGGCACTTCCTTTAAACACAGCAGCCGCCGTGTCATTTCCATTACCTGAGGTTTATGCGCCTGGCCGTAACCGGTAACGGCCATTTTCACCTGAAGCGGGGTATATTCAAACACTTCCAGCTTTGCCTTCTGCGCTGCCAAAAGAATCACTCCCCTGGCTTCCGCCACGCCGATTGCCGTCTTTTGGTTGTTTTGGAAAAACAGCTTTTCAATGGAAACGGCGTCCGGCTTCCACTGCGCAATCACCTTCGCAACGGAATCATAAATAATTTCGAGCCGGCGGTTAAAATTTTCTTCCGCGCGGGTAACAATCGCGCCATGTTCGAGCGGCTGGTATCGCCCGCTCTTTGCGCGGATTACACCGTAGCCGATAATGGCGTAGCCGGGGTCAATTCCGAGGATTACCATAATTTATACGCTCCTGTATTCGGTGTTTTTAAAAACGGAACAGTCATGAATATCCGAAGTCCCCAAAACACCGTCAATTTCGCCGGAATTCACTACACCGGGCAAAAGATAAGATTCTATCATTAATATCCGTTTAATTATATCACAAACCATCCCAATAGGGAATACCAACAGGCCGTATTGCAAGGCTGTGTTTATGGGTAATTCTGTCAAAGTATTGTTTATTTTTATGAAAAAACAGGATATAATGATAATCATACAAACTGCGGCGCAATCCGAAAAATCCAGGCCGGATGGGGCGCCGCAAACAGACGGGATTTCTCAATTATAATACGGAGGTGTCTTATGCTTGAAAAAGTAAATCTGGAGCAGACAGCAGAAAAAGAAGAATACAGAAAGCAGCTAAAGGAGTTAAAACCGGCGCTTGCCGCCCTGCAGCAGCCGATTAAGAACGCAAAGCTCCCGGTGATTGTGCTGTTTGACGGCTGGGGCGCCGCCGGAAAAGGCAGCCTGATATCAAGCCTGATTCTGAACTTTGACCCGCGCGGATTTCAGGTGCACTCCGTTTCTGTACCGGACGAGCAGGAAAAGCGCAGGCCGGTCATGTGGAAATACTGGCTTGACCTGCCGCAGCAGGGAATTATTTCCGTGCTTGACCGCAGCTGGTACCAGGAGGTTTCCACCTCCCGGCTGGAACAGGACGTGGACGACGAAACAGCCCTGCGCCGCATCCATGATATCAATACATTTGAACGCCAGTTAACCGACGGCGGATATTTGATTATCAAATTTTTCCTGCACATCAGCCGAAAGGAGCAAAAGGAACGCTTCGACCGGCTCGGCGAATCCAAAAACACCGCATGGCGCGTAACGGAGGTTGACCGCCGCCGCAACCGCCAGTACGACAAATATTACAAGGCGTTCGACGCTATGCTGGAGCAGACCAATACCCCCTGCGCCCCCTGGCATGTGATTTCCGGCATGGACCGGCGCTGCGCCACACTTGAAGTTTACCGCACGGTGCTTGCCGACGTGAACGAAGCGCTGAAACAGCGCGAAGAAAAGGCGGCGCACCCAGCGCCCGCCGCGGGAATCATCCTGCCTGGCAACTTCAACTTTGTCCCCATGCCAAAGCTGGCGGAGGTTCCGCTCGACCAGACCATGAGCAGTGAAACGTACAAAAAGCAGCTTGATAAGCTGCAGGAACAACTCAGCGAACTTCACGGCAAACTCTACCGCAAAAAGGTTCCGGTCATTATCGCCTATGAAGGCTGGGACGCGGCGGGCAAGGGCGGAAATATCCGCCGGGTTGCGGAAGCGCTCGACCCGCGCGGATACGAGGTGGTTCCGGTTGCCGCGCCCAGCCGGGAAGAAGCCGAGCGGCACTATTTGTGGCGCTTTTGGCGCAGGCTGCCAAAGGACGGCCATATTGCGGTTTTCGACCGCACATGGTACGGCCGCGTGATGGTGGAACGCATTGAGGGCTTTTGCGCCGCCGGGGACTGGCAGCGGGCTTACCGTGAAATCAATGAATTCGAGCGCCAGCTTTTCGACTGGGGTGCAGTCGTCATCAAGTTTTGGCTGCATATCGACAAGGACGAACAGTTAAAGCGCTTCAACGACCGACAGAATACGCCGTCGAAGCAATGGAAAATTACCGATGAGGACTGGCGCAACCGCGAAAAGTGGGATCAGTATGAAATTGCGGTCAACGATATGCTGCAGTACACCTCCACTGACTTCGCGCCGTGGCATATTATTGCGTCGCAGGATAAAAAGTACGGGCGCATTCAAACGCTTCAGATTATTACGGACGCGATTGAGAAACGGTTTGACTAAAATGCCAGGTATAAACAGGAAGCAGGCTGTTCTGACACAGCCTGCTTTTCTTATGTTTTGCCTTTTGTTGTAACAATCATATGCCAAAGCCGCACGAAGGAGGACACCAGCAAAACGCCCATGGCGAGCGCGCCGGCAATTCCAAGGGTATGCAGCCCGGTTTCGAGGAACATATCCGTATTGCCGATAATGCAGTACTCCATCGTGTAATAAATGCCGCCGCCGGGCACCATGGGCAGCAGCGCCACCAGCAAATAACCGGTCACGGGCGTTTTGTGCACCCGCGCCATGATTTCGGAATAAACGGACAGCGCAACCGTGCCGAGAAAAAACTGGAGGATATCGTTTTGAAGCGGGTTCCACAGCAGGTACACAAACCAGCCGATTGCGCCGCCGAGGGAAGCAAACAAAAGCATTTTCCCCCTGATGTTAAATGCGATGGAAAACGCGGCGCACGCGGCAAACGCGTAAAGGCAGGGTAAAAAATAGCTCATGGTTACACCCCCCAAATGGCGCGTGTCACCGTCAACGCAACGCCGGAGCCGATGGCGATTGCCGTGGCAACAAGCAGGCTTTCCGTCAGGCGGATCAGCCCCGCAATCAGGTCGCCGGCCATCAGGTCGCGCATAAAGCTGGTGATCGCAATGCCGGGTACCAGGTTCATCAAGGCGCCGATGATGATTTTATCGGCGTTCAAGCCAAAATTGTAGTGCACCGCAATCAGCGCGATAAACGCCGACGCGCCGCTTGCAAGGATGTTGGTGAAAAAAGAGTTTGCGTGGAACCGGTTCATCTGATAGCTGACTACCTTAATCACCGCTCCGCAGAAAACGGCACAGACAGCGTCTGCAAAATTGCCGCCGTAAAACAGGGTGAATGAAAACGCAACAAGCGAGAACGCAAGCACCTGCTGCAAAAAGCTGTAGTTGGGGCGGCTGTCAATGCGCTGCAGCTCCTGCTTAATCGTTTTAAAATCGGGAACATCCCGGCAAATGCGGCGGCAAAGGTCGTTGACCCGGTCCACCTTATCCAAATTGGTACTGCGTGAATACAGCCGCTTAATCTTTGTAATGGGGCGGCCCTCCCCCGTACTGATGGTAACATAAATGCAGGTCGGAATGGCAAAAATCTCGCCGGTGTCCACCGCGTAAGCCTGAAAAATGCGCTGCATGGATTCCTCCACACGGTAAATTTCGGCACCGTTGGCCAGCAGCATATACCCGACATCCGTTGCCGTATTAATCAGATCTTCATAATTCATCTGCAACACCCTTTTAAAAATTTCCGCGTTACCATAAAACTGCCGAGTGCTGACGTTCCCTTCCCATTATAGAGAAAAACACGCAGCATTATTCCGCCAATGTCTGTTCAGCGCACTTTTGGCCTGCACAGGCATTCAGACACCGAATCTTCCCCTGCTTATAAGTAAATTTATTATACTATAATTCGCAAAGATATTCATCCCTCAGTCAAATATTCCCGGCGGATTTTCTTTATTTTTCCGCCTCCGTGCCGCTGCCGAAAAAATTTTTGAAAAGTATATTTTACCCCCGGAAGCAAAAAATGTAATCAGAACTGATTTTGAATTCTGTGAAAAAAACATATGATAACAGCAAAAAACGACATATAATATTTTTTCTTGATTAAATAGACCGTTTTCGGTATAATCGCTTTAGAAAATGAAATTAAACGGAGGTATTCATTATGGGAAAAGCTTTAATCATCGGCGCAGGCGGCGTTGCAAGCGTCGTAGTTCATAAATGCTGCCAGAACTCAGAAGTTTTTGAGGAAATTTGCATTGCGAGCCGAACCGTTTCAAAATGCGACGCGCTCAAAGCCAAGCTGGACGGCGGCCGTACGAAAATTCAAACCGCACAGGTTGATGCCGACAACACGGACGAACTGATTGCCCTGATTCAGAAATTCCAGCCGGATATTGTAATCAATGTGGCGCTCCCCTATCAGGATTTAACCATCATGGACGCCTGCCTTGCGACGGGCGTGGACTATGTGGACACAGCCAATTACGAGCCGCTGGACACCGCCAAATTCGAGTACAAATGGCAGTGGGCCTACCGCGAAAAGTTTAAGGAGGCGGGCATCACCGCGCTGCTGGGAAGCGGCTTTGACCCCGGCGTGACCGGTGTTTTCTCCGCGTATGCGCAAAAGCATTATTTCGACGAAATCAACTATATCGATATTTTAGATGCAAATGCGGGCGACCACGGCTACCCGTTCGCCACCAATTTCAACCCCGAAATCAACATCCGTGAAGTTACAGCAAAGGGCAGCTACATTGAAGACGGCAAGTGGGTTGAAACAGAGCCGCTCGAAGTCAAGCGTGTTTACGATTTCCCGGAAATCGGCGAAAAGGACATTTACCTTCTGCACCACGAGGAGCTGGAGTCCCTTGCGCTGAACATCAGGGGAATCAAACGCATCCGCTTTTGGATGACTTTTTCGCAGAATTACCTGACGCATCTGAAAGTGCTTGAAAATGTCGGTATGACCTCGATTCACCCGATCAATTACGAAGGCAAGCAGATTGTGCCACTGCAGTTTTTAAAGGCTGTTCTGCCCGACCCCGCTTCTCTGGGCCCCAGAACAAAGGGCAAAACAAACATCGGCTGTATTTTCCAAGGCGTAAAAGACAGCAAACCCAAAACGTATTATGTATATAATGTAAGTGTGCATGAAAAGTGCTACGAGGAAGTCGGCTCACAGGCAATTTCCTACACCACCGGTGTTCCCGCCATGATTGGCGCAATGATGGTGATGACGGGCAAATGGAAGCGCCCCGGCGTAAACAATATTGAGGAGTTCGACCCGGATCCGTTTATGGAAGCGCTGAACAAATTCGGCCTGCCATGGCAGGAAAGCTTTTCACCGGACCTGGTTGACTGAGGGAAAACGGATGGACATTGATTTCAGCACCGCTCCCTCCCCCTGCTACGTGGTTGATGAAAGACTGCTCACGAAAAATCTGGAGCTGCTCCGCTCCATTCAGGAGCGGACAGGCTGCCGCATTCTGCTGGCCCAAAAAGCGTTTTCCATGTTTTCCGTGTACCCGCTGGTCGGCAAGTACCTAAGCGGCGTGACGGCAAGCTCCCTGTTTGAAGCAAGGCTTGGCTTTGAGGAAATGGGAAAGGAAGTGCACATTTATGCGCCCGCTTACTCCGAGGAAAGCTTTGACGAGCTTTTACACTACTGCGACCACATTGTGTTTAACTCGTTCCATCAGTGGAAGCAATTCAAGGCTAAGGTCAAAGGCGTAACCGGGAAAAAAGTTGAATGCGGAATCCGCGTAAACCCCGAATACTCCGAAATTGAAACTCCGATTTACGACCCGTGCTTTGCAAATTCAAGGCTTGGCGTGACATTGAAAAATTTTAACCCGGAGGAGCTGGACGGCATTGACGGCCTGCACTTCCACACCATGTGCGAACAGAATTCGGACACGCTGGAGCGCACCGTTAAAGTGGTGGACGAAAAATTCGGCCCGTACCTGAAGCAGATGAAATGGATCAATTTCGGCGGCGGGCATCACATTACCCGGCCGGATTACGACGTGGAAGCCCTTGTCCGCTCCATCCTTTTTATGAAGGACAAATACGGCATTGACGTCTACTTGGAACCGGGCGAGGCGGTTGCGCTGAACACCGGGTTCCTTGTGAGCACCGTGCTCGACATTGTGGAAAACGGAATGCAGATTGTTATTTTGGACACGTCCGCTGCGTGCCACATGCCCGACGTGCTTGAAATGCCCTACCGCCCCAACATTATCGGCGCGGGGCAGCCGGGGGAGTTCCCCTGCACTTACCGGCTCGGCGGCCCAACCTGCCTTGCCGGGGATGTCATCGGCGATTACTCTTTTCCACAGCCGCTGAAGCCGGGCGACCGGATTGTTTTTTGCGACATGGCACATTACACCATGGTGAAAAACAACACGTTCAACGGGGTGAACCTGCCCTCCATTGCTCTTTATAATGAACAGGAAGGGATTCGGGTAATCCGTAAGTTCGGCTATGAGGATTTTCGCTCGCGCCTGTCGTAATTCACCCAATATAATTTATTTTATTAAGAAAAGCCCTTACTATTGCCGTGTCGGTAACAGTAAGGGCTTCATTTTTTAATTTCTTGTTTGTTCCTTATTTCCCGGCGGCAGCCAAAACACAGCTTTGGTGCTGCTGCTGATAAGCCGTACTCGTATTGGAGTCATGGCTGATACTGTGATATAAATACAGGTCAAAGTGGCCGGTAACGTTATTGGCTGCTATAGAATCGACGGAGTGGGGCATGCCCGAAAGCGATGCGGCAAAATTGATGCCGTTGTGGAAAATCACGACCGGGCGCGGCGCCCAGGCCCATGTGGGGAACAGCTTTTTCATGGTCAGCGTGTCGACGGCTGTCATCGGTTCCACATCGGAGTGATTGACTCCGCCAAGCATTTTAACCTTGAACTGCAGGCCTGTCTGCTTATCCGTAATTAAGAAAACGTCATTCCTCTTAATCAAATAGCGGCCGTCCAGGAACCAGTCCACCAGTTTGCCGACGCGCGCGGGGGATGTGCTTTCACCCGGCATAACCGCGTAATTTCTGGGCGCATAGCCGTTAATGGCGATTTTTTCTCCCTCGTCCAGCCATTCGCCTTCCCTCATATAGTTGTATTTCATAATGCTGGCCTGTGTTACCCCAAATTTAGAAGCAACCACGCTCAGGTAATCCCCGGCCTTGACCGTGTAGGTAACCGACGGCCAGTTCAGCACCGGCGCGGGCTTTGAAGATTGTCCCGCTGTGGGTATGTATAATACCTGATTGGGATAAATCCCGGTGCCGGTCAGATTGTTGTAGCTTGCGATTCTATCGGCTGTTGTAGCGTATTTTTGGGAAATCAGCCACAGCGTATCGCCGCTCTTTACGGTGTATTTTACAGCAGGAGACAGGGAAAGCCTTTGACCGACGCTGATGGTGTCGGTGGTCAGGGCGTTGTACTGCTTGAGCTGTGCGACGGTTAACCCGTTTGCACCGGATATTTTCCACAGCGTGTCACCCGGCTTCACGGTATAAACCCCCGCCGCACAAGCGGACACACCAAGGCTGACAGCCAGAATGACTGCAAGTGTTGTTGTAGAAATCATCTTTATCACAGATTTCAACATGAAAGCACCTCCAAAAGATTTTGTAAGGAACCACTCCTGTGCCGTGCATTCAATATAGCACAAAGTTCGACCCATTTCCTTATAAAAATAATGGAAAATGCCATAATTCGTGTCTGCGGTTGGATATTTTGCAGTTAAAAAAACACCGGTATCTTACTTTTTGCAAAATACCGGCATTAAATATTTGATTTTTTGACTGCGAACAGGAGCTAAACGGAATCAATCGTTGTTCCGCTCAGCTTAGAATTTCGCCCCTGTTGGCTATGCCGCCAAAGAGTCTGAAATTTTGTGGCAGAGCATTTCAAACTTCAATCAAAAACCTGTATTTTGTTACGAAAAACTTTTGCCTTATACAAAGCCTGATCTGCACGAACAAATAATTGTGCGGCATTTATCCTATCGGAATATTCAGCAAGCCCAAAACTTGCGGTTACCTCTGGCTTAGGGTCGGCTTCAATATTCAAACGCCGCAGCTTAGCCTGAATTTGTTCACACGTATGTACCGCTTCTTCTATATCTGCATTATGAAACAACAAGCAAAACTCATCCCCGCCATACCGGAACGGAATCGCCTTTCCGCAATTTTCCCTTAACAGCTCAGCGAACTTAATCAGGCACCTGTCCCCTGTCTGATGCCCCCAATTATCATTGATCCTTTTAAATTCATCCACATCGATTACCGCAAATATGCATTTTTGATCCCGATTGCAGTCTTCCAGATTCATCATTGCGTCATGCAGCGCTTTCCGGTTAAATATGCCGGTCAGCTCATCCATCCTAAGCCGCTGCTGCAGCAGCAGCCCTTCTTCTTCAATCCGGATACTGGCTTTGTTCTTCTTTTGCTCATACCGAATTACAACCATGCATATTACTGAAAGAGCCAACAGAATGAACAGCGCGACAACAAAATCACTCAAACGAAATGTATTTTCAAAAATACTACTCTTATCCGCATCCCAGAAAATAAACACTTCGGAAATAACAAGCAGACTGATACTGATCAGTGTTGTAAAAAAAGCAACACAATAATTCGCATAAATTATCGTCAAAATAATTGCAGCTGAGAAAATATAATAAGTTGCCGTAAATGCGCTGTGAACTGTAAATAGAATAAAGCAGATCATTGCATTTACAAATGAAATTGTGTACACTTTCATTTTTTGCGGAACTTTCCTTGACCTCATGGCTGCTGTATCAATTGCGATACATATTAAATTCATGATGCTCGGCGCAACGATAAACTTTAAAATATATCTTGGAACGGTTGTCGTCAGCATATCGGAATTTACCATGACAACGCCCATGATACACTCCACCGCGAATGCAAACAGGACCATTCCGATCGATATCCTATAATGCAAAGCCAGCCAGTCCTTATCAATCCTGGTATATTCCCGCTGTATTTCTTTCACATGCAGGCTGTCAATCTGTTCCATTCTCATTTTCTCCCATAATACCTGAAAATACATTTGACTCGCTACAAACTCCCGTACTTTGCTGTTCGAACAGTACAGCCGCATGCCCTGTACAGATACGGCGTTCCATATTTTACAGGCTGCTTTATTTCGCAGACGCTGAACCGGTTTTTGCGTCGCGCATGGTTGCCTGAATAAATGCAATGGATTCTTCCAGCTTCTGTGTTTCCCACTCATTGAGTTTTACCGGTAATTGTTTTAAAACACCTTCGCGCCCGATCACGCAGGGCATACTCAACGCCACATCGCCATCGTGACCGTATTGGCCGCGCAAAGTAGCAGAAGCGGGATAAATACTTCTTTCGTCTAATAAAACTGCTTTTGCCATAGTAACGGCCGACTGGGCAACGCCGGCATTGGTCCAGCCTTTGCCGTTCAGCACTTTATACGCGGCGCTGACAACCGAAGTTTTGACGGTTTCAGGATCCTGTATATCTGCTGTTCCTTCAAAATATTGATTTGATTCGGCAAATGGAATACCGGAAATATTAACATGGCTCAAAACAGGGAAAGCTGTCCTGCCGTGTTCACCCATCATATATCCGGTAACAGATTTCGGGTCAATTTGGCAGGTATCCGCCACAAATTTGCGCAAACGGGCGGAGTCAAGCATTGTTCCGGTACCAAAGACACGCCCGGCCGGGTAATCAAATTCATTTTCAGCAATGTAAACCATCGTATCCAACGGATTCGTAATTAATATAATAATTGCTTCCTTTGTATATTTTGTAATCCCGGCCATTACTTTACGGATAACCTCACTATTTGTTTTTGTTAACAGAGTACGGTCCGGCTCGCCCTTTGGATCAGCAGGGTCAGGCATAACGCTGGGACCGGCAGCAATAATAATCACGTCGGCGTCTGCGCATTGTTCATACCCGCCGCTTTTGACATCGACATTGTTCATGTACGTTAATGCCGTTGCCTGCGCTTGGTCAAGCGCTTCTCCATAAGCTACGTTTTCTAAAATATCAATCACGCCGATTTCAGCAAACAGACCGGTTTTCATGGCATCTGCCAAAACATACGAGCCGACGTGTCCGACTCCTACCACCACTAATTTATTTTTATGCATATAACCAGCTCCTAAAAAAATATTATTCTGTTAAATAACCAATCGTTATCGCCGCTCGGCACAGGCATTCGTTACTCTTTACCTTTTGCAGCCGAGGGCACTGTTTTCAATTGATATCATCATAGCATAAATTTACATTTCTCTCCATGATATCGGCCAAATTTATACATTATTTTTAAGCGGAGAAATTTCTGCCGTTTGATAAGCTAAACCGGGAAAGGGTGGATAAACCACCCTTTCCCGGTTTCAGCTATCATAATTTCCGTTTTATCAGCGCCCGGTTATTCCCGGCGGCGAAGCGCCTTTCTGAAAAAGCCACCATAACCCGGGGTATGAACCCTGCCGACAGGGGAACTTACCCCTTGCGGGAAGTCCTGCGGCCGGACGTATTTAAGGCGACGGCAGCGCGGATCAGCTCCTTAAGCGCCTCCTCGTCCGGCTCGTCCCCCTCGTGGAAGTCAATAGCCCTCCTGGCGTTCCCATCCAGGCTTGAGTTGAAAAGATGCGAAGGGTCCTCCAGTGAGGCTCCCTTGGCGAAGGTCATCTTTACGGCATTCTTGTAAGTCTCCCCGGTACATATCATCCCGCCGTGCGACCATACAGGGGTTCCCCTCCACTTCCATTCCTCGACTGCCTCCGGGTCGGCCTGCCTGATCAGGTCCCTCAACTTTGAAAGCATCCGGCCCCGCCAGTCACCCAGTTCCTCAATTCTCTCATCGATTCGTTCGGACGGGGATTTTGTATCTGTTTCAGACTGATTTTCCATGGGAAACCCTCCTTTAATAAATTTTGAGTATCGCTCATTATTCCTGTATTTTATTCAAATCAGAACGGTTTTTATATCGAGCCGCGTTAAACAGTCGGGCCAATAAGAACCAATGTGAAGATCTGAAGTTTATATCATTATGATAAGATTCCCATAGTGAATTCGGTTTATTTATTTGCTCCCGAACAAGCTCCTAAAAATTGTTTCGGTTTTTACTTAAAATGACGGAATCCTATATTTTTCAAAGCAGTCCGAAACAACCGCTGTGCCGGCCCCGAAAAGGGATATTTAAGGAATCAGGATTCCTCCATGATAACAGATAATTTCTTTGGCTCCGTATGCCCTGATTTTTTGCAGTGATGCTTCCGCTTCTTTTTCATTCAATGTGTACTGGGGATTTGCAATTACCAACTTCCCATTATCAATTGTTGCTGCATCCCCTGTAATCATAACCTTTTTCCCGTTTACAAATACAGAAATGTGGCCCGGTGTATGCCCCGGAGTCCCAATGATGGTGCAGCCTCCGCACCAATCAAAAGCATCTCCGTCCTCTACTTCCAAATCCACTGCAACAGGCTGAACATTCCTCAGAATATTACAAAACTCCAGCCCAAACGGCTTTTGCTCTTCGGGTAAATTCGCCTGCATTGCTTCGGCCTGCTCCAATCGCAGGGACTTTAATTTGCCTGAAATATACGGCGATTCCTGTTTACTCGCAATAACCTTTACATATGGATATTCCTGTTTTAATTCAGATAATGCGCCCATATGGTCATGATCCTGGTGCGTAATTATAACATGCGTCAAATCTGCGCAGTTAAGGTTGTTTCCTTCCATCGCCTGTTTGACGGCAGGAAGAAAGCCTGTGTATCCGCAGTCAATCAGGATCATATTCTTATCATCTATTAATACAACCGGATGGATTGCATCCTCGACTTGGCCAAATTTAAATTTTATATCTAAAACAATGATTCTGTTCATGGGTTAACCTCCTATCTGTTCTACCATTCTCTTCTTTTGACGAATTACCGCACACTCCAAGTGCCCTGAACGGCCAAAAAGATGCCGTATATGCTTTATTTATTCTTCCAACAGGTAATTGTTTTCGTCATTGGCCGGCTCCAGTGTTCTGACTTCAAAAGATTTACATCCTGAAGCAATGAAAGGGTCTGACTTTGCAATATTCATTGCTTCCGCCAAGTCTTCAGCCAAAAAGATGACCATTCCTCCGGGGTAATCCATAAAAGGCCCGCAAAGTACAAGCTTCCCTTGATTCTTTAATTCTTTCAGGTGCTCCACATGGCTCTTTATGAGTTTCTGATTGATTGGCTTTACATTGTTCATCAAATATAGATACGTCATTGTTCAGTCTCCTCTGATTTACTGTCCGAAAGATAAATTTTTATTTATCTTGTTACGTTATTAAGCCACTTACGGCTTTTGAATCTTAATAACGTAAGGGGAATTTTTATTATTTCATCACTCATTAATATCATATAAACAACGGGAATACTCCATTTGAATACAAATGCCGCTAATGCGCCAAACAGGATAGAGCCGCACCACATGGTGGTTGTGTCAATAAGCAGCCCGAACCTTGTGTCGCCGCCGGCCCTGAAAACTCCGACTACAAGGGTCGTGTTGATTGCCTGTGCTACGGAAAAATACGACATAACGTACATCATTACTGACAGGTAACTCTGTGTAACAGGAGTCAGATTTAATGTTGACATTACAATGGGTCTTGCTATTAAAATTAAGATTCCACCGGATACACCTGCAAGAACGCTTAGCTTTATAAAACGATTGGCATATTTCTTAGCGGAATCCAGATTATTTTCTCCAATCACCTTGCCTATGCTGACCGCTGTTGCATTGGCAAGACCGAAGGCTATGACCATAGCAAGCTGCCTTGCAATCTGTGCAACTGAATTTGCCGATACAACGGAAGTTCCAAGATGCCCGATCACAACAGCATTCATGGCTACCCCGCAGCCCCACATGAGTTCGTTCAGTGTAACCGGTATGGAATAGTACAGGAAATCCTTGAACAGGTACTTATCCCTTACAAGCAGGGAAGACGGTTTAAAGTGCAAAACATCATTGTACTTGAAAGCATAGACTATAACTACAATTAGTTCTAATCCCCTTGAAGTAAGAGTCGCTATTGCAGAACCCTGAATACCCAGTTTGGGCAAACCGAACAGACCAAATATGAGAAGCGCAGCGATTATAACATTGGATACCAATGAAATCAGGTAAACAACAGTAGACACGATTACACGTTCAACGCTTCGCATGATATTAAGATAAATCATTGTGATTGACATGAATATGTAGGAAAGAGAAACGATTCTAAGATATTTTACTCCCTCAATAATTACAGGTTTTTCATTCGTAAAGATGCCCATAATCTGCGCGGGGAAGATCGCCACTGCCAGTGTAAAAAAGATCGCCACTGTTAATGAGAATCTCATACAGATTCCCATTATTTTTATAATGCTGTCCTTATCTCTCTTTCCCCAATACTGGGCAGTCAAAACAGCGGCGCCAGAGGTTAATCCAAAGAAAATCAACGTCATTATGAATTGCACCTGATTGGCAAGTGACGCGGCAGAGAGTACTGTTTCGCTTACTTTTCCCAGCATCAAAACGTCTATCGAGGAAATTCCTACATTTATTAAGTTCTGAAGCGCCATAGGCATGATAAGTGCGAAAGCCATTTTGTAAAAAGCTTTTGCCTCATTTGAATGATTGGTCATATCTATTCTCCCCGATATCCCTTCTCAATTTTGTATCACATTGCTTATTACATCTTTTGGTTAATAATTTTCAACTGTTTCAATTCTCAGATGAGAGAGCAGATGAATCAAACTAAACAACCGGCTCCTGAATCCCTTCACCAATTACAGTTCCTGTTAATCATTTACATTTTATCATATTGTAACCAGCTTTTCTATCGGTTCAGTTTTCGGAGTTCAGGCCATAAGGAATAATACTGCACAAAACAAACCTCCCAACCCACTCTCATATCGATAGATTAGGAGGTCCTTTTGTTTTGGATATTATTCCACAGAGCCGTCTCCGCCCATAAGCCTTGTCATTTCTTCAATACGTTCTATTGGGAATGGCGGTGAAGTAAGCGGCTTCATAGCGATAGACATGAGTTTCATTGGATTATCATCCGCAGCTACACGATTGGAACTCATTTTTCCGCATATGCGACAACGGTGGATGATCGCCCATTCTCCGTTTTTTCTGACCCATACGGCGACCGGCTCCATGATTCCTCCGCAATTTGCCTGACGATCTCCCGGTTCATCATCTACATGAAGGCTGGATAAGCAGTTCGGGCAGTGATTTCGGTGGTCTGTTCCGGCACCTTCCGGTATTACCATTCTTCCGCATACCTTGCAGGTAAACGAATCATTGCAAGCGTGTGTTTTATAATATCCTTTTTCAAATGATTTTTTCTTGTTTTCCCGGTTCATGGGATTGTCCTCCTAACAGATTATAAAAATCCTATTTGGAGGTCGTGTTTTCGATTCTACGCAACCTCCCGGTTAGCGCACAATCTCCCTTGCGTTATTATTCATCATACAGAAATCTCCTTAAATTTTTTTTATAATCAAGCCAATCGGCCGGACTAACAATTCACACACCCACTCTTCCACCCTTGACATCAATACCACACACTCACGTGCCTTGAACGGTCAAAAGATTCCGTTTGAAACTGGTGAGACTATGGGAGGAAGGTATAATTGCGCTTATTGGATAAATTCGGTTCCTACACACTTTCGCAAGCCGTTTTCCACTGAATTAAATAACCAATTGCAAAGACTGATATCTTCTTCCTTTGCATTATAAAAACTGTCTGCAGCACTTAAAGTGTGCGGAGTTGTTCCTTTCTTAGAGTCAAGTGAATAGTCTGTTATAAAATAGTTATAGTTCTTATAATTTGCCGCTAATTTTTTCGCGGAGTGAAGCATTTGCTCCGACCAAATATGTTTATACTCCGAATCATCCGTCTGAACTCCATTCAATCTTTTTTGGAAATTTATGAGCAAGCTGTCATAAAGGGTGTTCGACTGTAAAAAAGTTATATTGGGACAGGCGACGGCATCGTAGGACAATGCTGTCGTAATAATATCAGATTTTGGTTCATAGCCAAAGGTGTTTTCAAAATCAGCGTTCCAGTAGGAATCAACAATGCTGGCCCATCTATCGGTTGTAATATAGGAGCTGTCTGAATATTCGAAGATCTGAGTATTTACTTCATGCCTAGCAATATATGGTGTCCAGAAAGCTGCACCAAAGCCCCCCGCACTTTCACCACATACGAATATTTTATCAGGCTGTGTTACATTTTTAAAAAACCAGTTTAAGCACGCAAGGACATTTGTTTTGCCGTTATGATATGAGATATGAGTTTTATTATTTTTTTCATAGGTTACGGTATTATTCCCCATATGAAAATCGCCGGTACTATACGGAATATAGACAAAATTCCAGTCATGGAACGGATTCCTTTTGTTGTCGGCTTCTAGTATTCCACCCATTGTACCAACCTTATAAAACGGAATATTTGTAAAGTAGGTAAGAGCCTCTCCATGCAATATACTAGAAACGGTAATAGGCGAAGCAGTAGATGCGTCATCCCAATTCATCCCGCCACCCGAAAAAAAGATCATCCATTTGTTGCTGGCGCCTCTTTTGGTCAGCAGGTAATACTCCGAACCATCCCCTGATTTCACTGAACTATCTAACGTAATTTTGTTCCATTTGTTTAATTCAGTTTTACTGAAATCATTGACCTGAGTTGGTTTTTTGAAGATGAAGAGAAACAGTATTGCCATTAAAATTAAAAGGAGCACAATAAATATAGATAATAATATCAATACTCTTTTCAAAATTTTATTTTTCTTTTTCATAGATTTTACCGTTAACCGTTTCATTCTAAATTTATTTTGAACAAGCTCAGATTTTGGCGAAATATCATATTGTTTTACGCTCCACACACATGGCACGATAGCATTGGATCGATGTCTGGTCTGTATTTCTCTGTTTTTGGTTGTCAGGAATATGTGGAGCGCGCTTTTCAGGGCGTTCTCCGTGCGTGGAAACATATCAACAGAAATATTATACTTATATCCGTTCTTGGAAACAAGTCAATATGTAAATTTCTAGTATTTCATGATGGTCTATTCTCTTACTGATTTTGGTACAAAGAGAAAAAGCCCTCCTCCAGATCAAGAAAAGGACGGAAAAAGCAGATAAAGATATGCTACTGGGTATGTAAGTTTCTCAATCGGCGCGCTGCAAATACTACTGGGAAACCCACAAGCAGATTAACGGCATAGCAAAGGCGAAACGGGATATATTTATAGACGATATGTCGATAATGTGCTATAATGAAATATTATCAGAGGTGGATTATGAAGTATCGACCAGTTGCCGATATTGCGGAGAAATGGAAGGTTTCTGAACGGACAGCTCGCGATTATTGTGCCCAGAGGCGCACTCCGGACGCATTTCTGACCGGAAAGACCTGGAACATACCGGAAGACGCGCAGCATCCGGATTATTTCATAATACCTTATGAGCGGTAAACTGAAATTATTTATATAATCTTAACAACGATAAATCAGAATTTTTTAAAAATGGAGGAATGAAAATGAAAAATATTGTTGTTGCCGGCGGCGGCGTTTTGGGCAGTCAAATTGCGTTTCAGGCTGCATATTGCGGATTTGATGTGACAATTTGGCTTCGCAGTAAAGGAAGCATTTCCCGTACTCAGCCCAAACTGGATCACCTGAAAGAAGTTTATGTTGATACCATTCATCAAATGGCAACTCCGGAAGGAAAAACCCCGGGAACCTGGGCAAGAGGGATCTCTGATTACGAAAGCTTCGATGAAGAGAAATGCCTGGAAATGGTTGAAAAAGCCTATCGTAGCTTAAAACTTGAACTGGATCTGGCAAAAGCCGTTTCAGATGCCGATTTGATCATTGAGAGTATGGCTGAAAACGCAGATGACAAGATTGCATTTTATCAAAAGCTTGCACCGCTGATGCAGGAAAAGACGGTGCTTGTCACCAACACCTCTACGCTTCTTCCTTCCAAATTTGTAAAGTACACCGGCAGACCGGAAAAATATCTTTCCCTGCACTTTGCGAATTCTATCTGGAAGAACAATACGGCAGAAATCATGGCTCAGTCAAAAACGGACAGCCGATACTTTGATCAGATTATGGATTTCGCGAAGGAAATTCGCATGATTCCGCTTCCCGTCCGCAAGGAAAAATCGGGATACCTGCTTAATTCCATGCTTGTTCCGCTTCTTTTCTCCGGCATGGATCTTTATGTCAACGGAATTTCCGATCCGGAGAGCATTGATAAGGCTTGGACGTTAGGAACCGGCGCTCCCAAAGGGCCGTTTCAGATTTTAGACACCGTTGGTCTTACCACGGCATATAACATTGTTCATATGTATGTCAAGATTCCTTCGTTCCTGGCTCCGTATAATTTCAAGGGTATGGAAAAAATGCTTAAGAAATATATTGATGAAGGAAAACTCGGTATGTCTTCCGGTGAAGGCTTTTATAAATACAATAAATAGGGAAAGAGTATCAATACGCCGGAAAAACTGCATAAGCCAATCTTAAATTCAGTTATGTAATATTTAAAAGGATTCTTTAGATTGAAAGCCAACCAAATCCACAGGACGTTTTTCCACAAATTTTATCCATAAAAAGAATATTACTATCTGTGTTCTACAAACCATCAATTTTCTTAACGCAGGCATAATCGTCTCATTTGCATAAGCCGTCAAAACAAGCACATTGAAACCTGCCTGTGTAAACAAGCGTCCTAATCCAAATCCAATCAACCACAGTATAAAAGAAACCACAAAATCTCCTTAGGGTCTTTACTGCAACTTTCGGGATATGACGAAGTGATTTGCAACATTGGGCAACGAAAATAATTACATCGTTAAATTGTCACCGAATTCTCCCATTAATTATATCAATAATCTGTTTTTGGGCTTTTCGTGCTTCTGGAATTGGATATAAAGGAAATACATGGTTCATTTTTGGATACTCATAATAATTAATTTCAACATTCTGGCTCTTCGCAAAATCTCTGAATTTTCTTGCGTCCGCTAGAAATAATTCATGTTCGCCGACAAAGACGGAGATCTTGCCCAGACCCAGGATTTTCCCATATAACGGGCTAAGAAGATAATGTTTCGCATCTGTGGTTCCTGCCCATGCTTTACCCATTTGAATCAGTCCGTAGATTCCCAATGATGGATCTTTGGCATCCAAGGACTGTATATCTGTATTTTCCATAGTAATATCCAACCAAGGTGAAAGCAGTATAATTTTTGCAGGTTGCGGCAGTTCTGATTCGAGCAGATATTCAGCTAATGCAAGAGCCAGCCCTCCCCCTGCCGAATCACCCATAAAAATAATATTTCCCGCATCCGTATTTGACAACTGACTTTGGTATATTGTCAACAGGCGCTCAATTGATTCCATATATTGATATTCTGGTGCTTTGGGATAAATCGGTACAATGATTTCAGCATCTGTAGCTAGCGCTATCTTATCAAGAAACTGCCAGTGCTGAGCCACAGGCTGCTCAACATAGCCGCCACCGTGGAAGTATAGAATTAACTTGTTCCTCTTTTCATTCTTATTGATATAGTACACATCCATTGTATCAACAGTTTCTTTTTTCAGCTTGGATTTCATCCTAACAGAAGCAGGTATTTCATAAACTTTTTCATTTGCAACATGGCGTTCTTCTAAATAATCACTCATTTTTAAAACATCATTAATCTTTTTCTTATAACCATTAAATCTTAAAAAATATTCAGCTGCTAAACTCATAAAACTTCGCATTCTATTTTATCCTTTCAATTAAAATGTATATTTTATCGTATACAAAAGTATAGTCAGAAATGTTAACAGTTTATCATGACAATATATCAGAAACAACTTCTGCAGCTAACTTATTTCCACAACAAAACTTACCCGTCGAAAATTTTAATGAGTGCGTCCGTCATCACCTATTCAATTCTTATTTCACTTTATATAGCAGACAGCACATCTCCACGTGTGCCGTTCTGGGAAACATATCAACAGGGGTGAGAACCTCGGACTTATACCCCTTTTGAGCAAAGAGTTTTAAATCACGGGCAAGGGTGGCGGGGTCGCAGGAAACATAAACGACGCGCGCAGGCGCCATTTTAGCGATGGTTTCAATCAGGGCGGCGTCACAGCCCTTGCGCGGCGGGTCAAGCACAACGACGTCCGGCTTTTCGCCGCGGTTCTTCAGCATATCCGCGGCTTTGGCGGCGTCGGCACAAAGGAACTCGGCATTGGTAATTCCGTTCAGCTCCGCGTTCTTTTTCGCGTCTTCCACAGCCTGTTCGACCAGCTCAACGCCAATCACGCGCCCCGCGTTTTTCGCCATAGAAAGGCCGATGGTTCCCGTTCCGCAGTAAAGGTCAAGCACTGTTTCCGTACCGGTCAGGCCCGCATATTCGCCCGCAATAGCATAAAGACGTTCCGCCTGATCGCGGTTGATCTGATAAAACGACATGGGGGAAATGTTGAATTTGAGCCCGCACAGGATGTCTGTAATATGGTCGCTGCCCCAGACAGTGCGGCATTTTTTGCCCAGCACCACATTGGTTTTTTCACGGTTCACATTGATTATTACGCTTTTCAGCCCGGGTACCTGCTGCCGTAAAAGCTCTGCCAGCTCCGGCTCATAATGTACGCCGTTGCCGTTTACCACAACACAGACCATAATTTCACCCGTAGCGCCCGCCTGGCGCAGATACAGGTGACGCAGCCTGCCTTTTCCGGTTTCTTCGTTATAAACGTCCTCGCCGCTTTGGCGCGCCCATTCCTGGAATGCATTCATCGCCGCGGTAAACGCCGGCGGCTGCAAAAGGCACTCGCTGCAATGGATGATACGGTGGCTGTGGCTCGCAAAAAATCCCATGCTGATTTCGCCGCCGGCGGCAAGGCCGATGGGCAGCTGCGCTTTGTTGCGGTAATGGTCCGGGTCTTTTGCGCCGACAATCGGATTCATCACAATATTATGAAAGCCGCCGATTCGCTCAATCGCGTCCTGCACACGCTGCTGTTTTGCGCGCAGCTCCGCCGTGTAGCTGATATGCCGGTACACACAGCCGCCGCACTGGGCGAACTGGGCACAGTCCATTGGAACGCGTTCCTTTGACGCGGTAATGATTTTATCAATTCTGCCGAAAGCATAGCTTTTTGCAGGCTTCAGTATTTTTACGCTTAGCTTGTCCCCCACGGCCGCGAGCGGCACAAAAACAGCAATGTCTTTATAACGGCCCACCCCGCTGCCCTCCGCGGTATATCCCGTAATTTCCAACTCGACAACATCATTCTTTTTAAGATCCATAGCTTCCCCCAAAAACGTATCCGCCGTTTTTTCTCATTTATTAAAATCAATTTCGATAATTGACATGATATTTATAATTTTAACATTATAACCCGATAAATACAACATTACTCCGGCACATTCCTATCGCTATTTTCAAAGCAATCTTCCCGTGCGGGGGTAATCGCGGCGGCCTTCTTGAAATGATTCGTTTCCGCTTTAACAAATTAATGCTTGACAACATCAATGCAAGTGCATATAATAGATGCAAGATATAAAACCGATGAGTAAGAAGAGTAGTCAGGCACAGCGCTTTTTAAGAGAGCCGCAGGCGGTGGGATTGCGGCAGAGCAAGGCTTGGCGAATGGGCTTACGAGGGCAGGGCGAAAGAGTATTCGAGTAGCTTTTGACGGGAACTCCGCCCGTTACCAAGGGAGCGCGCATGATGGTGCGTGGAATAAGCGGCGCAGAATATGCGCAATACGGGTGGTACCACGGGAGCAATCGCTCTTGTCCCTAGTTTTAGGGGCAAGAGCGTTTTTTTATTTTATAAACCGAAAGGAGCATTATTATGGCAAAAATACCACACAGACTGAATCTAACAGAGGAACAAATGCCGACGCAGTGGTACAACCTGCGCGCCGATATGAAAACACAGCCGGACCCGATGCTTAACCCCGGCACCATGAAACCGATTCGTACAGAAGAGCTGTACCCGATTTTCTGCGAGGATTTGGCAAAGCAGGAAATGGACAGTACAACGCCTTATTTTGATATTCCCGAACCGATTTTAGACGTTTACAAGGCCTACCGGCCGTCCCCGCTGTGCCGGGCCTACAATCTTGAAAAGGAACTGGGCACCCCGGCAAAAATTTACTTTAAATTTGAAGGCAACAACACCTCCGGCAGCCACAAGCTGAACTCCGCCGTGGCACAGGCGTATTACGCAAAGGCGCAGGGCCTGACCAGCCTGACCACCGAAACGGGCGCGGGCCAGTGGGGCACCGCGCTGGCGGAAGCCTGTTCCTACTTCGGAATGGATTTGACGGTATTCATGGTAAAGGCTTCGTTCAATCAAAAACCGTACCGCAAGGCGATTATTCAAACCTTCGGCGCAAACGTCATTGCCAGCCCGAGCGACACCACGCAGGTTGGCCGCGCAATTCTGGCCATGGATCCGGACACCACCGGCAGCCTGGGCTGTGCTATTTCCGAAGCGATTGAAAAAGCCACCACTACCCCGAACTGCCGCTATGTTTTGGGTTCCGTGCTGAATCAGGTGCTTTTGCACCAGTCGATCATCGGCCTGGAAGCCAAAAAAGCCATGGAAATTCTGGATGAATACCCGGATATTATCATCGGCTGCGCGGGCGGCGGCTCCAACCTGGGCGGCCTGATCGCCCCGTTTATGCAGGATAAGCTGCTCGGCAGGGCCAACCCGCATTTTATCGCAGTGGAGCCGGCTTCCTGCCCATCGCTGACCCGCGGCCGCTACGCTTATGACTTCTGTGACACCGGCAAGGTTACTCCGCTTGCGAAAATGTACACGCTGGGCAGCGGATTCATTCCGTCGCCGAACCACGCGGGCGGTCTGCGCTACCACGGCATGTCGCCGATCGTTTCCAAGCTGTACCATGACGGTTACCTCGACGAGGCGCGTTCCGCCGAACAGTCCAAAGTATTCGACGCGGCAACGCTGTTCGCCAGAGTTGAAACCATTCTCCCCGCGCCGGAAAGCGCGCACGCAATCCGTGTTGCTATTGACGAGGCGCTGAAGTGCAAAGAAACCGGTGAAGCCAAAACCATCCTGTTCGGCCTGACAGGAACCGGTTATTTCGACATGTCGGCATACTCCTCCTATATTGAGAAGAAGATGACGGATTATATCCCTACCGACGAGGATCTGAAACCCGGCTTCGATTCTCTTCCGAAGATTCCCGGGATACAGGAATGAAAGAAAGAGGCTGTTAAGCGGAACGCTTAACAGCCTCTTTTCTTTCACCGGAACCCTGCATTTCGCTCATCCGGCCGAACACCCTGCCGCACAGGTCGTGGGCGGCAAAGCGCGGTTCCAAGTCCAAATCCGGGTACATCGGTTCCCCTGCCGTAACGGTAAGGCAAGGCTTTCGTTTCAGAATTTTCCACAAACCCTTCCTTTCGCGGGCGGTAATCACCACCGGCACAACCGGTGCGCCCGCTCTGGCGGCGATGGTAAACGCGCCCTCCTTAAAGCCGCGCAGCTGCGAGCAATACGGAATCAATTCCCCCTCGGGGTAAATGCACGCCAGTCTTCCGTTTTTTACGGCCCCGGTCAGCTCACTGAGGAACCGGCGCATTCGGGAAGGCGCGGCCGGCACGGGCACGCTGCCCAGGCAGTGAATCAGCGGGCCGACCACCGGCTCGCTGAAAAGCATCTCCATGGAAGTAAAAACCAGTTTGCGCGGAGCGGCAAGCAGTGCTACAAAGGTACAGTCCAGGTTATGAACATGATTGCATACAATGACCGCACCCCTCCCCTTCAGTTTTCGCATATTCTGTCTGCCGCGCACATGCAGGCCAAACACCGCCCTGTCAAAAAGGCCAAGCAGCGGTACCGCGACAATATAATAAAACGCGGTGGTAAAAAAGCGAAAAAACGGATTTGTAGAAATCAGAGGCTTCATTTCTTTTTGCTCCCATCTTTTTTGCGTGCATCGTCTATCACCTGATGGAACATATTCTCCGCTTCAATGACGGATTGTGAAACACGGTATCGATTGCCAAGCTGCGCATATTTTACGGACAAAATCGCGCGTTCTTCCGGATGTTCAATCCAGTAATCAATCTTTTTTGCCAGGTCGGCATCGTTGTCCGGCTCGAAAAGGCTTTGCGGGCTCAGCGCGAACTGCACCGTAGCGGACTTGGGTGAATTGCAGATGACCGGAACAAGCCCGCAGGAAAAAGCTTCCATACAGGCAATGGCTTCGATTTCAATGTAGGAAGCGTGAACGTAAAGATCGCAGGAATGAATCAGCTCAATCAGCTCCGCCTTGGAGTAAAAGCCGAACACCGGCTTATTTTTAAGCTTTTCTCCCTGTTTGACCAGCGCGTTTTTACAGGGGCCCTGACCCGCCAGATAAAGGTGAATCCGGTCGGCGTATTTGGATTTTGACACGGCATCGATCAGCACATTCTGCCGTTTTTCGTGGGACAGCCTGCCAATCATTAAAAGATTGATCTTCCCGTCGTTTTTCCGTGCCGGGCCGGGCACAAAATCTTCATCCACGCCGTTGCTGATGACATGCAGCTTTGCCCTGTAGCCGTTCTGCCTGAGCTGATCGGCAATAAATTTCGACGGGCAGTGGATGTGACCGAAGTATTGATAAAATGTATGATTGAAATAATGATATATTCCGCGCGACAGTCCCTCCCATGGCATACGAATGTTATATGTGATATTTTCAGGCTGCATGTGAAACGCGGCCGAAACGGGAATGCCCATTTGACGCGCAACCTTAAGAGCCTTTCGTTCAAAATGCATCGGCAGTAAAAAATGAACCACGTCCGCGCCTTCAAATGCCCGGCGAAAAACCGCTTCGTCCGCATCTGCGAAAGCATAATTTTGTTTTTTCGCAAAGTAGGTGGCAACGGGATAATATTTTTCCCCTACGTCGTATCCCTCTTCCACCAGTCTGCCGCTAGCAACCACATGAACCTCGTGGCCGCGCTTTTTCAGCATCTCCGCGAAGCGGTAGGTTGACATTGTGGTTCCGTTATTCAGTTCATCATATTTTTCTGTCACTAAAATTATTTTCAACTGCAATACCCCCGCGCATATTTATTTCTCCTTAGAATATAATACAAAGCATAACCGATCCAGTCAATAGACAGTATGAGGAAAGTGTAGCAGGTGCTTTTTCGCCCTCTTTCCCCTTTGAGGGGGTTGGGGTAAAAATTCCAAATGAAAAATATCGATAATTTACGAAAATCGATGGTCAATAATTACTAAATCATTCAAACAAAAAACTGCATTTTATACAATAAAGAGATTGTTTCGCGATTCTTTTTGAAAGCGTTGACACAGTCAAATACGGGTATTATAATAAAATCACGATAACAAATAAAACTACAAATTATTTTAATTACACGACTTGTGACAAGGATTTGTCACAACCTTTTCAATACAACTCCTCCCCATAAAGCAAAGACCGGCTAATGCCGGTCTTTGCTTTTTTTACTGTACAGCCGCCCGGTACTGCACGCTTTGTTTCCCGGAATGCACAATGGAACCTGCGCCGCGGCTGCGCACAGGATTCTTTCCGATTCGAATTATTTTCACATTTCCGACTGATACGGCAAATCCGGTGCTAATATCGAATTAAAACGCCGGAGGTTGTAAAATTATGGGAAATAAGCGTACAAAACGTCTGATTGCCTGCCTTTTGCTGTTTACCGTTCTGACTTTGGCGGTGGCCGGGTTAAGCGGCCATGCGGAAGCCTACCCGGATATTTCAAACCTTGACAGCAATTATTATTTGCCCGACAACCGGCAGTTTTTTCACCGGCCCGACGGTGGGTTTGCTTTAGCCAGCACCAATTCCTCCGGCCGAACAATGGTAACCCTGCTGGACGCTTCCGGAAACGTGGATGAAAGCCAGGGTTCCGCGACCTATAATCTTTCTTTCGTCTATGAAAAAGCCTTTGTATGCGGGGAATTTCTTTACCTTGCGGGTCAGGGGCTCAATGCAAGCCATTCCGTGGAACTTTTCAGGGTTGGTCTAATCAGCCCCAGCCGCGTGTATAATAATATTGTAAATGTGAGCTGCGACCTGAGCCGCGGCTTCAGCGCGGACGCCGACGGGAACATTTTTCTTGTAACGGTGCCCTACGGCAGCGAGCTCAGCTCTTCTTCCCCGTTCTGGGTTTATGCCTTTCAGGCGGACTCTTACGGGGCCTCCTGCAGCGGAACCCCTGTTCCGAACTCCCCAAGCTCCTCCGCTCCCTCCGAAACTCCGTCCTCCGCCCCATCCTCCGGCTCTTCAAGCGCCGCTCCCGGCAGCTCGCAGGAAAGTTCCGCCCCCTCCTCCACCCCGGCTTCACAGCCGGATACAGCGGATGCAAAGCCATATTTTTTCAGCGGCCCCATTACCGTTGAATCGCTGCAGCAGCAGCTTGACACGGACGGCCGCGGGGCTAAGGTGCGCGTTACGGGCATAAACGGAAGCCTTCTGGCGACGGGGAACGTGGGTACCGGCTCCATTGTGGAAGTACTGCTGAACGGTCAGGCAGAAAGCCGGATTATGGCCGTTGTTCCCGGCGATTTGACCGGAACGGGCTCGGTAACCGAACAGGACAGCCGAATCCTTTATGAGCACGTCACAAATCTGTCCGGGCTGAGCGGGCTTTATTTTCAAGCGGCGGACATCAATAGAAACGGTAAAGTGGACCCCGGTGATATGCTGAAAATAAAAAGTATGATAAAATAGCCTTTTTCGATTGACCTTGCCGCCAAATAAAAATATAATTGGAAAAGATATTGAAAAAGGAGATACTTTTAATATGACGGATAAGATACGGATTCAAAATTTATATGACCTGACCCATACCGCGGCGGCTCCGCTGCTGGAACAGCTGAATTATCCCTGGGAGGCTCTGCCGAAAATCGGGGAATTCATTTTAAAGCTGGGCGAAACGCTTTCCCCGGAAGAATACGACCGGCGCGGGGAAAACGTTTGGATTGCAAAATCGGCCAAAGTGTTTGACTCGGCTTATATTGCCGGCCCGGCCATTATCGGGCCGGACACCGAGGTGCGGCAGTGCGCGTTTATCCGCGGCAACGCGCTTGTAGGCGCCGGCTGCGTGGTGGGCAATTCGACTGAATTGAAAAATGTGATTCTGTTTGACCGTGTTCAGGTGCCACACTATAATTATGTCGGCGATTCCATTCTCGGCTTTCAGTCCCACATGGGCGCGGGTTCCATTACTTCCAACGTAAAATCGGACAAAACGCTCGTCACTGTGCATGCTGCGGACGAAGCAATTGAAACAGGCCTGAAAAAATTCGGCGCGATGCTGGGCGACCATGTGGAAGTCGGCTGCAACTCCGTACTGAACCCCGGCACTGTGATTGGCAGGAACACCAACGTTTACCCCCTGTCGATGGTGCGCGGGTATGTTCCGGCCGACAGTATTTACAAGCGCCTTGGCGAAGTCGGGCAAAAGCGGTAAAGAAATCCGGATTTATTTTTGTTTTACATTTTTCGCCTTGACACCCGCTTTCATAACGGTTATGATGGGTAACAAGTTTTCAAATTTTCATGAAAAACATTCCGGCAAAATAAAGAATTCAAGCCGCCCGATATGCATTGAGGCGGCGAAAGGGCCAGCCCGATTTCCCGTGCGAAATCGGGCTGGCTGTTGTATCGATTCACCGCACGGAGAAGTGGTGGGTTTCCTATGAATAAACAGAAACGAGTGGCGGCTATTCACGACCTTTCCGGGTTTGGAAAATGCTCCCTCACAGTCGCACTGCCGATTCTTTCGGCGGCGGGAATAGAAGTCTGCGCGGTTCCGACCGCCGTACTTTCCTCCCATACCGGCGGTCTAACCGGCTATACTTACCGTGACCTGACAGAAGATATGCCGGGCTTTCAAAAGCAGTGGAAGCAGCTTGGCCTGGAATTCGACGCAATTTACAGCGGTTTTTTAGGCTCCTACGATCAGATTGAAATCGTATCGGAATTTTTCGACGCGTTCCGCACCGAACATAACTTAATTTTAGTTGACCCTGTCATGGCCGACAACGGCAAGCTGTATCCCACGATTACACCCGCAATGGCCGGGGATATGGCAAAGCTGTGCCGCAAGGCCGACATTATCGTGCCCAACCTGACCGAAGCGGCCTACCTTTTGGGCGAAGAATTTTACGACGGGCCATATAACCGCGCCTTTATTGAAGATCTGCTCGTCCGGCTGAGCGAGCTTGGCCCAAAACAGGTGGTCCTCACCGGCGTATGGTTTAACGCCGACCTGCTCGGCGCGGCGGGGTACGACAGCGAAACCGGCAGCGTCAGCTATGCTTTTTCGCCGCGAATCGGCGGCAGCTACCACGGCACCGGCGATGTTTTCGGAAGTGCGCTGCTTGCCGGGCTGTTAAACGGAATGAACCTGTGCAACGCGATGCAGATTGCCGTCGATTACACAGCCGGCTGTATCCGGCGCACAAAGGAAACGGGAAACGATGTGCGCTTCGGGGTTAATTTTGAAGCCGGGCTGCTGAAATTTATGCGGGAGCTCGGAATCACCGAGGAATAAGAATATGCTGAAACGGAGGGAGTCTTTGACCCCCTCCGTTTACTTTACAGCGCAATGCTAGTATAATAGATTGAGAAAGAATTCCGGGATTCCTGAATTTTTTCTTTTATATGTCAATCATAATGGTGGGCTTTGCCCATTTAAAAGAAGTCAGCGGCTGGCTTCGGCCGTAATTGACTTTACGAAAGGGGGATGGCCCATGCCAATTAATATTCCCATTCTGCAAAACAGCATTTCCGTTATCCTTTATGTTTTCAGAATCATTGTACCGCTTGTTTCCATTGTCATCATTGCAAAATGCTTTTTGTCGCTCAAACGCGGGCGCAGGCGCGAAGACCCGGTAATCATTTTGGAAGACATGATTGCACACGAAAGCATTCCTGTTCTGTACTGGGAAAATTCGCTCGGCCGCAGCAAAAGCTGCGACATTGTTCTGCATGACGCCACCGCAAGCCGCAGCCACGCGGTACTGATGCGCCGGGAAAGCGGATGGATTATTACCGACACCGAGTCAAAGGCCGGCACCTTTGTCAACGGAACAAAAATCAACGGC
Organism: Bacillota bacterium; assembly: GCA_023390175.1. Lineage (GTDB taxonomy): Bacteria > Bacillota > Clostridia > Oscillospirales > Acutalibacteraceae > Caproiciproducens. Next base: position 71,829 of record JAEWDK010000014.1, read on the forward strand.
CCGGCGCAGGTGCTCCCGGGTGATACAATCGCCATGGGTTCGACCGCGCTGATGCTGAAACGTGCTCAGAATTCGGATCAGACGAAATCGGTGCGCCGGGTTCGCCGCGTCGCTTCCCCGGCCGGGCTGCTGGCCGCCGTTACGTTTGTGCAGATTTTGCTCTGCATTCAGGCCTGCTTTGCGGGCGGAAAATTCAGCTATCTGCCGGCAATACCGCTCGGAGCGCTGTTTGCCATGGAATGGGGGCTGTTCCTCTACTCCATAAAGGGGCTTGGGCGTGTTACCTTTGAGTTGGAAACCGTCGGCTTTCTGCTCAGCGGGATCGGTATTCTGCTGATTTCCGGCACGGGTGTGAAAAACACTTATGTTCAGCTTGGTGCGGTGGCAATGGGTATTGTTTTATTCTGCATTCTGATTTGGTTCCTCAGCGATCTGGACCGGGTTATGAAATACCGCATTGCCATCGGGGTGTTTGCAATTTTGCTGTTCGCGGCCAACCTGCTGCTTGCGCATGAACGGAACGGCGCGCGCAACTGGATCAGCCTTGGCGGGATTGGGGTGCAGCCATCTGAATTTATTAAAATCGCGTTTATTTTTGTCGGCGCTTCCACATTGGACAGGCTGCAGACGGCAAAAAACCTGACCGGATTCATCTCATTTTCCGCTATCTGCATGGGTGCGCTGTTTTTAATGAGGGACTTCGGCACGGCGTGTATTTTCTTTATTACATTTTTAATTATCGCATTCATGCGTTCCGGCAGCGTGCGCACCATCGCTTTAATTTGTGCCGTGGCGGTATTCGGCGCGTTCATCATTTTGAAAATCAAGCCCTACGTTGCCGACCGCTTCGCGGCGTGGCGGCATGTTTGGGAATACGCCAACGAATCCGGCGGCTACCAGCAAACCCGTGTGCTGAGCTATTCCGCAAGCGGCGGGCTGTTTGGCATGGGGCTGGGCAACGGGCGGCTGAAGGACGTGTTCGCTTCCAGCAGCGACCTTGTGTTCGGCATGGTCTGCGAGGAACTGGGCTTGATTTTGGCGCTTGTGGTGGTGCTTTCCATTGCGCTGCTCATGTTCTATGCGCGCTCCGACGTAACGCGCAGCCGTTCCACGTTTTATTCCATCTCCGCGTGCGCGGCGGCGGGCATGATGCTGTTCCAGGCCTGCCTGAACAGCTTTGGCGCTACGGATGTTCTTCCGCTGACCGGCGTGACTCTGCCGTTTATCAGCGCGGGGGGGTCCAGCATGGTTGCGGTTTGGGGTCTGCTTGCTTTTATTAAGGCAAGCGACGAGCGTACTTACGCGGCAAGGAGGAAAAGCAGGTGAAAACAACCGGGGCACGTTCCCTTATTTTGTATATTTTGGGCCTTGGCTTTATTTTCGGCCTTGGCGTGTTCCTGTACGGCATGGCAACAGATGGCGGCACCTGGGCAATGCAGCCGTTTAACAAGCATTTGACAAGCGGAAGCCAGCTTTCCTACGGCGGGCAGATTCTTGACCGGAATAACGTTGTACTTGCCAAAAGCGAAAACGGGAAACGCGTTTATAACGGCGATGAGACCATACGGCGGGCAATGCTGCACGCAGTCGGCGACACCAAGGGCTATATTTCAACGGGAATCCAGTACAGCTACCGCTCCCAGCTTTCCGGCTACAACCTGATTACCGGGCTGACAGCGCCGACGGGCAAAAGCACCGGCAGCAACATCATGCTGACGCTCGACAGCAGCCTGAGCAAGCTTGCGCTGCAAAAGCTGGGCAGCCGCAGCGGCGCGGTTGCCATCTGCAATTATAAAACCGGCGAAATGCTGTGCATGGTGAGCACGCCGGACTTTGACCCGGCAAACCCGCCGGCCGACCTTGACACCGACAAGACGGGCAAATACGAAGGCGTTTACCTGAACAAGGTGCTTTCCGCCACCTACACCCCGGGTTCGATTTTCAAGCTGGTCACCTCCGCCGCCGCAATCGAAACCTTTCCGGATTTGGACAGCCGCACCTGGAACTGCAACGGCAGCATTACAATTAACGGAAACAAGATTACCGATGTTGCCTCCTACGGAAAGCTGAGCTTTAAAAACGCGCTGGCGAAATCCTCGAATGTCGCCTTTGCACAAATTGCAATTGAGCTTGGTGCAAAGGAAATGACCTCCGTGGCAAATTCAATGGGTTTTAACCGTAGCTTTACCCTGGACGGAATCAGCACAAGCAAAAGTGTTTACAAGGTTGACGGCGCACAGGCCAACGAGCTCGGCTGGTCGGGTGTGGGGCAGTACACCGATTTAACCAACCCGTACCACATGATGCTCCTGATGGATGCGATTGCAAACGGCGGTACCGCGGTAAATCCGTACATGATTCAGCGCATTACAACGCAGTTCGGCTTTCCCACACAGACCGGAAGCACTCAAAAAGGTGCCCAGCTGGTCAATTCCGTTACCGCCGCAAGGCTGAAAACGTATATGCGTTACAATGTGACGAACTCCTACGGCGACGGCTTGTTCCCGGGGCTGGCGGTCTGCGCCAAAACCGGCACAGCCGAAGTGGGCGGCGGAAAAAGGCCGAACGGCTGGATGGTCGGCTTTTCCTCAAACACGGACACACCGCTTGCGTTCGCCATTGTAGTGGAGGATTCCAGAACGGGAATCGGCTCCGCCGGGCAGATTGCATCGTCCCTGATGACCGCTGCCGCAAAAACAGTACAGTAGAAGAATCACCCCTGGACCGAGCAGCCGCTCAAACTCCGGGGGTGATTTTTATTCTTTTATAATTTCAGCCTGCTCCGCCGTGCTTTCAAATAGCTTTTGCATGCGGTCCATATGGTATTGATAAACCGTAAGCAGCTCCGGGGAAGGCTCCGCGCCGCCCTGAGTCAGCTCCATTACTTTTACCGCTCTGAGCTCGTCCAGAATCATTTGATATGTAGAGATTTTACAGGAAATTTTGAAAACCTCGTCATCATTCCAGCGCAGGAATTTCGCTTCGGCAATATACATATTTACATTATAATTCAGCTTTTGAATGGAGGTGTCCACCGCGCGTGCATCAATCTGCCTGCGGGAAGCGGCATTGCCGATGGATTCTTCGATCTGGCTGCGCAGCTGTGCGCAGGAATTTTTGATTTCCTCCGCGTAGTTGGGCGGCATAACAATCAGGTTGACCAGCAGCGCGATTGCAATGCCGATTACACTGTCAATCATGCAGGTCACGGCGAAATGCCAGGTAATAATATGAGCGCCGAAGTCGTGCATAAACATCATGGCCGCGAACAGAAAGCAGGAAAGGGTTGCCGCCCCGGTAAGCTTAAAAAGCTGGCACAGGTACAGGGTCAGAATAATTCCGACACCGCAGAGCCCGGCGTTCGCAGGGGAAATCAACGCAAAACCGCCGCCGATTGCAACACCGATGATCACGCCGATTAACTTGTTCTTCCCCGATTTAAAAGAAATGTCAATGGATTTTCCCATGGACATCACCGTGGCGACCACGGCAAAAAAAGGCTGGTTCAGCTTCAATAAAAAAGAAACGGCAACGCAAACTGTTACGGCGATGCCTGTTTTTATAATTCTGAGGCCCATTCTGTGCTTGGTTAACTTATTTGAAAGCCAGTTCATGCTTCACCTCATGCTGCAAGCAACAATCTTTACAATTTCTTCCGGATGTTCAACGACGTATTTCGCGTGATTTTCCTCCAGTTCCTTCCGGTCCCGAAAACCCCACAGCACGCCGGCAGTGTCCATCCCCGCGGCCGCGCCGGTCTGCATGTCCGTGTTGGTGTCGCCGATGTAAAGGCATTCCTGCGGCTTTACACCCAGCTCGTCCGCAATCAGAAGCGCGCCCTGCGGCGCCGGCTTGCGCGCAACCTGCGGCCGCTGGCCGTAGCAAAGGTCAAACATACCGTCTTCAAACAGCGCGCTTACAATGGCAGTCGTGCAGTTGTGCGGTTTGTTGGACAAAACCGCAAGACGAAGCCCCCGCTGTTTCAGTGACGATACCGCCTCATGCATCCCGCTGTAATCGGTTACAATATAAGTCGGGTCGTTCTCATATAATTCGTCATAAACGGTTCTCAGCTTTGTAATGTCATCTTCCGTATAGTTGTTTTCGCCGCATACCGTATCGAGCATCCGGTGCATCAGCCGGTTTGCCCCGTTGCCGACGAGGTAGCGGTACTTCTGTGCGCCGATGGGCGGATACCCGCATTTTTCCAGTGCTTCGTTCGCAAAAAACGCGATAGAATCCAACGTATTCGCCAATGTTCCATCCAAATCAAAAATACATGCTTTATACAAATTATCACCCTGTCTGTTAAAACCAAAAATTTGATACATACTGATAATAATCAATTTTGCATAAATTTGCAAGCATTTTCCGTTGCTTTGCTTTCCCGCACGCGTTTGTAGCCGGCAAACGGTACGTAAAAAGCGCCGAAGTGAACACTTCGGCGCCCCTGTTTTTCGTATGTATCAGTGCTGCATTGCTAATTTGGTTTTCTGCTGCCTGCCGCTTGCAGGGCAAATATTATAAATCATTCCATCTTTTGCCACCATTGAAATCGGAACCTTGGGCAAAAGTTTATGAATCATCTCCACGAATCCGTTTACAGAGGCCTCCGCCATTCCCGTTACAATATGAGTTGCACCAATCTGTTTTACAAATCCCACAGCTACAAGTACCGCTTCATCATTAAAATAGACGGTCATCTCCGCCTTCGCGTCGCGCGCCGTCTGCCGCAGATATTCAAGTTCTTCACAGCTGGTTTCAAATCCTGCGGAAGCGGGCTGCACACAGAGCACCTGCAATGGAACGGAACGCTCATCGGCAATTTTTTTGCCCGCCCGAATCAGCCTGTCGCAGTCGCGCTGCCCGGTCACACAAACAAGGATCGCTGCCTTGTCATTCACTTCTCTACCTCCTTTCTCAAACCAGATTTTTGAGCCATTACAAGTATAATGGATTTATAATAATTTATGGTAACAGAAGTTGTATAAATTATTAACAAAGTGTTAAATAAAATTTCGACGTTTTTTGTGATATATTATGGATTACATTCAGTATAACACAGTTTCCCCTGTTTTTCAAATCTAAATATTGTCGCATAACAGGAAAAGCCGCAGGATTAAAATATCCTGCGGCGGTGATTTGCCCCTAATCGGCTGAGTGTTCGGGGGCAAGTTATTTCAGAACGGAAAGCGGGTCAATAAACTTGCCGCTCTTCTTCATTGACAGGTGCAAATGGGAAGCGTCCAGACTTTCACAGGGAACGATTCCCACCGTGCCAATCTGCTGGCCCTGTTTGACCGTGTCGCCCTTTTTCACGCTTGTCTGGCCCATGCCGCAGTAGTAAGCTTCTATTTCGCCATGGGTAATCACAACGGTATTGCTGTAAGAATCATCCGCATACACATTTTTTACGGTTCCGTCGGCAACCGCCTTCACGGCGTCACCCTGCTGGGCGCTCAGGTCAACCCCGGTATGCACGCGCCAGTCCTGCAATGTTTTGGAATAGACCGGGTTTTCTCCGCTGTATTTCTGCGTAGCGGTATTGCTGACGGGGTATTTAAATGTCAGCACCTGAGCCGCAGTCTGCTTTGCCGGTACGGAGGAAACTGTTTTGGGCGGAACAGCGGAAGACGCCGGCTTCGGCGCCGCGGAAGACGGCGCAGGCTGCGAGGATTCCTCCGGAACGGCCGCAGGTTCACTCGTGATTACTTTAATTCCGCTGACGGTCTGATTCGTTTGTTCCGCCACAGTACTGCTTGCGGAATTCCCGTTGGGCGAGGCATAGTTCACCACACTGTCGTACGTGGTCCACGCGGCCACACCAATTGCAATTAAGCACACGCCGAGCGCAATATAAAATCCCTTGGAGTTATTCTTTCTCGATTTATTACTGAGCAGATGTAAATTATTCAATCGTGCCACCTCCGAATATATTTTGACCATAATAAAGCGGTTATATTCGGTATAGCAGATTTTTATATTGAATTTTAAAAAGAAAAAGAACCTAATCCAAAATGATTAGGTTCTTTTTCATTAGCTTGAGGGGTATATTGAGGAGGGTAGAACATGTATCAAGCGGTGGTGCGGCTCCATCTTCTTGATTACAACCATATTATATCCGCTTTGCCCAAAACAGTTGTTACACAGCTATGAATATCTTATGAATTTTTGGCAGCGCCAAACATTTGTTTGTTTTTATGAAAGGAATATGGTATAATACAATCAGAAAATCCAAAGATGGAGGAGTGCGGAAATGTTAACCGAAAGCCAGCAAAAGGTGTATGACTACCTGAAAAACAGAACCCAAAACGGGCTTCCGCCGACTGTGCGTGAAATTTGCACCGCAACCGGGCTAAAATCCACTTCCAGCGTACATGCCCATTTGAAAACCCTGGAGCGGGCCGGCTATATCAGCCGCGACGCCGGGCTGAACCGCGCTATTCACCTTGCGGGGGAACAAAGCACCGTTCAGGTGCCGATTGTGGGCCGCGTGGCGGCCGGCCAGCCGATTCTGGCTGTGGAAGAAATTGAGGGCTACGTGCCGTTCTGCCCGCCGCACCAAAGCGGCGAGGAATATTTCGCATTGAATGTTCGCGGTGAAAGCATGAAGGATGCGGGGATTTTAAATGGCGATATTGTGGTTGCCCTCAAAACGCCGACCGCGCGCGACGGCGAAATCGTAGTCGCCCTGATTGAAGACGAAGCGACGGTAAAGCGCCTTTACCGTGAAAAGGACAGGGTGCGTTTGCAGCCGGAAAATGCGGACTATCAGCCGATTTATGCGAAAGATGTTCTCATCCTTGGCAAGGTCGTTGCGGTATTCCGGTACTATCAATAATCGTTGACTGACAGGAGCATTGTAAAATGCAAAAAAAACAAACCGTTCAATTTGCTGTATTCGGCATTGTTATGGCCTTAATCCATTTCATCCAATGTCTTTTCAGAATAAAAGCGCACGATGTGCTTTTAACGCTGTCCGCTTCGCAGAGCAGGACGGACAGCCCGTTATGGGTCCAGTTTTCAAATTACGGAAAGTACACAGAGATCGCATTTTATACTATCGGTATTATTTTTATGATTGTGATCGGCTATCGGCTGATCTACGCAAAAATCCGTTTCCGCTTTGCGCTGGCAGCAACCGTAGCTTCATACCTTTTACCCGCTGCTGTCGGCACTGTGATGCATTTTCAGGCAAAAGGCGTAAGCAATTTGATGGTCCCTGTTTTTGCATCCTTCTTTTTTGCATTGCTGATTATCATTTCAGCAGGAGTAAAAAGGAACCAATATCAAAAATTGCCAAGCTCTCAAAAATAAATTATCCCTGTTACGCGAAAAGCGGCCTGAAATCAGTGTTGATTTCAGGCCGCTTTTCTGAATTATAAACAATTGATATATTCCTGCAGCTTTGATACATATTTTCCGACATGCACGCCGTCCATTAAGGCGTGACTGGCCTGAACGGAAAAAGGCATCATCCATTTTTCTCCCTGTCTGAAGTATTTACCCCAGGAAATTCTCGGCACGGAATCATCTTTGTTCAGAGCAATCGGATGAGTAATCTGCGTGAAGGAAAACCACGGCACACACGTGATGTAAAGCACATCGTCGCGTTCCTCCGCATTTTCGAATATGAAATACGCTTTCTGCTGTTCTGACTGTTCCTTTGCTTTGTGAGCAAACTGAACGATATCGCCGCCCAGTTCCACCGTAACAATTTTAAACAAGTCACTGTCAGCGGGCATGTCAGTAAACGACGGATGCACTTTATCGTGCAGAATCACCTGCTCCCCGCGGATTCGATACCGAAAGTTGTCCACTTCATTTGCAATTTTGGTGGAAGCAAAGCCCATGGCGTAGTAAAACGAAATGCCGTGCTCCTTCACAAACGCTAGGAAATGTGTTACGTCAATGTTCAGGCAAACATTGAACTGCGGATAATCCATTGTATGAAAAAATTCAAAATGCTGCTTTCTCGGCCATGTTTCAAAATCAATATATTCCATAACAAATCCTTTTTATTCCTGAATTAAGACCGCCCGCACCGGCGATGCTTCCGCCCCCGCAAGGAACAGGGGAAGCGCCATCAGGCCGTAATTGCCCGGCTGAACTTTGGAAAGGTCCAATCCCTCAAGAATCGGGATTTCCGCCCCCAGCAGCTGTTTATGGGCCGGGTGCTCAGCGTCACCTATTTCAATGCTCTGCGCGTCCGTGCCAACCAGCGTTATCCCCGCATCCGCCAAGGCAAACGCGGCGCTTGCGGACAGGAACGCTTGACCGTTCCCCTTAAACAAAATCATTTTTTCACAGACGGGCAAAATTTTGTCAATATCCGCGCCGGTAATGATGCCGTTGGCTTCTATTACGGTACACGGGCCCGTGAACGCGCTTAAATCCATTTCATCGATTGTTTTACCGTCATCAATAAAATGCCGCGGTGCGTCCATGTGGGTCGCACTGTGACAGCCCGTGTAAAATCCAGACAGATTAAAGGAGTCGCCCATGCTCATGCGGCGTATAAGGTCCCGCTGCGGCGCCGGGTCGCCCGGATAAGGCGGAGTTGAAAACAGTTCCCGCGATATATCTATCATTTGCACAGTAAGCCGCCTTTTCTCCGTGCGATAATAAATTCAGAATACAGCCGGTCGGGCTTCGCACGGGGAACCCGAGCGGCAGCTGTGCTGTTCCGGCAGTCAAACCGGATCAACCGAAAGATTCGGAAGCAGCTTTGTAATCAGCTCGGCTATTTTATGTGCCGAAGCAACCGCAAAGGTGCCGAAATCAACACCGGCATCCTCGTCCGCGTTATCGGAAATTGCGCGGATTACGACAAAATCCACTTTATTCATCCAGCATACCTGGGCAATGCTTCCGCCTTCCATTTCGCAGGCGGATGCGTCAAACTCAACGGCAAGGCGCTTCAGCTTCTGCGCATCGCAGATGAACTGATCCCCCGTTGCAATAATGCCCACATGCACTCCGTCGCCGTAAATTCCGGCGGCAGTGGTGGCAACCAGGTTCACAAGCTTTCGGCTCGCAGGAATCGCGACTAAATTCAGCCCGCTGATCATACCCTTCTCGTCACCGAGCGCCGAAGTATCCACATCATGCTGAACCAGCCCGCGTGAAATCACGATATCGCCAATATGTATATTCTCCCCGATTCCCCCTGCAACGCCCACGTTAATCAGGGCACTGGGCTGGTATTTTAAAATCATGGTCTGCGCGCAGACCGCAGCCGCTACCTTGCCCACTCCGCATTGCGCCACGGCGCAGTCAACTCCCCTGATCTTACCGATATGGAAGGTAATTCCACTGATGATCTCCACCTGATCTTTCGTCATCACCTCGATCAAATTTTCAACCTCAACAGCCATGGCTCCGATAATTCCGATCATGAATCGCACCTCACAAAGAAGATATTTTATTAAATTATAATTCATTTTCAAAGTTAAAGCAAATCGATTTTCAATTTAAGCCGCTAATTAACTTAATTCTTCGGAAAAATGTGCATGAAAAATCGGCAGACCCAAATAAGATCTGCCGATGAAAAGTCTGGTAAAGAACAAATAAAGGTTAAGCGGTTATTTTCAGCGGGACATTCTCCGCAAGTTCTCCCTGGACGTAAAGCATGGCCAACGAAATGTAAAGCACCAGCTCGGCACAGGCCTGTATTGCGCAGACAAGCTCCATGCCATAGTCTCCATTTAAGGATGTTCTTTCGTAAATCAGGCGCCGCATCCGGTTGTTGATATCCGCGGCACGCAGCGGAAAAGCGGGATTTGGAACATACTCAATCTTCTGAAACTCCGAATAGTTCTCATACATAAACTGCAGCATTCCGTCCTCATACCGAATATGGTCCTTCAGGCTGCCGCCGAATTTCGGACTGTGCGCGTAACAAAAGAAATCCGAATAGTAATGACAGAGTATGCCGATTTTTTTAGAAGCTTTTTCGTTTATAACGCCCCAGTCGGCACTGCAGAGTTTTATTGTTTTTTTGCGAACCATGCGGTTGCAGTACTTTATTCTGTGTGGCCGCAGGAATGAAATTCCGTGGTCGGGGCAAGTATTCCCCTTCAGAAAGCTGGATTTATCTAAAACGATTCCAAAATGATCTTTTATGTACTCATAAACGATAGTAGCAATCAGAATATGGTTTGGACTGTTCATATCAGCAGTTACCCCTTATCAAAGATAATATACATAATAAACTGAAATCTTTCATTTAATATACCATATCAGATTAAAAGTTTAATCATTTTAGAGTATAACCAAAACTTGCTTACTCGGCCGGGTATCTGCCTCAGTTCCAGGCAATGCGTTTCAAAGGCAAATTGAGCCGAATTCCTGCAAACACGGCGGACCTTACTGCTTGAGTAAAGTAAAAGATACCGCAACAAAAAAGAACACCCCAACGGATGTTCTTTTTAACTCCCCATACCGGACATGCGCCAGTCCGTAAACCGATAATAATCAAAAAAATAGGGATACACATGAATGCATATCCCTGTTTGGCTCCCCAAGTTGGACTCGAACCAACGACCCTGCGGTTAACAGCCGCATGCTCTACCGGCTGAGCTATTGAGGAATATTTGTGTTGGCGCCTTCCTATTGTTCCAGGCCGTTGCCAGCCAAGTATCTTCGGCACC
>JAEWDK010000019.1 GCA_023390175.1 Bacillota bacterium
GCCAAAGACCGATGAAGATCGGGCATTGGTAAATCACTGTGCACATTTGTTTCGTGAAATGGAGGTACTCATCGAACACTACCTTTTAAACCGACCTGTTTAATAACCAGTTAACCCCTTGTAACAAGGTGAAGTGATGGATAACGAAGCAAAAGCAAAACTGCAACGAGACGAAGACGAACGTGCGGGTAAACCGTTGCAAAAACTTTACTGGGAATATAAAACTCAGATTGGATGGGAACCTAAAGATTATAAGCTTGCAGTTGCAAGACACATCCTATCCCCTGATTTCCGCACACGTTCGAAGGCCGTTCTCGAAGATCGAGTACAACGCATCTCAACGAAACTTACCTCAGGTAACAACCGTGACTTACCAGTTGACCTTACGTGGCGTGGGTTCACGGAAGGGTTAGTGATTACCGGAGTGGAATCGTTGAGAATCTGTATAACGACTTACCGTGGACGTTTCCAGACAAAAACCATTTCTGAAGTCACCACACGAGTGCGTGACGATCTTATCCGCTATGATTTTGAAGACTGTAACGAGAAACCGACGGCCAGTGCCAGTACGGAATTAAATCGTTTCTTCCGAGATTGTGCGGGAACCGCAAAGACGATGGAGCACCCCCTTTCGAGACTCCTGTGGACAATCTTTGCGAATATCAAAATGACTTCGGATTGGTGGCATCGACTTTCAACGAACTATGTTAATAATCCAGAGAACTGTCTTCCTATCTCTTCTAAACGCAATGACATGCGGCACAATATGCAGCACAACATGCGACTGAAAAAGAAGCTGTCTTGGAAATGGTTTATGAGGATACTCAAGGCGATTGATGTGAAGAAATTCGACATTCTGTTGACGTTAAAACGCAAAAACGACAACAAGATTTACGAAGTCGTTCACACGGTTGACCTCGAGGCTTATCAATTTCGGAGTACAGAATGAAACTCGATCAGATAACCGGCCAGATTAACAAAGGTCAATCGGCTATCGACAACTCGGTTAATACCGCGAAGAATGCGGTTAACCGAGTACAATCTACGGTAGAGAACGCCGAACGTGGCATTCAGAATACCGTCGATAAAGTCAGTCAGCTTTCCGATCGTGCTGGTGAAACCTTTAACAAACTCATCAGCGGTGGGAGCGAACTAACCTCAAAAATCGGTAACCTTTTCGGTGGTAGCGACATTGCCAGCGTAGGGGGTACCAAAACAGCAGGCAGCTCCACCTCCGGTGTTTCCCCAGGACAAAAAGTTCCTGGGTTTGCTTCTAACACCAAAGAGACACTACCTGTTCTCGACCCGCAGAAGCGTGATGTTTCAGAACCTTTCAAAAAGGTTAATGAGGAAGGGCTTAAAGCACTAGGGTATCTGTCACCCGGTGACTCAGGAAGTTTACTGGGCAAAGGTTGGAACAGTCTGTCGTCGCTTAGTGATTCTCTTCTGTCAGGAATCGGTACTGACTTCTCCTCCGTGAAGAAGCGTCTCGAAGGAACGCTGAATATCGCAGGCCAACTGGCTAAGCTACCTTCGGAGATCAGTCATGAAGTCAACAACTTTATGTCTGAAGTCAACAGTATGCGTTACCAGATAACCTCAGTTATTGATGACGTACAACACACGTTTGACAGCTATAAAGACCTCGACGATTTCTTAGCCATCGACAACTTGATTAACAGTTTCAAAGGCAGCGACAGTTTTTCAGCGTTAGACATTAACACATCGTCTGCACTGATCTACGGTTTGTCTACGAAACTTAACAGCTATGGACTGCCTGCAAAAATCGACCCGATGATTCAGGCTATCAGTGACGATCAAGCGAAAGAGGCACTTTACGGGGAGTTGATGATTCAAGCTGCCGCTACCGGTAACTTGGACTCAACGGAATATTACCTGGACAAACTTCAGGAAGGTCAGGGCAAACAGATTGCGGAAACCGTGATTCAAAACATCATGGCTAACTTGCGTGTGGAAACCGGTACGAGTTTTAGTACGTACGGTACACGAATGTTGGCGTTGTTTAAAGCACTGGATGCCAAATGGGATAAAACGAAAAACGTTACTCCCGAAACTACCGAATTGAAACTCTATACTTACGCAGGCGCTAACGCGATACAAGCGCTGTTGACCACCGAAAAACGTAACTACGTTTTAGCGGCAGGTAGTGTAAGTTATCAGTCTACCGATGAAATCGTGGAAGACTACTTTGCAATCTAAGAGGCCGGATATGTCCGAACCACAATTACTGCGCTCCGTATTAAAGAAAATCAAAAGTCAACGTGAAGACATTCAATCATTGGCTTTAACGCTCGGTTATGCGCCGGGTGACTTACGTTCTAAATCCTACGTGAACGCGTCAAGCATTGTACTCACACCTGATGAGCGCCTTGCTTATGTCCTGTACCTGAGACGGTTAGGCTATGTTTGTGCGTTACCTGAACAACTCCCGTTTACCGATGGGGTGAACCACATCAACTTTTACTCCAACGGCCGTACTACCGTGGGTAAGATGATCAGTAACTTCTACGCGAAACCTGACGGGTCAAAATTTGACACGATACACGGTCAGTTCCTGACGTTAGATGGTTACTATCACTACTTGCGTATCATTGACTACATGTTACACATGGGTTACTCGATTAAAACGATGGGGCGTCTGGAAACTGAATTTCCTGACATTCTTCGTTTACGTACGTTAACGGGTACGGAATGTATTCAGTTAGGTCGCCGATTAAAAGCGGCTATTTACGGAAAAACGGATTACCGTCCGGGCGAGTTTAGTAGCTACGCGACTGGCGCATTTAAGAATGCGCTGCTGCGTAAGTTACACCTGTTACAATACGACGGGTCTTGTTTAGGTAATACCCTGTCTTACTGCCATTCGATGAATCTTCCGTTCTTGCATTATTACGTCATGAACGGTCGGGTGATTACACCACCACATTCTGAATGGCTTCCTAATCTGGTGGTTTCTATTGTAGAAAACATCGACTATAACGACTCGACGTTCGATATTACGGACGTCAGTGAACGTATGGGATTAATCTAATGGGATTGTTCGATACCCTAGCGCGGCTGGATAAAGCGCAGGAAGAAGAAATCATTCGTGTTGCAGGTGAATCCATTAAACACGAAGTCGAAAAGGAATACTGCGTTTGGGTAAAACCGACGCAAGCGGGATGGGATTGGCTCCACGCACAGTCCGCCAAGATGTTCATGGACATTCTCATGCCGATAGAAGGTGGGCGTCGTCGTATCCGTATTAAAGAAGACGGTACGGCACAGCTAACGC
>JAEWDK010000007.1 GCA_023390175.1 Bacillota bacterium
TTCCGGATAGAATCAGATTCAATACGGCGTCGAGTTGATTTTCAATATCGGGATTCTGCCATTCCGAAGCAAAAGCGGGATGATGGAACCGGCTGGTGGCGATAAAAGCGGAGACGGCCAGCTGCCGCGGGTCCTAATATGTTCGAAAATTATGCCGTTTTGTCGGAAGGTTCCAGCCATGCCCTGAAGGAATACCTCCATCATATTCTCAATCAGATGGAGTCGATTATCCAGCAAGGCATTCGCAGTAAGGCGTTTGTTGATCTAAATTTATTGAATGTTCGGCAAAGACAGGTATCCGTTTTCGGAAGGGAGGAAAACCATGTCCCGGATTTTCATAACCGGTTCTGCCGGAGGCCTGGGACAACGGGCCGCGAATCTTCTCATTCAATCCGGTCATCGGGTCGTTCTGCATGCCCGCGACGGTAAACGTGCGAAGGATGCCGTGGAAGGCGTGCCGGACAGTCTGAAGAAAGCGCCGAAAACACAGGCATGGCTGGCGGCCGGCACCGATCCGTCCGCCATGGTATCGGGGCGGTATTTTTACCACGGGAGGCCCCGCGCGCATCATCCTGCGGCAGACGATGTTCAGATGCAGGAGCAGTTTCTTGCCGCGTGTGAGAGGTATTCCGGGATCACATTTCCAAAATAGCTTCGCAACAGAGATGTTTTCAATTGAAAAGATAAACTTATGGAGGAACGAAAATGAAAGTAATGGCTTTTGTAGGCAGCTCCAGAACGGACGGAAACACTTCAAAAGTAGTCAGCGCGGTTTGCGCGGGTATGAAAGAGAGCGGGTATTCGGTCGAAATCTGCAATTTGTCGGAACTCAACAACAAGGGATGCCGGGCCTGCGGCTCATGTCAGGCAGGAAAAGTGAAATACTGCGCGGTTGACGACCGGCTGACGGCTCTTTTGCCGAAGATCGCGGACGCGGACTGCATCGTTTTGGGAACGCCAGTCTACATGATGTACCTGAGCGGGACTGCGAAGAATTTTATTGACAGACTGTTCGCGTTTTATGTTCAGTCCAACCATACCGCGAGATGCTTGCCGGGGAAAAAGTATATCACGGTCACCTGCAGTGGCGCGCCTGCGGGGACCTTCAACAATGTTACGGAATATCTGAATCAGCTTTTCGAAGGCGCATTTCAGATGAAAAATTCAGGTAACATTATCGTTGGTAATGTATTAGGCAAAGATGATGTTCTCAACCAGCGGGATATTTTGGAATCCGCCAAAGATGTGGGCAGAAAGCTAAAATGATCACGCGCATCAATGAATACGAGACAAAAAGATACAGCGACTCGGCAAGAACCATATTACAGCATTGCAGTCAAAGCGGAGCAAAGGATAAAGCAGAGACGCTCACCATTCCGGAAGCCATCAAACTGCTGCGGATCGGCATCAATCAGACCTATCGCTCACCACGGGGGTGGATGACTGGAAAGCATCTGGCTCCCAAGTGGTCAGTTGTGGCGTTTCTGGCCGAAAATAACCCGTGGCAGGTTTTGTACCGCTTGACGCTTTTTTTATAAGAGCTGTCGGTCAGATAGAGCGCTCCTAAAGGATTATGCGCCAAGACCCTGCCATTTACAGCAAACACAGTAACCAGTACCTATGAGTATTGGATAAAAAGAGAATTGTGACCAACACATAAGCCCAAGACTTAGGAAAGCTTAATCTTTGTGGTTCATATGCCCCAAAATACCGGATATTTCCATTGAAGCAGCTCGAATGTCAGGCGCGTGCTTTCGGATAAATTCGTCATTGATGTGAAACACCGTGCCCGTCACACTGAGGCCCGCCACGATTTTACCCGTAAAATCCCTTATGGGAAATGCAACACATCGCGCACCAATTTCACATTCCTCGTTGTCAAGCGCGTACCCGCTGCAGCGGGCCTCTTCCAGTGTGCTTCGAACGGCTTCCGGACTTGTCAGCGTGTTTTTGGTAAAGCGCGTAAGTGGCTCGTCTTGAAAAAAAACGTCGAGCTCTTCCGGAGAGCGGTTCAAAAGGAACAACTTTCCCACTCCGGTGCAGTGGAGCGGCGAACTGCTCCCAATTCTCTGAAGCGACTTGATCATATGATCCGGTCCGTCTACGACCTCAATATAAACCGCGCGTTTTTCTTGCTCCACGGCAAGACAAACCGATTCACCGCAGTGGCGCATCAGCTTTTCCATCACGGGTAAGGCTATGCGATTGAGGGGAGTAGCACTGCGAATCTGGCTAGACAGGCGACACAGCTGAAAAGTAAGAAAATATTTTTGGCTCTGCGCATCCTGTCCGACATAACCAAGACCAATCAGCGTGCGTAAGAAACGGAGCGTCGTGCTGGACGGGCACCCGACAAGCTCCGCTAATTTCCCGAGCGGGACAGGCTCTCGGTAAGAAGCCATTGCCTCCAGAATACGAAAGGTCTTTTCCACCGAACGGTTTTCCTTCAGCGGACCGCTTTGATGAGAAGCTCCTTGATTTGTCATAGCGAACACACATTTTTCGGCTTTCCGGCGAGGAATGCCTCCACATTTTCAAATTCAATTTTAGCCCGGCGCAGCATCGACTCCTCCGAAGCAAACGCCACATGAGGAGTAAGAACAGTGTTTTTCGCGTGCAGGAGAGGGTCATCTACCGGGATAGGCGGCTCAACATCGAAGACGTCGATGCCCGCGCCGGCAAGCTTTTCGCTGTTCAGCGCGTCGGCCAATGCCTGGTTATCTACAATTGCGCCGCGCGCGCAGTTGAGAAAGACGGCTCCGGTTTTCATCTGATGGAACTGTTCCGCCCCAAAGAATTTTCTGGTTTCGGCATTGAGAGGAAGATGCAGGGAAACGATGTCGCTTTGCCTCAATAATTCCGGAAGGTCAACGAAATGAATGCCGGCGGCGATCGCTTCTTCCGACTCATGACGCGCATATCCGAGCAGATTTGCACCGAATGCACCGAATAGCTGCGCTGCGCGGATGCCGATTCGGCCTGTGCCGACGATGCCGACCGTGCGGCCGCAAATTTCATTACCCATTCGTCCGGCAGAAGTCCCGCCGCTCCGGACGGCTTGGTCGGCCGGCAGAATATGGCGCAGAACGTCAATTGCAAGACCAATCGTCAGCTCCGCAACGGTCTCATTGGAATATCCGGCACAATTGCAGATTGTGATGCCTTTCTGTTTGCAGGCTGTAAGACCAACATGATCAATTCCTGTAAATGCAACCGCCACCATTTTCAACTTTTCAGCGGATTCAATTACTTCGTCCGGATAAGGGGTGTTCGCGATCATAACAACGTCGGCGCCTTTCGAACGTTCGATCAATTCCTTTTTTTCGGTGGTCCTTGTGTCATAGTAGCAAAATTCATGCCCGGCTTTTGTCAGTCCCGCTGAAAGCTCATGGACGACGTTTTCCGGTATCCCAAGGGGTTCCAGAAGGTTAATTTTCATTGCAGATCTTCCTTTCCATTTGTAAATTTCACTTTGTGAAACCTGTTTCTCTTTTTGAAACCAGTGTAGCATGCTGCGCTGCTTCTGTCAAATGAATTTCAAATACAGATTTAGCGTTATAAGCGATGCATTGTGGAAGAAATAGATGGTGACTCTTGAATCACGGAAAGAAATTTCTCTGCCAGAGGGGAGGCGGGCTCTCCTTTTCGCATGCATACAACAATCTCGTTGATCAGATTGACTCCCTTTACATAAATCCGCGCCAATTTTTCGTCGGCGACAAGTTCTCTGGCCGCGATGGCGGGACAAAAATTGACTCCATACCCGGAGGCGGATGCCATAAGCGTTTCATGCAGCCCGTCAAACTCGAGTGTGATTCTCGGCAGACTCAGATGAAAGGTATGACACAGGGCTTCCAGCCGAAGCCTGTTATAGCTCCCTTTTTCCCGCATGACAAAAGGCTCCAATACGATTTCGCTCAGGCCGACTGTTTTGTTTGCATATTTATGGTTCGGCGGAGCGACAAACCAAAGCTCGTCCTCCATGATCTTTTGAACGGTAATCTGATTCTTGTGGATCACTCCACCGCCGCCAAGTATGGCGATGTCAGTTTGATAGCCGATCAAGCGGTTTACGGCATCTTCCGTATTGCTTGTTGTGACTTCAATGCGGATATCCTCGCTAAGCTGTTTTAACTCGGCTGCCCAGGCCGGTATCAGATAATTTGACGCCAGATAATTTCCGGTTATTTTCAGCAGACCACATTTCCCATCCTTATAGTTTTTTACCATTGCTTCCATGGACTCCTCAAGGTGAAAGAGATGGTCTGCCTCCCTCATCAATTGTTCCCCTATTTCACTTAACCGGATTCCTCTGCCTTGCGGCAAAAACAGAGTTACGCCCAATTCTCTCTCAAACTTTTTAATCTGTGAAGTAATCGCGGGCTGGCTGATCCGAAGCAGGTCGGATGCCAGCGTGACGCTGTTATTTTTAGCCGCCGTATAAAATAATCTCAATCCATGCAAATTCATTTCAACAGCCTCCTCTTATATATTTTATTTATGTATTACAAGAAAACATATATTATACAAATGATATTTTTTATTTTATACTGTTTTCAGCAGATGTAAAGAGAAAAGCAAACGATGCAGGAGGAATACTACGATGAGTGACAGCAAAGGCGTTTTTGATGATTTAACGGTTGCCATACTGGCGTTTCCGGGCGCGGAAGAACTGGATGTATTCGGGCCTTATGAAGTGTTTTGGTGGATTTCAACCTTTCAGGATTATCCTCCCGACAAAATGATCTCACAAACAGAATTTCAGAAAACCTTCCGTGCGCATGAAGGCACAAACCCACATGTTTTTACGGTTGGCCCCAGCGACATGGAATACCAGATGTCATCCGGAATCAGATTTCGGCCGGCTTACACGTACGATAATGCTCCGGAGGCAAACGTCGTGGTAGTTCCGGGCGGCCATGGTTCATGGAAATTTGATGAGTTGAAAGCCAATGGAACGTTTGATTATGTCAAAAAGGTAGCCACCGCACCGCAGAATCAATATATTGTCGCCGTTTGCAGCGGCTCCTTTATTCTGGGCAAGCTTGGACTGCTGAACAACCGCTACTGCTCGGTGAATCATACGCTCTATGATTCCTTTGAGGAACAGATCCCACAAGCAAAGCTGATCAGAGATGCCGGTCTGAGTTTCGTTCAGGACGGTAACATTTTGACTAGCAACGCACCGGCGTCCGGCTTGGCCGTGTCGCTTCAGCTGGTGACGGATCACTGCGGGACTGGTTATAAAAACAACATTAAGAATTTGTTATCCTATGCGCCGGTAACCGAGATCACAGGGGTAGTTCTGAAAAATGGAAAACTTCAGCATGTCGGTATTTAAGATGCAACCCCTGTCGTGGATATTTGCGGTTGAATAACGTATGTCGTTTATAGAAAATAAAATACGCCAAGAGCAAATCTGCCAAAAGGTAGAGACGCAAAGCCATAGGATCTAAGGTGCTGGTTAAAGCGCTATGACAGCCTGGCTGCCGATTGTCGTAACAAAAGCCTGCCCATCCATGGGCGGGCTTTTGCTCTTTTACGATCATGTGCTTTTTGATACTGTGGGCTTTTGTCTCCTTTTGCTTGCGGCGATAGGAGGAGCTTCACAAATGAAAAGAAGCACTGACAGAATGCGGAGGTTGAAATAAAGACCTCGCTCTCAGAGTACTCCAACCATATAAAAGCCTAAAAAAATCAGCAGTTTGCAATACGCAAGCTGCTGACTTTTTTAATCCGACTTTTTTCTTGCAATTTCGACACAGTTGTATTTCCTTTACGTTCCATTGGATACTCTTGGAAAATCAAAGGAAATGCCTTCGCTGTCGTTCTCCGCCTGTTCTTCATTTCCGGATTTCAGCAATCACGAAATGGAGGACAAGCCTTATGGCGAAGTATCAGAAAAAGACAAATTACCGGGAGAAGTATCCCGCTGTAAGTAAAGAAATCATTGAGACTTTAGAGAAAAGCGATCGGCGGATGGAGTACCTGCAGTATGACATCAAGGTCGAGCGATGCCGAATTGATTCCGCCAGTGGAACTGTTACATATCTCCCCAGCCGGGAAGATTCCTACGAACGGCTTCTGGAGGAAAACAGGCAGTTCGCCGCCGGTGACGAAAGCGTGGATGACGCCGTGATTAAGACCGTGATGATTGAAAAAATGCTGACCTGTCTCAAGCAACTCAGCACAGAGGAGCAGGAACTGATCACCGCTCTGTTTTTCAAAGGCAAAAGTGAGCGGCAGTTGTCTGCAGAAACGAATATTCATTTTATGACCATCCATGACAGAAAGATAAAGATCCTCGGAAAATTAAAAAAGATGATGGAAAATTAAATTTTTTTCGTGCAACCCCTTCGCTTAACGGGTAAGTAAGTGAGGGGGTTTTTCTATTCCCTCGTTGTTCCTTGAAAATTTCATATCCGGCAGCATAAATACATGAGCTGTCTGGCCGTGATGAGCGGCAGCGACAATGACGGGCGCGCCAGGACTACCTGCGGATGGGTGACAGACATCCGTCGAACCGATGGTATCGAAGGCGACGAGCGGCAAGGCCCGGTCATAAAACAGCCTGTGGTGGGCTGTTTCGCAATGAAACGGACAGTGCCAACGCTACTTCCGTCCAGCCACAGACTCAAGCAATGGGGGCGGCTCGCAGAGATCCTGGGAGAGGTGAGATTCCTATGGCGTTTGCTTAACCGGCAAACCGTTTATGCTGCCGCCCTAGCTTCGGGAAGCAGTGCCGAATAGAAGCGTCCAATCGAGAAAATGAAGAACAAGTTTTATATAGATCCGAGGGACAGCCACGCCCAAATGGCTGTCCCTCGTTACATACAGTGGCGGAGGTACCCGGTATGAATGTGAACAGAGGCGATATTTTCTATGCAGATTTGACGCCGGTAGTGGGCTGTGAACAGGGCGGTATACGCCCTGCGTTGATTATTCAGAATGACATTGGCAACCGATACAGTCCCACCGTAATCGTTGCAGCCATCACCAGCCGCGTAGAAAAGAATCCTTTGCCTACCCACGTGCCGCTAACGGGAGAGCATATCGGACTTCGGCAAAACTCCATCGTCATGTTGGAGCAGATTCGCACCATTGATCGCTCCCGCCTGCGTGAGTACTTGGGATGCGTCGGCGGTGAGTGCCTTCGGAATGTTGACGTGGCCCTGGACGTCAGCCTGGGGCTCTTAATAGAACAACCTGAGACAAAGGAGGAGCAGTATGAAACGAGCATGGCTTTATTGCCGTATAGACGCGCCGGAGGATCGAAACGGCGCTCTAAAGAGGCAGGAAAAACAGCTTTATGATTTTGCGGAACAGCTGGGATATCAAGTTACCGGAGTAAGCGTTGATCTTAATCAGAATACGGAATTGGAAAAGCTGAAACAGGATGCCGACGTGAAACGTTTTGATGCTCTCCTTGTCACCAGCCTGTTCCATATTCATCACGACCGCAATCAGGCGCTTCGTTATGCGCATGAGTTTCAAAGTCTTGGGATTGAAGTCTTTTCTCCCTTGGAAGGACGCATTCCCGCAGGGGAGGGCTCAATATGATCGCCGTCTCAGAACGGGTTTATCTCTCCATGTTTAAGGATGAGCCGGAGGTCCTCACGGTTCCGGAAACCGCAAAATTGCTGCGTATCGGTATCAATCAAACCTATCGCTTAGCACGGAGCGGCCGATTGGGGAGCATCCGGGTGACCAATAAGGTCTTGGTTCCCAAATTGTCCGTTGTGGCGTTTCTGGTCGAAAATAACCCGTGCAGATTTGTACCACTTGACACATGCCTTTTTCCGTCGGAGTGTGATATTACGTGCACTGCCGACAGAAGTATAGGAGAGCACCGCGCGAACGGCGAGAAAAGATAATACGAATTTACAAGTCGTTTGGCCGCAATAAAGATTAAATCTAAGAAGTTTTGCGGTTTTAAACCGCAAAACATGTTGATTCGCACGATAGATGGAAAAGGTTGCGTGTCCTTGTTACCTGAAGCGATTTCCTTTCTTTCATACTTTCACTGTAAGAGTGAAAGTATGAAAGAAAGCAGAAAAAATAACCCGTGCAGGTTTGTACCGTTTGACACCTGGCTTTCCCCGTCTAAGTGTGGTATTGTGTGTACTGCCGACGGCAGTACCGGAGAAAACCACGCGAAAGGAGAACGGAAATGAAACGAATTACAGGCCGTTTGGCCACGAAAAATCAGAAATGGTACGCCGTACTAAATTTGTATGACACAGAAGGAGTCCGCAAGCAAAGATGGGTTAGTCTCGATCTGGAGGACAAGCGCGGCACGAAAACGGAGGCCAACCACCGGCTCGCCGAGGTATTGGATCAGTACAACGTCGGAGATTTGTATCTGCAGGAGAATATGACCCATGCGGACCGGGAACGCAATCGGATCGCCAACATGCTGGTTGAAAATTATCTTCTGGAATGGCTGGAGCAGCACAAGGCCAATATTTCAAGCTCCACCTACCTGAATTACAAGAGGATGATCAACGGCAGGATGACATCCTTTTTCAAGCCGATGAAGCTCAGGGTAAAGGAGGTCACCGGCGACGAGATCAACGCCTACTACACGACAATCCGCTCCGACGGGCTGAAAGGCACAACCGCACAGCGCCACCATGCCATGCTGCACAGAGCTTTCCAGCAGGCGGTAAAGCGGCGCATCATCCCCACGAATCCCTGCCTGCAGGCCGACAGGCCCAAATCCGTGCCGTTCATCGGCAGCTACTACAACTCCGAGGAGCTGAAAGAGCTTCTAAACTGCGTAGAAGGCGATCCGATCCGCCTGGTCATCATGCTGGCGGCCTACTACGGCCTGCGCCGCAGTGAGGTTCTGGGGCTGAAATGGTCAGCGGTGGATTTCACCGCCAAAACGGTCAGCATCCGGCACAAGATCCTGGAGGAGGAAACCGAGAGCGGCGTTGTGCTCAAGGGCTACGACGTGATGAAAACAAAATCCTCCTACCGCACCCTGCCGCTGATTCCTCATATTGAAGAGGAGCTTCTGGCGGAAAAAGCGAGGCAGGAGGAAATGCGAAAAGCCATGCGGGGCGCTTACGACAAAAAATATTCGGAGTACATATGCGTGGATGCCTTGGGCGGCCTGATTACCCCACAGTATGTCAGCAGTCATTTTCAAGTCATTCTGAAAGAAAACGGGCTTCGAAAAATACGCTTTCACGATTTACGGCACAGCTGCGCCTCGCTTCTGCTGGCAAACAATATTCCCATGAAGATGATTCAGGATTGGCTGGGGCATTCCGATATGGCGACCACCGCCAACATCTACTCGCACATCGACAGCTCCAGCAAGCTGGCCAGCGCCAACATGATTGAAGAAGTGCTTGGAGTGACCGAAGACGAGGATAATCCGGAGAACGACAAGGACGAAAAACCGGAATAAGCTCTCCGAAGGTTCGAACCCACGCAATGTCGCAGAAGACTTTCCCATCTTGCAGTTTTCTTGCAGAAAAAGCCTAGAAAAGCCGCAAATCCGCTTGCCTCGATTTCTACAAAAGTGGGGGAAACAGTGTGAAAACAGATATAAAAATGTCCTAAAATCCCGGAAATCCCGGACTTTTAGGACAATTGTGGCGGAGAGGATGGGATTCGAACCCATGTGACGTTGCCGTCAAACTGATTTCGAGTCAGCCCCGTTATGACCACTTCGATACCTCTCCATGTATTTTCAACCGATTGCTCGGCGAAAAGGCGATATTCAGTTGATTGCAAAATTGCAAGAAAACTGCAAGATGAAAATTATAACCGCTGTAAAATCAGAGCCGCAAACCCGCATGAATACAGGCTTTGTCGAACCTGTCCCATCGCTGACCACACGCGATTTCGAGTCAGGGCCGTTATGACCACTTCGATACGCTTCCATTATTCAATTCATGCATAACCCAATTCCGATGCATGCTTATTTATTTTAAATAGTATGGGGTCAAATGTCAAGTGTTTTCACGTAATTGAGCGGGAAGGATGAAAATATTGCCCCGGACAGGCTGATATTGTGCCACTCGGGCACGGCAGAACATATTATGCTGGGAGACAACTTATAAAATCAGGTGATAAATATGCCAATTACTACCAGGGAGCTCCTAGCAAAAATGATCAAATGTGAAGCGGGCGGGGAAGGTGACAACGGAATGCGCGCGGTCGCAAGCATCATTATAAACCGTGCGAATGTGCCGAACGGAGAATTCGCCCGTGTCAGTCAAGGCGGGGATGTCCGCAGAATCATGGAACAGCCCGGCCAGTTTGACTGTATGAGGACAACACTGAACGGCGCATACAATCCCCAGAACGTATATAACATGGATCCGGATGACGTTCATTACGCCATTGCCGACTGGGCCCTTGCCAATAATATTTTTTCCGGCGTGGGGAATTGCCTGTTCTATTTTAATCCGTATAATCCGGAGTGCCCCCCTTATTTTCCGTCGGGAGGGGTCGGAGTCATCTACAACCGGATTAACAATCACTGCTTTTACTCTCCCACTTCCAAATATGCGTCAACATGAGTTGAGGAGGAATTTCAAGTATGGATAATTACAGCCCGGCCATGGGCTGCAGCGGCTGCGGGGGCGGTTCCCCCACGGCTGCCGCGGCGCTTGAGGCACAAAATATTCCCGGCAACAGCTACACAAGTCCGGTTTCCAACAAGCAGTCCGTGGGCGGTGTTTCCACGCCGACAGGGAACAAAGTACCGTCGATTGAGGACGTCGCCAATTACAACTTTATGACCCCGATGCAGCAGGAGCAGCAGCGGCTGCAGCTTTTGCAGGGCGGCACAACGCTTGCCCCCGGTATGCCGGGTTATTCCAGCCGCAGCACACAAATGCAGCCCGTTACGCAAATACCACCTGCCGCGCAGGCGGCGCCGGGCGGCGCGCTTGCACCGCTTACCCCCACCGCGGCACAGGCGGCGGCAATTTCAGGCGATGCCCTGCAGTATTTGAACGGCTTTCTGCGCACGCAGATCGGCCGCCCGGTGCTGGTGACTTTCTTAGTCGGGACCAATACGCTGACGGACCGGTCGGGGATCCTTCTGGGAGTCGGCATTAACTACATCCTGATTAACGAGACGCAAACCGACGATGTGCTGGCCTGCGATTTTTACAACATCAAATTTGTTCGATTCTACTATTAAAAAAATAAAAGGATTCCCACCGGGAATCCTTTTATTTATCACACGGGCCAAATGCCCGATTTTTATAATCAGGACGGCGGGATATTTTATCCCTGTGCCTCCACATTCTGTGCGGCCTTCGCTTCGGGCGGAAGCGTGACTGCCGGCGCTTTGCCAATGCTGCCGATATCGCCGGTAATCTGACATTTGGAAATGTTTACCGAAATACCGCTCCCATCAATATTGTGAAACATTTTATTGACCGCGTCCGTCGCGTCCAGCTCCATGCGCACAATATTGCCGGATGCTTCGTCAATATAGCAGTAACCGTAAATATCGCCCGCGCCGTCAAGCAGGGTCTGCACGATTGTCGTCGATCCCTGCCCCATTCCGGTGGCGGTCACAATATTTTCGACCGTACTGCGAAGCACCTCGCTTTGAAACGTAAGCTCCAGCTTGTGTACTTTTTTTGAGTCAAGGGTGGTTTCGCGCGCATATTTCTGTGATTTTACGCTGTCCAAAAGCCGCAGAATATCGACCTGCTTCAGCGGTGTCGTGTCAATATTTCCGGCGGATGTCTTTTGCCATCCGTTTTCGGAATTGGAGTAGAACCAGATTTTTCCGTCCTCCGTTACGGTGTAGGAAGTGCTGTTCCCGGCAGCCCCGCCGAGCAGCGAAGTCTGCGTGGATTTCAAAGCAAACGGCTTTGCCCAATACACGATTTGATTTCCGGATTGATAAGTGTTTTGCTTTCCGTTTGCGATAAATTCAAGTGTGCTGCTGATGGAAGCGGTGCAGCTCTGCATGGTGTTTGCGTTGGCTTCCGCCTCACGCATCAGCACATCCGCGTCCGGTTTTCCCGCACAGGCGGCAAGGGAGCCCATCATACACAAAGCCAAAACCAAACCGGTCAGTTTTATCAGTTTCATAAATTACCTCTATGTTTCAGTTTCAACATTAACATCTATCATAGCAAATTTTTCGCCCAATCGCAACCTAAATTCCCCTTGTACTTGACATAATACCCCCAAGAAGGGTAAAATACGATTATATGTTATTATAAATTTATGATTATCGCAGGGGAGTCTATCAATGAATAAGATGAAGCAGACAGCTATGAAAATGGCGTCGCTTTCGGTTTATAAAGGGATTTTAAACCGTACGGTTCCCAAAGCGCTTTACCGGCTGCTGTGGGCGGAAAACGAGCAGGAATTTTTGAATGCGTGGGGTGACTTCTTTGCCGTGCTGTGCGAACGCGGGTGCAGCGAAAGCCTTGCCGAGTGCATTACCGGGACGGCACTGTATGATGAAAACGCGTTTTCGCTTTCGGCTGCCGCGGGCAAGACCGATTTCCCGCAGGCGATGATGGACGCGGTGGAGCGCGACCTGAAAATTATTCTGGAAATTTCCTCCGTTACTCCCCGGGAGCTTTTGGAGGACTCTCCCTTTCAGCAGGATGTTCAGCAGCTTGCGCTGCCGCTGTGGAAAACCGGCGAGCCGGTCGGCGCGCTGCAGGGCGACCTGAAGGGCTGCATCCACAAAATGGTAACGTATTACCGCGAAAACGGCTGTGGCATGTACGCGCGCTACCGTGCGTTCATTTGGCGCGACCAAAAAATTCAGCCGGTTGCCTACCCCGACAAAACACGCCTTTCCGACCTGAAGGGCTACGAGGTTCCGCGCAAGTTGGCAATGGACAACACAATCGCATTTTTGCAGGATTTACCCGCCAACAACTGTTTGCTTTACGGCGACCGCGGCACGGGAAAATCCTCCACAGTGAAAGCGCTGCTGAACGAATTTTATCCCAAGGCGCTGCGAGTCATCGAAATGCCGAAGGAATCGCTGATGGACTTTCCGATGCTGGTGGACCAGATTGCCGCGATTCCCATGAAATTTATTATATTTATTGACGATCTGTCTTTTTCCAAGCAGAACGATACTTACGCCGCGCTGAAAGCGGTGCTGGAGGGCGGGCTGGCCGCGCGGCCGGACAACACCCTGATTTATGCAACCTCCAACCGCCGCCATTTGGTGCGCGAAACCTTTTCCGACCGCGAGGGCGACGAAGTGCACAGGGGCGACACGATTCAGGAAAGCCTTTCGCTGGCGGACCGGTTCGGCCTTTCCATTAACTTTTCCCTGCCCGACAAGGCAAGGTATTTGGAAATTGTGCGCCAGCTTGCCAAGCAGCGCCGGCTGGAAGAGTATATTGAAGATTTGGAAAAGGGCGCGGAACGCTGGGCAACCGAGCGCGGCGGCCGTTCCCCCCGCTGTGCAAGGCAGTATATCCGTGATGCCGAATCGCGCATCCGGCGCGGACAGGCCTTGTTATAACCCGTGAATTTGAAAAGGAGAACGATATGCTGAAGAAAATTACGGCGGCAGTCCTGTGCATTTGCTTAACGGCGGTTATTTTTGCAGGCTGCGGCCCTCAAAACGATATTTCCTCCGGCGCAGGATCTCAGGAATATCCGGTTACCATTGGGAATGTAACACTGAAAGCTCAGCCCACCGGCGTGGCGGTGCTCTCGGTGAATCTGGCCGATGTAATTCTGTCGATGGATTACGAAATACAGCTGAAAGCCAAAAGCACGGAATGCACCCAAAGTGATCTTGCTGTTCTTCCCAATGTGACGGCGGACGACGCAAAGCAGATAAAAAGCCTTGGCGCGGATTTGGTTCTGACGGACACCGACCTGACACAGGCGCAGGCCGCCGCAATGAGCCAGGAGGGTATCACCGTACTGAAAATTCCCAGGGCGACCAGCCGTGAGGACCTTGACCGCCTTTACTCCCAGGTGGGCGGCGCGATGAAGGGCGCCATCACCGGCTACGGGCACGGGAAAAAGACATCGCAGAGCATTTTTCTGACCATTGACGACATCGCGCGGATTATTCCCCAAAGCAACACGCCGATTACCGTTGCGTACCTTTTTAACGCGAACGGCGGCGTTGTAACCGGCGATACGCTCGAAGGGAAACTGATTGATTCCGCGGGGCTGGTGAACGCCGCCTCCGACGGAATCGGGAATAAAATGGATGTTGCGGAGCTACTGCGCGCAGACCCGAAATACATTTTCTGCCCGACCGGCGTAAAAGCGCAGCTGGCACAGTCCGCAGAATACAAAAAACTGACCGCGGTCAAAGAGAACCGCGTATATGAAATGAACCCGAACCAAATGCTGTGGCAGGGCAGGGATATGATTGAGGCCGTCAGCTTTATGGCCGGCACCGTGTATCCGGAGCTTTTAATCGGCACTGATTCAGGTGCAAGCACGGCATCCGGGGTGCCTTCCCCGGGAACCGCCTCATCGGTGACAAGCGGAACAACCGCTACACTGCAAAAGGGCTCACAGGGCCCGGACGTTCTAAAAATGCAAAACAGGTTGTTGGAGCTCGGGTATATGTTTGTGAAGCCGAGCGGCCTGTTTGCAGAGGGAACTCAGCAAAGCGTAAAAGACTTCCAGCTGCTCAACGGGCTTTCGGTGACCGGTATTGCCGACGCGAAAACGCTGCAAAAGCTGTATGCCGCCGATGCGAAAAAGCGCACCAGCTGAAATTCGAATTATAATTGAATCGAAAAGCTCCGCTCATGAAAAATGAGCGGAGCTTTTTTATAAAGGATACGTTTTTGTTCAAAAGATACTCCCGACGCAGAGCAGCTTTTCCGGCAGGTCGGCACGGTAGTCCGGTGCTTGCGGGTCAAGGCTGTTGATGACCACGCCGTGGCAGTTGTTGCCCGCGGTGGAGTGGATATAACGTTTTTCCCCAAGATACATGGCCACATGGCCGGGGAAGAACATCAGGTCGCCCTCTTTGATATCCGCGAAAGCAATTTCATGCATCGGGAACTCGGGCAGAATATGCGCGTCGCGGCAGATGAGAACGCCGTTCAGCAGGTACGCCATGGAGCACAGCCCGCTGCAGTCAATGCCCAGCGGGGTTTTGCCGCCCCAGCGGTACTGGGTGCCAAGGTAGCTGAGCGCAGATTCGGTGAATGCCCTGCGCAAAGCGGGCTCGTTCGCTTTATCCCACGCGGTGACAGATTCACCGAGGAACGCGCCCCATGTCCAGCCCTCGCGCCCGTCGCACAGGCGAACCTGCTGCCAGCCGTCCTGCACTTCACCCAGCGGGCTGACAAGCGCACCGCGGGTAAGTTCGGCAACGTAATGCCCCTGTACCTTCGGCATGCTCAGAATATCCGCATGCGCCTGCAGAACCACTTTTTTCGGCGCTTCGTTCCATTGCCGAATCAGCGCCTCATCAAAGCAAAGGTGCTTTTCCTCAACCCAGCCCTCGTAATGGTAGTGGGTGCGGATGTGGTACCAGGCGCCGCTGTTTTCCAGCACTTCGACCGTCATGCCGCACAGCGCCTCGTCCAGAATTTCTTTTTCCTTAGGGGGTGCGTCCATCATAGGGACGATCATCGACCGAATCATTGCGTATTTCATTTCGTGCGGCACCTCACCTGTAAAATTCGGAAACGGATTTGGAAAGCCTTCCGATCAGCCGCTTGGCCACCGGGTTTTCCTCGGTATCGCTCATGGCGTCCGTCACAAAGCAGCCGAAATAATACTCGTGCCCCGGCATGTAAAAAATGCCGGCGTCATGATTCAGGTGGTCCAGTCCGCCCGTTTTGTGGGCGAACGTAATATCTGCGGCGCACAGGTAGCGCAGTGCGCTGCTGTAATCGCGCTGCCGCTTCAAAATATTCAGCGCAAGCTCACAAAGCTCCGGCGTCAGAATGGTTTTATGATATAATTTTGAAAAAACAAGCAGCTGGTCGGCCGCGCTGGTGTAGTTGTTGCGCCCCGCTTTGATTGCGCCCCAGTCCAGCATTTTGCGCTGCAGAACCGTGGACTTCAGCCCGAGCGATTCAAAGTACCCGTTTATCACGTCCATTCCCAAAAGCTCAATCAATATATTTGTCGCCGTGTTGTCGCTGTTGATAATCATCCAGGTAATCAGCTCTTCCAGCACGCAGTCTTTTTGGCCGCAGTTAAACACCTCCGTGTCCTCCAGCACTTCCTGGCAGGGAACGGCAACCCGTTGGTCAAGCGACAGCTTGCCCTTTTGCACCAGGTCCAGCGCGGCCAGCATAATCGGCGTTTTAATGATGCTTGCCGAAACAACCTTGGACTGTGCACCGAACGAAAGCAGGGTTTCATCGGCGGTAAAATCATAAACCAGCAGGGAAACGGCTGCGTCGGCGTCTTTTATCTCATTGTCGGCATAATTCTGCAAATCAATTTGTTTCATATTATCCTTCCAATACGGTTATTTTTCCGGAAATAGAATTCAGTTCAATTTCCTTGCCCAGCGGCAGCGACAGGCTTGGCAGGCTGTGCCCGCAGGCCAAATCCATTAAAGCCGGTTTGTGCTCCGGTACAATCAGCTCGTCAAATATCTGCTCCAGCGTGAGTGACCTGTCCGGATGCTCCGCTTTGCAGTTTGTCCAGTACCCAAGCAGAATCCCGGCGCAGTCGCGGAATTTCCCGGCTGTTTTCAGGTGGTTAATCATCCCGTCAATACGGTACGGCTCTTCGTCCACATCCTCAAGGAACAGAATTTTATCGCGTGTGTCAATTTCATACGGCGTGCCGAGCGAGGAGGAAACAAGGGAAAGATTCCCACCCGTCAAAATGCCGCGCGCACAGCCGCCCACAAGGGTTTTCAGCGGAAGATTGGCCGGGTTTTTCAGTTCGCCCAGAGGTTCGCCGAACAGCACTTTTTTCAAGCTGTCCAGCGTATAGTCGTCCGCACCGTCGTACAGCTCGGTGGAGGGCATCGGCGTGTGGTACGTGACCAAACCGCAGCGCTGGTTTATCATGATGTGCAGCGCGGTAATGTCGCTGTATCCGCTAAAATATTTCGGATGATTCCGAATCAGTTCAAAGTCAATCTGGTTCATTAATCGCTGTGCGCCGTAGCCGCCGCGAATACACAGAATTCCGTCAATGTCGGGGTCGGCAAACGCGGAATTAATGTCGTCCGCGCGCAGCTGGTCGCTTCCGGCAAAATAACCGTGCGATCTTCTTGCGCTTTCAAAAACAACCGGTCTTAGCCCAAGCTCTTCCACAGCGCGGACGGCCGGGCCGAATTTTTCGGGCGGAACGGGGCCTGCGGGCGCAATCAACGCAACGCGCGCGCCCGGGAATAATGGTTTTGGGGTCAACATAGTATCACTGCTCCAATATATGCCGGTACTCCTCGATTTCGGGCTCGTTGGCCAAAACAAAGTGGCCGGGCTCTATTTCGCACCAGCTCGGTTTATTGACCGAGTAATCGTGCTGATCGGGGTCGTAGACAATCAATTTTTTATTTTTTTCCGCAATCGGGTCTGGCATCGGAATTGCGGAAAGCAGCGCGCGGGTGTAAGGGTGAAGCGGGTGCGCGAACAGCTGCTCGGTTTCGGCCAGTTCCACCAGCGCGCCTTTTCGGATAACCGCCACACGGTCCGAAATAAAACGTACCACGGACAAATCATGCGCCACAAAAAGATACGTCAGCCCGCGCTTTTCCTGCAGCTCCGAAAGCAGGTTCAGCACCTGTGCGCGGATGGAAACATCCAGCGCGCTGATGGGTTCGTCGGCGATGATAAATTCCGGCTGCATAATGAGCGCTCTTGCAATGCCGATGCGCTGCCTTTGCCCGCCGGAAAATTCGTGCGGAAAACGGCTTGCGAACTCGGGCAGCAGGCCCACGTCCGTCAGCACTTTTTCCACTTCGGCCTTGCGTTCGGCTTCGCTCAAATGCCGGCCGCAGTTGTACAGTCCTTCGGAAATAATATAATCGACTTTGGCGCGCTCGTTCAGGCTCGCCATTGGGTCCTGAAAAATCATCTGAATCTGGCGGGTCAGCCGGGTATCCAGTTCTTTTGAAATTTTCCCGCTGATTCTTTCGCCCTTATAACGGATTTCCCCGCCCGAAACGGGGTTAATGCGGATGACGGAACGGCCGATGGTTGTTTTTCCGGAACCGGATTCGCCCACCAGGCCGAACGTTTCCCCTTTATAAATATTGAAGCTCACATCGTTGACGGCGACAAACTTATGCTTGCGTTCGCCAAACGTGACCTGCAGGTTTTTTACTTCCAGAAGCGGCTCTTTTTGATTATTGTCAGACATTGCTGTTTACCCCCTTGCGCAGTTGGCCGATAATATCCGGCGGGTCAACCTTTGGCGCGCGCGGGTCCAAAAGCCAGGTGCGCGCCCTGTGGGTGGGGCTTACCTCAAAATAAGGCGGGCGTTTGACGAAATCGATTTTCAGCGCGCGCGGGTTGCGCGGCGCGAACGCGTCCCCGTCAATGTGGGCAAATAGGTTCGGCGGAGCGCCCTTAATGGAGTACAGGTTTTCGCCCTTGATGCCGAGCTGCGGCAGCGAGGAAAGCAGCGCCCAGGTGTAAGGGTGGCGGGGGTTGTAGAAAACCTCCTCGCATTTGCCGATTTCCACAATGTCGCCCGCGTACATGACCGCAATACGGTCTGCCACATTGGCAACCACGCCCAGGTCGTGGGTAATGTAAATAGTAGTCAGGTCGTATTTGTTCTTTAAATCTTTTAACAGGCTTAAAATCTGTGCCTGAATGGTTACGTCCAGCGCGGTGGTCGGTTCGTCGCAGATGAGGATTTTCGGTTTGCACGCGATTGCAATGGCGATGACCACACGCTGTCGCATGCCGCCGGAAAATTCATGCGGGTACTGGTGGATGCGGTTCGCGGCGTCGGTAATCCCGACATCCTCCAAAATTTCGACCGCCGCTTCCGTTGCTTTTGTGCCGTGCAGGCCCTGGTGCAGTTCAATCGCTTCGCAGATTTGGTACCCGATGGTTTTCAGCGGGTTCAAACTTGTCATGGGGTCCTGCAATACCATGGCGATTTCCTTGCCGCGCACGGTCAGCCATTCCTTTTCGGTTTTAAACTTTGATAAATCCTGTCCGTTGTAAAGAATTTCCCCGTTTGTTATGGAGCCGTTCGCGTCGAGCAAACCCATAAAGGTTTTTACGAAAACGGATTTTCCCGAGCCGGATTCGCCCACAATGGCAAGGCTCTCGCTTTTATAAAGGTCAAGTGACACGCCGCGGATGGCGTTGAGTATCCTGCCGCGGAGGTTGAATTTCACTTCCAGGTCTTTGACGGATAAAATAACTTCCTGTTCCATAAAACCAGCCTCCTTAAATATGATTTTTCGGGTCGGACGCGTCCGCGAACGCGTTGCCGATGATATAGAATGAAATGGTTACCACGGAAAGCGCAATGGCGGGGAAGAACAGCTGGTAACGCAGCGCTTCCGAGGTCATCAGCACGCGGCCCTCGTTAATCAGGTTGCCCAGCGACGGGATGCTGACCGGAAGCCCAAGGCCGATGTAGGTAAGGAACACCTCGTTGCCGATTGCGGCCGGAATCGCCAGCGCCATGCGCATCATAATGACGGAAACGAGGTAGGGCAGCAAATTCCTTAAAATAATGCGCCGGGTCGGCGTACCAAGGCAGCGCGACGCCAAATTGTAGTCGCGGTCACGGATAATGACGATTTGGTTGCGGATGAACCGAGCCATATCGAGCCAGCCGGTCAGGCACATGGCGAACACCAGCGTGGAAACGCTCGGGCGCATAATATACGAAAATAAAATCAAAACAACGGTTTGGGGAATATTGTCGAGCACATTGTAAATTTCGGTGAACAGGCGGTCAAGCTTGCGCACATAGCCCCAAAGCACACCCATCAGGATGCCGAGAAGCGCTTCGGTCAGTGCGACGGCGAACCCGATCAATAGCGAGGTGCGCGTACCACTCCAAACGCGGCTCCACAAATCCTGGCCGATGGAGTTGGTGCCGAACCAAAACTCCCCGTTCGGCTGCAGGTTGCGCAGCTGCATGCCCTTCGCATCGTTGAATATTTCCAGCGCGGAGCGCTGGCCGGGAAGAATTGGCTGAATAAAGGTAAACAGCAGGATTGCCCCGATTAAAATCAGTAAGGACACGGCAACCTTGTTTTTAAAAAACACCTGAAAGGTTGAACGCCAATAGGAATAGTTTGAGTAGCCTGTTTTTTCGGCTGCCGCTTCGTCAAATCCGGCAAATTCGAACAGTTCATCCTCCGGCATATTGCGGAACGATTCGTTGATGCTGTTTTCCACAGAAGCCATTTTCTTGTGTCGCAAAGCCACTATCGGGCACCTCCTTTTTTGGTAAAGCTGATGCGCGGATCCATCGCGGTCATCAGGATATCACCGAGCAGAAGACCGATAATGCCGATGGCGGAATAAATAAGCACAAGCGCCTGAACCATGTTGTTGTCCTGCCGCTGAATCACGTTGACCAGAAGGCCGCCCATGCCGGGCACGGAGTAAAGCGATTCTATGTAAATGGAGCCCGCGATGGTATAAAGCAGGGAAGTGGGAAGGTACTGAACCATCGGAACAAATGCGTTGCGGAATACATGATTTTTCATAATGGATTTATTGGTAACGCCCTTTGCGCGCGCAAGCTTAATGTAGTCCTTGTTCAGCTCATCCACCATGTAGCGGCGCAGCCACATCGCGTAGTAAGCAATATTGCCGAGCGAAAGCGACAGCGTGGGCAAAATCCAGCTGGTGGGGTCATCCGCGCTGAACAGAATGGATACGCCGAACCAGTCGGTGCAGTAAAGCTGAATCAGAAGATAATACACGGCGGCCGGAACCGCGGTGATAAACACAATGAAGGCGGTGCCGAATTTATCCCAGAATTTGCTTTTGCCGCGCGCCATTGCGGTGCCGAGCGGCAGCCCCAGCAGCAGCGCGACCGCCATGGAGGCAAGCCCCATCAGGATTGAAACCGGCGCCTTGTCCGCGATAATATCGATTACCGGTACATTCGGGCGGTAAATGAGCGAATTGCCCAAACTTCCGTGAAAAAGCTGGATGAAAAAGTTTTTCAGCTGAATCGGAAGCGGGTCCAGCAGACCCATGCTTTTCAGGGCTGCGTTAATCTGATTTTTATCCAGCTTTTCGAAATTCTGAAAATAGCCCTCAATCGGCATCAGCCTCATCAGCGAAAATACAATGGTAACAATGATGAGGAGCGTAATGACTGACTGCAGCAGTCTTTTGGCAGAGTATTTTATCATGGCTATGCTCCTTTTTGCAAATGTTACGAATTGGCGCTGTGTTCAACGCCAATTCGTAACCCTTGCCTAAAAATCAAAATAGGAATAATGACTCCGCGGGGTTACGGGCGGAGTCATTATTCGAACAAAATAAAATCCGGTTATAAAGGGGAAAATTTATTTCGCAGACTTTGCAAGCGCGGCTTCACGCTCGGTTCTCCACTGCTTTTCAGTTGCGTAGAATTCGTCCATACTCATCGGCTTTTGCTGTACATGCTGGCCCTTCCAGCGAAGTACGGAAACACCGAACGGGGAATACTGCTCTTCAAACACGTTCAGCTTGGTGACCTGGTAACCGTCGTTGTTCAGGCCGAACGGAATGACAAACGCGTTGTTAATCAGGAAGGACTCTGCTTTGGAAAACGCGGTATAACGCGCGCTTACATCCGTGTTCTGTGACAAAGCGGCATTGTACAGGTTTGTGTAGGTCTTGTTGCCGTCGGCATCCGTGTAGCCTTCCACTTTTTCCGGCCAGTTGTAGGTGCCGCCGTTTTTGCCGGAAGCGTCATTCGGCATGAACGGGTCGGTGTAGGTTTGCGGGTCGGCATAGTCGGGGCCCCAGTTGCACTTCATCAGCGCGTATTGGCCGGAGCGGCGCACAGCGGACAGGAACCCTGTTGCGGGGCCGGCTTCCGGAATAATATCAATGTAATCCTTGCCCAGCAAACTTTCAAGCTGCTGCTCCACAACCTGTGATTCCTTATCCCAGTTCGTGGTGGAGGGGTTGTAAGGCATTAAAATCTTGACCGGCAGCGTTGCGCCGGCTGCTTTCAGCTCGGTTTTTGCTTTTTCAGCGTATTGCTTGGCTTGGTCAGCCTGGAAGGAATCCCTTTCGGTAATCGCCTTCAAGTCGCCGAGCTTGGTGTAATCGGTGCCCTTCAGGTCAACAAAATCAGGGGGAGTAATCGTATTCAGAAGCTGCTTTTCCGGGTTGTTCGGCTCGGCAACGGCAATTGCCTTTACACGGTCAAGGCCATAGAAAAGCGATTTGCGGAAGTTTTCGTTGTTAACTGCCTTTTTCCAGTTGTCCGGTTCATACTTCGCGTCGAATTTCGGGTTGAAGTTAAACGCGTAGAAATAGGAATAGTAGCTGTTGCGGCTTGGGCTGACCACATTTTTCGTGTCGCTGCCCTTCAGCCAGTCGTCCAGAATACTGGAGGAAATATACGCGTGGTCAATCTCGCCGCGTTTGTACATTTCGGGTGCAAGGGTATCCATTTCCTTGTTGTAGGTTTCGGTGATCTTTGAAATGTACACCTTATCCTTATCCCAATAGGTGGCATTCTTTGTGTAAACATGGGAAACCTGCGGCTCAAAGGTGCTCAGGATATAGGAGCCGTTGTAAAGAAGGCTGGTGTTGTCCGTGCCGAATTTGTCGCCCTTTGATTTTAAGAAATCGCCGTTCGCCGGCAGGAAGCAAACATAAACCAGCATGGAAAGGAAGTAGGAAGTCGGTTTTTTCAGCGTGTAAACCAAAGTGCTGTCATCGACTGCCTTTACGCCGACCTTTGAAAAATCGGTGATCTTTTTATTGTAATAATCTTCTGCGTTTGCCACAACGCTGTAAAATGCGCTGGCGGTTTCGGATTTATTGGTATCGGTAAGAACATATTGCGCAGCGTCAACAAAGTCCTGCGCTTTTACGTCGGCAACCTCTTTCCCTGTGTTATCCACCCATTTTACGCCCTTGCGCAGGTGGAAGGTCCAGGTAAGCTGGTCGGCGCTGGTTTCCCATTTTTCCGCCAGGCCGGGCTGTACGACGCCGTATTTGTCGTATTCCACCAGTCCGTCAATGCAGTTTGCCGCAACCCACTGCTCGTTCTGGCTTCCGGTTACAAGGTAGTTCAGCGTGGTTAATTCACTGGAGTACAGCTGGCGATAGGTTTCCGTTGCTTGTGCGGCCTTTTTACCGCAGCCTGCCAGTGTGCCGAGCAGCATCGCTGCGCACAAAAGCAGGGATAACAGCTTTTTCATAGTTCATCCTCTTTTCTCAATCGTGTCAATAGTTGATGTATGTATGGTAAAAGTATGGCAGACGTACTGACTGCCGTACCTTCCCTCTTATTGAAACGCGGGAACAGTCTGAATCCCAATACCGGGCAGGTCGTTCATGACAATCCGGTTTTCTAAAAAGTCGGGGCCGCCCCGGAACGGGTCGATTCGGCACAGGGAGGGGCCGTCTAAATCCGCCCGCGTAATAATTCCCTTTGCCGCCGCCAAATGCGCCGCCGCGCTGACCGCCAGCTTGCTTTCCAGCATGCAGCCGACCATGCATTCCACGCCGTAGGTTTCGGCAATGCTGCAAATTTTGAGCGCGCCGTAAATGCCGCCGGTTTTCATCAGCTTAATGTTGATGAGGTCCGCCGCACGGGTGCGAATGATTTCCACCGCGTCCTCCGCCGAAAACACGCTTTCATCCGCTAAAATCGGCGTGTAAACTGCTTTGGTTACCGCGCGCATGCCGTCAAGGTCATGCGCTTTCACCGGCTGTTCGCACAGCTCGATGTCCAGCCCTTTATCCTCCATCGCGGAGATAATATGTATCGCTTCCTTGGCCGACCAGCCCTGGTTCGCGTCCACGCGAATTTTCACGTCCCTGCCGACCGCCTTA
The DNA here is from genome assembly GCA_023390175.1 of Bacillota bacterium. GTDB lineage: Bacteria > Bacillota > Clostridia > Oscillospirales > Acutalibacteraceae > Caproiciproducens. The sequence continues at coordinate 23,910 of JAEWDK010000007.1, forward strand.
CGGATGGCGGAAATGCGTTCAATGTCCTTCACGCCCTCTTTGCCGACCTTGGTTTTTAAGATGCGGAAGCCGCGCTTTACCGCCGCAACACTGTCGTTTACCATTTCGTCAATGGAGTTGACGCTGATGGTCAAATCCGTTTCGAATTCTTTGCGGTACCCGCCCAGCAGCTGATACAGCGGTGCGTTGAACCGTTTGCCGTACAAATCGTAAACCGCCATGTCCACACACGCTTTCGCGCTGGTGTTCTTTTGAATGCAGCTGTGCAGCCGCTCCATAATACCGTCGATATTTTCAATGTCCATTTCCAAAAGCGCCGGGCGGATAAAATCGCGGATGGCACAAATAACAGAACCCTTGGTGTCGCCGGTGATAACGGCGGTCGGGGGTGCTTCCCCAAACCCGGTTTCCCCTGTATCCGCGGTTATTTTTACCACAATATCCTCCACATTTTCCACTGTGCGGAGGGCGGTTTTAAAGGGGGTCGCCAATGGTACGAAAATTTCGCCGATTTCGATTTCCTTAATTTTCATCCAATGTCCGCCTTTTCTATAAAATGCAATTTTTCAGCTTATAAAATTCATAATATTGAGCAATACAATGAATTATAGCACTGTAAAAATGATTTGTAAAGGCAAAATTGTTGGATTATGACGCCGTGCGGTGAATAAAATTCATTACAGTTTTGTTACGAAAAGCGGAGCGAATGCCCTAAACGGGGGTTTGTCACGGTGCCGCTGTGCAGTGCGGTTTCGCCGCCGATCAGCACGGTGTCAATGCCGATCGGGGGTTTTACCGGCTCGTCATAGGTGGCCGTGTCCGCAACAGTGTCGGGGTCAAAAATGACAATATCGGCATCCGCGCCCGGGGAAAGTCTTCCTTTCTTTTCCAGTCCGAACTTCAGCGCGGGCATGCTTGTCATTTTGGCAATTGCGTCGTCCAGGCTGATTCTTCCGGTGCGCACGTAATTTTTCAGAAAACGCGGGAAGGTTCCGGCCGCACGGGGGTGCCCCTGCCCGTTGAGCAGAAAGCCGTCCGTGACCAGCATTACATTCGGGTGAAGCAGCGCCAGATCCACATCCTCCGGCCTCATGACATGGCACACGGTTATGGTTTTCGGCGCTTCTTTTCTCAGCTTCCTGAAAATTTCCTCCGTGCAGCGCTGCCCTTTGAATTCCCCGTCGCAAAGCTCAATGCTGGAATAATCTGTGCCGTAGTGTTCCAGCCAGCCTTCGTCATACGTGGTTTCCCCGATTTCCGTGCTGAACGCGTAGTAAGGGTAGCAGTCAATGCCAAGGTTGGCGCCGTCGCGCACATAGTTGTCCAGCATTTGCAGTGTTTCACGCATCTGGCCAAAGCCGGCCATGCTGCCGATATGCGAAATTTCAGCCTGAATGCCGCACAGCCGCGCGGCTTCCGCTATTTCACGCGCCGCGTTGTAAGCACCGTCCGCGTCCTCGCGGATATGTGCGGAAATCGGCTTGTTGGCTTTTTTGCAAAGGGAGCAAACCTCCAGCAGCTCGTTAAATGTAGTGCCGGGGGTGTATTTTACGCCAAAAGAAATCCCCGCGCAGCCCGCGGTCAGTTCTTTTTGCAGGTCCGTCAGCATTTTCGTCAGCACTGCGCTGTCAATGGGAGCGTATTTGTCCGTTCCGCCCGCCCGCAGGCGCGCGTCCGTGTGGCCCGCAAACAGGCCGAGGTGAACGGGGATTCCGCATTCGTCTATCAAATCGAGGTACTCGTGCGGGGAATCGAAGGTGTTGTTCCCGCAGTTGCCGCCCAATGCGGAGGTAACGCCCATGTTCAGAAGCGCCAAAAACATGCTTTCGTCCAGCGAGCCGTCGGGGTTCATTCCGCCTTCATGCATATGTACGTCAATAAAGCCGGGGGATACGATTTTCCCAGCGGCGTCAATCACGCGGTCGGCGGAGAACTCCTCCGCGGTACAGGCTGCTATTTTTCCATCCTTTATATATAGGTTGCATTTTTCATGCATTTTACCGATCGGGTCAATCAGCGTGCCGTTCTGTATCAGTGTTGTCATTCGCTCACCTGCATCCCGTAAAGCAGCTTCGTGATGAGCTGAATCGCCGATTCAAACCGGGGCACATCCACTTCATTGGAGCAAAAGCAGGCAACGAACGGCTGTGGAGCGTACACAATGCCCACATCGTGGGTGATGCCGTCGTCCTCTCCGGTTTTATGCGCAATTTTTACGCCCTTTAAATAGAAAGGCATTTTTCCATTTAATCGCTGATTTTTTAATATGTTCAGCATCTCTTCCGAAGCGCTTTGGGAAACGAGCGTGCCGCGGTACATCTTTTCCAGCAGAATGCCGATTTCCTCTGCGCTGATGTAGTTTTCCCTGCCGAGTGAAGCGGCGGCGGAATCGAACAGCAGGCGGTTTACGGTGGTAACGCTCAGGCCGAGCTGCCGCATGCGCCGGTTGACGCTGTCCATGCCAAACTTTTTGATTAATAGATTTGTTGCGGTATTGTCGCTTAAAATAATCATTAAGGTATATAAATCTTCCAGTGTGACTTCAAGTCCGGTGTGCATGTAATTCAGCGCGCCGCAGGAGGGCAGCTTATCCTCCGCTTTCACACGGAAGGCCTCGTTTTTCTGTGCGCCGCCCGTTTCCAGCTGAGCAAACACCTCAGTAAGCATGGGAATTTTAATGACGCTTGCCGCCATCAGCGGCAAAGCGGGGTTCAGCCCCCATTGCTCGCCCGTGACAAGGTTTTTGTAATAAAACCCGATTTTGCCCGGAATTTCCCCCAGTATGGAAAAGATTTCATCCTTTATACTTTTCATAATATCAGTAACACCCCAATGTAAAATTTTTGTTTGTCGGACTGCTATATTATAACGTTTTTTCACATATGATACAAGCGAATAACCCGGCGTTTCCCGGGCAGACTATGAAATTATGACCCGCTTCAGCAGAGTGAATTCGGACAGTCTGATTAAGCATATTTGACGAAAACGCAGCCGCTGTTTGTTGAAATATAACAATAAATATTAACTATGAATGCCAGCTTTATTTAGTTTAGTAAAGAAATTTAATAGAACACAAAAGAAAATCATATGGATTTTTAAATTTTATCAGGCTATAATATCCAATAGAAAAACGCAAACGGATAAGAATTTGTGCAAATGCACAATACTTAAATCGAAGTTTGCAAAACAAAAGAAAGTAGGGGGATTTTTTCATGAAGAAAATTGTTGCATTGATTCTGGCCACAATGATGATGGCCTCCGCAGCAGTCGGCTGCTCCAATACCTCAGCAACTTCCGCCGCACCGGCGAGCGCAGCTCCGGCTGCAAGTGCAGCAGCAAGTTCCGCCGCAGCTCCTGCCGCATCTGACGTAAACGTCGGCGTATGTATCTACAAATTTGATGATACATTCATGACAGGCGTCCGTAACCACATGACAGAGCAGGCAAAGACCTTAGGCGCAACTCTTGATATTGTGGACTCTCAGAACAAACAGCCGACCCAGAACGAGCAGGTTGATACCTTTATTACAAAGGGCGTTGCCGCACTTGCAATCAACCCGGTTGACAGCACAGCAGCAGCTCCGCTGGTAGAAAAAGCAAAAGCCAAGAGCCTTCCGATCGTATTCTTCAACCGTCAGCCTACGGATGACATCATGAAGGGTTACGACAAAGCATGGTATGTCGGCGCAAAGGCAGAAGAGTCCGGCACAATGTCCGGCCAGCTGATTGCCGATTACTTTAAGGCAAACAAGGGCGCAGACAAAAACGGCGACGGCAAAATCCAGTACGTTATGTTACAGGGCGAGCCGGGCCATCAGGATGCTGTTCTTCGTTCAAAATGGTCTATCGACGCAATTGAAAAAGCAGGCTTCAAAACTGAGAAGCTGGCTGCCGATACAGCTATGTGGGATAAGGTTAAAGCAACCGATCTGATGAACGCATTCATTTCTTCCAAGGGTATCGATAAGATCGAAGCAGTCCTCGCGAACAACGATGATATGGCTTTGGGCGCAATCGAAGCTTTGAAAGCAAAGGGCTACAACAAGGGCGACAAGACGAAGTATATTCCGGTTGTCGGCGTTGACGCTACAGCTCCTGCACTGGCAGCTATGGCTGACGGTTCCTTACTCGGCACAGTTCTGAACGACGGTGAAAACCAGGGCAAAGCAACCGTTAACATCGCAGTTGCAGCAGCTCAGGGTAAAACCATCAATAAGGACAATATCGGCTACGAAGTAACAGACGGCAAGTATGTTTGGATTCCTTATGTAAAAGTTACACAGGAAAACTACAAACAATTCCAATCCTAATCTGTTTTATCAATAAGGACTCAGCGGGGAACGCGGAAGCAGGCGCTTTCCGTTCCCCGCTACATATTTAGCAAAAAGGAGGATTGACTGTATGGGCGAATATGTGTTGGAAATGAATAATATCACGAAAGTCTTCCCTGGCGTTAAGGCTCTTGACAACGTCAGCCTCAAAGTTAAGCCGGGCAGTGTTCATGCGCTTATGGGCGAGAACGGAGCCGGAAAATCAACCCTGATGAAATGCCTTTTTGGCATCTATCAGGAAGATGGCGGAGAAATCATCCTAAACGGTAAGCAGGAAAACATTACGACCTCCAAGCAAGCCCTTGACCTTGGCGTTTCCATGATTCACCAGGAACTGCACCCCATTCGGTTCAGACCGGTTACGGAAAATATCTGGCTTGGACGTTTCCCGATGAAGGGAATTGCGGTAGACAAGCGAACAATGATCCGCAAAACCAAGGAGCTATTCAAGGAAATTGACCTCGATATCAATCCTGAGGTGCTGGCCGGAACGCTTTCCGCTTCCAACCTTCAGCTGGTTGAAATCGCAAAAGCGGTCAGTTATAACTCGAAAATAATTATTATGGACGAACCGACATCATCCCTAACGGATAATGAAACGGATCACCTGTTTAAAATTATACGCCAGCTTCAAAGCAAAGGCTGCGCAATCATTTACATTTCCCATAAGATGGAGGAAATTCTGAAGATTGCCGATGAAGTCACCATTATGCGCGACGGTCAGTATGTTGGCACATGGCCTGCAGCAGAGCTGACCACCGACCTGATTATCAACCGCATGGTCGGCCGCGACCTGACCAACCGCTTCCCGCCGAAGGATTATACCCCTGGCAGCGAAGTTGTGCTTAAGGTTTCGGATTTGTGTTCACCGCTTCCCAAATCGTTCCAGCATGTCAGCTTTGACCTGCACCGCGGTGAAATTTTGGGCATCGGCGGTTTGGTGGGCGCACAGCGCACCGAGCTGGTCGAAGCACTTTTCGGGCTTCGCGCGATTGAATCCGGCGAAGTGGAAAAAGGCGGCGAAAAGTTCGCTGTGAAGTCGGTTCAGGATGCGAAAAAACACGGAATCGCCCTTCTTACGGAAGAGCGCCGCGCGTCGGGTGTGTTCGGCATTCTTTCTGTTTTGGACAACACCGTTATTGCAAGTCAGCAGAATTTTGCGAAATACGGCGTACTTCAAAAAGCGAAACGCTTTAAGGCTGCAAAACAGGCAAACCAGCAGCTGAATGTAAAAACCCCCACGCTGGAAACGCTGATGCAAAATCTTTCGGGCGGAAACCAGCAGAAGGTGCTGATTGCACGCTGGCTGTTAACCCACCCGGATATTCTGATTTTGGATGAACCGACCCGCGGAATCGACGTCGGCGCCAAATACGAAATCTATACCATTATGCTCGACCTGATTAAACAGGGCAAATCGATTATTATGATTTCTTCCGAAATGCCCGAGCTTTTGGGCATGGCGGACCGGGTCATGGTAATGTGCGAAGGCAAGGTTTCCGGCGTTTTGAACCATGACGAAGCGAATCAGATTGATGTTATGCGTCTGGCGACTAAGTTTGTGAAATAGGATATATTAAGAAAGTGAGGTAATGGGTATGACGCAGGGAGAAAAAATAATACCCCGCAAACAGTTTGCAATCATTTACATTGTTACTGGCGCGGTCATAGCAGTTTTCGGCTTGTTGATGAAGTACACGTTTTATACCAAAAAGATGTACGATCTCCCGTGGTTCCTCTTTGGAATCGGAGTAATTTTAGCTGTTTACGGCGGTTTCCAAATTTTGAACGCAGAACGAATTGGGGCCGAGGTTGTTATTTCGCCCAAAACGGCGAAGACCTTTTTAACCAATAACGCAATTATGCTGGCACTGCTCGTGCTGGTTATTGTAATTATGTTTATCGAGCCGCGTTTTATGCAGCTTCAGGTTTTGCTCGACATTATGACGCAGTCTTCCACAAGGCTGATTATCGCTTTGGGTATCTGCTTTACCCTGTTAATCGCCGGTACGGACCTGTCGGCAGGCCGTATGGTCGGTTTGGCGGCGGTTATTTCCACCTCCATGATGCAGACGGCTACGTACGGTAACCGGTTCTACCCCAATCTTCCGCAAATTTCCATAGTGATTCCAATTCTTATCGCAATTGTGGCGTGCATTCTGTTTGGTACACTGAACGGATTTTTAGTTGCAAAATTCGACATGCATCCGTTCATTGCAACACTGGCTGTGCAGGTTATTGTTTACGGCGCATGTTCCCTGTACTTCGATTTGCCGCCGAACAATTCCCAGCCGATCGGCGGTATCCGTCCTGATTTCTCCAACCTTGGCCAGTTCAAAATACTTAAGTTCCCCGGATTTGACGGAATTTCAGTTCTGATTCCGACAGCCTTAATTATTTGTGCCATCATCTGGTTTGTACTGAATAAAACCGTGTTTGGCAAAAATGTTTACGCAATCGGCGGCAACCGTGAAGCGGCAGTCGTTTCCGGCGTAAATGTATTCGCAACCATTATGGGTATCTTTATTCTCGCATCCGGCCTGTACGGCATTGGCGGTGTGCTGGAAGCTGCAAGAACAGCCGGCGCAACCAACAACTACGGCAACGGTTATGAACTGGACGCCATCGCGGCCTGCGTGGTCGGCGGCGTTTCGCTGAACGGCGGTATCGGTAAAATCGGCGGCATCGTCAGCGGCGTTCTGATTTTCACCGTTATCCAGTACGGTTTACAGTTTATCAATGTCAGCCCAATGTGGCAGCAAATCATCAAAGGTATTATCATCGCGGTTGCTGTCGCAATTGACCTTTCCAAATATAGAAGGAAGTAATAACGGTTCCGGCGGAAATGTGGTGATACTGTGCGTAGGAATCAATCCCCTAGTCAGGCACAAAAGGAAGGGAAGCGCATTGCAGACCGCATCGGCGAGGAAACACTAAAATGGGTTATTTTCGCAATTGTCGGTATCATTGTCATTGTACTCTCGATTATTTTACTAACACATGATTAGCCTGCTCAATCTTTCATAATATTCCCTCCCGTACAGCCCGTGCAGCCATAACTGCGCGGGCTGTTTTCTACGGCCCGGAACAAGGCGATTCATACAATTATTCATTGCACAATACGAAGTAAAATGGTACAATTGATAAAGTATGAAAAGGGATTGGGGGACTTTCAAATGGCTCTTTACCGTGTGCTTCTGGTGGATGATGAGGAAGAAATACGTGAAGGAATTATTCGGAAGATCGATTGGGAAGGCCTGGGCTACACCGTTGTGGGTGATGCCGAAAACGGCCTGGAAGCACTGGAAAAAGCGGAGCATCTGCACCCGGACGTTGTTATGACGGACATCAAGATGCCGTTTATGGACGGACTTGAGCTGGGTGAAAAGCTGCAGTCAGTCATGCCTTCCACAAAGCTGATTATTTTTTCCGGATTCGATGATTTTGAGTACGCGCAGAAAGCGATTAAGCTCAATGTGGCCGAATACGTGCTGAAGCCGATTAATTCCGCTGAACTGAATGAAACGCTCTCAAAGCTGAAGCTTCAGCTTGACCGTGAATTTGATGAAAAACGCGATGTGGAAACACTGCGCCGAAATTATATGGACAGCCTTCCCGTTATGCGCGAACAGTTTTTGGTCGGGCTGCTTGAAGGGCGTATCCCCGAAGCGCGCCTGACCGCGCAGGCAAAGCTGTTTGACCTGAATCCGCAGGCCCAGGGGTGGGCTGTGGCGCTTGTCCGCGCCGACGCAGCGCCGAAATCCGACACTGCCCTGCACGGGGAAGAGGAACTGATTCCGATTTCCCTGAAATGCACGGTTGACGAGATTCTTGGAAACTACTGCACCTTTACCGGATTTTTATATTCCGACTGCGTGGCCATGATTGCGGAGCTGGAACCGCAGAGCGGAATTGTGCCGCTGATAAACGGAATGAATGAAATTTGCAAATCCGCGGAACGGGTGCTGGGGGCAAGGGTAACGGGCGGCGTGGGGACTTTGTGCTCCAGCCTTTCCGAAATCCGCCATTCCTACCGGGAAGCGCAGAACGCGCTGGACTACAGCGCTGCGCTGGGCGTGGGCAAAGCGGTTTATATCGGCGATGTGGAGCCAGACACCTCTGTCAAGCTTCAGTTTGACGACCACGATGAACGCGAGATTATCAACGCAATCAAAATAGGCTCGGAGGAAGAGATTCAAAGCCAGATCAACCTCCTTTTTGCACGGTTTGAAAAGATGCTCCTGCCGCTGAGCCAGTATCAGGTTTATTTAATGCAGATCATGACCTCCCTTCTAAAGGTTATGCGCGCCTATGAACTGGGTACGGAAGAAATTTTTGGTGAAAACTTTAATTACGTCAACACCATTACCGCGCTTCATTCGCCAGCGGATATGAAGCAGTGGTGTGTCGAAAGCTGCATCAAGGTCAGCGTGCTGATTAAGCGGGAACGTGTGGATTCGACCAAGCTGCTTGCACAGAACGCAAAGCAGTATATTGCGGATCATTTTCAGAGCGCCGCGCTTTCGGTTGAAAACCTCTGTTCGTTTCTTCATGTCAGCCCCGCGTATTTTTCAACCGTATTCAAGCGTGAAACCGGCATGAGCTTTGTCGCCTACCTTACCGAAGTGCGCCTGCAGGAGGCGGTCAGCCTTTTGAATACCACGGATGATAAAACCTATATCATTGCCGAAAAGGTTGGTTATACCGAGCCAAACTATTTCAGCTATGTGTTTAAAAAGAAGTTCGGCGTTTCGCCGTCAAAATACAGGAGCAATGCGTAATGCCCGCCCAAACGCGGGTGTTTGCTTAGCTAAGAGCGTCGTCGGACCGAAAGCTGCGTGGGGTGTATGCGTAAAAAAGTTAAAAATATCATAGAAAACTCAAAACGTTTTTTACAAAAGCGAAGTCTGCAGTTTACCATTTCAATCACCTTTACCGCGGTCGCGGTTTTGGGAATGGTGATTGTCGGCCTGTCGCTTTCCATGCGTTTTATCAGCTCCACGGAAAAAATGGCCGCCGAGGATAACACGCGCATGGTTGACCAGGTTAATCTGAATCTGGACACATACCTGCGCGATATGCTGCGCATTTCAGATTCCATGTATTACCGCGTAATTAAGAATGCCGACCTTTCCACCGACAACATCAGCCATGATATGAGTCTGCTCTATGAAACCAACCGCGACCTGTTAATCAGTATCGGCGTGTTTTCCAGTACCGGAAAGGTGATTGCCGCCGAGCCGCTCACGCAGTTGAAACCGTCCGGGGCGGTAATTGAACAGAATTGGTTTATCAACGCCTCGCGCAGAATTGAAAACTGCCATTTTTCAACACCCCATGTGCAGAACCTGTTTGTCGATCCGGACAACAAATACCGCTGGGTTGTTTCGCTCAGCCGTTCGGTGGAGCTGACCAGCGCGGGTTCCATCGCCCACGGTGTGCTGCTGGTTGACATGAATTTCAGCGGAATTGAGCAAATCTGCAAGAATATCGATTTGGGGGAAACGGGCTATATTTACCTGATTGACGCCAACGGCGAAATCATCTATCATCCCCGCCAGCAGCTGATTTATTCCAATCTGATTCATGAAAACAATCTTGTCGCCGCAAAATATGACGACGGGAACCATCAGGAAACATTCGAGGGGCAGCAGCGCCTGATTACGGTGAAAACCGCGGGCTACACCGGCTGGAAGATTATCGCCGTTTCCCCCACGCAGGACATTACCTCCAATTATAATCAAATCAAAATCTTTGCTTTGTTTTTTATCTTTTTCGCGGTCTTCCTGCTCATTTTTGTCAATATGTTCCTTTCTTCCCGTATCGCCAACCCGATTAAGGAACTGGAGCATTCGGTAAAGGATATTGAGATCGGCAGGCTGGACGACGTGAAAATATCGGGCATGGGCTCGTACGAGGTTCAGCATCTCGGCAAAACGATACGGTCCATGGTCAACCAGCTGAAAAAGCTGATGGATGACATTGTGCTGGAGCAGGAATCCAAACGGAAAAGCGAGCTGGACGCGCTCCAGTCCCAGATCAACCCGCATTTTCTGTACAACACACTGGATTCGATTATATGGATGATTGAAAATGAGCGATATGACGGGGCGGTTACCATGGTTACCGCTTTGGCGCGGCTGTTCCGCATCAGCCTTTCCAAGGGAAAGAACATTATCTCCGTTGCGGATGAGCTGGAGCATGTCCGCAATTATCTCACTATACAGAAGATGCGTTATAAGAATAAATTCAGCTACGAAATTACCGCCGACCCCGGAACGCTCGAGTGCACTACCATCAAGCTGATTGTGCAGCCCTTGGTGGAAAACGCGATTTACCACGGGATGGAGTTTATGAGCGGCGACGGGGAAATTGCCATCCGCGCCTACTTCGAGGAGGGCGATTTGTACATTGATATTGTTGACAACGGCCTTGGCATGCCGCAGGAGCAGGCGGACGCGCTCCTTTTGGAGGGAACCGACCGCAAGCGGGGCAAGGGCTCGGGCATCGGGCTTAAAAACGTGCAGGAACGCATTCAGCTTTATTTTGGCAGCGAGTACGGGTTAGCCATATACAGTGAGCCGGACGAAGGAACAACCGCAAGAATTCATCTGCCGGCAAGACCCTTTGCACAGTCCAGCGAAAACGAGGGGGGCAGCGCGAAATGACAAGAAAGAAAATAATGGTGTTCATCGTCATTTTCCTTGTGTTTGTCGTATCCTTTCTCATTTTAAACCGCGACCGTATTTTTGAAAAAAAGAGCAACGGCCCCTACGAGATTTCGGTTATTACCCGGGGCAAAAACACCGAAAGCTGGACGACGATCAAGCAGGGGATTGACCAGGCCGCCAAGGATTTGAATGTAGAGGTCAGCTTTGTGACCCTTTCCAGCGAAAATAACACCGACGAACAAATTTCGCTGATGCAGCGCGAAATCACCAACGGCGCGGGCGCCATCGTTATTGCCCCCGCGAATTCGGAGGATTTGAAGCAGCCGATTGAAAAAGCAAGAAAGAGCATTCCGGTGATTACCATGCAGTCCACAGTGGACTCGATAGAAAATCTGCCCTATATTGCCTGCGATAATTTTGAGTTGGGCAGCGCCCTTGCCCATAAGCTGATCGACAACAGCAAAACGGAGCGCAAAATCGCAATTCTGCGCAACAGCATGGACTGCAGCAACATTCATCAGCGCTACATGGGGGTTATTACCACGCTCAACGCAACCAAAAATAAGATTGAGTATTGGGATATTCCCGATGATCCGCAGGAAGCGTACGACACCGCGCGGGGCATGCTGCAAAACAGCAACGCGGCCACGCTGATCGCGCTGGACGGCGCAACGCTGGAGGCCGCGGGCAAGGCGGAACGGGACTTGCTGAAAACCGGCAGCAAGCAAGTGGAAATTTACGGCCTGGGCCGAACGAACACCGTGGTTTCCCTTTTGGAAAACGAGGTGATTCGTTCCATCGGTGTGGAAAATGAGTACAACCTGGGCTACCTCAGCATTCAGTCGGCGGTAAATCATATCAATAAAAAAGCCGACAGCGGGAGCACAACGATTAATTTTGCAATTGTTGACCATGAAAACATGTATAATTCAGACAATCAGCGTCTGCTTTTTCCGTTCGTAAGATAATGGAGGAAAAATATGAAACGATTGATTCGGCCCATTGCTGTTGTTTTAGCCGCGGCTTCCCTTTTCTGCATGCTCGGCGCGTGCGGCCAGGGAACGGGCGGGGGTAAAGTGGAAACGATTAAAATCGGAGTGGCGGCTTACCGTAAGGATGACACCTTTGTGTCAAGCCTTTGCACTTACTTGGAACAGATCGCCAAAAACAAAGAAATCCAGAGCGGAAAAAAGATTGTGATGAATATTGTGGACGGCCAGTCCAGCCAGGCGCTGCAAAACGATCAGGTTGACAGTTTTATTTCCCACAATTACGATGTAATCTGTGTCAATGAAGTGGATCGTACCGCCGCGGCGGTGATTGTAAACAAGGTAAAGGCAGCGCATATTCCCTTGATTTTCTTTAACCGGGAACCGGTGGAGGAAGACCTCAGCATGTGGGACCGCGCCTATTATGTCGGCGCGGACGCGGCGCAGTCCGGAAGGCTTCAGGGCGAAATTGTTGTTGACGCGTGGAAGAAGAACAGGGCGCTGGACAAAAACGGGGACGGAAAAATACAATATGTTATGCTGGAAGGTGAACAGGAGCACCAGGACGCGCTTTTACGCACGGAATATTCTATCAAAGCCGTTACAGGCGCGGGAATTTATGTGGAAAAGCTGGCCGACGATATCGCCAACTGGCAACGTGCGCAAGCCACCGCGAAAATGACGCAATGGCTTGAAAAGTTCGGCAACCGGATTGAGGTTGTTTTCAGCAACAACGACGATATGGCGCTGGGCGCGATTGACGCAATCAGGGACAGCAAGATGGAATCCAAACCCATTGTTGTCGGCATCGACGCAACGCAGCCGGGGCTGAAAGCGATTGCCGACGGCAGCATGTTCGGCACGGTGTTCAACGACCCGAAGGAGCAGGCCCAGGCAATTTTTGACCTGTCGTACTCTTACGCCACGGGCGCAAACCCCTCCGGCAGCGTGAAGGTGCAAAGCGGGCACTATGTACGCATTCCGTATAAAGTAGTGACAAAAGCAAATTATGAAGATATCATTGATTATCTGCGCCAGTGAAGAAAGCCGGGCGGACAAAAAAACGCTCCGTGGCAACACGGAGCGTTTTTGATAAAGCAATTTATTTTTGATTTTTAATGAAGTTCCAGTTGTCCCTGCACATATCGTCCAGGGAATATTTGGCTTCCCAGCCCAGTTCGTTTTTCGCTTTGGACACATCCGCGTAGCATTCCGCAATGTCGCCGGGTCTGCGCGGACTGATTTTATAATTTACGGTTTTCCCGCTTGCTTTTTCAAACGCGTGAACCACGTCAAGCACGCTGCTGCCCTTGCCGGTACCCAGATTGTAAGCCTGCGCGCCTTCGATTTTGTCAAGCTTCTCCAGTGCTTTCAGGTGGCCGGTAGCAAGGTCGCACACATGAATGTAATCGCGCACGCCCGTGCCGTCCGGTGTGGGGTAGTCGTTGCCGTAAACGCTCAGGCACTCAAGCTGGCCGACCGCAACCTTCATGATGTAGGGCATCAGATTGTTCGGAATGCCGTTCGGGTTTTCGCCGATTAGCCCGCTTTGATGCGCGCCGATTGGATTAAAGTAGCGCAGCAGCGCGATTTTCCAGTCTTTTTCGGCAAAGCACAGATCCTGCAGAATGTTTTCAATCATCAACTTGGTTGTGCCGTAGGGGTTCGTCGTGGAAAGCGGCATATCCTCACGGAACGGGGCGGTGTTGTTCATTCCGTAAACGGTTGCGGAGGAACTGAACACCAGCTTGCGCACATTGTGTTTTTTCATCAGCCGAAGCAGGTTAATGGTGCCCACCAAATTGTTATGGTAATATTCCAGCGGCTTGCCCACGGATTCACCGACGGCCTTCAGCCCCGCAAAATGAATGACGGCGTCAATTTTATTTTCCTCGAAAATCTTCTCAAAGCCTTCATAATCCAGCATGTCGCATTCATAAATCGGGAAGGTTTTATTTGTCAGCTTTTCTACAATCTTCAGTACTTCGGGTGATGAATTGCAGTAGTTGTCCATTACAATTACTTCACACCCGTTGTTCAACAGCTCAATGCAGGTATGGGAGCCAATATAGCCCGCTCCGCCGGTAACTAATACTTTCATCATTTTTTCTCCTTATAACGTTTGTATGCCTCGCGAAGCTCCTGTGAAGTTTCTTCGGGGCAGGTTGGGTTGCAGTTTGCCCACGCGCCGGTTTCGCTGGAAGCGTTGAACTTCTGCTTGTCGGCACTTCTCATCGGTGGGAAAAATTCAATGTGAAAATGGAAATCCTTTGAAAAATCACCCGAATTCACCGGGGCGCTGTGCATGCACATCATATAGGGGAACCGGTAGTCAAAAAGGCTGTCGAGCATGCCCACGGTGTCGCGGATGGTTAACCCGAGCGACTCTTTTTCCGCTTCGGTAAAATCCGTAATGTACGGTACATGCCGGTTCGACATAATATACACGCCATACGGATACTCGCAGTAAAACGGAAGGAATACGGTGAAATGCTCATTTTTAAAGATGATGCGCCGGTCTTCTGCCAGTTCATTTTTCAGCATATCACAAAACAGGCATTCCTGCTTTTCATCATAATACTCCTTTGCCGCGCCGGTTTCAAGTTCGAGCTTTTTGGGGAGGAAGGAGTAACCGTAAATCTGCCCGTGCGGGTGGGGCATGGTAACGCCCACCACGTCACCGCGGTTTTCAAAAATAAACACATATTTTATTTTTTCATCGGAGCTGATGACCTGAAAGCGTTCGCACCATAAGTCGACCAGCTTTTTCATGTGCGCGTCGGAAAGCTCCGGCATGGTTACCGTGTGGCCGGGGGAGTAAAGAATTACCTCACACTTGCCGTAGCTCGGCTTTACCTTGAAAAAGTCGGTTGCAACGTCGTCCGGTTCGGGCGGATTTTGGGAAAGCGCCGGAAAATCGTTGTCATACTCCATAACCTCGTATTCCGGAACATTTCCAAAGCTGGGGCAGAACGGGCAGTAGTCCTTGGGCATCTGCGGGCGTCCCTGCCGGTTGCCTGCAATCATAATCCAGTCCTTTATCAGTGGGTGCCATCTTAATTCAGCCAATTTACAGTCCTCCTGTTATAATATCCTGGTTCCGCCGACCGGGCGGATGGAAAGAGTGTGGCAGCTGCCTTTGCCGAGTGCGGCTTCCATTTTGGCAATGAATTCGTCAAGATAACCGACCGGCACAAACGACTGCACGGTTCCGGCAAATCCGCCGCCGTGTACGCGGTACGCCCCGCCGACCGGCTCAAGCAGCCTTTGACAGAGGGCAAGCGTCAGGGAAACGCCCTGCTCCTGCACATGGGTCGGGGAAAAGACGTTCTGCAAATACATATAGGAAGAGTATCCGCTTTCAATTACCAGTTTTTTAAATTCATCAAAATTGTTGTCTTTCAGCGCCGCAACCTCTTTTAAAACTCTTTCGTTTTCCTCGAAGAAGTGGATGGCGCGCAGCACACCCCGGTCGCCGATTTTTTTACGCAGCGGCGCGAGGCTGGCAAAGAAGGTTTGTTCCTCCACTTCGGAAAGAACCTCTTTTCCAAAGAACGCTGCGGCCTGCTTCATTTCAGCGGGGATCGCCGCATAGTCGGGGGTCAGGTCGGCGTGGCTGCCTGCGGTGTCAATAATGCAAAGGGAATAGCCGCAATTCGCAAAGTCAAAGCCGATTTGCTCCACCTTGGGTTGCTGCGCATCCTTAAAGTCAATGGTGATGAAGCCGCCCACGGAGCTGGCCGCCTGGTCCATCAGCCCGCACGGTTTACCGAAATACACGTTTTCGGCGTATTGGCCAATCTGCGCAATTTTCAGCGCGCTTTCTTTGCCGCCGCAGAACAGGTCGTTCACAATGGTGCCGACCAGCACTTCGAAAGCGGCGGAGGAGGAGAGCCCCGAGCCGGAAAGCACATTGGAAGTGGTGTACGCGTCAAATCCGCCCACGGAATAGCCGAGTTCGCTGAATTTGGCAAGAATGCCGCGGATCAGGGAACGTGAGGAATTGCGTTCCGCCTCGACCGCTTCCAGCTCGGCTGCGCTCAGCGTATCCATCGCATAGCCCTTGGATTGAATGTTGACCTCGCTGTTGCCGTTCTTTGCGACCACGGCGATTACATCAAGGTTTACGCCCGCCGCAAGCACACGCCCGCGCTGATGGTCGGTGTGGTTGCCGCCCACTTCGGTTCTTCCCGGAGCGCTGAAAATGCGGATGTCGCGGCCGGCGCCGAAATTTGCTTCAAAGTCTTCCACCGTGCGAACCAGCCGGCTGCGGTAATCCGCTGTTTTTTCCGGGCTTCCGCCGGAAAGGCGGTGCAGGCTCTCGTCGTATTCTCCCTGGGAAACCAGTTCCTTAACTTTTGCAGACAGCATCACAGTTGCCTCCCTTTATCACTTTTAAACGAATGGAAATTTATGTTTTATCTAAATCTATTCTATCCCCGCAGGGGGCTTTTTACAAGAATGAAATGTTTCATTTTTATAGAAAAATGTTGCACAATTGAGTTGGTTTTCGTTTTTTGGGAAGCAGCCGGAACGGATCATTTTTCCGGACTGCAATCTGACGGTTCTGCCAATCGTATTCTGTTTGTAGGGGGCGAAGAGGATTGAATACATCATTAGACGTCAATGATATGATTCAGGCAAGCTTGGAAAAATACTCCGACATGGTAATCCGCATCGCGTTTCAAAACCTGAAAAGCAGGGCGGACGCGGAAGACATCGCGCAGGAAGTCTTTCTTAAATTAATGATTTCCCGCCCGGATTTTGAAAGCGACACGCATGAAAAGGCGTGGGTTATCCGCGTAACCGTCAATTTGTGCAGGGACTTCTTAAAATCTGCATGGTTTCGAAAGCGAACCGTGCTCGAGGATAGTATTCCGCAAAAGGATAAAAATAACGAGGTTCTGGACGCGGTAATGCGGCTGCCTGTTAAATTCAGAAATGTAATTTATCTGCATTATTATGAGGACATGAGCGTTGCCCAGATTGCGGATATTTTACAGCAGAAGGAAAACACGGTTTCTTCGTGGCTGTACCGCGCACGCGGGCAGCTGAGGGAATCACTGGCAGGAGGTTTTGACGATGAGTAAATCAAATATGGAAAAATATATCTTGCAGATCGGCGCGGTAAAAGCACCGGAAGACTTTCAACAAAAGACCGCGCAATGGTTGAAAAATCAGCTGACGGAGAAAACGCAGCCTAGAAAACATCACGCGCTCAAATTTGTCCTTGCTCCCGCACTCGCGGCAGTACTGGTGTGCGCACTGCTGTTTACCAATGTGTTTGGCCCTGTCAACACGGTAAAAGCGTCCGAAAATCTGATGGAAGGCATCACTGCAAATAAAATTGATATCGATACAAAACCAAGTGAAAAGTTTATCAGCGCACAGGCGGACTTCTCCGTTTCCCTGTTCCAAAAGACAATAAAAAAAGGAACCAATTCGCTCGTTTCCCCGCTTTCTGTTTCCCTTGCCCTCGGCATGACGGCAAACGGAGCGGCGAGTAATACGCTGAGTCAGTTTCAACGCGTTTTGGGCAGCGGTTTGGAGCTGAGCGAACTGAACCAAAATTATTACAGTATGGCAAAACGCCTTGGCTCCGGGAAAGATGCAAAGCTGCAAATCGGTAATTCGATTTGGTACCGTGATAAAGGCCTGAAAGTGGAAAAAAGCTTTTTGCAAAAAAACGCGGACTATTTTAATGCGGGCGCATACCGGCTTGATTTCAGCAAGGCGGACACAGCGGACAAAATAAACAGCTGGGTAAAGGGGCACACCGGCGGCAAAATTGACAAGATGGTGGACTCCGTTGATTCCAATACCATAATGTACCTGATTAATACACTTTATTTTGAGGATGACTGGCAGCAAACCTACAGCGACAGCAGGTCTGCTGAATTTCATGCGCCGGACGGCGCGGTTTCCGCTCAGTTTATGAAATCCACGGAGCAGTATATCCATGATGATAAATCCGAAGGAATGATCAAATCCTTCAAGGATTCACGCTACGCCTTCGTGGCAATTCTGCCCAAGCAGGATGTCGGGCTGGAAGGATATGTCGGCCAAATGACCGGCGCAGGCTTTTTGAAACTGATTCGTTCGGCGGACGGCACGGCGGAATGCTCGCTGCCCAAGTTTAAATACGAATATCAGGTGAATCTGAACGACCCGCTCAAAGCGCTTGGCCTTACCGACGGATTTGACAGTGGTCTTGCCGATTTCAGCAGCATGGGAACCACGCCGTTTGGGAAGCTTTATATTACCAATGCGCTGCACAAAACCTTTATTCAGGTAGACGAAGCGGGTGCAAAGGCAGGCGCGGCCACGGAAATGGAAATGGCACCAACATCTATGCCGCTGGAAGTAAAAACGATTGATTTCAACCGTCCGTTCGTTTATGCAATCATAGACACTGAAACAAAGCTGCCCATTTTTATCGGCACGGTGAATAATCCGATCAAATAATCTTATATCTAAGCTGAACTGTCTTTTTAACCAAATCCGGACATTTGAAAATGCTTAAAAACAAAGCGGCGGGGGAAAGCCTGCCGCTTTGCTGTTGACTTCTTAAAACAGTGTGATATAATACTGTAATGGCATACATCCGCCCGTAGCTAAGCTGGATATAGCAGCAGATTCCGATTCTGAAGGCCGGGGGTTCAAATCCCTCCGGGCGGGCCAAAACATCATGAACCAAACTCAAAAAGTTAGGTCATGATGTTTTTTATTGTAGGACGAAAAAGCACATGCAATCGGTTTGAAACCTCACAGAGCCTTTCCAAACATATTTAATAAACGCAGATAATGATTTGACTCACGCAAAACGTGGTCCCCTAACAACGGAATTATGATAGATTTGATTTTACAGCCAAGCAGTCCCTGTGTACCTGCCGTGTTAAAATCACGGATTTTTACGGTTGCATCCATGCTGTCAGCCGTAACTTTCTTTAACGGGATAGTTCTGTCCATCGCCTGCAGGGCTTCGTTGGTCAGTTGGTCAAATTCATTTCCAAAATTGTTTGCGGCGATAAACAGATCATTTTCTGTGGGGTCAAGAAGACCGCGGATAAATTTGGAATGTTCAGCCATGATTCGATTCCAAAAAGATTCCTGCTCGAACGCTTCGTTCTCAAGGTTTACGTCCTGTCTGTTCTGCAATTTCTGCAGCATGGATACGTAAAGCCGCGCTTCTCTCATAATATGGTCGATCAATAGCGGGTAATTTACGGTAAACATCCGGCAGGATAAAACATTCGACAGAATATTCGCCTTAAACTGGATCAGCGAATTTGTTAAATTGATTGCAGTATCATTCAGATAATAAACTCTTTGTTCAAGCATTGGATTGACCGTCATCCCGTCGCCGGTTAAACCGCTCTCGGATTGAGTAAGTTCCGTTTGGATACGGACACCCGTATAGTATGAAGACAGCATCTCGGCTTGCAGCGTATATGGCGTCACAACTTCACCGGATTGCAGTACGTCCTGGCTTATAACTCCGTTTGACAGAGTAATTGCATCTGCCAGCAATGCGTCAAAGGCGGTGCGGAATGAATCCGCCTGACTGGTATAGTTTCCGTCTCTAGGGGTAAAGCCTATTTCAAGGAAAAACGAATGCTCTTTCATAATTCTTCCGAAAAACAAATGCAGGGCAAGCGACTGTTTCACAAATTCATTTGCCGTCAAAATAATCACACCTCATTATAATGAATTTTAAATTCACACGTTTCATTTTGTGAAAGAAAGTTTGAGCAAAAGCATCAAGACAGCCAGTGTAAAGTCGGCTATCCTTATAGAAAAATCTGCCCCTGCCGAAAAAAACTGGCAGGAAGAAGAGCTTCAGAAAAACCTCTGCCAAGCCCTCAGTGCTTGAAACCAAACCTTCTAAATCAGTATATGCGCCAAAATGATTTAGCTTATCGGAAGACAGTAAATATTGTAACAAAAGCGTAGAAAAATCCCGCTGCAAAGCAACGCGATTTTATCGGCGGTTCAAATTACACCGGTCGTGAAAAGCATCGCAAACAATGCGCCCTAAAATGGGAAATGAGCGGTAAACGGTGGATTTGTCCATTCTGCGCTTTAGACGGTTTTTCTTCATTACCGCGCATTACACTGAATAAGGCTGCAGCGAAACCCAAAAAGGCTGCGGTTTTAATACCGCAGCTGTTTATTTGAAAATTTTATTTACCGCCCCGGTTCTTTCCAGTGCCGCCGCAAGAGGAAGTCCGAGCGCATAGCATATGACAAGTTCCCCCGCGCCCACGCTGAGCGCCATGCTCCAAAAAGTTGCCCATAAGAATCCGCCCGGTGAAAAAATCGAAATTTCAAGCCCGACGATAACTGCGTTGAGCAGAACCGGGGGCAGCGGGGCAAGATACGGGATATTTTTAATACGGATATTTCGTACCATTCTGGTGGCAATCGCCGCCAAAAGCGTCGCCGCTGTGCCGAACACCATGTCCGCCACGCCGTATCCGCTCCAAATATTGGACAGCAGGCACCCGATTGCAAGCCCGGGAACAGCTGCAGGGGTGAAAATCGGCAGAATGGTAAGTGCTTCCGAAAAGCGGAACTGCACCGGCCCGTAGGCAAGGTTGACCGCCGCCGCCAAAAGGGTAAGAACTGTGTAGATTGCAGCAATTACGGCACCCTGTACCATATACTGCGTGCGCTGACTTTGCGTTTTCATTGTTTTTTCCTCCGTGTTTTATTTAAGGTCAGGATGTTGCGACTGACCATACCGAGAATCGGTAGTTCTATTACGATACTACAAATATGGGATTAAATCAACCGTTTTGGCCGGAAGCAGGAGTCCTGCGTGCCGGTGGACCGCCCAATGGCGGGCAAACGGGTTTCCGGTGGCGAACGGCCGAAATTATGGCCGGGCGCAATAAAAAGGGCCGTATTGCGTTTGCAATAGGCCCCGGCTTTTTTATGAAAGTCACTGCTTTTTTTCCGGCTGCTGGGGTTCGGCGGGCTCAGGGTGCTTTTCAATCAGAATTTGTGAAATTCGCCTGTCCTCCACCTCTTCCACGGTCAGCGTCAGGTTTTGCACGGTGACGCTCGGGTGCTCGTTCGGCTTTGGAATCCGGCCAAGCATTTCAACGACAAAGCCCGCGATGGTGTCATAATCGCCCTCGGGCAGGTCAACACCGACCAAATCGGAAATTTCGTCAATATTCGTTCCGCCGTCCACAGTAAATTTGTTTTCGGATACCTTGTGGATTTCCTCTTCCTCGTTGTCGTATTCATCCTGAATATTCCCCACGATCGACTCAAGAAGGTCCTCCATGGTCACAATGCCCTCGGTGCCGCCGTATTCATCCACAATAATGGAAATCTGCGTTTTGCGTTCCGTCATCTGGGTGAAAAGGGAGCTGCAGCGAATGCCCTCCGGCACAAAGAACGGCGCGCGCATCAGGTCTGTGAGCTTTATTTCCTTATTTACCTCATTGCCTACGTATTGGAGCAAATCTTTTACATATATTACACCCAGTATGTTGTCCAGGTCCTCATGATAAATCGGAATGCGGGAATAGCCCTTTTCAATCGAAAGCGCCACCACGTCCGGAATCCCGGCGGTGTCTTCCACAGCGGCAACCTCGGTGCGGTGCGTCATAATCTCATTTGCGGTAATATCGCTGAAATCAAAGATGTTTGAAATCATATCCTTCGCGGTTTCCCCGATTACGCCCTTTTCCTCACCCGCGTCAACCATCATCAGAATTTCTTCTTCCGTAACGGTTTCTTCGGAAGAATTGGGGTCAAACCCCATCATTTTTAATACAACGTTGGTGGAGAAGGTTAAAAATGAGATAAATGGGCGAAATACGGTGGAGGTGCCGTTCAGGATGCCGATAAATTTAAAGGAAAGCTCCTCCGCACGCTGCATTGCGATTTTCTTCGGCACCAGTTCGCCGAACACAAGCGAGAAATACGACAGCAGGATGGTGATGATCACCGTCGATGCCCCGTAAATCACGCTGGGGGAAAAGGGCAGGAAAGCAAGCGCGCCTGAAAGCCTTCCGGCAAAGCTTTGGGAAGCCGATGCGGAGGTCAAAAATCCGCTCAGCGTCACACCGACCTGAATCGTCGCCAGAAAGCGGCTGGAGTTTGATGTCAGCTTTACCAGCTTCGCTGCTTTTTTGTTTCCGTCCTCGGCCATTTTTTTGATCTTGTTGTCGTTCAGGGTGATAACCGCGATTTCGCTTGCGGCAAAAAACGCGTTCACAAGGACAAGCAGAATCAGCAGGATAATCGAAGAAAAAGCGCCGGGTTCGTTTGCTGCGGCAGCGCCGGGCAGCGCGCTTAAAAAATGAGTCATTGAGCCATCCGGTTCAGAAGGCATTGAGTTTACCCCTTTCGGTTGTTAAAATGATATGATTTTGTGTTATTGTATGTCGGACTGCCACAATGATTCATTGCGCTTTGCTGTTTGTACAGTCCTCCATTTATCTCACGGTTCACGTATTATTATTGTATCGTATTATTCCTGTAATTGTCAAACGGTCTGCGGCGTAGCTGTGCTCCTGTGCGCGCGAGCAACAATAAGTCACAAAGACATGTGCGGCAAAATGTGGCGTTAACACGGTAAAAACGGCTCAATTTAGGGGGAAACGGCGGTGACGCAAAACGTTATGCAAATAAACCGTGAATTTACTTGGATTTCCTTTACATCTCCCGGAAAAGATGATAAAATCGAACTTGGTACAGTGCGGTCGCGTTGTGCCGGACTCAATATAGTATCCTTAAAGGAGGAAAATGATTATAATGGATTCACGTAAGATGAAAACCATGGATGGCAATAACGCTGCCGCGCATGTTTCGTATGCGTTCACAGATGTTGCTGCTATCTACCCAATCACTCCGTCTTCTGTCATGGCAGATGAGACGGACAAGTATGCTGCAGCCGGCAGAAAAAACCTTTTCGGAAGAGAAGTTAAGGTTACCGAAATGCAGTCCGAGGCCGGTGCCGCGGGTGCAGTTCACGGCGCGCTGTCAGCCGGTGCGCTGACCACAACGTACACCGCTTCCCAGGGCCTGCTCCTGATGATCCCAAATATGTACAAAATGGCTGGCGAGTTCCTTCCGAGCGTTATCCACTGCTCGGCACGTTCCCTGTCCACCCATGCGCTCTGCATTTTCGGCGATCATTCCGACATCTATTCCTGCCGCCAGACCGGCTATGCGATGCTGTGCTCCAACAGCCCGCAAGAGGTTATGGATTTAGGCGCAGTCGCTCACCTTTCCGCAATCAAGGGCCGTGTGCCTGTCCTGCATTTCTTTGACGGTTTCCGTACCTCCCACGAGGTTCAGAAAATCCACATGTGGGATTATGCTGATTTGGCAGACATGCTTGATTGGGACGCAGTGGAATCCTTCCGCCGCAACGCAATGAATCCTGAGCACCCGGTAACACGCGGTACCGCTCAGAACGACGATATGTTCTTCCAGGCAAGTGAAGCCGGCAACAAGTACTACGACGAGTTCCCCGCTACGGTCATCGATTACATGAATAAGGTAAACGAGAAGATCGGCACGGACTACAAGCCGTTCAACTATTACGGCGCACCCGACGCAGAGAGAGTCATTATTGCAATGGGCTCCGTCTGCGAAGCAGCGGAAGAAGTTGTGGATTACCTCAACGCCGCAGGCGACAAGGTCGGCTTGATTAAAGTCAGACTGTACAGACCGTTTGTTGCCAAGTACCTCTTAGACGTAATTCCCAAGACTGTAAAGAAGATTTCCGTACTCGACAGAACAAGGGAGCCGGGCTCCATCGGCGAACCGCTCTACCTTGATATCCTTGCCGCAATCAACGGCACTGAGTTCGGCTGCGTTCCTGTATTTACAGGCCGTTACGGTCTTGGTTCCAAAGATACAACCCCCGGCCAGATTGTTGCCGTTTACCGCAACATGGAAACGGAAACACCGAAAAAGCGCTTCACCATCGGCATTGTGGATGATGTGACGCACCTTTCCCTTGAAACAAAGGAAAATCCGGACACAACCCCGGCCGGTACTCACTCCTGCAAATTCTGGGGCCTTGGCGCCGACGGAACCGTCGGTGCAAACAAGAACTCCATTAAGATTATCGGTGACCACACCGACATGTACGCACAGGGTTACTTCGCTTACGACTCCAAAAAGTCCGGCGGCCTTACAGTTTCCCATCTGCGCTTCGGCAAAAAGCCGATTAAGTCCACCTATTATGTCAGCAAGGCTGACTTCGTCGCCTGCCACAAGCCTTCCTATGTCGATGAATACGACATGGTTCAGGACCTGAAAAAGGGCGGCAGCTTCCTGCTGAACTGCGAATGGGATCTTGAAGAGCTCGATAAGAGACTGCCCGGCAAGATGAAGAAATATATCGCCGACAACGATATCAACTTCTACACCATCGACGGCATTAAGCTTGGTAAAGAGATTGGCCTCGGCGGCCGTATCAATACCATTCTTCAGTCCGCATTCTTTAAAATTGCAGACATTATTCCTTCCGAGCAGGCGATTCAGTATATGAAGGACGCCGCATTGCATTCGTATGCAAAGAAGGGCCAGAAGATTGTCGACATGAACTACGCTGCCATTGAGCGCGGCGCAACTGATTTCGTCAAGGTTCAGGTTCCGGAATCCTGGAAGAACAGCACCACTGATTCCGCAGCTCACAAGGTAACCGCGGGCAATGCAGCTACCGTTGATTATGTAAACAACGTTCTGATTCCTGCAAACAAATACAAGGGAAACGAGCTGCCTGTTTCCACCTTTGTCAACATGGCTGACGGCACCGTTCCGGCCGGCTCTTCCGCTTATGAGAAGCGCCACATCGCCATCGATATTCCGGAATGGAATCCGGACAACTGTATCCAGTGTAACTTCTGCTCCTATGTTTGCCCGCACGCAGTAATCCGCCCCGCCGTTATGACGGAAGCCGAAGCTGCCGCCGCACCGAAGAGCCAGAAGGTCAAAGACATGACCGGTATGCCGGGCATGAAGTTCGCAATTACGATTTCCGCTTATGACTGCACAGGCTGCGGTTCCTGCGCAAATGTATGCCCGGGCATGAAGGGTGCAAAGGCACTCACCATGCAGCCGTCGGATACACAGCTTGTAAGCCAGGAAGGTTCCGACTACGCACGCACCCTTTCCGAAAAGCCGGAAGTTCTTGAGAAATTCAAGGAGTCCAGCGTAAAGGGTAGCCAGTTCAAGCAGCCTCTGCTCGAGTACTCCGGAGCCTGCGCAGGCTGCGGCGAAACTCCGTATGCAAAGCTTGTAACACAGCTGTTCGGCGACAGAATGTATGTTGCCAACGCAACAGGCTGCTCCTCCATCTGGGGCGGTTCCGCACCGTCAACACCGTACACCGTCAACAAGAAGGGATTCGGCCCGGCATGGAACAACTCCCTGTTTGAAGACAACGCAGAGTTCGGCCTCGGCATGACGCTTGCACAAAACGCAATCCGCGGCAGACTTGCAGAATATGTTGAGAAAATCGAAGCGGACGGCGCTTCTTCCGCTGAACTGAAAGCAGCCTGCAAGGGTTACCTTGAAACTGCATCGGACAGCAATGCAAACCGTCCTGCCACCGACGCCCTGATTGCAGAGCTTGAAAAAGCAGCAAACGCAGGCGGCGAGGTTGCAGAGCTTGCAAAGAAGACCCTGGCTGACAAAGACTACCTCGCTAAGAAGTCCATGTGGATCTTCGGCGGCGACGGCTGGGCTTATGATATCGGCTTCGGCGGCGTTGACCATGTTCTTGCTACCGGCGAGAACGTAAATATCCTCGTCTTCGATACCGAAGTTTATTCCAACACAGGCGGACAGGCTTCGAAGTCCACCCCAATCGGTTCTGTGGCACAGTTCGCAGCAATCGGCAAGGGCACCAAGAAGAAGGATCTTCCTGCAATCTTAATGAGCTATGGTTATGTTTATGTCGCTCACATTGCAATGGGCGCTGACTACAACCAGACAATTAAGGCTCTTACAGAGGCTGAAAGCTATAACGGCCCGTCCATCGTAATCGCTTACGCTCCGTGTATCAACCACGGCATCAAGGGCGGTATGAGCATTGCACAGACCGAGGAAAAGAAGGCAGTTGAGGCCGGTTACTGGAGCAACTTCCGCTTTGACCCGCGTCTTGCGGCAGAGGGCAAGAACCCGTTCCATCTCGACAGCAAGGCACCGACTGCCAGCTATCGTGACTTCATTATGGGCGAAGTTCGTTACAACTCCCTGACCCGTGCGTTCCCGGAGCGTGCGGAGGAACTCTTTAAGCAGGCAGAACAGGTTGCTGCGGACAATTACCAGCATCTTGCAAAGCTTTCCAATTTAGAGTAATTTCATCAAATGAGCAGGCCCCCGAACAGCTGCAGCTGTTCGGGGGCCTTTTTTGGTTTTTTCATAAATTTGGCAATCGAATTATTGGCTATAATTTCATGGCAAATCATTTACAAGGTATTGACTTAAAAAATGTTCATGATACAATATATAGTACATTGTTAATTTAGGGAGGACGGAGAATCGTGATTTCGGAAAATGCGCGCACCGTATTGGAACGGCGCTATTTAATTAAGGATGAGGCTGGAAAAACAACAGAATCCGTGGAGGATCTGTTCCGGCGGGTAGCCGGCGCAATTGCGGAGCCGGACAAGCTACATGATTCAAACGCCGATGTGAAAAAGACGGCGGAAACCTTTTACAACATGATGACGGAACTGGAATTCCTTCCGAACTCACCGACCCTGATGAACGCGGGCCGGCCGCTCGGGCAGCTTTCAGCCTGCTTTGTGCTTCCTGTTGCGGACACGATGGAGGATATTTTCGAGGCGATCAAGCAGGCCGCGCTCATTCATAAATCCGGCGGCGGCACAGGGTTTTCATTTTCCCGCCTGCGCCAGCAGGGCAGCGCGGTAAATTCGACCGGCGGGGTCGCCTCGGGGCCCATCAGCTTTATGAAGGTGTTCAACATGGCGACGGAGGCTGTCAAACAGGGCGGCACACGCCGTGGGGCAAACATGGGCATCCTTCGCATTGATCATCCGGATATCATGGACTTTATTGACTGTAAGGCCAATAACAATGAAATCAATAATTTCAATATTTCCGTCGGCCTGACGGAAGAGTTTATGAACGCGGTTGAAAAGAATACGGAGTACGATCTGATTGACCCGCACACAAAGGCTCCGATTGCCAAGCTGAATGCGCGCAGTGTCTTCGATCATATTGTAGATGCCGCATGGCGCAACGGCGAGCCGGGAATCATTTTCCTTGACCGGCTGAACCGCGACAATATCGTGCCCTCACAGGGGGAAATCGAGTCCACGAATCCCTGCGGCGAGCAGCCGCTGCTGCCGTACGAGTCCTGCAACCTGGGTTCGATTAATTTGATTAAGATGCTGAAGGATACGGACAGAAAACGGGAGCTTGACTGGGACAAGCTGGCGGTTACCGTGAAAAACGCCGTGCATTTCCTGGATAACGTGATTGACGCCAACAAGTACCCGCTTGAAAAAATCGACCGGGTTACCAAGCAGACGCGCAAAATCGGTCTTGGCGTTATGGGCTGGGCCGACAGCCTGCTGCTGATGGGGATTCCGTACAATTCAAACGAAGCAATCGAACTGGGCGAAAAGCTGATGAAGTTTATTACGGAAGCGGGCCGCAAGGAGAGCGCGGAGCTTGCCAAAACACGCGGAACCTTCCCGTTGTTCGGGGAAAGCATCCTGCCGCAGGAATTGCCGCAGCGCAACGCCACCATTACCACCATTGCCCCGACCGGCACGCTGTCCATTATCGCGGGCTGTTCCAGCGGCGTTGAACCCGTCTTCGGTTATGTGTATATCCGCAACATCATGGACGGTACCGAAATGATTGAGGTCAACCCGATATTAAAGGAAGAGCTGCAAAAGCGCGGCCTTTATTCCGAGGAAATGATGAAGCGCATTGCAAAGGAGGGCACGATTGCCCATATTGAGGAGCTGCCGGAGGATTTGCGCCGTGTGTTCGTTTCGGCGCACGATATCAGCCCGGAGTATCACATCCGCATGCAGGCTGCGTTCCAAAAGGGGACGGACAACGCGGTTTCCAAAACGGTAAACTTTTCAAACGGCGCCACGCGCGAAGAAGTCGCCGAAGCGTACATGCTCGCGTTCCATCTTGACTGCAAGGGCGTTACCATTTACCGCGATGGCAGCCGGAACGAGCAGGTGCTCAATATCGGCAAGGTGAAAAAGGACGGCGAACCCGCCGGGCAGCCGGACGAAATAAGCCGCATTGTGCCGCGTCCCCGTCCGGATACGGTGATGGGAATCACCGAACGGGTCAAAATTGGCTGCGGCAACCTGTACATTACGGTAAACTATGACGACCAGGGAATTTGTGAGGTGTTCACGAATACGGGGAAAGCCGGCGGCTGCCCCTCCCAGTCCGAAGCGACCGCGCGGCTGGCCTCCATCGCCCTGCGCAGCGGCATCGATGTAAAAAGCATTGTTGACCAGCTCAAGGGAATCCGCTGCCCGTCCACAATTCGGCAGCCCGGGCTGAAGTGCACCTCCTGCCCGGACGCAATTGCCAAAACCATTGAGCGCGTTTACCGCCAGCAGGTGGAGCTTGGCAAATGGCCGGCCGTTCCCGAGTTTGCCGCAAGGCCCATGCCCACCCCCGCACAAGCCGCCGCGAAAGTCCCGGGGCAGGCGCCGGCCTGTTCCCTGGGGGACAAAGACGATGTCGCCGGGAAAATGCATTTCTGCCCGGAGTGCGGCGCAAAGCTGGAGCACGAGGGCGGATGCGTTATGTGCAGACAGTGCGGCTACAGCAAGTGCGGCTAAATCCCTTGGCTGTTTTCGCGCAATACTGCGTTGGCTGCGCTTTGTCTTGCACGAAAACGGCACAAGGGTTTGCACCTGGCGCAATACCACGTTCAGATTAAAAAAAGGTCACATACACGCGTATGTGACCTTTTTTTCGTATTTGCCGCCTTTAAAAAATCAATCATGCACGAAAATTAAAATTCAATCCCCTTGCGGGCGGGAATATCCCGGTCGAAGGGATGCTTCACCTTTTTGATTTCCGAAACGTAATCGGCAAGCGCAAGAACCTCCGGCCCCGGGTCGCGCCCCGTAAGGACAAGCTCCAATTTTGGGGGCTTGTTTTTGATGAAGTCGGTGAGCATTTCGTTCGTGAGCAGATTGCAGTGGATTGCGCCAAACACTTCGTCAAGAATCAGCATGTCGCAGCTGCCGGCGTGGGCCTCCGAAACGACTTTACAGAACTGGCTGCCGCAGAGCAGGGCGGTTTCCTCCAGCTCGCGCGGTGTCATTTGAAAGGTGAATTTGATGTGTTCCGGCGCGGGCATTACTTCAAAGCCGGCAAGCTGTTTTAAAACAGCCAACTCGCCGGAAGTATTTCCTTTTAAAAACTGTACCAGCAGCACCCGCTTTCCGCTGCCGCATGCGCGCACGCCCAGCCCGATGGCGGCGGTGGTTTTGCCCTTGCCGTCGCCGCAGTAAACATGAGTCAGTCCGTTCATATCTTACGCTCCATATTATAAAATTAATTTCAGTCCGTCCTTATCATAGCACGTTCTTCGACCGTGTGCACGATAAAATTCCCCCCTGCCGTTCATAATTCCGCAATTTTGCAGTAACATATTTTTCTTTGAATTGTCATAAAAATATAAACTGACCATCACATCTTTTTCACATTGGGCAGGCATAATAGAATCACAGCAAAGGAAAAAGATTGAAAGGAAATGATTGTATGTATAATCCATTTGCAGACGATGATAACAGGGACTTAAATCAAACTACAAATCAGGATACAAATAAAAACCAAAGCACAGAACATTACGGAAGCAGCGGCCAGCAGAATCAGACCGACTGGCAGGGCAGCACCTACCATTATGTGAAACCGCAGACCCCGCCTACTTACAGCTGGGAAAATCCCCCCGCCGCGCCGCAGCAGAGTTTTGTTCAGATGGAGCCGGAGAAGAAAAAGCATAAGGGTAAAAAAATCTTTGTCAAGGCGCTTGCGGCTGTTGTGGCCTGCCTGGTGATTTCGGGCAGTTCGATTGCGGGCTTTACAGCGCTGGCGAACAACGGTTACATCAAGCTGAACAGCACCGCGACCAGCAATCCGGCGTTCACCATTACCAAGCTGGCGAACAACACAGCGACCACAACGGCGGCGGGCAGCCAGCTTTCGCTGCAGCAGATTGCGCAGAATGTGGTTCCGTCGGTAGTATGCATTCAAAATTATCAGGTCAGCCAAAACACCCGCTACACTATGGGCGGGGCGAACGGCTCCGGCAATAACGCCGCCGCCTCCACCGATGACAGCGCGGTTGACCCCGCAAGCGAAGGCTCCGGAATTGTTGCGACCAGTGACGGCTATATTATTACCAACGCGCATGTCGTTTCGGGCGCTTCTTCCCTGAAAGTAATTTTGTCGAACGGGTCAAAATATTCCGCAAAGCTGATCGGCAGCGACAGTGTTACGGATTTGGCTGTGATTAAAATTGATGCGACCGGCCTTACCGCCGCACAGTTCGGCTCCTCTGCCGACCTGAAGGTCGCGGATACCGTAATGGCAGTGGGTAACCCGGGCGGCATGGAGTTCAACTCCAGCGTTACAATCGGCTATGTTTCCGCATTAAACCGTGAAATTACCAATTCTGAAACCGGCTATACGATGAAATGCATCCAGACGGATGCCGCGATAAACCCCGGCAACTCCGGCGGCGCGCTCGTCAATATGTATGGTCAGGTCATTGGAATCAATTCTTCTAAAATCGTGGCAACCGGCTATGAAGGCCTTGGGTTCTCCATCCCGATCAATGTGGCGCAGCCGATCATCAGCGACTTAAAGCAGTACGGCTACGTGAAGGACAGAGCGGTGCTCGGCATTGCCGGCCAGTTTATTGACGACGTGACCTCCCGCTTCTACAATTTACCTACCGGCATGTATGTCAGCTCCGTCACAAGTGACGCGGTTACAAAGGCCGGAATTAAAAAGGGCGACGTCATTACAAAGATTGACGGAAAGAGCATCACCAGCCAGAATGTGATTACTACCGTCGTCACGTCCAAAAAGCCGGGTGATACGGTAACGCTCAGCGTAACCAGCGCACTTTCCGGGGAAAGCTTTACCGCGTCGGTGAAACTTTCACAGTCAACCGGCAAATAAGATAATAAGACTCTTTTTCATATTTCTCCCTTCTTTATAAAGAACAGCGCAGCCGCAAAAACGGCTGCGCTGTTTTTTGTCAAACGGGGCGGCGGCCGGCTTTCGGCCGACCGTAATTCGGGCTTAATCCTCTGCCTGTTCTTTTACGCAAACGCCTTTGGCACGCGGGCGCATAATGCTGCTGATGCGGTGGGCCAAACGCTGCTGTGAAACGGTATCGACCAGCATTTTCTCCATATTGTTCCCGCTTCCTCCGACCAGCCGGAACAGCATTTTGGACGCCGCATCCACGCTGGGCATTTCGTCAAAGCGAATCAGTACCTTTTCCCCGTAGAAAATGAATTTCATGGTTCGAATGAACGGGGTTTCAAGGAAGGAGACGAACAGTTTTAAAACAGGGTGGCTGTCTTCGTCCTTTGTAAGGCGCGCCGTCGCGCCTACGGTGTAGACCTCACCGTTTATGTGAACTGTTCCGACCCGCGGAACACCGTCAAGCCCGGCGGAAATCACGTTGATGTCTTCCTCGTTCAACAGGGATATTTCACAGGTGTGCGGTTCAAAGGAAAAGACGGCTTCCGTAATTCCGTTTGAAAAATTATTGGTCACACCCTGCAAAATCAGCGGCATCAAGGTGCCGAAGCTGGGTTCAACCCGGTATTTTTTCTGATTGATTCCCGCTGCAAGCGGGGGAATCCCCTTCGGCTGCTCGCGGTTCAGCAAATGATTTAAAATTTGCCGGAAAGAGGCCGGGGGCTGCGGCTTCGGTGCGGTTTCCTTTATGTCGTAAAGGTTTTCAAGCGTATTCCTCAAGGAACGCAGCGCTTTCATATTGTTCGGCAGCGGTAGGTCGGAAAATGCGGGCGCGTCGTCCCCGAAATACTGCTCCACAATGGTACTGGAACAGTCGGAAAACAAATCCTGGCTGCCGCTTGTAATCGCAATAATCATATCGCGGTCGGGGAGTATAATGACGTATTGGCCGAACACGCCGTTGTATTGATAGGCGCCGTTCGCGGCAAAATTCCAGATTTGGTACCCGTAGCCGTCGGCGTGGTCGATTTCACGTGTGGGTGTTTGAATTTTTACGGATTCCTTGACCCATTCCTCCGGAATCAGCTGCTTTGTTTCGCCCTGCACGGTCCAGCGCCCGTTCTGCAGATAAAGCTGCCCCAGCTTGGCCATGTCCACCGGGCGCAGGTACAGCCCCCAGCCGCCCTTTTCAATCCCGAGCGGGCAGGTTTCCCATGTTACATCCGGAATTCCGAGCGGTTCGAACAGGCGGGGCGTCAGGTACTCTTTCAGGCCCATCCCGGTTTTTTTGCAGACGATTGCACTGAGCAGGTAAGAATTCATGCTGTTGTAGCTGAATTCGCTGCCGGGTTCAAATGTGCAGTCGGACTGCAGGAATGATCTTATCCAGTCTTTTTCAACAACGGAACCCACTTCGTTGAATTTAATCCCGCTCGTCATGTTCAGCAGATGCAGTACCGTAATATTGTTTACGCGCGGGCTGCGCAGCAGCACCCCTTTGTCGGAAAAGATATCCACGATTTTCTCATCAAGCGAAAGCAGCCCGTCCCGCACAATCATGCCCACCGCCATACCGGTTACGCTTTTGGAAAGGGAAAACATCATGTGGGGGTAACTGGAGGAATACGGCCGGAAGCTCCCTTCCGCAATCACTTTTTCGTGCCGCAGCAGCACAACGCTGTGAATCCGGATTTTATCGCAGGCGTCCAGCTCCTCGAAAAACCGCTGGATGTATTCGCTGGGGATTCCCTCACTTTCCGGTGTGGCGCGCGGCAGGTCGCCGCTGCTGGCCCTGGGGGTGCTGGCTTTCTTCTGCGGTTTAAACGGGTACGGGGTAATGTGCCGCAAATCGCCGCGCAGGAATTTCAGCATCAGGTCAACGGTTTTCATTTGCGAAATTAAGTCCAGCATGGCGCAATTCCTCCAGTCTAATTGTGGTTCATGGAATTTTCAACAAGCGCTTTATAATCGATATCCGGTTCTGCGGGCGGCTCGCCGTTCAGGCTGAACTTTTGCTTCAGCCGTTCACAGGCCTGCGGCAGCATAAGCGCCAGCTCCTCGGGAATATCCGGCAGTACCACGATGGCCTGATTGATGCTCTCGATCAGGTAGCCGGTTTTCTCCGCTCCGTTCAGCCGAAGCACACCCTTCGGCTCCCCGTTGGTCTCCATTGGAATGTGCAGCGTTCTGAAAATGGGGCGGGCGCACACCGGTCGGGACGAGGGTGTGTCACTTAAAACGAACACCACCGGAAGGCCGGTGACCAGCTGCGCCATCGCGGGGCGCAGGCCGCCCTCTTTTGCGCAAATCTTTACACTGGAAACGGTAAGCTCATAATACCCGACAAACCGGCTGAGCTGCTTTTGGCACAGCGAGGTTCTGCGCGCGAGGTAAAACAGCAGTCCTGCATTCATTCCTTTTCACCCCATGACAATACTTTTTTCTTAACAGCCTGTTCGTACGAAGTCGGCCAAACCGGCTTTGTTCCGCCGTTCTTTTTATACCAGCAGTCGGGGAAGACCACCTTATTGTTGTACCCGGTGCGGGTTATATCCACAGAGCCGCTTTCCCCGCTGCGCACCTTGCGCGCAACCACGACTTCACGAAAATCGGTGAATTCATAGGAACAGGTGGAAAGCAGTACGATTTTATCCTCCGCATTAAAGCTGACGCCCGTGTTGAAAAGCGAGCGGATTCGAAGCTGATACACAAAATTAAGGTAGTCGCTGTCCGACTTAAAGCTGGTTCTTAAGTAATTGAACGGAATTCCCTGGTCGGGGAGTGTATTGGTAAGAATTACCGAAATAATTTTCCATTGGGAGGGGCCGTTCACCGTGTCAAAATTAAAAACCGGATTGGATTTATAAAAATCATAATTTTTATATTTGTTGAGCTCTGTGAACATGCGGCCGGAATTCAGCGAATGAGCGTATAAGATGATGCTTTTTACCTTTTCATCCGTCACAGGGGAGTTCGCATCCGCAAAAACACTTCCGAATTTGGAATAATTCTTATTGTAGTCATGATCCAGATAAAACTCCGGGTCTTTTGCATTTGCCTGCAAAATCGGCAGATCAATGATTGTGTTCGGCACTTTAATCCATCCCACAATATCGGGATTTACCTTCTGAAGCTCCAAAAACCGGATTAAGCGGCCCTGTGCGTCGCGTTCGGGCGGCGCGCTTACAACGGGTGCGCTCGACGCGCCGGATGCACTGGGAGCGGCTGCGGTGCTCGATGAGGAAGGCTTGGAATCCGCATAATAAATCTTCATAATGTCCTGCTGCTTTTTGTCGGAAAGGGCAGGCTGGATGACAAGGTCATTCAGCAGTAAAACGGCGCAGACAATGAACACACAGCCTGCAACCAGGGAAATTATCTTGTAGGTAATCTGCCGCCTGCTGTCACCCTTCCAGGGCAGCATGGAGCGGTAAAACGGAAGCCGTTTTTTAGCGGGAACCGTGGGTTCTGCCGCGGAATCGGGCTTTTCTGCCGATTGCGGGCGGTTGTCGTTCTGTGTGCTCATTGTTTTCACCTCTTAAATTATTTTTGTTTCGGTTTCGCCTGTTTTAGCTGAAACTGCCCGGAATGTGATATCCCCGGATTTTCTTTAAAATATTTGTCTATTTGGACTGCTTCGTGTATGCCGCTTCCTCCAGACCGCCAAGGTCAAAAAGATAACGCCGCACCATGTCGAGCGCGTTGGACGCAGCCAGGAAACGGAGGTAGCTGCGGCCCTTGGAACGGTTTGTGCCGGGCATTTTGCGTACCCAGGTGTTCGTGCCGTCGCACAGGGCAAGGTAAACGAGCCCCACGGGCTTTTCTTCCGTGCCGCCGCCCGGGCCGGCAATTCCGGTAATACCGATGCCGAGTTCGCTGCCGGATTTTTTCCGCACCCCTTCGGCCATGGCGCGCGCGGTCTGTTCGCTGACCGCGCCGTACTGCTTCAGCGTTTCCTCCGGCACATCCAGCAAAAGGGTTTTAATCTCATTTGCGTAGGTGACCGCGCCCATGTGGAACACTTCGGACGCGCCGGGGATATCGGTGATTCTGGAAGACAGCAGGCCGCCGGTGCACGACTCCGCACAGGCAAGGTGCAGCTTGCGCTTTGCCAGCTCCGTTACGACAACCTCCTCCAGATTTTCCGCGTCGATTCCGTAAATAAAATTGCCCAGCCGCGCTTTCAGCTCCTCCACAACCGGAGCGCACATTGCGGCGGCCTCGGCTTCATCCTGCGCCCTTGCGGTCACACGGACGAACATTTCTCCGTCCTTGGCGTAGGTTGCAGCGGTCGGGTTGGCGCAGTCGGTCAGGTCGGTTATTTTTTCCGCTACAAAACCCTCGCCCAAACCAAACACGCGCACGATTGTGGAAGCAATTACCGCTTTTTCGCTTTTGGTAAGATAGGGAACGGCGTAGTTCTTCAGCATCGGAATCAGCTCCGACGGCGGGCCGGGGAGCATAATCATAATTTTGCCCTCGTCCGTTTCAAACCCGCAGCCGGGCGCCGTGCCGCAGTCGTTGGGGAACACCGTGCATCCCTGGGGCAGCATGGCCTGTTTTTGCTGGGTTTCGCCCAGCACCCTGCCCTTGAAGTAATTGAGAATTCGGTCCATGCTTTCCTGATGCAACACCAGCTTTTTCCCGGCGGTTTCGGCGATGGTTTCCTTTGTCAGGTCGTCGCCCGTGGGCCCAAGGCCCCCTGTCGTAATCACAAGGTCGCTGCGGCTCAGCGCGCTTTGCAGCGCCGCTTTCAGCCGCTCCGGGTTATCACCCACGGTGCAGGAAAACAGCAGGTTTACGCCGATGGCGGAAAGCTCACGCGCCACATAGGCGGTGTCGGTGTTGATTGTATGGCCGAGCAGCAGCTCGGTTCCTACGGATATAATTTCAGCGTTCATCTGAATCCCTCGATTCTTTATTTTGGCGGATATATTTTCGTGATCTTTACTCCGGCAACGCACGCGTCGATCAGCGCGTCACAGTCCAAAGCTTGTTCGGCTTCGACAATATAGCTTATGTCCGGCCGGGTTCGCGGATGCTTCGGCGTAAATACGGTGCAGCAGTCTTCAAACGGTTCAATGGAAATATCAAACGTGTCAATTTGACGGGAGATACTGATGATATCGACTTTATCCATGCCGATGAGCGGCCGGAACACCGGCATTTGGGCGGCCGCGTCGGTGCAGACAATCGCCTGCAGCGTTTGGCTTGCGACCTGCCCAAGGCTTTCCCCGGTAATCAGTGCGGAGCAGCGCTCTTTTACCGCGATTTTTTCGGAAACGCGCATCATGAAGCGGCGCATAATAATTGTAAAAAGTTCTTCCGGGCACTTTGCCATAATTTCTTCCTGTACCCGCGCGAACGGAACGGTGAACATGGTCATCCGCCCGGAATACTCGCTTACCTTTGTAAGAAGGTCAACCACCTTTTGCTCGGCGCGCTCGCTGGTGTAGGGCGGGCTGGCAAAGTGGACTGCGGTCAGCTCCAATCCGCGCCGTGCCATCATCCACGCGGCGACGGGGCTGTCGATGCCGCCGCTGATCAGGACTGCGGCGTTCCCGCCCGTGCCGACGGGAATTCCGCCCGCGCCGCGCAGCGCCGGGCTGTGCACATACGCGCCGAAGTCGCGCACTTCAACGCGCACGGTAAAGTCGGGGTTGTGCACGTCAACGTGCAGGTTCGGGAACCTTTCGAGCAGATATTCGCCCAGCTCCGCGGAAATTTCGGGCGACTGCAGCGGAAAGCTTTTATCCGACCGTTTGGATTCCACCTTAAAGCTTTTGACGGAAAGCAGCTGGGGCTTCAGGTATTCGGCGGCGGCTTCCATGATTGCGGTCATATCCTTTTCCACGGCGCACGCGCGGCAGAAGGCCGCGATTCCGAATATTTTGGACACCTTTTCCGCAACGGCGTCCAGGTCGGCGCCCTCATGGGGGATGATGTAAACGGTGGACTGCGCCACCTTTATTTCAAAATCACCGTGGTTTGCCAAACGGCGGCGGATATTTTTGAGGAGAATGGATTCGAAAAGCTTGCGGTTCAGGCCCTTGAGCACCATTTCACCCAATTTAATTAAAATTACTTCGTTCATTTGTTTTCTCCCATCATGGTCTTTTTGTCAGTTCGGAATAGCATTTTATGAGCGCTTCTATAAAAATATCGATTTCTTCTTTTGTGTTGTAACGGGAAAAGCTCAGCCGCAGGGAGGAATCAATCTGCCCGCGCGGAAGGCCCATTGCGGTTAAAACGTGGCTGGGTTTGCCCTTGGAACAGGCCGAGCCGGCGGAAACGTAAATTTCCCGGTCCGACAGGTAATGCAGCATGGTTTCGGAGCGGATTCCGCCGCCCGAAAAGCTGAGGATAAAGGGCAGCGCGTCTTCGGACGACTGAATGGAAACGCCGTCAATTTCGCGCAGCTTCGTCCGGCAGTATGCGTTGAGCTGCCGCAGCTGTTCCAGCTGCGCGTTTGTTTCCGGCAGCGCGTCAACCGCCGCGCCAAAGCCCGCAATCAGGGGGAGGGGTTCCGTGCCGGGGCGGATGTTCTTTTCCTGCCCGCCGCCGAACGAGCGGGGCAGAATGCGCGTGTTCTTTTTCAGGTAGAGCGCGCCCACACCCTTGGGTCCGTGAATTTTATGCGCGCTTACGCTCATCAGATCGATTTTTAGTTTTTCGGGTTTCAGCGTCAGCTTGCCGAACGCCTGCACCGCGTCAACATGGAACAGCGCGGGCGCGTTGGCGGCGGCAATTGCGGCGGGAACCGCTTCCAGCGGCAGAATGCTGCCCACCTCATTGTTTACGCACATCATGCTGACTAATATTGTGTCCGGTGTAACAGCCTGATACACCTGCTCCGGCTGAATTTGCCCCAGCTGATCCGGCTTCAGGGAAACGACCTCAAAGCCTTCCTTTTCCAGCTCTTTCATGGTGTTCAGCACCGACGGATGTTCAATGGCGGTCGTTACAATCCGGTTGCCCCGCTTGCGGCGCGCGTGTGCCGCGCCGAACAGGGCGATGTTGTTGCTTTCCGTTCCGCCGGAAGTAAAATAGAGTTCGTCCGGGCGCGCGCCCAGCCGGTCGGCCACTTTTGCCCTTGCGGCGTTCAGCTCCCGTTCGGCCTGAAAACCGAGCGTATGCAGGCTGGACGGGTTGCCATAGTGCTCCGTCATCATTTCCATCACCTTGTCCGCGGCCTCGCGGCACACTTTTGTGGTGGAGGAATTGTCAAAATATATTTCACCCAATGGGGTTACCTCCAGCAATCATAATTTTATCATATTATTATACATCAAATAAGCACGGGGAGCAACGGGAAACGCGGGCCGCCGTTGCATTGCAATTTTGTAATTCTGTACTATAATAGAAGTAGAACTGATACAGGGGGCGGGAACATGGCGGCTTTAAAAAATACAAGGCAGCGCGGGGCAATTATGGGCATTATAAAAGAGAGCGCCGAGCCGGTGAGCGCGGAGGAAATCTTCGAGTGCCTGCGGGAGGAATACCCCAGCCTGGCGCTTTCCACTGTTTACCGGAATTTGGAGCGCTTCGCAGCCGACGCGCTGATTCAGAAAGACGTGTTCAATGACGGAATTGTCCGTTATTCGCTCAACGAGGAGCATCACGGGCATTATTTAATCTGCACGCAGTGCAGCAATAAAATTAAAATAGACGAATGCCCGCTGACTTGTTTGGAGCAGGGGCTGGCACGCGACACAGGCTACGAAATTGAAGGGCATACCCTTACGATTTACGGCAAATGCCCGGAATGTGTGCGGCTTGAAAAAGAACAGTCGGAAAAGATAAAATAAAAAATGAAATAAAAAAGATAAAATAAGAACGGCGGGAATTCCCGCCGTTCTTATTTTGCCGTGTCCTCTATTTGTTATTTTTTGCACACAATTCATTGATCAGCGAGAAAATGTTTTTATTCGATTCCGAGGTATCGAAGCTTTGACAGGAACTTCGCATTTCCTCCAGCCGCCGGCTGTCCTCCAGCAAGGAATGGATGGTTGCGCCGGTGTCCACTCCTTTTTCCAGCTTGACCGCCATGTTATGGGTCAGAAGGAAGTTCGCGTTATCCTCTTCCTGCCCGGGGATGGCGTCAAACACGGCCAGCGGAATGTTGCAGGCGAGCGCTTCCGAAACGGTCAGCCCGCCCGGCTTTGTAATAATCAAATCCGAAGCGTGCATATAATTTTCCACCTCGTCGGTAAAATACACCAGCTTTGTTTTTTTCGCGCTTTGCTCAACGACCGGCGTGAACGCTTCGTACAGCCTTTGATTGTGCCCGGTGATAATGATGATTTGGAACTCTGTCGGGAGCTTGATCAAATCCTTATAGATGTTCATAATATTGGTTACACCGAAGCTGCCCGCCATGATAAGGATGGTGGGAACCTCCGGCTCCATTCCCAGCTTTGTAAGAAGGGCGGATTTTTCTTCCACTTTCGTAAAGAAAACGTCGCCCACCGGAATACCGAACGGGTAAATAAGTTCCTTTTTTACGCCCATGGCCTGCATGGGCGGAATCATATCCGGAGTGGAAACAACATACGCGTCAACGTGGTCGGCAATCCATGCGCGGTGCGGGCCGTAATCCGTCATCAGGCAGATAAGGGGTGCGGTGACAATCCCCCGGCCCTTCAGGTGGGAAATCATTTCGGTTACAAACGGATGGGTGGAGATGATAACATCGGGGTTCTGCTCCTCCATCAGCGGAATCAGTTTTTGGCTGAACACGCTGGTAAAGCGGGTCACAAGGTTGGAAAGAATGCTTTCCTCATTTGTTTTCCGGTAGAGCTGCCCGAATACCTTCGGCGTTTTCGTCGCTAAAAAATGGTACCCTTCACACACGGTCTGATCCAACACATAATTAATGCTTTTCAGCGCGTCAATTACGGAAACCTCGTTTCCTTCGGAGTTCTCCATAATATATTTCTCAATGGCGTGGGAAGCGCGCAGGTGTCCGCCGCCGGTTGCAGCCGAAAGAATTAATATTTTCACGTTAACACTCCTAAAAATACTATTTTATTCACATGACAAATACTATACTTATTATTACATCATATAATTATAAAAGCTATCCCGCGTAATGTCAATGATTGCATCTGTTAACCCGCCCTGCGGGGGACTGTAATAAAGCTGTCACTTTACATTTATTGGGAGAGGCTATATAATGAAATCGTAATATACTATTTTATAAGCACTTGAGGGGGCAGCAGTATGGCTGTAGGAAACATGGTCGATATTTCGTCCGGCGCGCCGCGTACAAAGCGTAAAAGTCACGCGGGCGCTGCTATTATAATCGCTGTTGTTGTGGTGCTCTGCGCAGTGGGCGGAGTATTCGGCAAACAGCTTTATGAGCAGTATCAGCATCAGCAGGAAGTCAGCGCAGCAATTGACGGGAATACGTTTTACCCCGGCATTGTGGTTCAGGGGGTAGAACTTGGCGGGAAGACGATGGAACAGGCACAGGCTGCCGTGAAAAAGATTGAACCCACCCTGCGCGACAAATTTGACATTACCGTTAAATACAAAGATCAAAGCTGGAAATTGACGGAGGATGACCTCACATTTAACTTTGACACCGATTCCGTGCTGAAAGAAGCATATTCCTACGCACGGCAGGGTGACCGCGAGGAACGTTACAAACAGGTGACCGCCCTTCGGACAACGCCGAAGACCTATCAGATTTCCAACACAATCAATTATGACGGCATTGACGCCAAGCTGAAGGAAATGGTCAAGGGCATCCCCTACGCCGCAGTTGACGCGACCGTGGCGTCCTTTAACACCGCGACGGCTACCTTTCAGTATGCCGACGGGAAAAACGGGCTGGCTGTTGATGAAAATAAGCTGTATTCCAGTGTGGAGGCAATCTTAAACGGGGATAAAACCGGCACGGTCGAAGTGCCGACCGTCGTGGTGCCGTTCAATAAATCCATTGCCGAGGTAAAAAGCCACTTGCAAAAGCTCGGCACTTACAGCACAACGTCCACAAACAACGCGAACGGAACCCATAACATGGCGCGTGCGCTTGCAGCCGTGAACGGAACCTGTGTTCCGGCCGGCGGAACATTTTCCTTTAACAAGACGACCGGCGACTGCAACCAGGCCAACGGATACCTTGAGGCGGGCGCTATTTTGAACGGAAAGCTGATCAAAGCGTACGGCGGCGGCATCTGTCAGGCTTCCACCACCACTTACGGCGCCGCGCTCCGTTCCAACATGGTAATCGTCCAGCGCTCCAACCATTCCATTCAGTCCACCTACTGCCCCATTGGGCAGGATGCGGCGGTAAGCTACCCGGAACTGGATTTTAAATTTAAGAATCCCACGGAATACCCGGTTTACATTGTAACCAGTACAAAAGGAAGGGTGCTCACCGTAACGTTTTACGGCTATCAGTCACCCGATTATGATAGAATCGAAGTTACTTCGCAGAAGACCGCTACCATTCCCGCGCCCACCACAGCGAAATACACGGTGGATAATACGCTCACAAAGGGAACAATAAAGCTTGATTCCAAAGCGCGCGCCGGTTCCCGCGCGACTGCACAGCGGGTGTTCTACAAAAACGGAGTGGTGGTAAAAACAGAAAATCTGTCGTCCTCCTACTACCGTGCAAGCCCCGCATACTACTCCATCGGCCCCGGCACAACGGTAGCGGGGGCATCAACCGCTTCTTCGGCAGCGTCCTCCAAGCCGGCCAGTTCGGCGTCTTCCAAGCCCGCTAATTCATCGTCCTCCAAACCGGCCTCCGGTTCTTCCGTGCCGCAGAGCCAATCGTCAAGCCAGGCCGCGGGCTCTCCTTCTTCGGATGCGACTTCCGGCATTGTGATTCCTGATTAGATGGACGGTAAAATTGATTCAGAGTCAGGGCACGGCTTGAGCCGTACCCTGATTTTTAAATTTGACTTGACTTTTGATCAGTTATCTGCAAAAATTAGCATTAGAATATAGTATGTCTAATTGCGCCCAATTTTTGCGCTGTAAAATAAAAAATTGCTTCCGCAGTGCTGCGGAGGCATGATACAGACTTCAGGGGTGATACTGTTATGGTACGCCGCCGCTCCAGAAAGGATGAGTGATTTGACCTTAAATGAACACAATCCAAAAGTGAGTATTGTTATTCCCGTTTATAATGTGGAAAGGTATGTCGGCAAATGCCTTTCATCGCTTGTTGACCAAACCTTTACCGATTTTGAAATTATTGCCGTTAACGACGGTTCCCGTGACAGTTCGCTTGCCATTCTGCGCCGTTTTGAGGAACGGTATCCTTTTATTACCGTGGTCGATCAAAAAAACCAGGGCATGTCTCAGGCACGCAACGCGGGCCTTGCGGTTGCCCGGGGTGAATATCTCTGCTTTGTGGACAGCGACGATTATGTTGCGCCCACTTATTTAGCGGAGCTTTACAATGCCTGTGTGGATACGGAATCCGACATCTCCTGCTGCTATTATTATTATCATTTTGTAGAAAATGATTTTCTGTTTGAGTATCCGTTCCGCTGCCGCGGAATTTTCAATCAGACCCAGGCGATGAACCGCCTTTTACGCGATGTTCAGATTCAAAGCCTCGTTTGGAATAAAATGTACCGTCGCAGCCTGTTCGCCGACCATGACATTCAGTTCCCGACCATGTGCTTCGAGGATATGGCCGTTGCCAACAAGGTGTTTGCCCACGCGAATCAGGTAGTGGTGATCGACAGGCCCCTTTATTATTATAATCAGCACCCGGCCAGCACACTTGCAACCATGAACGCGGACAAAATCAACGATTTTATCCGTGCAATCGCCATGGTGCGTATTTCACTCGAGCGCAGCGGGGTGTACGAACAGTATAAAAAGAGTTACCTTGCACTGACAAGGAAAACTTGCGGCTGCTGCTATTTGTATGTATTAAAGCTGCATAACGAGAAAAAATGTATGCATGGGTGCATGACAAACATGAAACGTGTTTCCCGTGCAATCAAGCATTATTCTGCGGATGAATTCAGCCCGACCACCATGTTCAGCGAACTTCCCGACGTGGTGGATTCCCCGGAAAATCTGGAAAAGGACTATTCGATTCGCTGAAGTAAATAGGAGCATGTCGTATTTATGTATGAAAACAAAAGTAAAGCATCGAAACGGTTTCAGTGGGCTCTTTTTGCGGTCACTTTGGCTTTGCTTGCTTATTTTTGTATTTCAGACAATAACCTGGCAATCCTGCTTCACAGCCTTCCGACCCTCAACCTGTTCTGGCTGATTTGCGCCGGGGCATGCGTGGTAGCAAACTGGATGATGGACAGCCTGGTAATTCATAACCTGATATCAACGGCATACGATATGGATTACGGGATGAGGAACGCATTTAAAATAACGATGGTGGGGCAGTATTTCAACTCGGTCACACCCTATGCGGTGGGCGGCCAGCCGATGCAGCTTTTGGCGCTGACAAGGCAGGGCGTTTCCTCCGGTGTCGCCCTGTCCGCTCTGGTGCGAAAATATCTGGTGTATCAAACCGCGATTACCGGGTACTCGCTTTTGGTGATTCTGAT
Organism: Bacillota bacterium; assembly: GCA_023390175.1. GTDB lineage: Bacteria > Bacillota > Clostridia > Oscillospirales > Acutalibacteraceae > Caproiciproducens. The sequence continues at coordinate 67,655 of JAEWDK010000007.1, forward strand.
TAAATACGGCTTTTTCCGCAGTCAGATTCAGGGCTTTATGGCGCTCGCGTTTATCGGCTTCCTTTCGCAGGCGGCGATTGTGGTTGTGCTGCTTTTATTTACCCGCAGCCCAAAGTTTACCACGAAGATGATTCACGGCGTGGTGTGGCTGCTGACCAAGCTGCATATTGTAAAAAATCCGGAGGAAGTCCGCGAAAAAGTAAAAGGCCAGCTGGAATTTTATATTGAAAATAACAGGGCGATGCAGGGCAATAAGCGCATGAGGGTAAGAACGTACGGCTACACCCTTGTTCAGCTTACCGCTCTTTTTTGCGTCCCTTTTTTTATTTATAAAGCGTTTCATAATCCCGGCGCCCCGATTTTGGATATGATTGCGGCGCAGAGCTTTGTAACAATGATTTCATCCTACACACCGCTGCCGGGCGCGGCGGGTGCGGCGGAGGGCAGCTTCCTTGTGATTTTCCAAATCTTCTTCAGGCAGGAGATTATTCGGCAGTCCATGCTGCTTTGGCGGCTGATTACCTACTATTCCTGCGTGATTGTCGGCGCGTTTTTCGCCGGACTGGGGAGTAAAAGAGAAAGGCTGAGCGCGGGCCTGACAAACCGGCCTAAGAATAAAAGCAGACCGATCAGTGATACTAAAGCGGAAGAAAAACCGGCGGAGAATGGAGGAGTTTAAAATGAACGATGGATTTTTAAAGGTGGCGGCGGCAACGCCGTCCATAAAAATAGCCGATTGTGTATATAACGGAAAAGCAATTCTTGAATTGATGAAGGAGGCCGCGAAACGCGGTGTCGGCGTGGTTGTGTTCCCGGAGCTTTGCCTTACCGGCTACACCTGCGGCGACCTGTTCCGCGACCGTACCCTGATTACGGCGGCGGAAAAAGCGCTGGCCGACCTGATGGACAAAACCCGCAGGATGAACCTGCTGGCCGTTGTGGGGCTCCCGGTTGCGGACGGAGCCGATTTGTACAATGCCGCCGCGGTGTTCTGCGGCGGAAAGCTGCTCGGCCTTGCCGCCAAAAGCAGCATTCCGAATTACAGCGAGTTTTACGAAGCGCGCCATTTCACGCCAAGCCCGGACTATACGGAAATTCGGTTCTGCGGCCAAACCGTTCCGCTTGGGAACAGCCTGGTTTTCCCGTGCAGGAACATGCCGGAGCTGACCGTAGGCGTGGAAATCTGCGAGGATTTGTGGATTGCGGCGCCGCCCTCGGCACGGTTGGCGCAAAGCGGCGCAACGCTGATTTTAAATCCTTCGGCAAGCGATGAAATTATCGGGAAATCCTCGTACCGCCGCAATCTGGTCAAGTCGCAGTCCGGCCGACTGCTTGCGGCGTATGCTTACGCCGACGCTGGGGAGGGCGAATCCTCCAGCGATTTGGTGTACACCGGCCATAACATGATTGCCGAAAACGGCGTGATGCTGGCGGAGTCCGGGCATTTTTCCACCGGGCTGACAACAGCGGACGTGGACCTGCAGCGGATGCTGCAGGAGCGACTGCGTACCACAACGTGGTCGAACGCAAAGCAGGCGCATGAAATTCCGTTTGAGATGGATATTCCCGATTTTGAGCTGGAACGCAAAATTCCCGCCCTTCCCTTTGTACCGGATGATACCAGGGATTTAAGTGAACGCTGCGAAATGATTTTGAATCTACAGGCGTGCGGCCTGGCTACCAGGCTGCGGCACACCGGTTCAAAATGCGTGACGCTGGGAATTTCCGGCGGGCTGGATTCCACGCTCGCTCTGCTGGTGATTGTACGCGCATTTGACACTTTGTCCCTTGACCGCAAGGGCATTCATGCGATTTCCATGCCCGGCTTTGGCACTACAAAGCGCACAAAGGGCAACGCGCAGCGGCTTTCCGAACTGCTGGGCGTTACGTTTCAGGAAATTTCAATTAACGATGCGGTGAACCAGCATTTTAAAGATATTTCCCACGACCCGGAGGTACACGATGTAACCTATGAAAACAGTCAGGCGCGTGAGCGCACGCAGGTGCTTATGGACATTGCCAACCAGTGCGGCGGCTTTGTAATCGGCACGGGCGACCTTTCCGAGCTTGCGCTCGGCTGGGCGACCTACAACGGCGATATTATGTCCATGTACGGCGTGAACTGTTCCATCCCGAAAACGCTGGTGCGCCATTTGGTTCACCACGCCGCGCTTACAAGCGGAGAAGAGCTTTGCGCCTTGTTGGAGGATGTGCTCGCAACGCCGGTAAGCCCCGAGCTTTTGCCGCCGGTGGACGGCAGGATTTCGCAGAAAACGGAAAACATTGTCGGCCCGTACGAGCTGCACGACTTTTTCCTGTACTATATCCTTCGCTTTGGCTTTACGCCGGGCAAAATATTCCGTATGGCGCAGCGCGCGTTCAAAGGAACGTATGACGATGATACCATTAAAAAATGGCTTACAAGCTTTTACCGCCGGTTCTTCATGCACCAGTTCAAGCGCAACAGCCTTCCGGACGGCCCAAAGGTCGGCAGCGTAACGCTTTCACAGCGGGGCGACTGGCGCATGCCCAGCGACGCTTCGGCACGGCTGTGGCTTGACGAAATCGAAGCACTATAATATGTTCTGAAAATTTAAAGCCTCGGTTCAGGGTTCCAAGTTGGCTGCCTGAATCGGGGCTTTTATTCGGGTCAATCAAAGATTCTTAAAATTTTTTGTGTACCTGTCACGAATCGCTATTTTAAATCGTTATATATGTGAAAGCGAGATTTGTCTTCTAACGTCAATGAAAATGTTCTGAATGATATGGTCTGCGTGAGGTGCGACATGTTCCAAAAACACAAATGGGGTAAGATCATTATTCTTTGCGTGTGTGCCGTCTGTCTGTTTTTGCTGATTTATACCCGGCCGGTGCGCTTTTCAGAGCTGACCAGGGGAAACGAAGTAACTAAAGTGCAGCTTACTTTGGAAGATCTTGATTCTGATAAGACTTTAGCGGATTTGCAAATTACGGATGCAAAGACCTGCAACGAATTCATGCAAATATTCGACCGGTTCACGTTTCAGGAAGAGATTCCATGGCGAAAAATTCTGCTTGCGGGTGTGCCGGGCTATTCGGATGTCCACGCTCAAGTGACCATACTGATTTCTTTTAAGACACCTCAGAATAATTGGGAGAGCTTGTTTCTTCAAATGTTTGACAATCCGCACGGAATACATCTGGATAAATTGGCTCCTGCGCCCAAAAAGAATTCCACCGATCTTTCATACCGTGTAGGGAATTGGTGGAAGGCGGATGAAACCGAATTATACCGTGAAATTATAAGCTTTATCGGCGCCCACGAATAAGGATGAAGATTTTTGCATTCCTGACCCGGACGCGCGCCGTTCAGAACAGGAACGGTAAACGGAATGAATTGAATCGCCTGAAATGAAAAAACGCCCGTTCCTCAGCATAGCGAGGAACGGGCGTTCAGCATTCTGTTTACAGCAATCCGTATGACGAGGAACCGGAAGATGATGAGTCCGGCGACAGCGCATCTGTCAAATCCGACGACATTGTCTGGGTGGCGTTGGTCTGCATCTGTGCAATCAGCAGCTGCAAAAGGGAAATATAGTCGCTCGAAGTGCCGTTTCCGGAAGCGGTATTCAAACCGGCCGTATTGGCTGAGCTGTTGGAAGAAGCAAGCAGCGAACTTAGGGCGGACAGGGAAGTGGACGATGACGAAGAGCCCAAAAGCAAGCTGAGCATGTTTAACGAATTGAGTGCGGTGGACGAATCGGAACCGCTCAGCGAGCTCAAGGAGTTGAGTGAATCCAGTGAATTTTGGGAAGACGTTGTATCCATCGGCGCGTCAAGGCTGAGCCCGGCGTAATCCATTACTTTGGAAATGTAGGACTGTGTCTCCTTAAACGGGGGAACGCCGCCGTATTTCGCAACATTGCCGCTGCCGGCGTTGTACGCGGCAAGCGCCAGCGTCGTGCTGCCGTTATACCGTGCCAGCATTTCGCTCAGGTACTTTGCGCCGCCCATAATGTTCTGTTCTGCGTCAAGCGGATTTTGAACGCCCAGCGCTGCCGCGGTGGACGGCATCAGCTGCATGACCCCCTGCGCGCCGCAGCTGGAAACCGCATCTGGGTCAAAGCCGGACTCCGCCTTGGCAACCGCCTTCAGCAGGTTGACCGGAACGCCGTACTGGGTGGCCGCACGCTGGAAAATTTCATCCATGTCGGTCGGCTTCTGCCCGCTTGCGGCGCCGACAGCGTTCTGAAACAAATTTGAAAAATTCGTTTTAGAGGTTTTCGTCGTGTTTTGGCCGGTAAGGCCGGCGGCGACAGGCCGGTTATAATAATTTGTTTGGATTTGATTATCAGTCATAATTCTTCTCCATTTATCCTTATGGCAAACAATAGGTTTGATCGTGTAGTTTTCGTTGGCCGAAACGACAAAAAAATCCATAATTGGTGAAATTACTCTTATTATAATTTATATCGTACAAAAATCCAAGATGTTTAGGAAAAAAGTAAATTTAATCAACAGCTCCCATTTGTATATTTGCGGCGATGCAAGGCAAAATATTTTTCAAAGGGGGAATTGAAATGACAGTTTCAAAACAGGATTACAAAAAAATGGCGGACAAAGCTTCTCCGGGTTCAACATACGGAAAAAATATGCTGATGGCTTTTCTTGTCGGGGGGCTCATTTGCGCAACCGGGCAGGCGCTCGCAAACCTGTACATGCAGTCGGGCATGGAAATTAAGGACGCGCGTGCATGGGTGTCCATCACGCTGATCGGGGTAAGCGCACTGCTGACCGCGCTGAAGGTGTACGATAATATTGCGAAGCATGCCGGGGCGGGCACGCTTGTGCCGATTACCGGGTTTGCAAACTCCATCGTCGCTCCGGCAATGGAATTTAAAAGCGAGGGCTACGTTATCGGCATCGGCGGAAAAATGTTTGTAATCGCCGGCCCTGTGCTGGTTTACGGCATTGCGGCATCCATCCTTTACGGATTGGTTTTGGTAATCTTCCATCTATACTAAAAAGGAGGGATTGCTATGATTGCCCGAATCGGGAAATACACGATTGAACTGAACAATAAACCCACCATTCTTGGCTTTGCTTCCGTCGTTGGCAAAAAAGAAGCCGAAGGTCCGCTTGGCAAGCTGTATGACCAATGCCACAGCGACACAACCTTGGGCGAAACGAGCTGGGAAAAGGCGGAAAGCCGGCTGCAGAACGAAGCTGTCAACCTTGCTCTGTTCAAGGCGGGTGTAAAGAATACCGAAATTGACTGCATTTTCGCGGGGGACCTGCTCAACCAGTGCATTTCCTCTACGTTTGGACTGCGCGGACTGGATATTCCGTTTTTAGGCCAATACGGCGCATGCTCCACGATGGCGCAAACGCTGGCGATGGCCTCTGTTTTTGTGGAATCGGGCGCGGCTCAGCACGCTGTGGCGGTCACGTCGTCCCACTTCTGCTCGGCGGAACGCCAGTTCCGCTTCCCGCTGGAGTACGGGGGCCAGCGCACGCCGACCGCCCAATGGACGGCAACGGGCTCCGGCTCCGCTGTGGTGGGTACCGGGGAGCCGAAACAGGGGAACAAAATCAGCGTGGAAGCCGTAACCTTCGGCCGCATTACAGATTTCGGCATAAAGGACGCCGCCAACATGGGTGCTGCAATGGCGCCGGCCGCGGCGCAGACTTTAATTGATTATCTGCGGGACTCGGGCGCGTCGCCGACGGACTTTGACCTGATTCTTACCGGCGACCTCGGCATGGTCGGCAGCGAGCTGATGGAAGAGCTTCTTGCCAAGGAAGGCATCAAAATCAGTTCCGTCCACAATGACTGCGGGTTGATGATTTACGACCGGATGAAACAGGATGTACACGCGGGCGGTTCCGGCTGCGGCTGTTCCGCTTCCGTGCTTTGCTCCATGATTCTGCAGCAGATGTCACAGGGAAAACTTCATAAGGTGCTGTTCATGGCCACGGGTGCGCTGATGTCGCCGACCTCGTCCCAGCAGGGCGAAACGATTCCCGGCATTGCACACCTGATTTATTTGAAAGCATAAATAAAAAAGACAAAGCACCAATCGTAAGATTGATGCTTTGCCTTGATTTTAGGAACAGAAATCCTCAGCAGTTTACTTGCTTAAAAAATTCTCCATAGGGGAAATATCCACCCCGTTGCAGGTGAGAAGGAAAGCGTTAAGCTGTTTTGCAATGCACATTACCCCGCCGGTAACATCACTTTCAATGTTCAGCGGCATAAGCGGGTCATGTACGCTCAACCGCAGCAGGAACCAGCCGTCCCCGTTGCCCTTGCCGAACGAAATGCGGATTCCCTCGCGGTTGTCGGGCGCGATTTCCCAGCCGGGCTGCTGCCTGGCGTAAGCTTCCAGGTCGCCGATGACTTTTTCGCCGCATTCCCTGAAGTTTTCTACTTTAATCGGCAGGCGGAGCTCCGTTGCTTCCACCGGCTCGGCCAAAGGCTCCAGCAGGCTTTCAAGTGTTTTGCCTTGCGCGCGCAGCTTTGCCATCTCAATAATAATTTTTGTCACGAGGTACGCGCCGTCGTCCAAAAAGTAATTTTCGCGCAGCGCCGCGTGGCCGGAGGTTTCAATCGCAAGCGGGCAGTTGATGCCTTCCTGATTGAGCCGCACCGCCTCGTTAATCACGTTTTTGTATCCGCGCTTAAAACGGTGATGCTTGCCGCCGAGCGTGGTTTCAATGTACTGCTTTAATCCGCTGGATGTAATGGAGTCGGTCACAATCGTGCCGCCGTCGTTGCCCTGAAGCGCAATGGCGGAGGCAATCGCCACAAGACGGTTGCGGTTGATTTCGTCACCCTTTGCGTCTACAGCGCCGCCGCGGTCCACATCGGTGTCGAAAATAACGCCCATGTCGGCTTTTGCCGCCACGGTTGCCGCACACACCGAACGCATGGCCGTTTCATTTTCCGGGTTCGGAATATGATTCGGGAAGTAGCCGTCCGGCTCTAAAAACTGGCTGCCGTTTGTGTCGCAGCCAAGCGGTGCAAGTACGTCGCGCGCATAAAACCCGCCGGCGCCGTTGCCCGCGTCCACCACGATTTTAAAGCCGTGAAGCGGGTGCTCGTAATCCTTGGCATTGACCCCGCGCTGAATCATTTCACGCAGGTGCGCGCTGTATTTTACCATGTAATCCACCGTTTCGGCTGTTCCGGCGCCTGCCGCGGGAACATCTCCGTTTTGGGCGTGAAGCAGAATCGCTTCAATGTCCGGTGCGTCAAGTCCGCCGTTTTTGGTGAAAAACTTTAAACCGTTGCGGTTAAAGGGGTGGTGGCTGGCGGTAATCTGTACCGAGCCGTCACAGCCCAAATCAATCGTAGTCATAAACATGGACGGAGTGGAGGCCAGTCCGCAGTCAAATACCCGAATTCCGGCGCCGACAAGCGCGCGCGTTACGGCGGCCTGAATCCGGCCGGCGGAAATACGGGAATCATGCCCCACGGCCACGGTCAGCGCAGCGGCGTCTTTTTTTGCAAAATCAGCCAACCAAAGCACAAACCCGGCGGTCATTTTCTCAATGGCTTCGTCGGTCAGGTTAACATCTTCCCCCGGCACGCCGTCGCTTGCAACGCCGCGGATATCCGTGCCGCTTTTAAACTGTTTCCAATATTTTGTAATCATCGTTCAATCCCCTTTAACTCTGATATTTGGTTCTATTATATACGATTGACTTTTGTTTGTAAACGAGGTGTGAAGCATAAACGATCTAATTACTATCAGTAATATTTATAAAATATATAACGAAGGGGAAAACGAAGTTCACGCGTTGGACGGGGTTTCGCTTTCCATTGCACCCGGTGAATTTGTGGCCGTCGTCGGCCAGTCCGGCTCGGGCAAATCCACGCTGATGAATATTTTGGGCTGCCTTGACACCCCCACAAGCGGAGAATACCACTTAAACGGTCAGAATGTTGCGCGGCTGAATGAAAAAGATCTGACGGAAATCCGCAACCGGGAAATCGGATTTGTATTTCAAGGGTTCAACCTGATTCCCGGTTTGGACGCGCTTGAAAACGTGGAGCTGCCTCTGCTTTACCGCGGCATGCCAAGGGAGGAACGCCGCCGCCTGGCAGCCGCGGCACTGGATGAGGTCGGCCTTTCCGCAAGGGTGCGGCACAAACCCTCCCAAATGAGCGGGGGGCAGCAGCAAAGGGTGGCCATTGCCCGCGCGATTGCGGCAAGGCCGCCCATTATTCTTGCGGACGAACCCACCGGCAACCTCGACTCAAAATCCGGCCGGGCGGTGATGGATATTTTAAATGCCCTAAACGCGGAAGGGCGAACGGTAATTTTGATTACACATGACGACAGAATTGCCCAATCCGCGGGGCGGATGCTGAAAATTCAGGACGGCAAAATCGTCAGTCATTGAACTGTTCGTCCACAATCGTGTTTTCGTAGCCGGGCAAAAGCTCCCTGCGGTGCTTCAGGTAGAAGAAGCAGTAGTCGTACATTTGGGTAATCGACTGCATCTGCGCCGTGCGGCTGAGCTTTGTAACCCCGCTGCGGGGCTTGAAGTAAAGGTACATGGGGAAGCTGCCTTCGTCACAGGGCTGTAAAAACCCGGCGCTGAGCCGGTAAGCGCCAAGATGTTCGTAAAATGAAATGCGGTTTCGCTGCTGCCCGGCCAGAACGGGGTCTGTTTCGGAAACAAACTCCACGGAAAAAAGCAGCCCGTCAAATGGGCCGCAGAATTTTCGCCAAATCGCCCGGAAGAGCGATTTGCCCAGGCCCTGCGACTGATGTTTTTTTAGAACAGCAAGATAATCAATCCACAGAACGTTGCTTTCTTCCATTGTGAAGACCAGCGCGTAACCGAGCAATTCCCTGTCGCTGGCGCGCCGATAAAGCAGTATTCTGTATTTGCTGTCGTTCAGCAGATGAAGAAATGTTTCATACCGGTACAGCTCGCAGGGGGGAAACTGCTGCTTCATGTCCTCGTAAATTTGAGGAAAAACCTCCGCGCCGCCCGATGCAAGGATGAATTCCGGCGTTGCTTCCATTGTAAAATCTCCTATCAAATAAAATTATAAACAGTAGTATGCGGTCCCGTTTTAAAAGCATTTTCAAAACGAAAAACGGCTTTTTAACCGGTATTCAGTATAACACAGCATCACAGGGAAGGCAAATTTGCACAGAAAAGCGGAATGAAGAAAAAGTGTGGCATAAACTTTGTTAATTTTCACACCGGGCACTTTATTGACAAACCGCATTCAGATGCTATAATGAATGCAGAAGATAATTTTTACATTTAATTTAATTGTTAGAGGGGGATAATTATGGCATCATCTGTACAGCTTCATGATGTGGACGTACCCGAATTTATTAAAGTGCTCGATGAGTGTGAGGGAGATATCTACTTAGTTACCAATGAAGGCGACCGTATAAACTTAAAAAGTAAGCTCAGCCAGCTTGTCGGACTGACCAAATTAATTGAAGGCGGGAAAATCGCGGAGGCTTACATCGTTTGCGATAAGCCCGAGGATGAATCCAAACTGTTCCGTTTCAACCTTTTTGGCAAAGAGAACGCATAATTCAACAAACAGACGAGCCGCCCGGTCGGGCGGCTTTTTTATACGGGTAATATTTTTTATGAAAAAGGAGGGTGCACTTGGCACGCAGAAAAAAACAAACCTATCCGCTGTGGGCGGTTGTTCTTGTGATTCTGTTCTGTGCTGCGGCGGGCCTTATTTCGTCCCTGCACAACGGCGCGCAGCAAACCCGGCCGGCACAGAATACCGGTTCCCAATCCGCTTCGGCATCACCAAAAGACACGCTGGTTTACTTTTTGGATGTGGGGCAGGGCGACTGTGAGCTTGTCCGCCTGAAAACGGGGGAGAATGTCCTGATTGACTCCGGAACGGGGGAAACGAAGGAAAAGCTGCCGGAAATGCTGCGGTCACTGGGCGTAAATCGCATTGATGTTTTGATTGCGACGCATCCGCACGAGGATCACATCGGCGGGATGGCACAGGTGGTGGAAGCGTTTCCGGTCGGCCAGATTTATATGCCGAAAATTCCGGACGCACAGGTGCCGACAACTGCGGTATATGAGAATTTACTTCGTGCAATCGACAAAAAGGGGTTAAAGATTACGGCGGCCCGGGGCGGCATGACAATTTTGAACAGCGGCGAGGCGAAGCTTGAAGTGTTTGCGCCCAACTCCGCAAAATACGGCGGTCTGAACAGCTATTCCGTTGTCACAAAGCTGACCTGCGGTGAAAAAAGCTTTCTGTTTACGGGCGACGCGGAAGCGGACAGTGAAAAAGAGCTGATCGCCAAAGGGTACGATTTAAAAAGCGATGTTTTAAAGTGCGGGCACCACGGAAGCTCCACCTCGACAACCGCCGCGTTTCTGAAAGCGGTTCATCCCGGTGCGGCGGTAATTTCCTGCGGAGTGAACAACGATTACGGCCACCCGGACAAACAGGTGGTCAGCCGGTTGCAAAAAGCCGGTGTCACCATTTACCGCACTGACCTTCAGGATACGATCCTTGCCCGGTGCGACGGGAAAACCATTACCTTTTCAACCGGGGAAAAATCCGTAATAAAATAATCGGGGAAAACATAAAACGCGGAGCAGATGTAAAACCTGCTCCGCGTTTGTTATTGATCGTTACTGTTCGTCGTTAAAGAATTTTTCCCAGTCGAAATCTTTGGAACCCTGCACCGGTGTTGCCTGCGACTTCGGCGTGGCGGTCAATTCCTGTGTGGGAACGGGCGGCTCCCGCTTTGGCAAATCGGCCTGCTCAACCGGCGCCGTAATTTCCTTCACACTGGATTCCGGCTTTTTTACTTCCGGCTTCGGGGTTTCCGGCTTCGGCGCTGCGGGCTCTTTTACGGCCGGGGAAGCGGCGGGGGCACGGGTTACGGTGCCGGCCGGGCGAATATTGCCGAGCGGCTTCCCACTGTTGGGAACATAGCCGCCGCGGTGCTGAGTGCCGTCGCTGTCGGAGCTGATATCTTCAAAGTCCATTGGGCGGGTATCATCCTTCGGGTCGGGTGCACCGCCCGAACGGCTGCTGATGTCCATTGGCCCGTGGTTTGAGCCGTGGCCGCCCCTGTTGGAAAGGAACTGCGCGTATACAAAAAATCCGATGCCGCAAAGCGCAACCACAATCAGTGCGACACCCAAAATCAAAAGCCACGAAACACCGCCGTTGCTGGTTGCGGCACTGTTTGCGGAGGAAGTGTCCGAAACGGTTCCGCCCGCCGGCACCGCACTGTCAGAGCCGCTGGAAAGCAGTTCGCCCCAGTCCTGTGAGGAAAGCACATTCGGGTCGCTTACCGCCGCGGCGGCCTGGGAAGCCATTGCTTCCACACGGCTTGTCTGCGTGTCAACGGAGCGCGTGGGCTGCGATGAGGAAGCGTGCCGGCTGGAAACAGATGAGGAGCGGCTGGAAACCGGGGCCTTGCTGCTGGACTCGGCCGGCTTTGAGCTGACTGCTCTGCTGCTTTCGGCGGTGCTTGAAGGGGCCGCCTCGCTGCTTGTGACCTGCGATGCCGGTTCGGATGCGGGGTCAACCGGGGTGATGGCGCTGCTTGTTTCCGCCGCAAACGCGGTCATGGCAAACACACTGGCGGCAAAGACGAGGGTAAATAAAACAACAATCAATCTTCTGGCTCTTATCTTCATATCTTAACATGTCCTCTCAAACGCTGATTATCAATATTATATTATCATATAATATGTTTCTAATACAACTGTGAATATTCTGTAAAATTTGAAAAATGCGATTTCGACAAATGAAAGTTGAAATCACCGGCGGTGAATGCTATAATGAGGGAACTATGATGGCTTTTTGTGGGAGTGTGATTATGGGAGTTGTTATCAGTTCCGACAGCGCATGTGATTTATTTCCCGATTTATATCAACAGTACCATATTGAGATTATCCCATTGTATATCGGGATTGAAGGGGACTCTTATCGGGACGTTTTTGAAATCGGCCCGGACGAGGTTTTTAAAAATTATGAGCAGACCCGCCGCCTGCCGAAAACATCAGCGCCCCCGCCGAATGACTTTTTCGCCCTGTTTAAAAAGTATGCGGAAAACGGCGACGACGTGGTTCACATTGCCATGAATTCCAAGTTTTCCTCTTCTTATCAAAACGCATGCATTGCCGCAGAGGAATTTGACAACGTTTATGTTGTGGACACGTTTACCCTCAGCTCAGCAGAAGGGCTGTTGGTGCTGCGCGCCGCCGAAATGCGCGACAGGGGCATGTCCGCCAAAGAAATATACAATCAGATTGAAATCGATAAAACCAAAATCCAAACCAATGTGCTTTTGGATACGTTGGAGTTTGCCTACCGCGGGGGCAGAGCCTCCATGCTGCAAATGTTCGGCGCGAATCTTCTAAAGCTGCGCCCCTGCCTTCTGCTGGACACCCACGGCGTGCTTTCCGTGCGCAAAAAGTTCCGCGGAAATTATGAGCAGGTTTGCAAAGAATATATCCGCTTTGTGCTCAACCAGCCTGACATTGACGGCGAGCGCGCGTTCCTTTCGACCACGGGCATGGATCAGGAGCTTTTTAACAGTTTGGAGAAAATGGTTCGGGACAGCGGTAAATTCCGGGAGGTTCTTACCACCCGCGCGGGCTGTTCAATGACGGTTCACACCGGCCCCAATACGCTCGTTCTGTTCTACAAAGAGAAATAGGAGGCATGAATGGATAGAAAAGTTAAGATTGTCGCAGACAGTACCTGCGACCTCAACCAGGAACTGCTGGACAGGTATCAAATTGAAGTTATCCCGCTGAATGTCAATCTGGGCGACGAGTCCTTTTTTGACGGCGTTGACATTCATACCCCGGATTTATTTGCATATTACAAAAAAACCGGCAAGCTTCCCACAACGTCGGCGCCGACACCGGCGTATTACGAAGACTTTTATCAAAAGTGGACGCAGGAGGGCTGGGAGGTTGTGCATTTCAGCATCAGCTCCGAGCTCACCGTTACACCCAATATTGCAAAGATGGCCGCCGAAAAGTTTGACAATATTTTCCCCATCGACTCGCGCAACGTGTCGAACGGCATGGGAATCCTTGCAATTAAAGCGGCGGAGCTGCGCGACGAAGGACTTTCCGGTCAGGAAATCAGGGAACGAATCCTGGGCATGACCGGGAAAGTACGCACCGCGTTTATCATCAGCACGCTGCTGTACATGTACAAAGGCGGCCGCTGCACCGGCGTTCAGGCGCTGGGCGCGAACCTGCTGAATTTAAAGCCCTGCATCGAAGTGGAGAACGGCAAAATGGGGGTTACGAAAAAGTATCGCGGCAAGCTGGAAACGGTGCTTCGCCAAATGGCGGAGGATAAGCTGAAGGGTGCGGAAAATCTCGATTTATCCAGGCTGATGGTCATTCACTACGACGCGGGCGAAAAGGCGGTTGCCGCTATTACCGAAAAAATCAGGGAATGCCAGAATTTTGAGGAAATCGATTTGAACGTGTGCGGCTGCTCCGTTTCGGTTCACTGCGGGCCGGGTACACTGGGCATTATTTACATGGTAAAATAATCGGGAATTTTCCGGGAAGAGGAAATGCCGGATGAAGATTCAATACATGGATGAAATTCCGTCGGGGGAAAGCCTTTTTCAATTTTATGAAAGCCTGGGCTGGAACCGGCTGCGCCAAACAGCGGAACAGCTGCTGCAAACCGAACGGCAAAGCTGGGCGCATGTTTATGCATATGACGGTGGGCAGCTGGCCGGGGCCGCGCGAGTCGTTTCGGACGGCATCGCGACAGGGTTCCTGTGCGGGCTGGGTGTTGCGCCGCAGTATCAAAACAACGGGATCGGAACGCAAATGGTTTCTATCCTGCTGGAAAAGTGCAAACAAAGCGATCTCTGCACCGAGCTGTTCTGTGAAGAAAAACTGGTGCCGTTTTACAGGAAGCTGGGGTTCCGGACATTTTCGGTCGGCATGAAAAAAGCACCGGACTGAATTTAAAAATCCGCCTGATTTGAACCGGTCCTTTTTCGGGACTGTTTCAATTCGGGCGGATTTTTCATTCCATATTTGCTTCGATAATTTCTTTTACAAGCAGTTCCAGCTGATCCCGGTTTTCCAGGTATCCGGCGCGGCGGCGGAATTCCGCGGCGTTTTTCAAACCCTTCAGGTACCAGCCGACATGCTTGCGCGCTTCGCTCATTGCGCGGTGTTCCCCCTTGTACTCGCACATTTTCTGAATGTGTTTCAGCATCACCAGCATCCGCTCCTGAATGCCGGGTGGGGGCAGGATGCGGCAGGAGTCGGTCAGGTACGCGTTAATCTGCGCGAAAATCCACGGGTTGCCAAGCGCCGCGCGCCCCACCATAACAAGGTCGCACCCGGTCTGTTCCAGCAACAGCGCAGCCGCCTGAGCGGAGGTTACGTCGCCGTTGCCGATGACAGGAATATTCACAGCCTGTTTGACCTGCCGGATAATGTCCCAGTCCGCGGGCGGGGTGTACATTTGCTCCCGGGTACGCCCGTGCACCGCAATGGCGTCTGCTCCCGCCGCTTCGCAGATTTTGGCTATTTCCACCGCGTTTACGGAACTGCTGTCCCAGCCTTTTCGGATTTTCGCCGTTACCGGAACGGGAACGGCTGCTTTGACCGCCGCCACAATTTCGCCGCAGCGCTGCGGGTTCTTCATCAGTGCGGAGCCGGAACCGTTGCAGCTCACTTTCGGCGCGGGGCAGCCCATGTTAATGTCGATTGCGTCGGGTGCGTATTCCATTGCCGTTTTCGCGGCTTCGGCCATTACCGCGGGGTCATCGCCGAAAAGCTGAATGCCCGCCGGCCGCTCCGCGTCGCTCAGTTCCATCAATGCACCGGTTTTTTTATCGTGATATTGCAGCCCTTTCGAGCTGACCATTTCGCTTACCACATAGGAAGCGCCGAACTGCGTGCAGATTTCGCGGAACGCCCGGTCGGCAACACCGGCCATGGGGGCGAGCACTGCGCGGCCCTCTATCTTTAAATTACCAATTTTCACGGCGAAGTCCTTTCAACTTTAGAATCAGGCTCAATTATAGCACTTATTTTTTTCTTTGAAAAGTGATATAATAATCCAATAGACAATGAACAATTAACAATGAACAGTTGATGTGGCAAATCACAGATTTGCAAAATTAAGGACGGCTGTTAGCCGTCCATGAAAACCTAAAAGCTGAATCATTGCATATTGGTCGATGGGGATACCGGGGGAATCCAAGGGGGATTTTATAGAGCCCTCCCGATGGAATTCAAAATCCCCCTTGGGCGTACTTTGCTGACTTTCGAACGCGAACGAAAGTCAGTGCCGTCCGGCATGAGGACAGACCAATTAATAATTAACAATGAACAATGAACAATTGGGGACGAATTCCCTCTGTTAACTGAAATTAAGGAGAACATTATGAAGCTGTTGGTACTTGACGGAAACAGTATTTTAAACCGGGCGTTTTACGGAATCCGCCTTTTAACCACAAAGGAGGGCCTTTTCACCAACGGCATTTATGGTTTTTTAACCATGCTGCAAAAGCTGAAAAATGAAACAAACCCCGACGCGGTGGCAATTGCGTTCGATATGCGCGCGCCGACCTTCCGCCACAAGGAATACGCGGGCTACAAGGCTCAGCGCAAGGGTATGCCGGAGGAGCTGGCGCAGCAGCTGCCCAATTTGAAGCAGCTGCTTCAGCTGCTGGGGTATCGCCTGGTGGAGTGCGAGGGCTATGAGGCCGATGACATTCTTGGAACGCTCGCCAAAAAATGCAGCGACAGCGGTGATGAATGTGTGATTGCCACCGGGGACAGGGACAGCCTTCAGCTGGTCGGCCCGCGCGTGAGTGTTCGGCTTGCCGCAACAAAGTTCGGCCAGCCCCAGGTCACCCTGTACGATGAAGCAAAAATCCGGGAAGAATACGGCGTTGAGCCGAAACAGATGATTGAAATCAAAGCGATTCAGGGCGATACGTCCGATAATATTCCCGGTGTGGTGGGCATCGGCGTAAAAGGCGCGGGCGAACTGATTCAAAAATTCCACGATATTGATTCTATTTATCAAAATATCGATACGATTGAAATAAAAGAGGGCATGCGCCAAAAGCTGATAGCCGGAAAAGACAATGCGTACTTAAGCCGCAAGCTTGGTACGATCTGTCAGGAAGCGCCGATTGACACCGAGCTTCTGCATTATCTTCCCTCGTCCTGTGACAATGACGGCGCGGCGCGCCTGATGTCGAAGCTTGAGTTTTTCTCCCTGATCGACAAAATGGGTCTGCACGCACCCGCTCCGCAGGAAGCCGCGTCAGCGGCGGAACAGGTACAGATGGCTGAAAACGCGGACATGGAGGATTTGCTGAAAATATTGCAAAAAACAGGCCGCGCCGATTTTATTGCGGAGTTCCCGGAGGGGAACATCAGGCTGTACCTCAATGACGGCAGCCGTGTTCATGTAATCGATGATTTTGATTTGATCCGGGCAATTTGCGTCGATGAAAAAATTAAAAAAAATACCCATGATGTAAAGCCGTTCTGCGCGGCGCTCGACGCGCGCGGGGTCAAGCTGAACCGTGTGGGGTTTGACACGCTGCTTGCGGGTTACCTGCTCAACCCTTCCGCTTCGGGGTATGAACCCGACCGCCTTGCGCAGGAATACGGGGTTGCCATGCCGGAGCAAGGCGAAAACAAGATGGTTTCCTTTGCTGGGGGAATGCCCGCGCTGGTGGACAGGCTTGCTGACGAAATTGCGAAAAAAAATCAAACCGAGCTGTTGGATAAAATTGAACTTCCGCTTGCCACGGTGCTGGCGCACATGGAAAGCGTCGGCTTTGCGGTGGACGCGGCCGGCATCAAAGATTACGGAGATGTTTTGCAAAAGCAGATCGACACCATTCAAACACAGATTTACGACGCGGTCGGCTATGAATTCAATATCAATTCCCCCAAACAGCTTGGCGAAGCGTTGTTTGACAAGCTGGGGCTCAGCCATGGGAAAAAGACAAAAAGCGGATTTTCCACCAAAGCGGAAATTTTGGAGGAACTGCGCTACGAGCACCCCGCCGTGGAGCTTGTACTGAATTACCGCAGCCTGACAAAGCTGAAGTCCACTTACTGCGAGGGGCTTTTGAAAGTGGTTGCTCCGGACGGGCGCATCCATTCCAACTTTAATCAGACGGAAACGCGCACCGGGCGCATCAGCTCGACCGAGCCGAACTTGCAAAACATCCCCGTGCGCACCGATCTTGGCCGCGAGCTGCGCCGCTTCTTTATCGCGCGGGAGGGCTGGGTGCTGGTGGACGCCGACTATTCCCAAATTGAACTGCGCGTATTGGCGCATGTCGCCGACGACCAGAATATGATTCAGGCATTTTTGAATAACGATGATATTCATCGAAGCACAGCAGCGAAGGTGTTCCACATGCCGGAAAGCATGGTTACCCCGATTATGCGCAGCCGCGCCAAAGCCGTTAACTTCGGCATTGTTTACGGCATCGGCGCGTTTTCGCTGGCAAAGGATATCAACGTTACCCGGAAGGAAGCCGAAACTTATATTCACGATTATCTTTCCACCTATTCGGGAATTGATGAATACATGAAGAAGGTTGTTGCCGACGCAAAAGAAAACGGGTATGCCGAAACGATGTTCGGCCGCCGCCGTTACCTGCCGGAGCTGACCTCCTCCAACTTCAACATGCGCTCGTTCGGCGAGCGCGTTGCCCGCAACATGCCCATTCAGGGCGCCGCCGCCGATATCATTAAAATCGCGATGATCCGTGTGGAAAACCGGCTGGAAAAAGAAAAGCTGCAGGCGCATTTGATTTTGCAGGTACACGATGAACTGATTGTTGAAGCGCCGCAAAATGAAGCGGAGCAGGCGGCGAAAATCCTCACTGAGGAAATGCAGAACGCCGTATCCCTTGCCGTTCCGCTCACCGCGGAAGCGAATATCGGGCGTACCTGGTATGACGCCAAAGGCTAACTCGGATGCTGAAATTGCGCAATTCTGCGTTGCCTTGCACAATTTCATCGATCCGATTTCGCAACCCTTTTTCAGGGAACAATTACTCCTTCCGTCGCGCCGAGCGCTCCACCTCCCTCATAGAGGGAGGCAAGGCCCCCTCTATGAGGGGCCTGCCCGGCCTGAGGGCAGATCGAATTATTACTGTATCCCTTTTTTGGACGGCTGTGAACACTTATATCGGTAACACATGGAAGGGTAGCCTTGTCAATTTTCATTGACGGATGAAACCCGGAATATCCGCTTCAGCGGCACGCTTAGGAGCTTTTACAATGATTTTTACCTGCCCCATCTGCAAAGCAAAACTGAATAAACTGGAAAAAGCATATGCCTGTGAAAACGGGCACAGCTACGACATTGCCGCGGAAGGCTATGTGCATCTGCTGCCGCCGAATAAGATGCATTCCAAAATTCCGGGCGATAACAAACAGATGGTGAATTCCCGCCGCGATTTTTTGGCAGCCGGTTTTTATCAGCCGTTCAGCGACCGGTTGAATGAATTGGTTCGGGAATGTCTGCCGGTGAAGGCCCCAATTGTGCTCGACGCGGGCTGCGGCGAAGGCTATTACACCGGCCGCCTGCATCGTGATTTGCGGGAGCATGGGCTTTATCCCGAGGTGTACGGCTTTGATATTTCAAAGTTTGCCGTAAAGGTTGCGGCAAAGCGGTACAAAGCGATTGATTTCGCCGTCGGCAGCATTTTTGACATTCCGGTGGAAGATAACGCGGCGGACTGCGTGGTCAATGTGTTCGCGCCGATTGTGGAAACCGAGCTGAACCGTGTGCTCAAGCCGGGCGGGTTCCTTATTCTGGCAGTGCCGGGCGTGCGGCATCTGTTCGGTTTAAAGGAAATCCTGTATGACGCGCCATACGAAAACGAATACAGGGAAACAGAGTACGGCGGGTTTGCATTTCGAAAGCGCGTTGCGGTGCAAAAGGATATTTTTATCGATAACAATAAAACCGTTATGGACTTGTTCGCCATGACGCCCTACTACTGGAAGACTTCCGTTGAGGGCAGCGAACGGCTGCAAAAAACGGACGCCCTTGCCACGCAGATTGAATTTGATTTCTTACTTTATCAAAAGGTGGAATAACATGGAGCAGCGCAGTGAATTCACGACGGAGCAGCTTGAAAATGCCGCGTTTTTATTTTTGATTACCCTGTTTGCCCTGCTGATGCGTGTCCTGCTTTTTCCGTTCGAATCGGGCGATTACCATCAGTTCCTGCAGGGCTGGTACACCGCGCTGAAGGAAAACGGCGGTTTTGCCGCGGTGGGCATGAACATTGGGGACTACATGCCGACTTATCTGTACTTACTCGCGTTTTTTACTTATCTTCCGGTTTCCGGGCTGACCGCGATTAAATTGATTTCCAGTGCGGCAGACATCGTTTTAGCGGTCTATGTCATGAAAACGGTTAATTTGAAGTTTGAGAATAAAACGTACGGCGTCATTGCTTACGCGGTCATTTTGTTCCTGCCGAGCGTATTTTTGAATTCCGCGGTTTGGGGGCAGTGTGACGCGATTTTTACCGCGGCGCTGGTCGCCGGTGTGTATTACCTGATGCAAAATAAAGAAGCAAAAGCCATGATTGCGTTTTCGATTGCCTTTATTTTTAAATTGCAGGCGGTGTTTTTAGCGCCTTTCCTTCTTCTAATGCTGCTCAAGCGAAAAATCAGGCTGCGTACGTTTCTAATTATACCAATCGTATATTTAGTTTCTATTTTACCCGCGGTAATCATGGGGCGGGGATTTTTTGATCTGCTCACGGTGTATTTTTCACAGGCGGGGCAGTACAGCATGATTGCCATGTTTCTGCCAAACCTTTACACGTGGCTGCCGACGGACACGCCGGCATACATCAGCAAAGCCGCCGTTATTCTGGCGGGTGGGCTGGTATTGATCTCCCTCTTTTATTTCAACCGTAAAAAGTTTGTTTTATCAAATGAAATGCTTGTTTCACTCGCGCTGTTTTTTGCGCTGTTTGTTCCGTTCATTCTGCCGCACATGCATGAACGGTATTACTTTGTGGCGGATATCCTGTCCGTGATTTTTGCTTTTTACTTTCCCAAAAAGCTTTATGTTGCAGTTGTTACAGAGCTGGCTTCCGCTTACGCCGTGTGCCACAATCTGTTTAACACCGACTTTTTCAGCGTGCAGCTTTTGGGGGTTATCATGCTGATTATTTTAATCCTGCTCGCAAAGCATATGATACGGTTGATTGATGCAAACCCGATTCGGAAAGTCGGTGTGCCAATATGAGCGAATACAGGATTGTCCCGATGAACGGGGAACACCTTGACGCGCTTGCGCAGGTGGACGCGCTCTGCTTTTCCGACCCGTGGACACGCGACGGCCTGAAAGCGGAGCTTTCCAGCGATACGGCATGTTTCGCCGCCACCGAAAAAAACGGGTTGGCCGTTGGCTGTGCCGGAATGCACTGTGTTTGCGGCGAATGCTATATTGATAAGGTCTGCGTTCACCCCGACTGCCGCCGGCAGGGGATGGCACAAGCGCTGGTGCGGTATTTAATTGATTTCGCGCTCGCACATCAAGCGGAATTTATTACGCTGGAGGTACGCGCGGGCAACGCGCCCGCAATTGCACTTTATCAAAAGCTTGGATTTGAGCCTGTGGGCGTGCGCCCGAACTTTTACTCCGACCCGAAAGAGGACGCGCTGCTGATGACAAAAAATTTTAAGTAATTTTATTTTAAGCGCCCTTAGGCCGGGCAGGTCCCTCGGTGAGAGGGCTAAAGAAAGACTCCCTCTCTGAGGGCGATTCCCCTGTTAGGGGAAATGTCGCTTTGCGACAAAAGGGTGTAGGTGCCTGGAGGGGGCTGGCAGGCGAAGCCTGGCTGAGGGAGTATTGGCAATAGACAATGGACAATTGGGGACGAACTCCTTCCGTCACGCCGAGCGTGCCACCTCCCTCATAGAGGGAGGCAAAGGAAAAACAAACAAAAAAAGCTCCCTGTTAGGGGAATCACCCTCGAGGAAGGGACTAAAAGGCTCCCTCTTTGAGGGAGCTGGCAGGCGAAGCCTGACTGAGGGAGTTATAACACTGTATTTTAAAATAAGGGGAAAAAAGAATGCGCATTTTAGCACTGGAAAGCTCCTGCGATGAAACCGCCGCCGCAGTGGTGGAGGACGGCCGCAAGGTTTTGTCTTCGGTTATCGCTTCGCAGGTGGAGGAACATAAGCTCTACGGCGGCGTTGTGCCGGAAATCGCTTCCCGCCGCCACTGCGAGGCCGTTGTGGGGGTAACGCAGCAGGCGCTGGAAGACGCGCACATGGCACTGGAGGAAGTGGACGCAATCGCCGTTACCTACGCGCCCGGTTTAATCGGCGCGCTTTTGGTGGGCGTCAATTTTGCAAAGGGTCTGGCACTGTCCGCCGGGAAGCCGCTGATTCCGGTGCATCACCTGCGTTCCCATATCGCCGCCAACTACATCACATCGCCCGAACTCAAACCGCCGTTCCTTTGCCTTGTTGTTTCCGGCGGGCACACCCATATTATTGAGGTGAAGGATTACACCGACCTGCGCGTGCTCGGCCGTACCCGTGACGACGCGGCGGGCGAAGCCTTTGACAAAGCGGCCCGCGCCATGGGAATGCCCTACCCGGGCGGCGTGGAAATGGATAAAATCGCGCAGAACGGAAATGAAAACGCCTTTCAGCTGCCGCACCCCACCGTGGACGGTTCGGCTTACGACTTCAGCTTTTCCGGGCTGAAAACATCGGTCATCAACCTGATTCACAACGCGGAGCAAAAAGGGCAGACGCTGCCTGTGGAAGATTTAGCGGCCTCGTTCCGCAAAGCGGTGGTTGACTGCCTTGTGAAAAATTTTGTAAAAGCGGCGCAGGACACCGGCAGCACAAAGCTGGTGATTGCGGGCGGCGTTTCCGCCAATTCCCTTTTGCGCAGCCGGCTGCAGCAGGAATGCAGTACGCGCGGGTGGCAGTTTTACATGCCGCAGCTGTCCCTGTGCGGCGATAATGCGGCGATGGTCGGCTCCCAGGGATATTATGAATATCTGACGGGTAAAATAGCGGGGATGGATTTAAATGCATGTGCCGAGATGCCGGTGGACGGGAAAGCATAAAAATACAAATAAATTATGAATAATTGTATGTTAATACATTTGGTTCTTCAAAAAAAATAATTTGCTAAAAGATTAACAAATTGCCAAATTGTAATTAATTCTATTAAAGGAATGTATTATAATAGTTCTAATTTCGTTTTAGGCCATTGGGCCGGAAGGAGAAAAAATTATGACCAATAACAAGTCAGTGTTAAACTGGGTCGAAGAGATGAAAAAGCTTGTCTGTCCGGATCAATTAGTCTGGATTGACGGTTCTGAGGCACAGCTCGAAGCGCTCCGCGCCGAAGCATGTGCATCGGGCGAAATCATCAAACTGAATCAGGAAAAGCTCCCAGGATGCTACCTGCACCGTACCGCTGTAAACGACGTTGCACGTGTAGAAGACAGAACCTTTATCTGCTCCCGCAAAGAAGAGGACGCGGGCCCGACCAACCACTGGAAGGCACCCCAGGAAGCTTACAAAATGCTTTATGATATTGCAAGGGGCAGTTATAAGGGCCGTACCATGTATGTGATTCCTTATTCCATGGGCCCGGTAGGTTCTCCTTTGGCAAAAATCGGCGTTGAACTGACCGACTCCATTTATGTTGTTCTAAACATGAGCATTATGGCCCGTGTTGGCCAAAAGGTATGGGATACCCTCGGCGACAGCGACGGATGGGTTCGCGGCCTGCACTGCAAGTGCGACATTGACGCGGAAAAGAGATACATCTGCCACTTCCCGGAAGACAACACCATTATTTCCGTAAACTCCGGTTACGGCGGGAACGTTCTGCTCGGCAAAAAATGCTTTGCTCTGCGTATCGCTTCCTACCTTGGCAAGACCGAAGGCTGGATGGCTGAGCATATGCTCATCCTCGGCATTCAAAACCCGAAGGGTGAAATCAAATATGTCGCGGCTGCATTCCCGTCTGCCTGCGGCAAGACCAACCTCGCCATGCTCATTCCGCCGGAGGGCTACATCAAAAAGGGTTACAAGGTTTGGACCGTCGGCGACGATATCGCCTGGATGCGCCAGGGAGCGGACGGCAGACTGTATGCAATTAATCCCGAAAACGGATTCTTCGGCGTTGCACCGGGTACTAACAATAAATCCAACCCGAACGCGCTTGCTTCCACAAAATCCGGCACCATCTTTACCAACGTTGCCCAAAACCTGGACGACAACACGGTTTGGTGGGAAGGCCTTGACAAGAATCCGCCTAAGAACGCGCTTAACTGGAAGGGCGAGCCTTGGGATGGTACAACCTCCGATCAAAAGGGTGCTCATCCGAACAGCCGCTTCACTGCGCCTGCTAAGAACTGCCCGTGCGTCAGCCCCGAGTTCGACAAGGGCACCGGCGTTCCGATTTCCGCAATTATCTTCGGCGGCCGCCGCGCACAGACCACTCCGCTGGTTTATCAGTCCCGCGACTGGAACAACGGCGTGTTCGTCGGTTCCATCATGGCTTCCGAAACAACTGCAGCCGCAACCGGTGCAGTCGGTGTTGTTCGCCGCGACCCAATGGCAATGCTGCCCTTCTGCGGCTACCACATGGGCGACTACTTCAAGCACTGGATTGAAATGGGTGCGAAGCTTGGCGAACATGCGCCTAAGATCTTCAACGTGAACTGGTTCCGTCTTGACGACGAAGGCCACTTTATTTGGCCGGGCTTCGGCGACAACCTCCGCGTTCTCGAATGGATCATCAGCCGCTGCGAAGGCAAGGCAGACGCTGTCGAAACTCCGATCGGCTTTGTTCCGAAGGCGGAAGACATCAACCTGGAAGGCCTTGACTTCAGCATCGATACGCTCAAGAGCATTCTTGAGGTAAAGAAGGATCAGTGGACGAAGGAGTCCGAGGGCATTGAAGAATTCTACAAGAAGTTTGGCGACAAGCTCCCGACAGAATTGAAAGAACAGCTCGATATCTTAAAGAACAACCTCAAATAATAAATTCAGCTCAGCGGCACTCTGAAAATTCGGAGTGCCGCTTTTTCGTTCCCGCTTTCGCCGAAGTCAGCCTAAAAAAACGATAAGATAATTTGTTTGACAAATGGCAGGAAAATCAATATACTATGTATTAAATAGTATCAATAAGGGGGATTTTTTATGAGATGTACAAGATGCGGCCGTGAAAATCCGCTTGGCGCTGCTTTTTGCAACGGCTGCGGCGCACCGCTGCCCCAGGCGCAGCCCCAGTCAAACACACCGCCGATTTACAATGCACAGCCGGTTTACAACCCGCAGCCTGCTTATAATGTGCATCCGGTTTACCCATACCCCATTTCGCATTTGAACCGCTGGATTGCTTTTTTGCTCTGCTTTTTCCTGGGTGTGCTTGGGGTTCACCGCTTTTATGTAAATAAGGTCGGCACGGGCGTTCTGTACCTTCTGACAGCCGGGCTGTTTGGCATTGGCTGGCTGGTCGATTTGATTATGATCGCCTGCGGCAGTTTTACCGACGCAGCGGGGCTTCCGTTAAAAGAATAAACTGTTTTCTGTGGCTGCCCGTGTGCTTCGGGCAGCCTCTTTTTATCCTCTGCAATTCGCATTTTTCTGCGATTCATAATTCAGGTAAAATCGCTGCAATAGTGGAAAAATTCGGATTTTTTTGCAGTTAAATATCAATATTAGCCCAAAAAGTATGAATAAATTGTTTCCAGTCCAAAAAGTTTGTGTAAATATGACATTGTTTTATTGCTTTGAACTTCTTATAATATAAGTAATAACAGCGGTATTACCCGGCAAAAACTTTGTCGGGCAATTTATTTTTTTAGGAGGAAAAAAATATGGCAGGTAGCACAGAAACAGCGTACCATCCAAAGGGTGATTTCTTTAACTTAAAAGGGAATCACACCAATGTCCGCACAGAAGTCGGTGCAGGCGTAACCACTTTCTTTGCAATGGCGTACATCATCATTGTAAACCCAACCATGCTTTCCCAAACAGGCATGCCGTGGGGTGCGGTTTTCCTTGCAACCATCATTGCTTCGGTTATCGGCACACTGGTTATGGGCTTGTTTGCAAATGTTCCTTACGCACAGGCTCCGGGCATGGGCCTCAACGCGTTTTTTGTTTTTACGGTTTGCTTTGGCCTGCATTTTAAATGGCAGGAAGCACTTGCCATGGTTTTCATCTGCGGTTTAATCAACATTCTGATTACCGTAACCAAGGTTCGTAAATTAATCATTAAATCCATTCCGGAAAGCCTGCAAAACGCCATCGGCGGCGGTATCGGCATTTTCATCGCCTATATCGGCATTAAGAATGCGGGCCTGATTCAGTTTACCTCCGACCCCGGCACCTACACCCTGCTTGAAAGCAAAACAGTAATTGCGAAAAGCAGCGCAGTTCCGGCAATTGTTACCTTAAACACCCCGGCTGTGTGGCTTGCCTTAATCGGGATCGCATTAACCGTTATCCTTCTTGTTATGAAGGTAAAAGGCGCAATTTTAATCAGCATCATTGTTACGACTCTGCTCGGTATTCCGCTCGGACTTACCACAATGGGGCAGGCTATAAGCTTTAATGAAGCAATCAGCAAGCTTCCCCAAACCTTTGGCGCTGCGTTCGGCAACCCCGGAATCGGTTCTCTGTTTACCGACCCGTCCAAAATCCCGCTTGTTTTAATGACAATCTTCGCGTTCAGCCTTTCCGATACCTTTGACACAATTGGTACCTTCATTGGAACAGGCCGTAAAACCGGAATCTTCAGCGCGGAAGATCAAAAGGCGCTGGAATCCAGTAATGGCTTTAAGTCAAAGATGGACAAGGCATTGTTTGCAGACGCAACCGCAACCTCCATCGGCGCAATCTTCGGTACCTCCAACACCACCACTTATGTGGAAAGCGCAGCAGGCATCGGCGCGGGTGGCCGCACCGGCTTAACCAGCGTAGTAACCGCCGTCCTGTTTATCGCCAGTGCATTCCTGGCCCCGCTCGTGAGCGCGGTTCCTTCCGCTGCGACTGCTCCGGCATTGATTGCGGTTGGTATTATGATGCTCAGCGCGTTTAAAGAAATTGCGTGGGATAACCTTGAAGATGCTATCCCGGCATTCTTTGCAAGCGTGTTTATGGCGTTCTGCTACAGCATTTCTTACGGTATTGCCGCCGGCTTCATTTTCTACTGCATCATCAAGGTGTTCCGCGGCAAAGCAAAAGAAATTCACCCGATTCTTTGGGTTGCGACCGGCCTGTTCGTTTTGAACTTCGTCATCCTCGCAATCATATAATTCACCAATCCTTTTTGGCAGCTCCGCATCTTTGGGTGCGGGGCTGTTTTTTATATATTTATTATTTGATTTCGCTGTGATATAATTTAGCCATATTATAATTGAGGTGAAGGTATGCCCAGATTTTTTATCGACTATGTTCCGGAGGAAAAAACCGTTATTACTGGGGACGACTCCCGGCATATTTCCCGTTCGCTGCGCATGCAGCCGGGGGAAAGGCTGATTTTGTGCGACAGCGTCGGAACGGATTATAACTGTGAGATAGAGCACGTTGCGGACGACGGCGTTGTTGTGCGCGTGCTCAGCTTTTGCAAAACGGTTGCCGAACCGAGCGTAAAAGTAACGGTGTATCAGGGGCTGCCGAAAGCCGATAAAATGGACAGCATTGTGCAAAAGGCGGTGGAAACGGGCGCCGTCCGCATTGTGCCCGTCATGACCGCGCGGTGCGTTTCCAAGCCGGATGAAAAATCGGCGTCAAAAAAAACAGCGCGCTGGCAGAAAATTGCGGAAGAGGCCGCCAAGCAGAGCGGCCGGGGCGTCATTCCGCAGGTCGCCGCGCTGGCCGGGTTTAAAGCGGCGGTGCAGGAAGCGGCGCATAACGGCGAAATCGTTTTGTTCTTCGAGGGCGGCGGGCAGAGCATTGCCGAGCTTGTGACGAAAGAAAGCGGAAACCTGTCCATTTTCATCGGGCCGGAAGGCGGGTTTGAACAGGCGGAGGTGGACTACGTGCTGCAAAGCGGCGGAAAAGCCGGCACGCTCGGCGCGCGGATTCTCCGCACGGAAACCGCTCCGATTGCGGCCCTGGCCGCCATTATGCTGGCGTCGGGGAATATGTAAAGCGGTGTTTGTGCCGAAGAATAACACGGATGAAGTCAGGCATATTGGAAAGGTTGTTGAATCATGATATTGTCGGGCAAAGAAATTTTGAAACACATCGGGAAAGAAATTATCATCGAACCGTTTGATCAATCCAGAATTAATCCAAACAGCTACAATTTGTCTTTGCATAATGAGTTGCTGGTTTATGAAAACAACCGGCTTGATATGAAGCTGGCAAACCCTGTCAAGCAGATTATCATTCCGGAAAGCGGCCTGCTGCTGGAACCGAACAGGCTTTATTTGGGGCGGACAAATGAGTTCACAAAAACGGATCAATATGTTCCCATGCTGGAAGGCCGCTCCTCCACGGGCAGGCTGGGTCTTTTCATCCATGTTACCGCGGGCTTCGGCGATATCGGATTCGCCGGATACTGGACTTTGGAGATTTTTTGCGTTCAGCCATTGGTCATCTATCCGAATGTGGAAATCTGCCAGATTTATTATCATGATATTGACGGGGAATATGATTTGTACAGCAGCGGAAAATACCAGAATAATACGGGAATACAGCCAAGCTTATTATACACAGAGTTTAAAAAATAACAGCCGGGTTGTTCAGGGGAACCGCGAAAGGCACACTGCTTTGCCGGGCCCCGGCTGAAAATACGAGGAATGAAAAATGCAGACTGCTCTGATTACCGGCGCGTCACGCGGGATCGGCAGCGCAATTGCGCGCCGGCTTGCCGCGGACGGCTTTCGGATTATTGTAAACTATCACACCGCTGAAAAACAGGCGGAATATTTGGCCGCACAATTGAATAATACTCATGGTAAAGGCAGTACCGTCCTTTATCGGGCGGATGTGTCCGACAGGGAGCAGGTTGAGCGGATGTTCCGTGCGGCCGGCGGGGTTGACGTGCTGGTGAACAACGCGGGTATCGCGCAGCAAAAACTGTTCACCGACATCACGGAGCAGGACTGGAACAGAATGTTTGACGTGGACGTAAAGGGCGTGTTCCATTGCTGTCAGTGCGCGCTGCCGTACATGATTCATCAAAAACGCGGGAAAATCATCAATATTTCTTCTATGTGGGGGCAGGTCGGCGCTTCCTGCGAAGTGCATTATTCCGCGGCCAAGGCGGCGGTTATCGGGCTGACAAAGGCGCTTGCCAAGGAAGTGGGGCCGTCCGGCATACAGGTTAACTGTATTGCGCCGGGTGTGATTCAAACCGAAATGAACGCCAAACTGGATGAGAGCACAATCGATGAACTGAAAGAGGAAACGCCGCTCGGTGTGATTGGTTCGGCGGAGGACATTGCCGCCGCCGTCAGCTTTTTGGCGGGTGAAAATTCAAATTTTATTACAGGCCAGATTTTGGGTGTAAACGGCGGCATGATTATTTAAATCATATCTTTTCTACCAAATAAATTACAATTGATTCATCTTCATTACAGTACTGTCAGAACTATAGACATTCCCAATAAATATTCTATAATAGAATCAGACGGGATGAGAGGAAGAATACTGTATGAAAAATTGCGTTTCCAAACTTGCCGTTTTGCTGCTGACGGTCAGCTTCTGCTTTGCGAACGGCTGTGCCCCGCGTTCCGCACAGACTGCAGAAAAGGTCCTCTCTTTCTCACAGGGGACGGAGGTAACCGACAAAACCGAGGACGGAATTCACATTCAGACCGCAATCCCGGTTTTCAGCGGGTTTTCCTCGGCGAAACAGCTGAATGAAAAAATCCGGGGAATATCGGACGACGGGATTGCCGACATAAAACAGGCCGCGCAGGAGCTGGGGGAAAACGCGGTTCCTGACACACTGTTTTACGAAAGCTATTTTGACAGTTTTTTGGACAATGACCTGCTTTCCGTGTGGGTTACCAATGAAAATTATACCGGCGGAGCGCATGGGTCGCGCTGGATAAAATCTTTTACGGTAAACATTCAGACAGGGGAATTTTACAATACGCCCGGCAGCCTTTTTAAAGACCCGGCCGCGGGGACGAAATTGATCACGGATAAAATAATAAAGGATATACAAAAACAACCGGATGCCTATTTCCCCGAAGCGATACAGACAGTGCAGAGCAAAGAAGGGAATTACTCCTTTTATTTGGATGGGCAAAACCTGGTTGTTTATTTTGATTTATATGAGCTTGTCCCTTACGCGGGCGGCATGCCGGTTTTCACCTTCCCATTGGCCGATCTGCAAACAAACCTGCGGCTGGGCAACAACCCCGCCATGGGGGAAGTGCGGTCGAACGGAATGAATATCGCCTTTGAGCACAGAGTGATTTCCGACGAAAAAGGGGTTTGGCTGCCGTTGAAGGATACGGCGAACGCACTTTGCCATACGGTGGAAGAGAATAACGGAAAATACACCGTGGACGGAAGGCCGGTTTTGCCGGTTATGATGAACGGCGCGGCGTATATGCCGATTCCGTATTTTACCGACCTTGAAAAAGAGTTTGCCATAAAAGGGTTTGCTGTGTACGACGGCAAGGTGCTGCGCATGTTTACGCAAACTGCCCGCAGCCTGGAGGAAGAAAACCTTTTGGGCGGGGCTTCTTCCAATGGTACAAACAAAGAAACGCCGGTCAGCAGCATAAACAGCAGTTCTGCCGACGAAAATACGGAAGAGATTTTAGCCTATATCAAAAATTTCGATTCGGCCGGCGGGCAGGTCACTTACGACCCGATTGAGTGGGTTACGGCACAGGATACAAAGCGGATGAAGGAGCTGGGGCTGAAAAAAGAAGATATGCCGAACGGGTTTCATATTTATAACCCATCCAAAGAAACAGAAAATTTAAAGCTTTCCCCGAACGCTGCATTTGATATCGTTTACTGGAATAATGAAATGGTCGAGAATGGGCATATGGCGGTCAGCCGGGAAAAGTTTGCGCAGCGCTTAAATCAGGAACATGCTTCCGAATTTCCATTCCATCTGACGGTGAAAGACGATGTAATCACAAAAGTGCAGGAACAATATGTACCGTAAGCTTCTGTAGGAAATTTGACGGACATTTGTGAAAATATAAACCGAGAAGGAGGATGAAAATGAAAAAGAACAAATTTTTAGCTTTGGCGGCTTTGCTGATTTGCGTGGTAATGCTGGCCGGTGTTTTCACGGCCTGTAGCAGCGGCGGAAAATCGTCGATGAATGCGGGCGCCCCGGGTGCCGCAAATAACGCAGCGAGCACTGCAGCCGCGGTTGCGCCCGGGAAGGAGGCGGCTCTTGGGGATACTGCCGCTTCAACCGCAGGCAGCGAAGGAACAAACGCCGCGGCGGCCGCTGGGGCGCTTGCCACACAGAAGATTATTGAACGGCTGAACTACAGCATTGAAACGCTGAAATTCGACGATTCCGTCAGCCGGATTCAGAGTCTGTGTACCGAGCTCGGCGGCTATGTACAGGATTCGAACCTGACCGGGAAAAGCATTCAAAGCCTGGAAAATCTGCGGCAGGCGGATTATACGCTGCGCATTCCGCAGGGGAAGCTGAGCCAGCTGAAATCGCGCGCCGGGGAAATTGGGAGCATCCTCACTTCCGCCAGCTCCAGCGAAAACATCACCGAAAAATATTATGACACACAAGCCCGGCTGAAAAGCTTGCGCACACAGCAGGAGCGGCTGCTTG
The DNA here is from genome assembly GCA_023390175.1 of Bacillota bacterium. GTDB lineage: Bacteria > Bacillota > Clostridia > Oscillospirales > Acutalibacteraceae > Caproiciproducens. The sequence continues at coordinate 98,448 of JAEWDK010000007.1, forward strand.
CACTGCTGCAGAAATCCGGTTCCCTCACCGATGTAATCGCGCTGGAAAAAGCGCTGGCCGATGTGAATTACCAAATTGAACAGCTGACCGGCTCGCTGAAGCAATATGATTCGCTGATTAGCTTCAGCACGGTTTCGATTCATCTGCAGGAAGTGGTAAAGCCCACCGAAATTGAGCGTACGCCCGTTACGCTGGGCGAGAAAATTGCACAGCAGTTCCAAAACTCCATGCGCGGCCTTGGCAACTTTGGGGAAGGGTTGCTGGTTTTCCTGCTGGGCGGCGCACCCGTAATCCTGCTTTTGGTTTTGATTGCCGCAGTACTATACTGGCTTTTACTCGGAAGGAAAAAACACGCGGAAAAAAGGGCTATGCGCCTTGAAACCGCCGAACAAGCAAAAACACCGGATCCAGAGGAGAAACATACCGACCGGTAAAATTGCAGAATAAAAAGAACCGGCTTCCTTATCAAGGAAGCCGGTTCTTCTGCGTGCGGACAATTGCAGCGGCATCATTTGCCGTCCGCAATTAAAATTCAATCTTTTTGCCGATATAGTCAGCCAGCTCGGTCAGGGCGATACGCTCCTGCTGCATGGTGTCGCGGTCACGCACGGTAACGCAGCCGTCGGTTTCGCTGTCGAAGTCATATGTGATACAGAACGGGGTGCCGATTTCATCCTGGCGGCGGTAACGCTTGCCGATGGAACCGGAATCGTCGTAGTCCACCATAAAGTGCTTTGCAAGGGCGGTGTAAACCTCCTGTGCCTTATCATTCAGCTTTTTGGAAAGCGGAAGTACAGCGGCTTTGTAAGGAGCAAGCGCCGGGTGTAGGTGCATTACGACTCTGGTATCCTTTTCATCAAGCTGCTCTTCATCGTAAGCGTCGCAAAGGAATGCCAGCGCAACGCGGTCGGCGCCGAGCGACGGCTCAATCACATACGGAATATAGCGCTCGTTTGCTTCCTGGTCAAAGTATTCCAGACTTTTGCCGGAATGGTTCTGGTGCTGGGTCAGGTCGTAGCTTGTGCGGTCTGCAACGCCCCAAAGCTCGCCCCAGCCGAACGGGAACAGGTATTCAATGTCCGTTGTGGCCTTGGAATAGAAGGAAAGCTCCTCTTTTTCATGGTCGCGCAGGCGCATGTTTTCTTTTGTCATACCCAGGTTCAAAAGCCAGTTTTCGCAGTAGTCCTTCCAGTAGTAGAACCAGTCAAGGTCGGTGTCCGGTTTGCAGAAAAACTCCAGCTCCATCTGCTCGAATTCACGGGTGCGGAACGTAAAGTTGCCGGGGGTGATTTCGTTGCGGAAGCTTTTGCCGATCTGCGCCACGCCGAACGGTACCTTGCGCCGTGTGGTGCGCTGAATGTTGGCAAAGTTTACAAAGATGCCCTGAGCCGTTTCGGGGCGGAGGAAAATCTCGTTTTTCGCATCTTCGGTTACACCCTGAAATGTTTTGAACATCAGGTTAAATTTACGGATATCGGTAAAGTTTGCGGAGCCGCAGGCCGGGCATTTAATGTCGTGCTCTTTGATATAGTCGGACATCTGCTGAAAGGTCATGCCGTTTGCGTCGCCGCCGGCGTCCTCAATCAGCTTGTCCGCGCGGTGGCGGGTCTTACAGTCGCGGCAGTCCATTAACGGGTCGGAAAAACCGCCCACATGGCCGGAAGCGACCCATACCTGCGGATTCATCAGAATGGCGGAATCCAAACCGACGTTGTAAGGGCTTTCCTGCACGAATTTTTTAAGCCATGCGCGTTTTACATTGTTCTTGAATTCAACGCCGAGCGGGCCGTAATCCCATGTGTTGGAAAGGCCGCCGTAAATTTCGCTGCCGGAGTAGACAAAACCGCGGTTTTTGCAAAGTGCGACGATTTTATCCATCGTTTTTTCAGTTGCTAACATAATGTTTATCCTCCATATTTTCAATTCGCACAAAGCACGGAAAAACGGGGATTTCTGCGGCGCCCGTTCCGGCAGTGCGGTTTATTCTGATTTGAAGCGTTTACCGCGCATGATTATTTTTTAAAAATAATCAGTTTGCTTAACACATAGTTGATGACGATGACAATGACGTTCATAATGATTTTCGCAATCCAGTCGTTCCAGGTCAGCACATTGACCAGCAGCAGCATGCCCAGTTCGTCAACGCCGAATGAAAGCAGCCGCGCACCCACAAAGGTGGTCAGCTCCCGCCAAAAAACACGGGCGGCAAAGCTTTTGCTTTGAAATACAAAGAGCTTATTGGTAACAAAAGCAAACGCCACAGAAACCACCCACGCAACCGCGTTCGCCACAAGCACATTCCAATGCTCATCCCAGGGCATTACCGGGCGAAGCAGGCCGTAGGTAATTACGTTTACGGCGGTGGTCAGCACGCCAAATACAATATATAAAATCATTTCGGGGGTTGTCATAAAGTGCCAAAGCTTTTTCAGCTGATCCAAATTCATTCACCGCCATTATTGTTTACATTCCTTTAGTTTACCATTATGCGGCGCACCTTTCAAGAAAAATTATAAAATCTCTTTGGTTCGCGGCCGCCCGGCGCGGTGCCAGCCAATAAAAAGCCATATTCAAAGAAAACCGCTTGACATTTACCGGTGTTTCACATATAATAATAAGGCTGTCCGATGACGCGGGCACAAGTTAATTGCCATATAGTTAAAGCATTAGCCGCACGGCATTTCGGAACGCCGCCGTGCATATCGTCAGCAACGAGGTGTAACTCAGCTTGGTAGAGTGCTTGGTTTGGGACCAAGATGCCGCAGGTTCGAACCCTGTCACCTCGACCATTCCTTTCGTATGCAGGGCATGCGGCTGAATTCTTTTTATTTTGTCATTTGTATTGACAAATGATCGGCAAAATGATATATTAGTCGAGTGCTAATTATGCTGGCGTAGCTCAGTTGGTAGAGCAGCTGATTTGTAATCAGCAGGTCGGGGGTTCAAATCCGTCTGCCAGCTCCATCAGGCAAGGCCTGAGACAAGGAGTTTTGTTCAACAAAGCTCCACATATGGGAGAGTTCCCGAGTGGCCAAAGGGGGCAGACTGTAAATCTGTTGCTTTATAGCTTCGATGGTCCGAATCCATCCTCTCCCACCAAACAAAACCCGCATGGTTCTTAGGAACCATGCGGGTTTTGCTATGCCCGGAAAGCCCAAGTCAAAAGACGATACCCCGGAACAGAATGGACTGTTTCGGGGTATTGTTGCGTAATTTCATATGATACAATCGTCCACATAGAACCATCTACCCATTGTACGTTGAAAGCATCTTAATGGTATCCATCGGTATCCATAATTACCTATTTTGAATTTTGCTAATCTTTTTTATTAAAATGGATACAGTTCCATCGGGATTATTTATAAATTCAATTATCCCTCTATTTCGATATAATTCCATAGGTATGTTGAGTTCGATTCCATTATCAGTTTTAATTTTATATTTGTCGAAATGTTTCTCTGGAGCCTCGCCATAAAAAGGTATCCTATTTGTAACACCGGCCTCTTGTACTTGCCTTATATAATCTTCTTTCATGCTATCACTATTGGAAAAGGCCGTATCCGCCACTCTGCCTAGATCAACATAACCCTCATCTTCTAAACTTTCATAAATTGCTGCTTTGACTAACGAAGTCTTTTCATACTCGTCATTATCGTACTTTCGGGCAACTTCTTTAGCAGTGGAATTTATAATGCTAATACTTTCCTTCTTTGACAATTCTGTTTTACATTGCAAGAAGATTTCCGAAAAATAATTAGTCCTTTCTCCATCCACTAAAAATTTCTTTTCTATTATAAGGCAGGAATTATCTGAAAAATTAATTAATGCTCCCTCATCAATTTTCTGATTTTCAGCTGGCAATATTGTTTTTTGCAGGATAATTCTATTGTTCGTCCTATCTTCTTCATAGTCGATAAAATGTGTATAGGCTGTCCTGTAATTTAACTTTAAAACTGCAACATATTCTGTATTTTCGACACCGACAATTGCAATCAAAAGATCGGCACCTGGAATATCAGGAAACTTTTTAATAATATCATGTAAATTATTAGCGATTCTAATGCTCATATCAACAAATGAATTATGTATCTTATCTTTATCAAAATAAGAATCGGTACTAAGTGTTCCCGCTTTGGTAGAGGGATCAGTAAAGAACTGCTTTATATGTGATTCAATAAATTTTACAGTTGTTGGTTCACTTACATCAATTTCAGACTGCGAAAAAATCGGCAAGGTTGCATTAGCATCCAAGACATGCAAAATTGCTTTATTTATCTGGATTTCCACTATTCTCATCACCCTCATTTTCCAAAATTTCTAGTGCTTTTGCACCCGCATGTGCATTAAATAATTGAAATGTATTAAATATAAAACTCTTCATTTCCCATATGACAGATAAAGAAAATGCAAAATAAGCGCTTAAATAGATGGCTTCTAAGATATTTATGATAGCTAAATTTACATGAAAATTCAACCCCATTGGGAGACATTCCAAAAAAATGAGTTGTATAACGTTAACAATAATTTCTATTATGTCTAACATCATGACATCTATAAAGTATTCATTACTTTCCTGCAATAGACTTTTGGAAACATTGGAAGCTCCTGTTTTATCCTTTACGGTTCCTTTTGCGTCTGCATGAATAAGGCGCTTAAGTAATTCATTACTTATAAGGGCCTGAAAAAAAGCATATCCAGTGAATACTATCGCAAAAAGGGCAAGAACTACATTATTCAATATACCAACTGCGTTATCGAATAATTTTATCGTATTATTAGAGAAAGCAATGACAATTGAAGCAGAGATTGAAACTAATGTAATGATTAAATCGGATAACCAGTACTTTTTTTGAGGGCGAATAATGTAAAATGCTCCCTTTAGTATATCTTTGGATGAATGTTCTTGAAGTAATTTTCCTATTTTGTTTATATCTTTATTATCCACATTGCTCGCCTCCTTCGGAAGGGGACTCTTAAATTTTACTTTTTTAGAAAGGGAATAATATTCGTTTCGTTTACTTCATATATTCTTTTATTATCATCACTAACATTCTTTAAACTGTCAATCTCTTTTGTCTTAGATGCGATTTGAGCTACTGCCTCTTCTATGTTGTTAGTATCTACATATGATATTTCCATATTCTCGGAAAGAGCGCCATTATAAATTCTACCTGTTTTCTTGTCCGGATATGTCACCTTAAAGATGGGTTCAACCGTCCCTTGAGCAGCAGTTAATATTTCCGTAATACCACCAACTGATGTCGGTGTATTAAGCGTCAGCGCCCCTGTTTTACTTCCAACTTTCTTTCTCAGTTCTGTTGTCATTCCTTCAAAAAGGTCAGAAAAGTCCAAGTCTCCATTCAGTGGATAGAATTTTAATATTAATTTATTTATCTTGCTTACTTTTTTAAGGGCGTCTTCTATTGATTCCCTCATAGGGATTCCTACAATATTCACAATAGCATATGGTAATTCAGTTTGTTGATCCTTTTTTCTAATGATATTTTCTTCTCTGACATATCTATCCAATATATATCGTATTGTTGCGGAAAAATTCCGCAAGTCGGGACTTCCCTTCTGATTTTTTACTAACACCATTCTATGATTCTTCAAATAAATAGTAAATAATGAAAATGGTGCTGTTGGATATAATTCATTAGTCTCGATTAAATTGTTTTCATTATCGAATTTCGAAAAGATTTCCAAATTTGTTTTCTTCACAATAATTCCAGTTAGGACATAATCCTTTTCTTCTACTTCAATGACTCTTATATTCATGATTATATAGTCGCAATCACCTTTTGAACGAACAAATGGGCTATGAAAAGCAGGCATAACTATATCGCTAAAGTAGTTTAGTAAGGGTTCTTCTTTTTCTCCAAACACTATATTGAAATTGGCAATTGTCATTTTTTTCTTATCCATTTAACTCGCTCCTTATTATAATTTGTGAGAGTACAATCTTTTTAATATTACAAATTATACTTCCAAAATTATCCTAATTCAATGCTTTATCGACTGTTTTTCTCCGATTTCGCAAAAATAAAGAAAAGACTGGGGTTAGGCTTTACCCCCAACTCCAGCTTTTATAGTAATAGACTTTTTTAGTTAATCAGAGACATTATTTTCCTTAACGGAGTCAAACATATCCGGCAGCATATTAGCGTATACCCGGTTCATTTCCTCGTTTGCTCTTTTGGCGTCTGCATCTGGCACGTGCGTATAAATTCCAAGTACTACCGACGCAGAGGAATCTCCAAGCAGTTTCATAATGGTTTTTACATTCACGTGAGCGCGAGCCAGATTCGTGCAAAAAGTGTGACGGAAGCGGTAAAAAGTTACTTCTTTAGTGAATCCGTGGCGCTTCCGGAATCTGGTGAATTTTGTATTCAGGACATCGTCTCGCAAAATACCACCATCCATGTTAGGAAACAGGAAATCGCTTTCATAGCGGGCTTGGTCGTTTTCCTTCAAATATTTTAACCATTTCTGAAGCGCTGAAATGACTTGTTTGTCCAGATGGAAATTGCGGACTCCCGATTTGCTTTTGGTCTTACCGATGACCGGTACGCGCGGCCCCACATCCCCTGCAAGAGCGTTATCCATTTTCAGTTGGGGGCGGGTTGTTGCGGCCTGACGAATATTCAGGGTTTTCGCATCAGGGTCGAAATCCCGCTTTTCCAACCCCCTAAGTTCCTCTGGGCGCATCCCCGTGAACGCAAAGACGAGCAGAGCTGTATATAGCAGCGGATCGTCTTCCTCCTGCGCGGCTTTCAGGATCGATGCGATCTGTTCCGGAGAATAGATTTTATCGTCCTCAGAGCGGGTATCCAGTTTCTTTGATTTCGGACAGACCACTTTAGCTGCGACGTTTTTCGGGATCAGTTCATCCTCAAACGCGATATCCACCATTTTCTTTAAGACCAAATAAACTTTGTTGATCGTGCTATCGGATTTGTCACAGAGTGAATTTAGCGCACTTTGTAAATTGGTGCGCGTAAGCTCATCCAAATGCAAATCTCCTATTAATCTAGCCAGTGTTTTTGCCGCCGTTGCATAGCAGTGCAGCGTCCGCTCGGTAGCTTTCGGATAAAAGGACAGCAAATTTTTATCCAGATAGTCCTCAACGGTAATGTGCGGCTTGACGGTATTGGCAAGAACTGCGGGAGCTACCGACGTTACCCCTGTGACAGCAACCGGCATATGTACCGCATTTAAAGTTTTTAATGCTTCCCGCAGTGCGTCTTCGGCTTCTTCACGTGAAGAAAAATCTCCTTTTATAATGCGATTGCGTTTCCCTGTAACAGGGTCTTTGCCCTGACTAATTGCATACCGAAAAATATCCCTTGCTTTTACATATAAAATACTGCCGGAGCCATACGGCGTTTCCAAATGGAAAACCTCCTCTTCGTCGTTTGGTTCGGTAGTATAACTCTGTCTGCTTGATTCTGCAAGTGAACTATCTCCAAGATACCTCTCCAAAGAATTCACGGGGATAATGATCCTTTCTCCGATTTTTTTAGCTGCAAGTTCACCGCTTTCGATCAGGGACTCAACCTCCGAGGTACTACCTCCAAGTTCCGCAGCAACCTCCTCAATCGAAAGTACCGATTTGTCATATTTTTCTGCAAGATTCATAACCACACCAGCTTAACCACAATAGTCGATTTTTTACATCGCCGGTGCATATAACCAGTCTCCTGATTCAACTGCTTTCCGAACGGACCAACTGCAGATTTTTTGTCTACTGCTGTAAAAACAGCGAATATGAAAAGGGGAGAGGGCAAAACCCTCTCCCGAATTATTTATTCCGAAGCTCTATCTCCTGTACAAACTTGTAATATGTACTTCGTTTTAACCCCAACTCCTGCATCAGTTTTCTTGCACTGATTTCATGCCGCTTTATCCGTTCTAGCTGCGCCGGGAAGTTTTCCGGTATCGGAATCTCCGGTCTGCCGAATTTTCGGCCCCTCGCATGGGCTGCGGCGATACCTTCGGCCTGTCGTTGCCGGATGGTGCGGCGCTCCTGTTCCGCTAAGCTTGCCAACACTTCCAGCAGCACGTTATTCACCATGTCGAACACCCAATCTTGACCGTCCGGCAGGTCGACCATCGTTGTGGGCAAATCCAGAATTTTTACCCGGATTTTATGCTGCCGGTAATACTCCAACTCGGCTTTAATATCGGCTTTGTTGCGGGAAAGACGGTCAAGCGACGTTATAACCAGCGAATCTCCTCCTCTTAAAAGTGAATCGCGGAGCACGGCATATTGTGGTCGATTGAAGTCTTTGCCCGAAGCTTTCTCCTGAATGATATTTCTTTCTTCGACATATTCTTTTAGCCTCATAAGCTGACGGTTAAGATTTTGCTCTTTACTGCTCACGCGAGCGTAACCGTATGTGCGCATATAAATTCCTCCTTTTTACCGAAAAAGCCATCGGCATAGCCGTTAGTGTCCGAACGAATACCATAAAACTTCTCGGATAGAATTTACCCCAAAATCGCGGGTAGGATTGATTGACCAGAATTCTAGAGTTTCTCAGATGCCCTGCAGCCAAGCGCCACAAGCAGCGTTCAGGCCTGTACGACGATTTGTGGCTCGAAAACCGCCAGCGGCCCCCGTGATACCCGGAACAGCCTTGCGCAAAACGTCGCGCCCGACAGTGCCAGCGTTGAGGACGATACCCGTAGCCGGGGAAAGCGGCGAACCGGGCAGGGGACGGGGCCGAAATCGCGCCCAGCGGTACCGCGCAGCTCTGCCACTTGTAAGGCGCTGTGTGGCTGGAAAACTGAAAGCGGCCCTTGTACACCCCGGAGCCGCCTTACATAAACGTTGCCCTGTGTAGAGCCAAGCGCCAGAGCAGCGGAACCGGGGAATAGCGTAAGCGGAGTGATCCGGGGATTAGCGGATCAGGGGGAAACCAGTGCTTTCTCCTGCGCTACTGCGTCTTTATTCTTTCGCTTTGCATACAGAGCAGATATTCAAAAGATTCATTGTGAGAATCTTCGCGACACTTGTCCCCACCGGAATAACCGGCAGCGTGATCTCCATTTCATTACAAGTGTTCCTGCAACGGTTTTGAATAGCCTCGGCACTACTGCCGCAGTGCTTTTTCAAGAAATCCATCTGCAGAGAAGCGGTCAGTGTCAGAATATTGCCATTCTCCTGTTTGTACCGAATCGTAACGATGTTACGGCTTAGAATCCGCAGCAGCTTTTGTAAAAACGCTATTGCAAGGAACCGAGGAACAATCGTGCATCCTGTTAGCTGAGTCTGGACGCAGAAGAGCCTCAGTTTGTGGTGATCGGTTCCACGAAGCTCGAGCGTCTTTAATACTCCTCTCTCAATATCCGGTCTCGCGTCGACAGCTAAGTACTCCTCATGCCTGTGAGAGTAATTCTCGAGCATGTCTTTTGGAATTGATTTGACAACATCCAGCGACGTGGCTCTGACCGAAAATTTCACATCTTTCCGCATAACCACGCATGCAGATGTGTTCATCGTATAAAGAGCATCCATGGCCAAAATATGGCGTTTATAGTAGTCGGGGGGAACAGGCAACCCCAAGTGTTCTAACTGGCACTGCTCGTGGAATGCCATTTCGATTGCGGCATTCGGGAACTTTCCGGTTACGGATGGAAGCTGATCAAACGGGGTTTGCATTCCGGTACGTGGTTCTCCAAGTACAGGGAGCGTCATCCGGCGATTGACCATCCCTAAAAGCATACCGTAAAAGGGATTATGAGAAACATTGCCATCTCCGATGGCGTTCTCACAATAGATGGTATCCAATTGCTGAAGCAAGGCTTTATTCATAAAATTGCCCCCTTTTTTCAAATATCGCCCGAGCATCCAGATGAACACTCGGGCGGTTGTTCTTTACCCCAATACTAAGATCAGGCTATTCCTTTATTTTTAAAACTCATTTCGAATAGCGTTGATCAAAGCACAATAATCATCCCAAGACATCTTACCAAAAAAATCTTTTTCATGGATTTCTTGGCACATGTCGTAAGTTTTAGGGCTGTATTTTCCCCAATTTTCACGGCATGAGTAATACCGGATGAAATCTTCGTTACCCGATCTATAAGCGATATGTTCAATTTCCTCTGGCGTAGTGTTAGGGCGCACATGCTTATGGAAAAGGCCATGAACCGACTGGTTGACAGGTATTACGTCGAGATCATTCGTAGGATCGCCGTCAGGATGATGTGGATACCAATGGGGATCAATCGTGTCTCCTGAAAACTCGTGGATTAATGCCATTCCCAGAGTGCGAGTGTCTCCAGACCAAAGTTTGCCTATAGGTGTGAATTCACTTTGCTCATCTTGCTCATTTTTCTTATTCTTCTTTTTGCTTTCCTTGAATAGAATATAAAGTGTTTGATAGGCGTTCAGTATTGGCCGCACGTACTCAATTGAAATCATGGCAACGTAAAGAATATCACCATTACTCTTCAGATTGACGATCATACAGTCGTTACGGCCTTCCTGCTTAAGAATTGCGTAACCGGTTGGATGTTTTTTACTGCGTCCACCGGGAACGTTAACCATTGTCCATCCGGGAAAATCCGGTATTGGACGAAAGATATTCTTTGGGCTGTCAGACATTTGAAAATCTTTGTCTTTCATTTTAATTAACCTTCTTTCCAGTTATTTGACCGCCCACGATTTACCGTTGCGCGGCCTACAATTACTAATAACGCCACTCCTGATGAAACTCCAAACGTGACGGCGCACAGTCAAATCGCCGCAAAATTCTTTCGATATTACCCCGACTCCACGAAAGGGAACAGGCAAATCAGACAAAAATTGCGGCGCTCTGGCAGCTTGAAATCAGGGCTGCCCGTCAGAAAGTGAATCTCTCGATGTCCCTGATCTCAAACACGGAAAAAAGCTTGATTTCTCTGCGCGTCGGTTCGCTGGCTCGATATACCGGGAGAACCACATCGGGGCTTTTACCGTCCCATGCAATACGGCGATAGGTATCTGCATCCTCATGGAACCTACTGCGCAGGAATTTCTCTTGCAGCGCGACTGCATAGCTTCGGACTTTTCCTTCCGCATCCGGGTAGTAGATTCTGGCTGGCTGCTCGTAAAGACCCTCAATGAACCGCTTTGCGAACCGCTGCAGCAAAAAGTGCGGAACAACGGTATCAGCGTCAGAAGAAACAGTGTCCAGAGTAAACTCTCCGGTGGACAAGTCGATCCGCACCGCACGAATTGTCCCAAACTTGATTTGAATACCGATCTGGTCTCGCAGATACCCCTCCGGGAAAGCAAAAGAGCCGTCCGACTGTGCCATTGCCTTTAAAAGGAAGGGACTGCGTGTGTAATAGGCTTCTTCCCCCGAAAACTTCCTGACGCAGCAAAGAGAAGTCTCTAACAGGTACGCGCCAATCAGGGCTTCGAAGTACTTGTCTTGCAGGAAACCGTACTCCAGACCGTTCAGACTCCCGTCTTCATCGAGAATACTGGCCGCCGCACACGCAATTTCCATGCCCAGTGGTTTGCCCTTGTTTGATATCCCCTGCAGCCCTGAAAGAGGACATACAATCCCCGGATGGCTCACTCCAGCAACCGGAAGTGAATTACCAGACTCGACCAACTCTAGCAAGAAACGATGTAGATCATTGTCTGCATAGTACAGCCTTTGATCGGCATAATAGGGGAAACATGCGTCGGTTTTTAGTTCATCCCGTGACATTTTCATCCGACCTTTCATAGTGAATTTTGGTTGCCACAAGAATATACACAAGCATCCGAGTTACTTTACATGCTATCCAGTTTTTTTTAACGAGATATCGGCGAGTTAAAGGCGGTATCATTTCATGGCCGAAAATCACCCCGGACATTTAAGGACAAGTCTATGGCTGAATACGAAATTAAGACTTTACCCCGTCAGGCATTTACTGTGACTCTAGAAAGGTGGGGGTTGGGTGCGCAGAGAAAGGAAAAAACATAAAATTAAAAAAAGTGCAGAAAAAAATAAGACCCTATTCTCAGAGTCTCCCAAGCTGTCGGTAAATTGCATTCGATTTTTTCAAACAGGCATTTATCCTGTTATGCGATACTGTTCCGGAGAATCCAGTGCTTTACAAATTAGTCGATTAAAAGTGCTTTTTAGGCGCTTCCAGAAAGGAAAGCAACAACCTTTATAACACCTTAAAAATCCAGAGTTATATCAAACCAAAGAACAGTTTATGGCTACCCGCTATTTTAATCGAAAAAATATCCCGGACTGATTTCTCAATCCGGGATTTATATATGAAGTCTGATAAAAACAACAATAGAGAAAGATTTATGTAATTTGTAATGCCCATAGCGACATCCTGTGTAGATTGTCTAATGCAAAATATTACCGGTAATTTGAAAGATGTTTAATATACCAATATATAAAGACAGCGCTATGCAACAATTTGATGCATAGCGCTGACAAATCTGCTAGATTAAGCAATCGTTCCAACTGTGCACGGTGTTTTTTCACCGTTCACATAAAAGCCGGTAGCCTGACCGGCCTTTCCGACCGCCTTTGCCTTAAAAAAGTAATCATGACCCTTGGAACCGACGTATGTTACCTTGAAAGCCGAGCCATTTCCGCAAGCAAAAGTTGGCTTAGTGGATGCCGTAATCTTAAACTGATAGGTTTTTCCAGAGTTAACCGTCAGTTTTGCGCCAGTGTCGATTTTGCAATTTTTAATTGAGGCGCTTGTGTTGTCTTTCTGATCACTGACGAGTACATACACATAAGGAGTATCGTCACCTTCATAAACGCGGACATAATACTTGATGAGATATCCCTTTAAATTTCTGTCAAAAAGCGTGTTGTCAAATTTGACGGAGGTGTAACTCATTCCACCCCAATCCGGCGCACCATATGCGTTTCCGCCTAAAGAGGGATAAATATCACATCCGGGTGCCGCCTTACTAGAATCGTAGATTCCCTTAATTGTGGCCGCTGAACCATACGGAACAGTATAGACGGTTTCAGATGAGGCTTTACCCCCAACCGTCAAAGTTTTCTGCTGTTTGGAAATAACTTGCGAAAGTGCAATACTATACCCGTTTTCGGAAGCCGCCGTTGTGTCTGCAAAGGCTGCTGTGCTGACGCTGAATGCCATAATACCCGCTAAAAGACCTGATATGATTTTCCTGTTCATAATTGATTTCTCCTTCCATATTTAACAATGTACCTGACTAAAAAGTCCGTGTAATTAAGTATCCAAATTCCTCCCGCGTGGCTTGACTCGTATGACGGTTTAGAGTCTTGCAGATTTTACGAAACAGTAACTGCAAGAGAAGCTTTTGCTCCACTTACCGATCGAACCTTAATCTCTGCGGTTCCCGCTTTCAAAAAAGTCAGTTTGAAAAGGGTACCTCTAGAAGAGGAAGAAACAGGCGTGACCCTGACAACACTTCCATTATAGGAAGCGGCGGTCATGGATTCTCCGATATTGGATTTCGCCTGAATGGTATATGATTTTCCGACTTTTCCTAAATAGCTTGTGGTATCCAGCTGTACGGTTGCCGTTGTTACGGCTTTCCCTTCGTTCATCGTTTCAGGAGTGGCATTCATCCAATCAAAACTGTCATACTTTGTGTTTGTAGCCTTATAGTTGCTGTACCAGTCGTAATGCCCGGGCTTGCTTAATCCAAGTCCATGACCGGCGTTTGCAATCACGGCATCGCTTTTCAGGAAGCATCCGTACCACAGTGCTCCATCCCATGTGACATCGACGTGGTACCAGCTGTCGTCCAGTTGTATCATATTCCAAGCATGGTTCATGCTGCTGCTTGTAATAGTTGTGACCGGGATCCCAAGTCGTTCCATCAGCAGTTGAAACGCTGCCGTATACCCGCTACAGACTGCTTTTTTATTGACCAGTGCGCCGTATGCGCCATAGTCGACCCACGGAATTGTTCCCGCCTGAAGATTGGCAAGATCATAACTGACATTTCTGACCATATAATCGTGTACGGCTTTGACCTTTTCTATATTGGACATATTAGGGCGCAGATGGGAAAATACTCTGCTGACCGCATATTCCAGCTTTTCGTCGTCGGAAGCGGAAGATGCGGGAGCCGCTCCAATTACCGGATCAGCACCGGATGCCTGAAAAAGGATTCCATTTTTTGAAGCGTAGGTTTCCGCCGCAGAACCGGAATCGCCGTAAATTACGGGATCACCGCCGTAAACAGCGTCTTGTCCAATACTGGTTACACTTTTGGGAATATTGATCTTTGCCAGATTCTTGTCGCTGCAGAACGCGTATTGCGCAAGGCTGGTAACCGAATCGGAAAGGGTAACCTCAGTAAGGTTATCACAGGCTGCATAGGCCATTTCCTTGATTTCAGTAACCCTATTAGGAATTACGGCGCTGGTGATGCCACTTTTGTCAAATGCATAGCTTCCGATTTCTGTCACGCTTTGAGGAATCGTAACCTGACGCAGCTTTTTACATTTTTGGAAAGCGGAGCTTCCAATGGTCGTGACCCCTTCCGGAATCGTATACGAGGTTCTTGCATTGGCAGGCGGGCAGTAAACGAGCGTCTTTTTATCGCTGGTGTAAAGTACTCCTCCGATGCTGGTATAATTTTGGTTTCTGCTCTCTACTTCCACATCTGTGATGTTCGAGTTATTCTGACTGTAGTCCGTACTAAACGCTCCAACCTGAACTTCGGTAACTTCACTTGGAAGAACCACTTTCGTGCTGTGACCGGTATATTCGCATAGGATTCCATTCTCGGTAATGGAAAAATCACTTTCCGCCGCATATACTGCTGTTCCCCCGAATGCTCCGATGACCAGCGCAAGCGCCAAGATAAGGGAAAGTGCCTTTTTCTGAATATTCATCGATTACCCCTCCTTAAATTTTTATTGGCGCATTGTTATTGTTTTCTCACCTCTTTCGACAGGATGCGCCGATGTCGAAACTTTTCCATAACCCCTCTTGGAGGTATTTTTATTATAAATCATACAAATAGGATTGTAAATACACAGCTTGTAATCCGTATAGGATTTATTTGTAATAATCTGTTTCATCTCCAATATAATAATCCTATTGGTGGTGAATACATGAAAACAAAAAATTTTAACGAACTGCTGAGAGATCTGCGCACTGATTCCGACCAGACGCAGGAACAGGTTGCCGCTCGGCTTGGCATCTCCACCAGCAATTATGGACATTTTGAAGCCGGTATCCGTGAGCCTAATCTTGACACACTAATAGAACTGTGCAGATTATTCCATGTATCCGCCGACTATCTGCTCGGAATTGCAGAAGATGAAGCGCTGGAACCATTACTCCGCCAAGTAAAAGCATTACCCCGAACGGATCGGGACAAGGTGTCCGAGTATGCTGACCTCCTGTATCAGAAGTACAGACCGAAGAAAAAGTAAACATCAGTTATAATGGAGCGGACTGTGCGGACAGCCCGCTTTTTGTTACCCTGAAGCAGACTCAAAACCAGACGGTAAACTGTGAATGTGCTTTGGTATGCGGTAATAGGTAACTTGTGCATCTTTGCAACTTTGCTGGACTGCGAACTGAACTTTGAGGACTCAGTAGTTATAATAATTTGCATCCAGACCGTTTCTCAGGACTGTGAATTGGTTTCTAGTAATTCAGTAATTATAATAATCTGCATCCTGACCATTTCTCAGGACTGTGAATTGAATTACGGTAATATCGGTAATTAGTAATTTGTACATCTTTGCAACTTGTAGAAACTGTAAACAGAAATCCAGAACATCCGAATACCCTATGTGCTGAACCCTTTCATATGACTTGTGGTAATCCAGTAATTAGGACTGAATGGTCACAATTCCGTAATAGAAATAATCCTGCTGGCTTATCTACTCCTTTCGCAACTTTCGGGGGTGTAAATTATCACCTTTTCCTCTCAAATCGAGCCATTTTCGACTGACTTTCCATTAAAGCCTTTTGGAGAACCCTCTCATCCAAACCGCAATCTCTGAAACCGTCCGCCACAGTCTTATAATAAGAAGGGGATGGCGGCATAAGATACCCGCCATTCATGATATAAACCATCGCACTGCAGCTAGTGCCATCAGAAAAATTGACGTGAAGGCTTTCTGTCCGGTAACACCTCGGGTATCCCTCATATAAGTCCAAATTTTCCCTATCGTGTGCAGAAATTTCCCAAACTGCAACCGGCACACTCGAACCGGGGCAGGGAACAACTGTGAGAACGCGCCTAAACTCCAAACGGTAATTTGGTAATGCTCCGATTCCGGCGAGTTTTGCATCCGGGCAACGGTACTGCATTTGCTCCTTATTCAAATTCGACCCATAGGCAATGTACAACTGTTTTTTCATAACCTTGACTCCTTACATTTATAATATATATTGGAAAGGCTGGATTCCGGCTCACGCCGGAATCCGTCCGTTTCTCCATGCTGAGTTACCACTCAGGTGAGCTAAAAGATGATGGCGGCAGGTTTTGAACTCATCTCCGATTAGGCCCATGCGAAGAAGCCAGCAGCGGAATGTATACTTTTCATTGTCCGTTTCAATAGTCTTGCTGCTAGAAAATTTCTGGTTAATTGCCTGTGCCGATATCGCCAGCGAAAACTGTATGTAGGCCTTAACAACTCCGGCATGAAGTGAGCTATTGTAACATCTGAACTCAATGTTCGAATTAAGGAAGTAACTGTGCAGGTTTACGATGTGATAGCGGCTGTCATTATAGTGCGCGGTACGGCATCCGCTGCCTCTGTACCAAATATCTGCCAGCCTGTCCATCTGTTTCGCACCCTTTGCCCGATCCACCAGATCGGACTCCAGTTTTTTGCAATAACCGGAGCGTCCCGACCCAACATCCAGCGCCTTATAAATCAAGTCCTGATGCGCTCTTACGATGTTTAAAAGATTTTTTAAACTCTGAACTGTGAATGCCGCTCCAACATGCACATGAATCCCACATGAGCTATTAACTATCGCTTTTGCGGCTCTTAACTCCCTTACGATTTCCTGAATACTGTCGATATCCTCATATCTACAGATAGGAGAAACGAACTCGCAACGACATTCATCTCCTGCAAAACTGCCGTCCTTCCGTTCAGGAGATAGGGAACTGTCACGCATGACCGTCCACTCGCGGTCTTCCACGTCGGAAACGGTATATTTATCATAAGAACCGCCCTGGTGCTGAGCTGTTACCCCGAAGTGCTTTGCCAGAACCGATGCAGCCTGATACCGGGAAATACCGGTAAATTCCAACTCAAGGCCGAACTGCTGCTCACGTAAGTCCATATCATTAACCTCCACACGATTTCTTATTTCTTTACTGGAGCTGTTTACGTGTTGTATGTTAACTCTGGTGTGTTTCTTTCGATAGATGAAATTTGACGTTTGTCAGAACGTCCTTCTGTTGGGTTTGCATAAATCTGGACAAAAAAGAGCCATGTGCAGGAAAGGGGATATCCCTACTCCAACACATGGCCAAAATAGCATGCGATAATTTATGATAATGGAGGAACGTAAGATCAATACATTAATTCTTTTAGAGAATTAATGTATACAAACAAGAGCTTGCATATAGCACTTTTAATTCAAATCTGCATAAATACTAGCTTGGTTTCTGCACATAAACCAGTGCAAAAGCAGTACCGGAAACGAATAGGGGCAGGAAAAAAGGACTTTTTTGTCCAAACAGCTAAAAACATACATATTACCCGGTCAGCTATGATTTTCAACCACTATGGGACATCGTGCAACAATTACAAGCCGTTCTTATCTCCAGCCTGATTTCTCAAGGCGCGCATTTATTTCATTGTCGCACGCGCTGAGCGTAATTTTAACTGCATCACAGGCTGGAGCAAAAGATCGACCATTAAGGAAATATTTTTTATAGATTAACGATTTCCCACGAGCGCAACCAATCAAGTTTAATGAATTTTTTTATATCGTGGGAAAATGGGAAAAGTCCAAAATGTCCCGGTATTGCTGGCTTTTTGACTTTCATCCGATGGGAAAAAGTTGGGGAATGCAAAGGGAAAACAACTTCTGATGGGAATTAAAAATTAATCCAAATGTAATAAGTATGAGTGGGCCTGACTTTTTTTGAACTGCTGGATACTGTTTGAAGCCCGAGGGAAATCCTTTGCCACCCATGGAGCGTCAGTTGCCGGTATAATGGATTTCCCTCCTCTGTGTCGTATCCACACAGGATTGCCTTGAACCTTGCTTGAAGCAGAAGTGCAATGAGTTCTGCGTGATCTTCAACTCCCAGTTCATGCTTGTAAACTTTAGCGGATAAACGTGTATCGGGCAGGAACGGCGGATCAATTACAAACAGGGACTGTTCGTCCATGATATGCTCATATAAAGGCTCCCTGAAATCATGATTTGTGATCTGTACGCCTGCTAGACGAGGCGTACAGATATGAATCTTATCGATGTGCTCATAATATTGGATTATAGATGCCTGCTGTTGTGTAGGGTCTCGGTAGCTTTTATAGCTCTCCATCGTTCCAACCCGGCTTTGTGTAGCTGCAATGTAGGCAAAAGCTGCTCCCCTTACCGGATCCAAATTGGGATCTTCCCGATGATCTCTTGCATAAAGGAACAGGTCTTTCTGGTAAGGCAAGTCCTTTAGAAATTCAATCATTTGTTCGCATGCCTCGGCATTGCCGACTACAGACATCAACCGGCATAAACCCGAATCTATTTCGTTATAGCATTTTTCCTCAAAATAAGGACTGTTTAGCAATACCCTGCATCCACCGCCGAATACCTCTTCGAAACGGGTCAATGGGAACCTCTCAGCAGCTCGATATACATGCTCCAAAATTTTTGGAGCCACACGAGATGATCCCCCGAAATAGGGGATCAAACTAATAGTCTCCGGCATAATATTCACTCCATTCCTGTGTTACTTTTTTTAAAGAATTCTTCCTTATCTTCGAAACGAAACGTTAAAAATGGATGTTTACTGTAGCTGGAACTGCCCTTTAATTTAAGTGACAGTCGGTTATAGATAGATTTTTCTGTAGAAATGGTAAGGCTATCCCACTCATAAATCAACGGTATATCAGCCCCCATTAAGTTTTCAATGTCAGCTTGTGGAACTGAAAAAAGGTAATGATCATGCTTCTTCTCCAAAATGCCTTTATAGGCATCGAAGTTAAACTCCCGGCGTTTTTCAGTAAATTTTTCCGGATGGTTTCGGTATTCGTCCTTGATTCGCTCCAAGTAATAGTCAGAATCATTATGCCTTGCCGCTTTTTTCTCCGGATCTTTCAAGAATGTTTGATAGATAGAGGAAACATCGAAGTGCATCGATTCTTTCTCAAAAAGAGTGTTTAAGACATCGGCAGTAAGCAGAACAGCCGCAATTCTCTGGTGAATACGTTCATGTATCTTTGGGGCCTGTGTCTTAGAATCTTGGCATAATTTCCTGTATTTTTTTCTGAGAGCATCGGCATCGAAATGCTCCTCAGAAAATCTCCGGCAAAATTCCGGAAACAGCAGTCCATAATACTGAGACATGAAATCTTCCACCTGACTTGCATAATCCGCAGAATAGGTAAAGCCACACTTATCCGGCAGGATCTGAAGGACGCGGGAGACCTGTCCTCTGTCTTTTTCCCCTGTCCAAGTTTCTTCAATATCTTTAACAGACGACATTATTAGGTTAACATTTCGTGTTCCTGAACTTCGCCTGCTATGTTTGACTCTGTCCGTACCCGAACCAATTTGAAAAATGACTTTCATAATTCTCTCTTTTGTTTGCTTATAAGTCGGATTCTTAGCGGATGAGTCGTCGAAACTCAGTGGGCAAAAAGGCCGTCTGTCCAAATCTTCTTCCAGACCGACAGGGGTAGAGTCAGCATTCAGCAATAATTCTTTCGGATTTGAGAACAAAGAAAGGATAAAGTATGTAAGGGTGGTTTTTCCTGTATGGGAGCCACCTGTCAGACATAAGACAAAGTTGGTATCAAACAACTCCAAAAAATTGCAAATAATACTTGAAAAAGCTACGCAAAGTCCCATAGAGAAAAATTTATTTTGCATGATGTCCTTGAGCTTTTGAATATAAGAAGGAAAGTCTCCTTTCTTCTTAAGGGCATCTGAGCAATGTCCAACATACTCTAGATTATAGCTTGCAGCGGTTTCAGGATTAACCAGAAATATCGTTTCCTGGTTATCTAACAGAATTTTTCCGTATTTCGTAAATCCATACAGATCAACGTGTCCGGCTTTTATTAAAGCAAGGATGTATGTTTGTAGATTGTATGAATTTTGTATTATCGATCCAATTCCCGCTAATTTGTTTCTAAGTACCTTGTAATCGCTTTGAAGATCTCTGACGTCAAGCAGTATAAATCTACCGCTGCGAATATCAACTATTTTTACGTAGAAAAAGCTCTGATTGGAGCAATCTTGGAAACTCTGTGAATTCAGCATTTTCACAATTAAAACTTGTATGTCATCGTTTTTCGGATCATATTTCGGCAGCGGGATAGTGTTAATCGGGGGCAGTGATGAACCCGTAAGTGCTTGTCCGTCAATACCTGAAAGCTTCAGCCTTTGTAATACTTTCTCTTGACTTTTATTGATGATCTGGGAAATATCCAGTTCGGTATTGGTGCTTCCAGCCTCATTGAGAGGACGGTTCATTTCTTCCAGTACTTCCTGATTTGTGCTTTTGTTTTCGGTTGTCATAATAATTTATCTACCTTTCACTTCGTTGTTTTTTTTGACAACCATGCATGGTTTAGAAACATTTTTTGTTTGTTCCCTGTCGACGATACTATGGTATCATATACAGAGAAAACGGATGAAGTTCACTTTTTTGATGTAAAGAAGTGTGCAACTGTTCACAGCTCGAAAATCCGCATAAAGCCTGTGTTTCTTCAAGCAATTCTTCTTTTTTGCCCTGCAGAAATGCCTATATAACGCAAAAAAGCGCGTACAAAAAAGAAGAATCTCTTTTGTACGCGCCGTTATGCTATTCTGTTGTGTTGTTGACTCAGGGGGTCAAGCCACTTTTTCGATACAAATCCAAAAACGTCAGTTGGTCTTGTTTAGTCAAAATGCAGCGATCAGAGTAGGGGTCAATCTCGTCCTCGTCCGTGCCGATCATGATGTCGAATTGCATTCCAAGCTCATTTAGAACTGAAATGTAAAACTTATAAAAATCTTTACCCCGTTTCCATTCATATGCAGCGGGGTCACGCTCTATGGCCTTTATTTCTTCATGCTTTTTAACTCTGCCGTCCGTCCCCATTGTATCCAGACTAAATTTTCCCAAGCCAGACAGAACGTCCTGAACACGTTTGCGGAAGCTTTTTTCAAGCGCTTCCCGGTCGGACTGGTCGTCGTGAAACTTGATCCAGAGTTCCATATTATCCGGGATGTAGTTCATGATTTCATCGGTAGTGATATCTTTGCGCTCTAAATTATCTTTCTCACAGAAAAACATAAGGATCAGAAACTGAATTTGGGTGTCGATTTTAATATCCGTATTGTGATTTTGGGGGTCGTGAATCATGGGGCAACTCCTCTCGTGATTTTTCTTTCATTATATCACTTGTGGAGAATTTTACCACAGGTATAGACTGAAAATATCCAGATAGGTACTCTTAGCATAAAAAGCGACCCATAGAAAATCCTATTTGACGCTTATTTCTACACAAAATGGCACGAGAAGTATTGCAATAAATTCACAAAATATTGCAACATTTATATAAAATATTGCAATATTTAAATACTTGTGATAATATTATAGTAAAATTTGAAATGCAAAGTAGGAGGTCAATATGGAAAGGGAAATTTCTTCAAAGAAAATTACTGTTACAGCATTGATAGCAATGATTTTTACAACGGTGTTCGGATTTTCCAATATCCCAACCGGGTTTATGATGATGGGATATGCGGCAATTCCATGGTATGTAGTTGCTGGTTTATTGTTTTTTATTCCGTACGCAATGATGGTTGCAGAATACGGAACGGCCTTTAAAGATGAAAAAGGCGGTATTTTTGTATGGATGAGTAAGTCTGTGAATATGAAATATGGGTTTATGGGAATGTTCATGTGGTATACCGCATTTATTATTTACTTCGTGAATGTAAGTACTGCGTTCTTCTTAAAAATCTCAGCTTTTCTATTTGGAGAAGATACGACATCTTCCTGGAGCATTTTCGGACTGGGATCAACACGGACAATAGGTATCTTCTCCTGTGTTATGATTATCATTGTTGCAATTTTCGCATCAAAGGGAATTAAAAATGTTGCCTGGATTGCAAGGATTGGCGGAACCGCTATTATTGTATTGCAGATTACATTTATTGTCGGAGCACTGCTTGTGCTGGTTACACATGGTGGACAATTTGCGCAGCCTGTCAGTCTTAAAGCTTTTACCACTTCTCCGAATCAAGGATTTACATCGGTGATTGGAATGCTCTCCTTTATAACAATGGCAATTAGCGCATATGGTGGAATTGAGGCAACTGGCGGCCTTGTTGATAAAGCTGAATCTTCGCCCAAAATTCCCAAGGCAATTATTGGCGCGGCAATTACAATTACAGTCAGCTATGTAATTCTGATCTTCTGTGTAGGTATATTCGTGAATTGGGGCAATACTCTGACCGCTAAAAATGTTAATTTTGCAAATGTGCAATATGTTATTATGTACAACCTTGGTTACAAAGTTGCTGAGGGCTTTGGCGCAACAGCAGCTTTCGCAGCAAATGCTGGCAATATCTTCACAAGGTTCTACGGACTTGCTAATACTCTGGCGATCCTTGGATCGATTACTGTTTTCTTTTATGGTCCGCTTACACAGTTAATCGAAGGAACACCGAAAGAAATTTGGCCGAAATGGCTGGCCAAGCGGGATGCTAAGACTGAAATCCCAAAGAACGCCATGTGGGTTCAGACTGCAATTATATGTTTCTTCCTGCTGCTTATTTCATTTGGTGGTACGACAGTCAATGGTTTTTGGAATCTTATTCTTCTTATGACAAATGTGGCTATGACAATTCCATATATGTTTGTAGCAGGTGCCTATCCATTCTTTAAGAGAAATGATGCTATTATAAAGCCGATTAATCTGATTAAGTCAAATACAAAGGCAGTATTATTAACTGTAATTGTTGTTGCCACGATTGGATTTGCGAACATATTTACAATCATCAGCCCTGCATTTAACGGTGATATGACTTCAACAATTCTTCAGATTGTTGGACCGGCGCTGTTTTCTCTTCTTGGTATTTTGCTTTACAGCAGATACCGTAAAAGACATGTGGCCTAAGATTGTGAGGAAGATTTATGATCCAAGAGAAAATAAAAAACTATTTTATTGAACATCGCGAGGAAATGATACGGGATATTCAATCCTTCATCAGGGTTGAAAGTACGAAATCTGATGCACAGGAGGGGATGCCTTTCGGCGAGAAGACTGCAAAGATGCTTCAAGTTGCAGATGAACGGATGAGCGAGCTCGGATTTAAGACTACAAACTATGAAAACTATGTACTGACCGCAAGAAATGATACGTTGCCGCTTAAGTTGGATATCCTTGCACATCTTGATGTGGTTCCTGCGGATCCGGAGGAATGGAAGGTGACCGCCCCTTTTGAACCCATTGTAATGGATGGTGCGATTTATGGAAGAGGATCAGCTGATGACAAGGGACCCACGGTCGCCGCATTATACGCGATGAAAGCGGTGAAAGATCTGAACGTTCCATTGAAATATGGTACGAGATTAATTTTGGGCGCAGATGAGGAAAGCGGATCAGAGGATATCAAATATTTTTACAGATATGAAAAGCCGGCATCCATGACATTTACCCCGGATGCGGATTTTCCTATCATCAACTGTGAAAAAGGTGGATACTGGAGCGCCTTCAACGGTAATTTTGGTAAAATTTCCAATGAGGTGAGCATTCTCCGCTTTTCCGGTGGGACGGTAGGAAATGCAATTCCGGGTAATGCTGAAGCAGAAATCAGTGGGCTTGATCTATCTTTCGTAAACGGAATTTGTCGGAAAAGTCAGGATGAGACAGGTGTAACGTTCTGCGCAGAGAAGACAGATGCAGGAGTAAGAATCCGTGCGATTGGAAAAACTGCGCATGCCTCAACGCCGGAGATGGGAGACAATGCCATCACTGCGCTGTTAGATGCGCTGCGAAAGTTAATTCCTGAATCTAACGATGGCACTGAAGCTCTCCTTTCATTGTCAGAACTGTTTCCACATGGCGTGACAGACGGAAGTGCCGCTGGCGTGGCGTTACAGGATGATAATGGGTGTGCGCTGACACTTGCGCTGACAATACTGTCATTCGATGGAACACAGATTAACGGTAGAATCGACTGCAGGACACCGGTGTGTGCCACGGAAGAAAATACGGTTCGGGTTTTGAAGAAGTTGTTTGGCATGCGAGGAATATTACTGGAGTCGGACGAATTGTGCCCAGCGCATTATGTTCCGGAAAATTCGGAACTGGTTCAGAAACTGTTGGAATGTTTTGAGATGTATACGGGGAATAAAGGCGTATGTTTAACGTCAGGTGGTATGACATATGCGCATCAGATTGAAAATGCAGTTGCTTTCGGTTGTATGTTCCCAGACCGGAATAATCGTATGCATGGAGCAGATGAACATGTAGCGGTGGATGAACTGGTCTTGAGTGCGGAGATATTTGCGCAGGCTATCGTCAAAATTTGTGGATAAATGGAGAACAATGTTATGAATGAACAGAAAATAGATCAGTTTTTTGAAGAGAAGAAAGATCAAATGATAGAAGACATACTTCGTTTGATCAGAATCCCAAGTATTGTAACTGATGTGGATATAAAACGCATACATCCATATGGAGAAGATGCTGCACGTTGCGTAGACGAATTTTTATTAATTGCGGATAGAATGGGGTTTTCTACAAAAAATCTGGATTATTATGCAGCCTATGCAGATTATGGTGAAGGAAAACGGGCAGTCGATCTTCTTGCACATCTGGATGTTGTAGCGGCTAATGGTGACTGGACTGTTACGCAACCATTCTCGCCGTGCATTAAGGATGGCAATATTTATGGACGTGGTGCTGCAGATGATAAGGGCCCTGCAATTGCTGCACTTTATGCAATGTATGCCATAAAAGAGCTTGGAATCCCATTGAAGAAAGCTGTGCGAATGGTCGCCGGTTCTAATGAAGAGAATGGTGGTCGTGAAGATTTAAAGCATTATTATGATCATGAACAGCCAGCCGAAGCAACAATTTCTCCGGATGCGGATTATCCTATTATTAATGTTGAAAAAGGATATTTGCGCGGAAAAGTAAAGGCATCCTATGCGACCAACATCAATCGTCCTGCAATTATATCAATCGATGCTGGGACGAAACGCTTTGTAATTCCAGGAACAGCCTCAGCAACCGTGAAAGGTATTCCTGAAGAGAAGGTTCGGAATTACGTAAATGCATGGTCTGCAAGAATGGGATTGAAGGCTGATGTCGGTTTAACAGGCAGTGACAATAAAATTCAGATTGTTGTTATAGGAACAGAAACCCATGTAGGGGCGCCTCAGAGGGGAAATAATGCGTTGACTGGAATGTTGGATCTGCTGTGTGGGTTGATGGATGGCGAAAATAATGGAGCCTTGGAACAATTAAGGACGCTTCATAAGGTGTTTCCGCATGGAGATTATACAGGAAAGGCAGCTGGAATTGCGAGAAAAACCGAAGATTCAGGAGAACTATACTGCACCCTTAATATTTTCCATTATCGAACAGAAAGCATGGATGGTAGTTTTGACTGTAAAACACCGATGGGAACAACAGAATCAAATAGCCGTGATATTCTCGTAAAAAAGCTGAAAGACGGCGGTGTAGAAGTTGAGAACTGCATTATGAAAGCAGCACACTATGTGCCGACCGACAGTAAACTTGTACAGACTCTTTTGAAGTATTACGAAAAATACACAGGATTACAAGGATATGGTGTGGTAATTGATGGCAATACATATGTGTATGATGTTGAAAATGGTGTTGCATTTGGATGCCAGATGCCGGGAATCGACAATTGCATGCATCTGGAAAATGAATTTGTAAGAATTAGTGATTTGATTACCAGCGCCAAGATTTATACAGCAGCTATTGTTGAACTTTGCTCATAATAGAAAATCAGTCATCTGGCAACAGATGGCTGATTTTCAATACGACAACGTTGAGTTAAAGCATATTGAATGCTTTCAAGGCAAAGATGACATCATTTTGTGAGTGTTGCCGCATCAGTAAAGACGCTTTTTCATAGTCGTTTTCGCGTATAGCTTGTATGATTTCCTGATGGTCAGAATTAATTTT
Organism: Bacillota bacterium; assembly: GCA_023390175.1. Taxonomy (GTDB): domain Bacteria; phylum Bacillota; class Clostridia; order Oscillospirales; family Acutalibacteraceae; genus Caproiciproducens. The sequence goes on from JAEWDK010000007.1 coordinate 124,778, forward strand.
ACTGATATTTTCTTCCGTTTGGTACATGTTGCTTATAAGCGCGATTTTTGACTGCAGTTTTTTAGAAGCACTGGTAAGATAATTGTTTTTTGCATACTTATAAAAAAGGAGATGAAAATCTTCGGATAAGCCCTGCCAAGTGTTTATATCATTATGTTTAAGCGCCTCAGTACTTTTTTCTTCAAGCTTCTCAAACTCAAAAAGGAGAGGCATAGAAGAATAACCGTACTGGCAGAGTTTTACGGAAAGAGCGTCCAGCTCACTGGCAAATTGGAAAAGTTCTTTGATATCTTCAGCCGTAAAAGTTACAACGGTAACGCCGCAGTTGGAGTAATAAGTTACAAGTCCTTCTTCGTTAAGCCTGGTCAGAGCCTGCCGTATCGGTGTGTGACTGACATTGAAGCGGTCTTTAAGAGCCTGCAGCGTTAATTTTTGACCACAGGGTATTATCTGTTTTATTATATCCTGCCGTAGCTGGACATAGATTTTATCGGATAGCGTGAATTTCGGTGGATTGCTCATAAAACTGATTCCTTTCATTCAGAAGTACTTTATAACATTTTATAACATTTTGCAATATATATCAACATATTATTTGATCAGGGGGAATAATGAAGTTCATTAGTCTTTTTGAGATAATTGGGCTCAATATGATTGGTCCATCAAGTTCACATACAGCCGGGGCTTTTTCAGCAAGCTGCAAGTATGTGCATCTCAAATCTTCTGGGCCTTGTATACGATCTAGTCGGCGGCTATGTTGAATCTCCTTGTCAGAATCGGAATGCAATTGGTGTTGCAAATGCATTTATATGTGTTCAACTTGCTTTGAACGGAATCACATCAATTCCTTCGATGAAATGCTTGAAGTTATGTTGATGGTTAGCAGATCTTTGTCACCTGCATTAAGAGAGCTCGCACTTGGGGGAAATGCCGCGAAAATGCAGTCTGTAGTGGGACATGCAGCGGAATTACGGATTAAAAACGAAAAATATGAATACGGGGGAAAGATATGAATTTAATAGAGAGTCCTAAAATTCTCATGCTTACGACTGGCGGCACTATTGCTTCCATGATCACAGAGGACGGACTGCGACCTGAACTAGGCGGAACAGAAATTCTGCAGCGCATGCCGGAACTGCCGGTACAGTATCATGTGGAGACCAGGCAGGTCTGTAATATTGACAGCACAAACATCACGGTTAATCACTGGAAGGAACTGGTTTCGGCTATTCAGAAACATTATGAGGAGTATGATGGATTCGTGATCTGCCACGGAACGGACACAATGGCGTACACGGCTGCGGCTCTGTCATATATGATCCAGAATTCGGCGAAACCGATTGTCATCACAGGCGCTCAGAAGCCGATCAGCGACGATATTACAGACGCGAAGACGAACCTTCTGGACGCTATTGTCTATGCCGGAGATTCTCAGTCGAGCGGTGTGGTTCTCATTTTTAACGGAAAAGTGATCACGGGGACGCGGGCAAAGAAGATGCGCGCCAACAGCTATGATGCTTTCAGCAGTGTGAATTTTCCAATCCTCGCTAATGTCCGGAGAAGCAGGATTTTTCGCTATATAAAAACAGACAATGCGTCTGAACCGGTGCAGTTTTATCACGAGTTTTCGGAAAGTGTGGTCGTGCTCAAGTTGATACCGGGAACAAAGCCGGAGCTTCTGGAATATCTGTTCCGAAACTATGCTTGCATTATAATCGAGAGTTTTGGTGTTGGCGGAATACCGCTCACATTAAAAGAATGTTTCTACACTCAACTGCAAAAATTTACTTCCAGTGGGAAGATTGTAATTATCCAGACACAGGTCATCGGTGAGGGCAGCAACATGGAAGTTTACGAAGTGGGAAGACGTGTCAAGCAAGATTTTCAGCTGATTGAAGCCTATGATATGACAATGGAGGCGACAGTGGCTAAAAGCATGTATATCATGGGAAGATTCGGAACAAATCAGGATTTGTTCCGAAAAGAGTTTTATCGAAAAATAGAGAATGATCTTCTCAGCATCAGTGATTCTGAATAGTTGGAAGAAACGTATTTATCTGCTTGGAGACGCACGCCGTGTGGCAAACATCATGTATGCCATTTGGGATGCTTACGAGCTGGCTTCTTCCATCGATTAATTAAGTTTCGTGTACCGGTACTATATAATATCGGTGTTTCCGCCGGCCTCAGCAATTGTTGCCGTAGCGGAAGCAGCAATCAAAAGTGGTGTAATTCGCATCTCACAATACCCACAAACAAAACAGTATCCTTTGATAAACAAACAGCCCCGTGAAGGCTTGAAAATATGGGCATTTCGGGGCTGTTATAGTTGGGTAGCTATTTCCTGCAGCACGATCCCAATTAAATCTTATCGGCACAAGGTAATCAGTATTGAGATTTAGAAAGGCAGACGTTTAAATTTAATAAAATGGAAGAAAAAAAAGGTCGCCGCAGAGTTGCACTCCACAGCGGCCAAGGATTTTAGTACACGTCACAGGCATACTTTATAACACTCGATTTCAGTGACCTCATGGTGAGAGCGTTTGGTGGTTGACGCTCTTGCCTCATTTAATGCATCTTGGCTGATCGATGACACTGTGACGCTCTCATTTGTTGTCCGTCCATATGTGCTATTCAAGCGAAGTTATCATCCACATCTAATCTTAATTAATCAGATTCTTGCTATGCCACTCTTGCGGGCTGCCTCTGCCACAGCGGCAGCAACAGCATCCTTTACTCTATGATCAAAAGCTACAGGTAGAATATAGTCAGCACTTAGTTCTTCGTCAGAAACCAGACCAGCCAATGCATAGGCAGCAGCTACTTTCATTTCGTCGTTGATGTCAGAAGCCCGAACGTCTAATGCACCACGGAAGATTCCCGGAAATGCCAACACGTTATTAACCTGGTTCGGATAATCGCTGCGACCTGTGGATACTACAGCAGCACCACCTGCTTTAGCTTCTTCCGGAAAGATTTCCGGTGTAGGGTTGGCACAGGCAAAAATAATAGCATCATGGTTCATTGTCTGTACCATTTTTCTATTCAGTGTTCCAGGTGCCGACACGCCAATGAATACATCCGCACCGCGAATAACTTCAGCCAGTGTACCGGACTCCTTGTTCAGATTCGTGACTTGTGCAATTTCCTCCTTAATGGAGTTCAATCCCTCTCGTCCAGCATAAATAGCACCCTTTCGGTCGGTCATAATAACGTTTTTTAGGCCCATGCTCATCAGTAGCTTGATAATTGCGATGCCTGCTGCTCCCGCACCAGAAGTGACGATCTTTACATCATGAATATTCTTTCCAACCAGTTTCAGTGCATTCAGGAGGCCAGCCAACGTAATAACTGCGGTGCCATGCTGGTCGTCATGAAAAATAGGAATGTCACAACGTGCTTTCAACTTTTGCTCAATTTCAAAACAGCGCGGTGCAGAAATGTCTTCCAGATTTACGCCGCCAAAAGAACCAGACAGAAGGGCAATCGTATTGACAATATCGTCGACATTTTTGCTTCGCACACACAGAGGAATAGCATCCACATCACCAAAAGCTTTAAATAAGACGCATTTTCCTTCCATGACAGGCATTCCGGCTTCAGGACCGATGTCACCCAAGCCCAGAACAGCAGTGCCGTCGGTAACAACTGCGACAGTATTCCAACGGCGGGTCAACTCGTAGCTTTTGTTGATATCCTTTTGGATTTCCAGACACGGCTGGGCAACACCAGGAGTATAAGCTAAAGACAGCGCTTCCTTGCTGTCTACTGACGCACGCGCTGTGACCTCAATTTTACCCTTAAGTTCATAGTGCATTTTCAATGATTCAGATGCATAATCCATCATAATTGACTCCATTCTGTTTCTCATTTGCTATTTTGTGACCGGCGGAATATAATTGACCGAGATTACCGATGAAAATTGATCCACAGGAAAGTACTGGCTACCGTGGGAAGGACCACAGCGGTAAGCTGAGTGTTTATGCGCAAACCCCATTTGTGCCTTAGAAATTTCTTACCGACAACATGAAAACAGTAGTGATGGCCGGGAAGGCACTCTGGAACACACAGCTTGTCGAATTCGCTGTAGACACTGGCTTCAGACCATCTTTTCAGGATTTACAAGCTTGTCGAATTCGCAGTTTGTTAACAGGCCAAGCTGCAACACAGCTTCTTTTAAAGACAGATTCTCTTTATAGGCAAGTCGAGATGCCTGTGCCGCTTTTTCATAGCCAATCGTACTATTGAGACACGTGACCAGCATCAGAGAGCTGTGAAGATTCCGTTCCATAGCGTCTCTATTCGCAGCAATACCGCGCAGGCAACGCGCTTCAAAGGAATTAATAGAGTCACTGAGGATTCGGGTGGAATGCAGATAATTGCGAATAATCACCGGCATAAACACGTTAAGTTGGAAATTACCTTGAGATGCAGCAATACCCACAGCTGTATCATTTGCCATAACCTGAACTGCAACCATAGTTGCAGATTCGCACTGTGTAGGATTGACCTTACCTGGCATAATGGAAGATCCTGGCTCGTTTTCAGGGATTTTGATTTCTCCAATACCACAGCGAGGACCACTGGACAGCCAGCGTACATCATTTGCAATTTTCATCATATTAGCGGCAAGGGCTTTTATGGCTCCATGGGAAAAAGCAAGATCATCCTTTGCTGTGAGTGCATGAAACTTGTTGGGATCTGTGCAAAACGGAAGGTTGGTTAATTCTGCAATTGAGGATGCAACGGCCGCATCAAAACCAGCAGGTGCATTAATACCTGTTCCGACTGCTGTTCCCCCAAGTGCTAGCTTGTATAATCCAGTGCAAGAAGACTGAATCTGCTCCAACGAATTTTCCAACATTCCACGCCATCCGGAAATCTCCTGGGAGAAACGAATTGGCGTAGCATCCTGCAAATGCGTTCTGCCAATTTTTATTACATCCTGATTCTGTTCCTCAAGACTTCGGCATGTACAAATAATGTTCTGCAGCGCAGGGATAAGATTTGTCTGCAGTACCTGCACTGCTGCGATATGCATAGCAGTTGGAAAGGTATCATTTGAACTTTGCGACATGTTGACTGTGTCATTTGGATGCAGCAAAGTTTTTCCAGCAATCTCATTGCCACGATTAGAGATCACTTCATTGACGTTCATGTTGGTTTGGGTTCCGCTTCCGGTTTGCCATACAGACAGTGGAAAATGCTCGTCCAGCTTCCCCAAAAGGATTTCATCACAGATCTGTGAAATTAACTGGCAACGGTTTTCGTCCAGCTTCCCCATTCTGCAGTTTGTAATCGCAGCTGCTTTTTTTAGAATTGCAAACGCATGAATGATCTCTATTGGCATTTTGTCATTGCCAATAGGGAAATTTTGAATACTGCGCTGCGTCTGTGCTCCCCAATAGCGGTCACTTGGAACATCCACCTGCCCAAGCGCATCATGCTCCATTCGAGATTTCATATAAGTACTCCCTTCAACGTCCAATTCACAGGCGACTTCATACCGAATATCTGACCTTATGCCCCTTTGGCAACCTTATCAAGGATCAATTCTTTTCCGGAAATCCCAGGAGCTGTCATGCTGTAGGCGTTCAAAATAATATCCAGCTTCTTTTGGTCAAGAATATTTTCATTCAGAATTAATTCGCGAATAGAAATGTTTTTAGCCAAAGCTTCTTTGGCTAGTTTTGCGGACTTGGCATAACCAATATGGGGGCAGAGTGCAGTTACAATGCCAACACTGGAATCTAGGAGGAATTTGCAGCGTTCCTCATTTGCTGTAATTCCTTCGATGCAGTTGTTGACAAAGGTATCAATCGCGTTGCCCAGCATGTCAATGGACTGAAACAGGCAGTCAAACACAACTGGCTCAAATGCATTCAATTCAAGCTGACCAGCCTCAACGGCCATGGCAATCGTGACATCATTACCAGTGACTTTAAATGCCACCTGACTCACAACTTCCGGAATTACAGGATTCACTTTACCGGGCATGATGGAAGATCCATTTTGCTTTGCAGGCAGGTTAATTTCTCCCAAGCCTGTTTTGGGTCCAGAGGACATCAATCTCAAATCATTGGCAATTTTCGAAATGGAAATTGCACAGTTTTTAATAGCGCTAGATACAGATGCAAAACAGTCAATATTCTGCGTTGCGTCAATCAGATCATCAGCCTGCTGAAACGGAATGCCGGTAATAGCAGCCAGAGACTGTGTGATAATGGAACAGTACGTTTCATCTGCATTCAGACCTGTGCCAACTGCTGTTCCACCCATATTGATCGTGTAAAGCTCGGTTTCTGCCTTGCTAATACGGTTAACGCCTCTATCCACAGCGGTAGCATATGCATGAAACTCCTGCCCCAGGCGAATAGGCACAGCATCCTGTAACTGCGTCCGTCCCATTTTAATTACGGAATCAAACTCCTTAGCCTTCTTTGCAAAGGAATTCCGGAGCGTTCTCAGTTTCGCCTCAAGAGTATGCAGTAGAACAATGGTCGTAATTTTACCTGCAGTCGGAATGACATCATTGGTGGATTGTCCAAAGTTCACGTGATCATTCGGATGAATAACGGAATAATCTCCTTTTGCCTTGCCCAAATACTCGATAGCAATATTGGCAATGACTTCGTTGGCATTCATATTCATAGAAGTTCCTGCACTGCCTTGAATCGGATCAACAATAAACTGATTGTGATAGTTGCCCTCAATAATTTGATCGCAAGCATATTCAATTGCTTTTGCAATTTTCTGATCCAAAACTCCTGCGGAAGCGTTGGCCACTGCACAGGCTTTCTTTAGAAGTGCTAAGCTTTTAATCATTTCAGGATGCATTTGCGTGCCGGTAATGGGGAAATTCTCTAAAGCGCGAACAGAATGAACGCCATAATAGGCTTCGCAAGGAACATCTTTGCTTCCGATGGAATCGTGTTCTAAACGCACGTTGTTCTTGTGTTGCGCTTCTTCAATCTGCTGATTCACTGTTTCCTTTGTATCCATAAAGCTCCCTCTTTCGTGTTTTTATGTACCCTCTTCAAGGCGCTCTAAGTATAACGCTCCAGTTTTTTATTTTCAAATACAAATACTTTTATAAATATTATATAGAAAATTATATAACTAGGTGCCGCACCAGCAAAAATCACTTCTTAGAAACATGACATATAGATAAATAAAAATTTGCAATAGCGGTATAAAATTTCCAGATTATCATGCGACATTTGTGTTTCACAGCCTGATTCGATGCTGTCCATGCTGGAATGGCTGTGCATAATTTATCTGATGGTGCCTAAATGTGCGTCAGAGCGACTGTGCGCCGTCCTTCGTGGGTAACCGCAAGAGCACGGTGAGGCGGCATACATTCAGGTCGTGCAGGAGGCCTTTAGAGGGTACAACATGAGCTGTCAATCTGGTAGCATATGGGCAGCTTGCGAAACCCACAATATAGGTCTCGCATTCTTTTTTTTACACACGCACAGCGTGTAATTTAAGATAATTTTATATAATTATTTATACAGGAGGCTGCAATGTTTGCTAATAAAGAGTATGTTTACGAGGTTTACAAAGAAAGAAGCTTTTCAAAAGCGGCGGAAAACCTATATATTTCCCAGCCTTCATTGAGTCTGACAATAAAAAAAGTCGAGAGTCGGATTGGCTCTCAACTTTTTGACCGCAGCACTAACCCTATACAGTTGACCGAAAGTGGGGTGGAATATATCAGATGCATAGAACGAATTATGGATATTGAAAATGGGTATCAAAACTTTCTGAACGAGCTAAATGAGCTGAAAGTAGGAAGCCTTACTATTGGGGCCAGCAATTTTTTTACCTCTTATATTCTCCCTACATATATCACTCGTTTTATGTCAGAATATCCAAAGATAAAAGTTAATCTTGTAGAAGCGGACACTGTAACCCTTGAAAAAAAACTTTTTGCAGGTGATCTGGACCTTATCGTTGAAAATTGCAATTTAGATGATAATATATACAAAAAACTCCATTTTTACCGGGAACAGTTGATTTTGGCGGTACCTGAAAAACTTCTTAAAAACAAAGCGGTAAAAAAATACAGACTGACGACCGATGACATTATCCAAGACATCCACAAGGATCCCAAAACGGCTGCTGCTCCTTTGAAATTGTTTGAGGATACCCCCTTTATTTTACTTAGACAGGGTAACGATACCAGAAGCAGGGCAGAACTTATATTTGCAGAACATGGCATGCATCCCATGATCATTTTGGAGTTAGATCAGTTAGCCACGGCCTATAATACTGCTTGCCACGGCTTGGGCGCTACGCTGGTTAGCGATACCTTGGTAAAAAAAACCTTACCGGATGCCCGCATTGCATACTTTAAGATCGATAGCAGAAATGTGGAGAGGGAAAACTACTTCTATCATAAAACAAATAAGTATATCACTAGGGCAATGCAGGAATTCCTGAACTTAACGCAGGCTTAAGAGTCGGCAAAACAGTGTATGGAGCAAATGGCTCTTGTAAGTCATAAAGAATAAAAATTCCATGCAAAGATGATTTTATTACTATAAAGCTTTGATGAAAAGAGCTAACGCCCTGTAGAGAGCGTGGCAGTAACATAGTCAATTGAAAAGAAGATAGCTAAAGACACATCATTCTATATGTCTGGCAACCTCAGATGCGTTCCATATCGCGTATATAATATTTGAAACTTTACATTTGCTATGCCTAGAAGTTATGAAAGCAGCCGACAACAACGGTATTGAGATTGATAAAAAACTTGAAAATGCAAGTTAATATGTGCTCTTTTTCTGATGAATATTTTACAGGCGTTAAGATTTAGGTATCCCATGGTATCCTGAGCGGTATCCACTCAAATTCTGATAAAAATAGGGCTTAACAACAAACCCAGTGTACAAGCCATTTAGGGAGCTTGCATAGCTCTGGAAAACTCGCAATAATTCCTATATGCAAGTTTTGTAATCAGCAGGTCGTAGGTTCAAGTCCTATTGCCAGCTCCATTTGTTAATAAAGCGTTCGTTTAGAATATTTTATTTTAAACTGCGCATTATTATATATAATATGGGAGAGTTCCCGAGTGGCCAAAGGGGGCAGACTGTAAATCTGTTGCTTTATAGCTTCGATGGTCCGAATCCATCCTCTCCCACCAAAAGCAGTATGTTTGAAAGAGCATACTGCTTTTTTTCTGTATAAAAGCAAAATTGAAAGTTCGGGAGGATGGATTCGGAAGCCCGTAAGGAAAACGTGCCGGCGGCACGTTT
>JAEWDK010000009.1 GCA_023390175.1 Bacillota bacterium
AATGTTGAATATGAAGGCTATTCGAATATATCATTAACCACTGCTGTATATGGGGCTGTTGGAGATTTATCTTATGCTAGAGTAGCAGTACTAGCATCCTTATTTAAGGAAGCAAGCTATAAACCAATACAATGACAGTAACTAATATATCTTCTAAAAAGGAAGTATTACTGATAAATGAAGATTAAAAAAGCAGTTAAGTAAGCATAAAACAATGATTGGCCCAAAAGAATGATATTTGAATGGTGCACTGCCTGCCTCTGTTAATCAGAAGAGAGCCAACGTTTCTGTACAACGGTGGTATGGATAATATAGCATACCTGCTGCTCCGTATATTGTAGAAAAGTGATACAGATGGTTTTATTATGGTTAACTTTAATATTGTATATATTCATGCACCGATGATGAATCAGACAGTGGGAGAAGGAGCAAACAAAGAGAAATATCTAGATCAATGGTTAATGTAACAGAGGCGTGTGGGTTTCATTTCTCACACACCGATAGGAAAAGTGTGTATGGTCACCAAGTCCCAGATCCCCATAACTCTTCCTATATGCATTGTGATAGCTGGTCACGTCTAAGAAAGATCATGCATGCTGCCCTAGAAAAGGGACATCACCTCATCAGTGTGCTTAAAAACAACCGAATCCTGTATCCGCAGGGAGATATTAACAATACTTAGACATAGCAGGATACGAAAGATTACCAGTGTGACTAGGATAACTATATATACTTTGAGAACTAAGGAGTACTATAAAAATGGTACTCCTTTTTTGTTACGGGAAAGTACTTCTGACGATGTCATTAAAAACATAAAGACCTTCTTCAAATTTGTAATCATCAAGGTCGTCATTTTTGATAAAGATGTAATACATATCGTAAGCGCATAGTTTCGGGGTATGGCTCAAAATTTATTTTCGAATCCTATTGCTAGGATCCGGGAATGCAAGCATTTTACTCCATTTTGTTCTTGCAAAGTTCTTGGACTGTTTTATCCCAAGGCGTAAGTTTTGCTATCTCATCGTCTGACATGTCTTTACTGGGACGATTCTCTAGCAAGAACTTCAGATATTCATATAGATTTAAGTCATACGCCTTTGCCATCTCTATGATGGTGAGATAGAGAGAATTCGCTGTCGCTCCTTCCGGAGTATCTGAAAAGAGCCAGTTTTTCCGGCCTACAGTTACTGGACGGATTGAATTTTCACTAAGGTTATTGCTCAGGCTGCACCGGCCATCTTCCAGATATGTCATAAGAAAGTCTCGACGGTTTTTGATATATGTGATCGCTTTTTTAAGTTTAGAATTATCCCCGGGAGTGACTTGATTTGCCCACGCCAAGAAGCCCTCAACGACTGGTTTTTGGTCTTTGAGGCGACGATTTCCCATCTGTTTGTATGAGAGCTCTTTTTCCTTATAGATTCGCTCATACTCGAATAGCTTATTGCAATACAAGACTCCCTGTACGGCCGGATGACTGTAATCCTTCTCATGGCCTTTTGGGATAGCCTCCAATAGATATCTCCTGATATGCGCAAAGCAACAGCAGCGCCTGGCTTCATTCACCTTATTGTAGCCCTGGTATGCATCTGCCATTAGATAAAATCCAGGTTCAATACCCTTTAGGAATTGTTTGATGTTTTCTCCTGCTCTTGTGGGGGTGTAATTATAGAGGATGATTGGATTTAATCCATCTTCGCCAGTTCGGACAACCCATAGATATGATTTTGTCTGTGCCCTTCGGTCCTCCTCTTTTAATACCTGGATTGGTGTCTCGTCCATCATAAGGAATCTACGTTTTAGCAGTTCCCTATGAAAGTAATCATACAGCGGCTTTATATATTCAATGCCAACTATGATAATCCAGTGTGCCATAGATGACCGCCCTATTGGAGCGCTCATCTGCAGGAAATCCTGCTCCTGACGATAAAGAGGGATGTACAATCCGTACTTTCGATAAATGATATATGCCAACAGAGATTCTGAAACATAACTTCCGGGAATCAATGCAGGAGTTCCATTATCCTTTATAAACTGTGGCTCCTCCGTATCCTTGCACTCTGGACATGTATACGTGGTTGCCATGTATTCAATACGCTCCAGCTTTGGCGGAGTATAAATGATTTCGCTACGGATCAGTTCTGTTCCAATTTGAATCATTTGGGTTCCACAGATTGGGCATGCTTTTTCCTCTTTGGTCAGTGTATCTACATTTATCTGTCTGGTTGGAATGTTCTTAAATTGTTCTGCTAAAGTAGGTTTCTTTTTTCGAGATTTCTTTGGAGAAGGGACAACTTCCGGCTCGATTAGCTCCACCGGTCTCTCGTCCTCTGTAAGATTATCAAAAAGGTTCAATTGGCCTGCAACGTCATCCACGCGGCGTTCACTGGAAGCACCAAAATACTTCTGGCGAAACCAAGCCAGTTCAGATTTAAGATTATCATTTTCAGCCTGCTGTTTATTCAATGCTTCCACAAGTGTTTTGATCGTAGTATTTAGCCTAGAAATCATATCTTTAAGTTCAATGAGCTGGATATCTTTACTACTGTTCGCCACGTTTTTGCTCCTTAGTTTACTATTAAAAGTATACCATAAAAAGAGCGAAAAAGCCAGTAAAACCAAGGGTTTCAGCCAGTTTTAAGAGCCTTTGGCTGCTCGATTTCAAGCCCCGTCATAAGCCAGTCGAATTGTTGCCAGGTAATGTTTTTTGCCTCATTGCTATTTCTTGGCCATCGGTACTTGCCTTGAACAACGTCAAGCCGTTTATAGAGAAGAACCATTCCGTCAGGTTCTCGGAGTAAAACCTTGATTCGGTCACATCGTCTGCCACAGAATAGATAAATTGATCTGGCATCCGGTTCCGCTTTCAACTGGTCTAGAATGATGGCGTAGAGTCCATCTATGGACTTATGCATATCAGTATAGCCTGTAATGATATAGATGTTGGTTGCTGAGGAAATATCACCTAGCACAACATAGCACCTCCCATGCATTTGAGAGTAGTTTCGATCAGGTTTTTATCTGTGTTATTAAAGAAGCGGATTGTTGCATTGCCAATCAGAATTTCAACCGTAGGCAACTCTTTGGTAGCAAGATCCGGAACAATGCAAGCATTTCGCTCTACTTGCAAAGGAGCAGGCATTGATGCCGAATTCGGCATTAAGTTAACCTTCACCACTTCCTGCAAAGGAGCTGATGTTTTCTTTCCTTGATCAGATAACATGGGGATTACCATTCCACGCTTACGAAGTCTACTGATCCAGTTATAAAAGGTACCTGGATTAATATCATTCATTTGGCACCATTGATAGTCTGAGAGGCCGCTTTGTCGGCACTCCATGATGAGCTGAAACTGCTCATCGGCAGAAATTCGTTTTGCTCTCATAATTGCTAGTCTCCGAAATAGAGTAAAATGCTTGCATTCTCGCAAAGGATTGGAGTAAAACGCTCGCATTTCCTGATAACAATTATAGCGATAAATGGCGCTAATTAAAATCCACCCTTAAACTATGCGCTTACATTACAATGAACAGAATTAAAGCGTAAAGCTGTCGGGGTACTTGTTTTCTTTCGTCTCGATTTTCTTTCTCAATCATATCGAATCTTGATAAACAGACTTAATGGAGATACAATGGTCTAAACAAAGGAACGATTAAACTTATTGACGAGGTAATATTATGGATGGAAAAGCAATGCTAAACCAATTTGCTGCTTGTCGCAAGCTGCTGAGTGCAATTGGCGACGAAACACGGCAGATAATAATCACTGTACTCGCCAGCGCTGACTGCAAAGAGGGTTTGCGCGTGGGGGAGATAACCGAAAGGACGCATTTATCCCGCCCTGCCGTGTCGCATCACCTTAAAATTCTGCTTGATACTGAAGTGATCGGGCTGCGCCGACAAGCCACAATGAACTTTTATTATCTGGAACTCGGCGGGGCTTGGGGTGAACTTGTAACTCTTGTGAACCATATTGAGGAACTCCGTAAAATTTGTGAATGCGAGGAAGAATAATATGCAATATCGTGTTGACCCGAAATCGGGTAATAAACTGTCTGTGCTGGGCTTTGGTTGTATGCGATTCCCTCGTGGAATCAGCATTGACTTTGCCAAAAGCGAAAAGCTGGTGCTTGATGCAATTGAAAGAGGAGTAAATTATTTCGACACCGCCTATATTTACGGAGGGAGCGAGGACACGCTCGGAGAAATTTTGTACAAAAATAATGTGCGCGAGAAGATTTTTCTTGCGACAAAATTGCCTCATGGCAAATGCAAAACCTATGAAGACTTCGACCGTTTGTTCAACGAACAGCTCAGACGACTGAAAACGGACTATATCGACTATTATCTGATTCATAATCTACCCGATATGGCGGCTTGGAACGCTGTGTCGGCAGTCGGCTTGGAGAAATGGCTCGCTGAAAAGAAGACAAGCGGACAAATTCGTCACGTCGGGTTTTCGTTTCACGGCACACAAGCTGCGTTTTTGGAGCTGCTTGACGTGTACCCTTGGGAGTTTTGCCAGATCCAGTATAACTATATGAACGAGACCTATCAGGCGGGCCGACTTGGACTGCAAAAGGCTCATGAAAAAGGCCTGCCTGTGATTATTATGGAGCCTTTGTTGGGCGGTCGGCTTGCAAGTGGTGTCCCGAAAAAGGCTGTGAAGCTGTTCAGCGAGGCAAATCCTGACCTTACACCTGCCGCTTGGGCTATGAAGTGGCTGTGGAATCAGCCGGAGGTGACGGTAGTGCTGTCGGGGATGAATGCTTCCGAGCAGCTTGATGATAATATCAGCACCGCCGAAAATGCGATTGTCGACTCGCTTGCGGACAGCGAGCTTGCAGTATTTCGCAAAGTTAAAGCGGTGTTCGAGGAGAGCTACAAAGTGCCTTGTACGGGTTGCAACTACTGTATGCCCTGCCCCAAAAACGTGAATATCCCCGGATGCTTTGCGGCATACAATGCAAGCTATGCAAACGGCTTTGTCACGGGGATGACACAGTATCTCACAAGCACGGATGCCCTTCATTCATCGGGCGGTATGCGGGTTACAAACTGCGTAAAATGCGGTGCTTGCGTGAAAAAATGTCCGCAGCATATCAACATACCATTAGAACTAGGCAACGTGAAGAAGAGATTAGAACCGTTTTGGTTCGGTGCGGCGCTGAAAATTGCAGGACAGATGACAGGAGGAAAACAATGACTATTTTCTATTTTACATCCACAGGGAATTGCCTTGCTGTTGCAAAGAAAATCGGTAACGGTAACACGAAACTCATTTCTATTCCGCAAGTCGTTGGCAAACCAGACTTGGCTTTTGCAGACGATGTAATAGGTGTGGTCTTCCCGATTTACGGTTTTGGACTGCCGAAAATGGTGAAAAAGTTCCTTGAAACAGCAAAGCTTCAAGGAGCCTATATGTTCGCTATCGGTACCTACGGCAATCTTCCCGGCGCGTGTATGATGAATGTTCAGAGACTCGCCGAGCAGCATGGTTACAAGTTTGACTATGCCGAAAGTCTGCTGATGGTTGACAATTATCTGCCGGGCTTTAATATAAATGACCAGGTTGCTAAGCTGCCGGAGAAACACGTTGACGAAAATCTTGCACAGATCATAGCAGATATTCAAAACCGGAAAACGCTTGATGCTACGGTCGGAATCGGTTGGAGGTTCATGACTGCAATGATAAAACGTGGTGAAAATCTCTTAGTGAACGGCAAGCAGGGGCAGCGTTATGAAGTCAATCAAAATTGCAATCAGTGCGGTACCTGTTCAAAGGTCTGCCCTGCCGGAAATATTACCGTTTCTGATAAAGTGATATTTGCAGATCAATGTGAAGGCTGCCTGGGTTGTGTCCACCTTTGCCCTAAAAATGCGATCCATTTGAGACATGAAAAGAATGAAGTAAGATGGCGCAACCCTGATGTTTCCTTGAAAGAGATGATTGCTGCGAATAACAGAAAATAACTATACGTACATTAATCCTAATTTAAAAATAGTATGTTGTGGCTTAAAGGGTAAAAATGGAAATATATAAGTATGAAAAATTGTGTCTTTGAAAATTTTCATGCTTATATATTTTTTTATCATTATGAATTAGAATCAAACCCCGTATTTAATAGAGTTAGCTACTTTTATAATGAACTGTGTCACAGTTGTCCGGAATCATTTTCGGAATCACTTACCTGATTACGGCGATATTCTCACCAATCTGGGGCTATGCCGCCGACAGAGTTGGTCGAAAACCAATGATACTTCGGGCGGGTATTGGACTGAGTATTGTTTATTTACTGATGGGTTTCGTTCCTAATGTATATATTCTGATCGTGCTCTGCGCGGTACAAGGGGCTATCACGGGATATAGTACCGCCTGTAACACGCTGATTGCAACGCAAACAGACAGGGCGCAAGTGGGTTATGCCTTGGGGACTCTTTCAACCGCATCTATTGCCGGTTCTTTATTGGGGCCTACGCTCAGTGGAGTGATAGAAGCGACTCTGGGTTTGAAGGCCGTATTTTTCATTATTAGTGGATTTCTTTTTATTGCTTTTATTATCACACTGCTATTAGTACAGGAATCATTTGTTCGGAATGATAAAAAATCACAAGGGTTGCGGGAAATATGGAATTCTGTTCCGCAAAAAGAACTGACAGTCGTAATATTGATAACCTTTTTTGTGTTAGGTATAGGGCTTTATTCGGTAGAGCCGATTATGACTCAGTATGTATCTAGGCTAAGCCCTAGTGCCAGTTATATTGCACTGATTTCCGGGCTGGTTTTCTCGGCTACGGGACTTTCAAATATTATCTCTGCCCCAAGATTGGAAAAACTTTCTGACAAAATCGGCGCGGTTAAGGGGGACTTTGTGCATATCAAGGACTCAGGAACGTTTTCGCAGGAAGGGATCGGGATCAAAGGCGTGCAGACCTTTCATGACAACGTTTCCGGGACAAAAAAGGCAAAAATATCGTCTATAATTTTGCGTTAGACGGATTAAATGTCTGCCATTGCGGCGACCTGGGACATCTGTTGAGTCTTGAACAAATCAATGAAATCGGAAAAGTGGACATACTGCTCCTTCCTATAGGAGGAAGAGTTGTACTGGATGCCATCAGTGCTATGGAAGTTATGAATCAGCTTAATCCGGCGGTTGTGATACCGATGCACTACAGGACGAAAGCGTTGGGAATTCTCGGATTTATATTTGGAAAAGTCGATACCTTTATAACCGTTTCAAAAAAGGAAGCAAAAAATTATAAGGAACTTGATGTTAATGTATCAAATATTAAAGATCTCCCAGGAATTGCAGTTCTACAATATAAATGAGTGTAATTTACAGTACCCGGATTGAAAGTGAACGGGTACTGTTTTCTGTACTTTTTAATAAATATTTAATGGTGGTAAAGGTTTATTAGTACTTATTTTTATGATTCAGAGGAATTAGCTTGGCTATTACCAGATATATATGTTGAACCAGGATACACAGATACAGCAGGATACGAAAGATTCCCTGCAAGACTAAGAAACTACATATACTTTGAGAACAAAGGGGTACTATAAAAATGGTACTCCTTTTTCTTATGTTAGGAAAGTACTTCTTACGATGTCATTAGAGTTATAAAAGCCTTTTTCAAATTTGTCATCATCAGAGAAAACGCTCTCTCAAATCAGACAATAAATGTGAGGACGTTCGAAGGTGTAAAGCATGCAGATAAAGCCGGGAAAAAAATTTTGGATTTGTTTATGTTATAAAACATACGAAGGACAACACTGCCACAGCCTGAAAGAGGCAGTCGAGGAGAGAACAACCTACTAAAGAGAGGTGGCGGAGTTGAAGTGTCAAAAACAATTTTTATTACTGACGCTAAAAACCGAAAAAGGAAAAAAATATTTATTGACACAGGAACTGGAGAAGAGTAAAATCATGAACATTGATAAATGTTAACGATGTTAAGCAATTAAAAGGGGAAGAAAATTTTTGATGGATGAAAAAGAGAAGTACATAAAAAAGGTAAAAACCCACCTGGCAGTTATGATGGGCAAAGGGAGAAAGGTCGATAAAATCCTACTGTCTCAGGGGCTGACCCGTCTTGAGCTGTTTGCGATACAGCAGATTTATGAAGCAGCAAACGGAGATAAGGAACACAAAGGCATCTATGTATCGGCACTGGCTAAAAAAATGGATATTGTCTTATCTTCCGCATCACGGACTTTGAATTCTCTGGAAAAGCGGGGACTGATATCCAGGGAGATTGATCCTGACAACAGAAGAAATATTTGTGTCATGCTTACGGAAAAAGGATATTTAGTAAGGAAGCTGTGTCTGGAAAAGGTGAACCTGATGTTGGGAAGAGTCGTGGATGGCATGGGAATGGAAGAAATGGAACAGCTGATCAAATTGTGGAACCGATTTATTGATCAGATGGAAAATGCAGTGAATGATATGACGGAAGAAATTGACGAATCGACAGATTGATGAGACAGAAAAGAGGGAACTGACTTGAAAGTATTTTTCCGATATTTCAAACCCCATTTGATATCTTTAGCAGCGGCCATGCTTCTGCTATTCGGGCAGGCTGCCTGTGATTTATCGCTTCCAGATTATATGTCTGATATCGTAAACAAAGGTATCACTACGGGAGACACGATTTACATAGTCAAAGCCGGATTTCAAATGATGGGAATTGCCTTTTTAAGCGCGTTCTGCACCGTAATTGTGGGACTGATCGGTGCGAGAATGGCAGCGGGAATCTGCCGTAATCTGCGGCAGGATGTATTTACGAGAATTGAGAGTTTTTCCAGTGCGGAGATGGAAAAGTATTCCACTTCCTCATTAATAACCAGAACCACGAATGATATTACCCAGATCCAGCAGCTGATTGTTATGCTGGTCCGAATCGTGTTTTATGCGCCCATTCTTGGAGTCGGCGGGGTCATTCATG
>JAEWDK010000010.1 GCA_023390175.1 Bacillota bacterium
CCGCATCTGGTACGGCGGTGAATCCCGCAGCAGCCAGCATTATGACAACAGCCGCTACCACTGCCTGAACCTGCATTCCGTGTTCCAGAAGGGTACGATTGAGTTTCGCCTCTTCAATTCCACCACCTACGCCGGAAAAATCAAGGCGTACATTCAGCTCTGCCTCGCCATCTCCGCACAGGCCCTGAACCAGAAGTGCGCCAGTCGACAGAAAACCCACAGTACCAATGAAAAATACACCTTCCGAACTTGGCTGCTGCGGCTGGGGCTGATCGGGGACGAATTCAAAACCGCCAGGCTTCACCTGCTGGAGCATCTGGACGGGTGCATCGCGTGGAAAGATCCGGAGCAGGCCCTGCGGCAGAAGGAACGGTTAAGGCAGAAAAAAGAAAAGGAGCTGGCCGAAGCCGTGCAGACAGTATCGGAGCAGCCGGAACCCACAACTGAAAACGGACAGGAGCAGGCCGGGGCTGAAGAAAGCCCCGGCTTTTCGCTGTCCATGTAGAAGGAGGAACCATTCCTATGAAATCCGAAACCCTGTACATCGCCTATGGCAGTAATCTCAACCTGCCGCAGATGGCGTTCCGCTGCCCCACCGCCAAGGTGGTCGGTGCCAGCGAAATCAAGGACTACGAGCTGCTGTTCCGCGGCAGCCGGAACGGCGCGGTCGCAACGGTCGAGCCGCTCCAGGGCTCCCATGTTCCTGTTCTTCTGTGGAAGTTGAAGGATCGGGATCTGCAGGCCCTTGACCATTATGAAGGCTATCCGAGTTTTTATCGCAAGGAGCTTCTGCCGGTGGAGCTGAACGGGAAAACAGCCTCCGCGATGGTTTACATCATGAACGACGGGCATCCCTTCGGGACCCCGTCCGACTACTACATGAACACCATCCTGGAGGGCTACCATACCTCCGGTTTCAACACAAATTTTCTTGAACAGGCCGTGGAGAGATCCATTCGGCTGGCGCAGGAGCAGCAGGAAGCGGAGCCGGAGCAGGGCACGCTGTTCGGACCGAAATGGTGGTAAAGAAAGAAACGAGCCGTACCAGCCGGTACAGCCCGTTTCTCAGCTGTCTTCCCTTAACATCGCCTCAATGGTCGCGTAAAGAATCTGAAGCTGTTTCTCATTGCATTGCCGCATCAGCCGTTCGGTTTTGCGGTAGGTCTCCAGCCCATCCGCCCGTTCCGGAAAGAACAGCGTGTCCAGCGACAGGTTCAATGTCCGCACCAGCCGGTACAGAAGCTCTATCGACGGCTTGCGGTGTTCGCTTTCAATATGCTTGACATGCGTCGGCGTAATCCCGACCAGCTCTGCCAATTCCTCCTGCGAAAGGTGTTTTTCCAGACGCGCGGCGCGGATAGCCGATCCAAGCTCACCCTTTTCCAATTCGGTTTTCATAACTATCAGCTCCTTTATATATTAGCTTACAGAGTCTATTTACTGTTGAAAATTAGCTATAAGAGATTTATAATATCTCTTATAGCTAACTATACAAGAATTTATACAGAAGGAGTAAAAAGTATGGGAAATCGATCAGGGAATAGCGAGCTGGATCTTTACCGCACCTGTTGCTTTACGGGACTGCGGCCGCAGAAGATGCCCTTCGGCTTCGACGAGGGCAACAGGCTGTGCCTGCAAATCAA
This sequence comes from Bacillota bacterium, assembly GCA_023390175.1. Lineage (GTDB taxonomy): Bacteria > Bacillota > Clostridia > Oscillospirales > Acutalibacteraceae > Caproiciproducens. The sequence continues at coordinate 1,644 of JAEWDK010000010.1, forward strand.
AGAACGGCTGAAGCAGGAAATAATCCGTCTGATTACGGAGCAGCATGTGACCCATTTCATCAGCGGGATGGCTCTCGGTGTGGACCAATGGACAGCCGAGGTTATCTTGTGTCTGCAGGAGCAGTATCCGGATATCACGCTGGAGTGCGCGCTTCCTTGCGAAACACAGGCGGCCAAGTGGTCGGTAAACCAGCGGGAACGCTATTTTTCCATCGTGGAAAGGTGTTCAAAGGAAACTATGCTGCAGACCGGCTATACGCGCGACTGCATGATAAAACGCAACCGTTACATGGTCGACCGCAGCCGGTATGTGCTGGCTGTTTGGGACGGCTCCAACGGCGGGACGGGCTATACGGTCCGATACGCCCGGAGCCAAAACCGGATCGTACAGATCATCAACCCAACTGAATTATAAAAAAACATACCGCAGAAACAGGGTGCTTCCGGCTGTTCGGAAAGCATCCTGTTTCGTGCTGAAAGGGGGAAAATCACTTGGCAGCTCCCGCAATTGCCTTGGCGGTCAAGGCCGCCATCGCCGCCGCCACCGACAAACGAACGTGGAAGGCGGCCGGAATCCTGATCGCCGCCATTCTGACGCCCGTCATTCTGGCAATCGTCCTGATTCTCAGCCTTCTCTCCGGTACTTCCCAGCATAACAACGCCGCCGTTGACCTGTGTTTCAACGGCGGCGCTTTCTCGTCCTCCGCGCCCGCCGAGTATACCGCTCATATTGAGGATATGAGGAACTGTTTTTCCGCGCTGGATCAGGCGATTTCCGGCGCGGAGGCGGAGATGGATGGCGGCACATTGGACAGCGTCCGGATCAAATCTATTTTTTACGCTCTGAATTTCGGCGCCGACCACCTGTCCCTGTCCGGCGCGGAGGCCCGATCCTTTGTGGACTGCTTCGTCGGATATGAGGAAAGAACCAAAACTGTGAAGGATGAGGCGACCGGAGAGGAAAAAACGGAAACCGAAACGGTCGCTGTTCCGGTCAATCTGGATACGGCCTACGCGAACCTCTCGACGTCGGGAATCTCGGCAAGCGGCGACGACAGAACTAACGCGCAGAAGATCTACGGAAAGATCGCCTGCGGCGGGGCCGGATCGTACAGCGGCGGGATCGAGCGAGGCGGCGGAAGCGGAATCGCGTTGGACGGTCTCACCCTGCTCCACCCGGAAACCAAAAACAACCTGGACCTGGTCATCTACGCGAAGAACGCCTATGACTCCGACTGGGGATATGTTTGGGGCACCTACGGCGATGTGCTGACGGATTCGCTGTTTGCGTCCAAGCTGAAGCAGTACCCGGACGGCGTGGGCAGCTACGCGGATTTCATTCGTGAAAACTGGCTGGGCGGCAGGACAACAGACTGTGTCGGGCTCATCAAAGGTTACGGCTGGTTCAATCCCAACACGAAAGCCATCGAGTACGGGACCAACGGCATGAAGGACGTGGGCGCGGACGGCATGCACAGCGCCGCCACCGTCAAGGGTTCCATGGATACCATGCCCGACACGCCCGGCCTCGCCGTCTGGAAATCGGGGCACATCGGCGTCTACATCGGAAATGGCGAGGTGATCGAGGCGATGGGCACGAAATACGGCGTGGTAAAAACGAAGCTGGCGGGCCGCGGCTGGAGCGCGTGGCTGCAGATCCCGTACATCAGCTACATTACGAAATAGGAGGAAAAACCAATGAGCACAACGGAACTGAATCTGTCCTTCCCCACTGAGAAGTTGGACGCTCTCCGCTTTTTTATGGACAAAAAGCAGCAGAGCATTGAGCATGAACTGCAGGATTATCTGGACAAAACCTATGAAAAGCTGGTTCCCGCGCAGGTGCGAGAGTATGTGGAGAGCCGCATGGAGCCGGTGTCCGCGCAACGGCAGGAATCCCCGGCGTCAGCCAGAGAGCGCCCCGCGCACCAGCCCCGCCGTTCCCGACAGGCGGCATCCGAGGCGGCACCGGTGCCGGAAGCTTCTCCCGAGCCTGAAGGCCCTGACGAGCAGGAGGGTCAGGGCATGACCTTGAGCATGTGATTCACAGAAGAAGGAGGTGCGAGCTATGATCAAGCTCGGTGTGGACAACGGAAACTACAACACCAAATCCTCGGAGGGGATGCTCTATGCCTCCGGCTACGCGGTGAGCGACAAGGAATTCATCACGCCGGAGATGCAGCTTTTCTACGAGGGAAAATATTATGCTGTCGGAGAACGCCGCCTGCGCTTTCAGCAGGATAAAACCAAAGAGCCGGATACCTTCATCCTGACGCTCCCGGCCATCGCGGAAGCGATGAAAAGGACAGGAGCCGTCAACGCGGAGATCATCCTCGGTGTGGGGCTTCCCATCGACAGCTACGGAGTGCAGAAGGAAGCATTCCGCCGGTATTTTCTGCGTGACAATCTCTCATTTGTATTCGAGGGTACACCTTACCGTTGCCGTATCGCGGATTGTAAAGTGTTCGCCCAGGGGCACGCGGCGCTTTGCCGGTACTATCAGCAGCTGAAGGAATACCGGAGCATCACGCTGGTGGATATCGGCGGGTACACCGTGGACATTCTCACGGTTCACAATTTCCGATTGGACCGATCCAGCTGTGCTAGCCTGCGCATGGGAACCATCACGCTCTACAGCCGGATTCAGGACGCGCTTCAGAAAAACGACATTCTGCTCTCGGACGAGCTTGTTACCGATGCCATCCGAGGGCAGATTCAGCATGCCGACCGCAGGCGGATCGAGGAAGTGGTGGAGCAGTCGGTCGCGGCCTACCGCAAAGAGCTGTTCAACGCTCTTCGTGAAAGAGGACTCGATCTGAAGCTTCCCACGGTGTTCGCGGGCGGCGGCGCGGAGCTGTTGGAATCCCGGCTGCGCGGCGAGGGCATCAATACAGTGGCGGTCCTGAACCGATTTGCCAACGCGGACGGGTACCGCCTCCTGATGGGGTGAGCCTATGAGAAAGCGGTACTATCTTTCGTTTGACATGGATGATCCCAGGCATCGGGAAGCCGAAGCCCTTCTTGCCGATCAGGGCAGCCGCCAGCGCACCGAGTGTGTGGTTTCCGGCCTACTGGCGGCGAAGCAGGCAGATCACATAGAGCGGATTATCCGGCAGGCAGTCAGTGAGGAACTAAAAATCCTCCAATGTCGGTCATCCCCTCTACTGGCTGATGCGGTCGATGAAATGCAGTTGGCCGATCTCCCAGACAGCCTCATCCACGCGCTGGACGAAATATAAACCAAGTTGGCTCAACTATTTCGTGCCTTCCGGCAGCCGCGCGGAAAGTTGCACCAACCTGGCTCACTTCTGTTTGAAATCGATACGGAAAGGAAGAAACCACTTATGAAAATGTCAACGGTTCAGATCCGGTATGACAGAGAAAAGCTGAGCGTCCTTCGGGAACACATGAGCGAAGCTGAGCTTCGCGCCGGACTGGAAGAACACCTGCAGGAACTCTATGAAAGGAATGTTCCGGCGGAGCTTCGAAAAGCTCCCGGCCACCGGGATGAAAGCGCCGCTGTCTGAGAGATACGGCGGGCTCGCTATTTTTCTCTCTGCCGTTCGCGCCGCAGGCGCCATGGCATCCCGCTGAATGCGTACTGCGGCAGCATCCAGGCTGAATCGGAGAATCTGACGGCCAAATGACACAGCAGATATGAAAGCCCGCGTCACCGCCCGTGTGCCCCTGTGCCGCGTTTTCCCCACGGGATGGCACGTTTACACCATCAAAAACGGTTGCGCCCCGTGTCGGAGCCGTGCACGGAAATTTGGCAGACAGCCGACCGACCGGTAAGGCTCCGGAGCCGGAGGTGAACCATGGGGTCGAAAACGATGCGGGTTAAAGAAGCGGGGTCGTAAAACGCCCCCGCTTCGACTTACACCGCCCCGCAACGCGGGTCGGGGACGTTTCTCACCGGGGTCAGAATCCGGCCCTTGGAGTCGCTTCCGGGGTTATGAGAAAAGCGGAATGCCGAAAACACAGGAAAAATCAAAGATTTCAAAGGGGTTGCGACCGGAGTTGCGGCCCCTTTTCGCGTGAATGGAGGTTTTCGCATGTCGGAAGAAACAAAGAACAAAAAGAAGTTTCCGCTTTGGATGTATCCGGAAACCAGAAAGCTGGTGGCGGACTGGTATCGGCGGGATAACTGTCAGAGCCAGAGCGAATTTATTGAAAAAGCAATCAAATTTTACTGCGGCTATATCTCCGCGGAGGAAGGCGTGCGCTATCTTCCAGCCGCTATCACCTCGGCCATGACCGGCATGGTGGATGGCATGGAGAACCGCATGGCCCGTCTGATCTTCAAGCTGGCGGTGGAAATGAGCATGATGATGAACGTCCTAGCCTCCACCGCCGACGTGGACGAAGCCACCCTTCGCCGTCTGCGGGGCAAGTGCGTCAGCGACGTAAAGAAATCGGTCGGGGCCGTGACCTTCGAGGACGTAACAAAATTTCAGAAGGGTGAATGATTATGCCCCGGATTATTTTCAAGTGCCGGTATCTGAAAAACGCGGCTGAACATGCGGAAAATCTCGTGACCTATATGGCGACGCGAGAGGGCGTCGAAAAAATCCCTCAGAACAGGCGGAGCCTCCCGGCCACAGGAAAACAGAAGCAGCTCATCGCGGACATCCTCGCGCGATTTCCCGACTCCGACCGGCTGTTTGAATACGAGGACTATCAAAACAACCCGACCGTGGAGAACGCCGCGGAGCTGATCTCGGCGGCGCTGGATCAGAATCTCGATCAGCTGTCGCATCAGGAGGTCTACGTCAATTATATCGCCACCCGCCCCCGCGCTGAAAAGTTCGGTGCTCACGGTCTGTTTTCCGACGAGAACACGCCGCTGGTGCTGTCGCGGGTGGCGGTGGAAGCGGCCCAACACACGGGCAACATCTGGACGCCGATCATCTCCCTGCGGCGGGAAGACGCCGCCCGTCTCGGCTATGACAACGCCGCCGCGTGGATGGCGCTCCTTCGGAAGCAGCGGAACGTCTTCGCGGAGCAGATGAAGATCGCACCGGAAAATCTCCGCTGGTACGCCGCTTTTCACAACGAGGGTCATCATCCGCACTGCCACATGATCGTCTATTCCGCTGATCCCCGTGAGGGCTACGTCACCAAACCGGCCATCGAAACGATGCGGAGCAGCCTCGCACGGGAAATCTTTCAGCAGGATCTGCTCCAAATTTATTCCGAACAGACAGCACAGCGGGACTCCTTGACCGCTGAGAGCCAGGATACCCTGCGGGAGCTTCTGGAGCAGATGCGAACAGGAATCTGCGCAAGCCCGGCCATTGAAGGTCTGATGTCCCGACTGGCGGAGCGGTTGAAGTACACGGCCGGGAAAAAGCAGTACGGCTACCTAAAAGCTCCGCTCAAGGAGCTGGTCAATCAGATCGTGGACGAGCTGGCGAAGGACGAACGAGTGGCGGTGGCCTATGCCCAATGGCAGGAGCTCCGAAACGAGGTTCTGCGCACCTATAAGGACCATTTGCCTGAGCCCCTGCCGCTTTCTCAGCAGAAGGAATTCAAGCAGATTAAAAACATTGTGATTGCCGAA
>JAEWDK010000015.1 GCA_023390175.1 Bacillota bacterium
CCGGTGCTTTTTAAAAAGCTATTACTTACCTGCAGTATGATGTGCTCGGTCATTTCATTTGAGATTGGCGAGATAGAATGAGGAATAAGGGATGGTACAAACATCAGATCGCCTTGACTGCAAAGGCAAGACCTGCCGTCCAAAGTAAGTAACTCGCTATTTTTTGTGATATATATAATTTCATAATAAGGATGGCAGTGATTTCCAAAGTACGTATGATCACTACTATAAATAAAACAGCAAAAATCATTATAATTTAAAGTATTCTCTATCTCCAATTTCTCTTGATAAATCATCGCAATACCTCTTCAATATTAAAAAAAGCCATAAATTTGAGTTGCTACTTTTGCACCAAATTTTAGTTTTTTTCTTCCTGTTCCTCTGAAGCAGATAATATGACACTACTATTTTGTTCCATTACAATTCCTCCGAATAAATATTGTAACACACCGCTCGACATTATAACCGGTTAGCCATCTATCCCCACGGTTTCAAATTACTTTGCGCTGACTTCGCATCTACTTCTCCCTCCTTGCACATAGAGTTGCAAAAAAGTTATTTAATTTAAAATTAAATAGATGTTGCTATTTCAAATCAATAGCCATCACAATTTCTTGTGGAGTTTCTTCTAAGGCAGAGAATCCATACTTTTCATAAAACTTTATACCTTTTAGATTGTCACCCGCGACAGAGAGCATTATGCCTGGCAATCCTTTACTTTTAAGATGCGAAATTAGAGTATCCAGCAATTTAGATCCAATTCCCATGTGTTGATAATCAGGCAGTATATCGATATGGAGATGAGCTGGATATTCATCTGCGTATTTTAGTGGTGCTTTCATAATTCCTTTATAAAATGCAATCAAAGGGCTTTCCTCCATTTGGGCTATATAATTGTTTCGAAGCCAATCTGCCCAAACGACTGAATTTTCAGCGCAAAGTATATATCCTACAATTTTTTCAGCATCCGAAGCAACAAAGCAGTTGTGTGGTTCATGATCAATGTAATAATTACAAAAAGCTGTAAGTAATATATTCTGCATTTCCTTTTGCTCCCATATACCTTCAGGTCCTGTGCATAAACAGATCTTCTGTACCTGTGATTTATCACCCGCTTGATATGCACGGATAAACAGATCGTTGTTAATCATGTTAGCCTCCAGATTAATAAAAATATTATGTATTTGCAAAACCAATGCTCATATAAACACCTGTTCTCAATTAGTACTATAACGCTATTTTATTGCCTACGGGCCGTTTGAATAGTTAATGAAACCGGGGCAAAGTCGTTTCCGCACACATTCATAGGGGAAGGTCCCGCTTCCTACAACGATGCGGTCCGGATGCATTTTCCCTTCGATGGCATAACGGCTTGATGCATGATTATATCCAGCGATATCAAGAACGTCTAAAATGGGCGATGACGACTGACCCGCTTGCTTTGACGCTGCAGCCATATTCATTCGGCTGCCCATTTCAGAGATCATCTGGTTATAGGCGGTACTGTCCATCTTATCAGTTCCCGGCAGTTCAAGATTCTCACCGATTTCAATTTTTTTCCTTCCTCCATGGCAACAGTCGTATTACCTTTCATCAGAGATGCCATAAGAAGAAGAGTTATATTGATTCCGGCTGTTACAGGTCTTGATCCGTCTAGTTAATGAAACAGTTCCACCAATTCTTTTCCAAGTGCAACACCTTTTTCCTCAATTGGCTCTGAAACCTCATTTCCAATGGAATACATGATGACGGAGGGGTGATTAAAAAGTCCTTCTCCACCATTGCCCTGGCATCTTCCTTATAATGCAATTCAAAATAATTCGCGTAATCATATGCAGTCTTTGCATTATACCACATATTCCATGCTTCATCCAATACATACATTCCCAATGCGTCACATGCCTCAAGGCCAATGTGGATCGTCTGCTTGGTCCCGACAAATGCGAATCGGAAAAGAGCATGAGCAGCGTTAAGCTGTCCATGCTTCCGGAAGCGTCCGCAGGACGCGCAGCCGCACAATTTATTGTGTGATCAGGGGATTGGGGGCACTGCCACCGACAAGCAATTTCACGGTTTTCGCGAAAGCGAAAAATCGGGGAATGGGCATTGTGGGTATCACGATGCATTGCTTGCCATTTAGTAGATAGCTCAAGAATCCGATAAAAAAGACTTATTTGAATTATTCGATTTCTCGAAATATAATATTAGTGTACATTAAACAAGGTGGTACTGCTATGGAATATTTAACGGTCAAAGAAGCCGGAGAAAAATGTGGCATTACTGCCCGTATGGTAACCTATTACTGTTCTGCCAGCCCTCCTGATACAGTCCTCACAATGCTCATATTCTATCACCCTGTGTTATAATGTGTACTGAGCAAAGCCAATAGTCTTGAAAGCCAAGGCCTTTAAGACATATTGGCTTTGCTCAAGTGCTTCTCCATGCAGAACGGACGCTCATCACGAGGAGCGCATTACATGAAAAAAAGCGGAATCCTGCTGCGCATGTGGTTTGCCTTTATGTTGCGGAAATCAGATCGCGGAAGTAGTAGGCAGAATCCTTTAAAACCCGTTTTTGCGTTTGGTAATCCACATACACCAGCCCGAACCGCTTGTCATATCCCTCGGCCCACTCAAAATTGTCCAGCAGGGACCAATAGAGATAGCCGATTACAGGAATACCATTGTCCATAGCCTGACTGAGTCCATCCAAATAAGCTTTGATGTACTCGATTCGCTGTGGATCGTGGACTGCGCCGTCGCTCATGACAAAATCGAAGTTTGCCATGCCATTCTCCGTAATCAAAATGGGGAGGCGATACCGCTCATAGAAGAATTCCGCGGCCCACTGAAGCGCGTCCGGCGTAATGGGCCAGTTCATGGCGGTGCGGGGCATACCCGGATATACATCCGCATTCGGAAACGCCGAATCCTCATAGTTCTTGGTGTTATAGCAGTTATACCCAAAGAAGTCCAGCGGCTGGCAGATAACGCTCATGTCCGCGTCCGACAGGAAAGGATGCAGTGCATCTGGCGCGGAGCCCAAAATCATGGGGTCGGCCCACCAATTCACGGCGTTGAAAGCGCTCTCCGGTGAAAAAGTTTTGGCCCTGGCCTCGGCGATGCTCTCCGGCGTATTCTCTTTGGGCGCGAACAGGGCGCCATTCAGCGCGACGCCGATCTGCGGCGCTTTTTTCGCACAGGTACGAATGACCTGAACCGCCTTGCCATGGGCCAAGAGAGCATTGCGGGTCAAAACGCCCAGCTTTCCTACCATAGCTCTTCGGCATTCCGGGTCACGGTAATCGCCGATCGCGTTTTCAAAGGGAGCGTGATCCCCCAAAATATAGCCGAGGCCAATGAAACAGCAGGGCTCATTGATCGTCATCCAATAGGACACCTGATCCGAAAGGGTATCTACGACCACTTTTGTATATTCCTCAAAAGCGGTACTAATGGAGTCATTGTACCATCCGCCCTTTTCATGCAGCCACATGGGGAGATCCCAGTGATACAGCGTGACCATTGGCTCAATCCCCGCTTCAACCAGCTCCTTTACCAGATCCTGATAAAATTTTACCCCTTTTTCATTGACCACGCCCTCCTGGGGCATGATTCTAGGCCAGCTGATGGATAAACGGTAGGCCTTCAGGCCCAGCTGCTTCATAATGGCGATATCTTCCTTATAGCGATGGTAGTGGTCGCAGGCGATATTCCCATTTTCCCCATGCTTTACATGGCCCTCGCTCAGTGCGTCCCAAACACTGAGACCCCTTCCGTCTTCATCATACGCCCCTTCCACCTGATAGGCGGCTGCTGCAGTACCCCACAAAAAATCCTTTGGAAAATTCATTGTAAATCCTCCTGTCGCTTTATTCCTGACCGTTTTTGGAAAGTGTAAATCTTTGAAAATCCATTGCTCCCGTGCCGCGGAAGACAAAGAACAGGGCGCATCTCCCGTGGAGCGGAGCCATAGATGATGAAAAATCCTTCCAGCTGCCGCAGGAGGTGATCTGAATCCGCGCCGCCGGGGGAGCATTGAGGTCATCCTGTATCTCCAAAACACCTTCCCCGTTTCCACGCAGTGTGACCGAGATGTTGTCCTCTCCGTCAAAGGTGAAATACTTGAACCCTGCCACAGCGCCATCTTTCAGATTGGCGATGTACTGATTGGGATTGTCTTCCCGGTCTGCGCCGCCTTGGGTAAAATAGGGATACTCCGATTCCTTGTGATGGAGCTGTACATAGGGATAGGTCCCCTTTGCGCCCCAGAGATTACAAGCGATTCTGGCCTCATACGTTCCGCTTCCGCACAGGGGAGCACCATTCAGCCCGCAGGAGGTCAATTCCGTCTGAGAAATACTGCCGTCCGGCGCGATCGTGATAGACTCGGCACAGCCCTGGCGGGCGCACTTTTGCCGGTTGGTCTGCCGGTGGTAGAAGATACACCACTGGCCATTGAGCTGCACCATTCCACCGTGGGTGTTGCCGGTAAAATTCCGGGCATTTTTCTCCGTTACGTCGGGGAGTCCAATATCGCCGATGCTCACGATGGTGCCGCCGTATTCCCACGGCCCTACAGGCGTGCGGGAGGTGGCATAACACAGCTCATGGCTCAGGATAGAGGAGTACACCAGATAGTAGAGCCCGTTGATCTTGCGGATGCTGCTGGCCTCAAAGAAGCCATGACCCTCGTATCGGGTCCCCCTCGCCTGGATTGGGCCGGGAACGGTATCATACTGCCTTCCCTTGACCGTGAGCATGTCCGGCTCCAGCTCCACCACACAACCGCCGTCAATAGCTCCGCCCCGCATTTTCAACAGGAGGCGGAATCCGCCTTTATCGGGCGAAAACCCGGTGTAAAGGTAAATTCGGCCATCGTCATCCCGCAATACGGCAGGATCGAACGTATACGCATCGCCTTTTCGCTTGCCATACAGGGTGCCGTCCGGGTGTTTCACATGCCCGTAAAATTTGTAAGGCCCTTCCGGGCGATCCGCCACCGCCACGGATACGACAATTTCCCGATGAAGCTGGTAGTAAAGGTAAAACCTCCCGTCCGGCCCATGACAAACGTCAGGGGCATTCATGAACTGATTACCCTTCTTGTTGAGCGGGTCTGAAAGCCTATCGTAAATTACGCCCTCATACCGCCAATTTCCCAGATCGTCCACCGAAGCGGACCAACAGACGTAGTTCTTTACACAAAAGCCCTCTCCGTTGAACGCATCGTGACTGCCGAATACATAAAGCCGCTCCCCGAATACATGGGGTTCCCCATCGGGAACGTACTCATAGCTGGGCAGATATGGATTGAATGCCTGTTGCTTCATATCACTGCTCCTCTTTTGAAGCCCACTGGCAGCATTGCTGCCAGTGGGTATTTGGCATTGAACTGCCGTGTTTTACTTGGAATCGTTGCGCTCTTTGATCTCCTTTTGCATTATCTTTTTTTCCTTTTTCTTATTTGACGATGATCTGCACCATTTGTGCCTTGAGCGCTTTGCCGGAAACCGTGACCTGGATCACCCCGGGCTCATACCCGGCCCGAATGACTGCCAGGGCTTTCCCGTAATAAGTGGTGTGAGCCGTGTCCACAAAGGTTTCCGCCATATTGGGGCGGGCGGATCCGAAGCCTTGCAGAGAACCTGCCCCGAATACCTCTATCGTGAGGCGCTGATCTTCGGAAGATTTCGTTACACCGTTTTCTCCCACAAGGTCAATATTCAAGAAACAGAGATCCTGGCCGTTTGCGCGCAGCGCGAGGGTTTCGGGCGTCAATTGGATCGCCGTCTGTCCTGTGGCGGAAACCAGACAAGAACGAGCCAGCTCCCTCCCTGTATCATCCAGATTTACCGACTCTAACGTTCCGGGCTGATAAGGCACACGGGGGAATACCGCCGTATCCTCTTTGACTCTGCGTCTGCCAAGAGATTTTCCATTGCACAGCAATTCCACACAAGGGGAGGAAGAATATACGGTTACATCCGCTTTCTGGTCCTCACAGCCTGCCCAGCTCCAGCTGGCGATGGCGTCGTTTTTTCGCCACATCCGCTTGGAGTGAAAATGCCCGGCGTGGGTATACGGAGCGACGCTGATGACCGGCTTATCCGCTAGTCCCCAGATCAGCTTGTTCCACTCTGCTTCGGGGCGGATTTTGCCGCAGATGTCAATTACCCCTGCCCCGGACGTGATGATGAGGCCGGGGTCGATATCCTTTTTGGTTTTGGGATCCATATAGCGGATGGTACCGATCGCCGACTCTCCCAGGTAATCCCAACCCGTCCACATGAAATCGCCAATGAGGGTGGGGATCTCTTTCACAAGTTGCCAATTCTGATACAGCTTATGGGTCATGGTCTCACTTCCGACCGTAGGCTGATTCGGCGCCTCTTGTCCATCCCGCTTGTAGCGGGAGGTCGCGTAGTTGTAGCCGGGGATGTCGAAAATCGTTCGCATGACGGCGGCGATCTTATTGGCCCCGCGGGTGGAGGCGGCTTTATCCATTCGGTTCCCCAGATAATTCATCAGCTTGTTGAACAGCTCCGAAGTGGGAGCGCCGGCGGTATCGTCCTTGATTTTTCCATCCTCTGTGGAAAAAGGTTTACTCTTTTTACTCAGGGAAGCCATCTGTGCCAGAGCCATATTCAGCCCCGCGGTTACCGGGCGGGAAGGATCCAGTTCATGACAGAGAGCCACCAGTTCCCGTGCCGCGGCCTGGCCGTCCTCCCGGCCCAGCTCAGAAATCTCGTTACCGATGGAATACAGTACCACCGATGGATGATTGTAGTCTTTGCTGATCATGGCGGCCAGGTCATCCCGCCACCAGGCGCGGAATGTATCGCCCGCATAGTCATACGGATTTTTATGGACGAGCCACATATCGAAAGCTTCATCCATCACATACATGCCCAGTTCATCGCAGGCATCCAGCATTGCCTTGGACAGAGGGTTGTGGGCGGAGCGGATGGCGTTGAACCCCGCCTCTTTCATAATGCGGATGCGGCGGTACTCGGCATCACGGAAACCGCAGGCGCCCAAGACCCCGTTATCATGATGAATACAGCCACCTCTCAACAACACCGGCTTTCCATTGACCAGAAATCCGTCCTTGCCCCACGAGAGCGTGCGTAGCCCAAAGGTTGTTTCGGCCGTATCGGCCAGCGTTCCGCTGCGAAACAGGCGAACCCTGCAAGTGTAGAGATAGGGATGTTCGGCATCCCAGGGCTTTGGCGCGGGGATCGTCAGCGTCACATCCGCTCCCGCTCCCGCTGCCACAACTTCGCCCTCGGCGTTAATAATATCCACCTCGATCTGGCAGTCCGGGCCAAACGCTCCGGCCGTCCGTATGCGAACCTGCTCTCCATTCAGGGCCGAGCATTTCAGCCCTTCGGGATCTATGTGATCCTTTTCGCCTATGTAAAGATGGACCTCCCGATACATACCGCTGCCGGAGTACCAGCGGGTGTTGGGGATGGCACTGTTATCGGCGACGACGGTAAGCTCGTTGCTGCCCGCCGTGACCTTCCCCGTGAGATTTACGAAAAAATTCGTATAACCGTAAGGGTGTCCGCCAGCCTCCTTGCCGTTCAGGAGGACTGTGGCGTTCTGGTAGACGCCCTCAAGCTCCAAAATCAGCGCCTTGTCCGCCGATTCGGAGGAAACCTCCCAGTTTTTTTGATAGATGTACTTCCCACCGGCGAAAAAGGCTCCGCTGCTGCCCGCCTTGGCCGTGGGACTGCGCTCTTCAGAAAGCATGGCATCGTGGGGAAGGTTTACCGCGCGGGCGGTCTCCTCGTCGCTTCTTCGTACAGTCCAGCCCCGGTTAAAGTCCTGCTTTTGCATCTATTTTCCTCCTTTCATCATCGTGACCAGCAGAAACGGCAAGTCACTGACCCTGAAAAATTTCGTCATAAAGCTTTGGGCGAATTCTTTATTGGGCGCGGTGTTCTCAACAGTTTGTGCCCTGACTTCGGAGCTCATGGCGGAGTTCATTTTTGTAAAGTATGCCAGCGCGTCCTGACGCCTCGCTTTTCCGCGAGGGTCCCATTTTTCATCGGGAGCGAACCGGACTGCGTTCCCGGCCGCTCCCGCAAGCGCGGCCCGGAGCCGCTTCACAAATTCAGCATAGTCACGCTTCCCGCACCAGCACAATTCCGCCACTGCCCATGACCGGGGAAACAGAAGCTGTTCCAAAATGGAACTCTCCGCAACGTGTTCCGTCCACAGGCAGCATTCCATCCCCAGCAATCCATTCCCTTTGCTGCAATCGGATTTTCCAAAATGAGGCGCGATGCTATAGACCTTTTTCAACGGCGTCATGCTGTACGGATAATCAAAGTACAGCTCAAACATATCGGAATAGATCCACTGACCGCCCTTTTGAATGAACGGCTCCATGGCGGCACGGTGCTGCAGGGTCCAGTACTGGATCTGGATATTCTGGGGAGCGTTGGCCGCCAACAGCGTTTCATTCCAACAGACGGCCTGCTTTCCGTGGCGCTCCAGAATCTGTTTTACCCGGGCGGTAAACCACCCCTGAAGCTGCTGAAGGTTCGAAATATCTTCAGCCTGCATCCGTCTTTGGCAGTGGGGGCACTTGGCCCACTCCGTTTTGGGAGCTTCATCTCCACCGATATGAAACCGCGGTCCCGCGAACAGGGGAATGATCTCCCTCAGAAGTTTTTCAATAAAAAGGAGGGTCTCCTCTTTGCCCGGACACAAAATGATGGGATAGATGCCGCCGGAGGCAGCGAGAGAAACCGTTTTGCCGGAGCAGCTGAGTTCAGGATAAGCCGCCAGGATACCGGCTGTATGCCCCGGCATATCAATTTCCGGGATGACTTCCACGCCGCGGATACGGGCGAATTCCACCAAAGCGCGAATCTCATCCTGGGTGTAATAATCACCGCTGACCTGATGGAGCATGGGATACTGTTTACTTTCGATTCGCCAGCCCTGGTCGTCGGAGAGGTGCCAGTGCAGGACATTAAGTTTCGCCAGACTCATGCCCTCTACGACACGCTTCACGGTCTCGATTGGGAAGAAATGGCGGGCGCAGTCCAGATGGATCCCTCTGTGGGGATAGCGGGGTGCATCCTCAATCACGCAGCAAGGAATGGTATTCCCATCCAACAGGTTGGCTGCGGTGGTCAAGGCCCAAATGACGCCCTGTTCGGATGAAGCGGTCACATATAGAGAAGCCGGACGAATCTCCAGTTTGTACGCCTCATCCTCCATAGAAGCATCCCGTTGGAGCCGCAGGGAAAGCTTGCTTTCTCCCCTGCGAATATGCGTCCGCTCCACGAACGCAGCTGCGCACCAGTCTGAAAATTCGTTTTCCTCAACGTGAAGCATTTCAGAAAGGACGCATACGCCCCCGTTTATCTGCACCGTCCTGCTTGGATATGGGATTATGTTCAGCACGTCTTTTCACCCTCTTTTTTGAGTTTATTATAATGACATTTCTTCGAATACGTTATCTGAAACTGTATTTTCTTATCTTCATTTTGCTCAACTAAAATATAAAAAACGATATTTTTGCAAGAAAGCCTGAATTAAGGCAGTACTGCGAATTCCAATTGAACAGGCACGTCACAATTTAGTTTTTTAGAGTGCAGTCCTACTGTGCCTCCATAAACTTTTACGTTACAGCTTATCTTTTTCCGATTGGCTTTTACGCAAAACAGCGGAACAAGTTTTCCTATTACACACAGTCCATCACCGGCGTAATCAAAGTGAAGGGTCCTCATGATAATATCTCCCCATACTATAAATATTTGGCGAAAGTCACAGCAACCGACCGCCGTTAGCAGAGAGAGCCAACAAAGGGTTGGCTCTCTCTGCTAACGAATTTAATAAATTTATCTTACACTCCTGCTTATGTAATTACGCGTAGCACTAATCATATTTTCAACATTGCAGAGGTGCAAGGATGCTATTAGAGTCTGCTTCATTCAATAAGATCCGACAGCACTTTATAATCATTTTCATTCATGCAGACAATTTGCCCTTTAGCTATTAAGGAATCATCTGCAATCGATTGTAAAAGCAGCGTGGATAACATAGATTTCATATTTAATACATTACCATCTTCAGTTTTAAAGAAGACATCCTCCTCACATAATTTTGCGCTCTTTATCAAATCCACTAATTTCACATTGCTTCTAATTCTCATTTTAACAACCTCTCTTTTCCTCTAATATTTTTGAAGCACCATTCATTTTATATTTTCATCCCGCTTTCGCAATTAAGCGGGGTGATTGGGTTATATAACCTTCAGAATGATACTTTTCGCGGTATCTGGTTCAGCTATTCAGCATCTGCAGTATTCCTTCAAGCTGTTCTTCCGATATCTTGCCATAAGATATCAGCGACGCCAGCGGAATTTCTTTCATCATATTTTCTATCATTGCAGAGGCGCCACCGCCCATTGCGTTAGCTTGATCTTCAGCCCCATTTGGCATGTTTTGTTTTAAGGATGCCATCAGAGCCTGCCCTTTTGGGGACTGCATTACATCACCCATAGTGGAATTTCGAGTGAATTTGATGGGAATCACAGTGGTCGAGTAAACCTTGATGGGTGAACTTAACCGGATGTCCCTGGAGGAACTTCCAATTTCGATTAGGAATTCTCCTGTCTCCACAACAAAGTCATGCATACGTGTATCATAATAGGCAAAGGCACGCTTGCTGAGTTTGAAACTTACCACCTTACTCTCGCCGGGGTTCAGCCCGACCTTTGCAAAGCCCTTCAATTCACGTTGCGGACGCACCGGAGTGCTCTCCACGTCGCACACGTAAAGCTGGACAGCTTCTTTGCCGAACCGGCTGCCGGTGTTCTTGACAAAAACGGAGACGGAAACCTCCTCTGTGTCTTTCATATCGTTCTTATCCATCTTAAGATCGCTGTATGCAAAGCTGGTATAGCTTAAACCGTGCCCGAACGGGAACAGGACATCCATTTCTTTTTTGTCGTAGTAGCGATAGCCGACAAAGACACCTTCGTGATACTCCACGCGTCCGTGATCACCGGGAAAATTCAGATAGCTCGGTGTGTCGCTTAACTTCTTAGGAAAAGTCTCGGCAAGTTTTCCGGACGGATTTGCATCTCCAAACAGAAGTGCGACCGTCGCTTCACCCGCGCCGTCACCCGCAAGATACAGTTCCAGAATCGACGGAATTGAATCCGCCCATGGCATGGTGACAGGCGCACCGTTGTACAGCACTACTACCGTATTGGGCTGTACAGCGGACACGGCGGCAACCAGTTCGTTCTGATTTCCCGGCAAGTCGAGTATTGTCCGGTCTGCACCCTCGGTCTCAAAAGTTTCGGGCAGACCGACAAAGAGGACGGCGGCTTTTGCGGCTTTTGCGGCTTCGACAGCTTCGCGCAGCAGAGTTTCATCAGTGGCAGTCTCTTTGGAACGGTAGCCCTGAGCGTATGTAATATTCAAACCGGAGGCGGCATCGAGCGCGCTGACCACTTTCTGACTATTGACATGACTAGAGCCCGATCCCTGATACCGAGGCGAGACGGCAAATTCACCGATAAATGCCACTTCTGCATCCTTGCGCAGTGGCAGGACGGCACCGTCGTTTTTGAGCAGAACAGCGCATTCCTTGGCCGCGTCTGCCGCGACCCGATAGTCTGCCTCACGATCAAAAATAACATCCTCTTTTTGATGTTCGGAGGCCCATGCAACAAACTTCAGGATGTTCTCTACGACGGCGTCGAGTTCAGCCTCCGCAAGAGTCCCGTTTTTGACAGCGGCAACAATCTTATCCGTGTTGGATTTCCCGTCGCCGGGCATCTCCAGATCGACGCCCGCCTTAATTCCCGTAACGCGGTCCTTGACTGCACCCCAATCGGTAACCACGAAACCATCAAATCCCCATTTTCCCCGAAGAATATCCGTGAGCAGCTTCCTGTTTTCCGACATAAACGTACCATTGACCTTGTTGTAAGCGCACATAACAGACTTGGGGTGCGCTTCCTTTATGACGGTCTCGAACGGCGACAAATAGATTTCGTTTAATGTACGCTCATCCACAACGGAGTTGCCGCTCATCCTCAGAGTTTCCTGATTATTGGCTGTATAATGCTTTACACAGGCTGAAGCACCCTGGCTCTGGATACCACGCACCATTGCGGCACCGAGTTTGCCGGCAAGATACGGGTCTTCCGAATAGTATTCAAAATCTCGCCCGCATAACGGACTCCGCTTGATGTTCACGCCCGGGCCTAGCAGCATGGCAAGATGCTCCGCCTGGCATTCCCTGCCCAATGTTTCGCCAACGTTCTCGGCGACCTCTTCATCAAAAGAGGATGCGAGTGCGCAAGCGGCAGGGAAACAGACGGCTTTAATACTTTCATTGAGTCCGAGGTGATCCTCTTTGCCATCCTGCTTGCGCAGTCCGTGCGGGCCGTCGAACATCATGACAGCCGGTATTCCTAGCCGTTCCACTGCTTTGGTGCGCGCAAAGCCGCTTCCGGAGCAAAGGCCCGCCTTTTCTTCCAGTGTGAGTTCGGAAACGGTTTTTTTGATGTCCATATTCATACAATAATGCTCCTTCTCGTTTGCTCAAGAATTATTAATTACTATTCCTCTAATATCAAAGTTGTTAAACAGGATGGTGCTGCAAGCACAGAAACTCGAACAGAACCGGATTCAGCTTGCTTCATATTATTTTCCTCCACAATGGTGTTCGTCAGATCTATGCTTCCTCATTGCTTGCTGCTTTTCTTCGTTCTGCCAATTCCTTTGTTATCTGCTTCTGCTTTTCCTCAGTCAAATCAAAGAACACGACTCCTAATGTCAATACGAATACAGCAGCAGGAACAACGCCCATAAGCAATTTAAGGCCAAAAATGCTTGCACTGCTTTGCTGCGGCGCATTGGCAACATATCCTGCTACATAAAGCACTCCTGCTGTAATTGAGCCCGACAACGCACTTCCAAGCGTAGTTAAAAAGCTTTGGAACGATCCCATGAAAGCGTTGATGTTCAATTTTGTCTTCCACTCTGTATAATCCATTGCGGCGGGCATCATTGTACCTTGTACCGGAGTAGCCAATCCGGTAAACAAGCTAAGCAGGCACAGTAAGACCATATACATAGTAACTCCGGTCCCTGATGAAGGAAGGAACATTACCAAAAACATTGAAGCGATATTCACTACTGATGCTATAATGAGCAGTTTTTTAATTCCTAACCTTTTACTTACAACAGTACTCAGCATAACACCAAGCATTGTCGGAAGTATTGCTACTATGCCTGTTATCGCCAGCAAATTATCATTATGAAAATAATATTTAAAGTAGTAAATGCTTGCGCCGGATCGGATACCATTCGATAAATTCAATGCAAACACATAAAGGTATACGATAATTGCTGTTTTGTTTGTTAAGACCGCTTTGAACATTGTCTTTATGGACGGCCCTTTTCTTGTTTCCGAAGTCTGAATCAGATATCTTTCTTTTAATACGCGTTGCTGGAAAATTGCTACGACTATAGTAATTATTGCAACAATGCCCATAATTATCGAGAAGCCTTTTGCATCATTGCCGCCGCCAAGTAATTTATATAATGGTTGTACGCCGATTTGCGCTACCATCGCTCCAATTATAGCCAAGAAAAATGATATCTGACCAATTGAAGCCCTGTCATCAATACGTTTAGTCATAGCAGGAATCAGCGCTAAAGCAGGAGCCCCACCGACATTGAACACCAGGCTGTACAGAACATAAGTAATAGTTGCATATATTAAATTTCCCGTCGGACCTAAATTGAAATTCGTGTAAGTAAACCATCCGAAGATACCTGTCAGTAAAGCGCCCAAGATCAGCCACGGTTTATATTTGCCCCATGGAGTAGTTACTTTGTCAACAAGAATCCCAAACGCCGGAGAAAGAAAAGCATCGGCAATACGTGTAATGAGGAATAAGGCCGCAATGTATGCCGGACTGATTTTCATGATATCCGTATAGAAAAACAGTAAAAATAATTGAATCACTTGAACATGAAAGGTTCCAAAACCACCATTAATAGTGGCCGCCAACTTTTCGCTGAATTTTAGTTTTCTGTCTTCCGGTACTCCTGTAGTAGCTTTCTGTTCCATTCTAATTCCTCCTATGATTTATGTGTTGCAGTAAACACTAAAAGCATTTATTGATAAGCCGGATTTCTTAACCGACTATTTCAACTCCCCTTCTTTGCTGGATGAAGCATCTGCCACCTTACCATAGCTTATTAACATCCACTGCAGGCGCAGAAAATGTCTTTTCATATTCATAAATTCCGCCGCGGAAGGATGCGCAACCGCTTCCTGACTCAGAGTTCGGAGATCTTCCCTGCCCTAGCATTGCATCATGAGGCAGACAAATTTTTCTTTTCTTCTTGTCTACTTCTCCAAAAATCCAATCTTCTTGAAATGAATTCCCTTTCATAAGTTACCCCTCTTCTGTTATTGCGTATTTAGCTAAAAGTTAATAAATAAGCCAAGCGGAATTTGTATTAATTTTACGCTTACAGTTAGTGTAGCAAAATGAAAGTAAATCAGGTATCAAAAAATAGCTTTATTTATCATTTTTTCGGTCGACCATAAAACAATATCTAAAAATTTATAAAAAAAACGAAAAATTAATAAGTTGGTGGATGGTTTATTTGCTATAATAAACATGGTTAAAGAAGAACAAGTATATGGGATTTATTTTGCTTGGATTAATCAAAATCAAAACTTTTATAAAATAAATGATCATGTATCAAACAGAAGGAGAAGTCATGTACCTAAAGCAAGATATTAATATCGTGGCCTTTTTAAAAAAAGTCGGCCAATGTGAAGGGGATGTACTGCTTCGCATGAAAGGAACGGATGTTCTGAATCTCAGATCCACATTATGCCAATATGTTTTTGCTGTGGCTGCGACACATAAGGATCTTATTGAAGCAGCTGAGGTTATTTGTGAAAGAGAATCAGATGTATACCTTATTGAAGACTTCCTATCGATTGTAAAATAAAAGGAGGAGAAAAATGGAACGTATTGAGGAACGAATTGCATTACTGCGTGAACTGGTGTCATGTGTGTATAATCTTTACTTCACGGAATATGATACTTCTTTCAATGTGAATTACTGCAGTGCACCTCATGGCAACATCCTTCATCTTTTATTTTCTTTAGATATGACAAGTGGAAAGTACAGTGAAATAGCTGATGAAATAAAAAACAGGACACTGACTTTCGATCTTGGAAAGCCATTCGTGGTTACCAATTCGATTGGAATGGTTTGGATATCCGATATTGAAAGGCTTAACGGAGTTCCTATCAAGATTCACGTTCTCGGTCCGGCATTCACGGACGATTATTCCATCAAAGCCATAGAAAACAGGTTAGAAAAGCTTGATCTTACCGGCAATTTAAAGACTGAATTCATGGACACTATCAGTGATTTTCCTGTTATTTCTATGGTTCGTTTTTTTGAATATGGTATTATGTTGCATTACTGCTTGACCTGCGAAAAAATGACGATCAGTGAATTCACCTATTTAAATCTTTCGGAAAAAGATGATTCTGTAAATGAATCCCGTGTGGAACCTAATCATGGAACCTATATTGCCGAACAAAAAATGTTGAAGTTTGTACGTGAGGGTAATCTTAAATACCAAAAGGAGATGGATCGGTTAGCCTCATTTGGAAATTTGGGTAAGCTTGCGAACGGCGATTATATTCGGCAGGTTAAAAATTCAGTGATAGTTTTTACAGCTTTATGCTGCCGCGCCGCTATTTTGGGAGGTTTATCTCCGGAAACTGCATATCTCCTCAGCGACCGGTATATTCAAAATACAGAAAGCTGCGATACTCTATCTGAACTGGCTGAAATTAACCATGCGATGCTTGACGACTATATCCATAGAGTATATCGTTTAAAAACAGACGTCGGTATTTCGCCGCAAATTCGAACCTGCAGTGACTATATCAGCCTTTATCCAGAAAAAAAGCTAGATATACACGACTTGGCCTCAAAACTAGGATATACAGATTACTACTTTACAAAGAAATTCAAAAGGGAGACCGGATTCACTGTCAAAGAATTTGCCACACAGCAAAAAATTGAGAAGGCAAAGGTTCTTTTGAAAGATAACAATTTGAATGTTGCGGATATAAGCGACACGCTTGGGTTCAGCTCACAAAGTTACTTCGGTGAAATTTTCCGAAAAAATACCGGTCTTAGCCCGAGTGAGTATCGCGCTAAAATACCGCAAAATCGTGCGGCCGTGTTTCAGAATGAGTAAAGGGACACTTGATAAGTTTTAAAATGTTTTTGCGCATAAAAGTCCGGGTTCTTTGAAAACATTTCCAATGAACCCGGACTTTGTTCATAAATCGCAGTTTGAGAAAAATGTTTTATCCTTCTTTAAAAACACCAGAAGAACTCCTATGAGTACCAGGATAATCGGTACTGCTATTGCGATTGCCTTTTTCATATCTTTTACCCTTTCAGAACTTGATGCTGCGTTCGTTTTGTTGCTTCGTAAGCCAGTTACCTTGCGGCATTTATAAAAATTTTGCCCTCTTTACGGAGCCATTTCACTGTGTCAGCCATGGTTTCTTCAAACGGGCGGGTGTGATAATTAAGCTCACGCTCTGCCTTTTCACTGCTGAAATTATTGTTCCTGGCAAGATTGTATATTCCAAACATCGTGAGCAGTGCTGGCTTTCCTGTGATTTTACTTCCCAGAGCGGCCAAATGAGCAAAAATCTTGGCAACTGAAATTGGAAGGATTGTTTTTACTTCTTTTACACCGCTGGTACGGCTAATGTGCTGAAACATTTCCTTCATGGAAACACAAACGTTACCCATGATATATCCTTCACCCTTGCGGCCTTTATTGCAGCAGGATATTACCCCGTCCGCCAAATCGCGCACATCCACCGCATTGAAACTGCCTGCAACACCGCCCGGCATTTTACCATTTACATAGTCGATGACAAAGCTGGAAACCGGACCATAAGCATAATCGTCGGGGCCGCAGATTCCGGTCGGGAATATGATTGACGCATCCAGCCCTTTTTTGTTGACCGCGTCCATGACGGCCTGGGAAGCCAGCGCTTTCGTTTTTCCATAATGTCCAACAATGCCGTCCGGAGTAAAGTGGCTTACTTCGGTGATTATATGACCATTCGGAAGCTCTGGGATTGCGCTGGTTGAACTGACATAAACAAGCTTCTTGACCTTGTGTTCTAGACATTTATCCACAATATTCTTTGTTCCGCCTACATTCACATCATAAAGTTTTTTGCTGTAGTCGCCTGAAACTGTTACGATACTCGCACAGTGGATTACGATAACTTCCGTACCGTCTTCAACTGTAAAAAAACGCTCCAGTGACGTCGTATTCGCAACGTCACCGATCACAATTTCTACTTCCTTGGGCACACGCTCTGCAGCGGGGTCGCCTTTAAGAACTAAAGCACGTATCCTTTCGCCTTTTTCGAGCAGTTGACTGCAAACGCTGCTGCCAAGGTTTCCGGCTGCACCGGTTACTAAGTAAATTCTGTTTTTCATGTATATTCCTCTTTCTTCATCAGTATATTTTTATTTTTCATTGCAACCAAAGCATATCTTGCCGAAGTAAACTATTCGTAAAGTTCATGAGCAGCATATTGGCCTTTTATTTGAGTGCAAGCGGATTAACTCCGGAAGCAACACATCCGCCATCGCAGATGATATCCGTTCCTGTCAGGTAACCAGCCTTATTGCCGGCGCAAAACGCGATCAGGTTTGCAATTTCCTCAACCCGCCCGGGACGCTTGATTGCACAGTGTTTTATAAATACATCCGCTTCATTTTTTTCAAGTTCAGCCATTGGCGTCTCAAATGTACCGGGTGTAATAGAAATAATTCGGATTTCTTTTTGGCCGAATTTAGCGGCATCCGTTTTGGCATACCAGATCACAAAGTGTTTGGAAATGCTATATGCAATGCTTGACCTTAATTTTTTGGGAAAAATATTTACCCTTGCCATCATTTTTTTCATGAATAGACCTTTGTTTATTCTGCTGTACTTATATTTTCTCTGAGGCATGATTATTTCCGGAGTCAGATAGGCGGACATAGACGAAATATCAATCAGGCAGGAACCCTTCTCCATTACTTCATAAAAAGCTTCATTCATGTTGATCGTACCGAATGCATTGACTTCCATGATTTTTCGACCGTCACCCATATGAGGGGACATGCCTGCGGCATGGATTACGGAAGTGATGGTTCCCAATTCTTTTGCGTGTGCCGCCAATTTGTCAACCGATGCACGGTCTGAAATGTCACAAGCAAAGGCTTCGGCTTCAATTCCCTCGGAATTCAGTTCCGCTATAGCGTTTTCAAGTTTTTTAGCCGTTCTGCCGACAATAATGATATCATTATCTTTCCCCAGTATTTTTGCTGTTGCGAGGCCCATTCCGCTGCCTCCTCCGGTTATTACGCATACGTTTTTCATGCTTATTTTCCCTCCTGTTTTTGTTAAAGCGAAGAATCTGTCTTAAATCTAAATGCTGTGTTGTTATGCTTATATCATAATAGGGTTACGAAAACTGAACGTAAACTTTTGCAAGTATTTTAGTGTTTACATTGAATTTACTTTGAGAGTTTAAATATATATTGATAAATAATAAAGCTGCCATTCGAAAATGGCAGCCGATGTGACTTGAATAAAGAGGCACATTGATTTTAACGCAGGAGGGTAAGCTATTGGCTACAATTTTAATTGCAGAAGATGATAAAAGCATTCAGCTGCTTGTTGCGGCAAGGCTCAAATCGCATTACACAGTTATTTGTGCAAATGACGGGCAAGAAGCGCTTGAGATGATCGAGTCACAGCGAATTGACCTGCTTATTGCGGACATCATGATGCCGCGTATGGATGGATTCCGGTTAGTAAAAACCATTCGTGAAGATGGCTTCACACTGCCGGTTCTGATGCTGACCGCGAAGCAGTCGTTTGATGATAAGCGTACCGGATTTTCCTCCGGTACGGATGACTATATGACAAAGCCGGTGAATTATGAAGAGCTTCACTGGAGAATTGAAGCTCTCTTGCGCCGCGCACGCATTGCCAGTGAAAATAAAATCACCTTGGGCGATGTGGTTTTGGATTCCTCCACATATACCGTAAAAAGCGGAGAGCAGGTGATTGAACTGCCCAAAAAAGAGTTTGAGTTGCTTTACAAACTGCTCTCCTATCCGGGGCAAATATTTACAAAAAATCAACTGCTCGATGACATTTGGGGATATGACTCAGGCAGCGGAGAAGATACCGTGAAAACGCACATCAGCAGACTGCGAAATAAGTTTCAGGACATTGATGAGTTTAAAATCATTACAATTAAAGGATTAGGATATAAAGCAGAGGTAACGGAGGATAAAATAAATGTCTGATAAAAAGATAAAAACCAATCAGAAACTGAATCGATGGCTCATTATTCCGACTGTAATTGTCATGATTTCATCTGTGTGTATCTATGCGTCTGTTGACTTTGTGGACAATTATATTGTTTTAGGCAACAGACACTATGACGCCATCCGTGCAATCGGCATGTTTTTCCCGATGGGTGCAGTCGTGGGAACCATATCCTATTTCGGTTCAAGAATGGTCATGCGTTTTACTTCCCGGCTGACCGGTGGAATCAGTCAAATAGCGGATGGAAATTTCAACTTCCGTCTTGATCCGGAAAAAGCAGGCCCAATGAAAGAAGCATTTATCAATTTCAACAAGATGGGAGCAGAACTGCAAAGTGTGCAAATCCTGCATAACGACTTTATCAATAGTTTCTCGCATGAATTTAAAACGCCCATCACATCCATCAATGGGTTTGCAACACTTTTGCTTGAAGAGGATGCCACAGAGGAAGATAAGCGGAAATATCTGCACATTATAGCCGATGAGTCTGAACGGCTTGCGGCTATGTCAAGCAATACGCTTCTGCTCTCGAAACTGGAAGCCCAGCAAATTATAACAGATAAGAAACCTTATTCACTTGATGAGCAGATCAAGAGATGCGCAATTTTGCTTTCGAAAGAATGGGGCAGGAAAGAAATTAACTTTTCGGCCGAACTGGAGTCTGCAATTTATAACGGTAACACGGATTTGATGCAGCAGGTTTGGATTAATTTGCTGTCGAACGCAATCAAGTTTACTCCGGAGCACGGTGAAATAACCGTTAAACTGAGAAAAGAGAAGGACTGCATTAAGGTGGAAATATCCGATACAGGCAGAGGCATGAGTGAGGAAGATATGGCACGTATTTTCGTTAAATATTATCAGGGAGATCCCTCACACTCCAACAAAGGGCTGGGGTTGGGTCTCTCCATTGCAAAACGAATCATCGATTTGTGTGGAGGGAAAATAGAGGTCACGAGTGCAATTGATGAGGGCAGCACATTCGCAGTGTACTTGCCCTGTTCCCGCTAATAAGGTCATTTACCCCGAGTTTTGCATCTGATGGGTGCTGTCTGGCAGGTCAATACTCTTTCCTATCTCTGCAAGTATCAAAGTCCTTCACTGAAAAAGTACGGCAACCGCCCAGTAGGTCTGTTACAAGCGGACTTACTGGGCGGTTTGTCGTTAAATGAGTTTTGTAAACCTTCTGAATTTAAATTTAAAAAACTCGATTTTATGATGTATTTTATAAATCCTTTAGAATTTCTATTTAGTTTACGTTGAGTTTACGCTGAAAATTTATACTGATATCACAGTTTACAAAACAAACTGAATAATTTAAAGGGGCGATTAATTATGGGTTCAAAATTAACACTTGAAGAACGTATTGAACTACATCGTCGTATGGCTATGAGCTATTATAGTGCATACGATAAAAAAGCCGTAAAAGACGGCGCAACTTATGATGAGTGGAAATTCGCTGATGATGCCGTTTACTTTTCACCTTATTTTGGTGATAATCTCATCGAACTGCGTACACACCCAATGTCAGTGAAAACTTCAGCAACCATGGAAGCTCTGTCGTATTCTGTTACCTTCCCTGATTGGGCTCCACTGAGTTTCAAATGCTGGCCGTCCGATAATGGTTTCGTAATGCAGTCGCATTTCGGAGGTCATACAAAAGACGGCAAGTTCATGGACTTTTTTGCCTATGGATTTGTTGAGACAAATGCTGAAGGACTGATTACACGGTGGGAAACTCACGTCAGTCCGGAATACAATGATTTCCTCGATGTCGCAATCGGTGTGCACGGTCCATTCAAGCAAGGGCCTGAACCATATATGGCGGCAGTGGCTAAAAAGTTGAAAGAAGCCGGAATCTCTTTACCGATGTAAAACGGATTCCTTCTGATCAAATTTAAAGGTTTTACACCAACCACAGCGAAAGCTACATTAATCACATCAAAAGGCTACTATAAAGTTAAAAATTCGCCTGATATTTCGGGCGCTATGAAGAAAGGAAATATTATTATGAATTTTCAGGATAAAATAAAAAATCGTCTTCAGAATGGATTTAAAAACTGGAACGGAGGTTACGATGCATGGCTGGAATGGTGCAATACCTTGTATGAGCCGGATGCTCATTATAATGTTTACGGCCAGAGGTGGACTCTTCAACAGTATGAAGGCGCTATGAAAAAACTGTTCGAAGTATATGATATGGAGTTAGGCGAATTTTACAATATGCTTGTCGTGGATGATTGGTGTGCAATTCGTTATAAGGTTCATATCACGAACAAGAAAACTGGCGAAAAGATTGAACAGATGACGATGGAATTCGTACATTTCAAGGACAACCCCGATCCAGCTGGTGCCAGAGTCATTGAGGGCTGGGCTCTTTCGGATACACCTATCAAATAATAACTCTTCGGAAATCAGGATAACAACATAAATACAGTAGATTCCACTCTTAGCTGGGATCTACTGTATTTAATATCAATTTTTTCTGCTTACATTGAGACAAATCATAAATATAGTCAATTAATTTGAAAACAAGACCAATCTCCAAGCGCAAAATCCATATATCAAAGATTTTGCGCTTGTTTCTTGGATGTTTTCTAAAGTTAATTGAATATAAACAGTTTTCCCATATACTGGTCATTGGAAAAATTGTCAACGCCGGTGAGAAATGACCCAAAGGTCAATTATACTCCGGCGGTGACACAAGTGCCCACCGATTAGGGCAGGCACATAATTAGAACTATATTGTAACATATGTAATCTGCCTTTAGTTTTCTTCAAGAATAGAGCCATCCTTTGAAATAAACATTGCACTAATCGTAGTTCTTTCCTTAGTAAGCTTGGGGAAACGTTCCCACAGATTCCTAAACTGCTTCATATTGGGAAGGGCAATACTGTATTTTGCGTTTGGGTCATCCATTCTTTGAAGAAGTTCGCCAATGATTGAAAGAAAATAGTTTACGCGCATAGCGTTAAGTGAACCACATCCCTTAATCTCAATTATCCACTTTTGATTGCCTTTTTGAGCAACAACATCTGCACCATGAGTTTTGCCCCGTGCAATCTCAGCTTGCCACCCTTCAGCTACTAGCCTATTATAAATAATCTGTTTTATAGCTTCCTCGTTCAAGCCGTCTGTTGATGCATTTGAATTATCATTCACAGTCTCTGCACAATGTAGAATCCCTATGTCAATATTGCTAAGATAGTTTTTTATTGGACGCAGTGTTCTTCTTATAATATTTTTCTTTTCCAGTTCTCTACAAGCTATATTAACCGGTTGCTGAGGTTGACCAATTCCCAAAATTCTATCGGTCAATTCACGGTCTGAAAGATGACTCTCTTTCTTGAGTTCCTCAATTATTTTTTCTTTTAATGTAGCCACAAATATCACCTTGCAAAATATTATATCGCATTAACTTAGCAAAATCTAGTAATTGAGTATTGTGATTATAGGAGTAAAATCATCTTTATGCTGTAAACATCAGATAGACATCAAGCAAACATCGAAAAAAGCGGCTTAACTTCGCACTATTTGTGGCAATTTAAAGTCCAGCTAAACATCAAATAAACGTCAAGTTGTAGGTTTTCTACCTTGCAAACAATTTCTGGACATAAAGGAAAGTCCCACAAGTGACGGTTTAAAGCCATTTGTGGGACTTAGTTGTGGTTGCGGAGGCAGGATTTGAACCTACGACCTTCGGGTTATGAGCCCGACGAGCTACCGGACTGCTCCACTCCGCGATATTCATTTGTGCATCTTCTCTAAACTCAACTATGATGCCTTGTTTAGAGCGCTTAACTATAGTACCACAAGCATAGATTAATGTCAAGACTTTTTTGCAAATATGCCGTCCACGGAGCAATTGAAAAGCCGATTCGCGTTTGCTGCCGGGGTACAATCCGTTATCCGCATGCGGTCGCACATTCACATTGATTGTTTGTTTTACATCAAATATACAACGAAAAAGTCCGTATGGAAAGCAAAAAACATCTAAAACTAAGTATATGAAGTTTTTCGTATAATATGATGATACTGGGCAATTTTTTTGACATGTTTATAATATATGATCAGCTGGTAAACAGGATCCCTTCGACTAAAATAATTGAAAAATGATGGATTGGTTTTCTCCACAACAAAACGAGCTTCACATAAAAGTACAAACCGATGCAAATTTTCCTATGAAAAAAAATCAAAATTCAAAGGATATTGATGTTCCAAGAGTCCATGAAGTACCGTGGGCAGTCCTGATACACAGCAGAATCTGATGCGATTTTGCTACTCACGCGGTGCAAAACTGCAGGTTTTTTAACCTTTCAAAATTATTTTTTCGGTTTAAGCCAAAAACTCAAAGCAAATCCGATCAGGATAAATTGGCTGCATACCAGCAGCAGAATCACATAAGTGGGCATTTGGTTGCCCATAATATAAATATTCCTGTCACTATAACCGGCGCCGGCATTCCCCTGCTGACCCTGACTTGATGGCAGGACGGCTTCTGAATTCACCTGTGATGCCATTTCTGCCGTATTCCCTGTTTTCCCGGGACTCGGCTTATACCAATCCTGTGCTGCAGCGGCTCCGGGCTTTGTTGCCGCCGGCTGCTGAGACGAAGCCGCGCTGCTGGTTTTTGAGCTTATAACAGCCGCAGCCTCCGCGCGATGCACCGTAACAATATACTGTGCTTTTGTCTTTTTATCCGCTGAGGTCACAGTTGCGATAATCGCAGTATCCGACCCGGCCTTGCCCAATGTTTTGCGGTTTATGACAACCGTTCCGCCGTCCCCCGCGGCCGCGGCAAACTCAACTGATTTCACTTCACTGCCCACGTCCATGCTGTATTCAAATAAATCCGGGGAGAATTGCGGTGTCAGCCTTCCTTCCAAAGGGTCGAGTGCGGTAAGGTAAGCCTTTCCCGAAGGATTTTTCTCCGGCTCAATTTGAAGCGTTAAATCCTCATCGTAATTTAAATTTATCTGCTGCGCCTGATAATTGTAGATTTCATCAATATGTGCCCCGATCGCTGTTTTCCCCTGTACCGCGCCGTCTTTTACTTTAAATACAAAAGAAATAATGTTGCCGGAAAGCACCGGCGCGGTCTTTTGATCAACATTACAGACGTACACGCTGTAAATGGGATTGATCTTACCATTGGTCATCATCGTTCCGCTTTTGATCTGAGAGGAGGTTTCGGTTCTTACAAAACTGAGTTTGGTGTCATCATAGTCAATAATCATCCGGAACCCCGCCGCTGTATCGTACATTTGGTTGGCATTGATTTTCAGCTTTACCAAATCCTGCGGCGCAGCGCTTTGTACGTCCAGACTGTAGGTAAAATACGGAGTTGTTTCGGCACGAGCCATAAGGGGAACAAACTCAAGAATCAGAATGCAAAGAAGAAAAATGGAAAAGAACCTCTTTCTCATGGGTTGTCCCCCTCCGTATTTTAAAAATCAGCGTTGCCGAAAAAACGACAAAGCTGATTTAAAGAATTGCTGATTCAGTGAAAGGTATGCAGATAGCCGAAACAACTTTTGGCTGAACAAAGAAAAAGGAACAAGAATGCTTTGCGGAGAAATCAGCCGATTAACATCGTACACGGAATAAATCAGCGGTTCCCCGCAAGAACACCGATGCTTTAAGCTATCAGGCAGTAACAGTTTGGCCCACCTGGTTCCCGCGCAAATCACGAAGCCGTTTTTTGCGAAGAACCTGAAGCCTGAACCGATTGTAACGCTGAATAATTGCGAACGGAACATTCCCCAGCAAAATCAGAAACGAAAACACCAGCCCCACCAGAAGCGGGTTAATCAGTAAAGTAATCACCACGCAGATGCAGCTTTTCATGTGCATCCATTCCCCGCGGCAGGTCTCCAAAATAAACTCATCAATATATTCAATAGAAACATCCGTAAGATGTTCCTTGGAAAATCCTTCTTTGCCAATAAACTGCGGAACCCTGTCCTTCCACAATTGGATTTTCATCTTTTCCCTGTACCAGCGGCCGCCGTGCTCCCATGTCCTTGGTGAAAAACGCTCTTTGGACGGATCAAATTTGGAGTTTGGAAGCTTAACGCAGGCTAAAAAGACCACCACGTGCCATAATCCTATTATAATAAGATTCCACACAAACATATTTAAAAACGACAGACCTTTCAGCATTTGCAATCCCTCCCTGCTAAAAAACAATTCAGTATAGACTATTATATGATTCATATGATAAGATTAATAAGAATATTATAATACATTTATTGGGAGTGTGCAAGATGAAAGCATTATTTATCGGCGGAACAGGAACGATCAGCTCAGCTGTGGCAAGCCTCGCGGTCCAAAACGGAATTGAACTTACTCTTTTAACCAGGGGCAACCATTCGGACTTCGCGCCGCAGGGTGCGGAGCTGCTTACTGTCGACATCAACGATGAAGATGCTGTGCAGGAACTGATTGGAAGACGAAAATTTGACGTAGTAGCGGATTTTATCGCCTTTCTCCCAATGCAGGCCGAGCGCGACATCCGGCTGTTTTCCGGAAAGACCCGGCAGTATATTTTTATCAGTTCGGCTTCTGCTTATCAAAAACCGGCGGTCAATTACCGCATTACGGAAAGCACACCGCTCCGCAACCCCTATTGGCGCTACTCGCGCGATAAAATCGCATGTGAGGAAGCCCTGATGACGGCATACCGCAATAATGGGTTTCCTGTCACTATTATACGCCCAAGTCACACCTATGGTGACACAGGCGTGCCGGTTTCCCTTCACGGAAAAAAGGGCAGCTGGCAGGTTCTGGAACGTATCCGCAGCGGCAAGCCGGTCATTGTGCACGGGGACGGTCTTTCCCTTTGGACTTTTACGCACAACACCGATTTTGCAAAAGCATTCGTCGGGCTGATGGACAACCCACACGCAATCGGTGAAGCTGTGCACATTACCAGTGATGAAACAGTCACATGGAACGCCGCGTTTGCTTCAATCGGAGCCGCGCTGGGCGTTGAACCAAACCTGGTTCATATTCCGTCGGAATTCTTGGCGGCCTTCAACCCGGAACTGCTCGGCAGCCTGCTTGGTGACAAGGCAAATTCCGTCGTTTTCGACAATACAAAAATTAAAACACTTGTGCCGGGCTTTTGTGCACAGGTGCGCTTTAATCAGGGTGTGAAGCGTTCGGTTGAGTATGTGACCAGCCACGCGGAATGCCAAATACCCGACCCTGACTTTGACGCATGGTGCGACAGGGTGATCTCCGCCTATTGTTCGGGAATGCTCAAATGATTTTTCCTTTATTCTTTTTTAATCGAACAGGTTTCATATCATAAGCTCGAAGAGGGGCGGCCAAAAGGCCGCCCCTCTTCGGATTGAAACAAACTTTGGAATTATAAAATCAGGTCAGTTGAACGTGTACAGCGATTTGTACGGATTCTTTGTATTCGGCGCCAGCACAAAGAACGGCTTTGAAAGCACTTCCGCTTTCGCCACGCCAAAATTTTGGCAATAGTCATCGAGGTAGCCGTCAATGGCGGCCATGTCCTCCGCCTGCGCGGGTCTGGCTTCCACTTGTTTGGGCAGATCGACGGGCAATTCTTCACAGCGCAGGTACATTCTTCCGCCGTGCATTCCAGTGCCGCAAAGGCTGCCCACGGGTACGCTTTTCTGTGAATTCAGACCAAGCACAATGATCGTGCCGCCTGCCTGATATTCGCCCAAAAAGCTGCCGGCCTCTCCGCCGATTACAATAAGAGGCTGATGTGTTTTATAAGCCTTCATATGAATCCCCGCGCGGTAGCCCGCGTTGCCTTTGATCAGGATTTTTCCACCGCGCATTGCGTAGCCCGTTGCGTCGCCGCTGGAGCCATGGATAATGATAGCGCCCTCGTTCATCGTGTCGCCGGTCGCGTCCTGCGCATTGCCGCTGACCGTAATGGTGCCGCCGTTCAAATAGCTGCCAAGGTCATTGCCCGGCACGCCGTGAATCGTTACGTGCTTATCGCCCATGCCTGAACCGATGTAACGCTGCCCGGAACAATTTTCGATGACAATCTCCTTCTCATCGGCAGAACGCACCTCATCATTTAAATCCCTGAAATATTTATTCTGTGCATTGATTATCATGCTTTGGCACCTCCAAGCTTCACAGCTCTTTCCTTGGCGGCAAACGCCATAAGCTGCGGTCTTTCCTTAATCAGCTCGAAATCCACGGAGTTGAGCGGTGTTTTCTCACGAATCAGAGAGGTATAAATTCCCGCTCTGGCGACTTCGCCGATCAGAATATATCCCTTTAAAACGTTATCTTTTGAAATAAGCTTCTTATAGGTATCGTCTGCCGCGGTGACATACTGTTCCCCGTCATAGCTGCCTGCTGTGATAATATGCAGGCCGAAGAAACCAATTGCATTCATCGGAATCGCTTTATTGTATTCCATTTTGCCCCCGGCCATGTCCGTTCCGGCGGTTTCGCCCTGCATGTAAGCGTTGGGCCACAGCGCAAGCACGCGCCAGCTGTTGTCCGTTATATCAAGGCTTTCACTGCAGTCGCCCGCGGCGTAAACACCTTCAAGGTTCGTTGCACAGTGGCTGTCGGAAAGGATTCCCTTATTCACCTTGCAGCCGATTTCGGCAGCAAGCTTTGTATTCGGCCTTACGCCGACGGCGAGAACCAAAATGTCAAACCCGACTGTTTCACCGTTTTTCAGCTCCGCCGTATCCTTATGGAATTGTGCGACGCTGTTCCCGAGCATAAATTTGACGCCCTGTTCCTCAATGTGCTTCTGCATCATTTGGGAACCGGATTCGTCCAGGATACTCGGAAGAATCCTTGACGCCATGTCAACCACGGTAATGTCTTTTACCTTGCTGAGGATGCCCTCGGCGCATTTCAGGCCGATCAGGCCGGCGCCGATAATCAGCACGCGGCTTTGGGGATTGATTGCGGCGCGCAAAGCCTGGGCGTCGTCCAGCTTCATAAACGTAAACTTCTGCGGTACTTCGTCAAGCCCCTGCATCGGCGGCACAAACGGAGAAGAACCGGTTGCGAAAAGCAGCTTGTCGAACACAACAGAGTCACCGGTGTTGAGCTGAACTTTCTTCGCTTCGTAATCAACCTTGGTCACCGTAACGCCAAGCAAGGCCGTAACATTGTTTTTCTCATAAAAATCATCCGGGCGGTACTTCATGCGCTGTTCGCTGGTCTTGCCGTATATCAGGTAGGAAATAAGCGGACGTGAGTAAACATGGTGCGGTTCGTCGGAAATAACCGTAATTTTACCGGTTGTATCCACTGACCGAATCCCCTCAATGCAGCCAACGGCGGCGGCCGAATTGCCGATAATCACATAATTCATCTCGTTCACCTCTCCTCAAATACAATTGCCCGATTCGGGCAGCCTTTTACACAGGCAGGCTCCCCGCAGGAATTATTCGTGCAAAGCTCGCACTTT
Source organism: Bacillota bacterium (assembly GCA_023390175.1). Classification (GTDB taxonomy): domain Bacteria; phylum Bacillota; class Clostridia; order Oscillospirales; family Acutalibacteraceae; genus Caproiciproducens. The sequence continues at coordinate 28,892 of JAEWDK010000015.1, forward strand.
TGAATCACGCTGCCGTCACTTCCGGGCATTACCGCGCCGTAGGGGCAGACCATAATGCAGGTGTAACAGCCGACGCACTTATCCTTGTTTACTTCAATCACACCGTTGTCAATGCTGAGTGCGCCGGTAATGCAGCTTTTCACACAAAGCGGTTCCTCACAGTGACGGCAGGAAACGGCAAAGCTGATGCCTTCGTTTTCCTCAATTTGAATTCTGGGATGAATTGCAACATCCTTGAGCGCCTTTACCATATCGTCGCTGTCGGAGTTGGCAAACGCACAGTTATATTCGCAAAGGTGGCAGCCAAGACACCATTTTTCATTTACATATACACGTTTCATCGCTTATTCCCCCGCATGCTTGATGCCCAAAATCTCAAGCTCTTTCTCGTTTAAGCCGATTCCGCGCAGCATCAGGCGGTTACCCTTAAGCGCTTCAATCGAGTTAATGCCCATGCCGCCCATCATCTCCATAATTTCGTGCTGCCATGCGGAGACAAGGTTGACAAGGCGTTTGTAGCCGATGTCGGGGTTCAGCCGTTTGACCAGGTCGGGGCGCTGGGTCGCAATGCCCCAGTTGCACTTGCCGGCCTGGCAGGTGCGGCAAAGGTGGCAGCCAAGCGCCAGCAGCGCGGCGGTGCCAATGTAAACGGCATCTGCACCAAGGGCGATTGCCTTTACAATATCCGCGGAATTGCGGATGCTTCCGCCGACCACAAGAGAAACATTGTTGCGGATTCTTTCCTGACGAAGGCGTTCGTCCACAGCAGCAAGGGCCAGCTCAATCGGAATACCGACATTGTCGCGAATGCGGGTAGGCGCCGCGCCGGTACCACCGCGGTAGCCGTCGATTGCAATAATATCCGCGCCGCTGCGCGCAATTCCGCTTGCAATCGCCGCCACATTATGAACAGCCGCAATTTTTACGATAACCGGCTTCTTGTAATTTGTGGCTTCCTTTAAGGAATAAACAAGCTGGCGAAGATCTTCAATGGAATAAATATCGTGATGCGGGGCGGGTGAAATCGCGTCGGAGCCTTCGGGAATCATTCTGGTGCGGGAAACGTCGCCGACAATTTTCGCGCCCGGAAGATGCCCGCCGATTCCCGGCTTTGCACCCTGGCCTATTTTAATTTCAATGGCAGCGCCGGCTTCCAAATAATCCTTATGCACACCGAAGCGGCCGGAAGCAACCTGAACAATCGTGTTCGGGCCGTACCCGTAAAAGTCCTCGTGCAAACCGCCTTCGCCGGTATTATAGTAAATGCCAAGCTCGCGCGCCGCGCGTGCAAGGCTTTCGTGTGCATTGTAGCTGATGGAGCCGTAGCTCATTGCCGAAAACATAATCGGCACCGAAAGCTCAAGGTTCGGCGGCAAATTATCCGTTACGATGCTTCCGTCCGGATTGCGCTCCATGTTATGCGGGCGTTTGCCCAAAAAGGTTCTGGTTTCCATCGGTTCACGCAACGGGTCGATGGAAGGATTGGTCACCTGAGAAGCATTGATTAAGATTTTATCCCAGTAAACCGGATACGGCTTGGGATTTCCCATGGAGGAAAGCAGCATGCCGCCCGTACTGGCCTGACGGTAAACTTCACTGATAACGTCGTTTGTCCAGTTGGCGTTGGTTTTGAATGTATGGTCGGTCTTTACAATTTTCAGCGCATGCGTCGGGCAGAGCGAAACGCAGCGGTGACAGTTCACACACTTGGAATCGTCGCTCTTCATTAAATTCAGTTCCGCGTCGTAAGAATGAACCTCGTTCGCGCACTGGCGCTCGCACACACGGCAGGCGATGCAGCGCTGCGGATTACGAATCACTTCATACTCGGGATATAAATAATCAAGTCCCATTATGCGTCCACCCCCTCGTTCAATGTTACGATGACCGGTTCGCCGCCCCTTGGCGCCCAAATACGGCTCGGGTTCGGCTCAATCACCTTAATGGCGCATTCTTCACTTGCAACATAGGTCATATCGTCTTTTTCCGCAACCACCATGGAGCGCAGCTTCAGGCGGTCGTTCAAGGCCATCATTCCGCCGCTGAACCCCAGCAGGATGGAAAACGGGCCTGTAATCAGGAGGCTGGAGAACACATTGCGAAGATAGGTAAACTTCTTCCTTTCCTCCTCCGGCATGCGGTCAATCTCGCTCCAGAAAGGCGCCGCAATTACCTGGGCGGCCTCTTGCAGGCTGAGATTCTGTTTTCGATTTAAAAAGTCAATAATATACGTTATTACTTCCGTATCGGTTAAAAGCGTACATTTATAGCCAAACATTTCAATAAAACGGCGGTTTGCGTCATAAGAGGAAATTTCCCCGTTATGTACGATGGAATAATCGAGCATGGCAAACGGGTGCGCTCCGCCCCACCAGCCCGGCGTATTGGTCGGGTAACGGCCGTGCGCCGTCCAGCAGTAACCCTCGTATTTATCAAGGCAATAATATTTTCCGACTTCCTCAGGGAATCCGACAGCCTTGAACACGCCCATGTTCTTTCCGCTGGAAAACACATAAGCGCCTTTGATTTCCGTATTAATCTTTAAAATGCAGCGCGCCACAAACTCTTTTTCATCAAGCTGGGTATCCTTCAGCAGCTTTTCAAAAGGCAGTCCGAAATAACGCCAAATTGCAGGTTCATCTGTAATTTCAGGCATTTTCCTTGTTGGAATCTTTTCCGCTATGCTGATATCGAAATTTGCCATAATCACTTTTTCGCATTCTTCTTTGGCGCGGACACCGTCAAAAAACACATGAAAAGCAAACAGGTCCTTGCTGCGCGGATAGATCCCGTAAGCGGCGAAACCGCCGCCCAATCCGTTGCTGCGGTCATGCATTGTGGTAATCGACTTGATGATGTCCTCACCGTTCATCTTTTTACCGCTGCGCGAAAAGATTCCCGATATGGCGCAGCCCGAAGGTATCCTTACTTCTCCCTCTTTTTGCATTAAAAAACCAGCCTCCCTGCAATTAGTAACTTTCAGCGCATTTCCTGCGCCGCGAGCAATTATAAAGTATTTTATCAATATATTGTACTGTAAAATACAAAACTCATGACCCTTATAATATAATTTATACGCGGTAATGTCAATAGTTTCGGGCGTAATTATGCATAATCAATTTGTAAAAATTGCAAATATACGTAATTTACCATAATAGTAAACCAAACTAAACCGATTTTGCATGAAATTTTATGTATTCCTGCAAAATTCCATTTTTCTGTTGACATTTCCGCGGGCAAGTCATATAATAATCGCATAGCAGCAAAGGCGCTGTAGGGATTGGACCCTATAGCGCTTTTTTATATTCTTACGCTGAATTTTATATAGGGAGTGAATTTTCATGAGCAATGTTCCTGAGATTTTTGGCAGCATGGTCTTTAACGACACCGTTATGAAAGAAAAACTGCCCAAGGACACTTATAAAGCTCTGAGAAAAACGAGAGAGCAAGGCAAGCCCCTGGAGCCCCACGTTGCCAATGTTGTGGCCAACGCAATGAAGGATTGGGCCGTTGAAAAAGGTGCAACCCATTTCACACACTGGTTCCAGCCCATGACCGGAATCACTGCGGAAAAGCACGACAGCTTTATTTATCCCGTTGAAAACGGCAAAGTAATTATGGAGTTTTCCGGCAAAGAGCTGATTAAAGGCGAACCCGATGCTTCCAGCTTTCCGTCCGGCGGACTGAGAGCGACCTTCGAAGCAAGGGGCTACACTGCCTGGGACCCTACCAGCGATGCTTTCATTAAAGACGGCTCCCTATGCATTCCAACCGCGTTTTGCTCCTACGGCGGCGAAGCGCTGGATAAAAAGACTCCCTTACTGCGTTCCATGGACGCAATTGACAAGCAGGCAATGCGTGTTTTAAAGCTTTTCGGCAACACAACCGCAAACAGAGTCATTACAACGGTTGGCCCGGAGCAGGAATATTTCCTGATTGACAAAGCGATGTACGAAAAGAGAAAAGACCTTATTTACACCGGAAGAACCCTGTTTGGTGCAAAGCCGCCGAAGGGCCAGGAACTTGAGGATCATTATTTTGGCGTAATTAAGCCGCGCGTGTCGGCATTTATGAAGGATTTGGACGAGGAACTGTGGAAGCTCGGCATTCTCGCCAAAACAAAACATAACGAAGTTGCCCCTTCCCAGCACGAACTGGCTCCGATTTTCACAACAAGCAATGTTGCGACCGACCACAACCAGCTCACCATGGAAATCATGAAGAAGGTTGCGACAAAACATAACCTGACCTGCCTGCTGCACGAGAAACCGTTTGCCGGCGTAAACGGAAGCGGCAAGCACAATAACTGGAGCATCTCGACCGACGGCGGCGTCAACCTTTTGGAACCCGGCGATTCTCCGCGTGAAAACGCACAGTTCCTGCTTTTCCTCGCCGCTATTATTAAGGCGGTTGACGAGCACCAGGATCTGCTCCGTATTTCCGTTGCAAGCGCTGGCAACGACCACCGTTTGGGCGCGAACGAAGCACCCCCGGCAATCGTTTCCATGTTCCTCGGCGACGAGCTGACCGGCGTTCTGAAGTCCATTGAAGACGGCAGCGCCTATGTTCAAAAGGACAAGGCGTTCATGAAGATCGGCGTTGACGTTCTTCCTGCCTTCCCGAAGGATTCCACCGACAGAAACCGCACCTCTCCGTTCGCCTTTACCGGCAACAAGTTTGAGTTCCGTATGCTCGGCTCCACCGTTTCCATCGCCTGCCCGAACATCATGCTCAACACCATTATTGCCGACGCACTGTGCGGCTTTGCGGATGAACTGGAAAAGGCCGATGATTTTAACGCAACACTGACCGAGCTGGTTAAGAAAACAATCAAAGAGCATAAGCGCATTGTTTTCAACGGCAACAACTATTCAGACGAATGGCTGGCAGAGGCTGAGAAACGCGGACTTTTGAATCTGCGCTCCACCCCCGACGCTCTTTCGTATTATATCAGCGATGCAAATGTAAAGCTGTTTGAGAAATACGGTGTTTTCTCCAAAACAGAAATTTACTCCCGTTATGAAATTCAGCTTGAAAATTACTTCAAACAAATTCACATTGAAGCACTCACCATGGTGGATATGATCAAAAAGGATATTCTGCCGGCAGCGTGCTCCTATATGAAGGATATCAGCAAGGAAGCAATCAACAAGAAGCAGCTCTGTGCGGACATCAGCTGCGAACTTGAAGAAACCCTGCTGAAAAAGCTTTCCACCCTTACCTCCGACGTGTACAAGAAAATGGAAAAACTCGGGGAATCCGTTGCGGAAGGCAAAGAATTCAAGAATGTTCTTGAAGAAGCAAAATATTACCGCAGCACCGTGTTTGCCCTGATGGAAGACACCCGTGCAACCGCAGACGAGATTGAAAGTCTTGTCGGCGAAAAATATTGGCCGTACCCAACCTACGGCGATCTGCTCTTCAGCGTGCTGTAATTTTCATCACTATTCAGTATAATATTAATACACAAAGGCGTGTATTCTGTTATTAGCTTACAGGATACGCGCCTAATTTATTTTAAGAGAACATGTAAAAGTTTTCCTGCCGTTAAAATTTGGGCAGGCGCGGCATTTTATATAATTTGGAACAGTTTGTTCTAAGAGCAAAGATACCTTTATTTAGAGTACAAGATCTTTACATATCTTCCTATATAAAGAGGGCGGTCTGTCATTCCCGGCAGACTGCTTTCTTTATATAGGAGCCAGGAAGATTCCGCCTTAGATTTCAGGGGATTCCTTAACCGGCCAGACGTCGGATTTAGCCGTGATAATGGACTTTTCTCTTGACATACGGTTGGATTCATATAATAATGATAGGTAATTAAATAGATTTACGGAAAGGGAATGCGGTTTTATGCCGCAGCAGCCCCCGCTACTGTAAGAAGGACTTCAGCACGCAACAAACGGTCACTGGCTTTGCCGGGAAGGCCGCGTGCGAGGGATGAATTCAAGCCAGGAAACCTGCCGTAAATCCTGTTTTAAAATTTAGTCGGAGGGATTAAAATGAAAACGAAAAAAATCACGGCACTGCTGTGCGCGCTCGCCTTGGTGTTTTGCACCGCCGCAAGCGCCTTCGCAGCAGAAAACACGGACTGGCCCCAATTCTTAGGTTCCCCTGCAGCTGCCGGATTAACGGCGGCCCAAACGCCCCAAAGCGCAACCGGAGCCGAACTGGCCTGGTCGGACAAGCACACCGTCACCAGCGAGTTCAACGGCATGAAATTTGAAAACAACGCCTGCGGAACCCCAATCACGGTAGGAAACTACCTTTATTTGACCGTTTCCGACGGCAGGCTGTTAAAATTAGACACGACGACCGGAAAAGTTGCCGCGACTGCCGCGTGCAAAAATATTCCGGCTTATTTTTCCCAAATTGCTTACGGCGACGGCAAAATTTACGTGCCGCAGCAAACGGCAACAGGGGTACGGGTTTCCGCATTTAACGCCGAAAATCTTGCTCTGATTTGGCAAAGCGACGAAATTACGCACGGCACAGCCGCGCAGCAAGTTTCTTCCCCCATCACGTATTATAATCATCACGTTTATTTTGGCACCTATACGCAGGATATGACCACTTACGCTTATACCTCCGGCGTGTACGCGTGCATTGATACAAACACCGGAAAAACCGCATGGCAGCAGCCAACCGACACCGCGGGCTACTACTGGAACGGCGGCGCGGTTGTCGGCACGGCAATCGCGGTTGCGGACTCCAGCGGCAATATTACCGCCTTCGGACTGACCGACGGCAAAAAGATCAGCTCCGTTTTTGCAGGGGGCCCGGTGAGTTCCACCCTTTGCTACGCAGAGGGCAGAATTTATGCTTCCCTGAAATCCGGTTTTGTTTATTCCGCCAAGGCGGACACCAACGGCATGATTTACGGCAGCTCCGCCGTAAAATCCGCTCAGTTGGGCAACAATATCACGTCCAGCCCCGTGGTTTACAACGGCAGGCTTTACGTGGCGGGCGGCGGCTACGGTGCAACAACGCCATTTTCCGTTTTGGACGCCGCAACGCTCAAAACAATTTATCAGATTCAAGGGATCAAGTCACAATCTTCCCCCCTTGTGACCACCGCATATGCGACGGATAAAAACAAACACGAGGTTTATATCTACATTTCAAATTATGGAACGACAGATCAGAACGGCAGCTTCACAAAGGATTCCTCCTGCGTTTATGTAATCCGCGACAGTGAAGGTCAGACAAAAGCATCGTATGAGACTCTGTTTACCCCGGCGATTGCACAATCCAGTTCACAGAGCCTTACGCCTTCCAAGGACGGAATGCTGTTCTATTTTAACGACAGCGGAACCATGTACGCCATCGGCAAAAAAGCCCCGCTCGCTTCCCCGAAAACCGGAGAAGCTCCGGCTGTGTCGGTCATGGTTGTTATGGCTGTCAGCGGCGCGGCTGTTCTGTTGCTGAAAAAGAAAACAAAAGAATAAAAAACCGGGCTGCGGAAAAGTTACGCAAGAACAGCGGGCAAACCCGCATTTTTGACAGCGCTTTATCGGCAGCCTAAGGGGCAGGTGCGCAAACCTGCCCCTATTATTATCTTATGTTATATTGGAGAACAATATGAAATATAAAATTCTTGCTGTGCTGTGCGTATTCTGCATGCTAGCGGGGTGCAAAATCGAGCTGCCGGCACAGGCAAGCAGCGCACCCGCCAATTCCGCCGAAAGCTCCCGGGCGGTTTCCGCCCAAACAGCCGGTTCTTCTTCGGAAGTTTCTTCCGCACAGGCCGGCAGTACCGCTTCCGCGGTTTCCTCCGCTGCTGCAAGCGCTGCATCCAAAGCCGTAAACCAAGCTGCAGCTTCAAGTGCGCCGGTTTCGAAAACTCCAGCAGCTTCCAAACCTGCTGCCCCGGCAGCAAGCCAGGCAAAAGAGCAAAGCTGCACCCTTTCCATCTCCTGCAGCGACATTTTGAAGAATGCAGGGAAATTCAGTGCGGACCAACTAAGCGCCGTGCCAAAAGACGGTATCATCTACGCGGCGAAAAGCATTCGCATTCAAGACGGGGACACCGTTTTCGACGTGCTCCTGCGCGAAACAAAAGCAAACGGAATCCCAATGGATCACGCCGCCTCCCCCGCATTTCAAACGGAATATATTAAAGGAATCGCCAACATTTATGAAAAGGACTTTGGAGCGACAAGCGGCTGGATGTACGTGGTGAACGGAAAACAGCCCGCTGTTGGCTGCGGCAGCTACAAACTGAAAAGCGGCGACAAAATTCAGTGGATTTTCCAATGCGGCACCTAACTGAAAATGAAAAAGAGAATGTTATGACACAAAATTATTTTGGCGGGCTTCACCCGGCCATCAATTTTATCTATTTTACATCGGTAATCCTGTTTTCCATGTTTTTTATGCATCCTGTTTTTCTGGCGATTTCGCTTTTATGCGGTTTTGCCTATTCCGTTGTACTTAATTCTAAAAAGGCGCTGCAGTTCGGGCTGAAATTTTTATTGCCGATGATGGTGGTGATGGCGGCTGCAAACCCATTGCTGAACCACGCCGGAGCGACCATTCTGCTTTATGTCAACGACAATCCGCTTACACTTGAAGCCTGCATTTACGGAGCTGCCGCCGCGGTGATGTTTGCGTCCGTATTAATCTGGTTTTCGTGCAGCAACGCGGTAATGACAGCCGACAAATTCACTTATCTTTTCGGGCGGGTCATTCCGTCCCTCTCCCTGATTTTTTCAATGGTAATGCGCTTCGTGCCGCGCTTTAAGGCGCAGATCAAGGTGATTGCCGACGCACAGAAATGCATCGGCAGAGGGGTTGACTCCGGCAGCGTTCTGACCCGGGCGAAAAACGGGATTAAAATTCTCTCCATGCTGACCACATGGGCGCTCGAAAACGGGATTACCACGGCAGATTCCATGCGCGCACGAGGTCACGGGCTGCCGGGTCGCACCAGTTTTCGCATTTATCGGTTCGACAATCGGGATAAATCGACATTAATATTACTTATTGTATTAATTTCGACCGTTCTCTTCGGATTTTTTGCCGAAATAAACAATATCCGTTACTTTCCGTCGATTTCCGTCAAACCGGCCACGCCAATGAGTATTGTGATTTATGCGGCGTACTTTTTGCTCTGCGCATTTCCGCTTTTCATCAATGCAGTATTAGAGGTAAAATATCATGGCAATATTTGAATTGGAACAGTTCAGCTTTACTTACCCCAATGAATCGGAACCGGCGCTGAACAACATCAGCCTGACGGTGGAGGAAGGCGAATTCCTTTTGATCTGCGGGATGTCCGGCTGCGGCAAAACCACCCTGCTGCGCCAGCTGAAGCCCGCGCTGACACCGCACGGAAAGCGCGGCGGCACGGTGCGGTTTTGCGGCAAGCCGCTGCAGGATTGGGATTTGCACACGCAGACCGCACAAATCGGATTTGTCATGCAGTCCCCGGAATCACAGATTGTGACGGATAAGGTGTGGCATGAGCTTGCATTCGGGCTGGAAAGCCTGGGCTTTGACAGTCAGACAATCCGCCTTCGCACGGCGGAAATGGCTAGTTTTTTCGGAATTGAAGCGTGGTTTGAAAAGGATGTTTCTTCCCTTTCGGGCGGGCAAAAACAGCTTTTGAACCTTGCCTCCATTATGGCAATGCAGCCGAAGGTACTGCTTTTGGACGAACCGACTTCACAGCTTGACCCTATTGCGGCGGCCGATTTTTTAGCGGCGGTAAAAAGAATCAATACCGAGCTTGGCGTTGCCGTCATCATCGTAGAGCAGCGGCTGCAGGACGTGTTCCCCCTTGCCGACCGGGTTGCTGTGCTGGACAGGGGAGTCGTTATAGCCGACGCACCGCCGCGCAGAGCAGGTGCGGAGCTAATGGAGAAACACCACCCGATGGCCGAGGCACTGCCCGCTCCGATGAAAATTTTCTGCAAAGTGCAAAGCGGCTCGGAGTGCCCGATGACGGTACGTGAAGGCCGCAATTGGCTGAATAGTCTGTTTAAGGGAGAAAAACTGAAATACGACCGAATCGAAGATACAACCAATAAGCCTCAGCAGGATGCGGCCGTTCAATTAAAGGATTGCTGGTTTGCTTATGACAAGGGCGGCCCGGACGTGATAAAAGACCTTTCGCTTCATATTCCGAAAGGGGAGCTGTTTTGCATCTTAGGCGGCAACGGCACAGGTAAAACCACCGCGCTCGGCCTGATTGCGGGGCTGCACAAGCCCTACCGGGGTAAAATCACGGTAAACGGGCGCATTGCAATGTTGCCGCAGAATCCGCAGTCTTTATTTTTGAAAAGCACGGTCGGCGACGACCTTGCGGAGGTTTTGCCGCCGGACGAAAGCAAACAGCGTATCGCCGAAATCGCAAAATTGGTGGGAATTGAAGATTTACTCCACCGCCATCCCTATGACCTGAGCGGGGGCGAGCAGCAGCGCGCTGCGCTCGGCAAGGTGCTGCTTACCCAGCCGGACATTCTTCTTTTGGATGAACCGACAAAGGGGCTGGACGCCTTCTTTAAAATTACGTTTGCAGGGATTTTGGACAAGCTGATTGATTCCGGCGTTACGGTCGTTATGGTGTCGCACGACATTGAATTCTGCGCGGAGCATGCCCGCACCTGTGCTCTGTTTTTTAGCGGCAACCTTGTCGCCAGCGGGCGGGCGCATGAATTTTTTGCCGGAAACAGCTTTTACACCACTGCGGCAAACCGCATGGCGCGCGGATTATTTTCAAACGCTGTTACGAACGGAGATGTGATTGCACTTTGCAGAAAAAATCAAGAATAACGTGGCGCGGATTTCTGGCAGCCGCCATTGTGCTGGTTGCGGTGCCCGCCTCCGTTTTATACGGCGTAACCGCGCTGGACGACAGAAAATATTTATTTGTCAGTTTGGTCGTTCTCGTTTGCTCCATGCTCCCGTTTTTCATCCTGTTTGAGCACCGAAAGCCGCAGGCGCGCGAACTGGTTACGCTCGCCGTACTATGCGCCATTGCGGTGGCCGGCCGCGCTGCCTTTTATATGCTGCCCCAGTTCAAACCCGTGGCCGCGATTGTAATCATAACCGGAGTTTGTTTGGGTGCGCAGTCCGGATTTTTGGTCGGCGCGGTCAGCGCGTTTGTTTCCAACTTTTTCTTCGGCCAGGGGCCGAACACACCGTGGCAGATGTTCGCGTTCGGGATGATCGGATTTTTAGCCGGTGCTCTGTATGAGTACGGCATTTTGAAAAGCAATCGCCTTTCGCTGTGCATTTTCGGGGGATTGACCACGTTCCTGCTGTACGGCGGCATTGTGAATTTCGGTACGCTGCTTATCAGCGGAATGCCGCTGACGTTCCCCTCTTTTTTTGCTGTCTGCGCAACCGGGGTTCCGTTTGACGCTCTGCATGCGGCGGCAAGCGTGGTATTTTTATTCTTTATCTCCCAGCCGATGATTGAAAAGCTAGAGCGTATGAAAACAAAATACGGATTGCTTCAAAAAGAGGATGACAAGTAAAATTACTTGTCATCCTCTTTTTTTTGCGCTGTTCCGCAGAAGTTTATAATTCAGATTATTTCGGCAAAATCCGACCAAACTTCACCCTGAATTCGACTTAAAATGATACTGTGAACCGAAGTGACAAGCAGATCAGCTTGCCTGTTGAATTCAGCACTTTTTGATCACTCTTGCAAAGAACTCAGCGGCTTTCCCGATTTTTTCCGCCGGAATCCGCTCGTTCAAGCCGTGAATGCGCCCCCGCTCCTCTTTGGACAGCTCCATTGCGGAAAAGCGAAGCACGTTATCGCAGATTTTGCAGAAGTGCCTTGAGTCACTGCAGGCAACCATCATGTACGGCGCAACGATAACCTTCGGCCACGTTTCGCTGACCGCGGACTTCACCAGCGCCCACTGCGGGCTGCTGATGTCGGCATAAGGGGACGGGTCTGTTCCCTGCACCCGGCTAATTTCCACATCGCTGTCGTTCATTACCTCTTTCAAATATTGTGTTGCGGAGTCCATCGTTTCCCCGCGCAGAATACGCAGATTTGCGGTCATTTTCGCTTCGGGCGGGAAAACGTTCGGGGCGTTGCTGCCCTGCATCATGGTAAAGGAACAGGTCGTGCGCATCAGCGCGTTCAGCTCGCCGCCCGATTTGGCGCAAATCAGCTTCAGCACCGGCAAAAAGCACCACAGATTTGCAAAAACCAGCTTTAAGCCGAAACCGGAATAGCGGCCGAGCGTGTCAAACATCTGCGCGGCAGCCGGTGTAAGCTTTGCCGGAAACGGATGGTTTTCCGCTGCCACAACCGCTTTGCACAAAGTGCCGACCGGATTTTTCACCGGCGGCGCGGAGGTGTGGCCGCCTCGGCTTTTGACCTTGAATTCCAAGTCCATCTGCCCTTTTTCGCCGATACCGATTACCGCACATTTTTCTTTCACACCGGGGAACACCTTTTCTACAATTGCGCCGCCCTCGTCAAGCACAAGCGCCGGTTTTACGCCGCGCCGTTCCAGCTCAGCCACAATTGCCGGCGCGCTGGGTCCCATAATTTCTTCGTCTCCGGAAAAGGAAAAATAAATATCATTCTGCGGTACAAAGCCCTGCTTCATCAGCAGCTCCGCAGCTTCCAGAATCCCGCAGAGCGTTCCCTTGGTGTCGAGCGTACCGCGCCCCCACAAAACGCTGTCCGCATCCAGTTCGCCGCAGAACGGCGGTTTCTCCCAGCCTTCGCCGTCGGCAGTCACCACATCATAGTGAGCCATCAACACGGTCGGATTTGCGCTTTGCCTGCCCTTCCAACGGTAAAGCATCCCGGTTTCCCCGATGAATTCGCGCGGGCAGTTTTTTGTTACCTCCGGGTACAAAACCGGCAGAAGGTTTTGGAACGCTTCAAACTGGCTTTTGTCCACCAGTTCGGCATTGCGGCTGGAAACGGTGCGAAGGCGCACCATCTGGGCCAAATGCTCCGTTGCAGCCGCAGTGTCCAGTTCGATTTTTTCGGCACTCTGTTCCTTTTCTACCGGCGGGCGGAACAAAAGCGCCCGAACAACGATCACGGCGATAAAAACAACCAGCAGCCCTAAAATAATCCAAAATGCAGTCATTGCTTTAAACCTTTCCTTTCTTGTAAAGGATTCTCGCCGCGCCGATGGAAATCAGCGCACCCACGGGAACCAGCACGCTGACTGAATTGGCAAGCGCCGGCACCGCGATAAACAGCGCAATCATTACGACAAGGGGTGTAACGGCTACCTTCCAGTTTTTTGCAATATATACCACACCGAGCGCACCGAACAGCGCGGGCAGAATATTTTTAAACGCTGGCTGCAGTACGGGTGAATTCAGCACCGGGGCCATCTGTGTAAAAAGCAAAACGCCGACCGCTAAAATGATGGTGGTAACAATGGAGGTGGTCGCGATTGCAATCGTAGAAATCACCTCTCCCTTTTCGCTGCCGGGTTTAACATCTGCCGCCTGCATTGCGTTAATCGCGGCGGGTGCTTTCAGATTTGTGATATTGCCCGTTACAAAGGCGAGGTATGTTCCGCCGCTTCCGAGCATCGGCGCGTAAGTAAACACTTCAATGGTGCAAACGACCCAGTAGATCGGCGCAACACCCAAAAGCCCCTTTAATACAGGAACAACACCCGGCCACGCGTTAAAATACACACACATGGACACCGGCACAAGCAGCATCATAATCAGCGCCGAAACCATCCAGATTCTTCCGTAAGTATGTACTTGGTCTTCGTAACTTTTTATTTTTTCACGCATCATCTTTTCCCCCTTATTTCAGCAACTGCGCCGGCAAAACATTTGCATATAAAACGGACAGCGCCATTGCGCCCAGCATACTGATGGGCAGCGCAAAATTTTCAAGCCATTTCACATTTTTTACTTTTACAAGAATTCCGCAAATACCCATAATGGCTGCAGAGCTGATTAAAGTAAGAATAGACAGCAGCCCGCCGGAAACACCCATGCCGAGGAATGCGGCGATCATGCCCAAAAACATGGCCGTCAGGAACAGGTCGCCCCATTTGTTGTCTTTCTTCTGAATTTTATGGATGCCGCCCTGAATCTTCTTTAAAAATAACGGGATGATAATGAGCGGCGTAATACAGCCAAGCGTCATAACCCACGCAACCGTGCTGAACGCGGCAGGGTTGGAAACCGGGCTGGAAATACTCTCCCCCAGTGCATTGAGCGCTGCGGTCGCAGCCGGAAGCTCATAAGTAACCGCGCCGATTACGCTCAGCCGTATCCAGGGCAGCGGAAGGCCCAATGAATAGGACAGGGTAATTAACCCCAATAAAATGGAGACGGACGGCAGAATCGCAAAAACAGCGCTGGAAATGATGGTTTTTTTGATTGCAGCGCCGTCAACGCCAAGCTCTTTCCCCCGCTTGGCCGCTTTCATCAGGAAGTATAGGGACTGGGCTATTACAAAGATAGCTACAAATCCGCCGAGCAAATACATAAAGGTGCCATTCTTAAAGTCCATAGTTGCCCTCCTCAAGTTAATGATTATGATTTACAGTTATTCTATCATAAAAGCGAAGCTTTTGTGATAGAATCGTCCATCTCCGGTGGTCGCCGTGCAAACGGCGACCACCGGAGGGACATAAAATTCGATATAATAACCGCCATGTGGTTATTATATCATATTCGAAACAATAACAGGAACTATTTCGCCAGATTATGGAAAACAAAACAATTGTAGAAACAGCCGGCACCATAGAAAGTGCCGGCTGTTCGATTGCGGAGATTTAAATTATGATAAAGTCAAACCGTAAAATTGAATTCATTTTAATATAAGCGGCAGGCGACAAAATGCCCGGGGGAAACTTCACGTAAAACGGGTTCTTCCCGGTCGCAGCCGTCTATCTTCTTATAGCAGCGGGAGCAGAACCGGCAGCCGTCCGGCGGGTTGATCGGGCTGGGAACATCGCCCGTCAAAATGATGCGCTCTTTCCGTTTGGTCGGGTCCACGGACGGAATTGCGGAAAGCAGAGCCTGCGTGTAAGGGTGAAGCGGGTTGGAATACAGCTCTTTTTTCGGTGCAATTTCAACCAGCTTTCCAAGGTACATAACACCCACGCGGTCACTGATATGCTTTACGACATTTAAACCGTGTGCGATAAACAGATAAGTAAGGCCGAATTCTTCCTTCAAATCATCCAGCAGGTTCAGCACCTGCGCCTGAATGGAAACGTCCAGCGCAGAAACCGGCTCGTCGCACACAATCAGCTTTGGCTCCACTGCCAGCGCGCGCGCAATTCCGACACGCTGGCGCTGACCGCCGGAAAATTCGTGCGGATACCGGTTGCGCTGATGGTTTGCAAGGCCAACGCAATTTAAAAGATAAGTCACCCGTTTTTCAATCTGGTCTTTTGGGAGCAGATGATTTATTTTAATCGGCTCCGCGATAATGTCGCCGATTGTCATTCTTGGGTTCAGCGACGCGTAAGGGTCCTGAAAAATCAACTGAATATTTTTGCAGAACGCGCGGCGTTTTTCGGGGGAAAGGGTTGTCAAGTCAGTGCCTTCAAAAAGGATTTGTCCGCGTGTAGGCGTGTAAAGGTTTACCAGCATCTTCCCGATGGTGGTTTTCCCGCAGCCGGATTCACCCACAAGACCAAACGCTTCGCCCTTTTGTATTTGAAAGGACACGTCATCCACCGCTTTTAAAACGGAGATTGGGCGGCCGAAAAAATCATTCTCCATATTAAAATATTTGGCCAGATTTTTTACTTCGATTAAAACATCACTCATGCTTCTACGTCCCCTTCCTGTTCGGTTTCATAAAGGAAGCAGCGTACCTTGTGGCCGTCCTTTTCAATCAGCTCCGGCATTTCTTCCCGGCAGCGCTCCATGCAGCGGTCGCAGCGGTCGGAAAACGGGCAGCCCTGCGGCATGTGCAAAGGATCCGGCACCATGCCCTTTATCATATAAAGCGGTTCCTCGCTTTCGTCTTCCAGTCTTGGAATGGAATGCAGCAGCCCGAGCGTATAAGGATGCATCGGGTTGGCAAACAGGCTTTTGACCTCCGCCTCTTCTACGATTTTGCCGCAGTACATTACAATAACGCGGTCGGCGGCCTCGGAAACCACGCCCAAATCATGCGTAATCAGCAAAACAGCCATATTGAATTTTTCGCGCATATGATACAAAAGATCCAGAATCTGTGCCTGAATGGTTACGTCCAGCGCAGTGGTCGGTTCGTCCGCAATCAGCAGCTCGGGCCTGCAGGCCAGCGCCATCGCAGTCATCACCCTTTGCCGCATGCCGCCGCTCATCTGATGCGGATAGTCATTGGCGCGCTCCTTTGGGGAAGGAATTCCGACGATGTCCAGCATATGAATAGTACGCTCCAGCGCTTCTTTTTTGGAAAGCTTCATATGCGTCATAATGCTTTCCATAATTTGATCCTTAATCCGGTACACCGGGTTCAGCGAGGTCATCGGCTCCTGAAAAATCATGGAAATTTGGTCGCCGCGCACCGCCTGCATTTCCGTTTTGCTTTTTTTCAGCAGATCCTCGCCCTTAAACAGGATTTCGCCGCCGGCAGTCCGACCGGGCTCCTGCAGCAGCCGCATAATGGAAAGGGAGGTCACGCTTTTCCCTGAACCGGACTCGCCCACAATGGCAAGGATTTCCCCTTTTTCAAGGGAAAAGCTGATGTCGTCCACCGCATGTACAATTCCGTGTTTCAGTTTAAAATCCGTTTTTAAATGATTTACTTCAAGCAACATAACTCTTCACCGCCTTAATTCTTTCTGGACTTCGGGTCAAGCGCGTCGCGCAGACCGTCACCCAGAAGGTTGAACGCCAGCACCGTGATAGTAATCGCGATGCCCGGAAAAATAAGCGTATAAGGCGCGGTGAAAATAAAGCCCCTTGCACGCCCCAGCATATCGCCCCATTCCGCCGCGGGCGGCTGCACGCCAAGGCCCAAAAAGCCGAGCGCCGCAGTGTCAAGCACAGCGGTGGAAATACCCAGCGTAGCCCTTACCACAATGGAGGACATTACATTCGGCAAAATATGTTTAAAAATAATCCTGCTGTTCTTGTTGCCGATTACACGCGCAGCCTGAACATAGTCATTCTCTTTTACAGAAAGGATGCAGCCGCGCACAATGCGCGCGTACTCCGGAATGGAAACCAGCCCAATGGCGATAACCGCCTTGTCAATGCCCTTGCCCAGGGCCGCCATAAAGGCAATAGCCAGCAGAATGGAGGGAATTGCAAGCATCATATCCATAATGCGCATGATAATAGTATCCGTTTTACCCCCGCGGTAGCCGGCAATGGATCCGAGCACAACGCCGATGGTAAGGGAAATCAGAACGGCGCTCAAGCCGACAGTCAGCGAGATTCGTGCCCCTGCGATAATTCTGCTGAAAATATCACGGCCAAGTTGGTCGGTTCCGAACCAATACTGCCCGTTGGGTGCCTGAAAGCTTTTTGCCATATTGGATGCATTCGGGTCAAACGGCATGATAAGCGGGCCGAACGCTGCGACCAGCACCAGAAAAAGAATCGTCACAAGTCCTACCATGGAAGCCTTGTTATCCTTCAGGGACTCCCACATTTCTTTTAGCAGGGATTCCGGTTTTTCCAGAATTACGGTTTCCTGAGAAGAAGACTTTGTTTTAAATATCTTTCGTTTCATTTCAGGTTAAACCTCCTTCTTGGAAAATTTGATGCGGGGATCAATAAACGCGTAAATAATATCCACCACAAGGTTGATCAGAACAAAGATGCAGGCAATCAGCAGTACAACACCCTGCACCACGGGAAAGTCTGATTTTAAAATGCACTGTACCGTGTAATTGCCGATTCCCGGCCATGAAAATACCGTTTCAGTCAGTACCGCGCCACCCAAAAGGGAACCCAGCTGCAAACCGATTACCGTGGTAACCGGGATCATTGCGTTGCGCAGCGCATGATGCGAAATCACCTTGCGTTCCGAAATTCCCTTTGCCCGTGCGGTTCGTATGTAATCCTGATTCATGGTTTCGAGCATGCTGGAACGCGTCATGCGGGTAATAATCGCCATCGAATACATGCCGAGTGCAGATGCCGGAAGAATCAGATGTTTGAGCGCATCGCCGAACGCCTGCAGGTCGCCGAGCCAGAGTGTGTCGATCAGGTAAAGTCCGGTACCCCCGGTCGGCTGCAGCAGCGGGTCAATCCGCCCGCCGGACGGAAGAATATGCCACATTCCCGCAAAAAGGATAATCAGCAGGATGCCCAGCCAGAAAATTGGCATAGAAACGCCGATTAGGGCAAGCAACATGCCGGCGTGGTCGAAAAAGGAATTTTTCTTCACGGCGGAAATAACGCCGATCAAAATACCGATCAGCGACGCAATGATAATCGCCGCAATCGCCAGCTCAATGGTAGCCGGGAAACGGGAGAAAATCTCCTGTGTCACAGGGGTCTTGGTATAATAGGACATACCCAAATCCCCCGTTACCGCGCCTTTCAGAAAGTTGAAATACTGAATATACAAAGGCGCGTTCAGACCGTTCGCTGCACGCCACTGATTCGCGGCTTCCACGGTCGCATGCTGGCCAAGCACAATGGGAGCCGGATCGGGGGAAAACACCCGCATAATCAAAAACACAATGATGGAAACGCCGAGCAGTACCGGAATCAGCATCAAAATGCGTTTTACAATATATTTGAACATGTTTTAACAACCTTTCGCTGCATTGTTCCAATGTCTTGTTTAAAAAACACGGCGTTTTTATGATTTCTGTCTTTCATCAAACAGAATAGAAAAGCTACTTGCCAGACAAAACCATAAAAATGAGTATTGCCGGAAGTCGCTCTTGACAACTTCCGGCAGGATAAAATGATTCAGCCAGATAATACCGTTAGATCAGCTCTTGGACACGCCGGAGAGGAACACGTTGCCGGTCATATGATAATAGAAATCATTTACGTTGCTTCTGTAACCGCAAAGTGTCTTTCCGTGTGAAATCGGGAGCCATACCGCATTTTCAGCAGCTAATTTCTCCGTATCCGTATAAATCTTATTACGTGCGTCGCCGGCGGGCGTTGCTACACCCTTGGCAATCAAAGCATTGTAATCTTTATTGTTAAAACGCGATACATTCTGAGTCGGGTCCTGAATAGACATCAGGTTCAAGAAGTTATCCGGGTCACCGTTGTCACCCGTCCAGCCATAGAAGCAGATATCGTAATCGCCGGCTTTGACTTTCGCCTTGTAAGTAGTCCAGTCGTAAGCGTCAATGGTAGCGGTTACGCCTACACTCTTGAAGTAACCCTGAATTGCTTCGGCAAGTGCCTGACCGTTCGCAGTGTTGTACGGCCTTGGATTGGTGTAGGTAATCATATGTACTTTCGTCAGTCCTGCCGCGGCAAGTGCGGTTTTTGCGGCGGCCGCGTCAAAGGAAGCCTGTTTGATGCTTGCGTCATAGCCCTGCATAAAGGTCGGCAAAACCGAAGTAGCCGCTTCTGAATAACCCTGATAAAGGCTCTTGACCAGTTCCGGAACATTCACTGCCTGTGAAAGCGCAGTACGGACTTTTGCGTCATCCAGCGGCTTTTTAGTTGTATTGTAAGCCATATAGTTAATGTTCATGCCGGGTGCTTCATAAATTTTGTTGCCGCCGCTTTGAATCTGGCTGACAACCGTTGCGTCAATACCGTCGATCATATCCGCTTCGCCGTTGTTAAGGGCTACCACTCTGGCGGAGTTGTCGGAAATAAACTTAAAGATAACGTTCTTTGTCAGCGCCTTGGTGCCCCAGTAATTGTCATTGCGCACCAGCACAACGTTCTGGCTCTTCGTCCAGCTTACAAAGGAATAAGGGCCGGTGCCGCAGGGATGTTCGTTAATATTATTGTTGTTTTCCTTCAGTGCTTTCGGGCTGGCCATTGGAGCGCCCAAGCTCATGGCAAGATTATTGAGGAACGGAGTGCAGGGTTCTTTCATGTTAATCTGTACCGTATTCTTATCAACAACCTTAACGTCCTTCACGGAACCAAATACAAAGCCCGCATAGGACATGTCTTCCGTGACTTTTGGCGGTAACTGGCGGTCTATGTTGTACTTTACCGCATCGGCGTCAAAATCAGTGCCGTCCTGGAATTTTACGCCCTCCTGCAGATGGAATGTATAGGTGAGGCCGTCTTTGCTGACATCCCAGCTTTTTGCAAGACACGGTTCTACTTTTGTTGAGTCCTTGGCATACTTTAAAAGGCCTTCATAAATGTTAACAATAATTTTGGAGGATTCGCCGTCGTCAACAAGTGCCGGGTCAAGGCCCCTCGGGTCAGCACCCTGTGCAAAAATCAGAGTATCCTGAGCTGCGGTTTTCTGTGCAGCCTGGCTGCCGGCAGCCGACGTTGCCGATGTTGCTTCGGCGGTACTCTTTTTTGGAGCGGAGCAGGCGGTCATGCTGGAACACACCATGACTGCCGCCACGGCAAAGGCCAAAGCTTTTTTAAGTTTCTTCATAACATAAACCTCTTTTCATATATTCTTTTTAGCGCTGTACCAATGCAATGATGCTCACAATCAATCCTTTAAACCATCAAAGCAGGATGGTAAAAATCAAAGGCGCCCAACCCATTGTGTCAAGCGCCTTTGCTTTAAAACAGATTTATTTTAACATGTTTTTTGCAAGTTTACAATAGAAAAGTTTCATTTTCCTGAAATTCTCTTAAATAAATGAATCGATTGCCGCCTTTGGCAAATTGCGTTTAATCTATTCCGAACCAATCATTCCCTGTTTCTCTGCCAATGCCGTCATACATGCCTTTTCCCTGTGAAAACAGATACATTTACCTTCAGTACGGCAACATGATTCATAACAGCTTCTTCAAATTCCGAGCACATTTTTCCGGTATATTTCTCCATAATTTTTGAAAGCGCATATTTTCTATCTTGCACATCATCGACTAATTCTATTTTACCGCTGCCAATCACGCTTTCATATTTCATTGTACAGCTGCAGGCAGTTTTCCCCGCAACCAATTCATGGCCGCAGTCCATTTCGAAGCAGACATTCGGGTTTCCCTTTATAATATCCAGCTTCGTGCCTTCCTTTGCGGAATGAAAGAATAACGTCAGCCTGCCGCCGCTTAATTCGTACCCGAAGTTTAACGGGACAACATAAGGAATGTTGTTTTGTGATAATCCCAGCCTGCACACACTGCAGCTTTTAATAATTTGTTCCAATTCAAAAAGATCCGTTACTTCCCTGTCGTTCCTGCGCATTTCAGCTTCTCCTTATTATGAAAGCAGCATCCTGTCATTGTCCATCGCGTCGCCGCTGGCGGTTTCAAACATTTCAAGCAAATCCTTTACCTGCAGGTTCTTTTTTTCCTGGCCCTTGATATCCAGAATGATTCCGCCCTCGTGCATCATGATAAGGCGGTTGCCGAGCCGGATGGCATCCTTCATGTTATGGGTTACCATCAGCGTTGTAAGCTGATCCTTGCTGATAATTTCATCCGTCAGTTCAAGAACCTTACGTGCCGTTTTCGGGTCAAGCGCCGCGGTATGTTCATCAAGAAGCAAAAGCTTCGGCTTCTGCAGCGTGGCCATCAGTAAAGTCAGCGCCTGGCGCTGGCCGCCGGAAAGCAGCCCCACTTTGCTGGAAAGCCGTGTTTCCAGGCCGAGCTCCAGCGTTTTAAGCCGTTCCTCATACAGGGCGCGTTCCTCATTCTGAATTCCCCACCGAAGGCCGCGGCTCCTGCCCCTGCGGTACGCCATTGCCAAATTTTCCTCAATGCCCATTTCTGCGGCGGTACCCATCATCGGGTCCTGAAAAACACGGCCCAGCAATTTTGCGCGCTTATATTCCGGCTGCCTGGTCAAATTCACACCGTCCAGCACAATTTGGCCGCCGTCACACGGGAAAACACCCGCGATTAAATTCAAAAGCGTGGATTTGCCCGCGCCGTTGCCGCCGATAACGGTGACAAAATCACCGGTTTCAATCGTGAGGTTCAAATTGACCAGCGCTTTTTTCTCATTGATTGTATTGGCGTTAAATGTTTTGGAAACATTGGTTAACTGAATCATTTTGATTTTGCCTCACTTTCCGCAGATATGGACTTTTGGCCCAGTTTTCTCTTTATTACCGGAATAGCCAGTGCAACGGCAACCATCAGGGATGTCAGCAGCTTTAAGTCGGTGGACTTTAACCCAAGCTGCAGCACTATTGCGATAATCACGCGGTAAATAACGGAACCGACCACCACGGAGATCAGCTTATACGCAAACGAGAAGCGGTTGCCCATCAGCACTTCGCCGATGATGACGGACGCAAGTCCGATCATGATGGTGCCCGTTCCCATTTGCACATCGCCATAACCCTGGTTCTGCGCAACCATGGCGCCCGACAGCCCAACCAGCCCGTTGCTGAGCACCAGACCGATGATTTTCATTTTGTCCGTATTGACCCCCAGCGCGCGCACCATGTACTCGTTATTGCCGGTCGCACGGATGGAGCAGCCCATTTCCGTTCCAAAAAACCAATACAGCAGCACAATCACCACCAGTGTAAACACAAGCCCGATAATCATCGATATGATGTTTGCGCTGATTGCCGGAAACAAACCGGAAACCACGCTGAATATGGTGGATACCCCCAGAAGCGGGGTATTGGACTGGCCCATAATACGAAGGTTAACGGAATACAGCGCAATCATGGTTAAAATTCCCGCTAAGATTCCCGGTATTTCAAGCTTCGTATGTAAAAAACCTGTAATATAACCGCAGGCCATACCTGCCGCCAATGATATGAGCAAAGAAAGAAACGGATTCATCCCGTGGGAAACGAGGATTGCCGTTACCGCACCGCCGGTTGCAAAGCTTCCGTCAACGGTCAGATCGGGAAAATCCAGTACCTTAAAGGTGATGTACACGCCGAGCGTCATAATACTCCAAAGAATACTCTGCGCCACCGCACCCTGAACTGCGCCCGGAAGAGACTGAAAGAAATTCATGAATAATTCTCCTTAACGCAACATGAGCGATAGGGTAAATTCCCTACCGCCGATGCTGTTCAATTTTGTATTATTATTTGCTGGAGGAACTGCTGGAAGCTGCTTTGTCCAACAGCTCCTGCGGAATGGTAATGCCCAGTTTCGCCGCCACATCTTTGTTCAGTGTTAAGTCGCAATTTTTGGAATACTCAATCGGCATGGTGGCCGGCTTTGCGCCGTCCTTCAAAATCTTAACGGCCTGTTTTGCAGTAAGAAGGCCGAGGTCGTAGTAATTGATGCCGTAAGTTGCCAGGCCGCCCTTTGACACCATGCCGGATTCCCCAACAATAACGGGAATTTTAGCCGGCTGCGCAACCATGGAAACCGTCGCCATACCGGCGGCAATCATATTGTCGGTCGGGGCGTAAATTGCGTCCACCTTACCGACAAGGGACTGAACCACCTGCTGAATTTCGTTGGAATTGGAAACCGTGGCGTCAACTGTTTCCAGCCCGAGGGTTGCGGCGCTTTTTTTAGCGATATCCACCTGGAACTTGGAATTGGATTCACTGGAGCAGTAAAGCATTGCAACCTTCTTCGCGGTAGGAACCAGCTGCTTCAGCAGTTTCATTTGCTCTTCCACCGGGGTCAGGTCGGATGTACCGCTCACATTGCCGCCCGGAGCAGCGTTGGAAGCAACCAGCTTCGCGTCCGCCGGATCGGTTACTGCGGTTACAAGAATCGGAATATCCTTTGTTGTGTTTGCAACCGCCTGCGCGGCCGGGGTTGCGATAGCAAGAATCAGGTCGGACTTATCATTGACCAGCTTACTCGCAATGGTCTGGCAGTTTGGCTGCTCCCCCTGTGCATTTTGGTAATCCAGCGTAATATTCTGCCCGTCAACGTAGCCCGCTTCTTTCAGGCCGTCAACAAACCCTTTGTATGCGGCGTCCAGCGCGGGATGCTCCACAAGCTGAACAACGCCGATTTTAAACTTTTTTTGATCCGCCGCGGAGCTTGCCTGTGACGCCGCCCCACTGGCTGCCGCAGAAGTGGTGCTGCTTGCGGAACAGGCAGTGGCGGAAATTGCTATGACACCCGCCAATAAAAGTGAAATTGCTCTTTTCATATATACCCATCCTCTCATCTAATCTTACTTTATCAGTTTAAAGTTTTAAACGCTTTATCACTTTAAACTATTGTATAACAGTTTACTAGATTTTATCGGATTCGTCAATTCATAATTTCACAAATTATATTTGTTCAGGCGGATATATCTTGGTTAATAGTACTACTTGGCGGAATCAAAACGCTAAAAGCCCGCGGGGCGTGTATTTGTGCGCGGAGTCGCTTCCGGTTCATCATTTCCGTAGCGTTTTGTGATAAGCTGCGCATAAACCGCGGCCAAAACCTGCTGAAACAG
This sequence comes from Bacillota bacterium, assembly GCA_023390175.1. GTDB lineage: Bacteria > Bacillota > Clostridia > Oscillospirales > Acutalibacteraceae > Caproiciproducens. The sequence goes on from JAEWDK010000015.1 coordinate 53,256, forward strand.
CGTTCCGATCATAACCGGAAACATCACTTCCGGCGGGAAATACGCGGCTGCGATTACCGCGCCGGCGCTGATATTCCTCATGCCGGAATTAAACATCATGGAAACGATAAGCTCCCGTTTCTGTTTCAGGAGCAGCGCGCAAAGCCACCCGACTGCGTAACCGGAGGCGGCGATAACAAGGATTGCTCCCCCCACGGCAAAGAGCGTAGGAGTCATATGCCTGATAAATGGGGAAACCTTTGACGAATTCGCACAAACCACTAAAATGAGCGCAATTTTGCCAAAGGGAGCCAGATGGTGTGAAATTGCTGCTTTATACTGCCCGCCTGTAATCTGATTCAGAATCAGAGCGAGAAGCGCCGGGATTGCAATCATGAACAGCAACTGCCGCATCATCCCCCAGGCATCTATCTGTACATTGGAGCCGACAAAAAGGTGCAGCGTCAACGGTACAACAAACGGCGCAAAAAGTGTGTCGGTAAGCACAACGGACAGCGTAAACGAACCGCTGCCGTGATAAATGGAAACCCACATAAAACTGACCACAGCACTCGGAACGACAAATTCCAGCACCATCCCGGTAATAAGATAAGGATTTTGTGAAAAAAACAGATTGCCAACCGCACATGCCGTGAGCGGTATGACAAAATGAACAATGAAGAGCGTTGCAATCAGCGGCAGCGGGCGCCGGAAAACCTGTACGACGTCCTGAAACTGTGAGTTCAGGCTGCCGGAAAAGGTCATGAACGCAAAAATGTATGGAACAAGGAACAGAATTCGGCTAAGCTGGTCGGGAAAAAGCACGCCGATCAGCAAACAGCACGGTGTAACCAGCGGCATCCATTTTTCTATAAACCGGTTGAACGCATACAGAATCCGCATAAAATATCCTCCCCCAAAAAACAAAACACATCGCGGAACAAGAAAGAAGACGCTCAATTTCTCAAGCGTCTTTTACGATTTTTTTATAATAACACGAACTTATGATTTTCCGAATTCCGAAAGCACAAGCTCTTTATTGTGCTCCTGCGCCCAGCGGATGCTCCACTCATTGGTAAAAATAAGCAGATAATTCCCTTTTAGGTCCTGAATCCGCTTGGTGTCGGAGGTTAAATTCAGTGTTTTCGGGTCAAGTCCCTCAGTTTCAATCCAGCGGATATACTGATACGGAAGGCCTTCCATTCTGATATCCACATTATATTCGTTTTTCAGGCGATATTCCAAAACGTCGAACTGAAGGGTTCCCACCACGCCGACAATTACTTCTTCCATGCCGCCGCCCAAATCCTGAAAAATCTGAATTGCACCTTCCTGTGCAATTTGCGAAATACCTTTGACAAACTGCTTGCGTTTCATCGTGTCAATCTGCTGTACACGCGAAAAATGCTCCGGCGCAAAGGTCGGAATCCCGCCGAACTGAAACTTTTTACCGGCGGTACACAGCGTATCACCAATGGAAAAAATGCCGGGGTCAAACACGCCGATAATATCGCCCGCATAAGCCTCCTCAATAATTTCCCTGTCCTGTGCCATCAGCTGCTGCGGCTGCGTCAGCTTAATCTTTTTATTGCCCTGCATGTGCAGAACTTCCATGCCCTTTTCGAATTTACCGGAGCAAATCCGCATGAAGGCAATTCTGTCACGGTGCGCCTTGTTCATGTTTGCCTGAATTTTAAAAACAAAAGCCGAAAAGTCCTTGTCAAAAGGATCAATTTCACCAATGTCGGCTTTCCTTGGCAGCGGCGGCGTTGTCATGTTCAGGAATTCTTCCAGGAAAGGCTCCACGCCAAAGTTTGTTAGCGCCGAACCGAAAAACACGGGCGACAGCTTGCCGTGCCGCACCATGTCAAGGTTAAAATCATAGCCTGCGCCATCCAAAAGCTCAATATCATCCACCAAAACACCGCGGTGGTCGCTGCCGATGAGCCCTTCCAGCCTTGGGTCGTTAATATCCAATTCCGTAGCTTCCACTTCGTGCTGGCCGAAAACGGCATCGCTGTTTGCACGGAAGGCCAGAATTTTTTTGGTGCTGCGCTCATACACCCCTTTAAACTCTTTGCCGGAACCGATCGGCCAGTTCATCGGGAACGTTTTAATACCGAGTTCTTTTTCGATTTCTTCCAGCAAATCATACGGACTGCGCGCTTCACGGTCCATTTTATTGATAAACGTAAAGATCGGAATATCCCGCAGCATACAGACCTTAAATAATTTCCGGGTCTGCTTTTCAACGCCCTTGGAAGCGTCTATCACCATGACCGCCGAATCGGCCGCCATGAGGGTTCGATAGGTATCCTCCGAAAAGTCCTGATGCCCGGGAGTGTCCAGAATATTAATACAGTAATTATTATAATTGAACTGCATGACAGAGGAAGTTACGGAAATTCCCCTCTGCTTTTCTATTTCCATCCAATCGGAAACCGCGTGCTTTGCCGTTTTTTTCCCTTTGACGGAACCGGCCTGTGCAATGGCGCCGCCATACAGCAAAAACTTTTCCGTTAAGGTGGTTTTACCGGCATCCGGGTGGGATATGATTGCAAAAGTTCTTCTTCTTTTGATTTCGTTTACGTAGTTAGACAAATTACTTCCTCCACCAATAATGAGTTACACTTTATTGTAAGTCTTTTGCTTAAAATAATCAAATAAAATTTCCGATTACGTTTAGATTTGCTTATTGGGGCTGTAAAAAACGTAAAACCGGCACCGTTTTGCAGCGGCGTCGGTTTTACGTAATCCGAATTGTAAACACTTTCCAAATTAATTCGCTTCTCATAGCACTTGGAAATTAATTTATATATAAATATCAGCGTTTTGGATCAATACACTGACAGATTGATGTTGGCGGCAGCCTTTGTAACGGGGTCAATCGCATAAAGTACCGCTGTTCCTGCCCCGACCGCAGTGACCTTGCCGGTGTTTGCTTCCACAGTGACAACGGAGCCGGAGGACGCAACCCACAGCAGACTGCTCGCGTCAACGGCCGTTCCATTCAGCGTAATTCCGGTTACGGTGTAATTACTGCCGTTTGCAATACTGATGCTGCTTTGTGAAAATACAAGGCCGGTTGAAACCGCTGACGAAGCGGACACCGCCGTGCCGGAAACCGTAATCGGCACAGTCGCGCTGGTCCAGTCGCCGGTTGAGTAGATTTTATACCAATAACGCACGTTTGTGGTACCGGAACCGATTGCGGTCATTACAACATGCCCCTGTGTGTCCGTTGTGGCGGCTGCAATATTCTTATTGTCCACGCTCAGGTTAATCACCCCGAAATACGAGTCGCTGACATAGCTGGTATGCTGCGCAAGTGTTACGGGATTCATCGTGACTGAAGAGGTGCTGCTCTCGTCGGTGGTTGCCGCATCCGCTAAAACGACTGCGAAAAAGCCGGTCATAATCAACGCGATGATTGGAATTAATACTGCGGTTCTTAATTTTCTCATATTAACTGCTCCTTCCAATGGTTTCCGAATCAAAGGTTTCATTCTCAAAAAGCTCGCCGTCAACAATTTTTATTACACGCTTCGCATAGCTTGCCACTTTCAGGTCATGGGTAATCATTACAATCGTATTGCCCATCTCGTGAAGCTGGGCGAAAAGCTTTAAAACTTCCTTTCCTGTGGCGGAGTCGAGCGCGCCAGTCGGCTCGTCGGCCAAAAGCAGCTTTGGTTTGCCCACCAGTGCGCGGGCGATTGCGACCCTTTGCTGCTGGCCGCCCGAAAGCTCGTTGGGCTTGTGGTGGATGCGGTCGGCCATTTCAAGCAGTTCCAGCTTTTCCATGGAAACCGCCGTTGCTTCCTTGCGGGATGCGCCGCGAATCAGCAGGGGCATCATCGTATTTTGAAGCACGTTGTATTTCTGGATCAAATGGTATTTTTGAAAGATAAACCCGATTTGCTGGTTTCGCAGGTGAGTCAGCTGCGCATCCTTCATTTCGTGCACCGGCTGCCCGGTAAGCCAGTATTCGCCATCCTGAAAACTGTCCATACAGCCGATAATATTCATCAGCGTGCTTTTACCCGAGCCGGAAGGCCCCAGGATTGCAAGGTATTCGCCCTCTTCCACATCGAGTGACACCTGCTTCAAAACATCAAGAGTTCCGCTGCCGACTTTATACCACTTATGGATTTGACTCATCCTGATAATATTCTCCATTATGCCACCCTTTCGTTTATTTTGAGATAATCGTCACCCTGACAACCGTCGGAGTTCCGTCAATCGTCCTTTGGGAGATCCGCAGAACCATGCCTTTTGTAATGCTGGAAAAGTCACTCGTACGTTTTGTTGTAGTTGTACCCGCCGCGGTATTCCCTGCGGCAGAAGTACCGGTGCGTGTTGTTCCGGTGGTACCCGTCCTGGTGGTTGTACCGGTGCTTGCCCTTGTTATGGTGCTCCCGCTGCCGCCCATCATGGCATTGCCGCCCGCAGCCGCACCAGCTGCACCAGCCGTGCCATTCGTACCAGTCGTGCCCGTCGTGCCGGTTGCACCCGCTGTACCAGTCATACCGCTGAACGAGCTGGAAAGGGAAAGGCCGACCGGGATTAGCAAGGTTTTGGTTTCCCCGGTGAGCGTAAGTGCCGAGGTGCTTTGGCCGCTTGACTGCGTTCCGATTGCCAGTTCAACCTCGTTTCCGATAATGGAGGTCACTTTCCCTATGATCTGTGTTTGGCCCGTTGCTCCGTTCGCGCTGCCGCCCTGCTGACCGGTGCCGCCGGTTTGCGTATTGCTCCCGGTGTTCTGCGCTGTGTCACCGCTCTGTGTGCCGCCGCGCCATCCGCGTGTTGAAGAGCCGCTTTCCGTACCGTTCCCCTGCGGCTGTCCGCCACCCTGCCAGTTGCCGCCCTGCCCCTGCATTCCACCGGCTTGTTCGGATTGGGACGAACTGTTTTGGGACGAGCATCCAGCAAAGGAAGCCGCGACCAGAATAAGAATAAGGACTGTGCATACTGTTCTTTTTATGAGTTTCATAACATCCTCCTCTGTCATTCCTGTGACAAGGCTTCAATCGGCATGAGCTGAGCCGCCTTGTACGCGGGGTAAAATCCGAAGACCGTTCCGGTTACGATTGCGAAAACCAGCGCCAGTACGCCGCCGATTGCAAGGGGTTCCACCGTCATGCCTGTTAAGCGCACTGCCGGTACCAGCGCAAACCCGGCGGCAACTCCGACAATTCCGCCAAACGTACCGATCAGGTTTGCTTCCGCCAGAAATTCCAGTAAAATTTCACGTTTGCTGCAGCCGAGTGCTTTTAAAATTCCGATTTCCTGCGTACGCTCCTGCACCGAAACAAAAAGCACATTCATAATACCGATTCCGCCGACAATGAAAACAATAATTGCCACCGCAATCAGCAGCATGGAAAGCGTATTGGCGGAAGTAGTGGCAGCTTCCATTTCACTTCCCGCATCCTTCAGCGTAAAGTTACCCTTCGGATAATTTTCAGTCAAAACTGTTTTTATATTTGCCATTACGGTAGCAACCTGTGTTACGTCGGAAGCAATCGCCGTAATGGTCGGCTTCGCGGTACTTCCCAAAACAAACTTCTGCGCTGTTGAATAGGGAAGATAAATGGAGTCATCCGGACTGATGCCGGAGGAAACCGTACCCATGGATGCGAGCACGCCAATCACTTCGTACGACTTTCCTTCAATGGTCATCATGCTCCCGTACGCGGCATAGGAACTGCCGAAAAGTGTTTTAGCAAGGTTGGAGCCAACGACCGCGACTTTGGATTTGCCATCCTGGTCATCCTGCGAAATAAAATCACCTGTCAATAATTCAAGGTTGCTGATGCTCTGATACTCCGGCAGGCAGCCGACAATCGTTTCATCAGTTTCCGCGTCCAAGTCGTCCGTAAGGACTTTGCCTGTTCCGCTTGTAATAATGGAAGCCGAGGTCAGCCCGGGCACAAAGGACATAATGTCGTCAACATCGGAGGTGGTGAGGGTAACGCCTTTCTGAGCGCTTGCAAAATTTCCGCCCGCCTGGGAACCCGACATTCCGCCTGAGAACCCGCCGTTTTGCTGCCGTGTCGTATTATTCCTTGTGTTATTGCTGCCGCCGGTATTCCCGCCCCAGGGCATATTGCCCGCTTCCCCTCCGGGCATCATTCCTGCAAATGCATCTGCCATATCCGCCGACGTACTGACAGAAACTTCAATGGCGCCTACATTCAGTGTTTTAAACTGATTCTGCACATCCACTTCACCGCCGTGCCCAATGGCAATCACCAACACAATGGTGGCCGCGCCTACAATAACGCCGAGGGAGGTCAACAGCACCTTTGTTTTATTTTCTGTAATATTCATCCATACCAAGTGGAGGATTTCGCTGAATCTCATTTCACCACCGCGCTTTCCGCCAGTACGGTATCCCCTTCCTTTAAACCGCTGAGGATTTCAACATAGCGGCCATCGGAGAATCCCGTCGTGACGGTCGTCTTTTTATTTGTGCCGTCCGCGCTTTTCACCAGCACACTCGACACCCCGTTCTGAAAGGTAATCGTCTGATTCGGCACATAGAGCACATTTTTCTTTTGCTTCTTGATTAACGTAACTTCTCCGCTCATACCCGTAAACACCTGCGCGGTGTTGTCGGCGGTCATTTTAACCGTAACAGTGTAGGTAACGGAGGCTGAGCCGGAACGCGCAGGGGAGGTTGAAATGCTTTCCACCGTTGCGTCAAAAGTCTGGTTTTCATAAGAGGTAAGGCTGATCTGCGCCTGCTGTCCGATTGTAACGTCCGCAATATCTTCTTCGGAAAGGGAAACGGACATGCTGACTGAAGAAGTTTTCGCAATTGTTACAATGGCCTGGTCCGCCTTAACGCTGCTGCCGTCCGAATAGCTCACGGAAACGACCACGCCGTTGCAGGGGGCCGTGACGGTACCGTCGCCGTTGATGGCGCTTTGCACATCGTCCAGCTGCCGCTTCAGGCTGTCGTAGGTTGCCTGCTGTGTTTTAACCGCCTGCGCAAGCTGCGCTACTGTAAGATCGTACGTACTCTGCGCACTGTCACCGTTAATCAAACTGCTCTGCAGCTTTTGCTCCGCGTCATTCAGGCTGCTCGGCAAAGATTTTTGTGCTTTTTCAAGGGCAAACTGCGCTGTTTTCACATCCGACTGCAGCGAGGTTACCTTGTCGGAAAGTGCGGACGCTGTGGCGTTTGCACCGTATTTATCCGTAAAAGTCTGGTTATAATCATCATAAACGGAGGAATAGTTGGCGGATTCCGCCGTATAAAGGGAAACCTTCGCTTTCAGGTCGGTCTCCCCCTGTGCCGTGCTTTGGATTTGGGTGTTATAATTTTTATACACCGTACTCGCGTCGGTATATGCGTTGTACGCCGTGGTCTCGTCCCCAGACTGCGATTTTGCATAAACCCAGTCCGAATATGCACTGTCCACCGCGGCTTTCAGGGAAGCGAGTTTATCCAGCAATACCTTATGATCGGATTCGTAGGTGGTAAGCTGCGTTTGGAAGCTTGTCAGCTGTGCTTTGGAGTCATCGCTCCACTTTTTCAGTTCGGTCAATTTGGCATAGTCGGCCGTAAAGCTTGACTGAAGCGCCTGATACTTTGCAAGGTCGGCCTGCTTCTGCTTTAATGACGCCGCGGCGTCACTCACTCCGTTTTGCAGTTCTTCTTTTGTCAGTGATTCCGTATCAAAGGCATATGCCGCGCTTGACTGACTGGACTGGTAAGTAAGTTTTGCTGATTTTAATTTGTTCGTTTGGTCTGCGAGCGCCTGCTGCAGCGAAAGCTTTGCCTGAGCAAGCTTCGTTGTCGAATCCAGCGTTCCGTCAGTGATGCTGCCCTGATTCAGTTTAACAAGGGTATCACCGGTTTTGACAGAATAGCCGGGTTTGACCTTAACACTGTCAATCGTTGCATCGACCGGGAATGAAACGGCAACCTGATCCAGTACAACCGTGCCGCTTTCACTTGTCCCCACAGTCACATTTCCTTTGGTGGCACTGTATTCACGGTAAGTGGCAGCACCCGTTGATTTTCGATTCTGATTCATATAGAGCAGAACGGTTGTTAAAATTGCCGCGCTTAAAACGACGCCTGAAGCGATAAGAATAAACAGCTTCTTGTGTGATGTAAATAAACCGATAAATTTTTCTTTCATAGCTGGCCTCCAATTCCGTCTTTCTGGGTCTAATTATAAGAAGGAAAGCTGAATTAAAGCTTAATAAATTTCTGTTTCACATAAATTTAAGCGCATCTTCACCTGACCGTCACACAGGGTAAATGCTCGGCTGTTATAATATAAATCAGATTTGAGGAGGGTCGCACTATGCGTATATTGCTTATTGAGAACGATACGAAGCTTAGAGCAAAGTTAAGCCGTCTGCTGACCAAAAAGCATTATGAACCCTGTTTTGCATCGGACGGGGAAAGCGGGCTGGATGAAGCCCAAAGCGGGATTTATGACGCCATTATTCTTGAAACCGCTTTGCCCGGATGCAGCGGACTCGAGGTGCTGCGGCAAATCCGCAGGGCCCATCTTTCCGTTCCGGTGCTTTTACTTTCGCCCAAATGCGGCGTGATTGAAAAAGTGCGCGGGCTCGACTGCGGCGCCGACGATTTTTTGGAAAAACCGTTTGCGGATGAGGAACTGATTGCCCGGCTGAATGCAGTCACACGCAGAAAAGGGAATCTGGTCTTTGAAAACATGCTGCATTTCGCGGGTTTGAACCTGAATTTAGGTACGTATGAGCTGGAGGAAGGCGGTTCCTCCGTGCGGCTTTCAAACAAGGAGCTGGAAATTATGAAATTCCTGCTCCTGCACGGGCAAAACATTATCAGCAAGGAAGAATTGATGACCCGGCTGTGGGGCTATGAAGCCGCCGCAGCGGAAAACAACCTGGAGGTTTACATAAGCTATCTGCGGCGAAAGCTGGCGGCGATCCGCTCCGAAGTTAAAATTTTATGCATTAAAAATGTCGGCTACCGGCTGACAGACCAAGGTGCACAGCAATAAAAAAATCCCACCCGGTCGGGTGGGATTTTTGCTGCCCTGCGTTATTGATTTTCTATTTTTTCCGACAGCTCGTTCAGGTACACCCAGCGGTCGGTTTTTTCGGAAAGCTGCCGTTCCAGCTCTGTTTTTTTATGGAGGAGCTCCTGAAGCGCCTCAAAGTTTGTGGCCTGTACTTCAATTTCTTTTTGTACGGAAAGGATTTGCTGTTCCAATGCTTCAATTACACCGTCGATTTCGTCAAATTCGCGCTGCTCTTTAAAAGAGAATTTGAGCTTTGTGCTTTTTGACCGGTAGGACTTTTGTTTGTCCATGCCGCCGTCCTTCGCCTTGACCGCTTCCTGTTCTTCCTCGCCGCGTTTTTCCAAATAGTCGGAATATCCCCCTAAATACTGTACCAAAGAACCGTCCGGTCCGAAGGCAAAAACATGCCCGGCAATTTTGTCAAGAAAATAGCGATCATGGGACACGGCGACCACCGCACCGGCAAAGCCTTCAATATAATCCTCCAAAATGGTAAGAGTCTGAATATCGAGGTCATTGGTCGGCTCGTCCAAGAAAAGCACATTCGGCGCTTCCATTAATATTTTCAGCAAAAAAAGCCTGCGCCGCTCCCCACCCGAAAGCCTGCCGATGACCGTGTACTGCAGCTCCGCAGGGAACAGAAATTTCTCGAGCATCTGCGAAGCGGTGAGCGTTCCTTCCGGGGTGACAATCTGCTCCGCAATATTGGTAATGTAATCGATTGTGCGCAGGGAGGTGTCCATTTCCTCGCTCTCCTGCGAAAAATAGCCGATTTTTACGGTTTCCCCCACGCTGACGCTTCCCGCGTCGGGAGGAATCAGCCCAACCAGAATTTTTAACAGCGTCGATTTTCCGCAGCCGTTCGGGCCAATCAGCCCAAGGCGGTCGTTGCGCAGCAGGTTGTAGCTGAAGTCATGGAATAGTACCCGCTCCCCATAGCGTTTCGAAATCCCGTCAATTTCAATAATCTTTTTTCCCAAGCGGGAACTGATGGAGCTAAGCTGCAGCTTCTGCTGCTCCACCGGTACGGGCTGACTGCTTAATTCCTCGTAGCGGTCCACTCGGAACTGCGCTTTTGTCGATCTGGCCCTTGCTCCGCGCCGAATCCACGCCAGTTCCTTTTTCAGAAGTGCCTGGCGTTTCCGTTCGCTTGCTGCAAGCATATCCTCCCGCTGTTCCTTTAATTCAAGATATTTGGAATAATTTGCGGGATACGCAGTCAAAGTACCGTCCTGCAATTCCACAATCCGGTTGGTTACGTTTTCCAAAAAATAACGGTCATGCGTAATCATCAGGAGCGCGCCTTTGTAACGGGCCAGGTAATTTTCCAGCCAAACCACCATTTCACTGTCAATATGGTTGGTAGGCTCGTCCAATATAAGAAGGTCAACCTGGCCGGCAAGCGCCGCCGCCATTGCAACACGCTTTTTCTGCCCGCCGGAAAGCAGGTTGACGTCTTTTTCAAAATCAGTAATGCCAAGCTTTGTCAGAATCGTCTTGCATTCGTATTCCATGGAGCCGGTCTGCCCCGCCGCGGCGTCCGCCAATACCTGCTCCAGCACAGAAGCATGACGCTCAAAAACAGGGTTTTGCGGCAGGTAGCCGATTCGCATTGCCGGGGACTTTGTGATTTTTCCGCTGTCCGGCGTTTCTGTACCGGCGATGATTTTCAGAAAAGTGGATTTCCCCGTTCCGTTCACACCGATTACGCCGATTTTATCGCCCTCGCTGATTGTAAGGGAGACATCCTTTAAAAGTGGCCGCTCCACGTAACTTTTATTCAGTTGTTCCGCAGTTAATAATATCAAAATTCTGCCCCAATCCTATGCGTAAATTTTATGATGTGAAATCCTCCGGCTGTTCCGGGTTCTTTGCCTCATCCGCCGCCTTGGGTGAAGGATCGTCCGGCTCGTTCCAGCTGCTGAATGCCAGGTACATGCCGCCGAGCGCGACAAAGCAGGCGACCAAAGCCGCCGCAATCGCCCATTCCGTGACCTCAAACGGACCGAGCACCATGGAGACAAGCGTCAGCACAAGCCCGATCTCAAAAAAATTAACCGCCAATTTTCCATCGCTCATGGTACTTCCTCCTTATTCCGGAAACAATTCATTGGAAAACGCTGCAAGCTGTTCCATGGAAAGCTGCTCCGCGCGCGTGTTCGGGGCGATTTCAGCCCGGTTCAGCGCCGCCGCAACCTGCTCTTTGCCCAGTGAAAGCCCCGCGGCGACAGAATTCAGAACGGTTTTACGCCGCTGACCGAACGCGGCCTTTACCAGCGCAAAAAAGTTTTTTTCACTTCGAATCCGAATGGCCGGCTCCTTGCGCACATCCAGCCGGATCACTGCGGAATCCACATTCGGCTGCGGTAAATAGCTGGTGCGTTCCACGCCGAATAAAACCTGCGGTTCAGAAAAATAACGAACGGCCGCGCTTACAGCACCGCACGCACGGCGGCCCGGCTCGGCGCAAAGGCGGTCAGCCGCCTCCTTCTGCACCATGACCGTAATCGCACGGATGGGCAGCCGTTCCTCCAAAAAACGCATAATGACCGGGGACGTGATATAATACGGCAGATTCGCGCAAATAACTACATCCATGCCGGGAAATTCTTCCGCAATCAGCTTTTGAAGGTCAATTTTTAAAACATCATCATTGATTATTTTTACATTGGAAACTCCCGCGAGCGTTTCGCTCAACACCGGCAGCAGCCGCGAATCAAGTTCAATCGAAACCACTTTTTCCGCGCGGGCGCAAAGCTCCGCGGTGAGCACGCCGATGCCCGGGCCTACCTCCAAAACGCCGACGCCGGGCCCCGCACCGCATTCAGCAGCCATATGCGGGCAAATATCCGGATTCACCAGAAAATTCTGGCCGAGAGACTTGGAAAAATGAAAGCCATGATGCGAAAGTAGGTTTTTAATTGTTGAAATATCAGATAAATCCATTCTATATCTCCGTATCTAAATCAATTAGGAATCATTCATTTCATTAAAATGCACGGTTTTTTTCGTATCCGTCCGCTTTACGGTATTATATTAGTATATCATACGGGCTTTCAAATTTCCATTGATTATTTGTCGAAAATACAATATGATAGAGACAAGAAATCACATCGGGAGGCATAAAAATGAATCGTACTGATAAAGAAAATTATTACCTCGATATTGCTGAAACCGTACTGGAACGCGGCACCTGCCTGCGGCGGAATTTCGGCGCCATTATTGTTCAGAATGATGAAATCGTATCGTCCGGTTACACCGGCGCGCCCCGCGGCCGGCGCAACTGCATTGACACCGGGGTCTGCGTGCGCGAAACACTGGGTGTTCCCCGCGGCGAGCGCTACGAGCTTTGCCGCTCCGTACACGCGGAAGCCAACGCCATCATCAGCGCCTCCCGGCGGGATATGATTGGCAGCACGCTGTATTTGGCCGGCAGGGATGCAAAAACAGGCGAATACGTGGAAAATGCTTCCCCCTGCTCCATGTGCAAGCGCATGATTATTAATGCAGGCATCACGCGCGTGGTTGTGCGCAACACAAAAACGGAATCTTCCGCTATAAATGTGGACGAGTGGATTATAAACGACGAATCGCTTTCCGGCAGTTACGGATATTAAAAATACAGTCCCCCGTGAACGCTGAAAAAGCCGCTGCAAAATTGCAGCGGCTTTTTCTGTAAAGTAATAATACTTGTCAATTCTTAATAAGAATATTCCATGTCAGCCGCGGCAGGCTTATTATGTAAAGCAGTATTGCTTTACATAATGGCAGCCACATCAATGTAAATCCCGCCTCAGCCAATCAGCCGAATCAGCTGTTCGGCCACAAAAACGGCGGTGGCAGACCCAAGCGCGACCGTCAAAAGTCCTTTGTTGTGATACGCAAGCACAAGTGCCGCAATCAACCCAAAGCCCGCCGAATAAATGCTTGCGGTGGAATACAGGATTGCGGGAAAGGTCATGGACGCCAGCACAGCGTAAGGCACATAGGCAAGAAACGAGCGGATAAACGGATTCGTAATCTTCTTTTTAAAGATAGCAAGCGGTAGCATTCGCACCAAATAAGTGACAAATGCCATGATGAAGATGGAAATCAGAATTTTTTGATAATTCATTCTGTTCCCTCCGCTTCATGGACGGGGTAACGCAATGCGGCGTAAGCTGACGCAACCACCGCACAAAGGATAATTACCCAGCCGCTCGAAATTCCGTTCAGGCGGGGAACCCACTTAAAAATGCAGCTCAGCACAACGGAGATTCCGATTACTTTTGCAATCGGGCGGGAATGGCGGGCGGGCGGGACAATAATGGCGATAAACATGCCGTAAATCGCAATGCCAAGCGCGGTGCGGGCTCCCATCGGCAGAAGGTTGGTCGCGGTTGCGCCCAGCAGCGTGCCAAGCGACCAGCCGGCATAGGGGGTCAGCATTAAGCCGGAAAGGTAGCGCGCGTTCACATTGCCTTTCTGCTGCATCGCCACGGCGAAAATTTCATCCGTAATTTCGAAAGACAAAATCCAGCGCTGAAGGCCGGTCATGGCATCGTCCACCTTTTGGGAGAGTGAAAGCGACATCAGCATATACCGAATATTGATGACAAAGGTTGTGACCGCGATTTCAAGGTACATGCCCCCTGTCAGAATCAGCGCGGTTCCCGCAAACTGCCCGGCACTGGTCACGTTGCTCATCGAAATCAACAGCGCCACCCAAACGGGCAGGCCACCCTGCGTGGCCATCATACCAAATGCAAAGGATACGCTGATGTACCCCAAACAAATCGGTAAACCATCCTTTATTCCCTTTTTGAATGTCAAAGCTTCATTTTCCAGCATATTTTGCTCCAAACCTATTACAATTTGTATAGTTGTTGTAAAATATTACAAAATCTACAGTAATTCGCAGACAAGATCGCCCATTTCCTCGCACGTTACCTTTTTCATTCCCTCTGTATAAATATCGGCGGTACGCGCTGTTTTCAGCACATTGGCAACCGCGTTTTCAATTGCCTGCGCGGCGGCCGGTTCATCCAGCGAATAACGCAGCATCATTGCGGCGGAAAGGATGGTCGCAAGCGGATTCGCCATGCCGGTGCCCGCAATGTCGGGCGCGGAACCGTGAATCGGCTCGTAAAGCCCGGCCTTGCCTGCGCTCAGGCTGGCCGAAGCCAGCATGCCGATGGAGCCGCTGATCATGGACGCTTCGTCGGAAAGAATGTCGCCGAAAATATTGGAGGTAACAATTACGTCGAATTGCTTTGGATTGCGGACAAGCTGCATGGCGCAGTTATCCACATATAAATTGGTTAATTCGATATCAGGATACTCCTCTTTTCCGATTCTTGCAACCGTTGCGCGCCAAAGCCGGGAAGATTCCAAAACATTTGCTTTGTCCACGCTGCAAAGCCTGCCCTTGCGTTTGGCAGCCATTTGAAAGCCGACCCGCGCAATACGTTCAATTTCCGGCACGGAATACATTTCGGTATCGTAAGCCGCATCAAAGCCGTTCACTGTCTTGCGGCCGCGTTCGCCAAAATAAATGCCGCCCGTCAGTTCGCGCACAACCATAATGTCGAGGTCATCCCCGATAATTTCCGCTTTCAGCGGGGAGGCGTCCCGCAGCTGCTCAAAAATCACCGCCGGGCGCAGATTGGCGAAAAGCCCGAGCGCGCCGCGAATCCCCAGCAGGCCCGCCTCCGGCCTTAAATTGCCGGGCTGGCCGTCCCACTTCGGCCCCCCGACGGCGCCCAAAAGCGTGGAGTCCGCCGCTTTGCACTTGTCAATCGTTTCCTGCGGAAGCGGCACACCGGTCGCGTCAATGGCGCAGCCGCCCAAAAGCGCTTCGTCAAACGTAACCTTAAAGCCGAATTTATCGGCGGTACGGTTCAACACTTTAACTGCCTGCGTTACAATTTCCGGCCCGATGCCGTCGCCCTTCAGTACGGCAATTTTATACTCTTTCATGTTGCAAGCCCCTTTCTTTATTTGGACTGCGCGCGGTTAATCGCGCAGATAATTCCCTTAATGGACGCCAGACTGATGTTGTTGTCCATTCCCACACCGAACACTGCTCTGCCGTCCGGCGCGGTAAGGTGGATGTAGGAAACCGCTTTGGAATCCGCCCCGGCGGAAACTGCGTGCTCACTGTAAGCAACAAACTGATACTCCGTAATTCCCACACTGGAAATTGCATGGAAAAACGCGCTGATCGGGCCGTTGCCGATGGCGCTGACCGGGTGATCCTCATGCTTAAAGCGGATAATTCCTTCAAAATGCACCTGCGTGTCGCCGCTGATGTCGTTTTCCTCATACAGCTTATATTGCTTCAGGTTGTAAGGATAACTGACTTCAAGATATTCCTGGCGGAAGATGTCGAAAATCTCCTGCGGCTTCAACTCGCGGCCCGCTTCGTCGCAGGCAGCCTTAACCATTGCGCCGAATTCGGGGTGCATTGCCTTGGGCAGCTCGTAGCCGAAGCTCTGCTGCATGATAAACGCCGCGCCGCCCTTGCCGGACTGGCTGTTGATGCGGATTATCGGCTCGTATTCGCGGCCCACGTCGGCCGGGTCGATAGGCAGGTAGGGCACTTCCCAGTAATTGGAACCGCTGTTCGCCATGTAATCCACGCCCTTTTTGATGGCGTCCTGATGCGAACCCGAAAACGCAGTAAACACAAGGTCGCCCGCGTAGGGATGGCGGTCATGCACCTTCATTTTGGTGCACTGCTCATACACCGCCCGCACATCGCGTATATGGGAAAAGTCGAGCTTCGGGTCAACGCCCTGTGAATACATATTCATGGCAACCACCATGATGTCCGCGTTGCCGGTGCGCTCGCCGTTGCCGAACAGCGTGCCCTCCACGCGCTCCGCCCCGGCCAGAAGGCCAAGCTCGGTAGCCGCCGTGGCGGTGCCGCGGTCATTGTGCGGGTGCAGGCTGATGACAGCACTTTCCCGGTTTTTCAAATGGCGGCAGAAATATTCGATTTGATCTGCGTGGCAGTTTGGGGTGCTGCCCTCCACCGTATTCGGCAAATTCAAAATTACCTTGTTTTCCGGTGTGGAGCCAAGCACCTCCATGACCTTTTCACAAATCAGCACGGAATTGTCGATTTCAGTGCCGGAAAAGCTTTCCGGCGAATACTCATAACGAATATTTGCGCCGCTTTGCTTTATTTCCTCATCGGTCAATTCCTTAATCAGCTTAGCGCCTTCCACGGCAATATCAATAACGCCCTGCATATCCGTTTTGAAAACGACCTTGCGCTGCAGGGTGGAGGTGGAGTTGTAAAAATGGACAATTACGTTTTTTGCGCCCTTGATCGCCTCAAATGTCTTTTTTATCAAATGGGGACGCGCCTGCACCAAAACCTGAATCGTCACATCATCGGGAATCAGGCTGCGGTCGATTAACGCGCGGAGAATTTCATATTCCGTTTCCGAAGCGGACGGGAATCCGACTTCAATTTCCCGAAAGCCAATATCCACCAGCGTTTGGAAAAACAACAGCTTTTCCTCTAAATTCATCGGGTCAATCAAAGACTGATTGCCGTCGCGTAAATCCACACTGCACCAAACCGGGGCTTTCTCAATTACTTTGTCCGGCCATTTGCGGTCGGGCAGACTGACGGGCTGAAACGGAATATACTTTTTGCAGCCTTCATACATCGCCAAACACTCCTTTATCTCTCAACTAAATAAAAAAGTCCCGAATACAGCAATTGCTGTATTCGGGACGAATTCATAAATCCGTGGTACCACCCAATTTTGGCTCCGCTTCGCGGAAGCCCTTTGCGGCCTCAATCAAGGCCCCGGCCTGTAACGCTGCCGCTTGCGTCCGCTTCTAACGCTTTCGCATCGAAGACGGCGGCTCCGGGATGAGCTATGCACAAAAGTGGAAACACCGGCTCGCACCAACCGCCGGTTCTCTGCAATGTTTCAACGAATGTCTTGTTCCCTTCATTGCCTTTGGGTTGTATTAAATTATCTATTATTATATTTTATGCGGCACCGGTTGTCAAGGCTAATTTTCTTCCTTTTTGCCAAACGCGCGGTCGGCAGCCTCACGGGCCAGGTTAATCACCGAATTCCGGCCGTCGTCTTCCTTTTCCGGTAAAGCCGGAATCGTAGCGTAAACCTCGGCGACCATGGAACGCATCCACAGGCCGGGAGTAATGCGCAGGGAATAGCCGCACCCGTTTTCCGTCATCCAGTCGTAAAAATTAGCGCGCGGCAGCCCATAAGCGGAAAGGATGGACATAATCGTCCCACCGTGAGCGATAATCACCGCGCTGCCGGTACCGGAACGCATCATGCCCTCCACCAGCTTTTCAAAAGCGGCGCAGACACGCTGCATAAATTCACCGCCGCCCTCGCCGTTCGGCGGGGTAACCGCACGGTTGCTTTCCATCCATTCGGCAAAATCGGCGCCGCCGGCCAGCTCCTCGGCCGTTTTGCCCTCCCAGTCGCCAAAGTCACACTCACGCAGATCTTCCACCACAATCGGCTGTGCGCCGGGGTACAGGATATTGAGCGTTTGCAGGCAGCGCTTTAGGGGGCTGGTGTAGTAAACCTGCGCCGTGGGGTACGGGCTGCGGATTTTCAATTTCTCCAGCTGGGCAATGCCCTCTTTCGCAAGGGGCAGGTCGGTGCGGCCAATATACTGCCCGAGCAGATTGCCCTGTGTGATGCCGTGGCGGATCAAATGAATTGTGTATGACTTCATATTATTACTCCTTTTTGATTTTTCTAATCAATACCGATAAAAGGGGAAAAACCTAGATACATGTAGAGGTTTCACGAAAAGGCACGATATCTAGCGGCTTTACAAAGCGTTATATTTGTTATATACTTTACAAGACGTTAAATTCATCCACAATTCGACAGGGGACTATGCACATGAATAATAATTTTCCAAGAATTATTACTTTACTGCGAAAAGAACGCGGATTAAGTCAAAAAAAAGCTGCCGAGGAGCTGGATGTTTCTCAGGCCCTTTTGTCGCACTATGAAAAGGGAATTCGTGAGTGCGGACTTGATTTCGTAGTAAAAGCAGCCGATTTTTACGATGTTTCCTGCGATTACCTGCTGGGAAGAACGCCGCACCGCAGCGGGGCAACCATTACGGTGAATGATATTCCCGAACCAGACGCACTGGGGAAAGAAAACATATTAAAGGGCAGCCTGCTGCCCGTACTAAATAAAAAGCTGATTGCAAACTCGCTGAACATTATTTACAGTATTTTGCAAAAATGCGGCAATAAAGCGCTTACCACCGAAATTTCATCCTACCTTAACATTTCGGTTTATAAAAGCTTCCGCCTGCTGTATTCCGCAAATTCCAAAAATCCGCAGGGATTGTTTTCCGTACCGCTGAAGCTGAGCGGCGGCCGTTCCTGCGCCGCGCAGGACATTGCGTTGGCAAATGCCGAATGCCTGGCGTCGGGGGAAGACATTGACGAAATGCAGTGTGTTGAAAAAGGCAAAATGCCCACGATGTCACCTGAAAAGATTTCAGCCGACTATCCGTTGTTTTCCGCTTCGCTGTTCAACCTGATTCAGAATGCGGAACTGCAAATGGGAGCGAAAAAACAAACTAAATAAATTATAGCATAGTACCTATAAAATGCAACCGGTCCGCCAAATTGGCGGACCGGTTGTGTTTTACTTGCATTACAGCATGGAAGCGGTCTTTTCCCCTTTGAGTGTAAGGCTGGCGTAGCCCTTCCTCATGTACGGCAAATTAAAAATGGTGCCGGGCCGTTTTGCACTCTCCATCACCGTGTGGCAGAGCAGTTCATAAATTTTGCTTTTGTAATAAACATCATAATCGCCGGAAACCCAAATCTGCACCGTGTAGTCAATAAAGACTAGGCCCTGTTCCATCAGGCTTTTCAAGGCCGCGCCGCGCGCTTTCACTACTTCCATGGAATCGTCCGGGTCGGTAATGCGCACATAATTGAGCGCGGTGTTCACCAGCTCCTCTTCTTCGGAATTATGAACCTCCAGCCGCACAATCGGGTACCGCTTTTCGTTTCTGACCTCTTTTAAAATCTTCTTTTCGTCTTCCGTTAAATTCAAATGCATTTGATTTACCTCCTGCTTTTTTCTGTTCTTTTCCGTGTGATAATTCTGTCGAGCCATTTTCACTGTTCATTGTATCAGATTATTTCCATTTTATACTTCCATGCCAGAATCCGTAAAACGCTTTCATTCAATCGCGTTTCGCTGACGCTGCCGTTCTGAACGCCGGTATAAAGCGCATTGAAATCCTCGGTAATATTGGAGGACAAAAGGATGTCGTTGCCCGCGTTAAACGCCGTAACACAGGGGTTTTTCCCACCCGTAAAGTCGCGGATTGCATCCATAATCAGGTCATCCGTCATGATAACGCCCGTAAAGTTCAGCTGGCTGCGCAGGATATTGTGCACCTTCGGCGACAGTGAGGCCGGGCTTCCCGCATCCATGCTGTTTACGATATTGTGTGACACGAGAACACACTGTGCCCCTGCCTGAATTCCGGCAGCAAACGGCAAAAAGTCGGATTTCGTAAACGTGCTGAAGCTGCGCTTATCGTACGCAATCCCGGTGTGGGTATCCGCATTATTCCCGTAGCCCGGAAAATGCTTCAGCGTGCAGGAAAATTTTTGGCTGTTATAGGCATTCACCGAGGTTTTCACAAAATCCGCAGTTTGTGCCGCATCCCTGCCGAAAGCACGGTCATAAATAAAATCGGACGCATTGGTGGAAACGTCACACACCGGGGCAAGGTTTAGGTTTAGCCCCAGCTTTTTCAAAAACTGCGCTTTTTTTACAGTGTCATCGTAAATTCCATCCATACCGGAGCGTTTGAACACATACTGCGGGGAACGAAACGGCTTTTTTGCAAGCGCGGGATATTTGCTGGCGCGTACCACCGTTCCGCCTTCTTCATCACAGCAGAGAATCATGCGCGTTTTGCTTGCGTTCTGATAGGATTTCAGCATCGCCTGCACCTGAGCCGTTGTTTTGCCCTCAAAATTTGAAGCCATCAGGCAATAACCGCCCGGCTGGTAATCCGCCGCCGTTTTGACCGCGCCGGAATCGGGGCAGCGAAAAATAAACACCTGCCCAACCTTTTCCTTTAAGGTCATCGTTTTCAGTTTTTCCTGAGCGGGGGCATTGAACTCCCCGAAAATACCTGTAACGGCCGCCGCCTGACTGCCGCTCTGTGCGGAACTCACGATTGCACTTACCGCTGTGCTGCTTACATCACTGCTTGCAGCCGTGCTGGTTTGCGCAAGCGGAACGCTCTCGGTATAGCTTTGCTTGGGAAAAAGATTGCGGTTCAGCGCAGCGTCCGCAATCCGGTAAACGCCGTAGATTGTCGCAATGACAAACAGAATTCCCGCTGTGACAAGAAAAAATTTGCGAAGCGCGGGGTGTGGCTTCCGGTTGCTCATATGATTCCCCCAAAAGTCAATAACCTGCCGTTTTCGCGGCAGGTCGTGACATTTTATATTATTCGCCCTTAATTACTTCACGGTACAGGCGAATGTACTCATTTGCCGAGCGGCCCCAGCTGAAGTCGCACTTCATCGCGCGTTCCACCAGAATGTTCCACCCTTCCTTATTCTGATAGCCCTTCAGCGCGCGGGAAACCGCGTAAAGCATGTCGCCGCTGTTATAGGTTTGGAAGGTGAAGCCGTTGCCCTCGCCGTCGCCGCTGTCCTGAATGGAATCCTTCAGGCCGCCTGTTTCGCGCACGACCGGAATTGCGCCGTACCGCAGGGCGATCATTTGGGAAAGCCCGCACGGTTCGCTCTTGCTGGGCATCAGAAAAACATCGGCCGCGGCATAAATCTTGCGCGAAAGCTCGGGGATAAACCCAAAGCACGCACAGAGCCTTCCGGGGTATTTGATTTGCATCTCTTTAAAGAACGTTTCATACTCCCAGTCACCGGAACCGAGAATGACAAACTGCGCGTCGGTTTCACGCATGATTTGGTCAAGCGCTTCCTTTACCAAATCAAGCCCCTTGTGCGACACCATCCTGGTAACCATGCCGATCAGCGGCACGTCGGGCTCCTGATTCAAACCCAGCCTTTCCTGCAGGCCCAGCTTGTTCTTTGCTTTTCCGCCCGGAGCGTCGGAAGAATAATTTGCGAATAAGTCCCCGTCAGTTTCCGGGTTGTAGCTGACCGTGTCGATTCCGTTCAGAATACCGGAAAGCTTCCACTGGCGTTCTTTTAAAATCCCGTCCAGATCGTGGGAGAACCACGGGTCAAGAATTTCCTGCGCATAGGTGGGGCTTACCGTAGTGACGCGGTTGGCTGTTTCAATTCCGCCCTTGAGCAGATTGATGCAGTCGTCGTATTCCAAAACCGGCATACCGGACTGCGGAATCCCGAGTACGTCTTCCATCAGCTCTTTTCCGTATTTGCCCTGATACTGAATATTATGAATGGTAAGGATTGTTTTTATTCCCCTGTACCAATCGTTATTAGCGTAAAATAAACTGAAATAAATCGGAATGAGCGCTGTCTGCCAGTCGTTGCAGTGAATTACGTCCGGCCGGAAGTCAATGTAGGGAAGCATTTCAAGCGCCGCGCGGGATAAAAACGCAAAGCGCTCGGCGTCGTCATAATGGCCGTAAAGGCCGTTGCGCTTAAAATAATATTGATTGTCGATCAAATAGTAGATTACACCGCCGGACCTTGCTTCGAACACGCCGCAATACTGGCGGCGCCATGCGACCGGTACGGAAAGGCTGGTAATAAACTTCATGCTGTCGCGCAAATTCTGCGGAATATCTTCATAAAGCGGCATCACCACGCGGCAGCCAATCAGCCGGAGCCGAAGCGCCTGCGGCAGCGAGCCCGCCACATCCGCCAGCCCGCCGGTTGCGGCAAACGGCCTTGCTTCACTTGTGCAGTATAGTACTTTCATTTTTATACCCCCTTAGCTGAACTGTTTTATTTTCATGAAACCGCAACGTTTTAAACAACGCTGCCCTTGGTGATAAACACAGGATAGGACTGGAACCCCAGAAGCGAACGGTCATTGCGGATTGCAACGTCCTTATCCATAACAACATAATTGAGTTTGCAGTTCGGCCCGATAGAGCTGTCCTGCATAATGACACAATTTTCAATTTTAGTCCCTTTTCCCACGTGAACGCCGCGGAACAGCACACTGTTTTCCACTGTTCCTTCAATGACGCAGCCATCCGCAATCAGGGAATTGGTAACGGCGGAGCCAAGCCCGTAGCGCGCCGGCATATCGTCGCGCACCTTGGTGTAAATCGGTCTATCCTTATTGAAAAGCTGTGCCCGAACCGTTGGAAGCATCAGTGACATGTTCGCGTCAAAATAGGAATTCATGGAACAGATTGTCTGCGTGTAACCCTTGAATTCATACGCGTAAACCGCATAATTCGAAATATTCCGCTGAAGGAAATCACGCTTAAAATTATAAAGGTTGCGGCTTACGCAGTCCGTGACCATTTTAATCAGCAGCTCCCGCTTGATTAAAAGCATGCCCATACCGAAATTGCATTCGCCGTCCGTTTTCGGGTTGACAAGCAGGTCGCGCACGCGGCCGTCCGGATCAATGGTGTACACCGTGGGGTCACAGAACTTTTCCGGTATTTTGCCAAAGCGATAAACTATGGTGATGTCCGCCCCGTGCTTTATATGGTTCGAAACCACGTCCGTATAATCAATGTTGCACACTGTGTCGCTGTCGCTCAGAAGAACGAATTCCTCCCTTGAATTTGACAGAAACGCGGTGATGGAAGCCAGCGATTCAATGCGGCTGTTGGAAACGGAGCTGAGGTTGCCGAAGGGCGGCAGCATGAACAGGCCTTCCCGCTTGCGGGACAGGTCCCACGCCTTGCCGGAGCCCAGGTGATCCATCAGCGACTGATAGTTGCTTTTGGTGAGTACGCCAACCTTGTTGATGCCGGAATTGACCATGTTGGAAAGCGGAAAATCGATCATACGGTATCTGCCGCCGAACGGAACGGAGCCCATGGTTCGCTTTTCCGTCAGCTCGCGAATTTTTTCATCATGCACATTGGAGAAAATCAATCCCATTACATTGTTTCCGCGCATTATTTCGCCGCCTCCTCTGCAAGTGTTTCCGCATCAACCATCGCCTTTGGCGGCACGGTTGTACCGGGGGCGATTACGCACCCGTCGCCGACCACGGCGACACCCCACTCATCTTTATTTTCAATGTCCTCCGGGCGCGCTCCGACTACGGCGCCCTTGCCGATGACCGCGTTTTCAGACACAATCGCGTACTGGACAATCGCGTTTTCTTCTATTCTGGAACCGGGCATAATAATGGAATCCTTTACCACCGCGCCCGGCGCTATGTAAACACCGGCAAACAGCACGGCAAAATCAATTTCACCGTACACATTGCAGCCTTCCGCAACCAGTGAATTCTGCACCTTCGCGCCCTTGGCAATGTAGTGCGGCGGCATAACCGGATTGCGGGAATAAATTTTCCAGCTTTCCTCGCTCAGGTCAAGTTCAATGTTGGGGTTGAGCAAGTCCATATTGGATTCCCACAGGCTGTCTATGGTTCCGACATCCTTCCAATATCCTTCAAAACGGTAGGCGAACATGCGCTCGCCGGCGTTAAGCATGGCAGGCAGCACATCCTTGCCGAAATCATTGGAGGATTTCGGGCTGGCCTCATCCGCTTCCAGATATTTACGCAGCTTGTTCCAATTAAAAACATAAATCCCCATGGAAGCCTGATTGCTTTTCGGCACCTTCGGCTTCTCATCGAACTGATAAATTGAACCGTCCTCTTTGGTGTTGAGGATTCCGAAACGCGACGCTTCCTCTAGCGGCACTTCAATAACCGCAATCGTGCAGTCCGCTTCCTTTTCCTTATGGAACGCGATCATCTTCGAGTAATCCATTTTGTAAATGTGGTCGCCGGAAAGGACTACGACATATTCCGGATTATACCGGTCGATGTATTCTATGTTCTGATAAATCGCGTTTGCCGTCCCTTTATACCAGTCGGATTTGCGGCTGCGCTGATACGGCGGGAGCACGCGCACCCCGGCGTTCATGCTGTCCAAATCCCAGGGCTGGCCGCTGCCGATATACTCATTTAACACCAGCGGCTGGTATTGCGTAAGCACGCCGACCGTTTCAATACCGGAGTTCACACAGTTGGAAAGCGGAAAATCGATGATACGGTATTTTCCTCCATACGGTACCGCCGGTTTTGCAAGATTTTTTGTTAAGACTCCCAGTCTGCTGCCTTGACCGCCCGCAAGCAGCATGGCAACTACCTCTTGCTTTGGCAACATTCTAATTCCCTCCCTGTTTCTTTCTTTTGGTTTTACCGGCGTCTTTGCCGGAAGTTTCCATTTCTGCTTCCAAGACCGGAACGGTTTTCTTTGCCCTACGGCGCCTGCACTTCAGGAATATTGTGGAAAGCGGCGGCAGGGTCAGGCTGATCGACTGTTCATACCCGTGCATCGGTTTTGCAACGGTGTGAATGCTGCTGCCGTTGGTAATGCCGCTTCCTCCGTACTCCTTGCTGTCCGACGAAAAAACCTCCCCGTAAGTTCCTTCCTCCGGAATGCCGATACAATAGTTCTCCCGTTTTTCCGGCAGAAAATTGCAGACCGCAATTACTTCATTCCCCGCTTTGTCAATCCGGCGGAACGCGATCACGCTTTGGGTATAGTCATCGTTGGAAATCCACGCAAAGCCCTCCCACGAAAAATCCACTTCCCACAGGGGAGCCGTATCAAGATAAAAATGATTTAAATCCCTGAAAAATTTCTGCTGCATGCGGTGCTGCGGGTACTGCAGCAGCAGCCAGTCAAGCCCCTGCTCGTAATTCCACTCAATAAACTGCCCGAATTCGGTTCCCATAAAAATGAGCTTTTTCCCCGGGTGGGCCATCATGTAGCACATAAACGCACGCACCCCGGCGAACTTCTGCCCGTTTTCACCGGGCATTTTATTGAGAAGCGAGCATTTGCCATGCACCACCTCGTCATGGGAAATGGGCAGGATAAAGTTTTCGGAAAACGCATACATAAAGGAAAACGTAAGGTTGTCGTGGTTGAATTTACGGTAAACCGGGTCAAGCGACATGTAATGCAGCATATCGTTCATCCAGCCCATATTCCATTTGTAATTGAAGCCCAGCCCGCCGCAGTAAGTCGGCCGGGAAACCATTGGCCACGAGGTGGATTCCTCCGCAATCATCATCACATTCGGGAAAAGCGAGAACACGGTTTCGTTTAACTTTTGCAGGAACGCAACCGCTTCCAGATTTTCGTTCCCGCCGTTTTTATTTGGCAGCCATTCACCGTTTTTGCGGCTGTAATCCAAATACAGCATGGACGCGACAGCGTCGGCGCGGATTCCGTCAATATGATACTTTTCCAGCCAGAACACGGCGCTGGAAATCAGGAAGCTGATTACCTCGCTGCAGCCGAAATCGAACACCAGGGTACCCCATTCCTTATGTTCCCCTTTGCGCGGGTCGGCGTACTCATAGCACGGTGTGCCGTCAAACCGGGCGAGCCCGGCCTCATCCTTCGGAAAGTGAGCGGGAACCCAGTCCATAATTACGCCGATGCCCGCCTGATGGCACTTTTCGACGAAGCTCATAAATTCTTTCGGTTCGCCGTAGCGGGAAGTCGGAGCAAAATACCCCGTTACCTGGTAGCCCCACGAACCGTCGTAGGGGTACTCGGTAATCGGCATTAGTTCAATATGGGTGTAACCCATCTCTTTTACATAGGGAACCAGCTCGTCGGCCAGCTTATCATAGGAAAAAACATTGCCGTCCTCAAATCTGCGCCAGGAACCCATGTGCATTTCATAAATATTAACCGGCTGGCTGTAATGCTCTTTGGCTGCTTTGTGCTTCTGCCACGCAGTGTCATTCCAGCGGTAGCCGTCGATATCGTAATATTTGGAAGCACTGCCAGGGCGGGTTTCAAAATGGAACGCATAGGGGTCGCTTTTAAAAGTCTGCCTGCCGTCGGCGCCTTCCACGCAGAACTTATAAATCTCATATTGCTGCATTACAAACGGAAGGCAGCATTCCCAAACGCCCTCGCTGATTTTTTCCATTGGGTTTGTCTTTGGCTCCCAATCGTTAAAATCGCCCACAATGGACACCGATTTCGCATTTGGCGCCCATACACGGCAGACCATGCACTCCTTTTGGTCCACTGTGGTTTTATGTACTCCCATGAACTCATATGCTTTGGCGTTCGTTCCCTGATGGAATAAATAAAGCGGCAGGTTCTCGGTTTTTGAAGCATTTTCTTTTTGCATTTTAAGCAGCTCCCTTTTGGATTTCTCTTCCTGCAATTTGTTTATCCATATCATATCACAAATTGATAAAATATCAAGCATTTTGTAATATATCTGTAATATTTGTTTGATAAAGTTCTGTTTTTTGGGTAATTTGTTACAAAATCAGAGGTTTTCGCTTTGTAATAAGATCTTTTTCTTATCCATAGTATATCACCGGCCGCATGTCGATTTTTGTGGCTTTAACAGAAAATAAAAACGTGTTCCCGTATTCCGTAATTCCTGCTCCGAAGCGTTCGAAATTTCGCGTAAAAAACTCCGGAATTCCATTTATTCCTTATTATTTGTATGGTAAAATAGATTCGTCACATAATAAATCGTATCGTAGGATAAAATTAAAAAATACGGGAGAAACGTTGTGAAAGAAATCAGTGTTTTCGATGTAATCGGGCCTAATATGATCGGGCCGTCCAGTTCGCATACTGCCGGCGCTTTAAAAATCGCCCTGCTCGCAGGCAAACTGGCAAGTGGCAGGATTGTTCGGGTGCGCTTTATCCTTTACGGCTCTTTTGCAAAAACCTACAAGGGCCACGGCACGGACCGCGCGCTGCTCGGCGGAATTTTGGGGTTCAGCACGGAAGACGCACGTATTAAAGAGTCATTCCATTACGCCGATGAGGCCGGGCTGGATTATGCGTTTGAACTGAATGAAACAAATAAGGATGTTCATCCAAACACTGTGGATATCACCATTACCAGCGAAAACGGCACGGACGTTTTCGTGCGCGGTGTTTCCACGGGCGGCGGCGACTGCCGGATTGAAAAAATCGATAATTTTGACGTTGACCTCACCGGTAACTACACAACGCTGCTGATTCGGCAGCAGGACACCTTCGGCGTTGTGGCTTACATTACAAGCTGCCTGAGCGAATATCAAATCAATATTGCCTTTATGCGCCTTTACCGCGAAAGCAAGGGCGAAGCAGCCTATACGATTATTGAAACAGACAACGACATTCCCCCGGAGCTGGTGCAAAAAATCAAACAGCGGCAAGAGATTTCCAGCGCGATGGTAGTTAAAATATAACGCCCGTCACAGGGTAAAACGGAGGGCTCCATGAATTTTTCCAGCGGGGCAGCGCTGCTGGCGCTGTGCGAACAAAATAAAATATCCATATCGGAAGCGATGATTCGCCGCGAAACAAAAGTCATCGGCACAAGCCGGGACGAATCAATACAGCGAATGGCGCATTCGTTTGACATTATGAAGGCCGCTGTAAAGAAATCGCTTTCAGAAAAGATTCATACGGTCGGCGGATTAATCGGCGGAGAAGCATTGTCTGTTTATACACACAGTCAAAAGACGGAGCCGATTTGCGGCTCCGTGATGGCAAAAGCCGTCGCCTATTCCCTTGGCGTGCCGGAGGTAAACGCTTCCATGGGGCTGATTGTGGCCGCGCCGACGGCGGGGTCGTCCGGCGTAATCCCCGGAAGCTTCCTCGCGGTTCAGGAGGAGTTCGGGTACACTGATGAGCAGATGGTTGACGCGCTTTTTAACACGGGCGCCGTCGGCTACCTGTTTATGCGAAATGCCACTGTTGCCGGCGCGGAGGGCGGCTGTCAGGCCGAAGTCGGCGTCGCGTCCGCCATGGCTGCCTCGGGGATCACGCAGCTGATGGGCGGCACGCCGGAACAATGTTTACAGGCCGCCGCCATCGCCACAGGGAATCTTTTGGGGCTGGTGTGCGACCCGATTGCCGGCCTGGTGGAAACGCCATGCCAGCCGCGCAACGCGATTGGCGCTTCCAACGCGCTGGTGTGCGCGCAAATGGCGCTGAGCGGCGTGACAAACCCGGTTCCGTTTGATGAAATGGTAACCGCGCTTTACCGCGTGGGCCGAAGCCTGCCGCTTGAACTGCGTGAAACCGCGCAGGGCGGCTGCGCCGCCACACCAACCGGCTGCCGGCTGTGCAAAGGAATATTCGGATAATCCATTGGCTAGGCAGCAAAGCAATCGCATGAAAAAACACCTCTTATTGAGCGAAAGGCCCAATAAGAGGTGTTTTATTTAAGGGATAAAATCAATCAAAATAAAATTATTTATGATCAACAGTGCTCATGTGTTTGATGAGGTCTAAAACCTTGTTGGAATAGCCCCATTCATTGTCGTACCAGGAAACAAGCTTTACGAAGTGGTCGTTCAGCATGATACCGGCATTCTTGTCGAAGATGGAGGTGCGGGAATCGGTAAGGAAGTCGGAAGAAACAACTGCGTCCTCAGTGTAGCCAAGGATGCCCTTCATTTCGTTCTCGGAAGCTTCTTTCACTGCCGCGCAGATTGCTTCGTAGGTGGTCGGAGTTGCAAGGCTGACGGTAAGGTCAACAACGGAAACGTCCAAAGTAGGAACACGCATAGACATACCGGTTAATTTGCCCTTAACCTCAGGAATAACAAGTGCGCAAGCTTTTGCAGCGCCTGTGGAGGAAGGAATGATGTTGCCGGAAGCAGCACGGCCGCCTCTCCAGTCCTTCGAGGAAGGGCCGTCAACTGTCTTCTGTGTGGCAGTTGTGGAGTGAACGGTAGTCATAAGGCCTTCCACAATACCAAACTTATCGTTAATAACCTTTGTTAAAGGAGCAAGGCAGTTTGTTGTGCAGGAAGCATTGGAAACAACCTTCATGTCCTTTTTGTAAGTCTCAAGATTTACGCCGCAGACAAATGTAGGTGTGTCATCTTTTGCAGGAGCGGAAATAACAACTTTCTTTGCGCCGGCTGCAATGTGAGCGGAAGCCTTCTCGGTTGTGCAGAACACACCGGTGGACTCAACAACATACTCAGCATCAATTTTGCCCCACGGAATCTGGGAAGGATCTTTTTCAGCATAAACGTTAACTTTCTTGCCGTTTACGACAAGCTTACCGTCTTCTGATTTGATGGAGCCATCAAAATGACCGTGCATTGTGTCGTACTTTACCATGTAGACCATGTAATCAACATCAATGAACGGATCGTTAATACCAACAATTTCAAATGTTTCCGGCTGTGCTACAGCTGCACGGAAAACAAGGCGGCCAATGCGGCCAAAGCCGTTGATTCCAATTTTAATAGACATAAAACTTTACCTCCTGAAATATTATTGTTTCTTCTTATTATTTTATAGCATTCCAAGGTATTTTACAAGTGCTTTGACATAATTTTAACTAACAATTTTCATTTTTAACCTGACAATAAGGACTGGGCAGGCGTTCTGTAAATATTTCTTCGCTCCGGTATTGCTTCGCAAGAAATTCCCCGCAGTTTTTCCATTCCATCATTGTGGGCGGCTCACCCGGTTCCTGCTCCGGAAAGGACAGGGGTTCGTTTTGCTCCGACAAATCCGGCTGCAGCACTTCGGGCTGGCGGCGCAGCGCGAAAAGGAACGAACCGAAATACAGGGCCAGCAGGAAATTCACCAAATGCAGCCCCGCTGGGAAGGTGCCGGCCTGACTTACGCCGGAAAGCAGCATCGCCGTGCCGGAAATTCCTGTTACCAAGCCGAAAAGGATTGCCGGAATTCCGAAAACATAAATCATACGGCTGCTTTTCACGTCCTCAACACCGGCGAACATTTTCGCCTGCGTAAACAGGAACAGCAAAATAAAAATCACGGTAAACGCATCATAAATATTTTCGGACACATTGACCACCGGCACACAGGTAATGAAAAGCGCAACAAGGCAAACACAGCCCCAAAGTGTGGGTACCAGCGCCAAAAGCGGAAACCGGGCAAAGTCGTTCTGCCCCACCGCAAAATCATATGCAGTAAAAATAAGAACGGCGCCGGTCAGAATACCGAACAGGGATAAGATCATATACATGAAATAGTTTTGTCCATGTTCTGTTGCCAAGCTGATAAGCGACTCCGCCACAAGCCCCAGCCCGGCCAGCACGGAAAGAACCGCCGTGGGGATGCTGCGAGCCGCACGGTACTGCTGTGGAGCCTTCCGGTCCAGAGCGCAAAGCACAATAATGAGCAAAGCTCCAACGGCAAGGCAAATTGAAATAATTCCGGTCGTTGTGCCGCCGTCGGTATAAAATCCGGTGTTTTTGTCAGCCAGGAAAAAAATTTGGTACAGTCTTACCGGCAGTGCCGCCAGCACAGAAATTGCTAATACAATCCACGCACTTTTCCTGTTCATAGTATGATTCGTCGTCTCCAATTCATTCGTTCCTCTCTTCGATCGGAACATAAGATTTATTTTTGGAAAGGGAACGGTATGCCGGGCGCATGATTCTGCCGCAGGTCTCCATTTCCTCTATGCGGTGGGCGCACCAGCCCGCAATACGTGAAATCGCAAAAAGCGGAGTGTAAATGTCGCTTGGAATCCCGAGCATCTCATAGACAAGGCCGGAATAAAAATCAACGTTTGCCGAAATAACCTTTGAATCCCCCTTGACTTTTGCAAAAACATCCGGCGAAAGTTTTTCCACACGCTCAAACAGATCGAACTTTTTGAGCATATCCCGCTCGCCCGCCATTTTATATGCTTTGTCTTTTAAAATGACCGCCCTTGGATCGGACAGGGTATAAACCGCGTGGCCCATCCCGTAAATCAAGCCGGAATGATCGCCCGCTTCGCCGGAGACGATCTTCTCCAGATACTTTTCAAGTTCGGTCTCATCCTCCCAATTATGTACATTTTCCATAATATCATTCATCATCATCATGACGCGGTGATTTGCGCCGCCGTGCTTCGGCCCTTTCAGGGAACCGATTGCCGCCGAGATGGCGGAGTAAATATCTGTTCCGGTGGAGGAAAGCACACGCGCAGTAAACGTTGAGTTGTTGCCGCCGCCGTGTTCCGCGTGAAGAACCAGGCAAAGGTCAAGCAGCTTGGCTTCCTCGTCGGTAAACATACGGTCCGGGCGAATGGCGTTCAAAATTGCCTGCGCCGTGGAGTGGTTCGGGTCAATCGGATGAAAATACATGCTTTGCTTGTCAAAATGACGGCGCTTTACCTGATACGCGTATGTCATGATGGTTGGCATGCGGGCGATCAGCTGCATTGCCTGGCGCATATTGTTTTCAAGTGAAGTTTCATCCGGATTATCATCGTAGGAGTAAAGGGCCAGTACGGAACGGGCCAGTTTATTCATAATATTTTTGGACGGAGCCTTGATAATCATATCTTCGGCAAAATATTCCGGAAGTTCACGGTAACTATTCAAAATACTGCAAAAGTTTTTCAGCTGTGCCTTGCTCGGCAGCTCGCCGAACAGCAATAACCACACGACTTCCTCGTAGCCGAAGCGATTTTCCGCCGTACAGCCTTCCACAATATCCTTGACGTCAATGCCGCGGTAAGTCAGCTTACCCTCGTCCGGAATACGCTCACCGTCTGCAATCAAATAGCCGTGCACGTTACAAATTCTGGTAAGCCCCGCCATTACACCCGTGCCGTCCGGATTACGCAGACCGCGCTTTACCTGGTAAAGCTCAAACTTATCCGGCGGAATTTTATTATTCGCCCTAAATTCGTTGCAAAGGACTTCAAGCTCCGGGCTGCGGCGTTCAAGAACAACGTCTGCCATATTTACACACCTTTCCCCCACGCATCATAAACGCAAAAACTCCGTCGTTCCGCGCGGCGTAAAACGACGGCCAACACATACTTTTCGAATCAATCTAATTTCTTATTTTATATCACAGAGTGGCCAAAGTCAAGCAGCCAGATGAATACATAATCCGTGTTTTTGCAGCAAAATCTGTTAAATGTTTCATTTTTATGTCATTTTTTCGCGCATTGGAAATATATTTATAAAAATATGAATAATTTTTATATTGTAAATGTAAAATGTAACAAGCCTCCGACACGGGGGAATCCACCCCTGAACCAACAGTTTTTTTAAATACCGGCGTGGCTGCCGCGCAAAATCGGGCCGGATGTTTTTTAATTTATCATGCGCGGAGAAAGGCTTAAAAATGAAGGGTAAAGCAATATTGGCCTCCCTGCTGTTTCTGCTTATGTTTCTTGCTCCACTCCTGTCACTGGGGGCAAAAATACCGGACAAGACCGGGTCCGGTTCACAGTCAAAGTCCCAGTCACAGTCTCAGTCCCAACCGCAGTCCCAGATGCAGAACAGTACGCCGCAGACTCAGCAAACCGGATCAGGATTCAAAATTTTCGATACGATAAGCGGCAAAGTCATTGCCGCTGACGACCGCAGCTTTTTATATGGCGCTATCGCAGCCGAAATGTCCCCCTCTGCCCCGGCAGAAGCGCTCAAGGCGCAGGGGGTTGCCGCATACACGTACTACAGCCATCTGCGCGCACAGCAAAAGCTGAGCCCCAATTCCTCACTGAACGGCGCGGATTTTTCAGCCAACACCCAAAACTGGCAAATTTACGTTACAAAGGAGCAGATGCAATCGCGCTGGGGCAGCGAGTTTGATGCAAACTACAACAAGCTGACACAGGTGGTGAACGCTATTTACGGTCAGACCCTAAAGAGCGGCGGTGAGCTGATTGACGCAACCTATTTTGCGATCTCATCCGGTAAAACCGAAACCTCCGAAGATATTTGGGGCGGGAAACGAAGCTATTTGGTATCCGTTGCAAGTCCCGGGGACGCGTTTGCCGGCGGCTACCAAACTACCGTCACACTGACTGCCGACCAATTCAAAACCGCCGCGCTGAAAGCGGCGCCAAAAGCAAACCTTGGCGGCGACGCGGCGGCGTGGATTGGCGAAATCAAGCGCACCGCTGCCGGTTCGGTGGAAAGCATCCAGGTCGGCGGTGCCGCCATAACCGGGAATACGGCGCGCAACGCCTTCGGACTGCGTTCGGCAAACTTCACCGTAACTTACGCAAACGGGAGTTTTACCTTTACGGTAAAAGGCTATGGGCATGGCGTGGGCATGAGCCAGGCCGGCGCGCAGTACATGGCAAACCAGGGGGCAAACTATAAACAGATTTTGGCCTGGTATTACCCGACCGCGACACTGACAACCCTAAATACATAAAACAAATGCGGCGGAAGCAAAAGCCTCCGCCGCATTTGTTTTATTCAATTGAAATCAGCCGCCAAGATAGGCTCTGCGTACCTTTTCATCGTTGGCAAGCTCATCCGCGTCGCCTTCCATAGCGATTGAACCGGTTTCAAGCACGTAAGCGCGGTTGGCAATTTCAAGTGCCTTCTTTGCGTTTTGCTCCACTAAAAGCACCGTAACACCGGACTGATTTACATCACGGATAATGCTGAAAATCTCATTGACCAGAAGCGGTGAAAGACCCATGGACGGCTCGTCAAGCAGCAGCATCTTCGGGTTGCACATGAGTGCGCGCCCAATCGCGAGCATCTGCTGCTCACCGCCGCTCAAGGTACCAGCAAGCTGTTTGCGCCGCTCCTTTAAACGGGGAAGGCGCTCAAATATCTTTTCGTAATCACCCGAAATATTCTGCGCGTCCGAGCGGATATAGGCGCCCATCTCCAAATTTTCCTGCACCGTCATTTTAGAGAAAATTCTTCTTCCTTCCGGAACCTGCGCCAAGCCCAGTTTAATAATCTTATGCGCATCCGTAGCGCGCAGATTTGCGCCGCAAAAAGTGATTTCACCGCTTTTGGGCTTAACCAGGCCGGAAATCGAATGGAGCGTTGTGGTCTTCCCCGCGCCGTTTGCCCCGATCAGCGTTACAATTTCGCCTTCCTCAACTTCAAAGGAAACATCTTTTATTGCATGGATGGAGCCATAATAGACTTCCAAATTCTTTACCGACAGCATAACACCCATATCACTCACCCCCAAGATACGCTGCAATCACCTTGGGATTACTGCGTACTTCTTCCGCATTGCCTTCGGCAATAATTTTGCCGTAATCCAAAACGACAATATGCTCACAAATTCCCATAACGAAGTTCATGTCATGCTCAATGAGCAAGATAGCAACCTTAAATTTATCCCGAATCAGCATGATTGTTTCCATAAGCTCCATCGTTTCCGTGGGGTTCATCCCCGCGGCAGGCTCGTCAAGGAGCAGCACCTTGGGGTTGGTGGCAAGCGCGCGCGCAATTTCAAGCTTGCGCTGCTGGCCGTACGGAAGGTTTTTCGCCAAATCATGGGCATGGCTGTCAAGGCCGAACACCTTTAACAGCTCATGGGCGCGCTTCGAAACTTCCCTTTCCTCCTTACGGTAAGAAGGCAGGCGGAGAATTCCCGCCAGCACGGAATATTTCATTTGGCTGGTCATTGCAATTTTAACGTTGTTAATCACCGTGGCGTCTTTAAACAGGCGGATATTCTGAAATGTTCTGGCAATTCCGTTCTGCGTGATCTGATATGTTTTTTTGCCGACAATGCTGTCGCCGTCCAGCTCAATCACGCCTTCGGACGGCATGTAAACGTCGGTAAGCAGGTTGAACACCGTGGTTTTTCCCGCTCCGTTCGGGCCGATCAGACCGATGATTTCACCCTTGTCAATGGAAAAATGCACATCCTGCAAAGCTTGAAGGCCGCCAAAGGTAATCCCAAGATTTTTTGTTTCAAGCACTGACATTGGTTAGCCCTCCTTTCCCACGGTTGGGTTCTTTTTTCCGTCCCGCTTATTCCTGATTTTTTCGACTGTTTTCATAAGGGAGAATTCGCTGCGGCCCAATAAGCCCGTAGGCCGGAACAGCATGACGCAAATCAGAACGACGGAATAAAGCAGCATGCGGTAATTGGCAAACCCGCGCAGCGCTTCCGGCAAAAGGGTAAGCACGGTCGCAGAAATAATCGAACCCGTAATGGAGCCCATGCCACCGAGCACCACCATAACCAGAATCTCAACCGAACGGTTAAAATCATACTTGGAAGGGTCAATAATGCCGATTTGGTGCGCGTAAAGGCCGCCGGCCACACCGGCGATAAAGGCAGCCAGAATGAAAGCCAAAAGCTTATAATAGGTTGTATTGATTCCGGAAGCCTCCGCCGCAATTTCATCCTCGCGGATTGCGATGACTGCACGGCCGTGACGGGAGGTTCCGAAGGTAAAGCTGATAAATATTACTACTACCGCAATAAAAAACACATAGGTGAACATCGCGGTAAGGTCGTGGCGTGAATTCAGTGATTGAATGCCGTAAAGGCCCTTGGCCCCGTTTGTAATGGTCAGATTATTGGCAATTACACGAATAATTTCACCAAAGCCCAGCGTAATGATTGCAAGATAATCTCCCTTTAAGCGCAGAGCCGGAATACCGATAATCACGCCGGACAGCGCGGCGACCAAACCGCCGATGAGCAGGCCGATAGGAAACGCCACAGCAAGCGGAAGGCCCACGTGCAGGGTAAACAGCGCCGCCGCGTAAGCACCCACAAGCATAAACCCGGCATGGCCCAGAACAAGCTGGCCTAACAGTCCGGTCACAAGGTTCAGGCTGACTGCCAGAATCACATTGATGCACACCATGGTAATCAAATCCGAATAATAGCTGTTGAGCACACCCTGACGGATCAGTACGGAAATCAGGAAATACAGTATGACAACAACCGCCAGATTTACCACATAGGAAATCATTTTCTTCTTAGATATACTGGTCATTTGTCACACCTTCTCCCTTGTATTTTTACCCAGCAGACCGGCAGGCTTTACCAGCAAAACAACAATTAAAATTCCGAATACGACCGCATCGGTTAAATTGCTGCTGATATAGGCGTTCGTCAGACTTTCGGCAACACCTAAAATATAGCCGCCGAGCATTGCTCCGGGAATACTGCCGATACCGCCCAGTACAGCCGCGACGAATGCTTTCAAGCCGAGCATGCCGCCCATAATCGGTTTAATCTGCGGATAAGTATTGCAGTAAAGAACCGCGCCAACCGCAGCAAGTGCGGAACCGACGCCGAATGTAAAGGCAATCGTTGTGTTTGTGTTAATGCCCATCAGCTTTGCGGCGCCGGCGTCTTCCGATGTAGCGCGCATCGCTTTTCCGATTTTGGTCTTGCTGACCAGCAGCTGCAGGCTTACCATCATAACCACGGAAACTAAAATGTTTAATGTGGTGGAAGA
Organism: Bacillota bacterium; assembly: GCA_023390175.1. GTDB lineage: Bacteria > Bacillota > Clostridia > Oscillospirales > Acutalibacteraceae > Caproiciproducens. The sequence goes on from JAEWDK010000015.1 coordinate 89,577, forward strand.
AGTAATTTGGAGCGTACCTAATTGAAGCGCGCTGAACTGGATCATTCTGGGCATTGATTTTGCATCGGAGCCAAATAAAAGCTGGAACAAATTCTGTAAAAAAATGCTGACGCCGATTGCAGTAATCAGAAGGGAAATTCTGGGCGCGTCGTGGACAAGCAGTCTGCGGTAAGCAACCCGCTCAATCACCACGCCTGCAAGGGCACAGAAGAGGATGGAACCCAGGACCGCAAGCCAAATCGGAAGATTCATCATTACTAAAATTACAAATACGACATAGGCTCCCACCATAATAATATCGCCGTGGGCAAAGTTAATTAACTGTACAATACCGTAAACCATGCTGTAGCCCAAAGCGATCAGCGCATAAATACTGCCGATCCCCAGGCCGTTGATTATCTGCAAAAAGAAATCCATAAATCGCACCCTCCTGCATTTGATCGGAATGCCGTTCCTTTTAAATTATAAAATCTGAAAAAGAGGGCGAATTCCTTCCCCCTCTTTTTAACCAATTTTCTGTTTTCAGACAACTTTACTTTTTAAAGTTTTCAACAAACTTGTACTTGCCGTCCGCAATTGTCGTAATAACCGCTTCTCTTACAGGGTTCCGGTTTTCGTCAAACGTGGTGTTTCCGGTAAGTCCCTTGTAGTTCAGGGCTTTGAGCGCCGCGGTGATTTTGTCGGAATCCGTGGAACCCGCCTTGTCAATTGCAGCTGCCATCATGCCCATTGCGTCATAGCCTAAAACAGCAAACATGTTTGCGTCTGTTTTATAAGTTTCTTTGTATTTCTTGAGGAACGCCTGCAAATCAGGATCCGTGCTTTCAGCGGAATACTGGCTGCAGAAGTAGCAATTTTTTACTGCGTCCAGGTTGCTTGAATCGATTTTCTCAAGAACGCCGTCCCAGCCGTCTGCACCGAGCAGCTTGGCATTAAGACCGACTTCTTTTGCCTGTACGGCGATCAGGGCAACATCCGAATAATAAACCGGAACCATAATGACGTCCGGATTACCGGCTTTAATTTTAGTAAGCTGAGATTTGAAATCGACGCTGCCGGACTGGTATGCTTCTTTGTTTGTGATAGTCAGGCCAGCGGCTTTTGCTTCTGTTTCGAATGCATTTGCAACACCGGTGGAATAGTCGTCGCCGTTGTCATAAATGATGGCGGCAGTCTTTGCATTGAGCTTCTTCGCTGCATAATCAGCCATCAGCTCGCCCTGGAACGGGTCAATAAAGCAGGCGCGGAAAATGTTGCTGCCCGCTTTGGTAATGTCGGCTGCGGTACCGGTTGCGGTAATCATCGGCAGGCCGTCCTTTACCGCCTTTTGAGCAACCGCAATTGTTGGCTTGGAGGTAACATCGCCAACCAGCGCAACAACTTTGTCGCTCTGAACAAGTTTGTTATAGGCGTTAACCGCTTCCGTGGCGTCGCCTTTTTCATCATATACGGTGTATTTGATTTTTTTGCCGCCCAAAATACCGCCCTTGGCGTTAATTGCGTCAACGGCAAGCTTTATGCCGTTGTCAGTGGCGATACCGTAAACAGATACATTCCCGGTCAAAGGAGCCAGTCCGCCGATTGCAACTGTATCACCTGTTGCCGCCGCGGTGCCGCTTGCTGCGGCTGTGTTCCCATTTTGTGCGCAGCCCGTCGCAGAAGCTGCAAGCATGACTGCTGCAAGTGCAGCCGCCAAAAAACGCTTTTTCATCATAAATACCTCCCAAGTAATAAATGTATTTGAAAGAATCCAAGTGTATAAAAATAGCCGGGTCACTGTAAGTCACACGGCTTTGCGCTTCCATGCATTAAAATATTTTAATAGATTTGATTATACTACTGATTTTTAGAATTTGCAACTATAATTTTGAATTATTCGTTTCATTTTGAAATATCATCTTATTTAACAGTTTTACCGCATTTTCGAAATTAATTCACGTCAAAAATGAAATAAAATTTTATTGAAATTGCAAATTTATTGCCTATGTATCACTTTAAACGGTTAAAATAACGGGTCTGCCCCCTGTTCCATTCCGGCAGCCAAAACGATTCTTTTTCTGCAATGAAAAAGGCGCCTCCCAAAAGGGAAGCGCCCAAATCTGATATTACTGTAAATTAGCCTTCGACTGTTGCATACATGAAATAATCGAAGCCGTATGGTGACATATAGTAGCCTTTGATGTTCGGGCTCATGAGGTAGCTACGTGTGCGGTAGAACTCAGGAGCAATTACAACATCATTCATCAGCATGTCTTCCGCTTTATGCAGGGCAGGCATTCTGACCGTATTATCATCCGTTGATTTAACCTGCTGAATCAGTTTGTCATATGCAGGGTTGGAATATTTCGGGTCATTGTTGCCGCCGCCTGTTACAAACAGGTCAAGGAAAGTAACCGGGTCGTTAAAGTCAGCGCCCCATGCGCCACGGCAGACACTGAAGTTGCCCTTATTACGGCTGTCGATAAATACAGCCCATTCCTGTGAAGTAATTGTGCAGTTAATGCCGAGCTGTGTCTTCCACATGTTCTGAAGTGCTTCAGCCATGGCCTGGTTCGCGGAGCCAGGGTTGGTTGAATATTCAAATGACGGGAAGCCCTTGCCGTTCGGATAGCCTGCTTCAGCAAGAAGCTTTTTGGCTTCGGCTACATTCTTCTCATAATCTTCCGGTTTTGAGGAGAAATAATCGCCGCCAACCTGACGGAATTGCTTTGTGCTGTCCACATCGGTTGCTCCAAGCGGAACAAAGCCGGTTGCAGTAGTCTGGTTTTCTTTTGTAACCTTTTGTACAAGGTAGTTGCGGTCAATTGCAAGGGACAGTGCTTTTCTGACTTTCACGTTGTCAAAAGGAGCCTTTTTCACGTTGAATTCAACGTAGTTTACGCCAAGTTCTGCGTCCTTGTGGAAGTCGGGCTTGTCTTTCCAGGCGTCCATTTCATCAACGGAAATCGGGTAGATAAAGCTTAGTTCGCCGTTCTGATAAGCGGCAAGATTTGCAGCATCATCATCGGAAAGAACAAATTTCAAAGTATCAATGTGAACTTTGTCTTTGTCATAATAATTCGGATTCTTGACCATGGTGATGCTTTCCTTATGGCTCCACTCTTTCATCATGTAAGGGCCATTGGAAATATAAGTTTTCGGATCCTGTGTCCACTTGTCATTGCCTGCTACAACGTCTTTGCGAACAGGATAATACGCTGTAAAGGAAAGTAATTCAAGGAAGTAAGCACACGGTGCTCTCAGTGTGATGGTCAATGTTTTGTCATCAACTGCTTTAATACCGAGGGAAGTAACGTCCTTGTTTGTTCCTGCAGTAATCTCGTTTGCATTCAAAACCGGATCAAAGATGTATGCATACTGGGACGCAGTCTTAGGATCGACTGCTCTTTGCCATGCATAAACATAGTCGCCGGCTGTTACAGCTTTGCCATCCGACCATTTAATATCGTCACGAAGTGTAACGGTATAAGTTTTATGGTCAGCGCTTACTTTAATATCCTTCGCTTCGGCATTTACTGTCTTTTTTTCGGAAGAATACCTGGTAAGTCCTTCAAACATATGCTGAATCTCTGTTGTAACATCAGCCGCCTGATTTAAAGCAGGGTCAATTGTTTCCGGCTCCGGGCCGACTTCTACGCTCAGTGTTTGCGCTGCGGCAGGTTTGCTTTCCGCAGCAGATGCAGTTGCAGATGCGCTTGACGATGTAGCCGCGCCATTGCCGCAGCCAACAAACGCGGAAGACATCAATGCAAGAGCAAGTACTAAAGATGCGATTCTCTTTGTCATGAATAAATCCCTCCAGTTAATTTCTGAATTTCTCTTCTTCTATTCTAATTTGCACAAGCAAACTAAAATCACTTAAATTTCACCGATGCGGTGACATGCTGCAAAATGCCCGGTTTCGTATTCCTTAAACTCCGGTACTTCGGCGGCACAGCGCTCGGTGGCGTAAGGACACCGCGTTCTGAACCGGCACCCCGACGGTGGGTTCAGCGGGCTCGGAACATCGCCTTCAAGCATAATCCTCTTTTTCGCACGGCTCGCTTTTGGGTCCGGAATCGGAATCGCTGAAAGCAAACTTTTTGTATAAGGATGAATCGGGTGGTCATACAGAGTTTCACTGTCGGTAAGCTCGACAATCTTGCCAAGGTACATTACACCGATTCGGTTGCTGATATGCCTTACAATCGCAAGGTCATGAGCGATAAACAGATAGGTAAGGCCCAATTCCTGCTGCAGTTCCTCAAACATGTTGACTACCTGTGCCTGAATGGAAACATCCAGTGCGGAAATCGGCTCGTCGCATACAATGAATTCGGGGTTTACCGCAAGTGCGCGTGCAATGCCGATTCTTTGGCGCTGGCCGCCGGAAAACTCATGGGGATAGCGGTTTGCATGTTCTGAGTTAAGGCCTACGCGCTCTAAAAGCGTCAAAATCCTATCGTTGCGTTCTTTATTATTTGCAGCAAGACCGTGAATATCAATCGGCTCGCCAACAATATCCCCAACGGTCATTCTTGAGTCAAGTGAAGCGTACGGGTCCTGAAACACAATCTGCATCTTTTTGCGGTATGGGGCAAAATCGACATGGGTTACATCCACGCCGTCATAAATAATTTTACCTCCGGTTGGCTCATACAGGCGTAGAATTGTTCTTCCCGTTGTAGTTTTGCCGCAGCCGCTTTCGCCAACAAGGCCAAAGGTTTCGCCCTTGTTGATATAAAAGCTTACATCGTCAACAGCCTGAACATAGGACTTGTGAAACATATTGCCCTTTACCGGAAAATATTGCTGGAGGTGCTGAACTTCTAACAGCTTTTCGCTCATGATTCTTTCCCTCCCTGTGCGTTTTCAAACTGCTCTTTCTGCAGCAGCCAGCAGGCACTTTTGTGGCCCGGCGCAATTTCGGTGTACTCCGGCATTTTGCTCAGGCAGATTTTCATGCACTGGTCGCAGCGGGAAGCAAACGGACAGCCCGCCGGTGGATTTAACAAATCGACCGGGGTTCCTTCAATCGGGATCAGCTTTTTGTGCTCCCTCTCATCAATGTTTGGAATGGATTTTAAAAGGCCCTGTGTGTAACAATGCTTCGGATTATAAAAAATATCATCCACACTGCCGATTTCAACAATTTTACCGGCGTACATAACCGCAATGCGGTCACAAACATCGGAAACAACGCCAAGATCATGCGTAATGATAATAATTGACATGTTGATCTTTTTCTTCAGCTCAACCATCAGCTCAAGAATCTGAGCCTGAATGGTCACGTCAAGAGCCGTGGTAGGTTCGTCTGCAATTAAGAGCTTCGGCTCGCAGGCGAGTGCCATCGCAATCATAACTCTCTGGCGCATTCCGCCAGAGAACTCATGAGGATACTGCTTCATCCGCTTTTCCGGTTCGTTCATGCCGACCAGACCCAAAAGTTCAATTGCCCTGGCTTTGCGCTCTTCCTTATTTTTGTTGGTATGCAGCTTCAGCATTTCCGTCAGCTGATCTCCAATGGTATAAACAGGGTTCAGCGAAGTCATCGGGTCCTGGAAAATGATGCTGACCTCGCTGCCGCGCATTTTTCTAAATTCTTTTTCGGTCATTTTTTCAATTTCATGCCCGTTAAAATTAACCGAGCCGCCCACGACCTTGCCGGGGTCTGCAATAATTCCCATCAGGGTATAAGCGGAAACGCTTTTTCCGCTTCCGGACTCTCCAACGATTCCAAGCACCTCGCCGTGGTCAAGCGTATAGGATACGCCGCTGACCGCCTTTACCTCACCGGCAGGGGTGAAAAAGGAAACTTGAAGATTTTCTATATCAAGTAAGCAATTAGAGCTCATCATTAAATCTCCTATTTCTTTAGCTTTGGATCAAATGCATCTCTCAGGCCGTCGCCGAAGAGGTTGAATGAAAGAATAATCAGGCTGATTGCGACGGACGGCACTACCAAGCGATACGCATAGGATGTGATGCCGCCGATTGCCGCGGAAGCGAGGGAACCAAGGCTGGCCATTGGAGCCGCAACGCCCAATCCGAGGAAGCTTAAAAACGCTTCGGTGAAAATTGCCGATGGAATTTGCAGCGTTGTGGTAACGATTAGGGTTCCGATGCAGTTTGGAAGCAGATGCTTCGTAATAATCCTGCTGTTGGAAGCACCCAGCGCCTTTGCCGCCGTAACAAATTCCTGTTCCTTCAAGGTCATGATCTGTCCGCGCACAATACGCGCCATACCGACCCAATACAGCAAACTGAATGTAATAAAAATACTGATTAATCCAACGCCGACCTTCTGCAGCCCCGCAAACGCGGGATTACTGTCGAACAGCTGAGTCAGCGGTGCTTTCAATGTTACCTGTAAAAGAATAATAATGAGCATGTCCGGCACAGAATATATGATATCCACAATACGCATCATAATCAGGTCAACCTTGCCGCCGAAATATCCGGCAATGGCGCCGTAGATGCTGCCGATCAAAAGAACAAGCGCGCTGGCCACCAAGCCAACCATAAGGGATATTTTCGAGCCGATCATGACGCGGACGCCAAGGTCACGGCCAAAGCTGTCGGTTCCAAACACATGGGGGAATACTTTTTCGCCCGCCGCGATTTTCTGCTGCTCAGACTGTGAATACTGCATCGGCCGCAAATCTTCGCTGCCGCGAATCTGGTCGTCGTATTGATACGGGTAAAAGCTTGGCACAATAAATGCAAATATCAAAACTGCGATAATAACAAAAAATGCAATCATTGCAACTTTATTTTTACGGAAACGCTGTATTGCGTCCTTCCAATAGGTTGTGCTTTCACGCATTACAACCAATTCTTTTTTCTCATCCGCAGTGGCAGGTAAAAAGTCTTCCGCATTTAACTGCATGCTGAACGGATTCGCTTTTAATTTAATATCGTTCATTAAATTTCTTCCCTGCCCTTCTACTTTAATTTAATTCTTGGGTCAACCAGCTTATAGCAAATGTCAACCAGTACGTTCATGAAAACAAGTAAGACCGCAAGGAAGATGGTGGTGCTCATCACCATGGGATAATCGCGGCCGGTAATGCAGTTAATAAATTCACGGCCCAAGCCGGGAATATTAAAGATTTTTTCCACAACAAAGCTGCCGGTTACCGTATATGCAAGCAGCGGCCCCACATAGGTAATAACCGGGATAATTGCATTTCTCATTGCATGTTTAAAAAGTATGATAAATTTGCTTACGCCCTTTGCTCGTGCAGTCCGGATGTAATCCTGATTCAGCGCGTCAAGCATACTGGAACGCATCAAGCGCGTAATATACGCCATTGGGTAAAAAGCGAGCGTTGCGACCGGCATAATGTAATGCAGCGGCGTCTTTAAGCCCATTGTAGGCAGAAGGCGCAAGTTCACGCCGAATGTCACCAGCAAAAACGTTGCCACAACAAAGCTCGGTACTGCGATTCCCAAAGTGGAAATTACCATCAGCACACTGTCGCCCCACTTCCCGCGGTTCAGCGCAGCCACAGAGCCCATGATAATTCCAAGCACCAACGCAACCAAAATGGAAAGTCCGCCAAGCCTGGCTGAAACAGGGAAAGTTGAGAAAATAATATCATTGGCCGTTCTGCCCTTCTGCTTAATAGAAAGGCCCAAATCACCATGGAGTAAATTCCCCATGTAATTTATGTATTGAACGGGCAGCGGTTTGTCAAGGCCGTACTTTACCTTCATCGCTTCTGTTGTTGCCGGCGAAACCGCCTTTTCACTTAAAAAGGGCCCGCCCGGAATCATATTCATCAGTGTAAACGTGATGACCGAAATCAAAAAAATAGTCAGAAGCGCATACCCAACGCGCTTAATCACATAGTTTGTCACTATAGCCACTCCTTAAAAATTCATGCTTTTTAGAATCTGCTGAAAATTACAGCATCACTCCCGATTAGCGCAGTCGAAAAAAATCGAAAACACGTATTGAGTATTATACCATAGGCAAAAAACCAATTCAACCGGATCCCCCCACCATATGGGGTGCGGCACAGAAATAAATACCAAATAAACTCTGCATAAAGATTCCCGACTTAAAACAGAGGGCATGTTACTTCTCCACTGTGCCGTAAGAAAGTAAAACCGTTAAAATGCTGTGTAGGACACGCTCGACATTGAGCGTGTCCTACTTCCATGTAACACTATTGAAATATTATAGCAACTATTCATTCATTTTTCAAGATAAATTAAAGATAAATTGAGTTTTTTTTTATTTTTATGAATTAATTAGGTAAAGCGGTTGCAGCTTTTCTTTGTATAAATTGTTAAAAGGGCATTCTGCGAATCTTCCCGCCAGTCCTGGGCAAATGCCTTTTACTGATACCATGGTAAAGGGATGAATCGAAATCGTCAGCTTCAAAATTCATCCATAAATTTCCAGTATACAAAGTTTATCCTGCTCACTTTGCAATTCATATCATTCATATATTTTATATTATTTTACTTTGTACCGGATGTCTTTTCAACTGTAATTATTGCTTAATATAAGGGCTGTTCTTCAATAGAAACTATCTATTATGATATTATAATGAAATTTTTGCAAACGAAGGGATTTTATTCTACATGGATGCGAAAAGCCACAGCTTGTGTACAGCTGTGGCTTTTTTAGATTTTCCTGTCGGAATATTATTTTTGATACAATGACGGCTCCACACTGTCTGCGGTCATAGTTCCTTACATGATAAATAATACCCTATACGACTCGAATATACGATAACTCTATATGAAATTCCATTCATGCTAAACGTAAGTGGGCTGTTTTCCTTTGCGAACTCACATTTTTGCTTATTCTCAGCGCAATATGCCGCAATAGCGCTGTAAATTTCGTTCGAAGACGGATAGTGGGAAGAATCCTCCGGTGAAATAACAAAACATCGTTTCATAATCAAATCCTCCATTCCTTTACCAAGATAATTTTTTGCCTTTGTTATGAAATCAAATGCAATATTGAAGAATTTCACACCGTTTCGCTCTTCTGTTTCCATATAATTCAGATATTCGCTTACACGGAATTCCTCCCCGGAGGATGTCATCTGCGCTATCTTTTCAAAAAGCTGCTTCTGCTTTTTTAACTCATCAATTTTTGTTGCCGTTATCTGTGAATACTTTTTCATACAGTCATATATGGATACTTCCTTGTGCTTCATTTCCAAAATATCACGGATGGATATGCCCAGTTTTCGAAACAGCTTGATTTCATTCAGTTGGGCCACATTTTCCTCTGTATATTCTCGGTATCCGTTTTCAGAATTATGAGACGGAGTAACCAATCCCTCTTTTTCGTAAAATCTGATGTTTTGTTTTGAAATCCCGGTCTGTTGTTCCACCTCTTTGATTGTCATGTATCACCACCTCCTTAACGTAACTATAAACGTTATATAAAGTATAATGTCAATCTCTTTTTTCATATTTTTATAATTTTATTTCAGCCATACAAAATTCCCCCTTTGTCGGACTCATATTCTTAATTCGTGCAAGATATTTTACCTGCTGTGCCTAAGCAAGCCGTCAACCGGCCCCTATTTTCTATGAGCAGAAAAAGGGCAAGAAGCATATCGCTTCTCACCCAATCTTCCGATTTACTCTGCAGAGCCGGGAGCTCTGTCTTTTTATTTTTTGTAGGTCATAACAGCCGTTTCACCCGCAGTTACATCGCCTGCGAGCGTCTGAAGGTTCTTCACTGCGTCAAGATTTGTAATGATACATGGTGAAATTGTGCTGAGTCCCTTGCTTTGAATAAACGCAAGATCCATATCCATCAGCTTGTCCCCCGCGTTCACATGCTGGCCCACTTCCACATAACAGGTAAAGCCCTCACCCTCCAGCTTAACGGTGTCAATTCCCAAATGCACAAGCACTTCAAGGCCGTCGTCGCTTTCGATTCCAATCGCGTGTTTGGTATGGGCAACCTGAGCAATCGTACCCGAAACAGGGGAGAGCACCTCGTTGCTGCTTGGTACGATGGCCACGCCGTCGCCAAGGACTTTTCCGGAAAACACCGGGTCCGGCACTTCCGTAATCGATATGGCTTTGCCGCTCTGCTGTGCTACAATCTTTACTTTACTGTCCTTATGATGAAACAATCCCATTGAATTCCCCCAATTCGGGCAATCCGGAAAACGGAAAGGCGATACGTTTCGCTGTAAAAGAGCAGATTACACGAAAAACAAAAGCCTGCAATGCTGAGTGCTTTTCCTACGAAAACTGCTTTTACAGCCAAAACAGCCGGGTGACCGGAGTTTTCAGACAGCCCGTAATATAATTGATAAACAGTCCCTCCCCTAAAAGAGGAGGGACTGCCTTAACCTTATAAGCGTATGCTTATGCCTTTACTTTATCCCCGCTTGGAAGAAATTTTTTCATCGCATCCACTAAAAGCTCTGCTTTGGTACCCACGATAACCTGGGTAACCTGTGTGCCGGCTTTCATCAGACCGGAAGCACCAAGCGCCTTAAAACGTTTCTCATCAAGACCTTTATTGTCCACAAGCACAAGACGAACGCGGGTAATGCAGGATTCAATTTCCTTAATGTTCCCTGCACCGCCCAATGCTTCAATATACTGCTGTGCGATTTCATCAAAGCCCTGATCATCGACCAGTTTTGAGAAACTGGCAGATTCCTCATCATCTTCACGTCCGGGGGTCTTCAAATTAAACTTCTTGATAACGAAGACAAACAGGAGGAAATAGATGACTGCAAATACAAGGCCGACCGGAATAATCATCCAACCGTTTGCCGCTTTTGTCCAGTTCAGCAGGTAATCAACCAATCCGGCTGAGAACGTGAAGCTGTCACGGATACCGAGCATATTGCAAACCACAAGGGAAAGGCCGGTTAACACGGCATGAACCACGAACAGAACAGGAGCAAGGAACATGAACATGAATTCGATTGGCTCTGTAATACCGGTTAAGAATGCTGTCAGTGCAACGGAGAACAGCGCGCCGCCGACAATTGCTTTATTCTCTTTCTTTGCACATACATACATTGCAAGCGCGGCCGCAGGAAGCGCGAACATCATAATCGGGAAGAAGCCGGCTGTAAACACGCCGCCCTTCGGATCCCCTGCGAAGAACCGCCACAGGTCACCGGAAACTGCTTTTCCGTCAGCACCCGTATATGTACCAAAGTTAAACCATACTGCTGTATTTACGATATGATGCAGACCGAAAGGAAGGAGCAGTCTGTTTAAAAAGCCATAGAAGAATTCGCCTAAACCGCCGCTGCCGGTCATCCAGTTTGCTGCGGCATCCAAACCTTTTTGGAAGGTCGGCCATACGGTTCCGAGTAAACCGCCGATTACGAGGGATACACCGCCTGTCACGATCGGAACAAATCTTCTGCCGCCGAAGAATGCAAGCCAATCCGGAAGTTTTGCGCTGTGGAATTTGTTATAGCATAGTCCGGCGATTACACCCGCGATAATGCCGCCGAAATGCATCATTTTAATATCTGTAATTGTCTTCGGGAATCCGCCCACAGGCATGAAAATACTTTGAACCTGCAATGCATAGTTGACCGCCTGGCCAGCCGCGTTCAGTACAAAATAGGCAACCGCACCGGCTAAACCCGCCGCGCCGTTGCTGTCTTCCGCAAGACCAACCGCAATACCAATTGCAAATAATAACGGTAAATTTTCGAACAACGCATTGCCGGAATTCGCCAGAAGAGGAATATTGAGCATGTCGCTTTGTCCGAACCTGAGAAGAAGACCTGCGATTGGCAGGGAAGCGATAGGTAACATAAGGGATTTGCCAAGCTTTTGAAGTGCTGCTAAAACCTTTTGCATTGTTTTACCTCCTATTATAAATTGGATCATAATGGCAATCGGGATTCACCCGAAGGACTACAAATTAACTTGCTGAACCGCTTTTTTCAGTTCAAGTACCGCTGAAGGAGTAACCGAAAGCTCTTTTATGCCAATTTTTACATAAAATTCGGTTAATTTTGTATCAGCTGCGGACTCGCCGCAAATACCCGTCCAAATGCCCGCTTTTTTGCCGTTTGCTGCTGTCATTTCAATCATACGTAAAACGGCGGGATGGCGTGGGTCAAACATATTGGCAATTGTATGGTTCATACGGTCAACTGCCAGTGTGTACTGCGTCAAATCATTCGTGCCGATGCTGAAAAAGTCAACTTCTTTGGCAAGTTCATCGCTCAGCAGTACGGACGCCGGCGTCTCAATCATAATGCCAAGTTCAAAATCAGGGGCAAAATCCACTTTTTCTTTTGTAAGATCCTGCTTTACCTGATCGATAATCGATTTGATTTCCCTGACCTGTTCCACGGAGGTAATCATGGGGAACATGATTGCCAGTTTGCCGAACACCGAAGCGCGGAGCAACGCCCGCAGCTGGGTAACAAAGAGCTCCCTGCGGTCAAGGCAGATGCGGATTGCGCGGTAGCCCATGGCCGGGTTTTCTTCTTTCGGCAAATTCAAATACGGAACCTGTTTGTCAGCACCCAAGTCGAGGGTGCGTATGATAACCCGCTTGCCGTTCATCTTTTGCAGCACGGTTTGGTAAGCTTCAAACTGATTTTCTTCACTGGGGAGTGTATTGCTTTCCATATAAAGAAACTCACTACGGAAAAGACCGATGCCGTCTGCGTCATTTTCCAGCACCTTTTCCACGTCGGATGGATGACCGATATTCGCATTAATTTCGATTTCAACGCCGTTTTTTGTAATTGCTTTTGTACCCTTTATCAGTTTTAGTTCCTGCTGATATTGTTTAAACTCAGCCTGCTTTTTTCTGTATTCTGCTAAATCCTTCTCGTCCGGCTCAATCAGGACTTCCCCCTGTGTGCCATCAACAATCACCTGTACTTTATCGGTCAGTTCGGCAAATCCGCCGGCCAGCCCGACAACCGCCGGAATTCCCATTGTGCGGGCCAATATGGCGGAATGCGAGCTTTTGGAGCCTTCCTGTGTAATAAACGCAAGCACCTTCGCAGGGTCCATCTGCACGGTTTCACTCGGCATTAAGTCCGCGGCAGCCACGATTGTAGACCCTTCCAGATTATCCAGCCCGTTCGCAAGGCTTGGGTCAAGGCTGCGGATCATGCGTTTTGTAATATCAATTACGTCGGCCGCACGGCCGCGCATATATTCGTCTTCCATTTGGGCAAACTGTTCGGAAAACTGGTTACCGGCCTGCCAAACGGCATACTCGGCGTTTACTTTTTCTTCCCTGATTCTGTTCTGTATCGTGCTGAAAAAATCCTCGTCCTGAATCATCATAATATGAATCTGAAAGATCATCGAATTTTTTTCGCCGACCCGTTTGAGCGCTTTCAGGTAAATGGAATTCAATGCATCAATTGCCTTTTCCTTAGCCATATCCAGGCGGGCAAGCTCGGATTCGACATCCGTTATATTTTTTTTAGCAATCTTGTCTTCAATACTGACGCAAAGCGTCAGCCGACCGATTGCAATTCCTTTGGAGGCGCTGATTCCACTTATTTTTTTCATGTATAGCACCAACCTTAGAAGTTTTGCTCACAGAAGTCTTTTAATTTTGCAGAGTCCGCTTCTTCCGCAGCGCCGGTTACCGTAAACTGAATTTCATCATCTTGCTTTACACCCAGCCCCATCACAGCAAAAAGGCGTTTTGCATTTGCGGTTTTCCCGCTCAACTCGATTGTAATATCCGAATCGCACGAGGTTGCGCATTTGACAAGCAGCCCCGCCGGTCTTGCGTGAAGCCCCAAAGCATCTTTTACTTTATATTGAAACGTTTTCAAAATCATCCGCTCCATTCTTTTATGAAATTAACTTAAAATATATTTTCCATATAGCCATATTTCTTACTACACCTCAATTATATCTGCTTTTCATAATTTGTCAACACAATGTTTCGCGTATGTTCACAAAGATTTGTAAGTATTTGCGATAATTAGCTAATATAAAATAATAACGCCCCATGAACTGTGCAATATGCATAATTCAAGAGACGCTGGTTTTTCTCGTATTTATTCGATTTTTGTCATTATTTGTATTATTTTGGCGAATTGCGCTTTTCAATCGCAGGAATCACCGCGCCCGAAGTTTATTGGCGACCGAAACCTCGCAAAGCTGCTTTATACTGTAAATTGCCGCGCTTTCTGTTATTCCGTTTTGTTGAATATAGTCGTAAATATCCTGATTGTAGTATCTTAAGTCGATAATATGGATTTCAGAAAAGTTCGTGGCCAGGAACGGAATCATGCTGTTGGCAAAGGAATCCTTGATAATCAGAAGCTTTTTCCCGTTTTTTACAGATGCATTCTTCACCACGTCAACGCTGTGGTTTCCGCCGAGGAAGGTCGAGTACTTGTCCTTCTTCTGCAGGTACTCCTCCCAGTAAATCGAATTGTGCGACTGCTTGCCGGTCTGCTGGGTCAGCGTCATCTGTTTTTTGTAAATCGGAAGGTACAGAATATCCGGCGCCTGATTGCTCAGCACCGCCTTGGAATAAAGTGTGCCGTAGAACGCATTGGAAGCTACTTTAAAGTCGAAGTCATTCTGCGGCGCGGGAGTCACGCCCATTGCGGCCACGAGCGCGCTGTAGCCCTCGTACGCGCCGTACGCGTTCCAGTGATGATCGGTTTTAAAGTAATAGTCGTTCCCGCTTTTATCGCTCAGGGTGCTGAAAAGGTCAATTACCTTCGCGTTCGTTCCAAGGGCGGTTTGAATGGCGGCCAGCTCTTCGTGCTGATCGTGGTTCGGCGCGGAATACGGCAGCCTGTCCGGCTGCTCCTGCGAACCGGAAGGCACCGGCACAACGTAGAACGGCATCGCCGTTTTTTTGGCAAAGGCGGTCAGAGCCGCGACATTGTTCCTAAAAATATCGGTACGGTTCGGCAGGAGGACTTCATAAATATGATTGTCTTTGCCAAAATACACGCCGCCCTCGGCGGGCGTTGTGCCGTAGTTGGAGCCTAAATCCCGCTTGCCCATCAAAAGTTGGGCACGGGTATTCAGCGAAATAAAGGCCTTGCGCAGCATAAAATGGTCGCCGACATAGCTTTCGATGGAATCCATAAAGCTGCCGTCGCGGATGGACGCAAGCGTGACTTGCGGTGCGGCTTCGAGCACACGGTTTTCATCCTCCGAAAAAGTCTGTTTCGGCGAAAAAATCAGGGCAAGCAAACCGACAAGGATTGTCAGGAACAAAACCGCGGTAACGGCGACGTGCCCCGCTTCGCAGCGTTTACTATTCTCTTTTAATTTCGTTATTATCTTCATATTTTCACCTTAAAACCGGAAGTAGAGGAACGGATTGTAGGAGTTATCCACGAGGAAGGAGAGGGAAACCACAAACAGGCACACAAAGCCCGCGCACCAAACGACCCGCCCGGCTAAGCCGCTTTTGCGCAGCTTTTCGGCAAGATTGCCCACAAGCGGCGTGCTGCAAAACGCGGCGAGAATCAGAAGCGGTGCGTAAGTGAGCAGCGAGTACACGCCAAGGCTGTCCGCGCCGGGCGCAAAGCCGAACATGGCGCCGAGCATGCCGAACGCCTTGTGGATGTCGAGATACGAGAAGAACACCCAGCCGATTACGGCGGCTAAAAAGCTGTAAAGCCACTGAAAGAACGCCGGAATTTTTTCAAGCCATTTCCGCAGGAACAGCTTTTCGCAGATAATCAGCACCCCGTAGTACGCGCCCCACATGGCGAAGTTCCAGCTTGCGCCGTGCCAAACGCCGGTAAGCACCCACACAATCGCCAGATTACGCACATTTTTCAGCGTGGAGCAGCGGTTGCCGCCCAGCGGAATATAAATATATTCACGGAACCACGAACCGAGCGTAATGTGCCAGCGGCGCCAAAATTCGGACACACTGCGCGCAATATAGGGAAAATTGAAGTTTTCGGGCAGGGTAAAGCCAAACATCTGACCAAGGCCAATTGCCATGTCGGAATAGCCGGAAAAGTCAAAGTAAATCTGAAAGGTAAAGGCGAGTATCCCGAGCCACGCAGAAAGCGTGGAGGGGCTGCCCATGTACTGCACCTTATCGGCAAGCTGGGCAAGGTTGTTGGCAATCAGCACCTTTTTAAACATACCGATCATAAAGCGCTTTGAACCGGCTGTGAACTTTTCAAGCGTTTCCTGCCGGTTGTGCAGCTGATCGGCCAAATACTCATATTTGACAATCGGGCCGGCCACAAGGTGCGGGAAGAACGAAATATACGTACCGAAATCAATCAAATTGTGCTGTATCGGCGCGTCACCGCGGTAAACATCAATGCAGTAGGACAGCGCTTCAAACGTATAGAAGGAAATACCGATGGGCAGCATCACCTGCGGAACCGGCACGGCAAGGCCGGTAACGGCGTTCAGCGTGCCCACCAGCATGCCGGAATATTTGAAAAAGCCGAGCAGACCGACATTCACACAAATGCTGATGATTAAAAACAGGCGCGCCCTGCCCCGCTCCGCACGGTATTTATTCAGCAGCACCCCCGCGATAAAATTGAACACGGAAGTGAACAGCATAATAAAAACCGATACCGGCTCCCCCCACGCGTAGAACACAAGGCTGAACAGGAACAGGCACAGGTTTTTAAACTTTCGCGGCACAAGGTAATATGCCGCAAGTACCAAAGGCAGAAACACAAACAGAAAAAACAGGCTGCTGAATATCATATTAAAATTCCTTTGCTTTTTAATGATATTTTTATTTTACGTTATTATTGGCAGATTTTCAAGTAACAATAGCGTAATCCTTCCCAAACGGGAAGGATTACGAATGAACAACAAATCAATTAACAGTGAACAATGAATAATGAACAATTGCTGTGGCAAACCTGCGGTTTGCCACATAGGGGCCAAAACGTCAATGAAAAGCAGTAAGGTAAATTTGTAGCACACGGGTGAATGGGGATACTGGGGAATCCAAGGGGGATTTTATGGAGCGCCCTCGATGGGAGTTCAAAATCCCCCTTGGGCGTACTTTGCTGACTTTCGAACGCAAACGAAAGTCAGTGCCGGCCCGGCATGAGGGCAAGCCAATTCAATGAACAATTACCCCATCCACCGCGGCAATGTAAATAATTGCCATGGTTTTCATTGACGTTACGTCACGATTGAAGAAATTAAAACAAAAAGCACAAAGCAGCGGCCCGGGCTTTCGCCCAAACCGCTGCTACGCAAATACAACTATACTTATTTTGTTGAGATAGTAATACTTTAATTAAGAACTTTGCTGTGATTTGTGGTTAATTAGCCAACAGTAGCAACATTAACCTTCACGCCGTTTACATAGATGCCAGCAGCTGTGCCGACCTTGCCAACGGAAGTGATTTTGTACAGGTATTTGTCACCAGTCTTGGAAACGAAAGCTGCAGTGAAAGCACTAGGTGTACCAACTGCGAAGGTCGGTGTTGCTGCTGCAGTAATCGCATAGGTGTAAGCACCCTTAACTGTGATGTTGCTTGTTGTGTCACTCTTGAAGTTTGCTTTGATTGTAGCAACAACAAGTCTTGCTTCGCCGTTGACATAGATGCCAGCAGACTCGCCAACCTTACCAACTGCGGTAATGGTGAAGTAGTAGTCGCTGCCGATTGTGTTTGTCAAAGCAGTTGTGAAGACCTTTGTATTGCCGGAAGCCATTGTCGGAGCCTTACCATTCAAAGAAGTGATCTTGAAGGTGTACTTTGTAGCAACAGCAACATTTGAAGTTGTGTCGGACTTGTAGGTTGAGTCAAGTTTGCTTACAATTTCTACATCGCAAGTTGCAGGTGTATAGCCATATGCCTGGAACCCATATTGGTCATAGACAGTAGCTTTTACAGTGCCCTTGTTCAAAGAAGTAAACACAGACTCTAACTTCTTAGCTTCGACAGTAGCTGTTGTATCCGTAGATGTGAAGTTGAAATAATCGTCTCCGCCATCAAACGTAAACTTAACAGTGTAACCGTCAGGAAGCTTTGTGCCTGCCGGATAGCTGGAAACAGTATATGTTTCTTTTTGACCAACAAGCAGTTTGGAAGAAGTCTTGTTCAATACGATATTTGCGAAATCAACAGTCTTGACCTTAAAGGTATCAGATGTTGTTCCGGAAACCTTATCCATTGTGTAACCAACGGTGTTGAAAGCGCCATCATATACTTTGTAAGCATCAGCAGCAAAAATAGTGTCACCGACCTTAAAAGCATTAGCGAGCTTCAAAGAAATACCGGAAATATTGCTAGTTACATAAAGCTTGCCAGCAGTAATTTCAAGTGTGCCAGCGCCAGAAATAGAATCTGCTCTGAGTGAGCTAAGAACATGAAGGGTAGTTCCAGAATTAACAACAATGGAAGGAATATCAAGTGCTCCATTAATTGTTGCATCAGTTGTACCATTCGTAGTGATCGTTACGTTCTTTGCATTAGCAGGAGTAGCAATCGTGCCCTTAAAATCATTAAGGTTCAATGCAGCAGAAAGGTAGTTTGCAATGTCAACACCAGCAACAGTAGTTTTGTCACCGCTGATTGTTATTGCAGCAGCACCATGGGCCGCTGTAACCTTACCTGCTGTAACAGCTGCATTTGTGGTTGTTCCAACTTTAACAAGTGCAGAAGAAAGATTGCCAACAACTGTCGGTACCTTTTCATCTGATGCTTTAACTTCGATTGAGGTCAAGGCATCGATATCACCAGTCTTACCGCCACTAATAACAACGACCTTAGCCTGTACCTTGCCGACATTACCTTTAACCATGTCAAATTCAGCCACATCATCAGCAACGGAAGCAATGTAACCATCATTGGCAGTCAAAGTGAATGTTGCGCCGCTAACTTTGCCAACAGAACCGCTGTTAACAGTAGTATTAGCGCCCATAACAATGTCAGAACCAGAAACATTGATGGCACCAGCGGAAGGAATAATTGCACCCGTTATGGCATCTTTTAATGTGCTTGTGGTTTTTTCATCTGTTACAGTGTTTGCGGCCCAAGTAGCACCATGCCATTGGAAAATCTGTGCATGGGTAGCATCAAGTTTGATGGAGTTTGTCACTTTTGCAACTGCAGTTACCATATCGGTAGCAGAGTTGGAAAGAGTTGCTGCACCAGTACCTTTAGTTGCTTTAACAGCAATATTCCCAATTCTTAAAAAGCTTTCATTGGTGTAGGTGCCAGCCTTAATTGTAAATGCTTTTCCCGCTGTGGTTGTGCTATCAACCAGTGTAAACTTTTCAGGCTGTGCAGTAACAAGATAATTACTTGATGTTACGCCAGACTGTGCATACACAACATCCTGTGCTGCGTAAACTGGGAAAATAGTGCCCGATTGTTGTGCTACAGAATATACACTATACTCTGTCGTACGAGTCGTATCAGTTTCGTTCTTGTTGTAATCAGCAATTGCATCAGGGCTAGTTGTTCCATCACTAGTAGTGAAACCTGCTTTACCAATGACAAGAGCATTGGGAGCAAGGACATTAACAGTAATGTTTGCAACACCACTTACTGTAACAGACTCAGGTCTGTTTGTAGCAAATGTGCCTGTGTAACGAACTGAAATTACTTCTGAACCGGAAGCTGTTGAGCTTTTCAGTGCAAACAAGACTTTACTATTAGTAGTGTCGTTAGTGATCTTAACCAAATCACTGCCGGATGCACGTGCAGCCTCCACTACGGTAACTGAAGCTGCCTGATGATCATAAGTTTGTGCAGTGCCACTCAATAAGCTAGTGACATCAATGTTGGTAGTCGTTGCTCCAGCTGCCAAATACAATGTCGTATTGGCGGGGGTGACAACTACGGTTTCTGTCTTTGTCGCTGCAAAGGCAAAGGTTGCTGAAAAGCTTGTTACGACAAGTGCTAATGCAAGCACGAGGGAAACAACTTTTCCTGTGATTTTTTTCATCCTTTTTGTCCTCCTTAAAATAGTTCGTTTTGCGTATTTGCGTGTGCTATGAGAAGTTAACATACATGTTCGCCATGGGTGTTAAAATATCTCCCCTGACTCGCGCGGCCTGTGTGACAAAAGCCTGCCCAAAGAGCGCCGGCAATGCCGCAGCCACATATACCGCTCATATGTTTAATTGGATTATAAGATATTTGGAAATTAAAGTCAAGTACATAATGGATATTATTTTTCATAAATTTTGTACAAACATCTTATTTTTTCCAGTGTTAAAGCCATGTTTTTCTAAATGGATGGCAATAACTAACATATGAGTATAAATTATAGAAAAGAAATTAACATATATTGGTAATTTCTTCTTTCGTAACAAAAATACCCCGCCAAATTCATTCATATTACTGGAAATTATTGTACCATATTTGCTGAAATATATTTATTAAAAATCGGAAAGGAAAACATTACCAAATATTCAATGAACAGTGAAAAATTAACAATGAACAATTTTGGTGGCAAACCTTTGGTTTGCAATATAGGGGTACGGGCCTACCCGGCCGCAGCCGTTTATAAATATCCGCCCACAGGCGGTCACCTTCATTATTCATTGTTAATTGTTAGTTGTTAATTGAATTAACTGTTCATTGTTAGTTGTTCATTTCTCTTAATTGTTCATTGCTATGGGTCTGTCGTCGCACAGGCAGGAGCGCTCCCCATTCACGGACACCACGCAGATGCGGCAGGGCGCAATGCCCTTGCGGCTTTGGCAGAACGGGCACTTAATCGTGAGCCCGGGGCGGCCGGGCAGGTCGTAGCAGCAGGCAAGGCGGTTACAGGAGCACTCGCTGTTTTTGTACCACGCGCAGGCGGCGCAGTTGGTGCAGTGCTTAATGCCGGGCAAATCCACGTATTCGGCGGCGATCAGCCCGCCCTGCTGATACTCGCCGTTACTGATGATGATGTGGGATGCGCCGATTTCGCCGAACAGATGGCTCCACGCGCTGGCGGTGCCGTGATGCGGCGCTTTCAATATATAATAGTTATCGTAAAGAAGACCGGCGACCGCGTCCATACTCTCAGGTGTAGCGTCGCCCGTCATTAAAATATCGTCCAGGCTGGCTTCGCGCGTGCGGCGGTTCTGAAAAATGACGCCCGAAGCGTTCAGCTCATCCGAGTAGGCCGTGCGCGTGGTCGGGCGGCTGAGAATCTCCGCGATATCGGCCGCGGGGGGCAAAAGCAGAAGCTGCGGAATCAGCGCTTCTATTTCATTTAATACAGATGTAATACGGTCGATGTTTTCCTGCTGCAGCGGCACAGTTTTGCAGCACGCAAGGTAGGCGGCGCAGAACTGCTCTTTCAGCCGCAAAAATTCCCGCGCGGTTTCGGGCAGGAACGGCGAGGAAAGGCAGATGTTCATGTCCTCCACCGCGGTGGCGAACAGGTCGGAAAACGGGAAGTCCTGTGGCGCGGGCCATATTACATCGTAGGTAACATCGTCAAACACAAAGCTGTCGCCCGCTTTCAGGGTGAAAATCCGACCGGCTCCGGCAATTTTCGCCGTGCGGTCAAAAATTTTGAGCGCGCTCACGTTTACCTGGGAATAGTCGGTTTGCCGGCTTAAAAACGCGTAAACGAACAGGGCAAATTCCAAAAGCAGCGGCCGCCCGTGACTGTCGCAGGGGGCGGCCGGCAAAAAGATGCGGTTAAAATAATCGGGATTGGAGTCCAGCAGCTGCCGGAACCCGCAAAGATGGTCGCGGTGATAATGGGTGAGCAAAAAGCTGCGGAACGTGCAGTCGGAGTACCGCCGCAAAATGGCCGGGTCAACATAGGAGGAAAACGATACGTCGCCCTCGCGTATTTTTTGGTTGATGCTGCCGCAGTCCACCATAAGGATATCCTTGTGCGCGCCGCCCAGCACGATGCATTCCCCGTATTCCACATTATGTACTTCCAGCCACTGCATAACAGCACCCCCACATATTTTTCAATTAACAATTATTTCAGTTAACAATTAACAATGAACAATGAACAGTTTATGTGGCAAACCTTCGGTTTGCAGTATATAGGGTACGGCTTTACCCGGCCGCAGCCGTTTATAAATACCCGCCCGCAGGCGGTCACCTTAATTGTTAATTGTTAATTGTTCATTTTCTTCGTTCATTGTTCATTATCCATCCGCTTCATTGTATTTAAAGTAGAAATCAGCATTCGTTGAAGTTCTTTTGACTTTTCCTGCAATTGTTCTTCTTCCTTTGTCAAATACTCTGTTTTTGATAATATTGTAAGCCAGTATTCCGTTTCCGACGCTTCTTTTAAGGCAATCTGCATTTTGGCAATAAAATCCGCCTTACTGACAGCATAATTCGCTTCATGGATATTTGCGCCGATGCTTGTGCCGCTTTTCAATACTTGTTTCGACATCACAAACTCTTTTTTGTCTTTACTTAAACGCTCATATAAATGAACAATGTCAATTGCAAATTCCAATGATAAATTAACCAGCCGATTTTCTTTCACACACGTTCCTCCAATTGTTCATTGTTCATTGTTCACTGTTCATTGTTCACTGTTCATTGTTCATTATTCCTCGTCCAAGCGCTTATACCCCGAATAATACTTGTCGTTGCGGAACTCGCCGGAAAAAACAATTTCGCCGTTTTTGTATTCGGTGCCGCGGCCGTGGCGCAGGCCGTCCTTCCACTCGCCGGTGTAAATCAGGTTGCCCTCGGCGTCGAACGCCGCGCCGGAGCCGGTGGGGATGTTGTCCTTCCATCTGCCGACAAAAAGCGAGCCGTCGCGCGAGCTGTAGGCAACACCGATGCCGTCGCGCTTGTTGGCCTTCCAGTCGCCCACATAGCACACCTTGCCCGATTTATAATAGTACGCACCGAAGCCGTCGCGCTTATCGTTGATATAGTCGCCTTCGTAGGCCGTGCAGCCGTCCTGCATCTGGGTTCTGCCGCGCCCCTGGCGCAGGCCGTCAATTACCTTGCCGAAGTACAGGTAGCTTTCCTGCGCACTGATTACAATGCGCTTTGCCGCGCGCTGCACATGTGGGGAAATCGCCCCGCTGACCTGTGTTGCGCCGCCAAGGCCCTTCGCCGCCACGGCGTATTTTTTCACTTCCGGCGCGGGTTCCTCAATGCTGAAAAGCTCGTGATCCGCGGCGTAGTCCGGTTCCTGCGGCAGCTGCACCGGCGGTTTCTCCGGTTCCGGTTCGGGCTGCGGCACGGGCCGGTCGTTCTCAATGTACTCAAACGCCAGTTCCGCCGCCTGTTCCTCAGGCCAGGACGGCTCCAGTCCGGCGGTTTCGGACTCCAAATCGTTCAGCACAGCCATACGGCTTTCTTTTTCGGCGGGGGTGCAGTAGCAAAAGCTGCCGCCGTCCGTTTCGCCGTAAATCTGCGGTTCGCCGGCAATTGCGTTCACAAGGCTTTGCTCCGCCGTGCCCGCGCGGAACACACAGGGCTGCAAATGGGTTTTCGTATATTTCTGTTTTTGCGGGTCAAACCGCAGCAAAACAAGGCCGCCGCCCTGCTCCGGTTTGAGCAGCGCCGCCGGCCTTGCGGAATCGCCTGAATAATAGGAGGTCTGCAGCCATTCGTGGTCGCCGCCGTAGCGCGACTTGCTGACCATCTCCCCCTCCATATTCCACGTGATTATGTAATACCCGTCCTTTTCACGGAACGCTTTTTGAAGCACTGTTTTTCCGGCGGTTTTCAGCCATTGGAACGTGCCCCGCCCCATTTTGTAGCGGGTGCAAAGCTCCACGCCGGTTGAACAGCTGCGGTTTTTGCCCGACATGCCCCGCAGCGACGCAAAATAGCCGCGCCGCACCTGCGCGAGCAGGGAATCGTTCTGAGCGCCACCGTCGTACGGCTTGTAGCAGACGGTAAAAAACACCGGAGTATGGCTTTCATCCTGCTGAAGCATATCGGCAGCCCCTTTCTTTTAATATATACTAATATATTGCATTGTTCTACATTATAATAGTAACATTATATAGGATTGCACATTCATCATGCAAGATATTTTTAAAATTTAGTACCAGGAAGGCTCAGCCGGCTGCTGGGTATGCTTCAGTTCATACAGGCTGCGGTAGTAGCCCGCGCCCGGCAATGCCCAGTCGGAAAACACGACCTGTTTGATGCCCGGGGCGGTGCCGGCTTCCACTGAATAGTCCGCATTCGATTCCGTACTGTAGGCGCTTTTGGTAAGCGGGGTAAAAAGCTTGACCCAAACGCCCCATTTCTGCCCGGTCTGCTCGTCCAGCCGGAACTCGTGCTTCAGGGATTTGCAGGGATAGTGCAGCGTATAGCTGTAAATACTGGAAATATCATGGATAAACGAAGAATTGCTCGAATACTCGTATTCAACATTGATCGGCTCGCCGGCCTCCGTCGGGTAAAGGCTGAAGCGGAGCACCAGCTCGGTCGTAACCGTGCCGCTGACTTCACCCGCCACCTCTGTCACGGTGACAAACTGTAACGGTGAAGTGTAATCGGCGTTCTCGTGCGCGTTGATATACCGAACAGCGGACTGGCCGTTCACCGTAACGGACAGGCTGCCGAAAGCGCGTTCTATAATTTCCTCCTGCGGTATTCTGGCTGCATGGTGAAAATGCTGCGTTAATGTAAACTGAACCGGATTGAGCTGCTGGGCAACGATTTCCTCTTTCGCGCGCACGCTGCGAAACATTTTTCGCGAATCCCCCGATATGGAAATCAGCTCACTGCGGTGCACAAAATTATAAAAGGGTTGGTTTACCTGGGAATGGAGGAAATCCCCCATTGACTCCAAAAAAGAAACATCGCTCAAATAGTGCGGGAGCTGCTTTCGAAGGCTGGCGGCATAGACCACGTTTAACAGCTGTTTCAGATTTTCGCTGTCTAAAATATCTTCATTGATCGCTTCACATATTTTCTGATAGACGAGTTCGGATTTCGCGCCCACGTGGCTCACCAGCCAATTCTGATAGGCCTGCTCGGTGTTAGAGTAAGCCTCTTCATAACACCGCATAATAAAATCCGGAATCATGCCGGAATAAAACTTATTCACGCGTTCTTCGTCAATCGCAGCGGCTCCCGCGCTGAACAGCGCGATAAACCGTGCAAGAGAATCCGAAAAAATATATTTGTCATTCAGCATCTGCGCATAGGACGCAAAACGCTTTGCCGTAGAGCAAGTCGGCGGAAAGCCATTGATCAGCCCGGCCGCAAACCGGGAAGCCATTAAATTGGGATGCAGGCCCGGCGGCATTTTGTTCGGCCGCCCATGGCGAAGCCTGGACAGTACAGATTCGGAAACACCAAGAATCTCTGCCATTTCTGCATATTTCACTTCAAGGGGTTCCCCCGCAATTGATGCCAGGAACACATTAAAAGAAAATGTCTTTCTGGCGTTTTTCGCATTCATTCTCTTCGCCCTCTTTGGGAACGGCAAAGCCGCTTATTTATGGTGATTTTTTACCACACTATAAATATCGTCCGAAAGAGGATAAAAATAACTGCTCTCTGTTACCAAATCATTATAATTATGACACAATTTGTTGCAATTTCCAAAATCTAACCTGCGGAAGGCTGCTTTGTCCCAAAAAACAAGACGGTGCTGTTTTCACCTGTCATGTCGCTCACGCTGCCGCTTTCCACATTATTCAGTACAATTCCGCCTTCCAGCGTATAGGTTTCATCGGCGGAAACAATTGCATAGTTCAGCGTTCCGTTCACAATGTTTAGTTTTATCCGTGCAATCCCATCGACAGAAATGAGCGGCTCCATTGTCTTGACGCCGTTTGAAACAGTCTGCTTTTGAACGTTCAGCGTACCGCCCGACAAAGCGAAAACCACCCCGTCGGATGTTCCGTCGTTCGAAGAAGAAACCGTAAACGCTGTAGCCGCATACCGCTGCAGATAGCTCTCCGTCAGAGTAGCCTTCTGCTGGTTCACGGCGTTGGACGTGCCGCTTTTAAAGCTGTGCGCGCCCAAATACAGCACCGCGCACGCGGCTGCAATTACCACCGCGGTGAATGCGACCGCGGCAATCAGTTCCACCAGTGTTAAGCCCTTTCGGCTGTGCAGTTTCATTTGTCGTCACCGCCCTTTGCAGCAAAGGCAGTCATTTGAACACATTTGCGGCCCGTGCTGTCGGTATAATAAACCGCCGTCTTAATCCGATAGCTGTAAATTTTCGATGTATCGTCCCGCACGGTAGTAAACGTAAACTGCTTGTCCTTTGACGCATCCGGGAAATTTTCCGGTTTTACATAAACCATATTAGGGTCAGATGTGTCGGCTGCCACGGCGGCGGCCTGCGCCTCGGTTTTGCCGTGCAGCTTTGCAAGAAGCGCATCCGCAAGATTCTGCGCCTGCGCGGCGGCTTCGCCCTGCGAGCTTTGGGAAAGAATGGTGCGCTGCGAAAAGCTGATGCTTGTGAGCACCGCGGTAACCACAATGGCAAGAATCAGCACCGCCGCAAGCACCTCGACCATCGTTGTTCCTTTTTTACTCTTCCAATATTTATTGTCCATCGGTATACACCCCGCTGGTCAAGGTTCCGCCGGAACCGCCCGTGCCGCCGGAACTGCCCGGAGGATTTGTCGGCTGGGTATTTTGAAAGAAGGTTCGTGCATCGTCACTGAATAGGTTCAATTTTGTAACACTGTAGTAACCGGCTTTGATCGTATAGCTTTTGGGAATCCCACCCGTGCTGTACTGCACCGTTATATCGTTCACTGCATTCAGTTCCACGCTGCTGCTGACATTCTGCGCTTCCAAAATAAAGTTTGCCGCCGTTCCGGCATGCGTAATATGCGGTCTGCTGTCGCCCGTTCCGACAGCGGTATCCGTGTATTCGGTGCTGAGCGAAATTTTATTCGCCTGAAAAACAACTGTTTTGTTTTCAGGCACCGTAAAATCAACACCGTTCACATAACGAAGGTTGATTTCTTTTGCCAGGTAGATGTTGGATACATTCTGATAATACTGATTACTGTTTGCATTACTGTTGCCGTAAAGCGCGTCACCCCAGGTGCTGACATCATTCAGATACCAATATACAAATAATTTGCTGTAATCAGGGTAGTTTGGCTGATTGTTCACTTTGGTAAGTCCGGTTGGAAAGCTTTTAGAGGAATCAATTGTCTTGCTGTAAAGAACATAGGTCGCTGTGTTACCGTCACCACTGTATAGATTATTGGCGCTGCCGGTGATTTTACCCTGATTACTCCAATTTACGCCGCCATTATCCTGCCATTTGTCCCCCGAAACAATAACGTTATTATTGCTGACAAGAGAATCCGTATAAGTTTTACTTTCCTGTACCGGTAGCTTACTTGCGTCCACTTCCTGCAAATCACCGTCCGCAAGGTTAAAGAGGTTAATATTGTTTTTAAAATGATAATATTCCCCGCCTTTCGCAATCAGCGTATTGGTATTGGCGTTTATAAGGTCTTTTCCAAAATAAATGATGCCCCCGTCCGTACCTGTATAGGACTGAAGGTAACAAGGCTGGTAAATCTTATGATAAGTATCATTGTATGAATAGATACCCCCGGCCAGGTAAATGAAATCGGATTTCAGTGTCAGCTCTTTCGTGTTATAGATAATAATAGAATCCCCGTCACCGTTTTTGCCTAAAACATAGAATAACGGCGTTTCAACCTTAATATTTCCCTGAATCTGTCTGTAAATATGGGAAAGAACCGGGTAAGTTGAAGCTGCATCCTGATAGATATTTTGATTATAAAAGCTAAATACAGAATTTGTTCCATAAAGGCTTCCCGTTATCAAAAAGCCGCTTGAGCCACTGCTATCCTGACCTCCGTCCGTTATCCCAAACCTGTACCCCAGCCGTCTGACGCGGTCAGAGGATTTATAACCCGCTGCAGCGTTGATTACTTTGTTTGTGCTGTCATAGACCGCGACCGCGTTGGCGGCGCTTTCCGGGCCAACGGTAAAACCAAGCTGGGCATTGGGGCTGCGCAGAACCGTAAAATTGCTGCCGGCCTTGTCCGGATTCAAGCTTAAATACATGCGGCCGTACTCAATGGCGGATTTCGCGTCAAGGTACGCCTGGCGGCTTTCCAGGCTGGTCTGCGAAGCGTCAACATTGAATTTGGCAATCGAAACCAGCGCCGCCGCCAAAATCAGCAGCGCCGCTGTAATCACAATTACATATGCAAGGGCCGCGCCCCGTTTCGAACCTGTTTTCATGCTGCAGCACCCCCTGCTTTATCTTTTTGATTATAGTCGTATTTTCGTGTTTTCGCAAGGATTTTGCCTCTTTGGATAAAAATATCTTGCTGCTTTATTCCCATTTATTACAGTATATTACAAATTGAAGACTGGTCATATAATCTAGGTTTAATCGGGTATTTTATGTTATTTCCATCCATATTATGACTAAGATGATTACAAAAAAGTAAAACTTTTGAAATCTTATAGCAGATGATTGACAGTGCTTTCATTTCGCTTTATAATCGCTTTAGCGACACAGAATTATAATATGTTACATAATATTATAAAAATCGGAAAGAGGTCAAAAAAATGCAGAATACACTCAAAAAAGCAAACAAAAAAGGTTTTACGCTCGTTGAGCTGGTTATTGTCATTGCAATTTTGGCAATTTTAGCTGCAATCGCTGTCCCAACCGTAAGCAACGTAATTAACACGGCAAACACAAACACGGATTTAGCAAACGCACAAACTGTAGAATTAGCGTTAAAGTCCGCCAATGCAGAAGTAACTGCTAAAACGACGAATGCATCTGCCATAGGTACAACCGTTGGATCCGCTCTGACATACGAAGGCCTGAATTTTACAACATTAACGTCTACGACTAATCTTAAAACTGGTACCGGTTTTTATTATGGAACCAGTGCAAATAACATAGGCAAAATCTATGTGGCATCGGCACCTGTTACCACTGGCGATACCACCAAGCTACTTACTACAACTACACCGTTAAGCGACTATATCGGTGGAAAGTAATCTTCCAAACTCCCACATAAAATTTCGCACCCTGCAAGCCCCGAAATTCGGGGCTTGTTTTTGCGTACGGGTACCCCGCGAAGGCGGGCATCTTATTGCGGCGTAAAGTGGAATTTGGTATCATATCGGCGTATTATCTGGTATAATGTCAATATATTGTTATATGGATTAATTCGGAAAGCGTGGTGACGGCTTCTTTGAAACTCATTCTGCTGCAAATGACCCGCGGCGTCCTTTCCCTGACCCCGGCGAAAAGCGGGCGCAGGGCCGTTTTTGGCCCGCCGAAAAATTTCGAGCTGCCGGAAAGCATGCGAGGGGAAAAAGCATACGCCGACATCCCCATGTTTGCGAAATTTGTCAAAGAATGTATTTTAACATCGCAGCTGGGCACTCAAAAAATCGTATTCTGCCTTGAGGATGACAACCTGATCTGCAAGGAGTACCAGCACTTGCCCAGCAAACCCAAGCACCTGCTGTCATTTGCCAAGCTGGAAGCGGAAGCCGTGCTGCCGGACAGCGTAAATGATTATCTGATTCAGAATTACGAATACGGATACCCGAACGAAGTGACCGGTAAATTCACAAGCGCGCTGTTTGCCGCCAAAAGCAAGCTGATTACAGGGATAAAGAAGGGCTTTTCCCAGTACGGGCTGCATGTGATTAAAATTGTTCCGCCAATCGGCGGGTTGCTGTACGCCGCCAAAACGGCCGTCGATTCAAAAGACCAGACCGTGGCGGTGCTTGATTTGGGATTTGAAAAAACGCGGCTGCTCGTGCTGCATGACGGCTTTCCGATATTCGAAAGAACCTTCGAAAGCATTTATGAAGATATCATTGAGATTATCCGAGAGGATAAATCCGTTTCATTTGGCGACGCTGTCCGCGCGGTCGGCAGCTGGGGCGTTTACGGGGAAGCAGCCCCCGGCGCTTCCTCCGCGGCTGCAGGCCAAATTGCCACGCTGCTTGACACAAGCGCAAATGAAGCGATTCGAAACATCCGGATGGTGATTTCCAGCGAGCGGCTGGAGCTGAACCGGATTGTTCTATGCGG
The DNA here is from genome assembly GCA_023390175.1 of Bacillota bacterium. Lineage (GTDB taxonomy): Bacteria > Bacillota > Clostridia > Oscillospirales > Acutalibacteraceae > Caproiciproducens. The sequence goes on from JAEWDK010000015.1 coordinate 119,463, forward strand.
CGCAATGTCCGTTCTTCCTAATTTCACCGAATTTTGGAACGAGCTGGGGCTGGACATTCCGCTGGAAAGCATTGACCTTCGCACCGCGACGGGCAGTCTTCCCGAAGTCAGTCCCGAAGCGCGCTCCGCGGGCTTGCGGCCCGCCGCTTTTTTTACCGCCGCCGGAATGATAGCCGCAAAAAAAACGGACGATATCGATTTTTTAAACATTATAAAAGCGAAATCGGGAACGCGCGCCGCAAATATTGCGGCACTTGCGCTCATCACGCTTTTGGCGCTCGGCGTAATGGCTCTCGAGCCGCTGCTGTACTCCATGAAGCAAACCCAGGCGCAGCAGGACAAGGCCGCGCTTTCCACTTCGGAAAACGCCGGCGTAAAAGAGCTGCTGCAAAAGCAAGGCGATTTGACCTCCCGGCTGGCAGGCACAAAAAATGACCGCGCCATGCTCCCGTATGGCAAAAGCAAAACAGCGGAAATTACAAAGCAGCTGTCGGACCAAATCGGTGCAAAGGCCAAGGGCATGAGTTACACGGCTGACAACACAACGGGAAGCATTACGCTTACGTTCCTTGCCGCAAATTATGACGATTACCTGGCCGTAAAGCATTTGATTGAAACAAACGGCTATTTTACCATTTCGATTCCGTTCACTGCTGCCGCTCAAAACGGAGGATCGTACTCCTGCAGCGTTGTGCTGAACGTAAAAGACTTCACGCCGTTTGGTTCGGCAATCAAGGGCGGTGGCCAAAAATGAAGAATATGAAAATTTCGGGCGTACTGCTTTATCTGTTTGCTTTCGCTCTTGTTCTGCTGCTTTATTTTTACTATATCTTCACCCCTTTAACCGCGAAAGTGGCTCAGCTGGACACCGAGCACCTGCAAAACGCCGCGCAGCTTCAAATGTACGAGCAGCAGATTCAAAAAACAGATGAACTGAAAAATAAAATTTCCGCAATTCAGTCCGAGCTTGACAGCCTGAACCAAAGCACGGCCGTCACCGGGAAAACCGCTGCGGAAGATATCGGCGCGGCCTGCAAATCAGCCGGTATTCTGCCGGTCAGCATCCAGGTGGGCAACGAAACCGCCGATAAAACCCATACTTCATCCGACGGAAAAACACTTTGCAGCGTTCCGGTAAACCTGACAGCCGTCTGCACCGGCGCGCAGCTGCAGACTCTTTTGAATTATTTTGAAAAGCAGTCGAAGGGTGCTTATTATGTCGATACTGTAACGTGCTTACAGCAGCAGGATAAAACGCAGACCAGCCTGGCCCTGACCCTTTATTATTTTGGTTCCGGGGGAGCAAAGGGATGACCGGGGTATGGAGCTTCGTTTGTATCCTTGGCGCTTTGGCAGCGGCGTGGCTCTGCATGGCTGCGTTCAATGCGATCCCGGCGGGCTGGCTCTGTGATTACGGGGAGCAGCCCGGGCCGGAGCTTTTGGGCAGACGGCTTTCGTTTTGGCCGCACGGCACGGTGATGGCGCTGATTCTGGCATCCTCATTTCTCGCCCTGTTCTTCCAGTATGGAAACCGCTTCTATTTTTATAGCGGCTGTATCACCGCGATGCTTCTGCTGCTGATCGGCATTGCCGATTATAAATACCGTATTATTCCGGATCAGTTTATTGTAATGCTGCTGCCCGCCGCAGCTGCCGCAAGCGCGTATGACCTGCTGAGCGGGAATCGGCTGCTCCATTCCGGGCCGCTTTCCCCCATTTGCGGCGCTGCCGTCGGGGCGGCGCTGATGCTTGCGCTCGGTCTTTTGGGCAAACTGATTTATAAAAAAGAAGCGCTTGGGTTCGGCGATGTGAAGCTGTTTGGCACGGCCGGGCTGATGGCGGGATTGCGCCAGGTGCCTTTGCTTTTTTTAATGACAATCTTTCTGGCATTTTTCCATATTTTATATTTGCTGATTCGCAGAAAAATTTCGAGGAACCTCTATCTTCCGCTTGGGCCGTACATCTGCCTTGCACTGCTCCTGCTTTTGGCGTTTTACAGCCAAATCAGCGGCTTTGCGGGGTGGTACCTCTCTTTGCTGAATTTGTAAAGGAGCGCGCAATGAAAATAACCAATTTGAAACTGGGACAAATTCTGATTAATTCCGGAGTGCTGACCGAGGAGCGGCTTCAGCAGGCCCTGGCGCGCCAAAAGGGTTCGAACAAACGGCTGGGGCAGATTTTGGTGGACGGCCACTTTCTGACTGAAATGCAGATTATCCGGTCACTGGAAAAGCAGCTTTCCATTGCCTACCTCGACCTTTCTTCCATCAGCATGGACCCCGGGCTTTCATCGCTAGTACCCGAAGAACTGGCGCGCGCAAACATGATTGTGCCGGTTCGGCGCGAAGGCAGCGTTCTTACCGTTGCGACTTCCGACCCGCTGGACTACAACGGAATTAACGATATTGGGATTTACACAAAACTGAAGGTAAACCCCGTTATTGCCGAACACGCAAAAATCGAAACGAAAATACGTGAATTATATACGACGCAAAAAGCATTTGCCGCTGCAAAGGAGCTTTCCAGCGCCCAGCAGGAAATACCGGCGGAAGTGGCGGCAAGCACAGAACAGCCGATTATCCGCTTTGTAAACAACATGATTGAGCAGGCTGTTCTGCTAAAGGCCAGTGATATTCATATTGAACCGCAGGAAAAATCCATGCGCATCCGTTTTCGGGTGGACGGCCGCCTGAGCCTTTACATGGAAACGAATGCGGAGCTGATTCCGTCCGTCGTTTCACGTATTAAATTTATCGGCGGCATGAATATTGCCGAACGGCGTATTCCGCAGGATGGCCGCATCTGTTATAAAATCGGTGAGAAGGAAATCGACATGCGAATTTCCATTCTTCCCTGTGTTTACGGTGAAAAGGTCGTCATCCGTATTACAACCGCGCTCAGCTTTGCGCTCGTAAAGGAAGAAATCGGCTTCCTGCCGGAAAACCTGACGAAATTCAATCAGCTGCTTCGCAATAACCACGGAATTATTCTGCTGGTCGGCCCGACGGGAAGCGGAAAATCCACCACACTTTATACCGCGCTGAAAGAAATCATGCGCGAGGACATCAACATTGTAACCGTGGAAAACCCGGTTGAAATGATTATTCCAAACATTACGCAGGTGGAAGTGAACACGAAAGCCGGCCTGACCTTTTCCACCGTGCTGCGTTCCATCCTGAGGCAGGACCCCGACGTGGTGATGATTGGGGAGATCCGCGATGCCGAAACCGCCGAAATTGCCACCAGTGTTGCCATTACGGGGCATTTGGTGCTTTCCACACTGCACACCTACGATGCACCGAGCTCCATTATCCGCCTGCTGGACATGGGGGTGGAACCGTACATGGTGTCCTCCGCCATGCTGGGCGTAATCGCACAGCGGCTTGTGCGCACCCTTTGCCCGCACTGCAAGGAAGAATACTGGGCCAGCGACGAGGAACTGGAAACGCTGGGGCTGGAAAAGGGTACCCGCCTGAAGCTTTACCGCGCAAAGGGATGCAGCTACTGCGAACACAGGGGCTACAAGGGAAGAACCGCCATTCACGAGATTATGCCCGTCACCTCCGCGATTAAATCGTGTATTAATCACGGTAAAAGCGTGGATGATATCCGCGAAACCGCGATCAAAGAGGGCATGATAACCCTTGACAGAAATATTAAGCAGATTGTTATGGAAGGAAAAACCTCCATTGACGAGATGGTGGAGATTTACAGTCTGCAGATGTAAAGGACGGGTGGCTTAAAAATGGATTTTTATCAGCTTGTCAGGAACGGCGTTGCAAGTCACGCATCGGACATCCATCTGGCGGCAAACAACCGGCCGGCTTACCGCATCAACGGGGCAATGCATTTTTTAAACGCCCCCGCGCTTACGCCCGACGACGTAAACAGTATGATTGCCCAATGTTTGACCGATGAGAAATACAGGGAATTCCTTGCGACAGGCGATATGGACGCCGCAGCGGAAATTCCCGAATGCGGGCGCTTTCGTGTAAACGCGTTCCGGCAAACCCGCGGCGTAACGCTGGTGCTGCGCATTATCAACGCCTCCACGCCGGAAATTTCCGAGCTGTGCCTGCCGCAGTCAATCGGCCGGGTGCTGGAGCTGAAAGAGGGATTGGTTCTTGTGACCGGCCCGACCGGGAGCGGAAAATCCACCACACTGGCGGCGATTATCAATGAATACAACAAGACGCGCAGCAGCCATATCATTACAATTGAGGATCCGATCGAATATTTGCACAGCCCGAAAAACTGTATCATTAATCAAAGGGAAGTCGGTGCGGACAGCGCTTCTTATGCCCGCGCGCTGAAAGCCGCGCTGCGCGAAGACCCGGACATTATTCTTGTCGGCGAAATGCGCGACCTGGAATCCATCGCCATTGCCATTACCGCGGCGGAAACGGGGCATTTGGTGCTTTCCACGCTGCACACGATCGGCGCTTCCAAAACCATTGACCGCCTGATTGACGTTTTCCCGCCCGAACAGCAGCAGCAAATTCGTGCTCAGCTTTCACTTGTGCTGAAAAGCGTGATTTCGCAGCGGCTGCTCCCCACGGCCGACGGCAAAGGGCGCGTTGCCGCGTTTGAAATGATGTTTGTCAACTCGGCGGTCAGCAACCTGATTCGCGAAGGCCGAACCGCGAATATCAGCCAGACCATCCAAACCGGGATGAGTCAGGGCATGATTACGCTTGATAAAAGCATTGATGAGCTGCTCCGGCGCGGGGTTATCACACAGAAAATCGCCGCCGAGTACAGCATTGACTTAAACCGGTAGAACCGCGGCTAACAAAACCGTTTGAATTTTCGGAAGGACAGGGATTTTATGCAGTATCATTATATCGCCGTAAACCCCAAAAATAAAAAATCACGCGGCTTGATTACTGCCGAAAACAAGGCGGAAGCGATTGCCCGGCTGCAGGACGAGGGCCTGACCGCACTGGAGCTGGCCGGTTCGGCGGAAAAAGACGCCGCCCCGAAATCAATTTGGGAAATCGAAATCGGCACCTCGGATATTCACAAAGCGAAAATTCCAAAGAAAAGGCTGCTCGCTATGATGCACCAAATGGGAATTATGATGAAGGCGGGCGTTTCCCTTTCTATGGCGATGGGCGTTTTAATCGACGGCGAAAAAGACAAGCGAATCAAACGAATTTTAAATGAGATAAACGACGATTTGTACACAGGAACCCCGATTTCAGCCGCGATGGCTAAATTCAGGGCATTCCCCGAAATCATCGTCAATATTATCCAGTCCGGTGAAGCCAACGGCCGACTGGACACGGCGTTTGAACGCTGTGTCGTTATTTTGGAAAAAGAAATCGCGCTTTCGGCAAAAATCAGGGGCGCAATGGGTTACCCGATTTTTCTGATGATTCTCACACTGTTCCTGCTGATTGTTATGAACGCGGCGGTGCTGCCGAACTTTGCCATGGTGTTCAGCCAATTCGGCGCAAAGCTGCCGGCAATTACGATTGCCGTGATGTCGTTTTCCAAATTCATTACAACCAGCTGGTACCTGATTTTGCTGGCCGTATTCGCTTTGGTATTCACTTTTACCGTATTAAAGAAGAAAAGTCAGCCTTTTTCCACCGCGATGGACCGTTTACTGCTGAAGGTTCCGGGCATCGGCCCGCTTCTTCGGCAATCCTACATCGCGCGCTTCTGCCGCATTATGTCCTCCCTTGTGGAAGCCGGCGTGGACATTGTAAGGGCGCTGGAAATTTCACGCGACGTGATTCCGAACCGCTTTTTCAAACAGCAGCTGACACAGGTGGTGGCCGACGTAAAGGTCGGTTCATCCATTAATGCTTCGGCTGCCAAATTCCCGATTTTTGATTCGCTGCTCGTTTCCATGATTCAGGTCGGCGAAGAATCCGGAATGCTTTTTGAAACGCTGGATAAAATGGCGTCGCTTTATGAAGAGCAGACCGATGAAGCCACCAAGCGGTTTACCTCCGCGCTGGAACCGGCGATGACCATTATTATTGCCGTTATTGTGGGCACCGTGGTTATCTCCATCGTTATGCCAATGTTCGGTATGTACAACGTGGTGGCAGGAGGATAACGGATTAGTTTTTTTCGGGCGTCTTCAGCGCCCTTTTCAAAAGAATTCCGATTATAACTGACAGGAACAGAAGGACCAAGCCTCCCCAAAACCAAAGCACGGACACACTCCGGAACGCAACCACCGCACCGGAAACCCCCGCGGAAAGAAGAACCCCCGCCTGTGTGATAAGGGAAAAGAAGGAAAGCATTCCCGAGCGGTGCTCGCCCAGGATTTCTCTGTTCAGCAATACGCTTTCCCCGATGTTCGCGGCGCCCAGACAAAAATACATGATTAAATACCATATCCCGAAGCCCGCCGGTCCTTTCGACAGTGCCAGCAGGAACAGGCAGGCGCCCATGCCGATCCGCATGGCGGTGTAGCCTTTGGACCGGGTAACGCGGCCGCTGTCCAGCGTACGCTTCATGGCCGCATTGCCCAGCAGTGCAAACGCCATTCCCCCGAACGAAAGCAGACCGAGCAGCCAAAGCATCGCGTTGCCCGGGAGCAGCGCGGTAAACGCGGGCTGCCAGTACGTTTCCACAGTACCGAAAAAGAATCCGGTAAGAAGACCGCCCACCGTTAACAGAAGCACCACGGGATTGTGTCGGATAAACGTAACGCCTTCGTTCAGGTACTGCCGCAGAGCAGCAGGCCGGGGCGGTTCCTGTTCGGTATGTAATCCCGTGAATTCGGCGCCTTCCGGCGTTGCGCTGGCATCCTGCCGCTTCGGCTGCGCCGCCTTGCCCGGGGTTTCTTCCACGAAGCGCATAGCCAGCAGCGCGGCGCACACGCTGACCGCAATGCGCAAAATCAGGTTCGCGTTATATAACTGCGCCGGAAAAAAGATCTGCAAAACGGAGGGCAGTACCCCGCCCACCGCCGAGCCCACCGCCAAGCCGATGCTCTCCATAAAAGAAAGCTGCGCGGTAACGGCGGCAAGTTTATCCGGCCCGTTTTCGGCCAGGCATCGGTCAATCAGGAGGGCATCCATACTGCCCGAACCGAAAGCCCTTGCGCTGCCGTTCAGCATCATGGCCAGCATGACCGCCGGGAAGCCCCGAAACAGCAGCAGAAGCGCAATGGATATACACCCCGTCAGGCAGGAAAGCAGAAACGAGGTTTTGCGGCCGCATCGGTCGGCGAAAATTCCGCTCGGAAGTTCCAGCACAAATGCCGTAAGGGAATACGCGCCCACGGCAAACGCAAGCTGGCTCATGGAGCATCCGCGGTTCAGCAGCACAAGGCTCAATACGGGAACCATCAGCCCCGTTGCAAAATGGTACAGCAGCATCACCGCCGCATACGGTTTACGCATTGCCGTCCTCTTCCCCTGCCTTTGTGTTATAAACGATAAATGCATATTCCCACGGCGCAGTGCCTTCTGCCGGAACTTCATGTTCCGCTGTGAAGGAAGTGATAAAATCCGCCAGTTTCGCAGCGTCCTCCGGGCGAAGGTACGCAATCCCCGTTCTCATATCACCGTATTTTCGCAGCGAATCCTTCGCATTAAAATCTTTTCTCGCACCCAGCCGGCGGGCGGTGTCGCGGCAGCCTTCATAAATGCGCATCAGCAGATTTTGTGCCACCGCGTCGCGCTCCTGGAAAAGGCTGTCGTCCTTTTCCATTCCGACGTTTACATCAACATTTGTCAAACGAAAATAGGTTGCCGTAATCCCGTTAATGCGCTGCGTATGGTCTTTTTCCAGCAGACCCAGATCGGTCAGCTTTCGGATATGAAGCTGAGCGGAGGAAGCGGAGATTCCCATTTTATCCGCAATTTCTTTTGCCGTCATCGCATGGCCTGCAATCCCCATTATGCGAAGAAGCTTCTGCCTTTGCGGGCTCATAAAAACACGCAGCTGCTCCTGCGTGGAAAGAACGATTTTTTTCTTTTCCATATGTGCCGTCTCCCATCACTTTTTATTACAAAGATTATAACGTTACACATATTGTAATGTCAAGATATATTTTCGTCCAGATCTGTAAAACAGGTCCCCGTGCAAAAACAAATCGGCGGGGTATTCCCCGCCGAAATCTTTTACAAACCTTTGATGTGGGCCTCTGTTTTATTTGAACATTGTTTCAACGTTGTCAATCATACCGTTTACGGCATGCATTGCCTTGTTCGCATTGCGTTTTAAGTGCCTGTTATCCTTCATCATCTTTGCGCCCACTGCCGAAACAGCCACACCGGCAATTACCCCGGCGCCGATTCCCCTGACAAAGCCCATTGTTTCTTTATACATTGATCTATCTCCTTCATCATATTAAAAAAATCTAATAAGGTCTTACAGTATCTTTCCCGTCTTATTGCTGTTTATTTTTGAAAAATAATGCCAAAACTTTTTTTGAATAAAGGAGCTTACTATGCCTACACTGAATATCGTTATGGTCGAACCCGAAATCCCGCAGAATACAGGGAATGTCGCCCGAACCTGCGCCGCAACCGGCGCGCGCCTGCACCTTGTGGGGCCGATGGGTTTTAAAATTGACGACAAAAAATTAAAGCGCGCCGGGCTGGATTACTGGCACCTGCTGGACATTACCTATTATGAAAGTCTTGCCGATTTTTTCAGCCGCAATACCGGTAATTTTTACTACTTCACCACCAAGGCAAAACACGTGCATTCCGAAATCACGTACCCCGACAACTGCTATTTGCTGTTTGGGAAGGAAACCGCCGGTCTTCCTGAAAATCTGCTGCATGAAAATCCCGACACCTGCGTGCGTATTCCGATGATTAACGACGCAGCAGCGCGCAGCCTGAACCTTTCCAATTCGGTTGCAATCGGCGTTTATGAAGTGCTGCGCCAGTGGGGCTACCCGGAGCTGCTGTGCGAAGGGCAATTAAGGAACTATAAATGGTGATTATTTTTTAACAATCTGCCTGAAAGCCCCATAATCCGTGCCTGTTGCGCTTGAAATGATTCACACTTTAGTGTATAATGTCAAAGGTAAATCGTATATTCATATCTAATAATATAAAGGAGTGCAAGTCATGAATTATCTCAACAAAAAGACAGTGGAGGACATTGACGTCGCCGGCAAAAAAGTATTGGTTCGCTGCGATTTTAATGTTCCGTTTGATGCAGAAGGCAAAATTACCGACCCAAAACGTATCAATGAAGCTTTAAAAACAATCAAGTATCTTATCAGCCACCACGCAAAAGTCATCCTTTGCTCACACCTTGGGCGTCCGAAGGGCGAGTTTAACATGAAATATTCCCTTGCTCCTGTCGCCGCATACCTTTCCGAGGCACTCGGTCATGAAGTAAAGATGGCAAAAGACGTAATCGGTGAAAGCGCAAAGAGCATCGCCGCATCCTTAAAAGACGGCGAAGTGGAGCTGATTGAGAACGTTCGCTTCCACAAGGAAGAAGAAAAGAACGATCCTGAGTTTGCAAAGCAGCTGGCTTCTCTTGCTGAGATTTATGTAAATGACGCATTCGGAACCGCTCACAGAGCACACGCATCTACTGCGGGTGTTGCAGATTATCTTCCGGCTGTGTGTGGCTACCTGATTCAGAAGGAAATTTCCATCATGGGCGGCGCGCTCAGCAACCCGAAGCGCCCGTTTGTCGCAATTTTGGGCGGCGCGAAAGTTTCCGATAAAATCGGTGTAATCAATAACCTGCTGGAAAAGGTTGACACCCTCATCATCGGCGGCGGCATGGCTTATACCTTCATGAACGCGCTGGGCTATTCCATCGGCACATCCATTTGCGAAAGCGACAAGGTCGAGCTTGCAAAGGACATGATGGCAAAGGCAAAGGAAAAGAGCGTTAAATTCTTAATTCCTGTTGATAACGTGATCGCAACCGAGTACAAAGCAGACGCCGAACACAAGATTGTGGATTCCGACCAAATTCCGGACGGCTGGATGGGTTTGGACATTGGACCGAAGACCTCTGTTCTGTTCGCCGACGCAATCAAGGGTTCCGGCACTGTCGTGTGGAACGGCCCGATGGGCGTTTCCGAATGGGACAACTTCGCAGCCGGCACCATTGCAGTGGCAAAAGCAGTTGCTGACAGCGGTTCCATTTCCATCATCGGCGGCGGCGATTCCGCGGCTGCGGTTGAAAAACTCGGCTTTGCGGAGAAAATGACTCACATCTCCACAGGCGGCGGCGCTTCCCTTGAATTCCTCGAGGGTCTTGAACTGCCGGGTATTGCATGCCTGAATGATAAATAAGCAGGGGAAACCCTGCATTCGCACAAATGCGGCAGCCGGTCTGCCGCATTTGAAATATTTTTAATAATAGGAGAAATATCATGAATAAAACGCTTCGCAAAGCTGTTATTGCAGGCAACTGGAAAATGAATAAAACCCCGGCTCAGGCCAAAGAGTTAATTGAGGGAATCAAGCCCCTGGTAAAGGACGCAAATTGCGACGTAGTCGTCTGTGTTCCTTACATTGACCTCAGCACCGCACTGGAAGCAACAAAAGGAACCAACATCGGTGTCGGCGCTGAAAACTGCCATTGGGAAAAGAGCGGCGCATACACCGGCGAAATTTCGGCCGATATGCTTGCCGCAATAGGCGTACAGTATGTTATCATCGGCCACAGTGAACGCAGAACCTATTTCGGCGAAACAGACGTTACCGTAAACAAACGCGTACGTGCGGCACTGGACAGCGGCCTTACCGTAATTCTCTGCGTCGGCGAATATCTTGAGCAGCGCGAGCAGGGCATTACCGCCGAGCTGGTTGCAATGCAGACAAAAATCGCCCTTGGCGGCGTTTCCAAAGAAGAACTGAAAAAAATCATTATTGCCTATGAACCTGTTTGGGCAATCGGAACCGGCAAAACCGCGACCTCCGCACAGGCAAACGAAGTCTGCGCAGTAATTCGCTCCACGGTAAAGGATCTTTACGACGCTGCTGCCGCAGATGCGCTGACCGTTCAGTACGGCGGTTCCATGAACGCCGGCAACGCAGTTGAACTGCTTGACAAACCCGACGTTGACGGCGGCTTAATCGGCGGCGCTTCCTTAAAGCCTGCGGACTTTGCCGAAATCGTGAAGGCGGCAAGCATGTAACATTTACAACAGGCAAATTTTTGGATCGCATTGCTTTTGATTTCAAAACTTGCTGATCCCCGAAAGGCAGGATACTATTATGAAAAAACCATTGATCCTTATGATAATGGACGGCTTCGGCATTGCAGCGGATACAAACGGCAATGCAATCAAGGCTGCGAACAAACCGAACCTTGACCGTCTTTTTGCAAATAACCCGATTACACAAATCGGCGCTTCCGGACTGAACGTCGGTCTGCCGGACGGCCAAATGGGCAACTCCGAGGTGGGCCACACCAACATTGGCGCGGGCCGCATTGTTTACCAGGAGCTGACCAGAATTACAAAGTCCATTCACGACGGCGATTTTTATGAAAATGCCGCCTTCCTTGCCGCAGCGGACAATGCAGTTGCCCACAATTCCGCGCTGCACCTGCTGGGGCTGCTGTCTGCAGGCGGCGTTCACAGCCACAACTCGCACCTGTACGCTTTGGTAGAGCTTGCAAAAAGACGCGGTGTGAAAAAGGTTTACATTCACGCACTGCTTGACGGCCGCGATGTCCCCCCCACCTCGGGCAAAGAATTTGTTGCGGAGTGCGAGCAGAAGCTAAGGGAAATCGGCGTGGGTGAAATTGCAACCATCATGGGCCGCTACTACGCAATGGACCGTGACAACCGCTGGGAGCGCGTGGAAAAAGCTTACGCGGCAATGGTTTACGGTGAGGGCGCTCAATGTGAGGATCCGGTGAAAGCCATTGAAGAATCTTATAAGCATGATATCACGGATGAATTTGTCGTTCCGACTGTGTGCGCCAAGGGTGCAAAAATTCAGGCGAATGATTCCGTCATCTTCTTTAACTTCCGCCCCGACAGAGCGCGTGAAATTACCCGCACGTTTGTTGACCCGGATTTTAACGGATTTGTACGCAGAAACGGCTCTTTCCCGCTTACTTATATTTGCATGACACAGTACGATGCAACCATGCCGAATGTGCAGGTCGCATTCAAACCGCAAACGCTGAACAACACCTTCGGCGAATATATTTCTGAAAAAGGTCTGACCCAGCTGCGGATTGCGGAGACCGAAAAATACGCCCATGTGACCTTCTTCTTTAACGGCGGCGTAGAAAAGCAGTATCCGGGCGAGGACAGAGTGCTGGTTCATTCCCCGAAGGTCGCTACTTACGACATGCAGCCGGAAATGAGCGCATACGAAGTAACCGACAAGCTGGTTGACTGCATTAAAAGCGGCAAATACGATGTGATTATCCTGAACTTCGCCAACTGCGACATGGTCGGCCACACCGGCGTTTTTGAAGCGGCGAAGGCCGCGGTGGAAGCGGTTGACAAGTGCGTGGGCAGAGTAACCGACGCAATTGCCGAAATGGGTGGCGTGGCAATGATTACAGCGGATCACGGCAATGCCGATAAAATGTATGAAAGCGACGGCTCACCGTTCACTGCGCATACCACAAACCCGGTTCCCTTCTGCGTAATCGGCTACCCCTGCAAGCTCCGCACCGGCGGAAAGCTTGCCGATATTGCCCCGACCATGCTTCGCGTTCTGAATCTGCCCCAGCCGGCAGAAATGACCGGCGTAAGCATTATTGAATAACATATTCAAACCGGCCAAACCCACCGCCTGAAGCGGGGGGCTCTGCCGCATTGAATGAAACAAAGAAGGCTCTTCCTCGAACGGGGAAGAGCCTTCTTGCGGTTTCAGAATTATCTCGTCGCCAAGTGTAGAGAGGTTCCGGACAAAGTAAAGAGCGCCAATTTCTTCCGTACCGATAACAATCATGTTACCTTCGTTGCAATGTACCCGCAAAGGTGATAAAATAATTTTACTCTGGAACTCAAAGGGGGACTGTTCATGAAGAGAATTACGGCAGCTATGCTCTGCCTTTTTATATTGTTTTCCTTCGCTGCATGCGGAAAAAAGGAAGCAAAAAACGCAAACAAAACAATCAGCTACAATCTGGCAGCCGAACCGAAAACGCTTGACCCGCAAATTGCTTCCGACCCTTCCTCCACCATTGCACTGGGAGCGCTGTTTGAGGGTTTGGTGCGCATTGGCGCAGACCAAAAGCCGTACCCCGGGGTCGCTGAGAAATGGGAAAGCAATGCGGACAGCACTGTGTTTACCTTTACGCTGCGCAGTGACGCAAGATGGGCGGATTTGGATAAAAATAAAACGCCTGTTACCGCAGCGGATTTTGTTTTCGCGTTCCGCCGCGCGCTTTTGCCCGCAACGGGCTCAAAAACCTGCTCCCCCTTGTTCTGCATTAAAAACGCCAAAGAAATAAATTCCGGCACGCTTTCCGCAGACAAACTGGGAGTAACCGCGAAGGATGCGCACACGCTGGTGGTAGAGCTGAACTACTCCTACCCCGATTTTCCGGCGCTGACCGCAACGACGGTGTTTATGCCCTGCAATCAGAAATTCTTTGAAGGCACCTCCGGCAGATACGGATTGGAGCGCAAATATCTGCTTGGCAACGGGCCGTTCGAAATTGACGGAAAATACGGCTGGGATCACGGAAATTACCTTAACCTGGTGCGTTCCGACACATATTCGGGCAACAGCAAACCCCTGCCCTCCAATATTAAGTTTACAATCGAAGGCAAAATGAACCCCGCTATTACCGACCCGATTGCGGCGCTTACCGCGGGCACAGTGGACGCGATTGCCATTACAGCGGACAAAGCCCCGGCTGCTACAGCCGCCGGCTGCACGCTTTCTTCCTTCGAAGATACTACCTGGGGCCTTTCCTTTAACACGCAGTCCGACACCATGAAAAACCTGAATATCCGCAAAGCGTTTATTCAGTCGCTTAATCGGGCACAGGTACTTCAGCACCTGCCTAAAGAGGTCACAAAAGCGGAAAATATTATCTGCCCGTCCACTGAGTTTTTGGGCCAAAACTACCGTTCCCTTGTAAACAGCGGCGCTTTTTACCTAAAGCAGGATAAAAATCTCGCTGCCGGTTTGAGCGGGATTTCTTTGCCAGTGAGCATAATCTGTTTGGACGACCCCAATGTAAAACTGATGGCCAATGACATGATTGCAACGTGGAACAGCAAATTTAACAATTATTTTAATATAGAACCGCTGGACAGGGATACACTGGCAGAGCGGGTAAAATCGGGAAACTATCAGATTGCACTGTGTTCCATTCAGCCCGACAGCGACGGGCCTCTCTCCGCTTTGTCCATATTTAAGAGCGGAGCGGTTGAAAACCCCGCCAAGCTGAGCGACCCTGCTTTTGACGCGATGCTGACCGCCGCGCAGAAAAAGAGCGGCAGCGATGCGGCAGCTTCTTTTGCCGCTGCCGAAAAGTATTTGAACGATCAGGGCGTATTTTATCCCCTGTATTATGAAAAGCATTACTTTGCCACTGCCAAGGGCGTTACCGGCGTAACGTTTCACCCCTATGGAATGGGCGTTGATTTTATTCAGGCCGGAAAAGAATAGCAAAACCAAAACTGAAATTTATTTTTAATGCAGCAACTCCCCTGCGGTTTGTAAACCGCAGGGGAGCTGCTTTTGAAATAATACGCGTTCAGAATGACATGTCCTTCTTTGAAACGGGCAATTGCACTTTTGGATAGGTACGTCCACAGGAGCAGCAGCATAATATAAAGCGGAGAACGTTCTTTAATAATTATGTTAGGTGGATTTTATGAATAATTTTCACTATAGTGATGCTCTGGCCCAAAGTCTTACTTCAAACGACGAACGCAGGAGCAGAAAACAAGTGGCGCTCAATTCCTCGAGCGGCGGGGTCGGTCCCCTGCCGATCGTTACCACATTATTCGCAGCTCCTTTAAATGTAGTATCAACTTCGATTGATACACGTGACATAGGGGATGCAAATATTCTGCTCAATTTCACCAGTATTGTAAATTTGCCGCTGGGAATTTCCGTAACCCTGAATTTTGAAATTACACGCAGCCTGAACGGCGGCGCTCCTGTTAATGTTGGAGCCACGTATACCTTTTCAACACTTGTTGATGTTTTGGAGGCGGAAGCCTTCAGCTTCCAGTTCTTTGACCCGGATGTTCAGCCGGGCTTTTACACCTACTCGGTGCAGCTGTCAACCAACTCCGTTATTGACATTACGCCGGGCGCTTCGGTTCAGAATGCGGTGCTGAGTGTGCTGGCGGTTGCCGATTAATTTCGCTGAGCAATGTATTTTATGTTCCCGCAGTCAAAATTGATACAATTAAATACTGCTGATTAAAAAGTCGGGCAGCTCCCCAGCGGCAAATTGAGGGGAGCCTGTCCGACTTTAAATTACATATTCTGATTCCTTTGGCGATGAAGACCTGCAGGCCGCCCGGCAATCCTTATGATTAGCTGAATGCCGCCAAAAGCGCCGTTGCCGCGATTAACAAAGCGCAGGCGAGCGCCACAATGCGCACAAGGATTGTTTTGGCGTCAGCATGACTATGTTCTTTTCGCATCCGCATTGATATCCCTCCCTGCATCGGCTGCTGATTCTTTTACAATTCCATTATACCAGCCGGCAAAATAAAAGCAATGAACACAATATTAATTTCACTTAATTCATTTCATCCTCATTCGTCAAATTTTGCTCCGTCCTCCCGGATTCCAGTTCGACCAGATTCAGAATATTCGCCCTGCCGCGTGCATCAAGCCCGCGAAAACGCTGCAAAAGGTATTGTTCTTCCCGGCTGAACCGGAGCGGCATGTCCGGGGTATCAATCCGACCAAATAAATAATCCATGCTTACATGATAGTAGTCTGCCATTTTGAAAAGTGCTTCATAGTTTAGCTGCCGTTTGCCGTTTTCATACATGGAATACGCCGAGCGGGAAATATTTAAAACAGACGCAACCGTATTTTGCGTCAGCTTGTGTTCCGCGCGAAGTTCTTTTAACTTTTGCGCTACCATCCGATCATCCTCCCTGTTAAAAGTAAATTAGATAACGCAAGTACCCTATTCAGTTAATCGGTCGCATTTTTCGACAAATTATTGATAAGTCATTGACGAAGTAACAAATTGTTACTATAATATAGTATTAGGATTTCAAGTATAAAATATACCGTTTATTAAAATTCCAAATTCACGAATCTATTCGAAAGGCGGAATGCATATGAATGAAAATCTAATCGACTATATCGCGGAAAAAAGCAACCTTTATGTTTCCGATCTGCTTCTTCCCAAGAACAGTGCGGTCATTATCCGAGTGGTAAGCCTTATCAATCCGGACGATTTTACCACGGATGACTGGAGTGCAAGCCTGTCCTATCTTTTGGAAAGACGGTTACGTTTTGCAACATCGGCTGCTGCGAAGGATTATTATATCAAAAATTTGCTGAATAATTTGTCAGATGTATAGGCAAACAGAAATAAACCAAAATGAACCGGCTTTTTTGCCGGTTCATTTTGGTTTATATTTCTTAATAAATATATTACAAAATTTTAGCCGTCAATAAGTTTACATAACTGTTGACATGTATCGGCATTTGCAATAAAATGATACTGCTTTTGTGTACAAGTATAAAATATGAGGTGTAATATGGACAGACGAAACGGAGGCAGCGGCCCGCAGCGCGATGCCTACCCCAGTCGCCAGGCGCGGAACACGCGCGCAAGGGGAAATTTTGACCCGGACGAGGTTGACCGGTACAACTACGTTGACCGTGAAATTTACAGCAGCAAGCGTGCCGCACAGCAGTCAGGCAATTACTACAGAAAAAATCCCCGCCGTAAAAAGGGCGGCCGTGCAAAAAAGGTGGTTCTTACCGTTTTATCGCTTATTCTTGTTCTTGCAATCGGCGTTATTGCGTATGCTCTTATTATGACATCCCGGCTTGACCGTTCGGATAAAGGCGATACGGCAAGTTACGTAGAGCAGCCGTCCGCGGCTCCCGCTTGGGGCGTTATTTCGGATAAAAACGTGACAAACATATTGTTAATCGGAATTGATAAAAATGAAGACGGTTCCGACGGCCGTTCGGACACCAACATGCTGATTTCCATCGACAACAATACCAAAGCGATTCGCCTAGTTTCCTTTCTGCGGGATACATACCTTGAAATTCCCACGGTAGGCAAAGCAAAGCTGAACGCCGCTTTCGCTCACGGCGGCCCGGCGCTGACCATGCAGACACTGGAAAATAACTACCGAATCAACATTGATAAATACATCTCCGTAAACAGCGACAACTTTGAAACCATTATTGATAAAATGGGCGGACTGGATATCAACATGGACAAAGCGGTATGCGATGCGGAAAATCGGAATATGGGCAGCAAATTAAAGCCCGGCGTAAACCATTTGAACGGCAGGCTGGCGCTTTACTATTCCAGAATCCGCGAAATCGACAGTGATTTCGGGCGTACGGGCCGTCAGCGAGAGGTGGTCGAGCTGATGATTAAAAAGATGAAATCCCTGAATCCGCTGGAAGTCAATAAAATCATGTACGACTATTTACCTTACGTAAAAACCAACCTGACCGACCCCGAGCTTTTGTACCTTGCTTCCATCGCGGGGCCCGTTTCCAATTATGGGATGAAGACGATGCATGTGCCGAACCTGAACACCTACAAGGATCAGACGATAAAAGGAGTCGGTGCGGTGCTTGTGCCCGATCTTCCGAAAAACTGTGAGCTTCTGCGGAAATTCCTTTACAGCTCAACTGTTTCGGCTGCTGAAAGTAATTAAATACCGCAAGCGTGCCGGGGGGCTGTGGCTGTGGGTGAGCCGGTTTCACTCAGAGCTGCGGCCTTCTTTTATGCGTTTTTGCGCTTTTTAAAGCAAATTCTTTTTTCTTCCCGCAGGTTCTGCTTACAGGCGGGGTGAAAGGTATTTTTATCTTTTATTTTGAAATATTAAATGGTATAATGAATAAGTTAATCATTTTACCTGATTATCATTCCAATCTCTTGGAGGTAAGGACATGGATAAGAAAACATTTTATATTACCACACCGATTTACTACCCTTCTGGCAAGCCTCACATCGGCCACAGCTACTGCACCGTTGCAAGCGACGCAATCGCGCGTTATAAGCGGATGCAGGGCTACGACGTTATGTTCCTGACCGGAACCGACGAACACGGCCAAAAGATTGAAATCAACGCCGAAAAAGAGGGTGTAACCCCCAAGGAATATGTTGATAAAATTGTAGCGGGCTTTCAGAATTTGTGGAAGCTCCTGAATATTTCCAACGACCGCTTCATCCGCACAACGGATGATTACCATGTAAAGGCCGTACAGAGAATTTTCAAAGCCCTTTATGACAAGGGCGAGATCTACAAAGGCAAGTACGAAGGCTGGTACTGCACCCCCTGCGAATCCTTCTGGACGGAAACCCAGCTGAAGGACGGCAAATGCCCCGACTGCGGCAGAGAAGTTAAAATGGCCAATGAAGAGGCCTACTTCTTCCGTATTTCAAAATATGCGGACAGGCTGTTAAAATTATACGAGGATCAGCCCAACTTTATTCAGCCGGAAAGCCGCAAAAACGAGATGATCAACTTTATCAAACAGGGGCTGGAAGACCTGTGCGTTTCCCGCACAAGCTTCACCTGGGGTATCCCCGTGGACTTTGACCCAAAGCACGTGGTTTATGTTTGGCTGGACGCACTGACCAACTATATTACCGCCATGGGGTTTGGTTCCGACGATGATTCCGATTACAAAAAATACTGGCCTGCGGATGTGCATTTTGTAGGCAAGGAGATTGTGCGTTTTCACACAATCATCTGGCCGGCAATGCTGATGGCGCTGGATTTGCCGCTGCCGAAGCAGGTTTACGGCCACGGCTGGCTTTTGTTCGGCGACGGCAGCAAGATGAGCAAGTCAAAGGGGAATGTGGTTGACCCGGTCATCCTTTGCGACCGCTACGGCGTTGACGCAATCCGTTATTTCCTGTTGCGTGAAATCCCGTTCGGTTCGGACGGCGTTTTCACCAACGAAGCGCTCATCAGCCGCATTAATTCCGACCTTGCCAACGACCTTGGTAACCTTTTATCCCGCACGACCGCAATGGCGGAAAAATACTTCGGCGGCCGCATTCCCGCGGAGCGTGAAAGCGCGCCGATTGACGACGAACTGATTCAAATGGCTTTGGAGCTGCGCAAAAAATGCGATGACGCAATTACAGGCTACCAGTTCAGCAGCGCATTGGCCGAAATTTGGAAGCTGATTGCGCGAACCAATAAATATATTGATGAAACCACGCCGTGGTCGCTCGGCAAGGATGAAGCAAAGCGCGCCCGCTTGGCTGCGGTTATTTACAATCTGTGCGAAAGCCTGCGCATTGTCTCCATCCTCATCACTCCGTTTTTACCTGAAACCGCACCAAAAATTCAGGCGCAGCTCGGCGCATCAGCCGACACGCTGACGTATGACGCGGCTGCAAAATGGGGTGTTTTACCCGCCGACGCGGTGATCAAAAAAGGGGAAACCCTTTTCCCGCGCATCGATGTGGAAAAAGAAATCGAGGAACTGAATCAGCTGATTCCAAACCCAATGACCGAAAAGGCGGAAGAAAAAGCGGAAGAGAAAAAAATCGAGGGCATCGCCCAAATCGGTATTAACGATTTCGGCAAGGTGGAACTGCGTGCCGCGAAAATCAAATTCTGCGAGCCGGTAAAGCGCGCGAAAAAGCTCCTGAAGCTGACACTGGACGACGGTACGGGCGAGCGCACGGTTGCTTCCGGCATTGCGCAGTGGTACAAGCCCGAGGACTTAATCGGGCACAGCATTATTTTGGTTGCGAACTTAAAGCCCGCCACGCTGTGCGGCGTGGAAAGCCAGGGCATGATTTTGGCGGCGGACGCCGGGGAAAATGACGTAAAGGTCATTTTCGTGGACGGTATTCCTGCCGGAAGCAAGATTCGCTGATATGGAAACAAACAATATTTTTGATTCCCACGCCCACTATGACGATGAAGCGTTCAACGAGGACCGGGGTACGCTTTTAGCGGAGCTGCCCCGGCGCGGCATTTGCAACGTGGTAAACTGCGGCGCGGATTTGGCCTCCTCCAAATCGTCCGTGGCACTGGCGGCGGAATATCCGTATTTTTACGCCGCTGTGGGGGTTCACCCGGAGTGCGCCAAAGACGCACCGGCCGATTACGCGGAACAGCTTGAAGCTTTGATTGGACAGAACAAAGTGGTCGCGGTCGGTGAAATCGGACTTGACTACCATTTTGAAGAGAATGCGCCGCGTGATGTGCAAAAGGCTATTTTTGAAAAACAGATTCTGCTGGCGCTGAAGCACCGCCTGCCCATTATCGTGCACGACAGGGACGCACACGGCGACACCCTGCAGCTGCTGCAAAAGCACAAGCCCGCAGGTGTGGTTCACTGCTTCTCCGGCAGTGTGGAAATGGCGAAGGAAGTAATTCGGCTCGGCATGTATATTGGCCTTGGCGGCGCCGTCACGTTCAAAAACGCGCGCGTGCCGGTTGAGGTTGCAACAGCCATTCCGCTGGAACGTATGCTGATGGAAACGGACTGCCCTTACATGACGCCGGTGCCGTTCCGCGGCAAGCGCAACGATTCCACACTGATTGCCTATACGGCAGCCAAAATTGCGGAGATCCGCGGTACGACCGTTCAGAATATTTTGGAGGTTACGCGCCGCAACGCGGAAACGCTTTTCGGAATTAAATAAAAAGTCGGAGGCCGCTGGTTTCAGCGGCCTCCGACTTTTTATTTGCCAATATCTTTTACATTACCGAACGCTTACCATTGCCGGCCGGGATCGTCCGCCATGGAATTGACCGTACCCTGGGGATAGAACACGGAGTAGTGGTCAAGCTTGGGGTCGGCCCCGCCTGTTTTGGAGATTGGGAATACCAGTAACAGCTTATAATCTTTGTTTATAACGTATCCAATGATTTCTTCCTTATCGGATTTTACGTCATGATCCGGTTTCCCTAAAACAGATTTCACTGCGGAAAGGGTGATATTCTTTAGCTGGCTGTCAAACGACCTGACTTCGAACAACTGCGAGCCTTTGTTGAACCCGAATACGGCATTGTGTTTGGAATATGTAGAGTAGTTACCCTTTGCGGAAGCGATATACTCGGTCTTATCCTCTTTTCCCCATTTGTCCTGTACATCCTCAATCACATTGGACTTGACCGCGAAATCACAATTGATTACTTTGCCGTCCTGAGCTAGTTTCTGCATATTCAGCAAAAGGGCCTTTTGTGCGTCGTTCTGCTGCGATGAGGATGCTGCCGAAGCCGGTTCGGAGCTTACCGCGGAAGAGTCCACGGCGGAAGATACTTCCGAGGCGGAAGAGGCTGCGGATGAAGCCGAGGAGGATTGCTGGCTGTTTACTGCTGATGAATTCGGGGATACATTCGGTTTGGAGCAGCCCGACAAAGAGCCGATTGCCAAAGCCAAAACCATACATGAAATGAATATTTTTTTTGATTGTAATGTCATAAATAAACCTCCTTAACGAATTCTCTTACCAAAACAATGATTCAATGGAATCCCCTCCAAAGTGAACCGGTCGATTGTTTTCCTTTCCAAAATACCATACATATTGAAGTATCATCATATTACACCAGTAAGGAACAATTATCAAGTTTTGTATCAAAAATTTAACTATTGCAGCACTTTGCACCAAAGAAGAAAGCTGCCCCGAAATTCCGTGTAATTCGGGACAGCCCTGTTATTTTTTTATTCCCGCCTTGCAATCTTCATTACCAGCGCGGTAATATCGTCGTCGTGGCCGTCGCTGCGGCGGGAGATTGCCTGTGCCACGATTTCTTCCGCAAGCTCCTGCGGTATTTGACCGCTCCAATTTTCCACAGTGTCGCAAACCCATTCGTCGCCGGAGGAAAGCGCACCGTCGGAAAGCAGAACAACCAGGTCGCCCTCTTCCAGACTGTCGGAGGATTTTGTGAACCGGATATCATTTAAAATTCCGATTGGCAGGCTCGGCGCATCAACCTTGACCGCCCGCCCTGATTTGCGCAGGATGCTGATCGGCGCTCCCGCTTTCATAAATTCCGCGTTTCCGCTGAATAGGTCAAGTGCGGCCAGGTCAATGGTGGAAAGCGACTCATCACCGGATTTGACAAGCAGCGCCGAATTTACGATTTTAAGCGCGGCGTCAAATCCAATGCCGGCCTGGATCATGCGGGACATAATCCCGCTGGCCATGGCGCCGTCCACGGCGGCGCGCCCGCCCGTACCCATGCCGTCGCTGATGATTGCAATTTGGCGGCCGTTGCCGTCGGAAAAGCTTTCCCAGCTGTCGCCGCAAAGCTGACCGTTGCCGCAGGCGTGCTGTGCACAGCCCGTCTGGACCCGGTAAAGGGGCAGCTCGCTCATTTGCAGCCGGCATTTTCCTTTTACCATACTGATACAGGGCTGCTGGAATACCCTGCCGCACGCACGTGAAATTTCATTGGTCAGTTCCGCTTTATTTAGGCGAACCCCCTCAATCGGAGCGGCGACAATTTCAATGGACATGCGGTCGAACCGGTCGGTGCGGCAGCTTACGTCAATTGTCATGACGCCCGCGCTGCGCAGAACCTCGCTGACCTTTTGCGCGGAAGCAAAATCAAAGCGCTCAAAAAGTTCAAGCTCCCCCGCCATGTCCTCCAGCATATTACTGGTTGTAATAAACTGGTCGGCCACCACGCTTCTGACTTGCTGCGCGCGGCTCTCCGCCGCATCCCGAATCATAAACTCATTATAATTGCTGTTTACAGAATCAATCATAACCCCCAAACGGCTGCAGTGGGTCGCAAACTGCTGATTAAAATCGCCGCGCTCCACACTGCCCTTTTTCCGCAGGCTTTCTGTCAGATCGTTAAAGGCGTTCATGCTCTCGTTATAATTCCGTTCCCAGCAATACACCTTGAGCCCGCAGTTGCAGCAAACTTCATCAATCGTTTTTTTATAAACGCCGTTGATATCCGGTGCACAGGCGGCGGACAGCTTCTTTGAAACATCCTCAACCGTTTCGGACACACTGCCAAGCGCCTTGGCCGCGTAGTCCAGCTTCATAATCACCGAGCGGCGCAGGCCGTCGGCACGGGTCGTGTCGTCCGTGCGTGAAAACATGCCGATTAACGGGTTGCCAAGATGCGCGGGCAGTACCATATAGAAAATTGTGGCGGCCATTACTTCATAAAGGCCGTTGATGACTGCTGTCTGGTTACCGACCTGCAGGGATGCGACCGCGTTGGAAAGAATAAATGCCGCGACCGACGCCAGCCGCCCCATGGGGGAAAACACACCCGCCATCATTCCGCCCAGGGCGTACGCCCCTGAAAGATAATTCAGGCCGGTGGTGGAAAGGCTGAATACAATCCCGGCCGCAATGCCGGAAACGCTCCCGCCGGAAACCCCGCCGTAGCGCGCGGCAAACAGAATCGCAATAATTGCAAGCACACGGCCAAGCGAAACCGGCCCAATGCTCAAGTCGGAAAGGGACAGCAGCAGCACCCCGGCCGCCAGAGCTGTACAGGCAATTTCCTGCGCGCTCATGTCGCCTATTTTCTTGCTGGATTCCACCAGTACGGACGCCCGCGCGAAAAAATACGCGACCCCCGCCGCCAGCAGGGATTCCGCCACATACATCGCTACCGTAACAGAGCCGGAACCGTTGACAAAAACAATTGCCATCCCGGTTGCCATGACCGGCAAAAAAGCCGTTACCGGCGCGAAGGCCGGATGCATCCTGATTTTGATCAGATCGTTAAGCGTCCACCGGATTGCCGCCGCCGCCAAAACCCCCGCAATATAATGCACGGGTACTGTTGCCGCAGAAGGCAGTAAATAGCCGGCCACGCTTCCCAACACAACGCTCCACAGCGCGGAGTAGGGCAGTGCCGCCACCGCAGCCACGCCAAAGGGCGCATATTTTCCGAACACAAGCCCGCGGGCGCACAGCAGCCCGATCGTTACATAAACAAGCTGCCTGGCCACAACTTTTGCAGGAGCCGCAGCGACTTCCACAAAGCTGACGCGCTCCGTTTTTGCTTTTATCATTCGATCACTTCCATACATTATTTGGTAACTTGTCCATTTTTTGCTAAAAATAATTATACTATATGTATATGTACAGTGTTGTCATAACGTGCTGTAATATTTTGGCGGTTTCAATCGGATTATAGATATTTTTTTAATTTGCAAGGTTTTTTCTAGTCACGCGCGGCTATCTGTGGTAAAATAATCATATTATTATGAAATTATAATCTAGAAGGTGGTAGAATGGATTATTCCTTTTCCGACCGTGTGCTGACGCTGAAGCCGTCTGCAATCAGAGAAATCTTTAAATATGCGGCTGACCCGAGCGTAATTTCACTTTCCGCCGGGAACCCCGCGCCGGAGGCTTTCCCCGCAAAAGAGATTGCCGAGATTTCCGCAAATCTGTTTTCAGAACGCCCGGTTGATGTGCTCCAGTATAATATTACGGAGGGTTATACCCCCTTGCGCAGCCAACTGGCCCAATATATGAAAGAAAAGCACAACGTCGGCCGCGAATTCGACCAGGTTCTGATTACCAGCGGCGCACAGCAGGTAATGGATTTGGCCACAAAATCCCTTTGCAACGAAGGGGAGGTTGTTATTTGTGAAGCGCCAAGTTTTATCGGCTCGTTAAATACGTTCCGTTCGTACAACGCGCGTCTGCGCGGCATCCCGATGGAGCTCGACGGAATGAATATGGCGGAACTGGAAAAAGCGCTTCAGGAAGAAACGCGCGTCAAATTCATTTACACCATTCCGAATTTTCAAAATCCGGCGGGAATCACCATGAGCATGGAAAAACGCAAAAAGCTTTACTCGCTTGCGAAGCAGTACGGTGTTCTGATTCTTGAAGACAATCCCTACGGCGATTTACGCTTTCAGGGGGAACATATCGAGGCCATCAAATCGTTTGACGAGGACGGCATCGTGATTTACGCGGGGAGCTTTTCGAAAGTAATTTCCCCCGGTATGCGCGTCGGTTATGCGATTGCTCCGCAGCCGCTGCTGCAGAAGATGATTGTCTGCAAGCAGGGTGAGGATGTGCACACCAACATTTGGGCCCAGCTGGTTTGCAGTGATTTTCTTGCACACTATGATTTTGACGCGCATTTGGAGCGGCTGCGCGCGGTGTACCGCAAAAAGTCCTCCGTAGCCATCCGTGCGATTGAGCAGTATTTTCCTTCTTCTATCACATACAACCCGATTGAAGGCGGTCTTTTCATTTGGTGCACGCTGCCCGACGGCGTTGATATGCAGGATTTTTGCAAGCAGGCAGTCCTGCGCAAGGTGTGTGTCGTGCCGGGCAATGCATTTTTAACCAACGAAAGCGACCCGTGCCAGTCATTCCGCATCAATTTTTCCACCCCGACGGACGAGCAGCTGGTAAAGGGAATTCAAATTCTTGGGGATTTGGCAAAGGAAATCATATAATATCATTACTCTTCTATAATAATGGAATTATGTTCCATTTATCTGGGTAAAATTGATTTGAGTAATATCAATGGAGGCATTCAAACATGGAATCAGAAAATACAGAGCGCAAAAAAGTAATCTTCAGTGCCATCCAGCCAAGCGGCACTATTACGCTGGGCAATTATCTGGGGGCTTTGAAAAATTGGATCAGTTTACAGGACGAGTACAGCTGCATTTACGCGCTGGCTGATCTTCACACCATTACCGTCCGCCAGGATCCGGCGAAATTCCGCCATAATGCACTGGAAGCATACGCGCTTTTGCTCGCCTGCGGCATCGATATTGAAAAGAGCCCGTTCTTTATTCAGAGCCAGGTATGCACCCATGCCCAGCTTGCATGGATTTTGAACTGCTATACGCAGTTCGGCGAGCTGCAGCGTATGACACAGTTTAAGGATAAATCCGCAAAGCATGCGGACAATGTAAACGCCGGGCTGTTTACCTACCCAAGCCTGATGGCCGCGGACATTCTGCTGTATCAGGCGGACATGGTACCCGTCGGCGCCGACCAAAAACAGCACCTGGAGCTTGCCCGCAATGTTGCGGAGCGTTTCAACGGGATTTACAGCCCGACCTTTACCGTGCCGGACGCGTATATTCCAAAGCAGGGCGCGCGTATCATGTCTTTGCAGGAACCCGCGAAAAAGATGAGCAAGTCCGACGAAAACGTAAACGGCTACGTTGCCGTACTGGATAAGCCGGACGACATCATGCGTAAATTCAAGCGTGCCGTTACCGACAGCGACGCCTGTGTGCGCCGTGCGGAAGGCAAGGACGGGGTCAACAACCTGATGGGCATTTACTCCTGCGTGACCGGCCTGACGGATGAACAAATTGAAAAAGAGTTTGAAGGCAAGGGCTACGGCGACTTCAAGGCCGCTGTGGGTGAAGCCGTTATCGAGCACCTGCGCCCGATTCAGGAACGCTACGCCGATTTTATAAAGAATAAGGACTTTTTGGAAAAGTGCTACACCGAAAGCGCACAAAAGGCACTGGAAATTTCTTCCCGCACACTGAACAAGGTTATGAAGAAAGTGGGCTTTATTCCCAAAGCGTTCTGATTTTTTCACCGGTCGGACGGGAACAGCTCCAAACAGGGGCTGTTCCCGTTCTTATTTTGCGGTAGATTTCAATCTTAATTTGTGATATGATTCAGCAAGCGGGAATTGATAAAGTCAATTGCGGCATTGGCTTGGAAAGGCAGTGAAAACGTGCGGAGCGAGAATTCCATTAAAAATATTGTTGTGAATATCGGCAGCCAGCTTTTCAGCATTTTACTGAGCTTTCTTTGCAGGACTGTTTTTATTTGGACACTTGGAGAAGCTTACCTTGGCGTGAGCGGTTTGTTCAGCAACATTCTTTCCATTCTGTCCCTTGCGGAGCTGGGCGTTGGAACTGCCATTACTTTCAGCATGTATCAGCCCCTTGCGCGAAACGACCGTAAAAAAATCGGCGCTTTAATGGGGCTTTATAAAAAGTCCTATCATATCATCGGGGGTATCGTCGCCGTAGCCGGGCTTGCCTTTGCCCCGTTCTACCGCTTTTTTATCAGCAATCCGCCCGACATCCCAAATCTGACGCTGATTTATCTGCTGTATGTTTTTAACACGGTCATTACTTATTTTCTCTCATACAAACAAACCATTATTAACGCAGATCAAAAGAATTACATCACCGTACTGTATCAGTACGGATTCAGTATTGTTCAGAATGTGGTTCAGATTGTAATCCTGTTTCAAACAAAAAACTTCATCCTCTATTTAGGCGTACAGATTCTGTTCAGCTTTTTTACTAATTTCTTTCTGGCGAAAAAGGCCGACAAAATGTACCCCTATATGAAGAAATATGAAAAAGAAACGCTCAGCAAGGAAGATAAGCTCCCCATTCTGAACAATGTGAAGGCAATGTTCATGCACCGCATCGGCGGCGCGGTTGTGAACGGAACCGACAATATTCTGATTTCCAAATTTTTCGGTCTGGCAAGCGTTGGTATTTACTCCAATTATTTTTTGATTACAAATACGCTCAACGGGCTTACCTCACAGATTTTCAACGGAATTACAGCCAGCGTCGGCAACCTTGGCGCGGTGGAAAACAACGAAAAGTCCTACGACATTTATCTTTCGATTCATTTTGCGGGGTTTTGGATTTTCAGTTTTTGCTCGATCTCCCTTTTTTGCCTGTTCAACCCGTTTATCCTGCTGTGGACGGGCAGGAACCTGCTTCTTGCCGTTCCGATTGTATTTTTAATCGTCCTGAATTTTTATGTTACCGGAATGCGGCAGGCGACCCTGACGTTTAAAAACGCATTCGGGCTGTTTTGGTACGACAGGTACAAGGCGCTTGCGGAAGCGGCGGTGAACCTGGCTACGTCCATTATTTTAGCACAGCATTTGGGAATTGCGGGGATTTTCCTCGGGACCTTTATCAGCATGATGACAATCAGCTTTTGGGTTGAACCGCTGGTTCTGTTCCGCCACGGCTTTCATCGCTCCGTGGTGCCCTACTTTACCCGGTATGCCTTTTACGCCGTGCTCGCTTTTGCGGCGGGCTTTCTCACCTGGTACTGCTGCTCCCTGACGGGCGCTCATTCATTCCAAAGCTTCGTGATGAAATGCATAATCTGCCTGGTGGTTCCGAACACATTATTCCTGCTTGTCTTTTACAAGTCAAAAGAATTTCAATATTTAAAGAATTTTATCCGGCTGCCCGCATTCCGAAAGAAGAAATAGCCAAAGCTCCTGTTACAGAAATAAAAA
The DNA here is from genome assembly GCA_023390175.1 of Bacillota bacterium. Taxonomy (GTDB): domain Bacteria; phylum Bacillota; class Clostridia; order Oscillospirales; family Acutalibacteraceae; genus Caproiciproducens. The sequence continues at coordinate 147,748 of JAEWDK010000015.1, forward strand.
GCTTCAGATTCCGGAGCGCGCTGCGCCAAACGGATTCTGAAGCTTTTTTTAATTCAGGTAAATCCTCTGTGCGGTCATTCCCTTTCGCTTTCCCAATGAATGTCGATTTCGTCACCGTCCTCCAGAAGTTGGAGGTAAGCCGCATCCTGACCGTTTATTTTTATGATAATTCTTCTGCCCTCGGGCTTGGAAAGGTCAATATCCACCAAATTGAGCATATCCACCAAGTAGTACGGCGTACCGTCCTGCTTGGCGGGAAGGGAAAGAAAATCATGATTTAAAGTCAGGTGGAGTACTGCTCGGTTTTCTCCCGTTGTATTATCCGCCTGAACAGCCGGTTCTTCCGCCGCTTCGTTCTCAGGCTGTAATTGCTCCGCCGGGGAAATTTCCTGTTCTGCTGGCGTTTCCGGCCGTACCGGTTCCTTCGGCTCAACCGAAATCTCTGCTTTTTCCAAACCCGGTTCCGGGGTGGGGGCGTATGTGATGCGGTCACCGTCGGAAAGGATTGTGCTCAGCGCGGCGGGCCGGCCGTTGACCAAATAAGAATCATCCTCATTTTTACTGCAGGCACGGATGAAATCGCCCAGTGTGGTAATCTGCGTGGTTTCCACCCTGTCATGATGGTGCAGCGTTTGCTCCGGCGCAGCGGGTTCACCGTTGACTGTTGCACTTGTACCGATCGAATGCTCCGAACCGTCAAAAAACACGGTGGCAGGGTCGGTGAAGGGCACTGCCTCATAAAGCAGCGGCTGCGCGTCCCTGCCGGGTGTTGCAGGCTCGAACCGCACATCGTCCCCCGCCTTTACAAGGGCGGAAACATTCGATTCCACGCCGTTGATTTCAACTTTGGCAGTGTCCGGATGCCCACCGTAAAAAATGCGGTTTTCCCCGTTCAGCTCAATGATGACACTGCGCCCGGAACGGCTGATCAGATGATTGTAGCTGTAGCCGTTCATCATTAATACATCCAGCACCGTAAGCTTCCGGCTGCGGAACAGCTTTGCCCTGCTGCCGTTCAGTGTGATGGAAAAGCTGTCGTTAATCAGGTTGAGCGCCGCGGAAATTGAAATTCCAATCGGAGTCGCGTATTCCGGCCCGCTGATATCCAAATTCGGGGCGGAGACGTGCATCATGAAATTATTGCCGCCAATGGCAACCCGGTTCGGTTCAAGGTTCAGGTTTTCCGCCACGTAACCGCACATTCCGGGCAATTTGCTGCCGCCGCCGACTAAAAATACAGCAGACGGCGCACCGTTGTTGGCTTTGATAATATCCCTGCTGATTTCACCGCAAAGGGCGCGCACTACCGGTTCAACATCGCTTTGCAGCTGCGCGGGTGTGACGGTATGCTCAAAGCCCAAAATATCCTGATAAACGATATCCTGCGACTGCCCCATTTTGTGCTTGATTTCTTCCGCCGTTAAAAATTCAACCAGATATTTTTTCATAATGGCTTCGGTGATTTCATCCCCGGCCACCGTCGCCATGGTGTAAGCCACCACGCTGCCGTCCTTTGAAACGGCAATATCGGATGTGCCGGCACCGATATCCACCAGTGCCAAATTGAGCAGACGCAGCTTTTCCGGAATGGTGGAATTCATTGCGGCAATCGGCTCCAACGTAAGGCTGGCAACATCCAGTCCTGTTTTGTGCATGGTTGTGTACAGGCTGTCAACAACCTCCCGCGGCAAAAAGGTGGCGATCACTTCCACACCGATGCGTTTGCCGCGGTGCTCCAGCAGGCTGGAAATGGGGTAATCGTCCAGCTGATATTCAATAACGGAATAGCCGACAAGGTAAAAAACATGCTGGTCGTCCTCGCCGCTTCCGGGTTCAAACTGCCGCTCCGCCGCTTCAATCGCACCCGCTTCAAGGCGGCAGATCAGGTCCTGCTTAATGGGCTGCGAATCCTTCAGCTCAATTTCAAACGAGGCCCTCTGCGTTCTTAACGCGCGCCCGGCAGCCGCAACGCAAACCTGCTTCAGCTCATAGCCGATCCGCTTTTCAAGGCGTTCCTTTACAAGGCGCGACACCTTGCTCACCTGCTCAATATCTTCAATCTGCCCGTCAATCATCGCGCGCTTTTTGTGCTCCATGGACTCAACCGCCTGAACGCGCAGCATGTCGCCGTCCAGCACGCCCACGATTCCGATTACGCTGCGTGTGCCGATGTCCAGGGCAAATACGCAATTTTCCGGAGCTTGTTTGATTTCGTTTTTCTGATCCGAACCGTCCATATGTACCTCGCTCATGAATCGCAGCCTCCGCGTTGCAGAATTTTATCCTAATCGACCGTTTATACCAATATATTTTTAATTTTACTATATCTTCCCATAAAATGCAATCCGGACGTGTTTTCGTGACCAAAAAAGCCGCCGTCCTGACCAAGCAGGGCGGCAGCCATTCTTATTCAGTAAAACTATTCGTAACGCAGCGCTTCAATCGGATCCATGCGCGCGGCCTTGTTTGCGGGATAATACCCGAAGAACACGCCGATCAGCATGGAGAATCCGACGCTGATCAGGATCACAGGAACGGAAATGGTCAGCGTTGCCCCAAGCAGGCGCACCCCGACTGCGGCAAGCGAAATACCAAACAGAATCCCGATGATTCCGCCGATTACGCAAATGATAATGGACTCCACGATAAACTGAACCTTGATGAAGCCGCTCCGCGCGCCAAGAGCCTTGCGGGTGCCGATTTCCCTTGTCCGTTCGGTTACGGAAACCAGCATGATGTTCATTACGCCGATGCCGCCCACCAAAAGGGCAATGGCCGCAATGGCCGCAATGGCAATGGAAATTGTATTCAGCATGGAAGTTGCGGAGGAGAGCATGCTTTCCATATTGATTACGGTGCATTTATATCTTTCATTGTTCGTATAAAGCTTGCTGAAATATTTATCCGTTGTTTTGGTAAACGAGGCGGCATCAACGGAAGGATTCGTCTTGACCGTAAAGGTTTGAAAGTTCTGATTGTCCGCAGTTTCCTTTGCAACAGTAACGGGAATGTACAGCGCTGTGCTGATGTCCTTGTCCGAAGTGGTGCCGCCCCCCAGTGTCATGGCGGACTGTTCATACTTATAAACGCCGATAATCAAATAAGTGCTGACCTCATCCTCTTCGTAAATATTAATTTCCTGCCCGAGCGGGTCGGCGCCGTTTTTGAACATGTTGGAAACCAGTTTATCTGAAACCACCGCAACCTTGCGCAGCCGGTCGACATCCGTGCTGTTCAGAAAGCGGCCCTTCACCAGCTTAACATCATTAATAGAGCGGTACCCTTCGTTGACACCGGAGATACTCACGTTGGCGTAAAGCCGGCCGTTTTTGGCCTTGCCTTCCCCGCCCGCTTCGGATAGGGAAATGTCCGCAATCTGATCGGCGTATTTTTGCTGAAAAGCGTTGATGGAATCCATTGAAATCAAATCTCTGTCATCGATTTTCGCCGCTTTCGCGTTTGCCCGTAAAGGCATCATCGTATTTTCCGTCTCCGTTTCTGAAACGGAAACACGGATGTTGTTCGCGCCCAGGCTTGACATGGTATCGGTCACGGTGGAGGTCATTGCGTCCCCAATGGAAACAATCGCAATTACGGAACCGATTCCGATGATAATTCCGAGCATGGTTAACAGCGCTCTTACTTTATTCGATTTTAATCCTGCAATTGCAAGAAGGATATTTTCTTTTAAGAACATCCGGCTGCCGCCTTTCCTAAGGACTTGGATTTGCCCGGCCGGTCCGAAATAATACAGCCGTCCCGCAGGGTAACAATCCGGTCGGTTTCCGCCGCAAGCTCACTGTTGTGCGTAATCAGAACAATGGTCTTGCCGTCTTCCCTGTGAACCTTGTGGAACAAATCCATTACAAGGCGGCCGGTGGCGGAATCGAGCGCACCCGTCGGTTCATCGGCAAGAAGAATCGCCGGGTCATTGGCAAGCGCCCTTGCAATTGCCACCCTCTGCTTTTGCCCGCCGGAAAGCTCGTTAGGAAGGTGGTGCATTCTGTCCTCCATTTCAACAAGCTGAAGAAGCTCTTTGGCGCGCTGTGCGCGCTTTCGGCCGTCCAGCCCGGCGTAAAGCATGGGCAGCTCCACATTTTTCAGCGCGCTGCTGCGCGGAATCAGGTTGAAGGTTTGGAACACGAAGCCGATCTTTTTGTTGCGCACATCGGACATATCGTTGTCCGTCATCTGCCCCACGGAAATGCCGTCCAGAATATATTCGCCCGAGGTCGGGCGGTCAAGCACGCCGATCATATTCATTAAGGTGCTTTTGCCCGAACCGGAAGCACCGACAATGGACAGGAACTCGCCCTCTTTTACTTCCAGACTGATTTCCTTGATAATATGCAGCTCGTTGGGGGTGCCGACATAAAAGTTTTTTACGATATTTTTCATTTCGATGATATTTCTGCTCATGCCGTTCCCTCCGGCAAACGAAGGGCAGACCCCGCGGAAAGATTTTCCGGATTGCTGACGACACGCATTGCGTCACTGAGGCCCGCGCCGGAAATTTCGATGGAAATGTCGTTTTCCAAACCGGTCTGCACCGGCTGTTCCTTCGCCTTATAGCCGTTTGCATCCTTGACGGCGACGAGCACATAAGCGCTTCCGTCGGCCTTGTGCAGAACCGCGTCATAGGGCACTGCATAAATATCCGATTTTTCTGCCAGAATGATATTCATCCTTGCCTTCATGCCGATTTTCAGGTTTGGATTATGGCCGGTAATCTTAATTTCCGCCGTAAACGTCACGCTGCTTGTGCCCTGCGTGCTTTCCGTTGCGGCGGGCGCCACGCGGGAAACTTCACCGGCAATTTCCACGTCCCCGGTCGCGTCGGTTTTAATGATTACCTTTTTTCCAACCGTTACCTGGCCAACGTCATACTCCTTGATTTCCGTGTTGACAATCAGGTTGCCTGTGTCTGCGACTGTAAACAGAACCCCGCTTGCAGCCGCGCCGGCTACCGCGTTCGACACGGTTACCGTACCGCCTGCCGGCGCCATGATAACCGCGTCCTTTAAATTCTGCTGCTGCTTTTCCAGAGTGATCTGCTGGCTTTTGTCATTCGCCTTGGACAGCGCCAGATCGTAGTTGTTTTTTGCCGCTTTTAAATCCTGTGAAACCTTGTTCTGTGTATAGGTCAGCGTGGTAACGGCCTTGTCGTAAGCATTCTGCGCCGTGGTCAGCTTTGCTTTCTCCTGATCGAGCGCCATTTTGGAAAGCTCGCCGGAATCATATAAAAACTGATTGTAATCATAACTCGATTTTTGCGTATTCAAATCCTGCTGCGCTGAAGTGACCGAAGCCTGTGCGTTCACCAGTTCACTGTTCAAATGGTTATTGTACAGGTACAGCGCGTTGTCGTAATCCGATTTTGCTTTTTGCAGGTTCAGCGAAGCGGTTTCCTGCGCGGATTTTGTGCTGTACTGTGCGCTCTGCACATCTTTTTCAATCGATGAAGTATCAAGCACAGCCAAAACATCCCCCGCTTTTACGGTGTCGCCCACTTTTACGGAAATCTGCTTTACCGGGTAGTTCAGTGTGGTATAAACATTTTCAGAGGTTTTGCTCTGAATGGTTCCCGAAATGCTGATGCTGTCCTGCAGACTGGTTTTTTTCAGCGTTGTGACGGACGCCGTATTCGCCGCCCCCTGTTTGCCGGCACGGATACGCGAACAGGAATAAAACAGCACCGCCCCGGCCGCTATAATCAGAACCACAACGATAATTTTCTTTTTGCTTAGAAACCCGACTTTCATATGTATAAGCTCCTATTAATATTAAGATACGGAATCCGGGGAATACCCGTTGTCGCGCATAAAATCGTACCGCAGGTATGCGATATAAACGCTGTTTTTTTCTTTCGCAACTGTGCTTTCCAATGTTTGCAGCTCCAGGGTGATATCGTCAACCTGCTTTTTCGAAGCATACCCTTTTGCGAACTTTTGCTGCATCAGCTGCACCTGCGCCTGCTTTGTCTGATATTTTCCGCTGTCAAGCTGATATATGCTGTTTGCCTGAGTCAATGCGTCGTAAAGCGATTTGAATGTTTCCACCTTGCCGGATTCTAAAAAGAGGCTTCCCAAATCCTTGGCATAGTTTACACCGGACAGCTTTGCCGCGAAATCCGTCTTGCTGTAATCGGCAGGCTTCACAATCAGCTGATCCACATCATCCAGTCCCAATAAATTGCGCAGCTTTAAAAGATCCTGCGCCCTTTGATTGGACGGCGCCTGCTGGCTGGAACTCAAATCACTGACCGCCTGCACCGCATCATTATACTCTTTTTGCGAAATGTACCCTAGCTCCAATTTTTTCCGGGCAGCATCCTGCGCTTGTGTTTTGCTGTCATACTGCCCGGAGGCGGAGCTCCGGTCGAAAACATCGTTGCAATAGGTAAGATACTGCTTCTGCAGATTCATCAGCTGCTGTTCATGGCTGGCCCCAGGCTGTGGCGGCATAATATCGTTGATATTGTCAAGGGATATGGTTACCGTTTGCCCCGTCTGGGCAGCAAAAGCAGGCACGCTTACAGAAACGACCAGTAAAAAGGAAAGAAGCATACTCATTATCTTTTTCATAAATTCAACCCTTTCATAAAGATACCCCGCTTTAGGCTGTACTCGGATTTTACTGTTGTTTTTAGATTTAATATTTAATTACATTAACTGAAATTATAATAAATGCGTAATCATCATGCATGAATAATCCGTGAATTTATTGTAACGATTTCACAGGAAAAGTAAAAAATAAAACTCTGCGCACGTAATTCCGTCCACAGAGTTTTACAAATTATCTACTAGCCGTTTTTCACTGCAAAGGATTCACAATCCGTGCACTGGGTTTGGGTAGGATTGCTTTCGTGTGTGCCCACTTTGATCTTGTCCAAAGTGCAATAGTCCTGGCTTTGGCAGTGATAGTTGCACTGCTCAACGGTACACTCAATACTGGTGTTCGCTCTATTTTGATTCATAATCATAACCTCCTTCCCGTGAAATATTGTAACCAGACGGAAGAAAAATATCAAAGCAGTTCATTATTTTTTGAATTTCAGCAGAATAAAAGTCAGATAAAGACCGGATTTCCGTACTGCACGAAAAAGAGCCTTGCGGAGAACAAATCCGCAAGGCTCTTGCTGTTGTAAAGGATAATCTGGGCTTTCGTTACACGTCAGACAGAACACCCTCTCAAATCAAATTTTAAACTGCCCAACCAATTTTTTCAGCATCTGCGCCTGACTGTTCAGCTGTTCACTGGACGCCGCGCTTTCCTCAGACGTTGCGGAGTTGGTTTGCACCACGGAAGAAATTTGGTCAACACCCAAAGTAACCTGATTGATTGATGTTGCCTGCTCATTTGTTGCTTTGGAAATTTCACCGATTAATTCCGAGGTCTTGCCTACCCCGTCAATAATTGCCTGCAGGGACTGCGCCGTTTCATTTGCAATTTCAGTGCCGTTTTTCACAGAGTTGACTGAATTTTCGATTAAGGCCGTTGTGTTTTTTGCAGCTTCGGCGCTCTTGCTTGCCAAATTTCTTACTTCATCGGCAACAACTGCAAAGCCCTTGCCCGCCGTTCCTGCGCGGGCAGCCTCGACCGCCGCGTTCAGCGCAAGAATATTGGTCTGAAACGCAATGTCCTCGATCGTTTTAATAATCTTTCCGATTTCATTGGAGGAATCGCTGATTTCAGCCATCGCTGAAATCAATTTCTTCATGGACTCATTGCCGCGTTCCACTTCGCCGGTGGCCTGGCTGGCCAGTTGATTTGCATCGGAAGCGTGAGCCGCGTTACGGTTTACTTGATCGGCAATTTCGGTGATGGAAGCCGACAGCTCCTGAATGGAGCTTGCCTGCTCCGTGGCGCCCTGTGCAAGAGCCTGTGAAGCGTTCGAAACCTGGCCGGAACCGCTTGCCACCTGATCGGCGGAAACTGTAATATCGGAAAACGTTCGGACCAATTTTGATTTTATGTTCTCCAAGGATGTTTTAATCTTTGAGAACTCGCCGACGTAATCACAGTGCAGGTCAAACACCAGATCCCCTGAGGCAATTTGATCCAAAACCGCCGAGATTTCATCAATATAATCAATGTACTGTTTCAGCCTGTCCACTGTTTTTGCGATTGCATGTGCTACCTGACCCGTTTCGTCCATGGACGTTATGCTCACACTGACATTCAGGTCGCCGTCCGCAATTTGGTTCGCCACTGCGGTCAATTTTTTTAACGGTTTAATAATGCTCATAGATATGAGAGCAAGCAATAAAATCAGGGCAAACAAAGCAATCAGAAAGACACCAAAAACCGTGTTCTGCACTGAGCTGTAAGCCGCGTTGAATTCTTTTTCCGGCATTCCGGTGGTTACAGTCCACCCGGTCGTGCCCACAGGGGACAAATACCCGTAATTGGTCTGGCCCATCGCCGTATAGGTGATGTTCCCTGCAGTTTTATTCGTTATCGCGTCAATAACATTTTTCGACATCTTGGATTCGGATACATTTTTTCCTTTAAGATCGGTGCTCGGGTGGTAAATAAGCTGTCCCCCGGCACTGGAAAGGATATAAAATCCCGTTTTTCCAAGCTTGTAACCCTGCACGGTTTTATAAAGCTGATCAACCGTAATGTCGATTCCTGCAAAACCAAGCAGATCACCGGTTCCGGTTTTATAAACGGGCGCAATGATACTCATAACCATTTTTCCGGTAATCGCGTCCTTATAGGGCTCGATCATCGTGATACCCTTTTTCGCAAGGACCGCCTGATACCAGGGCCGCTCGGAAGAAATAAATTTGGAAGGCGCAGTGCTGCTGTTCACAATCATCGTATTGGACGTGCAGTCCGTAATCCATACCGAAGAAAAATTGTCGGGATCCGTTTTATAAATATTATCAACGGTTTTCTTAGCCCCGGCGTAGTTTTGTTCATTTGCCTTGTCCTGTGTGGATTTTTGAAAGTATTCCTGAAACAAATCATTTGTGACCATTTGTTGAACCGTTTCATTATACCTTGAAAAATACGCGCTGATTTCATAAGAAGCCGCCTGCGATTTATCCGCCAGTTCCTCTGTTGTCAGCTGGGAAACCGATTGTTTCACATTCGTTAATACAATAAGAGCGGTAACACAAAAAATAATCGCTACAGGAATACCGATTGACAGCAGCAGCTTTGATAACAAGCTTTTCTTTTTTTTCATTATTATTCACCCCGACCATTGATATAGAAACCCGATATTTGACCATAAGGCCTCTTACTATTCTTATCGTTTCAACATATTAAAATATTTGGTTAAAATCATAATTAAAAAAAATAACCGTGTAATTTGTCATTTATTACAGTCACATTGGCGAACCATTCGTTTGTATTGACATGCATTTTATCTGTTCCATTGAAAAATATTGAATTTGTTATACTTTGTTTATTGTTTTGTTATGGAAATCACAGATTTTTAACGTATAATAGAAAGTACGATTCCTGCTCAGTAAAATTTAAATCCAACGAAATTGAACCGTAATCAATTTGAATGGGCCTTCCCTCTGCAAGTGGCGGGAAGGTTCATAATAGATCAGTTTTGAGGTAACATGGATGAAGCTGCGCGATTTATCAATACGGAAAAAATTAATTTTATCCAATGCCATGATGATAGCCATCCCGGTATTGGCCGTTATTTCCATTATGCTGAGTATCCTGCTCGGGTTCCTCGTGCTGACCGGCGCCGGCGGCCGCACGGGATTGCTGCTTAATACCAATGGAACCGTTTCAAATTATCAGCTGCAGCTTTCCTTCGATTCCATAACAAAGGCAATTGCGGATAAAAACAGCCTGAAGGGCAGCGGGGATCTGCTTGACTCCTGTGCCGAACTGGAACGGGAAGGCGCGCAGATTTCGATCCGCAGCGGTTCCGACAGCCTTTACCTGACCAAAGGAACCGGGGCAAATGAATTGCTTGCCGCGGCACGCAATATTGCCGGCGGCAAAGTGGACGGAGCTCTGTTTTACAGAAGCGGAAGCGGACTTGTGTACCAAGCCGAAGCGCAAAATAAGGAAGGCCGACCGGTTCAGGTATTAATTGTTTCAAAACGGCTCGCTTACCAGAACCCGCAGGGGAATTTTTTGGGAACCGTGGAGCGGTATATCAAACTTGGCGTGGTGCTGGCCGGCGGTTTTGCAATTATCATCATTATCATAACCGGGGTTTTGCTGGCCGGAGTCCTTTCCAAGCAGATTGTTCTTCCGATAAACCTGCTTCGCAAGGCCGCAAACGAAATTCAGAACGGAAATTTGGACAGCGCAATCGCGTTTTCCTCCGGGGATGAGCTGGGGCAGGTCTGTCAGGATTTCGACAGCATGCGCCTCAGGCTGAAGGAATCGGTTCAGCTGCAGCAAAAATACGAGGAAGGGCGCAAGGAGCTGATCGCCGGAATCTCACATGACCTTTCCACTCCCCTTACCTCCATCAAAGGGTACGTCAGCGGGCTGATGGACGGCATTGCGAATACGCCGGAAAAGCAGGAGCACTATCTTCGCACGATTTACAGCACAGCCTGTGACATGGACAAGCTGGTTGACAGCCTGTTCCTGTTTTCCAAACTGGATTTGGGCGGGGTGCCGTTTGAAACGGAATCGGTTGATCTTGCAGCCTATTTCGAGGACTACTGTGAACAGATGCAGCCGCACCTGAACCGACTGGACATGAAACTGGTTTTTTCCAACCAATGCGATGAACCGGCGAAGGTGAAAATTGACCGTCTTCAGTTTCAGCGTATTTTATCAAACCTGGTCGATAACAGTATAAAATACAAAAAGGATGCTCCCGGAAGAATTGAAATTACCCTGCGCAGCGCAGGAACGAATATTGAAATTCAATTTTCCGATGACGGACGCGGCATAGCGGCAGAGGACGCAGAAAAGATTTTTGACAGCTTTTACCGGAGCGACCCGGCAAGGAGCAACGCCGCAAAAGGCAGCGGACTGGGGCTGGCCATTGTAAAGCAGATTACAGAACGCATGGGCGGCAGCATCGGGGCACAGGGGCAATTAAACCGGGGGCTGACCATTCGCATTACCCTTCCAAAAGCGGACAAAGGAGGAGCAGAATGAAACGGATTCTAACCATTGAAGACGATAAGAACATTGCCGAATTGGAGCGGGACTACTTGGAAGCCAACGGATTTGAGGCGAAAATCATAGATACCGGGGACGAGGGCATGAAAGACGCACTAAGCAATGATTATGACTTGATCCTTTTAGACTTGATGCTTCCCGGGGTGGACGGATATGCAATTTGCCGCACAATTCGGGAAACAAAAGACACTCCGATTCTAATGGTTTCCGCCAGACGGGACGATATTGATAAAATACGGGGGCTCGGACTGGGCGCGGATGATTACGTGGTAAAACCGTTCAGCCCTTCTGAACTGGTCGCAAGGGTAAAAGCGCACATCGCACGGTATGAGCGCTTAACATCAAAAGGGGAAGCGCCGCACCACAACTGTATTTCAATCAACGGCCTTGAAATAGACATCGACGCACACCGCGTTTTTGTGGAGGGGCAGGAAGTCAGCTTTGCAAATAAAGAATTTGATCTTCTTCTGTTTTTAGCTCAAAACCCGAATATTGTATTCAGCAAGGACACCCTATTTAACCGCATTTGGGGGCTTGACTCCATGGGAGAAACCTCTACCGTAACCGTGCATATCAATCGGATTCGTGAAAAAATCGAAAAAGACACGGACAACCCACGGTTTATTGAAACCGTTTGGGGCGCTGGGTATCGGTTTCATGCTTAACCGGAGTATTATTATTGATTTCTTTACCCACCGTTTAGAAATCGTTTAGAACTTTAGGATAATATAAGAATATGATTCGTTTAACGGAGGATAAAGAAATGCAGAACATGGTTATCAATATTATCAATCAGTTTGGGTATTTTGGAATTGCCCTGCTGATCGCGATTGAAAATATTTTTCCGCCCATCCCGTCCGAGGTAATTTTAACGTTCGGCGGATTTATGACAACGTTTTCCACCATGAAGGTATGGGGGGTTATCGTATCGGCTACCATCGGTTCCGTTTTGGGTGCCGCCGTGCTATATGGCGTTGGCCGGTGGCTGAACCCCCAGCGTTTGGCTCGCTGGCTTGACGGACGGGTCGGGAAAGTCCTGCATCTGAAAAAGGACGATATTCAGAAGGCGGAAAAGTGGTTTTCACGCCGCGGAAAATCGACCGTATTCTTCTGCCGTTTTATTCCGATTGTACGAAGCCTGATTTCAATTCCGGCCGGCATGGCCCGTATGAATATGGGTGTTTTTTTGCTGCTTACCACGGCCGGAACCGCCCTGTGGAACATTGTTTTAGTGTACCTCGGTGTGTTTTTCGGTGCTTCGTGGGAAAAGGTCGCGGGGTATGTAAACCTTTACTCTTTGGTTGCCGCGGCGGTTTTTGCGGTACTTGCCGTTGTTCTTATCATCCTGTTTTATAAAAAGAGAATAAAACCGGTCAATCAGCCCGAAGAAGCGGATGTGCCGAATGAGCTGGATGCACCGAATAAGCCGGAAAATTTCGCCCCAAAGGAGGATCAGCTTTAAAATGCTTCAATGGATTCAGAATCTGGACAATCAATCCGTTTCTTTTATACAAGCGCACCTGCACGGCCCCGTATTGGATAAACTGATGCCGTTCATCAGCAGAATCGGCAACCTTGGCGCAATTTGGCTTGCAATTGCCGTGATTTTCCTGCTTATCCCCAAATACAGGAAACACGGTATTATGATCGTACTTGGCGTTTTGCTCGCAGCCTTAACCGGGGAATTGGTTCTGAAACATCTTGTGCAAAGGGTGCGCCCCTGTAATGTGAATTCACTGGTTCCGATGCTGATTGCAAGGCCGGCCGATTTTTCCTTTCCTTCCGGCCATACGTCGGCATCCTTTGCCGCTACCGTTGTTATGTGGAAGGCAAATAAAAAGCTGGGAATTGCCGCGCTTCTGCTTGCGGTTCTCATTGCGTTTTCCCGGTTGTATCTTTTTGTGCATTATCCCACGGATATATTGGCAGGCGCGGCCCTGGGCCTGGCTTGCGGCATGATTGCGGTTAAGCTGTACAATAAATTTTCAGAGCGCAGTCCGCTGGCTGCAAAGCTGCGTTTGCGCTGAATTGACAGGAAAAGAAACATATAACATTAACAAGAGGCCGCGTTGCTACGCGGCCTCTTTCTGCTGGTGTTTTGTTATACAATTTTGGTAGTCCACTGCTCCAAATCCCAAATATCGGTGGCAATGTCATAATAAAAATCCGGTTCATGGCTTACGAGAAGGACGGTTCCTTTGAATTCGGAGATTGCTTTTTTCAGCTCCGCTTTTGCGTCCACGTCAAGGTGATTGGTTGGCTCGTCAAGCACCAGCAGATTCACTTCTTTCAGCATCAGCTTGCATAAGCGGACTTTTGCGCTTTCCCCACCGGAAAGCACCTTCATCTGTGAAGTAATATGTTCCGTTGTTAAACCGCATTTGGCAAGGGCAGCCCTTACCTCCGCGTTTGTCATGCCCGGGTATTCATTCCATATTTCCTGCAGAGCCGTATTATCCGAAGCGGCCTGCTCCTGCTCATAATAGCCCACCTCGACAAAGGGGTCCAGTTCGGTCGCCCCTAAAATGGGCGGAGTAAGCCCAAGCAGGGTTTTTAAAAGGGTTGACTTGCCCAGCCCGTTGACTCCTTTGATTGCAACCTTCTGACTGCGTTCCAGCGATAAATCAAGCGGTTTTGTCAGCGGCTCCGTGTACCCTAACACCAAATCTTTTGCAAGGATAACCTGTTTGCCCGGTGTTCTGGCGGACTTAAAGCTGAATGACGGCTTTGGCTTTTCGCGCGCCAGCTCAATAACATCCATCTTATCCAGTTTCTTCTGCCTTGACTTCGCCATGTTGGACGTTGCGGCCCGCGCTTTATTTCGGGCGACAAAATCCTCGAGCTGAGCAATCTCTTTCTGCTGCTTTTCATAAGCCTGCTCCGTCTGGCGCTTCTTGAGCTCATGCATTTCCATAAACTGATGATAATTCCCCGTATAGCGCGTTAACACCGCATTTTCAATGTGGTAAATCACATTTACCACATCATTTAAAAATTCGACGTCATGGGAAACCAGAATAAATGCGTTATCGTAATTCCGCAAAAAGTTTTTCAGCCACGCAATATGGTTTTCATCGAGAAAGTTCGTCGGCTCGTCCAAAATTAAAATCATCGGATTTTCCAGCAGCAGCTTTGTCAAAAGCACCTTTGCGCGCTGCCCGCCTGAAAGCTCCTCCACATCGCGTTCCAGACCGATTTCGCCAAGTCCCAGCCCGTTTGCATACTCTTCAATTTTGCTGTCTAAAACGTAAAATCCGCTGTAATCCAAAATTTCCTGAATTTCACCGACATCCTCCATCAATGCGGCAGCTTCCGTGTCGGAGCAGTCGGCCATTTTGTCGTAAGCGCCCAGCATCTCCTGCTCCAAATCATACAAATGCCGAAAAGCTTCCCGCAGAATATCGCGGATTGTTTTGCCCTTTGTCAGTGTGCTGAATTGGTCCAAATAGCCCGTTGTAACGCGTTTGCACCACGAAATTTTACCCTCGTCGGGCGTGAGCTTTCCGGTAATGATATTTAAAAAGGTTGTTTTTCCTTCCCCGTTCGCACCGACCAGTCCGACATGTTCGCCTTTTAGCAGTCGAAAGGAGGCATCCTCCAAAATTCTTCTCGCACCAAATCCATGTGTAACATTTTCAACATCTAATATGCTCATAAGACCTCCATACAGTGGTTAAACACGCATGACGATATCATAAAAACGAAGCCTTTGCGATATCATCCTTTATTTGCGGCGGCTGCCGCGCAAACGGCAAATACAACGGGCATAAAGTCCGGTAATAACCGCTATGCGGTTATTATATCATGACGCCGTATTGTTCACAACCCGTTTACCGCAGACGTATTTAGTCTCATGCCTTGTGGGCAGCATAAAACTTGTTGTATTCCCCCAGCATATACTGCAATAAATTCGGCGTATCCAGCCCGTAAGGGCAATGATTTTTACAATGGTTGCAGTGCGTACAATCGTTAATGCGCTCCATCTGCGCTTTAAATTCATCTGTCAGAAAGCTCTGGTAAGGCGACCGTGTAAGCAAAAGCGAAATGCGCGCCGCTGTCGGTATCGGGATATTCGCCGGGCAGGGCTGGCAATACCCGCAGCCGCGGCAAAACGACCCCGCAAGCTCGCGCCGGTCTTGATCAATAATCTTCTGCATGGCATCGTCCAAAACAGGGGGATTCTTCTCCAGTGCAAGGAATTCATCCAGTTCGCTTTCGCGCTGGATTCCCCAAATCGGCAGTACATTGTCGAACTGCCTTAAAAAGGCAAACGTGCTTGCCGCATTGGTAATCAGTCCGCCGGACATGGCCTTCATGGCAATCAGCCCAATATTGTTTTCTTTGCAAAGTCGGATTAACTGAATATCATCATCGGACGACAGGGAGCTTAACGGAAACTGGATGGTGTCAAACCGTTGATCCTGAGCCGCCTGCATTGCAAGGCTCAGGCGATGGTTTGTAAGCCCCAGAAAACGGATGTAGCCTTTTGCTTTCGCTTCCAGCAGCGCCTGATAAAGTCCGTCCGGGTCGTCGTAATCAGGAAGTTCAGACGGATTGTGCAGCTGATAAATATCGATGGTATCTGTCTTTAACGCCTTCAGGCTCGCTTCCAAATCTTTAAAAAGGGATTTTTTATCTTTTGCCATTGTCTTGGTTGCAATATAAATATGGTTTCGAACACCCGAAAGCGCCCGGCCGACCTTTTCCTCACTGTCGGTATAGGCCCTTGCCGTGTCATAAAAATTAATGCCGCCATCATCGTATGCTTTCTGCAAAATCAGCTTTGCTTCGTCGGAGCTGATTCGCTGGATTGGCAGCGCGCCAAACCCGGTTCTGGCGGCCGTAATATTTGTTCGCCCAAGCTGTAACGTTTCCATTTTAGAAATCCTTCCTCATTTTAAATATGCGCAAGACCGTTCCACTTTTCATTATAGCCTTCCCGGCACTCGATTGAAAGAGCCGAAACTCACCCGATTGACCGGAACTGAATGCAGGTCGGGCTGTGTAATTCCACACGGCTGCCCGTCGGCGTTAACGCGCCGGAAATACTGTCAATTTTTAAAACTGCGATTTCATTGCTCTTTTCGTTGGCCGCAAGCAGGAAGTTTCCGCACGGCTCAATGGCAAAGTCGCGGGGGCCCCGGCCCTGCGCGGAATAAACGCCGCACGGCTCAAGCAGCCCGTCGCCACCGACTTTGTAAGCGGCAATGCTGTCGTGCCCTCTGTTTGAAGCATACATGAACCGCCCGTCCGGCGAACTGTGCAGCGCCGCGGCTGCGTTATCCCCTTTAAAGTCAGGCGGAACCGTGGACAAACACTGCCGGAGCTCGTATTTACCCTCCACATATTGAAACACCGCAATTTCACAGCTCAATTCGGTAACAACATACACAAACCGGCCCTGCTCACGAAAGACGACATGCCGCGGGCCCGAGCCGGGGCTCAGCTTTATACAAAGCTTTTCCTCCTCGTGAAGCGTCCCTGTTTTTGGGTCAAGCCGATAGAATTTTACGGTGTCAATACCAAGGTCAACCGTACAGATATGGTTCCCGTCGGGCGTAAAGTCCGTAAAGTGAACATGGGGCATCTCCTGCCGCTCCTGATTCGGCCCGCTGCCCCGGTGCGTTTGAACGAAGGAACAGGGCATAATTTTCCCGTCCGTACCGAGCGGAAAAACAGACAGGCTGCCGCCGCTGTAATTGGCGGCAACAAGGAAGGAATTGCTTTTGTCCGTGCCAAGGTAGCACGGGTCAAAGCCCAGCGTTGGCGTCGAGTTCAGAAAGGTCAGACCGCCTTCTTCATCAATCTGATACGCGGCAACGCCGCCGCCGCTGGTTCCGGCAAATTTCCTTGTTTCCGAAACCACGTATAAATACCGGTTGTCGCTGCTGACCGTAAGGTAGGACGGATTTTCCGCATGAACCGGGTCGCGCACGGGCTTCAGCAGCCCGGCCGCATGGTCAAACTCAAAAGGATAGATTCCTTCCCCCGAGTCAGAGGAATAGGAACCGATATACACCATTGTTTTTTTCATAACTTCACCTTGCCTTGTATTTTTCTTTGATTATCATTTTTTGAAAGAATTTATTTGTGGATTCCCGGAATAATAATTTTAAAGTGATAAGAGGACATCTGCCGCCGAATTCAAATTTGTTTCAGGCCGGATGCCCCGGTATGGAGATACAACTATGAAGAAAAAAAAAAAGGCCTTTCCGCATGGCAGCTCACCATGATGGCTTTGGGAACGGTAATCGGCGGCTCGTTTTTCCTTGGGTCCTCCGTGGCGGTTCACGCTGCGGGGCCGTCTATTTTAATCTCGTTTATGTTGGGCGGCGTGCTGGTTTATTTTATCCTTTACGCTCTGTCCGAAATGACGGTTGCAAACCCGGACTCCGGCTCCTTCCGCACATTTGCGTCGCAATCGTTCGGGCAGGGGGCCGGGTTCGTTGTGGGCTGGGTGTATTGGACAGGGATGGTTTTGGCGATGTCCAGCGAAGCCACCGCAGTTTCTATTTTGGTGCGTGAATTTATTCCTGGCATGTCCATCCCCATATTGGGGGGTTCCATTATCATTGGCGTTACGCTGCTTAACCTGCTGGGTGCAAATAAGCTGAGCAGCCTGGAAAGCGGGCTTGCAGCAGTAAAGCTGCTTGCAATCGTTTCGTTTATTGTCATTGCAATCCTGTTGATCTTCGGTCTGTTCCCCGGAAAGCCATCCGTGGGAACCGGGGTATTGGCCCGTGAGCCGCTTCTGCCGGGAGGATTAAAGGGCATTGCAGGGAGTATGCTGATCGTGATGTTTGCCTATGCGGGCTTTGAGATTATCGGACTGGCTGCCTCTGAAACAGATCACCCCAAAGAAACCGTTCCAAAAGCAATTCGCTATACCGTTTTATGTTTGGTGGGACTTTATATTGCTTCCGCCGCAGCTCTTCTGCCGCTTATTCCGACGAAGGACATCAGCGAAGAAAACAGTCCGTTTGTAGCGGCACTGAACCGAAGCGGAATCGGCTGGGCGGGAACAGCGATTAATATGGTGCTGATTACGGCAATTCTTTCCACCATGCTTGCGGCTATGTTCGGGCTTGGCAGAATGATGCGTTCGCTTGTCGATGAAGGCCTTGCCCCCATCTTTCTGAAAGATAAAAAGGATGTTCCCTACCGCGGAATCCTGTTTTCCGGGCTTGCCATGCTTGTGGGGCTTGGCTTTGGACTTTTGTTCCCAAGGGTCTATCTGTTTTTGATCAGCTCCGGCGGTTTTGCGCTGCTTTTCACCTATGCAGTCATTATGGCCACGCACATTCGCTTCCGTAAAAAGCACGGCTGCCCGCCGGACGGAAAGTGCCAGATGTGGGGATATCCCTACTCCTCTTTATTTGTCCTGATTGCATTAATTATTGTGATTGTGAGCATGCCGTTTGTGCCGGGCCAATCATCGGGACTGATCGCAGGCATTATCATGGTCGTTTTTTACACGCTGTGTTACGCGGTGATGTGGTTTTTCAACGCACGTAAAACGGGGCATCGGGCGATTCCGCCGACAGAATCATCAAAGGGACTGAATCAGGCGAATAATAAAGATGAAGCAAATTTAAAATGATCCCTGTCGCGTGCCATCTTAGCCGAATCCGCATACAAAGTTCTTTGATGTGCTTGACCCGAACGGGTTAAAGATTCAGTTTGTAGAAAACATGCAGCAGCCTTGCCGTAAACCGAAAGCACCTGCAAATGCAGGTGCTTTTTATATCGCCGGCGATTCACTCTTTTTGCCAAAGGCTCTGGGGCAGATTATTCTGCATTGATTGCAGTTGCAAACACCGAACCCCTTTTTATTGCTGCTGTATGTAAATTCCCTGCACCGCTTTTGATTGACTATAACACCGTTCAGTGCTTTTTGCGGGCAATTGTCCAAGCACAGGCGGCAGCCGGCAATGCAAAGTTCTTCCGCAAAGGGGTCCGACTCCAAATCCAAGTTGGTCAGAACGGCGCCGATATTAATCATGTTTCCGTATTTTGGGTTTATAATCAGATTGTTTTTTCCCATGCTTCCAATTCCGGCCAGCACGGCCGCATGGCGCATGGACAGCAATCCCCTCCCTTCCATATTCTCTTCGTCCCAATAATCATAAGGGGAATCAGATGGCAGCGGAACCGCGACTGCGCCCAGCTTTTCAATTTCAACGCTTGCCAGGTAACTGATTTTGTCCAGCTCCGCCAGGCTGATATCGGTTGCCTTGGCATATGCGATTCTTGGGCTCACATAAGCCAGTCCCTTTGGCATATTCCTGGCAAATACAACGACAGATTTGCAGTCATTATAAATGTCAGCAGGGTGAAACCCGGCCGGTGCGTTTTCAAACCGCTCAACGTGAGCGATTCCGCAGACATCCGCCCCTAATCCTCTCAGGATTTCTTTGATTTTCTGTTTCAAGATGATATCCTCCTGCAATTTCGGCCCGCTTGCATGAACACCCGTACAGAACGCTTTGGAATGCCCGTGCACGCCGTCAGCCAAGCCTGCGCATAAATTAAATTTAATTATATGCTTATGAATAATCACTTTCAACAGATAAATTTTTTAATTCATGGTCATATTTTTTTGTATGAATTCCGTCGGCGTCATATGATAGTATTTTTTAAAAACAGAATTGAAATGCTTTGCGTTTACAAATCCTACCTGAATCGCCAAATTATAGATTTTTTCGCCCGGATTTGTCCTCATCAGGGTCGTAGCCTGTTCCATGCGGACGCGGGTAATAAACTTCGAATAGGGCTCCCCGATTTCTTTATGAAAAAGGTCGCTCAGGTAGCTGGCTGAAACGCCTAATTTTTCCGCAACCAGCGTCAGACTGATCGGTTCGCTGTAATGGGAATAAATATATTCCTTTGCCGTGTCAACCAGGTGGCTGTTCTCCTCTTCCTTTTGAAAACGGTCATCCTTATTCAGCGCGAATATCACCTTAACAAAAATATCCGTCATGTTTTGGGTGAGCTGGTTTGTTGAACCGGGGGTCAGCAAAGCGCTTAGCTTTTGAAAGGTGTTTTCCATCTGTTTTTCTTTCATTTTACTTCTTTGAGAAATACTGTACAGCAAATAGATTCCCAAGCGAACAGGCACCAGTTCATCCTTCCACCCGGAAGAAAGTCCGAAAAAGCTTGATAAATCCGTGCGCATTCTCGCTTCATTACCGGAGATAAAATCCGAATAAATCGAAGCGGTCAAAGCGTTTATCCCATTCAGAAAAGTCCGCTGGCTGATAAAGCTGACCGGGAATACCGGGGAATTTTCGGCTAAGAAGGAAAGCACCAAGGATTGTGCGGATGCCTGATATGAATTTTGAAGGTACAAAAAATCTTCAACAGCAGTACCGCAGGCCCCCAGAAGCCCGGCCTGAAATTCTTCCTCAAAAAGACGGGCTATTTCATGGAAGGCGGAACGCGCGGACTGTTCAACCGTATTTTTACTTTTTCCGCATACCAATAAAGCGGTATTGTTAAAATCGCAATAACAGACAGTAATGCCGGGATTCGATCGAAATGCTTCCGTGCATTTCTGATTGAGCCACATCTGTTCCAAAACTATCTTTTGATATGCATTCCCCTTGCTCAAAAGATATGCGCTGTCAACGCTCAGCGTCATAATGCAGGCAAAGTGCTCCATAATGGAAAGATGCCGGTTATATATCGCGGTGTACAAAGATTTGACATTGCCTTCGTTCCCCTGAATAATAGCATTCAGAAAATCCGATTTTAATTCTTCGTCGGTCAGGGATTCCAGCTTGCTGATAATCCGGTCTGAAAATGCCTTCGATTCTTTTTCATCGATTGCGGCAGCCGCTTTTGTCAGAGTGTCCACGATGTTTTCATCACTTAACGGCTTCAGCAAATAATCCGACACACCGCAGCGGATAGCCCGGCGCGCATATTCAAAATCATCAAACCCGGAAATAATCACCACCTGTGTCTGCGGATAGATTTCATACACGAATTTGGCAAGCTCCAGTCCGTCCATTTCCGGCATTTTAATATCGGTGATAATCAGGTCGAATTTCTGTCTCTGCAGCAAATCAACCGCCTGCAATCCGTCGGAAGCAAGGCCGGTTACGCACCACTGCGGGGCAAGCCGGCTGATGTTGCCGCCCAAATATTTCAGCATCAGCGATTCGTCATCAACAATCATTACGGTGTACATCCACTGCATCTCCTTCCTTCGGGTTCAGCGGCAGCCGCAGGGAAACACAGGTTCCCTGATCGATTTCAGATACGACGGATAAGCCGTATTCGTTTCCGAATTTCAGCTGCAGCCTGGAATTCACATTGTTCAGACCGATACTGTCCGTAAATATGTTTTCCGTTTTTTCCGGGTCGGCGGGGGACACGGCCCGAAACGAAGCGTTCAGCTCCTCAACCTGGGAATTGCTCATGCCGTTCCCATTGTCCGAAATATAAATCATCAGGCAGCCGCCCTCTGCTGCGAAATAAATTTTAATCACAGAGTTTCCCTTTTTCAGCTCGCAGCCATGAATCACCGCATTTTCAACTATGGGCTGCAATGTAAGCGCGGGAATGCGGTAGTTCATAATCGCTTCCGGCAAATCAATTTGATACGAAAGTTTATCCGCGTAGCGGCTCTTCTGCAGACCCAAATAAGAATCGACTATTTTCAGTTCGGCGGAAATCGGGATTTCTTTGTCCGTATTCATTACGCCCCGAAGAAAAAAAGACAGCTTTTCAATATCGTGCACCGCCTGATTTTGCTCGCCGCATTTAATCAGCAGGCTGATGGTGTTCAGTGTGTTATACAAAAAGTGCGGTTTAATTTGGCTGCACAGTACATTATACTGTGCTTCCTTCTGAAGATAGCGCATTTCATAAACTTCTTTTACAAGCTGTGTGTTTTTCGACATCATCGTTTGAACGCGGTTGACCATGGTGTTAAAGGATTCGGAAAGATAGCCGATTTCATCATGATTTTTCACAGGAACCTGAACCGTCAGATCCCCGTTCTGCACCTGCTTCATCTGCTTAACAACATGAAAAAGCGGGTTTAAAAAGCTGCCCGCAAACAAAATCAGTACAAAAACAGCGGCCAAAGCACACAGCAGCGCCATGATAAACGCGGTGTTCCTGGTCTGCAGAAAATATTGGTTTAACTGCGCATAAGAATTCACCTCGACCACCTTCCAGCTTGTGGCTTTCAGTGTTCTGGTATTCATCACATACCGCTTTCCGTGAATTGTTGCAATGCTGCCGCCATCCGCGGCAAGCGCTGTATTATAAATGTCATCGCCCAATTCTTCGCCCGAAAACTTACTGTTCTGATAAATGATGTTTTTGTCGCTGTCAATGATAAACAGCGCGCTGTCCGCACCCAAATTTACCTTGTCGCAAATTGTCTTAATTCCCTCGTAGTTTGCGTCCACTTTAATCACGCCCAGCACCTTGGAGCTGTCGTCCTTGCTCCTTAACCCCTGCACGACGGAGAAAATCTGTGTTTTCTTGTTCCCGAAAACTTTTTCGGAGCGAACCGGCAGAAAAATCTGCTTTTGGGTTGCCAACGCCTGACGGTACCAGTCACTCTTCATATAGTCCTGATAGTTTGCCATGTCATAGGGCGTTTTGATATTGGAATAAACGCCGCTTTGGGTTAAGATATAAACACGCAGAATATCGTCCCGGGGCAATATCATGACGGAACCCAAAAAATTTTCTATTTTCCGCTGATTGTCCAGCTTTTCCAAGTCATTTTGAGGCTGCGTTTCCAAGTCCGCCATGATGCTGTTATTATAATAAGGAGCAAGGCTCATTCGAAAAAGCTCGTCAAGGTATGTATCAACGTTAATACCGATTTGCTCAATCACCTGCTGTGTCTGCTCTTTCCTCTGTTCCGTGAAATAATCCGAATAGCGCCGGTAACTTAAAAAAGATACCAGTGTAACGGAAATCACGATCAGCAGTGACATAATCACCAGCAGTTTTCGTTTTATGCTCCAGTCGCGGTACCATTGCAGCGATAAGCTTTTCATGAATTCTCTCTCCCACTTTCATTTCACCTACATTATAACATCTAACAAAAATCATGCAATTGTAATAATAATCAATCTAATAATTACGAACTTTTATCTAATAAAATGGGAATTTCAATTCTATCAGGAGCATGCTACTCTTAATGCAGAGCCAATCGTTACGTAATTTGAAGGAGGAACTGTAAGTGAAAAAGGTAATTGCAGTGTTGTTGAGTGCAGCTCTTGTGGCAGGAGCCTGTGCCGGATGCGGCAGCTCAGCGAAAACGAACCCCGCATCATCGTCCGCAGGCCAAACATCAGCCGTCGCTCAGGAATCGTCCAAAAGCACAGAGCATGTTAACCTAAAGCTTTTCACGGGCAAGATTGAAACCATTGATTTAATGAACGAGATTATCAATGACTTCAACTCTTCGCAGGACAGAATCACGGTGGAGCAGGAATACCAAAAGGATGCAAGCAATATTATAAAAATCAAATTTGCGTCCGGTCAGGTTCCGGACATCATGACAACTTATGAGCAGGGTTTCGCCGATCAGGGAAAATACCTTGACCTGTCGGATCAATCCGCCTGGTGGGACCGCCTTTCGCCGGAAATGAAAGTAAACTGCACCGATGTAAAAAGCGGAAAGCAATACCGCGTGTGCACCAACATGACAATGGCAGGATTCTTCTATAACAAAGCAATCTTTAATGAACTCGGGTTAAAGACCGCAACAACATGGGACGAATTCGAGAAAAACCTGCAGACCATTAAAGCAAAAAAGCCGGGCGTTACCCCCTGGTTTATTTTCGGCAAAGAAGCCTGGCACCTTGGTCACCTGATTGAATTCATTCCGCACGGCTACATAAAGCAGCAGCTTGGTTCCATTGAAGCCAAAAAAGCAATGCTGGCCAACGATAAGGCAAAACTGAATTTCGGCGCGGCAGACGGCGCCATGGCAACCTTTGCTAAGAATCTGGTTGACCTGAAAAACAAAGGCCTGATTAATTCCGACGTGCTGACCGCAACCAGTGACAACTGTGTGCAGGAGTTTGTAACCGGAAAAGCCGCCATGCTGAGCAACGGAATGTGGGTGCTTTCCAGCCTGACGGATGCAGACCCGAAAATTGCAGACAAGATCGGGTTCGCGCCCTACCCCGCCTACATGCCGAATTCAAAACCCGTTGTACTGAGCGCGGAAGACTCCGGATATTCCATCTCCGCCACCACAGAACATAAAGCGGAAGCAATTGAATTCTTGAATTATCTTTTCAAGGCCGAAAACCAGAAAAAATACAGCGAAGCTTCCAAAGCGCCGAGTGCATTTAAGGATGTGCAGGCAGAGTGGGCATCCGCTAACGTGGTAAGCGAAGTCAACACCGCATTGAAAGACGCCGTAAATATCGGATTCACCAATGAAAAACCCGCGGGATTTTCCGGTGATGACGCCGGCCGCCTGGTACAGGATTTGCTGAGCGGAAAATATACCCCCGAAACATTTGCAGCTGCTTATGAAAAAGCATGGGACAGCGGCATGAAATAGGCATAAATCATTTTTATTGCGGGAGCGTCTTTCAGGATACTCCCGCATCCTTTTCAAAGGGAGTTATGGCAATGATTAAAACAAAAAAAATAGGTTTGCACACTTTTATGGCAGTTCCGGCGTTCCTGCTGTTCGGCGTGTTCTTTATTTATCCGCTGATACAGGGAATTGGAATGAGCTTAACCGACTGGGATGGCCTGGGCCGTTCCAATTTTATCGGTCTGCAGAATTTTCTCGATTTTTTCAAAGACGAACGAGCGGTCACAGATATTAAAAATACGCTGCTGTTTGCACTGGGAAGTGCGCCGCTTTTAAATATTATCGGGCTTGCATACGCACTTTTAATGAACGGAAAGTTTAAAGGAAAAGGAATCGCACGCGTTATTATTTATCTGCCGGCAGTAATCAGCCCCCTGATTATGGGCTATATTTGGTACCTGCTGCTGCAGCCGGGGCGCGGCTTTGTGTTCCACGCGCTGGAATTGGCCGGAAAATCTTCCTGGCTGGGGAACTGGCTGGGCGATTATACCGCCGCCATGATTGTGCTGGTGCTGGTAAATGTTTGGCAGTACGCAGGAATGACGATGGTTATTTATCTGGCGGGTTTGCAAAGTATTCCCGAAGAGCTGTATGAGTCCGCCAAAATAGACGGCGCCGGCTTCTGGAGCAGCTTCCGCTATGTTACACTGCCAATGCTGATGCCGTCCATCCGCATTAACGTGGTCACAAACATCATCGGTTCCCTTGCCGTGTTTGATATTGTAATGGCGCTGACGGATGGCGGCCCCGGCTACGCGACGGAAACCCTCAGCATCTATATCATGCGCATGTGCTATGGCAGTAAAACAGGATACTCCACCGCAGTGGCGCTGATTATGTTTTTTATCATTCTGATTCCTGTCATGATATCCATGCGCTTAACCCGGGAAAAGGAGTGATGACAAAATGAAAACCGCTTTAAGAGTCTGTAAATATTTGCTCATTGTTCTCATTTGCGCCGTCTGCCTGATTCCTTTTTACATTCTTCTCATCCTGTCGCTCAATACGCCACAGCGCGTGTTTTATCAGGGGAATATGTTTGTTCCCGACTTCTTTTTCAAAAATTATGTTGACGCGTGGAACAAATCCCATATTGGCACAGCGATTGTGAATTCTGCGGTTATTACAATAATCGCTTTGGCGGTTATCCTGATTCTGGGAGCAATGGCCGCCTACACCATTGCGCGGTTCGACTACAAGTTTAACCGGTTTGTCTTTTGGCTGTTTATGAGCTGCATGATGATTCCGGGCATTATTAACACCGTTCCGCTCTACACCCTGATGATCAGGCTGAACGCGATCAATACACTTTGGGGCATGGGGCTGGTGTGCGCGACCATTGCGCTGCCGTCCGCTGTGTTTATTTTCACAGGATTTGTGAAATCGCTTCCCCGTGAAATAGAAGAAGCCGCAATTATTGACGGCTGTTCGTGGTTTACCGCTTTTTGGAAAATCACATTTCCGCTGCTCAAGCCCTCTGTCGCGGCAGTTGTTATTTTAAACGGATTTGGCATTTGGAACAACTACGCACAGGCGGTATTCTTTTTACAGGACAGCAAAAAACATAACATTCCGCAGGCACTGTCGGTTTACTTTCAGCAGTTTGCAGGAGCACACTGGAATTTGATGGCCGCAACCGCGGTTATCGCGGTGATTCCGGTCATTATTGCATTCCTGATATTCCAAAAAAGTCTGATGAAGGGCCTTACCGACGGCGCGCTGAAAGGATAAGGGAGAATTTTATGGAGATCGATTTATTCCCCGAAAAATCACAATATCTGACGAACGAGCCGGTAAAAATACTGGCGGAACTGAGTGAGCTTCCGCCGGAGGACTGCGCCGCCATATTGAAAATATACCGGCTGGATCAGATTATTGCTATAAAAAAACAGACCTTCACACAAAAAAGTATCCGCTTTGAATTAGACGGATTTTCAGAAAGCTTTGCAGGGTTCGGCGCGCAGCTTACCCTTTTGCAGGGGAAGCATGAAGTTCAAAGCGCCGCGACCGCATTTGATGTCGTATCGGAACACCGCAAAGCCATCCGCTACGGGTTTCTCAGTGACTTCGGCGCACAGGACAGTGATTGCGACGATGTGGAAAATCTTCGCAAATATCATATTAACATGGTGCAATTCTATGACTGGTCTTACCGCCATGACTGCCTTGTTGCTCCGACAGACCGTTATACCGACATGATGGGGCGAAGCGTCAGCCTGAACACAGTAAAATCGAAAATTGACGCCTGCCGGCGCTGCGGAATGAAGTCCCTGGGGTACGGGGCGGTATATGCGGCTTCAAAAGCTTTTTTTACAGAACACCCGGACTGGGGCCTTTACACCAGCGCGGATGAACCGCTTGTATTCATCGATATTTTTTATATTATGAATGTAGCGCGAAGCTCCCCGTGGCACAACCATATTATCGCCGAATATGCAAAAGCGGTTTTACAGTTAGGCTTTGACGGAATTCATATGGACACCTACGGGTTCCCGAAAACAGCTTTTGCAAAAAGCGAGAAGAAAAATGAATTAATCAGGCTGGAGGAACAGTATCCTGATTTGATCGAGGATACGAAGCATGCTTTGAACGCAATCAAGGCGGACAATGATTTAATCTTCAACAACGTGGGTAACTGGCCGGTGAAGTCCGTTGCCAGGTCGCCGCAGGATGCGGTCTATATTGAAGTTTGGGAACCTTATTCACACTATTCGCAAATAAAGCAAATCATTATGGATGCCAAACAGGCCTGCAGCTATGACAAGCCTGTGATTTTGGCAGCGTATCTTGCCCCGTTTCGCACAGACACCCCGGAGCGTGCCAAGAACGCCGCTCTTCTTTTAACCGCGGCGATTGCTTCAAACGGAGCGACCCATCTTTTACTGGGCGAAAAGGACGGTGTACTTACCCAGGGCTACTATGTTGACCATTCCTTTTTATCACGGGAGCAGGCGGATTCTATCCGCGGCTATTATGACTTTTTGGTTCGCTACATGGAACTGCTCAATGACAGTACGCTTCGCGATGTCAGCTTTACGCATATCGGGTGGGACAATACCGAATACGCATGCGTCAATCAGCCGTGGAGCGCCGACGCACGCCCCGGAACGCTTTGGCTTACCATTACGGAAAATCAAAAGTACAAATGTATTCATCTCATCAATTTGTGCGGGTGTGAAAACGACGAATGGAACAAGGGAAAGGAAACGCCTTCCGTTCAGCGCGATGTTCGCTTCCGGGTTCAGCTGGACACGGCAGCGGAGGGCATTTATTTTGCTTCTCCCGATGTGAATCACGGTGAGCCGCAAAAGCTCAGCCACACAATCATTAAAACGGACAGAGGAATGGCAGCGGAATTTTCCGTTCCGTCTGTTTTCTGCTGGAGCATGGTGTACATAAAGCTCAGTGAACGCTATATCGGTCAGGAGGATTTACAGTGACCAGAAATTGGTGGAAAGAAGCGGTTGTTTACCAGATTTACCCGCGCAGCTTTAAAGACAGCAACGGGGACGGAATCGGCGACCTGCCGGGAATCATAGAAAAGCTTGACTATATCAAAGACCTGGGCGCAACTGTAATTTGGCTTTGCCCTGTGTACCAGTCGCCCAACGACGATAACGGATATGACATCAGCGACTATCTGGAGATTATGGCTGAGTTCGGCACCATGGCGGATTTTGACCGGCTTCTGCGCGAGGCGCACGAAAAAGGAATCCGTATTATTATGGATTTGGTGGTAAACCATACTTCAGACGAACACCATTGGTTTGCGGAAAGCCGAAAATCAAAGGACAACCCTTACCGCGACTATTATTTTTGGCGGGAAGGAAAAAACGGAAATCCGCCCAACAACTGGGGAAGCTGCTTCAGCGGGCCTGCGTGGAAATTTGATAAGCAAACCGGCATGTACTACCTCCACCTGTTTTCACCCAAACAGGCCGACTTGAACTGGGATAATCCGATGGTACGCGATGATGTGTACCGCATTATGGCATGGTGGCTTGACAAAGGTGTGGACGGCTTCCGTATGGATGTAATCAGCTTTATTTCCAAAACTCCGGATTTGCCGGACGGCCCCGTAAAAAGCGGGGATTTATACGGCGCGTTTGGGCCCTATTCCATCAACGGGCCTCATGTGCATGAATATCTTCGCGAAATGAATCGGAAGGTATTATCTAAATATGATATTATGACGGTTGGCGAAACGCCGGACGTTACAATTGAGGAAGCAAAAAAGTACGCGGGAAGTGAAACCGGCGAGCTGAATATGGTGTTTCAGTTTGAGCATATGGGACTTGATTCCGGGGAGCACGGCAAGTGGAGCAGCAATCGTTTTAAGCTGGCGGATTTGAAGCGGGTCATGAGCAAATGGCAAACCGGACTGGAGGGCTGTGCGTGGAACAGCCTGTTTTGGAGCAATCACGACCAGCCGCGCGCCGTTTCCCGCTTTGGCAACGACTCCGCCCCGCAACTGTGGGAAATGTCGGCAAAAATGCTTGCAACCTGCCTGCACATGATGCAGGGAACGCCCTATATTTATCAGGGTGAAGAACTGGGCATGACAAATGTTTCGTTTGACAGGCTCGGGGATTACCGAGATATTGAAACGCTGAATGCGTATGACGAGATGGTTCATCAACAAGGCGTCAAGCCTGAAACAATGATGCGGTATATTCATCACACCAGCCGTGACAATGCCCGCACCCCCATGCAGTGGGATTCGGGCGCAAACGCAGGCTTTTCTTCCGCAGCACCGTGGCTGGGGGTTAACCCAAACTATGTGTACATCAACGCAGCACAGGAGAAAGCGAACCCGCAGTCAATTTACCATTATTATCAAAAACTCATTCAGCTCAGGAAGCAATATCATATCATTGTTTACGGAAGCTATGAACTGATTTATGCGGCGGATTCTCAGCTTTACGCTTATACACGCACACTGGGCAGCCAAAAGCTGCTGGTAATCTGTAACTTCAGCGAAGCATCTGCGGAATTTGTTTTCCCCCCTGAATTTCATACGGAAAATAAAACAGAACTCATTGCGAATTGTGAAGCGCATTACGCTGCGGGCAAATTACAGCTTAGTCCTTATGAAGCAAGGGTTTATCTTGCAGATACGGCGGATTGAAGAACAGGTTCCCCCTGAATATATAACTTTCTTAAATATCGGAACAGCGGCGAATCCCCCCTGCCACAAGCTGGCAGGGGGGATTCGCTTTATTCTATGGAATTGATGAAATAGCAAGTGTTCGGGTAAAAAACACAAATCGAAAGGTACTACAGTTTAACAGACGCCCGTTCAATCAGTTTTACACTGATCACGGTGTTTTCCGGTGCAGAGTCCGTGTGGGACATCTGGTACTTCAAGCGGTGAACAGCCCGTTTTCCCAACGCTTCCTTGTCAACATTCACCGTTGTCAGTTTTGGGTTCACTTTTTCACACATATCAATATTATCAAAGCCGACAAGGGAAATGTCGTCGGGTACACTCATATTCAAAATTTGCAGCGCCATCAAAAGCGCGATCGCCGCGCGGTCGTTGGAACACACAAAGACCTGCGGCAGATTTCTTGCCGTTTTAATCAGCTGCACAATTTTCTGGGTATCATTTTTTAAAACGGCCTCTTCTATATTCGACAGAATAGAATACTTCTTTACGTATTCATCCAAATTTTCAAGTTCCAAATCAGACTGACAGCACATGAGTGCCTCTTTAAACCCGAAAAATCGTTCTTTGATACTTAAAGAATAATTCAAATCCCCGAAAAAGCCGATTTGACGGAATCCTTTATCAATCAGATATTTTGTAATGATAAAGCCGCCAAGCTTGTTGTCGGTTAAAATGCTGTCAACCGTGTACAGCAGCGAAGCATGGTCGACCAGCACAAGCGGCATATGGTACTCCTTTAACTTGGCTATATTGTCGTCTTTGATTTTTCCTATTACGACAATGCCTGAAACACGGTCCTTTGCCACACAGCTTGGCACGATCATAGCTTCGTCATCAAAAAAATTCATGATCGTGTCATAGCCGTTCTTTTTTGCTTCTTCCACAAAGGAATACAGTACTTTAGAATAGAAATTCATGTCTTCAGAATAAATTTTCTGCATCATAATACACAGGTTCGTGTGCGAAAAAGTACGGACGAACTTGTTTTTCTTTTCCAAATACCCCATTTTTTCAGCGGTTCGCAATATTTTTGCACGCATCTCATCGCTGACGCCCGCTTTGTTGTTCAGCGCAATGGAAACCGCATTGATCGATATATTCAGGCATTCTGCAATATCTTTCATTGTAACGCCCATCATAAACAAGATCCTTCCTTTACTGTCGTGCAGCTAACCGCTCTTGTGCAGGTTAATTCGCCGAGGATGTTTTGTTTTCGCTGAAATACCGCGTTATGGGCCAGCGTGTGAAATGTATTTATAATCTATTCCGGCTTAGGCCCCGCCTGTTCAGAGAACCCCCAAATGCTTATATAAATCATCGATTGAAATATCCGCCCGGCAAATTTTATCATCTGCTGCGCCATAATAAATTTCAATTGTATTATTTTCAAAGATACATCCGCAGGTAAAGACAACATTGCCGAAAAAGCCGTTTGTTTCATAGTCTGTTTCCGGCTCAAGCAAAGGTGATTTCGATTTTGCGATGACCTTCATCGGGTCATTTTCATCCAGCAAAAACGCGCCCAGGCAGTACCGCTGATTTTCGTCCGCCGCATGGTAAATTTTCACCCAGCCTTTTTCCGTGCGGAACGGGGGCGCGCCGCCGCCTATGCGCCCGTTTTCCCAGCCCGCTTCGGAAATACTGTAAAAATGTCTGTGACGGCCCCAATGTATTACATCCTCCGACTCGGAAAGCCAAATATCCGGGGTACCGATAGAACGCGGAACCGGACGGTTAAAGGCTAAAAACTTCCCGTTGATTTTTTCCGGGAAAATGGCAACATCCTTGTTTTCAGGCAGAAAAATCAGGCCCTGCCTTTTAAATGTTTTGAAATCATTTGTGGTAATCAGTGCCGTAGCGGCCCCGTCCGGGGAGACTGCCGTATAATTAATATAGTAAGTTCCGTCAATGCAGGTAATCCTGGGGTCTTCCATCCCCCAGCATTCACTGCATGGGTCGGGCATAATCATCGGTTTTTCGTCCACGGTAAAATGGATACCGTCTTTGGAACGGGCAATACGCAAATGAGAAAACGAGGTCAAATAAACCACACTGCTGTATGCATCGGAGCCTTTTGTAATGGTTCTCGAATCCGTGAAATTGAGCTCCGGATAGTTCTTTTTTTCAAGAACAACCACCTCAAATTCACTTTTGCCCTCATGCGCTGTAACAACCGGGAACGCGACAAATCCGTCGCGTTCGCATTTGACAGACTCCGCAATACGGCACAGCAAAATGTACTCATCCCCGTATTTTGTCGTTCCGCAGTTAAAAACTCCGTCCACTGTAAAATCTTCCCTTGAGGGCTTCACATCCACTGCGGTCAGCAAAGGATTTTCCGTTCTCCTTACAATATGGGCACGGCAAGGTTCCGCCGTGCCGGACTTTGAAGTCCCAGCCCCGTGAAGTTTCGTCATTTCTTTCATAATACATTATACCTATTTCAACATGAAGTTGATACCCTCTTTAAAATACTTGGAAAAACAAAGGAATAAAATAATAATCGGCATGGTGAGAAGTATGGAAGCAGCGTACATTGGCCCGGGGATATTGGAATTTTGATTGAACTGGGTCGAAATCATAACGTTCAAAGTCTGTATATCGATGTTCGGGGCAATCAGCATATCCCACATCAGTTCATTCCACCGCGTCATGAAAACAGACAGAAAAACAATAATACTAATCGATTTCGTCGAGGGCAGTGCAATCTTCCGTAATATTTTAAAGTCGGAAGCACCATCAATTTTAGCCGCTTCAAAAACTGATTTTGGAACAGTCCTGAAGTAGTTGATATACATGAAGATTCCCCAAACAGAGATCAGCAGCGGCAGTATCATTCCGGAATAATGATTGGCCAAAGGCTTTACGATCATATACCGGGGCACCAGCAAAATAATCACCGGGAAAAACATTTGGAACAACAGCGAAGCCTGAATTACTTTTTTCCCTTTATACTGCATGTTGGTAGCAGCATAGCCTGTCATCAGGCCGACTGCAACCGAAACCACAGCGGTCGGGGCCGCAACAATAAAGGAATTCAGCAGGGCGCGTACCCACATAAACGGATTGGAAGAACCGCCCCTGTTTAACAGGTAATTGTAGCTGTCAAGTGTCACCTTTGTTGGTAAAAAGGATTTATCAACCATATCCCACGGCAGAAAGGACTGAATGATCAGATAATAATATGGGAACAGGGTAATCAATAAAATCAACAGCGTCACAATGATAATAATTGCTGTACGGATTGTAGCTTTTTTTTGATTCATTCTTTCTCTCCTCCTTTACCAGCCAAATTTCCTGTTGATCCAGTCCATAATCCAGGTAATAATTTGAATCGTCACAAATATCTGAACCGCGTTGACAATTGCCATTGCAGCACCATAACCTGCATTGAAACTGACAAACGAGGTTTTATAAATTTCCAGTTGCCATGTAGTGGTGGTTAAATCAGGCCCTCCGCCTGTAAGGAGGAAGGGTTCGGAAAAAATTTGGAATGACAGACCGGCGGCTAAAACAATAACGGACGTAATGGTCGGCGTAATCATGGGCAGCGTAATCCTAAAGAATTTTTTTAGTCCCGTGCAGCCGTCGATAGCCGCTGCTTCATAAACATCGCTCGATATGGACTCTATTGCGGATAATACGAACAGCGCGTAATAGCCGCCCATTTTCCAAACAATCATCGCGATCAAAATCCAAAACGCCGCACCGCTCTGAAGCCAGTTGATATTCAGCTGATAATGATCCCTCAGAAAGACATTTAACAGGGAATTGTAGCTGAATACATACTTGATCATAACGGAAGTCGCAACACCGGAGGTGAGGTAAGGGATAAAGAACAGAGTCGCTACAATGCCCTTCATTTTTCCGGGCAGTTTGGAGGTGAGCAATGCGATTCCCACACCAAACATGAAGCATAATAATACGATCGGCACCAAATATCGGAAAGAATTCCAAAACGCCGCCTTAACATTATCATCTGTAAATAATTGTGTAAAGTTTTTTAATCCGACAAGATTATATTTCGGCGACATAAGGTTCCAATCCGTAACAGACAGCCAAGCCGCCCAGCCCAGCGGGAGAAAAAGAAAGACCAAAGAGTACACTATGTAAGGCGTGTTGAATACCCACGCGGTCCTGCTTTCGTAACTTGGCCGTGCCCTTCTTGGAAGCCTCTCAGGCACTGTATTGCTTTTTTTGTGCATGAAGGACGCTCCTTTCCGTGAATGAAAAACAAGACAGTAAGAGAGTTCCCGTTCCAAACACCGCTGCCGGCAATATGGACGGGAACCTCCTATTATCCCTTTTTTGCATTTGACTTGCAGCATAACGCATGCAAGACATTACTGTACTGATTCAGTTTACTTTAACCCGCCCGCTGTCTTCATTGCTTCAAACGCCGCATCGACATACGAGGCTGAATCGGGAGTGCTGCCAATTTTGGAATTTGCCACCTTCTGGGTGACGTAAGGCGTAAGCCCCTTTGCCGCAAGTGCCGTTAAGATATCGGACATTTTCTCGTGCGCCATGCATGGGATACCGTTGGCAACAAAAGCGCTGACAGCCCTCAATTCAGGATTCTTGTCAAAGTAAGTCTTCAGCGTGGAGTTTGTTTCAAGGTCGCCGCGCACCGGCAGCATGGATGTAGTGTCGAGCCAGTCAACATCAAAGGTATCTTTTCCGGCACCGGTGAACACGTATTTTAAGAATTCGATTGCGCCGTTGTGCTGGTCGTCGGAAACATTTTTATTTTTGTAGAGTACAAGTCCTTTTGAATCGGCGAAGGTGTACGGCTTATCACCTGATTTTTCAACAAGCATTGGCCCAAACACATAGTCCCCGTCAAGGCCGTAAACTTTGCCGGCTGCTTTATTCGGCGCAATATCCCACGGAAGACCCATGCCCATAACAACGGGAACTGTCTTCTCCTGCCAAATCTTCGGGATTTCACCGGTCAGAAGCGAGCTGCCCATGGACCCGTAAAGGTCGAATACTTTTTTCGCGGACACTTTATCGAGTGCCAACTGATCGCCGTCTACGAACGATTTTCCCTGTGAAAACGCTTCGTACTGTGCTTGAAAATCGAACCATCTCTCCCACCAGGAATCGGACCTGGTCAGTTCAAACCGGTACATGAAATTGCTTACGCCCTTACTGTTTAACTCACTTTTTTTGCTGTTATATGTAGTTAGAAGTTTGTTAAAGTCGTCCAGTGTTTCAGGGACTTTGGTTACGCCAAGCTGTTTTAAAGCTTTGCTGTTGTAAACATAGCTGATTGGATTAACATACAGCGGCAGCACATACTGCGCTCCGTTTACCGCCCATCCGCTCATAACGCTGTCCATCTTCCGTTCCGCTATGATGGCTTTGAACCAGTCTTCCTTACTCAAATCGTAAACCGCTTCGGACTTGGCAAGTGTGGCGCCGAAGCTGCGGTTGATATTTTCAGAAATTGCCGGAACCGTGCTGGTTGCGATTGCGTTCTGAATACCTGCTTCCGAAGACGGCTGCGCAGGCATTTGCTGTACTGCAACTTTTACGCTCTTGCCGCCGACCTGAATGCCGGCCTGGTTGAACTTTCCCGCGTATTTGCTCCAAATATCGTAATTGTACTGTTCAGGGGCGCTCCAAAAATTAACAACAATCTCGCCGCCGCTCGATTTGGACTCTGTCCCGGCAGCCGCACTGCTGGCTGCTGCACTGCCGGTGCCTCCGCTTTGGGAGCAGCCTGTTGCCATTGATAACAGCATTGCAGACGCCAGTGTTATTGCCAAGATCTTTGACTTTTTCATTACATTAACCTCCCGAGTTATTTTGTAACATCATTATTATGGATTTTTACTTTAATTTCAACATAAAGTTACTTGAATTATTGACATTCATAAATAAATTGCAACATTTTTATTTCACTTAATTAATGTTTATGTGGATATTGCCTGCCGTTATGGCCTCCCTACGGTTTCTCAAGTGAATACCTGAAATCTTAAAAAATTCCTTATTCGGCGGGCAGAAGCGAAAGAAATACGAAGATTTTAAACAGATCAGCAGAATTGTTTCAAATATATCACACAAGCAGGGGGAACGGATAAAAACCGTTCCCCCTGCTTGTGTGCACTATAAATTTTAGCTGAGCGCGCGCATGGCGGATTCCTCCGCAAACTGATGGCTGTACAGTGTGTGGTAGTAGCTGTGCTGACGCAGCAGCTCTTCATGCCGGCCCTGCTCCACTATTTTTCCGTCTTTTACCACCAGAATCAAATCTGCATGACGTATTGTAGAAAGGCGATGGGCGATCAGGAACGAAGTGCGGTCTTTCAGCAGATGAGAAATCGCAGCCTGAATCAGCTGTTCCGTCTGCGTGTCAATTGATGAGGTTGCTTCATCCAGAACAAAAATCCGCGGGTCAGCCAACACGGCGCGCGCAAAGGAGATCAGCTGCTTTTCACCGGTGGAAAGGCGGTCCCCGCCTTCGCCGACGCTGCTCTCGTAGCCGTTGTCCAGCTTTTCCACCACCGTGTCCGCGCTTACGGCTTCTGTGGCGCGTTTCACCTGCTCATCGGTAGCGGACAGATTGCCGTAACGTATGTTTTCCATGACAGTGCCGGAAAACAGGTGCGGGTTTTGTAGCACATAGCCAATGCTGCTGTGAAGCCAAAGCTGACTGCGCTCGTGGTAGTCACGGCCGTCAATCAAAATTTCGCCCGAATCAGGCTCAAAGAAGCGGCAGGCAAGGTTAACCAAGGTGCTTTTGCCCGCACCCGTTTCACCCACAATGGCAACAGTGGTGCCTGCGGGAATTTTCAGGTTGAAATTACGGAACACGTCTTCGTTCCCGTCGGGGTACCGAAAGCTTACATTGCGGAATTCAATGTCGCCCTGAATGGGCTCCCAGTTTTCCGGTTTGGGGTGAAATGAATCGCCGTATTTCGCGACGACCTCCGGCGAATCCACAATGCCCGGCTCTTTGTCCAGCAGTCCGGTTACACGCTCAATGTTCGTCTGTACGGAAATAACATCTGAAAAGTTGCGTGCAAGCTGCTGAATCGGTTCGAAAATTCCAACGGCATAGGAAGTAAACGCGGAAAGCGTGCCAAACAGCAGAATATGCTGCAAAACCATGCTGCCGCCGCGCGCCAGCACCAAAGCCGTGGCAATCGAACTCATCAGAAGGACCAGGGATATGTACACGGCGCTTAACCGGGCGGCCCGTATGGAGGACATCCTCATATCCTGCGTTATGTCCGTAAAATCCCGGTGGTTTTTTTCCTCAATCACCAGGGTCTTCGACGTTTTAGCACCCATGATTCCCTCATTGTACGCGCCGGTAATGCGGGAGTTTGTTTTCCGAACCCGGCGGTTCCAGTGCAGAATACGGTTCTGGAAATAAAAGGTCAGCAGCGCAATGGCCGGTACGACAAGAATAACAATCAGCGCCAATTTCACATTCAGCAACAGCATGGCAGCGAACACCCCCAGCACATAAGCCGATGACCAGATGATGTCAAAAAGGTTCCACGCCACCAGGCTGGAAATCCGGTCCGTATCGCTCATCACGCGGGTCAGAATGTACCCGACCGGGGTCACGTTGTAATACGAGAACGACAGGGTCTGAAGGTGAACAAAGCACGCCCGTTTCAGGTCGCGCCCAAGGTTCATCTCAATCCGCATGGAACCGCGGGTAAACAGTATTACACTGAGTGTCTGCAGTGTGATGACGAGCGCGTACGCGAGCGCGAAATACACCAAACCCGCCGTAGAACGCGCGCCGATAAAATGGTCAATCGCGTACCGCTGGAACAGCGGCAGCAAAATATCCGCAAAGGCACAGAACAGGTTTAACACAAAAACCATCAGCAGGGTTCGCCGATAAGGCTTTAAATACGGAAAAATATTCTTCCAGATCTTCAGGTCAAACGCTTTGCTGTACTCCTGTTCATCGTAACCCATCAGCCTTCCTCCTTTTCCAGCAGCGACCGGTCGTCGCTGCTCATTTGAATGTCATAGATACTCTTGTAAATTCCGTCTTGATGAATCAATTCCTCATGCGTACCGAGTTCCGCAATCTTTCCGTCATCCATCACCAAAATCCGATCCGCCTGCATCAGCGTTGTGATTCGGTGTGAAATCAGAATTACGGTGGATTTGCCCAAATTCTCTTTCAATGCCGCACGAATCTGCGCGTCCGTTTCCGAATCCACCGCAGAAAGCGAGTCGTCGAACACCATGATGGGCGCCTGCTGCATCAGCATACGGGCAATCGCCACCCGCTGCTTTTGCCCGCCCGAAAGCGTTACCCCGCGTTCCCCCACAATTGTATCGTAGCCGTTGGCAAAGTCGTCCACCGCATTGTCCACACAGGCAATTCGGGCGGCACGGCGCACCTCCTCCAATGAAGCTCCGGGCCTTGTGGCACGGATATTTTCCTCAATTGTACGGGAAAACAGAAACGGCTCCTGCAGAACCATACCGATGTTTTCGCGCAGCCAGGAACGTTTGATTTCGGCAATATTTACGCCGCCGACGGTGATGCTGCCGCACTCGGGGGGCAGGTCATACAGCCGGTCCAAAAGGTGCATCAGCGTCGATTTTCCGCTGCCCGTTCCGCCCAGTATGGCAAAGGTACTGCCGGCGGGGATGGTAAAGTCAATGTCTTTCAAAACGGGCTTCTGCCCTTCGTAGCTGTAATTGATATGATGGAATGAGATGTCCTTGTCCATGGGCGCCTGCACGGCGTTCGGGGTATCCTGCTCCTCTTTTGCGTCTAAAATATAGGCCACACGTTCAATGGAAACGCCGGCCTTGCTCATTTCGGATAAAATTCGTCCCAAACCGCGGACGGGCCAAATCAGTGTGGAGTTATAGGATACAAACGCCAGGAACTCACCGAGCGTGATTTTTCCGTTCACCGACTCAGAAACGCCGACCAGAATCACCGTGAGAATTTGCAGACCGGTGATCAGGTCACCGATTCCCCAGTAAGCACTCAGCAGGCGGCCAAGCCGAATCCACAGGCCGGCAAAGCGGTTATTGCGCTTGTCAAACCGTTCAATTTCGTAACGTTCGCGTCCGAATGCGCGCACGACCCGTACCCCGGTCAGGTTTTCCTGCACGGCGGAGGACAGTTCCCCTTCGGCTTCGTCGGCCAGACGAAACCGCTTGGCGATTTTCGCATAGAAGATTCCGGAATATGCCGCAACCAGCGGAATAAACGCTAGTGCAACCAAAGAGATCTTCACATTCATTGAAAACATGATGGCAATTGAAAGGATAATCAAAAATGCGGTACGGAAAACTTCCAGCAGCTGATTGCTGATGAAGTTTCGGATTACGTCCACATCGGACGTACACCGCTGGATGATTTCCCCCGTTTGGTGTTTGTTGTGCCAGGAATACGGCAGCCGCTGAATATGCCCGAAAAGCTGGTCCCGAAGGGATTTTACAAAGGACTCCGACGCTTTCGCCACGCCCATGCGGCTTATGTAATTACAAATACCCGACAGGATGGCAACCAGTAATATGGCGCCCGCGGCCAGAAGCAGACTGTGTTCGGGGTTGCTGCCGGCCCCCTGCATTGAAAAAAGCCGTTCCGGCCAGCCGGGCTGTCCAACGGACTGCTGCCCAATTACGGAATCAACCGCTGCACGGATAATCTGCGGTGTGACCGCATTGAACGCTGTATTCAGCATGGCAAAAATCAATGCCGCAATAAAAAGCCCGACGCTCCCCTTTAAAAAGCGCCAAATCAGCCCGGCTTCTTTTTTCTTTGCTTTTTGTTTTTTCATCTACGACTCCCCCTCTTTTCCCCTTTTCAGCTTTATAAAATAAAAAGCACCTCTGATCATCAGAGGTGCTTTTGCCGTCGTATTCACGCCTGTTTTCACAGCAGAGCGCAAAAATCCATCCGTAGAGTACGGGCAAAAATACTTCCGATTCCAGTCCTGTATCCAGAATTGCCAACCTTGACTGCAAAATATCCGTTATGGTCCATCTTTGCCCGCCTCCTTTCTTGTTTAAATCACAATTTAATAATTATAATCCGGCATTTTCGAAATGTCAACCATGAATTGTTAAAAGCTGTTAGCTTGGTTCTATGTTTCCCGTGATAACCGGGCGCATTGAAATCACTTCGGACTGATATTGTTCCGCAGGAAGGATGTCACGGTGCCGGAATAAGTTAAGTCCAGTTTATGCATTGCCCTGGTGCATGCAATATACAGCATACTCTTATCCAAATCTGTTTTATAGGTTTGTGCGCAGGCAAACGGAATCATAACCTGGTCAAACTCCAATCCTTTCGCAATAAACGCCGGAGTAATGATGATTCCGTTCTTAAACTCCTTGCTTTCACCGTCCAATAAGTAGATCCTTTTCCCCGGGCCTTTCGTCGCTTCATATATTTCACGTGCCTGTGATTGCGTTTTGCAAATAATTCCCAATGAGCCATAGCCTGATTTCAAAAATTCACTGATCGCGTTTTTTATTCTGACAATCTCATCATCTTTTCCCGTACACCGGGTGACGGACGGTTCTTCCCCGTGCCGCTCAATGGGAATCAATTTTTTATTTTTTTGTATCTTTTGTGCGAAATTTGTAATTTCAAATGTAGACCGATAACTTTTACACAATTCAACACAGTCAGCTTGTGTAAAAACCTGATTGATTTCTTCAAGCGAAGAAGAGCTGTAGGGATTAACCGATTGACTGCTGTCCCCTAAAATCGTCATTTTGCATCGAAACAGCTTTGACAGCACGGCGTATTGTATCGGCGTATAATCCTGCATTTCATCCACTAACAGATGCTTCACATAATGATAGTTTTCCGCTCCTTCGAAGAATATCTTTGTATATACAAAAGGAAAAACATCCGCAAATTCGAGTGTTCCCGATGGCTTTAATTGGAACAGTTCGGGTTTTCCAATATGATCGTAAAAATTCTTATATAAGGATAATGCATCTTTACGGGGAAACATATTTTGAATTTCAGACTTTATTTTTTGGGAAGTATATGACCTTAACATCTTTCCGTCGCTGGTTCTGCTGCTTTCAATAATGTCCTCCGCTAATTGTTCCAATCTTTGCCGAATCGGTATTTTGTTATATGCCGTATAACGCCTCAGCAAATAGTCCTTCGAAACATTCACCGTGTCAATGTTAATGTCCGCCGGAGTAAAATATTGGGCATCGGCATACTCTAAAAATGCATTCAGTTCATTTACAAAATCGATCGTAGCCTTAAATTTTATACGCTTCACGGCATCATCGTCCGGCTTATCAATCAGCTCGGATACCTGCTGATAAAAGGTCTGAAATTTGTGTTGAGTTCCAAGCTCCTTCTCCGCTATTTCATCAAAGCCTATTTCTAAAATTTCTTCTTCGCCCAGCTCCGGTAAAACGTTCGAAATATAGTCCGCAAACACCTTATTGGGTGAAATAATTAGAATGTTTTTTGAATTCAATGTTTTTTTATATTTATACAGTAAAAAGGCAACCCTGTGTAAAGCAATGGAAGTTTTTCCGGAGCCGGCAACTCCCTGAATGATTAATACATTCGAAGAATCATTCCGAATAATGACATTTTGCTCCTTTTGAATGGTAGCAACAATATTCTTCATCTTTTCATCCGAAGTGCTGCTCAGCTCTTTTTGCAAAACATCATCATTGATATTGATAGAGCTTTCGATCATATATTCCA
Organism: Bacillota bacterium; assembly: GCA_023390175.1. Classification (GTDB taxonomy): domain Bacteria; phylum Bacillota; class Clostridia; order Oscillospirales; family Acutalibacteraceae; genus Caproiciproducens. The sequence goes on from JAEWDK010000015.1 coordinate 189,322, forward strand.
TGACGCTGTCTTTGATTTTGTACTGTCTTTTCAGTGAAATTTCGCCGTCGATTTTCCCTATTGGCGCCATAAAAGAAGCTTTCCCTGTTTCGAAATCATAAAACAAGCTGGATACGGGAGCACGCCAGTCATATATCAGAATTTCATAATTCTTTTCGTCGGCAAAAGAATGAATTCCAATATAAAAAGATGTTTCGTTCGTTTTATCACTTCGAATGAAATCTATTCTGCCGAAATACGGCGAACTGATCAATTTAAAAAGCCGTCTCTGTTCCGCAGCCGCACCCTCCGCGGAATCAACCGCCTGGTGCACCGACAGCCTGTTCGCCGCTTTTTCAACCGAATCAAACTGTGAAATATTTTCCCAAATATATCTTTTTTTCTCTTGAATTTCCTGTGAATAACCGTCCATTTTCCGGTCCAATTTCTGCGATGCTTCCCGAAGCTTCGCCACAATCACTTCAAGATACTTTTTTTCTTCTGTTTCACTTTTATTAAGCATTACATTACCTTCCCTAAACCCATACCGGAGTTTAATATTCTTATATTATATATCAAAACAGGTAAAAGTCTATGTTCCCTCTTTTTGCTGCGGTATTACGGAAATTAAAGTCCCTGAAACGGGGTGACAAAAGGAGCAGCTTCCCCGAGGTAAGCTGCTCTGTCAAAAGAAGATGTTCCGGCAAAGCCGGACAACTCATCTTTCCATTCAATATTTGTATCGCATCAACGGCTCAGGCGCGCGCTGCCGCCCTTTTGCATTGCAGCGCAGACTTCCGCTTCGGTCACAAGGTTAAGGTCGCCGCTGATCATCAGCTTGAGCACGCTTGCGGCAACAGCGAAGTCGAGCGTTTCCTGCGGGTTTTTCCCATTCAGCAGGCCGTGCATCAGCCCAGCCCCGAAGGCGTCCCCGGCGGCGACACCCTCCATAACGTGAACACTGTGAACCGGGCTTTCATAGAATTTTCCGTCCTGCAGCAGGATACCCATCCAGTCACTTTCCTCCACCGAATGAATGTTGCGCAAAACACTCGCAACCGTCCTGCAGTTCGGGTACCGTTTCGTGACTTCCTGCATGCCGGCGCGGAAGCTCTCGATCTGCTCGATGCCGCGCGACATATCCCCGTCAAAGGCGCGAATCCCGAGAGCCGCCTCGAAGTCTTCGTCATGCGCAATGCAGATGTCGATAAAGGGCATCAGTTGCTGCATGACGGACTGGGCCTTTTCGGGCGACCACATCTTCCCACGGTAGTTCAGGTCGGAAACGACGGTAATCCCTTTTTCTTTGCAGTACGTAAGCGCATCCTTTACCGCGCAGGCGAGTTCGTCTGAAATTGCCGGTGTAATTCCGGAAAAGTAAAAAACGTCAATGCCGTCGAGCAGGGCGGGCCAGTTGAATTCCGTGCGCTTTGAAGTTGCTATGGAACTTCCCGCGCGGTCGTAAACCACACTGGTCGGGCGAATGCTCGTCCCTTTTTCAAAATAATAAACACCCAAACGCGGGCCGCCGCGCAGAACACGGCCGGTATGAACGCCAAAGCGCCGCAATGTGCCCAGGGCGGCTTCCCCCAGCGGGTTTTGCGGCAGCTTGGTCAGGTAGGCCGCGTCATCGCCAAAAATGGAAAGCGAAACGGCAACGTTCGCTTCGGCGCCGCCGTAGCTGGCCTCAAAGGAATCAGCCTGCAAAATACGCGAAAAAGCCGGCGGCTTGAGCCGCAGCATCATTTCCCCAAATGTCAAAACTTTCAATCCAATAATCTCCTCACGCGTGCTGTGCACGTTCCTATTTTACGGTCCAATGGCTTTGCCGCAGACAAAGAAAAGCACCGTGCGCTGTGTAAACGTCCGGTGCTGTGCCTTGCGCCTGCAAACCTGCGGCAGAGCTGCATTGGAAAGCAATTTTTCTTAAATTTTAGTATAAATTCAAAATACGTTCCTGTCAATAGAATTACTGCGGAAACTGACTGTATGATGCCGTTTGCCAACGGTTAAAGTGTACCGTTTGAATGATTTGAAAAGACAAATCATCCCTTTTGCGATTGAATTTCCCGCTGACATCGCACAGCAAATCAATATAAATTGTCAAACCGATAAATACCCTGAACTGTAAAGCCGGGGCTAAACTCTTCGAACATAATTTTAAAAACGAATCGATTTCCCGCATTTTACGCGGTTGAATTTTCCGTTTGAGACAGCTTCCACACCGTTTAAAAACACATAGCGAATGCCTTCCGGCAGGGTGTCGGGCCGGCCCCGGTCCGGAAAATCGGATCGGTCAGTGATGGCATGCAGGTCAAAAACGGTCAGATCGGCGTCTGCGCCGACCCGAAGTCGGCCTTTTCCGGGAAGGCCGAACACCTGTGCCGGTAAAAGCGTAGCCTTGCGTATTGCTTCGGGCAGCGTTAAATCCGCGCGTTCCCGCACCATTTTTCTATAGTAGCGGGGAAATGTACCCGAAATTTGCGGGTGCCCTTCCCCTTCGCAATACTGTGCCGCATCGGAAGAGGGCATGGCATATGGCTTTTTGAGTGCTTTGTAAATGTCCTCCTCCTGACCGGTGAAATAGATCACGCACTCCTGCGGAAAATCAGTGCGCAGCTCCTGGTAAATTTTCTGATCCAACCGTCTCCCGGTATATTTGCCCGAAGCAACCAGCATGTTTCCGATTTTCCAGCAGTTCGTGGACAAATTGTTTTCATCATAGGTCGCCGTGCCGATGGAGGTTGCCCAGGGCGTGTACATTCCGCTGTCAATGAATAAATCCATGCCGGAGCGCACCGCGTTGTCAACAAGCTCCAGGGCTTCCTCCATAATTCCCTCGCCGTACTGATACACAAAATGAGAAATAATGATACGCACGCCGGTCAGCCTTCCGATTTGGATCACCTCCCGCAGGGAATCCAAATCCTTTGCGCTTTTCATACGGGTATGAATGGAAATTGTGCGGCCGAATTTCGCGGCAGCGCGGCTCAGCGCAAGCACTTCCTCAAAACTGCTGTCTGGGGCATAATCCAACCCGAACGAAACGCCGCAGGCGCCGTCTGCCATGGCGCGTTCAGCCAGCCTGACCATCTCTTCAATTTGCCTTTCGGTGGCGGGTTCATGTGTGTTGCGAAGTCCCACGGCACCGCGAAGGGTAAAGCTGTGGCCAACGTACTCTGCCTGGTGCAGGAAAAACCCGTTCTCGTCCTGACGGTCAAAAAAGGCTTTCATGCAAAGCGGGCTCAGTCCGCAGTTTCCGCTTACCGCCGTCGTTACACCCTGGCACAGCAACAGCTCCGCGCAATAGGGTTCCCCGTCCGTATGCGTGTGTGCGTCAATCCAGCCCGGGCTTATTACAAGTCCCTGCGCGTCAACCGTACGGCTGCCTTCGAGGGGCTGCGTTGAGATTTCGGCGATTCGGCTCCCTGTAATGCCAATGCTGCCAATGTATTGTGTCAGGTTTTCGGGGTCAACCAGCAGACCGTTATTCAAAACTACATCAAACATTTCAACCGATTCTCCTGTTATATTAAGATGTGTTTCTGTCTGCATTAAATGCGGTCATGCCATACCGTCAGAACAGACAGACCGGGCAAATCACGGGGGCATGCCCCGGTACACTTGGCAGTTCCGCCAATCGGAAAGCGGCAGAAAGGCCGGCAGGTAAAACCTGCCGGCCTTTCATAGGGAGGTATATGCTGAACCATCATTCTAAGCAATGAGGGGATGATGTGATTTGCGGCAGGTATATTTCATTTTAGGCATGCAAAAGTACATGATGCAGCGCATGGCGCACATCACGGGACAGGACGTGTTCTCTTTTACAAAACGAGCTGATTCCACTGCCTAATTACCTCCGTCTAAAAATATAGTAAATATATATGTATGTTATACTATTCTCATTCAAGTACTTTGTCAACAGTTTTTTAAAAAATATTTTGATATAAAAAATTCTTGACAATCAAATAAAATAAGAGTAACATATTGAAAAAATAATGAATATATTTATACTATGATTTAAAAGGAGAGATAACTAATGAACAAGATCAGCACAATTCGTTGTTCCGTTTGCTGTAAAACTGCGTGTATTTGCCGCGGTTCTGTTTGTTGTTGTCTTTTTTCACACAAAATTGGAATATGCTGCCGCCGTATGCCTTTCGGATAAAGTGAATTCTTTTTTCGAGCCCCCGGCAGCAAGACTGCCGGGGGCTTTTTCTATCTGCCGGAAACAACAAAAGCAAGTAAGAAAGGAATTGATTGCTATGAAAAGCCACATGTTTAACACAGAACTGATCCATGGCGGAATTGATGGGGATGAACGAACCGGCGCGGTAAGTGTGCCAATTTATCAGACCTCTACATACCGGCAAAAGGAACTTGGAGGAAACACCGCGTATGAGTATTCGAGAACCGGGAACCCAACCCGCGAGGCTTTAGAAAAGCTGATTGCGGAACTGGAGGAAGGCGGGGCCGGGTTTGCCTTCGCTTCCGGCATGGCTGCCATCACAACGGTTTTCCTGCTGTTGCGCAGCGGTGACAGAATCTTAATTTCCAGCAACGTATACGGCGGAACCTTCCGTATCCTTGACAAAGTATTCGGCCAGTTCGGTCTTCAATATGAAATTGTGGATACCTCCGATTTGAAGCTGCTGGAAAGCCGCATGGAGCCCGCGGTGAAGGCCGTGCTGACGGAAAGCCCCGCCAACCCGCTCCTGACAATCACCGATATTGCCGCGGTTTCGGAAATTGCGCACCGCCACGGCGCACTTTCCATTGTTGACAATACGTTTATGACGCCCTATCTGCAAAAGCCGCTGACCTTAGGCGCCGATATTGTGGTGCACAGTGCGACCAAGTACCTGGGCGGCCACAGTGATTTGGTCGCCGGTCTGGCTGTTACAAATGACCGTGAGCTTGCGCAGCGTATCGCGTTTTTACAGAATGCTGCCGGCGCCGTTTTGGAACCTTTCGATTCGTGGCTGCTGATACGCGGAATAAAAACTCTTTCGGTACGAATGGACCGGCATTTGGAAAACGCCGCATTTGTCGCGGATTTTCTTCGCGGCCACCCTGCGGTGAGCAAGGTCTATTATCCGGGATTTTCAGATTTCAGCGGGTACGAAATTCAGAAGAAGCAGGCGTCCGGTGCAGGCGCGATTATTTCGTTTGTACTGTCAGAACGGTATGATATCCGGGAATTTTATAAAAGTGTCAACCTGATTACACTGGGGGAAAGCCTTGGCGGCGTTGAATCCCTTGTGTGCCACCCGGCAAGTATGACGCACGCTTCGTTCCCCTATGAGCTGCGGCAGAAAATCGGAATTGTTGACAATCTGGTTCGGCTTTCCGTTGGAATCGAGGACAAAAACGACCTTGTGGAAGACCTTTCAAATGCGTTTGGAAAGGCCGAAAGGAGGGAACCTGTTTGAAGTACTACAATGATATCAGGGACCTGATCGGGCATACTCCTCTGGTCAAGCTGAATCACATGGAATTCCCAAAAAGCGTAAATGTATTTGCAAAGCTTGAACTTTGGAACCCCGGCGGCAGCGTCAAAGACCGAATGGGAATGGCACTGATTCTGGATGCGGAAAAACGCGGAATTTTAAATCCGGGCAGCACAATACTGGAAGCAACCGCAGGCAATGCGGGCATCGGCATTGCGCTGGCAGCACTCGGGAAAGGGTACCGGGTCATATTCGCCGTTCCGGAAAAGTTCTCTTTGGAAAAGCAGGCGGTTATGCGCGCGCTGGGTGCGGAAATCGTTCACACGCCCCTCGAAGAAGGGATGCAGGGCGCATTTGATAAGGTGGAGGAGCTCCGGCATAAAGTGGAGCTGCCCGTGCTGCTCAGCCAGTTCACAAATCAGCAGAACCCCCGGTCGCACTACGAATCGACGGGGCCGGAGATTTACAGCGATTTGGACGGGGAGGTGGACTTTCTGGTTGCCGGAGCAGGCAGCGGCGGAACGCTTACCGGCGCGGCCCGGTTCCTAAAGGAGAAACTTCCCGGTTTAAAGTGTGTTATGGCGGACCCCTTTGGTTCCACTATGGGGGGCGGAGGCCCCGGATGCTATGCAATTGAAGGAATCGGCAACACCTTTATGCCGGAAACCATGGACATGAGCCTTGTGGATCGTGTTGTGAAGATAACCGACCAGGAAGCGCTCGAAGAAGTTCGTCTTTTGGCCGCCAGAGAGGGAATCCTTGCCGGGTCGTCCTCCGGCGCGGCGCTGGCTGCGGCAAGAAAAGCCGCGGTGAGCACGGAAAATAAAAGTAATGTTGTTGTTATTCTGCCCGACCGCGGCGACCGTTACCTGAGCAAGAATCTGTTTTGACAGAAGCGGGGAATCCATATGGATAAATCAGAAATGAAGCTCCATTTTCAAACCCACGGTGTGAAGCCGAATCTGCACAATGTGCATGAAACACTCCTTTTGCCGCTGTGGTGCAGAGCGGCGGCAACGGAACTGAACAGTACCGCTTTCAAGGATTTTATGGCAATTCAAATGATTCGCCGGATCGATTACGATTTTTCCAGGTTCCGTATGAAAATCCGCAAATTCTTCATTGTCATGCTTGCTGCCAGGGCAAAGGAACAGGATGAAATCATCAACAGGTTCCTTTCGGAACATCCGCGGGCCACGATTGTAAATATCGGCGCGGGATTGGACACCACTTTTTATCGTGTCAACAACGGAACAATCAAGTGGTACGATTTGGATGTTTCGGATGTTATTGCCCTTCGAAAGGTTCTTTTGCAGCCAAGTCCACAAATACATTACATCGCAAAATCAATGTTTGACCATGGTTTTCTGCAGGAAATCACTCCGCCTGAAGACGGCATTTTGTTTTTGGTAAGCGGCGTGCTGATGTATTTTACGGAAACTGAAATCCGGTCGCTTCTGGAAAGTATCACGGCCGGCTTCCCGGGGTGTGAAATCGCATTTGATGCTTTGACTCCTTTGGGCGTTTCTGTTGCGAACCGGATGATTCATAAAGCCGGAATTTCAAACGCAGTAATTCAATGGGGAATTCCCAATGTAAAAATCATGGAATATTGGAACGCCGGCATCCGGGTAAAAAAACAGCTTCCCGTATGCTGCAGCATTTCTTCCTGCCGGCAGTTTGGGGTTCTTTCCACTGCATTCATTCACCTGAACCGGATTCTTCATGTTTATTCCTTGAACCGCATGCAGTGCACCGGAGCGTAACTGCGATGTTCGGCAGACGGGGAAAGCGGCACGCCGCGAGGTTTTTAGCAAGTATTATTCTGATATTATTTAACATATATATTATATATGTTAAATAATAATAAAAATTATAATTGAGGTATCCTTATGAGAATCGGGAACAAATTCAAAACAAATATGACAATGTGTTGCGCATCTGCTCTGTGTATGATGTGTATGTGTTTCTGTACCCTCTTCTCAAAACGAATATTACACAATGGAATTTAAGTCTGTGAATCGTAAGAGCACAGTCCGAAAAGTTCCGGACTGTGCTCTTTTTATATCTTTTGAAAGGAAGCTGTTAAATGAGTTTAGATTTTGACACATTAAAGGTGCAGGCAGGATACCATGCCGAACAGCATAACTACGCAGTCTCGGTACCCATTTATCAGACAACCGCATTTGCCCTGAGCGACAGTTACCGCGCCGACCGCCTGTTTTCCTTTTCGGAGGACGCCCCGATTTATACGCGCCTCTCCAATCCCACCGTTGATGTTTTGGAAAAAAGGCTTGCCGCACTTCACGGCGCAGCCGGTGCAATCGCGCTGGCCTCCGGAATGGCGGCCGTTTCCTATGCACTGCTGAATGCCGCCGGCAAGGGCGGAAGAATCCTTACAACCGCCAGACTTTACGGCGGAACGGTTGACAGCTTTTCATCCGTATTCCCGGATATCGGACTGGAAATTGATCTGGTCGAAAATTCGGATGATCCCTCCGAATTCACAAAGAAACTGACTGCGGATACCAAAGCGATTTTCATTGAAACCCTGACCAATCCGTTTGTAACCATTCCCGATTTGAAAGCAATCGCCGAAATCGCACACGCGCACGGGATTCCGCTGATTGTGGATAATACGCTGGCAACTCCGTACCTGCTTAACCCCTTTGAATACGGCGCGGATGTCGTTGTCTATTCCGCAACGAAGGCACTCTCGGGGCATGGCAATGTGATTGCGGGAATCGTGCTTGAGAGCGGAAAATTTCATTACGGGAACGGAAAATTCCCGCATTTCGAAAAGCCGCTTTGGTTTTTACGGGATGAAAAGGATGCGGAGCGCAATATTTTGCAGGTGTTTCCTGATATTCCGTTTACGGGGCGGCTGCGTGCAATCTATCTCAATTACCTCGGCGCAGCACTTTCCCCTTTTGATGCGTACCTTGTTTTAATCGGTTTGGAAACTCTTTCCGAGCGTGCGGAAAAGCAAGTGGCCAACACAAAAGCCGTATTGGAATATCTTGAAACGAATGAGCATGTCAGCCGGGTTTATTATCCTGATGCAAAGGGAAGCCCCTATAAAAACCTTGCGGATCGATATTTTCCAAAAGGAGCAGGCTCGGTTTTATCTTTTGGATTTAAGGGCACGGAAGAACAAAAAAGAATCTTTTTAGCTTCCACCAAAGTGTTTGGCTATCAGGCAAATATCGGCGACGCACGTTCCTTGATTATCAATCCTGCCCAAACCACCCATGTGGAACTGACTTTGCGGCAGCGGGAGCTCGTCGGGCTTGGCCTTGATACAATCCGCTTGTCCCTGGGCCTTGAAAGCGCCAAAGACTTGATTGCGGATTTAGAGCAATCGTTCCAAACGACGTTTGCGCACCGGCCGGAGTAAAAACAATTCCAATAAGAGGATCGGAGGTACATATGAGTAATATCAATTTGCAAATTCCCGAGGTATCCGTCAGAGAAATACGGCTTAATTCCATCACGGGCTTTCAGGGCAGCGCCCAAGAACTGGTAAAATGTTCCCGCTGCGGATTAAAGGATAAAAACCGTTCCTTTTCCCAGTGCCTGGGCTGTTCCACTTCCCAGGCGGCATGTATGGTAATTTTAATTCAGGATGCGGCGGTCATCAGTCACGGCCCCGTGGGCTGCTCGTCGTGTTTTCATGAATATTCTTTTACCTATCAGGTCAATTCCCCGCTGCGCGGAGTGGAAAACCCGACGCAGCGAAGAATATTCTCAACAAATCTGCAGGAAACCGACACGGTGTACGGCGGTTCGCAAAAGCTTGAAAAAGGGATTCGTGAAGTGTATGAGCGCACTCATCCGAACGCCATTTTTGTGTTGACCACCTGTGCCGCCGGAATTATCGGCGACGACGTGGAAAGCGTTTGCGATGAAGCGGAAGAAGATCTGCAAATACCGGTCGTGGCAATATTCTGCGAAGGATTCCGCTCCAAAGTATGGACAACGGGATTTGACGCGGGGTATCACGGAATCGCCCGAAAACTGATCAAACCGGCCCGTACAAGAAAATCCGATGTAATCAATGTGATTAATTTCTGGGGGTCAGATATTTTCAGCGAATGGTTTGCAGCGTTTGACGCCAGGCCAAACTATATTACTCCCTACTCTACCGTAGAAAATCTGACATGGTCATCGGAAGCGGCGGCCACGATTCAGGCGTGCCCTACTCTTGGCTCATATTTGGGCGCGGTGCTGGAACAGGAATTCGGAGTACCGGAAATCAAATCCGCCCCGCCCTACGGGGTTGCACAAACCGACCGCTGGTTCCGGGAGCTGGGTAAAATCCTCCACAAAGAAGAGCGGGCGGAGGAACTCATCGCAGCAAAAAAAGCGGAGTACCTTCCCAAAATCGCCGCTTTGCGTGAAAAGCTGAAAGGAAAGACCGCCTATGTTACGGCAGGAGCCGGTCACGGTCACGCGATGCTTTCCATATTAGGCGAACTGGGAATGCAGGCGAAGGGCGCGGCGATCTTCCACCATGACCCGCTTTATGATAACGGCAGCGAGGAAAGTGACCAGCTGGCGCAAAGAGTCAAGGATTACGGCGACGTGCCGAATTTCAACATATGCAATAAACAGGAATTTGAACTGGTAAATATGCTGAACCGTTTACGCCCGGATGTACTGCTGGCAAGGCACGGCGGCATGACTTTGTGGGGCGCTAAGCTGGGAATCCCTTCCCTTCTGATCGGCGATGAGCATTTCGGTATGGGGTATGAGGGTATTTTACGATACGGCGAACGAATTTTAGAAACAATTGAAAACGATGAGTTTGTAAAAAATCTGGAAAAGCATGCTGTGAATCCTTATACAAAGTGGTGGCTTACGCAGGAGCCGTATGCGTTTTTGGACGGAGGTGCGGGCAAATGAGCGGAATTATTGAACAGGAGCGCTATACCTGTGCCATCGGCGCACTACAAAGCGTGGTCGCCATACCCAAGGCGGTTCCGATTCTCCATTCCGGGCCAGGATGCGGAAGCATGATTCAGGGCTTTTTTGAACGGTCAACCGGCTATGCCGGCGGAAGCACCTCCCCCTGCACAAATTTCAGCGAACGGGAGGTTGTCTTTGGCGGCATTGAAAAGCTGCGGCAGATTATAACCAATACATACAAGGTACTGGATACGGATTTGCAGGTGGTATTAACCGGCTGTACAGCCGGAATTGTAGGCGACGATGTGGAAAGCCTTGCGGATGAATTCCGGAAAGAGGGAAAGCCCATCGTTTCAGTGGAAACGGCGGGCTTCAAGTGCAATAACTTTGAATCCCACAGCCTTGTGGTAAACGCAATTATTGACCAATACGTCAGCCTGTTTGACGACAGCAACCCCGTCAGAAGTGAAAAAAACACAGTCAACCTGTTTGCTTCGCTGCCGTATCAGGACCCTTTTTGGAAGGGCAATCTCGGCGAATACAAGCGTCTTCTGGAAGGAATCGGACTGAAGGTTCACGTGCTGTTCGGTTCTAAATCCGAAGGGGTAAGCGAATGGCAGCAAATCCCGCGCGCCAATTTCAACATTCTGGTTTCTCCCTGGTACGGGCTGCCGATTGCCAAACACCTGGAAGAACACTATGGCCAGCCGTTTACGCAGTTCCCCAACGTTCCCATCGGTGCGAACGAAACCGAAAGATTCCTGCGGCAGGTGCTGTCCTTCGCGGCCGAACAGGGCGCACAGCTGGATGAAGCCGGCGCCGAGGAATTTATTCGGCGGGAACGCGGGGCCTATTATGAAGAAATCGACAATCTGGCCACCTTTTTGCTGGAATTCCGTTACGGCCTGCCCAGCCACGTTCACATCCTACACGATGCGGGCTATGTGGTGGGGTTATCCAAGTTCCTGCTGCACGAGGTGGGGATTATTCCGAAAGAGCAGTTTGTCGTGGACAACACACCGAAAAAGCTTCAGGAACAAATCAGGGCGGAGCTGAAAACTACGTCTGATAAACGTGATATCCCGCTGATATTTGAACCCGACGCAGGCAGAGCGCAGGAAATCATCCGCGGACTTTCCCACAGCGGGCGCGGACTGATTATCGGCAGCGGCTGGGATAAAGAACTGGCGCGTGTGAAAAATTATGACTTTCTTTCCGCCGCGGCACCCACGCCCTACCGCCTGGTACTGACCACAAATTATGTCGGATTCACCGGCGGACTTCGTGTAATCGAAGATATTTTCAACGCTGTTTTAGCTACATACCGATAGCTGCTGAAGGAGGAAACCAAATGCCAATAAGAATTGCTTTTGCAAGCACGGACGGCGCATATATTGACCAACATTTCGGGAGCGCGCGGATTTTTCAGGTTTTCGACATTTCCGGTATTTCCTATGACCTGGCAGATACCCGCCGGATAGAACCGTCCTGCGGCGGGAACTGCGGCGATTTTGGTTTGCTGCTGAAGTTGCTGGATGACTGCGACGCCGTTTTTGTAAGCAAAATCGGTCAGGGGGCGGCGGACTATGTAATCCGGCAGGGGAAACGGGTTTTTGAAGCTTCCGGCCCGGTGGAAGGGGTAATTGAACGGATTATTGCGGATCACTTGCTGGAAGCGGGTGATGTTTTATGAGTAAATCCTATTCCGAACTGACGCAGGTGCATCCGTGCTTTTCAGTCGGTGCAAAATCGAATAAAGGCAGGGTGCATCTGCCGGTTTCCCCCGGCTGCAACATTACATGCCGGTTCTGCGACAGAAAAATAAATGATACGGAGATTCGCCCCGGCGTAGCTTCCGCGATCATTACGCCGGAAGAAGCGGTGGAGGTTGTGCGTAAAGCGGTCGCGCTCTGCCCGGATATTACGGTGGCGGGTGTTGCCGGGCCGGGTGACACACTGGCCACGCCGTACGCGCTCCAAACCTTTCGCCTGATTAAACAGGAATTTCCGGATATCATCAAGTGCATGAGCACAAACGGCCTGCTCCTGCCGGAGCATGCGGCTGAAATAATCGAAGTTGGAATCGATACCCTTACCGTTACGGTGAATGCTGTTGACCCGTCGATTCAGGCGCGTATCTGTGGCGGAATCGTATATCACGGAAAGCGATATGAAGGGGAAGAAGCCGCGAAAATATTAATCCATAACCAGGTTACAGGAATAAAAGCGGTCGCACAGGCCGGTATTACGGTCAAAGTCAACACCGTGCTGATTCCGGAAATCAACGCAGAGCATATCAAAACGGTTGCGAAAACCGTAAGCGAAGCGGGTGCAAAAATTTACAATATTATCCCCCTGATTCCGCAGCATGAGCTTGCATGGTGCTCTGAGCCGACCTGCGCGCTAATCAGCAGCGTTCGCAGCGAAGCGGAAACATACATAAACGTGTTTCGCCATTGCCAGCGATGCCGCGCCGACGCGGCAGGCATCCCCGGCGGCAAGGATTTTTCGAAACAAATTTATATCCGTCCCATTCAACAGGAAAATACATTCTCGCACGGATAATCAGGCAGTAGCGCAGCCTTCCGGGAGAATTTATTAAATATTAAATAAAGGGTGTGGTGTTATATGACGTGCAACTGTAAAATGGCTGAACCTGACCAGTCCGACTGTACCTTGATGCAGCAATTGAAAGGAGAAAATAAATGTCAAATGAAGTGGCTACCCCTGTGTATCAGTTTGATACGCAAAAAGTTCGGGCGGGATACGAGCCAAAAGATCACAATTATGCCGTTTCGCCGCCTATTTATGCTACCGCATCCTATGATTTTCGGGATGTAGAAAATGCTGCCAACCTGTTTGGCCTGCGAGAAGCCGGATTCCTTTACACCCGTGTGGGTAATCCGACCGTAGCCGTTTTAGAAGAACGTGTTAAAACACTGGACGGGGCGAGCGCGGCGATTGCCCTCGCTTCGGGAATGGCGGCAATCAGCTATACTCTGCTGAATCTGGCGGAAGGCGGCGGAAGAATTCTGACCTCCCCCTATCTTTATGGCGGAAGCGCGGACAGCTTTAAAAAGATTTATCCGAAGTTCGGAATTCATTTCGATCTTGCAAAAAACATTGAAAACCCCGCGGAATTGGCAGCGGAGATTCAACCCGATACAAAGGCGATTTATATTGAAAGCATCAGCAATCCCAATACGGTTCTGCTCGATGTGGACGCAATCGCAAAAGTTGCCCACGAGCACGGAATTCCGCTGGTAGTGGACAATACGGTTGCAACGCCGTATCTGTACAACCCGATTGCACACGGTGCGGATATTGTGGTTTATTCCGCGACCAAAGGGCTGAACGGGCACGGAAACCTGATTGCCGGTTTAATTTTGGAAAGCGGAAAGTTTAATTATGCAACCGAAAAGTTCCCCCAGTTTTCCGAAAAATATTATACGCTCCGCGACGCGGACGGCAACCACCGCAGCTTTCCCGAAGTATTCCCCGACGCGCCGTTTACCAGCCGGATCCGCTTCAATTATCTTAACTATTTCGGCGCTTCGCTTTCCCCGTTCGACGCTTATCTTGCCATTATCGGGCTGGAAACTCTGTCGGAACGCCTGGAGAAACAGGTTCGCAACGCAAAGGCACTGGCTGAATATTTATCAGCCCACAAGGCGGTGGAATGGGTGCTCTACCCCGCGCTGAAGTCCAGCCCTTATTACGCGTTGTATGAACGCGACTTCAAAAAGGGTGCCGGCGGGCTTTTGTCTTTTGGGTTTCACGGAACGCAGAAGCAGCGGGAGACTTTCTTGAATGCGATCCGCTTGTTTCATTATCATGTCAATATCGGCGACGCGCGTTCGCTTATCGTGAATTCCCCGCAAACCACCCACGGTGAGCTGGAGGCGCATGAAAAAGCAGCCGCCGACATTCCTGAAAACTTAATTCGCATATCGGCAGGGCTGGAAGACGCATCCGACCTGATTGCCGACTTGGAACAGGCATTTCAAAAGGCTTTCGCCTGACATATTAGATTGAGGAGATTTTTATTATGAAATTATCTAAAAAAATTCTTAGCACAATTTCATTTTCTCTCGCCCTGGCCATATCGCTGTCCGCGTGCGGCACGCAGGACGTCGTGGCCCCGGCCGGTTCGCAGAGCGGCACCCAAAGTGCGGCCCAGAGCACAACTCAGACTTCGGCAAAGTATAAATACGGAAAGATTGATATTCCCGGCAAAGACGGTTCTTTGTGCGGCGCGCCTATTTACATTGCTTATGAGAAGGGTTTCTTCGCAGAGGAAGGCTTTGATGTCAATTTGATTTCCGCCGATACCGAAACACGAAAAATCGGACTGAACAACGGAACCATTCCGATCGTGAACGGTGATTTTCAGTTTTTCCCTTCTATTGAAGAAGGCGTAAAAGTTAAGGTTGTGGACGGCCTGCACTATGGGTGCATTAAAATCGTTGTTCCGGAAAAATCCCCGATTAAAACTGCGGCGGATTTGAAAGGAAAGAAAATCGGTGTTGATGAAATTGGCGGAACACCGTTCCAGGTTGCAAGCGTTTGGCTGGAAAACCACGGAGTTGTTGCAAAAGACAACAAAGATGTGACTTTTGTTCCCTACGGTGACGGCAACCTTGAAACCGAAGCTGCCGCGAAGGGTGAGATCGACGCTGCTGCCCTGTGGGATCCGTTCGGCTCTTTGGCTGTGAAGAACAAGGGCTTCAGAGAAATCTTTGATCTTTCAACCGATCCGATTTTTGCCGATAAATTCTGCTGCTTCCTTTATGCATCCCAAAAGGTAATCGATGAAGACCCGCAAAAGGTGGCGGCGCTCCTGCGGGCCTACAACAAGGCGCAGGACTGGATTCACAACAATCCCGACGAGGCGGTAAAAATAATCGCCGATAAAAAATATTCCGATATTTCGGATACGGACCTAGCCGCAAAATTAATAAAGAGCTATAAATATCCTTCCGCAGAGGAGCAGAAGAACAAAGCGGCGAACACAAAGGCAAACGTACTTTATTTTGTTCAGCAGCTTTCAAAAATCGGCTACCTTAAAACAAAGGATCCGAATAAATTTGCGGATCAAATCTTTTACCAGGTGCCGAATCAATAATCCCGGATTTCAGGAGGTGATTGATGAAAAATGAATAACTTATTATCCTCATTTAAAAGTTTTGCTGCGGCTCTGATTACCGGTCAGAGCCGCAGCCCCCAAAAAACGGTATCGACTAAAAAATATTTATCATGGACACTGTTTACCGTATTGGGGTTTGCTCTGGCGGAGCTTGTCAGCTTGACGGTTCCGAACATTCAGGAAGGCAGCGATACCGTTTACCGCATTACGCTGCTCGGGTTGATTGTGCTGTACGCTGCTGTTGCCATATTCTCATGGTTTGACGGTGCAAGGCGCGCCAAATTCGTCAGCCGCGCACCCTTTCGCTTTGCAATAGGCATCGTGCTTACCGTATGGGATTTGCTGAGCACCAAGTTCAGTATTCTTCCGCTGCCGTTTTTTCCCGGGCCTTCAAAAGTAACAGGCGTCATCGTGGATGATTACCGCTTTTTGCTGGAAAATACCGGGTATTCCCTGCGCCTGTTCTTCTTTGGCTTTTTGACCGGAATCGTTCTGGGCGTTGGCACAGGAATACTGATCGGCTGGTTCCCAAAAATCTACTATTGGGTGTTCCCCGTTTTGAAAATAACGGGGGTCGTTCCGGCTGTGGCGTGGATGCCGTTTGCACTGACCGTATTTCCGACTTCATTCCTTGCCGGCGTATTCCTGATTGCAATCTGCGCCTGGTTCCCGGTTGCGTTTATGACGGCGCAGGGAATCGAAAGCACGCACAGAATCTACTATGAAGTGGCAAAAACGCTTGGTGCAAAGCAAAGTTACCTGCTGTTCCATGTGGCGCTGCCCAACGCGGTTCCGCAAATCTTCAACGGGATTTCCACCGCAAACGGCCTTGCCTTCACAACCCTTGTCGTTTCTGAAATGATGGGTGCGAAGGGCGGCCTTGGCTATTACATCAATTGGGCAAAAGCATGGTCATCGTACTACAAGGTGTACGCCGCGATTATCATCATGGCCGTCCTCTTTTCACTGATTATGAAAGTAATCGCATTGATTCAGAACCGCCTGTTAATCTGGCAAAGGGGGCTTGTAAAATGAGCCGTGAAAATCTTATAGAAATTGCTTCGGTTGACCGAACCTATGTGGATACGAGCAACAGTGACGTCGAGGCGCTGCGAAACATCAATCTTTCCGTAAGGAAGGGTGAATTTGTATCGATTATCGGCCCTTCCGGCTGCGGAAAAACGACTCTGCTCCGCCTGGTCGCAGGGCTCGACACGCCGGAGTCCGGGGAAATTACGCTGGAGGGCGAAAAAATCACAGGCCCCGGCCCACATCTTGGCTATGTGTTTCAGCAGGGCAGCCTTTTCCCGTGGCTGACGGTGGAAAAGAACATTACGGCCGGGCTGAAAGCCAGGGGCGTTTACAAGGAAAATAAGTCCGATGTCAATCGGTTTATTGAACTGATCGGGCTGGGCGGCTTTGAAAAATCCTATCCGCATCAAATCTCCGGCGGCATGGCGCAGCGTGTGGCGATTGCGCGCGCATTGATCAACCGGCCCGCCGCACTTCTTCTGGATGAACCCATGGGCGCTTTGGACGCCTTCACCAGGGCCGATTTACAGGATAAGCTGCTGGAGCTTTGGAAAAGCGACGGCACAACTATGATTCTTGTAACGCATGACGTTGACGAAGCGATTTATTTAAGCGACCGAATTGTCATCATGACACCGCGTCCCGGTAAAATCAGTGAAATACTGGAAGTTCGGCTGCCAAGGCCCCGGGACAGGGGCAGCGACGATTTTATTGAGATTCGCAAAAATATACTTGAAAAGCTGCATTTTGCGAGTGTCACGCCGCAACCGGAATATACGATATAAGGGAGAAATTAGAATGTCGGAAAAGCGACTCAGGCAAATTGCTATCTACGGAAAGGGTGGTATCGGAAAATCCACCACAACACAGAATCTCACCGCAGGCCTGGCTGAATCGGGCAAGCACGTTATGGTCGTTGGCTGCGACCCGAAAGCCGACTCCACAAGGCTGCTGCTGGGGGTGCTTAATCAGAACACCGTGCTTGACACCATGCGTGAAACCGGGGGCACGGTAGAGCTGACGGATATTATGCATAAGGGTTACCTCGGTACAAAATGCGTGGAATCCGGCGGCCCGGAACCGGGGGTCGGCTGTGCGGGCCGTGGAATTATTACATCAATCGGCCTGCTTGAGCGGCTCGGCGCGTACACGGATGATTTGGATTATGTCTTTTATGATGTGCTGGGCGACGTTGTATGCGGGGGATTTGCGATGCCCATCCGCGAAGGAAAAGCCAAGGAAATCTACATTGTGGCCAGCGGCGAAATGATGGCGCTGTACGCCGCAAACAATATTTCAAAGGGAATTGCGAAATTTGCACAGAAAGGTGACGTTCGGCTGGGGGGAATTATTTGCAACAGCCGCAATGTGGACCGGGAGATCGAGCTGCTGCGCGCTTTTTCAAAGGAGCTTGGCACGCAGCTCATCTACTTTGTTCCCCGCGACAATGTGGTGCAGCGGGCGGAAATACGGCGGAAGACCGTCATTGAATACAACCCGGCGGCAGCGCAGGCACAGGAATACCGCAACCTTGCCAAAGCGATTGACGAAAACGAGATGTTTACAATTCCAAAGCCGATGACACAGGCGCGGCTGGAGGAAATTTTGATGGAATACGGCCTTTTGGACACGGTGGATGATTACACAATTTAGGCTGACAGATTCCGGGCATTCGTAAAACAAAACTCAAATACAGATATGGAAGCGGGAATTCTGCTATGAAAAATCGTTTATTTTCAGGGATAGGCGCTGTTTTATCCGGCCTGCTTATTTCGATCGGGCCGCAAAGTATTTTTAAGCCATGTGAAGCAAAATCGGACGGCAGCTGGATGCTGTGCCACTGGACCGCTCAGGCTGAAATCGGCGTCGGCCTGCTGATTGTTGTTTTAGGAGTATTGCTGCTGACCTTTCCGTCGCAGCAAACACGCCTGGGCCTTAGCATTGCCGTCGCGCTCGCGGGGATCCTTGCCATATTATTCCCCGCTGTCTTAATCGGCGGATGCGCAATGAAAACCATGCTCTGCCAAAGTGTTACTTTCCCGGCTCTTCAGGTAATCGGCGTTCTCACCGTTGCCGGATTTACGGTTAACTCGGTGTTTTTGCTGCTTGCCGGCCGGGCTGAAAAGAGGGAAAAGGGTCATGGGAAAAAATCATAATTTTACTTTTTCCCGTTTTGCTTTCTGCAACCTGAAGCGCCGGCCGTTCCGCACCGCAGCGCTGGTGGTTCTTGTTGGTATTCTGTCCTTTGTGCTGTTTTCGGGGTCACTCATTTCATTAAACCTTAAAAACGGCACGGACGGTCTAACCAAACGGCTTGGAGCCGACATTTTGATTGTACCGAAGGGCTACGATCAAAAAACGGAAAATATCTTATTGCGCGGGGAACCCAGTACATTTTATATGGATAAAGTATGGACTGAAAAAGTATCAAATGTAAAGGGGGTCCGTGTGGCGTCGCCGCAGTTGTTTATCGCTTCGCTTAACGCCGACTGCTGTTCCGCCACGATACAGATTATCGGATTCGACCAGAAAACAGATTTTACAGTCGAGCCCTGGATAAAAAACACTCTTCCCGAGGAGCTTGCCAACAACGAGGTCGTGGTTGGGGCGGATATCGCCGGCAAGGTCGGCGGCAAGCTGCATTTTTTCGGCCGCGATTATGTGATCGCGGCAAAAATGGAGAGTACGGGAACCGGATTTGACACCTCTGTATTTATGAATCTTGCGGCGGCCGAAAGGGCAAAAAGCGATTACGCCGCGAAGAGCGGAATTCAGAGGATCCCGAATGACGCCGTCTCATCGGTAACCGTGGCGGTTGACGATGGCCGCTCTGTCAGCGATGTTGCAGAAAGTATTAGCAATGTGTTGGATCAAAACAAAGTTTCGCTGATTATCTCACAAAAAATCATCAGCAATGTATCCGGAAACCTGCGGACAGTCGTAAGCTTTGTTACCGTGCTTGCGGTGTTATTATGGGTTTTATCGGTTTTGGTTCTGGGAATTGTTTTTTCGGTTATCCTCAATGAAAGGAAGCGCGAATTCGGAATTCTGCGTTCTATGGGGGCAACGAGGAAAAAGCTTTCTTTCCTTGTGCTTTTGGAGTCGGGCATGATTAGTCTGCTCGGCGGCACGCTTGGCATAGCGTTCAGCGCTCTGTTTATCCTTCCGTTTCAAGTGCTGATCCAGCGAACCATAAGCATGCCTTATCTGCAGCCTTCCGCCTGGCAGTTTGCCGTGATAACCGCTGCAAGCCTGGCTTTGTCCTTTGCGGCGGGGCCGATCGCTTCACTTGTTTCGATATTCAAAATCTGCAGAGGCGATGCCTACTCTGTTATTCGGGATGGTGACATATGATTCTGGAAGCAAAAAACATAACAAAAGAATATAAGCAAGGCGGCAAGCCCTTCCGAGCGGTGGACGATGTTTCGCTGCAAATCGGCGAAGGGGATTTTATCTGCATTTCAGGCCGGTCAGGAAGCGGAAAAAGCACCTTGCTCAATATATTGGCGGGGCTTTTGGCCCAAACCTCCGGAAAAATCTATTTTGAAGGGAAAGAGTACGATACCCTTTCCGACAAAGAGGGTGCCCTCCTGAGGAATACAAAGCTTGGTTACATTATGCAGGGACAAAGTGTATTGCCGAATTTAACGGTACTGCAAAATGTTATGCTCCCCTTCACACTTTTTAAGCGGAAAGAAGATAGGGACGACAAGGCTCTTGCGCTGCTTGATCAGGTCGGGATTCTCCCTCTTGCCTCACAATATCCCGCGAACCTTTCCGGCGGAGAAATGCGCCGCGTCTCTATTGTAAGAGCGTTAATGACATCCCCGAAACTGTTAATCGCGGATGAGCCGACCGGCGATTTGGACGGAGAAACCACGCTGGAAATCATGAAGCTGTTCGCTTCTGTGGCAGAAAAAGGGACAGCCGTATTAATGGTAACGCATGATGAAAGCACAATGCGCTACGGGAAACGTCTCTTTTCTATGAAATCCGGATTGCTGACTGAGATTTAATCCGGCAGAACAGGGGCCGGGGTTGCGAAATGATATCTCTTCCTATTTAACTAGGCAGTAACAGTCCTGTCTGAATGCTGCAAGTCAATTCTCGTGAGCCCTCCCGGTGCTGGTAAAACCACCTGCTGTACATATCCTAATATGGAGCTCTGCCAGCCTGTATCTGCAAGAATTTTTTCCAAGGTATCATGAGATTCATTTTTTCTATTCTTCCGGTATGCGTGGATAATTATTTGCATTTGCTTCAGAAATCAGTACATTAATATTGTCGACCAATTTTTTAAAGTTGCTCCATTTCCCGGTATTGGCATCGACGTAGTAATAGTTCATTGTTCCAATACGCTTCATACCGATTAAACTTGCGTCTTTCAGAATCTGAAGATGATGTGACACTGCAGGACGTGATAGATGTGTCTGTTTAGTAATCTCTGGTACCCTCATCCCGATTTCTTCGTTTTCAAGAAATGTAATGAAGATTTGCTGCCTGGTTTCATCACCCAATGCGATAAATACTTTACGAAATTCTTTAAACTCATCGGAAAGTTTTCGCCTGTTAACTGTACATTCGTCCATAATGACCCCCATAATTTATTCATATGTTTAAACCAATATGCTTTAGCCAAGTTCATATTCAGTACTGAAATGTAAATTTGCTTCGCATTCTGTCGGCGAACTGCGTAACTTAGCTTAAGTGTTCTATGACCTAAAAGATGTTGTTTGTGTAAAACATTCCGGTTCGCAGTTTATTTGCAAACCCGGATGATCTGATCAGCCAGCTGATCCACTTTTATCGGCTTGAGGTCTTTTCTGAACAGGCCCATCGCCTTCATGAAGAAAACCATCGCTCCGACACCGGGACGGTCACCATAAACCAAACTGGGTCTGATAATACTGACCTCTTTTTTACTTGCGTTCACCACGGCTTCGCCCTTTCGCTTAGAATCTATGAATAACTTGTTAGTCGCAGGCATTCCAATCATACCGGAGATATAGCAGCCTTTGCGGACAGTCAGTCGATCCATAAGTTTTACCATGATTTTAGCAGGTTCTACGTTGAGTTTTTCAAATGACTGCACATCCTTAGCAGTGGCTGTACCAACTAAATCTACAATGGCATCCGCATGCTCTGGTAATTCAGCGATATAAGAATCTACATTAAAAATATCAGCGGAGATCCATTTTATTTTATCGCTATTTAGAAGGTGCTTTGGGAGTTTTTCCGGCTTTCCGTTACGGGAGAGGCTAATAAACTCTACGTCGGAATTCGTCTTTATCCATCTTTCCATCAAATGTGATCCGATATAACCGCTTCCTCCAATTAGAATTACTTTTTTCATTTAAACAAATCCTTTCTTCAATTTTTTTAAGTCCTGTTGCCGTCGTCTCATCATTATTTCGCGGCACCCACTCCGAAGCGACATTTTATACTTGTTTATTTTTCATTTGTATCATAGTGCCAAGCGTAACTTCCGGGTGATGATATTGTCTTAAGCCCCTAAAGGTCGGCACATTGACAATGGTTGCATGCTCCGGGCACCAATGTACGCAAGCATAGCAGGCGGCGCAATTTTTTCCATGGATTGCTTTCCTGTTAGAAATCGAAATGTTTTGTGTGGGGCAAACCTTAGCACAGATCCCGCAGGCGGTACAATCTTTCGTGATTTTGAACCGCTTCATAATGGAGTGTGGAGAATAAAAGTGAGATTTTTTTACGAAATCCGCACCGGCCTTGACATGATCCGAAGAAAAGTTTATCGTTCTGCTTTCAACAGCCTTACAGAATTCAGCTATCCGCGCGGGCGCAGCGGCTAGACGCTTCCGATCATCCTCAGCAGCACTCTCGATACAGTTGCCCGGCATCTGCAGGTCGAAGGCCAGGGAAAGGGTCAAGCCGTTTGCAAGCAGTGCATGGTCAATATTAGCGAAGCTTTTTCCGCTTTCCCCGTGGTTGGATGTCAGCACTGCAAAAACATAGGGTCTGTTTTTTGACGAGATTTTCAGAAGAAATTCTTTAACAATCCATGGAATATCGCTCAGATAGGTGGGACATACAATCCCCAACACGTCATCGTCCACAATAACACGGTTTTCCTCTTTATACTCTATTATGGAGTGTGTTTCGGCGGAAAAGTATTCTCCCATTTTTTTAGCAGCCCAATAGGAATTACCCGTACCGGTGAAATAGAAGATTTTCATGGTGTGTACATTGCTCCTTTTGATTATTGTAGTTCTGTGAGGTGAGATTTCACTTCAAGGCCATGGGATGTAAGAACTTCAAAATAACTATTTATCTATGACATTTCCCTAAATGTGCAACTCCTTTTCCGGTTAAAGAAACGTTTTAATAATGTATGTGCTACATTCAGAAGTTCAGGTATGTGCATCGTCTTTCCTTCATACACAGAAGGTCTAAAGGATTAAACCATTATACAACATATTTTCGTCAATTGTTCAATGGGAAAGGAAGTCGAGACGAATCATACCGCCCTGGTCCTGATATTTTGAACCAAAAACAGCCATAACAGTACCAATTCAAACTGGCTGGTACTGTTATGGCTGTTTCTGCCGAAATTATAAAAAGCAGAACCGCTCCGCTTTTTGAACTCGCACTATGCGCAATTCGCATTTATCTCCGGGTTGCTAAGTCTGCTTATAATATCGAATCAGTATTTCTGGTTTTACGCAAAGTCCAAAGGAGCTCTGAATTCTATATTATCGTTATAACATACTGGCAGCTTTTATTCAACGCAGCAAATAAGCCACCCTTTGGTTACGTGTAAAATTATAAGAAAAACCAAACGCGCGCCAAATCTCAAATGGCGCACGTTTGGTTTCAATCAAATTCCTTACAAACAGGTTCTTTGTGCTCTGTTTGCACAATTGAAATTTATCTATTCTGCTATATTAATATACCGACCTTTTTCGCATCTCAGGATAATTTGATGCAGTATTGGGGAGAGGTGCGCCATCATAAGGCGCTGACTACTATTTTTTGAGCTTTTTCCCACCCACTCCGGCGATGATGGCCTGAAGGACAATGAAGAAGCAAAGGAGCGCGGAGAGAACGATTCTGACCCACCAGCTGGAGAGCGTGCCCTGTGTGGTAATCAGGCTTGCAATCGTACCTTTGATGAGCACACCGAACAGGGTCCCCACCACGGTGCCAACACCGCCGGAAAGCAGTGTACCGCCAATGACCGCCGCAGAAATGGCATCCATTTCAAGTCCCTTTGCCTGCTCCACAAATCCGGCGCAGCTGTTCAGGAAGAATAGGAATCCACCGAGCCCGGCCAACAGCCCATCAAGAACATAGGCCATCATTTTCACCTTGCGTACGTTCAGGCCCATCATGAGAGCGCTTTGCTGGTTACCGCCGATAGCGTACAACTCACGGCCGAAATTGGAACGCCGCAGCATGACGGAGATAAGCACCACAACGATAAGTGCGATAATGACCGTTGGATAAATGTAGGCGGGAATAAACGCGCCGTTCTTATTTGTATACCCAATGGGCAAATTAATTTTTGCGTTTGCCCATTGCAGGAACCGCGCGTTTTTCACCGCGATCATTTCTGTGCTGACTACAGCCGTCATACCGCGCCCGAAGAACAGTCCCGCAAGCGTGACAATAAACGGCTGAATGTTAAGGTATGAAATCAGGTAGCCCTGCACTACGCCGAACGCAAGCCCGATGAGCAGTGCGGAAAGAAGTGCCGCGTATGCGTCCATGCCCTTGTGCTCCATTAGATCCGCCGCCACCATACACACCAGCGCCGTCACAGAACCGACGGAAATATCGATTCCTCCGGTGATCATCACAATAGTCAGCCCACAGCCGATGACGATCAGTCCCGCGTTGGAAATGAACAGATTCATAAACATCTGTGGCTTTGCAAAGCCTTTGCTTGCAAATACGACCATGCCGATAGAATACATGACAACAAAAAGCAGAATCGTAATCATGAGCAGAAAGGCAACCGCACCTGGCTTCTTTTTATTCTTCGCCTGCGTTAGCTTATCCAGCATTGACGGCCACCGCCTTTCCACTGCGCATAGCCCGAATTTTTTTCTGAAAAGTCGGACTTTGAATGACTACGATGATGATGACAACAATCGCCTTGTATACCGGAAGCTGATCCGCCGAAACCTTCATGGCGTAGAGCGTCGTCGTCAGCGCCTGAATCGTGTAGGCGCCAATTACGGAGCCCATCAGGTTAAACTTGCCGCCGCCGAGACTGTTCCCGCCGAGCGCTACTGCAAGAATGGCGTCCATTTCAAGATTGAGACCGATATTGTTCGCGTCCGCCGAATAAATGCGGCTGGAAGCGACCACCCCCGCCACACCGGAAAGCAGCCCCAGAATCATGTAAGTCAGGAATTTGATGCGGGCGCTGTTCAAGCCCACCATGCGCGAGGCCGACCCGTTGATGCCCACGCTCTCTATGTACAGGCCGAGCGCCGTCTTCTTTAAAAGCAAGCTGACAACGATGACTGCGCCAATGGCGAAGAAAACGGGTGTCGGCACCGGGCACGCACCAATGTATCCGCCCAGTATTTTATAAGAATCGACGCGCACATAAGTAATTTGTCCCTTGGTTACCAGTTGGGCAATGCCGCGCCCCGCCGTAAAAAGGATGAGAGTGGCAACCATGGGTTGAATTCCCAGCACCGAAACAAGAAATCCGTTAAAAGCACCGCAGAGTACGGAAGCCGCCAGCGCCGCAAGGATGGCAATGGCAATGGGAGCCATAAGCGTGTTTGTGCTTACCGCACCGCCGGAAAGAATCTGGCAGCAAATACCCGCCGCCACGGCCATGATTGCGCCCACGCTGATATCCTGGCCACCGGATGACGCCGTTACCAGTGTCATGCCCACCGCAAGAATGACAAGCTCCGAGGCGCGGTTGATGATGTCGATCAGATATCCGTACAGCACCCCATTGTTAATCGAGATTGCGAAGAAATTCGGAGTTTGAATCACATTGATGAGAAGAACCAGTAAAAGACATACAATCGGCATGAAAAATCGGGAGTGCGTCAGCTTTTTCCAATTGAACGCCGTTTTTGCTTTCATATGTTTGCGCCTCCTTCCTCGTCGGCCGCTTCCGCCGCGGCCTTGCCGGACTGATTTCCGGCAATAGTCTGCATGATGTGCACCTGCGTAAGCTCGTCGCCCTTCAGCTCGCCCACCATTTTGCCGTCGCGCAGCACCGCAATGTGCGAGCAGGTACGCAGCATCTCATCAATTTCAGACGAGATGAAGGTAATCGTCTTGCCTTCG
Source organism: Bacillota bacterium (assembly GCA_023390175.1). Classification (GTDB taxonomy): domain Bacteria; phylum Bacillota; class Clostridia; order Oscillospirales; family Acutalibacteraceae; genus Caproiciproducens. The sequence goes on from JAEWDK010000015.1 coordinate 215,134, forward strand.
TCCGCCATTTGCAGCACCAGCTTTTGGATTTCCGTCTTGGTTCCGATATCGATGCCGCGTGTCGGTTCGTCCAAAATCAGAAAATCCGGGTTGGTCAGCAGCCAGCGGCCAAGGATAACCTTCTGCTGGTTTCCCCCGGAAAGGCTGCCGACCGGTTTTTCACGGTCCGGTGTTTTAATCTCCAGCAGGTCAATGAACCGGTCCGCCGCCTCATCCATTTCCTTCCGGCTCATCAGATGGAACAGCCCCCGCTTTGCCTGCAAGGCGAGGATGATGTTTTCCCTTACGGAAAGATCCGCGATGATGCCGTCCTTCTTTCTGTCTTCCGGCAGATAGGCCATGCCATTTTTCATGGCGTCCAGCGGCTTTGTGATGTTCACCGCCTTGCCCTTCACCTTCAGCGTTCCTCCTGTGGGCCGGTCGGCGCCGTAAATAGTGCGCACCAACTCGGAGCGGCCGGAGCCGAGCAGTCCTGTCAGCCCGATGACTTCGCCTTTATTGATGGTCAGATCGAAGGGCTTGATGGTGCTCGCGTGGGTTAGGCCGCGTGCCTCGATAACAGGCTCCGTGGGGGCTCCCGAGCTTTTCCGTTCACTCTTGATATCGGCGAGATCGTCGAATTCCTTGCCAAGCATTTTGGCCACAAGCTGTATGCGCGGCAGGCTTTCCGTTTCATATTCGCCGACCAGTTCGCCGTTACGTAACACGGTGATGCGGTCGCATACCCCGTAGACCTGTTCCAGAAAATGCGTGACAAAAATGATACCGACGCCCTCGCCCCGGAGCTTTCGCATGAGGGTAAACAGCTTTTCCACTTCTTCATCGTCCAACGATGAAGTCGGTTCGTCCAGTATAAGCACATGGCACTTCATATCCACCGCGCGTGCGATAGCAATCATCTGCTGAATGGCCAGCGAACACTCCCCAAGCGGTTTCCCCGGTTCTGTGCTGATGTCGAGGCTTTTGAGAATATCCGCGGATTTTCGGTTGATGGTTTTCCAGTCGATAAGGCCGCACTTTTTCGGCTGGCGCCCGATGAACAGGTTTTCCGCAACCGTCAGATTCGGGCAGAGGTTTACCTCCTGATATACCGTGCTGATGCCGTTGACCTGTGCCTCCTGCGGAGAATGATTGGCAATGGGATGGTCGATGCCGTCCATCCTGATTTCTCCATTTTCCAACTCATAAACACCCGTCAAAACTTTGATGAGCGTCGACTTTCCTGCGCCGTTTTCGCCCATCAGTGCGTGGATTTCGCCCCTACGCAGGGAAAAGTCCACATTTGAGAGGGCCCGCACACCCGGAAAAGTCTTGCCGATCCCCCTCATGGATAATAACAAACTGTCACTCATTCTCTGCACCTGCCTTCGTTGTTGTCTGCTTCTGTTATATGACGCGCCTGCCGATAAAAAAGGAATGGCGTGATACCGTTTGAAAACGTCTGCCGTATCACGCCATTCTTCCATTCTGTTCCGCCGGGGAACAGTGGGATTTTCTTGAGCTGTTTTACCTGCGTTGACGGCGTCTCCCCAGTTTGGAGCGGATCAGTATGCTCTCTTGCCGAGGACTTCCTGTGTCAATTTGGTTACATTGAAATCCTGGCTGTTAGCAGAGACCTTGGAAACTGTTGTGTCGGCGCTGAACATTTCTTCGTCAACATAGGCTTTCTTGTCTACCGTGCCGCCGGATTTGAGAGCTTCTATAATCTTCAGTACGCGGGGGCCATGGAGTGGGTTGCACTCTGTGTCCAGCGTGATCTTGCCATTCAGTGTGTCTGTAAGTCCGGCCTTTGTGCAGTCGAACGACATAACCATAACCTGACCGTTCTTGATGTCGGAGCCGACAGTCTTGCCGGCGGCGGTCAGAGCGTCAATGGCGCCAAACGCTTCGTTATCGTTTTCGCAGTAAACTACATTGAGTTTCGGGTATTGCTTGATGAAGGACTCCATAACTTCCTGGCCCTTGGCCTGAGTGAACTCGCCGGATTCTTTTGCCATAAGGTCCCAACCGTTCGCCTTAGCAGCTTCCTCCAGGCCCTCGGTGCGGCCGATCTGAGCGGAAGCACCGATGGTGCCCTGAATGTCAACAATGTGCAGGTCAGAACTTTTCAGGCCCTTGGCTGTGGCAAAATCCTTCAGCCAGGCAGCCGCCTTCTGGCCTTCCAGTTTGAAATTGGAGCCGACCCATGCGGTGTAAAGGCTTTCGTCAGAAACCTTTACCATACGGTCTACGATAATAACCGGAATCTTGGCGTCCTTAGCTTCTTTCAGCACAGTGTCCCAACCGGTTTCGGTAACAGGCGCCAGAACAATGTAGTTGACTTCCTGCTGAATAAAATTACGGATTGCGGTGATCTGGTTTTCCTGTTTCTGCTGTGCGTCGTCGAACACAAGGCTATATCCGTTGGCCGTGCTGAACGTGCTCTTCATGGATGCGGTGTTTGCCGTCCTCCAGTCCGACTCCGCACCCACCTGTGAGAAGCCGACCGTGATGGTCTTGCCATCGGCTGTCTTCGTGCTGACTGTACCGCTGTCTGATGCCGCCGCACCGCTGCTTGCCGGTGCGTTGGTCGCAGCCGTTGTGTTACCTCCGCAGGCTGTTAAAGAGACAATCAGTGCCGATGCCAAGATGACGGACAACCATTTCTTTTTCATACTACAACATCCTCCTTTTAGATTGGGTTTTGATTTTCGATGTCTCTATGATAAATCAAAATCGCATAAATGCCCAGAAATAAATTTATCGGTTTTGTAGCATTTTTTCTCAACTTTGTCATGATACTTATCTATTGGAAACAAAAAAACGAACAAAGTTGGATTTTTTCCAACTTTGATTCGCTTTTTTCCGGGAAATTCCATCCGGGCAATCAACTGCTGCCCAGCTCAGAAGGTCCATATTTTTTTGCCGGGATCAGAACCGTTACAGTGGTGCCCTCGCCATAGGTACTTTCCACCCGGATTCCGTACTGCGGGCCGTAGTTCAGATGAATTCTTTCGTTTACATTCAGCAGACCAATACCGTGAATATTGTCGACTGCGGCTTCCGTGCGGCCGCTGATCCTTTCGCGCAGATTATCAAGCTCCATGGGCAGCATTCCCACCCCGTCGTCTGAAACAGTGAATTCTATATCCTGCTGGTCCGTCATACGCGCGGAAACGCAGATAACTCCTTTGCCGCGCTTATTTTTTATGCCATGGTACAGCGCGTTCTCCACAATTGGCTGCAGCGTCAACTTCAGGGTGGTGTACGGGTACAGCTCCTCCGGGAAACAAACGCAGTAATCCAAAATATCCTGATAGCGGAACTTCTGAATCTTCAGGTAGCTGCGCACATGAAGCTCTTCTTCCTGCACAGTAATATAATCCCTCCCCTGGCTGAGTGTGGTGCGAAAGAAATCCGACAGGCTGGTAACCATGGATACCACCTGTTTCTTTTCTTCCGCCTCTGCCAGCCACACAATGGTGTCGAGTGTGTTGTAAAGGAAATGTGGATTAATCTGCGCTTGTAAAAGTTTCAGCTCGGTTTTTCGCTGATTGAACTGCTCTGTACGAATGTTGTCCACCAATTCGCCGATCTGCTCAGTCATGCTGTTGAAGCTGTCGTTCAAGGTCTGAATCTCATCGGTGCTTCCGGTTCTTACACGCGTTTCAAAGTTACCGTTCGCCACCTGCTTTGTCAGGGTACACAGATTCCCCAGCGGAATAGAAATGCTTCGCACCATGTTTCGGATGAGAAGCACCGACCATGCCAGGGCCGCTGCGAACACGATAAATGTCAGGGTGACGGCTTGATTTTTCTTTGCCTGCAGCTCGGTGCGAACGGTCTCCATTTCCGTGGCCTCGTAATAAATGTACTCCTGCGTGTTCTCCAGCACAAGCTCCGTTACGTTTCGGATATCAAGGTCGAGCATCTGGCTGTTCTCGGTGTACCTTCCACCCCGTGATATGTTTTCGTCGATCGTCTGTGTGTATTTTCTAAGGTTGGTCAGCATCCTGATAGTGGACTCGATGCGGTGCTCGTTTTCCTGCCCGGTGGTGCTGCCCTGCAAAGAGCGGTAGCGCTGCGTAACCCCATCCAGCATGACATATGGGTCCTGCAGCCCCAGTTTCTGCTTTGCATCCTTTGCGTTTACCGAAGAAATGATCATGCGGTACAGAACGTAGTCATAGTCTTTTTTGAATTCAATGTTATAGCTGTTTGCCACCGTAATGTTCCGCACAATCTTATCGTAGGAATTTGTCAGCTTGATGAGGCTTGTGGTGAGGTAAACTGCCAAAACCACAAAAGGAACGAGGATACCGACTGACAATATGTAGAGACGGCTGCGGATCGAATACTTTCTTGACTGTTTCATCGTTTCTCCCTGTATTCCCGCGGCGAACAGTTATTGATCTTCCGAAACAGATAACTGAAATAATGTGGATCCTGATAGCCCACGCGGTAAGCTATTTCAGAGGTTTTCATATCGGTGCAGCGGAGCATTTCACGGGCCTTTTCCATGCGCAGGTCTGTCAGGTATTCAATAAAAGTACCGCCGGTTTCCTGCGAGAAAATCGTACTGAAATGGTTTGGGCTCAGGTTGACGCTCTGAGCAGTCGTATTCAGTGAAATCTCCTCGTTGGCGTAATTCCTGCTGATATACTCTTTGGCATCCTCTATGAGCTTGCCATAACGCTTGGTTGCTTTATCGTCACGCACTATAATAGTCTGTTTGATGATTTTCGCCATGCAGGCTTTTGCCTGCTGTACCGAAGCCAGCGCGGCGGATATCGCGTTGATGTCGCCGATGTGTTTCCGAATATTCTCCTCACTGTATCCGATTTCCCGAAGAAACGCCGCCACACAGAGGTAAAGATCCATGGTGGCATATTGCCGGAACATCATGGAGGCCAGGTTGTTTTCTCCTAACTGAACGAAAAAATTCGCCGTGAAGGCGGGGGCTTCTGAGAGCAAACCGTTCCGCAGAAAATTACGCACAACGTTTCGGTCAAGCTCACTTATGTTTATCTCCATCCTGTTCTGCAGGCAATCGTCAACCACTTTGAAGCTCTCGGACTCATCGTAATTGACAATTCGGTTTTTTTGCCCGAGATAACGGTAAGCAAACACCCGCCTTGCGCCGTAGAATGACTCCGCAATTTCTTTTGGCCGGTGGGTCGGGCTGCCGATTGCCGCAAAATACCGCAGCTCGCCCACGGCTTCCCGCAGACCGCCCAGCAAGTTCAGCAGAGCTTTGGTGTTCACTTCCAGTTCAGTATCCGAATCCGCCTTAACCAGGAATGCCAGCCCCTCCACACCGCGCGGGAAGATATCCACACGTGGCAGCTCTTCTTCCTCTTTCTGAAGCGCCTCCATGAATTGCACTACTTTGCCGGAGTAGCACATCATTTCTTCGTTCTGCGCCGCGTCGTTCACCTCATACAGAACAATACGGAAGCAGCTTGCCCCAAAATCTATGTTCCGGCTCTGCCCTTTGGAAATAATATCTGCGGAGGAAAGCTGCCCCGAAATCACCTCGTCAAAGTATTTGCTCCGCGCAAGGTCTTCGTTCTCTTTCATCTCCTCTTCAAACCGGCGCAGGTTTTCTTCCTTTTTCCGCTCTTCACGAATAACGTCCGCCACGTGCTGCACGGCTTCCAACAATTTTTCCGATGAAATCGGCTTCAGCAGATAATCGGTAACACCGATGCTGATGGCCTGCTTTGCGTAATCAAAATCACCGTAACCCGAAAGAATAACGATCTTTGTTTTGGGAAGCTCTTTCCGGATGAGGCGGGAGAGGTCGAGTCCATCCATAAACGGCATCTTTATATCTGTAATCACAATATCCGGTTTCAGCTTCTGAATCAGCGGATAGGCCAGTTCTCCATCCGCCGCTTCGCCAAGAAATTTGATGCTGCTGCCGGCCCAATCAACATTGTTTTTCATTCCCTCACGGACTACAAATTCATCCTCCACCAGGAACACACTGATCATTTTCTCACCCATTTCATCTGTATTAGTTTGCATCATAGCACAGCGCCGAAGAACAAGATATTCAATTAAAACCGGACAAATGAAAATCAAAATCAAAGTATAAACATTATGCGAAGCTAAAAGGGAAAGGAAGATAACGCATTATGCTCATGATGATGCTTGTAGTTGATCGGTAATCGCAGATTAACTGTATTATTCAATATAAGTAGTCCACTTTCCGCACTTATTACACAAGTATATTGCGAAATCTAAAATATCATCAGCTGCATCTAAATCGAAAGTAAACATTTCTTTGTCTTTTATAAAGCCTATATTTTTTCGCCAAACGCTGAAACTTTCCGCTTCACAATTTGGACATTCAGAATCACACTTTCCGACATATTGAAAATCATCAATTGTTATTCCATTATCTTGTAAAAGGTTAATGACCCCTTCTTCGTAGCCTGTATCTGAAAAATCTATTAAATCTTCCAATTTCAGAAATTCACTCATAAAAACCTTCTGTTGTTTTTTAGTTTACCTGCCTGTGTATTTTATAAATAATCAGATTGTGCTTGTAAAGAATATCATAAACATACTGTGAAATCCAAAATATAGGCGGAAGGACACATTGTGCTTACACTGTACGCTTATAGTTTTCTTGCTTTGATTACAAAAGTTACAGGAAGCATCTTTGCTTTTTTTACGAAATCGCTGTTGTCGTCCCGCGATTGCATCATTTCATTGTCGGTTTCCTCAATCATTTGCTCAATTACAAATCCCGCTTTTGCCAACGCATTCACATAGGTGGACAGTTTACGGTCTGACAATGTGAGCGCACCTTCATCAAGTAATACAGAGTACCAAGACTCGTCGAAATAACATTTTTTAAAAACAAGCATATCGTTTTCTACAGCAACACATTTGTGTACGGGGTGGGACCAGCTGAAAATAAATACGGCGTCTTTTTTTAGGTAAGAAGCAATTCGGCGAAAAGTACCCTCAAGATCGGTGGTCCATCCTATGGCATAAACCGAATAAACAAAGTCAAAATAATCCACCGGTATGCCACATTCCTCTTCCATGGGGGAACAAATTAATTTTGCTGAAAGGCCGAATGACGCCAAATGCTGCTTCGCCTTTTCGATCTGTTCTTTTGACAGATCCATACCCCATAGTTCAGATGCTTTACGTTCCCCCAAATATTGCAGGGAATGACCGGTTCCACAGCCTATCTCCAGTACCTTTTTCCTACAGACATCGCCAAAAAACTGGCATTTTTCTTCGGAGACAAATGCTCCGTATTTGGGGAGCGCTGTCGTTCCTAGAACGTCGTTTCCTTTTGTGTCCCAAAAGAGGCAGTTTGTTTGATGAATCGTATCCTTGTCCATATCAATTGAGATGGCGCGGCCAACCTCGCCTGCACCTATAATGCTCGTTCTGTTAACTGAATTTTTGTCCATATTGGTACCATCCCCAAATATAAATAACCAGATTGTGTTTTCAATGAGTGTCGAAGCATAATGTGCAACTCAAAAGGAAAGGGAGACGAAATAATATGAAGCTTACAGCTTGTAAGTTGCTAAGTAGGCTCATTGAAAGCCACTAAGCCAGATGAAATTAATGTAAGCTTTTCGGCATGGCTAAGTTTTTTGAGTGCCGCCTCACGTTTTAGCGCCTCACTTTTTGTTGGAAAGCACTCGGTAAAAACCAGTTCAACCGGTAAGCGAGAACGCGTGTACTTTGCTCCTTGTCCGCTGTTATGTGTTTTGACACGGCGGTTTGGGTCGGTTGAGTAGCCGCTGTAGATTGTACCGTCGGCGCAATGGAGCATATATACAAAATGCCTGGTTGTTTCTTTTGTTTTCATGAATGCGATTCCTTTTATCAATGGAGTGAAATGATAAGCCGGATTACGTTACTCAAAGGGTATCATAAACATAATCAGCGCTTTGTTTGCGCAAAGATCCTGGAACTATCCTTTTAATCCTCTTGCCTGCCTGTCCATATCTTCAATCACAATATCGTGGATTTCTCCCTGTGAGGCACAGTATTCCAGCACTTTCCACGGTTCGTTCGTATGAAAATGAATTTTAATCAATGTATCATCACCGACAGCGATCAAGCAATCTCCTTTGAAATTGGCGATAAAATAGTCATGAATAATGTCCTCGTCTAATTCAGTACCTTCGATTAGTAGCTGCGTATCATACCTAAATTCAACCATGTCAGTATCCTTTCATATTCAAATTTAACGACCTGCAAGTAGGTCATAAACATAATGAAGTCTCGGATTCATTCTGCCGCCAAAAGCCTTCCACTTGTCAGTTAAGAGCTTCACAGCCTCCTCGTCAGATTCGCTAGGCTCCTCTAGATAATATTGTTCTTCCAAATTTTCTCTCCTCTGGAATTTATAAATGATGGGTTCAAGTTCAGTCGGTTTAAACATAATGACATATATTCTTATATTTACTTATATCATTCTATTTTACCAACAGCAGAAAGATAAACAAGATATTCATTTTCGCCGTCTATACGGAGCAACTCATCAAAAGCCTTTTGGACGTACGCCGCAATGGCACAAGTACCGCAGCCAATGCTCTCGCATGCTAGATAAAGATTTTGGCATACATGCCCAATATCCAGCAGCATCAATCGGTGAGCTTCGCAATGATACCGCCATTCCCCGCGATATGGTATGCACGACCACAGGAATACTACCGGCGCTTTGCTGAGCCATTTGGCTTCGTCTTGATAATTTTCACCGCCATAGGCCAAGGCTAGCTTCTCTGGCAAATGATCTTCCGGATAGCAAAAAGCAAGTTTGTGTTCGACCGGCAAATAGAGGTATATTCCCTCCTCCAACCCAGCTACGTTATTGACCGCAAGATATGTCTCATATGCATGCCTACCGCCTGCAGAAGGAACGGGACGCAAGGTTATATGGCCCGCCTTCTTATAGGCGGGAATGATTTTCTGTACCCCTTGGGTAGACCATAGCAAAAAAGACAATTCCTCCAGACTGACCGGTACATCAAGAAACCTTCGCCTGCTTCTGCGGTTCTCGAAACATGAGTACAAATCACCATGCTTCATAATACTTTTTTGTACGGCCGGTAGTTGAATTATTTTCAAATAGCCTTCCAGTGGTTTCTCGACAGGTGGCGGCGGCAGACCGCACTCCTGGTCGGAAACAAAATCCCGTTCGGTTAGATCAAACCCGCTTTTCATAAAGGCTCGATTGCTGATGAATGAATCCATGTTGTTCTCTCCTCAATTGCAATTATAATACTACTGTCCTTGTTACTGCGACATTCTCAAGTAAATATTAACTCCAGCGTGCATCATAAACATAATGCGAATCTGAGGCAGACACAGAAGCTTAGAGTAACACATTGTGCTCATTTTATCGTTTTAAAATCTGATAGCATCTCTATGCATACTATAATCGCTCCTAGACCATACCCCAGTGGTACCAGATACCAATGATTTCCATTAACAAGTGCCGTTCCGAAAAATCCCAACAGACACAAACTACCGCAAATCAATAATATGGTTTTTAGCCTTTTAACTGCAAAGATTATATATAAAGCTACAGTTGCAGCATATACCCTAACATTGGCTATACCCAATATTACAATCCTGTTTTTCATAACTATCTCCGTTTAATATTATAATTGATTTGTACTCTCGTCGTATGTCATAAACATAAGCTAAAAACAAGGGAAAAAAGACAAATTTCGTTCATTATATCCAGGATAGTTGTTTATCTATCTGCTGTGCTTTTATGCTTCTCATGCTGATGATAACTGCCAATGCTGTCATTAAAAGCAGGCCTAAAATCAAAGTCCAGTTTGTTTTTATTACAAATACTGACAGCAGTGTATTAGTTGCTCCATGTAGAATCATACACCAAAACACGCTTCCGTTGCTGTTTATGATAGCGGAAAGCCAATAACTTAATAAAACGGCCAGCAAGGCAAACACAAGAAAAGATGACCCTTGATGAGAGTTTCCTTCAATAAACCACAGAGGAATATGCCACAAAGACCAAACCACGCCGACAGTTAAGGTCGCTATGGGATACGGCAGTTTCTTTTGCAGAATCGGCTGCATGATGCCACGCCAGCCCAATTCCTCGTTGCCGCCATAAATAAAAACCGTTTGCAGAAAAACCAAAGGAATAGCAACGGCACTGATTTCTGGATTTTTCTCCATTGAGGACAAGCCGAAAGCAGCCATTTCAAGTACAATAAAAAGCAGCAATATTAAAAGAGACTTTTTCCCGCACCTGAAAATGAACTTTCCGATGCTTTTGGTGCTCGCTTTGTCCTCAAGGCAGAATAGTGCGGCAATAGTCGGACCAAACCCGCCGACTGTGAAGAGCGCCATCGGTAAAAAATCGCTCTCTTGCAAAGCCGTAAACTTCACAAGAATCACGTCCCCCCACCACAAAGCCCATGTGATCACGAATGTTATGGCGAGGTACTTCGTTAATCGCTTCATTTTGTCCTCCACTATGTGTGGTTATATAAATTAATCGGATTACACTCTTTTCGCAGAGTGTAAACATAATGCGCGATTAAATATACTTCCATTGATGACGTGTTTGCTTATTTGTTCAAATAGTGTTGAAATCAATATCATACCTTGTACCATGGCTGAGAAGAATAGCATCTGTCAATCGAATGCGGAGAATAATCGTATTCGGGTCGCTTTCATCAATATGCCCATTGTAATACCATTCTGAAAATGCATCTTTCAATTTTGTTATTATTTCTGTATTTCGCTTATCGCAAACATGTCCTATATTTTCACCAACACCATGAGCAGTAAACCATTCTCCACATATTGCAACCATAGAATTTGTTTCTATCTGTTTCATCTTATCCGAGAGTGCATATGTAATAGTGTAAAATGCTCCGTTTTCATAATAACTGTTCACAATACGCACAGCAGGGATATTTCTATCAATGGTAGCAAGTGAAATAAGCGTATCATGACCAAATCTTTCATCCATAATTTCAAGTGCTTTGAAAAGTTCATTCTTTTCCATTCTTTTTCATTCTCCCTGTTGTATAAATAAGATCGCTTGCCCATTGTACATCATAAACATTATGGGAAGTTCATAGGCAAGTGATGCTGCACAATATACCGTCAAATTAAAATAACAAATTTTTCTCAAAGCAGATAGCATTTGCTCTTCCTACGTATTTTCCGTAGTTTGGTATTTTCTTGTATCCACTCCGTTCATAAAATGAAACTGCTTTAGCATTAACAATACGCGTTTCAAGGCAGAGAGTTTTATAGCCCATGTCATATGCTTGATGCTCAAGAAAGGAAAGAATCTTATTGCCAATTCCTATACCTTTTTCTTTTGCAAACATTCTTTTAACTTCTGCAGTTGCTCCATTTATAGGTCTAAATGCTCCACAGCCAATTGCCTTGCCGCTTTGATTCCAGGCAATTACGAATTTGGCTCGATCGTTACAAACATCATTGACGTCAAATGAGTTCTTGCCGTTATCCCCTGTAATGCTCTGAAGACATTCTGAAAGTTCATCCATTAAAGATATGGCATCTGAGGAAAATGGGCTTTCTACCGATATGATAACGTTTTCTAAATCCATAATTATCAATCCTTGTTATATCAATAATTGAAATCTGTTAATATCATAAACATACGTAGCTACTCTATAACAAGCTCACTATAATATTCTGAGTTTAAGTATAATTTCAATACGTTTTTTCTGATCTTTATAATGTCAGATGGCAAACATTCTATACTAAACCATTTTAAATCAGAACATTTTTCAGGCTCCGCAATGGAAGGCTCCCCGCAAAAATTCTCGACAATAAAATAGATATCATAATATGTTCTGTTTCCATTCCTGCCAACTCTATGTGACAAATGAGCAAATTTTACATCATCAGGCTTTACTATTATGCCTATTTCCTCTTTTGACTCGCGAATAACTGCCTGTGTTGCTGTTTCGTTCTCATCAACATGACCGCTGCCAGCAAAATCCCACATGCCGTCCATATATCCTGTATTCGCGCGTTTTGATAATAATACTTGCTTTTTATGATTTTCAAGCTTCAATATTATTGGGAATACCGCAGAAAAACTTTTGTAATGTTCAACCATATAATATCACTTCCCATAAATAATCAGGAATTATCTTGTTCGCAGAGTGTAAACATAATGTGCAGCTTGAGAAAAGCTAATGATTGAAAAGAATATCATAAATAAACTGCGTAGCTCGTTTTTCACTCTCCTAACACACATTGTTGGTCTTATATGAAGTTCAGAAGAAAATGATTAAGAATCGAATAGATTATTTTGTGCAACTGTGTTTTCTGAAACAAGAGTCAACATGGTCATTTACAATACCTGTCGCCTGCATATGCGAGTAAATTGTAATTGAGCCCAGAAAGCGGAACCCTCGTTGCTTTAAATCTTTGCTGATCACATCTGACAAAGCCGAAGTTGCGGGTATTTGTGATATATTTTGGTAGCTATTCATAATTGGCTGTTGATTTACAAATTTCCAAATATAGCTGTTGAAGCTGCCAAACTCCCTTTGGATTTCTAAAAATTTACGTGCATTGTTGATTGAGGCTTCAATTTTTCTTCTATTCCTAATGATTCCTTGATTTAAGAGAAGCTCGTCTATCTTTTGGTCATCATATGCTGCTACTTTTTCCGGTTCGAAATTCTCGTAAGCAATTCGATAATTTTCCCTTTTTCTGAGTATGGTCAACCAACTTAGCCCAGACTGCGCAGCTTCCAGTACTAAAAATTCAAAATGTTTTCTATCATCGCAGACCGGAACTCCCCATTCTTCATCATGATATTTGATATATAAGTCATCTGATTTACACCAATCACATCGATTCATTGAATTACCCCTTTCATGACCTGATAACAACCCAAGTTACCGGTCTTATACGAAGTTGGAGAAGCCCGCTATACTACGTATTATATAATGGAACCACCTGCAGATGCACGGTTTAAACATAAAGCTATTATAAGGTCATTCTTTCATTTTTCCCGGTAGAACACTTGTACAGACGTTACGATAGGAGATCAATTTGCAGCCTTTCTTTTTGATCAGCTCTTTGGTCCCTTGCTCGCTCTTTTGCGTATCGCCACCACCGGAGCAGAGAAAAAGCTCCACTTCTTTATCTGCGGGTAACAGTTTCATAATGGCATTGAATGCAGGCGCCGGAAACCCGGCCCACACTGGGCAGCCGATGATAATACGGTCATATTCCTGCAAGTCGATATTCAGCGGCTTTATGGCCACGGTCTTCCGGCGCATAGCCAAAAATCCACCGGGAACGAAGGCGGCAAAAAGACCGCGTTCATGAGCTTCTTTCACTCTGCATAAAGGGGCGGCGAGCTTTTTTGCCAGGCTTTCCGCCTCTTTCTTGGTGGAGCCGCCCAAGGTATAATAAATAATTACGGTTTTCATTTGATCATCTCCAAAAAAGAATCTATGGCGCTTTTTTCAAATATTATTCATACTATTTCACTACGAATTTCAATGGTACTAAAATACAGTTAATTGTAATCGAAACAAATATCATAAAATAATGAAACGGAGGAGAGACGGCATGTGTGCTCATAATCCGCAACATTGATAAATCTTTTCAATAGTCGGACTTTTATATTGAATATATGCTTCAATATCTTCTGGGAACAATGCCGCTCCTTCACGCTTAACCTGACTATACTCCTGAACAGCATTAGGATGCGTACGAAGGTAATCCCGAAAAACAAGATGCCGCTTTAGTTCTTTTGAATCCTGAGGACAAACATAAAGATGATGAAGCATAAATTCTGGCTTATTGTCATAGCGAAAAGCTTCTCGTCCTTCGATTCCAAGGTTACCTTCATATTGATAACCTATATTCTCCAGCGTATTTATCACTTGTGGCAGAAGCTTATTATCGGAAATAACAATATCAATATCAATGATCGGTTTCGCCCATAATCCTTTTACCGAAGTGCTCCCAACGTGTTCAACCGATACTGCCAATTGACCTAAAGCTGCGACAATTTCCAATCTGATCTTTTCAAATTCTTTTGACCATTGATCATTATGGGAAACGACCAATACGCTTCTTGTTTTCATACATTAATCTCCACGTTGCCGCTATATAAATAATATGAATTTGCTCCGCCTTCGCATTGCTAAACTATGAAGTAGCTCCAGCCGCGCATTATATCAAATAGAACATTTTTCACATTCTTCCTAAAATAATTATATCTATAATGACATTATATTCCACTATACTATTCTTTTCAATAAACAATGTCGTAATAAGATTAACAACGTGGAATTTTGTTCCATATATTATTAAAAATTATTCTGATATTTCAGTCAAGACCACCCGTAAAATGAATTGGTAGATTTTCGTTCTCCAAACGTCTTGCCGTTTGAAAAACCTGCTAAAGCAGATAAAAAAAAGCAAGCAGTTTTACTGCTTGCTTTTTATGGTGGACGTTATAGAACTCGAATCTATGACCTTTCGCACGTCAAGCGAATGCTAGGGTTCATGAAAGCATAGCATTGGTGCGGATTTTCCAGTATCTATGCGGTTTTCTTTAAATCATCGAACCGATATAAACCGAGTTAAAACGTCTACTTTGTCGTACTTTTGTCGTACGAAAACTTCTAATTTCTATAAGTCTCAATCGGCTTTTCCTTCTCGTCCACTTTATTGGTGTTTGGCAGAACAGTTATAAATGTATTGTCTGATACCACAAAGTTTGGCTTCAGAGAGTACCTGTCATAACTACCTATAATCCTAGGTATGCCAGTCCCATACGCTTCAATCAGCATGAGCCGATAAAAGATATTTGCCAGTTTCTCATTGCGCATGATTGACACGCCCAGCAAAATATCATTTAACGAGATCCCTTTAACTAAACTTCCGATTGAAACAAACTCAATTCGGTCATCAAAAATATTAATGTGTGTACTGTCACTACATAAATAATCCCTATGAACAAGTGAATTCAGCAATGCCTCACGCACGGCCTCTTCCGGATAATCCCTATGATCAATTTGATAATGTCCGGAAAACTCCACTTTAGTCCGGTTATGTTGTTTGATATAATCGTATGCATCATTTAACTGTTTTAAAATTGATCCGCCAAACTCGCGCCGATCCTGCAATGCTGATTTGTTTGTGCCTTCAAACAAATCAACTTTAATGGTATGCAAACACTGATCCGACAACAACAATCCCAGGTTTAAATAAGCACCTTCTGAGTTTATGATTTTTAGAGTTTTAAACTGATCTATGCCAAACGGGACTTTCCGCATATCGAATTCTCTCTTGGCCGTTTCAAATGTCAAGTTCTGATTTAGTGAGCACATATCTTCGTATGTATCATCGTATGTTTCAATAATCATGTCCCGAAGCCCCCTACAATTCTAACACTTTCTTACCATTCTTCTCAATGAAAAGTGATAGATCAATTAAGTTTGAAAGCCCTATATCCTATTATTACAATAATAGTTGAATACTCTTTGCATTTTAATGTTCTTGAGTCTGAATCCATTGGGGCAGCTCATTGACTGCGTAAAGAGGGAAGTTAATCATCCAGTCTTCCTGCCTAAAGTCAGACATGGAACTGCGTATTGCATATTTGGGCTGGTATTTGCTGCAGTAGCTTTTCAGACTTTTTGCCTGTAGATTTTCTTCAGCTTTCACTTCCAGTGGAATAACATACATCCCGTTTTGAAAAATGAAATCAAGTTCCGCCGATCCGTTTTCTGCAGACCAGTAAAATGGCTCTGTTCCTTTTTCGGCAGTCAATTGCTGCAAAACATATTGTTCGGTCAAGGCTCCCTTAAATTCTTCGAAAATCCGGTTCCCTTCCAAAAGTGATTTCACATCAAGCTCACTCATTGCACCCAGCAGCCCCACATCAAGGACGAACAGCTTAAATGCGTTAAAATCCTGATATGCACGTAGTGGCATGTCAGGTTTGCTGACACGGCCTATTTTGTACACCAGTCCACAATCAATCAACCACGTCATTGCTAATTCATATTCACGGGCCCTTGCACCCTTGCGAACAAGGCCGTAGATGAATTTCCGATTTTCCTTTGCAAGTTGAGTCGGGATGGAATTCCAAAGCATACGAATACGCGGTACTGTCTCGTTAGGCGCATGTTTTGAGAAGTCCTGCTCATACGCAATCAGCAGGCGTTTCTGTACCTCGCGAACCTTTCCATAATCAGAGGTTTCTGCAAAGGTCTTTACTGCTTCCGGCATACCCCCGATATAATAATACTGCTTGAGCAAATCAATGTATTTCCCTTTGAATCCAGTAATCATATCAAAGTCCATGCTCTGCAAAAGATCTACTAATGGCTGTTCGCCCAGTGCCTGCATAAACTCAAAAAAGTTCAGCGGGTACAAATCCATAAAATCAACTTTCCCCACTGGAAATGAAGTACCGGGATGCAGCGCCACTCCCAGCAACGAACCCGCTGCTACCACATGATAATGTGGTGCATTTTCGCAGAAATATTTCAACGAGGTGAGAGCATTTGGCACTTCCTGCACCTCATCGAAAATAATCAGAGTATTTTCAGCATCGATCGTTACTCCTGCCTCAATCTGTAAAGCAACAACAATACGGCTAATATCCAGGTTTCCGCTAAACAGATGCTCCATCCGTTCATTATTGTCAAAATTGATGTAAGCATATTGTTTATACTGCGTTCTTCCGAATTCGCGCATCAGCCATGTTTTTCCAACCTGTCTTGCCCCACGGATAATCATTGGTTTTCTATCGTTACTGTTTTTCCATGTAATCAGTTCATTTATCGCTTTCCGAAACATAATTACTCACCTCACTATGTAGTATGAGACTATAATAGCTGTTCTATACACAAAAGTCAAATGACTTTTGTGTATAGAACAGCTATTATATTAATGACTTGTGCGACTAAATTGTTTTCTTAAAGTATCCATACCAAAATGACAATAGATAAAGACAGAGCAGTCTGATTCCGTTGTATCGAAAAGCGATTGTGACTGTTTGTAGTCTTGTCAATCTCGGTCAGTGCAATGTTAATATAACAAAAGTCCGAAAAGCTTGCGCTCATTCAGCTTTCCGGACTTTTTCATGTGTGGGGGCAATCCTAGCTCAATTCAGCTTCTAAAAACTATAAGGTTAACCCCAAGCTTCGTTATTATTAGTACCAACTTACTATTATTTTGATATTGTTGCGACTGTAACCGGCGTTTTCTGCGAATTAATATAGAATCCACAACCTGCACCTGCTTTGGCAATCGCGGTCACTTTGAAGAAATAATCCTTGCCGACAACTTTGACAAATTCTGTCTTAAATGCGGAAGGAGTTCCCGCCACAAATTTTGGTTTTGAATTTGCTGTCAGTTTGAAAACATAAGATTCTTTCTTTTTTACGCTGAGTGGACGGGTAGTGTCGCTTACGAAATCAGCACCGACCGTTGCTACCAAAAGTTTTGTACCGTTGACATAAATTCCAGCCTTCGTACCTATAGCACCGATAACGGTAATCTTGTAGTAGTAGTCATTGCCGATAGTCTTAACCAAAGTGTAATCGAATATGCCCGGCGTTCCCACTACAAATACCGGCACAGTAGCATTTGTGCTGGTAATTTTGAACTGATATGCACCGCTCACACTAAAGTCTGCGTTAGTATCACTTACAAATGTCACAATTGAGCTAGAACCAAAGTGGAATCCAGTTACTGTTACTGTACAGTTAGCCGAATATGCACCGTTTTGGGTCTTCGCGGTAATAACCGCCGTGCCATTTGATTTGGCAGTTACCTTTCCTTTTGTATCCACAGTAGCAATACTGGCATTTGAACTGGACCAAACAATAGTTTTGTCGGCAGCATCAGCAGGTGATACTGTGGCAATTAATTGACCGGTTTTAGTGCTGTTTGTTAATGCCAAAGAAGTCTTATCCAAAGTGATACCTGTTGCACTTACACCCGAAGAGACTTCAAACTCGGATAACGAAGTTGTTGTAAACGACCCAGTTGTGCCTGAGATAATAAGGGGCAATTCTTCGACAGTCCCATCATGCTTATGATGAATCACCATATAATGTTTTGTCCCATCAAAACTGCTTGGCAGTGTAAACGAAACCGTTACAGGGAACTTGAGGTCATGCACTTCAACACCGTTTCTGGTTAGTGTTACTTCCAATGCAATCGCTACACTTGTATTTGTTCCCTGGGGTAATTGTGCAACCTCTAATTTGACAGCCGGTTTATTACTCTCACCACCAGTAATCCCTACTGCGAGTAAAGGATTAGAAATGGTTGGGGTTTTGATCTGTTGCTCATCAGGAATTCCATTTATGGAAGTATTCACAGTGAAATTAACTGTTTTCGAAAGCAGGGCTTCTAACTTTCCAACTTTTGCAGGGTCCAGTGTCAGCTTTTCATCGGACTGCAGACTAGTAACCCTCTCTGCTACTGCTGCAATAGAAGTTTTTTGGTCAGGAGCGAGGGATCCATCGCCTGGCTGAGGAAGATCATCAATCTTATTTTCTGCATCTTGAATGGATTGTAGCTCAAGCCCACTTTTTGCTGCTTCTAAACCCGCCAAGGTGTCTGTCACTTGTTCGACAGTCGCATTTGGATTTTCACATACACTCTTGGCAGCTTCAATTGCATTCTGAAGTGCAGTCCAACTGTTAGGAGTGTATTTGCTGCTGTCAGTACCCGTTTGGAATTCTTCTGCGACTGCAATTGCGGTCTGAAGTGCTGATTTGTCAGCCTTGGCCAAAACGAGTTTACTTCTTGCAGCCTCTAAAGCACCAATCGCCTCAGTAACTTCGTCGGCAGACACAACATCCTTTTCATACACGCTCTGAGCTATTTCAATTGCAGACTGAAAGTTTGACCAACTATCAGGTGTGTAATTATCCTTATAAATGCCCTTCGACTGTTCAATTAAAGACCTCAATATTTCTCTGTCAGTTTCTGTCGCTATTGGAACTAATTTGGACATTGCTGTCTCCAGCTTACTAAATGCTGAGGATACTTCGCTTTCAGTTGCTGTAGAATTATCATATACATTCACTGCATTTTCAAGAGCAGCTTTGAGTTCGGATCCAACCCAGCTGTTTGGAGTATAATCAGCTTCCTGCAAGCCCTCTGTTTGTTCAATCAACGCTTTTAATGAAGATTTATCAGATTCCGTAGCTAAAAGTTGCAGATTCTGAACAGCATTTTTCAAACTATCTTCGGCCTTTTTTACATCATCTGCACTAACATAGAAATTATCATTAATCTGCTTGGCCTGCTGTAACGTAGTCTGAAAAGAAGACCAACTTAATAATGTATAGTCACTTTCTTTCAGTGATTCTGCGTTTGAGATAATACCTTCCAAAGCAGTTTTATCAATCTTATCTTTCGCTGTTAGTTTATAGGTGTCAATCACAGTTCCATCCATATTGTAAGCTGTAATCGTTAGATTTTTGTCATCCACAGAACCCGTAATATAGGTCTTCGTTTCCTTATCCGACTGTGCGTATTCAAATATTTTACTATCTGCATCAATATCGTAGGTTTTCTCCGCTGTATGTCCGGCAGAAATATAAACCGTACCGTTGTCAACTTTTTTCCCATCCACTAAAGGATATGTCCTGCCATAGGAATGGTCGTGGCCGCTGAAAACGATATCGATACCTAGCTGGTCACACACCGGCGGAAGTAAACGGTTCATTATAGAATTAGAGTCTGCAGGATTTTTGTTATATGATGGTTGATGTGTAGCTACAATATTCCAAGTTTTATTAGCTGCGCGAACGTCATTCCGCAACCACTTCAGCTCTTCGTTCATTGTTGCTTCACTGTCGGTCCAGCCAATTACAGAAATGTGCATATTGCCATAGTTTGTAGAATAGCACCCATTTTTGTTGGCAACCGGCCCGTTGTGCGGGGTACCATAAATTGTACTTCCTTTTGTTCCGTCATCTCCTTGATACTCATGATTTCCTAATACATGAATCTCATCAATGGAGTTAAAAGTCTTGTGTGAATTGAGCATTTGCAAGGTGTTATCAATTTGACTGAACACCTGCTCATCATCCACAAAATCACCCACATGAATGGAGAACAATGGAAGATTGGATGAGTTTTCAATCTGAGTCAAAACCTTACTAAGATCATCTAACCCACCTGCATCGGTAGACTGCGTATCTCCAAACACATTAAATGAAAATTGGTTGGTAGCGGAATCGGTAGTGAATTTTTGGACTTCAGACCAATTGGTTCCGTCTCCTACTCGGTATGTGTATTCCGTGCCGGGATCCAACCCTGTAACTTCCACAGAATTCTCCTTGACTGCCCAACTGTCGGAATCATAGCCAAGATTTACAGATGTGCCGGAAACTTGTTGAAATGCATTTTCTTTGTCTGCCTCATATTGTGTGCTTTTTGCGTATTCTATGACAGGATCAGCACTTTCAAGGGGATTACTCATCCAAGTGATTGATTTTTCTGTTGTTGGATCTTCCGTTGTTCCAAGCAGTATATTGCTGGGAACTTTATTTTTTGCAGGATTATAGCTCTGTGCTGAAAACGGGAAGGAGAATTTCCCATCTTTCTCTGCTTGCAAAAAAACTTTTTGTAAAGAAGAGGTTATCTTAGAACTAACCAATATGCCATTCTGATCGGTCAATCCTAAGTCAACTAAAGTACCATTACTTTCCATTGTGACCTTTGCATCCGGGACAGCAAGGCCAGCCTGATCGGTGACTAAAATCTTTCCATCTTTTCCAACGATGGAATTCAGCATCTTAATGACATATGTGCTGACTACATTGATTTCTTTAGGCTCCGAAGAAAACGTCGAACTAAAATTCGCCCCCTGGTCAGCCTTGTAAGTTGCAGAAGATTTCTCCATACTGTACGTCAGCTTGCTGCCTGAGAGTGTGCCCTTCGGTACATTAATCGCGATAGCAGCAAGATTTAAGCCCGTTTGATCTTTTGTGACATTCGAGGTATTAATGCTTAGGTTTAGCATTCCTGTATTGGGATCATAAGTGTAGCTGCTACCGTTCTGAACAGACTGCTCAAATACAACACCAGAAACAGGAAAGCCCGGAGTCAGTTGAATTTTTGCATTGACTGCGCTTAATTCAGATGCATTCTCCGCACACAGGGATAACTGATAGCCTTGTCCTAACTGTGCCTGCTCCGCGCTTTGCGTTAATTGTAATCTTGGGCCCGAGTCTGTATCGACTTTGAAATACACGTCCTTCTTCGCTTCGTTGCCAAAGTTATCGTGAATATCAACCGTAACCTTATGAACCCCGTTGGCCCAATTCATTCCTTTTATATTTAGGGTGCCGTCATTTTCGCTGTACGAAAAGTGAGTTTTATCCTTGGAGTAATCCACTCCATCTACTAATAATATAGAGGTATTCCAATTGATTCCGGTAGCATATTTGTCCGTCAAGTCATCCTTAACAGATGCTGTGATATCAACCTGATTTTGGGTATATGCTTTTCCATCAATATTTACACTGTTGATAATCGGTAAAGTATTATCGTCATTGGTGGCGCCATAAACCACCCGAACGTTATCGACATAAATGCTTCCTTTCGTCATTGGCCCAGGGTTTCCTGACTTTAATGACATCATACGGATCATTTGCTTTGGAAAAGTTTTAAATGGACCAACATAATTACTTGGAATTGGCGCCTCAACATATTTCCAGCCAGTCCAGTTAATTCCCACTCCTTCATCTGTAAAGTTAATTGGTTTTTGTATCGAGCCCGAACTGGAATCATATAAATACATTCTCAGCCAATAACCTTTGGCTTCCGGCGTGGCATATACCCATGCCCCAATAGCTGTAGGCATACCGGGAATATCTTTACTGGCTGATGGGCCGGCATATATTCCGAGTGTTGTTCCTTTTTGTGCTTTTGTGCAGTCAAAATCGATTTTTAGTGAATTTTTTCCGAACCGAACGAAGTCAGCATCGTTTGACAATGATATTTGGGAGATTTCTCCTCTACCGGCAGTTGACGCAGCCCAATCATCTAGGCCGTTTTCAAAATCATACAATACAACAGGCATCTGCCCAACAATTAACTTTATGGAAGCAGATAACTTTGTTCCGGATAGGCCTACCGTCACTGTACCGGTAAATGAAGTATCGGATGTTGCCAGAATATTGTGTTCATCGACTGTACCAAGCTTCGGGTCAATATTCCATTGAATATCCCCTTGATGTAAAATGACATCTCTGCCTTGGTATCTTGATACCAAGCCCAAATCTTGTTTTGAATTTAATTTTAAGCTTAGACTGGATTGCAAAAAATGAATATCGTTTGGAATTGCAAATTCAATGCCGGTGCTCCCGACTATTTGATCATTGTAGCTTAAGTTAACCTGTGTTGAGCCGGTTTTACCGCTTGAAGTCAACAGTCCAGTTCCATCTATTGTTCCAAAACTCGAATCGCTTAATGACCATTTCAAACCAGACGCCGGAAGACTTGCCGGAGCACCGGACTGATCAAGCCCTGCTGCGTTCATCTGAACAACAGAATTGGGGCTATAAGTTTTATCATGCGGTGTAACATAGGCTGAAGAGAAATTACCGTCAGCCGTACTATTTGATACAATCAAAAGGGAATTTGCTACTTTACGCTCATGACCGTCCGAGGGACTGTTTTTACAGGTCAAACCGGTTTCACCGGGGGTTCTTGAAACATAAGTCGAAGATCCGCCGCCATCCAGCATCAGGGCCTGATAAGCGCCTTCTTCAACCAGTAATTCTGCCAAATCAGTCAGCCTAATTCCGGTTGAATAAGGATATTGCGCACCATCTATGCAAAGGAAAAAGACCGTATTATCAGAGCGGACTCCGACAGCTGTACAGGGATACATTATAGAATCATATGACTGGGCAATCCCATTTTTCACTAAAAGTCTTGGGCCACTAATGGCTTCTTTTAAATTGCCTTTTACAGATGAATAAGTGGCAGCATCTCCAATAACCGGTGTTCCGTCTTTTTTAATACCAAAAAAGCACTCGCTTGCCTTATTTGCGTGGATTTCTGTTCCGTTCTTTATTACCGTGCCCTGGGGTTCACCTGTGGCCATGTTATAGTAATCACCGTTGACCGCGGCAATAACCTTTTTCCCGTTTTTAATGGCAGCATTGGCCTGGTCACGGACAGTTTGCATGCTGTAACTGTTTCCGTCATTGGGAGTACCGGCAAGTATGTCCGCTTTTTGGCCGGATAAATCAACATCCACGCCGAAGCATTCGGTGCGATATCCCTGAGGGTTAGTAAAAGTGAGTCGGCTTTCCTGAATACCCGGTGCCAGTGATGTAATCGATTGTCTGATCAGCGGGTTCATTACAGATGAACTGCTTAATGTTTCAAATGCCTGCGCAGGAATTAAAGTTGACACTTGAATAGCTGACAAAAAAGTTGCGATTAAAGAAATACAAAATTTATTGAATTTTGATTTCATGTTAATTTCTCCTCTCGAGAAATATTCATCTTAAAATAATAATTTACCGAAAAGGGCAGTTCAAGCTTTTGCTCAAACTGCCCCCACAGTATTTTGTAAGTCTTTACTTTGCTATAGTCGCAACTGTAAGCGGTTGTTTCTGAGAGTTGATATAGAACCCACAGCCTACACCCTTTTTGCCAATTGCAATTACTCTGAAGAAGTAATCCTTACCGACAGCTTTCACGAATTCAACTTTGAATGCGGAAGAGGTTCCAGCTACAAAAGTTGGTTTTGCATTTGCTGTCAGTTTGAAAATATAAGACGCACCAGCTTTTACGTTGAACGGACGGGTAGTGTCGCTCTTCACAGTGGCAGCTGCAGCACCGACCGTTGCTACCAAAAGTTTTGTACCGTTGACATAGATTCCCGCTTTCAAGCCTGAAGCGCCGATAGCGGTAATTTTGTAGTAGTAATCATTGCCGACTGTCTTAACTAAAGTAACAGTAAACACCCCCGGTGTGCCTACCACAAATACCGGTGCAGAACCATTTGTACTGCCGATCTTAAATTGATACGCGCCATTCACGCTGAAGTTTGCGTTGGTATCACTTACAAAAGTCTTACCAAGCGTAGGAATAACTGTGCCTGTTCCTGTACCTGTTCCTGTTCCCGTTCCAGTGCCAGAACTGAATCCGGTTACTGTAACCGTACAGGTAGCCGAATATGCTCCGTTTTGGGTTTTTGCAGTAATCACTGCCGAGCCGTTTGATTTTGCAGTTACATTTCCGTTTGCATCTACAGTGGCGACAGTGGTGTTGGAGCTGGACCAAATAACTGTCTTGTCAGCAGCATTAGAAAGTGATACTGTTGCTTTTAATTGACCGGTTGTTTTGCTGCTTGTTAATTCTAAAGAGGTCTTATCCAGAGAAACACCTGGAATGACTTCAAATTCAGAGAACGAAGTAGTTGTAAATGAACCTGTTGTGCCTGAAATAGTAAGGGGCAATCCTTCGACATTCCCATCCGCTTTATGGTGAATCACAATATAATTTTTTGTTTTATCAAAACCGCTTGGTAGTGTAAACGAAACTGTCACAGGTAAACTGAGGGCATGTACATCTGTATCGCCTTTGGTTAGTGTTACTTCCAATGCAATCGCTGCACCTGGATTTGTTCCCTGTGGTAATTGTTTAACCTCTAATTTGACATCCGCACCGACAGTGGCTCCTGCTGCGAGCAAAAGATTAGAAACGGTTGGGGCTTTGACTTGCTGCGTATCAGAAATCCCAGTTGTTACAAGAGTCTGGTTTAAAGCAACTGTTTTCTCAAGCAGTGCTTCCAATTTTTCAACTTTAGCAGGAGCCAACGCGAGCTTTTCATCTGCTGTTAGACCAGCGAACTGCTCTGCAGCTGCTGCGATAGAAGTTTTGTCTGCGTCTGTAAGATCTTTATCTGTATCAGGCAGATTACCAATCTTATCCTCGGCATCTTTAACTAGTGTAACAAGCCCGTTTTGTGCTGATTCCAACCCATTTACTGCTCCTGTTACTTCATCTGCAGTCGCATTTGGATTATCATATACACTCTGGGCTGTTTCAATTGCATTTTGGAATGCAGTCCAACTATTGGAAGTGTATGTGCTGCTGACGGTTCCCGTTGAGAACTCTTTCGCAGCCGCAATTGCAGTCTGCAGTGCAGATTTGTCAGCTTTAAGCTCAAGCCCACTTTGTGCAGCTTCCAGATCCGAAATAGCTGTTGTTATTTCTTCAGAAGTTGCATCTGACTTTGCATATACATTATTGGCTGCTTCGATTTTATTCATGAATGCAGTCCAACTGTTGGGTGTGTATTTGCTGCCAGCTCCCGTTGAGAATTCTTGTGCAGATGCAATTGCAGTCTGCAGCGCTGATAGGTCTACTAACCCACTTTGTGCAGCTTCCAAGGCGTTTAATGCTGTTGTTACATCCTGTTCCGTCACAGCGATACCATATGCGCTTCGAGCTGCTTCAATTGCAGCGTTGAATTTAGTCTGGCTGTCAGGCGTATACTTATTAAAATCAGCTGTCTTTGCAAATTCCTCTGCGTTTGCGATTGCGGTCTGCAGTACTGATGTGTCTACCAGCTTACTTTCCGCAGTTTCCAAGTTGTTTACTGCATATGTTACTTCCTGGTCAGTTGCATTTGAATTTTTATATACTGTTAGGGCTGCTTCAATTGCAGCTTCGATCCCGGATTGAGTCCAGCTACCCGCAGTATAATCTGCTTTCTGCAGACTATTTGCTTTTTCGATTGCAGAGTTAAGATTTGTTTGCCCTACAGTGTCTGCAAACGCCGCAGTACTTGCAATGGTTCCGACTATCAACATAAGTGCCAGCAATAATGATAGTCCTTTTTTTAAGATTTTCATGTTCCTTCTCTACACTCCTTTTGTTTCTGTAAATTAAGCTACAAGACATTTCATGTTACCAACAAACTTTACTGAAATCTCCACCTCTCCATCTAAGGCTTTCAGACGGAACATTTTCATAATACAGCAATGGAGAATCGCACTCGTCTGCTAAGTCATGAAATACAGGATAAAATAGGTTCTGATACAATTTATAATAATTTTTTATTTCCGATTATGCAATATGTGTCAATCAGTGTGACATTTCATTTCTTTTTTGCTAAGCATTAAATGCCTAGATTTAAGGGATTTTTAAGCAAAATCGATTTGTGTGACAATTAAAATTATTTCCACATTATTCCATAATTATTTAAAAAAGTCACTAGGCCGTGGTGAACCACTGCCTAGTGACCTATAATATTAATTACACAATATAATTCTTTCTATTTCGGCCCCTGATCCAACTTATTTTTCAGAAAACTCATTGTATCAGAAAAAGAGTAAACCATACTGCTTTCCGGCAAATAGGTAAAGAAATCATTGAATGAAAGAAAAACACTTTCTTCTGTTACAACAAATGACTTATGATGTTTTAAATTCGAATTCAGTATGAAATATGTAATGCCACCCGTGATAACATAGGTTGACAAATTTTCAGGGATATTGATCATATCAGTATTCATTAGAAGAGGATGATAGACCTCTTGCTGAGCGTCATCATACATTGCCTGCAAAATTCGATAGCGATCAGAAGCCTTAATCGGCGAATAATATTCGCAAAGCGGTTCAGGTAACTTACCATAAGCTAAAAATCTGTCGATACCTTCTTTCGTAAAATAAACATTCTTGAAACTCGCCTTAAACTCTTTCGATCGAACATAATTCAAATATTCGGAAATGATAGGAAATACCGAACTGTCCGTATTCGAATTTACGCACGGATCCAACATGTTTTCATCCAAGTAGGGCAATAAATAAGGGGCAACAGAAAAATAAAACTCTATGTAGTTTGATTGCGAACACATTTTATAAAGATATTTGACATCTCCATGTTTGGGATGCAAATTGAATGCCATCTGAAAACAGCCGACTTGTTGCTGAGCAAATAATTTCTGATAAAACTCTATAAACTGTGGGTATCCGGAAATAAGTGCGCTGGACATATCAGAAGAAATTCGTATGATGCTACTGCTCGTTATAATTAGATAGGGCATAATATTGGTTTGTCCGAAATGTGCACTTACATTATCATAATAACATTTTGGGTGATACACACATCCCGACACCAAAATAGGCATCATAGCTTGCAAGCATTTCAAATTATAAAGAGCATTCTGTTCACCCTGAGAATTTTCCAAACAGATAATATGATCAATAACCAGGCTATTATTCTGCATTCCTATTAACGCCATAATTTCAAATAGAAATGAATATTCAGGCTGAGCAATTACGGCTATTCTTCCATTATTTAAATTTGCTTCAGCAGATAAAACGTCTTGAACTAATTGATTTACTTCAGGCCTGCCATATACAGTTTTCTCTTTGTGAATCGGTTGAGCCCGATTTGTTGGAATCGATCGATTCATAAGATCTACTTTGGGGTCTGGAGCAAACTGATTATAGAAGTCTTTTACTGATTTGCGATTCGCATAAACCGTTCCGCCCATTTTTGAAATTTTATAAGACTGTAAAAGTTTTATGTTGTCTTCACGACTTAGCAACAGAGAAGCAGACAATTTACTAACAACACTTTCACTAGTTGGCAGGCGTTGCCCATTTAAAAATTTATGAATCAGTGTGCGATCTATCCCACTCTGAGAAGCTAGTGTATATATTTTAACATCGTGCTTATCTATGATATCTCTTAACAGTTCTGAAAAATTCGACATCTTATTTCTTTCTCCTAGGTTAAATTAATAAAAAGTATATTACTCTTATAAAGAAAAATCAAGGGAAATAGATAAATTCGTTGAATAATTGTGAAATTATTATGAATAATTTGTAACAATATTATAATTAGAAAGTTATTTCAGCGCTATTAGAAAATTTTTCGTGACTAATTTCGGCACAAAGACTACAGCATTTTTAGGTTATAAAAGTAAAAAGCGACAGTACAGACCTTGAATAGATTGAATCGCTGATTTTAACTTGTATAAAGGGACGTTATATCGATTAGCTCTTTCATTAGAATTCGATTCTATTTTTCGTGTGGATAATTAAGCCATAAATATGAAAGGATGGATGCCAACAAATATTTTGAGAAAAGAAAGGGCAAGAATAACATAAAATGCGGCAGAAAGATTTTCTCTTCCTGCCGCATTTTTGTAGGGTTTAATGCAATTGTAAGACGTTTCTGCTAACCTAGCCGTTATATTAATATCCACTATTGCGCGGCTTTCAAAATTTGTAAGCGTATAGATAAACAAACCGCCCTTGTCCCACGGATAATCATTGGTTTTCTATTGCTGCTGTTTTTCCATGCAACCAGTTCATTTATCGCCATTCGAAACATAAACGCTCACCTCGTTATGTAGTATAAAACAGCTATTTGATGACTTACTGTTGCGTATAAACGTAACTTATAAATTTATAGCATAGGGTCCCGTGAGATAATCCAGGGCGCTGAGATAGTTGAATATTAATTATAGTGATTTAATTCCAAGTTAATGTTGCTAAAATATACTTTCCGACTACTTACAACAGTATATTCATCTGGTATTGCTGAAACGGTAGGCGGTTTGTTCCTCTGGCATCCCAAATCGGTTGTATGTATGATCGAATGTCTTGCGCAGATCAGAGGTGTTGTTAATGAAAATTTTGTGTTACGCTATCTTTTTAGTATGCGCAACCGCATATATCCTGGCAACAAAAAAACAGTAACCGCCCCTCTCCAAAGTCGCGGTTACTGTTAGCCAAGACTTGAGGACAACCGTCTATCGGCAATGTCCTACATCTATATCATATTATAAATTCAATCTCAAAGATTGTCAAGAATAGTGTATCTTCAAAACAGCCTTACAAATCATTATCTAAACTTCCTTTGAAGTTCTAAGTGACATACTCTACAGATAGAATCCAGGGCTTCTTAAAGCACCACCCGAGATTTCTGCTCCCAATATTTACTGATTGTTGTCTACGTTTCTGAAGTCACGAGAATGTGGCGGCCGTTTTATAATTTAGGTTTTAACATTGGACTGGAAAGTTAGGTCTATGGGTCTAACCTCGTCTATCCGAGTTTCTTCTTTCTCATTTACGAGGTACGTGCAGTACATTACGTAAGTGACCGGCGAGAGAATTCCTTTCATGTATTCTGGATCAGCAAATTCTGCGCTTTTAAATTCATCTTCACAAACGAAGCTTTCCCCGTTAAACCTAGCTTCTTCATCCCAAATGAAATTGATGTCCATAACGAGGTTGGAGTTCTCAAATATTCCTTGGTTTTGGCAATTAATTGGGTACAGGTATCGCACAAGTTCATGCTAACTGTTTTAACGAGAATAAACCAATAAATAAAATCCGCATGGATACTAAAAATCTCAGTATCCATGCAGATTTTCATCGTTTGGTGAGGGGGCTAAGACTTGAATGTGCACTCTCATATTTCACCATCTTTTACCATGTTAAACAAATGGCTATCATATGCGGTTTATTGAGATTTTCGTTTAACACACCTCAGTCGGATTTTACCTATTTTTGCAAAATTAACGGCCAAATAACGGCCAAAGTCCGTGACATATTGGAGACAAGAGTGTAAGGATAAGTTACATGATGAGCAGCGTAAACTTCTCCCAGTCCAATAGCGCATCCCATACAAGTTCCTTCAAACTCTATGGTAGACCTTTAATTTGGTGTAGGTCAATTCTTTGGGCGTTTTGATCAATTATACTCCGGCGGTGACATATATCACAGTAAATTTCCATGATCATGTTCCGAAGCCTCTGTTTATTCTAACACATATTCTAACACTTTCTAACCATTCTCCTCGTTTATAAGTGTTAGATCTATTAAATTTGATAAACTATCCAATACTAAATTGAGTTTAACTTCAGAAAGAAAGAAAAACTCCTCTCTGCTACTAAAACAAAAGTGTAAAAGTCCGAAAAGCTTGCGCTCATGCAGCTTTTCGGACTTTTTCATGTGCGGGGGTAATCCTATCTCAATTCAGCTTCTAAAAACTATAAGCGTAACCCCAAGCTTCGTTATTATTAGTACCAAATTACTATTATTCTGATATAGCCGCAACTGTAACCGGCGTTTTCTGCGAATTAATATAGAATCCGCAACCTGTGCTTGCTTTGGCAATTGCGGTCACTTTGAAGAAATAATCCTTGTCAACGGCTTTGACAAACTCTGTTTTAAACGCCGAAGGGGTTCCTGCCACAAATTTTGGTTTTGAATTTGCTGTCAGTTTGAAAACATAAGATTCTCTCTTTTTTACGCTGAGTGGACGGGTAGTATCGCTTACGAAATCAGCACCAACCGTTGCTACCAAAAGTTTTGTGCCGTTGACATAAACTCCGGTCTTCGTCCTCACAGCACCGATAATAGTAATTTGGTAGTAGTAGTCATCACCAACGGTCTTAACCAAAGCGTAATTGAATATACCCGGAGTGCCTACTACAAATACCAGCACGGAAGCATTTGTGCTGGTAATTTTGAACTGATATGCACCGTTCACACTAAAGTCCGCGTTAGTATCACTTACAAATGTCGCAATTGAGCTAGAACCAAAGTGGAATCCAGTTACTGTTACTGTACAGTTAGCCAAATATGCACCGTTTTGGGTCTTCGCGGTAATAACCGCCGTACCATTCGATTTGGCAGTTACCTTTCCTTTTGTAAATGCAATTGTAAGACGTTTATTCTGACCTAGTCGCTATATTAAGTGGAGTTTTGCAAGGGAATCAGCGGACTCCATCCGTTCTCGGACGAAGTCTTGAGTGTGGTGACGATTCGTATCATTCCCTTTTCTCAAATATAGACCCTGCCTTCTTCTTTCAAGGTAAAACAGCTCGGAGCTTTGGGGGTTTTAGTTAGTCGAGTACTTGATCGATTATCTGCATTCAGATCAGGACTCCGTTGCAGTGATCAACTTCATGCTGAATGATCTGCGCCGGAAAACCGGTAAACGTTTGCTTTCGCTTCTCAAAATTTTGATTGAGGAACTCCACTTCAATGGACTGGTAACGAGTGGTTTTTCGCACGCCGTTCAGCGACAGGCAGCCTTCCTCGGTTTCATACGGGTCAGCGCACTTTACGATAATTGGGTTAATCATTGGTATGTTCAACGTCCCTGCACTGAACGCAATAATACGCTTACTGACACCAATCATATTAGCCGCCATGCCGACGCACCGGTCCGCATTCGCTTTCAGCGTATCCAGAAGATCATCTACCACAGGCATATCATTCTTTGTTGCTGGCATAGATTTCCTGCCCAAAATAAAGGTATCTTTACAAATTGCTCTAATCATACTACTCTCCGTATTCTATTCTAATTACCGCTTACCTTTGCACATAAAAATAATGCGTAGCAACGAAAGCACTTACAAATCTATTTTGTTCAAAATATCACGTAGCTTTTTTATTTCTTCTCCGGTAAGGGTAACCCCTTTCCCAAGCTTTTCATGGCCATCTGACCAGTCACGGATGTCGTACTTGGGATCACGCTCGTTCCAGCTGACAAGGTTTAGTTCTTTCTTCCAGCCCTTTGCATTTTCCGATAAGACGCCAAGCTCCTTGCTGATTTCATATTTTATTTCAGACATTTCTATTTCTCCTCGTATAATAAGCTTTAAGCCCTTACATTTTCAATGAACTTATCAAAATCATCTGTCTCTTTAAATGTTATAGTGTTGCCCAGTGCTTCAAAATGCTTGCGGCCACATTTTATCTTGTCGAGCTCGGTCAATCTTAAGGTTTCTGAGTCAGTATTGCCTTTGGTTTCAACAATAAAATAGAGTTTTTGCTCACCGTCAACATCAACAAGCACCGCCCAGTCCGGATTATACCCGCCTAACGGCGTGTTGATTTTAAACCAATCCGGCAGTTTTGCATAAACCTTGATATCTTCATTATCCTCGAATTTTTCTGCAAACTCAAGTTCTTTACCTGAATCATAAACCACATACTCAAATGGGGATTTCGTACTGTTTACCATATTTTTAGAAAGATAGCCGGAAAGCTCTTCACTTTCAAACAGCTCCTGCGCATAGAACTCGCCGTCACTGATTTTCGTATATTTAATTCCATCAACCAGCAGCAACCGCATCTTGCGGACAATAATCTTGGCTACTTCATCCATATAGGCCTGAGGATTCTTTTTAAACAAATCCAAGGTTTTGCTCTCAGTCAATATCCGCACAATTGTCCGGCGGGTGAGGTTCGTTTCATTTTGCAGGAATGAAATAATATCCGGCAGCACTTCCCTTATATCACCGGCCTGCTCTCTAACATGCTTTATCTCTTTGGACTCAATTCCACTGGCCTGCATGCTTAGTTGACCTTTGGTATAGAGCATACTGCTGGCTTTAACATTCAAACCAAGCTGAATTTCTTTTACGCATTCGGAAATTAATTTTTCCGTATCAAACTGAACGGAATAGGTTGTTTTATATTTTATTTTGTCCCAAAGCTCTTTAAAATCATCGCCCAAATAAATCTGCTTATTAATGTGAACCGTGTGCTTATCATCGGCATTTTTGATATTGAGATTGCTGCACACCTTTTTGGCGAGCGTTACAATGCCGTTGCGATTTGGTTCTACTTCTGGCGGCAAGTCAAGTGAATTATTCTTAAGCGCCGATTTTAACGCATCCTGCACTCTACCGTTTGCATCGATATATTTTTTGCTTTCGAAGTGTTTGTAGAGCTTCTCTGACATTTCCTGCCCGAGATATTCGCTGCTGCCATCCTCATGCTTTACCAAAATATTTGCAAAGCTGTGTGTTTCCAATACACCAAATTTGATGTTCTCTTCGCCGGCGATTTCCTTTTGTAGCGTAGCGGCAAACTCTTCATAACTTTCATTTGCCATTACTGTAAGAGTATTTACTTCGAAGCCACCCAAGCGCTCCCCGTCCTGATTGACGCATAAACGCATGCCGCGCCCGATTTCCTGCCGCTTTTTGATGTTGGAATTTGTTTCATTCAGCGTACAGATTTGGAACACATTCGGATTATCCCAGCCTTCGCGAAGTGCGGAATGGGAAAAGATGAAGCGAAGCTTGGTATCGAAGCTCAGCAACCGTTCTTTATCCTTCATAATTAAGCTGTAAGCATCCTCATCATCGGCGGTGTTGCCCTTGGTGTCTTTCAGCACGCCCTTTTTATCCTGCGCAAAGTAACCGTTATGCACTTCCTGGGCAGAAACGGTTACGTCGATATCTTTAAACAGCGTATTATACTTTGGCTTTTGAATTTCTTTGGTATATTCGTCTTCGAAAATCTTTGCATAGATGCCCTTTTGCGGATTGCCGTCATGATCGTAATAGCGGTAATTAGAAACCCTGTCAATAAAGAAAAGACTCAGCACCTTAATCCCGCGTTTATTCAGCCGCAATTCTTTGTCAAGATGCTCCTGAATGGTTTTTTTAATCTGCATACGCTTAATCTGCAGATCATCAATATCGCCGACGGCAACTCCCAGCCTCAGGATTTCGTCGCGGCTGGTAAAATCGACATATTCGTTACCCGGTTCGCAATAAATATCGTTGATGATAAAGC
Source organism: Bacillota bacterium (assembly GCA_023390175.1). GTDB lineage: Bacteria > Bacillota > Clostridia > Oscillospirales > Acutalibacteraceae > Caproiciproducens. The sequence continues at coordinate 248,712 of JAEWDK010000015.1, forward strand.
CCTCGTAAATTTCACGGTTCGTCAGACGCTTGTCAGAAAGGTCATCGCCCTGCTTCACCGTTACTACCTTACGTGTAACTTTATTGTTATGATGCACATCAACTTCGATCTTTGCGGTGATAGGCGATTTTTTGTTATCCACGCTGATGAGCTTTAAGTATGCATTGTTGTTATAATCGATTGACTGCACGCTGGCAACCTCAATCTGCTTCACAAGGCCAAGCTCATAGGCATCCACCGCATCGAGCTTATAAACCAGATTGTGCTTTTCGCGATGGGTCGCCGAATAACGCAGAGTGCACACAGGGGACAAAGAACGGATTGCCTCTTTGGATTTCGGCGTATTATCCACTGACTGCGGTTCATCAATGATGACGAAAGGACTGGTTTCGCTGATCAGTTCAATCGGTTTCATCCCATTCAGCTTATCATTCGAACGGTGAATGATATTTGCCTTGGTTTCCTTCTCCGGGTCTGTAAAGCTTTTGCGGAACGCGTCAATGTTGATAATCATAATCTGAATATTGTCACTGACAGCAAAGTTACGCACCTGCTCCAACTTGCTGCTGTCGTAAATAAACGATTCCGCAATCGTGTTGTCATACAGCCCTTTGAAGTGTTCACCGGTCATTTCAAGTGATTTGCGTACGCCTTCTTTAATAGCAATACTGGGCACTACAATGATGAATTTGGTAAAGCCATAGTTTTTATTCAATTCAAAGACGGTACGAAGGTACACATAGGTTTTTCCCGTTCCGGTTTCCATCTCAATATCAAAATTCAGATCGTTCTTTTTCAGATGTTTTGTCTGTGCAATGCCATTTTTGAGTTGAACAGCCTGCAAATTGGCAAGCAACTCTTCTTCATCCAGTTCCAACAGGTTGCCAATACCATGCTCGGTATACGCCATACCTGTCTGGCCATAGGAATTGGAAACGGTAAAATTGCACTGCTTGGGTGACTGGCCGATAAAAAGGTCAACCACAGCAGAGACCGCATCCGCTTGATATTCAAGATTTGGATTGAATTTTAGTTTCATACGTCAACTGTCCTCTAATTCTAAATCGATTTGTTGCTTTTCCCATTTTTTGACCGCATTGGGTGTGGCGTAGAAATGATTTATTCTTAACGTATCAAAGTCTACAGTAAAATTACTATCTTCTGTATTTATTTCAAAACTAATGTCTGCAACATATTTGTAGTCGTTATTAAGGTTACACAATAAGTTGAACTGAATTTGATTGCTTGTGTTATTTACAGCCCTTCTTGGTATTATAATTTCATCACCAGAATATTTATAATTAAATTTATATGTATTAATAGACTTTTTCGTTTTTCGCTCTATTGTTCTATATACAATTCCACTCACTATATCAACTTTGCTATCAATTTTAATCATGAAAAGATTTTTATCAATATCTTCAATTATTATTTTGGGAATACTATCCAATAAGGCAGAATAACTATAAGATGGATTCTGATTACCAATTAACTTCGCATATAAATCAGCAATTCTAAAAAACACCGTTATTGCAATTGTTATAAAAACAGTTACAATTCCTGAAACAGTTGATGTTAAAACGGATACATAACTAATTCTATCTGAAACACTTAATGTCTTTGTAAATTTATCATTTTTAAAAATATTTGAATAGTCTAATAAATTGGCAACTAGATATAATAATGCAAAAACAATAAAGATATTAACTATTAAAATTAGAATAGTATTCAATAAGCTTTTGGGTCTTGTATACTTTAATCGCTTAACAGCTAAATTCTTATAATATTTGGTATTCAAAATTTTCACCTCACACCGTCACAAACTCAACAACGCCGCCGAGCTTCAATATTTCAATCGTATTGGTTTTGACGCTGTCGTCCTTGAAGCCGTTGTCCTTAAAGACTGCGCGCATTCCGTTTTCCGGTTGTAGTTCACTGTTCAGCCGGACGATTTCATTCGCCACATCGATGGTAATATTATCATCCAAACAAATCACCAACGCACCAAAGCCAATAGAGTACAGATTACAATCTGTGCCCGGCACTTTGCTTTGCTCCACCGGCAACGTTGGCTGCAAGCCGTATTTGAGCATAATTTCATAAACCACGTCCAACTCGGTTCTTCCGGGGACATAGTTTCCGATCATATCATTTAGGCTCAGTTCAAGCTGGTCATAGTCTGGGTTCCACTTTTTCAAGTTGGAACTATCCAGTTTCAGCACTTTAAAACCAATATCCAAATCATCGGGGTTCACTGCAACGCTGTCGTCGGTTAGGCTAGCTTGTCCACTCTGCTTTTCGGCAAGCTCCGTTTTTACTTTTTCACCCGCACGGCGAATACGCTCCTTACCAATTTCACAAATGTTTTTGTAGCCGGCTTTATAAGCTTCACTGTTTTCATCACAGGGTTCTGGCAGCTGTACCATGATAAATTTGCGGTTGCCACCGTCTTCTACATTTAGCTGCATAACCGCATGTGCGGTTGTAGCAGAGCCGGAGAAGAAATCAAGTACAATATCATTTTTACGTGTTGATATTTGACTACATAGTTTTATAAGCTCGACTGGTTTTGTATAATCAAAAAACTGTTGACCATCAAAAAGTCTTTTTAGATTTTGTGCGGCAGATTGTGTGTGTCCTACTTCTTGATGAAACCATATTGTATTGGGTACTATGCCATCAGAAACTTCACTTAAGAATGCTTTTAGCCGAGGTAAATTGCCACCATCTTTGCCAAACCAAATTCGATTATCCCTGACTAATTCCGTAAATTTATCGGGTGATGTCCCCCAATATCGTCCATCTGGTGGATAATATTTATTACCATTCGGGGTTGTAATTTCATAAATTAACTTATCCGTCCCCGAAGCCGTCGAAAACACTACGGAATTCCACGGTCCCCTTGAGTCATTATCGATATTTTTGTAATCCCTATTGTCATCTTCTGTTCGCGGAACTCTATAAAGATCAAATCCACTATCAGCCATTCTACTTTTTTTTGATAGTTTGGCATAGACCAAAATAAAATCGTGCATGGTAGAAAAATATGTTGCATCATTTTGCCGGGCAAATTTTTTCTGCCAAATAATATTTGTAATAAAATTATCCTCTCCAAAAATTTCATCACAAGCCTTCTTCAGGTTACTGTGTTCATTATCATCAATACTGATAAAAACTACCCCGTCATCAGTCAGCAAATTTCTTGCCAATCTTAAGCGTGGATACATCATATTGAGCCAATTGGTATGGTAACGTCCGCTTGCATCACTGTTGGTACCAATTTTCCGGTTATCCTCATCTACCTGCCCAGTCAATTGCAAATAATTTTCAAGGTTGTCCTTGTAATCATCAGGATAAACAAAGTCATTGCCGGTATTGTATGGTGGGTCGATATAAATCATCTTGACCTTGCTGTGGTAAGATTTTTGCAGGAGTTTTAACACTTCCAGATTGTCGCCCTCGATATAAAGATTTTGAGTGGTGTCCCAGTTTTTGCTTTCTTCTTTGCAGGGGCGCAGCGTGCCTGTGGACGGTGTTTGCGCAAGGCGCAGTGCTTGTCCCTTACCGTGCCAAGTGAAGTTGTAACGTTCGCTATCTTCGTCTATGTATTCGCCTAAATCCTGCTTGAGTTTATCAAAATCGACCTTGCCCTCTTCAAAGGCATCAGGAAAGATTTGCTTTAGCTTTGCGATATTTTCTTCGGCTATGTTGGGGGTTGAGCCGGTTAAATCAGTCGTTGTCATTGTTATCGGTCTCCTTGATTAAATTAAAACACTTATTGTAATCATGTGGGATTTCTATTGCATTTTCATCACTTAGTGCAGTTCCGTAACAATACATTTTTGAACTGGCCTTTTGGTGCGTAATTGTTAAACGTTTTTGCTTGTTAATATCATCATGACCTAAGCACTTTAAAGCATCTTCATAGCTGATAACTGCAAAATCCGTTTTACTTAATTTTTCATTTGTACAAACACAAACAACAAATAGAACTCTGTTGTCCTCATGAAAACTTTTTAATATTGTAAACTCTTTTTCAGTAAAGATAATTTCCCAACTTGAATAATTCTTATTTGCCTTTCTTGTAACTTTTTTCTTTGTTGAATATTTTAAGTAGATTTTATAATCTTTTTTGCCTGTTAAAAATCGTACAATCTTACTGCTTTCCCCTGCCTCAAATAAAGTAGGTGCAATCTTATTTGATACAAGATAGGACAAAAATGCTCCACAAAAATAGTCTACTCTTTTTATTTCCCCCATGATTTTATACTCCTACCTAAACTTTATTTTTTCTTCGAGTTTTTTAATCTCCATATTGATTTCCACCCGGCGGTTAAACTGGGTCTCTTTTTTCATCTGCGCTCGCAAATCGGCAATCTGGGCATCAATTCTGTCAAGCTTGTTCAGCTGCTCTTTTGCCTGCTGAGCCGTCATTTCTAAGTTTACACTTTTCATTCTGCATTGTAAATTATAAAGATGGATTTCGTCCGTAAAATCCAAATATAAGCGATAAAAATTGGCATGGGAGAAATTCTGAATGCCAATGTCATTCAGAAAGTTTTCATCCCATGCCGATAAATATTCCATATCAATCCATTCGGTATTAATAAATTCATCAATGGTATTCTTAGTGCTGTCAGCTTGATTAATGCGCTGCTGTGCCGCCCAAAGCTGAAATTTATCATCCGAGCTAAAAATAAGAATCATAGGGTACGGAATCGCACGCATCACAATTTCAGCAATGCGTTTTATTTTGGTGTCCGCAGAAAGCGTAACTTCCAGCACTTCAATTTCCGGATAATCACGTTCTTCATCTTTATAGGACTGGATGTTGATCGTTTCCGGTTTTAAGCAGTATTGCCACGTGACTTTACCAACTGCGTCGGTAAACAGGTCTTTATCCGCTTTTGAAAGATCAGCATTGTCATAGAACTGCTTTTTAAAAATGGTGTTGCCAACTTTACAGGATTGCGGAATATTCAATTTATCATAAATCATCATAATTACTCACCGCGTTTGCAGCAATGATAGATCAATGAATACCAATAAACCTGATTAAATGTGCTTTGCGAAGCTTCTGCGCTGACAGAATCTCCCTGCTCACGGCGCAAATAAAGAGGAAATATTTTTTCGAACTCTTTGAAATCTAACTTTCGAACTCCTCTCAAAGAGCTGGCCGGCTGATGATTAACAGCTTTGCTAATAAATATCTTTGTTCCATCCGTACTGGCAGAAAACCATTTCGGCGTAACTTCCCTTTTCGGAGTAGTCGGAAATTCTTGGTTAGTTCCCTTTAGTGACGACAGTAATTGATTCCAGTATTCTGAATATGTCATATCTATTCTCCTTATTTTAAGACTAAAAAGCTTGCCAACTCAAAATCTTCCATGCCGTCAAAGAACTCTTTCTGCATGTTTGTTCCGCCTTTGCTGAACAAACTGGCAACGCCTATTTCCTGCTTTTTGCCAATCAAATTCTGAATGGCATTTTCCAGTAAGCCGGAGTAATGGCTCATATTGCGGCCATCACTGGTTTTGCGGTTAAACTCCGCAACAAGCTCGGAAAGAACGTGGCTCTGCCCCAAACATATTTTTTGATAGCAGTCCAGAATTTTCTTCGCATGAACAAAATTGAGCTTTACTGCACCGTCGTCATCAATATACACCATATAATACGGAAACAGAGCGTTCTGTTCTTTAGTCTGCGCATATCCTTTAATCTGTTTCAGAGTAAAGATGATGCCGGGCTTTATGCTGTCCTGCAAATCCATCGGAATTTGCGCAACGGCGTACATGCCCATGGGTGCTTCTTCCAACAGTTTGCGATTCTCTTTCATGTAATTCATCAGGTTAATCTTGAAATCATTGAACGTAATGTCTGTGATGGAAATACCGCCGGAGATATCCTCTAAGTCCACAACTTCGGTTTTTAGCTTTTGCAACTGCTTTTTGCGATATTCTAAGTCTTTCATTTCCTGCTTTTCGTCCTGCTCCAGATAGTCTTCCTCACCGGTCGCAGAAACATTAAGCAGAACCATTCTGCCCTTTACCCGCTGCTGCAAATTGATGTATTCATCCAAGTCTTTTGTCGGCCAAAAGTTGACGAGCTGCACGGAATCATTTATGGAACCAATACGGTCAATTCTGCCGAATCGTTGAATGATGCGCACCGGGTTCCAGTGAATATCATAATTGACAAGGTAGTCGCAGTCCTGTAAATTCTGTCCCTCGGAAATGCAATCCGTTGCAAACATCAAATCAATTTCATTGTCCATTTCAGGGAATATTTTCTCACATTCTTTTGACCTGGGCGAAAACAGCGTCAGAACTGTGTTTAAATCTGAAAGCTTAATCGTATTTTTTAATTCTTTAGGAATCGGAACCGTGGATTTATTATCACCCGTACCGGTTACCATCGCAGAATAAATTCCCTGCTGCTTCATTTCTTCCGCGATATTCTGATAAAGATAATTCACGGTATCCGCAAAAGCGCTGAAAACAATAATTTTTTTATTACCCTCATTAATGGGATGAGAAATTTTCTGGCGAATCAGTTCTTTCAGTTCCTGCAACTTTTCGTCGCGAGATGGCGTTACTTTTTCGGCTTCAGCGAGGATCTGCTCCAGCTTTTCTTTATCGGCTTTCAAGTCTTGCCGCCATTTGATTAAATCCATATCCTGCAGGAGAACTTTCACGCTGTTGCCAAACATCAGATTTTCAAGTTCGTTATCATCCAGATCTATATCGTTAATATCAATATCCGCATCGTAATGAAGCTGTTTATCATCTATGATTTGGAGCGTCTGATTGACCTTCTGTAAGATTTTCCCCACGGTCAGAGCAAAGGAATGAATCGAACTTTCCATACGTTTGAGCATGCCTACACGCATCAAATTTACAAGCTGTGCTTCGCGGTCAGCTTGCTTAAAAATTGACTGGTTGGCTCCCACTGCAACATCGTACTTGCGCTCATACGCTGAACGTTTTTCCGGCAGCAAATATGTGATGGGAGAATATACTCCAAGCGTCAGTTTTTTGATAGTTCTGTTTACTTCGCTGATAGAGGGAAACTCATGCTGTTTATCAATCTGGGCATAAATGTTTTGGGGTGGCCTTCGCGTTGGAAATTTTCCGATTTCATCAAGGCTGTAATACTTTTCAATATGATTTCTGGAACGTGCGATGGTGATGGTATCAAGTAATTTAAAGTAATCTATATCCATCATATCAACAAAGGTGTCCGTGTTTCTTTGTTCATCCGGAAGTTGCGACCACTTGTTAAAGACCAACTGTGCTTTTCTCAAGGTTTGATCAATATTTGCCAGTCCAACACCCGCCAAAGCGTTATTTTTACCTTCAGTAATAAAAGCAATCTGATTTTTGATATCATTCATGCGATTATTGACTGGTGTAGCTGAAAGCATCAGTACTTTCGTTTTCACCCCCGCCTTAATGACTTCATTCATCATTTTTTCGTAACGGGTGATTCGGTTTTTTACCGGCGGATTGTTTCTGAAGTTATGGCTTTCATCGATCACGACTAAATCATAGTTAGACCAGTTTATCGTTGAGAGATTGATTTCTCCCGAAAACCCACTGCTGCGGCTCAGGTCTGTATGATTCAGTACATCATAATTAAACCTGTCCGCTCCGAAAATATTACGCTTATCGTTTTGGGTATAAATTGTCCAGTTCTCCCGCAGCTTCTTCGGAGCTAAAACCAACACTCGGTCATTCCGCAGCTCATAATATTTTATAACTGCAAGTGCAGTGAACGTTTTGCCAAGGCCCACGCTGTCGGCAATAATACACCCGTTGTATTTCTCAATCTTGTCAATGGCTCCCATAACGCCATCTTTTTGGAAATGGTAAAGTTTGTCCCAAATAAGCGTTTGTTTAAATCCTGTCCTGCTTTTGATAATATTATCTTCTGTAAGCTCGTTCAGATAGTCACTAAAAATATTGTACAGCGTAATAAAATATATAAATTCAGGTGTGTTCTCTTTATACAAAATCTGCATCTGATCGAGAACTTTTTGCTTTACATCTTCGACCGCACTTTCATCGTCCCAAAGATCATTAAAGGACTGCAAAAATCCAATGGTATATTCTTTTCCGTACATACACATGTTACTGTCGATTCGGTCAGATGGCGTAATCCCGAGACCATCCGTAGTAAAATCCACAGTTCCATTGATTGAGACATTTTCCTCAGGATTTTCTATGTAAAGCAACCTTGGTTGGGCTGGGTTAGCTCTTTTCAGAGACTTAATTTCAGCTTTAGATTTCAGCCACTGAGCGCACTCTTTAGCGATGGCTGCCTGTTTCATTTCATTGCGAAGTTTAATTTCAAATTCGTTGCCAGATACCTTTTTGGCTGCATCGTGTTCAATATAGTATTCACGTAAAAGTTCTTTGTTCTGCTTTATAAACGTCGGCTCAGTAAAGATAAAACGCATGGAATCAATTTTACTCAATTCCCTTTTCAATTCGGCATAAGCATAGATTGTAAAATACGCAGAAATAACGGATAGTTTCGAGTCTTTTGTAAGATCGTCCTTCAATTCATCGATAACCTTTCCATTGCGTTTGTTATCAAGCATTTTCGGGAATTTTACTCCAGTCTCAGCAAAAGATCCAGTACCATTCGCGTCCATATTATTCGTCCTTTTCCATAATTTTAAAGCCACTTAAAACTGGCCTTATGCGAAGTTCGGAAAGCATCCTAAACTTCGTATTATCTAAATTATATACTGATAATTCCACGACACCGAGGAAATTTGGAACAACCCCAAAATTCCGATCCTGCATTTTCTCCTTTGGTAGCTCGGCGTTTTACCATAGGTTCACCACATTTGGGGCATAGCGGTACTGCCCAGCTCTCTGTAATGTCAGAAGATATTTGCTGTGACGGTATTTTTGCTTTCGCTGGATCTTTCTGTATGGATAACATTGCTTTGCGATACTTCTCCAGATAATCTGTTTTGCAGGTTCGATGGCTGGTCAAAAAGAAGTTTGCCATTTCTTCCATATCACTTTCACTGCTTGCAACAGCTCCTGACTCAGCATTTACCTTTTGGATATACTCAATCAGATGATCAGCGCGGATCACCTGTTCCTTGATCTCTTTTGGGGCATACTTAGCATCTAAAACGGTTTTCGGATTGGCCAGCACAACAACAGAACGGTAATTTTCATAAAAGCCATGTTCAAACATTGATCTGATTACAATGTTACCCTTTTCAGCACCTCGAATTTGCTTTATTAGTTTCAAATGCCTTTTTCCTTGCGTGACCGGAGAATAGATGCCTTCTTTTCTGCTCCCTACCGTACGCACAAAGTCACCGGCGTTATTGATTGCAATATTACCATATAAATTCTTGCACTCAATTACAAAATAGCGCTTTTTTGTGATGACCAGAAAGTCAATCTGTGCCGATAGTCCTTCATATTCTAAGTATAAATCGTGCAGCACAAACATCGGGACATGGCTGTTCTGCAGTTCATATAAGATGATATCTTCTCCGAATATGCCGGCATTGATTGCCGCGATATCATGCTCCAGTGAAGCTTTTATCTTCGGGTCAGTTACCTCTGGCAAAAGTTGCTCCATTTCCGTCAACTGGTCTTTGGCGCTGCTGTCCTTTTTCAGGATTACCGGTTCTCTAATTTTATCAAAAAGTCCCATGGCTGTTCTCCCTTATCTATCTGTGCTTTTTACTTCTCTATAATCTTTGGAGTGCCAATAATATCAATGATTCAGGACACACCTTGTCTTATATGATAATTGGAAGCCCAGCGAGCTAACCGACTTTCGCAGTATAGCTAAACCTACGGGCTGGCTAAGCTACCCATTATTTCATAATCCAATTAAACCATGTCCTCATTATATTACCATGATCTCCCATATACAATACAAATAGTCGAAAAAGAAGATAAAGAGTTGCCAATCATGTTGCTTATTACTCATACTAAAGCAAACTACAATCGGTTCCCACTTTCTGTAAATTAAATCTTGTCATTTCTTCTGCAATCACCGTAAAGCCAAAGGAAAACTAAAAGGACTGGGCTCTGTTAATTACAGAACTCAGTCCCTATTTTAATATCAAATTATTTCAATGTTTTCTCCAGCTTATAAAATGTAGTTTTTTTGACCCCTGTCAGTTTCATTGCTTTCACTGCTGTAATCTCACCGGCTTTCCATCTGGCAATTACATCATCCCAATTGTTTGGCTTCTCAATGTGTGGACGTCCGTAATCATCCCATTCGCCACGAACTTTTTTTGCTTGAATACCTTCTCGCTGTCGTTTTTCCTTTTTCTCGATTTCTGCCTGAGCCATAGTAGCATACAGCTCAATAAGCATGTGATTGATTGTCTCCATAATCATTTGGGCCATACTGTTATCCAGCCTCGTTAGATCCTGAAGTGTAGTTGGTATCTCTAATATCATCACTCGGACATCCTTCTCACTAAGATGCCGTAGTTCTCTCAGAGTATCCTGTTTGTTGCGACCAAGACGATCCAATTCTGTGATAATGAGACAGTCGCCGTTTCTTAGAATATCATCCCGGAGAACAGTATATCGAGGACGGTCAAAGTTCTTCCCTGTAAGCTGGTCAGTATAAACTTTCTCAAGATGTATTCCGTTTGCATTGCAATATTCTGTTATCTCATTAATACCCCGATCAAGATGCTGTTCCACGGTACTCGTTCTATGATATCCGTAGTAGATGTTAAGGACTCCTTCCAGTTCATAAATCCATACTTATCTTATTGGACGTTCATAAACCTGTTTCAGCACATTATTGGACACATAATCGATATAAGAATGTGCGTCCCAAAATGTAAACATTTATGAATGCACTTCTGTCTTGCGAATGTTAAATGAAGTTTGGCCCTTCCTCAAATTGTTTGAAAAATTATTCGATGAATTAGCTACAGAATGTTTATTGAGCCATCCTGTAGCTTAACCACCGATTTGTAAAAGTGACAAATGATCCTAAATGGATTTTTCAAGTACATGTTCTTTATGCGTTCCCTGGCTTGGATTTCGGCATATGCTCTTGATTCGAAGTACTTTTCTTCCATCGCTGGAAACGGAACAGCAGGAAGGGGATATAAAATCAAATTTACTTTTTGGTGACACTTTCAACCTTCGAGCCGGAATCTTCTTGCTTACAGCATTAACCGCATCGCATTTGCTGGAAACTGTTTCGCTGCCGTGTGCGCGACCATCATTTGAAAAATTGTTAAACATAATAACACTCCTCTTATAATTTTTATAATAAAAAAGGCAAGATTCAGTTTAAACTGAACCCTGCCTTTAAAATTGACTAATAATAATTTAACTACATTGAAAAGATAGGTCGCTTTTGCGGAAACGTCAACCCACAAAGCAACATGGTTATCAATAAATTCAATATTCTATGTTTTTACTAAATTTTAAATATATTTTTAGCAATAATGCATAAACTATTCTGCCGCTAAAAAGAGGAATATGGCAGCAGCTTCGCGTAAACCCATGAAAAATTTTCATTAATCCCCTATGCAGCTGTCACGTCGTCCGATGCCTGACTCGCGCGTTGCTTTGCAAAAAGGTACTTCATGAATTCCTCGTATGAAACAACCTTGAGTTCACATCGGTCCCCAAATAGATCGTGATAGAATTTTGATTGCCATGGAAAGCAATAAACAATGATTTTGCTGTGAATTCTAATTGTGGAATGGATATCGTAAATCTTCTGTATCTCTTTCAGTTCACATTCGAAGCCGATAAAGATGGCCGTCTTATTTTCAGTTTCACCGTCGTAGATAAAATTTTTCGCTCTCGCAATATCTGCGTTGTCGAGGAGTGCTTCGCGGGCAGCTTCGCGGAAGTGCGGTATGGCATAAACGTCGAGTTGCTTCGCACCGCCGCTCACAAGTGGAATATAAAACTGTTTTTTATACAGACGGCTTCCAAGCAAAAATCTTGACCGCTTTTCTTTGGGTGTGAGGATTGTGTCAAGGGCAACCTTATAGCTTTTGGCGAACACCATCAGGGAGAGGTCATTGTCGTGGAGCAGCCAGGAAACATAGTTAATATATTTCTGCTCATAGTCAGCGGATAAGGTCATCCGATTACTCATGGAATTATAAATGGCATAGTTGCCGGTTGATAGGTGCAAAACACCTTGTGCTCGAGTCATAGATAATTTTTTAAGACCATTCTCGTCGAGCATTCTCATTTCTCTCATCAGGAAATACCAGTTTCCATTTTGGCTGTGTTCACTCCGCTCTTGAATTCTTTGCCTAATTCTACTGGGCGTGTCACTGTAGGGAAGAGGGGCCCGCTCTGAATATTCCTCTAAACATGGAGTCTGATTTTTGGATTTCAGAGAGGTAGATTTGAGAATTTTCCGAGAACACTCTTCTTCCATTTCCAAATATTGATCCGCTATTTCCGGGACCAGATGATATAGCATTGCAGTTGACCACACTAACTTTACCTGCCGGAGCCTATCTTTTGTACCTTGGGCGTGTTTTTCCAGACCAAGTGTCAGTTGTTTCGGAAATGGGAATCCTTGCAGAGATTCAAGATAGTCGGTTCCCTTATCAGTGATTCTCAAAAGATTCTCTCCTTGGCTCTTCTGCTCTTTCAGAAATCCTTTCTTGATGCAGTTGTTTACCACCTCACCCGAATACACATAATTAAACCCCAGGCTGCGAATAGATTTCTTTGGAACAAGCTGAAAAGCATAAACGAACTGAAGAATCTTTTCCGTCATCGCAGAAACATTTTTCATAACACCACCCCTTCCTATTAATACAAATATAACTTGATTTCTCATCATCACACAAAAAATGCTCTGAGTTACAAACAGGCATAACTATCCTAAAGTTATGTATGTAACTCAGAGCATTTATATAGATTTTCGCTCTTCAACGGCTTCACATAAGGAAAAAACACAATATATAGTGTTTTACTCATTACGTGTTGTGTATATATATTATAAGTTAAATGGGATAAGACGTCAACTACCAATCTGTTGAAATCTAAAAATCCACTAGGGCAATACCGCACAAAGTGAGCATCACCGTATTTGCGTGATGATTTTTGGGTAGGGCAAGGACAAAAGCGCAGGAATCCTGCCGGATTCCGAGCATTTTGGACGAAACGCCTGCACAAAAAATCAGCGCAAGGCGGTGTGTGCGAATTGTGCGGTGTTGCCCTAGAACATTACCCTATGGGCACATCCGGTGAATCGAAAACAGTAAGCGAAACTCCTTCCTGTCCGCATTTATCGTTTTATTCGAAGTTGCAGTTCTCGCATGCACTATTCCGGAATCCAGTGAAACCGCACCCGCATCTGCGGTATCAGTTATTTAGGCGAGCCAGGTGAAAGATAATGCAGGAAAAGAGTAATTATCGCAATCGACGTAATTCTTGTGTGTGGTGGTTCGGCAGCTCCTACTATTCTCTATGAAAGAATAATCACTCCGGAGAAAATAGGATGAAGAGGTTCCTGCCAAATGTCAGGAACCTCTTCACTTATACGGTGTGTTCTTCAGTTTTGAGCAATCCTCACAATGCTGAGTAAAATCGTGCGCACACTTCCTAATGTGGTGCGATTCTTTTTAGAAAAGCTCAGGCCACACGGGAAAAATCAGATGTTGAAGCATGCCAAATCACCCCATAAAAAAATGATAACGTTTTAAAGTGATTTAAGTCATAATATTGACCTCGTTTTTAAAATCCTATTTTACAAACTTTTCTTATAAATCCCTTGTAGCACTCTTATTTCATTTCTCTTATAATTCGGTAGGTGGCGTGTCAAAGCCAAAGCTTCCTGTTTGTAAAACCCGATTAAACAAAAATTCGCTTATCATTGATTGAGATATATTATAATCGCGATGGTATTTTGTCAAATGCCAATCTAACGTTATTGCTTGCTCACCATACCTCTGGCATCTACCCATGCCCCACGCCAAAAATCGATTAGGGACATTGAGTTTATTTGTTAATATATTAGCTCAGGTAGAACTATTTTTTCTTTCTCTTTTTTACCCACCTTTCAACCTTATAATAAGTTTGACCATTTTTACGTCTCCCATAGAAACAGACATCCAAAATTATTATTAGTCCAAAATCGATAATTACTAATGCTTTAAAACCTATTGATATATAATCAATAAAATTTAAGTAAAAGAACAATATAGCAGACGATAGGACAAATAAATTTACAAGTAAAAATGCCAGATAAGTGAGGATTAAAAACTTTGGAATCTCGGTTCTATAGCGGAGATAAAATAGCCACTCTTTAAATGATTGGCCTTCTCTCGCTTTTTTCCTAGCTTTATTATTTAATTGAAAAATAATAATATTCCAAAATAGACCTCGAAGTAAAAAAAACGATAGTAAAAAAACAAGTAGCATTATAAGTATATCACTCAACATAATTACCATCCTAACATAGGTTTGTACTTCTGCTTTACTGTATCAGTACCTAACAATGAATTTACTGTCGATGTAATTAAACCGGATTTGAGATTTGATGGTGCGAATAAATCTGCATAAAACAACTTGGCGCTTTTGGTATAATATGATAACGGAAGCGTAAAGTCTGTCGTTGCGAAGTTAGATTGGTTTTCCAAAAATATTCCGAATACACATAACCTGATTCGTCTTCTAAAATAATTGACGTTTCGATAATAAAATAATATAGTAAGTTCATAAAACCGATGAAGAAGTGATTTTATGAGATTAAATCCATACACCCCTTATTCAGGGATGTTTCCGACTTGTTTTGCCGGGCGTGAAGCTTTGATAAATGAAGAAAAAAATTACTTCATGGGACTGCGGCAAAATTGCTCGTATAAATCCGTGATCATTTATGGGCTTTGCGGCGTTGGAAAAACCGTATTGCTGAATTATATAAGAGATCTTGCTGAACAGAATGGAGTATTATCTGAATCTATAGAACCGTCTGAAAATGGCGGCTTCAAGAATCAGATATCTCTTTGTGCTCAGAAGTTTATTGTTCGCATGAGCCCGATTGTAAAAGATCAGGGATTCGCTGCCAAAGCATTAGTTGCTCTGAAGGCTTTTCAATCCGCCTATGGCGCAAGCAGCAATAACTTATTGTCCGTGAAGATGAATCCAAAGAATGAAACATCAGATTTTAAATATGACTTATCCCAACTGTTTATTGCGATGGGAACTCTGGCCAGAGATACAAACAGTAGTATTTGCCTGTTTATTGATGAGATTCAGCACCTAAAAACAGACGAACTGGGAGCACTGCTTACGGCCCTTTTTCAAGTTAAACAAATGTGCTTGCCATTTATGTTGATTGGGACGGGCCTGCCACAGATTAAAAGCATATTGGGGCGGATTTGCCCCTATTCTGAAAGTTTATTTATTTTTCGGGAGATTAGTCCTTTGTCGGATGCTGATGCAAAGCTTGCTCTGATGGAACCAGCCCAAAATGAAGGCGTATCCTTTTCGGATGGAGCGTTAGAAAAGATTCTTGAAATCACCGGGAATTATCCTTACTTCATTCAGGAGTTTGCTTCGCAAGCTTGGAAATACATTGAGAATGATACGATTGGAATAAAATCTGTTCGATCAGCTATTCCGGATTTTGAAGCCGCGTTGGATTCCGGATTCTTTAAAGTTAGATTTGATAAGGCAACTAACAGACAAAAGCTTTTCATGTATGCCATGCTGGATTGCGGCGGGCTACCTTGCACAATTTCACGGGTCGCCGCGCACATGCATACCGAAGTACAGAGAATATATCCGCTTCGCGCACAACTAACCGGTAAAGGGTTGATCTATTCATCTCAGGATGGGGCGATTGATTTCACTGTTCCTCACTTTGAAAAATTTCTACAACGCAATGTGAATTTAAAGCCGGTTCTTGACTAAAGCTTTGGCTTGCAATATTCGGAAGAAAACAAAATTATGTTACACCTGCTCGCTTGCCCCGTTTTGTGATTTCCGCAACGAAATGTGATTTTAAAACCGGTTCTTTGTATATGCTTTTTGCCAGCGCCAATCTGTGGATGTGTGCACGTTCAGGCGGATGCAGTCATGCACTTTATGAGGTTTTGGGACAATTGCGCCCAAAATCAGAAAAGTTTAAACAGCAAGGATCAAAAAAGTGGAAATGTTGATGCTTGCAACCCGTTTTACACTATTTTTCGGCGTTTTTGCTGTCGGCATGTGTTGGATTACTAAAAACGTTAATTTTTCAGTGTGTCCCTAGGACCTTAAATTTAAAATCCACAACTTAATATCCAACAAGAATATTTTCCATCATAGCCCAATATCTTAGCTTTAATTAGATTCTCTTATATGGCCACAGGCAAACCTATGACGATCGAACTGTTTTTAGGTAATATTAAGCTTGTTAGGATGAAGGTCGCTTTCGGGATCCTGACTGCCTTATAATGACATTTAAGAGTTCTCTTATACAGCTTCCTTCTTTCGGGATTCTTTTGATGGAAATTCGATAATCGTGCGATCAATTGTACCTTCCCCGAAATCGATCTTAGCTTGAATGTTTTTGATATCTCTCCAATCGCCTTTTCCAAATAAACCAGGATTTACTTGGAAAGTTCCATTTGATATGCGAGTAAAAACTCCGCTTTTCACCAACTCTGTAAGAACCTGATTTAGTCTGTATTGTGATATTTCACATGCTGAAGAGATCTTTCTTCTCAACTCTGGGTTAAGATAAATCATTTGACCACCTTGTGGCTCCTGTGGATCAGCATAACTCATGTATTTTAAAAGTTCAAACAAAACTGGGTTAAATGCTTTTGATAGATTTTTAGATGAGAAAGCGGTATTAAGATAAAATTTTATAAACGGCGGTTCGTCATTCGCTATTCTGACAACTCTGTTACTCACTGACTCCTTAACTTCTCCTGTTTTATGATCAATGATCTCCTGTCTATTCTCATAAAGAGCTTTCTCTTTTCTATTCCTCACTTAATAACTTCTCCTTCAACACTGTTGTAATTTTCATTAGAGCTTTAGGTAAATTTTCACTTACCAATTTACTGAAAATTCTATTATTCCTAGAGCACCCCTGTAGTAATAATAGAGAATTCCTGTAGTATTACTACAGTACAAAAAGCGGAATATGCCCATCAATGCTTGAGTTTTTGGTTTTTCCCCTTCTATTCTCTTTAGCGTACTAAGTAGTTACTGTTTACATGAAAGCAGAAAGGGGAGTCTGGAGCAACAGGTGAACGATGCACAACAAGGGAGTCATGAACAACATGAACGACCAGGGCTTATGGACTGGAAGTGAATGTGTTCTGAATGACGGCCGTAGTTGCAAACTCGTCTGAATGTTGCGAAAGACGACCAACCACTTTGGCAGTTAGGAGCCACAGACCGTCCTACCGCGTGCCAATGACGGTTACTCGTATATTTATGAATGAGTAACTGGGCATTGGCATTCTTTTTTTGGAAATAACCTTTCCCAATTTGACGTTTTACCAAACCGGTCCTATGCTATGGTTTATATATAGCTACAAGAATCAGAGTGATTCACCACAATGAATCACTCCCAGTCCAAAATTACAAAATTCTGTGGGATTTTAAACAAGTTTCTTAGAAAGTAAGTATTCTAATGCACCTGGTACGATAAAAATCCATGCTGGTGTGATCTAATGCTTTGGGGCACATCCGAATAAAGTTATTGCTGAACATTATCTGCGGTAAGCTTTCAGACCTTAGTCAAACCTATTCTAATTAGACCCCCACTTGGGGGAGTAAGGTAGCTTTAGTACCAAAAGATTTTTAATATTTGATTTTACTATCTCATTAGCTTAAAGGCTGTCAATCTCAAGCAAGACTCACAATGACCTTATGCGGCCTTTGTGAGTTTTTCCGGCACTAGACGGATCACGTTGGATTGTTCCTTCTGCTCCTGCGGTGGGTTTGCGATGTATTCCAAAAGCGCATCTAAAATTGATAAGACGCTTTCTTCCAGCCATAGTACAAGGGATCCTATTTTCGAGGGCCAATTGTCGAATAAAATTCTTTGTTACCGCCGTTTCCGGGTCAAGCTTTTTAATTTCATGAAACGCCTCATCTAAAAGTCTCATTCCCACCAAGTTAATCACCCCCTCTCAGTTTTATGATATCTAACTCATATTTCGCGGCTAACTGCCGTAATTTTATCCCTACAACCTTAGCACTTTGTTTAATGCTTTGATTTTTATTCATTGTAATCATCCTCTCGCAATGCATTCGTATTTATAGTTTATATAATATATCTTTGATTAATATAAATCAACTATTATTGATATAAAAAATATTTTTTCAATTAATGTTGACTTATTGTATAAAAGATATATAATAAGTCTACGGGATCATATTGAGGTATGAAAGGACGATAAGAATGAATGAATATTCTGTGTTTGCTCAACGGCTAAAAGAGGTGCGTCAAAAAAGGAATATGACGCAAAAAGATTTAGCAGATAAAATAGCAGTGTCAGCTACTACAGTATCGGCTTATGAAAATGTAGATGAATATAAAAGAAAAAAACCTACTCTTGATAATTTGGTAGCAATGGCAAAGGCATTAGAAGTATCTATAGACTGGCTAAGTGGACTTTCCGACAACGAAGAAAACAATAATAGCATGTCTAACGAACAACAAGACGTTATACCGCTATCTGAAATATTGCAACACATGCTTGAACTAAACTGTTTGGATTCGGACATTGGAGTGCAGACTGGCAAATTTAGTGAATTAGGGGATCGTAGAGACCTTCATAATTACCAACTTGCGGCTCAAGATGAAGATGGTGAAAAGTTGTACAACTTCCTTAATATTCAAATCTATAATAAGGAAGTTGTCAACTTCATGAATTCTTATATGAAGCTCAGCTATTTATACACGACTAAAAATATTTCAAAGGAAACGCGCGATGTTTGGTATAATGCTTCACTCAACCAAGTTTCAAAAATCATGATTAGTCTTGATGAAATCGATACAATTGGCCTAAAACAGAAACCAGGAGATATTGATGATGGCAACAATTCAAAAACGCGGTAAAAGCATAGGACCTTTCTGCTATTTTTTATGATAAATTCAGCTGTTGACGTTTTTCAAGAATGGACTCATTATTATCTCAGACTTAATTTTAAATTCAAGTTAATTTTGCTAAATGTAAAAATTGAAAGGAAAATGCTACCGATTAAAAAATAAGATATTACGAGGTGATGTCTTATAAAAGTTGTAAATCGAATTTCGAAAGGATTGTGTTTTTATGTCAGCTATTGAATGCTTAGAAGCAGAACGAATGCATGAATCAGGGAATATTACTTTTCTGATACCAAAATCAATCCAAAAGAGAATATCTCAGCTTAATGAACTTGTTGACAATAATCCTGAAACAATTCCTTTATTGGAATGTGCAAAATTTCTAAAAATTTCAGACGAGGGACTTCGTAGGGCGATTATTCTGGGAAAGATTCCTGGATCAGTTTATTGGAAGCAATCAGGGAAAGAAAATTTTGCTTACAAAATAGAAACTCTTCCATTTTATCTATGGCAAAGTCAGGCTAACCCTTATCAATTGATAAGAAAAGAGGCGGCCTGATATGGATACAATTAAAAATAAAGGCGGACGCCCAAGGAAAGAGACCGTTGTTAAGACAAAGCAAGGGCGCACTGGCCTATATGAGTATAAAGCTACTATTGGGCATGATGAATTGGGTAAGCCAATACGTAAATCGTTTTACAGCAAGAAAAGCCTCAAAGCAGCAAAAGAAAAAGCACTGAAGTACATTGAAGAGCAAGCTGTCAAAAAAGTCACAGGAGAAAATGTGGCAGATACCAAAATCAAATTCTGCACGATTGCTCGGGAATGGCTGCGAGAGTATAAGAAAGGAAAAGTAAAAGACAACACCTATCAGGGTACCTACGAAATCCAAGTGGAAAAACATTTAATTCCGGAATTTGGAGAACGAGATATCACCAAAATCACTCATACTGATATACAAATATTTTTTAACAAAAAAGGAAAAACACATACAAAAGAAAGCATTAAGAAAATGCGGGCGTGTTTGGTTGGTATTTTTGAAATGGCCTTCAACGACTACCTAATCAACCGAAATCCTGCACAGGGAAGGTTCAACATTCCGAATAGTAAACCGAGTGTCAAAAAACGGGTATACACACAGAAGCAGTATGACCGCATTCTCGCCTATGCAAAAAATCATCCGCTCGGTTTTAACATTATTGTTCCAATGAAAACCGGAATGAGTAAGAGTGAATTACTCGGACTACGTCCTGAGAATCTCCTTGATAGCAAATCACTGAATATTGTTCAAGGCACAGTGGAACAAAAGAGTACAGAAACTAATACCATAGGAATTGTAAGCGACGGACTGAAAAACAAATATAGGAAACGGATTATTCCAATTGATACAGAACTGTATGAAGCTTTGAAACACAAGCCACGGGTAGTAGCGTTTCAGGGAAAAAACAAACAAAGTATTACGGTTACGCCAGAATTCTTGTTTCATTCCCCAGAAGGAAAGGTTTGGAATCCAAGTAACTGGTACCATCGCGTGTATGAGGTGTTTATGACAGATATGCACGCTGCAAATCCGGATATACCTATTCTAAACCCCCATGAACTGCGGCACACATTGGCAACTTTGTTGAAGAATAAAGGAATTGAAGCATTTTTCATTAACCATATTTTTGGTTGGTGCGGTTCTGGTATGTTGGACACACGCTATGCACATTACGACCCTGAAATAGCCAGAGAAAAACTTGGATGGTATTAGAAGATGGTACGAAAAGGCGCCGCTTCTTTTTTAGGGAGTAGCGCCTTTTTATACTCTAAACTAAAATAAATTCACATAGGTTTATTTTAAATTCTGTCGTACCAAGTGTCGTACCAAAAAAGAAAGGCCGCATGGACTCTGGAAAAATCCAGTATCCATGCGGCTTTTTATGGTGGACGTTATAGAACTCGAATCTATGACCTTTCGCACGTCAAGCGTTATAATCATGCCCCGAAAAGAGCCGAGGAAATATATCCGTCCAATTTGTCAACAGACTTAGATACCATGAGGTCATCTAAATGCGTATAGATTGCCATTGTTGTTTTTATGTTCGCATGACCGAGCAGCTTTGAAGCGGTCAGTACATCAACCCCGGAAATATAAAGCAAAGTTGCGTAAGTGTGCCGGAGATAATGAGCCGTAATCTCATTGATATTTGTAGCCGCCGAACCCGGCACACGCGACAAGGCCGTCATATAACTATCCCACATACGTTTCCAACTCATTAGAGTGTGCATAGAGCCGTCAACCTTACAGCAAACATATTTACTCTCCGATACCTTTTTGACTTCCTGCAAGGCTAATGCCAAGTCAATCGGAATATCAACAACGCGCCCCCATGCTGTTTTCGTGCCAAGCTTTAAATATAGCTGATTGCCGCCCCGACATTCTACGCTTTTAGTAACGTTAATTTTAAGACCCTCTAAATCAACATCATTCCAAGTCAGCGGAATCAACTCACCCCGGCGCAATCCTGCCAACATCATCACCAATGCGCCAATACGCGCCCTATGTGGAGTAGTAACGATAATCTTTTGCTCGGTTGAAGTTAGCGCCCTACGGAAGCGCTTAGGGGCATATTTGGACACTTCCCTACCCCTTGCCGGATTCTTTAAAATCAGTTCCAGATCCATTCCATATTCAAAGACCCGGCTTGCCGTACTCCGCACATCAACAAGCGTTTGATGTGATGCCCGGCGGCCTGTGTTCGGGTTACAGTCCGTAAGAGCATCAAGCAGAGAATCTATATCAGTCGGCTTTATATCCTCAACCGCCGCAAGGCCGATATAGCGGTTAAGATGGTTAATATAGCACCGCAGATTCTTGTATTGTGAATAGCTAGCCTTATTTTTTCGAGTAAGTAACCACTTTGCTGCCAGTTCCGAAAATGTCAATCAGCGTTCCCCCCATCATCTGTATTTATGTATTTGAACCATAGAGCCACACCCTCCGGGGAATATTCTTTTAGTTCAAAACTGTCATAGTCCGTATCGTACCGCTGAATCTTCGGGTGTCGCACAAGGCCATGACCCCCGGCATAATAAAACGAACCAAATATTTTACGAAAATCCTTTGTAACGTACTTTGTGATATACCGGGAAACCCTGTCTTTGTGCTCGTCCAGTTTGATAGCAGTAGAGAATCCCAAAGACCATTGCGGCATATTAAAAATGGTCCTACCATCCTTTGTTTTCTTCCCACTGTCTACCATATCGAAATCGCCAGACAACAGGCCATGCATATGTATTGCACCATTTTTGTGGTGTTCCGGGATAACAAGATATCGGGCATTGTTGCGCTCAACCTTATGCTTTAAAAACGTTTTAAGCTTCTGAGAAATTTCAGCCGGATTATATCTATCGATTTTATCCGCATCAAGAGTCCATGTTACAAAGTAATCAAAGTCATTGCACATTGCAATATCAAAAACAGTTTCTTTCGCTCGTTTCACATTATCGCCCCTAACTTCATTACTCATATTTTTAGGCTTTGTTGTAGGTTCGGTAAAGTCTATCGATTCCCAACATTCATCTTTAAAAATAGGCTTTGAACAGACCGTTATTTTCTGTTGCCCATTTGGGTAAACTTTCGCTTTCGTGTTATGATAGACCACCGCCCCCGGTTCTACGGGAACAAGCATCTAATAACAACTCCTTAGTGGGTGTATTTTGAGGTTATAATCAAGTAGAGCAACCCGGGTCGAGGACTCCCCCGGCGAAAAATCGCCGCCCCCTCGACCCGGCTATAGCTCATAATACTTTTAGCCACTTAGCAAACGCACTGTAAATATAAAAAATTGTTATGCAAGCAAGCCAAGCAGACAAAGCCGTCAACATAAATCCGACAGGAACAATCCAGTTAATATAGCACAATATATCTTTAACCGGGGTCATGTCCAAATTTGCAAAGGGTGAATCAGGCAGAACGCCAACTATCCACCTTATACCGTTTTCGAGCCAACTAATAACAGAATCAAACATTTAGTCACCCCCCGCCCCGGCCATTTTGCGAGATATAAGAACTAAGCCAAAAACAAAGGCCGCGCCCTCAAAAAATCTTGCAATTGCCGCTACAGTATTAAGCGGTGAAAAATCAATGTCTATTTTTTCATCAATCCCAAGCCGAGACAATTTTATTGGCCATACCCAATGCGGCGCTTTGACATCAGCCGAATAAAACCCGGCCACCAAGTTATATATATCCCACGGCAAACAAAAAGGGAATTTTGATTTTATCAATAACGGCAACGACAAATCCGGAATATCTGGACGTGGAATAGACGTGTCTTTTCCTGCGTTTGCGGCTTCACTAGCGGCCTTTTCAGCATCCGTTGCTATTTCCTGTCCTACTGTTTTCGTTTGGTCTTGTGTCCTCGTATTATTGTCAATAACAGTGTTACTGCCAGTATTTACGAGTGGGAATGTTGTTGTTCCGTTAGCTTCAAGCACTCCTATTCTTTCCTTTAGACGAGCAATAACGCTATCCGTTGTTTCACCCGATGATAAAATACTTTTACCCCTTGCATACCATTCCATATTCGGAATCGGAAAAGCGCCAGCCGCCGTTGTATTTGGGTGTTCCGTCGAAATTGGTGCAGGTGTTCCATAAACCAATGCGGTACTACTCCAAGTAGGAACTAATATTCCATAACCTTTATATCCATTTTTTGAAAGATATTGAAATAAGATGTAACCTTTTACTGTGCAATTATCAAATAAATTTGTATTCCATCTTATTGTATAATCCCATTCAGTTGGAGCAGAATCAAACTTAGTTTTTATTACAAAATTACCACCCGAACCACCATACATTTCTTGCCAAAACACCAGACCATTAAACATAGTGTAAGGAACATAACTGTATGTACCGTTAAGAGAAAACTTACCCAACAATGTCACTTCCGAAAAATTTGTATCATTTAATCCAGTATTCATAGGGTTGGAAGATGTCCAACCGAAAGCGTTTTGAATAAAAGTATCATTTATTGTTGGATTGAAAAAATGTATTCCATGAGGGAACATATTTTCCCATGCTTTAATCTGCTCACTTGCCGCCCACCCTGATTTCAACGAGTCGCCAACAAATTTCAGTAAATCGCCAGATACATGAACAACTTGTTTTCCTGCATCATTAATCGTGTATGCAGTTTCTAGCAAAGCGCTCCCGGCCTTATCTGCAATACCTTGAAAAACTTGTTGTACCTGCTCATTACTCACAGCCGCCGCAATGCCTATGCCAAGAGCAGACGCACAAAGACCAATGACAACGCATGCCGCAGTCGATAATGTTGCTACAGCATGAGCAGGCTTACGATATGACACCATAAACGTCATGCAAACACAAAGCGCCAAGCATACAATTGTTTTTGTACACTGTCCAATAAATGGTACAATTCTTTTCTTAATATTTTCCATAGTTACCCCCTATTCGAATATTTTGAACGAATCATAGATTTTTGCTTTCTTACGGTTGAGCAGGAACAAAGAACCATTTGTTTTTAAGTTCATGCCGTACCAATATTCAGACCAATAAAACAAACCGCCACAAATCAACGAGAGAATCCAACCGAACGTTTTATAATGAGTCAGCGCCCGGTGTTTATATTCCATTTCGATAAACGCTCGAATTTGTCTATCAATAAGCCTATCCGACTGTGATATCAAAATGACATCATATCCAAGTTTTCTATGTTGCTGAAAAAATAAAATCCAGTCGGAACGGTCTTTTCTATCCCAATTTCGAGAGTTAAACATAGACGCACATTCATCAATAATTAATAGCGTTTGATGTTCTTTAAAAGGAATATGATTTTCTTTTGCGTATTCTCGAAGATACGGCACACTTAAATCACGATTTTCAACATATGTAAAAGAACCAAGTTTTTTCTTAAATTTAGAAAAATAATCATCTGATATTGGGAAATTGGCTATAACTGCCCTACCCATTTTTCGCCACTCAATCAGTTTATAAGCGGCACGTAATGACTTACCAGAACCAGGGGTTCCACTATATAATGAAATACTCATTTTTTCCTCCAAAATGAAAAAAACCGCTCAAATACCATTCAAGCGGTTTCAATCAGCATTCGTTGTATTCGATTATGCTTTGTTGCTGAGGGTCTTGAAAAAGCCGACAGCCTTTTTAATACCGAAGATAGCGCCGACAATCGCAAGGCCGACAGGAAGGGCAACCAAGATGTATCCCATCAAATCAGTCTGGATAGAACCGATTGCCGTTTGGAATGCAGTAGTCATAGCTGATGCTTCCATTGTTACAGGCATATGTTTTCCTCCTTTTTTAAAGATTTAGTAAACCAAATGCTTTTTTTATCCCAATGCCCATTAAGCTTAAAGCCGTATAGGCACAGAAACCAATCCCGAAGCCTAGCCGCATAATGTAAAATAATTCACTCATATAATCACCACTTCCAAAAGCTAAACGCGCGGCCAACTTCCAATCCAACAAGAATCGATAGCAATAGCATTAAACAAAAGAGGTATGAATTAACGTCAACGGCTGGTGCTATCATAAATACAACTCCTTACGCCGTTTTCACGGCGGTTTTCACTGTGAAATCTTCCACTTTGCCATAACGGTTGTAAATCAATACAACTTCGGAGCCGACCGGGATTTCTTGCAATATTTCCGGCCTTACGCTGATTGCTTCGGCGATACTGCCTTGTAACCCGGTCACAGTGGAATCTTCGTACGTAACATACAGCTTGCCATATGCTACTTCTTTCCCGGTTTCCTTTTCCTTGAACGAGCCGATACGCTTTCCTATTACTTTCATAGCCATTCTTACCCCTCCTTTCATATACCCGGTGTTTAAACCGTTTTATTTCCCTTTAGAGGGAAATTATTTACATTCATTTGAATGTTATGGTAATATATTACATCCATTCGAATGTAAAGTCAACACATTTATTCGAATGTATTATAAAATTATGAAAATTAAGGGAGGTGACACCAATGTATTATTTACCAACATTAAAAGAATTAAGAGAAAAAGCCGAACGAGGACAAAAAGAAGTAGCTGAAGCACTCGAAATAACCCAACAACAATACAGCTTATACGAAACAGGAGCTAGAGAATTAAAACTCTGCCATTTAATAAAACTAGCTAAATATTATGGTGTTACCACCGACTACATATTAGGACTAAGTGATAAGCAGAAGCCATAACGCACAAGACGCAGGATAGGCAAGTGTTAATTTGAGTGCCGCACAAGTGCGGTCACAGCTTACTGCCCCCAAGGGCAGAGGGGCGCACCGCTCCGCTTTGCGGAGCCTACCGCGTTTGCAAACAGAAAAGGGCATAAAAAAAGACCGGAGCGAAAGCCCCGGCCTTATTTATGAGAAAAAGAATATATAAGAGCTACAACAATAAAGAATATTAAAGCCCCTAAAATTCCACCCACAATGATGGAACCTAATAATCTCCACTTAGACCTATTTGACAATGGGCGACCGCAGAGAGAGCAATAATCGCCATGAATATCGCATTGACAATGTTTACAATAATGAATTTCATACCGAGGTTCGGGAGCCGGAACAATCTCCGGGGAACCATATGCACCCATAATAGCAACTCCTTTATTTCCATATTATGCCATAATTCTACAACAGAGAAATAAAAAAAGCAAGCAGAAAAACTGCTTGCTTTCTATGGTGGACGTTATAGAACTCGAATCTATGACCTTTCGCACGTCAAGCGAATGCTCTACCAGCTGAGCTAAACGTCCATTTCTGAGTGCTCGATTATTATAGCGTAAACAATGGAAAAAATCAAGATAAAATTGCAAAATCGCTGAATTTTATTTGCGGCGCTTGTATTCCCCGCGTGTTTAGCCTATAATTATAATATCATATTAAAGGTGGGTGTTGGCTATGTCGATAAGTCTGGTGCTGGAGGGCGGCGGAATGCGCGGCGCCTACACAAGCGGTGTGCTGGAAGTGCTGCTGCAGAACGGAATTGAATTTCCCAGTGTTTATGGGATTTCAGCGGGAGCGTGCAACGCACTCAGTTATGTTTCAAAGCAAAAGAATAGAAATTACGATATTTTTTATCATTATATTTCGGACAAACGGTATATCAGCGTGGAAAATCTGCATAAAACCGGCTCGCTTTTCGGGTTTGACTTTATTTTTGGGGAACTGTTCCACGAACTGCTTCCGTTCGATTACGAAACTTTCTTTCACTCACCGGTCAATCTGAAGGTGGGCGCAACGGATTTGAAAACCGGGCGCGCAGTCTTTTTTGACAAATCAAATTTAGATGAAGATTTTACTGCGGTAAAGGCTTCCAGCTCTTTGCCGTTCATTTCAAATATCATATCCTATAAGGGGTACGAACTGCTGGACGGCGGCTGCGCCATGCCGATTCCGATTGAACGCTCGATTTTTGACGGCAATGAGCACAATGTAATTGTTCTGACCCGCGACAGCTCCTACCGCAAAAGCATGCGGCCGGAATTCCCCCGTTCCGTGCTCCGTGTAAAATACGGTGACTACCCCAATTTTGTCAGCACGATGCTCGGCAGAGCGGAAATTTACAACAACGAACTGGAAATCTGCCGCCGGCAGGAAAAGGATGGCAAAGCGGTGGTAATCCGCCCAAGCCGCCCGATTATTACCGGCCGTTATGAAAAAGACCCCGCTCAGCTGAAAACAATTTATGAAATGGGTATGCACGACTGTGAAGAAAAGCTTCCGGATATTAAAGCGATTATGACAAAAGCATAACGGATAAGGACGGATTATGACCGTCCTTATTTTTTTCTTGACAAAATAGTATGGATGGGCTTATGATGGTAATGCAAATTATTAGCATTTAGAAAGAGGGAAAGAGCCCATTGAAAAAAGCAATTGCCGCTCTTCTGGCGGTTTTGTTGGTGTTCGTTACGGCAGGCTGCGCGCGCAGAGCGGAGCAAAATATTCGGTTCAGAGTGGTAACATCGTTTTACCCTTTATATATCATGGCGCTGAATCTGACGGACGGCGCTGGCGGCGTTCAAGTTGACAACATGGCCGGTCAGCAAGCAGGCTGCCTGCATGACTACCAGCTTCAATCCAAGGATATGAAAAATATTGAACAGGCGGACGTATTTGTCATTAACGGCGCGGGGATGGAAAATTTTATGGATAAGGTGACCGCCCAACTGCCGAACCTGAAGGTGGTGGATTCCAGCGCCGGAATTGCGCTGCTGCGTGACGACAACGGTACAGCCAACCCGCACATCTGGGTTTCGATTACAAATTACATTCAGCAGGTCAGCAATATGGAAAAGGGGCTTGCAGCGGCTGACCCCGAGAATTCCGCCCTGTACCAAAAAAACGCGCAGGAATATACGGCAAAGCTCAATGCTCTTCGCGAAAAGATGCATGCTGAACTGAGTAACATAAAGCAGAAGGATATTATTACCTTCCATGAAGCATTCCCCTATTTTGCCGAGGAATTCGGCCTGAACATTGCCAGGGTGGTAAACCGGGAGCCCGACAGCCAGCCAAGCGCAAAAGAACTGGCTGAAACCATTCGGCTGGTTCGCAGCGTTGGCGTAAAGGCTATCTTTGCGGAACCGCAATACCCAAAGTCTGCCGCGGATATTGTCGCGCACGAAACCGGTGCTACCGTGTATTCACTTGACCCCTCCGCGACAGGGGAAAACAACAAAAATGCATATCTTGATGCAATGGAAAATAATTTAACCGTGCTCAAACGCGCGCTGGCATAAGGAGACGCTCATGGATACTTGCAAATGCAATACAAAGATTCGAAATCTCACCGTAAAAAAGCACGACGGCATCCTGCTGCACGACGTTTCACTGGATGTTCACCACGGTGAAATTCTGGCGCTGATCGGGCGCAACGGCGCGGGCAAAACCACGCTGCTGAAGGCGCTTTTGGGGCGCATCCCCTATACGGGCAGCATTACGTTCACCAATGCAAAAGGGGAAGCCATTGCGGAGCCGCGCATTGGCTATGTGCCGCAGAACCTTGTGTTCGACCGTTCCACGCCGGTTACGGTAGCAGATATGCTTTGCGCGAACACAAGCACCTTCCCGGTATGGCTCGGCCATAAAAAAGATAAATTGGAGCATGCCGAAAGGCTGCTCGCCAAGGTCGGCGGAAACGCCTCCCTTTTACCGAAACGCATCGGCAGCCTTTCGGGCGGAGAAATGCAGCGTGTTCTGCTTGCGTTCGCGCTGGAGCCGAAACCCGACCTGCTCCTTTTGGATGAGCCGGTTTCGGCGGTTGACCGCCGCGGAATTGAGGTTTTTTACGACCTTGTCACCTCCATGCGCGCCGAACATCAGATGCCGACCATACTGGTATCCCACGATTTGTCCCATGTGGAAAAATACGCGACACGCGCCGCGCTTTTGGACCGTACCATTTTAGTGTGCGGCAATGTAAAAGACGTTATGAAAACACCCGAAGTACAGGAAGCCTTCGGATTAAAACTGACCGGAGGGATAAGAAAATGACTGTAATTTATTCCATAATCGATAACCTGCTGCCGTTTGAGTGGACGGAATTCAGCTACATGAAAAACGCGCTGCTCGCTATCATCTTAATCACCCCCCTGTTCGGTTTGGTCGGCACCATGATTGTCAACAACAAAATGTCGTTTTTCTCCGACGCCTTGGGGCATTCGGCACTCACCGGAATTGCCATCGGTGTTTTAATGGGAATTGACAACTACGTCATCTCCATGATGGGCTTCGCGCTGCTGTTCGCGCTGTGTATTTCCGCCGTAATGAATTCCGGCAATTCCTCCGCTGACACCATCATCGGTGTTTTCTCTTCAACCGGAATGGCGCTCGGAATTGTGCTGCTTTCGGCCTCCGGGGGATTCGCAAAATATTCCGGGTATCTTATCGGCGATATTCTGACCGTACAGCCGAATGAAATTGCCATGCTTGCACTTATCCTTTTAGGCGTCGTGATCCTTTGGGTGCTGTTCTTCAACCGGTTCATGCTGACCAGCATCAATGCCGATTTGGCGGCAAGCAAGGGCATCCGCGTTCGCCGGATTGAAAAAGTGTTCGTTATTGTCGTGGCGATTATCGTTACCATTTCAATTAAATGGGTGGGAATTCTGATTATCAATTCCCTGCTGGTGCTGCCCGCCGCCGCGGCCCGAAATATGGCGGGGAGCATGCGTTCTTACCATATTACCGCAATTTTGATTTCCCTGTTTTCGGGTGTGAGCGGCTTGATTCTTTCCTATTATACAGGTACTGCCGCCGGCGGCACAATTGTTTTGATTGCCGCTGTGATTTTCTTCGGGAGCTTTGCTGTGAACCGGGTGCGCGGCAAAGCGTAAAACAAGTTGCACGCTGACCGGAATCTGTGGTATGATTGACAAAACACCGAACACAGGGTGCCGGCCGTATCAGCACCCTGTATTATTGCAGCCGCGGTACTTTTCGCGCCTGTAATAAACCAATCATACAGGGGGTTCCTATGAAACATATCTACAAACCGGCAGACATTCTTCTGCCGAAGGCCGTACCGACTGAAAACTGGTGCGTGGTCGCCTGCGACCAATACACTTCCGAACGGGAATACTGGGAAAATGCCAAACAAGCCGCGGGAAGTTTTCCCTCCGCATACCACATGGTTTACCCGGAATGCTATCTTGAAACCACCGATGCCGCGGAATATGCGGCCGGTATCAATGATACAATGGAGCATTACCTGAGCGGCGACGTATTCCGTGAATTGCATCAAAAATATATTCTTGTGGAGCGTACCCTTGCCGACGGAAAAATCCGCCGCGGCGTTATGATGGCGCTCGATTTGGAGCAGTATCGCTACGAAGCGGGAAGCAAAAGTCCCATCCGAGCCACGGAGGGCACGGTGCTGGAACGAATTCCGCCGCGTGTAAAAATTCGCCGGAACGCACCGCTGGAGCTTCCCCATATTATGATTCTGATTGACGACAAGCAGCGCAGCGTGATTGAACAGATTGATGAATCCTGCCTTACACCGGAATATGAGGGCAAGCTGATGCAGGAAAGCGGAAGCATTCGCGGGTTCAGCCTGAATGAAAAGGCGGCCGAAAAGCTGGAAGCGGCTTTGGATTCCCTGCCGGTGAGCGACAACCTTCTTTTTGCCGTGGGCGACGGCAACCATTCGCTGGCAACGGCCAAAGCCTGCTATGAGGAACTGAAGCAGACCCTGATGCCCGAAGAAGCCGCAAGCCACCCTGCCCGCTGGGCGCTGGCGGAAGTGGTGAACCTTTATGACGAGTCGCTGCAGTTCGAGCCGATTCACCGCGTTGTGTTTCAAACCAATCCGGCCGAGCTGATGCGGGAGCTTCGTACCTATTACGAAATTTCGGATACCCCGTGCGAGGGGCACAAAATCACCTGCGTGATTGGAACGGAAAAGAAACCGGTCTGGGTGAAAAACCCGCCATCCAATCTGGAGGTCGGAACGCTGCAAAAATTCCTTGACGTGCAGCTTACCGGCGGGAAAGTCGATTATATCCACGGGGAAGACGTCGTCGAACGCCTTTGTGCGGACGACAGCAGCGCAATCGGTTTTCTGCTCCCGAAAATGGAAAAAAGCAGCCTGTTCGAAACGGTCGCGATTGACGGGGCGCTCCCCCGCAAAACCTTTTCCATGGGGCACGCGTGTGACAAGCGTTTTTACATGGAATGCAGAAAAATTAAATAGCACACAAAATGCCTTTTCACTTTTGTGAAAAGGCATTTTTCTTAGCATCCGTTTAATTTATCTTGTTATAATCATCGTATCGCGTTCGGTAAAAATACGGAGTATTTTGCGCGCGGTATTGGCTTCTTTATTTACAGCCTGAGTGGGTTGCGATACAAAGAGGGACAAAGCCTTTTGAAGGACTTCCCGTTCACTGTCATCCAGTTCCCGCATGTTGCTTTTAATATTTTTCAATTCTTCCGACTGTTCCACATACTGATTGAAAATTTTGCGCCCCAGCGTAACCATCAAATCACCCCTTCTGCAGCCGTACTGTTCCGGCATGTTTTAATCCAGCATGCTTCCGGTCTGAAAAGCTGCTGATATTAAGTAATTCGGAATTGTCCCTCTTCTTTTTGGGTATTGATATTATGAAATTTTTTCCGTTTGCTTCAATGATATCAGTTTTACCTTGAAGTTCAATATTACCCCGTACATGAATATAGCTATTTTTAAGGCAATTTTCCCGTACCGTAATGGCGGGAATTTATCCTGCCCCTGCATAATAATTCAAAGCATTGTTTCCTATTTCAGAGTGTCATCCGTTTTTGCAGGATAACCTTGCATTTGTCATAGCGCAGCGTACAGCGTGGGGTGATTTTTTATGTAAAACAGAAATGTTAACATTTGCCCTTTATAACGCAAAGCGGTTGTGTTAATATTAATACATATTATTGTTAAAAAGGCTGCTTTTCGGGCGGCGGAACGGGGGAAATATGTCTGACGTCATCAGAGTATTTGTAGAGAAAAAGCCCGGCTTCGATGTCGAAGCACAGCACATAAAAGCCGACCTTATTGAAAACCTTGGTATGGATGCCATTGAGGAGCTTCGGCTGGTTAACCGGTATGATATTTCCGGTCTTACCGGAAAAGAATTCACTGCCGCGCGCGACACGATTCTGTCCGAACCAAACGCGGACAATGTGTACGACGAGGAATATCCTTTGCCGCAGGGCTTTACCGCTTTTGCCATGGAGTACCTCCCCGGCCAGTACGACCAGCGCGCCGACTCCGCCGCGCAGTGCGTACAGTTATTAACACAGGGCGAGCGCCCGCAGGTGGTCACTGCCCGCATGATTGCAATCAGGGGCAATTTAAGCGACGATCAATTCAATAAAGTAAAGAGCTATATGGTGAACCCGGTGGAAAGCCGTCTTGCCTCTTTTGCAAAGCCTGAAACCCTCGATATGGCCGCGGAAGTGCCGCCGGATGTCGCGCGTGTTGCGGGCTTTATTCTTTGGAGCGCGGATGAGCTGAAATCGTATTACCGGTCCATGGGATTTGCCATGAGCCTTGAAGATTTGGAGTTTTGCCGCCGCTATTTCCGCGACCAGGAAAACCGTGACCCCAGCGTGACCGAACTGCGTGTGATTGACACGTACTGGAGCGACCACTGCCGCCACACCACGTTTTCCACCCGGCTGGAAAATATTCAGGTGCAGCAATCTGCGGTGAGCGGCGTGATTGAAGATGCCTTAAAGGCGTATTATGACGCGCGGCATGAGGTTTACGGTGAAACCGACCGCCCCGTTTCCCTGATGGATATGGCGGTAATCGGGATGAAGGTACTGCGGAAAAGAGGCTTGATTCCCGACCTTGATTTAAGCGAGGAAATCAACGCCTGCTCCATTGAAGTGCCCGTGACCATAGACGGCAAAGAACAGATCTGGCTCGTGCAGTTTAAAAATGAAACCCACAACCACCCGACGGAAATTGAACCGTTCGGCGGCGCCGCAACCTGCCTTGGCGGCGCAATCCGCGACCCGCTTTCCGGCAGGGCATACGTGTATCAGGCGATGCGCGTTACCGGTTCCGGCGACCCGCGCGTCGCATTTGAGGACACCATGCACGGCAAGCTGCCGACCCGTAAAATCACGACCGGCGCAGCGCACGGCTACAGCTCCTACGGCAACCAGATCGGCCTTGCGAC
This sequence comes from Bacillota bacterium, assembly GCA_023390175.1. GTDB lineage: Bacteria > Bacillota > Clostridia > Oscillospirales > Acutalibacteraceae > Caproiciproducens. The sequence continues at coordinate 282,454 of JAEWDK010000015.1, forward strand.
CGGTCAGGTCACCGAGCTTTATGACGCGGGCTACGTTGCCAAGCGCATGGAAATCGGCGCGGTCATCGGCGCTTCCCCCAAGGAAAATGTCGTGCGGTTTGTTCCGGACGAGGGCGATGTCATTGTGCTGCTGGGCGGCAGCACCGGCCGCGACGGCTGCGGCGGCGCAACGGGCTCCAGCAAAGCGCACACCGAGCAATCCATTGAGGTTTGCGGCGCGGAAGTACAAAAAGGCAATCCGCCGACCGAGCGCAAAATTCAAAGACTGTTCCGCCACCCGCAGGTTGCGCAGCTGATTAAGCGCTGCAACGACTTTGGCGCGGGCGGCGTTTGTGTGGCCATCGGCGAACTGGCCGACGGGCTGACCATCGATTTAAATAAAGTTCCCAAAAAATACGAGGGACTGGACGGCACGGAGCTTGCCATTTCCGAATCACAGGAAAGAATGGCGGTCGTGCTCGCCCCGAAGGACGTTGACGCATTCATTGCGGCGGCAAAGGAAGAAAACTTGAACGCACAAGTCGTCGCCATTGTAACAAGGGAGCCGCGCCTGCGCATGACATGGCGTGACGATACCATTGTGGACATCAGCCGCGCGTTTTTGGACACCAACGGCGTGATTCAAAGGAATGACGTGGTGATCGGCGCCGTGAACCCGGATGAAAATTACCGCACCCTTACCCCTGCCTGCCTGAAGGACAAGCCTTTGGCGGAAGCGTTCTGCAAAAACCTGTCGCGCCTTGAAGTCTGTTCCCAAAAGGGACTGAGCGAGCGGTTCGACGCAAGCATCGGCGCCTCTACCGTGCTGATGCCGTTTGCGGGCAAATATCAGCTGACCCCCGAGGAGGCAATGGCTGCCAAGCTGCCGGTACTGCACGGCGAAACCGACGACGCAACCGCGATGGCTTACGGCTATATTCCGGGAATTGCACGGTTCAGCCCGTTCCACGGCGCGGCCTACGCCGTCGTGGAAAGCCTTTCAAAGCTTGCAGCCATCGGTGCTAACCCGCTGAAGGCACGGCTGACCTTCCAGGAATATTTCGAACGGCTCAACACCGACCCGTCGCGCTGGGGCAAACCGACCGCGGCGCTGCTTGGCGCGCTGACCGCGCAGCTTGGCATGGAGCTGCCGGCAATCGGCGGAAAAGACAGCATGAGCGGTACCTTTGAGCAACTGGATGTTCCCCCCACCCTGGTGAGCTTTGCCGTAACCATGACAAAGGCAAGCAAGACCATTTCCGCCGCCTTCAAAAAGAGCGGGTCTAAAGTGGTGCTTCTCCCCCTGCCGGAGGATTCTGGCACCCTGCTGCCGAACTGGCCGATCCTCAAACAGTATTATAAATCGATTACCGATATGATCGAGTCCGGCGATATCCTTTCCGCCTCCGTTGTAAAAGAAGGCGGCGCGGCTGCGGCGGTTGCGAAAATGTGCTTCGGAAATCAAATCGGTTTCCGGTTCCAGCAAAGCGTTTTGGATCATCAGTTCCTGTTTGCCCCCGCTTCCGGCGTAATTATTGCTGAATTAAATGAAAATCCCGTCAAAGAGATTGCATATATTACTTTGGGTGAAACCATCCCCGAGCCGCAGATTGTGCTGGGCGGCGACAAGCTGGCCCTGAACGAGCTGGTTGACGCATGGGGCGGTACGCTTGAAAAGATATTCCCCAACCGGGCGCCGGAACAGCCGGTAACCATGGAAATTCCCCTGTACACACAGCGCAGCCAAAAAGCTCCTGCGATAAAAGCTGCAAAGCCCCGTGTGTTTATCCCCGTATTCCCGGGCACAAACTGCGAGTACGACAGCGCCCGGGCGTTTGAAAAATCAGGCGCTCAGCCTGAAATTTTAGTGGTGCAGAACCTTAGCTCCGCAGGAATTGAAGCGACGATTGAGCGAATGGAAAAAGCAATCCGCCAATCGCAGATCATCATGCTGCCGGGCGGTTTTTCCGGCGGCGACGAGCCGGACGGCTCCGGCAAGTTCATTGCCACCACCTTCCGCAATCCGAAAATTGCCGAAGCGGTCAACGACCTGCTGTACCGCCGGGACGGCCTGATGCTCGGCATCTGCAACGGCTTCCAGGCGCTCATTAAACTGGGCCTTGTGCCCTACGGTGAAATTACACAGCCGGCCGAACAAGCGCCGACTTTGACCTTTAATACGCTTGGCCGCCATGTATCGCGCATGGTGTACACCAGGGTGACCTCCGTAAAATCCCCGTGGTTTTCCGGCGTGAACGCGGGTGACGTGTTCGCTGTTCCTGTTTCGCACGGGGAAGGCCGCTTTGTCGCAAGCGATGAAGTGCTGCGCGCGCTGATTGCGAACGGTCAAATTGCCACCCAATACACCACCCCGGACGGAATCCCGAGCGGCAGCATTGAATGGAATCCCAACGGTTCCGCTTGCGCGGTTGAGGGCATTACCAGCCCGGACGGACGTATTCTTGGCAAAATGGGGCATTCCGAGCGCAGGGGCAATCATTTATATGCCAATGTGCCGGGTGCGAAAGATCAAAAGATTTTTGAATCCGGTGTAAAATATTTTAAATAAATTCAGGTGAAACTCATGAGCGATTTTTTTAAGAGGACCTGGGCCGAGATTGATCTTGACGCAATCAGCAGCAACTTTAAGGTGATTCGGGCTCAGCTGAAGCCGGAAACGCTGATCTGCTGTGTCATCAAAGCAGATGCTTACGGCCACGGCGCTGAAGTGCTTGCAAAGGAATACGAGTCCCTTGGCGCAAATTGGTTTGCCGTTTCCAATTTAGAGGAAGCCATGCAGCTGCGCAGCGCAGGGTTAACGCTTCCCATTCTGATTTTGGGTTATACCCCGCCCTGCTTTGCGGCAAAGCTGAGCGAGCTGAACATTGCGCAGGCGGTGCTCGATTCAGAATATGCACAGGAGCTTTCCGCCGAAGCGGTGAAAGAGGGCGTAACCGTGCGCGCCCACATTAAACTGGACACCGGCATGAGCCGCATCGGTTTTTTGTATCAGAATCAAAGCCGTGATTACCGGACAATCAGCGAAATTGAGAAGACATGTAAATTACCCGGCCTGAACACAGAGGGAATTTTCACCCATTTCGCCGTTGCGGACGAGGGAAACGGCGGCTGCTCCTACACCCTGATGCAGTATGACAATTTCATGCACGCAATTTCCTTTTTGAAGCTGCGGGGGGTTACTTTTCAAATCAAGCACTGCGCGAACTCCGCCGCAATTTTTGACTACCCTGAAATGCAGCTTGACATGGTACGCCCCGGTATTATTCTTTACGGCCTGATGCCCTCGGCGCTGGTAAAACATAAAATCGGTCTTGTTCCGGCCATGGAGCTGAAAAGTATTGTATCCATGGTAAAAACTGTGGAATCCCAAACAAGCGTAAGCTACGGCCGCCGGTTTGTGACGAAGAAAAAAACGAAAATAGCCACTGTGCCCATCGGTTACGCCGACGGCTACCCGCGGCATCTTTCGATTCGCGGCAGTATGCTTGTGCGCGGCCGAAAAGCAAAAATCATCGGCCGCGTATGCATGGATCAGCTGATGCTGAACGTCACCTCCATTCCGGAAGTGCACGAGGGCGACATCGTAACCGTATTCGGCCGCGACGGGCAGAACGCAATTTCGGTTGACGAGCTGGCCGCTCACAATCATACGATTAACTATGAACTGGTGTGCATGATTTCAAAACGTGTTCCGCGCGTCTATTATAAAGACGGAAAAGAAGTCGGAAAATTAAATTATATTTGTAAATAAGAACAGTGAAAAGCGTGTTTGGGCAAGGCCGGGACACGCTTTTCGCCTTTGGTCACGAAAATTGGAAAATCATGTTTCTTTTGTTCGTTACTTGACATAATTTGGGATTGCAAATATAATAATAGAAAACATTCCCATCATATTTATGCACTGTTGCTGATTTTACGGAAAGCAAGCGGAGCAATATTAGAGACTGAATGTAATTCATTTCACGAATAATTCAGCGGAACATATTCAGCAAACATACTGGGAATATGCAGAACGAAACGAAAACGGAGGAAAAAAATTGAAAAAGAAGCTTATCTCTCTTTTACTCGCACTCGCAGTAATTTTGTCAAGCAGCATGACGGCTATGGCCGCCGATGTGAACAATTTCGGCAGCGTACCGGACGACCCGAACAGCGCTTCATCCGATTTGGGCAGTACTTTGGGTGTGGGTCTGTCGCTGGATCAGTCAACGGTGGCCGTAAAAGCGGGCGAAACCGCCCAGTTAACAGCCAGCCTGTACGGTGCCTCCCCTGCGGTCGTTGCCTGGTCTTCCAGTGACACTTCCATTGCAACGGTGGACAGCAACGGTGTGGTAACCGGCAGAAGCCTGGGAATCGCCACCATTACCGCGACATCCGACAGCGGCTTAACTGCCACCTGCACGGCGCATGTTGTAATCAAGGGAATTGACGTGTCGCATCATCAGAGCTCGATTGACTGGAATGCCGTAAAGTCTTCCGGAATTGATTTTGCGTTAATCAAAGCGACCGAAGGCGTCGATTATCTTGACCCGAATTTCACCAGCTATGTAACCGGAGCCGCCGCTGCCGGATTGCACGTCGGCGCTTACCATTTCCTGCGTGTCGGAAGTACCGCAGACCAAGCGCAGGATTTTTTGGCAGCCATCAGGCCGTATCCCCTCAGCTGGCCTGTCGCCGTGGATGTGGAAAATCCAGCGAACTCCACTGAATTATCCGACCTCGGCCGCGACAAGATAACCGACATGGTTGTGGACTTTTGCAGTCGTATCAGTGCCGCGGGGTACCGCCCACTGATTTATTCAAACGCAAACTGGGTTAGAAATTATCTTGATACATCCCGACTCAGCGGGTATGATTTTTGGTTTGCCCGGTATAACAGCACACTCAACTACAGCGGCGTGTGTACCTTGGGCATTTGGCAATATGCCAGCGATGCAAGCGTTCCGGGGATCAGCGGCAATGTGGATGCAGATTACGCTTACCGGGACTATGCAGCCAACACCCCCCTGCGGTCCGACACTACAAAACCTTACACCTTCGGCACAAACACTACATATTGTTACAAAATAACAACCGCACTTTCCACCGCGCCAAAGGCCGTTTCATCCAATCCTTCCGCTGTCAGCGTTGCGTTTTACCAAAAAACGACCGGCGGATATTTGTACAAAATAACAAATGTGAACGCGGGCACGGCGCTGATTACCACAACCGCATCAGACGGCTCATCCGCCAGCTTTTCGGCAACGGGGAAAGCAAGGGGCTTAATTTCCGACACCCCCGCGGCATTCAGCATGAAGGTGGGCGCAACCTACCAATTTAAATTCACCCTGGTTGGCGGTGCAACGGGAACGCCAATTATTGCTTCCGGAAATTCCGGCGTACTGAGCATCGTTTCAAAGGTTAAAATCGGAAACAGCTATTATGTGAAGGTTCGCGCAAGAAACAGAGGCGGTGTCGGCTTGTACACCAGCATGCCCGGCCTGCCGGGAGTCCGCCAGTGCGTTATCACTGTGGTGTAACAAAATCCAACCGGCCGGATACAGAACAGTTTAGGCTGGCATCGTTTTAAACGGTGCCGGCCTTTCTTTTTTTAACAATTGACGCCAATCATCTTTACATCGGGTAAAAGAACCGTAAAAATATATTTTCCCCTAAAAAAGAACAATATAAATTTAAAAATAACATCATTTATTTTAAGTTTCTGCCGATATAGTTATCAATGGGTATTGCGCTTTCTCTTTTTATGTCAAATCAGCATCATTTAAAAACAGATCCATTTTAAATATCTCTTTTTATTTTCCAAGATTCAAGGAGGAAACAATGTGGACATTTCAACCATTATCGGCGTAGTAGTCGCCTTCGGCTCCCTCATTTTAGGCTACATGATTGAAAAGGGAGTAATCAGCTCGCTGTTCCTGCTCAGTCCGTTCATTATCGTATTTGGCGGCACTGTGGGCGCGCTGATCCTTTCCTTCGGCTTCCATGATTTAATCGGTGCGGTGAAGTCACTGTTTCAAAGCTATTTCACTAAGAATGCGCCCAAGCCGGAAAAGCTAATTGAAAAAATCAGTCAAATGGCTGATTTGTGCCGCAAGGAAGGCCTTTTAAAGCTCCAGACCATGCTGACCGACCCAGACTTAAATAACGACAACTACCTGCTTTTAAAAGAAGGCATGATCCTTACGCTTGATATGAAGTCCGAGGAAGAAATTCAGTCTGCACTGGAATCCGACATTCAAACGTACACCATGCAAAAACAAATGGAGATTGATGTTTTTACAGGAGCCGGCGGATTTTCCCCCACGCTGGGCATCATCGGTACAGTTATGGGACTGGTTCAGGTTCTTTCCAACATGTCGGACGCGGAGCATTTAACCGCTGCCATTGCGGTTGCCTTTATTGCTACATTGTACGGCGTTGTTTTCGCAAACCTGATTTACCTTCCTGCCGCCAACCGGCTGAAAAACGTTCTGAAACGTCAAAAGGTGTTTCGCGAAATGATGGTTGACGGAATTTGTATGATTGCCAGCGGCAAAGCATCCCGTGATGTTGAGAACCAGCTTTCTCTGTACTATCACGCTTTTCCGGGCGGAGAAAAGAAGTACAAGGAAGGCATCAACAATTAAAATTTTTGGGAGTGCAAATTATGCCTAAACCAAAACACCATGAAGAAGAACATGAGGGCAACAGCGAAAGATGGCTGCTGACCTATTCGGATATGATTACATTATTACTCGCGCTGTTTATCATTCTGTACTCCATGAGCACGGTGGACGCAAAAAAGGTAGCCCAAATGGCTCAAAATTTAGGTGTTGCTTTAAACAATGCCTCCGCAACCGCAACAACCGGAAAAGGGAGCGGAACTGGGACGGGAACCGGTACCGGAAACGGCACGGGAAACGGAACGGGTGCTTTCGGTGTGCAGCAGGACGCATTGGATGAAATTTATTCGACCCTTCATACCTATATTGATAAAAACAACCTGCAAAACCAGATTGGGCTTGTCAATACGGATTCGTATGTAAAGATCCATTTAAAAGATATGCTGATGTTTGTGCCGGACAGCCCAAACATGCTGCCAACCAGCGATCCGGTCATGAAGGAGCTTGCGGGAGCAATTTCCAAGGTGTACTCCCGGGTCGATCACATTACAATCAGCGGCCATACCGCCGATGTAGGGCCCCATACCACGGCGGGCGACCAGGTTTCGTGGAGGCTTTCCACCGAACGGGCGGTTACCGTGCTGAACAAGATGATCGGCTACAATTTGGGTGAGGATAAGCTGTCGATTGAAGGTTACGCCCACTTCTCACCGGTTGCAAACAACAATACGGAAGAAGGCCGCGCCCAAAACCGCAGGGTCGAAATTACAATTTACAAAGCCCCCGCCGCAGTCTCATCAAGCGCCGCAAGCTCTGCGGCAAGCTCCGCAGCATCGTCCAGCAATGCGAGTTCAGCGAACCGGGTAATTATAACCAAGGCGTCAAGTTCATCCTCCGGTTCCGCAAGCAGCAAATAAGGCGCAGTTTCTTCCATACTGTTTCCCTTTGCTTATTTCCGGCATATTATACTGCATAAATAGTATTATGTGGTATAATTGATATTGTTCCGGTAAATACATTTCCGCGTGCATCTTTGCGCGCCAGACTAAAGGGATTCAAATGAAAACTGCTTTTACGAAGACTTCGACTTTTTTTAAAACCACATTTCGTGCTTTACAATACAGAAATTTCAGACTTTTTTGGTTTGGCCAGTGTATTTCCCTTACCGGCACCTGGATGCAGCGCACGGCGCAGACCTGGCTGGTTTACACGGTGACAAAGTCCCCCATGCTGGTGGGCATTGTGGGCGTGTGCCAGTTTATGCCCATGCTCCTGTTTTCTCTGTTCGCGGGAGTTTTGGTTGACCGATTTTCCAAGAAAAAGATCTTAATTTTTACCCAGCTTGTCTTTTTACTTCAGTCCGTTCTTATGACTCTGCTGACCTTTACCGGGCAAATACAATATTGGCATATCCTTGTTTTGAGCACATTGTTCGGGTTTACACAAACACTGGACATGCCGGCACGGCAGTCCTTTTTTATTGACCTTGTGGGAACGGAAAACCTGACAAATGCGATTTCGCTCAACTCAACCATTGTAAACCTTGCACGCATTGTCGGCCCCGCCGTGTCGGGCATTGTAATGCTGAAATACGGCATGGTTTTCTGCTTTTTGGTCAACGCGCTCAGTTTTATTCCGGTCATTGCAGGCATTATGCTGATTCGGGTAAAAGAAACCCCTGTGCACCGGAGCAACGCACACATGCTGCCCGATATCTTGGACGGAATTCGATACATCAAAAAGAACGATACGCTGATTCTCAACGTGCTGATTACCGCTGTCGTCTGCACCTTTGCGATGAATAATGATGTTATTATTCCGGTATTCGCCAAGGAAGTGCTTGGGCGCGGCGCCGACGGCTACACGGCCCTTCTTGCGACAGCAGGGTTCGGAGCGTTCCTGGGCGCCATTATCATGGCTTATTTCAGCAAAAACGGCGTGAAAAAAAGCCTTCTGCTTTTCAGCGGAACCGTAACGGCCGCGCTACAGATTCTGACCCTTGCCACGAAACAATACTGGGTCAGTATTGTATTGGTTGCCGCAATCGGATTTTTAAATCTGATTTTTATGAATATTGCAAACTCTATTTTTCAGCTGAATTCCTCGAACGAATACCGGGGCCGGGTTATGAGTGTGTACGCTTTTCTGAACCTTGGCTCCACGCCCATCGGCAATTTCTTTTCCGGGCTGGTTATGGAACACCTGGGCGGGCAATCCGGGTTCGTTTTCTGCGGCGCCGTAACGCTGCTGCTTCTGGCGGTAATTTTTGCGGTAAAGCGCAGCGCGGTTTTAAGCTGGTTGCCAAGGCGCAGCACTGTTAATCCATAAAGTGTAAACAATAAATACCTGTTTGAAAAGGCACGCCCAAATCCGGACTCCAGCCGGCTTTGGGCGTGCCTTTTCTATTATATCCCGTATAAAAATATCTGTGCAGGATAAGAATATTTCTCATAAGGTATTGAAGCTTGTTAAAAAATAGATTATACTTGATACATTGTTAAAAAATATACTATTAGAAAAATGGAGCGATGAAAACAATGTTGAAACTTATGAGAGCGCCATCAAAATACGTACAGGGGCAGGATGCCCTGTTGGAACTGTACGACAACGTAAAAGATTTGGGCAATTCCTTCCTGTTTATTTGCAGCAAGAGCGGAGTCAAAGCGGCACAGCCGAAAATTGAGCAAAGCTTTGCGGGCAAAGATTCGAAAATTCTGTTTGAGGTATTCAGCGGAATCAGCTCCACAGGCGAAATTGCAAGAATGCAGAAGATTGCAAAGGATAATCACATTGAAGTCATCTGTGCAATCGGCGGCGGCAGCGCAATTGATACCGCAAAGGCAACCGCATATTATGAGAAGCTGCCTGTTGTAATCATCCCCACCGTTTGTGCCACCGACGCGCCCTGCACCGGGCTTTCCGTTATTTACAACGACGACGGCACTTTCGCCAACTATATTTTTTACCCCAAAAATCCGGACGCTGTCATTGTAGACTCCTCCATTATTGTAAACGCACCGGTTCGCTTCCTTGTCGCAGGCATGGGCGACGCGCTCGGCACCTATTTCGAAGCCAGAATGTGTGAAAAGACAAACTCCGCCAGCTTGGAAAACGGCGGAATCACGAAGTCTGCAATGGCTTTATGCGAGCTTTGCTACCAAACTCTGCTGGCGGACGGCTACAAAGCCAAAAAAGCGGCAGAACTGGGCATCCTGACCCCTGCTGTCGAAGCAATTATTGAAGCCAACACCTACCTGAGCGGCGTCGGCGCGGACAACGGCGGCCTTGCCACCTCCCATTCCGTTTACAACGGCTTTACCGCCCTGGAAGAATGCGAAAAAACCATGCACGGTGAACTGGTTGCTTTGGGCACTCTGGCACAGCTGGTTTTGGAAGACGCACCGATGGAAGAAATTGAAGAAGTAATGGACTTCTGCGATTCCGTCGGACTGCCCGTCACCCTGAAGCAAGTCGGCGTGACCGATACAAGCAGAGTGATGATCGCAGCGGAAAAAGCATGCGCACCGGGCGAATCCATTCACAACATGCTCGGCGATGTCACACCGGCACAGCTTTACAACGCATTGCTCGCAGCAGACGCCATGGGAAAAGAGTACCTTGGCGAATAAATCACGGTTCCTTTGATCGGATGAATTTGAATCCAGCAAGCCGGGATGCCCGTTTGGGGCAGCCCGGCTTTTTTTATCTTCTATTTCTTATTTAATTTTTAGAGTAATCCGTAGCCCTGGCTACATACATGGATTTGAAAGTGAGATATACTGAGTTCAGAAAAGATAAATAATTTCATTGGAGGAATTGAAATGGATAAAATGTTTTGTTTCCAATGCGAACAAACCGCAAACGGCACCGGGTGTACACAAGCCGGTGTGTGCGGCAAGACCGCAGATACCGCAGTGTTACAGGATGAACTTACCGGCGCACTGGTGGGCTTGGCGAAAGCTGCAGGTAATTCGGGGCGAACCAAGGCCGCGGATCAGTTGATTCTTGACGGGCTTTTTACCTGCATTACAAACGTTAATTTTGACGACGAATCCATCCAAAAGCTGATCGGCCGGGTAAATCACGAAAAAGAAATGCTTGTTCCGGACTGCGCCGCATGTATTTCCAAGTGCGGCAATACCGATAATATGAATATGACCTCCCTTTGGAGCGCAGACGAGGACATCCGCTCCCTGAAATCCCTTCTTCTCCTTGGGCTTCGCGGAATGGCCGCTTACGCGTATCACGCACATGTGCTGGGGTATGACGACGACGAAGTGACCGAGTGGTTCTATAAAGGACTTGCCGCGATCGGTTCCGACCTTGACGCCGACACGCTGCTCGGTTTGCTGATGGAATTCGGCCAGATCAACCTGAAATGCATGGCGCTGCTTGACAAGGCAAACACCGAAACCTACGGCAACCCTGTTCCGACGGAAGTACCGAACACCATTGAAAAAGGGCCGTTTATTATTATTTCCGGGCATGACCTGTACGACTTAAAGCAGCTTTTGGAGCAGACGGACGGCAAGGGGATCAATATTTACACCCACGGCGAAATGCTCCCGGCACACGGCTACCCCGAACTGAAAAAATACAGCCAGTTAAAAGGCAACTTCGGTACCGCCTGGCAGAACCAGCAAAAAGAATTCGACGGCGTGCCTGCCCCGATTCTGTTTACCACAAACTGCCTGATGCGCCCGAAAGCCTCCTACTCTGACCGTGTGTTCACGACCGGCGTTGTGGCTTACCCCGAACTGGTTCATATTGACGAAACAAACGGCAAAAAGGACTTTTCCGCAGTCATTCAAAAATCGCTGGAGCTTGGCGGCTACAGCGAACCGCATGAGCTGACCGGCATCAACGGCGGCCACACGCTTTTGACCGGGTTCGGCCACAACACCGTTCTCGGTGTTGCGGATCAAGTCATTGGAGCGGTAAAATCCGGCGCGCTCAAACACATTTTCCTTGTCGGCGGCTGCGACGGCGCAAAGCCGGGCAGAAACTACTACACTGATTTCGTAAAACAAACCCCTGCTGATTCCATCGTCCTGACTGTTGCGTGCGGCAAATACCGCTTTAACGATTTGGATTTAGGCACTTTGGGCGGGCTGCCGCGCATTATGGACATGGGCCAGTGCAACGACTCGTATTCCGCGATTCGTGTTGCTGTGGCGCTGGCGGAGGCCTTTGGCTGCGGTGTGAACGAACTGCCGCTTTCCATCGTACTTTCCTGGTATGAACAAAAAGCGGTCTGCATTTTACTTACCCTGTTCTCGCTGGGGATTAAGAATATCCGCCTCGGCCCCACCCTTCCCGCTTTTGTTTCCCCGAATGTTTTGAAAATACTGGTAGATCAGTTTAATGTTCATCCCATTTCCACCCCGGAAATGGACTTGGCTGAAATTTTAAAACAGGAGTGATTGAATTGAGCCAAAACTTAATTAAGAATATCGATTTTGCATCGGCGCTGCCGATTGCCGGTCTCGTTTCCTATCAGCCCGGGCAGGTTGTCAGTAAAACGCTGGCGCAAAACCCCGCGGTAAGCCTGACGCTGTTTGCGTTTGACAAGGGGGAGGAAATCAGTTCCCACGCCTCCACCGGTGACGCCATGATCCTTGCGCTGGACGGCGAGGGCGAAATCACCATCGGCTCCGAAAAGTACAGTGTAAAGCAGGGCGAAACCATTGTAATGCCCGCAAACACACCGCACGCTGTTTTTGCAAAAGAGCAGTTTAAAATGTTCCTGGTTGTTGTGTTCCCCCAATAATCGTTCGTTTGAAAGTTCCCGGATGAAAATCCGGGAACTTTCGCATTTATCCGCCCTTTGTTTTTAATGACTAGAAGAGGCAACGTAATCGGAAGATTTTTGGTCACCGCCCTCTGTCGAAAAAAGCAAAGAGAGTATAAATAAGGACGCAGTTTGAAAAAACCGCGTCCTTATTTTTTGTGCTTGTTTTACTACCCACGATATTTCTGCTTGTTTCCGTACATCATATTGAAAATTACCTTAACACGATGTACGAAGCCGCATTAATCGAATTTGTTAAAGCTGTGGAATGCGGTGGACGGGGCTGTAGCAGAATGGGAGGCCTTGTACCGCGGTGTAGAAGCGGCCGAAATTCCCTCGCCTTCATCTTTTTGGAGCGTGAATCTGTTGATCATTTCTTTCAGCAAATCTGCCTGTGAAGAAAGTTCCTCGCTGGCTGCTGCGCTTTCCTCCGCTGTAGCGGAATTCACCTGAACCACCTGCGATACCTGTTCAATGCCCTGATTAACCTGCGAAATTCCGGTAGCCTGTTCGTTGGAAGAAGTTGCAATTTCAGCTACCAAATTTGCAGCCTGTTCTACTCCTACAACAATCTTGCCCAATGCATCCGCTGTTTCACCGGCAATTTTGGTTCCGATCTCGGTCTTCTTAATGGAACCTTCTATCATGGTAGTTGTTTCTTTCGCTGCGTTTGCGCTCTTGGCGGCCAAGTTGCGCACTTCGTCTGCCACAACGGCAAAGCCTTTGCCGTACTGACCTGCCCTTGCGGCTTCCACAGCGGCGTTAAGAGCAAGGATATTCGTCTGGAACGCAATGTCTTCAATTACTTTAATTACTTTTGAAATATTTGCGGAAGCCTCATTAATATCCTCCATTGAGTTCAACATCAGTTTCATTTGGTCATTTCCGACATCGGCGTCATTCTTTGCCCGCATAGCCAAATCATTGGCCTGAACCGCCCTTTCGGAATTTTGCTTGGTTTGAATCGCAATATCTGCTATGGAAGCCGACAGCTGCTCAATCGAGCTGGCCTGCTCGGTTGCCCCCTGCGAAAGCGCCTGGCTGCTGTCGGACACCTGATTTGACCCGATTGAAACCTGTTCGGCAGCAAGATTAATGTTGGTGAGTACCCCGCTGATTGCCTCCATTGTATGATTCACTGCGTTTTTAATTTTTAAATATTCGCCCCTGTAATCCCCGTTCATTGTATTGGTAAGATTTCCGTCCGCCATGTACCGCAGGACTTCGGAAATTTCAAGGAACGGCCTTTCCACAGCAACGATTGTTTGATTCATTCCATTAATGATTTCCCTGTAACCGCCTTCGAACTTTTCAGCGTTTCCGCGGAAGTTCAGGTTGCCTTCCACACACGCATTGGCAATCAAACCCGCCTCTTCGGTCAAGTCGAGTATGGCCTGCATCATAGTGATTGTTGCAGGCACCAGCCTGTCATTTTCAGAACGCTTGCCAACCCTCTTAAATTCCTCCAGCTTACCGACATCGCCCTTGGATATTCTGACAAACACATCCTCTATGCTTGACAGTCTGTTGCGTACCGCGTTAATGGAGTTGGAAAGTTCGTGATAAGTACCGGTATATTTGTCCGACATTTCAACATCCAGATCATTCAGTGAAATTTTTCCCAGGATCTGAATTGTCTCATTAAGGGGCGTTATAATTGCGTCCAATGTAGCGTTAAATCCTTCGATAACCTCGCGGTAGCTGCCCTGATGCTTCGCTGCATTTGCACGGGTGGACAGCGCACCTTCAACTGATGCCCTCGACAGCATTTCGGCATCACTGATCATAAGGCCGAGTGCATCTTTTACTTCCTGAATCGAGCGGCTGATGTCCATGAATTTCTCGTGGGATTCCTTTGTGTATTGGTCGGCAGCCCCTACATTCAGGTCAAGATCAAGGTTTCCGGCTGCCAGCGACTTCATATTTGAAACAATCCGTTTGAGTTCCACCGCATTATATTCGTTTACCCGAATGAGCGAGGTAAGGTCTGTAACAACCTCAACGAACCCGATTCTTTCGCCCTTTTCATCTACAAGGTAGGAAGTATCCTGCTTGCAGCTCATGCCGCACCAGTCAAAGTAAGTTTGGTTTACGCCTTTTTTCAGCTGGCAGATACCGCAGTTGTCCGTTTTGCAGGAGGTTGCGCCCGCGTTATCGCACTGCCTTCCATAAGCCGATTCCCTGTCTTTAGTTACGCCTTGGTCAATCATGAGTTTTTCGAAAGCCTTGTTCATGAATGTCCAGTTCATATCATTGTCTGTCACATGGATGGGGAAATCGATTGCGTCAACAATCTCTTTGTACCAGTTGTTTTTCTGGTTCAGTTCTTCCAAACGTTTCCTTGCTCTTTTTGCGGTAAAAGTGGCTAAGAAAAACGCCAGAACAAAGATGACAATTAAAATGAGCACAATTATAGGTGCTGCAAAATTCAGCCTGCTGACAACTTGGCATAAATAAAGGCCAAATCCACCCGTAATAACTGCTGATATGTAAATCAAAAAAACTGCAATCAGTGAGTCGCTGTTTATGTTTCTCTTTTTTTTCATTTTGTTTACCCCTCGTCAATTCATTTTTTAATTTTGGGTTAGGTACCAACTTTCCCCTCCATTTCAGTCCTTCAAGACAACCGCCTTATGAAACAATTTGTGCTAAATCAAATATTGCGTCACCATCCAATATCTTTCTGCAGTTCAGAATCAGAACCAAATCTTCTTCAGCTTTTCCAATTCCCTGAAGATAATGGCTGCCCGCTGCATGCTTCATTTCCGGAGGCCGTTCGATGTCATCATCACGGATATTGAGAACCTCCGCAACGGTGTCCACAATCAGCCCGGTCTGTGCCCCTTCAACACTCAATATGATAATACAGGTTCTGTCGTTGTAAGGCTCCGGCTGCTTGCCCAGTTTCAGGCGCATGTCAATTACCGGGATTATTTTTCCGCGCAGGCTGATAACGCCTTTAAAATAAGCGGGAGCGTCCGGCAGGGGGACAATTGACAGCATGTTATTAATCTCAGTTACATAACTGATTTCAATTGCAAATAGCTCTGCTCCAATTCTAAATGTCAAGAATTTCCCCTTTTGAGTATCTTGTTCTTGTGAAAGCTCATATAATTCCGTCATAGATTTACCTCCTTTTTAGTTATAACATCTTATCGGCTGTAAGCAAAACATGTGAAGTGGCGATGTTTCACTGTGACTTTTATTCTCTTTTTTTCAAAATCTGAGCTCGATTTTTCTGAACGCTTTTCACCAATTAAAGTTTTTCAACATACTTTATATCAGCAGCGAATAATGCCTGCCCAGTTATTCACCAATGAACAGGCCGCTGCATTATTAAAATGTATTTCTTATTTTTTATACTCCTAAAAGGCTTGGGAAAGGCGAGGTGATGCCCATTGGACGTACTGCGGGTGAAGGACATAGAGGAAACGTATCAGGCTGAAAACGGAGAAATAGTCGCGCTGAAAAACATTAATTTCACCATGCAAAAGGGTGAGTTTGTCAGCATTGTCGGCCCAAGCGGCTGCGGAAAATCCACTCTGCTTTCTGTTATTGCCGGATTGCTGAAACCGACTTCGGGTGAAATATTTGTAAACGGGGAAAAGATTGTCGGCGTTTCCCCGCACATCGGTTATATGCTGCAAAGGGATAATTTGCTGGAATGGCACAACATTTACAAAAATGTACTGTTTGGCCTGGAAGTGCGCAGGATGAAGTCCCCCGAAGCGATAGAGCGAACGGTTCAGCTTTTAAAGACTTACGGCTTGTACGAATTTAAAGATAAATACCCGTCGCAGCTGTCGGGCGGAATGCGGCAGCGGGTTGCCTTAATCCGGACTCTGGCGATTAATCCGGATATTTTACTGCTGGATGAGGCGTTTTCCGCACTGGACTATCAAACCAGGCTGACTGTCACCGACGATGTTTACCGAATTTTAAAACAGGAAAAAGTTACAACCATTATGGTGACGCATGACATTCCCGAAAGCATCAGCATGGGCGACCGGATTATGATCCTCAGTTCCAGGCCTGCGCAAATTGTGGAAATGCTGGACATCGACTTTGAAGACGAGAACAGAACGCCGTTAAGCTGCCGAAACAACCCGAAATTCCGCAATTATTTCGACCATATATGGAAAGAGTTGGCGATGAATGGATAGATTGCAGACTTCCCGGGAACGGGAAAATTACATGAAAAAGAAAAAGCGCAGAAAAAACAGCATCCGTTTCTGCCAAATCGGAATTCTGCTTGCCTTCCTTGCCGTGTGGGAAATTACCGCGCGGCTGGGCCTGATCGACAGTTTTATTCTGAGCCAGCCTTCGCGGATTTGGCAAACCTTCCTGAATATGGCACAGAATGACCTGTTTATGCATGTCGGTGTTACCGTTTATGAAACGCTGGTCGGATTTATCCTGGGCGTTATTTTCGGCAGCCTGATGGCAATTGTGCTGTGGTGGAGCGACTTCATTTCCAAGGTGAGCGAGCCTTATCTTGTTGTGCTGAACAGCCTGCCCAAAATCGCACTCGGGCCCGTTATCATTATTATTGTCGGTGCGGGAACCAGGGCGATCATTTTCATGGCGCTTGCAATCTCTCTGATCGTCACCATACTGGAAATGCTGAACGGGTTCCGCAACACCGACAAAGAGTACATTAAAATGGCGTCCACGTTTGGGGCGACCAAACGGCAGATTTTCGCCAAGATTGTTTTTCCGTACAATATTTCCACCCTGTTCAATTCGCTCAAAATCAACATCGGCCTTTCTTTGGTCGGTGTAATCGCAGGGGAATTCCTTGTTTCAAAAGCAGGGCTGGGTTACCTGATTGTTTACGGCGGTCAGGTTTTTAAGCTGGATCTGGTAATGGCCAGCGTTATCATCCTTTCCATTGTTGCCGCGCTGATGTATGAAGCGGTGGTGCTGCTTCAAAAGCTGGTGCTGAAATGGTACGGCCATTAATATGGAAAAGCGGATAAATCCCGAGTAACGGAGTTTTTATTTCAGCCCTGCATTTACAAACGCCGCTAATCTGAAGTCAATTACCACCGGATAACTGCGAAGAGTTTGAACCGTAATTGACTTATTAAAACAGATTAACGATATGAACCGGAGCATCCCCTCAAGGAATTTAAAGCAAGCCACACCGCGAAATTGTACCAAAAAGCAAACCTGAACATAACACTCCATTGCGGCCGTGCATTCGCAGCTTCCCAAAGGGGATGACCCTGAACAGAGCTTATGAAAGGGGTAAGAGTATGAAGAGGTTGTTTAAATTTTCAGCCATTGCCGTCTGCCTTGCAATGCTGCTGGCAATGTTCACCGGCTGCGGAGCGAACGGAACGAAGAGCAAGGTAAAGGTCAGCCTGTGCGAGGTAACCCATTCCATTTTCTATGCTCCGCAGTACGCGGCAATCAACCTGGGATATTTTGCGGATGAGGGCATTGAGCTTGATCTTTCCAACGGGCAGGGCGCGGATAAAGTAATGTCGGCTGTGCTGTCGAACAATGTTGATATCGGCTTTGCCGGCCCTGAGGCGTCCATTTATGTTTATAATGAGGGAAAAACGGACAATACGCAGGTGTTCGCACTGTTAACCCAGCGTGACGGTTCCTTCCTTGTGGGGCGTAAGCCGGACCCGAATTTCACCTGGGATAAGCTTCGCAATAAAGTGGTGCTGCCCGGGCGCAAAGGCGGCGTGCCGTACATGACATTGGAATATGTCATCCGCAAAAACGGAATTGACCCGGAAAAAGACACCACGCTGGACAACAGCGTTCAGTTTGCGCTGATGGCCGGAGCCTTTACCAGCGGAACCGGGGATTATGTTACCCTGTTTGAACCGACTGCTTCCATGCTGGAAGCCCAGGGCAAGGGATACATCGTCGCTTCCGTCGGCAAGGAGAGCGGGGAAATCTCCTATACCGCTTACTTTGCGAAAAAAAGCTTTATCGAAAAGAATCCCGACTTAATCGCCCGATTCACCAAGGCAATTTACCGGGGGCAGCAATGGGTCGCGTCACACAGCGCCGCGGAAATTGCAAAGGTAGTTCTTCCCTCCTTCCCCGACACCGACGTAAAGCTGCTTACCACCGTGGTGCAGCGCTATAAGGATATTGACGCCTGGTGCTCCACCCCTGTTGTAGACCCAAATGCATTTGCACTTTTGCAGAAGGTAATGACCCAGGCCGGGGAGCTGAAGCAAACCGCACCGTATGACAAAATTATAAATACTGTATATGCAGAAAAAGCGGTTAAAGAGGTAAAATAGCACACAGAGATTGCAGAATAACCAAAAAGCTGCGCTGTCCCCCGCCTGCAGGAGGATAGCGCAGCTTCCATTTGTTTTAAATGGCCCGTTCCCAACGTATGAAAACGTTTTGGAGCCATTCCTATTCATGAATAATGTAAGGGATGGTAATCACAGCCACATCGCGCCGTTTCACCAAAGAAGACTTCAGGCGCAATGAGGTTTGATTGTGGAGTAAATAATGCCACGGTTTCAGAATAACAAACTGCGGCAGAACCACGGTAAGCATTTCATGCTTGTGCAGACCCGCCTGTCTTGCATCCACATGCGAAAGCAGCATCTCGTTCACGTTCCGGTAGGGCGCCTCTTCAATTACCAAGGGGAATTTAACGCCCAATTGCGCATACTGCTGTTTCAGCCGTTCGGTGGCCTCCGCGTTCGTGCTGATATGATATATTTCAATTTTTCCGCCCAGTGTCATGGTGTAGTTCAAGGCTTTCACAAAGGATTTATTAATGGACTGAACAGGTAATATAATGTATTTTTCGGGCGGGTTTTCAATCACCAGCTCGCTGCCGCTTTCCTCAATTGACAAATTATCCCTCACCTTCGTGTAGTGCCTTCGAATCAGCAGCATGACGAACACCAGTGTCGGGATGCAGATCAATACAACCCAGGCGCCGCTTTCGAATTTGCTTGCGGCAATAATGATGCAGGTAATCGCAGTCATAACCGCACCAAATCCGTTAATAACCGCCTTGTGCTTCCAGTTTCCCTGCTTGTGGGTGATCCATTTCTTGAACATTCCTGTTTGGGAAAGGGTAAACGAGAGAAAAACGCCGACCGCGTAGAGCGGAATCAAAAGATGCTGTTCCGCCTTAAAAACAATCACCAGAATTGAGGAAAGAACAAAAAGCAGCAGGATTCCGTTTGAAAAGCTGAGCCTTGCCCCGCGGCTGCCAAATGTTCTGGCAACAAAACCATCCTTGGCCAAAAGGGAAAGCAGAAGCGGGAGGTCGGCAAAAGCGGTGTTCGCCGCCATAATCAGAATCAGCGCGGTAGTAGCCTGTACAACAAAAAACATAATACTGTTCTGCCCAAAAACATTCATTGCAATCTGGGCAACGACAGTAACATTTTCCGTGTGCCCGACCTTGTACATGGACGCCAGATAGCATACGCCTGTAAAGATGATAAATACCAAACCGGCAAGCAGAAGAAGGACTTTCTTCGCATTCTTTTGGGAAGGCGTTCTGAAGTTCGGTATCCCGTTGCTCACTGCTTCCACACCGGTCAGTGCGGTGCAGCCCGAAGAAAATGCTTTTAAGAGCAGCAGGACTGTCATGTCCTGCACCGGCTGATGTAAAGCAGCCGACGGCGGGGGAACTTGCCCCAAAATAACGACCCTGACAATTCCGGTAACAATCATTGTGATAATTGAAAAAATGAACAGATAAGTAGGAATGCCGAAAATAATGGAGGATTCACGGATACCCCGCAAATTTCCAAGCGTTAACAGGAAGATTAAAAATAATGTAATTTCCACTTTGAACGGCAATGTTTGGGGAAAAGCGGAAGTAATCGCGGCTGTGCCGGCACAGGTGCTGACCGCCACCGTAAGTACATAATCAATGGAAAGCGACGCCGCAGCCACAAGGCCCGGAATTCTGCCCAGATTGTCGCTTGCAACGCTGTAAGAACCGCCGCCGTGCGGGTAACAATCGATTGTTTGGCGGTATGAAAACGCCAAAATCAAAAGCAGGCCGACAATTGCCGCAGCAATCCCCAGCAGGGGCTTGTACGCGGCAATGCCCAGCACGGGGATAAGTACAATTAAAATTTCTTCACACGCATAAGCTACCGAAGAAATTGCGTCGCTTGACAAAATGGGGAGCCCCCAAATCACGCTGAATTTTTCGCTTTCACTTTCGGAGCTCTTAATCGCTTTACCAATCAAAAAGGATTTTACTTTTTTTAACACCGCTAACACTTCCTTAAAATAGAACTCGTATCAGAAACGTTGTTCTTCCCTGCCCCAATATCATTACCGACAGAAAATTATAATCTATATTATTTGCCACCGAAGTAGGCAACAGTACAGCCAAAAGCAAAATCTTCCGATTGCCCCGCCCGCCGTCCGTTTCTTTGTCATCATTCAGAATTGTCAACTGCGGTTCTTTGTTTTAATGCAGGGTAAAAGCCGGGCCGGATACATTTTGTGTGATAACAGAACATATATTATACAGCAGATCAGGTCGAATAAAAAGAGAAAATGTATAAAGATCGTATAAAGATCTGTTGTTTATTTTTAAAATAATATTTTTTGTCCACGCGTGAAAAAAACCGGCCTACCCTGCTGCGCTCTATTCGCGCTGCAGCATACCGCCGAAGTATTTACAATTTAGAAGAATAGAAGAATGTTGTGCTGTCCACCGCCTTGCACCATGGCGCGGCTTCCAATATTTTAAGAATATCATTTCGCTTTGCCTTTTTCCCGATTGATTTTGCAATATCTGCAATATGGAGGAGCTTATCGGAGTTGCTTTGAAAATAGAGCTTCAGTTCCTTTTCAACCCCCGCGTCCGGAACCGACTTTTTTGCCGGTCTTTGAGCTGCCTTTTTCCCCTGAACAAATTCAGTGGGATGTGACTTGCAGTATATAACATAGAGCGTTTTGATTTTGCTCAATAACCTTGGGGGAATCTCCGGCTCGTTGCGCAGATTCTGAAACTGACACTTCATTAAATCCGCCATATCCTCATAACCGTGGTTTTCACAATATAAAATGAACGGATAGTAATCATCGCTGCTGTAAATGTCTTTAATTTTTGCCATATTTAAATCCCTTTCCTAAAAAATCACACGGTTTATTATTATACAAGGTTTCAATAAATATCACAAGTCAATTCTATGCAGAAAAGAGGATTCAGCAAAAGCTCAACCCTCTTTTAACGGTACAGTTTACGGAACCGGGCTATGAATTTGAGCGCAGGTAGATATTGGCCAGCCTTTTAAAGTCCGGCCGCCCTGCCGCGTCAAGCAGGTGCGCGGATTCATCCGCGTCTTCGCTTCTGTTTTCATTCAGCGCCCGAATAATCGTATCCGCATTGTAGATGCCCAGACCATGCCCGTAATAGAGCCCGCCGTCAAGGTCAATCACGTTTTCGCCCTGCCACTGCGGAGTCAGCGGGTTTACATCGGGATTGGCAAAATATCTGCGGTCAGCGGGCAAATAGTCCTTTCTTTGGCTTATAAAGCCGATTTCCTGCAGATTCCGGTCAATACGGTGCCAGTTCATCAGTTCAATTTTGGGAAATGTTTTGTTGAACAGCTCTTCGGGATAAATGTTCAGCAGCGCTTTATAATATACGATTACCATGGCGGTCGCGCATTCCGTGCCGTACAGGGAGCCGTTTTTAAATATATCGCGGATTGCTTCGCTTGGCTTTACCCCACTTTTCAGCACGAATCCGCCCTCCCCGGTGCGTTCCCAATACGCCGGGTTGCACCTTGTCTCACGAAAAATCTCGAACCCCATCCCGCTCTGATAAAGCTCGTGGGACGCCGCGATAATCTCTTTCCGCATCCGAAGTTCAAACCTGAGCTGATCCAGCGAATCATAAGAATACCGTTCCCCGCTTGCGGCAAGCGTATCGATAATCGACCGTTCCACGCTCCCCGGCGCATACTCGGCGGCCAGGTCCTGGGGTTGAATCACATTGCCGGAGATCACAATCATATCAGTTCCCTCCGGCCGTATTTGGCAATATCGATTTGTTTTGCCACCGGGTACTGCATCCATTGGCTCCAGTCCGGCTGGTTTTCGCGGTGGAGCTTTTGGGAATATTCCGCAAGCCCTGCCTTTTCTTCTTCCGCCGCTTCATTAAAACGGTCCAGGCTGGTCTTCTCCTCCTCCGTCAGGGGGGCGAGCGGTTTGCGGCTGCGGGGCGAACTGTTTTTGCCAAGGTATTTTGCTTCCAGGTTTACGCCGCAGGCGCTGGGACTGTTGGTAAGCTGAAAGCTTTCCCCGGTAAAATAAAGGTACGGGCTGTTTTCTGTCAGCCACGACACATACTTGCTGTATTGCCTTTGTCTGTCGCCGCTGGTCCGTAATTGGGTATCCTGCGGCAGATTGAGCAATGTGCGCGCCAAATCAACGTCTTCCCGCACGGAAGAGCGAAGGTACCCGGCAATCAGCTTCAAGGAGCCGGCATCCCGCGCCTGAAAGAAAATCCAGACAATATCATGAATATAGGCGCCTTTTCGGTTGCGCCTGAACATCAGTTCCGCAATGGCGGGAAGGATTGCTTTTTCATGATGCGTCCTGATTAAAACGGATGCCGTAATGTCCAGTATCTGATCAAACTCGTTGCTCAGTCCGTCGTCCTCCGCGCCGGTGCGGAACATCCAAAGCAAAACCGAGTGAACTGTTTCGTTATGGAATGAAAGAGAATTTCCGGAACCGCCCCCGCTCTTTTTTACATCCTTTATTTCTTCGCATATGTTCAGCGCAATCCGGTTGCGCTCGCTGAGCTCCCCGCTCAAATTCAATTCCTTTATTTCCGGCTGCAGGATAAACAGGGAAGCAAAAAGCAGCCCGTCGCTGTTGATCTGCCGCACGGCAGTTTGCCTGCAGTCCCTTCCCAGTTTGCGGAGCATATTTTTACAGGCGTCGATTCCGCGCCTGCGCCTGACACAGTCCAGGTCGTTTACCGAACCGGAATAACCCGAATTCATGCTGTCCCCACCCTTTCGGTTTGTGGATAGGCCTTAATAAGCCTTCAACCCATAATATTTAGAAAGAGCGGATTTGTTCCCATAGCGGTTTTATAAATAAAGCGGGAATCGACTTTGGCGAAACAGAATATGCTGATAATTGCGGACAGCAAACCGAAAATCGGTTTGCTGTTTTTATTTTTAGCAATCTACATACAATCTCCATAACACCTTGTTATGATAGCTGCAAAGGAGTGATTCTATTGAAAAAGAACCAGACGCGGGGCATTTTAATCGCCCTCGCCGCCATTGTTGTATTAGCAGCAGGATTTTTTACCGTAAAGAACTTATCCAATGCAAAACAGCCGGGCCAGACGGCTCAAACAGACAAACTGGTTGATTCCGCGACAGGCGACATGATCATCCCGAAAAGTGCGGTCACGCAAACCGCAACATTTATTCCGTATGAATCGGGCGGCACCAAGATGGAAGTAATTGCGGTAAAGGCGTCGGACGGCACTGTCCGCACCGCGTTCAACACCTGTCAGGTCTGCTACAGCTCGGGCAGAGGATATTATAAGCTGGAAGGCGACACGCTGGTCTGCCAAAACTGCGGCAACCGATTCTCCGCCGACCAGGTAGAACAGCAAAAGGGCGGATGCAATCCGGTGGGCATTACAAAAGAATACAAAACCGAAGATGCAAATCAGATCACCATTAAAAAAGACTTCTTTGAGCAGGCTAAATCAATTTTTTCAAACTGGAAAAAGTAATTTACATTGATTTCCAGGGTATGATTGCCCGTAAATTCATAGTTTAGGAGAAACCCAATGGAACAGAACAAAACTGAGAAATTTCTTTCCGTCGGCGGCATGAGCTGCTCCGGCTGTGAGCTGCGCATTGAGGAAAAGCTAAAAAACATGCCCGGTGTTTTTGAAGCCGAAGCAAGTTTTTCAAAGGGTACGGTGCGCGTTGTTTATGATTTTAATATCATTCAATTAAAACAGATTAAAGATGCGATCCGCGAACTGGATTATACAATCAATGAAGCCGGCGCGGCGCCGGCCCCGAAGGCTCCGGCTGAAAAGCATGAAGGCACTTCCGGCGTCTTTGGAATCCTGCTGATTCTCGCGGCTTTATATTTTTTGATTCAGCATACGGTTGGCTTTAATTTTATTAATTTCATCCCGCAGATTAATCAGAATATGAGCTACGGCATCCTGTTTGTGGTGGGACTGCTCACTTCCGTTCACTGCCTTGCAATGTGCGGGGGAATTAACCTTTCCCAGTGTGTTGCGTATCAGTCGGGGGAAACGAACCCGGGAACGAAAAAAAGGCTGATGCCAAGCTTTCTCTATAACGCCGGCCGGGTAACTTCTTATACTGTGATTGGCGGAATCGTGGGGGCAATCGGCTCCGTAATCAGCTTTTCCGGTACGGCAAAGGGAATCGTGACGGTATTGTCCGGCTTGTTTATGATCGTTATGGGGTTGAACATGCTCCATGCGTTCCCATGGCTGCGCAAGCTGAATATCCGTATGCCGAAATTCATCGGAAAAAAACTGTATTCCGGCAAAACCAACCGCGGCCCGTTTTTTGTCGGCCTTTTAAATGGATTAATGCCCTGCGGCCCTTTACAGGCAATGCAGCTTTATGCTTTGGGAACCGGAAGTTTTCTGACGGGCGCTTTTTCCATGCTGATGTTCAGCCTTGGAACCGTTCCGCTGATGTTTGCGTTCGGGGCAGTCAGTTCCCTTTTAAGCGGGAAGTTCACCCGCAAAATGATGCAGGTCAGCGCCGCGCTGGTACTGGTGCTGGGTGTTATGATGATGAGCAGGGGCTTCAGCCTTTCCGGGATCCAAATTGGCGGTGCCGCTCCGGGAGCTTCCCAAAATGTTGCAAAAGTAACCGGAAATGTGCAGGAAATCACCACCTCGTTCAATTCGGGCTACTATGTGCCCATTACAGTAAAAAAGGGTGTTCCCGTAAAATGGACCATACACGTTACGGATGCGGACCTGAACGGCTGCAATAATCCTGTAACGATTCCAAAATACAATATTCAAAAGAAACTCGTTCCCGGCGACAATGTGGTTGAATTCACGCCGCAGGATGTTGGAACCATTCCCTACAGCTGCTGGATGGGCATGATCCGCAGCACAATTACGGTAGTGGACGGAGATTCCGCGCTGACCGCGGCAGCGGCTGCCGGTGCAGTCGGCGGCGCAGTCGCCCCCGTCCCGCAGCAGCCCAATTGCTGCGCCGTACCGCAATAACAGAGCATCCCCTGTAAAATCCGTTTTTCAAATTTATTTGCGGATGCCGGGGATCATAACAGCGCTTGACAGCGGGTACAATAGATGAAGAATGGAGTGTAAAGCAAAGTGCAAGAAAAAATATATCGTGTTACAGGCATGTCGTGCGCTTCCTGCGCCGCACACGCACAAAAGGCCGCGGCAAAAATGGACGGTGTGGAAGCATGCGATGTAAATATTGCAACCGAAAAAATGCGTATTCGTTACGACGAAAACAAGGTAACTTTTCCGCTGCTGCAAAAGTCCGTGGAGGACGCGGGTTACGGTTTGGAGGAAGAACAAGCCGCGAAGCGGGCGGAGCTTGCCATTGAGGGCATGACCTGTGCCTCCTGTTCCGCCGCCGTGGAACGCTCGGTAAAAAAGCTGAAGGGAATAAAGTCCGTTCAGGTAAATCTTGCAACCAACCAGGGCAGCTTTGAATACGACCCCGCCGTGCTGAAGCTTTCCCAAATCAAAGCCGCTATTTCCGACGCAGGCTATACCCCAAAGGATATTGATTTTGGCGCTTCCCGCGACGCGGAAGAGGAAAAGCGCGGCCGCGAGCTGAAAAAAATGAAGCTGCGCCTGATTACGGCAGCTGTTTTCGCTCTGCCCGAGCTTTACATTGCCATGTCGCACATGATTTCGGCGCTGGGGCTGCCGCTTCCGCAGTTTATGAGCCCCCACTCATTCCCGCTCGTTTTTGCATTGGTTCAATTTTTGCTTACCGTTCCTGTCATTGCGGCGGGCAGCCGGTTTTTCCGTGTTGGGTTTAAGTCGCTGCTGAAAGGCGCGCCGAATATGGATACCCTTGTTGCAATCGGCACAGGCAGCGCATTTCTTTACAGCACCTTTGCCATGGTGATGATTTACCTTGGGGATTTCTCCTTCGCAAAGTCCCTTTATTTTGAATCCGCCGCCGTGGTAATTACTTTGGTTATGGTCGGCAAATATTTGGAGGCGGTCAGCAAAGGAAAAACTTCCGAAGCAATTAAAAAGCTGATGAGCCTTGCCCCGAAAACCGCGATTGTGGTAAAGGACGGCGCGGAACTGGAAGTTCCCGTGGAAGAAGTCGAGGTTGGCGATATCGTACTGGTCCGCCCGGGCACATCCATCCCGGTGGACGGTGTTGTAACGGAAGGAATCTCCTCCGTGGATGAGTCGATGCTCACCGGTGAAAGCCTCCCGGTGGAAAAGCAGCCGGACGCTCCGGTTACCGGCGGCAGCATGAACGGCGAGGGTCTGCTTCGCTTCCGTGTAACAAAGGTCGGAACGGACACTGCTTTGTCCAAAATTATCCGCCTTGTGGAAGACGCGCAAAGTAAAAAAGCGCCCATTGCCAAGCTTGCAGACATTGTATCCGGGTACTTCGTCCCGGTTGTTATCGGTATTGCGTTCCTTACTGCAATTGCATGGGCGCTGGCGGGGAAAGATTTCAATTTCGTGCTGACCAGCTTTGTTTCCGTCATGGTCATTGCCTGCCCCTGCGCGCTGGGGCTTGCGACCCCTACCGCCATTATGGTGGGCACCGGCAAGGGGGCCGAGCTTGGCGTGCTGATTAAGGGCGGCGAAGCGCTGGAAACCGCACATAAAATCAATACGGTTGTTCTTGACAAAACCGGCACCATCACCGAAGGAAAACCGGAATTAACCGATATTAAACCGTATTCCAAATGGGAAGCCTCCGAATTGCTCCTGCTGGGCGCATCCGCCGAACGCGGCTCCGAGCACCCCATTGCCCGGGCAATTGTGGAGGGCGCTCAAAAGCAGGGATTGTCCCTTGTTGAACCGGAAGAATTCAAAGCGGTGCCCGGGCGCGGAATCGACGCTTCCGTTCAAGGAAAACGCGTTTTGGCGGGCAACATTAAGCTGATGCAGGAAAACGGCATTGACGCTTCCGGTGCGGAAAAAGACGCCGCAGATATCTCCGCCAGGGGCAGAACATTAATGTATGTCGCTGTGGACGGGGTTCTTGCCGGGCTGATGGCCGCCGCCGACACGGTAAAACCGACCAGCAAGCAGGCAATTCAAAAGCTAAAGCGCCTTGGCATTGAGGTGGTTATGATTACCGGTGACAATGCCAGCACTGCCGCGGCAATTGCGCAGGAGGTTGAAATTGACCGGGTATTGTCCGACGTACTTCCGCAGGATAAGGCGGGCGAAGTGCAAAAGCTTCAGCAGAGCGGCAGAAAAGTCGCCATGGTGGGCGACGGAATCAACGATGCGCCTGCTTTGGTGCAGGCGGATATCGGCATGGCGATTGGCACCGGCACCGATGTTGCCGTGGAATCCGCCGATATTGTGCTGATGCGCGGCGACCTGAACGAAGTTCCTGTGGCGGTCGCGCTGAGCCGTGCAACCATCCGCAATATCAAGCAGAATCTTTTCTGGGCATTTGTTTATAATTTGGCTGGCATTCCGCTGGCCGCGGGTGTATTCTATCTGTTCGGCGGCCCGCTGCTCGACCCGATTTTCGCGGGCGCGGCGATGGCGCTCAGCTCCGTGTCCGTTGTATCCAACGCGCTCCGGCTGAAACGTTTTAAAAGCTGATTCCTGCGACTGAAAACCGTGCTTTGAACCGTGGTTTACTTTGAAAAAATAATGGAGGAAGACACATGAAAAAACTCGTCGCGGCGGTGCTGTCACTCGCTCTTGCCGCCGCCCTTTTTACGGGCTGTGCCGCAACCGATGTTGTGCTGAAATACAGTCACAGCTCTTTTGAAAATATTGTCAAGTCGTTCCCCGGAATCGTAAAGGAAGATCAAAATAACAATTATATTATTACCGCAGACAAGGAAACGCTGCTCAAAGTCAGCAAGGACTATTCCGTTTCCGACGAGGACATTGTCCTTTCCACCCCGCTGCAGCCTTTTGTGAAAGCCGGGCTGGACGTTACAAAGCTGGGAAAGGGCTACAAGGCGGACGACGCCAGCCTGTACCTGATTACCGATTTCGGCAAGGGCACCGGCAAGTCGGTTTCCCCCGCGCAGGCGCTGTTTGAAAGCGTGACCTATGACCGTAAGGCGCTCACCTACCATCAGGAGCTTGACCACTACGGCATTGTGCTGAACGGAGGAAAATTTGAATTCGCGAAAAACTACAAAACGAACGACAAAGATATTGTTTATGTCATTGCGGCAAAGCCGCTTCGTGACATCGGCGTAAATGTTGAAAAAATCGACGGCTGGGTGTTTAAAACCATGAAGGATGATTCGGGAAAAGATGTGGATGTACTTTTAAAACCATTTAATTTAGCGTAAAATAGAAGAAGAAATTTTACCGGATGAAATGGGGAAACAAAATGGCAAACAAGACAGTCCTTGTAGTGGACGACGAACCGAAAATCGTGGAAATCATAAAATCTTATCTTGAAAAAAGCGGTTATGAAGCGGCGTGCGCCTACGACGGCACGGGTGCGCTTGCCCTGTTTGACCAGTGTTCCCCTATTATGGTGCTGCTGGATTTGATGCTGCCCGGCATTTCGGGCGAAGATGTCTGCCGGGCGATTCGGAAAAAATCCCGGGTTCCCATTATTATGCTTACCGCCAAAGCTAGTGAGGACAGTATGCTCGAGGGCCTGGGCATCGGCGCGGACGACTACATGACCAAGCCGTTCAGCCCGCGTGTGCTGATGGCGAAAATTGAGGCGGTGCTTCGCCGCGTTTCCGCGGAGGCGGTTCCGCTTTCCGATGAAATGCATTTTAACAACGGAGATTTGGTAATCGACAGCCTGCGCCATGAGGTACGGAAAGCGGGGGAACGCGTTTCGCTGACCCCGAATGAGTATAACATCTTATTTACAATGGCGAAGTACCCCACCAAGGTTTTTACGAGGGATGAATTGATTTCCCTTGCGCTTGGCGATACGTACGAAGGGTTTGACCGCGTAATTGACACGCACATTAAAAACTTAAGGCAAAAAATCGAGGATGATTCAAGGAATCCGGGCTATCTTCTTACCGTTCACGGAGTCGGATATTCGTTCGGCGGCAGATAATGCAGCCGCATTGGGCAGGCTGAGTGATTTCAGTCCGCCCAGTGCGGCATTTTACCGTTTTATCCGTGATTCATCCGTTTGGCGATATTAAAACTCTCAGAAGGAGGGAAACAAAACATGAGAAAATATCCTTTAAAATTAAAACTCTCCCTGTCCTATGCCGTGGTCGCACTGCTGCTGGTCGCTTCCGTAAGCCTGGTTTCCAACCTGTTTTTCAGGAGCCAGTTTGAGCAGTACATGATTCGGCAGCAGGAGCTGAAAAACGAGGAAATTGTTTCCCAAATTGAGCAGCAGTACACCAAGGATACGCCAAAGCAACGGAACCAGGCGCTTGAAACCATTGGGGTCAGCGCTTTGGAACGGGGACTGATTTTGAAAGTCAGCGACCAGTCCGGTGCGGTTCTGTGGGATGCAACCGTACACAACAACGGCTTTTGCCGCCAGATGCTTGAAAACATGGCCAGCGAAATGCAGAGCCGTTCCCCAAATTTCAAAGGCGCTTATGAAGAAAAAGCCTATCCCCTTTTGGTTGGGGCCATAAAACAGGGTACAGTCAGCGTGGGGTATTACGGCCCGTTTTATTACAGCGCCAACGATGCCGATTTTATTAACACGCTGAACCAAGTGCTGATCGGGATTGGATTCGGCTCGCTGCTGCTGGCGATTCTGCTCGGCATCTTCATGGCAAGAAGAATCAGCAACCCGATTGCGCGGGTTATTACCGCAGCTGAAAACATTGCAAAGGGCAACTATCAGGATAAAATCCACACCGCCTCCAACACATTGGAATTGGATCGGCTCACAGCCTCCATCAACAGTTTGTCGAGTGAACTGGAAAATCAGGAAACGCTCAGAAAACGCCTTACAACGGACATTGCGCATGAACTGCGCACGCCGCTTGCCGCCCTGCAGGGTAACGTAGAAGCCTTAATTGACGGGATTTGGGAACCGAACAAAGAACGGTTTGAAAGCTGCCATGAGGAAATTTTAAGGCTGAACCGGCTGGTGATGGATTTGGAGCGCCTTACCCAGCTGGAGGATGAAAACACCTCTTTAAACCTGACCACGGTTCATTTAAATGAGCTGGCAAACAAGGTGGTAAAAACCTTTGAGGCAGATTTATTAAAAAAGCAAATTCACGCCTGTGTCGCCGGGGAACCCGTTTTTCTGGAAGGCGACAACGACAAGTTAAGAAGGGTGTTCGTAAACCTAATTTCCAACAGTGTAAAATACACGCCGGACGGCGGCAGGATTGACGTGAAGCTTTCCAAAGACACGGGCACGGCGGTCATTGAAATTTCAGACAGCGGTACGGGAATATCAAAAGAGGATCTTCCGTTTATTTTTGAACGGTTTTACCGCACGGATAAATCCCGGAGCAGCCAATCGGGCGGTTCCGGAATCGGCCTTACCATCGTAAAGAAGATTGTTGAACTGCACCGCGGAAAAATTACAGCGGAAAGCGAACTGGGCAGGGGTACAAAAATACGCATTGTACTGCCCCTTCTCCTGACGGAGTAAACGGCTAAACCTTCGGCTTTTGGGAATACTATGAAAAAAGCTGAAAGGTTGTGGTATGAAAATGCCGGAAGCAAAAAGTCCCTATCAGGATGCCCCCGCGAGTACGCCGACATCCTTCCCCGCACAGCACCAGAATGAGCAGCCCGGTTCCCAGCAGCAAATGAATCCCGTTCCAGTGACGGACAACCCCTCCTATCGCGGCTGCGGAAAGCTGGAAAATAAAATTGCGATTATAACCGGCGGCGACAGCGGAATCGGTCAGGCGGCCGCCGTGGCTTTTGCAAAAGAAGGCGCGGATATTGTTGCCGCCTTTTACAGCGAGCAGGAAGACGCCCAAAAAACGGTTGAACTGGTTCAGGCGGCGGGGAAACGGTGTGTTATTGTAAAATGCGACTTAAAGCAGGAAGCCTGCGCACAGCAGGTGGTGGAAATTGCAATGCGGGAATTCGGCCACATTAATATCCTGGTTAATAATATTGCCGTGCAGTACCCGCAGAACAAGCTGGCGGACATTACCGCGCAGCAGCTGAACGAAACCTTTGCGACCAATATTATCAGTTTTTTCTATATGACAAAAGCGGTTATGCCGCACTTGAGCGCCGGCTCTTCCATAATCAACACAACCTCCGTTACCGCGTATGAGGGCAGCCCCACACTGCTTGATTATTCCGCTACAAAGGGCGCCATTGTTTCCTTTACCCGTTCCCTGGCCCTGTCGGTTGCGGCGGACGGAATCCGTGTAAATGCGGTCGCCCCCGGCCCGGTTTGGACACCGCTCATCCCCGCAAGCTTTGACGAGCAAAAGGTGGTGCAGTTCGGCAAGGATGTTCCCTTCGGGCGCGCGGCACAGCCGTTTGAACTGGCCCCGGCGTATGTTTACCTGGCCAGCGAGGATTCCGCGTTTGTAACAGGGCAGGTTCTCCATGTGAACGGCGGCGTCATTACGGGTTCATAATTATAATTCAAATCACAAAAAAGCAGACAGCCCTTTCACCAAACGGGAAAGCAAAGCTGCCTGCTTTTTCTATATTGCGTTTATTCCACTGCGCGGAAGCTTTACCGAATAAAATTCGTTCTTTGGCGCTCTTCCTTTTCCGGCAGTACAATGCCGGCTTTTTTGCCCGCTTCAATCGATTTTAACAGCCAAGCCATGTTTTTGCCCAAGGTACGCATAATCTGCATGCCCTCCAGGTCCTGTACCACTTCCTGTGGAGTGTTGCCGTGCACCATATTCCAGTACTGGGAGGATACCACCGGCATGTTTGCAATGGTAAAATACTTATTCAGCTGGTCAAAAGCCGCTGTTGACCCGCCCCTGCGGCAGCTGACGACAGCCGCCCCCGGCTTGTATGAAAACGCAGACCCGCCTGCGTAAAAGCACCGGTCCAAAAAGGAAGTTATTGCGCCGGACGCCGCCGCGTAATGCACCGGTGAACCAAACAGGAACCCGTCGGCGCTCTGTGCTTTTTCAAGCGCGATATTGACCGTATCGTCATTAAATACACATTTTCCCGCTCCGGTTCTTGAGCAGTAGCCGCACGCGGTGCATCCCCGTATGGGTTGCTTCCCAACATGAAACAGTTCGGTTTCAATTCCTTCTTTTTCGAGTTCCTTTGCAACTTCACTCAGCGCGGTGTAAGTGCAGCCCTTTTCCCTCGGACTGCCGTTAATCAGTAAAACCTTCATATCGAACCCTCCTGATAAATTAAAAGTTATTTTATTCTCATGATTTTTCGAACAATTGCCGTAAGGGGCTTGTAAAGGACGCCCTCCATCTCGCTGCTGACGGT
Source organism: Bacillota bacterium (assembly GCA_023390175.1). Taxonomy (GTDB): domain Bacteria; phylum Bacillota; class Clostridia; order Oscillospirales; family Acutalibacteraceae; genus Caproiciproducens. The sequence continues at coordinate 315,416 of JAEWDK010000015.1, forward strand.
CTGCAGTTCCTGCCTTATCGCTATTTTCTGCGGGCAGTGGCTTTCGCATTTGCCGCACTTCTTACATTGGGAAGCAACCGCAGGCTTTACCGACAGGGCGCCAAGAGTCTGCATGTATCGGAACCGCGCGGATTTGTCGGCCATCAGGTACTTGTCGTTGTAGCAGGAAAAACAGCCGGGAATATCCACGCCGGCGGGGCAGGGCATGCAGTACCCGCAGCCGGTGCATGGGATTTTTGTCTTTTCCCTGATTACTGTTTTCACCCGTTCAAACACACTGAGTTCCTCATCGGAAAGCGAATCCGGCTCCGCGTTGCCGGCAATGCGGATATTTTCAGCAACCTGTGCTTCGTCGCTCATACCCGACAGCACAACGTTGACCTGCGGATGGTTCCAGATCCAGCGCAGCGCCCATTCGGCAGGGGAGCGGTTTGCGTCAAAATCCGCAAACGCTTTTTTTACCTGCTCCGGCAGATGCGTAACTAGCTTGCCGCCCCGCAGCGGTTCCATTACGACAACCGGAATTCCAAGGCTTGCCGCAAGAAGCAGCCCCGACTTTGTCGCCTGATTATTTTCATCCATATAATTATATTGTATTTGGCAAAAATCCCACGGGTAAGCCTTTACAATCAACTCGAAATCCGCCTTGCTGCCGTGAAAAGAAAATCCGATATTTTTAACGGTGCCGGCAGCCTTCAGTTCTTCCAGCCATTCCATAACGCCGAGCGCGGCAAGCCGGTCAAACATCGGCTTATCCGTAAGCATGTGCAGCAGATAATAATCGATGTAATCCGTTTGGAGCCGCTCCAGCTGAGTCGCAAAAATCTTTTTTGCATTTTCAAGTTTTTTGACCAGAAAGGGCGGGAGCTTGGTTGCTATTTTCACTTTCTCCCGGTAACCGCCGCACAGCGCCTTGCCGAGCAGCAGCTCGCTTTTTCCGTTCTGATAAATATAGGCGGTATCGAAGTAGTTTACCCCTTCCCCGATTGCGTCGTGTATCATCTGAATGGACCTGGGTTCATCAATTGCGCCGTTTTTCGTTGGCAGCCGCATGCAGCCGAACCCCAAAATGGAAAGTTCATCGCCGTTTTTACTGTTTATTCTGGTCTTCATACGCAAATACTCCAACTTCAATTTATAATAGATTCTCAGTTTCCATTACTGATTTATGCAAGGATTAATTTGATTATAATGCTATTTATTCGCAATTACAAGTTGCGTTTTATGAACTTTTTGCAGCAGTGCGCCGTATAGCACGCGAAACCGCGTTGATGCTGACGATACTCAGGAATTATGGTATAATAACCTCATAGCGGTTATTATACCGAACTTTATGTCCCTCCGACTTCGCCGGTTTTGGGCCGAACCTTAAAGAGGAAGTAATTTTATGAAAAACAAAAAAGAGCAAAAGACGCTGCCGCGCACCTGCCAGACATGTGAATTTGATTCCGAAGCCATGTGCACCATACATGGCGAGGGCTATAAAAGCAGGGAAACTTCAAACACCTGCAACGACTGGAGCATCAGTTTCGCCGCTTTTGCAAAGCAGGACAAGAGGAGCAGAAGGTAATTCATGATGGAGCAAGGTTTATCCGCGGCAATCTGCGTTTTGAATTCAAAATATATTCATTCCTCGCTCGCACCATGGTGCCTGCTGGCGGGGGTGGAAGCGTACTGCGAGCCGGGAATCGCCGCACAGGTAATGGAAGGCACGATTAATGAACCGATTGCAAACGTGGTGCGGCGGATTATCGCGCAGCGCCCGCAGGTACTCGGTTTTTGCTGTTATATTTGGAATATTACCGCCACAAAACAGCTGATTCAACTTGTAAAAGACCGGCTGCCTGAAACCGTTATTGTTTTAGGCGGGCCGGAGGTAAGTTACAACGCGGGAAAGCTGCTGCGGGAAGAACCGCTGGTGCAGTATGTGATTTCAGGGGAGGGGGAAAAGCTTTTTGCCCTTTTGCTGAACGCAATTTATCACGGGGAAAGCACGGAAAATATCCCCGGTGTATGCCAACGCAGGGATGGCCGGATTGTAATTGCGCCGCCGTACACCCCGCAAGAGGAGCCGCCCACGCCCTATACGGAAAAATATCTTCATGCGTTAAACGGGCGCATTGCTTACCTTGAAACAAGCCGCGGCTGCCCGTTTACCTGCGCATTCTGCCTTTCCGGCCGGTGCGGCAGCGCCCGTTTTTACAGTTTGGAGCGGGCAAAAAAAGAACTGCTTCTGCTTGCAAACAGCGGTACGCAAACCGTGAAGCTGGTTGACCGCACTTTTAACGCCAACCGGGCCAGGGCAAATGAACTGTTCCGCTTTATTATTCAGAATTACGGTGATGCGATTCCCAAAGGAGTATGCTTTCATTTCGAAATCGCGGGCGACCTTCTTGACGAGGAAACGATTCAGCTGCTCGCCACGGCGCCGGCGGGTGCAATGCAGCTTGAAATCGGGCTGCAGAGCTTCCGCACCGAAACGCTTGATGCCATCAACCGAAAAACCGATGTGGAACGATTGAAGCGCAACATAAAACGTGTTATCACAAATGCAAATATGCATATTCATATTGATTTAATTGCCGGGCTTCCGTATGAAGATTTTAACAGCTTTGCGGAAAGCTTTAACACCGCGTATGCACTCAGGCCAAACATGCTGCAGCTGGGCTTTTTGAAGCTGCTGCACGGCGCGCCCATGCGGGAAAACCCGGAAGAATTCCCCTGCAGTTACGCACAGCATCCCCCGTATGAAGTGACAGCGACTTCCTGGCTTACCCCGGAAGAACTTTTGCGCCTGCACCACACAGAAGATGCATTGGAGCGTTTGGCCAACAGCGGGCGTTTTCGGCGCACGCTGGAATATCTGCTGAGCCAAAGCGGGATGACGCCGTTTGAACTGTTCAGTCGGTTCGGCGAATTCGCGGCCGAAAAAGGGACGGAACGAATCCCGCTGGATGACTACACCGCGCTTGTATTCGCGTATTTCGGCGGCCAAAACGGAATTGACAAAACCGTTCTGCGCGACGTAATGGTTTGCGACCGCCTTTCCACAAATGCCTCCGGTAAGCTGCCCGCTGTTCTTCGGATTCAAGACAGCACGCTGAAAGCCGCATTAAGGGAGCTGGATAAAAAAGAGGAATTCCGCCCGCAAAAGGGGATTAAGCGAGGCGCCGCATTGCTGTATTCCGAGCGCTGCATGGCCTGTGTTGATTACCGTGACAAAAACCCGATTACGGGGGAATACCCGCTGTTGAAATATGCTTTGAACGGCCTTATTCCCAAGGAATGATCTATCCGTAAAAATATTGGTCGGAAAGGAGTGGCGGCTTGAATAAAACAATCGGGATTTTAGCCCATGTTGACGCGGGAAAAACCACCCTTTCGGAACAGATTTTATACCATACGCACAGTATCCGCACACGCGGCCGTGTGGATCATCAGGATGCGTTCTTGGACAGCAGCCGCCTGGAACGCGACCGCGGCATCACGATTTTTTCCAATCAGGCCGTTTTTCGTTACAATGACAGCACCTATTATTTGGTGGACACACCGGGTCACGTGGATTTTTCCGCAGAAATGGAGCGTACGCTCAGCATTTTGGACTGTGCAATTGTGGTGGTAAGCTGTGTTGAGGGCGTACAGGGTCACACGGAAACTATTTGGGGCTTGCTGCGGCGTTACGGCGTACCCACGGTGTTTTTTCTGAATAAGGCTGACCGCGCGGGCGCGGAGCCGAACCGGGTTTTACGGGAGCTTCAATCGAAATTTTCCGCGAATATCTGTGACTTCTCTGCTGGGTTCTCCACCGCAGTCATTGAGCAGATTGCGGAACTGGACGAAAAATTATTGGAGCAATACCTAAACAGCGGGTATGACGCTGATTTGTGGCAGGAAGGTACCCAGTCGCTCGTTCAAAGCGAAAAGCTGTTCCCATGCTTTTGCGGTTCGGCACTGAATGACAGCGGTGTGGATTCGTTTTTGCAGGGACTAGATTTGCTCATAAAAACAAATTATGATGCATCCGCCCCTTTTGCGGCGCGGGTTTATAAAATTCGGCATGACGCACAGGGCAGCCGCGTGGCGCACCTGAAGATTACGGGCGGCGCCCTTTCTGTAAAAGATGCGGTTGACGGCGAGAAAATTAATGAAATCCGCGTTTACAACGGCGCCAGGTACGTGCCGGCACAGCAGGCGCAGGCGGGTGAGCTTTGCGCGGTGACAGGCCTTTCCGGCGTTCGTGCCGGCGACAACATCGGTGAATCAGCCGCACATTCCGGCTGTGTTACCAAGCCGATGCTCATGGCAAAGGTGAACTTTGACCCCTCCCTTTCCGCCCGCACCGTGCTTGGCTATTTCCGGATTTTAGAGGATGAGGACCCCACGCTGGGCGCTACCTGGGAAGAAGCGCTTCAGGAAATTCACGTTCATATCATGGGGGTCATTCAGCTTGAGGTGCTGGCGGAAGTAGTGAAGGAACAGTTTGGCGTTGCTGTTACGTTTGGGGATTGCGAGATTTTGTATCAGGAGACCATCCGCGGTTCGGTAATCGGTTACGGGCATTTCGAACCGCTTAAGCATTACGCGGAGGTTCATCTGCGGCTGTCGGCGGGCGAACGCGGAAGCGGGCTGACCTTTGCCAGCGAGTGTTCCACCGACATACTCGACCTCAGCTGGCAAAGACTGATCCACACCCATGTGTTTGAATTTCAGCATAAGGGAATTTTGACCGGTTCCCCGCTGACCGATGTAAAAATCACACTGCTGACCGGGCGCGCGCATGAAAAGCACACTGAGGGCGGCGACTTTCGCGAGGCAACCTACCGGGCAATCCGGCAGGGGCTGGAACAGGCGGAAAACGTGCTGCTGGAACCGTTTTACAAATTCTCCGTTCAGGTCGATTCCGAGCAGATGGGGCGCGTAATTGCGGATGTGCAGCGGATGCACGGCAGCTTTGACCCCCCGGAATTGGCGGACGGCCGTGCGGTTCTTCATGGGCGCGCGCCGGTCGCGTGCATTATGAATTACGGGCGGGAGCTGGTGACCTTCACAAAAGGAAAGGGCAGCATAAGCCTTCAGTTTGACGGCTACGAACCGTGCCATAATTCCGGTGAGGTGATCGAGCGCATTGCATACGATAAAATACGCGATACGGCAAATACGTCCGATTCCGTGTTCTGCTCCCACGGTTCCGGATTCAATGTGAAGTGGAACGAAGTAAAAAATTACGTTCACTGTAAATAGATGCGGAAAACACCTGTATCGTCCGCATAAAAATGCCGGTGATTTCTCACCGGCATTTTTATCTTTACAGCGCCCTGTTCCGTAAGCTATTCAGGCTAATTACATTCCGCGTAACATACGCCGACCGTTCCCGGCCCGGAATACACCCCGACAATGGCGCTGATCTGCCCGATCAAATACACATGTGCTATGCCGGAAATTTGCCGCAGCATATCGCCCATTCTTTTTGCATCCTCTTCCACATTGCCGTGCACAATATAGGCGTCGCATTTTTTACCTTTTACGATTTCTTCCCCCAGCTCCACCAATTTATTCAGGGACCTGTTCTTCCCCCTGACCTTGGTATAGGTGAAGCATTGCCCGTACTCTTCGTCAAAGCCTACAATCGGTTTTATGTCCAAAAGCTCCCCGATGGTGCCGGATATTTTCCCGATGCGCCCGCCCTTTCTTGCATATTCCAAAGTTCCGAACACAAAAAAGAAATGAAGTTTTTGTTTCATTTCGGGTATAGCTTTCACAATACTTTCAAAGCTTTTGCCGGCTTTCATAAGCTCACCGCATTTTTTTAAAAGAATCCCTTCACAAACGGAGGTTGACTTCGTATCGCAGATATAAGTTTTGATGTGATTGAATTTCTCGCTTACAATTTTAAAAGCATTATACGTGCCCGAAAGTCCACTGGAAATGACAACCGCTATAACATGCGTATAATTCTCCGCTTCCAATTTCCGATAGACTCCCTCAATGTCCTCCATTGCCGGCTGGGAAGATTTCGGGATCTCCTCTTTCATATGGTCGTAAATTTCTTTTGAGGTGATATCCACTTTATCTGTATATTCTTTATGTGCATAAATAATTTTAAAAGGCAGAATGTGAATGTGATAGCGGTCAACCGTTTCATCGTCAATATCACAAGCTGAATCAGTAATTAGCGCTATCTTTTCCATAAGATTAAATTCTCCTTATTTATATGACATAAATTTTTCATCTGTAATAGGATGCCCTCTCCGCGCGGATTTTTGCGGCCGGATCATTAAAATTCATTCCATATTTTTAAATATAGTATTTAAAACCAAATTATCACGTATTTAATATAAAGTCAACATGAAAATATTTTCGGGGTGTAATCGGCGCATTTGATTCCGGGTACAAAAAGGCTTTGCGGATAAACTCCGCAAAGCCTTTCAAATTTTTAGAATTCTTTAGGAAGGAATGCAGGCGTCATTGGATCTTCTGCCGTCACGGTGATTCCCCCTGTCGGAGTATTTCCGTTTTCGGACAGGCCCAATCAAATAAATTCCTTCATAATGTGTTCCACAGTATGCGGGTCACTTGTTCTGTCAAGAAGCGGAATTCCCTCTTTCAAAACGGAGTTTTTCTGATGGAATGTCTTTTTTTGCTCCTGATACAGAACGCCGATCGGTATTTTATCGCCGAATTCCATTGCCTTCTGCATTGCCGCAATTTTATTGGAAGTGTTGTGTTCGCTGCCCAGCTCATAGACACGCTGGTTGTAATAAGCAAATGTGTTCACTTTATTGAAGCTTACGCAGGGTTGAAGAATATCGACAATCGCATATCCCTTATATTCAATCGCCTGCTTCATGATGGAAATCAGGTGGTCCTTGCGGCCGCTGAATCCCCTTGCGACAAAACCGGCCCCCGCAGATATTGCAAGAAGCACCGGATTGAGCGGGGTGTTAAAGTTGCCGTCCACCTGCACGTCCGTAACAAGGCCTTCAATGGAAGTCGGCGACGCCTGCCCTTTGGTCAGCCCGTAAATTTGATTGTCATGAACAAAATGCGTAATGTCCACATTCCTGCGGATATTGTGAATGAAATGATTCCCGCCTTCGCCATAGGAATCCCCGTCGCCCGTGTCCACAATTACGGTTAAATTTTCGTTTGCAATCTTTGCGGCGACCGCGGCAGGAAGCGACCTTCCGTGCAGCCCGCAAAAAGAGTTCGCGCTGATGTACTGCGGCGTTTTTGCCGCCTGCCCGATTCCCGCAACCATTAGCACTTCATAGGGGTCTTTGTCAAGCTCTTCCAGCGCGGTTTTTAAACAGTCCAGTATGCTGAAATTGCCGCACCCGGGGCACCATGCGGTTTCATATGTACAAAAAGTATTTGTGCTCATTTCTGAACCCCCTTCAAGACCCTGTCAACAATTTCTTCACCCGAAATTTGCCGGCCGTCATATTTCAGAACGCTTGAGGTGCAGGCGATTCCGGACTGTTCACGAATCAGCTCGGCCAGCTGGCCGGTGGCATTCTGTTCAATGTTGATGATCTGCCGTGCTTTGGAAGCTTTCTCCTTCAGCAGCTTTTGCGGAAGGGGATACACATCGCCAAAAACCAGCGCGGCATATTTTCCGTTTGTTTCTTCATTGAGCACTTTTACGGCTTCCGCAATTGGGCCCCAGGTCGAACCCCAGCCCACAAACAGCGTGTCAAACGTTTCCGGCCCGATAAAATCGGGTTCCTGAAGCTCAAGCTTCAATTTTTCCGGCTTCTTCATTCTTTTATCCATCATTTTGACGCGAACATCAGCGGATTCCGTAATCCAGCCGCGCTCATCATGCTCATCACTGTCAATGGACACAAAATTTTTACTTTTTCCGGGAATCAGCCGCGGTGAAATACCGTCCTGCGTAAATTGGTAGCGCAGGTACTCCCCCTCCCCCTGATAGGAATCAGACGGTTTTGCCACATTGACTTTACTCAAATCAAACGGTTCCACCGTAGCGGACGCATCGCCAAGGTATTGGTCGCTTAGAATAATGACGGGGATTTGATATTTTTCCGCAAGGTGGAACGCGCGAACCGTTTGGAAGAACGCGTCGGTATGGTTGCGAAGCGCAATCACCATTCTGGGGAATTCCCCATGCGAGGCTGAAATAACAAATTTCAGGTCGCTCTGCTCCGTGCGTGTCGGAAGTCCGGTTGCCGGGCCGGGCCGCTGCACATCGACAACTACCAGCGGAATTTCCGCCATACCCGAAAGGCCAAGGGCCTCCACCATCAAACAAAAACCTCCGCCGGAAGTTCCGGTCATTGCACGCGCACCCGCAAAGGAAGCGCCGATTGCCATGTTAATGGCCGCAATTTCATCTTCCGCCTGTTCCACCACAATACCGGCTTCGTCACCCTTGGACGCCAAATATTCCATGACGGCAGTGGACGGCGACATGGGATATGCGGAATAAAAACGAAGCCCGGCGGCAATCGCACCCAGTGACAGCGCCTGACTGCCCGACAGGATCATTCCGCCGCTGTAGTTTCCTTCCAAATGCGGGAACCGGTTTTCAACAAGATCAAAGCCCTGCTGAACCGCTTTATAGTTTATTTCAAGATATTGCTCCTTAATAAACTCCTTTAAACCCTCTTCAACATAGGTAAGGCTTTCCCCGAAAAGCTTCAGAACAGCGCCGATTGCAATACTTCCCGACGCGCGGGAATTTCCAAGTGCTTTTGCCCTTGCTTCCATATCAATTTTGACAGCCCTGGAGTCGTTTGTGGTCAATTGGCTGTCGCAAAGGATAAAGCCGTTCGGATTCAGCTGCGCCTGATGGCATTCAATGGTTTCATCATTCAGTGCGATAATTCCATCCAGTTTATCACTGTGTGACAGGATTGGCTCCGTTCCGAAACGGATTAGGGAAAAGTTATGTCCGCCGCGAACGCGCGACATAAAATCTTTGGATGTAAATACATTATATCCGGACTTTTTCAGCAATTTCTGCAGGATTGCTGCCGTCGTTTCAATACCCTGGCCGGCAGCCCCGCCAATTAATAGATTGTACACCGAACATCCCTCTTTTTATGATATTTCTCCGAATCCTTTCGGTTGACTTGAAAGGGCGCGAATGGCGCCGGACGGCAAAATCAAATGATAGAAAGAGAAGAGAGGCTTTTTACATCAGCGCTCTCTTCCGTTTTATATCTATGGGATTTAGAATTCCGCTTTCCAAAGGCCATGCAAATTGCAATATTCATAAACCGTACCGGATTCAACCTCGGGGAATTCTGCCTTCGGTTCTTCACCGGGCTTTAAGTAGGTGATTTCAACCTTTTCCCCAGCGACCAATGCGATCCATTCAATATGATGTTCCGGCAGCATCGGGTGCAGTACCGAACCGACGGATACTTTAATTTTGCCATCTTCCTTTGTAACTACTGGCACATGCTTTTCCTGTGCTGCGTCCGTTGAATTGGCTTCAAGCTTTGTCATAGCCTGACCGCAGCAGGTGAGCGTTCCGCCGCCGTTCTTAATTTGAATTACCATATTTCCGCACAGTTCGCAGCGATAGAAATTTACATTTGACATTTTACATGACTCCTTTATATTTTATTCAGGAAACCGACCGCGCTTTTCGAGTATTGTTCCCAAGAAGCGGCTCCTAAATTAGAGCTGAGAATATTTTATTTATGTTTTAATAATGAGAATCATTATTAATTTTATAGTAATATTATACTTCTTTTCAGCCGGTAATGCAACTGTTAAAAGTGAAAAATATGTAAATTTTTGCTGTACAGATTTCTATCCCGTTTGCAGCAATTGATTCCATTTTTAAAGGCTCGGCCACTTGCCGTGCCATGCCCTTTTACCCGAAAAATCCCCCGTTATGCCGGTTTCTGTTTGCAAAGCAAAAATATTCCCGAAAGCCGTAAGCAAATTTTAAAGCAGAAATCAGTTTAAGCACTCGCATTCTTGCTAATTCCCTAAAATATGATATAATAATATACAATATATGCATTTTTTGCTTTGCTTTTCGCTGTAAAAACGCGCCATGATTCGGCTATGCAATCATTTCTGGCCAAAGCTTGAAATCAGGATCACGCAGGAGCTTTCTTATCCCCTGAACGGGTGTGAAGCGCCCCGGAAAACAGATTTTAAAAATTTTATTCTGACCGTTATAAAAGCAATGCATTATGAACCACACGAAGCAATCGGTTCATTCAGCGGTTTAAATTCGCTATGAGAGGAGGAGAATATGAAAGAAAAAAGAATAATCCTGGTTCTGCTTTCGTTTTTCCTCACTCTTTGCGCATGCAGTTCGCAAACGACGCCGTTTCCCCCCACTGCATCCTCCTCTTTGCCGCTATCGTCCTCCGCTGATTCGTCTTCGGAAACGATGTGGGAGGGTGCCTCCTCAATGACAAATTCGCAGGGAGGGGAAAGCAGCACGGCAGCGTCCGGCACGTCGCCTGAATCGGCTTCTTCCGGTGCAAAAACGGACAAATCCGCCTTCCCTTCTTCCGCGCAGGCCCCTGCTTCCCAACTGCTTGCGTCTTCTTCGCCCACTATAACACTGAATTCCTCCCTTCCCCCGGCAGCCCGCCCGAAAGCGACCGCGAAACCCATGCCCGCAGTCACGGCGAAAATGCCGCAGGCTTCCGGCACCAGCGTGTTTGCCCAGCAGGGCTGCACCCTTGATTTCAGCAATACTTCAGAAGGATACATCATGATGAAGTACAGCGGTTCATCGGCAATCAAGGTGCTGGTCTATTTCAACGGCGGATCAAATTATTATCAGTACAGTATTTCGGGGAACGGCAGTTACGTTACACTTCCGCTGCAGAGCGGAAGCGGCTCATACCGTGTCCGTTTTATGGAGAATATTTCGGGCAACAGTTATGCGGAGCTGTGTTCCACGGAGCTGAGCGCTTCGGTCAAAGGTTATGGCCACCTGCTTTATCCAAACCAGTACGCATCGTACACCCGTTCTTCCGCCGCCGTCGCCAAGGCGAAAAGCCTTTGCGCAAACGCAACAAGCAATGCCCAAAAAGTCGATCTTATTTATCGGTATGTAACATCGAATATAAAATATGATTATTCAAAAGCAAGCAACATCCGGGCCGGGTACTTGCCCAATGTGGACAATACGCTTTCCATAAAAAAGGGAATCTGCTTCGATTACGCTGCCTTGATGGTTGCAATGTGCCGTTCACAGGGAATCCCGACCAAGCTGGTTATCGGCAACACAAGTGTGGGGTACCATGCGTGGAATGAAATTTATACAGGCAGCTGGAAGCGTTACGACGCTACCTTTGCCGCAGCGGGACAGACCGCCGGAATCTATACGCCTCAAAAATACTATTAGCCAAAAACATCCGCATTAAGCGGAACGGAGGACGAGCTATGAGTGAGAAGAAAAATAAGGATACGGGAAAAATTCATCCGCTTTCCTCGGGTGATATTTCCCTGTTTTGTTCCCAGGTCTGCATGGTGCTGCGTGCGGCAATCCCTCTTCCGGAGGGAATCGCCGCAATCGGTGAAAATATTGAAAGTGAAAGCGGCAGCGAGCTTATCCGCCGGATTCAGGCAAATTTGGAACAGAACGGTTCGCTGTCCCACGCCCTGAAAAGTACCGGCGCCTTCCCGGAATACATGATTAACATGGTTCATATCGGTGAAAAGGCCGGCAAGCTCGACGACGTTATGGAGGCGCTTTCGCTTTATTATGAGCGGGAGGATCAGCTTCGCGGCCGCGTGCGCAGCGCAATTTTGCACCCGTTGATCCTGACACTGATGATGGCGGCGGTGATTGCAATGCTGGTTGTCCGTGTGCTCCCGATTTTTAACGATGTGCTCCGCGACATGGGGAGCGATATATCCTCCACTTCCGCCGGAATTTTACAGGCCGGAACAATGATCGGGCAGATTGCCTTCGTTGTGATTGCACTGCTGGCTGTTTTGCTGGCGGCAACGTTGATTATCGGCAAAACCGAAGCCGGTTCCAGCTGGCTGGCAGCGATTTTAGCCCGCTTCGGGCCGACCCGCCGCCTTGCGGATAAAATTGATTCGGCGCGTTTTGCTTCCGTTATGTCCATGATGCTTTCCAGCGGCTACGATACTTCCGAGGCACTGGAGCTTATTCCGGGTATTATTACCGGCCGCAGGATGATTGATAAAATTGACCGGTGCCGAAAAGCGGTAGCCGACGGAAAGCCCTTCCCGACCGCGCTGGAGCAGGCGCAGCTGTTCCCCGGGATTTACGGCAGTATGGTGCGCGTTGGCACAAAGACCGGCAACCTTGACACTGTAATGAAAAAACTTGCAGAGCGGTACAGCGGGGATGTGGATGAGTCCGTCAATAAAGCGGTAGCTTTGATTCAGCCCGCAATGGTGGCTGTGCTTTCCATCATCATCGGGGCGATTCTGCTTTCCATCATGCTCCCTCTTATGGGCATTATGTCGTCCATTGGCTGAGCTTTGGCGAAAGAAAGTGGTGGTGTCTTGAAACTTTATAAAACAAGATTTTCAAACCGGGGCCCGGTCATTGCCGTTCTGATTTTTATTGCCGTTATTGTTCTGTTCCGGTACGGTTTTAACAGTGTTTCCGGCAAAAACAGCACTGAAAACCTAAATGTAACGCAAACTGCGATTCACAAAGCCATTGTGAACTGTTATGCGATTGAGGGCGTTTATCCTCCTGACATAAAATATCTTGAAGACCATTACGGCGTGACCATTAACCACAGCAAATATATTGTCAGCTATGAACTGGCCGGTTCCAATGTAATGCCTTCCGTGGAAGTGCAGGAAAAAGGCGGCGGGCAGCAGGAGGAACAGCAATGAACGAAAGAAATTCGAATTCGGTCAACACCGTGTTTATCCTTATCGTTTTCAGCCTTTTCGCGGTTTCTTCCCTGTTCCTTGTTTTGATCGGCGCGAATGTTTACAAGGGCATTGTTACCGATATGGACGCCAACAACAAGATGCGCGCCAGTCTTTCGTACGTGGCAAACAAGGTTCACGCTGCCGGAACCAACGCAGTGGAGCTGCGGACCGTTGACGGCCAAAAGGCGCTGGTGCTGTCCTCCGACATGAACGGCAACGCTTACAAAACTTATATTTATGAATACAACGGGAATCTTATGGAACTTCTCACCCGTGCAGAAAACGGTTTTCAGGTGGGTGCCGGGGATAAAATCACCCAGGTTTCGGACTTTTCCATGACAGAAAGCAGCAATGAGCTGACCCTTTCCGTAAACGGGAAGGGAAATCGCAGGCTTACGATGAACCTCTGTCTGACGGAAGGCGGGGGAACGCAATGAAACACAGTCAAAACAGCGTTAACAGCTTTTTCGTAGAAATCATCATTGTCATCCTGTTTTTTACCATTTCCGTTTCGGTTACGCTCCAGCTTTTTGTGGCGGCGAATAACCGCGCGCAGCAAAGCAGCGACCTGAGCACCGCCGTTGTGAAGTCGGAAGATATTGCCGAACAGGTGAACGGCCTTTCTTCTGCGGACGCAATTCCCAAGGTGCTAGAACGCGCCACACGCACCGTTTCCGGCGGCGTGGAACATTACCGTCTTGCATTTGACAGGCAGTGGAACGAAGTACAGTCCGACCCGCGTTATGTAATCGACATTGCGCTGAATAAAACTCTTTCAGCGGGCGGCACACTGGTCAATACCGACATTACCGTTACCAACACAACGGGCGGGGAAAAACCCGTCTATACGTTAAACTCCGCAAAATATCTGCCGAAATCATCCTGAGCGGTTTGCGGCTGAAAGAGAGGGATTGCATGAAACGGAAAAGCGCTTTTTCACCGGGGGTCGGCGCGTCGTCGATTCTTATGATTTTTGTTGTGCTCTGTCTGACTACTTTTGGCGTGCTTTCTTATGTTACCGCGAATGCCGACCAAAAGATTTCTGCCAAAAACGCAGAGTCGGCGAAAAACTATTACAAGGCTTACGCGTCCGTGCAGTCAAAGCTTCAGCGGATTGATTCCGCCCTGCTCGCCGCCAAAACAGATTCCGACGCAGAAACGGCGTTGTCCTCTGTTGACGGCGTAACCATTGCGAAAACCGGCGCCAATAAAACACAGGCCTCTTTTTCGGAGCAGGTGGATGCAAACCGAAAAATATCGGTCGTTCTGACCATAAATCCGCACGGCAGCACGCCGCGGTATCAGATTGCGGAACAAAAGCTCATCAGTACTGCGGAAGAACAGGACGCGGGCGATGAAACGCTTCCGCTTTGGCAAGGAAGCAGTGCCCCATAATCAGGAGAATAAAGGGAGAATTACGATTTCTATGGAAATTGACATTCTAAAGATATTGCAGACCGCAGTGTCGCAAAATGTATCGGATATTCTTATTATTTCAGGCTGTCCGCTTTCCTACAAAATAAATGACCGAATTCTGCCCGTGGAAGAGGAAGCGCTCTGCAGCTACAGGCTGAAACCGGACGATACCAAAAATGTAATCGAAAAAATTTATGCGTTGAGCCGCAACAGGGACATCGGGCCGTTCATAGCAAGCGGCGACGATGATTTTTCCTTTTCCATCGAGGGTCTGGGGCGTTTCCGCTGCAACGCGTACATGCAGCGCGGTTCCATGGCAGCGGTGCTGCGCGTGCTCGGTTTTGCAATGCCCGATCCTTCCGCGCTCCACATTCCTGAAACAGTCATGAATCTGTGCAGGTACAAAAAGGGAATGGTGCTGATTACCGGTTCCGCGGGCAGTGGCAAGTCCACCACGCTCGCCTGCCTCATCGACCATATCAACCACACGCGCAACAACCATATTATTACGATTGAAGACCCGATCGAATATCTTCACAGGCACGACAAAAGCATTGTCAGCCAGCGTGAGGTGGAAAATGACACACGCGGCTATGTTCAGGCGCTGCGCGCCGCGCTGCGGCAGGCCCCCGACGTGATTCTGCTCGGTGAAATGCGCGATTATGAAGCGATTTCCACTGCAATGACCGCGGCGGAAACAGGCCAGCTCGTGTTCTCCACGCTGCACACCATCGGTGCTGCAAATACCATTGACCGCATCATCGACGTATTCCCGTCCAGCCAGCAGCAACAAATCCGCGTACAGCTTTCCATGGTGCTTCAGGCCGTAATTTCACAGCAGTTAATTCCGGCTCTGGACGGTTCGCTGCTTCCTGCGTTTGAAATCATGCTCGTCAATTCCGCGATTCGCAATATGATCCGTGAATCGAAGGTACATCAGATTGACAACGCGATTTTTTCCGGCGCCGGCGACGGTATGATCTCCATGGATACCAGCCTGTATAACCTGTATCATGACGGGAAAATATCCAAAGAAAGCGCACTGATTTACGCGGCCAACCCCGACAGCCTGATTAAAAAGCTGAATTAAGCGGCAAAGGGCGTTGATCCCTTGGCGGGCGGGACATCCGCTTCGCCCGGGAATACAAAATCCCTATCCGTTTGGGTTGAAAATACAATAAAATATCAATGCATAAACGTAAGCGACTGCACAAAAATCGTTCTGAATCGATTTTTGTGCAGTCGCTTTATTCTTTTCTGATAACATATAAAATATAGTTACCAAAAATTAACTTTCTTGTGTTTTTGTGACTGGCATGTGACTGGGGTGATATATGATGATGTCATAAAGAGTAAATATCTTATAAAGGAGATGTTTTTATGAAAAAGAAAATTCAATTAAAATTAACGAGCATAATATTATCGTTCGCTTTATTATTTACATTTTCCGTCCCGGCATTTGCGGCCGCGACACCATCAAACTATAAACAAATAACAGACAAAGATTCGGAATGGAAAGTATCTACAGATGGATCTAAGCTTTATATTGGTATTGACAACTATGATGTTGTAGCAGTCAAACAATCAACAAGTCTAATAATATGGACAGAGAATGTACTAAGTAGTAGTGATCAGTTTACTATTTATACTCAAATTCACAGTATTAATAGTTTAGGTGCAAACAGCGTTGATTATAATAGTGTACACTTTTTTTACGGCTATAAAAGTATAGATTTAAACTCTACTGAAAATAATTTAGGAATTTATTCGGTTATAAGAGATGCATCTGGTAATGAGTATTTCTACGCGGATAAAGTAGATGGCGAATATAAAGTCAGCCACTTTATTGTTGGAACAGGTATGTCCCCCACACCAACCCCTGTTTTACAGGCTATTAAGGCAACAAAAATGATCACCGTCCACGGTACGGCACCGGCAGCGAACCCGACCTTTGGGTTTACGCTGAAAGACGGGGCCAATACCGTCGGTGCAGCTTCCATTAGCGCGGCTGGCGAAGTCGCTTTTAGTCTTACGAATTTTACGTTTCCGACCGGTTCGGATACAAAAACCCTCACGATGGCTGAAACACCGGATCCAAGTGCAGCCAACTGGGCTTACGACGGTGCAAGCTATACAGTAACCGTTCATTCTGACGGAACGGTCAGCTATTCAAACAGCAGTGGGACTCCGATAGCTGGTTTACCAATCTTCACGAACACCTACACCGCACCGGTAACCCCTGTTTTACAGGCTATTAAGGCAACAAAAGTGATTACCGTCCATGGTACGGCACCGGCAGCGAACCCAACCTTCCACTTTACGCTGAAAGACGAAGCCAATACCGTTGGTACAGCTTCCATTAATGCAGCAGGCTTAGTCAACTTTAGCCTTCCGGGTTTTGTACTTCCAGTCGGCTCGGATACAAGAGTCCTTACAATGGCTGAAACACCGGATCCAAGTGCAGCCAACTGGGCTTACGACAGCGCAAGCTATACAGTAACCGTTCATTCTGACGGAACGGTCAGCTATTCAAACAGCAACGGCCCAATCGGTGGTTTACCGACCTTCACAAACACCTACACTGCGCCGGTAACACCACCCCCTGTTTTACAGGCTATTAAGGCAACAAAAGTGATTAACGGTAATCCCGAAGTTATTCCGACCTTTGGATTTACCCTGAAAGACGGAGCCAATGAAGTCGGCACAGCTTCGATCAACGCGGCAGGCACAGTCACCTTTAGTCTTCCGAGTTTTGTTCTTCCGACTTCAGGCACAAAAACCCTTACCATGGCTGAAACACCGGATCCAGGTGCTGCGAACTGGGCTTACGACAGTGCAAGCTATATAGTAACCATTGATTCTAACGGAACTGTCAGTTACGCAAAGAACGGTTCTTCACTGAATGGTGCTTTACCGACCTTTACGAACACCTACACCGCACCGGTAACACCACCCCCTGTTTTACAGGCTATTAAGGCAACAAAAGCGATTACGGTGGTTGGCGCGGCGTCGGCACCGAGCCAGACCTTTGGATTTACCCTGAAAGACGGAGACAATGAAGTCGGTGCAGCTTCCATTAGCGCGGCAGGTGAAGTCACCTTTAACATGGTGCCGAGCTTTACTCTTCCGGCTTCGGGGACAAAAAACCTTACAATGACCGAAGACCACAGTTCAGTTCCGGCCAACTGGACTTACGACAGCGCAAGCTATATAGTAACTATTGCTTCTGACGGTACGGTCAGTTACGCAAAGGACGGTTCTTCACTGAATGGTGCTTTACCGACCTTCACGAACACCTACACCGCACCGGTAACACCACCCCCTGTTTTACAGGCTATTAAGGCAACAAAAGCGATTACGGTGGTTGGCGCAGCGTCGGCACCGAACCAGACCTTTGCGTTTACGCTGAAAGACGGAGCCAATGAAGTCGGCACAGCTTCCATTAGCGCGGCAGGCGAAGTCACCTTTAACATGGTGCCGAGCTTTGAGCTTCCGGCTTCGGGGACAAAAAACCTTACCATGGCTGAAACACCGGATCCAAGTGCTACGAACTGGACTTACGACAGTGCAAGCTATACGGTAACCATTGCTTCTGACGGAACTGTCAGCTACGCAAACAGCAACGGTTCTCCGTTGAACGGTAGTTTGCCGACCTTCACAAACACCTACACCGCGCCGGGAACCCCTGTTTTACATGACATTAAGGCAACAAAAGCAATTACAGTAGTTGGCGCCGCATCGGCACCGAATCAGACCTTTGGGTTTACGCTGAAAGACGGAGCTAATGCAGTCGTCGGTACAGCTTCGATCAGTGCGGCAGGCGAATTCACCTTTAGTCTTCCGGATTTTACACTCCCAACCGGGTCAGATACAAAAATCCTTACGATGACCGAAGACCGCAGCGCAGTTCCGGCTAACTGGGCTTACGACAGTGCAAGCTATACAGTAACCGTTCATTCTGACGGAGCCGTCAGCTACGCAAAGAACGGTTCTCCGCTGGACGGTTTACCGACCTTCACAAACACCTACACTGCGCCGACAGGCGGCACTAACAATAACAACAATAACAACAACAATAACAACAACAACAATGGCGGAACCCCCACGCAAACAGTTCCTACCGTTCCGGAAACAATTCCTGACCCAACAGTACCGCTCGCCAACCCCGCAGTTCCGACAAAAGCGCCCCAGACGAGCGGAGAAACTATTCCAAATGAAAACACTCCCCTTGCTTCACCAAAGACAGGCGAAGCTCCCACCCCAATTTCCCTGTTTGTTTTGCTTGGCCTTGGGGGAATCGGTTTTGCAGTAAGTGAAATCCTGAAAAGAAGAAAAGTGTTAGATAAGTAAGATACTGATAAATTTCATTTACTAGCCCCGCCCGGGAAATCCGGGCGGGGCTGGTTGTTTTCCATAATGGAGACAAATCATGTTAGTAAATGGGAAGAGTTTATTGGACTCCGGCGCATGCCCTCCCCCGTTAAAAAAATTCATCCGGTATAGCAGCCCGTTCAAGCTGAAATCTTATTTTACCGATATAGTTGACAAACGTAAAACGAAGGATTACTATACATAGTATTAATATATATTATATATATTATCTTAAAATCTGAAAACAACGATACGAGCAAAAGCAGACTCTTCTTTTGGAACAGGTTGCCTGATACAGCACATGATCAAATATCACATGAAGGGGATTATGAAATGCACGATATAGACTACGAAGTAAACTGTGATGTTCTGGTAATCGGCGGCGCGGGTGCAGCCGTTATGAGCGCAGTTTCAGCGGCGAAAAAAGGTGCGGCGGTTACTGTTGTGACTAAAGGCAAAATTGGGAAAAGCGGAAACACCATTATGATTGGCGGTGGCTTTTGTATTGACGGGGAAAGTGCCTTTCATGAATGCGGCTTGAAGGATGCCAACCGATCCTTTTCGAAAGATCAGCTTTTTAATAAGTTGGTCACAAGCTCTTTTTTCATCGGTAACCAAAAAATACAAAAGCAGTATGTGGATAAAGGGCCTCGGGCAGTTAAAGAATGCCTGGGCTGGGCCAACAGTGCAAACCAAAAATTTCAATATATTCCGCAGGGTGTTTCCTGGAGGACTTCAGGAAAAGCCTTCGGAAGAACGGTTAAGGAAGGCATCAGGCTGAATCCCCAAATTCAAGTTTTTGAAGATACGCTGATTGTTGATATTCTTCTCTCCGGCAAGAAAGCCTGCGGTGCGGTCGGACTGAATATTTACACCGGTGAAATAGTTCAATACAATGCAAAATCCGTTTTGATTGCTACGGGTGGATTTCAGCCGTTCTCCCTGAAGAATTCAATCAGCGACATGACCGGTGACGGAATCGCAATGGCGCTCCGGGCAGGCGCGAAATCGGTCGATATGGAGTTTTTTCTGTTTATCCCGACGATTACGGAGCCGACCTATGCAAGGGGATCCATTTTACCATATCTGCTTACAATACCCGCAATCAATCCGGTCTTCCCCAAAGTTACCGATCTTGACGGAAATGAACTGAATATTCCGCCGGAGTTTAAAACAATTCCGAAAGGAGATAAAATTTATAAAATCATTTATTCGTATTTCTGGGGAAAAGGCATATTCGAGAAATACGATACTTACGGAAATAATTTTTACTACGATTATTCCGATTATACGGACGACGAAATTTACAGAATTTTTGATGATGTGGCGGAAAATGAAGCACCGTGGCATGCCAAGGGCAAATATAATAAAATTGATCTTCACAAACTGGCGGAAGATATCATCCGCAATCAAAAACGCCTTCAGGTTGGATTGGGCAACGAGTACAGCATGGGTGGTATCGTGGTCAACGATGATCTTTCTACCGGGGTGGAAGGCCTTTATGCGGCAGGCGAGGTAACCGGCGGAACCTTTGGCGCATTCAGAAGCGGCGACGGTTTGGTTGAAATGCTCGCACAGGGGGTAACCGCCGGGGAAAATGCAGCCGCATACGCGAACGGATCCTCCATGCTGAAAGCAGACAATACAGAAGCAGTTTTGTCGGAGCTTTTTGCGCCTTTGAACCGTTCGGACGGAACCAGCGCGATTGAAACCCTAAAGAAAATGGAAGATATTGCTGACAAAGGGCTTAACTTTTTCCGAAAGCAGGAAACTCTGCAGGAAGCAGAAGAGAACATTACTGTTTTAAGAAAAGAGCTTCAAAATCTTTCTGTAAGCAATAAGGACCGAAAGTATAATTTAGAATGGTACAACAGTATCATTGCGAAAAATATCGCGCTCTGTGAGGAAATCGCGATTCACGCAGCGGCAAACCGAAAAGAAAGCCGTGGGTGCCATATGCGCTTTGATTACCCGGAAATAGACAATAAAAACTTTTTATATAACAATTATGCTCAGCTGGTGAATGACGAAATCGTCTACAGCACAGAAAAGCCGCAGGCCGCTTATCAAGTGCTCCCAACCGAAAACTTTGAATCCATACCCAAATATATCTTTGAACAATACGGAGGGAAAGTAATTGAAAATTTTAGTGTCAAGAAGCCAGCCGCTGAAAAGGCTGGAAGAATATAATGTTGCCATAGAAAATGATGAAACCACAGTAATGGATGTCCTGGATTATATCTATCAGCATTTGGATCATACGCTTTCTTACTACCGGCACAGCGTCTGCAGTCAGGGGGTGTGCGGCAGATGCGGTGTAAAACTGAACGGAAAAAACGTGCTGGCCTGCTCCACCGTGATTGACCGCAGCCTTGACAAAATTACGATTGAGCCAGTCAACGGCGAAGTCGTCCGTGACCTAGTAGTATCGAATATCTAAATAGTTTTACAACGCAATCTATAAACCGCCCTGAAAAGGGCGGCTTTTTGTATGTGAAATATTGATATAATATACAATACTACAATCAATGCAATCGGCAACCGCCGCTCCCACCGCGACGGGATGAATTTCACATGGGAAGGCCGCCAATTAAAAATCGCAGTTGCCAATGGGAAGAACATTCGCTATACTTACAACAGCGACAGAATAAAGAATCTATACGAATATTGCAAAAGAGATATTATTGCATCGCTTTTAAAAAGCGTCGGTTCTTCTCTATCCGATACAATAGTAAGTAGGTTGTACAATCAAGACAAGAGAATGGGATGTTTGCGAGGGAGGTTTCTATGTATTCAATAGCGAACTATTTTAATTCAGTGGTAAATTATACAACATATTCGGACTCAATTATTCTGGAACTGTTTTGTTTTGTTGCTACCTACCTTATTCTCTTTAGGCGGCCATTAGTAAGCCTTTTGTTTTTTCGAGATAAAGAAACTAAACAACAACGAAAGGAAAAACAGCTTCGTAATGCAAATATGTCTAAAAGCGACTGGCTCATTCGTTTCCTAAAATGGCTGTTTTTCTGCAGTTATAAAAACAGACCTAAGCGATTCCCACATCTCTATATTGTGGTTTATTTCTACAATCTAATAAATCTTATTTCATTGATTGCTTTTTTAATTCTTTGTTTAATTAACCTTTTTGTTGATGTTACTTTCGTATCTAGGACATTAGCAATCGCCCAGATGTTTATATTTGATTGTCTGGTCATGGTTATTTGTACTATATTGGTTTTATGCGGATACAGATTGAATCCAGATAAATTTTTTAGAGACAAACGAAATTAAGACTTAACACATCCTTATTATCTCAACAGCAGATACTATGACCCGCAGACGGGGAGATTTGTCAGTGCGGACGATACCGACGTATTTGATGAGGATCAAGGAAACTCAACAGAGAACAACCTCTTTGCATATTGCCTTAACAATCCTGTAAACATGGTGGATGATGAAGGTACCATTGCTTGGTGGATTGCCGCTGCTGTTGGCGGTGCGTTATTCGATTCAACGATTTACTGTGTTGGCGCCGCAATTAATGGTAATTTCAGCTGGAAGGCTTTAGGCAAAGCTGCTTTGGTCGGTGCAGTTACTGGAGTTACATTTGGTGCTATTGGTAAAGGTATAAAAATAGCAAGTGGTGCAGTTAAGGCAAGTAAAGCACTTAATGCTATTAAAGTGACAAAAGTAGCAGCTATATCCAAAGCAATTGCACAACCAATCAAAAAAGTAGCTGGAAAAATATCTGGTTACACAAAACATGGGTTAGCACAGGTAATGGGACGTGATGGTGGGCGCGGAGTAAAGGCATCGTCAATTCTTGACACTGTAAGAAATCCAGTAAAAATAACAAAACAGGAAAATGGGGCGATAAAATATGTGGGTAAGCAAGCTGTTGTTGTTTTAAACGAAGCCGGCAAAGTTATTACAGGGTATGCTAAAAGTTCCAAATACTGGAGGTAAAAATGGATATTAATAAACATATATACTACTTAAACATATTAAAAATTTGTTTAGCAATTGAAAGGAAAAACGACTTACTAAACAGTTTGAATCTGCAAAATTTTTCTTCAGATAAAGAGTTACTTGATTTGTATGTTGATTGCGTTTCCGACGTTTTCTGCAAATACGGATTAAAAGAAGATACTGAGCCTAATGAATGTGGATTTATTCTTGAAGATGTAATAGATTATTTAAATAATTGTATATATAAATTTGAGGATAATTTTTAAGTCTACATTATTAGACCGCCAATTGAGGAGCACAGAGGGAAACCTCTGTGCTTTACTTTTCAGGAGGTAGAAAGCAGATGGTAAACACTGAACAGCCGTCGCAAACAGGAATAACAGCGGCAGTATCCTAAGATCAAGAGCAATGTCGCAAACTATTTCAAAATATTTAACCAACTATACGCGAAGCGATCTATGATTTAATCCATAGGGCGCTTTTATTTTCACAAAAAGTTACAGGAGGTACAATCGATGCCCGGCGCAAGACTTATATTAAATGCCCGTACTTTCATATTGCGAAAGCCGGGGAAAAAGCAGACGGAAAATACTGAACAACCGTTGTCAACGGTAAAAGCATCAGTTATACTTACAACAGCAACGGTATACGCACCGGTAAAACGGTTGACGGCGTGACAACAAAGTATTTTCTTGACGGTAGTACCATTCTTGCCCAGCAAACCGGCAGCGACGTGCTATGGTTCCTGTATGAAAGCGACGGAACAAGGGTAGGCTTCACCTATAACGGAGCCGACTATTACTACACAAAGAACGCACAGGGTGACGTGACCGGCATTGTTGACAGGGACTATAACACGGTTGTACAATACAGCTATGACGCATGGGGTAAGCTGCTCGTCACTACAGGTTCCATGGCAAACACCATTGGCAAGATCAATCCGTTCTTGTATCGCGGCTATTACTATGATGCTGAAACAGGGTTGTATTACCTGAACAGCAGGTATTATGACCCGCAGACAGGAAGATTTTTGAATACAGACGGCTATGTTTCAACGGCAACTGGGTTATTGGGATATAACATGTTTGCTTATACCAATAATAATCCAATCCGGATGAAAGATTCCAATGGTTCCAGAGCCACTGAATGTGATGATGGAAGTGGTAGATGGATGTATGTAAATAGCACAGGTAAAGTTTTTCAAGGAGGCAAAGCACCAAAAAGTCAAAGTTACAATGTGTTAACTGGCATCGGAGCAGCTGTACCCGTCATTGGTGCTGTTACACAAAAAGGTACAACACATACAGTTAAGTCAGGCGGGTTAAACGATGGTAATATAAGGACGTGGAATGCCGGCGCTGATAAGTATCTATCGAAAGCTGATTATATTGGAAAAAGCATTGGGGATTCAATAAAAGGTGCTGAAAAGATAGATAAGGGTTGCATAATAGGCGCAATAGCAGTTGCAGGAATTTCAAACTATATTGACTACGGGTTTTCGACTGATTTTTTGGTCGGATGGGGATTTGATACTCTTTCTGGCTTAGCGATTGGTGCAATGTCTGCGGCTTTAGTCGGTGCTTTCGTGGTGGGTTTCGCTGTTACAGCTCCTGTTGCGGGTATAGCATTAGCAACTGTCGCAGTTACAGCAGGTATTTCTTATCTGGCAGAACCTGTTTTAGATAGCTATAAGAAAAAACTAACATCAATAGTATAGCAAGGTAGGTAAATATCATGAGAAAAAATATAAGTGTAGATCAAATGTCCATTAATGAAATTGCCAAATTAAATAAACTCCTATCGCTAATTTTTTTATGTTGCTGGCCATTTTTTTATCTTATTTTTACTTTCCACACGAATGCAATATACACCAAAATTATAATGGTAATAGGTTGTTTTATAATACTAAGTTGCATTTTGATTATAATTTTATCTCAAAAGGGATTATTCGTCTTTCTAGTTAATTCAATCGGAGTTCCATTTGTTAGCTTTCTTTTTGTTATAGCACTATATTTATTTTCGTCAGAAAATTTACAACCCAGTAACACATTTTCTAAGGTGTTAATTTTCCTCAATATATTTATTATTGAACTGTCATTAATTTTTAAAAGATTAATTATAAAAAATGATAATTTTATTACTGCTCTTAAGAATCACAGTCACACAAAATATATTTTTTATGATATAATTCAAGCATTTACCGAGGGAATCATCATACTCTTTATTTCGAAGTATTATGATGACGCATTTCAAAGTATAAACATCTATAGCTTTGTTGAATTCTTTTTTGGATATTTGGTTTTTATTGTTGGTACAACCGCGCATATTTATGGTATAGTAAATTACTATCATATTGGGAGATTTAAATCTATTAAAAAACATTGATAAATTATATTCTGATATCATTTTAATTTCATCTGAAATAGATACCCACCGACAAGTTGGTGGGTATCTATTTCTCTTTTCTACGGCAACGGCATGAATTTCACATGGGAAGGCCGCCAGTTAAAAACAGCCGTTGCAAACGGTAAAAACATAAGCTATACTTACAACAGCGACGGAATACGCACCGGTAAAACGGTTGACGGTGTGGCAACAAAGTACTTCCTTGACGACAGCACCATTCTTGCCCAGCAGACCGGTAGTGATGTGCTTTGGTTCCTGTATGAGAGCGACGGCACAAGGGTAGGCTTCACGTACAATGGCTACTCCTATCACTATACCAAAAACGCCCAGGGCGACGTAACCGGCATTGTTGACCAGCTTTGCAATCCTGTTGTACAGTACAGCTATGACGCCTGGGGTAAGCTGTTAAGCACAACCGGTTCCTTAGCAAGTACAATTGGCAAACAGAATCCATTCCGGTATCGCGGGTATTATTACGATTCCGAAAGCGGATTGTACTATCTCAACAGTAGATATTATGACCCGAATACGGGAAGGTTTATCAGCGAAGACGGGCAGTTTAATTCGGATATTGGTTTGACTGGTAACAACCTGTTTACGTACTGCAATAATAACCCGACTAATATGCATGATTCTGACGGATACAAGGCTACGGCTGATGATGGCACAGATAGATGGGTTTACTATGACAACTCCGGTAGAAAATATGAAAGCAAAGGAAACGGTAAGACGGTAAGCGTTAGTTCCAAAAGAACAGTGTCCTTCAATCCTTAAATAACCGAAAACCTGGTAAGACGCCAAATGGAAAATGGCCTCCGCTTCCGCCAAACTTAAAAGGTAAAAAAGGGAACTGGAATACAGATGGTTATTGGGATGGTGTAAATAACGGTAAATACACATGGGATAATCACTCTCATGGGGCTGGTGTCGATAGAGGAAACGGCCCTCAGGATGGTCATTGGGACGATGAGAATAGCGATAATAGATGGGATAGAAACGGTGTTCCATTATTTCAAAATCAATCGCCCTCAATAATTGATATAATTTCGGAAACAACTGGATTAACTGGACCCGCACTAGCTTTGTATTTGATCATTTCAGAAGGTTCCCGCATTATCCCCGCTAGAAATGCTTTGCCTATACTATAAGATGAGGTAAATTTGTTATGAACAAGAACATTGAGAATAATCCATTGGAACAATTTAAAGCACAATATCTTTTAGAGCACGCAGATTTAATAAAATTTCCAAATGAAATTTATATTGCATACGCTGTTTGTAAAAAAAGTTGCGGCAATAAAGAATTTATTATAGATGGTGACACACAGGTATGTAGCGTTTGTGGACATCAGATGTTTCGGACAGAAATATCCATGTACATTCTGGATGAAAATGAGAATTCTTATAAAAAAATTATACAAAAAGTGAAAACTCAACCAATTGCACTAACATATCCGGGGGACAACGTTGAAATTAATGGAGTATATCCAGAAGTCGAACCAAGCTCCGTTTGTTTTCCTAAAGAACTAAATGTTTCTTATGCAGTATGTATAAATGATGGACAAAGCAACGAATTAATTGTTGAAGGGAGTACAGACATATGCGAGTATTGCGGTTCCCAGATGGCGATTATCAGTACTCGTAAATATTTAAAGGCATAGAAATGTAGTTTCCAACAACCTCAATTATAAATTTCAGCTGAAACGCAGATGAGATGCCATCTGCGTTTCATTTTATGTAAGGAGGAATTAGAATGGCTGGCGCAAGACTAATATTAAATGCCCGGTATTTTCACATTGCGAAAGCCGGGGAAAAAGCAGATGGAAAACATAGCATGACAAAAGATGCAGCAATGGGGTTGGTCAATTATGTTGGAACAAGGGAAAGCGTTATTCTGAACATGCCCGATCAGCTTTCAATGAGCGGAGAGGAAGTTGCTTCTCTGAATCTTGATCCCTTGAAGTTAAAAAAAGAAGTAGCAGATAAACCGGCTACCCATAAGCAGATAGATCTTCTGGCCGATCTGCTGAAAGAGTTTCCAGAATCAAAGAACAGCCTAGAATATCAGGACTTTAAACGAAATCCTACGGTAGAAAACGCATCCGAATTAATTTCCCACGCTGTGGAATTTGGTTTGGGGTTTGCAGTGGATTTAGGCAAAGCAAAAAATTTAGTTGAGTACGTTGGAAAACGTCCTGGCGTTGACCGTGTTGGAGAACACGGTCTTTTTTCTTCTACGCCGGAAGTCGATATCAAAAAAGCGCAGGAACCGATACCGGTTACATTGGCAGGAATCAAAATGCTTTCAATTCCGGTGCAGGCAAAAGCGGAATCGTTAATTTTGCTGATTTTATTCGGCAGTGTAACGCTCGTCAGTTTTTGGCAGCCATAAAACGCACTGTTACCGATATTGGTGATACTGTTCGGTAAGTTAATGTTTGCCAAGCTGCTGCAATTGCGGAAAGCGTTTTCTCCGATACTGGTAATGCCTGTGCCGAGGGTAACGCTTGTCAGATTGTAACAATCACTGAATGCGTAATCGTAAATGCTGGTTACGCTGTTTGGAATCTGTACGTTCTGAAATTTGCAGAATTGAAACGCATCGGTTCCAATGCTGATAACGCCTTCGGGTATTACAACGCTGGTCAGGTTCTTTCCAATAAACGCATCGGTGCCGATCGCTTTTACTCCGTCCGGAATAACAACGTCAGTTCCGGTTCCGTTGTACCGGACCAGAACCCCGCTGCTGTTAATGGAAAAATCAGCAGTCGCGGCGTAGGAGGGCACTCCTGCAAAGATACTGATAGCAAGGGACAACGATAAAATAAACGCCCGTGTTTTCTTAAATTCTTTCATAAAGACCTGCCCATTCCAGTTTTTATTAATAAAGTATTATAATAAACAGCTTGCTTATCAATAGGTAATTCATTCCAAATTAATATATAACACTTGGGAAATAAAGCTGTTTAAATCAGTGATACAGATGCATTCGAATATCTTTTCACAATCTTAACACAATAGGAAAAAGGCTAACAGAATCATTATAACCACAGTGCTATAATGACAAAAGAAACGGAGGGATTGATTTTGCAAATCATTGTTGGAATTACCGGCCTGATCTTTGCGGCTTTGCTGGTGTATTTGATTACAATTCTATTTAGGAGCGATAAGATATGAGTGGAGAAATATTGCAGACAATTCTATACCTTGTTCTGCTGGTGGTGCTTGCCGTTCCGCTTGGCAAATATATCGGAAAGGTAATGAACGGCGAAAAGGTATTTTTATCCCGTATAGCGGAGCCGGCGGAGGGGTTCCTGTACCGTACCCTGAAAATTGAACGGGACGAACAGATGAGCTGGAAAAAATACGCCGGTGCAGTTTTACTATTGAATCTATTTGGATTTATCTTTATTTTTTTATTGAACCTTCTGCAGGGGTTGTTGCCGCTGAACCCCCAGCACTTCGGGGGCATCTCCTGGGATTTGGCATTCAACAACGCAGTCAGCTTTGTAACCAACACCAACTGGCAGGCCTATTCAGGTGAAAATTCCATGAGTTACCTGACCCAGATGCTTGGATTTACGGTGCAGAACTTTTTATCCGCGGCTACCGGCATTGCCGTTTTATTTGCCTTGATCCGTGGATTTATTAAGGTACAGGAAAACGGAATAGGAAGTTTCTGGACTGATTTGACCAGAATCGTGCTGTACATTCTGCTTCCGCTTTCCCTGATCACGGCAATTCTGCTGGCCTCGCAGGGCGTCGTACAGAACTTCAGCAGCTATGACAAAGTGGATCTTTTGCAGCCGGTCACGCTGTCCGACGGAACGGTCGTTACCAGTGAAGTGGTTCCGCAGGGACCTGCGGCCAGCCAAATCGCCATTAAACAGCTTGGTACAAACGGCGGCGGCTTTTTCGGGGTGAACTCGGCGCATCCGTTTGAAAACCCGAATGCAGCGTCCAACTTGATTGAGCTTGTCTCAATTCTGCTCATTCCCGCCGCGCTGTGTTTTACCTTCGGACGAAACGTGAAGGACAAACGGCAGGGAATCGCGCTGTTCCTGGCGATGTTTCTTGTTATGACGGTTTGCCTCGGCATTACGCTGGCGGCGGAAGCGCAGGCAACCCCGCAGCTGGTGCAGAACGGCACGGTGAATACGTCGTATCTGAACCAGTCGGGGGGCAATATGGAAGGAAAGGAGACCCGGTTCGGGATCGGGGCTTCCAGCACGTGGGCGGTATTCACCACCGCGGCTTCCAACGGCTCTGTCAACGCCATGCATGACAGCTTAACCCCGATTGGCGGAATGATTCCCATGCTGCTGATGCAGCTTGGCGAAGTCATTTTCGGCGGTGTCGGTTCCGGATTGTACGGCATGCTGGGCTTCGCTATTTTTACCGTTTTCATTGCCGGGCTGATGGTCGGCAGAACGCCGGAATATTTAGGCAAAAAGGTAGAACCTTATGAGATGAAAATGGCTGTGCTTCTCTGCCTTGCCACCCCGGTGGCTATTCTGGTGGGCAGCGGTATTGCCTGCATGGTGCCCGGAATCTCTTCCACACTGACAAATACGGGAGCGCACGGGTTTTCCGAAATTCTGTACGCATTTACCTCGGCAGGCGGCAACAACGGTTCCGCATTTGCCGGAATAAACACCAACACGCCTTTTATGAACCTTTCGACAGGCTTCATTATGCTGTTTGCACGTTATGTTCCATTGGTCGCGGCGCTTGCCATGGCGGGCTCTCTTGTGCAAAAAAAGAAAGTGGCGGTTGGCGTCGGAACGCTTCCCACCCATGATGCCATGTTTGTCGGACTGTTGATTTTTGTCATTATCCTCATCGGCGCCCTGAGTTTCTTCCCCG
Source organism: Bacillota bacterium (assembly GCA_023390175.1). Lineage (GTDB taxonomy): Bacteria > Bacillota > Clostridia > Oscillospirales > Acutalibacteraceae > Caproiciproducens. The sequence goes on from JAEWDK010000015.1 coordinate 345,310, forward strand.
CGCTGGCGCTCGGGCCGATTGCCGATTTCTTTAAAATGTTTGGTTAAGGAGGCTGCCTTATGAGTTCCCGTCAAAAAAGTCCTTTTGCAGATAAAAATATGATCGGAAGAGCACTTCAGGATTCCGTTTTAAAATGCAATCCGAAAATACAGATTCAAAACCCGGTCATGTTCATCGTTTATATTGCGTCTATTCTGACTACTGTTCTTTATTTCGTTTCCCTGTTCGGGCTGAAAGACGCGCAGCCGGGATTTATTCTGAGCATAGCCGTCATTCTTTGGTTTACCGTTCTGTTTGCAAACTTTGCGGAAGCCATTGCAGAAAGCCGCGGAAAGGCACAGGCCGATTCACTCCGTGCGGCAAAAAAAGATGTTCCCGCGCACAAGATTCCATCCCCGGAGGAAAAAGACCGGTTTGAAATCGTTTCTTCGGTTGACCTGAAAAAAGGCGACCTTGTTATTGTACTGGCAGGGGAACAAATTCCTGCGGACGGCGAGGTCATTGACGGTGCGGCCTCAGTTGACGAAAGCGCCATCACGGGCGAATCCGCCCCGGTAATCCGCGAAAGCGGCGGTGACCGCAGCGCTGTGACCGGCGGAACCATGGTTATTTCCGACTGGCTGGTCATCCGCGTTACCAGCGAAGCGGGCGAAAGCTTTTTGGACAAGATGATCGCCATGGTGGAAGGGGCCGCCCGTAAAAAGACGCCGAACGAAATTGCACTGCAGATTCTTCTGATTGCCCTGACCATTATCTTTTTACTGGTTACGGCGGCACTTTACCCTTATTCACAGTTTGCCGCGGAACAGGCCGGAATTCCAAACCCCAGCTCCATTACCGCACTGATCGCACTTCTGGTTTGCCTGGCGCCAACCACCATCGGCGCACTGCTTTCTTCCATTGGAATCGCGGGCATGAGCAGGCTGAATCAGGCGAACGTGCTTGCCATGAGCGGCAGAGCGATTGAAGCCGCCGGTGATGTGGACGTTCTGATGCTGGACAAAACCGGCACCATTACGCTGGGCAACCGGCAGGCCGCCGAATTCATCCCGGTGGACGGTGTTGACATCAAAGAGCTTGCCGACGCCGCGCAGCTTTCGTCCCTTGCGGACGAAACGCCGGAAGGCCGAAGCATTGTGGTGCTTGCCAAAAAGGATTTCGGCATCCGGGGCCGCGAATTCGGCGGCCAGTCACCTGAATTTGTTCCGTTTACCGCGAAAACAAGAATGAGCGGCGTAAATCTTTCCGGCACACAGATTCGCAAGGGCGCCGCAGACGCAATCCGCGAATATGTGGAGGGCCTGAGCGGTACCTATTCCAGCGAATGTGAAGAAGCCGTCAAACGCATTGCCAACAGCGGCGGGACCCCGCTTGTCGTAGCAAAAAACAACAAGGTGCTGGGTGTTATCCACCTGAAAGATATTATTAAAAGCGGCGTAAAGGAGAAATTTGCCGACCTGCGTAAAATGGGTATTAGAACCATTATGATTACCGGCGACAATCCGATGACGGCCGCGGCAATTGCAGCGGAAGCGGGCGTGGACGATTTCCTTGCGGAAGCAACGCCCGAAGGCAAGCTGAAAATGATACGTGATTTTCAGAAGCAGGGGCACTTGGTGGCAATGACGGGCGACGGCACCAACGACGCGCCGGCGCTTGCACAGGCCGATGTTGCGGTTGCCATGAACACCGGCACACAGGCGGCAAAGGAAGCCGGAAACATGGTGGATTTGGATTCTTCCCCCACCAAGCTGATCGATATTGTGCGCATCGGAAAACAGCTGCTGATGACCAGAGGTTCGCTCACCACATTCAGCATTGCCAACGATGTGGCAAAATACTTCGCCATTATTCCGGCTATGTTTATGGGTCTGTACCCCGGCCTTGCGGCGCTGAACATCATGGGGCTGCACAGTTCCAATACGGCCATCCTTTCCGCTATTATTTACAACGCGCTGATTATCGTTGCGTTGATTCCCCTTGCGCTGAAAGGCGTAAAATACCGCGAGGTTCCAGCCAAAAAGCTGCTTTCCCGAAATCTTCTGATTTATGGGCTGGGCGGTCTTGCGGCGCCCTTCGTTTTTGTAAAGCTGATTGACGTGATTCTTACCGCGTTCGGCATTTCTTAAGGAGGTTTTCATTATGAAAATTGTAAAGTCCGTGTGGACTAAGGCGCTTGCCGCGCTTTTGGTTTTCACGCTGCTGTGCGGGGTTTTGTATCCCCTTGCCGTCACCGGGATTTCACAGCTTCTGTTCCATAATCAGGCAAACGGTAGTATAATTGAAGTAAACGGAAAGAAATACGGCAGCACGCTTCTTGCGCAGCAGTTCACAGGAGACCGGTATCTTTGGGGACGCATTATGAATCTTGACACCAAAACCTACAAGGATGCGGACGGAAAGCCCTTACTGTACGCGGTACCGTCAAACTTAAGTCCTGCCAGCGAGCAGTACAAGAAACTGGTTCAGCAGCGTGTTGAGAAAATACAGGCAGCCAGCCCCGAGAAAAAAGGAGTGCCCATTCCGGAAGATCTTGTCACCTGCTCTGCAAGCGGGCTTGACCCTCATATTTCCCCGGCTGCTGCTGATTATCAGGTTGACCGGATTTCAAAAGCCAGAAATATTTCCGCGCAGCAGGTACGCGACCTGATTGCCAAATACACCGATGGAAAATTTTTGGGTGTGTTCGGCGAAGATACGGTAAACGTTTTGGAAGTCAACCTGGCGCTTGATGGTATTTTGAAGTAAACAAGAGGTGACAAATATGAGCGACGAGCGTCCCAACCCGGAATCGCTGCTGAAAATGCTCAATAACGAGAAAGGCCGCAGCAAGCGGGGAAGATTAAAAATCTTCTTCGGGTACGCAGCAGGCGTAGGAAAGACCTACGCCATGCTGGACGCCGCCCATTCCGAACAAAAATCCGGGGTTGACGTGGTGCTGGGCTATATAGAGCCGCACTCCCGCCCCGATACAATGGCGCTGGCGGAAGGTTTTGAGTCCATTCCGGTTAAAAAGGTTACGTACCGGGGAATCGTTTTGAATGAATTCGATTTGGACGCAGCCTTGGAGCGCCGCCCGGGTCTGATTCTGGTTGACGAGCTGGCACACACCAACGCGACCGGATGCAGGCATGTGAAACGTTATGACGATATTGAGGAGCTGCTGAATGCCGGAATAGACGTTTTTACTACGATGAACGTACAGCATTTGGAAAGCCTGAACGACATCGTCGCTTCCATTACCCATGTTACCGTAAAGGAAAGGGTGCCGGACTTTGTTTTTGACCGGGCAACACAGGTTGAACTGGTCGATATTGAACCTGATGTTCTGATCGAACGGCTAAACACAAAAAAAATATACAAAGAGAATCAGGCAAAGCACGCACTGGATCATTTTTTTACAAGAGATAATCTGGTGGCACTGCGAGAAATTGCGTTGCGCCGGATTGCCGATAAAGTCAACCGGGAAATTGAGTCCAGCCGCACCGAAATGAACAGCGATGCCTATTACACCGGTGAACACATACTGGTCTGCCTGAGCAGTTCCCCCTCTAACGCAAAGGTCATCCGCACCGCCGCACGGTTCGCCAGTGCGTTTCATGCTTCTTTTACCGCGCTTTTCGTGGAAACACCCCATACCAGCGAGCTGAATGAAAAAAACCGTGCCCGCCTGCGTGAAAACCTAAAGCTGGCGGAACAGCTTGGGGCAAAAATCACCACCGTTTACGGGGATGACGTGGCTGCCCAAATTGCGGAATATGCAAAAGTGAGCGGTGTATCCAAAATTGTAATGGGCCGCTCCAGCAATAAAAACAGGCTGTTTTTCGCCACGCCGAATTTTGTCGAACGTTTGACCGCGCTGGCACCCAACATGGATGTTTACATTATTCCGGATACTCTTTCCCCTTACCGTCAAAAGCCTGCCAGGGTGAAGCTTGACCTAAACCTGAACTGGCCGGACTTTTTAAAGATGATTGGAATTTTAACCTTATGTACTTTGATCGGAATGCTGTTTTACAAATTCCACTTTATGCCGATCAATATTATAACGGTTTATATCCTTGGGGTGCTGGTTGTCTCCAATCAGACACGCAGCCGGCTTTATGGGCTTGGGTCCTCTATTATCAGTGTACTGGCGTATAATTATTTTTTCATTGAACCCAGGTTCTCCTTTACGGCATACGGTGCGGATTATCCGATTACCTTCCTCATTATGCTCATCGCTTCACTGATTACAAGCTCGCTTACCACGCGGGTCAGGCTGCAGGCCAGCGCGGCGGCCGTCAATGCCCACCGCACCGGAGTCCTGCTGGAAACCAGCCGGAAGCTGCAGCGGGCAAACGAGTTTGATACGATTCTGGAAAAGTCATCCCAGCAGCTGTCAAAGCTTTTAAATAAGCCGATTCTGTTCTTCCCTTCAAAAAGCGGAGAACTGCAAAAACCATATGTTTTTAATATTGATCCGTCAAATCCCCTGCCGCAGGAATACTCCGGCGAAGAGGAGTATGCCGTGGCCGTTTGGGTTTTCCGCAACCGCAAGCCCGCGGGAGTTTCCACCGACACCCTGCCGGGCGCAAAAGCGCTGTACCTTCCGGTCAAAGGCAAAGACACAGTGCTTGCCGTAATCGGTATTCCCATGCAGCCCGGGAATCAACTTGAAGTGTTCGAACGTTCCCTGCTGGACGGAATGATGTATGAAATCGCCCTGGCAATCGAGAAATATAACCTGAACGAAAAACAGAATCAAATTGCCATGAACGCGGAAAAAGAGCGGCTGCGTGCAAATCTGCTGCGTGCCATCTCGCACGACCTGCGCACTCCGCTGACCAGCATATCCGGCAACGCAAGCATTCTTCTGAACGACGATAATTCCGGTGTTGACCGCACGGAACGGCATAAACTGCTGGAAAATATTTATGAGGATTCCCTGTGGCTGATTAATCTGGTGGAAAACATTCTTGCCGTAACAAGGCTGGACGACGGAAGGCTAAATATTCAGACCCAGCCCGAGCTGGTGCAGGATTTGGTAGCAGAATCCCTGCTGCACATTGACCGGCACAGTACAGAGCATCAGATTGACACCCGACTGGAAAATGAACTGCTTATGGTTCGGGTCGATGCCCACCTGATCATTCAGGTCATCATCAATATTGTGAACAACGCCATCACATACACTCCTGCGGGTTCCGTTATTACCATCCGCGCCTATCAAAAAGACAAATGGGTCTACATTGAAATAGCGGATAACGGCAAAGGCATTGCAGACAAAGACAAAAAGCAGATATTCGACATGTTCTATACCGTAAACAACGCGAGCGGCGACAGCCGAAGGGGATTGGGGCTTGGACTTTCCCTGTGTAAATCCATTGTAAACGCGCACGGCGGAGAAATCTATGTGAAGGATAACAAACCTCACGGTACCGTATTTGGATTTTCATTGTTACTGGAGGAGATAAACCATGACGGATAAGGCACTGGTTCTGGTTGTAGAAGACGACCGGGCGGTACGCAGCTTGATTACCGCAACGCTGAATGGGTCCGGTGCATACACCATTCTGACTGCCGCCACCGGCGAGTCTGCCATCATGCAGACCGCCTCCCGGAATCCGGATATCATCATCCTCGATTTGGGTTTGCCGGATATAGACGGAATGGAAGTCATTGAAAAAGTGCGTACCTGGTCCAACCGGCCGATTATTGTTGTAAGTGCACGGAGCGAAGACAAAGATAAAATCGACGCCCTTGACGCAGGCGCGGACGATTACCTGACAAAACCGTTCAGCGTAGAAGAACTGCTCGCCCGAATCCGTGTGGCAATACGGAAAATGAAATACGACAACCGGCCGATTAAAGATGAAGCGGTATTTGAGAACGGCGGCTTAAAAATCGATTATTCCGCCGCTCAGGTTTATGCGGATGGGCAGGAAGTCCACCTGACACCAATTGAATACAAACTGCTTTGCCTGCTGGCAAAAAACGTTGGCAAAGTACTTACTCATAATTATATTTTGAATCAGGTCTGGCCAAACCCGGTGGAAGCGGACTCTTCCTTGGTTCGTGTATTCATGGCCACGTTAAGGAAAAAAATCGAAAAGGATCCCTCCAAGCCGGTCTATATTCAAACCCACATCGGAATTGGGTACCGTATGAACCAAATTTAACGGTATTATCCACTTTTTATTACTTGCAAAGACTAAAGTGTATTTTAAACTTCATAAATATAATTTTTAACTTTAAAAAACTTTTCTTTATGCTTATAAAAGGCAATCCCAATAGCAATACCAGAAGGAAGTAGCCTTCCTAATAGTTACAACGATTTGATGGCAATCCATCTGACTTGTTGCCCCCTTTCATGCGAGGGGGTATGAGTTCCCCGAGAATCAGTAATGTAAAAAGCCATGAACCCATTATTCAATAGGGTTCATGGCTTTTACATGTTTCGTAAGTATATTGCGGTTGCTAAATTAGGTACGTATTTCTCAGCTGGCAGCTTTTGTACTGCTTTTCATGGCAAGCTTTTTGCATGGATTCATAAGTAGAACACAGACTCCGTTAAAAACCAAACTGCCTACAATAAAAGTAACAAAAAACAGCGCTATGTTGGAAGAAAACGCTTTTACGTCGATGCATGCGCAGGTAAGATAAGCAAACCCTACGTTGTTAAGAACTTTTGGCGCATACGGATGCACGACAATCAATAAGAAAAGGACAACTGCGAGAGGAAGCAGAAAGCCGAAAAGGCTTCCCAAAATCGGTGTCAGAGCCGAGATTGCCAGAAGAGCCACCACTGTGAGCGCCAGCCCTACGAAGCCTCCGATTTCAACGGAAATCAGCCTGTCTTTTATATCCCCATCCATGGTAAACAGCATAATGTTGCTGATGAAGATCAGCCAGGCGTATTGAAAATTCATCACATGAAGTATGCCGTTTGCAATCAGAATCCAAATGAGCAGAGATAAGCGAAAGTAGAGTAGAAATCGCTTCTGTTCTGTTTCGTCCATTATTATGTTCTCCTTACTTTTTTTGGAGGAGCGACGGGTCAACAGGCTCAATCCTGTTGGCCTGAAAAATTCCCTGCTGCTTTAACAGTTCATCATAATTATCATGTGTCAGAATATAGAACTGTTTTTTTCCAAGGGCTTCAAATACCTTTTCAATCGTAGGTTCAAGCGGGGCTCCGTTATCGAGAATTTTTTTATTGAACTCAATAAACTTTTTGTACTGCTCCGAGCCGTAGTACGGGTCATCGTCCGGAATTGCGAACCGCTGTGGACGGTGCCGGTCTGTCAAATGCATCTCGGTCTGCACAAATCCGGGGCAGAATACTGAAAGGTCAATATCGGCGCCGGATGCTTTCAAAGATTTATACACACACTCCGACAGAGCAACAGCAGCATGTTTCGTACTGAAGTAAACAGGAGCAGAACCAAGGGTAATCAGGCCCGCGATGGAGCAGACATTTAAAATCTGGCAATGGGTACCCTGCCTTTCCATCTGCGGAATAAATTTTTTCATCATGAACCAATGTGAATAAACGTTAACTTCCGTTACCCACTTAATATCCTGTTCTTTGATGTCCAGAATATCCGCGCCGTTAGATACTCCCGCGTCATTAATCAGAATATCGCAGCGTCCGAATTCTTCCATCGTGCGGTCAAAAATTTTCTGACATTCGTCGGAAAGAGAAACATCAGCCTGTACAGCTACGGATTTCCGTCCCATGCTCCGAATCTCTTGCGCAACCGCTTCTGCCTCGTCGCCGTGGATGTCGGCAATCAGCACGTCGGCCCCTCGCTTAGCGCATCCCAGTGCCAGAGCGCGCCCGATTCCGTTCGCGCCGCCTGTGATAACCAGAATCTTTCCCTCGTATTCGCTGATCATATTAATACTCCTCCCCTTATTTCAACCTGTTACTGCGGATTTTTTCCGTTGACGAGGTTTTGGATGCGCATGCCGGCTACAACCTGTGATTCCGGATGTGTGAAGATATAGAATTTTTCATCTTCCACAGCGGTAAAGACACAGGCACCCACATAGTCAATAGGCATTCCGGTGGTAACCTGACGCTCGCTGCGGACAAATCCGGACTTAAACTCCTGGCTTTGATAATAAGGATCGTCATTCATCGCATAACGTTCCGGTCTGTGCGTGTCCGCCAAATGAATGCCCGTTTTGACAAAAGCGGGAACCAGGCAGTGCACCTGAATCCGACCAAGACCGCGATTTTTCAGCGCGAGGTATGTACCCTCCGATGCGCCGAGCCCGGCGAATTTCGTAGCATGGTACATTACTGCGTTGCCCGACGTCATTAGTCCGGCTGTGGACTCCGTATTGATAATGACAGCGTCGGTGCCTTGCTGAATCATCTGCGGAATGAAGACGTGCATTCCGTAAAGGTGGCTCATCATGTTCACTTCGGTAATCCAGTGAATATCCTGCACGGGAATTTCCCAAATCGGGCCGGAAACTGATACGCCCGCATTGTTAACCAGCATATCGACCCGGCCGAATGCGTCCAGTGTCAGCTTCAGCAATGCTTCGACATTTTCAAGAATCGAGATATCAGCCTTCTGCCCAACGGCTTCGGCCCCCATGTCGCGCAGCTCACCGACAACGCGATCCACCGCAGGCTCATCGATATCATTGATAACGATTTTCATTCCGCGGAGCGCGCCTTCTTTGGCGATTGCTTCACCGATGCCGCTTCCGCCGCCCGTGATAACCAGAACTTTATCTTTAAATTCTTTCATCTTTCTCAGCCCCCTTAAAATACAAATGCCTTGTCATTCGCCGCATGCATCGCATTGACAATGTTGCCCGGCTTCTCCGTGTCCCCAACCAGAACCACCTGATCAAAGGCTTGTTCCATTTCGTCAAGCAGCGAGCGGTTCGGTCTTACGCCGAGCGCAAAAACCACAACATCGGCTTTCCGCGTAACCTCAACGGCACTGGCCATAACGCCGAGGGTGATTTCTCCGTCTCCCACCGCTTTAATGGCGTGCCCCGTCAGGACTTCCACGCCGTTTTTATTCAGGCGTTCCATCAGATAGTGCAGCACGCTGGGATAAAGCGTCGTTCCGACGGAGTTCATCATTTCGACGACAGTAACCTTATTGTCGGCACTCAGATATTCGGCTGTTTCCAGTCCGGTTACACCTCCGCCGATCACAGCGACACTCTTGCCGGTAAGTTTCACTTCACCGGACAAAATCTGCTCGGCAAGAATGGCTTTCTCCGCGCCGGGAATTCTGGGAGCAATCGGCGTGCCGCCCACTGCGAGAAACACCCCGCACGCGCCGGCCTTTTTGCATTCTTCCACCGTGCCTGCCGTATTCAAACGAACATCAACGCCGTATTTCTTGAGTTCTGCTTCCTGCGTGTCGATCAGCTCGCCCAGAAGCTCCTTGTGAGGAGGAACCGAACCGAGTTTCACCGTTCCGCCGAGCCGGTCGCTCTTTTCAAAGAGTACCGTTTTAAAGCCTCTTTTTGCCAGCACAAGCGCCGCCTGCATTCCGGCCGGTCCGCCGCCGATGACAGCCACCGTGCGCCCGCTTCCGTCCTTTACCAGTTTATCGTCGCCATGGGTCAACTCACGGCCAAGGATCGGATTGACCGTGCATTCGATTGGCCTGCCCTGATTCGCGATAAGGAAGCAGTTCATACAGCCGATGCATTTGCGGATCAGAACATCCTCGCCGCGCTTTGCCTTGTTTGCCCATTCCGCATCAGCCAGCAGTCCGCGCGCGACGCCTACAAAATCGGAAACGCCCTCTTCCAGCAGTTTTTCAGCGAAAGCCGGATGCTTAATGGTATTCACCGCGATGACCGGAATCTTTACATTTGCCTTGATATTCTGTGCAAGGTGCTTTTTCCAGCCTTCGGCGAAGCAGGAAGGTTCAATAATCGTCGCTCCGGATTCATAGGTGCCGCAGCTTACATTCAGGCAGGCGACACCGAGGCTCTCCACATATCTGGCAATATGGATGCACTCTTTTTCGTCGAGGCCGTCCTCAATGAATTCGCTGCCGTCTATACGGACGGAAATCGGGAAATCAGCGCCGCACGCAAAACGGATGCCTATGATAATTTCCGTTAAGAAACGCATGCGGTTAAAAAAGTCGCCGCCGTATTTATCGGTACGTTTGTTGGTGTGCGGGCTTAAGAACTGATTCACAAGGTATCCGTGAGCGGCGTGAATCTCCACTCCGTCAAACCCTGCCGTCTTGCCGATAACCGCGCCTTTTACAAACTTTTTGGCCATAGCCTCAACTTCAGCCGTTGTAAGCTCGCGCGGCATTTCCCCGATGATTCTGCACATAACCGGGGACGGAGCAACAATCTGCTTTCCATGCAGCAGTCTGCTCATTGTTTCATTGCCCGGATGATGCAGCTGGAGGAATATTTTCGTGTCGTAGGCGTGCACGGCCTCGGCCAGCCGAACAAGGCGCGGGATGTGTTTGGAATCCGTTGCGCACAGCTGATTGCTTTCCCCGACGCCTGTTTCCTCGTCAATCCGGCAGATTTCCGTAATAATCAGTCCGCAGCCGCCTTTTGCGCGGTCGGCATAGTAGCGTATGATTTCATCGGATGCTTCCCCCGTGGATGAGGCAAACCCGGTTCCCATCGCCGGCATGACAATTCGGTTTTTCAATTCCAGTTTTCCGATTTTCCCTTTTTCAAAAAGCTTCGTATACTTCATGAAATCAGTCCTTTCCTCGCCTATCGATTTAAGTTTATTCGGATCAGTTTTGCTCCAGCGGTTCAGTATGTTAATAATATAACATGTTTTATTTTTAAAAGATATGGGCCGACCATACAAAACACTTGCGCTTTTTGTGCCGTGTGACTAAAATATAAACCAGGTGATAAAGATGTTGATGAAAGAATTTGTAAAAAAACTATCTGCAAAATTGAAACTTACAAGATGCAATATTGGAAATAACGCACAAATCTTCGAGTCGAAAGAGCTTTCCCACGAGTGTATCCCCTACCGGTATGAAAATGACACTTTATATATTGTGCACGATGCAACGGTTCTGAAAGACGCTGTTCCGCAAAATCTGATTTGCGCGGGCGACATTCCCGACGCTATTTGGGGACAGCCGGTCAACTGCATCCAGATTGATTGTGATGATTACGAGAGAACTGTTACACTGGCCCAGAGCATTTTGAACGAAGCATACCGGATGCAGGCCCTTTATACATCTATGCTTCAGATGATCTTCGACGGAAAAGGGATTTCAAGCGTATTGGGGAATATTGGGAACCGTGTTGAAAGCTCGATTGTTATTATTGATATGAGCGGCAAAATTCTGGCCTACTCAACTCCGTTCCGGCTGGAAAACCCTCTTTGGGTACAGAGCGTAAAGCAGAATTACTGCCCAACGGAATTTATGGAGCACATACGGAAACTCCGGCAGGAAACAGGAAAACAACCGGGCTCCGACCCTTATGTCCGCTATTGTGAGGAGATGCAGCTTTATTATCTGTGCAGCAAAATCATGCGGGAGGACGCACTGTTCGGCTATATTTTCATGATTCAGCCAAGGAAAGAATTTGGGTCGGACTGTTATGAGATGTTATCTCTGGTCAGCAAAACGCTGACCGAGACCATGCTGAAAAATCAGGACAAAATCGCCCTGCACTCATACCTTTACAGTGAAATGCTGACCGACATGCTGAATGGGATTCCGGAAAAGCAGGCTGCTTCCAGAATTCAGGTCAGTGAGCTTACGTTTCCTTCCTTTATGCGCGTATTGACTGTCAAATCTCTTTACTATCATGGAGAGATCAGCCTGGCCTCATCGATTCAGGCCCAGCTTGAGGAGCTTTTCCATGTGGAACA
>JAEWDK010000011.1 GCA_023390175.1 Bacillota bacterium
TCCAGATTGCTTTGAAGCCGGAATTTCTCCAGAAGATCATCAATCCGGTAACTTACATTTAATTCCTCCGCAATTTTTACTGCCTCTTCTCTCCTGCTGCATACACCGGTAATAAAAGTCAAATTAGCTGATTCTCCTGCACCGATACATAGTTGTACCCGAATGCTCATAATGGGATCGTTGCAAAAACCTGGATCATTAAAAAAAGCAATGCTGTTTGCGACACAATCCGGATTTTCAAGCGTATTGTTTCTGCCGATAAAACGTTTTCTGTCATTTTCAAATTCTATCTTTTTGCACCGTTTTTCATCGGTTTTTACCATATGCATAACATAAGGATTGTTGTCCTCATTTTTTTGACGTCTTTTCGACAGGAAAATGTTCTGTTCTTTTATATACTCGCTTTCAAGAAAAAGTTTATTAAATGCCGGATGGCTGATTTCTGCCATATGAGTGTCATCTACTACTTCCATATAACTGGTCACCTCCAGCTGCTTTTCCTCATTACCAAGATTGATCAGTGTGACTTTTCGAACCTCATAATTGCAATCTGCATTCAGGCTGACAATCATATGAGATTTAATCTCCCCATCCTTTCGTTTAAATTCCGCCTGGTGGGGGCTAAAAATAACCTGATACTCTTCCGGCTCAATCCGGGTGGGGTGGTAGGCTGCACTCCAGTATTTGCCCTGACTCTTGTCCTTAATATAAATATAGTTCCCTGTATTCGCATAGACATCGGATCTCCAGCGGTAAAGCATTCTGTCCTCATATTGACTGAACCCATCCCCGTCTGAGGTAATCAATAGGGAATACTTCCCGTTTGATAAATAATTTACAATGGGAGTGGTTAAACCTGTACGATTGATATACCGGTTATTGTAGCGATCTTCTGTAAAAAGAGGTTTTCCGATTTTTATGGTATACCCCTGTTTTGCAATGGAAATCAAATAAGACTGGCGTTTTTCTTCCAGCAAAACTTCTGTTGCCTTTATCATCATTTCCGCGTGAAACCGTTCTTTTAAAATCCCTTCATTCAGATAATTATTAATTGCAGCCAGATTCATCCCTTGATGATGGGCCATATAGGATTTCACAATGCAGTAAGGTTTTAAATCCACGGAACTGGGCACATCAAAATCAATGGATTCATAGAAGCCATAATCACCGTAAGCACCTAATTCTTTCAGCCTCTTTAAATTGCTGATACATTCCTTTTCTGCTGTATTAAGCGCCAATATTGTCGCATAAGGTGCCACTACCAGGGAATCCTTACGGACTGGCTGAAGCCTTATCTTTGGAACGCCGAATGCCTTATACTGGTAATTGGCATTTAAATCAAAACGGTAATATTGGGATTCTGATATTCCCCAGGGGATTTCTGCTTCTTTTGCATACTTCATCTGCTGGAGTACTGCTGCTTTAGATGTCTGTTCATAGACAGAGCCTTCATACTCCTTTAGTACAAGATTAGGCATCAGATATTCAAACATGGTACCGCTCCAGGATACGAAACATGGAATCCCCTTTACTACCGTTAGCGGCCTTCCCAGTTTATACCAGTGCTTTAATGGCACTTCTCCCATAGCCACGGCAAGAAGACTTGTAAGTGATGATTCCGATGCCATCAGGTCGTAGCAGCCATCGTCTAACGTATGGGATGATACATGATATCCGATATGAAACAGCATTCTCTTTTCATCAAATAAAAATCGAAAATCAACATTTGCCAGCATGTTATCTATTTTACTGCATAAGGTTCTGATTCGGGCTGTCAGCATCTCATCCGGGCTTACCAGCTTGTCAAGCTGTTCTAAGAGACCATGTTTCAGTGCGATCATATGACCCCAGAAATTACCGCTGTCTACCGTTGATATATAGGCAGGGTTAAGCACCTCCAATGTTTCAATGTGATACCAGTTATAGAGATGTCCCTTCCATTTCTCCATCTTCTGCACGGTCTCCATCAGGTTTTCGATTGCTCCAACTGTGGAGTTTAATGTCTCAAATCCAAGATCCATGGCTGAAAGAATTGACAGAAACTGAAGCCCGATATTGGTGGGAGATGTTTTATCACTGATTCTTTCAGCTTTTGAGGCCTTATAATTATCCGGACAGAGCCAGTTCGTCTCCTTTGTGGAAAAATCCTTAAAAAACTGCCAGGTTCTGCGGGCGGTATCCATGAGAAATTCCTGAGTATCTGCCTGATCTTTTTGATGGTGTATGATTTTTTGCTGACTGATCCGGTAAGCGGCTTCAAATGCCAGAAACCAGTCTGCCATGATAAGCGCTGCCAGACACATTCCTGCCAGGGACAGATTGTCAGATAACAAGAGTAATAAAAGGCAAAATGCCGGGAGAATAGAACTCCACATCGTAAGGAAATAACCTTTTCTGGTATTAATCACGGAGGCATCCACGGATTCAGCCGTATTCCAGCGAAGCAGATTTTTCTTACTGATCATTAACCGGTACAGAGTTCTGGCAATTGCATCCAGTGCCACATAAGCGCGGTAGGGCATAATTGTAAATTCCAGAAATGCTCTGACAAGCATAACCGACAGCTCTTTTAAAAATCCTTTATATACAAACGCAAGCTTTGGCCGGATGAGCTTTTGAGTGATCACGGCCAATAATAAAATAATCAAATTAAACAGATCATTGAAGAAAATAAGGGGCAGCCAAAGAAAATATGCATCTGGCAGCCACAAAAAGTTCAGGAGTATAAACAAGGTCTTACTAAAGGGAACCAGGCTTCTTCTTAAGTTGTCAAAAATTTTCCACCTGGACAGAGGACTTAGGCTGCTGCCATCCGCAGTTTTCCTCATAAACAGCCAAGGTACCAGCTGCCAGTCTCCTCGCAGCCAGCGGTGCTCTCTTTTTGTAAATGATAAAACGCTGTTTGGGAAATTATCCATAATCCTGGCTGTGCTGGAAAAAGCCGTTCTGGCATAACAGCTTTCAAAAAGGTCATGGCTGAGAATCCTGTTTTCCGGTACCTTGTTATGAAGTACGGTACGGAAGGCTTTCCTGTCATAGATCCCTTTCCCGATATAGATTCCCTGGTTGAAGATATCCTGATAGATATCTGATATGACTGTTCCGTAATGAGCAAGTCCAGTTTCTCCCCCGAATATTTTTGTAAACCAGCTGGCATTCTTATCCGCAATATGATTTCTGACGGAGGGCTGAATGATGACATAACCTTCTTCTACCTTCCTACCTGACGGATCAAGAACCGGTCTGTTTATCGGATGATCAATCAATCCCACCAGTTTTGATGCATTGTCACGAATCAGATTGGTATCTGCATCCAGTGTAATCACATATTGAAAGGTGGTAAGAAGATTTTCATCACAATAAACGTCTGTAAATGTG
>JAEWDK010000016.1 GCA_023390175.1 Bacillota bacterium
TACATAAACAGCCACCCGAAAATTCGGATGGCTGAAATCGGTTTTTTCGTTGCTGTGAATAATGATTAATCCCGTGGTTTGTTGGTGTTTGCAATAAATCCGTTGCTCGCACGGGGGCGTTCGTCACGGCGGTCATCATGGCGGCGGTCGTCACGACGATCGTCACGGCGCGGTGCCGGGCGGCGGGGAGCATCGGAAATTTCATTTTCCGGAACCAGACCGTCCACTTCAATCAAAGCGTCGCGGCGGGAAAGGTTCAGCCTGCCCTTATCGTCGATTTCAAGCACTTTGACCATGATTTCATCGCCGACATTGACGACATCGGTCACTTTCTCAGTACGCTTAACATCAAGGCGGGAAATATGGACAAGACCTTCCTTGCCCGGTGCAATTTCAACAAACGCGCCGAAGTCCATAATGCGGGTTACCTTGCCGTTGTAGATGGCGCCCGGCTCCGGATCGTTCACAATGGTGTCGATAATTGTCATTGCGCGGTGGCAGTTGTCAATGTCGATGCCGGAAACGAATATATGGCCGTCTTCCTCAACATCCACCTTTACGCCGCATTCGGCGCAGATCTTCTGGATCACTTTGCCGCCCGCACCGATGACTTCGCGGATTTTGTCAACCGGAATCAGGGTGGAAAGCATCTTCGGGGCATATTTCGAAAGCTCCTTGCGCGGTTCCGGAATAGCCTTCAGCATAACTTCATCAAGGATATAATTTCTGGCCTTATGCGTTTTTTCAAGCGCTTCCTTTACCATTTCCGGGGTGAGGCCGTCTATTTTCAAATCCATCTGGATTGCGGTGATTCCTTCTTTTGTACCGGCAACCTTAAAGTCCATGTCGCCGAAAAAGTCTTCCAGGCCCTGAATATCGACCATGGTCATCCAGCGGTCGCCTTCGGTGATCAGCCCACAGGAAATACCGGCGACAGGCGCCTTGATCGGCACGCCGGCAGCCATAAGCGCGAGCGTGGAGCCGCAGATGGAAGCCTGCGATGTGGAACCGTTGGAGGACAGGACTTCGGAAACCAGGCGGTACGCGTACGGGAATTCTTCCACAGCCGGAATAACCGGAACGAGCGCTCTTTCGGCAAGCGCGCCATGGCCGATTTCACGTCTGCCCGGGCCGCGGCTTGGCTTGGTTTCGCCTACGGAATAGGAGGGGAAGTTATAATGATGGATATAGCGCTTGCTTTCTTCCTCGTCAATGCCGTCAAGCAGCTGGCAGTCGCTTACCGGGCCGAGGGTCGCAACGGTGAGAACCTGTGTCTGGCCTCTGGTGAACATGCCGGAACCATGCACGCGGGGCAGAAGGTCAACTTCCGCATTGAGCGGGCGCATCTGATCCATGGTTCTGCCATCCACACGCTTCTGCTCGTCGAGCAGCCAGCGGCGCACAATATTTTTCTGTGTTTTATACATGCACTCATCAATTTTAGCGGCCTGATCAGGGTAAACCGCGTCAAACTTTTCGTGTACTTTTTCGTAAATCGGTTTAAGTCTTGCATCGCGCACGGACTTGTCGTCGGTGTCAAGCGCAAGTTTAACGTCTTCCGTTGCAAATTCCTTAACGGCGCTGAGCATTTCCGCGTCCGGCTCATTGCTCGGGTAGTCAAACTTCGGCTTGCCGATTTCCGCTTTAATCCCTTTAATAAATTCAATAATCTTTTGGTTTGCCTCGTGACCGGCCATAATGCCGTTATACATCACTTCATCGGAAACGATATTCGCGCCCGCCTCAATCATGGCGATGCGGGAATCGGTGGAAGCGACGGTAACCGCCATCTGGGAGTCCTTGCGCTGTGCGGAAGTCGGGTTAATAACATATTCGCCGTCCACATAGCCCACGGAAACACTGGAAATAGGGCCTTTCCACGGAATGTCGGAAATGCTGATTGCTACGGAAGTGCCGACCATTGCCGCGATTTCCGGCAGGCAGTCGTGGTCAACCGCCATCACGGTGCAGACAACGGAAACGTCATTGCGCATATCTTTCGGGAAAAGCGGACGAATCGGGCGGTCAATCACGCGGGAAACCAGCACCGCTTTGTCGCTCGGCCTGCCTTCTCTTTTCAGATAAGAACCGGGGATTCTTCCCACGGAATAGAGCTTTTCTTCAAAATCAACAGAAAGCGGGAAAAAGTCCACGCCCTCGCGCGGCTTTGAGGATGCCGTAACCGCAACATGGACCACAGTCTCGCCGTAGCGGACCAGGCACTCGCCATTGGCAAGCTGAGCCATTTTGCCGGTTTCAATTACAAGCGGACGTCCAGCAAAATCGATAGAATACGATTTGAAATTTTCAAACATACTGTTCCTCCATTTTCATTTTTTACGGGGGAAACAGGCTTAGCAATAAAACCAACCCCTGTCCCGCGGGGGCTCGTTTCACTGCTAAAGTCCTATTCCTGCCCGCAGTTTATAATAGCCTAAAGGCAGGCGGCAAATGCCGCCTGCCCACTCAGACTGAATTTACTTGCGAATGCCAAGCCTTGCAATCAGGGTACGATAACGCTCGATATCGCTGTTTTGCAGGTAGTTGAGCAGATTTCTTCTCTGGCCAACCATCTTCAGCAGACCGCGGCGTGAATGGTGATCCTTCTGGTGTGTTCTGAGGTGCTCGGTAAGATCGTTGATTCTCTTGGTGAGAACGGCAACCTGAACTTCCGGGGAACCTGTGTCGCCTTCATGCATGGCGTACTCTTGAATGACTGCTGTTTTTTCTTCTTTTAACATGGTATTTCCACCTTTTCTAATTTTTTCCCGCATTCGCAGAACACGGCTGGTGAATTCCCCGTTGGGGCTTATTCCGTGATCCGGGAAAGGGGCATAGTACTGAGATATTATAGCATGCGCGCCGCCGTTTGTAAATCAATTTTTTAAAACGTAAATGCTTGCGGCGGCTTTTACGGATGTTTCGGCCCGTTTTTCAAAAAGAACTGCTTTGCCTGTTCCCCATCCATTAGGATTGCCGCTTTTAGCTCCGGCAATCCGGCGAAACGAACCTCCGGACGAAGAAATTTCATTAAATCCACACGAACGGTTTCCCCGTAAAGGTCAGGCCCGTGGTAATCGGGCATCCATGTCTCCGCCAATGCGCAGGGCGAACCGACCGTCGGCTTGATTCCCACATTGGTCACCCCAACCTGTTCCTCCCCGCGGAAGAAGACTTTGGAGGCATACACGCCGAACCGCGGAAGCACAAAGTCTTTGGGAATCGCCTGATTGAGCGTGGGGGTTCCCAGCTCGCGCCCGATGTGCCGGCCGTGTTCCACCGCCGAACCGTAACCGTAGGGCCTGCCCAAAAGCTTCGCCGCTTCATCCACGTCGCCGTTCGCAATCAGCCCCCGGATGCGCGTGGAGCTGACAGGCTCCCCGTCAAACAGCACGGCGCCGGTTACCTGCGCCCTGATTCCCCGTTTTGCGCAAAGCCCGGCAAGGGTTTGGCTGTCCGCCCTGCCGCCGCGGCCGAATGTAAAGTTGAATCCGCAGCAGACTTCTTTTGCGCGGCAAACACGAACAAGAATATCGCTTACAAATTCCTCGGGCGATAAATCCCTGACCGCCGCGAATTTCACAATATAAAGCTGCTCAACGCCAAATTCTTCGAGCAAGCCGATTTTTTGTTCGTTTGTAATAATTTCGCCGCCCGCGCTGCCGCCCAGGTCGGTAAGGGGATTGGCCTCAAAAGTAAAAACAGTCGGCGCAAGCCCCTGCTGCTTCGCCGCAACGGCGGAAAGAATCACCTTCCTGTGGCCCAGATGCAGGCCGTCGAAGTTGCCCAGCGCCACGGCGGAATCGCCCGCGGAAGGTGTCAAATCATGATATATTTTCATTGTATCGCTCCCATTGTGTTCCGGCGCGGCTACTCCCCGGTGCAGAAAAGCCGCAGCACGCCGAGCTCCGCATTGGCAAGTGACACGGCGCCCAGACCCAGAAATTCACTGTCGGACGAAAGGACGCGAAACACCGCGCCGTCTTTTTTGTCGCGCAGCGGAATTTCAGTGCGGTCAAGGCTGAGCCCGCCGCCGTTGCAAAACCGGCGCGCCTGCGCCGGGCTCACCCGCAGCGCGGGGCAGCCAAGGAACAAATGCTCGGTTGGCAGCACACGCTGCGCAAGCATCCCCTGTTCCGAAAGCGCCCTCGCCTGTTCCAGCGTAACCGAATCCGAAAGGCAAAAGCCTGCCGCGGCAGTCCTTCTCAGCGAAGACATCACGCCGAACGCGCCGAGCCGCTCGCCGATATCCGCGCAGATGGTTCGGATGTAAGTTCCCTTCGAACAGCGTATCACAAGGCTGCCGCTCCGGGCAGCTTCATCATATTCCTTTAACTCCAGCTTATAAATTGTGACGGGGCGCAGGTCGCGCTCCACCTCAATTCCCTGCCGCGCAAGGGTGTAAAGCCGCCGGCCGTTTTTCTGCACCGCAGAGTACATGGGGGGCATCTGGAAAATCTCCCCGCGAAAGGCGGGAAGAACCGCTTCCAGCTGCGCACGGGTAACCGGAAGACTGCTTTCCTTCCGAATTTCCCCCGTAATATCCTGCGTATCGGTGGAACAGCCAAGCCGGAACCCCGCTTCGTATTCCTTGCTGGTATCCTCCAAAAACGGTGCAGCGCGGGTCGCCTTGCCCAAAAGCAAAGGCAGCACGCCCGTTGCCATGGGGTCAAGCGTGCCGGTATGCCCAATTTTTTTCTGGCCGCATAACCGCCGCATAACCGCAACCACATCGAACGAGGTGAAATCCTGCGGCTTATCAATCACAATGACGCCGTCCATTCTGTTTTCCCCCTCATCCTGCCGCCGCGGCTTATAACTGCGTCAGATATTTTCCGATGGCACGCAGCATCTGCGCCCTGGCCTCCTCCAGCGTAGTATCGAAGGTGCAGCCCGCCGCGCCGGCATGACCGCCGCCCCCGAACTCCGCACAGATTTGCGAAGCATTCACCGGGTGCTGGGCGCGCAGGGAAATTTTATATCCGCCCGCAGCTTTTTCACGGATCGACACGCCGATCAGCACGCCCTTCACCTGACGCGGAATGGAGGAAAGCCCCTCCATATCGTCTTCCTTCGCGCCTGTTTCCTCAATCATCTTCTGCGTAATCACAATCACCGCGACGCGGTTGTCGTAAAAATATTCCATGGTATCGATGACGCGGCGCTCCATTTCCATGTGCGCAAGACTTTTGGTGTCAAACATTTCACGGTTGATCTTCGGCGCGTTCATACCCGTCTCCACCAAATCGGCCGCAATGCGGTAAGTAGTGGGGGTTACGTTGGTATACTTAAAGCAGCCGGTGTCCGTCGTAATGCCGGTGTACAGGCAGGCGGCAATCGCTTTGTCGATTTCCACATCCAGCAGTTTCAGCACCGCGTAAATCATTTCGCAGGTAGCCGCCGCTTTCGGGTCAATACAGCAGCGCACGGCGTAGCAGGAATTGGACGGATGATGGTCGATGCAAAGATCGATTTTGTCGCCGTAAAGGCTGTTAAGCGGCTCGCCCAGAAGCGCAAGGTCGGCAATATCCACCGCGACAACCGTTTCCGGCGTAAAATCCTCCGAAGGCATTCCCTCGAAAAGATATTCGTATTTCGGCCCGATTTCATCGGAGCACCTGACCATGGCATGTTTGCCCAGCTTTTGCAGGCCGCGGCAAAGCGCCGTGGAAGACCCGAGCGTGTCACCGTCGGGAAACTGATGGCTTAAAATTACGATATGGTCGGCGCCGCGCAAAAAGTCCGCCGCTTCATTTAAGCTTGTCATCCTCATCACTCCTTAAATCATTGAGCAGCTTCGAAATATTCGCGCTGTACTCAATGGAGTCGGTCGCTTTGAACACCAGCTCCGGCACATGCCTGAGCTGAATCCGCGCGCCAAGTTCATGACGGATGAAACCGGAAGCGGACTTCAGGCCCGTGACGGCCTGTTTTGCCTGATCCATTCCCTCCAGAGCACTGATATACACTGTGCAAAAAGACAAATCACTGGTGACCTCCACGCGGACAATGCTGATCAGGCCCTGAATCCGCGGGTCCTTCAACTCGCGGAAAATAGCGGTCAGTTCGCGCTTAATGTCCTCGGTGGTGCGCCCCATTCTGTGGCTGGCCATAATTTAAAAATCCTCCGTTGTTTTTCGCAATGAATGAAAAGTAATCAGATTCGCGCCGAAAGCGGCCGCCGTATCGATTCATTGCGCACTCTTAACGATTCATCGGACCGGTCTGCCCGAAAATCAGTCTCTGTATTCTTCCATAATAAAGGCCTCGAGAATATCGCCTTCTTTAATATCGCTGAAGTGCTCAAGACCAATACCGCAGTCGTAACCCTCGGCAACCTCTTTCATGTCGTCCTTAAAGCGGCGCAGGGAAGCAATTTTATCCTCGGTAATTACAATTCCGTCGCGCACTACGCGGATTTGGGCGGCACGGGTAATTTTGCCCGTGGTAACATGGGAACCGGCAATGGTTCCGACATTGGTGATTTTGTAAACCTCGCGGCATTCCGCCTTGCCCAGCGCAATTTCACGGAACTTCGGCGCAAGCATGCCCTTCATTGCGGATTCAATTTCTTCAATGCAATCGTAAATGATACGGTAAAGGCGCATATCCACGCCGTCGCGCTTGGCGTTTTCCTCCGCGACCGGGTCCGGGCGCACATTAAAGCCGACAATAATCGCATTGGACGCGGAAGCGAGCATTACGTCGGACTCACTGATCGCGCCGACGCCCCCGTGGATTACATTTACGCGGACTTCTTCGTTGCTCAGTTTTTCAAGTGACTGCCGAACGGCCTCCACAGAGCCCTGAACATCAGCCTTAACAATAATCTGAAGCTCCTTCATCTCGCCCTGCTGCATTTGTTCAAACAGATTGTCGAGCGTGACCTTGGTGCGGGAGTTAAACATTTCTTCCTTCTGCTCGGAGCGGCGCTGTTCCACCAGCACCCTTGCAAGGCGCTCGTCGGAAACCGCGTTAAATATGTCGCCACCGGACGGAACGTCGTCAAGCCCGGTGATTTCCACCGGAACGCTTGGGCCGGCTTCGTCAATCTTGTTTCCGTCGGCGTCCGTCATGGCGCGGACGCGGCCGACGGAGGTTCCGGCAACGATGATATCACCGGTGCGCAGAGTGCCGTTCTGCACAAGCATGGTCGCAATAGGGCCGCGGCCCTTGTCAAGCCGTGCTTCAATCACGGTGCCCTTAGCCGCCCTGTCGGGGTTGGCTTTCAGTTCTTTCATATCGGCTACAAGGATGATCATTTCCAGCAATTCCTTGATGCCGGTCTTTTTTACGGCAGAAACGGGGATACACGGTGTGTCGCCGCCCCATTCTTCCGGAACGAGTTCATATTTTGTCAGCTGTTCCATAACAAGCTGCGGGTTCGCGCCGGGTTTATCCATTTTATTGATTGCGACAATAATGGAAACATTGGCGGCTTTCGCATGGTGAATGGCCTCGATGGTCTGCGGCATAATGCCGTCGTCCGCGGCTACTACCAGTACGGCAATATCCGTTACCTGCGCGCCCCTTGCACGCATTGTGGTGAACGCGGCATGGCCCGGAGTATCAAGGAACGTAACATCCCGGTCGCCGAGTTTTACCTGATACGCGCCGATATGCTGGGTAATGCCGCCGGCTTCCGTCGCGGTAACATTTGCATGGCGTATGGAATCAAGCAGGGAGGTCTTTCCGTGGTCAACGTGGCCCATGACCACAACCACGGGAGCGCGCGGAATCAGGTTATCATCCACGTCCTCGCTGTCGTCAATAATTCGTTCCTCAATGGTAACAACAACTTCTTTTTCCACTTTGGCGTGGAATTCCATTGCCGCCAAAGAAGCAGTGTCAAAGTCGATTACATCGTTTACCGCGGCAAACACGCCAAGACCCATCAGCTTTTTGATGACTTCCGCGGCGGTCGCCTTCAGGCGCACAGCAAGCTCGCCCACGGTGATTTCTTCCGGAATCTGAATCGTGATCGGCTTTGTCTTGCGCTCCATTGCAATACGGCGCAAACGCTCGGATTCCGTTTCTTTGCGTGAATTTCTCGGCTTGCCGCGGTACTGGCTGCTGCGCTGCGTCAGCTTCTGCTTCTGCACCGTATTTTCCGTTTTGATCTTTTCGGAAGCAAGACGGTCGTACTTTTCATTGTACCGGTCCAATTCCACATGGGAAGCGTGAGTATCCACGATTCTGCCTTCCGGCCTCTTGATCGCGGCATTCGGATCCCTCGGCGCCACAGGGGGCTGGGGCTTTCTGGGCGCGGTGTTCTGCGGTGCCGGCGCTTTCGGCGGGGTCGGTTTGGGACCGACCGGAGTAATTTTTCCGGGTCTTACCGCTTTGCGCACAGGCGGCTGTGCAGCCTGCGCCGGTTTAACCGGTGCGGCCGGTGCTGATGCTGCCGGAGCAACAACCGGCGCTGCCGCGGGAATTACCGGAGCAGCCGGCTTTTCGGGCTGAATGATAACATCCGGTTTTTCCGGCTCCATCACAACCTCGGGCTCGGAAGCCTGTGCAAAGTAGGTGTCCAGATTTTCCACGCCGTTCTTTTGAGTAAAGGTTTCAAAAACGACATCCAACTCACTTTCGGTCAGAGCCGTCATATGTTTCTTGGTTTCACCCGTATATTTTTGCAAGGTGTCAATGACATCTTTATTGGGCAGGTTTAAATCCTTGGCCACCTCATGAACCCTGTATTTAATCATCATATATAAAATTCCTCCTCATTCATCCGCGCACAGCGCCAGCAGTTTTTTTGCGAATCCCGGGTCATTCACCGCAACAACTCCGGTTCGCTTGCCGAGAGCCATGCTGATCTCATCCATGGTTGCTTTGGTGCGAACCGCGGCAACCCCTTCTTCCTTCGCCGCAAACCCCACACCGCCGGCTGTTCTGGGCGACAGATCGCTTGCAAACAGAATCAGGGATGTGCTGCCCTTGCGCAGGGCTTCTATTGCGGGATCATTGCCAAGCGAAAGCCTTCCGGCCCGCCGTGCAATACCCAGAAGATTCAATAATTGCTCATTCATTTTGGCTGATTTCCTCCTCCATCCGGTCATAAACCTCATCTGGAATTTTGCAGGAGAAGGCTTTTTCAAATCTTCTCGCCTTTCGCGCTGCTTTCAGGCAGTCTATGCTTTTACACACATATGCGCCGCGCCCCGGTTTGCGCCCCGTCAAATCCAAGGAAATTTCCTGTTCGGGGGATTTTACCACCCTTACCAGTTCTTTCTTCGGTTTCATCTGGCCGCAACCCGTGCACATGCGCATTGGTACCTTCTTTGGATGCATTGCACACACCGCCTTTCCCGCAACAGCAATTTATAACTAACAATGAACAATGATTGTTTATTGTTACTGTTCCCTGTTCATTCAAAGACAAATTAAAAGAATTTATTTTTCCGTCGCCTCGCCAAAGAATCCGCTTTCCGGCTTAATGTCGATTTTCCAGCCGGTCAGTTTAGCGGCAAGGCGGGCGTTCTGCCCCTTGTTTCCGATTGCAAGGGAAAGCTGGCTGTCCGGCACGGTTACGCGGCAGGCGCGGCTGCCGTCTTCCGCCGGCGTGACGGAAATTACGTCTGCCGGGGAAAGCGCCGAAGCAATAAATTTGGCGGGATCCTCATTGTACTCGACAATATCGATTTTTTCTCCGCCCAGCTCGTTTACAATGTTTGAAACACGGGCCCCGCGCGCGCCGATGCAGGCGCCAACCGCATCGACATCGGGGTTGTGGCTCAAAACCGCAAGCTTGGTGCGGGAACCCGCTTCGCGGGATACCGCCTTTATTTCAACTGTGCCGTCATAAATTTCGGGCACCTCAGACTCAAACAACCTTTTGACCAGATCCGGGTGGATTCGGCTGATCATGGCACGCGGGCCTTTTTCCGTTTCTTTCACGTCAACCACATAAACCTTGATATGGTCGCCCTCCGTGATTTTCTCATCGCCGACCTGTTCGCTCTTCGGCAGAACGGCCTCGGCCTTTCCGATCAGTAGCGTCGCGGCGCCGGAACGCGGGTCGATGCGTTCAACCAGCGCGGAAACCAGCTCCTGATGCTTACTCTGAAATTCCTGCATCATCTGGCCGCGCTCTCCGTCGCGGATTCCCTGGCGGATAATGTTTCGCGCGGTCTGCGCCGCAATACGGCCAAACTCCTTGGTGTTGAGCTGAACGGCGACCGTATCGCCAACAGCCGCAGTAGGGTCGATTTCGCGCGCGTCCTCAAGCAATATTTCCTTCCCCTGGTCGGTTATGTCCTCAGCGACGATTTTGCGCAGATACACATCAAATGTGCCCTTCGCCGGATCCATATTGATCACACAATCCTCGTTGCCATAGCTGTTTTTACAGGCTGTTACAATTGCCTTTTTGATCCGGTCAAGCATAAAATCGACCGGAATGCCCCGCTCCTTTTCGAGTAAAGCCAGAGCTTCAAACACTTCGCTGTTCATTCCTCAATACCTCCAACAAAATCATCATCCACAAGCCGCACCGATGCGGTGTCCTTTTTGGCAAGTGAAACCGCTTCTCCCCCATCCAACCGAAGGGTAATCATATTATCCTGACAATCTTCCAGCGTGCCGGTCAGCACGCGCCGGCCGTCCTGCATGGGACGAATCAGCTTTACCCGCACGGGAGCGCCGAAAAAAGCCATAAAATGCTCATCACGGACCAGTTCCCGGTTCAACCCCGGGGAAGAAACCTCCATACAATACGACTGTTCAATCGGATCCAGCTCATCCAGCGGCTTATTAATCGCACGACTCATCGCCTCGCAGTCGTCGATGCCGACCCCTTCGGGTTTATCGATAAAAATCCGCAAAAACCAATCGGCGCCCTCTTTCAAAAAGCGGACATCCCAAACAGATAATCCAAGCCCCGCCGCAATCGGTTCAGCGAGTTTCCATACAACATCAACCGTGTTGCCGTTCTTTTTTGCATAAGCCAATCCAATTCACCTCATAATACAAACAAAAGAGCGGGTCACCCCACTCTTTCATCCTTCATCAATATTACTTAACTATAATATCACAACCAAAGCATAAATGCAAGGAAAATTGGCAAAAATCCGCAAAACACCGGGCGCAGGCAGTTTACAGTGCAACCGCCCGCGCCAAATTCGATTTTGCTGTTACTCTTCCATCTGTTTGCCAAGGAACGCGGCGGCGACCTGTGCCAGCTTGGTTTCGGTTTCATCCGGCACCGTGTCGTCCTCGCCTTCAAGCATAATAACCGCCCCCGTAACATCGCTGGAAGCGATAATCGGATAAACAAGCGCGGCGGAGCGGTCAACGCCTTCTACCGGTTTAAACTCGGATTTTCCGCTGCTGATAAAGTTACGCCGGCTCTGCATATATTCCTCCAGTTCGGGGGTGACGCGCCGTTCAAGATATTCCTTGCGTGAAACGCCTGCCGCCGCAACAATATGATCCCTGTCGCAAACGA
The DNA here is from genome assembly GCA_023390175.1 of Bacillota bacterium. Lineage (GTDB taxonomy): Bacteria > Bacillota > Clostridia > Oscillospirales > Acutalibacteraceae > Caproiciproducens. The sequence goes on from JAEWDK010000016.1 coordinate 11,450, forward strand.
GTGTGGGCACGTTGGCGGACTTTGAAAGGACTTCCGCATACTGTGCGGCAAAAGCGGAGAGTTCGCCTACCGGTGAATATTTTTTAAAAATTACTCCACCCTGTGCGTCGGTGAAAATTTCAAGCGCATCACCTTCACGGATGCGCAAGGTGCGGCGAATCTCCTTTGGTATGACAACACGACCTAAATCGTCAATTCTTCTGACTATTCCTGTTGCTTTCAATATACTTACCTCCTGTGCGGTGATGTCATTGCTTATTATCCGCAGGAAAGGTTCTACTATACAGTTTTTAACAAGGGTGTTTCTGGAAATTTCCCGTCTTTTTCCCGAGCAAACATCCCGCGTTGACACACAAAAAATCATTTTGCTAAAATTCCGCCGTGTTCTTCCTGTTGCACTTGTAAACGGCTGTCAGCCGTACTATAATAAAGCGTAGTCTTACGGATTAAATTGGAGGTTTTACATTGAAAAAAATAATCAAATTATGCACCGCTCTTCTGGCGGTGGTCACATTGCTTTCCTTTGTCGGCTGCTCGGCGCGTTCCCCTGTTACTGCGGACGAATTCACCAAACAGGCAAAAGCCCAGGGCTTTACGGTGAAAGAGGCAACCGCTCCCAACGCGGATGTGGACAAGTACCTAACCGCGACCAAAGCCGAAACGGGAACGGAAATTGTATTTATTTCATTTAAAACGGATTCCGCCGCCGAATCGCTTTACACTTCGTTTAAAAAGAATATTACCGATGGAACAACTGCTACTGCCAAAACACTGGATTCCGCAACTTACAGCAAATACACGCTGGTAAACGGGGAATTGAACCATACGCTCGTTCGCATGAACGGAACCATCGTTTACGGTAAGGCGACTTCCGCGCACCAAAACCAGGTCGAGGATTTGTTCAAAGCGATAAAATATTAAATTCCAGACCAAAACCGTTTTACAGCAAGCTCCACGCAGGGATGATCTGCTTTTATTATCTCCAATCAATTCAATTACAGAAAAAACCGCTGAAGGATTATCCTCAGCGGTTTTTTATATTTTGTGAGCATATACGCGGCGCGGGGACTTTTCCCCTTCAAAACAGCTTCCCACCCGTAAATCCAGCGAAAGCAAGCGACAGGATTCCAATATAGACCAGCACTGCCGGCAGGCCGCTGAACGCTTTGGGCATATCGTCATTTTTAAACCGTTTCATGGAATGAACCAATACGACTGCCGCTAAAAAGAATGCCGCACCCGTTCCCACGGCGAATGCCACAGCGTCAAAAAATCCGAGCTTAAAGCTTTTCTGCACGAACGGCATGGACAGTACAACCGTGTTGATGGCGGCGGGCGGCAAAAGCTCCCCGACCTTCCGGTAAAGCCCGGATTCAAAAAATTTGAGCAAAGACGCCGCGGCAAGGTAAACGGCGGCGGTGCAGACCGCAAAAAGTACGGGGCGCAGATAATTCAGCATCTCGTTTTCCAGCAGCATCGGGCCCAGGGCGGAACCGAGCAGCATGGAAATCAGGAAAAAAAAGGTGACGAGCAGGGAATAAACACCGAGCCGGCCGGGCCTGCGCGCGGCGTGGATTACGTTGCTGAACCCGATTCCCCCTTCAAACAGGATGTTTTCCGTTGTGACAGCCGCCAGCGCGGTCAGCAGCATCTGCATAAAAGTCGTCATGGGCGCGCCCTCCTTTTTTGCGCCTTCTGCCCGCGCTTATGATTCACCCACTGAAGAAACGCGGCCAAAAAGCCCAGAAGGATAAAGCCAAAGAACGGCAGGGAAACGCTTTTGTCCCCCGTTCCGAAAATACCCGTATTTGTGTGCCACAGGCTGCCCTTCAGCCAAAACTCGCGGACCAGGGCGCTCAGGCAGATCACCAGAGCGAACCCGATGGAACAGCCGGCGGTATCGGCGGCGACAGCCCAGCCAATGTGGGTGGGCGCATATTCGTTTGCGCGGGAAAGGATTACAGAATTACAGATCATTAACCCACCGAACATGCCAAGCGCGGTGATGGAACCGGGAATCAGGTGATCGGTAATCCACGCGGCCGGCAGATAGAACACCGCCGAAGAAGCCAGCACAACACCCGGGCGCACCCAAAGCGGCATCATTTCCCCCACCAGACAGGCGAACAGCCCTGTCGGAAAAGCAATACAGACGAAAAGGAGCGACAGCTCCACGGCATTTTTCAGATTATAGCCCGCGGCCACAACAGGATACAGCCCGAGCGCCCCGACGAGCACGGGATTCCTGAAAAAAAGCCCGTTGAAAAATATTTTAGACGTTTCCTTCGCAAGTTCCCGTTCACGCTTCATCCAGCTCACCTCCCCAGCCTTTTGCCCGGAACACCAGGTCATCAAATAGCGGTGCGGAAGCGTTGGCGATCAGTACCGCGAAAGCGGCGCCCTGCTCAAACGCGCCGAAAGTGCGGAAAACCATAAGCATTGCCCCGGCGAACGCGCCGTACAGGCAGCGCCCAACGGGCGTGTGCGGTGCGGTCACAGGGTCGGTGACCATGAACACCGAGCAGAACAGCAGGGAGCCGGACATCAGCTCGTATTTCACCGAGGTCAGCGGGCTGCATGCAATGCGCGGAAAAAAAGCGGCAATCAGCGCCGCGGCGGCAAGAAAGAAAAAGATAATTTCCCATCTTGCGGTACGCTTAAAAACCAGATACAGGGCGCAGGCCGCAATTACCAAAACGGCGGTGGAACCGATTGGGCCCGCAAAATTACCCCAAAGCATTTCAAACGGGACGATTGACGGCTTCAATCCGCTTTTCAGTACCGCCGCGGGGGAAGGAACCGTTTCCACAAAGCAATCCGCAAGCGGGGGCAGTACAGCGGAAGAAGCAGGATTAAAATAAGAAAAAACAAGCTGAGGCCAGCAAATGGCTGCAAAGGCAAATCCCGCCGCCGCCGGGTTAAACGGATTGCGCCCGGTGGAGCCGAAGGGGCCTTTCGCGACAACAATGGCAAATACGCCCGCCGCGCAGGGCAGCCACATCGGTGCGTTGACGGGCATCAGCATAACCAGGATCATTCCGGTTACCATGGAGGAACAGTCGCTGATGCCCGTGCTCTTTGTCTGGATTAAATTAAAAAGGATTTCAGATACGGCGCAGACCAAAGCGGTGAGCGCCGCCATAACAGCAGGGCGCGCGCCAAAGCGCACAACCGGCAGTACCAGCAAAAGCGTCAGCGCGACCAGCACGTCGCGCATCATGGACGCCACGGAAACGTCGCTTTTGATAAAAGGCGCAATTCGTTTGTGTAAATTCAATCAAAGTCACCGCTTTTCTTGATTGCCGCAGCCCTGGTTACAACGCCCGCAAGGTCAATGCCCGACGGGCAGACAATGGAGCATGAGGCACAGCGGATGCATTTTTGCGCGTTCAGCAGCTTGAGCGGATCCGGTTTTTCCCGTTCCATCTCCTGAAGGATCCGCCACGGAATAATTCCCCTCGGGCAGGCGTGGCTGCACCTGCCGCAGCCGACACAGGTGTATGCTTTATGTTTCGGCGCCTTCATCATTGCAAGGAGGCAGCGCGTCCCCGCGGTGACAGGAAGGCTCAGGTCGGTTACCGCCCTGCCTGTTACGGAGGAACCGGTAATGACCAGCTGCGTCCGTTCGCTGACCCCGGAAAAATCAAACAGGCTTTGCAGGGGCATGCCGATGCGCACCCGAAGGTTACAGGGAGTTTCCACCCCATCCCCGGTCACGGTCACAACCGTGGTGCTCTGTACTTCACCGTTATCCACGGCGGCGGTCAGGGCGATGCAGGCCTGCGCGCCAATATAAGCTGTTTTCTTCCCGCCGGTCTGCAATTTTCTTTTAAGCAGCGCCCGCGCGGGGTAGCGGCTGCCCGCAGCAATCAAATCAGCCTGCGCGTTGATTTTCTTGATTTTCCTCGCTTCACGTGCGGTTTCAACAACAATTTTATTTTCTTTCGCGCCGCAGGCCCTTGCAGCCAGAATAATTCCCGCGATCATTGCATCCGTATTTTCACGCAGCACCGCCATGGCGCTTGTGGTGTACGGGTCTTCGTCAATACAGCAGGCCAGTACGGTACGGATTTTCAGGCGGCGCATCCGCTTCAGCTTTTGGCAGAGGGGAACCCCGTCGAACTCATCAATGATATTGGCGCTTTCCGCCGCTTCAATAATCGCATCCGACCCAAAGTTTCCCTTGGGAGGCGCAAAGTGTTTGGGCTTGGGAAATGTTTCGGGAACCGGCAGCGTCTGAATCGGGTACTTCAGGGATTCCGCCTTATGCTGCTCGAGTTTTACGCCATGTCGAACTATCACGCCGCATCATCTCCCGTGTTTTTCAGATTAGATCGCCGCCGCTTTTAAACCGGCAATCGCTGCCTTCGCGTCTTCAGCTTTGAACACGCTCGTCCCCGCAACGCAAACATCCACGCCCGCCTGCGCAGCCGTATGGATCGTCTGCGTCTGAATTCCGCCGTCCACCTGAACGAGGAGCTCCGGCTTTTTCGCCTTGAGCAGGCGTACCTTGCCCATCATATCATCCATAAAGCTCTGGCCGCCAAAACCCGGCTCAACCGTCATGACCAGCACCATGTACAAATCATCCAGATAAGGATACACCGCTTCAACCGGGGTCCCCGGTTTTACCGCAATTGCCGCCCTGGCACCGCCCGCCCGAACTGCAGCGATCGCTTGCGCCGTGTCGGAATCCGATTCAATATGAAAAGAAATAATATCCGCTCCGGCTTTCAGAAAATCCGGAATATAGCGCAGCGGTTCATCAATCATCAGATGCACGTCGAAGGGCCTGTCCGTAAATTTGCGTACCGATGCGACCACCGGCGCCCCAAACGTAATGTTCGGCACAAAATGCCCGTCCATTACATCCAAATGAATCCAATCCGCACCCGCAAGGTCCATGCGCTGTACCTCATTGCCAAGCTGCGAAAAATCTGAAGAAAGCACCGAAGGCGCAATTAACATATCCTATTCCTCCATAAACATACTTTGCTTTATTCTACCCTAAATCCTGCTTTTTTTCAACTTGAATCCGCCGTTATTGAAAAGTTTATAGGCGCCTGCCGGGGAACATCCCCGGCAGACAATCTATAATAAAGCGGTTAAAAATATTTGCCCCGCACTCTATTGTATGCTGCTAAGCGTTTTTTGGGAGTAAAATTTCACCGTCTTCACCGCGTTTACACAGTAAAAAACCCCGCTTTCGCGGGGTTTTGGCCTTTAACAGAAAACTCCTTTATTGCGCCCCTGATTCACTTGGTATCGTCTTCAGATTTGTCCTGCCCGGAAGAGCTTTGTTTGCTTTTTTTGTTTTCCCGAACAAAGGCAATGCTCATGAAAATCAGAGCAACGGCAGTAATGCCGCGCAGGGCCCAGCCCCAGACGCCGACAAGCAGATTTGCGGGAATAAACGCATCTGCAAGCCACCATCCCCCCAGCAGGAGAAAGAAAGCGCCCGCTCCGTAAAAAACACGATTTTCCTTTCCCATCCGGAAAATCAGGATCAAACCGACCACAAACCACATTCCGGCGTAAACAAAAGTCAATGGAACCTCTCCCCGCTCTATTTACTATCGAACTACAGCGCCGCATGCTTTATGCACAGGACGAATATTTCAACTTCAAATATAACCCGGTTCAGGCGGCTTGTCAAGGGTTACGCACAGGTCTTGACCTTTTGCTGCGGCTCCGCTCCGGGGCGGTACGCCCGCTTGCGGGCGGCCCGGCGGGTGCGAACAATCTTTTCCTGCCTGAGCCGGATAAAACTGCAAAAGCCCACCACAGCCTGCAGCACGAATTGAATCGCCTGAAAAGTCCAGTTGCCCGTACCGGCGACCAGGGAGAAAAATCCCATCAGCCCCGTCATTGCGCAAAGCAGCCGACTTTCCTGAGATTTCGGCTTATAGTTTATATATAAAAAACCTGCAAGAACCAACATCGCTACTCCAGTAAAGACATTCATATTTATACCCCCGGTCATTGAAATCGTTCATATGTTCTATTGTGATTTCATAATAACACATATGTTCTATTAAATGCAAGCATTAATTTTAACAATATGCGGGGTTTGGGGGATGAGTGCCATTATTGGTACACCGTTAAACAGCAAGAAGGAGCGGGATTACCCCCGCTCCTTCTACAGAACATAAATTTTCATATTGCGTACGCCAAAGCTGCGGCACTGGCTGCTGGTCGGATAATACAGGTCGGCAACAATCCGGCCGTTCATTACCCCGCCGCCGGTGTCGGCGGCAGTGGCGTAACCGTAAACGGTTCGCCCGTCCGGGGAACAGATATAAAGCTTTGACCCGTAAGGAATAACGCTGGGGTTCACCGCAACCAGCCCGAAGGAAGCGGAGCGGCCCGTCGAGGTCCTTCCGCCGCCGGTATAGGCGGTGCATCTTCCCGTAATACTTTTGCGGTAATTTACTACATTTCCGTCGTGATCGGTCAGAGTGCCGTTGGCACTAAAGGACGCGTAGGCACTGCTTGGCTTTTTCTTGGTTCCCACAAGGGTTACCTGATCCACCGGCGGTTCCAGCACGCTAGTGTTCACCACTTCGCTTGAGGCGACCGCTCCGTTAACAAGCTTCTGGCGTGTTACAACGGACTGGCTGCCTTTTTTACCGGCCGTCTGGATTTTCTTCATCCCCTTATATAGGGTTTCATCCTGAACACTTTTGCTGGTATATGCAATCTCCTGTGTGGTTGTAACCTCTTTATAAGTCACCCGTGAAACAGTAATCTTAATGCCCTGACTCACCTGGGTTTCTTCCGCCGGTGCTACAATGTCTTCACTTTCGACGGATATTCCCGCTTCACGGAGCGCGTCTTCCACGCTGCCCTCGGTAACCACGGCCTTTTTTGTTTGCCCATCTGCTGTAATGACAATATCGTATTTGCGTTCAATGTTTATTTGCATGCCGTCGGAAACTTTAGTCCCTTCGGAAGGAACCACAATATCATTTGCTCCCGGGGCAATCCCTGATTCGCGGATTGCATCGGCAACGGTGTCGCCGTAATGAACGGTAACGGTTTTTCCCCTGCTGTCCGCAGATACCGTTACGTCGTAAGCGCTTTTCACTGTGATATTGATATCCCCGCCGGAAACCTGCGCATTGCTGCGAACCACCAAATCCTTTGCGCCGACTTCTATTCCTGCCTCTTTCAAAATATCCGAGGTGTCGCTGCTGAAAAGCTGAACGCTTTTCTTAGCCCCGTCATAATTGATGTTCGCATTGCAGGTTGCCGCCGCAACGGTAATTACCGAACTGACTGTAATGGTAACCATAACGGTCAGCGCGATGGTTCGTTTTACCACACTTTTCAGATACGGGTTATTTCCCTTAAAAAATTGCATTTTTTCACCCTTTTCCTTGTATCGGCATGCTGGATTTTGGGTTCATCCCCCACATTGCCGACCTTACAGTTCTTAGGATATGCATGATGTTGGTAATTATATTCACCTTATGCATAGTTGTCAAATCTGTAAGCCAAGTGAATTTGTGCAATTTAAACAAGGCAAAAAAACAAATAATTCTAATTTGGTACCAAAACAGCGGGTTTATGTAATTTTTTTCCTTTTCCTGCTGTTCCGGAGAAGACCGTTTCTGTGCAAATTGCAAGAAAATGAAAGTTACAAACTTGTTACAAATGTTACAGCTCTGTTTTTTATGTAATATTTTGAATGTTCTGGCTCTTTTCTGTGGGCGGTTTCACGGTTTTGCGCGAAAAAATGGCTCTGCTTCTGAGTTTTTCGCATTTGTCGTATTTTGGGTTGCCTTCTCCTATTTTACATAATGAAAATCGGCGGCAAATATCCTGTTTTTTGTCCCCGGGGACTAAACTGAGTTCTTCAATAAAAACAAGCCGCGTAATTTTGAGGTGCAAAACTGCTTTAAAGAGGATTTCAGATTCAATTTTTAGGCCTCAAAACACACGCTGAAATCTTACGAAATTATACTATATATATGGTATAGAAAACGCCATGCCGCAACGCGGTTTTAATGTCTTCTGATAATTTTAATTTAGCAATAAACTGAGCAAAAGAGGAACAAACCGGAGTGCTGAAATTTTCAATTAAGAATAATTTTAGGCCATACCGGAATCGTTTTTCCCCTTCGATATGGCCGGTTTCGTTAATAATCACAATACTGCAGGACTTTTCGCTCCCAGCCGTGGGATTCCCTTGGGTACTTATTTCAGGCTTCCTAATTCCGTGTTGCGGCAAATTTGCGGCAGGAAAACCGCCCATGCACCGAATGCTCATATTCTGCGATAAACAAAATTTATAAATCAACAGCGCAATGAGCCGGCTTTTGCGAATCAGTATATACAGTTACTGTATTTCGCTCACAAGCCTTCGGCTGTGACCAAAGAAGATGGCTTTTTCCTGCATAACTGACGCCTTCGATTTCGTATGTAAAGTACACCACATATGGATAAGACCCATTCCATTTGATAAGCATCAATTGCTTTACGGATGTTACATAACCTTTTGTTTTTGTCCCTTCCTGTAAAAGTAAATTCCATGCCTTTTCCTTTCGATATGAAACCGTACACATTATCGCGCCAAAAATCAAAAGGATGCAGCCTAAAAGCGGAAACCAAAGCTTAGGATCGCCCTGTGATGCGGGGTCCGTGTGCAAGATGCCCATCTGTGTAAGAACCCCCGAAAGCAAAAATACCGCTCCTAAAATCAGGAACAGAGTTCCGCATAATTTCCACATATCTTCAGGTTTTTTCATAAATGATTCTCCTTGCAAAATATAAATAATCCACAGCAGAATCATAACATTGTGAAACAAGAAAGTCAACACGCGTAATTTTTATATAACAGACGCAAAAAGGCCCGGCACCATCGAAACAGTGCCGGGTCTTTCATCATATTGTGTAAAATTATCTCTTTGAGAACTGCGGTGCGCGACGGGCTGCTTTGAGACCGTATTTCTTGCGTTCCTTCATTCTCGGGTCGCGGGTCAGGAACCCTGCCTTCTTTAAAGGAGAACGTAAATTTTCGGTATCGTATTGAAGCAGCGCCCTTGCAATTCCGTGGCGGATTGCACCGGCCTGGCCGGTTACGCCGCCGCCGGTTACACGGCAGACAACGTCGAATTTCTCGTTTGTATTGGTTAAAACCAGTGGCTGGCGAACAATCAGTTTCAGAGTGTCAAGGCCGAAATAATCGTCAATATCTCTTTCATTAATGGTAACCTTGCCTGTACCCTGATAAACTCTTACGCGGGCAACGGAGCTTTTTCTTCTGCCTGTTCCATAAAAATATGGTGCTTTCTCGTACATAATCTAATCCTCCTCCCTTATAATTCCCAGGTTTGCGGCTGCTGGGCGGCATGCTTGTGCTCGGCGCCTTCAAACAAACGCAGTCTGGACAGTGCGGCGCGGCCGATTGTGGTACTCGGAATCATGCCTTTTACGGCAAGTTCCATGGCCATGCACGGCTTCTCGTTCATAAGGGTGTCGTATCTGACTGATTTCAGATGGCCAATGTAGCCCGTATGATGATAGTAATACTTCTTTTCCAGTTTCTTGCCTGTGAGCAGAACATCCTTGCAGTTAATAATCACAACATGGTCGCCACAGTCAACGTGCGGTGCAAAGGTTGTTTTGTGTTTGCCGCGGAGCAGAACGGCGGCTTGTGCGGCAACGCGGCCAAGCGGCTTTCCGGCAGCATCAATTACATACCACTTGCGGTCAACTTGACCGGCTTTTGGCATATAGGTAGACATAGCTTTTACCTCCTGAATTTTGTTCGGATTTATTACAACGCCCCGCCCCTTTGGCAGGGCTGCTTTTTCAAAAAAAGCGCGCCAAAACGCGGCGCAAAGGAATTGCATTTATGATATTACCATATGGAGGCTTGGGTGTCAAGGGTAAAAAGCGATATTTTTAATTTAGTTCTTCATTTTCTCCCGTTTTCGCACGTTTTTGCTTCTTTACTCGCTGTGCCTTTGCCGTCATTTCATTTTCTCAGCCCTGTATTTTACAATAAATTTTTAAAAAACGGCGGATACGGCAGCATTTCTTTTCTAATATATAGGATGTTAAAAAGGCATCTGTTTTATGTTTTCAACAATGGAGCAGGGTGTGTTTTCAACATTACTAACTGTATTTTCAACCGTCTGTATACGACAAGTATCGAAAAACAACCCGAAAACAGTCTAAATCCGCGTTTTCAGGTTGTTTTTACTGTACTATTCGTATTATATGATACGTTTTCAACACTTTCGACAGACTATTCCACAATGCTGTGTTAACAGATTCTCGACCGCGGCAATCGCCGGTATCCTCCTGAGCAGCCCCAAAGCCGATTTATACGGTTTGCCCCGCGGCCGCTCTGTGGAACACTTTACTCAGCTGGGGAATCACCGCCGCGGCAGCTGCGATTTTCACCGCGTCGCCAATCAGGAAGGGGAATACGCACATGGTCAGAGCGGCCCAAAGACTTGTTTTTGTTACAAACAGGAACCACGTGGTGCCGAGCAGGTAACAAAAAGCCAGCCCGGCCGCCATGAAAGCAGCCAGACGCGGACCCTTTCTCGCGAAGTGATCGCTTAAAATTCCAACCAGCCACGCCGCCGCAATATAACCGATAATGTAGCCGCCCGTGGGGCCGGCCAGAACACCTGCACCGCCGCGGAACCCGGCGAAAACAGGCAGCCCGGCTACTCCGAGCAAAACATAGACCGCCTGGCTGAGCGCGCCGTATTTTGCACCGAGCACCCCGCCCGCAAGAAATACCGAAAAGGTGGCAAGGTTCACCGGAACCGGCTCGATCGGAATAGAAATCTGTGACGTTACGGCCGTAAGCGCTGCAAACAGTCCGCAGAACACCAAATTTAAAGTTGCTTTATTTTTCATAATACCTCTCCTTTTTCTCTATTATAGAAAAAGGCAGAAAAATTGTCAACCTTAATTTTATTAAGGTTGACAATTCGCTGTATTATTCTGTTGTTCTGCCGACTGCCTCCGCAATCACGCCCACCCGCTTGAACAATGCGGCATAAGCCTCCGGGGTAAGCTGCTGGGCGGCGTCGCTCAGCGCGGCTTTGGGGTTCGGGTGCACTTCGATAATCAGTCCGTCCGCTCCGGCGGCAATCGCAGCCAGCGAAAGCGGCGCAATGTACTTCGCTTTGCCCGCAGCATGGGAAGGGTCGACAATAATCGGAAGGCTGCTGCGCTCTTTTACTACGGGAACTGCGGAAAGGTCCAGTGTGTTGCGCGTGGCCGTTTCAAACGTGCGGATACCGCGCTCGCAGAGCACTACATTGTAATTGCCCTCGCTCATGATATATTCGGCGGCATCAAGCCATTCCTCAATGGTGGAAGAAATTCCGCGTTTCAGTAAAACCGGAACTTCCACGCGCCCGACTTCGCGCAGAAGGCGGAAATTCTGCATGTTGCGCGCGCCGATCTGAAACATGTCGCAGTATTTGGCGGCGGTGTCAATCTGGTCATGCGCGACAATCTCGCTGACCACCTTCAAGCCCATCGCATCGGCGGCCCTGCGCATAATTTTCAGGCCCTCTTCTTCCATCCCCTGAAAAGAATACGGCGAAGTCCTGGGCTTGTAGGCGCCGCCCCGCAGGAAGTTTGCGCCCGCGGCCTTTACGCCGACAGCCGCCTGCATAATCTGATCTTCGCTTTCCACGGCACAGGGGCCGGCGATCATCACCAGTTTTTTCCCGCCGATTACTTCCCCACCCACCTGCACGGTTCGTCCGTCCGGGCACATTTCACGGCTGGCCAGCTTATAGGAGTGCATAATCGGTACGCATTTTTCCACACTGTCAAGCAGTTCAAAGTCGAAACCGCCCAGTTTTGCTTTGTCACCCAGAACGCCGATAATGGTCGCCTGTGACCCTGTGGAAAGGTTGGCACCAAGCCCGTGCTCCTTTAGTATTTCGACAACCTTCTCCACATCCTGCTGTGTGGAGCTGTGTTTCATTAAAATAATCATAATCAAACTGTCCTTTTCTCAAAATCACGGGGATTTTTTCTGTTTTGTCAAAATTCCACGTTCACTTTCGTTGCTTTATGCTTTAAAGCGCTAAATATCATTATACATAAAAATCGCAAAAATGCAAGTACCGCATGAACAGCGTTGAAATTATATAAAAAAACAGCCACCCTATTGGGTGACTGCTTTAAAATGTTGGCGCCTTCCTATTGTTCCAGGCCGTTGCCAGCCAAGTATCTTCGGCACCAGTGAGCTTAACTTCCGTGTTCGGGATGGGAACGGGTGGACCCTCACCGTCATCAGTACCAACTTTATTTATCACATTGCTGTGTAAATACCTTATTCAACTGTGTTGCCCAGGAATTCGATTCTCCTGTCTGCTTGTCGCCTTGCTGTATCAAGAATCCTGTATATCTTCAATTAACAAACTGAAAATTTGGTGACCCGTGGGAGAATCGAACTCCCGTTATCGGCGTGAGAGGCCGGTGTCTTAACCGCTTGACCAACGGGCCACATGTTACACTAGCCAGATGCAGAGGTCAGAGGTTACTGGCCCCCGTTCTGACTTTTTCATGGTGCACCATCGGAGACTCGAACTCCGGACACCCTGATTAAGAGTCAGGTGCTCTACCAACTGAGCTAATGGTGCAATTCTGCGGTCCATTTCCCGCCGTAACCATCAGTGTCTTGCTTTTGCTTACCATATACACTGAAAACTGAATAAAGGGAAGGAAGCAGGAGGAGAAAAACGAGGGTGTACCAAGAAAAATATGGTCAAGCCCTCGGCCTATTAGTACTGCCAAGCTGAGTACGTTACCGTACTTACACACGCAGCCTATCAACCTTGTAGTCTTCAAGGGGCCTTACTAGCTTACGCTATGGGATATCTAATCTTGGAGCCGGCTTCACGCTTAGATGCTTTCAGCGTTTATCCGATCCGCACATAGTTGCCCAGCTGTGCCATTGGCATGACAACTGGTGCGCCAGAGGTGCGTCCATCCCGGTCCTCTCGTACTAAGGACAGTTCTCCTCAAATATCCTGCGCCCACGACAGATAGGGACCGAACTGTCTCACGACGTTCTGAACCCAGCTCGCGTACCACTTTAATCGGCGAACAGCCGAACCCTTGGGACCGAATACAGCCCCAGGATGTGATGAGCCGACATCGAGGTGCCAAACCTCCCCGTCGATGTGGACTCTTGGGGGAGATCAGCCTGTTATCCCCAGGGTAGCTTTTATCCGTTGAGCGACGGCATTTCCACTTACAACCGCCGGATCACTAACTCCTACTTTCGTATCTG
>JAEWDK010000005.1 GCA_023390175.1 Bacillota bacterium
GCATCAGAGTTTCCTCCATTGTGCAATATCCCCCACTGCTGCCTCCCGTAGGAGTCTGGGCCGTGTCTCAGTCCCAATGTGGCCGTTCAACCTCTCAGTCCGGCTACCGATCGTCGCCTTGGTGGGCTTTTATCTCACCAACTAGCTAATCGGACGCGAGTCCATCTTTCAGCGGATTGCTCCTTTGATATTCAAACCATGCGGCTCAAATATGTTATGCGGTATTAGCGTCCGTTTCCGGACGTTATCCCCCTCTGTAAGGCAGGTTACTCACGCGTTACTCACCCGTCCGCCACTAAATTAAGTTCAACACCGACTACTTAATTTCATCTGGTGTTCCACCGACTAAGTGTTCGGTGTTAAACTTAATTCCGTTCGACTTGCATGTGTTAGGCACGCCGCCAGCGTTCGTCCTGAGCCAGGATCAAACTCTCTAAAATATTGTATATAATCGCTGTTGCCAGCGTTTACATCAGTATCTTAAAGCTTTTGAAAAGCTCTTAATACGATACACTAACGTGTATTTTTTGTTGTCTTTTGTTAGAGTGTCAACCAACTCTTGTCCGAAAGTACATTTATACTCTCAAATAAATTACGGGTTCCTTAATTCTTTTCGTTGTTTAATTTTCAAGGTCCTGAATCTCCGTCGTTATTCACAGGAGAACGTTTGATATTGTATCACATTTCGTTTAACTTGTCAAGCGTTTTTTCTGTTTCATTTGCGAAGCGTTTATTATCTTACCACACCGTTTCCGGTTTGTCAATAAGTTTTTTCGTTTCGTTCAAAAGACGAGAATGCTTAATATGTTATCACATCACTGTTGTATTGTCAAGCATTTTTTGTCCCCGTTTTTCGACGGCTTAGCTATAATACCACGCTGCAAACACAATGTCAACGCTTTTCCTGCATTTTTATTAAAATATCGTTATTTCGCTGTATTATTGCAGTATTTATAGATGTTTGCTATAATGAATCTAATATTCTCAACTGAGGGGGAAATACAAATGCCGATTAAAATTCAGGAAACGCTGCCGGCAATTGAAGTGCTGGAGTCCGAAAATATATTTGTGATGACACATCAGCGTGCCATGGAGCAGGATATTCGCCCGCTTAAGATTGTTATTCTTAATTTAATGCCGACGAAGATTGAAACGGAAACACAGCTTTTGCGACTTTTGAGCAATACGCCGCTTCAGGTTGACGTGGAGCTCATGCAGATGGCGACCCATATTTCCAAAAACACCTCGTCCTCTCATTTAAATACATTTTATAAAACATTTGATGAAATCAGGAACGATAAATTCGACGGAATGATTATCACCGGCGCTCCGGTTGAAAACCTTCCGTTTGAAAAGGTAGACTATTGGGATGAGTGCTGCGAAATTATGGAATGGAGCCGCAGAAATGTTTATTCCACGCTTCATATCTGCTGGGGCGCTCAAGCCGGATTGTATTATCACTTCGGTATTCCGAAATATCAGCTGGACCAAAAGCTTTCCGGAATTTTTCGCCATCATGTGCTGGATACCCGCCACCCGCTTGTTCGGGGCTTTGACGATGATTTTTATTCGCCGCATTCCCGCCATACCGAAATCAGGCGGGAGGATATTGACCAGCACAGTGAACTGGTTATTCTGACCGCTTCCAACGCAGCCGGCGTACACATTGTAGCAAGAAAAAACGGCAGACAGTTTTTCGTTACCGGGCATTTGGAATATGACCGCAACACCCTGGCCAATGAATATTTCAGGGATGTGAAAAAGGGACTGCATCCGTTTATTCCGCAAAACTATTTTCCAAATGACGATATTACACTGGAGCCGCCGTTTAACTGGCGCAGCCATGCAAGCCTGCTGTTTAGCAATTGGCTGAACTATTATGTATATCAGCAAACGCCTTATGATTTAAAGGATTTGACGGATTAACATTTTAATAGGCAAAGAAGCTCTCCGCCAATACGACGGAGAGCTTCTTTTATATAGCAAAAGCAGATTGACGCAAAGCACAGAGGTTCCTGCAGTCATGGTTTTTAATTCAGTACAGCCCTTAACAGAAACTTCAGATTGCATAATCCGCATTTTGAAACGCCCGCTAAGATAATTTGGCGCGCAGCTGATTCAAAATCACCTTTTCACGGCGGGAAACCTGAACCTGTGTCATGCCGAGCGCCTCCGCCGTCTGCATTTGGGTACGGCTTTTGAAATAGCGGAAGACGATAATACTGCGGTCTTTGGGTTCCAGTTCGGTGACAACCTGCTTTAAAGACAGCAATTCGGCAATTTTATCATCCGAAGAGTCCACGCTGACATCGATTTGGCCGCCGCCGTCCTCCTGCGACGCGGTGAGTGAAAGCGGCAGCTGTGAAGCGCCGAGCGCCTGCGCCGCTTCTGCCGGTTCCACCTGAAGAAGCTCTGCAAGCTCCCCAACGGTGGGCGACCTCCCCTCCCGCTCCGTAAAAGCGGACGCTTCCCGCGAAGCGCGCATGGAAAGTTCTTTCAGACTTCGCCCAACCTTAACCGCGCCGCCGTCGCGGAAAAGGCGCCTGATTTCACCCAATATTACCGGCACGGCATAAGTGGAGAACTGCACTCCCCGCTCATTGTCAAAGTGATCGACCGCTTTGACCAAACCGAGGCAGCCAGCCTGAAACAGGTCGTCATACTCCATGCCGCGCCCCTTGAACCGCCTGGCACAGGCGTGAACAAGCCCGATATTCTCGCTGATTGTTTGATTTCTATCCATGTCTATTCGGCCGTTTTTCCTTTAGCAGGCGTTACCGGACGGCGCTCAATCGTTTTGTACATGGTAACGCAGGTGCCGCGCCCCGGCTTGGAAGTCACCCGCAGCTGGTCCATAAAACTTTCCATAACCGCAAAACCAAGTCCCGCACGTTCCTCGCCCGCTGTTGTAAACAGCGGCTGCATGGCCTGCGCGACATCTTCGATTCCGCAGCCCTTGTCCCGTATTCTAATTCCGATTTTACCGTTTTCATATAATTTGCAGTTTATGTAAACAACACCGATTGTATTGCGGTAAGCATGAATAATGCAGTTGGTAACCGCTTCCGAAACTGCCGTTTTCATATCGCTGAGCTCGTCAATGGTCGGGTCAAGTTGCGAAACAAACGCCGCGACCGCCGCACGACCAAATGCTTCATTGGAAGAGCAGCTTAAAAAGGAAACAGACATCTCATTGATTAACTTCATTGGTTCTCACTTCCTTCACAATCATGCACAGCTGGTTTAAACCAGCCAGTGAAACAATTTTTTCTATTTTGGGCGGCAGATTTGCAATTTTTACCCGTCCGTTCCAAAGCTGCATCAATTTGCAGCGCCCCATAATCAGCCCGACACCGGAACTGTCCATGAACTGAACACCGGAAAAATCAAGCGTCAACAGCCTCGGTTTTACCTTTGATGCGGCTTCATCAATCGCATTGCGGATTTCGCGCGCGGAATGATGGTCAATTTCCCCGCTTAGCACCGCAGTCAGTTCGCCCTCCTTCAAAATAAGTCTGACACTCATTTCGATTCCTCCCTGATTTTATGTAATTTTATAGTATTGGCAGAATCTTTGCTTATTATACAAGGTTGCTACATTATTTTCGGATGAGATTTTTACTTTATTATGTACCTGATTTCATTTCCCATGCTCAAAATCAGACCCTTTAGACAGAAAAAATCCCTTATCTATAACGATAAGGGATTCAGACTGAAATATTGCTCGAAATTTGAGGACAAGCAGTTTTTATTTTGTTTTCAAAAGCTCAATCACGCGCGGCCGTACCTCGCCCGCTAAATAGAGGGAACCGCAGATCACAACCGCACCGTCCCCGCCGGCAAAGTCAAACGCATTTTGCAGCGCTACGTCAATACTGCTCCCGATATACGCCTCCGTGCCAAGACTTTTCCAGTGTGCGGCAAGCTCCTGCGCGCTCATTGCACGCGGATTGGCCGGCGCAAGCGTTACCACACGGGAAAATAACCCGGCAAGATTTTTTGTGGCGGCAGTCACGTCCTTGTCGGCAAGCATTCCCATAACCGCAACCAATTTCCGCCCGGTGAGATATTTTTTGATTGCGGCGGCAAGCGCCGCTGTTCCGTCCGGATTATGGGCGCCGTCGAGCAAAACCAGCGGGGACATCGACAGTACCTCGAGCCGTGCGGGAAAGCTTGCGGAGCTGAAGCCCGCTTCAAAACTGTGGTCGGCGATGCTGTAGCCTTCTTCTTTCAGCACTTCAAGCACAGCAAGGGCAGTAACGGCGTTTTTCACCTGATGCTCCCCGATGAAGGGCAGATTGACAAGCAGGCCCCTGTACTCCAGCCCCGTGCCGGTGATATTCGCGGAAAGCTGCGTCACACTGTGCAGGTCAGCCAAAACAAACCGGTTATGACGCGCTGCCGCAGTTTGACGGATTACCGCAAGCGCCTGCGGCGGCTGGTCGGGGTAACAGACAGTAACCCCATCCTCTTTGATAATACCGCACTTTTCATAGGCAATCTGTTCCACCGTATCGCCTAAAATTGCGGTATGGTCGAGTGAAATGGAAGTGATGACGGACACAAGCGGCGTTTTAATCACGTTGGTCGCGTCAAGGCGGCCGCCAAGGCCAACCTCCAGCACAACAATGTCGCACTCGTTTTGAGCAAACCACTGCAATGCAATTGCCGTGATAAACTCAAATTCCGTGATTACCTCGCCGTTTTGGGCCATTTGTTCCACGAGCGGAAAGGTCTTTTCCACCAGCAAAGCCAAATCACTGTGAGGAATCATTTCCCCGTTGATCTGCATCCGCTCGCAAAAATCGGTGACATAGGGCGAAGTGAACAGCCCTGTTTTATACTTTGATTTCCGCAGCACCGACGCAATCAGTGTGCAGGTGGAGCCTTTGCCGTTGGTGCCGGCAACATGAACAAATTTTAACCCGTCCTGCGGGTTGCCCAAAAGCAGGAGCAGCTTTTCAATCCGTTCCAATCCGGGCTTCATGCCGAAGCGCAGAAGCGATGATATTTTACCCAGTGCTTCTTCATAAGTCATTCTTTAAAACATCCCCTTAGCATGCAGAAAGGGGCGAACAAACCGTCCGCCCCCTATCCGCTTATTTTAATGCTTCCATACTGGATTGAATCAGCGCGATGTGTTCGCTCAGCTTGGCAGCGCTCTGCTTTACACCGTCGACCACATTGGCGGGTGCCTTGGCCATAAATGTTTCGTTGCTCAGCTTTGCCTGTGTATTGACAAACTGCTTTTGTGCCGACTCCAATTCCTTTGCAAGGCGTTCCAGTTCGGCCTTTTTGTCAACCAGCTCATCCATCGGGATATAAACGCGGGCGTCGGGGGTAACGATGGTGACCGCGCCCTCAATCTCGTATTCTTCGCCGACCTCCACTTCACTTGCATAAGCGAGCTTGGCAATGATCGCGGCGCCATCCCGGAACGTTTCTCCGGCGGCAGTGGCAATATAAAGATGTGTTTTGCGCGACGGCGGCACGTTCATTTCGGAACGGCGGTTTCGGATTGCGCGAACCGCGTCCATAATGCGCTGCATTTCGTCGGCAGCCTGTGAGAAGCTGTGAGCTTCTTCAAATTCCGGCCATTTCGAAACCATGATGGATTCGCCCGTGTGCGGGAGCGTCTGCCAAATTTCTTCCGTAATATACGGCATAAACGGATGCAGCAGCTTCAGTGTGCCGCTCATAACCCACACAAGCACCTGACGCACATTCCGCGCCGCTGTTTCATCTTCCGAATTCAAGCGGATTTTTGCAATTTCAATATACCAGTCGCAGAATTCATCCCACAGAAAATCATAAAGCTTTTGCACGGCGATGCCGAGTTCAAAGTGCTCCAGGTTTTCCGTAATTTCCTTAGTCACCTGATTAAAGGAGTTGACAATCCATTTGTCCTCAAGCGAAAGGTCGGCCGGCAGCTCGTTTTTCACTTCATGCCCATCGATATTTATCAGGATAAAGCGGGAAGCGTTCCAAATTTTATTGGCAAAGTTACGGCTGGACTCCACTTTTTCATCGGAGAAACGCATGTCGTTCCCGGGGCTGTTGCCCGTTGCAAGCATAAAGCGGAGCGCGTCCGCGCCATATTTTTCAATGATTTCAAGCGGGTCAACACCGTTGCCAAGTGACTTGCTCATTTTTCTGCCCTGTGCGTCACGCACTAGGCCGTGAATCAGCACCGTGTTGAACGGCACCTGATCCGTCTGCTCGATTGCGGAGAAAATCATGCGGGCAACCCAGAAGAAAATAATATCATAGCCCGTGACAAGGGTATTGGTAGGATAAAAATACTTCAGGTCTGCAGTTTGATCCGGCCAGCCGAGTGTGGAAAACGGCCAAAGCGCAGAACTGAACCAGGTGTCGAGCGTATCCTCATCCTGCTTTAAGTTTTTGGAACCGCACTTCGGGCAGGTATGGGGTTCCCCGCGGGAAACAATCATTTCACCGCAGTCCTGGCAATACCACGCGGGAATGCGGTGGCCCCACCAAAGCTGGCGTGAAATACACCAATCCTTAATATTTTCCATCCAGTGATAATAAATCTTTTCAAAGCGTTCCGGCACAAATTTAACCTCGCCGTTTTTTACCTGTTCAATGGCAGGCTCGGCCAGGGGTTTCATTTTTACAAACCACTGCTTGGAAATCCTCGGTTCGACAACCGTGCCGCAGCGGTAGCAGGCACCGACATTATGCTTGATCGGTTCCACTTTTACAAGAAAGCCCTGCTGCTTTAGCTCTTCAACGATCAGTTTGCGGGCTTCCAGCGCGGGCATGCCGGCGTACTTTCCGCCGTTTTCATTAATATTTCCGCCGTCATCCATTACATTAATAATGGGGAGATTGTGGCGCAGACCGACTTCGAAATCGTTCGGGTCATGGGCGGGGGTGATTTTTACCACTCCGGTCCCAAAGTCACGCTCCACATAAGTATCGGCTATAACCGGAATTTCACGGTTTACAAGGGGCAGAATCAAAGTCTTGCCAACCATGTCCTGATAACGCTCGTCCTCCGGATGCACCGCCACGGCGGTATCGCCGAGCATGGTTTCCGGCCTGGTTGTGGCAAGATTAATAAAGCCGCTGCCATCCTTAAACGGATAGCGCAGATGCCAGAAGAACCCGTCGTGCTCGCTGAAATCCACTTCCGCGTCGGAAATGGAGGTGCGGCAGTGCGGGCACCAGTTGATGATGCGTTCGCCGCGGTAAATAAGCCCTTTATCATAAAGCCGGACAAACACCTCGCGCACCGCTTTGGAACAGCCTTCATCCAGGGTAAAACGTTCGCGTTCCCAGTCGCAGGAGGAGCCGAGCTTTTTCAGCTGCTCAATAATACGGCCGCCGAATTTATCCTTCCATTTCCATGCGCGCTCCAAAAACGCGTCACGGCCAATGTCATCCTTCGTAACACCCTCTTTGCGCATGGCTTCCACGATTTTCGCTTCCGTTGCAATGGAGGCGTGGTCGGTACCCGGCAGCCAAAGTGCGGCGTAGCCCTGCATTCTCCTCCAGCGGATCAGAATATCCTGCAGCGTTTCGTCAAGCGCGTGCCCCATATGGAGCTGACCGGTAATATTCGGGGGCGGAATCACAATTGTATATGGTTTTTTCTCCGGGTCCGGTTCCGCGTGAAAATAGCCGCCGGAAAGCCAAAAATCATAAATTCTGTCTTCCACTTCCTGTGGATCATAGGTTTTTGCAAGTTCCCTGCTCATCTTATTCCCTCCTGAATTTTATCCCGAGTCAATATCGAAATCCCGATAAAATCCGGGTTTTTCTGCGATTAAATAACCTGTTTATTATGACATTTCGGGCATTATTTGTCAATCAGTTTCTAGTTTGCAGGCAAAGCGGCGGCGGTGCTGCCGATCACAATATTGTCAAGGATTACCGCAAGGCAAAGGCTCAGCAGTACATCGGATTCTTTTGTGACCTCAACGCCGTAGCATTCCCCTGTAGTGTTCCAGCAGCGGCCGTGCGTCATGACAACAGAGGACGCCACGTCAATAATGTCGTAGGAACGCGTGACAAGGTCGCCGCGAAAGCGCCAGCTGATCCCCTTTATTTTGATCGGCTGCCGCGCGGCGGTCAAATTCTGTATGACGCGCGCACGCTCCTTGTCACCGATAAAGACGGAATATTTTGAAATGGCAGTGAGTCCCACACTGAAAATGCGGGCTGCTTCTTTTTGGTTTTGGTCAATCAAGTAAATTTTGCTCCCGATTGCAAGGGAATCGCCGGTCACCCGGTAAATAAGCTGACCGAGAGAATCCATGATCATAAAAAGAGAATCAGCTTGCGTACTCTGCTGAATATAGAATTTCATGCGGTCACCTCACAAATCAATTATAATCTATTATATTGCAGAAAGTTAAAATTTGAATCATTAAAATTATTTTTCGGCCAAAAAGCGAAAGCAGAATATGCCCACCCCTTGTGCCTTTGAATTTAATAATACCATTTTTATGCATTATAGGCAACTGGGTTCCATTCGAAAAATGAGAAAACGAGCCAAAGCGCAGCGCAAATTCCATTGTGGAGCAGTTGGCGATTGACTCGGGGCGGGCATTATACTACAATAATGCAGAACCCGTTTTACGAAATTCCGGAGGTGATCTCTTGAAAAAAATACTCAGGCTGAAGCGATTTTATCTTTTGGCCTTTGCCCCGGCTGCGCTGGTTTTAAACTTTGCCGCGGTCAGAAACCCTGCTTTTGCAGAGTGGTATGCCGACACGCTTTACCCCGGATTGTCGCTTGGGGTAAATGCGGCAACTTCGCTTTTTCCCTTTTCCATTGCGGAATTTTTGGTTGTTCTGCTTTTGGCCGGACTTTTTGTTTATCTTATCCGTTCTGTGATAAAAATTGTAAAAGCAAAGGAAGGCAGGGCGAACAACGTAATAAAATCCCTCCTGAACCTGATTTGTCTTGCAAGTATCCTTTATTTTTTATTTATGATTGACTGCGGCATAAACTACAGCCGGTACCCGTTCGCGCAAACCTCCGGTCTGGAAATAAAGCCGTCCTCCAAAACAGAACTGACCGCGCTTTGCGGCGAATTGGCACAGAATGTGAACACACTGCGAAAAGCCGTGAAAACCGATGACCATTCCGTTATGAAGCTGAGCGAACCGACAATTTATGACACTGCAAAAAAAGCACAATTGTCCTACAATAAAATAAATGCAGATTATCCTCTTTTACGGGCCGGTTACGGGGCACCGAAACCTGTATTTGGCTCCCGGCTGATGTCTTACGGAAATATTACAGGAATATTCTTCCCATTTACTTTCGAAGCAAACATAAACGCCGATATTCCGGATTATTCTGTTCCCGTAACAATGTGCCACGAGCTGTCGCACCTGCGCGGATACATGCGTGAGGATGAAGCCAATTTTATCGGCTACCTGGTCTGCGAAAAGAGCACTGATACGGATTTTCAATATTCCGGTAAGATGCTTGCCTTTATTTATGTTTCGAATGCGCTGTTTGACGCCGACAGCGACGCGGCCAACCGGATTTTCGCAACGCTCAGCGACGGGGTCAGGCGGGATTTGGCGGACAACTCCGCTTACTGGAAACAATTTGAGGGGCCTGTGGCGCAGGTCTCCACCTCAGTGAATGACAGCTACCTGAAAGCAAACCGTCAGGAAGACGGCGTGAAAAGCTACGGCAGAATGGTTGACCTTCTGCTCGCAGAAGCCCGAGCAAAAAAAGAAGCCCGCTGACGCGGGCTTCTTTTTTTATTGCTTCGGTACCTGAAAACGGTACGGCACAGGATCAACCGAAGGGTCCAATGTTTGAAATTGATACCCTTCCTTTTGAAGTGTTTCAATTATTTTGGGAATTTCCAAAAGCGTATTGCGTTTCACGCTGGTGTTATGGCAAAGCACTACGGACTGTGTATGCGCATGTACCCCCCTGATCACATCATTATAAATAGAAGCAGCAGTAGGGTGCCGTTCCGCGTCCCCGGAACTTACATTCCAGTCAAAATATGTATAGCCGCGCCGGTTCATTTCCGTAATAATTGCCTTTGCTGTTGTCGCCCGGTTATAATCATTGACGCTGCCGCCGGCAAACCGGTAAATGTGGGTATCCACCCCGGTCGTTTTCTGAATCAGGTCATGCATGCGGGCAAAATCATCGAGGAACGCGGCAGGCGTCGCATAAATCTGCTGAAAACGATGCGTGTAGGAGTGTACCCCAATCGCGTGACCGCGGTCAACAATTGCCTTCATGGCCTTCAGATCCTCCGGGCCGGTTTTACCAACCAGAAAAAAGGTCGCTTTTACCTGATAGCGGTCCAGCACATCCAAAAGGGGTATTGTCAGATTAGACGGGCCGTCGTCAAAGGTCAGGTAAACCACTTTTCCCTTTACCGGAACCGTTTCAGTGTGCTCCGCGTACAGCTGTGGATACATTGCCTGATAAACGGCAGGATCCATCGGCACGGCGGACGAAACCGGGGCCTGCGAGCCGGGCGCCGAAGAGTACGGCGGCCGCGGTGCCGACGATGAGGGCACACTCGAACCCGGGGCAAAGGAAGACGGTGTGCCGGCGCTTGACGGCGGCTTTGACGCTGCCGAAGCGTTATGCTCCGCCTGAACCGGAGTGGTAACCTGCCTTGACATGGTAACAGCAACCATCTGATCGGAAATGTGAACAACAACCAAACCAACTAAACCGACAAAGAGCAGAAGAGCAGACACAATTACAATGTGCCTGACTCTTCTGCTCTTAACTTTTCTTTCATGACGACCCATATTCCCACTGCCTTCACCAAATATCGTTATAATTTTTCCTATACTTACATTATATACACTTTCGGTGAAAATGACAGTTAAATATTTGTAATCAGAAGTATCAATTTGTTAGCCAATGAATTCCTGGGTCCAATAATACGTGCCCTTGGACTGATAAACGCCGATTCCGATTTGTTTAAAGCTACCGTTTAAAATATTTGCGCGGTGTCCGGGGGAATTCATCCAGGCATTCATAACGGACTTTGCATCCGGGTAACCGTAGGCAATATTTTCACCCGCGGTGGAATAAGAAACGCCAAATTGTTTCAGCGCGGTAAACGGATCCTGTCCGTTTGGTCTGGTGTGAGAAAAGCTTGTAACAATTTCTGTCGCTCTGACCTGAGCGGCCTTGCCCGCGTTCGTGTTCATTGTCAGCGCACCGAGTCCGTTCTTTGCACGTTCTGCATTCACCAGCTGCAGAACCTGATTCGCCATAGTCCCGTTCACTTGGACAGGAGCAGAAGCTGTTGACCCTGCCGAAGGGGCACTTGAGGTCGGTTTACTGGAAGCAGACGGCGTGCTTGCCACAGGTTTGCCGGAAGCGGTTGCTTTACAGGAGGTAGATTTGCAGACAGTTGTTTTGCAGGTGGCTGTGCTGCACTTAATAATATCGCAGATAGAAGTGCCGCAGAAGCTTGGGTTGCAGGAAACCGTATTTCCGGAGATACAGGAAGCCTGATTGCCCGATATAATATAACGGAATATTTTATTGCAGGATGAGTTGCTGTTCGCCGATGCGGCGTTTACTGCGTTTGCTGTGTTGGAAAGAGTTGAGCCCGACGGTGATTTATACGGGCAGGATGATGTGCTCCCCGTATTCACTGCCTCCACTTTTGCGCTGTTTGAGCCGCTGCTTAAGCTCGTATTTTTTACAGCTGCGTTTTGTGTGACATCAGGCTGCGAAGCAGTGGAACCGGCAGCTGTGTTTTTTGAATTGACTGCGTTACCCTTTTCCGCAGCGCTGTTTGACAGCGCGGAAGCGACAGATGCTGAAATACTGTTTTTTACTGAATCGGATGCTGCATTATTAGAAGCCGTCAGGTTTGAAGTGACAGCTGTACCCGCGGCGGAAGCGGGCTGCGTTTGTGCGACGCCCGAACAGGCCGCAAGGCTGGATGCCAGCACCAAGCTGAAAAGCATCGAAATTACTTTTTTCTTGTTCATCTTGTTCATTGTGTGTTCTCCTTTTTGTAAAAGATTTGTCTAAATTATATCTTACGGCTCCGAAAAGTTCAACACTCCATCATTTGGCAGGGCAAAACCGCGGGTCTTTTCCCAAGATGGAAATTTTTTTACCAAATCAGCGGGAACACAGTCTGTACAAAGGTTTGTTTAAGGACGGTGAAGCGCACGGGCAGGAACGAAATTGTTTAATTTCTAACCAACAATTCCCTTGCATAAAAGTGTTTCAGTCAGCGAAAAGGCGTAAATAGAGCTAAAAATGAGCCGGTTTACCCGCACTTATCTCCTGCAAATAAGTTTTCAGCGTTATTTTGCAATTATTGTTTTGGAAATTTTCATATTAATAAGTTAACGCACAATTTTTAAGACAGCAATTTATGCTGAGAATTTTGCCGCTGCATGCGTTTTCGTATTTCTAATATATATATGTATATTGCAGCGCTGCAGAGTTTCGAACCTGTAAGCCGGCAAGTGCCTGATGATACCTATTGAAAAAACAGAAATGGCGGAGAGGTTAACAAAAAATTCATTTTTGCTTGAATTTCATAATTCCACATGGTATAATCAAAAAAGTTTACAACTTCCATTCGGCTTGTTTTATCGGCGTTTTTGACACAGCCGGACACAATCAACTTTATGAGGAGGAATCTTAGAAATGAAAAAATTTGCAGCATTATTGTTGGCATTGGTCATGACAGCAACAGCTTTCACAGGATGCAAAAAGGTGGACAGCGCTTCCGGGGCACAGGCCGCCACCAGCGGAGATACGATTAAAATCGGTGTGTTTGAACCGCTCACCGGAGCGAACGCGGCCGGCGGCGAGGCCGAGGTTGAGGGTGTTACAATTGCCAACAAGCTTTATCCGACCGTGCTCGGTAAAAAAGTGGAGCTTGTCGTCGCAGATAACAAATCGGACAAAGCACAGGCAACAACAGCCGCTGCGCGTTTGATTGAAAAAGACAAGGTTTCCGCAATTATCGGTTCCTGGGGTTCCAGCCTTTCCATGGCGGCGGGCGAACTGGTGAAGAAGAACAAGGTTCCTGCGGTGGGTGCTTCCTGCACAAACCCGCTGGTAACAAAGGGCAACGATTACTACTTCCGCGTTTGCTACCTTGACCCGTTCCAGGGCACTGTAATGGCGAACTACGCATTTAAAACCGGTGCAAAAAAGGCCGCAATTGTTCAGGAAGTTTCAAACGACT
The DNA here is from genome assembly GCA_023390175.1 of Bacillota bacterium. GTDB lineage: Bacteria > Bacillota > Clostridia > Oscillospirales > Acutalibacteraceae > Caproiciproducens. The sequence goes on from JAEWDK010000005.1 coordinate 13,197, forward strand.
ATGCAGTCGGACTTGCTACATATTTTAAAGAAGCATTTGTAAAATTAACAGGCGACCCAAATTCCGTGGTTACTACAGTAAACTACAATACGAACGACCAGGAATTCGGCGCACAGCTTTCAACCGTGAAGGCAGCGAACCCGGACGTTATTTTTGCACCCGGAAACTTCACGGAGTCCGCGCTTGTAATGAAGCAGGCCCGCCAGCTTGGCATTACTGCTCCGTTCCTGGGCGGCGATACCTGGGACATTGACGAATTCACAACCGTAGGCGGAAAAGACGTGGAGGGCGCCACCATTTCCACTTTCTTCGATGATGCCGCTCCTGTAACCGCCGAAGGCAAAAAATTTGTCGAAGCCTATAAAAAGGCATACCCGAATAAGAACATGGCTGCTGTTACCGCTTTGGGCTATGACGCATATCTTGTAATCATCAAGGCAATCGAAGCGGCAAACTCCTCCAACCCGACTGCAATTCGTGATGCGCTTGCAAAAACAAAGGGTGTAGAAGGCGCAACCGGTCAAATTACATTTACCGCAGACGGCGATGCAGATAAGAATTCCGCTATTATTAAAGAAGTGAAGAACGGAAAGTTTACTTATAAGGATACTGTAACAATTGCAAAATAACGAATTGACGGATTAGGAAGTTAAACTATGACGATCGGATTGTTTTTACAAAACTTAACAAATGGAATTGCCGTGGGCAGCCTTTATGCATTGATTGCTGTTGGATACACCATGGTTTACGGTATCCTGCGCTTAATCAATTTTGCTCACGGTGACATTTTTATGATGGCGGCTTATTTTACCTTCTTCGGCATTGCCGTTTTTCACCTGCCGTGGTACTTTGCATGTATTTTCGTGGTTATTTTCACCGCACTGCTCGGTATGCTGATTGAACGATTGGCATACCGTCCGCTGCGGGACGCACCGAAGGATTCCATTCTGGTTTCCGCCATCGGCGTTTCGTTCCTGCTTGAAAATTTGGCCACCTATCTTTTTACCGGAAAGCCAAAGGCATTTCCTGACATCATGGGAATGATGTCAACCGTGCAGATCGGAACCATTACAATTCAAAAAGCTTCGCTGGTCGTACCGTTTGTTTTGGTGGTCTGCATGACGATTCTGCTGTTTGTCATCAATAAAACCAAACTCGGCATGGCAATGCGCGCGGTTTCAAAGGATTATGAAATTGCACGCGTGATGGGAATCAACATCAATCTGGTTATTGCGGCTACCTTTGGAATCGGCTCCAGCCTTGCGGCGGTCGGGGTTATCCTGTGGGGAATGAAATACCCGCAGGTTTCCCCCTTAATGGGTGTTATGCCCGGCCTGAAATGTTTTGTCGCCGCGGTAATCGGCGGCATCGGCAACATTAAGGGCGCTGTGCTCGGCGGATTTATCCTCGGATTAATCGAAGTAATGCTGGTTGCTTTCTTCCAGCCGCTTACCGGGTACCGTGACGCGTTCGCCTTTATTCTGTTAATTTTGATTCTTTTGATCAAGCCGACCGGCCTGATCGGGGAAAAGACAACGGAGAAGGTGTAACGAATGAATAAAAACAAAAAGCGCAATCTAATTTGCACTGCTGTGCTTGCAGTTGCTGTTCTGCTTTTCATCAACTTCGCAAACGATAATCTGGACGCTTACGTTGTAAGAATTTTGAATCTGTGTGCGATTTACACGATTATCGGGCTTTCAATGAACCTGGTAAACGGTTTTACCGGCCTGTTTTCACTCGGCCAGGCCGGCTTCATGGCAATCGGCGCCTATACGGTGGCAATTTTCACGCTGCCGCTTGACCTTCGTCCTTCAATATTCTATATGGAACCGATGAATCCGGCTATTGCAAACCTGCACCTCAGTTTTGTTCCCGCACTGATTTTAGGCGGCCTGCTGGCAGCCTTGGCCGCCTTTTTGATCGGCGCGCCCGTTCTGCGCCTCCGGGGCGACTACCTGGCGATTGCCACGCTGGGCTTTTCGGAAATTATCCGAATTATCCTTACCAACTGGCAGAACGTGACGAACGGCGCGCTCGGCATTAATAAAATACCGGATAACGCCAACAACATGTGGTGGTCGTTCGGCATTGCAATCATTGTGCTGATTTTAGTGGCTCTTTTAATCCGCTCCAGCTACGGACGTGCATTTAAAGCAATCCGCGAAGATGATATCGCTGCGGAGGCAATGGGAATCAGCCTGTTTAAGCACAAGGTGCTCTCCTTTGTCATCGGCGGCTTCTTTTCCGGAATCGGCGGCGGCCTTTACGCTTCCCTGCTTGGCACGGTTGACCCAAAGCAGTTCTATTTTACTTTGACATACAATTTCCTGCTGATTATTGTTTTGGGCGGCATGGGCAGCCTGAGCGGTACCGTGATCGCCTCGTTCATTGTAACCGGGGGATTGGAGCTGCTGCGTGCCTTTGACGAACCGTTAACCATTGCGGGCTACGAAATTTCGTTGTTCCGCCCCGGTTTCAGCATGGTAATTTTCTCTATTTTGCTCATGGTAATTGTTTTGTTCTACCGCAAGGGGCTCATGGGCAGAACCGAGCTTTCATGGGATCGGATTTTTTACTTCTTTGCTAAGATAAAATCAAAGCTGTTTCCGAAAGCGGCAAAGGAGGGAATCACAAAATGAGCAGCAAAACGCATGCGGTTGACCCAATCATTGATAAAAACATTGTATTAAGAACCGAAAATATGACGATGCAGTTCGGCGGCGTTGTTGCCGTTGACAACCTGAACCTGACAATCCGCGAGCATCAGATTGTCGCGCTTATCGGCCCAAACGGAGCGGGAAAAACAACGGCATTCAACATGATTACCGGTGTTTACACCCCTTCAAGCGGCAAAATTGTACTGAACGGTGAGGACATTACCGGTATGAGCCCGGACAAAATCACCCGCAAGGGCGTTGCCCGAACCTTCCAGAATATCCGCCTGTTTAAGGATTTAACGGTGTTTGAAAACATCATCATTGCGAAGCATTTCAGTATGAAGAGCAATGTATTCAGCGCGACCCTTCGTTTCCCCGGCGCCGTGCGTGAAGAAAAGCGCATGCGCGAAGAAAGCGAAGCGCTTTTGGAGCGGATGGGACTTGCCGACGTGAGAAACGACGTGGCCAGTTCCCTTCCCTACGGCCAGCAGCGCCACCTTGAAATTGCACGCGCGCTTGCAACAAATCCGAATCTTCTGCTTTTGGATGAACCCGCCGCGGGAATGAACCCGCAGGAAACGGATGAGCTGACCGCATCCATTAAGCAGATTCAGCAGGACTTCAACCTGACCGTTTTCCTGATTGAACACCACATGGACCTGGTTATGGAAATATCGGACAGAATTTATGTGCTCGACTTCGGGCAGACAATCGGCAAAGGCTCGCCGGCTGACATACAGAACAATCAGCGTGTGGTCGAAGCGTATTTGGGGGTGGATGACGATGCTGAAAATTGAGGATCTGTATGTGTCTTACGGCGGCATTGAAGCGGTAAAGGGAATTTCGTTCGAGGTGCCGGACAAAAGCATTGTTACCCTGATTGGCGCAAACGGCGCGGGTAAAAGCACCACGCTCCGTTCCGTGGTCGGCCTGGTAAAACCGCAGAGCGGAAAAATCACGTACAACGATTTGGACATTACCGGCAAGCAGTCACAGGATATTGTAAAGCACGGAATTACGCTGGTACCGGAAGGCCGCCGTATTTTCCCGAACCTGACCGTTTATGAAAATCTTAAAATCGGCGCATACATGAGAAAAGACGACTATTCCGAAGATGTTAAGCGGATTTACGACCTGTTCCCCCGACTGAAGGAACGCTCCTGGCAGCTTGCGGGGACTTTGTCCGGCGGCGAGCAGCAGATGCTTGCGGTTGGCCGTGCCCTGATGAGCAGGCCGGAGCTGATTATGATGGACGAACCGTCACTTGGCCTTGCACCCCTTGTCGTGAAGGGCATTTTCGAGATTATCAAAGAAATTCACAAGCAGGGCATGACAATCCTGCTGATTGAGCAGAATGCAAACCTTGCACTCCGTGTAGCGGATGAGGGCCATGTTTTGGAAACGGGCACCATTAAGCTTTCCGGCAAGGGAAAGGAACTGCTTGAAAACGCCGACGTGAAGGCTGCATACCTTGGCAATAAAAAGAATCATGTTTCCGAATAGGAAATCAAATAGACAAAAGACCGGCACCCTTTCGGGTGCCGGTCTTCATTTAACGGTTTGTATAATAAGATAACACTATTTGCCGAGCGCTTTTTTAGTCACTTCTACAATGTGGGAAGCGTTCAGGCCGAATTCATCCAGCAGGTCAACCGCCGGGCCGGAATGGCCGTAAACGTCGTTGACGCCGATTTTAACCACCGGGGCCGGGTACTCTTCCGCAAGCACACC
>JAEWDK010000022.1 GCA_023390175.1 Bacillota bacterium
TGTGTGACACGTTTCTAAGTGAAAAGCTTAGACATTAAAACCTTTAGTTTTAATAGAACTAATATTTTTCATGAGTAGAATGATGGAGTAACATCCTGAAATGCTCTCGTTAATACTCCGATTAGCAATTTATTGGATAAAAAATAAGTTGTTAAAAGCTCGGTGAAGTCGGCTGAAAGCTACCGAAAAGAATTGTGGATTATACCCAACTAACGAAATCTGCCCAGAGGTGGGTGGTGTAGCCCATAGGTCGGATGCCTATAAAATATCTATGGTGAGAATAGCAATTAATTTTGCAGACAAACTTTCGATTGTACAAGTCTAGACGCTGAATATGTAGAAATACATATGGTATTAATATACCGTGTATGTGGATTAGTAAAATTGGTAAGTATGAACTTCCATATAGTGTTACAGGCACTATCAAGTACACAGGCTTAAAGAAAGCACCTAAAGATATATGTACAGGGATAAATATTGGAACGTGGAAAGCTACAAACGCAGAGGCGTTTATCAGCCGATGAAGCGGTGATATCGAAGAACTATAAGTATCTTTATTGTAGTGAGAGTAGAGGCATAGTACCTATGAAACAGTGATAATAAGCTGTGGAGGGATAGCCTCAAGTCAATTTATAAAACAAAAGTTTGTTAACGCAATCAATGTAGATTCGAGTATGATTAAAGAAGGTCTCAGAAAGGAGATATTAACTATATTGGATTCTCATAAAATAAGAAAGAAACAAAAACTAAGAAACTCAGAATATTATAATATGACAAATATACTTGATAATCTTTATGCTAAAAGTACAGATGGTGAAGTTTTTACTAAACTCATGCCACTTATATTATCAAAACAGAATATTATGCTTGCCTATAGGAATATAAAAAAGAATCCTGGAAGTAAAACACCAGGTGTAGATAAAAGAAACATAGAAGATGTAGCAAAACTATCTACAGAAAGCATAATTAATATAGTACGTAAAAAACTTACAAACTACAATCCCAAACCAGTTAAACGTGTTGATATTCCTAAACCTAATGGCAAAACAAGACCACTAGGTATACCTTGCATAATGGATAGAGTTGTACAACAATGTATACTGCAGATTCTTGAACCAATTTGTGAAGCAAAATTCCATGAAAGAAGCAACGGTTTCAGACCTAACAGGTCTGCAGAACATGCTATCTCTCAATGTTATAGAATGATACAATGTTATAATCTACACTATGCAGTTGACATTGATATTGAAGGTTTCTTTGATAATGTAAATCACAAAAAATTGCGTCGGCAATTATGGACACTAGGAATACAAGATAAAAAGCTTTTATGCATTATAACAAAAATGTTAAAAGCTCCAATAATAATGGCAAATAAAAGTATTGTATTTCCTTCTAAAGGAACGCCTCAAGGTGGCATCTTAAGTCCTCTACTTAGTAATATTGTTCTTAATGAATTAGATTGGTGGATAACTAATCAATGGGAAAATATGAAATCCCAAACAAATTATAGTTGTAATTCTTCTAAATTTAGAGCACTACGAAGGACTAAGCTTAAAGAAATTTACATTGTAAGATACGCAGATGATTTTAAAATTTTCTGTAGGAATTATAATGATGCTCGACGAATATTTATTGCTACCGAAAAATGGTTGATTAAAAGACTATCATTGAAAATAAGTAAAGAAAAATCTAAAATAGTTAATCTAAAGACAAAATACTCAGAATTCCTTGGCTTTAAGATTAAAGCAATCAAAAGACGGAATAAGTATATCGTTAAATCGCATATTTCAGATAAAGCTGCCAAAAACATTGCAGATACTCTAAGAAATAAAATAAAAGATATGCAAAGATGTAAAAATAATATTCAATCAAGAAACAATATAAATCTGTACAACTCATATGTATGGGGTGTTCATAACTATTATCAATACGCCACACTCATTAGCAACGATTTTGGTAAAATACAGTTTCAAATCAAAAAAATACTTGAAAACAGGCTAAAGAAAAGACTTCAAAAGAAGGGTTCAATAAAAACAGGGTATCTTAAGGAAAAATATGGACATAGTGCTCAAATACGCTTTGTTGATGGATATCCCCTTACACCTATAGGATATATACGGAATGCAATTCCCAAATATAAAAAGAAAATAATTAATGACTACACTCCTATGGGACGGAAAGAAATACACAATTCTTTAAAAGTTGATATAAGCATTATTCATCAACTTATAGTAGAAGAAACAACTAATGAAAATGTTGAACTTTCTGATAATATAATTTCTTTATACTGTGCACAATGTGGCAAATGTGCTATTACTGGAGATGTACTAATACCAGGTGAATTCATCTGCCATCATAAACTTCCTAAAGAGCTTGGCGGAGATGACACTTATAAAAATCTTATACTTGTCAAAAATGATGTACATTCTCTAATACATGCAACAGAAGATAAAACAATTAATGAATATATGGATCTATTAAACATAACTAAACCAATGATAAATAAAATAAATATTCTAAGAAAAAAGGCTAAACTCGAAACAATTAGTATTTTATAAGAATTCTGCGTTATAACAAACTTTACTTTTAAATTGATGGAACGCCGTGTGAGGTGAAAGTCTCACGCACGGTGTGGAATGGGGGAAAAACCGGAGATTGCTTCAAAGGTTTACCTATCATTATTACT
>JAEWDK010000006.1 GCA_023390175.1 Bacillota bacterium
GTGTAAATAACGCCATCGCAGACGGCGCGAACGCAATCATGATCGCGGCAAACGGCCCGGACGCAATTTCCGCATCGCTGGAAGACGCGAAGGCAAAAGGAATTAAGATTATTTATGTTGACTCCCCCGCAAAGACCGAAGGCGTTGCTACTTTTGCTACAGACAACACAGCCGCGGGCAAAACAGCCGGCGAGCAAATGCTGAAGGCACTGGAAGCAGCCGGTAAAAAAGACGGCAAAATCGGCATTGTTAACGTAAACTCCGCCACAGCATCTACCGTAGCACGTGAAAAAGGCTTCCGTTCCGCGTTTGAGGGCAAGGGCTACACACTGCTCCAAACTCAGTACGGTGAAGGCGACGCGACAAAATCACAGGATATTGCAGACAACTACATTACAGAAGGCGTTGTAGGTATTTTCGGAGCAAATGAAGGCAGTACAGTCGGCGCAGGCAATGCAATTAAAGGCTCCGGCAAAAAAGATATCGTCGGCGTTGGCTTCGACAAATCCGATTCTATTTTCTCCCTGATTAAAGACGGCTCCCTACTCTGCACAATGGCTCAGAACCCGGACGTGATGGGCTCCGAAGGTATGAAGGCCGCTGTGAAGGCAGTCAAGGGCGAAACAATTGACAAAACCTCGGTTGACACCGGCGTTTCCGTTCTTACCAAGGACACAATCAAATAATTCCTTTTGCAAATACATACTATACAGATAAAAAATCACCCAAAACATCTCATCTCCCAAAAGCACCCAATAAATCAAGCCTGCCTTTTCAGGCAGGCTTGATTTGCATATAAATTGAAATCGGACCGCCTGTGAGAGGGGGGCTTTGTTTATCAAGATGGGAAAACATAAAAAAATTATTATTTTTTTTATTTGTTTGGCAGGGCTGGCTGCCGGCATCTTTTTTGCTTGGTATGACGCTCCTTACAATATGCACTACACGGTAACGGCTTCAACGACCAAAGCAAATGTTCTTGAGATTTCCGCAGAAGTTTCAAATCTAATTTTTTCAAAGGGAAAAAAGATTTCACTTTATACCGGTGATAAAACGGTTACCATAAAATCCTGTATTGATAAAAACGGACTCAGCGTACCCGCACAGCAAACGGACAATTCAGTTGATTTTCACCTTGGGCGTGGGGCAAAAGCAACGCTGGCCTACGAAGTGCAAATAGGCGCCTTGGGCAAGCATGGACTTCGCGGCAGTATTTCTGAAGATTATTGCATATTTGACGGCGGAGAAGCCTTTTTGCTGCCCATGGAATTTTACAAGGCAGATTATCCGGAAAATAAGGCGGTAATCGGCGAGCTGTCAATTACGATGAAAAAAAGGGATGGATGGACGGAAGCGGTTCCCTATACAAGCATAAAAAATGTTACATGGGCGGATGCCTATGACCTGAATAATAATAGCTTTTGTATGGGGCGCTTCGAGCTTCATTCTGTTAATTCCCTTAAAATTTATACGCTTTCTCAAAGCAGTAAAGGATTGTCCGGCTCTGTACAAAACGGAATTCTTGCATTGTACCGTTATTATTCCGGACTTTTTTCTTTCTCCGGAAAAAATTACAACATCATTTTACTGCCTTCATCCGATAAATCGGGCTCCTCAATCATTGGCGGCGCCGGAACCGGTTCCGTGTGCGCTACCTTTCATGAAAACAATAAACGGGATTGGGAACTGCTCAGCCATCGCCTGTTTCATGCTTATTTTGACAGTATTTTCCGTACGCAGGAATTCCACTGTGCACCCCGCCTTTGGTTTTATGAGGGAATCGCCACATATTATGAGAATTATTCCATGAGGTTTCTTCCGGAAGAATTACGGTCTTCTTTGAACATACAGCCGGAGCAGCAATTTACATCACTCTTTAACAAATACTTGTATGTCAGGCTGAAAGATCCCGGGCTGTTTTCACTTGCGCCAATGGAGGAGGAAGCGATTACAAAATCGGAAGACGGCGAAGCAAAAATCGAATTTTTACATTATGTCCAGGCTCCGCTTGTAATTTGGCTTATTGAGGGACTCAGCGACCGGCAAACCCAAAAATCGGACTCCTTGCTGAAGTATCTGCTGAAAAACTGGAATCGTCCCGACCGGTGCACCGATACGCAACTTCTTTCCGGAATTTTAGGGGAACGCGCGGAAGAAGTTTATAAGAATTATTTTCTTTCCGATACGCTTCTTCCGCTTTGGGGCCTGAAGGATAGTACCTATTCACAGAAGCAAACCTTATCCGATCTCAACAGTATTGAGTATGACCTTGCCAGCTGGATGACAGAACAGCCGGGAAAATATCCGTTGGAAGAACTGAATCTGAACACAGTTCAAAAAATCGAAAGCCGCAGCGAGTTTCAATCCGCCGGCTTTTCCGATCAACAAACGGAGCAGCTTGTCCGGGGCTATTCTTCGGTTATTAACTCCCTGTTGAAGGAATACTCCCTTCGCGCCCATATTTGCAATGTTCCGTTCAATGACTCCGAATTGCGGTATAAATTGCTCTCGGACGAAAACAACAAAGCCAAATGGAATGCATGGGTAGAACATGCTGCTGTTTCCCCGCCATAATGATCGATAAAGCACTTCATTCCCCGGCACTGTTACGCGACAGGCCGTGGAATGAAGTTTTTTTATTTTAAGAGGAAGATAAATCCAAACCGGAGTCACTAACCGAAAAGCCGATCACCTTTTCGCAACATGGCGTAAGTCCTAAAATTACCCGCCCAAAAAGCGAACGCAGCACCCTTTTTTTTCCAAATATGGAAAAGTATAATAAAATTAGCCTTTCATGTTTATGGAAATTATTTATTTCATCGCCTTTAATGCTTTGTTTGTGAATGAAAAACCATAATTTTAAACAGGACAAATTATCGGGGAGATAGACGTATGAAAAGAAAAATAATCAGTATAGTCGCTGTTTTACTGGTCGCAGTCATTGCTTCGGGCGCAGTCTGGTTTTACCGGGCCGATCAAGTTGACCGTGTGGACGAAAGTGTTTCACGGTTTGCGGTGGAATATGATGTGAAGCCGGAGGATATTGACGGAAAGCTTCTGTCGGTTTCCGTCCAATTGAAGCCAGAGAAGCTTTCAACGCAAAAAATGCTGTATTTGGATAACGGTAAGGTGAATACTTCGCAGCCCGCTTGTACGGATAACAAGGGCAAAAAGGTTCCCGTCAACAACCTGAACGGTGTTTGGGAAATCGGCCCTGTAACAGACGGCACCGATTATGTGAATTTTTCTTATCATGTTAAGCTGGGCGAAAATTCAGGCGAAGATGCTAAGGTTAACGGGGATATGTACTCTGATCTTTTGGTTTTTCAGGGGAAAAATGTGCTTATGCTTCCATGGCTTGATTCCGCCAACATAGCACATACGGAAAAATACATAACCGGCATAAAGTTCAGTATGACAGGAAATCAAAGCTGGAACGCGATTATTCCCTTTGCAAAAACAAACAGCGCGGAAAAAGCTTTTCAAATTCAGGCCCCGACCTGGTACGACTTCTATGATATCAGCAATTCCAGTTATTGCTTTGGCAGCTTTACACCCGTAAAGGCTTCATCGGAAAATAAAGAAACAACTTTTTACTTGGATCAGGCAGTAAAAAACAGCGCGAATTCCAATGACTTGAATTTGGTCATGTCATTTTGCAGCTACTATTCCGGGGTGTTTGGCAAAGGGCTGGGGGATTATCCGGTCGTCCTGCTGCGAAGCAATGAAAGCGGGAGCGTAATCTTAGGCGGAGTCAGCGGGAAAAGCATGGCTCTTTCGCTGGAAATGCCCGACCCCGACTCCTGCCAGACAATGTCCCGAACAATTTACCATGCTTTTTTCGACAGTACCGTGACGGCTCGCAACCTTCGGTATCAGCCGAACCTGTGGCTGTATGACGGTCTTGCCAACTATTATGTTGACGCTTCGGCGGAAAATATAACCGATCAGCTGAAACAAATATACAGCATTGAGCCGCAGGACGATATGAGCAGGAAGTATATGCGGTATTTGTATTTTTCACTGAACGACCCGGGCATGATGGCCGTTTCTTCCGATATTGAGGGCAGTATGACCGCTGCCCAGGAGGATTTTTACTACAATACAAAGGTTCCGTTAATTTTAAATACAATTGAAAAATTTTCCGGTCAAAAGAATGGGGGAAACTCGGTCATCCGCTATTTAATGGCGCAGAAGCCGCATGAAAACATGGATATTTCTAAAATGATGAAGGAACTTCTTGGCAGCAACGAAGCTGCGCTTCGCCAGTATTTTTCAGGGGCATCCTTTATTCCGAACTATTGGGATTTTTCCGGTGACTCTATGGATCAGAATCAGATCATAGAAGAATTGTCATCTTACGAAAACAAGATCGCGGAGTTGTATCAAAATCAGAATATCTCATATTCAAAAGATACAATTCAGCTAATCAATAAAAATGTACTTAAAAAAGAAATTGAAGATCGAAAGCTTTCCTTCGGGTCAAAAGAAATCGAAGGAATTGTTAAAAATTATTCAGACACGCTTTATCTGCTTTTAATGCAGAACTCTTTGCGCGCAAGTGTCTGCGGGATTAAGGATGCCGGAACATTGAGTACAAAAACGGAACTCAATACGACGGAAAACACTCAGAAATGGGCCGACTATGTGAAGAAAGCCGGCTGTGAATAGGGACGGGGTATTTCTGCAAGTCCTCATAAAGCATGGGGATTCCTGTACAAACAGCGATCACAACGGAAAAAACGGACAGACAGCCTTTTAAAATGTCTTTGACTGTTCGTTTTAATTTACCGTGCATCACATTACAAAAAAGGTGGTGCTGAAACGGGGGGAAGAGAGAATGAGGTAAGAAAAGTCAGAAATTTCATGCGGAAAGGTTTGACCTTTCAAATCCAAAGCGGTAAGGGGAGAGAATAAAATGTTTGTTAGGAACAAGAACTTCAGCAGAAAAATGGTTGCCCTCATGCTGTCGGGTGCAACCGTGGTTTCCCTGTTTACGCCTGTCACAGCCATGGCGGTTACGGGCAACCCGACATCCAACGCTACAATTGACAGCAGCTGGACAATGTACCTGGTCCCGAATGCTCACATTGACACAGCGTGGCAGTGGCCGTACGAGGAAACGGCAAGGGACGTCATCAGCAATACGTTCAGCCGGGCGGTAAATGCTTTAAAAAGCAATCCGAATTATAAATTCACAATGTCTGCTTCAAAACATTATGAATGGGCAAAAGAGTATTATCCCGAGATGTACGCGGAAATTAAGGACCTAATCCAAAAGGGCCAATGGGATAACCCGGGCGGGCAGGTTGTGGAGCCCGACCTGAACCTTCCAAGCGGCGAATCGCTGGTGCGCCAAAGCCTGGAAGCCCAGCGGTTTTTTCAAAAGGAATTTGGCAAGATGAGCACGGTCGGGTATGTGCCCGATACGTTTGGGTTCAACGGCCAGCTGCCGCAGATTTTAAAAAAATCCGGTATGAACAGTTTTGTTACAACCAAGCTGAACTGGCAGGATACAAATACGGAACGCGTTTCCGATATCTTCAAATGGAAAGCGATCGATGGGTCGCAGGTACTTGCTTATGCCCCCATGAGGGACTATGTCAATATTTATTCCAACTCTGACATTACAGGTGCGTTGAAAAGGAACGCGCAGACAGGTTATGAGACCGGAGTAAAGGAAGGCCTCGGCTTAATGGGCGAAGGCGACCACGGCGGCGGCCCGAATGAAAATCAGTATGCGGATGTGCTGAAGCAAAACGGCACCTCCGGGGTAAATGGGGCACAGGTCAAACTGGCTACCATCAGCGAATATTTTAACGATGTCAGCCAAAAAGAAGCAGCCAATATTGCGAGTAATAACGTTCGCACAGTGAACGGTGAAATGTACTTTGAAAATCATCGCGGCACATACACTTCATGGGCCAAAGTGAAAGAGTACAACAGGAAAAATGAAGTTCTGGCCGAAAAGGCTGAAAAAAGCGCCGCACTGGGTAACTGGCTCGGTGTGCTTCCCAACGCGGGCAGCGATGAAGTCAGCAAAGCGTGGGATAAGATTTTGATTAATCAGTTCCACGACGTTCTTCCGGGGTCTTCAATCCCGTACCAATACCAGGTTACATACAACAATCAGGAGCTGGCCAAGAATCTGCTGAATACAGTTCAGAGCAATGGCCTGCAGGCGATTGCGTACCGGGCGGAAACAAAGTCCGGCGTTACGGGGATTCCCGTCATGGTGTTTAATCCTTTGTCATGGGTAAGGGATGATACGGTCGAAGTTTCGGTAAACTTTGAGGCAGACATTCCGGAAAATTTGGCGGTGTACGATGTTGCGTCGAACGAAAAAGTTGCTTCCTCTGTAGTGTCGAAAGATGCGGCATCCAAAAGGGCGACGATTTCCTTCGCTGCGAAAAATCTTCCTTCCATGGGTTACAAGGTATTTGATGTAAGAGCGGAAGACGGAACCGTTGCAAACAGCCTGAGTGTTCAGCCGGATACCTTCACAATGGAAAATGATTTCCTTAAAGTGGAAATCAACGCAAACACCGGGAACATTTCACAAATTTACAATAAAAAAGACGGCGACAGAAAAGTGTTTGCAAACGGTTATGAAGGCAACGAGCTTCAAATTTTAAAAGACACCGGGGGTACCGATTATCCGGCGTGGAATTTGATGCAGAATGAAATGAACGCTAACCCGGTCGCAGTCCTGAACACCAAGCCGGACTCGATTGCGGTTGTTCAGAATACTTCGGAAAAGAAAGTAGTCCGTGTCTCCAGAACATATTCCAAATCGACTTTTACACAGGATATTACGCTGGGCGCAAACAGCGACCGTGTGGATGTCAAGATGAATGTGAATTGGAACGAAGACAACAGAATGCTGAAAATTGCATTCCCGTTTGCGGCGAACGCCGACAAGGCGACTTATGAAATCGCATATGGCAGCGTGGAACGCCCAACCACCAGAAGCAACAGCATTGACGCTGCAAAGTTTGAAGTCAGCGGTCATAAATGGGCGGACGTAACAGATAACGGCAAAACTTTCGGAGCAAGTATTCTCAATGATTCGAAATACGGCTGGGATGCTTTGAAAATCAGCGATAACGGAAACGCGGCAACCCGCTTACGGCTGACAGCGCTTCGTTCGCCGATCGGTTCCACCGTGAGAAATCCCATCAGCTGGGCGCCGCAGGCTTATAACATTGATAAGACGGAGCAGAATTTCACCTATTCCATTTATCCGCACGCCGGTACGTGGCAGGATGCAAATTCTGTCCGCAAAGGGGATGAGCTGAACTACAAGGCGGAAGCGATTCAGGTTGACCGGCACACAGGCAGGGGACTTGGAACATCGGATTCTTTCGCAGCCTCTTCAGCGGACAATGTCATTATTTCTGAAATGAAAACCCCGGCGGACGCAGCCGATTCAAAAACCAAAATGATTCTGCGTGTTTATGAGGCGGAAGGGAAAAATAATACATCCACGACCATCACCCTGCCGTCCAATGTGAAATCCGCAAAAGAAGTCAATATGCTTGAATATGAAGACAGCAGTCTGAACAAGCCGATTTCTGTTGACGGGAATAAGATCACATTCAATATGAATCAGTACGAGATAACGACCATCGCCCTGGAGCTGGACGCTTATGGCAGCGGCGACGGCAACGTTACCTTAAAAGACGCGCAGGCCGACCTGTTCAATTATTACAACGTTGACGCGGTCAGCTCCAACGCAAAGAAGAATGACGGAAACTACGACGGCAAGGGCGATACAATTCCTGCGGAGCTGTGGCCCGACACAGTCACGTTCCAGGGGGTGAACTTCAACCTTGGACCGGCAAATGACGGCTACAAAAATATGGTTCAGGCAAACGGTCAAAAAATTGATTTGCCGAAGGGAAACTACAAATACGTTTATATCTTAGGCGCAGGAACGGGCAGCGGCGACAAGAGCGGCACCTTTACGGTAAACCAGTCCGACAATACGACCGTTACCAGGGACCTGAAATTTGCTGACTGGGACACCAATCTTTCCGGCTGGGATCGCTTCACAAACATGGATATTTATCCCTATGTGAAAGATCAGGTCGGCCATTTCTTTACACATTTCCACAATGGCGCGACTGACAGGATGACGGTAGACAACTATCTGTTTGTTTACGCAATTCCTGTTGACCCGGAAAAGACACTTGAGTCAATTCAGCTTCCGCAAGCCAGCGGCATTAAAATAGCGGCAATTTCCGCGGCGGACAGTGATTACCTGAGAACCATGAACATCAGCACTGCCGGCGCCGAGGAGGCTCTTCCTGCAATTACGGGAGTTCATGCCGAAATTATTACGGGCAGCGGTGCTTTGGGCGATCAGGCGAACATAACCTGGGACTCAGCCGATGGAATATCCGCTTACAAGATTTACAGGGGCACTGCCGAAGATTTCACATTGGCAAACGCCACATATGTGGGGTCGGCAAACAGCGCACAGAACAGTTATGTCGATACGCTTCCCTATCATGGAGAGTTCGTTTACAAAGTAATCGGGGTTGACGCTTCCTCGAAGAAAACCGAGTTTTCAGCGGCTTCCAATATTGTGGCCGGCGGACTGGACAACGCATTCCAGACCGTGCCGAAGAGCAGCATTACGGCTCCCGGCGGATTCAACAATGAAGGGCCCGAGAATGCCTTCGACGGCAATCCTTCCACAAAATGGTGTTATCGTCAGGATGGTCTATATATTCAGATTGACCTGGGTGAAAACAACGGCTGGAATATTTCCAAGCTTACCCTGCTGAACGCGGGCGCCGCAGAGAAGACGGATTATATAACCAGAGATTTTCGTATTGAGACCAGCAATGACGGGAAGACATGGACTACGGTGGTGGACAGAACAAATAATACCGACAATAAAGTTGAGGTTGTTTTAAGTTCACCAATCACGGCGCGATACTTTAAATTAACTCCATATTACGCTTCTCAGACCCCGGGTGATTGGAACTGCGCAAGAATCTACGAGTTCCAGGCATGGGGCATATCCAATCAGGTGCGCACTCCTTCGGCGCAAAACCTCGCGGTCAGCGCTGTGACCGATAAGTCGGATTCCGCAAAGGTAAACTTTACCGGCGGCTACGATTACGTAAACTCCGGCATGACCGGAACGGAAGGACAGTCCGAATTCCAATGGTACAAGAGCGATGACGGAACAAAATTTGACCTGATTCAGGGTGAGACAAACAAGACGCTTACAATGAATGCAGGCGACGCTCTTAAACTGGCGGCTGTCAAATTCAGTGTTACTCCGGTGGACAAAAACAACGTAGCGGGCAAGCCGGTAGAAAAAATCAGAGTCTTAAATGACCCGGCAAAAGATGTTCTGGAAGGAAAGTCCGTATCGGCTTCCCATCAGTTCAAGGATGAGGAAGGCGGCCCAATGCTCACCGACGGAAATTTATTGACCAAATGGTGCGCGGACGGCGTTTACCCCAATGACCCAAGATACGCAATTATCGACACACAGGGTACCTATGATTTCAGCAAAATTGTGATGTGGCACGCGACCGCACCAATCGATCAGAAGATACCGGGTGCGAATCCTGCCGACTCAAATTCGGCATGGAACACGAGGGATTATAAGATTTACATCAGCTCCGATAAAACAAATTGGAAACTGATCAAATCGGTTACAGGAAATTCCAGTTCCATAACGACGGACACCTTTGATTCCGGGTCCGCAGTCGGGCGCTACATCAAGTTAGAGGTTTCCAAAGGTGTCGATTTTGGCACCGACGGAAAGACCCCTGCCGACGGCAACAGCTGTGTGCGCATCTATGAGGTTTTTGGCTACGGAAAGCTCATTCGGTTTGCTGAAAACACGCAGACGGAGGATGTCAGCAATGTTGTGCCGGCGAATGTCGGTATTGTGAACAATACAAACGACAGGCTTCCTGTTGCGGGCGACGAACTGAAAGTAAAGTTTGATGTTGATGCAAAGTATGCCGGTCTGGCAAGATTCAGATGGCAGGTGTCCGGTTCGAAAGATGGGGAATTCGCTCCTATCCCTAATTCTTATGCGGATACTTACACAGCAACCAGCCAGGATACCGGCAAATGGATCCGCGCAAATGTAAAAATTGATTTGGGCGAAGCCGTGTTAAGCGAGCCTGTCCAAATCCTGAAAAACACCGAAAATTATTGGAATATTCGAATTTCTCCTTATGACAGCAAAATTGTAACTGTCACGGCAGACAAAACAACGGCCCTTGCAGGGGAAAAAGTAACGGTGACGGCAAAGCCCACCGGTACAAATAAAACTGCAAAGGTTACCGTTACCGACGCGGCAAATAAAAATATTGCAGTAACCGCAGCGGGAGCAAACGCTTATTCATTTGTCATGCCGGACAATTCCGTTAAGATCGCGGTTACGGTGACGGACAACGGGAGCAGTACCCCGAATCACCCGGGCAGCGGGTCCCTGCCCCAAGTTCCGCAGAGCGGCAGCACAATTACAACAACCACAAACGGGAATGGCGTTACGGTTGCGGCCGTGACCACAAAACCCGACACAGCGCCGGTGGTAAACGGGAACAGGTCTTCTGTGACCGTTACGGTTCCTGCGGATGTCACGTCAATTCTTGCTTCGGCAACAGCGCAGAAACCGGCTGAAATAAAAATTGCGGCGCCGGCCGATTTGCTGGTGGAACAACTGCAAAGCAGCACCGTGAAAACGGTTGAGTTAACAATTCAAGTTCCGTCCGCTGCTGCAAACAATACCAATAATAACGCAAAAGTATTTATTACGGTGCCACAGGCTGTTCTGCAGGCGGCGAAGGACACAGAAAAAGACATCGTCCTGAAGGTAACGGATGCGCAGACCGGGAAAACAGTTTATTCCTGGACCTTCAAAGGCACAAGCCTGAAAAATTCCGTTGCATCAGTCACTGGAATTGACCTTGCGCTAAGCGTTATGCCGGTTAAAAACGATGTAGCGGCAAGCGCCGTGGTAGCGGGCAGCACGGCAAATAAAACTGCTTCCGGCACTCTGCTGAGGCTTGGGAACAACGGGCTGCTCCCGGCTCCGGCATCAATTATGGTCTATGTCGGCGGGCAGGGCTATTCACCGAACACAAGGTTGTACCTTTATTACCTGAACAGAGCAACAAAAGCGCTGGAGCAAACGGCACAGAGCGAGTACACTGTGGACGCAAACGGATATGTAACCGTAACGCTTGTACACGGCTCCGATTATGTACTGCTGCCGCAGGCTGCGGCGAACCCGTACCCGGTCAAATCGGACACAACCTATCCGGTTGGCGTAAAGGTCGGAAAAAGCTATACCTTTGCGGTCATGACGAGCGGCAACGCGGTTCCGTCACTTGTAATCGGCAACAGCAAGGTGTTTACGAGCACAGTGAAGCGTCAGGGCAATAAGTACTATGTGACGGTGAAAGCCGTCGGCACACCCGGTGCAATGACCGCGTTGTACAGTACGCTGCCCGGTCAAAAAGGAACCGTGCTGTGCTACGCTTCCGTAGTAAAATAACCGTCTTTTTCATTCATCCCATATTATAAAGCGAATCCCTCCTGCCGGTTTGGCAGGGGGGATTCGCCGTTATGCTGATGTTGGCGAAACTCTAATCTTGACTGTCATACTTGATTTTTTACCATATCATAGTAAAATAGAGGGAAATAAATACGCAGGAGGACATAAAATGGACGATTTTGAAATAACACCGGAAGAGGAAGAAAAAATTCTAAAGAATGTTTTCAGCTCGCTTGAACCCTTGAAGCTGAAAGTGATTTCTTCCAAAGCAAAGAAAAAGGCCGTCATCATAAAAAAGATAGCCGGGCAGTTCGAAAAAGACAAAAAATACACGGAAATGGAAGTCAACGGAATTTTGAAGCAAATTTACCCCGAGGACTTTTCCACACTGCGCCGCAGCCTGATTGAGATGGGCTTCATGGATAGGAAGTCGGACGGCAGCGAGTACTGGCTGAAATAAATGTTTATGAATATTTATTCATAGAACACTTGACAAGACGCCGGGAAGGGAATATCCTATAATATAATAAATTAAATGCATAGAAGGGGACAGACTGCATTTCTCCGCTCACAGAGAACCGTCGTTTGGTGCAAGACGGTGCGGTGTTTGCATGATATCACCCCGGAGCAGGCAGCTGAACAATTTCGGTTAAGTAGGCAGGCCCGGATTCTCACCGTTAACGGGGAGTGCATTGTTGGATGCACACAGAGATGCCGCATGTTTGCGGCGAATTAGAGTGGTACCGCGAAGCTGCAGCCTTCGCCTCTATACTTAGAGGCGAAGGCTTTTTTGTTGCAGAAAAAAGCAGAGTAACATTTTCCCGCCGCAAGGAAGATATGAATTTACAGGAGGAATACGAATGCTGTTAACGGGAGCGCAAATTATCATGGAATGCCTGCTTGAGCAGGGCGTGGATACTGTTTTCGGGTATCCGGGCGGAGCTGTCCTCAACATTTACGACGCACTTTACGAGTATCGAAACAAGATTAACCATATTCGCACGGCGCACGAGCAGGGTGCCTCCCACGCGGCCGACGGCTACGCGCGTTCCAGCGGAAAAACCGGCGTCTGCATTGCAACCTCCGGCCCGGGCGCAACCAATTTGGTAACGGGTATTGCCACCGCTTACATGGATTCCGTTCCCATGGTTGCCATTACCGGCAACGTGAGCTGCGACCTTTTGGGGCTGGACAGCTTTCAGGAGGTTGACATTACCGGTATTACCATGCCGGTAACAAAGCATAACTATTTGGTGAAGCATATTGAAGATTTGGCTGACACGCTCCGTAAAGCATTCCAAATTGCGGGTTCAGGCAGAAAAGGCCCCGTACTGGTGGATATCCCCAAGGATGTGACGGCGCAAAAATACGAATTTACACCGCTCAGTGCGCCGTTGCCTATTCCAAAGAGCGATTTTCCTTACGCGGAGCGGTTCGAGCAGGCAGTAGAACTGATTCAGAAAAGCCGGCGTCCGTTCATCTATTCCGGCGGCGGTGTAATCGCCGCGGAAGCATTTGATGAATTGAAAAACTTTGCAGACCGCATCGACGCGCCGGTTTCTTCTTCACTGATGTGTCAGGGCGGCTATGACCAAACCGACCGCCGCTACATCGGCATGCTCGGCATGCACGGCACAAACACATCTGCGCTGGCGCTTAAAAACTGCGATTTACTCATTGCGGTCGGCACGCGTTTTTCCGACCGTGTCCTTTGCAACGCCAACCTTTTCGCGCAGCACTGCCCGATTATACAGATTGAAATCGACTCTGCCGAATTCAACAAAAATATTGATGTGGATTTAAAATTAAAAGGCGATGCCAAGGAAATTCTCGCACGCCTGAACGAACTGCTGGCGCCGGTCAGTCATGAGGAATGGATGAACCGGATTCAGGAGTGGAACGTGGAGTACCCGCTGATGCAGGAAGCCGCCGAACCCGAAGCGGTCACGCCGCAGGCGGTGCTGGAAACGCTTGACCGCCTTACGGATTCGGAAGCGGTTATCGTTACCGAGGTCGGCCAGCATCAAATGTGGGCGGCTCAGTTTTACAAATTCCGCACACCCCGCCATTTTATCAGCTCGGGCGGACTTGGCACCATGGGCTTTGGGCTGGGCGCGGCGATGGGTGCGCAGGTTGCGAACCCGGAAAAACGCGTGATCAATATTGCGGGCGACGGCAGCTTCCACATGAACTGCAACGAATTGTCCACAGCGGCGCAGTACAATATTCCGGTGATTGAACTGATTTTCAACAACTCGGTGCTCGGCATGGTGCGCCAATGGCAGAAGCTGTTTTATGACAACCGCTTTTCCCAGACCGATTTGGACAGGAACACGAATTTTGAACTGCTTGCACAGGCATTCGGCGTAAAAGCCCTTACCATCAGGGTCAAGTCAGACATTGAGCCGGTGCTCAAACAGGCGCTTTCACTGCGCGAGCCGGTATTGATCAATTGCCATATCGACAAGGATTTCAATGTGCTCCCCATGGTTCCGGCCGGCGGTTCCGTCGAAGACCCGATTTTAGAAATGTAAGGGGGATCGTTATGAGTTATTCCAATACAGAAAAAGAATATGTACTTTCGGTGCTTGCGCGGAACACGCCGGGCGTGCTCCTTCGCATTTCGGGGCTGTTCAGCCGCCGCTGCTATAATATTTTAAGTATTGTTGCCGCGCAAACCGAAAATTCCGAGTATTCCCGTATTTTAATTGTTGTTTCGGGCGACGACCGAATTGTGCGCCAGGTGGATAAACAGCTGAGCAAGCTGGTGGAGATAGAGGAAGTAAACGTACTGGACCGCGAGGAAGCGGTTGTGCGCGAGCATCTTCTGATGAAGGTGGAGCGCAGCCTGCAGAACAGCGAAAAGCTGGTGGAGATTGCCAATGTGTTCCACGCCAATATCCTCAATGTGCAGCCCGATTCCATGATTGTGGAGCTTACCGGCGACGCGACCACCATCAATTCTTTTATTGAGCTGTACAATCCGTACCATGTGCTTAAAATTCTGCGCACCGGCGCAATGGCAATGATGAAATAAATATCAATGAACAGTCAGGAACAAAGAACGGATTTTTTCGCCGCAGTAACCGGTCATGGAAAGTGGCAGAGAGATTAACCGTTCAATCATAAAATGTTAGGGGATAGCAACTTGCTTACACTGGATAAAGTTTACCATGCCGCTTATGTGTTGAAGGACGTCATCCGCAAAACTGATTTAATTAACGCCCCGCTGATTAACCCGGAAAGTGAAATTCACCTGAAAACAGAAAATCTGCAAATTACCGGCTCATTCAAGGTGCGCGGTGCGTACTACAAAATTTCACAGCTTTCCGAAGAAGAAAAGGCAAAGGGCGTTATTGCCTGCTCTGCCGGCAACCATGCGCAGGGCGTTGCGCTTGCCGCGGCAAAAAACGGCATCCAGTCGCTGATCTGCATCCCCGACGGCGCGCCGATTTCCAAAGTGGAGGCCACCAAGAGCTACGGCGCGCAGGTGTGCCTTGTGAAGGGTGTGTATGACGACGCGTACAACAAGGCATGCGAACTGCAAAAAGAGAGCGGCGCCGCCTTTATTCATCCGTTTAACGACCCCGATGTCATTGCGGGCCAGGGTACCATCGGACTTGAAATTCTGAATCAGCTGCCGGATGTGGATGCGGTCATTGTTCCGGTAGGCGGCGGCGGCCTGATTGCCGGCGTTGCCTTTGCCGTAAAGTCGCTGAACCCGAACTGCAAGGTTTACGGGGTGCAGGCCTGCGGCGCACCGAGCATGGTAAAGTGCCTAGATGACCATAAAGTGCAGGCGCTCGGCAGTGTTTCCACATTTGCGGACGGTATCGCGGTGAAATGCCCCGGTGATTTGACCTACGATCTTTGCTGCAAATATGTTGATAAAGTTGTTACAGTGACGGATGAGGAAATTGCGACGGCAATCCTGACGCTGATTGAACAGCATAAACTGATTGCCGAGGGCGCAGGAGCGGTTTCCGTTGCAGCCGCCATGTTCAACAAGGTAGATGTCAAAGGGAAAAAGGTGGTTTGTCTGCTTTCCGGCGGCAATATCGATGTGACAATCCTTTCCAAGGTCATTAACCGCGGCCTGCTGAAAGCCGGGCGTTCCGGCGACCTTACCCTTGAAATGATGGATAAACCCGGTCAGCTGAAAGAAGTTTCCGCAATTGTTGCCGACCTTGGCGCAAATGTGGTCAGCGTACATCACGACCGCGGCGGGGAAAATACCGGCATCAATGCCTGCAGCCTCCGTATCCGCCTGGAGACAAGGAACCGCGAACATTTAAACCAAATCCGAAAAGCGCTGACAGACGCGGGTTTTCACATTATCAACCAGTAATTTTGCTGATCCTGTGCTCAAACAACACATTGCGGAGGGCTGAATGATGGAACATGAAATAAAGGAATTAATCAATAAGTGCGACACTGCAATCAGGCAGGAGAATTTTGATACCCTGATGAATTTTTACACCGACGATGCCGTTTTGGTTGTAAAACCCGGAATGCTTGCGCGGGGCAAAGCAGAAATCAAAAAGGCTTTTATCGCCATAGCAAAATATTTCAACAACAGTGTAGCGCCGACGCAGGGTGAAATGATAATACTGGGAGCTGGGGACACGGCGCTGGTTCTTTCCCAAACGCTGCTTGCGGCGGACAAAAATGATTCGGAATATTCCATGGACAGGCGGGCCACTTATGTTTTCAGGAAAAATTCCCGCGGTGAGTGGCTTTGTGCAATCGACAATTCTTATGGTACGGATTTAATTAATTGAATTTTTATAAAAAGAGGTTTTAGAAAATGCTGAAAGTGATTTCAACTCCAAACGCCCCGGCCGCAATCGGCCCATATTCACAGGCAATCGTTGCAAACGGGATGCTGTTTGCCAGCGGCCAAATTCCGATTGTTCCGGCAACGGGGGAAATTGCACAGGGTGACATCAATGTGCAGGCCGAACAGGTTATGAAAAATGTCGGCGCAATTTTATCCGCGGCGGATACTAAGTTTGAAAACGTGGTAAAAACCACCTGCTTTTTGGCCGACATGGCCGATTTTGCTGCGTTCAATGCCGTTTATGAAAAATACTTCACCGGAAAACCGGCGCGTTCCTGTGTTGCCGTAAAGCAGCTGCCCAAAAATGTGCTCGTTGAAGTGGAAGTTATCGCGGCGCTGTAAGATTCCATAAACAGGAGGAGAAGACCAATCGGTCTTCTCCTCCTGTTTATACATCTTCCGGTTTAACTGCGTTTGATTCGTTTGGTGCGGTCGGAAATCGCCTGCTTCATGCGCTGCAGGGATTCATTGTTTTTAATGGATTTCATGGTTGGGAAAGCACTGAGCACGCGGCGCTGCGACAGCTTGCTTTCCGCGGCAATCTTATCGATTTTATCGTACAGCATTTTCAGGTAAGAGCGTGTGTCGTCATCCAGCAGACTGTCGAACGCGGCCTGAATGCTTTCTATTGTTTCTGTCTTTGCGGCGGCGGCTTTCTGCTTAATTTCATCCAAAATATTTTGCAGTTCGTCCAGCTTTCCATTGAGCTGCAGCACGGTGTGTACGGAAATCACGGAATCGCATGCAAAATAAACCATAAACCCAATGGACAGAAACGGCAGAACGGAAGCGGGAATTCCTGTGAGCAGCCGTATCAAAGCGGGGTGGATATACCACATCCCGACAACACACATAACGCCGAACAAAAGCGAATTTGTCAGGCAGACTCGGCCCTGCAAATTGAATTTATGTTCGGAATAATCCCAGTATTTGGTATGAAATATCATTTCCAGCGCAAACCCGGTCACATACTCAAGCAGGCTTGTGAGGATTACGCCCGCCAAGTAAAGAATAATCAGATTATGCTGAAACGGGGCAAGAATGGACACGACAACAACACCGCCCACGCCGTAAATCGGGCAGAACGGCCCGTTTAAAAAGCCGCGGTTAATGAATTTTCCCTCCGGAACGGAGCAAAAGATACTTTCGCACAGCCAGCCAAGAAAGCTGTAAACGGTAAAAACCAAAAACAGCACCCAAAAATCACCCATAACCATACCCCATTCAATTAGATACGTATTAGTTTAACTTTTTGGGGAAGATTTGTCAAATACCGAAGCAGAGAAGTTTTTTCAGCAGGATTAAAACATAATACAGCAGGGCGGAACCGACCGCCGGGGTTAAAATCCAGCTTATGATATCCACCTCCAGCGACGTGACCTTCAGCAGACGGTTGATGCTGAGCGAGGCATTATAAATTTCGCTGAGAAAAAGCACAGCAATGTAGGCTTTCATCCCGAAAACGGGAATGAGGGTTGCAATCAGGATGACACGCATGATCGAGTCGCTGAAATTGTATTTTAGGGAGTAGAGCTGCTGGTCAAGCCCTTTCAACATGCCGTCCACCACGCTGTCAAGGTACATCAGCGGCACAATGGGCGCCATAATCCGCAGAATATTCCCCACCTCCGCGCTCTTGTAAAACGTCATGCCAAGGTCGTCGGCAAACACGATGAGCAGTGAAGTAATCAAGAAGGAAAACGTCAGCGTAAAGCGAATTGCGCGGGAAGCGGCGTTCTGAATCATCTCTTTTTTGCCGCCTGCGTTTGCCTCCGCCATTTCCGGAATCAGCAGCATGGAAAGCGCGCTCAAAAAGGCGGAGGGAAAATACAGAATCGGCATTACCATGCCCTGCATTACGCCGTACTGCGCCAGCGAGCCTTCCTCGCCCGCGCCGTGCTTTTTCAGCCCGCGGGGAATCAAGATGTTTTCCGTGCTGCTCAGCAGGCTGCGCAAAAACGAGCCGCACTGCACGGGCAGGGCGATATGAACGATTCTTTGAAAAACGCCCTTGCTTTTTTCCGCGTGAAGCTTGCGCTTGTTTATAAAGACGAGGTAAAACACCCCGATGAACGCGCAGGAAAATACTTCGCCTATGGTTGAACCGAGCATGAGCGCTTCAAGCGGGTGTGCGGTCAGTCCCAGCAGAAGAACCGCAGCCCCAATGGTGGCGAGCTGTTCCAAAAATTCGCCGCAAACCGGCACAATGGTATTGCGTATGGCAAGAAAGTAACCCCTCAGGCAGGCACAGGCGGCAATAAACGGAAGGCCCGGCGCCAGCAGCCGCAGCGGCATGGCGGCAGGCTGGCTGCCAATCCACTTCAGGGCAATAAAATCGGAAAAGAAAAACAGAGCCGCAGCCGCGGCAAAGCTGAGCGCCAGCGCGATGGCAAGGCAGCGCCGCACCGCACTGCGAGTATTGTGCCCCTCCGCCACCAGCCGTGTCACCGCAAACCCGATGCCCGAGGTGCATGCGGTGATTCCCAGCAGAAACACCGAAAAAATAAGCTGGTACAGCCCCATGCCGGCGGCGCCGATGATTGTGCAGATAAACACGCGGAACCAGATATTGCAAAGCCGCATTACAACCGAGCTGGCGGTCAAAATGGCTGCGTTGAGGAAAAAAACGCGTTTTTTCATTTGATTAACACCTTTAAAGTATGATAATCAAATGTATTCGCGGGCGCGTTAAAATAAATCTATAATTTTACTTTAAAATGCATTATAATATAAAGAATCAAATAAACGGGAAATGCAGGAGGATATTATGGATTGGACCGAAGTCACCGTAACGGTGGACGTAAAAGAAATTGACAAGGCGGGCGACATTGCTCAAATGGTAGTGCCGTACGGAATTTATATTGAAGATTATTCTCACTTGGAAGAGGAAGCGCGCGAAATCGCGCATATTGATTTGATAGACGAGGATTTATTGAAAAAGGACCGCACCAAGGCGCTGGTGCATGTTTACATCAGCCCGGAGGAAAGCCCGGCGGAAGCCATTGCGTTCCTGAGCGAGCGGTACAACACGGAAGGAATTGCACACACTATTACCACTGCTTCCTGCGTGGAGGAAGACTGGATCAACAACTGGAAAAAGTATTTCAAGCCGATTAACGTGGGGAAAAAGCTGCTGATCCGCCCAACGTGGGAAGAAGAATATGAAGCGGGGGAGCGCAGGGTGCTCCATTTGGAGCCGGGGCTGGCGTTCGGTACGGGTACGCACGAAACCACCCGACTGTGCATGGAGCTGCTGGAGGAATACGTAAAGCCGGGCTTTACCGTGCTGGACGTCGGCTGCGGCAGCGGCATTCTTTCCGTCGCGGCGCTGCTGCTGGGGGCCGGGCAGGCGGTCGGCGTGGATATTGACCCGCTCGCCGTGAAAACCGCGGTTCAGAATGCGGAAATCAACCATGTGCAGGACCGCTTCACCGGAATCTGCGGTGATCTGACCGAAAAGGTCAGCGGGAAATACAATATTGTAGTGGCCAATATTGTCGCCGATGTGATTATCCTTCTGACAAAGGATATCGAACAGTACATGCACCGCGACACCGTCTATTTAATGAGCGGAATTATTGACACGCGCGAAAGCGACGTACTTGCCGTATTGGAGCAGAAGTTCAATATTATTGCGCGTAAGACGGAAAAAGGCTGGGTTGCCCTTGCGGCAACGCTGAAATAAGGTGAACCGGATGATATTGGAAAACGGAGCGGATATTTGCAGCTGTGTAAAGGTAAAGTGTGAGCGGCACGGCAAGTGCGCCGAATGCATGGAGCACCACAAAACAAAAAAACACCCGCCTTACTGCAAGCGGGTGAAGGTAAAAAAGGTCAATCGATAAAATCAGGCAACCCCGTCAAGCTGTATTTCAGCCCGGCGGGGTTGCTTTATTCCTACTCCGTGTAGTTCCCCAAAAAGGAAAAACGCGGCAGCTCGTCGTAAAGCGACAGGATTAAATTCAGCGTGTGATCTTCCCGCACATTCCCGGTAAAGTCCAGATAAAAATCGTACTCGAAATTTTTATCCGCAATCGGGCGGCTTTCAATTTTTGTCAGGTTTAACCCGGCTGACGCAAAACGCGCCAGTACGCTGTAGAGCGAACCTGTTTTGTGCAGCAGGGAAAAGCAAAGGCTGATTTTCTGCGCGTCCTGCGGAATGAACAGCTCGCGGCTGATTACAATGAAGCGCGTGCAGTTGTTTGAACTGTTCTGAATATTGCGTTCAATAATATTCAGCCCGTATTCCTTTGCCGCGTGCTCCGAGCAAATTGCGGCGATGCCGGCCTCCTGTCGCTGAGCAATGCTTTGCGCCGCGGCTGCGGTGCTGGAGCACGCCAGGGGGTGAAGGTCATGTGCTTTGATGTATTCGGAGCATTGCGCCAGCGCCTGCGGGTGAGAGTACACAGCGCCGATGCTGCGGACATCTACGCGCTTTGCGGCCGCAAGGCAGTCGTGAACGCGCAGTGTGGTTGCCGCAACAATATAAAAACGGTATTTTAAAATCAGGTCATAAACATCACTGACCGAACCGGCGGAGGAATTTTCAACCGGAAGCAGCCCCAGGTCTGCGCTGCCGCTTTCCACCGCCGCAAAGATTTCGCAGAAGCTTGGGTAGAACTGCGGAGTGGCCTTTGGGTAAAGGCTCAGAAGCGCTTCGTGGGAAAAGGAGCCGTTTTCGCCAAGGCACGCAATTCTTTCCGATTTTTTGGGGGCAGTGCCCGCCGCTTCAATCCGTGTGCGCAGTTCGCCGCCGCTGCCGAGCAAAGAATACTGCAGTGCGCGGCTCATGTCCATCATATTGGAGTAAAGGATACGCGCTTCGCCGCCGAATTCGCCGGATTTATTTTCTACGGTATCTAAAATTTCCTGCTCGCGTTCCGCGTTGAACACAGGCAGATGATTTTCCTTTTTTATGGCGGCTACTTTTTTGGCGCAGTCCATCCTTGCAAGGAAAAGCGGCAGAAGTTGGGCGTCAATCTCATCGATTTCTTTTCGAATTTCATCAAGCTTCATTTTGCTTCCCTCTGATCTATTTAAATCATCATGTTAATCAGTGCAATTGCCGCAGCGGCTTCCACTGCCGGTACGGCACGCGGAACGATACAGGGGTCGTGGCGGCCGTGAACACACAGCTTTGTATCCACTTTTGCGGTCAGGTCAACGCTGTCCTGCTCCAAACTGATGGAGGGGGTCGGCTTAAACGCAGCGCGGAACACAATTGGCATCCCGGTCGAAATACCGCCGAGGATCCCTCCTGCGCGGTTAGTTTTCGTTTTGACCTGTTCCCCGTCATAATAAAAGGCGTCGTTGTTTTCGCTTCCGCGCAGTGCGGCCGCACCAAAGCCCGCGCCGAATTCCACACCCTTGCAGGCCGGAATTCCAAATAAAACAGAGGACAAAACCGGTTCAATGCCGCCGAACATCGGCTCGCCGATTCCCGCGGGGAATCCGATTGCCGCGCATTCCACCACGCCGCCCACGCTGTCCTGCGCCATGCGCGCCGCTTCAATGGCTTCGCGCATCCTTTTTTCCGCTTCCGGGTCAATTACAGGGAAATAGGCGGAGGATAAATCGGTAAGCAGTTTTTCCGAAATGTTTGCCGGGTCAAACAAGATATCGCTTTGATTGCCGGCGCAAGCGACATGCGCGCCGATCAGAATGCCGCGGCGCTGTAAAATCTGGCGGCACACCGCGCCCGCAAAAACAAGCGGTGCAGTCAGCCGGCCGGAAAAGTGCCCGCCGCCGCGCACGTCATTCCATCCGCCATAACGCAGGAACGCGGTGTAGTCGGAATGCCCCGGCCGGGGCACCGCCTTCAGATTGTCATAATCGCCGGATTTCGTATTGGTGTTTTCAATCATTCCGCACAGCGGCGCGCCGGTGGTTCTTCCGTTCAGGACTCCGCTCACAATTTGGGGCAGGTCGCTTTCTTTGCGCGGCGTGCTGGATAAATCCCGGCCGGGCGCGCGGCGGCTCATTTGCAGCGCGATTGCGTCAAGGTCCAGCGGTTCGCCCGCGGGCAAACCGTCCAGCACCACGCCGATCGCTTTGCCGTGGCTTTCGCCGAAGATGGATATTTTTACTTTTTCACCCCATGTTGACGACATTTGCGGTTCCTCCAAGCTGTTGATAATCGGTAAAGAAAGACGGGTAGCTTTTGCGGATGCTCTGCGCGTCTGTAATGGTCACGCAGCCGTCCGCTTTCAGCGCGGCAACGGCAAATGCCATTACGATGCGGTGGTCGTTGCAGCCGTCCACAGTTCCGCCGCGCAGCCGCGGCACCCCATCAATGATGAGTCCGTCCGGGGTCTGCCGCGCATGGCCGCCCAATCTTATAATTCCGTCCGCCATGGCGGCAAGGCGGTCACTCTCTTTTATTCTTAACCGCTGCGCGTTATAAATGCGGGTTTGTCCCTTACACAATGCGGCAGTCGTGGCCAGAGCAGGAACAAGGTCCGGGATTTGCGCGGCGTCAATTTCAATTCCCTGCAGTGTTCCGGGCGAAACGGAAAGAATAGAATCCGCCCAGTGAATTTTTGCGCCGAACGCACGGAATAAGTCTTCCGCCGCCCGGTCGCCCTGGCAGGAATTCGGGTTCAGCCCTTCCAGCTCAAGATTTCCGCCCAGCGCACCCGCCGCAAGAAAGAACGCCGCCTGTGACCAGTCACGTTCCACGCGGTATTCGCGCGGCCGGTAGCTTTGGCCGCCGTCAATATGCCAGCCGTTTTTTGTCGTTTGTATCATCACACCGAAGTCGCGCATGATTTCGAGCGTCATGTCAACGTATCCGGCACTTTCCAGCGGGGAGGAGAGTATCAGCTCGCTGTCCTCTTGAAGCAAAGGAAGCGCCAGCAGCAGCCCCGTAATAAACTGGGAGCTCACGTTCCCCGGCAGCGTAAAGGTGCCGGGGGTAAGCTGCCCGCCAACTTCCAGCGGCAGTCCGCCCTGCGTTTTACAAGAAACGCCGTGTTCCGGCAGGCAGTCAAGGTAAACACCGATTGGCCGTTCCGGGAGCCGCCCGTGGCCGGTGAATTCAACATGAATGCCAAGCACCGCCGCAATCGGAATTAAAAAGCGCAGTGTGGAGCCGGATTCCCCGCAGTCAATCTGCAATAAATCTGAGGACTGATGACTTTTTATCTTTTTCATTGCATGAATCGTAGTAAGAATATCGTCGCTCAGCTGTTCTTTGGCGGAAAAAACATCCGCACCGCCCGCCAGCGCCGAACAGATAACCGCACGGTGCGCCGCACTTTTAGACGGCGGAACAAGAATGCGGCCATTTAACATTCCGGGCCGAATTTCCGCGACGCTCATGACCGCACCCCGCAGAACTCGGCAAGCTCGGGGCGGGAAAGCCGGTTTACGAAGCTTTTTCCGATCTCTTTTAACAGAATCACATTAATTGCTCCGCCGCTGCTC
Source organism: Bacillota bacterium (assembly GCA_023390175.1). Lineage (GTDB taxonomy): Bacteria > Bacillota > Clostridia > Oscillospirales > Acutalibacteraceae > Caproiciproducens. The sequence goes on from JAEWDK010000006.1 coordinate 23,802, forward strand.
TTTTTATCCAGTGCGGTCGCTTCCAAAATTTTGTCCATAGCCATATCGTCCTCAACCGGAAGATTGTATTTTTTCAGTGCGCGGATGATTTCCTGTGCGGCGCCCGGCTTTGTAACGCCCGCAGCTTCACCGTATTCTGCCATCATTACCATGCCAATGCCGACAGCCTCCCCGTGGGACAGCTTTTTAAAATGATACAGTTTTTCAAGCGCGTGGCCGAATGTATGGCCGAAATTCAGCAGCATACGCTCACCCGTATCAAACTCATCACGCTCCACAACTTCGCGTTTGATGTCAACACAGCGAAAAATCATTTCCTCTATATTTTTCGTAATATCCGTATTTTGAATCAGGTCAAACAGGGCGCGGCTTTTAATGCAGCCGCATTTTATCGCTTCGCCCATGCCGTCCGAAAAATAGCGCTGCGGCAGCGTTTGAAGTGTGTCGGGGTCAATCAGCACCAGGCTGGGCTGATGGAACGCGCCTACCAGGTTTTTGCCCTGCGGCAGGTCAACGCCTGTTTTGCCGCCGACGGAGGAATCAATCTGTGCCAAAAGGGTGGTGGGAACCTGAATAAACCGGATGCCGCGCAGGTACGTTGCGGCGGTAAAGCCCGCCATGTCGCCCGTTACGCCGCCGCCCAGCGCAACAATAAAATCGCTGCGGGTAAAGCGGTTTTCGGCAAGCACCGCGTAAATCTGTTCAATGGTGGACAGCCGCTTGGATGGTTCCCCCGCTGGAAATGCAAACTGGGCGCAAGAAAATCCGCTCCCCGAAAGGGAGTGGGCAACCCGCTCACCGTAAAGCGGCAGTACATTGGTGTCGCTTACAATCAGCGCTTTCGCTCCGGGTTTGAACAGCTCCTTTGCGCGCGCGCCGGTTTGCTCCATGCAGCCGCGTTCAATGATAATATGGTAGCTTTGCGTTGTATGAACGGCTAATTCCATTATTCACCAAGCCCCTCTTTCACAAGTCTTCCCCTGCGCAGCAGTGCGCGCAGGGCTTCGGTGTCGCTGTTGAATACAGCGTTTTTCATCTCTGTAATATGTCCGATCAGCGTGTCGAGCTCTTCTGTTAAGGGCTGTTTATTGTCGATGAACAATTCGGCCCAAAGCTGTTCGTTAATATTCGCCACGCGGGAAACATCACGGTAGCTGCCGGCCGAAAATCCGTTGTGCTCCGGGCAGCGCGGGCTCATCACATACGCGCAGGCAAGCACATGGGGAAGCTGGCTTGTAAAGGCAATCATCTTGTCATGGTGCTCCGGCGTGGTAACGACCGTTCCGCCAAAGCCCAGCTCCACCGCGATTGCTTTGAGCAAATCCACAGCCGATTGTGGTGCTCCGCAGGGAACAATCAAATAGCTTGCGCCAAGGAACAAATCCGCGTCGCTGGCCGCAAAGCCGTTCTGCTCCTTACCCGCCATGGGGTGCCCGCCCACGAATGGAAAGCCGTGCTCCTTTGCAGCCTTGGGAAGGTGTGTGCAGATTTCCGACTTGATGCCGCAGGTGTCCGTTACCAGGCAGTTCGGCCCGATCAGGTGAATGTGCTCCTCAATAAAGTCAATATCCGCCTGCGGATAAAGGCAGAGGTACAGAACATCGGCGGTTTTAATATCGTCATCCCCGCCGATTTTATCAATTGCGCCGCAGTCAAGCGCCGCTTGCAGCACCTTTTCATCCCGGTCGATTCCCACAACGCTGCATTCACTGTATTTTTGAAAGGCCTTGGCCAGCGAGCCGCCGATCAGCCCAAGCCCGACAATGACTATTTTTTTCTCCACGGAGCATTCCCCCACTCTGATGAAACCGAAAATTTTATGCAGGTTTTGCCCCGCTGTTCCGGCATCGGTTTAGCATAGAACTCATTTTAGGATAATTATATCAGATTTTATCGCTTTAATCCACTGCTCTGCCAAAGGATTTCGCGGCCGCGCCGATGTGCGCCGCGACTTTGTCAAATTGGTCGGGGGTAAGGGACTGCGCGCCGTCGGAAAGAGCCTTTGCGGGGTTGTTGTGTACTTCGATGATCAGCCCGTCCGCTCCGGCGGCAACCGCGGCAAGCGCAAGCGGCTCCACAAGCCACGCAATGCCGGAAGCATGGCTTGGGTCAACCACAACCGGCAGATGCGAAAGCTTTTTCAGAATCGGAATGGCGGAAATGTCAAGCGTGTTGCGGGTGTAGGTTTCGTAAGTGCGGATTCCGCGCTCGCAGAGAATTACCTGACCGTTGCCGCCGGACATAATGTATTCGGCGCTCATCAGCAGCTCCTCGATTGTGCTTGAAAGGCCGCGCTTGAGCAAAATGGGCTTGTCAATTTTGCCGAGCTCCTTCAGCAGCTCAAAATTCTGCATATTTCTTGCGCCGACCTGAATTACATCCACGCCGTCTTTCAGGAACAGGTCAATGTGGCGCACGTCCATAATTTCGGTTACAATCGGCAGGCCGGTTTTCTTTTTGGCTTTCGTTAAAAGCTCCAGCCCTTCCGCTTTCAGCCCTTGGAACGCATAAGGGGAAGTCCTCGGCTTAAACGCGCCGCCACGCAGGAACTGTGCGCCCGCCGCCTTGACACGTTCCGCTATGCCGCAGATTTGAGCTTCGCTTTCCACCGAGCAGGGCCCGGCAATCAGCGCCAGTCCGCCGCCGCCGATGGTTTGGCCGGTCGGCAGCGTGATGACGGTATTATCCGGATGAAATTTACGGTTTGCCTTTTTATAAGGTTCCTGAACGCGCTTAACACTGTCCACAATGTCCTGTGCGGCAATGTAGTCGATGTCGATGACAGAGGTGTCACCAATCAGGCCGAGCACGGTGCTTTGCGTGCCGACCCACGTGTTTACCTTAATAGGGTACTCTGCTTCCAGCGAAGCCGAAAAATCATTTGCCTGCTGCTGCGTGCATTCCGGTTTTAATACGATAATCATGTTCTTTCCTCCAAAACATTAAAATAGTTCACAGATAAATTCGAGTAAAAAAATAACGGGGCTGCTGCCAGCTCCGTCAAAATATCAGCCTGATTTTATGAAAATACGGCTATATTAATTCACACAAAAGCTTACAGTTCGTTTGAATGCATGCACAAAAATCCTCGCCATAAAATAGCGGGGATAGCCAAAGCCTGTAAATCGTGTTGTGTATGAAAACAAACCCATTGTAAAACTCCTTTACCCTAACCTTACTGTGTATCATAATACAGAATAATTGTTGTGTCAAGTCCGGCAGAAATTATTTTCGAATTCAACAATTACAACAAAAATGTGACCACATTCCATGATTTTCTTGACTATTTTATCGGATTTTGTTATAATCGTAGCGCCTTAAGTTGGTGAAACCGACCCGGCGAAAAGAAAAGGGGCGATGAAATGCACAACATTATTGTCAATCAGCTGAATCTTGAAAAAATTATCGACCATCTTGACGGAAGTATTCTTTGCTGTAAAAATGATTGTACGTTGACAATTGTGTATGCAAGCGCCTATTTTTATAAAACACTTGGCTATGAAGTCGGTGAAGTAACCGCGATGCTCGACGGCCCCAACAGCATACTTTGCAAAGATATTCCGGTTGACTGGCACGAGCTTGGAGCCAAAATCAGGCAAAACGGCTTCGTTGAGCAGGAATTTAAGCTGATGAAGAAGGACGGCCACCATATTTGGGCCTGCTGCCGAATGCGGTTTATGACGGGGGAAAACGGGGAAGAGTACTTTTGCGGGATCCTGTTTGATATTACACAGGAACGGCGCTTCCGCAAACAGGAAGAGGAGCGGATGGAGGTTATCCGAAAAGCAAAAAGTGAGCTGGCTGCCAGTGAAAAGCGCTACCGTATTATTATGGAGCAGGCTGCCGACCCGATTTTTGATTACAACCTGAAAACCCGTCAGGTTTATTGCTCCCCGTCTTTTCAGGAAAAATTCCACCTTGACGTTGTCGGGGGACGCTTCTTTGAAAAATTACGCAATTCCGATTTTATTTTTGAAGAAGACAGGGAACGGGCGCTGCGGGATGCTACCGATGCACTCGACGGGCGCAGTACGCAGATTGGGGAATACCGTATTAAAAGCTCCGACAGCCGTTATTGCTGGTACCGGGTGCGCAGCACGGTGATTCCCGGCGAGGATGGAGTTGCAGTTCGGATTATTATATTCTTTACCGACATTGACAAGCAGAAAAAAGAAACGATGCGGTTGAGGGAAAGGGCGGAGCATGACCTTTTAACCGGTCTGTACAACCATGTGACCACCTCCAGCCTGATTGACAAGGCGATTATGAAAAGCGAAAGCGGAAGCCGCCATGCGCTGTTTGTGGTTGATATTGATAATTTTAAACAGATTAACGATCAGCTGGGCCATTTGCTCGGCGACGAGGTAATTGAAGAAATTGCGGAAAAACTGAAGGAACAGTTCCGTGAAGATGATATTATCGGCAGAATCGGCGGTGATGAATTTGTAGTCTTTCTGCAGAATATTCCATCCGATAAGGTATTGCGCCTGAAGTCAAGAGTTTTGAACGAACTGTTCCGCAGTACGCATACAAGCGGAAAGATAAGCTGCAGAATTTCGTGCAGCGTCGGCGTTTCCGTTTATCCCACGGACGGTTCAGACTATCATGAGCTGTTCCGCAAAGCAGACATTGCAATGTATGCGGCAAAGAACAGCGGAAAAGATGTCTTCCGGCTTTATTCGGGGGAACTGGAGTCCGTTGCGCATCAAGAATAAAAAGCTCCGCCTATCCTTTTTGGACAGGCGGTTTTTTTAATGTTTTCAGTATGGTTTCAGCAACCTGCCCGGCAGCTTCGTCCGCCGGAACAATCATATCCGCAGCGGCCCGGTAAATGCCGAGCCGTTCGGTGTAAAGCTGCTTCATTACTTCGCCGCGGTTTGGCTTAGCGAGCAGCGGGCGGGAATTATCATTCTGTAACCGCTTCCCGATTACATCCAGCGCGGCGTCGAGCAGCAGGATTATGCCGTTTTCTTTGAACGCAGCGGTGCTGCCGGGGTGCATCAGCGTTCCGCCCCCGGTGGCAATGACCAAATTGTTCTTTTGGCACAGTGCTCTAACTGCTTCCTGCTCCATGCGGCGGAATTCCGACTCCCCGCGCCGGGCGAAAATCTCCGGTACGGTCATGTTTTCGCTTTGTTCAATAAAAGAGTCCATATCGATAAAATCGCGGCCAGTTATTTCAGCCAGCCTTGTTCCGACTGTGGTTTTTCCGCTGCCCATAAAGCCGCAGAGAATCAGATTGCCGAAGCGTTTTTTCATCTCAAAAACCGCGTCTGCGCACAGGCGGTCAATTTCCTCCGTGCGGAATTTTGCGCCGTACCAAATTTCATGCGCGGCCGCTGCCTGCCACACCAGCATTGCCATGCCGCCGACCGCCCGCACCCCGTTTTTGCGTGCCAGCTTGATCAGCGCTGTTTCGTTTGGGTTGTACACCGCGTCAAAAACGCATGCGGCCGTTTTAACAACCTCTTCCGCAATGGGGCATTCGCCGGTGTTTGGGTACATGCCGACCGGCGTTGCGTTCACCAAAAGGTCAATCGGGCCGCTGATCCCGTTCATCGGGCAGCAGTCCGCCCGTGCGCCAGGCACCTTCGCGTTCAAATCCCGGCAAAGCTGCCAGGCAGCGTCCATGCTGTGTGAACGTGCCGCAACGGTAACCCGGCCGCCGTGCAGCGCCGCTTCAAACGCCAGGGCGCGGGCTGCTCCGCCCGCACCCAAAACCACGGTACGGCCGTTCAAACCCGCGCCGGCGGCCTGCAGCGCCCTGCAAAAGCCCTCCCCGTCGGTTGTGTAGCCAACCAGGCGCCCGTTTTCATTTTTTACGGTATTGACCGAATGAAAAAACGCCGATTTTTCGTTGAGCTCGTCTAAAAAGGGAATAATCGCCTGCTTATGGGGGATTGTTATGTTGAATCCGCCAAGGCTCCTCAGTTCCGGCATTTTTTCATTCAGCGCGTCCGGCGGAATGTCGAATACACCGTAACTTCCCGCGTATCCGCTCAGATTGAAGAGCCGCGCGTGAATAAACGGCGACATGGTGTGTGAGATGGGGTGCCCGATTACTGCAAATTGATTTCCGTTCATAATTTATCACCATTCCTTTCTTGTAAAGGCCGGGGAATTGTATGCTTTCGGAATTTGTCGAAATTTCAGGTGCGGGCCGAAAAGCGCAAAACCCGGTTTGAAAGAGTTATCCTTCAAACTTTACCTCAAAACAGGAAAATAAAAAATCATCCAAAACGTATTGACAAAGTGAAGGTTTACTAATAATATGTGGTTAGGCAAAAAGTGACGGAGCGATTCATATCGTTTTTACTGTGGCAATTGTAGCACATTGTGCGTATTATTGTCCACAACAAACAATAACGTTTCCCGCGCGCCAATTATTCAAGTAAGGAGGATGAGACATGGTTTTAGAGAAGGTAAAGGCAATCCTTAGCGAACAGTTTGACGTTGAAGAAGATTCCATCACCGCCGACACCAGTATCGCTGATGATTTAGGTGCTGATTCCCTAGACGTAGTTGACCTTTTAATGTCAATCGAGGATGAATTTGAAATTGAAGTTCCCGATGAGGAGATTGACAATATCAAAACGGTTGGCGAACTTGTAAGGTACATTGAGGATAATGTTTAATCCGCATTCGTCCATAAATCCGCTGTGCGGTGCACAGCGGATTTTTTATGTCCGATTATTTTAAGTTAGTACAAAATTTGTTCATATTTTGTACTTTTTTACTTGAAAAGGGATTTTCTTTCCTATATAATAACACTGTATCTGTTTTTTGTTTATAAAGAAGAAGGAGTGTTAAAGTCGTTGAGTGAATTCAGCTTTTTAACCGATGGCGTGAAATTTATGCTGGACAATCCGAAAATGCTGATCATGTGGCTGATTGGCGGATTGCTGATCTGGCTTGCAATCAAAAAGGATTTTGAACCTGCATTGCTGCTGCCGATGGGATTTGGCGCGATTCTGGTCAACTTGCCGTTGCCCGGTGTAGTGGGTGACAGCGGCATTGTCCGGTGGCTGTTCCAAAACGGAATCGTCGCTTCCGAAGCATTCCCGCTTTTATTGTTTGTCGGCATTGGCGCCATGATCGATTTCGGCCCGCTGCTCAGCAACCCCCGCATGCTTCTGTTCGGCGGTGCGGCGCAGTTCGGCATCTTTTTTACCGTTTGCCTGGCGGTTCTGCTCGGATTCCCACTCAAGGACGCCATGTCAATCGGCGTGATCGGCGCGGCCGACGGCCCAACCTCCATTCTTGTTTCCCAGGTGCTGAAAAGCAGCTATATGGGCGCAATCGCGGTGGCAGCATATTCTTACATGGCATTGGTTCCAATCATACAGCCCGCTGCGATTAAGCTTGTCACCACAAAGCGCGAGCGTATGATCCGTATGCCTTATAACCCGAAGTCCATTTCTAAAACCACGAAAATCCTGTTTCCAATCATTGTTACGCTGATTGCCGGCTTGATTGCGCCAGACTCTGTTTCCCTGGTTGGATTTTTAATGTTCGGCAATCTGATTCGTGAATGCGGAAAGCTTGAAAACCTTTCGCAAACCGCGCAGGGCCCGCTTGCCAATCTGATTACGATCTTTTTGGGCATTACCATCGCGTTTCAAATGCGCGCGGAACAGTTCCTTACGGTGGGAACGCTTATTGTTATGGCGCTGGGCCTGTTCGCTTTTGTGTTTGACACAATCGGCGGCGTGGTGTTCGCTAAAATCGTGAATTTATTCCTGCCGCATGATAAAAAGATCAACCCGATGGTCGGCGGCGCCGGCATTTCGGCTTTCCCGATGTCCGCCAGAGTCATTCAGAAAATGGCCTTGAAAGAGGACAACCAAAACCATATTTTGATGCATGCGGTCGGCGCCAACGTGGCAGGCCAGATTGGGTCCGTTGTCGCGGGGGGAATTATTCTTTCTCTCGCCAGAATTTGGGGGATGATGTAAATGTTGAACTGGAATTTACTTACTGCATTTACCAGCCTTTTGGGCGATGTGCAAGGCGCGGATATTTCAAAATCACTTGAACTCATGGGCAAAGGGATGCTCGGAATATTCATCGTCATGCTGCTGATTTATCTTGTTATTGCCATACTGAATAAAACGACCCGGGACAAAAAAGAAAAATGATAAATTCTCGCGCTGCTGCAATGGCTTTTTATGAGCGGTACAGCTTTTCGTATGGGGAGAAAAGGTAAAACTGTGTTTAAAAGAAATCCCCGGTGCCCTCTCGGAGGGAACCGGGGGTTAGCTGTACTTTTGCAGCGGCGGGAGTTTGCTCCCATATACAACTAATTTAGAATCGAGGGAACCTTAGAATGGCGGATCAGAAAAAAATGGTAGAGGCGATTACTCCCATGGAGGAAGACTTTGCCAAATGGTACACCGATATTGTGAAAAAAGCAGAATTAATGGATTACACCAGCGTGCGCGGCTGCATGGTTATTGAACCGTACGGCTGGGCTATTTGGGAAAATATCCAGCATATTCTCGACACCCGCTTCAAAGAGCTTGGCCACGAAAATGTTTCCATGCCGATGTTCATTCCCGAAAGCCTGCTCAATAAAGAAAAAGACCATGTGCAAGGCTTTGCGCCGGAAGTGGCCTGGGTTACTATGGGCGGAAATGAAAAGCTTCAGGAAAAAATGTGTGTACGGCCCACCTCGGAAACACTGTTTTGCGACCATTACGCAAAAGTGATTCAGTCGTGGCGCGACCTGCCGAAACTGTACAACCAATGGTGCTCCGTTGTCCGCTGGGAAAAGACGACCCGCCCATTCCTGCGCTCGGTTGAATTCCACTGGCAGGAAGGCCACACCATGCATGAAACGCCGGAAGAGGCAAAAGCGGAAACCGAGCAGATGCTGAAGGTTTACGCCGATTTTTGCGAAAATCAGCTTGCCATCCCTGTTATTAAGGGCCGCAAGACCGAAAAAGAAAAATTCGCGGGCGCCGAAGCCACCTATACCATCGAAGCGATGATGCATGACGGCAAGGCTTTGCAGTCGGGCACCAGCCACTATTTTGGGGATGGCTTTGCCAAAGCGTTCAATGTTACCTTCCAGGGCAGGGATAATTCCCTCTGCCACCCGTATCAGACCTCCTGGGGCATGAGCACCCGGATCATCGGCGGTATTATTATGACGCACGGCGACAATAACGGTCTTGTTCTTCCGCCCGCCATCGCGCCGATTCAGGTCATTATCCTGCCAATCGCGCAGCATAAGCCGGGCGTGCTCGAAAAAGCCCGTGAGCTGCAGGAAAGGCTGAAGAAGAACTTCCGCGTCAAAGTGGATGATTCCGATCAATCGCCGGGCTGGAAATTCGCCCAGTACGAAATGAAGGGTGTTCCGCTCCGGCTGGAAATCGGCCCGAAGGATATCGAGAAGGGTCAGTGTGTTCTTGTGCGCCGCAATGACCGCGAAAAAGTCTTTGTACCGCTGGATGAACTCGAAAGCGCAATCACCGAGCAGCTGGAGGCGGTTCGCAAGGGCATTTATGACAAAGCGCTTGCCCGCCGCGAAAGCATGACCTATGCTGCGGCAAACATGGAAGAATTAAAAGAAATTGCAGACAATAAGCCCGGCTTCATCAAAGCCATGTGGTGTGGCGATGACGCCTGTGAAGAAAAGCTCAAGGAGGTTGCCGGCGTTTCTTCCCGCTGCATGCCGTTTGAACAGGAACACATCGGCGATACCTGTGTCTGCTGCGGAAAGCCCGCCAAATCGATGGTTTACTGGGGCAAAGCTTACTAATCATAATATAGTTGACTGCCGCGGGGATTTTTTCCCGCGGCTTTTTTATATAAATTGTAACCTTTTTCTTTTTTCAATCGTTTTAACAGTGAAAGGGGTTGGTTCCGTGATGAACATATCGCAGACTGCGGCGGATGATTTATCTGTAAAATATGATTTATACGGCAATATGCTATTTAAACTTTGCATGGTTATCCTTTGTAACAGGGAGGACGCGGAAGATGTTGTGCAGGACACCTTTGCAAAGTACCTTCAGAAAAAACCGGATTTCCAAAGCAAAGAACACGAAAAGGCATGGTTTATCCGAGTAGCCACCAATGGCAGCCGTGACAAGAGGCGCTGCTCCTTTTTTAAAAAAAGAGCCAGCCTTGATGAAATTGAGGATTACGCCGCAACACCGGAACAATCCCAAGTACTCGAACAGCTCATGTCTTTGCCGCTCCACTATAAAACAGTGCTTCATCTTCACTATATAGAAGGATATAAGGTGAAGGAAATTGCGGATATACTGGGAATGAAGGAAAGTGCGGCGAAAGTGGCGCTGTACCGTGGCAGAGAAATGCTGAAGCTTGAATTGAGAAAGGAGCTTGCATGATGAAACAGGAGAATTTAATCAGTGCGGTAAACGCAATCCATGCCGACCCGCGGCTGAAGGAGAAAGTTCTGAGCGGAAGAACTTCGGGATACGATAAAAAGCCGGTCGGATTCACCTTCTTCAAATGTGCGGCGTGCCTGATGGCGTTATTGATTGTCGGCTTAAGCGTGCTGACTGTTCCGCGAATCCTGAAACCGGCCGGTACAACCGCACCCGCTTCACAGACCGCCCCGGTTTCCTCCGGCCTTGGGCAGCCGGGCTATGTGAACGGCCTTTACCGTGATGATGCCGTCACAAACATTTTGCTGCTGGGCATCGACAACTATCAAAAGGACGATATCGGCCGCAGCGACAGCATCATACTCGTTTCAGTTGACACGCGCCATAAAAAGCTGAAGGTAACATCGTTCCTGCGCGACCTGTACATTCCTGTCCCGGGTATGGGGAGCATTAAGCTCAACAGTGCGTACAGTCTGGCGGGGGGCGGCGCAAATGGCGCGGAAAAGACGGCTTCAGCCATCGAAACGAATTTCGGAATCGACATTGACCGCTATGCGGTTGTTGAATATTCCGCATTCAGCCAAATCATCGATACGCTCGGCGGCGTGAGCGTCACCCTGAACGCCGCCGAAGCAAAGCTTGTCAACCAGTACTCCGGCGACCCGCGGCGCAACCTCGCGGCGGGCACCTTTACCCTGAGCGGGGCACAGGCACGCTATTATTCCCGCATCCGTTCCGTTTCGGACGGCACGGAATCGGACGACTTCGCCCGAACCGGCCGCCAGCGTAGGATCCTTTCCGCTATTGCTGAAAAGCTGGGGGCGGAGGATATCGGCACAATTTCTTCCGCTCTGGCCAAAGTGCTTCCCTTTGTCACCACTGACATGACTAAAAATGAAGCGATCGCTTTGGCGGGCAGCTCGTTTGCCGTTCTGCACTACCCGGTCAGCCAGAGCCGTGTTCCGGCGAACGACGCCTATCATGCCATGGCTCCGCAGGGCAACGGCGCTTACGTGCTTGTCCCGGAACTGGCAGAAAATAGGCAGCTTCTTATAAAATTTATCTATGAGAAGGATATTGCGCTTTCATGAACCGGCAGCCGCGGGGAATATTTCTTCGCGGTTGTTTTATTTTCGTTTTTTGGTTATACTATAGTATAAGTATGCGAAAAGCGGGGGACAAAATATGAAAAAGCTGGTCACGGCCGTTACGGTGCTGGCGGGCGCTGCAGCAGTCATTGCTGCGGTACTTCAAAGGATGGGCAGGTTTTCACGGGTTTGGATCGGCGCAGCCGGTGCTGCGGGGGCGGTCGGCAAAGGCCCCGGCGCTGCTTTTGCCGTAAAACGGATTTCCTCCCAAACGGTGCTGGGGCTGCTCCGAAAAATCGGCACTTCCGTTTCTTCCGCGGGCGCCGCTTATCTGTGGAAACACGGCAAAAAACAGTAAAAACGGTCACGGCAAATTAGCCAAAAATTGAAAGAAAATTTCTTACAAAAAAGAGAAAATAAGTGTTGCATAACATGGTCTATTATGTTATTATAATTGAGCACGACTGCGACAGATATGCGATGAAGCGGGAGGTTGCGGCTGAAACAGGCCGGTTTTTCCGTGGAGTATGTCCGATTTTAAACCGGGCGACAGATACTTTGAGCGTGCGATAAGAATGTGGCAATAGGCGTTACTCTGCTGCTATGCTCTTATTATGCTCAGACGTTTTTATGCCGACACCCGGATTCAACTTGTAGAAGTGAATCCGGTTTTTAAATGTGTTAAGAGGGAACACCCGGCACAGTGTTAGGAATTAAAAACGCCGCCCGCCAACTACAATAAGGAGGCGATTACAGTGGCAGTCAAGGAAAAGATCAGGATAAGAATCAAGGGTTACGATCATCAGTTGGTTGATCAATCAGCTGAAAAGATTGTACAAACGGCAAAACGCACAGGCGCAAGGGTTTCGGGCCCGGTGCCGCTCCCGACGGAGAAGCAGATCATTACGATTCTGCGTGCGGTTCACAAGTACAAGGACAGCCGTGAGCAGTTCGAGATGAGAACCCATAAGAGACTTATCGACATCCTCAGACCATCCAACAAAACCGTAGAGGCTTTGATGGGCCTGGAGCTCCCCGCCGGTGTTGAAATAGAGATTAAACTCTAGTTAAACCGACCAGCGGCCGAGGTCAAGTTGGCTAGCGCCAACCAATAACCTGCATAGGAGGTAAAACAATGAAAAAAGGTATTATCGGCAAGAAGATCGGCATGACGCAGATTTTCGATGAAAAGGGAAATGTCATCCCTGTAACTGTCGTAGAAGCCGGTCCCTGTGTTATTTCACAGAAAAAGACGGTTGAAAATGACGGCTACGCATCCATTCAAATGGGCTACGGCGACTTAAAACCGCAGAAGGTCACAAAGCCTATGAAAGGGCATTTTGCGAAAGCGGATGTCGCTCCGAAGAAAACACTTCGCGAGTTCAGGGTGGAAGACACAGACGCTTACAGCGTGGGCGACCTCGTGAAAGCGGACGCGTTTGCTGTGGGCGAGAAAGTTGATGTTTCCGCAACCAGCAAAGGTAAAGGATACGCCGGCGTAATTAAGCGCTGGAACTTCCAAAGACTGAAGGAAACTCACGGCAGCGGCCCTGTTGCCCGTCACGGCGGTTCCAACGGCGCTTGCTCAAGTCCGTCAAGAGTGTTCCCGGGCCTGAAAATGGCCGGTCATTTGGGCGCTGAAAAAGTCACAGTTCAAAATTTAACCGTTGTTAAGGTGGATGCCGAAAACAACCTAATCGCTATTAAGGGCGCAGTTCCTGGTCCTAACGGCGGTATAGTAGTAATCCATGACAGCGTTAAGGCGTAAGGGAAGGAGGAATTGTAATGCCTAAAGTAGCAGTACTTGATATGGCCGGTAAGGAAGTTGAGAAAATCGACCTTTCCGAAGCTATATTTGGAATTGAACCCAACACGAAGGTTATGCACGACATGGTAGTCAACTACCTTGCGAACCAGCGTCAGGGCACACAGTCGGCACTAACCCGCGCCGAGGTTTCTGGCGGCGGCAAAAAGCCGTGGAAGCAAAAGGGCACCGGTCACGCAAGACAGGGCTCGACACGTTCCCCGCAGTGGACACACGGCGGTATCGTTTTTGCTCCAAAGCCGCGCGACTACAGCTATTCGTTAAACAAAAAGGTAAAGCGTCTCGCAATGAAATCCGCTCTTTCAAGCAAGATTGCCGACAATGAAATGATCGTGCTTGACAAGATTTCACTGGATGAGTACAAGACGAAAACCATCGCAGCCATGCTCAAGGCAGTCGGCTCCGAGAAGAAGGCCCTCATTGTTCTCCCAGAGGTAAACAGTAAGGTCATCGCTTCCGCAGCTAACATTCCGGGAGTAAAAACAGCAATGGTCAACACCTTAAATGTCTACGACATCTTAAATGCAGATAAATTTATCGTATTAAAAGATGCTGTGGCTCAGATTGAGGAGGTGTATGCATAATGACAGCACAGGATATTGTAATCCGCCCCGTTATCACCGAAAAAAGCATGGCCGGTACTGGCATAAAGAAGTACACCTTTGAAGTTGCCAAAAATGCCACAAAAATCGATATTGCAAGAGCGGTCGAAACCCTCTTCGGCGTTAAGGTCAGCAAGGTTAACACCCTGCATGTAAGAGGCCAGATGCGCCGCCAGGGCAAAAGCGAAGGCTACACTCCGTCTTGGAAGAAAGCCTACGTAACCCTTACCGCAGACAGCAAAGCAATCGAATTCTTTGAAGGCATGATGTAAGCTCTGCCTGAACTGACGCAGAGGCAAGGATGGGGAAACGGCATTTCCCCGCAAAGCCATCATGAGGAGTGTGAAACCTAAATGCCTATTATTAACTTCAGACCTACCACGGCTTCAAGACGTAATATGTCCGTTACGGACTATTCCGTTCTTTCCAAGGTTGCACCGGAGAAGAGCCTTCTGGCTCCTGTCAAAAACAGTTCCGGCCGTAACAGCTACGGTAGAATTACTGTTCGCCACCGCGGTGGCGCAAACCGTAAAAAGTATCGTATTATTGACTTTAAGCGTCAGAAGTTTGACGCACCGGGAACCGTTCTCACACTGGAGTACGACCCGAACCGTTCGGCCTTTATCGCACTTGTGCAGTACGAGGACGGCGAAAAGAGATACATCATCGCGCCAAACGGCCTGAAGGTCGGCGATGTTGTCGTATCCGGCGCCGCATCGGATATTAAACCCGGCAACGCATTGCCGCTTGAAAACATTCCGGTCGGTACTTTGATCCATAACGTTGAGCTTTATCCCGGCAAGGGCGCCCAGCTGGCTCGTGCGGCCGGCAACGTGGCTCAGCTGATGGCAAAAGAAAACGGCATGGCACTGCTAAGACTGCCTTCCGGCGAACTTCGCAACGTTCCTGTCAGCTGCATGGCCACCATCGGTCAGGTCAGCAACATCGACCACGAGAACGTTAAAATCGGTAAGGCCGGCCGTAAGCGCCACATGGGCTGGAGGCCGACGGTCCGCGGTTCTGTTATGAACCCGAACGACCATCCACACGGCGGCGGCGAGGGCAAAGCCCCTGTCGGACGTCCGGGACCTGTTACCCCTTGGGGCAAACCGGCACTTGGCTACAAAACACGTGCTCACCACAATCGCTCCGATAAATTTATCGTTAAGCGTAGAAACGGCAAATAAGGCGTGCAGAAAGGAGCTTATGAACTATGGGCAGAAGCATAAAAAAGGGTCCTTATGTACAGCCTGTGCTGCTTAAAAGGATTCAAGAAATGAACGCGGCCGGCGAAAAGAAAATCATCAAAACATGGAGCAGAGCCTCCATCATTTTCCCTGATTTCGTTGGTCACACCATCGCGGTCCACGACGGCCGCAAACACGTTCCGGTTTATGTCACGGAGGACATGGTAGGCCACAAACTCGGTGAGTTTGCGCCGACCAGAACCTTTAAGGGACATTCCGGTTCCAAAACTACAGCGCCGACGAAATAACGGCCGAAAGGAGTGTATAGCATGGAAGCAAGGGCTTATCTAAAATACGCCCGTATTTCTCCCCGCCACGTCTCAGTTGTGCTTGACCTCATTCGCAACAAGCCGGCAGACGTTGCAATGGCTATCCTCAAGAATACACCAAAGGCCGCCTGCGAATATCTTGAAAAGTTATTAAAGTCGGCCATGGCTAATGCTGAGAATAACCACAATATGGATGTTTCCAAACTTTACGTAGCGGAATGCTTCGTATGTCCGGGTCCGATCCTCAAGCGCATTCGTCCAAGAGCGCAGGGTCGCGCATTTAGAATCGAAAAAAGATCTTCGCACGTTACCCTCGTGCTCAAGGAAAAAGAATAAGGCAGAAGAGGAGGTAAACTATGGGCCAGAAAATAAATCCACACGGCTTTCGTGTGGGCGTAATTAAAGATTGGGATTCCCGCTGGTTCGCAAAGGATAATGTTTTCGGCGATACTCTCGTTGCAGACTACAACCTGCGCAAAGTGCTGAAGAAACAGCTCGCGCTGGCCGGCGTTCCGAAAATTGAAATTGAGCGTGACGCATCCAAGGTGCGCGTTCATATTCACTGCGCAAAACCGGGTATGGTAATCGGTAAAGGCGGCACAGAAATTGAAAAACTCCGTCTTCAGTGTGAAAGCATTCTGAAGAAGCCTGTTACGATCAATATTGTAGAGGTTAAGTCTCCTGACTTAAACGCTCAGCTTGTCGCTGAAAATATTGCGCAGCAGCTCGAAAAAAGAATTTCTTTCCGCCGCGCTATGAAGCAATGCATCGGCCGTGCCATGAAGATTGGCGCCAAGGGTATTAAAACCCAGGTGTCCGGTCGTTTGGGCGGTGCGGAAATTGCCAGAAGCGAACAGTACCATGACGGTACCATCCCACTTCAGACCATCAGAGCCGACATCGACTACGGCTTCGCCGAAGCAGCCACAACGTACGGCCGCATTGGTGTTAAGGTCTGGATTTACAGAGGCGAGGTCCTTCAGGACAACCGCAAGCCTCGTAAGGAAGGAGGCAGTAAATAATGCTGTTGCCTAAACGTGTAAAATACCGCAAAGTACATCGTGGCCGTTTAACCGGCAAATGCTACCGCGGCAATAAGGTAACTTACGGCGATTTCGGCCTTCAGGCCTTAGAGCCGGCATGGATCACTTCAAACCAAATAGAAGCAGCTCGTGTTGCTATGACACGTTACTGCAAAAGATTTGGTCAGGTTTGGATTAAAATTTTCCCAGACAAGCCAATTACCGAAAAACCGGCTGAAACCCGCATGGGTTCCGGTAAAGGTTCGCCGGAGTATTGGGTCGCAGTCGTTAAGCCGGGCAGAGTAATGTTCGAAATTGGCGGAATCTCTGAGGAAACCGCGAAAGAAGCTTTACGTCTTGCGTCAAACAAACTGCCGATTAAGTGCAAGTTTGTTAAGAAGGAAGAAACGGGTGGTGAGCAGTAATGAAGGCCTCAGAAGTCAGAGAATTAACTACAGCAGAGCTTGAAAGTAAGCTTAAGGACCTCAAGGCCGAGCTTTTCAACCTGCGTTTCCAACTTGCCATTAATCAGCTCGATAACCCGATGCGTATTTCAGCTGTCAAGAAAGACATCGCTCGCATAAAGACCATTTTACGCGAGAACGAACTTAAAGGCAGCGCGAATGCGTAACGGAAGGGAGGATTAATCTGTGAGCGATCGTAATATTAGAAAAACAGAGGTTGGCAAGGTTGTCAGCAATAAAATGGACAAAACCGTTGTTATTGCGATAGAGACCAGCGTAAAGCATCCGCTTTACAAAAAAATTATCAAGCGTACCGTGAAGCTGAAGGCACATGATGAGAACAATGAATGCACAATCGGTGACCGCGTGCGTGTGATGGAGACCCGTCCCCTTTCCAAGGAAAAAAGATGGCGTCTCGTCGAGATTATAGAGAAAGCCAAATAATTTTGGCTTTAAGCAAAGGAGGAACGCACTGTGATACAACAGCAGACTTACCTCAACGTTGCCGACAACACCGGCGCGAAGCAGCTTATGTGCATCCGCGTTCTCGGCGGTACCGGCAGAAGGTATGCTAATATTGGTGACGTAGTTGTCGCTTCCGTAAAGAAAGCGGCTCCGGGCGGAACAGTTAAAAAAGGCGAAGTTGTCAAGGCAGTCATAGTCCGCACTGCTTTCGGCGTACGCCGTGATGATGGAACATACATCCGCTTTGATGAAAATGCGGCTGTCCTCATCAAAGACGATAAAAACCCAAGGGGAACACGTATTTTTGGGCCTGTGGCCAGAGAATTACGCGACAAAGACTATCTGAAAATAGCCAGTCTTGCCCCGGAAGTTCTATGATGGGAGGTGCTCACTGATGAATAAAAAAGTTCATGTAAAAACTGGTGACACCGTCATCATTTTGAATGGCAAAGAGCGCGGCAAAAAGGGTAAAATTCTCGCCGTAAGCCCTGAAGAGGGCAAGGTCATCGTTGAGGGCCGCAACATGGTGTCTAAGCATGTTAAGCCCCGCAAAATGGGTGATCAGGGCGGTATTATCAAAGCCGAAAGCGCGATTTACGCCTGCAAGGTTCAGGTTGTTTGCCCTCGCTGCGGCAAACCCACCCGTGTCTCACATAAGATTTATGAGGACGGCACTAAAGAACGCATTTGCGCAAAATGCGGCGAAGCGCTGTAAGGGAGGATAAAACAACATGGCCAGACTGAAGGATTATTACAAAGCAGAAGTCGCACCGGCACTGATGAAGAAATTTTCTTACAAGAGCGTAATGCAGATTCCTAAGCTCGATAAGATCGTAATCAATGTAGGCGCAGGCGAAGCAAAAGAAAATGCGAAAGTAATCGACGCCATCACAACCGACATTTCCACGATTACCGGCCAAAGGCCGTTGGTCTGCAAAGCAAGGAAGTCGGTTGCAAACTTCAAGCTCCGTGAGGGCATGAGCATCGGCGTTAAGGTAACACTCAGGGGCGACAGAATGTACGAATTCATGGACAGACTGTTCAATGTCGCTCTCCCGCGCGTAAGAGATTTCAGAGGCATCAACGCAAATTCATTTGACGGCCGCGGCAACTACAACATGGGCGTCAAAGAGCAGCTGATATTCCCTGAAATTGAATACGATAAGATTGACAAGGTCCGTGGTATGGATATTTGTTTCGTAACGACCGCAAACACCGACGAGGAATCCAGAGAGCTCTTAACACTCATGGGCGCCCCGTTTGCGAAATAAGGAGGGATTATTGTGGCCAAAACTTCAATGAAGATCAAGCAGCAGAGAACAGCAAAGTTCTCTTCCCGCGAATACAACAGATGCAAAATCTGTGGCAGGCCGCATGCCTACCTTCGCAAATTCGGAATTTGCCGTATATGCTTTAGGGAACTTGCCCATAAGGGCGAAATTCCGGGCGTGAAAAAGGCCAGCTGGTAAAGCTTAGCAAAGGAGGTAACGGTATGCAAATTACTGATACAATTGCTGATTTGCTCACCCGTATTCGCAATGCGAGTTCCGCAAAGCATGATTCTGTGGACATTCCCGCTTCCAACATGAAAAAAGCCATTGTGCAAATTCTTGTTGACGAGGGCTATGTTAAGAATTATACGGTTGTCGAAGATGGCAAACAAGGCATCATTAAAGTGAATCTCAAGTATGGCGAGGGCAAAATATCCGCCATCAACGGTCTGCGCAGAGTTTCTAAGCCAGGCCTTCGCATTTATTCCAATGCAGAAGAACTGCCAAAGGTCCTGAAAGGCCTCGGTATCGCTATTATTTCTACTTCAAAGGGCATCATGACTGACCGTCAGGCCCGCAAAGAGAATATCGGCGGCGAAGTTCTCGCATTTATCTGGTAACAAGGGGGTGCAGTAATGTCGCGAATTGGAAGAAAACCCATAAATATTCCCGCTGGCGTCAATGTAGCAGTTGACGGCAACGTCATCACAGTGAAGGGACCGAAGGGTTCCCTGACACAGAAAGTTCACCACAACATGAATGTTTCTGTTGATGGCAGTGAGGTTCTCGTTACCCGTCCTGACGACGAAAAGGAAAACAAGTCTCTGCACGGCTTGACCCGTACACTCATCCATAACATGGTTGTCGGTGTAACGGAAGGCTTTAAGAAGGAGCTCGACGTCAACGGCGTTGGCTACCGTGTGCAGAAGCAGGGCAAGAACCTTGTGATGAACTTAGGCTATTCACATCAGGTTATCGTTCCCGAAGTCGATGGAATTACCATTGAGTGCCCAACTGCCAATAAGATCGTTATCTTAGGGCCCGACAAGCAGCAGGTAGGACAGTTTGCAGCAGAAGTACGCGAAAAACGTCCGCCGGAGCCGTACAAGGGCAAGGGCATTAAGTATGTTGATGAACACATCCGCCGCAAGGAAGGCAAAGCGGGCAAGGGTGCTAAGAAGTAATTAAGGAGTGAATCACAATGGTGAATAAGGCTGACACAAACAAAGCCAGACTTAACCGCCACCGCAGGGTGCGCGGTAAAATTTCCGGCACAGCAGAGTGCCCACGCCTGAATGTATTTCGCTCTACCAACAACATCTACGCCCAGATAATTGACGATGTCAAGGGAGTTACTCTTGCAGCAGCTTCTTCACTGGACAAGGATTTCAATGGTAATGGCGGAAACAAGGAAGCCGCACGCAAAGTTGGCGAGCTTATTGCCAAACGTGCCGCTGAGAAGGGCATAACCGAGGTCGTATTTGACCGCGGCGGCTATATTTTCCACGGCCGCGTCAAAGAGCTGGCCGAAGGCGCCCGTGAGGGCGGCCTCAAGTTCTAAGAAGGAGGAATACTTTTGGCTAGAATTGACGCAACATCCATGGAACTCAAAGAACATGTAGTTGCTATTAATCGTGTATCTAAAACCGTAAAAGGCGGTCGTATTTTTAAGTTTGCTGCTCTTGTAGTGGTTGGCGACGGAAACGGCACAGTCGGTTTTGGTATCGGTAAAGCGGGCGAGGTTCCCGATGCAATCCGCAAGGGTATTGAAGACGCAAAGAAGAACCTGATTCAGGTCTCCATGCGCGGTACAACAATCCCCCACGAAATTATCGGTGCTTACGGCGCCGGCAGAGTTTTAATGAAGCCTGCCGCTCCCGGTACCGGTGTTATCGCCGGCGGTCCGGTTCGTGCGGTTGTCGAGGCAGTCGGAATCAGAGATATCAGAACAAAGGCTCTGCGTTCCAACAATCCTTGCAATGTAGTCCGCGCAACTTTGGACGGAATGTCCAAACTGCGCTCTGCCGATCAGGTCGCTGTAACACGCGGCAAATCGGTAAAAGAAATTCTTTAATAAGGGGGTAGCAATATGGCACAGCTTAAAGTAACGCTGATAAAAAGTCTTATCGGCAGCAAAAAGGACCAGATTGCAACCGCCCAGGCCCTTGGTCTTTTCAAAATCGGCGATACTTCGGTTCAGCCTGAAAATGCGCAGACCAAAGGCAAGGTGGCCAAGATATCCCACCTCATCGAGGTAAGCATAGCGTAAGCAAGGAGGTGCGAGTAAATGAAGTTGCATGATCTATCTGCAGTGCCGGGTTCCTCAAAGGAGCCAAAACGTATCGGCAGAGGACACGGTTCAGGTCAGGGAAAAACTGCGGGCAAAGGCCATAAAGGTCAAAAGGCCAGAGCAGGCAGAGGAATGCGCGTAGGTTTTGAAGGCGGTCAAATGCCTTTACAAAGACGTATTCCGAAAAGAGGATTTAATAACATTTTTGCAAAAACCATCGTAGCGGTTAACGTCGGTACCCTCGATCAGTTCGAGGATGGTGCTGTGGTTGACACACAAGCATTGATCGATGCGGGTATTGTAAAAACATGCTGCGACGGAATTAAGATTCTTGGCAACGGTGACATCACAAAGAAGTTAACCGTAAAAGTTAGTGCTTATTCCGAAGCTGCAAAAAATAAAATTGAAGCTGCGGGTGGGAAGGCAGAGGTGATCTAAGTTGTTCAAAACACTTAAGAATGCCTGGGCAATCCCAGATCTTCGCAAGAAGATCCTGTTTACCTTTTTTATCATTATTGTTTTCCGTTTCGGCGCCGTAATCCCGGTTCCGTTCCTCAATGTTACCGCGTTGAAGGGCTTAATGAGCACGGTAAACGAAACCGGTTCCGCTTTAAGTTACCTTGATATGCTGTCCGGCGGTGCGTTCGCAAACGCTACTTTGTTTGCAATGAGCGTCACCCCGTATATCAACAGTTCGATTATTATGCAGCTCCTTACGGTGGCAATTCCGCCGTTGGAAAGACTGGCAAAAGAGGGCGAGGAAGGCCGTAAAAAGATCGGCACCATGACCCGCTACGTCACGGTTATCCTGGGCTTGATTCAGGGTACTGCATATTACTTCTATCTGCGCAACAGCTCCTATCAGGGCACAACGATTGCCAAGTACACAAGCGGCTGGCAGCAGGTTTTTGCCGCTTTTGTAATTATTTTCGTATTTACGGCCGGTACCGCATTAATGATGTGGCTGGGCGAGCAAATCAACCAGCACGGAATCGGAAACGGAATTTCCATCTTGCTGTTTGCCGGTATTGTCGCAAGACTGCCGCACACGGCAAGCTTACTTACCAAATATATTCAGGCTGCCAACGAAGACCCGTCAAACTACGGCCAGTATTATGCTTTTGTGCCGCTGTTTATCCTGATCTTCCTTGCGGTAATCTGGGTAATTGTGTTTATGAATGACGCGGAGCGCCGCATTCCTGTGCAGTACGCCAAGCGCGTAGTCGGCAGGAAGATGTACGGCGGCCAAAGCAGTCATATTCCGATTAAAGTTGGTATGTCCGGCGTTATGCCGATTATCTTTGCAAGTTCAATTCTTTCTATTCCCAGCACGATTCAGCTGTTCCTCGGCAATCGAGTGACAACCGGGTTCTGGAAAGGCTTCTTTGATGCGTTTTCCTCCACCGGATGGCTGTATTCGTTCATTTATTTCCTGCTGATTATCATGTTCGCATATTTCTATGTAACAATTCAGTATAATCCGCTGGAGATGGCCAATAATCTTCGTCAGAATAACGGTACAATCCCAGGCATCCGCCCGGGCAAACCTACCTCTGATTTTATTCAGAAGATTCTTTCAAAGATCACCTTGATCGGAGCATTATTCCTTGCGTTTATCGCTCTTCTGCCAATCGGCTTCGGTGCCGCGACCGGCATGCGCAACATGTCACTCGGCGGAACATCCATCCTGATTTTGGTTGGTGTTGCACTCGAAACGGTAAAGCAGATGGAGTCGCAGATGATGATGCGCCACTACAAGGGCTTCCTTGATTGATGGGGGAGAGAATATGAACCTCATACTTCTAGGCGCCCCCGGCGCCGGAAAAGGCACCCAGGCAGAGGTTATCTGCTCACATTTAAGCATTCCTGCAATTTCTACGGGTAATATTATCCGTGAAGCGCTGAAGAGCGGCACTGAAATGGGAGTTCGCGCAAAATCCTTTATGGACGCGGGCAAACTTGTGCCGGACGAAGTCGTAATCGGAATCATCCGCGAGCGTTTGGTTCAGGATGACTGCAAGAACGGCTTTATACTGGACGGTTTTCCGCGCACGATTCCTCAGGCCGAGGCTCTGGATAAAATGGGCATTCAAATCGACAAGGTAATCGATATCGAAGTACCCGACGATAAGATTGTGCTTAGAATGTCCGGACGCCGTGTCTGCGAAAACTGCGGCGCCAGTTACCACCTGCTTTACAAAAAGCCGGAGGTGGAAGGCGTTTGCGGAAAGTGCGGCGGCACCCTAGTTCAGCGTAAGGACGACCACCCGGATACAGTGAAAGAGCGCTTGAATGTATATCACGAGCAAACGGAGCCCTTAAAAGGCTATTACGCCAAACAGGGCAAACTTTGTATCGTAGAAGGACAAGAGGATGTTGAGGACACAACAAAGCTGACTCTTGCCGCATTAGAGGCGTAATCATGATAGTGCTAAAAACCAGCCGCGAACTCAAATTTATGAGGGATGCGGGCAGGGTATCTTCAAGAGCATTAAAGCTGGCCGGTGAAATGGTCGAACCGGGTGTTTCCACCTGGGAAATCGACCGTGCTGTCCGCCGTTACATCGAGGAGCAGGGCGCAAAGCCCTCCTTCCTCGGGTACGGTGGATTCCCGGCAAGCGCATGTATTTCTGTAAACAATGTGGTTATCCACGGCATACCGCATAAGGGAAAAATTATCAAGCAGGGCGACATTGTCAGTATTGACATTGGCGCGACTTTTGAAGGCTTTGTCGGCGATAACGCGTGGACTTTTCCATGCGGTGATGTAAGCCCCGAAGCACAGGCCCTTATGGATGCAACACGCGAAAGCCTTTTCGAAGGCATTAAAGCTGCACAGGCCGGTTCAAGAATCGGCGATATCGGCAGCGCGGTTCAAAGGTATGCTGAAGCTCGCGGTTACTCGGTGGTACGGGATTATGTCGGCCACGGAGTAGGTGCGAAGATGCATGAAGACCCAAGTGTTCCTAATTACGGCACGCCCGGCAGGGGTGTGCGCCTGTTGCCAGGCATGACCATCGCCATTGAGCCAATGATCAATCAGGGCGTGAAGGAAGTAAAAACATTGGAGGACGGTTGGACGACCGTAACCGCCGATGGCAAACTTGCCGCACACTTTGAGCATTCCATCGCAATTACCCCGGAAGGCCCTGTTATTTTAACATTACCGGATTAAGGGGGAAAACATGGACTTTGTAAGGGGTCTGGTTGTTCGGTCGGCCGCGGGGCACGACAAAGGCGGTTTCTTCACCGTGCTTGAGGTAGACGCTCAGTACGCAGTCATCTGCGACGGAAAAAGGCGAAGCCTCAGCCACCCTAAAAAGAAGAAATGCAAACACCTTTTCGGCACAAAAACCGTGTTGCCCGAGGGTTCAATGCAAACCAACCGTGAAATTCGCAGTGCTCTCAGGAGCTTTAACACTGAGGGCCGCTTTCCACAAGAGGAGGCTTAACAGATGTCGAAACAGGACGTAATAGAAACCGAAGGTGTAGTAACCGAGGCGCTGCCTAACGCAATGTTTATGGTAGAGCTTCCCAACCACCATACAATACTCGCGCATATTTCCGGCAAGCTCCGGATGAATTTCATCCGCATTCTGCCGGGGGATAAGGTTACAATTGAATTGTCGCCTTACGATTTGACACGCGGCCGTATTACATGGCGTTCAAAGTAAAACGATGACTCGCTAAGGAGGGCACACACATGAAAGTAAGACCTTCTGTGAAGAAAATTTGTGAAAAATGCAAAATTATAAAGCGCAAGGGAAAAGTCATGGTTATCTGTGAAAACCCTAAGCATAAGCAGCGCCAGGGCTAATTTTGGCGCAAACCTATTAACAATGGAGGTGCAACCAGTATGGCGCGTATAGCAGGTATTGATTTGCCCAGAGATAAACGCATCGAAATTGCTCTTACCTATGTTTTCGGGATCGGCCGCAAAACTGCGACCGACATTTGTGCCGCAACAGGCGTAAACCCGGACATCCGTGTAAGAGATTTAACAGAAGATGATGCGGCAAAACTCAGAGAGTATATTGACCGCCACTGCCGCGTGGAGGGCGATCTTCGCCGCGACGTAGCATTTGACATTAAAAGACTGATTGAAATCGGTTGCTATCGCGGGATTCGTCACCGCAAGGGCTTACCGGTAAGAGGCCAGCGTTCAAAGACCAATGCGCGTACACGTAAAGGCCCGAGAAAGACCATGGCCAACAAGAAGAAGTAAGCAGGGAGGGATTTAAAAGATGGCAGCACAAAAGGGCGCAGCTAAAAAAGGCACCGCAGTTCGCAGACGCCGTGAGCGCAAGAATATCGATCGCGGAGCTGCTCATATTCAGTCCACCTTTAACAACACGATTGTTACAATTACCGATACACAGGGTAATGCAATTTCGTGGGCAAGTTCAGGTGAATTAGGATTCAGAGGCTCCAGAAAGTCCACTCCTTTCGCCGCTCAGACCGCAGCTGAAACTGCCGCAAAGGCAGCTATGGAGCACGGAATGAAAACGGTTGAGGTTTTTGTTAAGGGACCGGGAGCAGGCCGCGAGGCCGCAATCCGCGCACTGCAGGGCGCAGGCCTTGAAGTAAGCATGATTAAAGACGTTACCCCGATTCCGCACAACGGATGCCGTCCTCCAAAGAGAAGACGCGTCTAGTTTTCAAACCGATAATAGGAGGTGCAACTATAATATGGCAAGATATACAGATTCTGTGTGCAAGCTTTGCCGCCGCGAGGGCCAAAAGCTTTTCTTAAAGGGTCAAAGATGCTACACGGATAAATGCGCGATTACGCGCAGAGCATATGCCCCCGGCCAGCACGGCCAAGGGCGCAAAAAGACTTCCGAGTACGGCTTACAGCTGCGTGCAAAGCAGATGACAAAACGCTTTTACGGCGTTTTGGAGACTCAGTTCAGGGGTTATTACGATCTTGCAACACGCAAAGAAGGTAAAACCGGTGATGAACTGCTTACGATTTTGGAGAGCCGCCTTGACAATGTTATCTATCGTCTTGGCTGGGCTACTTCCAGGCCGGAAGCCCGTCAGCTCGTTGTTCACGGCCATTTCACCGTGAACGGCAAGAGGGTTGACATTCCTTCCTACCTTACAAAGCCCGGCGAAGTGATTTCTATTCAGGATAAGAGCCGTTCGAGTGAGAAGTTTAAGGCCGTTCTCGAAGCAACATCGGCCCATCCGGTAGCAAAGTGGCTTGATCTTAACAGAGATACTCTTGAAGCTAAGATTATCGCAGTGCCAACCCGTGATGAAATTGATCTTGCAGTCGACGAAACTCTCATCGTTGAGTTGTACTCCAAGTAATGCCGTTATTTGACAGCATATTAACATCATGGCAGATAATCTAATCCGCTATATGTCAAGGAGGGTCGCTAATGATCGAGATTGAGAAGCCAAAAATAGAAACAGAAGAGTTGTCCGCTGACGGAACCTATGGTAAATTTGTTGTAGAACCGCTTGAGCGTGGATTTGGTACAACGCTGGGCAACAGCCTCAGGCGCGTACTTCTTTCATCCCTGCCGGGCGTTGCCGTTACATCCATCAAGATAGACGGCGTTCTTCATGAGTTTTCCACCGTTCCCGGAGTGAAAGAGGATGTCACCGAGATAGTGCTTAATATCAAGGGATTAACCGCGAAGCTCCATTGCGATGGGCCGAAAACCGTAGAAATCTGTGCGGAGGGCCCGTGTGATGTAACGGCCGACTCTATCAAGTGCGACAGTGAGGTCGAAATCCTGAACCCCGAGATGCATATTGCAACTTTGGGTGACGGAGCGAAACTGTATATGGAATTGACCCTGGATAAGGGCCGCGGATATGTTCCCGCCGAAAGAAACAAGCAGAACATGAACACGAGCATCATTGGCGAACTCCCTGTTGATTCCATTTACACTCCTGTTTATAAGGTGAATTATAATGTTGAGCCGACCCGTGTAGGCCAAAGCATTGACTTTGACAAGCTTACGCTGGATGTGTGGACCAACGGAATTATCGGCGCTCAGGAAGCGGTTTCTCTTGCCGCAAAGGTTCTTACCGAGCATCTGAACCTCTTTGTTGACCTGTCCGACAAGGGCAGCAGCACGGAAGTCATGGTCGAAAAGGACGACAAGGGCAAGGAAAAAGTGCTTGAAATGACAATTGAAGAGCTTGACCTTTCGGTTCGCTCCTTCAACTGCTTGAAGCGCGCCGGAATCAATACGGTTGAAGACCTGATCAACAAATCCGAAGAGGATATGATGAAGGTTCGCAACCTCGGACGTAAATCCCTTGAGGAGGTCGTCTGGAAGATGGCTTCCCTCGGTTTTAATCTGCGCAAGGATGATGAATAATTCTTGGGCAAACCTAAGGTAAAGGAGTGATATTTCGATGCCCGGAACCAGAAAGCTCGGAAGAGACACTGATCACAGAACTGCCATGCTAAGGGCGATGGTAACCTTTCTTTTAGAGAATGGTAAAATCGAAACCACAGTTACTCGCGCCAAAGAGGTTCGCTCTCTGACCGAGAAGATGATAACGATTGCGAAGGAAAACAATCTTACCAATAAGCGCACCGTTCTTGCCTTTGTCACAAAGGAAGACGTTGTCGGCAAATTGTTCAATGAGATTGCTCCGAAGTATGCCGACCGCAACGGCGGCTATACACGCATCAGCAAGCTTGGCCCACGCCGCGGCGATGCCGCCGAGATGGCAATCATCGAACTGATCTAATTAAGAACCAATTTACAGGAGGCAGCCGTTTGGCTGTCTCCTTTTTCGTGTTACAGCAAAATAATGACCGAACGCTTGAATAAAATAAATTTTCGGATTATAATAAAAATATGGATAAGTTTTCTGAAATTTAGAATTTAGGGGTGTAACGATATGATTTTAAAAAATGCAACGGTCATTGATGACAGCTTTAACCCGATTTCGGCCGATCTTGCGATCGAAGCGGACAAAATCACCGGAATTGGAACGGGGCTCACCGGCGGCGAAACGATTGACCTGAGCGGCTGCACGATTGTACCCGGTTTTGTGGATGTGCATATACATGCCTGTGTCGGCTCGGATACCTGCGACGCAGACCCGGACGGTCTTGCCAAAATGTGCGCTCATCTGGTAACAAAGGGTGTCACATCCTTTTGCCCCACTACCATGACCGTTTCTCATGACGAAATCGCCAAGGCGCTGTCCGTTGTGAAAAGCTGTATGGACCATCCCCCGAAAGGCGCGTCGATTGCCGGCGTCAATATGGAAGGCCCCTATATCTCCGCTCATAAGAAGGGCGCCCAGGCGGAAAAATATGTAAAGAATCCGGATTACGCTGAGTTTAAAGAGTTCTATGACAACTGCGGCGGAATCATAAAGATTGTAGATTTGGCGCCGGAGTGTGACGGCGCGGATGAATTTATTGAAAAAGCATCTTCGTTCTGCACCGTTTCGATTGCGCATACCGAGGCAGATTATGACTGCGCGAAGCATGCGTTTGATTTGGGCGTGACCCATGCAACGCATTTGTATAACGCCATGGCGGGATTAAACCACCGTGAACCGGGTGTGGTCGGCGCTGTATTCGATGATGAACGGGTAAGGGCCGAGGTAATTTGCGACGGGTTCCATATTCAGCCGGCTGTGCTGCGCGTGACTTTTGAGATGCTGGGTGAAAACCGCAGTGTCATCGTCAGCGACTCTATGCGCGCCGCCGGGGAGCCGGACGGAGTTTCCTCTTTGGGCGGTCAGACCGTATATGTAAAGAACGGGCAGGCAAGGCTGGCGGACGGAACCATTGCCGGTTCCACCACGAACCTGCATCAGGAAGTGAAAAACCTGATTGGCTGGGGTGTGCCGTTCCGTCAGGTGATTAAATCGGCGACCATCAACCCGGCAAAAGAAATTCATATGGATGATCAGATCGGCAGCATTAAAGTCGGAAAATATGCCGACCTGGTGGTACTGGATTCCGACTGGAATATCAAAATGGTTGTTGCCCGCGGAAAAGTGGAAGTGGACAATCGGTAACAATGAATAATTAACAAGGAGCAGTGAAGAATTACTGTGGCAAACCTGCGGTTTGCGAATTTAAGCTGCACAATTGAGGTACGAACTCCTTCCGTCAATCCGAGCTTGTCACCTCCCTCTAAGAGGGGGCTGGCAGGCGGAGCCTGACTGAGGGAGTAATATCAGTAAATAATAAAAAGGGATACCGTCTTGAAAATTTTCAAGACGGTATCCCTTTTCTAAAATCATTGTTTACTATTCATTTATTTTATAATACGCACCTTTATAATCTCCGGCAGCTTTTCAATGTTTGCCGCGGCGGAATCATGGACATCACCAGTTACATCAAGAATGGTGTAAGCGTAATCCTTTTTGGATTTGCTCTGCATGTTCTCAATGTTAATGCCTTCGTTGGCCAGTGCACCGGAAAGAAGGCTGATGGTGTTCGGAATGTTGCGGTGGAAAATGCAGATACGGATGGAGGAAGGATCACGCGGCATCGAGATAGCGGGCAGATTCACGGAATTTTTAATATTGCCACTTTCCAGGTATTCAATCAGCTCGACAGCCGCCATGCGTGCGCAGTTGTCCTCCGACTCCGGAGTAGAGGCACCCAAATGCGGAATTGCAACGACTCCGTCCACGCCGATTACATCGTCGCTCGGGAAGTCAGTAACGTAAGCCGAAGCTTTGCCGGAAGCCAACGCACTGATGATATCTGCGGAATTCACCAAGTCGCCGCGGGCAAAGTTCAAAATACGGACGCCGTCCTTCATTTTTGCAATGGACTCCGCGTTGATCATCGCTTTTGTGTCCGGCGTAAGCGGAACATGAACGGTAATATAGTCACTGGCCGCATAAATTTCATCCAGTGTGCGTGCGTGCCGGATAGAACGGGAAAGCCCCCACGCGGCGTCAACGGAAAGGTACGGGTCATAGCCGTAAACCTGCATGCCAAGGCTTTTTGCAGCGTTTGCCACAAGAATGCCGATCGCGCCAAGGCCGATGACTCCCAGCGTTTTGCCGCTGATTTCAGGGCCTACGAAAGCGCCCTTTCCCTTTTCCACCAGTCCGCCTACTTCGCCGCCCTTGCCCTTCAGTGTTTTTGCCCACTCAATGGCCGGAACTACCTTGCGGGAGCAAAGCAGCAGTCCTGCAAGAACAAGCTCTTTCACGGCGTTTGCGTTCGCGCCGGGTGTGTTGAACACAACAATACCCTGTTCACTGCATTTATCAAGCGGAATATTATTTACGCCCGCACCCGCTCTTGCAATGGCGAGCAGGCTTTTCGGCAACTCTGTTTCATGCATGGAAGCGGAACGCACCAAAATCGCGTCCGGATTCTCAACGGATTCGCCGCAGATGTATTTTTCATTAAAACGGCTCGTTCCGACCTCTGAAATCTTATTCAAACATTTAATATGGTACATATCTTTCCCTACTTTCCGTCAGGCGTTTTTCTTTTCGAATTCGCCCATAAACTGAACCAGCTTTTCAACGCCCTCTGTCGGCATTGCGTTGTAAACGGAAGCGCGCATCCCGCCGACGGAACGGTGTCCCTTAATATTTACAAAGTCATGCGCGACCGCTTCCTTTACGAACTGGGCGTCCAGCTCCTCGCTTCCGGTAATGAACGGGATGTTCATCAGGGAACGGTCCTTCGGAACGACCGTGCCTTTGAACAGCTTGGAATTGTCCAGAAAATCGTAAAGAATGCCAGCCTTTTTCTCATTGATCTTTTTCATCTCGTCCAGGCCGCCGATGGTATTTTTAAGCCAATCCAAAACCAGCATGCAAATGTAAATCGAGTAGCATGGCGGTGTGTTGAACATGGAGCCGTTGTCCGAGTGAGTCTGATAGTTGAACATGGTGGGGGTAATGTCCATCGCGTGGCCGATCATGTCCTCACGGATAATGACGACGGTCAGGCCGGCAGGGGCCATGTTCTTCTGTGCGCCCGCGTAAAGCACCGCAAACTTGCTTACATCAATCGGTTCGCTCAGCACGCAGGAGGAAATATCCGCCACAAGCGGCACATTGCCGGTTTGCGGCAGTGTATGGAACTTTGTGCCGTAAATCGTGTTATTCATGCAAATGTGAAAATAGTCCGCATCCTTTGTAAATGTGGAAGGGTCCAGCTCCGGTATGTAGCTGAAGGTTTTATCCTTGGAAGAGGCGACCACGTTGGCCGTTCCGTAGCGGGCCGCTTCTTTGTAAGCTTTTGTTGCCCACTGGCCGGTCAGTACGAAATCAGCCTTGTTGCT
This sequence comes from Bacillota bacterium, assembly GCA_023390175.1. Taxonomy (GTDB): domain Bacteria; phylum Bacillota; class Clostridia; order Oscillospirales; family Acutalibacteraceae; genus Caproiciproducens. The sequence continues at coordinate 54,956 of JAEWDK010000006.1, forward strand.
TCCTGTCATCAGGTTCATCGGAACCATGGCAAATTGGGAGGAAGCACCGCCCTGTAAGAATAAGACTTTGTAATTATCAGGGATATTCATCACTTCGCGGAGTAATTTTTCAGCAGAACTTATAATTCCCTCGTAAATTTTAGATCGGTGTGACATCTCCATCACGGACTGACCACTGCCCTGATAATCGAGCATTTCTTCTGCTGCGCGGCGAAGTACTGGCTCAGGCAGCATCGAGGGGCCTGCGGAAAAGTTATAAACGCGTTTCATTAAGTGCAACCTCCAAATAAAAATTTTATGGGCCCAGTTTATGAGCCCATGAGTTATTAATTAAATATTATATCGCTTTAGTTTGTTGAAGTCAATGCTATTCCCCGATGAAATCCCTCCGCGTTCGGCGCGGATTTCGGCCAAATAAGATATCATTGCGAAGCGTATATTTTGTGATATAATTATAGATAGAATTTGGAAAGCATAACGCAGATTATTATGGCAGTTCAACAAATCCCGGGGTAAATTAAATTGCTGCAGCCATTCTTCAAATTGATGGGAGGAATTTGTATGACAGTCAGAGATATCATCCGAATACTGGATGCCGAGGTTGTTACGGCGGGCGATTTGGACACGGAAGTAAAAACAGCCTGCGGCAGTGACATGATGAGTGATGTACTCGCTTTTGTAAAAGATCAGTCCGTGCTGCTTACCGGCCTTACCAATCTGCAGGTGGTGCGTACCGCGGAAATGATGGATATGCACTGTATTGTTTTTGTTCGCGGCAAAGTGCCGGATGATGACATGATTTCCCTTGCGGAACAGCTGAAAATCACCATACTGAAAACGCAGCACAGGATGTTCACCGCCTGCGGCCTGCTTTACGCAAACGGGCTGAACGGGGGCCGTCCGAGTTGATTAACGCCCTTTCTTTCGACTACGTTGTGCCCGGTGATGACTTTACGCGCGCGGGTGAAGCGTCAAGCGACGTAAAACGAAAGCTGAAGCAGATCGGTTACAATCCGGATGCAATCCGGCGCGTCGCAATTGCCATGTATGAGGGTGAAATCAACATGGTAATTCACGCGGGGGGCGGCCTTGCGCACGTTGAAATTGACCCGGAGCGCGTGAATATGGTTCTTTCCGACCACGGCCCCGGCATCCGCGACGTTGCCATGGCTATGCGGGAGGGATATTCCACCGCGCCCGACCGGGTGCGCGCGCTGGGATTCGGCGCCGGCATGGGATTGCCCAATATGAAAAAATATACGGATTTTATGCGAATTGATACGGAAATGGGGAAGGGGACTACCCTTTACATGACGGTGCTTGCAGCGGAGCCACTGCCGGATGAAGCACGGTAATCAGCGAAAAATCTTCAAAGCACAAAGAATTTAAAACCTTGACTTGTTTACGGGGGCTTCGCCTGAAGCCGTGAACTTTCGGCCTGCATTCAGTTTTAAATAAGCAGCGAGGTGACAAATTTGGATCAGTTTTTTCACTCGGTTACGCTGGACAGGGATAAATGCATGGGCTGCACCAACTGTATTAAGCGCTGTCCCACCGAAGCAATCCGCGTGCGGGACGGCAAAGCGAAAATCATTTCGGAGCGCTGCATCGACTGCGGGGAATGTATCCGCGTTTGTCCGCATCACGCCAAAAAAGCAAAATATGACGAGCTTTCTATTATTGAGAACTTTCAATATAAAATTGCACTGCCTGCTCCCGCGCTTTACGGCCAATTTAATAACTTAGACGATATTGACATTGTACTTACCGGCTTAAAAAATCTGGGGTTTGACGAAGTGTTTGAGGTTTCGCGCAGCGCGGAGCTGGTTTCCGAAGCGACCCGGATGCTGATGCAGGAAGGCAAGCTGCAAAAGCCGGTTATCAGTTCAGCCTGCCCGGCCGTGGTGCGGTTGATTCGTGTGCGTTTTCCCGACCTTTGCTCCCATGTGCTGCAGCTGAATTCCCCCATGGAAACAGCCGCGCGCATTGCCAAACAGGAAGCAGTGAAAAAGACCGGATTGCCCCGCTCGAAAATCGGCGCTTTTTTTATTACGCCTTGCCCCGCGAAGGTAACGGCGATCAGAATGCCGATCAGCTGCAAAAAATCCGAAGTGGACGGCGCAATTGCCATCAGCGATATTTTTACGAAGCTGACAGCAAAAATGGAGGCGGAAAAATCGACCAAGCTCCTTTCCCACTCCGGTATTATCGGGGTCGGGTGGGCTTCCAGCGGTGGGGAGGCTTCCGCCCTTCTGAATGACAAATACCTTGCCGCCGACGGAATTGGCAATGTCATCCGTGTGCTGGAGGAGCTGGAGGATGAAAAAATCAGGGAGCTTGACTTTGTGGAACTGAACGCCTGCTCCGGCGGCTGTGTGGGCGGGGTTCTCTGTGTGGAAAATGCCTATGTGGCAAAGGCAAGGCTTCAGCGACTGCGCCGCTATCTGCCCGTTTCCCAAAACCATTTGGACGGCAGGATTCCCGGCGGCATGGAGTGGCAGAAAAACCTTCTGTTTGCCCCGGTGCTAAAGCTTTCGGACAATATGAACGAAGCGCTGCGCATGATGTCAGAAATTGATCGTATCTGTGAGGAACTTCCCGGGCTGGACTGCGGCTCGTGCGGCGCCCCGACCTGCCGCGCGCTTTCCGAAGATATCGTTCGCGGGTTCGCAAATAAAAATCAGTGTATCTTTATCATGCGTGAAGAAATTAAAAATGTTGCCGCCGCGCTGTCTTCCATAGGCGGATCCTTTCCACGCAGTGAAAAAGGGGGATTAGAAAAATGACGGTACAAGAGCTTTGTGAACGGCTTGAACTGAAAGTGCTTGTAAAAACCGGCGACATGAACAAAAAAGTGACCGGCGGCTATACCGGCGATCTGTTGAGCTGGGTGATGGCGCGGATGCCGGCGGATGCCGCATGGCTTACCGTAATGGGCAATATCAATTCAATCGCGGTTGCGTCATTAAAAGATGCCGCCTGCATTATCTTGACCGATTCCGTGTCCCTGGATGAAGATGCGCAGAAAAGGGCGCAGCAGCAGGGGATTACAGTTCTTTCCTCGCAGCGCAACAGCTATGAGCTGGGTGTGGAACTGGCGGAGCTTTTGCGGTAATGCGTATTTATTACGACCTTCATCTGCACTCGTGCCTTTCGCCGTGCGGCAGTGAAGACATGACTCCGGCTAACCTTGTGAACATGGCCCATCTGCTCGGCTACGATATGATTGCACTCACCGACCACAATTCCTGCCTGAACACGCCGGCTGCGGTACGGCTGGGAGAACAGGCCGGCATTGTTGTTGTACCGGGCATGGAGCTTTGCACCAGTGAAGAAGCACATGTGATCTGCCTGTTCCCAAATGTTGCGGCGGCGATGGGTTTTCATGAATATGTGGCAAAGCGAAGTGCGGGCATAACGAACCGACCCGAAATTTTTGGGCGCCAGGTTATTATGGATGAAACAGAAACAGTTCTTGGGGAAGAGGAAACCCTTCTTCTGAACGCCACCGCAGTCAGCGTAAATCAGGTTGCCGCCGTTGCCGGTAATTTTGGCGGGGCAGCTTTTCCTGCCCACGTGGATAAGAATGCGTTCAGCGTAATTGCAAGCCTGGGCTTCATTCCGCCGGAGGCCGGCTTTGCCGCAGCCGAAATCAGTGCGGCGGGGGATGTGGACAAGCTTTTAAAGACCAATCCGGAACTGAACGGCAAGATTTTGCTGCGCAATTCCGACGCGCATTATCTGGAAAACATGCCCGAGCCGTGCGCCTGGCTTGCGCTGCCTGAAAAAACGCCGGAGTGTCTCATTGCAGCACTCAGCGGCAGGACAAATATCACATGGAGCAGGGGCTGAAGAGCAAAGCGCATCACTCTGTTTGACTTTTTATTTTATCTAATTTTAACTAACAGTTAAAATATTTTTTGTTATATAATTAAACTAAAGACATAGATTTAACTACTTTGGTATGATATACTAAAAATAATCAGACTATGCATTGAATTGTTATTTTTTTAACGAGATAATTTGCATGGGACAATCGCAGGGAGGCAAAAGAATGCAAAAACGTATTAGCAGTCTGCCTTTTACAGGAACTCCCGAGCAAAAGAAAGCGCTCGACGAGATCATCAAAAGGCACAAGGACCAAAAGGGTGCAATTCTCCCGGTACTGCAGGAAGCTCAGGATGTCTACGGATATCTTCCTGCCGAAGTACAGGGAATGATTGCGGAAGGCCTTGAGGTTCCTTTGGAGGAGGTTTTCGGCGTTTCCACTTTTTATTCCCAGTTTTCCCTCACGCCAAAAGGAAAATACAACATTTCCATCTGCCTTGGTACGGCCTGTTACGTAAAAGGCGCCGCCGCAGTTTTGGATAAGCTGACTTCTTCTTTGGGAATTCAGCCGGAGGAATGCACGCCGGACGGCAAATATTCGCTTACCGCGTGCCGCTGTGTCGGCGCCTGCGGCCTTGCCCCCGTCCTTACCGTGAACGGTGACGTTTACGGCCGGATGATGCCGGATGAAGTCGACGGGGTATTGGCGAAATACGAATAAATGCGTGAACTTTCTCTTAACGTAATGGATATTGTGCAAAATTCAATTTCCGCAGGAGCAAGCCGGGTTGAGATTTCCGTTTGTGAGGATGTTGACAGCATGACGGTTGTAATTTCTGACAACGGCTGCGGCATGACTGCCGAGCAGACGGCAAACGTGACGGATCCGTTCTTTACCACGCGCACCACGCGCAAGGTGGGGCTTGGCGTTCCTCTGTTTAAGATGGAAGCGGAAATGACGGGCGGCTCCCTTGAAGTACAGTCGGAAAAAGGAATCGGCACCACGGTAACGGCAAGGTTTGTGACGTCGCATGTGGATATGATTCCGCTCGGCGACATTAACGCAACAGTGCTGCTCCTTGTCGTCTGCAATCAGGACAGGAATTTTATTTTTCGTCGCCGCATCGATTCGCGGGAATTTACTCTGGACACGCGCGAGCTGCGCCGTGAGCTGGGGAGTGAGGTAGCACTGAATTCACCGGAGGTTGTGGAGTGGATGAAGGGCTACCTTGACGAGCAAACTCAATTGATAAAGGAGGAAACATTCAGATGAAGTCTTTAGCTGAGCTTCAGGCGATTCGTGATAAAGCCCGCAGCCAGGTCATCCTGCGCGAGAATAACGACAACGCCGTCCGCGTTTTGGTCGGCATGGCCACCTGCGGAATTGCCGCGGGCGCACGCCCGGTTCTGGCCGCTATGGTGGATGAGGTCGCAAAGCGCGGCCTTTCGAACGTTACCGTAACGCAGACAGGGTGCATCGGTATTTGCCAGTTTGAACCGGTTGTCGAAATTGTGGCTCCCGGGCAGGAAAAAGTAACTTATGTACATATGACGCCGGAAAAGGCGATTCGCGTGGTGAACGACCACCTGGTTAACGGCAATGTGGTAACAGAATATACCATAGGCGCCGATTCAAAATAAGGAGGCAGCATTCATGTATCGTTCCAATGTACTGGTTTGCGGCGGTACTGGCTGTACCTCTTCAAACAGCGAAGTGATCATTACAGCGCTGAAACAGCAAATTAAGGCCCACGGTTTGGAAAAGGAAATCAATGTGGTGCGCACCGGTTGTTTCGGCCTTTGCGCGCTCGGCCCGATTATGATCGTGTACCCGGAAGGCTCCTTTTACAGCAGGGTCACCCCGGAAGACGTTCCCGAAATTGTGGAGGAACACCTGCTCAAGGGCAGAATTGTGAAACGCCTGCTTTATCAGGAAACAATTGTTGACGACAATACCATAAAGTCGCTGAATCATACCCCGTTCTATGAAAAGCAGCACCGTGTGGCGCTGCGCAACTGCGGTGTCATTAATCCGGAAAGTATTGACGAATACATAGCAGTGGACGGCTACAGCGCATTGGGCAAGGTGCTTACGGAGATGACGCCGGAGCAGGTGATTGAGGTAATTAAGGCCTCCGGTCTGCGCGGGCGCGGCGGCGCCGGATTCCCGACCGGCCTGAAGTGGAGCTTTGCCGCGAAAAACCAGGCTGACCAGAAGTATGTTTGCTGCAACGCCGACGAAGGCGACCCGGGTGCGTTCATGGACCGTTCGGTTTTGGAAGGCGACCCGCACTGTGTGCTGGAAGCCATGGCGATCGCCGGTTACGCAATCGGTTCCACCCAGGGCTACATTTATGTGCGCGCGGAATACCCCATTGCGGTAAAGCGGCTGCAGATTGCAATCGATCAGGCAAGGGAATACGGCCTGTTGGGCAAAAATATATTTGATACCGGATTTGACTTTGACATTGAACTGCGTTTGGGTGCGGGTGCGTTCGTGTGCGGCGAGGAAACTGCGCTTATGACCTCCATTGAAGGTAAGCGCGGCGAACCAAGGCCGCGTCCGCCGTTCCCGGCTTTAAAGGGATTGTTCCAAAAGCCGACGATCCTAAATAACGTGGAAACTTACGCAAACATTACACAGATTATTTTAAACGGTGCGGACTGGTTCGCCTCCATGGGAACCGAAAAGTCAAAGGGCACCAAGGTGTTCGCCCTGGGCGGAAAAATCAAGCATACCGGACTTGTGGAAGTGCCGATGGGCACCACCCTGCGTGAAATTGTGGAGGAAATCGGCGGCGGCGTTCCGGACGGCCACAAGTTCAAGGCGGCACAGACCGGCGGACCATCCGGCGGATGCATTCCCGCGTCGGAGCTTGATATTCCGATTGACTACGACAACCTGCTTTCCATCGGCGCGATGATGGGCTCCGGCGGACTGATCGTAATGGACGATACCACCTGCATGGTGGATATTGCGAAATTCTTTTTGGAATTCACCGTGGACGAGTCGTGCGGCAAATGTACACCGTGCCGTATCGGAACAAGGCGTCTGCTTGAAACGCTGGAAAAAATCACGAGCGGAAACGGCACCATGGAAGACCTTGACCGTTTGGAGGAGCTCTGCTACTACTTAAAGGAGAATTCCCTGTGCGCTTTGGGCCAGACTGCGCCGAATCCGGTGCTTTCCACCCTGCATTATTTCCGTGACGAATACATTGCGCATGTAACCGAGCACCGCTGCCCGGCGGGCGCGTGCAAAGCGCTTACCAATTATTATATTGAACCCGACAAATGTCGCGGCTGCACCCTTTGCGCCCGCAACTGCCCGGTCGGGGCGATTACCGGTGTTGTAAAGGTTCCCCATGTGATTGATACGTCCAAATGCATCAAGTGCGGTGCCTGCATGGAAAAATGCAAGTTCAGCGCGATAGTCAGAAGATAGAAAGGAGTGTGCCATAATGGAAAACATGGTTCAGATTAAAATCAACGGCATGCCCCTCTCAGTGCCGAACGGTTCCACGATTCTGGAGGCTGCAAGGGTTGCCGGGATTGATATCCCAACATTGTGCTATTTAAAGGGAATCAATGAAATCGGCGCTTGCCGCATGTGTGTGGTGGAGGTAAAGGGCGCGCGCTCTTTGGTCGCCGCCTGCATTTATCCGGTAAATGAGGGCATGGAGGTTTTGACCAATACCCCTAAAATACAGAAATCAAGGAAAATGACGCTGGAAATGCTCCTTTCGGTGCACAACCAGGACTGCCTTGCCTGCAAACGCAGCGGGAGCTGCGAATTTCAGTCCCTCTGCAATGAAATGGGTGTGGAGCGGAGTGACCGTTTCAGCGGCGTAAAACCGGATTCCGCAAAGGATGAATCCACGCTTCACTTAATCCGCGACAATTCCAAGTGCATTCTGTGCCGCCGCTGCGTAGCGGCCTGCGCGGATCAGCACGTTGCCGTAATCGGGCCAAACAACCGCGGGTTCGACACGCACATCGGCAGCCCGTTTGAGCAGCCGCTCAGCGAGGTGCCCTGCGTTTCCTGCGGCCAATGCATTGTAAGCTGCCCAACCGGCGCGCTTACCGAGCGCGACCAGTGCGACGAAGTCATGGCGGCGATCAACGACCCTGAAAAGTATGTGGTTGTGCAAACCGCTCCGGCCATACGCGCCACCCTTGGCGAATGCTTCGGGCTGCCGGTCGGCACCAATGTAAAGGGTAAAATGGTAGCGGCGCTCCGCCGCCTCGGATTCGATAAAGTATTCGACACCGACTTTGGCGCAGACCTCACTATTGTGGAGGAAGCAAACGAGCTGCTCGACCGTGTGAAAAACGGCGGAGCGCTGCCACTGATTACCTCCTGTTCCCCGGGCTGGGTAAAATTCTGTGAATATTATTACCCCGAGCTTTTGCCAAATGTCTCCTCCTGCAAGTCACCGCAGCAGATGACCGGCGCCGTCATTAAAACGTGGTACGCGCAGAAGAACCACATTGACCCGAAAAATATTGTGGTAGTGAGCGTCATGCCCTGCACCGCGAAAAAATTCGAGGTTAAGCGGGATGACGAAAACGCGGCCGGCGTGGAGGATACCGATATCGCGATTACCACCCGCGAACTTGCCCGGCTCATCAACATGGCTCATATTAACTTCAACCGTCTTCCCGACGAGGAGTTTGACCCAGCGCTCGGTGTTTCCACCGGCGCCGCGGCTATTTTCGGTGCGACCGGCGGCGTAATGGAAGCGGCGCTCAGAACAGCGGCCGAAACGCTGGAAGGGAAAAGCCTTGATTCAATCGAATACAAGGAAGTGCGCGGAACAGAGGGCATCAAAGAGGCTGTCTATCATGTGGGCGGCATGGACGTGAAAGTTGCGGCGGTCAGCGGCCTGAACAACGCAAACGAACTCCTGTCAAAGGTGAAAAACGGCGAAGGCGGCTATCATTTCATCGAAATCATGTGCTGCCCGGGCGGCTGTGTCAACGGTGGCGGCCAGCCGATTCAGCCCGCTTCGGTGCGTAATTTTACGGACTTAAAAGCCGACAGGGCAAAGGCTTTGTACGAGGAAGATAAAAATCTGCCCCTGCGCAAAAGCCATGAAAGTCCGCTTATCAAGATGATTTATGAGGAATTCCTTGAAAAGCCCGGCAGCCACAAGGCACACGAGGTTCTGCACACCACTTATGTGCGGCGTAAAAAATATTAAGATTTAAAACCCGTTCTTAGAATTTACTCAATCATTCAAATAAAAATATGAAACAGGCGGCGCCAATTCAAATTTGGTACCGCCTGTTTTATGTGTAATCACAATTCCATGCTGGCAGATATAGTTTAATTCTCATATAAATTATTAAATTTGTGTAAAATTATATATAATAATTGTATATAATTAACATAGAAATTGACCTAAAATATACGCATCTTATCAATTGACGACCTAAATTTTAGATGTTATAGTGGAGGTGTTTCATAGAAAAGTGAATATGGTTTCGACCAAAGGTCTGTCGAAAAAGCACAATGAAAGAGAAGGTTGATCATGATGCAAACATCCAAACTCAAACTGCGCTTAAAGCAAAAACTGGTTCTATTTGTCGGCAGTTTAATCGTAGTAACAATTTTAGTACAGTCGGTCTTATCCTACATCAGCCTCAGCAAAGCATATGATACGGCAATAACGGTTGCAAAAAATAATTTCGATACCACCATTAAAACGGAAGTAGAAAGCCTGATCAACGTTTTGCAGATTAATTATAAGCAGGGCGAAAGCGGGGTAATCACGCCAACGCAGGCCATGGAAAACGCAAAAAAAATTGTACGCGACTCCCGTTATAATAATGGGGAAGGCTATTTTTGGGCCGATATGGTGGACGGTACCTGCGCGGTACATATGAATCCCGCGTACGAGGGAAAATCACGCTACAATGATAAAGACCTGAAAGGGACTTATTATATCAAAAACCTAATTGCCGCGGGGGGCAAAGCCGCAGGGGGCTACACCAGCTTTTATTTTACAAAGCCGGGTTCAAGCGGAGCTTTTTTGAAGCGGGCGTTCACACAGAAGTTTGAACCTTACGGCTGGTATATCAGCACGGGCAATTATCAGGTGGATATTGACGCACTGACCGCGCAATACGCTAAGGAAAAGCAGCTGGCTCTTCTTGAAATGATTGGCTTAAGCGCTTTTGTTCTTGCTGCCGGAATATTCTTAATGTATCGCATGGCGAAAAATATAACGGATCCGCTTGCAAAGGTCACCGCAAGGCTGGCGCTTTTGTCGGAAGGGGATTTGCAGACCCCGGTTCCTTCCGTTAATTCAAAAGATGAAACACAGGTGCTGGCGCAGGCAACCGAAAAGACGGTTACAATTCTTCACGGTGTGATTGAAAATATTACTTCGCAGCTGGGGCAGATGTCGGAAGGGAATTTTAAACAGGATATTGATATGGAATATGTGGGCGACATGCGGCCGATCAAAGATTCTATCAAAAAGATATCTGATTCCCTCAGCAATACTCTTTCGCAAATCAGCCAATCGGCCGAGCAGGTAGCCTCGGGTTCAGGGGAGGTTTCAAACGGTGCTCAGGTGCTTGCACAAGGCACAGCGGAGCAGGCAAATGCGGTGGAAGTCCTGTCCGCGTCGGCAAATGAAATTTCAGAGGAAGTCAGGCAAAACGCCGAGCATGCCGCAACGGCGAGCCATATGTCCCATGAAATTGCAGCGCACGTTGAAAAGGGCAAAGAGCAGATGCAGCAGATGATAACGGCAATGGCCCGAATCAACCGTTCGTCCAAGCAAATCGGAGAAATTATTCATACCATTGACGATATTGCATTCCAAACAAACATATTGGCACTGAATGCTGCGGTTGAAGCGGCGCGTGCGGGTGTGGCAGGAAGGGGTTTTGCGGTTGTTGCGGATGAAGTGCGAAACCTTGCCACCAAGAGCGCCGAAGCGGCAAGCAGCACTGCCCGGCTGATTGAAAATTCGATTCATGAGGTGGATGCAGGCAGTAAGATTGCGGATACAACCGCACAATCGCTCCTATCCATTGTACAAAGCACAGAACAATCTGCGGATTTAATCGGCCAGATTTCGCAGGCGTCCAATCATCAGGCAAATTCCATTGGGCAAATTACGCAGGGAGTGGAACAAATCTCCTCTGTTATTCAGACCAATTCCGCTACTGCACAGGAAAGTGCTGCCGCCAGCGAGGAACTGAGCAGCCAGGCACAGATCATGAACAGCTTAATCAAGCGGTTTAAGCTGAAAGAAAGCGAATCCAATCCTCCTGTTTCCGAATGGGTTGCGGGAACAAATCCTGATGCGCCGGACAGTTTCGGTGATAAATATTAAAATTTAAAAACGGCTTCCGAACTTTGTTTGGTTCGGAAGCCGTTTTATGCTATAATCGAAATGAGGTGATTGTATGAAAAGGCATGTGTTTCTTCGAATTCTGTTTTCTCTTCTTGCTTTGGCGGGAATCATATGGTTTTGCATTCCTTTTTTCTGGAATGTAAAAAATGTGGGCAACCTGAGCGGAATTGCCGTGTGCGCTGCAGTCCTTGCGGCTGCTTTGTTTTACCCTGCCATTCAAAAGCGGTGCAGGCGCTCCAAAATATGGCGGATATCGGCCCGTGTGGTTGTAATTCTGTTCTGCGCCGGTGTTGCCTGGGCTGCTGTTCTGACCGGGCTCATGATATCGGGCGGAAACAACACGCCGCCCAAACAGGCCACGGTTGTGGTACTCGGCAGCAAGGTGGACGGCCATATACCAAGTGCCGACCTGATGGCTCGCATTGAAGCCGCCGGCTCGTACCTTTCGGCAAACCCGCAGGCAAAATGTATTGTCAGCGGCGGGCAGGGCGCCGGGGAACTGGAAACGGAAGCTGCCGTAATGAAAGAATATTTGTTAAAGCGGGGAATTGACGCTTCCCGTATTATTTTGGAGGATAAATCCAGAACTACAAAAGAAAATCTAAAGAATTCACTTGATATGATTGATAAAAACGCAATGAGCCGTGACCTTGCCATTGTAACCGATGAGTACCATCAGTTCCGCGCTGGGCGGATTGCTAAAAGTGTCGGCGCGGCGCCGTATTCGGTTTGCGCCTCCACGCCATGGTATATTTTTTCCGCATGCTATGCACGTGAATTGCTCGCACTGACTAATTCCCTAATTTTTCCGTGATTTTTCGCTGTGCATTTGTCTTCCGTATCCGATTTTAATGTGGACATACTATACTGTAAAATAGTATAATAATAGAAAACGGGTATGGAGGTGTGCGATGGATTCGCTTTTGATACGGGGCGCAAGAATTGTGGACCCGGCGAACAGCCGCGACGAAATTGGGGACATCCTCATCTCCGAAGGAAAAATTGCGGCAGTCGGCGGGCAGCTTTGCTGTGACGGCGCACTGGAAATCAACGCGGCCGGTTTAATTGCTGCGCCCGGTTTGGTTGACCTTCACGTCCATCTGCGCGACCCCGGGTTCACCGAAAAAGAGGATATTCTGACAGGCTGCAAAGCCGCCGCTGCGGGCGGGGTGACCAGCCTTTTATGCATGCCGAACACTAGTCCTATAGCGGATTCCCCCGAAACAGTCCGCTATATTCTTGAAAAAGCGGCTAGCGCCGATGCGCGCGTTTATGTTGCCGCTGCAATCACAAAGGGGTTAAAAAGCGAGGAGCTTTGCGACCTGAAAGCGCTTAAAGCAGCGGGCGCCACGGCGCTGAGCGACGACGGCCGCCCCGTGGTAAACACTGAACTCATGGCCGAAGCAATGCGCCTGGCACCGCAGCTTGGGCTGAAAGTCATGTCCCATTGCGAAGACTTATTTCTTTCCGCAGGGGGCAAGCTGAACGAAGGCGCGGTTTCTGCACAGCTTGGGGTGAAAGGCGTTCCCGCCGCCGCCGAGGACTGCGGCACGGCAAGGGAAATTGCGCTTGCCGCCGCCTATCATGTTCCGGTTCATATCTGCCACGTCAGTACAAAAACTTCGGTCGCGCTGATTCGCAGCGCAAAGCAGCGGGGCGTTCCGGTTACAGCCGAAACCGCGCCGCATTATTTTGCCCTTACGGAAGCGGAGCTGCTTGGCCGCGACGCCGATTACCGCATGAGCCCGCCGCTGCGTACGGAGGAGGACAGGCTTGCCGTGGTTCAGGCCCTGACGGACGGCACCATCGACGCGATTGCGACCGATCATGCGCCGCATACACCGCAGGAAAAGGCGGACTTCCTCACTGCGCCGAACGGCAGCATCGGAATGGAAACGAGTCTTGCCGCGGGCATCACCTATTTGGTAAACCGGCAATCTATTACAATCAATGAGCTGATTAATCTGATGAGCGCCGCCCCGGCGAAGCTGCTTGGAATTCCGGCAGGAACACTCAGCAGGGGCGCTGCCGGCGATCTGGTGCTGTTTGACCCTGCACAGCGCTGGATAGTTGATGTGAACCGGCTGCACGGCAGGAGCAAAAACGCGGTTTTCAAGGGTAAAGAATTAACCGGAAAAGTAAAATTGACGGTTTGCCGCGGCAGAATCGTTTATCAGGATTTATTAAAAGAAAAATAAAACACAGGCCTGCAAACGGGCACTCAAATGGAGGAATACGATGGCACTGGACAGATTAATTGAAAAAATAGCAGACCTGCAAAACCCCACGGCGGCGGGGCTTGACCCAAAGCTTGACTATGTTCCGAACTCTATAAAAAAGAAAGCCTTTGCACAATACGGTGAAACACTGGAAGGCGCGGCGGCCGCGCTGCTGGAGTTCAATCAGGGATTGATCGACGCGTTGTGCACCATCGTCCCGGCGGTAAAACCCCAGTGCGCCTATTATGAAATGTACGGATGGCCGGGTGTAAAGGCTTTGCACGATACAATTTGCTACGCCAAAGAAAAGGGAATGTTCGTCATTACCGACGGCAAGCGCAACGATATCGGAACCACCATGCAGGCTTACGCTGCGGCACACCTTGGCAGCGTGCAGGTGGGCGGCACCCGCTGTGTTCCATTCGGGGGCGACGCGCTGACCGTGAACCCGTACCTCGGTTCCGACGGTATCAATCCGCTGCTGGATATTTGCAAAGAGGAAGACAAGGGTATGTTTGTCTTAGTCAAAACCTCCAATCCTTCCTCCGGCGAACTGCAGAATCAAATTTTTGAGCAGGGGAGCACGCTTTACGGTACGGTTGGCCGTCTTTGCGAAGAGTGGGGGCAGAATTTGCAGGGCAAACACGGCTATTCCGGCGTGGGCGCCGTAGTGGGCGCAACTTACCCGGAGCAGCTTGCGGAGCTGCGCGGCGCTTTGCCCCATACCTTTTTCCTTGTGCCGGGTTACGGCGCGCAGGGCGGCGGCGCGAAAGATGTTGCGCCCGCGTTTGACTCCAACGGCCTTGGCGCGGTTATCAACGCTTCGCGCTCCATTTTGTGCGCGTGGCAAAAAACAAACGCACCCGAATCGGATTACGCCAAAGCGGCGGCGCAGGAAGCCGTAAGAATGCGTGACGAAATCATACGGGAGATTGGGAAAATCACATTGGAATAACTGATGCGGTTTCCCCTCAAGGCAGGGGATTGCAGATTTTCACAGCCGGCAGGATAGGAGCGAAATAAGAATGAAATATGACGTAATGCTTTGTAAGATTCTTCAAAAAAAGCAGCTGACCGCGGACATTTTTGATTTCACCGTGGACGCGGGCGCGCTTGCAAAATCAGCACAGCCGGGGCAGTTCGCGCACCTTTATGTGCCGGGCAAGACCCTGCGCCGCCCGATTTCCATCTGTGAAATTGACCGCACGCGGGAAACGCTGCGTTTTGTGTTCCAAATCCGCGGGGAAGGTACGGCACAGCTTGCCGCGCTGAACCCCGGCGATACGTTTGACATTCTTGCTCCGCTCGGGCACGGCTTTTCGCTCGGGGATACCGGCCGCAAAGCGGTGCTTGTCGGCGGCGGAATCGGTGTGCCTCCGCTTTTGGAATCAGCAAAAGCGTTCGGTGCGAACGCGACGGTGATTACCGGGTTCCGCAATCAGGAAGCGATCATTTTAAAAGAAGACTTTGAAAAGAACGGCAATCATGTCATTGTCGCGACGGACGACGGTTCCTTCGGGCACCACGGACTGGTAACGGATTGTTTGGCCGACCTTGATGTTGACGTCATTTTCGCCTGCGGGCCGATGATGATGCTGAAGGCAGTCTGCAGCATTGCACAGCGGCGAAACGTGCCGTGCCAGGTATCCCTTGAGGAACGCATGGCCTGCGGGGTTGGCGCGTGTTTGGGCTGCGCCGTCCGCCTGCGCCGCGAAACGGGGGAAGAATATTACGGCCATGTCTGCAAGGACGGCCCGGTGTTCGACTTTCAGCGTCTTGTGTGGGAGGGATAAGCATGGCGGATTTACAGGTAAACATAGCGGACGTACCGTTTCGCAACCCGATTATCGCCGCTTCCGGCACATTCGGCTTCGGCCATGAATATATGGAGTTTTACCCGCTCAGCACGCTGGGCGGCATATCCTGCAAGGGAATCACCCTTTCGGAACGCCCCGGCAACCCGCCGCCGCGCATCGCGGAAACGCCGGGAGGCATGCTGAACGCTGTCGGGCTGCAAAATCCCGGCGTGGATTATTTTATGGAGCATGACCTTCCATGGCTCAAAGCACAGGGCACGGTCATTATTGCGAACATTGCGGGCAATACGCCCGAAGATTACTGCGAAATGGCGGAAAAGCTTTCGAATACGGAAATCGACCTGATCGAGCTCAACATTTCCTGCCCCAATGTCAAGCAGGGCGGGGTGCAGTTCGGAACAAGCTGTGCCGGTGTGGAAGGAATTACCGCCGCGGTGCGCGCCCATTGCAAAAAACCGCTGATGGTGAAGCTTTCCCCGAGTGTAAGCGATATCGGTGAAATTGCCGCTGCCGCCGAAAGCGCGGGCGCGGATGCGATTTCCATGATTAACACCTTAACGGGTATGCGGATCAACATCAATACGCGCCGCCCGATTATCCGCAATAACACCGGCGGGCTTTCCGGCCCGGCGCTGCTGCCCGTTGCGGTGCGTATGGTGTGGCAGGCCGCACAGCGCGTGAAAATTCCGATTGTGGGCATGGGCGGCGTTTCGAAATGGCAGGACGCCGTTGAACTGTTGCTTGCGGGCGCTTCCGCGCTGCAGATCGGCACTGCATTTTTTACCGACCCTTACGCGCCGGTAAAAATTTTGGACGGCCTGAATCAATATTTGGATCAGAACGGAATTTCCTCGGTTACGGAGCTGACCGGCGGAATTCTGACGTGGGAATAGCTTTGAAAACGGGAGGTCTTACTTATGACACGAATTCTTTTGGTACGGCATTGCGAGGCGCTCGGCAATACGCAAAACCTTTTTCAAGGGCACACCGACTGCGAAATCAGCGGAAACGGCAAAACCCAGCTTGAATTGGTGAGCCTGCGCTGTCGCAACATGCCGATTGCTGCGATTTATTCCAGCCCCTTAAAGCGGGCGTATGAAACCGCCTGCGCAATTAACAAATATCATCATTTGCCGATTCAGACTGATCCGCGGTTAATCGAGATTAACGGCGGTATATGGGAGGGTGTGCGCTGGGACGAATTGACGCACCTTTATCCGGATGAGATGGAAATTTGGTATAAGCGGCCTTATGAATTTGCGCCGCAGGGCGGGGAACCCATGCGTGAAGTTTACGCCAGAATGTGGGAAGGCGTAACCGATATTGTGCGGAAAAATCCGGACAGAACGGTGTGCATTACGTCCCACGGCTGTGCCATACGCAACTTCCTGTGCCACGCCATGGGGCTGCCCATTGAACGGCTGAACAAAGTTGAATGGTGCGATAACACCGCTGTCAGCATCATCGATTTTGATGAAGACCTGAACTGCAAGGTCGTTATGATGAACGACGCTTCCCACCTGACGCCTGAAACTTCGATTTTTACGCGTCAAGCCTGGCGGAGGGTGGATGACGGAGGAAATACATGAAAATACTTGCTGTGGATTTGGGCCGTGCCCGCACCGGCCTTGCCGTGTGCGATGAAAGCGAGCTGCTGGCGTCCCCCGCAGGAGTAATCAGCGAATATAATATGGAACGGCTTGCACACACAATTGCCGCACAGGCCGCCGAAAAGGCAGTGGGCATCATCGTGGTCGGCCTGCCGCGCAATATGGACGGCAGCGAGGGTGAAAGCGCGAAAAACGCCCGTGCCTTTGCGGAAAATCTGCAAAAGCTGGTGGATGTGCCGGTGACGATGCGCGACGAGCGCGGCACCACCATTACGGCGCACGGTTACCTGAATGAAACGGATACACGCGGGAAAAAGCGCAAAGCAGTGGTGGACGCGGTCGCGGCCACGATTATATTACAGGATTATTTGGATTATCGCAGAAATCATAAAGAGAACTAAATCTTCCGGCCGGAACGGCGTAAAATAAAAAAGCTTTCTCAAATACGGTTTGCCGATTGGCTGCCCGTGTAATTGAGAAAGCTCTTTTTATGTTATAATATTAGTTTTTGCTTTTACCCAGGTAGAACAGCGCAATGGTACCGGGGCCGGAGTGCGTTCCGATAACGGGGCCGATTGGGTTGATTTCCAAATCCCTGACATGGAATTTTTCCCGAACCTGCTGCGCCACGTATTCGGCGTCTTCCAACGAGTCGCCGTGGCTGACGAAAATCATCTGATTTTCCGGTTCCTCGGCAGCATCCGCCATGTGCTGTACCAGCGAATCCAGGGATTGACGGCGGCCACGCACCTTTTCCATCGGGATCAGATGGCCTTCGTCGTCCACATGCAGAACCGGTTTGATTCCGAGCATGGTGCCGAAAAGCGCCGCCGCACCGGAAACCCTGCCCCCGCGTTTTAAATGGTTCAGATCGTCCACCGTGAACCAGTGCGCAAGGCGGTTGCGGTTTGTGGTTACCCAGTCACTTACTTCATCTATGTTAAGACCCTGCGCCTTTTTTTGCGCCGCATGGTAAACCAGCAGCCCCTCGCCCATGGAGGCGGCAAGCGAATCCACAACGCGGAGTTTTCGTTCGGGGTACTTTTTGCTCAGCTCTTCCACAGTAAAGCACGCGTTATTGTATGTACCGCTCAGGCCGGAGGAAAACGCGATATATAAAACATCCATACCGGATTTCAGAAACGGCTCGAAAATCTCCGCAAAGGTGACGGGTGTAATCTGATTGGTAATGGAGGTTTCCCCACCCCGCAGGCGATCGTAAAAATCATGGGAAGAAATCTCGCGCTCGTCGGGATAGTTGGAAAAGGTGTTTTCGCCCAAGGAAAAGACCATCGGAATTACTTCAACACCTAACTGCTGAATCAGTTTTGGTGAAAGGTCACAGGTGGAGTCCGTAATGATTTTGTAATCGCTCATTTTAAGCCGCTCCTTTTACAATAAATTCCTCTTGTGAAATCAATTACCGCAGGTAAAGCGCATGCGTCGGTCAGAGGCGGAAACTCTTAAGCCTGTCGTCGCGCTTTAAGCTATAATGAATTATATGAAATTATTATATAATGATGCGCGCCAACTGTCCACCGACAAAACGCACAAAATGTCGCAATCCGCGCCGTAAATCAGCATAAAGCAATGGAGCGGGCCTGCAGCGGCAGTACCTTTATACATTATAAAAAATACCGGTATGTCAGCGTTCCGTCGAATTTTTATGAATTCGGTGAATAAAGGTGAGGTGTAAAGCCGAACAAAACAAAAAGGCCCCTGAATCAATCAGAAGCCTTCCTTATTAAAATAAATCCCGCCTGGCCGTAATGTGCTGAAATACCCTGCTACTATCAGCAGGTGGGTGCCCTCCCAATGGGTTCATACTCCCTTCGTCCGGCAGATGCCGGGAGGTCTGAAGTCCACCACCGGAGCCGAGCTCCCGATTAAACTCTGTAGGGTTATTCATGCAACGGTCCGCGCACCAGGCAGGGTGCAGGTGAAATATTATTCGTCGTCAGAATCGTCGTCGCTGTCTTCTTCCTCGTCGGAGTCGTCGTATAACTCCTCAAAACGGCTTTCAAAAAGCACGGCAAGCTTGTCAAGAAGCGCTTCGTCCTCAATTTCAGCCAGCTGCTGCTCCCCATTTTCTTCGATTGCTTCGAAGATATAGTAAGTGCCTTCTGCGTCAACCTTGTCTTGCGGCGTTTCAAAAGTGGGCAGCAATGCGTAAAAGCAGCCGTCGTCATTATCTATTACATCCAGAATTTCGAACTCATGTTCCTCACCCGCATCATCAATCAAGGTGAGCAAATCTGCACTGTATTCGTCGTTCATCGGGTTCATCTCCTTATGATTAATTTCTCTGTGTATCATTTTACCTTGCTCATTGAATTAAGTCAACAGGAAAATTGAAGTATAAAATATTATATAAAATTTTTAATAAAATACGACAAAATGTATTGACATTATCCATGCTTCCCGTTATACTGTAGTCAGAAAGACAAAGAAGATTTGAAAGACGGTGCCGAGCATCCAACTCCAAAACGCGGTGGAATTACCGATTCCGCAGCGGCCAGCCTACAGGGAAGGGCACCGAAAGAAAATCGACTGAAGCGTTTAGAAAGAGGTGAGTCCAATGGGCATTGAACCATTTCATTTTGCCGGCGGCTGTGTATCTGTTGGGCGCGGCTGCTGAACAATAACGAGTGAAGGATTGAGTCCGAAAAACAGTTAAGTTTGAGCCAACCATCTTTACGAAAGGACAAAAAGGTTAACTGCATCAAAATTAAAAAAGTTTTAAATGGCAGAGAATATTGGCATGATCTAATTCAGCGTGATCTATAACTTACAACCCGGTTTCGCTTTTCCAATAAAGCAGTTCTGAAGAACACTTGAAAGGGTGAGTCCAAAGTATAGTTTCAAACACGCACAGGAATCAGAGCCAAAATAAATTTTAATTGGTGATACCAATGTTTCGATTCTAAATTAAGGTTCCTCCTGAGTTCCGGGCAGGTTTAACGGGCAGTTTTCAAAAACAGTTCATTTGCTGAAGTAAACCGGAAACAGCGGATCATTCATAGTTTTAAAATATCAGGCTCCGGCAATTAATTTTGCCGGGGTCTTTGTTTTTATTCATAAAAATTATATAATAGTGGTGTACCATATAACTGGATACAACGTGCATATGAATGCAAAATGGGCATTTTATTAATAAAATGCGATTCATATAGTTTAAGCAGGAATTGAGGAATGAATTTTATGGAAACAAAATATGATGTGATTATTATCGGCGGGGGGCCGGCCGGTTACACCGCGGCGCTTTACTGCGCACGGGCCGCGCTTTCCACGCTGCTGCTCGAAGCATACGCACCGGGCGGGCAAATGGGTACTACGGATATCGTTGACAATTATCCGGGCTTTTCCGACGGCGTCGGCGGCTATGACCTTGGGGTGGAAATGCAGAAGCAATCCTCCCGCTTTGGCGCGGTCAGCAGCTTTGACAAAGTCGAGTTTGTCGATTTTGCCACACAGCCTAAAAAGGTGGGAACACAGAGCGGTGTTATCTATGAAGCGGATGCAGTAATTATCGCAACCGGCGCTGCTCCGAAGGAACTGGGCCTGAACAGGGAAAAAGAGCTTCGGGGCCGGGGCGTATCCTACTGCGCTACCTGTGACGGCAATTTTTATCGCGGAAGAACGGTAGTGATCGTCGGTGGCGGCGACACTGCCGCTGCAGATGCGGTTTTATTATCTAAGATATGCAAAAAGGTTTATTTGGTGCATCGGCGCGACACGCTTCGTGCCACAAAAGCGTATTTAAAACCGCTGGAAAGCAGCGAGAATGTGGAATTTGTTTGGAATTCCGCGGTTCAGAACATTCTTGGAGGGGATAAAGTGACGGGAGTCGAAATTCAAAACCTGAAAACAGGGGAATTGACAACGCTCGATTGTGACGGGATTTTCGCCGCAATCGGCAACATACCGAACACGGAGCTGTTCCGCGGAAAAATAGAATTGGATGCAAAGGGCTATATTGTTGCGGGTGAGGACACTCAAACCAGCGTGCCCGGTGTTTTTGCGGCGGGCGATGTGCGCACAAAGCCTTTGCGCCAAATTGTTACCGCGGTTTCAGACGGTGCGGCTGCGTCCTTAAGTGCGGAGGAATACCTGACCAATCAACAAAATTAAAAGCGCAGGAAAAAGGGATTGGTGCGAAAGTGCCAATTCCTTATTATTTATTCGTTTAGACTAGGATTGCAGAACGGATTATGTTAAAATGACGTAAAACGAAAAAAAGATGTGATGATGTGACGAGAACCCAACTTAAATTGAATACGCATAAATTTTTAGAGAAAAATTTTTCCGGCGAGTCGATGGACTACCGTAAAGTCATATCAATTATCATTCCGATTCTGGTTGATCAGGCCTTTGTGGTTTGCCTTAACCTGGTGAATACGGCGATGATCAGCTCATCCGGCGTTGCGGCCGTCAGTGCGGTAAATATGGTTGATTCGCTCAATATTTTTCTGGTCAATGTGTTTATTGCCGTCTCCACCGGCGGAACCGTGGTCGTTGCGCAGTATAAGGGCAGCGGAAACGGGCCGATGGTTTCAAAAGCGGCTGCAGGTTCCGTCGCCTCGGTTTTTCTGCTGGCGTTCAGCATCGGTACGCTGGTCGTTGTGTTTCACACCCCGACTCTGCAGCTGCTGTTTGGCGGGGCGGAAGCGGATGTTTTCAACAACGCGCGTATTTACTTAATCGGAAGCAGCCTGTCCTACTGCGGAATTGCAGCGGAAGAAGCTGTGTGCGGCGCGCTCAGGGGCGTGGGGGAAACGAAGTCTTCGCTCGCTCTGTCGCTGATTATGAATATTTCCTATGTGCTTCTAAATACTGTTTTTATTAATTTTCTGCATATGGGCGTTTTGGGTATGGTAATCGCCCTGAACATTTCAAGGTACCTGGGTGCTGTCTGCGCGATTGTTTATCTGGTTAAAATAAACACTACGCTGCATTTTCAATTCATGGACATGTTCCATTTTAATCCGTCCATGCTGAAAAAGATTCTTTTCATCGGGCTGCCCTTCGCAGCGGAGCAAATGTTCTTCAACGGCGGAAAAATCCTAACGCAAACCTTTATTGTGGGCCTTGGAACTTTTGCCATGGCGACAAACGCAATTTGCGGCTCCATTGCGGGTTTGTTCCAAATTCCGGCAAATGCGCTCGCGCTTACGGTTATTACGGTGGTCGGTCAGTGCATGGGCCGGCGGAACGTGAAGGATGCCCGCAAGTTTATTAAATCATTCATTTGGCTTGCTTCGTTTTCATTTTTTGTAATGGGCGTGATTGTTTTACCGCTTTTCCGGCCGCTTGTGTCGCTGTTCAGTCCGCCGGAACAAATTGTACATACTATTTTTATTATTGTTGTGATCAACGCGGTTGCGCAGATCCCGCTTTGGTCCATCAGCTTTATTACTCCTGCAGCACTCCGTGCTGCCGGTGACTCAAAATTCACCTCAGTTGTGTCCATGCTTTCCATGTGGCTGTTCCGTGTGGTGCTCGGCTATATTTTGGGAATCGTACTGCCGTTTGGGATTGTCGGCGTGTGGCTTGCAATGGACTGCGAGTGGGGGGTGCGCGGAACGGTATTCCTGCTGCGGTACAGGGGGAAGAAATGGTATCAGCATCATCTGATTGATTAATCCAGATTCAATGTCATTGGTTTTTACTGTAATTTACAATTGTAAAGTTTCAGCTTAAATCATAAATCCCCTGCCCGGCCGGGCAGGGGATTTTGGCTTTATTCATCTGAAAGAATTTCATAGTCAAAAAAGTAATGGTCAAACATGGACTGCGGGATTGGCTTTTTTACCATAAAAATTGCGGAATGAACGATTTGGTCTTCCTTGTCGTAGGAATAAATTGCCCCGTTCACTGTTTCGCGAAAGAAATCATAGCACCACATACGGGCGGCTCCATCCCTCGCCCAAACCTTGTACACCATTGCCCCGCTCACCACCTGTTTTTAATATTATATTAATACAAAAAAGCCGCATATTCAAGAGATATTTGGCACAGCCGACATAATTTTTAAGAGCGGCGGGAAATGAAATCCGCCCCACGGTCACAGGCTTTTTTTAATCTCAACATCCGCCGCTTCCGGGTGGGATTCAAACCATTTCACCGCGTAGGAACAGGAAAGGAAAGCTTTTTTCTGCTCACTCCTTAATTTTTCCACAGCGGCCGTAATCAGCTGACCTGCAATGCCCTGCCCGCGAAGGGAATCGTCCACAAAAGTGTGGGTGATTTCCACCACATTTTCAGAACGGCTTGGGAAGGTAACTTCTGCAACCACCTTTCCGGTTTCATCCGCTGCATAAATCCGGTTTGGCTGGTAAATAAAATCCATAATAAAATTCCTTTCCTTTTGTGCCGGACTGGCAATAAAGCACGCGTCCGCACAAATCTGTCTCATTTTTAGTGCAGCAATATATCGCCGCCCTGCCGGCACGGCCGCCAAATTGCTGCCTTTTTTCCGTTATTGAATCAATGAATTGCAATGGTTCATTTTTAGAACCATTACGGTTTTATTAGACTATTATGCTGAATTATGTTATGATTCAAGCATAAACTATTTCTGCCGGCAATAGAAACTGAAAGCAACATTACGATAAAATAGGAGAAAGCATGAATTTTAAAGACTTAAAAATTGCCCCAAAAATTTTAGACGCACTCGCAAAAGAAAACTACGTAAGCCCCACCCCGATTCAGGAACAGGCGATTCCCCCTGTGCTGGCCGGAAGGGATTTGCTTGGATGCGCACAGACCGGAACCGGAAAAACCGCAGCGTTTGCTGTGCCGATATTGCAGATTTTGGGCGAACGAATCGGTAATACCGCGGAACCCCGAAAAATCCGCTCGCTGATTTTGACCCCAACCAGGGAACTCGCACTTCAAATTTACGAAAGCTTTCACGCTTACGGGCGTTACACCCGGCTGCATGCCTGTGTAGTGTTCGGCGGTGTTTCCCAAAAGATGCAGGTTGAAAAGCTGCGCCGCGGTGTGGATATCCTGGTCGCCACACCAGGAAGGCTCAATGATCTGATTAATCAGGGATATATTGACTTAAAAGATGTTGAGATTTTTGTGCTGGACGAAGCGGACAGAATGCTTGACATGGGTTTTATTGCCGATGTAAAGAAAGTTATTGCAAGAATTCCGCAAAAAAAGCAGACTCTGCTTTTTTCGGCCACCATGCCGCCCGAAATCGCACAAATGGTAAATTCAATTTTGGTTGACCCGGTGAAGGTAACCATTACGCCGCCCGCCACCACAGTGGACGCGATTGAACAATCGCTTTATTTTGTGGACAAGGTCAACAAGCCGAAGCTTTTAATCCACCTTTTACAGGATCCGTCCATCCGCTCGGCACTGGTATTTACCAGAACAAAGCACGGTGCGGACCGTGTGGTGAAAGAGCTTGACAGAGCTAAAATCAGCGCGCAGTCCATTCACGGCAACAAATCGCAGAATGCCCGCCAAACAGCATTGAACAGCTTTAAAAATGGCACCATCCGCGTGCTGGTCGCCACCGACATTGCTGCAAGGGGAATTGACATTGAGGAGCTGTCCTGCGTATTCAATTACGACCTGCCCGAAGTGCCCGAGACATATGTGCACCGCATCGGAAGAACCGGAAGAGCCGGCATGAGCGGGATTGCAATCTCCTTTTGCTGCATTGATGAAAAAGGCAACTTAAAAGACATATTGAAGCTGATCGGAAAAACGATTCCCGTTGTGGAGGACCATCCGTTTCCAATGCTCATTACCACGCCTACCCCAAAGTCCGAACTGCACCATTTCCGCCCGCAGGCAAATTCCGCTCAGCCAAGAAGGAAGCCTGCTCCCGCAAGAGATGCTGCAAAAAGGGATGCCCCGGTCAAAAAGCCCTCATTTTCACAGAAAAGCGATGCACCGCAGAAGCGCTTTTCCAACAGTCCTAAACGGAAGAAGTCCTATCCACGTCAAGGCTGAAGCATTAAGTGAAAGACTCCCCCTCTTGGCCTGCCGGCTCGGAGGGGGAGTTGTGCATTTACTGGCTATTTTAAATTAAACTTCACTTGGCTGTCCGGGGGCCCTGTCATGCGGATGCTCTGTGACAACCCTTGCGGCCTGATAAAGCGCGTTTACCAAATCCGCTTCATATTGAACGGAAAGCGTGTCAAGCTTTGAGTACACCTGACCTTCGTAAGTGGCAACATATTTTGGCGGGAGCCGGTTTAGTGCGTAAGATGCAATATCCATCCTGCATTTTTCACATTTGCAGCAATCAAGTTCATGTATTATTTCGTCCAGCTTTTCAAGAACTAACGTTTCCATATAATTCTTCAAAACAACTTCTTTCAGAAAAAGCACCTGCCTCTCAATATATTTTATAAGTATAATATAACATTATTCATGGATATTGTAAATATGAATTGGATAATTAATGGAAATTTTTGTCGATTTTTCCATTCGTTATCAATGAGTAAAGATAAATTAAGCCCTCTTGCCGAAATCAGCGGGAGGGCTTGTCAATATCAGTCATTGTGAGCGGCTTCCGTGTCGCGGAACAGCAGCGTAATGCACCAAATCGCGGCAAGTGCCACAATAACAAATACGATACGGCTGCCCATTGCAGTTTGTCCGCCGAAAATCCATCCGACAATATCGAAATTGAAAATGCCGATGGAGCCCCAGTTCAAGCCACCGATGATAACCAACAGTAAAGCAATTTTGTCTAACATTTTCGTCACTCCTTTTGGTTTAGTTTTCCGCTCTTCTGCAAGAATATGCATAGAAATTTATCAATTAATGGAATCTGTTCTTTTAAAATCAAAATCTGATCATATTCTGAAATTGAAATCTATAATACAAATCAATATTATAAAGATACTAAGTAACTTTAAAGTGCTTTCTTTACAATTGATTTGTATGGCGCTATTATAATATTAGAGAATTTGAAGGGCAGCAGGCCTTTCAAAATGAAACAGTAAAGGAGTTATTTCAAATGAAAATAGCAGTTATCGGCGCAACAGGAAAACAGGGCGGTCTGATTGTTCAGGAAGCTTTAAAAAGAGGACATCAGGTAACGGCGATTGTACGCAACCGTTCAAAGGTTAGTTCAAATCTTGTTTCTGTTATTGAAAAAGATATTTTTAAAATCACTGCGGATGATGTCAGGGGCTTTGATGCGGTTGTTGACGCGTTTCGTGCCTCGGAAGGCCATGAAGAAGACCATATTACGTCCCTGCAGCACTTGATTCAGGTGTTCGAATCTCTGCCGGAGGTTCGCCTGTTAATCGTGGGGGGCGCGGGAAGCCTGTATGTTGATAAGGATAAAAAATTACAGCTTGTAAACAGCGAAGGATTCCCCGATCTGTATAAGCCTACTGCGCTTAACATGGCCAAGGCATTTGACCTGCTGAAAAAGAGCAGTGCAAACTGGACTTACTTAAGTCCTTCCGCTGAATTCGATTTTACCGGAACCCGCACCGGGAGCTATATTTTAGGGGATGACAATCTGACGGTCAACACAAAGGGCGAAAGCTATATCAGTTACGCCGATTATGCCATTGCCATGGTGGATGAAATCGAGAAAAATGCCCATGTCCGCAAACGCTTTACAGTCGCCGCGGAAAGGGCGTAACAAAAATATTTTATCGCACACGAAAAACAGCGCCGTTCCTCAAAGGAGGGACGGCGCTGTTTTTTAAACTTTTTTTATTCCTTTCACCATGGAAGGAATAAAGGCGTACATCTATTTTGTAACGGAGTCCGTCGTTTTGAATTCCATCATCAGCTTTTCAAGCCATTGTGACTGGCTGAAAAGTTCTTCACTGGTAGCGGCACTCTGCTCCGCTGTTGCAGAATTTGTTTGTGTAACGCCGGATATCTGCATCATTCCGTTGTCCAAATCGGCAATGGTCTGCGCCTGTATTTTCGAAGCGTCCGCAATGCTGGTGACCAATGTATTCACATTGCCAACCTTTTTCACAATTTCGCTAAGGGAATCCGCCGTCTGGCCGGCATTGGCCATGCCCTGATTTACGGATTCAATTGATTTTTGAATTAGGGCGGCGGTGGTTTTCGCAGCCTCCGCACTTTTCGTAGCCAGGCTGCGTACTTCATCGGCTACTACGGAGAATCCCTTTCCCGCGGCGCCCGCGTGCGATGCCTCCACGGCGGCGTTCAGCGCAAGGATATTTGTTTGGAATGCGATATCGTTAATGACCTTGATGATATTTAAAATCTCTTTGGAGGAAGCGTCAATATTGTTCATTGAGTTTAGCATTTCCTGCATTTGGCTGTTGCCCTTATCTACAAAGTCGATCGTTTCTTCCGAAAGTTTTTTCATGGTGGATGCGTTTTCAGCATTTTTTTGGACATGCTTGGAAATACTGCCCAGCGAGGCAGTCAGCTGGTCAACAGTGGAAGCCTGTTCCGTAGAATTTTCCGCTAAATTCTGAGCACCGAGCGCAACCTGTTCCGAGCCGGAATGCACCTGCTGAGCCGCTTCTGTAATTCCTGTAAAAGTTTGATTCAGCGATTGCAGTATGGTGTTGAGCGCCTGCTGTATTGGTGTGAAGTCTCCCACGTAATCGACAGTGCTCTTTACGGTCAGATCTTTCTCAGCCACTCCGTTAAGCACCTGGGAGATATCCAAAATATAGGAGCGCAGTCCATGTATTGTGTTCTGCAGTGCGTTCATCAGCCTTGCGCTTTCGTCCTGCCCTTTTACCGGCTCCATTTCTTCATGCAGATTTCCCTGTGCTAAAAGCTCAATTCTGCGGGTAGCGGATACGATGGGACTGGTAATCTTTTTGGAAAAAATTCGAACGATAAAGCTTGCCAGAAAAAGAAGAAAAATACCGGCAGCCGCACAGAGCGCCAAGGTTATGTACAGGTTTGACATGATTTGGGTAACCGGCGTTGTTACGGCGACAGACCAGCCCTCTGAACCGCTGAGGGGCATGAATCCTACCAAACGTTTAACACCTTTGTAATAGCTGTACCCTGTTCCTGTTTTTCCTGCAATCATCTGTCTGAAAATATCTGCGGTTGGCTTGTAGGAAGGATCTGTTTTTTCCAGTTTGAAATAATCGGTTGGCTTTTCAACGGAGTTTTTGTCCGGGTGTACCACAGTTTTTCCCGTTTTGTCCACGACAAAGGCGTAGCCGCTTTCTCCGATTTTAATTTTGCTGATGGTGCTGCTGAAGGTGTCGTAAGGAACTTCTCCGTAAAGGAGTTTTCCTGTGCTGCCAATTGGCGTGCTGATCATCAGGGTCAAAACACCTTCACTGTTTAAAGCGGGATTCGCAATATACGTGTTCCCGCTTTTTGCTTCCTTAAAAAACTGCTGGTCAGCAACGCTGGTCCCTTTGCTGGTGCTGCCCTGCGCGTCTGCAATGGCAAAGTAATCAAACCCCATACCTTTGGCTTCTTCGTCCAACAGTTTGGATTGTTCCTGTGCGGAATAGCTGCTGTCTGACAAAAAACTTTTTGAAGCGGTTATTTTCATTTCGTTTCGAAATGTGTTCATGGCAGTGTCAATGCTTTGCTTATATGCGGAGGTAAGGTATGCGGTGTTTTCCTCCGACTGCGAAACGGAATTTTTGTAATACAATGCAGAGGATAAGCCGGTCAGGCACAGAACCGTTACAGCCAAAAGTGCGGTAATAAATAATAAAAGCTTCGATTTTAAGTACTTCACAATCAAAATCCTTCCTATATGTGCTCTTATGAAATTAACTATAATTAAAAATGGATATTTTTAGTATATATTATATTAATCGGCTTTAAAAGGGAAAAAACTTCCAAATTTCAACAAAAATTTCACTTTATTTGTATCAATTTGAATTTAAGTAAATAATCC
The DNA here is from genome assembly GCA_023390175.1 of Bacillota bacterium. Lineage (GTDB taxonomy): Bacteria > Bacillota > Clostridia > Oscillospirales > Acutalibacteraceae > Caproiciproducens. Next base: position 83,657 of record JAEWDK010000006.1, read on the forward strand.
CGACCCTGGGAGGCTTTAGCTGATAGTAATTGACTTTACCGGAAAATTAATAGCAAAAGAAATAGCAGTGAACCGCTTGGAATAGTCTGTACCGCTTCTTAACTTCAAAAAATATAACCGCCTGTTTTATAAAACAGACGGCTATGCTTTTCGCCTTATTTATCAAATGACGGGTTAAGCTCCTCTTACTTTTTCCCGGTGTTCATGCCGCCCATGCCTGGCATTTTTTCACTCATGCCTGCTACGTTGCCGCTCATGCCCGGCATTTTTTCACTCATGCCGGCTACGTTGCCGCCCATGCCCGGCATTTTGCCGCTCATGCCTGCTACGTTGCCGCTCATGCCCGGCATTTTTTCACTCATGCCTGCTACGTTGCCGCCCATGCCCGGCATTTTGCCGCTCATGCCTGCTACGTTGCCGCCCATGCCCGGCATTTTGCCGCTCATGCCTGCCATATTGCCCATGCCCGGCATTTTTTCACTCATACCAGCCACATTGCCGCTCATGCCTGCCATATTGCCCATGCCTGGCATTTTTTCACTCATGCCGGCTACGTTGCCGCCCATACCGGCCACATTGCCCATGCCCGGCATTTTTTCACTCATGCCGGCCATATTGCCGCTCATGCCTGCAACATTGCCGCCCATGTTATTTCTGCTGGCGCCCATTACGCCGCTGTTCATTGTCTTATCAAATGATGGGTTGAATGCATAGAAGTTCTTGGAATCCAAATTATCTGTAATAATACGCAGACCCTCGCCGAATCGCTGATAATGCACCACTTCACGCGCACGCAGGAACTTGATGGGGTCGCGTACATCCGGGTCATCCGCAAAACGCAGAATATTATCGTAGGTAGTGCGTGCCTTTTGTTCTGCAGCCAAATCCTCATGAATATCGGTGATTGCGTCACCCTTTACCTGCAGGGCGGCGGCAGTAAACGGAGATCCGTTCGCATCGCTGGGGTAAATTCCGGTCGTGTGGTTGATAAAATACGCGTCGTAACCGGCTGCCTTTATTTGCTCCGGGGTTAAATTACGTATAAGCTGATACACGATGGTTCCAACCATTTCCAAGTGAGCCAGTTCTTCTGTCCCTGGTTCGGTATCGGTATTGCACATCTTATCATGATAGGAAAACGCCGGATTTCATCGGGGGTCAATTTAATTTATGGTTTCCATGCTGTCAATTGTCACGGAATATCTGTCATTTCGCCCGGATACACGGTAATGCAGCTTTATCCCAAACGGGATACCATTTAAGTATACAGCGACACAGCAGTCCTTGAAAATCACAATTCTGTCAACCAGCTCACGGTAAAAAAGTCCGTTTTCCGTATCAGAGTTCATTATTTTATTGATCACAGAAATATAGTCCTGAATTCCGTTTGCCTGTTCATGGTGGATACGGCTGGAATTTTGTGCTTCTTCAATTTGCCTGCTCAGTGCGTCGATTTCCTGATCATAAGAATAAATCTGCTTTTTCAAATCATCTTTGCTGATTATACCGTCCAGTACAAGATTAATGGCGACCCTTTTCCTATTTTCAATACTGGAAATTCTTTCTTGCAATGGGGCAGTGTCAATTTGGGAATCCGTTGTTTGTACGGACTTAATTTCTTTCATTAAATCCTGTACAACCATGTCCCTGTTGTTTTGAATTTGATTAATGACGTAACTAACACAGGCACACAGTGATTTTTCGTTGACAGAGGGGCTGTCGCATCCAATGCGGCTGCCGAAAACGTCTGTTTTTTCCAGTCCGTGATTCGCCGCGGCATAACATCGCCACGCTTTATAGGTAACGCCGCCCTTCAGCTTTTTTGTACGGCTTACAAACCGCTGGCCGCATTCACCGCACACCAGCTTGCCGCTGCACCAGTAGCGATTGGAATGCTTTCGTTTTTGCTCCCCTGCATGGGAGCGGCGCTGCAGTTCCGCCTGCGTTTTCTCCCAGGTGATGCGGTCAATGATTGGCTCGTGGTGATTTTTGATGAACACCGTGCTTACATTTCCGCGGTTGCATTTTTTTTCATGTGTTAAATAGTTTGGCGTAAAAGTTTTTTGCTGCAGAAGGTCGCCAACGTATTTCTCATTGCGTAAAACCCGCAAAATAACAGTGTTCGACCATTCCTTGCCCCTTTTTGGGCATATTCCGGCTTCCCGCAGCTCCCGTGCGATGACATGGGTGCCCTTTCCTTCATTCAAAAACTTATGGTAAATCAGCCGTACAACCTTAGCTTCATCGGGAATTACGAAGAGCTTGCCGCTCCTTACCTGATAGCCCAGCAGATCCCTGCCGAAAACGACTCCGTTTTCCATGCTCCTCTTTTGACCCCATTTGACACGCTGTGAGGTTTTTCCGCTCTCTTTTTGCGCAATCGCGCCCATCAACGTCAGTAAAAACTCGTCGTCATCTTTCGATGTGTCAATATTGTCGTTAATAAAAACAACAGCGACACCCAGCTCCTTTAAATGACGCGTGTATTCCAGAGTATCCATTGTATTTCGTGCAAAGCGCGAAACTTCTTTTGTCAGAATTTTATCAATTCTATGGGTTTCGGCGTCGGCGATCATCCGATTGAAATTTTTCCTCTTCTTGGTGCCGGTTCCGCTGATTCCTTCATCGGAATAGATTTCGACCAATTGCCAGCCGGAATGGGCACCGATATAGTCCGCAAAATATCTTTGCTGATTCGATAGGGAATTCAATTGGTCACTTTTATCGGTGCTCACCCTGCAGTAAGCAGCGACCCTAAGTATTTTATCCATATTATTTTCCCCCTAAGCGGCAAACTGAAATCAGTTCTGCATCAGAATAAGCTCATCGAGCTGTGAAGCGGTAAGCATGTTTTTTTGATGAAGCTCTTTTAAAATTCCAATTTTTATATTTTTTACAAAAGCTTTTTCCGCTTCCGCCGGCAGTTTGATTTTTTTATAAGTATCCATAAACATAGTCCTTCCATCGTAATGTAAATAAAGCCTTCGGCGCAATCGCTGCTTTCATATCATTCTATTCAGGAATATACTAAATCGTGCTTCAACTCACAATAAGACTTGCTTCTAAAATAATAAAACAGAGTCGGTAAACACCTTTTCGGTATTTATCAGCCCTGTTTTTTACTTTCATAAGAGATATTTGGATTAATATTAGAATTACTGTAATAATATGTTGTAACGTAATTAAACTAAAATGTAACATAAATATCAAATTTGTAATGAATGTTAAATTTCTTTGAATTCAATTGACAACCCCGATTTTAGGAATATAATTTGGTATGAATTGGAAGGTTTTCTTTGTTATATTATTCAATTCACGTAAAAACCGGAGAATATCATTCATTGGATGTTAAAAGTGAGTAGGGCTTATCTGGAAACTTAAATATCAGAAACGCCCCGGATTTAAAGTGAGGTATTTTTATTGAATAATGTTATTTCATATTTAGAGGTCAGTGCAAGCTCTTATCCGGGAAAAACCGCTTATGCTGATGAAGAAGCATCCGTTACATTTGGGGAATTAAAGGATCGCGCGAAAAAGCTTGCCTCGCAGATATTGGAAGTCACTCACGGAGCAATCAATGTTCCGATTGTTGTTTTGCTGAAAAAAAGCGTAAAAAGCATTATCTCTTTTACGGGAATTACATACAGCGGTAATTTTTACACCCCGCTGGATATTACTTCCCCACAGGCGCGGCTGGATAAAATTATAGAAACGCTGCATCCGGGGCTGGTCGTTACGACAGCGGAGTTGCGTCCCCTTGCCGAATCGCTCGGATTCTTTGGAGAAAGAATTATATTAATTGAAGATGCGATGAAACACAGTATTTCGGATGCACAAATCACGGCTGCTCTTTCCAAAAAGATTGACACAGACCCGCTTTATATTTTGTTCACCTCCGGTTCCACCGGCATTCCCAAGGGCGTGACAATCTGCCATAAGTCCGTGATGGATTACATTGAGTGGGTGTGCAGTACGTTCCGGTTTGATGAGAAGGTACGGTTTGGGAATCAGGCACCATTCTATTTTGACAACTCGATTTTGGATATTTACTGCACTTTAAAAACGGGTGCAACGATGTATATCATCCCGGAAAAACTGTTTATTTTCCCCATCAAACTGATTGAATATATGAATGAATATAAAATCAATACAATTTTTTGGGTTCCTTCCGCTCTGATATATGTAGCCAATTCAAAAGTATTTTCTAAATTACTGCCTCAAACAATTACGAAAATACTATTTTGCGGCGAGGTTATGCCAAACAAGCAGCTGAATATTTGGCGAAAGGCCCTTCCAAACTCCCTGTATGCGAATTTATACGGCCCAACGGAGATAACCGATGTCTGCGCATATTTTATAGTGGACAGAGAAATGGACGACGACGAGCCGCTGCCAATCGGTTACCCTTGCGCGAATACGGACATTATTGTATTGAATGAGAAAAATGAGGCGGTAAGCGGTTCCGAAATCGGTGAGCTTTGCGTAAGGGGTACGTCGCTTTCTCTGGGTTACTACAATAATCCGGAAAAAACAAAAGAAGCATTTGTTCAGAACCCGCTGAACAGGAATTACCCGGAAATTATCTACCGTACAGGGGACTTGGTAAAATATAATGACCGCCATGAATTGATTTATTTATGCCGCCGCGATTTTCAGATTAAGCATATGGGGCACAGAATTGAAATCGGCGAAATTGAAACCGCAGTGTTATCACTGCCCCATATTGACAACGGATGCATTATATATGACGATAAGTCCAATAAAATCGTTTTGTTTTATCAGTCTGCCTCAATGGATGCCGGCGCGGTACTGACTGGTTTGCGTGACATGCTGCCGAAATACATGCTGCCGAACAGCTGTATAAAACTGGACAATATGCCGATCAACGGCAACGGAAAAATTGACCGTGTAAAGCTGAAGGAAGGATTAAGCAGTTAAGAAATTAATAAAGAAAGGATGGTTATAAACATGGAAGAAATCCTAAAGATATTGAATGATTTCAGACCGGATATTGATTTTCAGAGCAAAACGAATTTGATTGACGAGGGACTTTTGGACTCCCTTGATATTGTAAATATTATTTCTGAATTTGATTCCGAATTTGACATTGAAATACCCGTTGAAGAGATTACCCCCGAGAATTTCAATTCGGTTCAGTCAATGAAAAAACTGATAGATAGGCTGAAAGATGAGGCCTAATAATATATGACATTTAATTCGCTGAATTTTTTTATTTTTTTCCCGATAGTCGCGATTTTGTATTATGTGATTCCAAAGAAATACCAATGGATATTTCTCCTGACCGCAAGCTATTTCTTTTACCTTTTTGCCAATTACAAATTTGCGTTTTTTTTGATTAGCACAACAGCTACAACTTTTTATGCGGCAAACGGCATTGGAAAAATAAATAACAATCAAAAAGCCACGCTTGTTGAAAATAAAGAGGTTTACTCAAAAGAGCAGATAAAAGATCTGAAAGCAATTTGCAAAAAGCAAAAAAAACAAATTGTGGCGGCTGTTTTGCTCGTGAATTTCGGCATACTTGCTTTTTTGAAATATTTTAATTTTTTATCTAAAAGCATGAATGACCTGTTTGGCTTTTTCCATGCCTCCGCTTCAATGCCGACTTTGAAATTGCTTTTACCCCTTGGCATTTCTTTTTATACTTTTCAGGCAATGGGCTATTTGATTGACGTTTACCGCGGCAAGTATGAACCGGAAAAAAACCTTGCTAAGCTGGCTCTCTTCTTGTCCTTTTTTCCGCAGATTATGGAAGGCCCAATCGGCCGATACAACGATTTAGCCAAACAGCTTTATCAAGAGCATGAATTTGATTATAACAATGCAAAATTCGGTTTGCAGCTCATGCTGTGGGGCTATTTTAAAAAGGTGGTAATTGCCGACCGGGCGGGTATTTTAGTGAATACTGTTTACGGCAATTATCCAAATTACAGCGGAACGCAAATTGCGCTGACTGCCGTTGTATATGCGGTACAAATTTACGCTGATTTCTCAGGTTATATTGACATTGCAACAGGCGCGGCCCAGTTTTTCGGAGTTAGGCTTGCGCAAAATTTCAACAGGCCTTATTTTTCAAAATCAGTTTCTGAATTTTGGCGCAGATGGCATATTACACTCGGCTCATGGTTTAAAGATTATTTGTTTTATCCCTTGTCACTGTCCAAAGCCGGAGTAAAACTCGGCAAATTCGGCAGAAAGCATTTCAGCGCCGCGTTTGCAAGGAACACAACCGCTTATTTCGGACTGGCTGTCGTGTGGCTCACAACCGGGTTATGGCATGGTTCCGACTGGCATTATGTGCTGTACGGTGTTTATTACGGTGCTTTGATTATGCTGAGCATGCAATGTAAGCCCGTGTTTCAAAAGATTAACAATAAACTCAAAATTCAAACAGAACGTTTTGGCTGGAAGCTGTTTCAGGTAGTACGAACCTTTGCCATTGTTTGCCTGGGCTTCATTTTGTTTCGGGCGGAGAATTTGAATGTGGCGTTTTCCATGATGAAGTCGATGCTTTTCATGAGCAAACCGGCAGTTTACACTTCTTTGCTGAACGGCGACTTCACAAAAACCGATGCTGTATTTTTGGTTTTGACGACCGGTATTTTGTTTGCCGTCAGCTGGATGCAAAGGAAGAAAAAATTGCGCGAAACGCTGTCAAACAAAAATGTTGTTTTACGTTGGGCAGTGTACTGCGCTGCCACGCTTTCCGTTATATTTCTGGGTGTGTTGGCCAGCAATGACCCAAGCCAGTTTATTTATTTCCAGTTCTAGGTTTTAGGAGAAGCTTCTATGAAAAAATTTATTGCGAAAAGCTTGCTGTTCTGCCTGACCATGTTGGTGCTTCTGGGCGGTATTACTGCATTTGTTTTGTTTGGTATTCCGGCGCAGTTTGGCATGTCCTATCAGCATGCCCTAAGCCTTCAATATGACGCGATGCGAAAAATCCCTTCTAAAAAAATTGTTATTATGGGCGATTCCTCTGTTCCATTCAGCCTGAATACCTCTTTAATGACAAAAATGCTTAAAATGCCGGTTCAAACGCTGGGAATTCATTCCGGAACCGGTCTTGAGTATATTTTGGCACTTTCACAAAGCAGTGTGCACAAGGGCGACATTATGGTGTTGGAATTGGTGCCTTCGAACGATGATTCCTGTTCCCCGAGTATTGTTCTTACCGCAATTGAAAATAATTTTTCAATGTATCAGGCCTTTACTGAAAAAGACTGGAAAAAAGTAATTGCATACTATCCGTCTTACTTAATTAAGAAAGTAAAATATTTTTTCCAAATTCAAGACCAGCAGAGTCCCGCCTATTCAGAAAAATCCTTTAACCAAGACGGAAATTATGACTACTATTTGGGGAAATGTATCCTCCCGAAAAAGCTTACTTCCAGTGAAGAAACCGAATTCAGTAAACGAGATTATAACAATGAATTCGTTTCTTATTTAAACAAATACGATGCGTTCTGCAAACAAAAGGGCGCTACGTTTTTAATTACCTTCCCGCCTTTTCTTAATGAGTCGCTGGTGTCCCCGCAAAGCAATATTAACGATTTGCAGAATTATCTGTCCCACAGGCTTCATGCCCCCATCATAACAAAGATCAGTGATCGGGAGCTGCCGCGGCTTTATATTTACAACAATGTCAGTCATTGCAATACCGCGGGTGCCAACAAGGTGACGACAGACCTGGCACATGATATACAAAGATATATGAACCGAAAAAATCCGGCGGGTGCGCGAACAGTTCCGGCGAAGCGTACGCACCGTGTAGTCAAGCTGGCTCCGGTAAACAGTAAACAAAGAAAAGTATGAAAAAGGCGGAAACCGTTTGCTCGGATGTGCAATATCGATACAGATATCCCGATATCTGTCAAAATTGCTTTCAGCTCAGGGTATGGCATTGTGTAGCGTTGGCTCAAATAGCGCAGGGAAGCTCCGATTTCTCCATCCGGCCCACCGTATCCCAATTTGTTACAGTTTTAAAGGTAATAAAAAATTTGTACCTGACTATTAGCTTTGTCAAATACAATTTTATCAACAAAGGTGCGCAGCAGCTTGTTTTTTTCCTCGGGGCTCATGCTGGAATCCCGCAGCTTTTTCACAGCATTTTTATGAGCAGAACGGAACTTTTTGACGAGCTCATCCTTTTGCGCTGGTTTTACTACCGGCTTCTCGGACTCCAGCTGACTGATTCTGTCAGTAATTTTCATTTTGTTGGTTCTGTACTCTTCGAGTGAGTCAATGCCGTTTTCATAAGCTTCTTTCACCCGAATCAGCTTCTGCTTCTCCCGAATGATTTGCTTTTCGATTACTTCGGATGCGTACTCAGCTTTCGGAGCTGCCTTTTGTATCAGATGGATGTCACCAAATTTTAGATTGAGTTCCATGCTGGTCAAAACCATCGCTTCCAGCTTATTAATTGTGATACCGTGGGAAACATTGCATTTACCGTGTGCATACGCTTGGCATTGCATGGACGTGTCTGCAACCTTGGTTAACGTGCCACCGCAGTTGCTGCACTTCACCAATCCCTGCAGCATAAATCCGGTTGGCTTTTTCTGCCCGCCAAACTTTCCATACATCAATTTATTTTGAGCTAAGCGACCCTGGGCTCGCTGCCAGGTGTCATCGTCAATCAGATGCTCATGGCTGCCGTCAATAATTACAATATTCGGATCATCGTAATTGCGGCGGGTTTTCCCGATTGGATTCCATCGAATTTTCCCAATGTACACAGGATTGCGTAGGATATATTCCACTGTGCGGTTTTCCCAAAGGCCGCCGCGCTTCGTCCGAATTCCCATAGTGTTGAATTTGGCAGCGATGGGGCGGTACCCCATGCCGCCGATAAAGTCCTCGAACATCATCTTTACCAATGGGGCGGTGTCCGGATCGATGTAATACTGTTTGTCTCGAATCAGGTACCCAAAGGCAGGTGCAGTCACCGGCTCCCCACGGGAAACTTTTTCGTTCATGCCGCGGCGCACTTCCTCTGCGAGATTGATACTGTAATACTCGTCCATAGCCTCGATCATTGCTTCAACGATGATCGACATCTTATCGTCGCCCAGCTGCTCCGTGACGGATACGACATCGATGTTGCACTGCTTACGCAGCATGGACTTATAGACAATGCTGTCCTGCCGGTTGCGCGCGAAGCGGCTGAACTTCCAAACAATAATAACGTCAAACGGCTTCGGGTGTTTCTTCGCGGTGCCGATCATGCGCATGAATTCCGGCCGCTTTTCCGCTTTCTTCCCGCTGATGCCTTCGTCCTCGCGGAAAATAAACTCTTCAGGAAGAATCATTTCATTATGTTTGGCAAACTCGCGTATTTTTTCAAGTTGGCTATCCGGGCTGTATTCCAGCTGATCATCAGTTGAAACGCGGATATAAGCTGCAGCTATTTTCATTTTGATTCCTCCTTGTGAAAGTTATCCCCACGCCGATTAAGACGTGGGGAAAATTAAGGTCAAAAATATCTTTTAACTACTTCAATTAGTTTATCCTGATACTTATCAATCTCATAAACATTTTCAATGGGGTAGCGAACTTCTTTTTTGTTTTCATCAGGGATGATTAGAATTTTGTGTCCGGCAGTTAGAATAAATCTGCAAATCCATTTTGTTACTTTGCCCTGGTATAGTATGGATATGTAATTTATAGTGTCCTTATACGAAAGGTCATCAATGGATACCATGTCCTTTAGAAGCATTTTAACGATGAAATAAGCTTCCAATTCTTCAGGTGTAGTCACAATTCTATTTTCTGGCTCGGCGGGCTGAGGTTCTTCAAGTGGTGCAACTGGATTGTTTTCAGCATCAGGTTGCACGTCAGAGTTCACTTCAAGTGCCGATTTGATTTTATCGCTCATCAACTCATTGATATATCCGTTTAAAGACTTTTTCAAAATAGGCCGAAATTTCTCCATAACAGACTGTGTTTTTACACCGGAATAAACGGATGTAAGAAACAGCTTTAAAAAGTCGTCGGATGGGTTTTGAAGCTCATTTGCAAATACGGTTCTAAATTGATGAGAATATTTTAATTCGGAAGCAGTATTGAAAATATCGCTGACATCAAAGGTGGATTTATGGAATTTTTTCAGTTCAGTGACTTGACCATCCTTAATGTCGAGAATGTTAATTTCGAGGAACGGAGATTCATCCATCTTATTTGGTTCTTCGAGGTCTGTGTAAAAGCGATATATTTGACCATTAGTCAAAATAGCAAACTTAGCCTTCGTAGTTCCAAAATACCTGAAAAGCTGAGAATCATGCTTATCAAGTTTTTCGCCAATCCATTTGCACTCGATCAGGATGACCGGTGCGCCATCTGACATAATCGCATAATCAACTTTCTCGCCTTTTTTGATACCAACGTCTGCAGTAAACTCGGGGACAAATTCATCTGGATTGAAAACATCATAGCCGAGCATGGAGAAAAACGGCATAATGATAGAGGTTTTTGTAGCCTCTTCGGTTTGAATGGAATCCTTAAGTCCCTCCACGCGCTTAGCAAACTGTTTGACCTGATCAATGAAATCCATTTTAACACCCCTCAATAAATTATTTATTGACATAATTAGCCAATATTATATAATATTCTTGAGGAGCACTTACTCAGGGCTCTTTTTCCCAGGCCGCCCACTATTCGCAGTAGTGGCGGTCTTTTTTATTCTTTAATTATCTTTTTATGTGAAAGATAAGCATTTAAAAATGATGCAATTATTGCAATAGCGGAAAAAATATAAAGCAGGGGCGACTTTTGACCCTCTAATATATTAATGACAAATGCTGATAAAAAACAAATTCCAATACAAAACCATAATGTTCTTTGGCTTTTATAATTTTTCAACACGGGTTCCCCCTTCGTGCTTCAAAGAAAATAATTTTAGCTATTGCGTATTTTGTCACGTTAGTGTAATATTGGAATATCGCTACCGAACGAGTGTTCGATTATAGTTTGCGGAAAATTGCGGATATTGCGAAGGTGAATGAATGAATGATGTGAAAGCAGATCTCACATTGGAATCAAGAAAGGGTTTGGAGTTCATTGCGTTTTGTCTTGAGCGGATAGATAAAGATCAATCAGTTCAGACAATTTGGCACGATTGGCAGGAGAAAGCCGATCAATTCGATCAAGCAGGTCAATAGCATCTTTTGAATAGCTCTTTGCTTCGGCAGAGGGCTTGCTTTTTTGGTCATTGCCTAAAATGTAATCGACTGAAACGGAAAAATATCTTGCAAGCTCATTTAGTATGTCTATCGTCGGAAGCATCTCTCCTGTTTCCCACCGAGATACTGTCGCTTGCGTAACATGAAGGTCATCAGCCAGCTTTGCCTGGCTGATCTTTTTTTGTTTTCTAAGCTCTTTTAGCTCATCCAAGTTCTTCACATCCTTCGCCTAATTATATAACTAGAGCGTATATTAAGTAAATTAAAAACATTGAAATATACTTAATTTGCATAAAATCTATTGACAACTCTATTCGTGTAACGTATTATATACGTACAACGTATTATTACTTGGGAGGTGAGACCTTGAATGGAATCAAATTTCTGAGGGAGAGGGCTAGCTTAACGCAATTGGAATTAGCAACTGTACTAAATGTGAAGCAGGCTTCTGTTTCTAGGTGGGAAAACGGCGATAGTATGCCGAGCGCCGATAAACTTCCCGAGTTAGCGAAGGCGCTTGGTTGCAGCATAGATGATCTTTATGACAGTAAGACCGCATAGGACAATCCGAACCCTTAATAAATATAGAGTGAGGTGATTATCTTGGCAGCCAAGAAGCCGTTTACCTTTACTGCAATCAGCTACATTGTGAATAAGTCCGGCGACGGATCTGTGCGCTGCCGGGAAGAGATTGTGTTTGAACAGATTCCATCCCCAAAGGGTACATACAAATTCAAGCCAATTAAGCGGACGGTTTTCATGCCGGAAGCGGAACAGCTGGAATATGATAAAAAAATGATGAAGCATGCCGGAGAGGTCATGTCCGATTATCTCTTAGGCGATACGGACACGGCGTAGTGCGAAATAATCTAAATTAATAATAGCATATGGAGGTGGATTTGCAATTATGCAAAAAGCTACGAAAGCAGTGGACAACGTTTATTATTTAGCACGAATGAAGGCTGCTGAATATAATGATCAGCTGAGCAGCCGCGAAAGTGCCGCGCAGATTGTGTGTATTGAACGTACCAGGCTTGCTAATATCGAATTGGGAAACATTAGTCCGCACCCCGAAGAAGTTAACTTGATGGCCAACATTTACAATTCCCCGGAACTTGTCAATTTTTACTGCTCCGGCCAATGCCCTTTGGGATGCGGCAGGGTAGATAGACTTTCTCCCCGCAACCTGGAAAGCGCTGCTATGAAAATCGAACGCTTAACCCGGAATATTGACGAAATTGCCCGGGGAATATCGGATATTGCAGAGGATGGCGAGATTACCGCAGAAGAGCGCCCTGCATTTGATCAGAATATCAAGCAACTGGTCGCATTGAAAACATCCATCGAGGAATTGATCCTTGTTGCGGAACAGGCGGATTATGGGGAGGGTAAATTGTCATGAGTGTTATAACCCTAAAAGTGTATATGAATCTTTGCAGGCTTTACAACTGGACCCCCACATGGGATGGTTTAAAATCCTTCGCTCGTTACAATTGCTGCATAATATTGAGGGGGTTCAAGAAGTTATGATGTTTTCTCCGCCGCCCTGCAAGGACTGCGATGGTCGTTACATAGGCTGCCATAATGAAAATGCTTGCCCGGCGTGGCAGGAATGGAAGTCGGAAGAAAAGCGAAAAAATGAAGAACTGGAAAAGACATTGAGTTCGGAAAAAGTGTTTAAGGAAATGCATTGTGAAAAAGATACTCGTATTTGCCGCCGTAAGCATAACGCGCATGCGCGTGGGTATCGGATATATTAGATTTGATAAGGTTGGGGTGAATGGCATGTATTCAATAACAATTATGATGGGACGGTTGGTCGAGGATCCGGAGCTCAGGCATACCGCAAATGATATTGCAGTATGTACATTTCGGATTGCAGTGGACAGGCCATACAAGAGGGACGGAAAGGCGATTGCCGACTTTTTCGATGTAGTTGCCTGGCGCAACACGGCAGAGTTCGCTTGTAAATACTTTAAAAAAGGTAAACCAATCTTGATTCAGGGGCATCTTGAAACGCGTTCATTTTCCGATAACGACGGGGGTAAGCGATATCGCACGGAACTTATCGCCGAACAGATCCACTTTGCTGGAGACAGCTCCGGAAGCGGAAGCAAACCGCCATTACCGGATCCGCCACCGTCTGCGGCGCCTGCGTATTCAAGTGGTAATACTGGAGATTTCGAAGAAATTCCCTCTGATGATGATTTGCCGTTTTAGTGGGGAGGGATGGCTATGAATGCAATTCAATTAGAAAATGAAATGAAGCTGCTTGAAAGACATCCACGTTTTTTTGAGCATATCGATGTGGCTATTGTAGCCAATGGATACGGGCATACGGTGGGAATTTACAGTATTAGGCAACTGGCGAAAGACTGGATGCGCATGGGCAAGGATTACTTCCAGCAGGTATATGGCTTTGATTGGACTCCTTCGGAATCACTTCTTAAAGAATGCCGGCGCAGGAAAAGGAGGAAAATATGAAACAGAAATACATATGCAAATGCGGGAAAGTCTTTGAAAAAGATTCTACCGCCGATACTACCGGGTATCGTTTTGGCGCGGATTTATCTTCCGAAAATGAATGTTTCGGATGCCATTTTATTATCCCGATTACGGAAGGCTATCCTAATCCGAAGATAGTTGACTATGAGTGCCGGGCGAGCAAGCGGATTGATTGTCGGACGACTGCTGATTTGCCGCGGTCGCGTGACGGGTTTCATGTTGGCCGGATCCGTACCCTGGACATGATTTTTGCCCGTGAAATATGGGAATATGCTCACGGCCTTGAGGGACAGGACGGAAACCGTGAGCAAATGGATTTCCGTTCGGCTTGCTTTGGTGCCGACGGTCGCTATGAGCTGACCCTCTATTTTACCAAGACAAAAGCCGGAATTGCATCCAGCGTCGCCGTATCGGATAGATTCTTTGCCGGCGGATCGGAACGTCCGGGCATGACGGCCGATCAGGAAAAAGATGTTGTTCTTCGACAAATCAGACAGTCCATTTCTGCGGCGAAAAATCCGCCTGCCCAAATACGCCAGCCCGATACTCAGGCTGTACCCAGTGGTACTCAAGGTCAGCGTGGTATCGACCAGATTACGCTGGAGATCAATTTTTATAAGCAGCAAACGGCACAGAATATCATCGAAATCGGAAAGCGGCTGATTGAAGCAAAACAGCAGCTGCAACATGGGGAATGGATTCCGTGGTTGCACAATAAGGTGGATTTTTCGGAAATTTCAGCTCAGAGGTTTATGAGAATCGCGAAAGAATTCGCAAATCCGTCACCGGTGACGGATTTACCCTATACGAAACTTCTGGAACTTTTGCAAGTGCCGGAAGATGAACGCGAAGAATTTTTGCAGGAAACGCACCTTGTTGATGGGCAGGAAAAGACCGTTTCTGAAATGTCAAAGCGCGAGCTGCAGCAGGCTATAAAAGAGCGTGACGAGGCGCAGGCTAAAGAAAAACAGGCGCATGAACAGTGTTGGAAGGCTGAAAAGGCTGCTAGTGATGCTAAGGTGCTGCAAGAGCAGAATTTTAATAATTATATGGTTGCTTTAGGAAAGTTAAAAGATGCGGAAGGGCATGTTACCGCACTGGATGATGCCCGAAAATTAGACCTAAACCGCGTAGGTGAGCTTGAAAAGCAGATAAAGGAATTGGAATCCCGCCCGGTTGAAGTGGCCGTACAGGAGCCCTCAGAGGTCGAAAAGAAGCAGCTGCGTGACGAGGGTTACCATGACGCGGAAAAGTCTTACAAGATTTTACTCGGCCGTGCGCGGGAAGAGCTGGAACAGGCAAAAGCACAGGCCCGTCAGGACGCCGGCCTGGAGCCGGATGAACTTGTGGTTGCTGCAGGTTGCTTCCGTGATTCGCTCGATTCTATTTTTGACAACTTTCAGCTAATCCTTCGGCTTTCTCCATCACAGGCAATCGGCACGGTAATGCCTCCCTGCATCCGGCACTTGAGAGAGCTCGTTTCTGATTTGGAAGACGCGGCAAACATGGCCCGTAACATTTCCCTTGCTGATGAGGAGTTCGAACTTCCCCCGGCAGATGGGATGGAGCAATAAAAAAACGGCTCTCCCACGCAAACAGAAGAGCCGCAAGTATAAGAAATTTCCACTAGAAGGACTAAGTGTATAAAAACCAGTCATGTAGTTATTCATTTCTCATAGCACAAAAGATATTGTACGTATATTTATTACAAATTTCAAAGGTAATGTTTTCCGGTAAGTTAAGGTATAAAGTTTAGTCATTACCAATAAGCCGGGTAGAAAATCCACGTGAAAGGAAGTCAATTATGAAAATAATTATTAATGAAAAACTTTATGATACTGAAACAGCCGACTTGATTGCGGTCGGAACATTTGTGGAGGTTTACCGTACGAAAAAAGGAAGCTGGTTCAAAAAATCGGATTCAATCTTAGGCCAGGGATGCCAAATCATCCCGATTGAGCAAAACGAAGCGAAAAAATTAATTGGAATTCATGCTCCGGATCGATACAACAAATACTTCGGTCAGGTCGAAAAAGCCTGACCCGAAAAGGAAGGTGGCCGCAAATGGAAGAAAAAAAATATGTGCGTAGGATGGCGATTATCGCCGAAGCGGCATGTTACGACGGCGTAGGTAACCTGCAGGGCAAAACATTTTTAACGCTGCAGATGATTTATACCGCCGGTGCCGAACGCGGCCAGGTAGTTGACAAGCAGTATGTTTTCGAGGGGAATCCCCCTGATTATCTTCGCCGGGATCTGCTTCGGCTGGGTTACATGGTGGATTCGACAGAAAAGTTAATGGAAATAACAGAGCAACTGATTGGAGTTGTTGTTCGCGTGTCGCTGACTCAAGATGGCGACACGCTGCACGTTTATATTGATGATTATTATGGAAGAGACAACCCGAAAAAATATAATGCAGTAAATGGGTGATTTTATGGGTTTTAATAATATTCCGGTGGAGCTGATTCAGCGCCCACAATGGGTTTGCCACCGTTTTCCAAATAAAATGCCGCTTTGCCCGATACCTGGGGCGGACGGTAAGTTGTACCCCGCGCAAGCCAATAACAGCCGCACATGGGGAACCTTCGAGGATGCTGTGAGGGCTGTTGAAAGACAAGATGCAACGGGAATAGGCTTCGAATTAGGTGATGGAATTTGCGGAGTGGACATAGACCACTGCATCGATGACGGTGAACTGAACGACCTCGCGAAAGACATTGTTGAGGAGCTGCAGAGCTACACTGAGATTTCCCCCAGTGGTACCGGTATCCATGTTCTGTGCAAAGGGAAGCTGCCTGACCGCGAGGGCCGCAGGGACAGCATGATCGGACTGGAAATGTATGATTCCGCCCGGTATTTTACGGTTACCGGTAATGTGTTTTGTGATGAGGATGGAATTGCATATCCCCTTCGCGAGTGTACTGCCGAATTGGATGCTATACATAAAAAATATCTGACACATGAGCAGACGAAGCAGTTTAGGTTAGGGGAAACCGTTCCCGCTGCGCCTGATTCTGTGAATGTTGATTCTTTCGACAAATCAGTTGCTCCTACTATAGTCAGCCCGCCCAGGGCCGTGCAGGAAGAGCGCGTTCGGGATCTAACAGATGATCAGATTCTTGATATTGCATTTAAGTCGCAAAACGGCAAGGAAATAGAGCAGCTTTTTTACGGTGACTGGAACGGGTCAAAGTATCAGTCCCAAAGCGAGGCTGATTTTGCTCTTGCCAGCTATTTGGCCTTTTGGTTTAACTGCGACCTGGATCGTATGGATCGTGTCTTTCGCTGTTCCGGGCTATACCGTAAAAAATGGGACAGGTCTGTCGGCGGCGGCAGAACATACGGGCAATATACGCTGTCTCATGCCATAAAGGGCAAGGATAAGACGTTTGTTCCGATTGATAGGAGTATCGCAAGGGAAAAGGTTCCGCTGCCAGAACCCCCGCCAGTGGCTGCAGGGGGCGGGTATTCTCCTCCTACACCTCCACCGTCAAGCGAAGCGAAAGAACCTGAAGAGTCGGAAATCCCGAAAGACCCCAAGCTTTATACTTTGGATGATACCGGAAACGCATATCGTTTTCGTGATGCCTTTTGTAAAGAAATCAAGTATGACCACATTAATAAGGTTTGGATGATTTGGACGGGCCAGCGCTGGTTTGAGGATCAGACCGGCGATATTAAGCGCCGGGCGGATGATCTGCTGGAGAATCTTCGAAAAGAAGCCAGCCCGGGTGAAAACAAAGAAGGGGATGAAGTCCTGATGAAACATATTCGCCGTACAAGGTCAAGTAAGGCAAAAAAAGCCATGATTGAGGAAACGCAGCACCTTCCTGGAATTCCTATTCTCCCAAACGAGCTTGACCGTTATAAGGATGCTCTGAATGTACAAAACGGTATCGTTGACCTGAAAAGCGGTAAGCTGCGCCCTCATGACAGGCGCCTGAAAATGTCTTTGCTTGCTGATGTGGAGTATGTCGAGGGAGCAAAGTGTCCGCTTTGGATAAAGTTTTTAGATGAAATTACGCAGGGAGACAAAGAATTGCAGCTGTATATCCAGCGCATGGTCGGTTATTTTCTGACGGGCTCCACTGCAGAGCAGTGCCTGTTTTTTCTTTACGGGACAGGCTCAAATGGCAAAAGTACGTTTGTAAATATGGTTAGTTCCTTGTTTGGGGATTATACCAAAAATGCACAGTCAGACACAATTATGAGGGCTGACCGTGGAAATTCTTCTTCTGCCCGGTCAGATATCGCGCGCCTAAAGAGTGTTCGCCTGGTAACCACATCGGAGCCGTCCGGCGGTTGCGTCCTGGATGAAGCACTGGTCAAGACAATGACAGGAGAGGACGTTATCACTGCACGCCGCTTGTATAGTGAGGAATTCCAATTTAAACCCGAGTTTAAGATTGTGATGGCAACCAATGTCAAACCTATCATAAAACACAGTGACCACGGCATATGGCGCCGTGTACGGATGCTACCGTTTATTGCACAGATCCCTGATGAGAAAAAGGATATTCATCTTGCTGAGAAGCTTCAGGCCGAAAGAGCCGGTATCTTCCAGTGGGCGCTACAGGGAGCTGTTGACTGGTACAAGCAGGGTATGCCGGTCTGCAAGACTGTGACGGCTGCCAATGAGGAATACCGCCAGGAAATGGATAAAACGAAACAGTTCGTTGATGATTGTATCGTCAGTGCAACGGGATGCACGATACCATCAGGAAGGCTGTACTCTGTTTATCGCGCCTGGTGTTCCGAACGTGGGGAGCGTTACCCTTCATCACAGAGTAAGTTCTCGCTTGATCTGCAGGATAACTACCACTTTTTTAAGCGAAAAACAGCCCGGTTTAATGAATTTGTAGACATGGACTTGACCGAAATAGGCAAACAGTTGGCACTGATGACCCCCGCTACCCCCCAATAGATGGAGGGCTGTGGAAGCTTGGAGGCATGTCCCGAAACTTTTTCCAGTAATTACATAAGCAAAGTTTTATCTAACGTCCTCCATCCCTCCACAAGTATCCACAAAGTTAGTATTTATCTATCTTATTTACTTTCTTTAGCTTCCACTTCTATCCATAAGTATCCATAAGGAGGTTATTACAATGAATGATGAAGAGAAAAAGGAAAAATTAATGAAATATCTGATTGCTGTTGATAGGTTAAGGCGAAAATGCGACGATGCCGCACGATGGGAAAGCATGAGCTTTTGCTCTTCTGGCGAGGTTAGAGCTCATTCCCGCCAGCAAAATCACCCCGATACGATAAAGGACACAGCTATCCAGTCACGCCAGGAATGCGAAGCTCTTGCTGTTGAGGTTCGCAGCCTTCGGCAGGAACTTGGTAGCGCACTGGCTCTGATGCAGAATGACCGCCTTCGGTCTTTTCTTGAAAGCAAGTATATCGACGGGATGAGCAACCGCCAATTGCAGGAGCGCAATAGCTATTCAGAGCGTCATATGCGCCGCCTGATGACCGAAGCAGTCAGAGAACTAGACCGATGCAGTTCTTATTTTTCGTAAAGATGGCCGCAAATGGCCGGATATGTCCGCATTTGTCCTCTTGAAAGCAACACCATTATTGACATATAATAATGCTCAGAGAGGTACGCCGACTGGGCGTATCTCTTTTTTTGTACCACAAATTCAAAGTTACATCAAATTCAAAGGCACTTTCCATATTCAAACGTACGAAGAAAGTTTTCAACAGAATCTCGCCTAAAGTTCCCGCAACCGGGGGTTATCCACAAAAGAGCATGGGTTTTCAACCGGAAAACCCAGTTGTGGTGCGGGCCGTGGGTCCTCCCGACCCAGTACTCCTATTGCGGGTCTTGCGAGGCCCGAGGAATACCCGGATTAAAATCAATAAAACCACTTTGAATATTTGAAAACGTGAAAACCCGCCCAGCTAAGGCAAAATTTATGCAATGTGCCGAAGACAGGCGGATGGCGGGAAAATCCGGTGGAACGAGGCCGTTTCGGCATAATGCCGAAAGAATTGGCACCGATTCTGCTGTGCTTATTGGTTTGGTGGGATTGGAACGCAAATTTCGAAAGATTCCTAGGGGGAAGGGGGAAATAACCTTATGGCAGACGAAGAAAAAAGCGAACCGAAAGGCGATTTGTATTTTGAAGGTGGGACAATCGTTGCCAGCACAAAGTACGCTGCAGCTTATTTCGATGTTACGCCCGCAACCCTAAGCAACTGGGCCAAAGGCGGCTGCCCCCGGTTTAGGCATGGATTTTGGGATATTAAGGCAGTCAGCGAATGGGAGGCTAACAAAGAAGGGGAGCGTCTGGCTGAGGTTGCAAAGTCGGACCCCGCAAAAATGACACCATCTCAGTTGAAAACCCATTATGAAGCTCAGCTGAAACAAGCCCAACTTGAATCCACACGGTTAAAAAATCAGGTTGCCAACGGAGAATATCTTGATAAAGCGGCTGTGGTAGATGATTTGACTAATTTTTTCGCAATCTTTAAAGCATCGGTTACGGGCCTCGGGCACGAACTGGGACAGGTGGTGGCCGGCTATGTCGATACCGACGGGGCACGACGGGCGGACAAGCTGATCAACGAAAGGATCAGTGACGCATTGGCTCAAATGTCAGTTGAAGGGGTTTATCAGCCGGAACTTGATGAATTGTAAAAAAACAGCGATGGGAGGAAGCGTGGTGACCGGTAAAAAGTGGCATGTCCCAGAGTGGATTCAGACCGCACTGGTCGCGCTTAGGCCCCCGGGCAAAATGACCGTGAGTGAGTGGGCCGATGAAAATCGAGTTCTATCGCTGTCGGAATCCAGCAAGCCAGGCCCGTGGCGAACAGAATTTGTTCCTTACCTTCGTAAAATCATGGATGCTTTCAATGACCCGGAGGTTGAAGAAATTATATTTATAAAGCCGACGCAGGTTGGCGGCACGGAAGCAATGCTGAACATGATGGGATATGCAGTCTGTCAGGATCCCGGGCCGATGCTGGTTGTTTATCCCCAGAAAGAGTTGGCGGAAATTATCAGCGACCATCGTATCCAGCCTATGATAAAAAATTGCAAGGATCTGAAAACCAAATACGACGAAAATAGCAAACGAATGGACCTGAACTTTTCAGGCGGAATCAGTATTGGTATTGTTGGCGCAAATTCGCCAAGTGATTTGGCCAGCCGCCCGGTGCGGTATGTTTTTCTTGACGAAGAAGACAAGTATCCGGCCCGCGCAGGAAAGGAAGCAAGCCCGGCTGCACTGGCGATGGAGCGTCAAAAGACGTACCCGGCCAGCAAAAAAACAATGAGAGCATCAACGCCGGTGTTTGAAATCGGCCCAACTTGGCAGAACTGGCTAAAGGCTGATACACAAATGGAATGTTTTGTTACTTGCCCCCACTGCGGAGCTAGTTGGACATTTAAACTGAAGCAACTGAAATGGCCGGAAGGCAGCACGCCCGATAAGGCCCGTAAAGAAGCATTTTATGTTTGTGAAGAGTGCGGCTGCCTGATCTCCGAAGCCGACAAAAACGGGATGATACACCACTGTGACTGGCGGCCGATTCGGACGAACGGCAGCAAGCGCCGGACAGCGTTCCGGTTGAATGCCTTTTATTCTCCCTGGGTTCGCTTTGGTGAAATTGCAGCGAATTTCCTGGACAGTAAAAACCAGCCGGAGCTGCTGCAGAACTTTATTAACTCTTGGCTTGGCGAACCATTCAAGGAAATTGAACAGGAACTGGACGCAGAACGGCTGCTGAAAGAAAAGCAGAGCAGCTTCGCAAAAAGCATCGTACCCCCCGATACGGTGATGATCACCGGCGGTGTTGACGTTCAGCGTAAGAGCTTTTACTGGACTGTCCGCGCCTGGCGCGCGAATATGACAAGCTACAATATCGCTCACGGTCAGGTGTTTACCTGGTCGGAAATCGAAGAAGTTATGAACGCCTGGTACTTTGATCGCAAAGGGCAGAAATTTCAGGTCAACCTGTGTGCGGTGGATTCCGGCGACCAAACAGATGATGTTTACGAATTCTGTGCGATTAACCGCGAATGGGCGGTGCCGATCAAGGGTTCCAGCAACCGCATGATCACGAAATACCGCCCCACTACCATTGACAAGGACGGAATTTCAAAGGGAATGACCCTGCTCATGGTGGATACGGATTATTACAAGGATATGATTTTCTCACGTATTTTTCGTGACGAAGAAAATGGCGGTTGGTTCCTGTACTCCAGGTGCGACCCGGAATATGCCGAGATGATCACAGCGGAGCAAAAGGTTATTGAGCGGGTTCGCGGGCATCTGGTTCGGCATTGGGTTCCCAAAGTAACCGGCGGCGATAACCACTATCTGGACTGTGAAGTATACGCCGCGTGTGCGGCTGACGTATTCGGAATCCGCACGATGCGCGTAAACCAGGCGAGGCAAGTGCGCGGGGAGCCTGTACCGGAAGAATCACATTTAGCGCCGATGCCTGCCGCTCTGAATAATGAGCCGTCGCATCATGGAAAATCATTTCGGAAAGGACGGTGGAAATATTGATGGTTACGGAGCTGAAAGTCCGGCGGGACGGTATTTTGCAGGCAATCAACAAAATTGAAAACGGCGCGCAGGAATACCGCATCGGTCAGCGGACGGTGCGGCGCGCAGATCTCGGTGTACTTTATGGCGAGTACAAGTCCCTAAATGATCAAATTGAACGACAGGAACGTCCCCCGGTGACGGTGGCGGTATTACGAAGAAGAAGGTGACGGCATGAAACAAAAGAAAATGTCCCTGATTAACCGGCTTCTTCTGCCGATTGCGCCGAAGACCGCCTGCCGCCGGGAAGCGTGGGTGCAGTATTCCCGCAGCTTTTATTCCGCGGCGGATACTGGCCCGCGCAGCGGCGGGTGGACAACCCAAAATCCGAACGGTGAGCTGGCGAATCAGGGCAGCCGCGACTTGATCCGCGGGCGCTCTCGCGACCTGGAACGGAACAGCGACATTCTCGGCGCGGAAATCCTTGCGCTGGAACGCAATGTCGTTGGCTCAGGCTTCGTTTTGCAGGCGAAGGTCATACAGGGCGGGGAGGAAGACGAGACGCTGAATACCCGAATCGAGCAGTGCTGGAAAAAATGGTGCAAACCCGAAAACTGCGAAATTACCGGGCGTTTCAGTTTTTCTGAAGTGCTTAGTCTCTGCCTTCGCCGGCGCTTCGTAGACGGAGGAATCCTGATTCTGAAGGTAATGGATCAGGGGAAGTTCCGGATTCAGCTGCTGGAAGTGGATGATCTGGATGCCGCCATACAGACGAACGACGGTCACAGGGTCGTTGGTGGGATTGAAATCGACCAGTATCGGAAGCCCGTGGCGTACTGGATTAAAATCTACGATGTTTGGGGATATTCGGTAAAATCGCAGCGGATTCCGGCGGAGCGGGTGATTTACCTTCCCAACCTGACCAGACCGAGCCAGGTGCGCGAAATGTCACAGACGGCCCCATCGCTGGGGCGCATCGACGATGTAAATGAGCTGATTGACGCTGCTTTGGAAAAAGAGCGGGTGCTGTCCCATCTTTCTGTGGTTGTTGAAAAGGACGGCGGGACGATGACCGGTATGGCCGGGCTGGGCCGGGGATTTGAACCGGAATATAACAGCGCTCCGGAAAATCAGGGTGAACCCCCGCAGGAAATTCTGGATCAGGGAACTGTTACATATTTAAAGCCGGGCGAAAAGATTTCCACGGTCGCGCCGGCGGGAACCAGCTCCACGGTTGACCCGATGATCAAAACCGCCCAGCGGCTGGCCGGGGGCGGCGTAGGGTTAAGCTATGAAGCGGTATCCCGTGATATGTCGCAGGTCAACTATTCTTCCGCCCGGCAGGGGCTGCTGGAAGACCAGAAAACATACCGCCCTCTGCAAAGGTACATGATGGAGCACCTGTTGGACGTGATTTACCCGGAGTGGCTGGAATGGGCTATTCTTTCCGGTCAGCTGGAAATTCCGGGGTATTTCAGAGACCCGGAAGCCTACCAGTACCATGTGTGGATTGCTTCCGGTTGGGACTGGGTTGACCCGGTGAAGGAAGCGAACGCCAACAAAACCGCGCTTGCCTCGAACCAGAAAACGCTGCAGGAAATTTGTGCGGCAAAGGGGAATGACTGGCGCGATGTGCTTCATCAGCGGGCTAAAGAAATGCAGATGATGCGGGACTTGAATCTGGATGCCGGGCTGGATTCCCCGGATGTCGCCCCGCCGGTTGAAAACGGAAAGGATGATGAAGAAAGTGAAGACCCCGAAAATCAATGACCGAACAATTCTGACCCGCGCGGTCAGTGGAACAGGATTCGAAAACGGAGCGCTGCAGCTGCAGTCCCGCGCGCTGGAGTGCCGCGCGGTCGACGGTCAGGAAAATCAGTATGAAATTTCATTTTCCAGCGAAACGCCTTATGTGCGCTGGGGTGTGCCGGAAATTCTGTCACACAGCACGGACGCGGTGGATTTAAGCTGCTTTAACGAAGGCGGCACCGGTGTGCTTCTGTTCAATCATGGAAGCGATTTGTCATACGGAAAAGTGCCGATCGGCAAAGTGGTCAAAGCGTGGCTTGATGAAACGGCGCACAAATGCCGGGCCGTGATCGAAATGGATTCCGATGACCCTATGTCTGATCGGCTGAAAGGGAAGTTAGACAAAGGAATGCTCACCGGCGTTTCAGTCGGCTACACCGTGGGTGCGTGGATGGAGTTGAATGCCGGCCAGACCAGCCCGGACGGGCGGTTCGCCGGCCCCGCAAATGTAGCGGTAAAATGGACGCCAATGGAAATCAGTTTAGCCCCCATTCCCGCTGATCCAACAGTGGGATTGGGAAGAAATATTCAAAACTTTGAGGAGGCAACAAAAATGGGAGAAGAAAACAACATCATTGCACCCCCTGTGCCTGCACAGGCACCGACGGCAACCCGTTCCCTTACCGGCGTGCAGCCTGCGGGAACACCCGCACCGGCAGCGCCGGTTACGACCCCTGACCCCGTGGCAGCGGAGCGCCAGCGCTCGGCGGAAATTACCGTCCTGTGCCGCAGCTTCCAGATGGACGATCAGGCAGACGGTTACATTCGTTCCGGCGCTTCTCTGGATTCGGTGCGCACGGAAATTCTGAAAGCGCTCCAACAGCGCAATGCGCCGGTTGCGGCCGGTGCGGAACCGAACAACGTCAGCGTAAAGCGCGACGAGCTGGACAAAGTCCGTTCCGCTGCCGCTGACGGTATGCTGATGCGCAGCGGCGTATCGGTGGAAAAACCGGCAGAAGGTGCGCAGGAATTCCGCGGAATGACGGTGAAGGACATTGCGGTAGAATGCCTGATGCGTTCCGGCGACAACAAGGCGCATCGGTTGAGCAACGAGGAACTTTTCCGCCGTTCCATGACGCCGGACAGCGCGTTTGTGTCCATTGCGGACGATGTGGCAAACCGCACCGTGCTCGCCGCGCAGGAAACAGCCCCGACGACTTTTCAGGCTTGGACGCAGAAAGCAAGTCAGCCTGACTTCAGGCCCACCCACGTTTACGAAGTCAGCGACGGCGGGGAACTGGCGGAAATTCCTCAGAACGGCGAATTCAAAGAAGCAAAGCTGGGCGATCAGCCCGTTGCGACTCGCCGGCTGATTACCGTCGGCAAAATGCTGACGTTTACCCGCCAGATGTTCATTAACGACGATTTCGGGCAGATTACGCGTTTCCTTACCGCGCATACGCTGGCTTTTGCCAGAGGAATCAATAAATCCGTGTATGAAATCCTGTTGCAGAACCCGGCAATGCAGGATGGTCAGCAGCTGTTCAGCACCGCCCATAAAAACCTCAGCACTGGGGCGGTACCGGGAACGGCTTCGTTCAGCGAAGCGCGCAAGCTGATGCGCCAGCAGACCGATATGGACGGCAAAACAAAGCTGAATATCGCGCCCGCGTTCGTGCTGACTGGCTCGGCGACGGAAACCAGCATTGAGGCACTGCTTGCTTCGCTGGCTGACCCGTCTTCCCAAAATTCCGGCGTGGTGAACGTCTTCCGCAATAAAATGCAGATGATCACCGATGCCGAACTGGACGTGGACAGCGGCGCGCAGCCGTACTTCTTCGCCGCGAATCCCGCACTCACTCCCACAATTGAGGTCAGCTACCTGAACGGCGCGGAAGCGCCGACAGTCGAATCCGAAGTCAGCTTTGACCATTTGGGAATCCGGTACCGCGTATACGGCGACCGCGGCATTACGCTGCTCGGTTACCGCGGACTGGTCAAAAACCCCGGTTTGGCATAATAGCCGCCGGAAAATAAGGAGGTAAAACAGATGGCACGATATATTCAGGACGGTAAAATCATTAATTATCAAAACACTGCCAGCGAAGCTATTTCCTATGGTGACGTGCTGGTTCTAACTGACCGCATCGGCATTTCTACAACGGATATTTCCGCCGGCGGGCTTGGCGCGGTGGAATTGGAAGGTGTCTTTGAAATCGCGGCGGAGCCCTCGCCTGCACTGACCGTGGGGCAGACAGTGTACTGGGACGCTGCAAATAAATGCGTAACCGGCACGAAGCCCGAAAGCGGTGCGGTTACGGCCGGAATGGTTGTGGAGCGGAAAGCGGCAAATGCCGCCGCCGCGCTGATTAAGCTGTAAGCGGAAAGGCGGCTGCGAATGATTATTTTGATTGCGCCTGTACTGTGGGACGGGCATCTTATTCCCGCGGGCACGAAGCTCGGACTACCTGCCACGTTTGAAGAACGGCTGATCAAGGCGGGGAACGCAGCGCGGACTGATCCTCCACGGCAGGAAGCTGTTGAATATGAGATTCCAGAGGTCCCGGATTCACAGCCCCCTGTGGACGATGGCGAGCCGGGCGAAACGGATCCGCCGAAACCGGTCGAACCCGAACTGAATCTGGGACGCGGAGCACCGCAACAATGACGCTGCGGGAACAGTTTGACGAAGACCTTTCTATATTCATGGATTTGGACGAAATGGCGACGGAGCACCGGATTTCGGTGGGGCAGGCATCTTCCGTTATTTCCTGTGTTGTGGATAACGACGCGGCCCAGCGCAACAGTCTGCAATCGCCGGGCGGTAATTATGATGGAGATTTCCTGTTCTTCGCGAAAACCGCAGACGTCCATAACCTGAAGCCGGATATACTGATTCGATTTGACGGTGTTCCGTATCAGGTCACAGGTGTTGTTGAGGAAGACGGCATGACGCAGATTACGCTTGCTGCGGGGCAGGGGGGATTTTGATGGCTGGGAATGTAATTTACGCAAATACAAAACAGCTGGATCAGGTTGCGGATTTGCTGCAGAACTACCCTAAAGAGGCCGTGCAGATTATGAACAGCGTCCTTTCCCGCGCAGCGGATACTGTCAGGGTGGAAGCCGGGCGGCGGATTCCGAAGGTGTTCGGTGCGCCGCAGAAGGAAATCAAAAGCGCGCTGAACAGCAGGCAGCGGAAGGTCAGAACGGTCATGGGGGCTTCCGGCATCGGAAGCGTTTCTGTGGTCATTCTCGGCAGGCCGCTGACATTGACACGGTTCCGGCATACCCCGACGACGCCGCCCCATGCAACGAAAAAAGGAAAACGGCGAAAAGTCCAGGCAAAGGCCAAAATTTACAACGCGAAGGGCAATATTCCTGTGGGGCCACTGAAAGGACTGGACGGTCAGAATCGCTCGGTATTTTTGATTCCTGTAAAAAAGAGTACTGACGAAAGGTATCTGTTCGCATATCGGTCAGGCAGTGACGGCGGTAGGCGTAAGCTGAAAGTCCTGCGTTCGCTGTCAATCCCGCAAATGGTGACCAATGAGGAAGTCGGGCCCGTCATTGTGGATAAAGTCAATGAAACGATGATGACCCGCCTGACCCATGAGCTTGACCGGTCATTCGGGAACCTTGGCACCAATCTGTTTCAGGGGGGCAAATAATGCAGACTGTTTCATCACTGACGGAGGTTCAGGTCTGGTTAACGTGGCTCATTGCAAAAGAGCACATTGAGCTGAAATGCCCGCAGGCCGACGACCGCGCGGATCATTATACGCTGGCAGCTCCCGCGGTACATATCGGGTACATCCCCCCGAAGGCGGAGCTGAATTCAGCAGGGGGAATCCGAATTCCGTGTCTTGTCGTCGGGGTAACCGAATCCGCCGGTGACGAAGACAATACTACACTGGATTTGCAGATTACGGCGGTTGTCTGGGATCCCGGAATACAATCGCCGGCAGAGCAGGAAGGTCAAACGCAGCTTGCCGCCAATTTTGACGGATACATTACGCTGCTGAACATTCTCGACCGCGTCAAGCTCTGGGTTCAGCGGGAAGACGGAATTGCTGAAAGGTTTCAACTGGAATCCGCCGTGCGGTTGAAAACTTACGAAGAACAGCCGTGGCCGTATTGGTACGGAAGTCTTTCCTTCACTGTTTCCGGCAGCCCTGACCCGAAAACCCGTTACGCAGATGCACTGAATTAAAAGGAGTGAACGCAAATGAATGAATATAGGCACGGCGCCTATGCCGATCAGGTGGACAGCCCGGATTATACGTCGCCTTCGGGTGTCGGCACGATTCCGGTTTACATCGGACGGGCGCCGGTTCACCAGCTGGCGGATTACGCCGGAAAAAACAATGTGCCGATTCTGGTTTCGTCCTGGCAGGACGGACTTCGGAAAATCGGCTACAGCGAGAACTGGGACGATTACGATCTGTGCGAAGCAATGTATGCGCACTTCCGCAACGCCGTAAATAGCGTGGGGCCGATTGTTGTCATTAACGCCCTCAATCCCGATGATAAAAAGAATGAAACCCAGCAGACGGCGGCGATTACCTTCATAAAGTGCACCGCAACTATTTCCAATCCGCGCATAATTTTGAAAAGCATCGTGATTGAGGATAAAGCCCTTGGCACGGATTACAGCGCGGAATATGCCGACGATGGCATGAGCGTCATTATCCGGGATTTAAAAGGCGGTCTGGAAAGCGCGGACGTAAAATTTTATGCGGTCGACCCGGACGGCGTGACCGAAGCGGACATCAATGCGGCAATTAATATCGGTGTACCCAAAATTTATAACAGTCTGCTGGTTGTCCCGACGATTTTGGCGGCGCCAGGCTGGAGCGATAAGGAAAGCGTTTTTGCGGCTCTCGCTGCCATGCTCGAAAAAATCAACGGGCACTGGTACTCGTGGCTTAACGCCGACCTGAATTCCGGTACCGTGAAAACCATAGACGCAGCCATTTCCGTAAAGGAAAGCTACGGGACGGCAAGCGAAGCCGCCGCACTCCTGTGGCCGATGGCGAAAAAGGGCGCTCGCAAGTTTCACATGAGCACGCTGAACACCGTTACCATGCAGTGGGTGGATTACCAGAATAATAACGTCCCGTATGAAACCCCGTCAAATAAGCAGATTGATATTGACTCGCTCTGCCTGTCCGACGGCACCGCGATTCAATATGATCAGGTTGAAGCGAACCGGCTGAACGCGCACGGAATCAACACCGCAAATTTCTGGGAAGGGACTTGGCGAATGTGGGGGCCTCACACCATGAAATACGGCGAAGGGCTTTCCCTCAACGCGCGGGACGTCTTTGACTGCAATGTCCGCATGATGCGGTATGTGGAAAATACGTTCCAGCGGCGCTACGGTACAGAAGTCGACAAGCCCATGACGCGCGGACGCAAGGAGTCCATTCTGAATGATTTTCAGTCTTGGCTTGACAGCCTTGCGCAGGACGGCGCGCTGCTTCTGGGAACGGTGGAGTTCGCGGAGGACGACAACCCGGTCAGTGATTTGGTTCAGGGCAATTTCGTATTCGCGACTGAATTTACGAATCCGGTACCCGGGAAGAGCCTTACCAATAAGGTGCGCTGGACTTCCAGCGGCCTGAATTCTTTGTTCGGAGGTGATGCGTAATGCCGCGTCAATTAATAGCGGGTGCTGCCGGCGGAATCAAGATCCTTGCAAACGGGATTGAAATTCCGAACGTGACCAGCGTTTCCCTGCCGGAAATTGAGGTTAAGGGCGAAGAAGTTTCCGGCGCCGGAATCCTCGGCAGCTTCACCATGCCGACACCCGGGCAGTTCGGCGCAATGACCACAAGCGTTTCTTTGCGTACGGCGGGGGCGTTCAAAAAATATCTGGTTGCGCCGACGGTGAATCTGGAAATTCGCATCGCCGCCAATATGCGCGCCAGCGACGGCTCGCTGCTCGTTTCGGGCACGCGGATTTATGTCACTGGGCACCCGGCGAAAATCGCAAACGGCAGCGCCGAGGTCAGCAAGACCCGGGACGAAAGTTTTGACTACTCCACGGTGCGTTACCGCGAGGTGGTCGACGGCGAGGAAACACTGCTGATCGACCAGATTGCCGGCGTATATAAAGTCGGCGGAGTGGATATGCTGACGGGGCTTCGCACCGCGCTTGGATAATCTCAAATAACAGGAGGAATTAACATGGGCTGGAAAGACAAAAAAATGGAAACAGCGGAAGAAATCGGCGACAATCTTGCCGATGAGCGCACCCTGATCCCAATGGGGGAAATCGGCGCGGAGGAAACGCAGGAACGTGAAGCCTTCGATGCGGAGCATATGATAGAGCTGAAAAAGCCAATTATGATCGGCGGCAGGAATGTTTCCCGGCTGGAATTCGATTTTGACGAACTCACCGCCAATGACCTTCACCAGGCATCAAAGTATCTGAAAAATCTCGGGATCCCTGTAAGCGTTCCGGCGCTTGACCTCGACTATCAGCTGGTCATTTTCGGCAAGGCCGTTAAAAAACGCATGAATGACGTTGAACTGTCGGAAATCATGCGCCTGTCGGCCTCCGACGCGGCAAAGGCAACGGGGCTGGCAAGGGATTTTTTGCTGGACAAGGATCCCGCGCAGAAGGACTTGGGATCCGAAGAGTAATCGCCCAGCTGACAATGACCACGGCGAACAATGTTGTAGTTCTTGGCAATCTTCCGCTTGACGATCTTTTTCAACTTTATGAGGACGTCAGCGCGGACATGAACCGGGCGCAGCCGCAGAGAACGGACGGTGATGAAAACTGAAAGGAAAAGAACTGAAGGCGCTGATTACGCTTGCCGGAAAGGTTGATCCGTCCCTGCAGGCGGCGATGTTGAAAGCCAGCAATGAAAGCAAGAAAACATCCAACGTATTCAACAAAGCGCTTAATTCTATGAACAAGAATGTTCTGAATATGGCTGGTAAAATCAGCCCCGCATTTCAAGGACAGCTCATGAAAGTGGAAGCAGGCGCTTCGAAGGCGTTTGGCGTCGTACAAAAGGGTGCCGGCTATCTGGGAAAAGGTTTACAGGTAGCCGGCAAGGCAGCAAAAGGGCTTGCCCTTGGTGTTGGCGCAGTGGCAGCTATTGGAACGGCTGCTCTTGCACCCATTGCAAAGCAGGGCCTGGATTACGCCAGCAATTTGACCGAAGTACAGAACGTTGTCGATACGACATTCGGAAAGAATGCGGGAGTGATTGACTCTTTTGCGAAGTCTTCCATGCAATCGTTCGGTCTTTCTTCATTGCAGGCGAAGAACTATTCTTCTGTGCTGGGCTCCATGTATAAGAGCATGGGAATCGGCTCGCAGGAAACGCTCACCATGTCGCAGAACATGACAGCGCTATCCGGAGATATGGCGTCTTTTTATAACCTTGACCCGGCAGAAGCTTTTGAGAAGATCAAAGCCGGCGTATCCGGTGAAACGGAGCCGCTAAAAGCGCTCGGAATTAATATGTCGGTCGCCAACTTGCAGGCCTATGCGCTGTCAAAGGGAATGAAAACCAATTACAACGACATGACGCAGGCGCAGCAGGCGACGCTGCGGTATAACTATTTGTTGTCCGCAACTGCCGACGCGCAGGGGGATTTCAGTAAAACCAGCGGAAGCTTTGCGAACCAGCAGAAACTGATGCAGGCCAGTTTGCAGCAGATGTCCGGCGAAGTGATGCAGAAAGTCATTCCGGCGCTGGCGACTGGCATGGGGCAGATAAACCAGTTCATCAGCAGCCTTGATACCGATGCAATCGGTGATTTTGCCGGGCAGCTTGCCCACATGGTTGTGTCATTTTTGCCTATGGTTCTTCAACTGATGCCCACCTTCGGGAGCCTGCTGCAAATGATTCTGCCGCCTTTAATGAATATCGTAGGGCAGCTGTTGCCGGTGGTGATTCTATTGGCACAAACATTGTTTGGAGTGCTGCAGCCGCTCATTCCGCCAATTATGCAGTTTGTTCAGGCGCTGCTGCCGCCGATCGTGCAGATGCTGACCGCGGTTTCGCCGCTTCTGGTGCAGCTTGCAAATATCATCGGCGCAATTCTGGGCCCGGCGCTGAATCTGGTTGTGACGATTGTAACTAAGATTGCGGATTTGATTTCCGCCGTTTCCAAGCCTTTTGGAGAGTTTTTTGGAATGATCGGCTCATTTCTCGGAATCGGCGGAAACGCGACACAGAAAGTCGCAAGCATCGGCTCTTCCGCGAAAGTACCCGCATACGCGAACGGCGGCTTTGCAAACACGCCGTCTATTTTCGGTGAGGCGGGCCTTGAAGCGGCGATTCCTATTCGGCCGGGCAATTCCAGCAGCCTTGGGCTTTTGGCGAAAACGGCGAAGCTGCTCGGTGCTGGTGACCGTTACGGCACAGAGGAGCCGACGGACTGGAACCCGAAGGGAAGTTTCGACAGGAATATCCTGTTCGCACCAGGCGGTGCAAAACGACCAATCTATTTTACCTATGCGCCGGTATTTCACGGTGAGAAGCCCAGCGAAGGCGTGCTGAAGCGTGACGCGCAGAATGTAAAGCGGATTTTAGACGACTATTTCGGAAACAAGGGGCGTTTGGCATGGGAGTGATTGACGGGTTTGATTATACGACGATGGCGGGGGATACCTTCGATATGATCGCACTGGACGCTTACAACGACGAGTTCCAGTCTGTGAAAATCATTCGGGCAAACCCCCAGTATGCCGGGGTGGTGGTGTTCGATGCCGGCGTTGTTCTTCGGATTCCTTATCTGGAGGAAACACCGCCGGATACCCTCCCGCCGTGGAAAAGGTGACAAATGGCACAGATTTTTTATGAAGGCAAAGATATTACGGCGGACGTGGAAGTCTCCGATCTTGTCATAACGGACAGCTGCGGCGACCAGGCGGACGCGATTGACGTGAAGCTCGCAAACAGTGAAAACCAGTGGAGCGATTGGAACCCACAAAAACAGGATTCGTTAAGCATTGTGAATTCCGGGTACCGTTCCGGCACGATGTGGATTGACCGTGTGCGGCAGGAAATTGGATTGATTCACCTGGGCGCGGTCAGTATCCCGCCCAGCGGCAAAACCAAACGCATGCGCGCATGGGAGAATACCACGCTCATCACCATTGCCGCCCAGCTGGCGGCTGCCTATGGCCTGTCGGCGCGCTTTATTCATGTTCCCGCTTACACCTATGCGCGGGTCGATCAGCTCGGGCGCGGCGACTTCGGTTTCCTGCAGGAACGTGCCGTGCTGGAAGGATGCAGTATTAAGGTTCAGGACGGAAAGCTGTTTGTGTTCTCTGATTCTGATATGGAAGCGCAGACCCCGGTGAAAAGAATCGCCGCCGCCGACATGCTGGAAGAACCGCGATTCAGCAACTCTTCGGGCAGTACCTACTCCGGCTGCACGGTGGCCTGGCAGTCATTTGGAGGAACGTTCACCGATGCGGACATGACCGGCCCGGAACTTTCAATCAGCACTTATCCGGTAAGCAGTTCGGGCGAAGCGCAGCGCTTCGCGAAGAATCTGCTGCGCAGCTACAACAAGAAGGGGGAGACCGGCGAAATTGCGGTGGTGCTGGATACGACGATTACCGCTGGAAATGTGGTTAGCATTACCGGTATGGGACTGAGCGACGGAAATTATTTCATCGACACGGCACAGCACAGCTTCGCGGAGGAAATCAGCAGATTGACCATGCACCGCTGCTTTACGAGGTATTGATATGAATGCAATGGGTACAGTGGTTACGGTTCAGGGGAACCAATACCGGGTGAACTTCGGGGGCGGCCCCTCTGCGCTGATTCCCCGGCTGACAAGCGCCTGCCGGATTCAAACGGATTCCGGAGGAACGCTTTCGCAAATACCGCCGTCGGTTGGTGATCGGGTGCTCTGCTGGTTCCCCGGAGAGGCTTATTGTGACGGCTGCATTGTCGGTATAGTGGAGGAATCGCTGTGATTGTCGGAAAGTTTGGAAACAAAACGTTTGAGGTATCGCCGAATCGAATACTTACGCCCCGCGACATTTCCATATCCGGTGATCTGAGCACCTCTGAGGAAGAAACAAGCGGGAAAAAGCCCGCAACAACAATTAAGGGGCCGGGGCTGACGAAGGTCAGCATGGAAATTCAGCTGCTGGCGGTAGCCGGGGTTGACGTCCAATCTGAAATAGATTCCTGGATGGCGGTAAAAGACAGCGCAACCGCTTACCCGCTGATTTTGTGCGGTCAGGCGGTCAGCCTGAATAAATTCTTGTTGACCAGCTGCGGCACGTCTGAACTGGTTATAACCAAAATCGCAGGTGCGCCTGTGCCAGTTTCCGCACTGTTAAAACTGGAATTTTCGGAGTATCTCCCGCCCGGCGCACAAAAGAGTACGTCTTCCGGGAAGAAATCGACAGCTAAAAACACGGCAGCGGGGCTTGCGGGGCAGAGGGTGGCGAACCCGTATAAAATGCCGACTTCAACAGAAAAAGCTGCCGCCAAACGAACAAACGAGGGGATGAAGTAATGACAACGGTTAAATCAGGGAGCGGACGGATAAACTGGAGCCTTCGCGGTACCGACCGTATTGCCCAGAATGTCCGCAATCTGATCAATACATTCCGTTATGAAATCCCTTATCACCGCACGATGGGGATCCCCAGCAGCCTGATTGACCGCCCGGTGAATTTGCTGATGGAGGAAGCCCGCGTGGAAATCGCGCAGATGCTTGCCGTTTACGAGCCCCGCGCAAATGTGCGGGATATACAGTGTTCCGTGGGCTCTGACGGAAGCCTGATGATTGAGGTGATTTTGGAGTGATACAGTTTATTGGAACGGATCCTCAGCGGCTGCTGAATGATGCGGTTGCGCGCTATGAGGAAGTCAGCGGGGAAACGCTATACCCCGGAGATGAGCATTATTTGTTTTTATCTCAAATGCTGCAGCTGATCGTAGCCTGCAAAGAGGACATTAACTCTGCGGCAAATCAAAACCTGCTGAGGTACTGCACAGGAGAAGTTCTTGACGAGTACGGTAGCCAATATGATGTGACCAGGATGGCAGCTCAGAGCGCGTCGGCTTCCATGAAATTTACGCTTCCCGCTGCGCTGGGCTTTGATGTAACGGTTCCGGCTGGCACAAGGGTAACGCCCGACGGGCAGCTGGTGTTTTATCTGCAGACGGACGTCATTATCACCGCCGGACAAACTTCTGCACAGGGTAATATCTTGGCAGAAAGTCCCGGAGCTGCCTACAATGGCTTTTTACCCGGACAAATTCAAAGCATTATTGACCCGGTGGATTATATCGGTTCAGCTTCCAATGCCACGGTCAGCTCAGGCGGTGCGGATCAGGAGGACGATGACAGTTTTCGGGAACAGATACGGCTGAGCTGGGAGGCAATTTCGACCGCCGGATCAACAGATAGCTATGAATACTGGGCAAAAACGGCCTCGACTGACATTGCGGATGCAAAAGCTGTCAAGACTTCACCCGGAGAGGTTACAATTTACATCCTGATGATCGGGGCTGCTGCGCCGGCGCAGAAAATACTGGATGCAGTTATCGCAGCCTGCAGCGCCGAAAAGCACCGCCCGTTAACAGATAAGGTTGTTACTGCAGCCGCACAGGTAAAGGCGTATGCCGTGAATCTGACCTATTATGTTAGCAATAGCCGTTCGACCGAAGTCCCGTTAATCCAAACGGCCGTAAATAAGGCCGTCAATGATTTTATGACTGTTCAGAAGCAGAGGTTGGGGGGCAACTTGAACCCTGACAGCCTGCGCAGCGCACTTTTGGTAGCCGGGGCCTACCGCATTGATATGACATCACCGACATTCACGGAGCTGCAGCCGCAGGAGGTTGCGGTCGCCAATACGGTTTCTGCCGTTTACGGGGGGCTGCTGTGATGGTTGACCTCAAAAATGTAGATCTTCTTTCGCTACAGAGCCGGTATATGCAAGGGGATATCACAACGCAAGCGCTTTGCGCGGCGTTGAATCCGCTTCTGCAGGAGCTTGGCAATCAAATCGGCCTCGTTGTTTTGCATCCTCGGATTGACGAGCTTTCCGGAAGTGTTTTGGACGAGCTGGCATGGGGGTATCATGTTGACGCGTACGATGCGTTGGCCGACGATGCTGAAAAGCGCAGGATGATTAAAAATTCTTTTTTAATCCACAAGTTCAAGGGAACGGCCTTTTCCGTACGTAAAATTGTAGAGGGCGTTTTTGGTGACGCAGGGGCAATTGAAGAGTGGTACCAGTATTCCGGGGAGCCGTATCACTTCCGGGTTGACGTATATTGTCAGTCCCGGGGAGTAACTGCAGCGGAGCAACTTCGCGCCGTGCAGTTGGTGGAAGCGGGAAAAAACCTGCGTTCGGAATTGGATGGCATTCGGCTTATCCTTGCGCAGGGTGTTACTCAAAGGATTGCCGTAGTGGCTTCTGTGGGCATTTTGATCGAAGTTTATCCGATTGGCAAAACCGATACCCATGAAGTAAAAATAGCCGCTACTGCAGCGCAGACAGCGACTATTGAAGTTTTTAATTTGGAGGAATGAGCATGGAATATTATACAATGACAACCAATGCGGGTGATCAGGCGATTGCTCACGCGATCCAAACGGGAACCACGACAACTTTTAAACAGCTTGCCGTAGGGGATGGAAATGGAGCATATTATGAACCGGCTAAAACTCAGACAGTGCTGCGCCGCGAAGTTTGGCGCGGAAATGCGGTTGTGTCCCTTGATGCCAATAACCCCAAGCGGGTGATTGTAACGGCAACCATACCGGCGACGGTTGGTGGGTTTACTATTCGGGAAGCGGGCATTTTTGATACAACTAATGCTATGATGGTGGTTGCGAAATTACCGTTGTCGGAGAAGGTGGCCCCGGAGTCGGGAGCCAGTACCGATTTGGTGATCCGGATTTATGTAGAGGTGTCAGATGCAAGCGCGGTGAATATTACGGTTGACCCGTCGGCGGTACAGGCGTTTAAGTCTGATGTTGATGCGGCTGCAGCGAAGGCCGCATCCGATCTCGCTACCCATGCGGGAAATAATACCCATATTACCGGTACGGAGCGCACGGCGTGGAATGGGAAGGCTAATGTGCTGTTCTTTGCGTCCACATTGTCGGCGGTGTGGACTGGATCCGGCCCATATACGCAAACGGTTTCAATTCCGGGCATTCTTCAGACTGATCGACCAGATGTGTCTCCTGTCTTGGATTCGGATCCTGCTATTCGTTCAAATCAGCGCGATGCATGGAACATGGTTGGAGATGTGGAAACCGTTGCAGACGCTGTAACTTTTACTTGCGATACGGAAAAGCCTACTGTGGAAATTCCGATTCAGATTCGGGTGGTGAGATAATGGCAAAGGGCTTTTTGAGAGCACAAAGCGGCGGAGTAAAGTTATCATATAATCTGTTCTGCCGGCCGGATGAACCAGCTATTAAAAGAGGGCTGTGGATTAAAACCCCAAGCGCTATAAATTTCAATGATGTAATTGTTCGTAAAAATTTTGTCATAAGTGGCCATTGGGCCGGAGATGATGGGGTTCCAATAATAACGCCCCCAAGCAATGTTATTTATGCACTTATCGCTACTGACGATACCGTTGAAGCACTTATTGGAACGTCAAATACCGGATATTATGCCCATGTTGTTAGAAATTCAGATGGCACCTGGTCAGTCAAACAGTCAACTATTGGGTATTCAAATTATTCATCCGGCGTCCTATTTGCTGCCCAAGATGGATCCAAAACAATATGGTGCGTGACATCTTTCCCAAGTAGTGGCAATGGTTCTGGATGGTACTATATTTATGTTTATGACCGAGTCACTGGCGCTATGGCGACTAAAAATGTTCAAATGAGCAATACTGTAGCCGGTCCGTTTGCTTGCGATTATGACAAAGATAATCACAAATTATACATTTTTGCCTATGCCGGAAATGGTCAGTCTGCAAATACCGATAGATATATCCTAAGAATGACTGTTGACATTTCAGCGTTAGATGCTACAAATTCTACAACACTTCTTAATACTTTAACAAGCAATATAACAAACACCACAACCCCTATGTTATATATGAGTAGTGCTAATGTCACATCCTATGTCCCAAGAAACGGGTGTAAAGTAATCTCACCAACGGATATTGTAATGAGCTTTATCATTCGAGACAGCGTCTCACATCTTTTACTTGACTATAATCCTGTAGCAAATACATTTACACAAACGCGTTCAAATCCTGCAGCGCCGTCGCCGACAAGCCTTGGTGGATCAAATTATCCCTCACTTTTAAGGTGTAGTAACTTATTAATATTTCCGATTGGTTCAATTTCCAAGACATTATTTTTATACAATATCGATACGGATACTTGGTCAAGGGTTACTATTCCAAGTGATGTGAATGAGGGTTATCCATGTTTTGTCTATCAAAACATGCTGTATATTTTTGCCGAGAGGGCAAATGGTACCTATAAATCTGTTAGGTTAAACTTGGAAACACTTCAATGGGAATACATTATTAGTCCAGTTGGCGTTCCATACCTTCCACTTTGTTCATACGGTTCTAGGAATGGAGCGCTATGGTTTGGCTCAAACTACCCAACATCACCAACAATACAGGTTATGTCAATAATCCAAGATGCTTTAACTGAGGGTGCTCTTGCGATACTTAATCGAACAGACATGTATAAAACAATTCTTGTTAATATTGATAAAGCACTTGCAACATTAAAAAAGTATTCGACAACCGTGTTAAGCGATAATTATAAGCCAACTGATGATTATTATTTCGGAGATGCATGGCTATACACAGATGGCGCCTATCAGGCGTATCCAACCTATTACGGCAATGGTACTGCTTGGATTAAGTTTAAAAATTAATTTTTAAGGAGGAAAATCATGAATCTAACCTATGAAGTAACCGAAGATGGATACAAAATTTTTAAAGATGGAGAACTCTGGATTGCACAGTATGGTTTTATACCATATCCTGGGGCGACTATGGATGAAGCTGCAAAGAACCATATTAACGAAATTCTGGCAGCACAGTCTGCCGCCGATGCAGCCGCGCAGCAGCCTACGCTGGAAGCAAGAGTAAAAGCACTTGAAGATGCTCAACTTGCTGCATTGGGGGTGTAAATAATGGAACATAGTCCTTATTTTGATTTTTTCTCCATCCAGTATAAGTTGGGTTTGAGCAAAACCCGCCTAAAGACTGCGGTTGTAAAAACCTACATTCGCGATGACGAATACTTAGAAATCTGTGGGGAGGTTTACGCATGAGTACATATAAAGGTATTGACGTAAGCAAACATAATGGAGCGATTGCCTGGCAGCAGGTGGATGCTTCCGGCATCGACTTCGCGCTGATCCGCGCCGGGTACGGCAACGACATCGGTCAGAAGGACCAAAAGTTTGAAGAAAATATGCAGGGTGCGCTGGCTCATAAGCTGCATGTCGGGGGCTACTGGTTTAGTTATGCAATTTCGGCGGACGATGCCCGAAAGGAAGCTGCGGTTTGCAAACAGATACTTGCCCCATATAAGGGCAAAATTGATTTCCCGATTGCCTTTGATTATGAATATGACAGCATGGAGTATTCCCGAAAACAGGGAGTCAACCCGACAAACGCGCTGATCGACAGCATTGCCCGTGCGTTTATGGATTCGATGCGTGCCGACGGTTGGTTCGTCAATCTGTACACAAACATTGATTTTATCAAATCCGGCCGGTTTTCGGCTGAAACGCTTGTAAAATACGATGTGTGGCTGGCTGATTATGCCGGAGGTCCGGACTATCCCTGCGGAATCCAACAGACCGGCAGTACCGGAACGGTACCCGGTATCAGCGGCAGCGTCGATATGGACACAGCCCTAAAAGATTATCCGACAATCATTAAGGCCGGCGGCTATAATGGATTCCCAAAACCACAGCTCATCGACTTTAAAAGCGACACGACGTCCGATATTCGCCTGGCGTTGGGACAGGCATATCAGCTTAAAGTTACCGCGAAAACGCCTCCTGTGGTCACTGTCGGCACACAGGGCGTCGCTGCGATTCTTCCCCGTTACCGGGAGGGGGATGATAGCTATTATTACTTTGTCGGCGTCGGTAAACCTGGAGTTGCCGCCGGGGTATATGTAAACGGAGTGAAACAGTTTGTAATTTACGCCGCATAGGGGAGGAGCTGCAGCTTATGGATATAGCCGAGGTTGCGCAAACGGCAGGCGACGCGCTTAGCAGTGCAAAATCAGCACATCACCGTCTTGATGAACTGGCCGACGAGGTTAAGGACATCCGCGGTCTGACTGCCGCAATGGCAACAGCAAATCAAAAAATTGATAATCTCACATCGGACGTGGGCGAAATGAAGGACGACATTAAAGTAATTACAGGCCGCCCGGGCCAATGGTGGGACAAGCTTGTTGCGGCTGCAATCGGTGCTATTGCCACGGGATTTGTGGCTGCAATCCTGAGCCTTATATTAAAATAGCCGGTCAATCCGGCGGGAAGAAGGATAATTATGAATATCAGTAAGAAACTCACTTCGCGTAAATTTTGGATGGCACTGGCTGGCCTGATCGTCGGTATCTTGGCTCTTTTCGCAGTGGATGCCAATACTACCACACAGATCAGCGGAGTAATTATGTCGCTCGGCTCCGTCATTGCCTACATAGTGGGTGAGGGCCTGGTTGATGCATCGGCGGCCAGTGCACCCAATATTACGGCCCAAAGCATTGCGCCGCTGATTGGCACGATTGCACCTACCCCAGCTGATGGAACGCAGCAGGTTGCAGCAGCTGCCGTTAATAACAACACAGCAGCAAACCCTCCGACGGATGGTACTGCAGTGTAATAAATTAAATACAAGTGTCCCCTCCGGCCGTATAAGGCTAGAGGGGACACTCTGATGTTTAGGCCTATCTGTTTTAGTAGACAAGAAAAACAATTAAATACTACACGATTAGAACCCAACCTAAATTAATATTGGAAGAGGCAGTTTGGAGACGATACACAGACTGGGTGCCAACTGCCCCTATAGCCGTAATTTTATAGTAAGCATCATATCCAATCTGATTTACTTTATCAACTTTAAATGAGCCTGGGGTTGGATAGCCGTCTATGTAAAAGCCGGCATTTGTAATTTTGATGATATAGCTTTTGCCTTTTGCAATTCTCAAATAAGGGACATTAGTGTCTGACTTAGGCTTGGGTTCTGTGGGGTCAGGGATCATAACAACTCCAATGGAAACCATATAATATTTGCCCTGTGCACTGGGGAAGTTAGCAAGAAGGTAGCTCCCGCCTTTTATTTTTCCGCTGGCAGTTACTTTTACATAGTAATAACCACCAACTTTCTTTACTGAGGAGATGGTTAAAGAAGATGGTTCACTGGCATAAAAAGAAATAGGGTCTCTGTTCCCGGTTGCTTTCAGCTTATAAACATAGGACTTCCCTAAATTCAAATTAATTTGCTTAGGAGTATCAGAAATAATTTTTTGGTAGTTAATTGTTACAGGAAAACTTGAACTTTCCCCGTTGGATGTTACTCGAACAGAAGTGTCACCGGGGTATAGGGCATTAATTTTGTACAAGTATCCGCCGGCTACTTTCTTTTCATATTTTGCAGTCATTAAATCATTATTATATACAGAGACTTTCGGTATCGATGTTGAAGAAGTATAAGCTATAAAACTGTATGTAGCACCAACGTCACAAGTGTACTTGGTTGTTGTGTCAAGTCGTAAATTCTTATTTGCTCCTATCGTAACTTTGCAGACTTTATTATGGATATAAACGGTGCTGCCACCAATCGAGAGCGTGGCGCTTTGCCCGACACTGCCAACGGTATCAATACGAAAGAAGTAATCATTGTTCTTGTTTGGCTGCCAGTCAAGAATGGTAGCTTTTATGATATTTTCGTTGTCGGATTCAATACTTGGATCAATGAACTCTCCAGGATTCGAACTGACTAAATGAATCTTCATAACATAACTGTTATTCTTGGAAAGTGTAAAATCTCTGGTGGTATCGGATGATATGGAATAAGGGACATTTCCTTCAACTATAACGTCATTAGTATCGCTTGTTCCATCAGAAGCTGTCACAGTAACGCTTGCTTTCCCGTTTTTGTATCCCGAAAGATAAAGTATGTAACGATTTTGCTGCTCATCTTTAACCATTTCAGTACCAACCACAGATTCATCGCTGGATTTGGCACTAAGGGTGATACTGCTATCATTTACCGTAAAATAGTCAGCATGTCGACCCCATAATTTAATGCTCTGAAAAGGTGGCCCAAATTCCGGACAACGGAACGAGCTCGAGTCTGCAAAGGCAACCGTAATTCCTAGGGTAGACAATACCAAGGCCAATGTTAAAGCCAGACTAATAATCCGCGTGATTTTTTTCATTAAAATACTCCTTCACTTAAAAAAGTGTAAACTATCACATTCGATTGATATTGTAGCATAAAACATTTGCGGCTTAAAGTAATATTAAATAGAAGATATTTGGTAGTTATTAACAATACTATATTTTAAAAGATCTGTACAATGTGCGTTTTTGATCAGCCGCGGCAGCAAGGCGTTGCAAGGTGCTGGGGGCGGTATTACTGCAGAGACGGTATCGCAGTGCTTTGCACCGTTGATTGGGTGGGCGTTTGTTTGTTTTTATGGTTATGGTGTCACAAGGTAGTAAAAAATATAATTCCCTAATATCATGTATATATTTGTTGCAAGTCATGTTCAATGTCACGTATGGAATGAAAAATAAAGTTACCAAATTCTCTATTTAGTGAAAATTCATCTAACCCATCAATATAGCTGCTTTTTCTATGACATATATTTATTAATATATGTCGCTTATCTGGTGCAGTAAAAGTATTAATGTTTGGGATGTATTCAGCATTAGTCTGTCTGTTCCTATATTCGTGATATGTCCTCACAAATTTTTTCCCAACGTAGCGATTATCCTTGACTAAATCTTTATCAAGCTTGTACCTTTTTGCTAGCTTAACAATAAGACTATCCAATTTATACATGATTGTCTCATCTTCATTTTGGCTGAAAAATATGACCCAACCATATCTCTTTTGATCGTTAAAACATCCAGTTATTCTAAAGTCTATTTTCCATTTTAATAACTCGATATTTTTTCTGATATGATTGTCTCTTGATGTTTTATATTCGCTAAAAATTTGTTCTAAGGAATTCTGTAGTTTTTTTACATTCTTCGGAGAAATTCCAATTTTACCATCGGCTGCAAAATTGTAACCTAAAAAGTCAATATCTGATATTAATCCGTGTCTTAACTTTTTTTGATTCATTTTAACATGATATTCAGATGTTAAAGTACTTTTTACAAAGGCATATAGATCTGGATAATTCTCACTATTACAAAATATTAATATGTCATCAACATATCTATAATACTTTAATTCATTTGTGTTAATCATAATTTTATCAAAGTCATCGAGGTAAATGTTCCCTAAGATATTAGAGATAGAGATACCTTGAGGAACACCTTTTTTATTGGTGATTTTTTTAGCATTTTGATTATTACAATTTGTTGGATTCTTTAGATATAGCCTTAAGATTTTTATAATATTTGAATCATCAATTAATTGACTCACTTTATCAGTTA
Organism: Bacillota bacterium; assembly: GCA_023390175.1. Taxonomy (GTDB): domain Bacteria; phylum Bacillota; class Clostridia; order Oscillospirales; family Acutalibacteraceae; genus Caproiciproducens. Next base: position 127,258 of record JAEWDK010000006.1, read on the forward strand.
ACAATTTATGATTTATTGAACCATAGTAATTAGTTAAGTCTATTTTAAAATAATAGTCATATTTACCATCTTTGATGGTTTCATTTATATCTGCGATAATATTTGGAACTTTATTTAGGCTTAGTGACGGATGGTAAGTAGCATCTAAGATATCTCTTAATATCGATAAAATAACTTTATCAATAATTGTCGGCAAAGAAAGCATCCTTGGTTTTGAATTTCGATCTTTAATAATTAATAGTTCTTTATATGGTATTGGTTTAAAGGTGGTGTCTTTAATTTTGTTATATGTGGAAATAAAAACTTCCTCACGGATTCTATCAAAATGTGATTTTGTAATGCGGTCTACTCCAGTAGGTAAACTTTTTGCTTTCATCTTTTGATATGCTTTCTCTGAATTAGCAGGGTTGAATAAATCTAAATAGTTATCTTGCATTATCATTACCTACGAATAAAATAAATTTAGCGGGAAAGTTCTTTCGATATGTAGTCAATACAGGCGAAAGAAAAATATAGAAATACATAGTATCTACTCAGTCTAGCTGAATAATCCTACCGGTTGTCCGTAGATGGTGCCTCCTAAAAGGCCTTTGTTTTATAAATAAAACAAACTTTCCCGCATGGAAATATTATACATGTATTTATTTTCCATTTCAAGCATGATATAATGTTTTTTGTTGCAAGGAGGAATTTTATGTTGAAACTATGTAAATGTTGTGGTGAATATAAAGATGTCTCTGAATTTGGTAAGAATTCTAGAAATGCAGATGGTTTACATTCTTATTGTAAGCAGTGCAACGCGATGAAAGCAAAAGAGTATAATAAAACTGAAAAAGGCAAATTAAACGTAAAACGTGCTCAACAGCATCAAATGGAAAGTGGCTATTTCAAGTATGGCAAAGGAGCAATAAAAAATATGTCACTAAGTGCTGCTAATAGAGGTAAGGAATTCTCATTAACTGAAGAAGACTTAAAAAATTGGTGGCTTGAGACACCTGATCTATGTGAATACTGTAGTATTACTATTGAAGAGTATAGGAGATTACGTGATTTTGTAATATCTTATATTGGCGAGAATTGGGAAATAAATAGATTTAAAAGATTTTTTAATTTAAATAATCATGCGAAAATAGATGATATGACGATAGATAGGGTTGATAATAGTAAAGGTTATCAGTTAGACAATATTGTAAAATCATGCTGGTTTTGTAATAGCTTAAAAAGTGATTTTTACACTGGTAAAGAAATGAAAACTATTGGGAAAATACTTTTGGAAAGTTTAAGAAAATTATATAAGGAGAAGAATGATGGGAAATAACTTAACGGATGTAAATCCCTCAGAAGAAGAAAATTTGGAAATGCAATCGGACTCTAAAGATGATGAAACAGCTGATGATGAAAATTCTAAAAATGAAGAAATATCTAAGGCGCAAACTAAATGCTCTGAAGATGACAAAATAACTCTATTGAGCAATAAAATTTATATAACACGAAGATGTAGAATAAAAGCTTCTGAACGCTTCAAAAAATATGATTCAATTATTTTGGGATTAAACGTTTGGTATTCAATTTGGTTAATTATTATCTCAGTTATATGTCTTAGTCCTAATATAAAAAGTGAAAACCTCAATCTGAATTTTATTTCTATGACTACTTCAATTCTAGTTTTTGCATTTAGTATGTTGGCTACATCACTCAACTTTAAAGATAAATATTATATGTTTAAGAACTGTTATTTGCAATTAGATCTATTGTCTCATAAGCTAGATAATATTGATAAGAATGATAAAGACTTAGGCAGTAAATACGATGAAATATCCAATGAATATAATTGTATATTAAGTAGCACGGATAATCATTCAGATATTGATCTTCAAAATTACATACTTTGTGACCCTTGGGCTCAAGAAAGATATAAAAATTTATATGATTATGGTATATTAAAATTGAAAATCAATATTCGCAATATTATTTATAAACTGGGAGTTATTATTTTAGCAGCGGCACCAATATTAATACCTCGAATAATTTCACTTTTAAGTTTGTGGATGGCTACATTATAAAAGGATAATTTTATAATTCTCACATAATGCAAAAAAAAAATTATGGAACGATAGAGATATATTTATAACCTACCGATTTTTTCGGTAGGTTATTTTTATATATCATAACAAATTGGTATCTGGCCCACCGTACTGAGCAATAATAAGCTTTGCGAGCGCAGGGTTTGGATTTTTAATTGAAACGGGATACTGTAAACGTTTTTCATAAGTCCACATTATTTTTTACCCTCCTCTTCCAATTCCCACGGCCATGGGCTTGCAATCCATGCCCAACGGCTGGTGTTCGAGCTGTTTTCATGCAGCGGACCATAGGCTGCCTCGTATTGTGCCATTAATTCATCCGCCATCCTGCGGTAATCCTCCTGTTGCTTTGCCGCGGTACAGTCATTGGGATGCGTATCCAGATAAATATGCAGCTCCCATGTTGCAAAATGATAGGCATTGATTCTGCGCATTAACCTTTCCTGCTCGCTCATTTCATGCCACCCCCAAGAAACGGTTTATCCAGCTCCGGAAAAATAGTACCCATTTCCAGGCCTTTTTCAGGTGCATAGGTTGTGTTATACTGTTGAAACGGAACGTAGGCCATTGCGGGAACAGGAATCGCCGGAAGGGGCGATCGATTCAATTCACAGGCCTGGCCGTCCATATTTGCCAATACTTCTGCCATTGTGTTTCTCCTTTCATGTGCATTGAGTTTATCTCATGACATATTATGCAAGGGCATTATGGGCGGTGTTATTGGATTAACGTATAATTTTAGACGAAGTAATGCTGTTTTCGTTATTTTTGCAATGTCGAATTATAAATAATTTTCACTTGAAACAATAAAAAAGAGCGAAGCACGTGCTCCGCTCTTTTCCTTATTCCTCATGATTTAAAAAACTTTCCGTATAATCACGCAGATGTTCAAATGAATCGATGTTTTCGGAATGGCTGCTGACCGCCTGCTTTACTTTGCAGGGAAGCGACGCGTAAAAACGTTTTGACTCCCCGTCCTGCTCCATAAGGCAGCGAAAATTATTGTATGAATCCGGCATTGTGGTTCACCCCCCATGATTAGCTTGTGTGAAAAAGAATAAAATAATAAGGAAAGCCCAAAAAGGCGGGCTGAAAATTTGAGCAGACCGGTTGTTTTAGTCAATTCTGCGTAAAAGCGGTTCCAAACCTTTGAGCAGACTGAAAATTTGTGGTATAATAACCGCATAGCGGTTATTATACCGAACTTTATGTTCTTCCTGGTTCGCCGTTTGCACGGCGACCGCCGGAGATGGACAATTGTATCATAAGCGCAATGTTTTTATGGGAGAACGGATATGATTCGATTAATTGCGTCCGACATGGACGGGAGCTTGCTTGACGACAACAAAAAAATCCCACCGGAATTTTTTGAAATTCTGCCGCGCTTAAAGCAGCAGGGCGTTTCTTTTATCGTAGCCAGCGGGCGCTCCTATTGCACACTGAAAAATAATTTTGGCGCCGCCGCGGAACAAATCGGCTATATCTGCGACAACGGAGCGTTTGTTGTAAACAATGACAATACCGCGATTAGCATCATCCCGCAAAATCTGCTCCGTTCTTTAATCGGGGCGTGCAGCGAATTGGAAAACATTCAGGTGCTTCTGTGCGGGGTTCATGGCACTTACCACAAAAAATACACGCCGGAGTTTAACTTTGAAATCGGCAGCTATTATGTGAACCGCCGGATGGTTGAAGATTTGGCTGCGGTGGAAGACGATATTTTCAAGGTTGCCATCTGCGATATAAACAACCCGGAAACACATACATACCCATTTCTGAAGGAACGCTTCGACAGCGCGCTTTCGCTCCGAGTTTCCGGAAAAATGTGGATGGATGTTACGGACAAAGGAATTAACAAAGGGGTCGCGCTCGAAAAAATCCAGCAGGATATGGGCGTTATGCCGGAGGAAACCATGGCCTTTGGGGATTTTTATAACGATATTGAGCTTTTAAGCCGGGCGAACTACAGCTTTGTGATGAAAAACTCCAATGATGATATGCGCCGGTATGGCAACTTTATGGCGGACAGCAACAACAACGCCGGCGTAATTCAGGCAATTAAAAAATATGTATTGTCGTGATTTATAAAACGGAAAACAGGTTTAAAATAATCGTTTGAATAAAGCTGTTTCTTCGCACTTGAGCCGCTGGAGTTTCCGGTGAGGCAACAGGCGCCTGATTGGCCCGGCGATATGTACTTGTATATTTTTCGAAAATAACATAAAATGAGCTTGCACTTTGGCTTCCTGACTACAAAGAATATTGGAGATAAAATATGGGAAATAAGATTAAAAACGGTATCCGGAAAAACCTTTTCGTAATTATTACGCTGGTTCTTTCCATTGGCGTACTGCTCTACTGCATGGCTACTACAGATGGCATCACCACCCTTGGCAATCTTATCACAAGGCTTCAGCCCGAGTGGGTTTTCATGGCGGTTGCTGCGGTTGTGGGCTGCTGGGTGATGGAGGGCTTTGTCCTGCACTTGCTCTGCCTTCACCTGTATCCCGAATGGAGCTTCGGACGTTCTTTCTCCGTTGGCATGATCGGACTGCTTTACAGTGCATTGACCCCATTTTCCACGGGCGGGCAGCCCATGCAGATTTATTCCATGCATAAAATGGGGATGGACACGGGCAAGGCCGGCTCTATCATCGCGGTAAAAACGCTCACCTATCAGGTTGTTATGGTGCTGTATTCGCTTGTTGCCGTCGCCGCAAAGCTTCATTTCTTTCAGACCAGCGTCAGCAATTTTTCATTTGTCACCATCATCGGTCTTTTCAGCAATACTGTTTTTATCGTGCTTGTTTTTCTGTTCATGCTCAGTGAGGGCATTACGGACCGGATCGTGACCGCCGTGATTCAATTTTTGCATAAAATCAAGCTTTGCAGGCACCCAAAGGAACGCTATGAAAAGATTCACAGCCAGCTTCAAATGTTCCACGATGCCTCCAAGCTGATGGGAACTGCCACAAAGCTGTATCTTACGGCAATGGGCATTACGGTTTTTCAAATTACGTTAAACAGCCTGGTTCCTTATTTTATATACCGCAGCTTCGGCTTGCACACAGCGCCGGTAACAACAATGGTTGCGGCGCAGGTATTCGTTGCCATGGTTTCCGCTTTCGTGCCCCTGCCGGGCGCTTCAGGCGGCGCGGAGGGCAGCTTCTTCCTTTTCTTCGGCATGTTCTTCCAGTCTGCGATTCTCCCGGCAATTCTGCTGTGGAGGTTCATGACATATTATTCCAATATTCTGTTTGGCGGAATTATGGCCTATATCGGCGGCAGGCGCTACAACAAATCGGACTCCGAAGAAGAATAAAACAAAAGGATCCCCTCGCCCGGAACTGATAAACTCCGGCCGAGGGGATTCTCATTTTTCATCTATTTATGGCATTCGCCGCTATGCTGGCAGCCGCTGCAGCCGCAGTCGCAAAGCTCACCCCTGCGGTATTTTTTAACACGGTAGGCAATGGCGAGCACCACGAGTACAGCAAGAACCAAGCTGATGAGGATCGTCGCAGCATTCTGAATTAAAAACTGTATCATGAAAACTCCTTCTTTCACAGCAATATATGAGTTTGGATTATAATTTATCAACAGGATCAATTTCTCGGAAGACTTTTCACCCGATACTGCGTGCCCGCTGCAGGGAAGCACCGCGGGCAGCACCCGGGCGGACCAAAAGATAAGCAATCAGAACCAGGAAGGCGACCGCTATCACAGGACCGGCACCGAAACTCTTACCCAGAAACAGGACGCTGCCAAGCTGATTGCAGACAAACGCAAGCGAATAACCCACAAGCGTTTGGAATCCGAACGCGATTGCGGCCCATTTGAAAGTTCCCATTTCTCTTCTGGTAGCGCCGATTGCCGCAAAGCAGGGCGGGCAGAAAAGGTTGAATATCATGAACGAAAGCGCACCGATACCGGTGAACATGGAGGAGATGCCGGTCATAACCGCCTGTGTATTGTCCGGGTCGGCAACGCCGTTCAGTATGGCAAGGGTGCTGATTGCATTTTCCTTTGCGGCCAGGGCGCTGATGGTGGCAACCGTCCCTTTCCAGGTTCCGAAGCCGAGCGGGGCAAAGAACCAGGCGAACGCATGGCCGACGGAAGCCAGCATGCTGCTTTCCACGTCAACCATCTGCATGTTCCATCCAAACGAGGAAAGAAACCAAATCAGGCCGCTTGCAATAAAGATAACGGTACCGGCTTTGATAATGAACGCCTTGGAGCGCTCCCACATATGGATAAAAACGCCTTTAGCGGCGGGAACATGATAAGCGGGCAGCTCCATTACGAACGGCGCGGCCTCCCCGGCGAAAAGTTTTGTCTTTTTCAGAATGATACCCGACACGATAATCACCGCGATTCCAAGCAGGTACATAACCGGCGCCATCCATGGGGAGTTTGGAAAAAAGGTGGAAATTATCATGGCCATAATCACTGTTTTAGCCGAACAGGGAATGAATGTAGTGAGCATAATGGTCATTTTGCGGTCTTTTTCATTTTCGATTGTCCTGCTGGCCATAATGGCCGGCACGCCGCAGCCGCTTCCGATTAAGATCGGAATAAAGGATTTGCCGGAAAGGCCGAATTTACGGAAAATACGGTCCATAATAAAGGCAACTCTTGCCATATATCCGGAATCCTCCAAAATGGAGAGGAAGAAGAACAAAATCAGCATCTGCGGAACAAAGCCGAGCACGGTGCCCACGCCGCCTACAATACCGTTCACAATAAGGCTAATCAGCCAGTCCGCCGCGTGAATCGAAGCCATCCAGCCGGTCAGGCCGTTGGTAATCCAGTCGGCAAACAGCGTGTCGTTGACGAAATCGGTCGCTATCTGCCCGATTGTTGTGACCGAAACATAATACACCAAAGTCATAATCACAGCAAAAATCGGCAGCGCCAGCCAGCGGTTGGTGACGATACGGTCAATCCGGTCGGAAGTGCTCATCCTTTGGGGCTTTTGATAAAGACAGTTCCGAATGACTCCGTCAATATATTCGTACCGCCCGTTCGTAATGATGCTCTCGGAATCATCATCATTTTCTTCTTCGCATTTTACAGTAATTTCCTCAATCCGGCGGGATATGCCGTCAGGCAGCCTCAACTGTGCAAGAACCTCTTTATCCCGCTCAAACAGCTTCACGGCGAACCAGTGCGCGTTGTCAACGCTCAGTGAAGGTTTTGCGGCCGCTTCAACCAAAGAAAGGGTTTCCTCCAGCTTGTCGGAAAAGATATGATGCGGTACGGCTTTGCTTTTTGCCTGTGCAAGCTGAACAGCCCGCTGTGCAACCTCCCTGGAGCCAATCCCCTTCACGGCGGAGGTTTCCATTACCTCGCAGCCCAGCGCTGCGGAAAGCTTTTGGGTGTCGATGCGGTCGCCGTTCTTTTTTACAATATCCATCATATTGAGCGCGATAACCACCGGGATATTCACTTCGGTAAGCTGCGTAGTCAGGTAAAGGTTCCGTTCCAGATTTGAAGCATCAACCAAATTGATGATAACGTCCGGTTTCTCGTTTATCACGAATTTTCTGGTAACAACCTCTTCCAGTGTGTACGGGGAAAGGGAGTAAATGCCGGGCAGGTCAACGACCGTTACGCCTTTAAAGCCCTTGAGCTTGCCTTCTTTTTTCTCTACGGTAACGCCGGGCCAGTTCCCCACGTACTGGGAAGAACCCGTCAGGTCGTTGAACATGGTTGTTTTGCCGCAGTTCGGATTGCCTGCAAGCGCTATTTTGATTGCCATTGTAATCCTCCTCGTTGTTAGCATATGCTAACATAATTTCATAAAAAAAGCAGAGTCCCTGCGGGAAATCTCTGTTTTACTCAACAAGAATGGAACCGGCATCCCCTTTACGTAGCGACAGCTCATAGCCGCGTACACGAATTTCAACCGGGTCGCCCAGCGGCGCGACCTTGCGTACGAAAATGGAAACGCCTTTGGTAATGCCCATGTCCATAATTCTGCGCTTCAGCGCACCTTCGCCGTCCAGCTTTCTGACGGTAACCGTTTCACCCGGTTTTATGTCTTTTAATGTTTTCATTTTTGCACCTCACCTTTAATTTTGGCCGATTTGTCCGGGAGCGGGCTAAACCATAATCCGGCTTGCCATACGCCGGTCAATTGCAATGCGGGTGTTTTTTACATTTAAAATTACATTGCCCCCCAATTCCGAAACAACTGTGACGAACGCGCCCTCCACAAAGCCAAGGCTTTCCAAAAATCTTCTGGTTTCGTCTTTTCCGTGGATTTTTTTGATGGAAACCGGACGTCCGGGGTCTGCCATTGTCAGCGGCATGAAAAAACCTCCTTTCAATATCCTATGTTGATTAGCATAAGCTAACTCGTATCTAAGAGTTTACCATTGCTAACCTGATTTGTCAAACATTTTTTATAATGTTATTTTAAACCAAAGCAGAGCGCCGCCCCGGCAGGAAGGGACGGCGCTCTGTATAGGGAGAATTATATCTGCTTGCTTTTGTGCGGCGACGCCGCTTTTTCCAGTTCAACAACCAAAAGCGGAACGAGCGACAGCAATGCGACCACCAGCCACTGCCTTCCGGTGAGAATCGCGGTTTTGAAAATGGCGGCGAGCGGGGGAATCACAATAACCGCCGCCTGCAGTGCGGTGCAAAGGATCGCCGCCAATACCAGCTTTGGGTTTGCGAAAAGTCCCGCTTTAAAAACAGAATGCGGGGAGCGCATGTTAAAGGTGTGTACCACCTGGGAAAGGCTAAGGACTGCGAAGGCCATGGTGCGGCCAATGAACGGGGACGATGGGTCAACGTCAAAATAAATGCGGCCGATGCTGTAGGCCAAAAGGGCCAGGGAACCAATTAGGCAGCCCTCAATAATAATATTGTAGCCCATTCCGCCGCCAAAAATGCTTTCATGCGGCTTTACCGGCTTTCGCTCCATAATATCATCGGCAATCGGCTCAACCCCCAGCGCAAGCGCGGGCAGCGAGTCGGTAACAAGATTTACCCATAAAAGCTGAATTGCCAGCAGCGGTGCGGGCAGCCGCAGCAGGAAGCTGACAAACACGGTCAGAATTTCACCGATATTGCAGCTGAGCAGGAAATGCACGGTTTTTTTAATGTTCTCATAAATGCCCCTGCCTTCCCGCACAGCGGCCACAATGGTGGCAAAGTTATCGTCCGTCAAAATCATGTCAGAAGCCGCCTTGGCCACGTCCGTGCCCGAAATGCCCATTGCACAGCCAATGTCCGCCGCGCGGAGCGCCGGGGCATCGTTTACGCCGTCGCCCGTCATGGCGACCACTTCACCGTGGGATTGGAACGCACGTACAATGCGCACTTTATGTTCGGGGGAAACACGGGCGAATACGGAATAATGATAGATTTCCTTTTCCAAATCCGGCTGGGTGGTCCGGTCCAGCTCCGCGCCGGTAATTACGCCGCTTTCTTCATTTAAGATGCCGAGCTGTTTTGCAATCGCAGCGGCGGTGGCCGCGTGGTCGCCGGTAATCATCACGGGGCGGATGCCTGCTTTTTTGCAAAGCTCGACGGCGGCCTTCGCCTGCGGGCGCGGCGGGTCGATCATTCCGATCAGACCGCAGAAGGTCAGGCCAGTTTCAATATTCTGGTCGGCCCGGGGCATAAAGTCGATGTCGCGGAAGGCCACGCCCAGCACACGCAGCGCATGGGATGCCATTTCCTCATTCTGCCGGGGTGCTCCGCCGGTGCAGTGCGTGAACAGGATATCCGGCGCGCCTTTTGAAATAATGCGGTATTTTCCCCCGCCAAGCTTATGTACGGTGGTCATCATTTTGCGTTCGGAGGTAAACGGAATCTCCATCACGCGCGGGTACTTTGCATCAAGCTCCGCCTTTTTTGCTGTGGAAGCATTCACAAGCGCCGCCTCGGTGGGGTCGCCGTGCACCACGCTGCCGTTGACGGAACAGTTGCTGCACAGTGCGGCAAAATTCAGGAGCCGCTGCCCTTCGGCGGAATTCAGCTGAATTTTTCCGCCAGAGTTTCTCAATTCCACAACGGTCATGCGGTTCTGCGTGAGCGTGCCCGTCTTATCCGAACAGATAACGCTTGCGCTGCCAAGCGTTTCCACCGCCGGCATGCGCCGGACAATGCCGCGCTTTGCCGCCATGCGCCGCACGCCGATGGCCAGAACAATGGTGACCACGGCGGGCAGTCCTTCCGGAATAGCCGCGACAGCTAAACTGATTGAAATCAGGAACATTTCCAAAGGCGGAATCTGCTGGAACAATCCCATGAGAAAGATAATAAAGCAGATAATCAGTGCGCCGATGCCAAGCCATCGCCCGGTTTGAGCCAGCTTGCGCTGAAGCGGTGTCTGTGGCGCGGACTGACTGGTGATCATGTGGGCGATTTTTCCGACCTGCGTGTCCATTCCCGTTGCGATTACAATTCCGGCGCCGTGCCCGGCAGTAATCGAGCTTGTGGAAAACAGCAGGTTGTGGCGGTCACCCAGAGGTGTGCCTGCGGGGCAGGTCATGTCTGCGCGTTTGTCGCCGGGCAGACTTTCACCGGTCAGGGCGCTTTCCTCCGCCTTAAGATTAACCGCTTCGGTAAGCCGAAGATCGGCGGGGACCAAGTCGCCGGTGCTCAGCACGACCAGGTCGCCGGGTACCAGCTCCGTTGCCTCAACCACAAATTCCGCGCCGCCGCGGATGACATGCGCCTGCGGGCTTGAAAGCTTTTTCAGCGCCTCAATTGCTTTTTCCGCACGGCTTTCCTGCACAAGGCCGATTACCGCGTTCAGCACCACAATCACAAGAATAATAATGGAATCAATATAGTCATTGTCATGCTGAAAATAGGATGTTGCAAAGGAAATTCCGGCGGCGATCAGCAGGATAATTATCATGAAATCGGAAAATTGAGCGAGAAAACGCAAAATCAGGCTTTTCTTCTTTGGCTGTGCCAGTTCGTTGCGGCCGAACTCCCTTCGCCGCTTTTCAATTTCGTGCGGTGCAAGTCCGTTTTTCATGCTTGTGCCAAGCTTTTTTGCGCACTCTTCTTTTATAAGACTTTGCCACTCCAATTTTATCAACCCCCCGTTATGTTTAAGTATATTCGCGCTTTCGGAAAAGTATAATAGCATCACTTAACTTATCTGTGTCCAACACGGCTTTTCAAAGCTGAACGGGGAAAGGGCAGAATGAATTTGGCGCATAAACTAACTCCTGTGGGCTGCTTTGCGCGTTATTGACCGGATTTGTCCTTTGAAAGCTCGAAAATATTCGAAAATAAGCACAATATGTACGTGGAATACGCAAACATCCATAATATGTTGCGTAATTATAATTTTCAATTGGAAACACCGCTTGCCATCTTGAAAATCGTCTCTTTTTGCCTTATTATTATATGTGGCTAGAGTGGTTAATTTTCACATCAAAAGGAGGGAAAAAATGAGGAAGTGCGTTGGGAACATTGAAATGCACGGTAAACGTATCGATTATTTTGTGTTTGGCAGCCGTAAAGCGGGTTATGGCGTAGAAATCACGGAAACCAGCGTCGAGAAGGCAAATCAGATTGTATCGTCAGATCTAGTAAATGCGCTGAATTTTGCGCGAAAGCTTCGGCGATGTTCTGTGTTTCCGGCAAATTTAACTGAAATCGCTCAAGATTTCGGTTTTGGAAATGATATCGATTGACAAATTGATTGCACTATTTTATACTAGGATAAATAAACTTTTGTAAGGAGAGTGTAATTTATGACAAAATACATTTGCAACGCATGCGGTTATGTATATGACCCTGAAGTGGGCGACCCGGATAATGGGATTGCACCCGGTACGAAATTTGAGGACCTCCCGGATAGCTGGACTTGCCCTCTTTGCGGCGTCGGTAAGGACATGTTTTCGGAGGAATAATTATTACAAAGGAAGTTTGTCGTTAAAATGAGCGCAATCAAGTTAAAAGAGAACGTCTATTCAGTGGGTGTTCTGAATCCGTCGTTGCGCGTATTTGATATTGTTATGGAATCGCGTTACGGCACCAGTTATAATGCCTTTCTCATTACCGGTGAAAAAAATGTATTGATAGATACTGTTCACGAACCGTTTTTTGAGGAATATCTGAATAACATTCAAAGCGTCATCGATGTTTCGAAAATTGATTATCTGATTATGAACCACACCGAACCCGATCATTCAGGCAGCGTTGCCAAGCTTTTGGCAGTTAACCCGAATATTACCGTTTACTGCACCATGGCGGCAAAGATGTACCTTTCCGCCATTACAAATGAAAATTTTAAATGTGTCGTTGTTAAGCAGGGTGACAAACTCAATATCGGCGGCGAAGAGCTGGAATTTATTGTAGCTCCGCTCCTCCACTGGCCGGACTCCATGTTTACCTGGATGCCGTCCGTTAAAACACTCTTCACCTGCGACTTTTTGGGCGCGCATTTCTGCGAGCCAACTATGTTGGACACAAAGGGGCATTACGGGGATAAATATCTGAATGAATTCCGGTATTATTACAATGGTATTTTTGCACCATTCAAGCCATATGTTTTGTCCGGCCTTGATAAAATAAAGGATTTGCCGGCAGAATTGATATGCCCAAGCCATGGGCCGTGCCTGACCGAAAGCATTGAGAAATGCAAGGCTCTTTACCGTGAATGGAGCACTCCGGTTGAGCACGAAAAGAAAATTGTCGGGATTTTGTTCGCTTCAGCCTACGGCTGCACCACCAAGCTGGCCGAGGCAGCTTTTCATGAGCTGAAGAAGAACGATCAGCTGGATGTAAGATTAGTAAATATTGTCTTTGCACCGTTTGCGGAGGTTGCTGCGCTTGCCAATGAAGCCGACGCTTTGTTGATGGGTTCCTGCACGATCAACCGTGACGCGCCAAAGATTATATGGGACATTCTTGCCAGTATCGACGCAATCAACACCAAGCAAAAGCCTGCCGGAGCCTTCGGCTCCTTCGGCTGGAGCGGGGAAGCGGTGCCAATGATGAAATCACGTTTGGAACTGCTGAAATACAAATTTATCGGAGACGGCTTAAAGGTTAACTTTATGCCGACTGAAGAGGATTTGGCATCAATGCGGGCGTATGCCAGTGAAATTGCATCCAATATCAAAGCATAATATCCTGTAATCAGTAGAGGGTGGCCGATTTATTGGCCACCCTCCGTCTGTAGGACAGATTCAGCGAAAGACGTAACATCATAAGGAAGTCCCGGGAAAAAGCAGTCTGGATAGGGTCCGGAGAATTGGGCTCAAAAAGAATACATCCTAAAGAATTGGACGGATTTGCATTATGAACTTTCTTGAAAAATCTCGTAATAAGCTGGTGCATTTTTTATTTCCATTCATTGAGCGTTTTTACCCGTTTGTATCTTTGGTGTTGCTTGTGGCTGCTTGGTCTGTTCCCGAAACCTACTGGCAAATCAGGGTGGCTTTATTTTTGCTCTGGTTTGTAAATAATGAAATTTACTATGCAGGCACCATGGAACGCGATTATCTCCCTGTACAATCTGGAAACAGCCCTTTTTATTACATTTACCGATTTATCGATGGAACTTCCTTCCTTTTATTCCCCGTTTTGCCGGTCATTCTGCCGATTCTAGGACCGTTGTGGATTAAGAATGGTCTTGTTGGTCTGCTCGTCTTGGCTGTGATACTTCGCGCGGTCGGAGACCGAAAATACCGCCCGAAAAAACCGGAAGAATAATTGCCTGCTAATCATAAAACAGGCGCCGGGGAACCGGCGGCTGCGTCAAAGCATAGTTTTATGGAATAAACAGAGGGCGGCCGATTCATCGGCCGCCCCTTTCGTGTTGTATCTGCGTAAACAAATTATTTGTTCCAAGCATATTTTTTGATGAGCGCGTAGGTTTTTGCGGCATTGTCAGACAGCTGATAATTATTTTTGCCAAAGCAAATTTTTCCGCTGTAGCCGCCAAGGAGCTCTTTTACCCTGCCCGTCGGCTCTATATTTTCTTTACAGGTAATAAAGATACTGCCGGACTGCTTTTCATATTCGATATTCGGGTTGTTTACCTGTCCGTTCAGGGAATCCTCTTTCAGCGCCGCAAGCAGCTCCTCTTTTACGGTTTCATCCGGCGCAACGGTAATGGAGTCGTTTTTTCCTGTATTGATGTCAATGCTTTTCAGGTTTTTCGGATCAAGGTAGAAAAGAATATCCCTGGTTCCAATATATTCCTCCATTTTGCCGATTCCGTTCGACATGGCGGCAAAGCTGCCTTTAATCTCCTCTGTTCTGTCAGCGGAATAGGAGTCGGAATAGCTTCGCTTCAGAACGGACCCGTTTTTCAAATGGTAGTCAAGGGTTAACAGAGAGCCGTTGTCTCTTTGCATCGTGTAAGGATACGCGGCACTGCGGTTGGCGGAGAGGAACTCTTTGTGGAGCTCCAGTGTCTGGCTGATATTCTTCTTGTCCTTCAGAACAGGGGTTAACGTGGCAACCGTCTGCCGATAATTTTCACTGTAAATCTTGTCGTCGGAACTGTAATATTGGTTTGGCACGTTCACCGTAATGCTTTCCACATCTTCCGCATTCGGCAGCCGCATGTCGTAGCCGAAAAATCCCGTTGCAAGAACACCGTAAAGCACAAGGAAAGCAGCAACAAAAATTCCGTACCAGGCAAAGCTGCGCTTCATCTGCTTAAACCCGCGGGAATAAACCGCTTCCACCACAATGTGGGCCGCAAGCGAGCCGGCCGCCACGCCAATGAAGAAGTTAAACGAGCCGGCCGCGGAAGTTGCCATTTCAAATAAAAGGCCAATTCCAATACCGGAAACAGCGGTAACAATAAATCGAATCACAATTTTCGGAATCGGGAAAGCAAAATTGCTCTCCGCACATTCACTTTTCCGCTTTTTATAAAGAAAAACGGAGGCTGCAATCATAACCAGGGTAAGGATGACCCACCAAATGAGGAATCCGTTGCCCATTTTCTCTATATTGAAGGTGTCCGGCCCGGAACGGTTCATCCGGTTGACAAACGGCAAAATTGCCGCGGCAAAAGGGGACAGGGCGGTCAGAACCGTTGAATTCAGGCTCAGGTTAACGGCCAGCCCCGGGAGCAGAAGGGAAGCAAACGTGCAGGTGGCGAAAATCAGGAGCGGATAGGCAACGTTAATTCCTAATATGGAAATGATCATGTCTAAGGTGGTGCCGGTACAGACAGCCATAAACACGGTAAAGGCAACTGCCGCCGTACTCATCAGCATCAGCCAGAGCATGGAATCAGCCACTGTGAAAAAGCTGTATTTCGCGTCAATTCCGTAGCAGGCGCCCACAATGGATATAATCGCATAATTCACCAGCATCGGCGCGAAAATAGAAGTCAGCTCCGCTAAAAAACGGCCCAAAAGCATTGGGGTGCGTCCAAGCGGAAGCGAATGGAACAAATCCACGCTGCGTTTTTGATGCAGGTATCCGAACAGTGACGCCGAAAGAACCAGCACAAAAATCAGGACGAGCGGCGTGACAAGCCAGGAGGTTAAAAAAGTGACGTACTGTGTATAGGAGGAAGCCCACATGTCGGCAGTAAAGGGCGTTGAGGTATTGTTTCTGAAATTTTCCATCGCGACCATCAGAATCAGCGGCAGCGCCAGGAACATCAGCAGCGCCAGCAGCGCCGTCATGCCGCGGTTCCTTTTCAAGGACCACAAATAGACTTCCTTCAATTCTTTGCTGCTTCTATTTGAGTATGTTGTCAAGGTCATAACCGGCCACCTCCATTTCACTGATAAAAACTTCTTCAAGCGACAGCGGAAGAACCTCGGCAAATATGGGATTCAGAGAATTTATTTTTGCAAGGATCTCTTCTTTTGAGCCGCGGACTACCAGATTTACAAGGGAGCCGTGCACTTCCGTTTTTACGATGTCAAGCGGTGCAAATGCACTCGGCTCTGGCATTGGTTTCAGCACAGCCTGCACTTTGTTGATTCCAAGCTTCAACTCATCCAGGTCGCGCTCGAAAATGACTCCGCCCTTATGGAACAAGCCGATGTGGTCGCAAAAATCCTCCAGCTCGCGCAGGTTGTGCGACGCGATGATGACGGTCATGCCGCGTTCCGAAACTTCACTGGAAATAATGCGTTTTAACAGCTGACGCATAACCGGGTCAAGCCCGTCGAAAATCTCGTCAAGCAAAAGGTAGCTGGGCTGTGACGCAAATGCGCAAATCAGCGCTGCCTGCCGCTGCATTCCCTTTGACATGTTTACAATTTTATCCTTCGCGCCAATGGGAAACACGGAGCAAAGCTCCTCATAACGTTTTTTGCTCCAGTTCGGATAAATCCCTGCGTAAAAATCCGCCATGTCCGCCAATGTTGACTGCGGAATAAAATACGGATAGTCCGAAATAAAAAACAGTTTGGATTTTACCGATGAATTTTCGAACGGCGCCAGACCGTCCACCAGAATATCGCCGCCGTCCGGCGCGTAAATACCGGCCAGTGTGCGCAGAAACGTGGATTTTCCGGCTCCGTTCGAGCCGACCAAACCAAACAGCGACCCGGAACCAACGGAAAAAGAAATTCCGTCCAGCGCTGTTGTCGTATCAAATTTTTTTGTTAAGTGCCGCGCTTCAATCATGGGTTATTCACTCCTCCCGCCAAATAAATTATTTACCCGATCAATAATTTCCGCTTTTTGAAATCCACAGTCGGCGGCGGCTTTCACCGCTTCATCCAGCTTTTTCCCGGCAATTTCCCGCTGCTGTGAAATTGCCGAGCCGCTGCCCGAAATAAACGAGCCTTTTCCGGGTACGGAACAGATAATCCCATCGTGCTCCAGCATCTGATATGCTTTTTGCACTGTGTTGGGGTTCACGCCCAGTTCCTGTGCCAGCGCCCGCACGCTCGGAAGAGCTTCGCCCCCGTCGATTGCGCCCAGTGCCGCCATGCGTGTGATGGATTTGTAAAGCTGCTCATAAATCGGCAATCTGCTTTTGTAATCCAACGTGAACATCAATTTCGCCTCACTGTTCTTACTGTGTTATTCTGATTAGTACAGTTTGAATATAGCATACGGGAATAAAGATGTCAATGCATGTTACAAGAGTGTAATAAAATCAGGATGATGCGGCATAAACGCTCCTGTCAAAAAAACAAGGGCTGCTTTTCACAGCAGCCCTTGTTTTTTGCAGATACGACTATTCCTTTTTGGCGGTCGGATGTGCCGGTTCATCATCCGTGGGAATTTCAGCCGGCTTTTTTTCAAACAGCGTCGGAAGAACTTCAACTTTTGTAAGAACCTCATACAACAGTGCCAGCGCTGAAAAATAAATTAAAATCCAAAAGTTGCCCGCAATCAGCGCAAAATAAATTGCGGCCAGCATCGTAAGCGGGTGAATGTTAATGGAAGACGAAATCAGCTTTGGCTCAATGATTTGGCGGATTGCCGTAATCAGCAGCCAGCAGACAAGCAGTACAATCGTCCTGAAAAAATCGCCGCAGAAAAGATAGATGATTGCAATCGGAATGTACATTGTGCCGGGGCCGAGCACCGGAAGAATGTCGGCAATCCCGGTGATGATGCTCAGCACCAGCGGGTAAGGCACGCCAAGAGCGGAAAATACAATCAGTGTTTCGACAAACGTGATAAAATAAATCAGCAGATAGGAGCAGACATATTTTCCGCTCATATTTGCTCCGTGCTGGGAGGCGGACCGAAGGCTTGCCGCACCTTCCCGTGAAAACAAGCCCACCACACGCGCTTTGATCGCCCCCATGTCCTTCGAGAAAAAGTAGGTCGAAAAAACCATTACAATGAGCATGGTGAAAATTGCGGGGAGCGAAGTTAAAAATTTGAGGGCGCTGCTCAGCACCGTGGTGGCCACCCCGGCCCCGGACTGGGCAATGCTTAAAATCTGGTCTTTGTTTTGCTGAATAAAATTGCCGTCAATTTTACTCAGATAATCCCCGAACTGGGCGACCAAGGCGTTAATCGGTTCGGTAAGCGGCCCGAATCCCGTTTGGGAAAGCGTTGCAATGTAACTGATCAAATTATTGATTTCATAAATAAGCCAGTACCCCAAAAGGAACAGCAGGCCGAACAGTATCACAAAAACTAAAAGGGTAGAAAATGCGGCGGCAACAGCGGGTTTAAAATTCAGGCGCTTTTGCAGCATGCGAATCAGCGGCTGCACAGAAAGGGCAAGCAGAAACCCTGCTAAAAACGGAAAGGTGTATTTTAATGTAATGGCAAACAGATAAAAAACAGCGGTGAACGCCGCGACAAAAATAAACAGCGGTTTCAGCCGCGTCAGTTGTTGTTTGTCAACCAAAATGAAATCCCCCTTGTCTTTCTTAATTTAACATAGTATGATTATTATAACCCGGGAAGACGGAAAAGGGAAGAGAAAAAAGGACGCCCCGCAAAATGCGGGGCGTCCTGCCCTGTTTGATTTTATTTTTCTCTGCCAAGAAGCCAATCAACCGAAACATTCAGTATATTTGCCAAAGCGGAAAGTTCAAAGTCCGTAACATAACGGATTTGCCCTTCGAGCTTTGATAAACCGGACGCATTCATATCAACTCCATTTACCTGAAGTTGAGCCAAAAGCTCCTTCTGCTTCATGCCTTGGTTTTTGCGCGCCATTTCAACGCGTGCGCCGACCAAATTACGGGTTCCCAGTGCCTGCTTGCGTAATCTCACCTAATTCATCTCCCTAAAGCGTATTTGGTACACATATTTCCTGCCCAACTCATCTCTTCCAACAAAGTTTTCCGGATATTAACAAAATAATGGAAATTTTCCTGAATTCCTTGTCTCATCATGATATAGTATAATATCTTTTTGTGAAAAATACAATAAATGAGTGAAATCTTTTCATGTTAATAAACAATTATTTTTGTTATCTTAATATTTTTACCAATAAAACCATTTCATATTTGTTATTTTATCATAATTTTGCTATAATATTCGTATAACAATTTCAAAACATAAACGGAGGCGCAAAAATACAAAGATTGAGACAGCTTTTTTATTTCAGCGGAAGGGCAGTTGGCATTTTACGGCATACCGGACTGCCCCGGTAACTTATTTGGTGCCGTTCTATAATATGATAACCAATATAGTTAGAGTTACAGCTAAATGCGAAACACCTTGAAACCGGGAAGTTTAAAAACTCGTTTTTCAAACAGGAAGTTTTGTCCTTTCCCGCAGCAGACAGGGCGGGAATTTGACTTTGCCAAAGCGGCCGAAGCTTCTGGCTGATAAAGAAAGGATTCATAAAAATGAATGAACAAAACGGACATAAAACAAATTTAACCATGTTAACCGATTTTTATGAAATTACAATGGCCAACGGCTATTTCACAAACGGTTATCGCGATACGGTTGTTTATTTTGACATGTTTTTCCGTCATGTGCCCAATGACGGCGGTTATGCGATTATGGCCGGAGTCCAGCAGGTTGTGGAATATATTGAAAATCTTACCTTTACAGCCGAAGATATTCAGTACCTGAGGGACTGCAAGCTGTTCAATAATGATTTTATCGGCTACCTCGAAAATTTCCATTTTATCTGCGACGTTTGGGCGGTACCGGAGGGAACTCCGATTTTTCCGGGCGAGCCGATTGTCACGGTGCGCGGCCCCGTCATTCAGGCGCAGTTTATCGAAACCATGATTCTTTTGTCCATTAACCATCAAAGCCTGATCGCCACAAAAGCAAACCGGATTGTACGCGCGGCGCAGGGCCGGGCCGTGATGGAATTTGGTTCCCGCCGCGCCCAGGGCCCGGACGGCGCGATTCTCGGCGCAAGGGCCGCTTATATCGGCGGCTGCGCCGGAACGGCCTGCACCATCTGCGACCGTGACTTTGGCGTTCCGGCACTCGGCACGATGGCGCACAGCTGGGTTCAGCTTTTTGACAGCGAGCTCGAAGCGTTCCGCGCCTATGCCAAAGAGTACCCAAGCAGCTGTACCCTACTGGTCGACACCTTCAACGTTCTGAAATCCGGCGTTCCGAATGCGATCAGGGTATTTAATGAGGAATTGCTGCCGCGCGGATTCCGACCGGCCGGAATCCGTATTGACAGCGGCGATATTACTTATCTTTCCCGAAAAGCGCGTAAAATGCTTGACGATGCAGGATTTGAAGATTGTAAAATCTGCGCATCCAATTCACTTGATGAATATATAATACGCGATATGCTGATGCAAGGTGCGTGCGTGGACAGCTTCGGCGTTGGCGAACGGCTGATTACCTCATCTAGCGAACCGGTTTTTGGCGGCGTTTACAAGCTGAGCGCGGTGGAAGACAGCAGCGGCGCGATTACTCCGAAAATTAAAATCAGCGAAAATGTGGCAAAAATTACCACGCCGTGCTTTAAAAAACTGTGGCGCTTGTTTGACCGGGAAAGCGGCAAGGCCATTGCAGATGTCATTACTATGCACGAAGAGGTTATTGATGATACAAAACCGTATGAGATTTTTGACCCCGAGCACATTTGGAAACGTAAAAGAATAACCAATTTCCGTGCGGTTGAACTGCATGAAAAATTGTTCGAAAACGGTAAAAGCATTGCAAAGCCGCGCAAATTGGATGAAATCAAGCAATACTGCCAGCAGCAGGTGGACACGCTTTGGGACGAAGTAAAGCGGTTTGAAAATCCGCATCAGTATTATGTGGATTTATCGCAAGCGCTTTGGACGGAAAAAAACGACCTGATTTCCAAACATACCTATTAAAATTTCCGTTCGTGTTACAGTGGAAAACTGGAAGTTTAAGGCGTTGGGTTGACATGCAGACTGAATTTGATTAAAATGGAATATGCGAGCAGGCTGAACAGCTGCGGACACAGTCCGAAAGGGCGTGCCCGAGGAAAGTCCGAGCTCCACAGGGCAGAATAACGGCTAACGGCCGCCGGGGGCGACCCCAGGGAAAGTGCAACAGAGATATACCGCCGGAAACGGTAAGGGTGGAAAGGCGAGGTAAGAGCTCACCAGCGCGCGGGAGACCGCGCGGCTCTGCAAACCCTATTCGGAGCAACACCGCAGAGGAACAGGATGCGTCTGCCCGACGCGTTCCGAGAAGGTGGCATCGAGCCGCGATGGTAACATCCGGCCAAGATAGATGGCTGTTCACGACAGAACTCGGCTTACAGGTCTGGTCGCACCAAAAACACTGAAAACCCGCTATTTTAGCGGGTTTTCTTTATGCTCAGCAGATCGTGAAATCTACTTATAGTGCGGTTTTATAAGCTTGTCCTATCGTTTTCCGTTCAACAACCATATTGTGATCTAACCTTGTTGCCAAAATAATAGCACATATACGTCGATTATGCAAGCAGTATTAGGCAATATTTTCAAGTGATTCTTTTTTGAAATTCACCGCGGAAATATTGCAGATGTCATCTAAATCAATCGGTATTAAGTTTTCGTAAGGCTTTAATGAGCTTACATCTTGGTGCCCGGTATATCGAATGATTTTAAATGGGCTCATATTGTTTCGCAAAGCTTTCGTTATGAAGGTGTGCCGAAACGAATGTGACGTGGCTCCCTTCTGGTAAGCGCCAACAGCGAAAAGATATTTTTTTATCAGATCATCGAAAGCACTGCAGGATAATGGCAAATTACGATTGCTTAAAACAATTTTACCACTCAACCGATTTGCTACAAATTGATATTCTATTAACGAGTCGCAGAGTCCCTCACTGATTTTTATCTTTGTTGTATTCTTATCTTTTACATGATGCAAGGTCATAGTTTTGTTGGTAAAATCAACATCTTCCCACTTTGCTGACAAAAGTGTGCTGCGTCGAATTCCCAACTCAGTCAACATCTGGATGACTACCAAATCCCTAAATTTGCTTTTTTCGGGACTGTTTACAATCAATTCAAAAATTTGACTGAGTTCTTGTTCAGACAAAACATAGGGATTATAGTCCTGCTCAGTGTCTGGATTGTATCCTTTTTTTACCCTGGAATATTTATAATTCTCGAGAAGATTCTCTTCTGTATAAGAAAATGCAATTAGATACTTACAGAAAACAATCAAGGAATCACACTTTCTGTCAAAAGTAGGTCGTTTGAACTCCCGTTTATCTACCTTGCCTTGCAGATAGAGGAAGTAACTCAAGAGGTGAGTGCGGTTAAGTGCATCTGTATAGACCAGATTCTTATATTTCTCCCGGATAAAAATATAAAATTGCTTCACATCACACAAATAGGCTTGCGCCGTGGATTGCGTGTCTCCTTTCATCT
This sequence comes from Bacillota bacterium, assembly GCA_023390175.1. GTDB lineage: Bacteria > Bacillota > Clostridia > Oscillospirales > Acutalibacteraceae > Caproiciproducens. Next base: position 149,552 of record JAEWDK010000006.1, read on the forward strand.
GGAGATATTGCGGGAATTGATCAATTGCGTTTCGTAGAGTAGTTTTTTCATTCATTCGTAAAGCCTCTCTTAATGTGTTTTCGTTAACTGTTGAGAATGAAAATGTTACTAATAAAAAATGCTCTGAGTGCATACAGACATAGTTCACCCGTAAAAGGATGGATTCTGTATGTATGTACTCAGAGCGTTTATTCAAGCTCTTAGGTTAAATCAATATATAGTAGAAAGACAATATGTAATATGTGCATTTAGTATAAGACAAGTTTACCCAGTTGTCAACAAGCTATCTTAATATCTGATAAAAGTTTTATGACAGAGTCTATGATACGCGTTATTCCCCTTCCTTTTTACAACAATTAGCCTTTTCTCTTGACACTTTCAACAACCCGCCCTATATTATATTAGTGTTATTTTTAATTTAGTTAATTTTAAGGCAGCCAGTTTTAACGCTTAGCGTTTTAATTGGCTGCTTTTTATTATATAAATTTAAATGAAAGGACAATCGTAATGAAAGAAAATGAACATTCCAGAATGTTAAGAAGTAATTCGGTTCGGCACTTGCTAGCACGACCCAAATCCACTTTTGATTTTGCTTGTGTTAACAAAAATATCGGCACAAAAAAGCTCCGCGTAAAAAGTATCACCCGAAGTCAGTGTAATTAAGTTAGTCAAAAAAATCTGTAAAGAGGGGTATTCTGATTTTTGCTACTAGCCATTGTTAACGGGCAAGGGGTGTACGGCACTCCTTGCCCAATTATTTAATTATTAAGGGGGATTCTCCACACCCAAAATTGTGGGGAAATACAGCCTGGCAGAGAAATTCTGCAGCACTTAAAATAAGTTTAATAAAGTGTTCGGCTTTCCACACAAGCGTTTCGCTTGGCCATGAATAATGGTATGTGGTTGCTCAGCAATGGGCAAAGATACTCAACAATTTTGGGAGCCGCGTCTCTCTTTTATTTTTAGTATAAAAGTAAAAGAGAGACGCGGCCAACGGTAGTGCACAAAACCAGCAGCTATGCGCTTTCTGGGTTCCCGTAAAAAAGATATAGAAAGTTACAATGTTCGACAAGGGGGTATTTTTATGAAATTTTCCGGAAGACAACGGATGAACCCGGATCTGCTTGCGCAAATGACAAAACTAATTCGGTATGATCGGAGTGGGTCTTTTCTGTGCAAAAAAAGACGCGAGCAGGCATTTACGACTTTTCTGAATTATGTATCAGCAGAATATAGCAAGAGGAAGATCTCGAATATTAACAACAAACACATCGTTTCCTATGTTGCAATGCGTCTTGCTCGGGGAATCTCCATCAAATCAATCAAGACTGAACTCAGTGCGATACGTCATTATCTGGACTTAGCTGGGGCCCACGCGAGCGTCACCAATGAAGAGTTAGGCTTGCAGAATCCACCCAAAACAGCAAAGCAAGGAGCATTTGAAGCCGAAATTGACAGAGCAGTCAGCGTAGCGAAACCGGACATTCAAAACGCGATTATCCTCATGGCAAATTTCGGCTTGCGCGAAAACGAAGCGAGTTCAATTTCTATCGGCCAACTGCTGGATGCGAAGGACAAAAAATATCTGCGTATCAAAGGGAAAGGCGGCCGAATACGGAATATTCCTGTTGAGACTTCAGATCAGGTCAGCGTCTTAGAAAATTCTATTCAGAATATTGGCAGGTTCAACGGCAACCTGAAACACAGAGACGACAAATTTTTCGCTGACAACACTAAGGGGAGTGTACTGAGGTTTAAGCGCCGCCTATCGCAGTTTTGGATCAGAAAACAAAAGCTCATTGCCGACCCAGATCGCCAAGACAGCATCTCAAATCATGATCTGCGTCGTTACTATGCCCAACAGCAGTATTGTAGAGCTAGGCGCTCAGGAAAGTCCAAAGAAGCTGCGTTGGGGATCGTTTCAAAAGATCTAGGGCACGGATACCGGACAGAGAACGATGCTGTAGTAGGCACGCGGAGAAGTGATATTGCCAGGGTGTATGTTGCTGATAAATCTTGACGAAATAACAAACATAGCCTGTTTTTATAGACTTTTTAATCTATTGTGTTATAATTAGGGAAATATTGTAAATTATTTGCTATAATTATAATGAAGTTGCTTATACCGAAATTGGCTATTATGCGTAGTTGGGGTAATTGCTCTGTTTAGCGATTACGCGAAGTTCGTCCAATAGTAGTTTAGGCATATTAATGTGCAGTTTAACGTTGGATATAAAACGCGTACATGTTTATTTGCACTGTGTACGTTGAAACGGTAGTGTTCTTGTCGAGGGTGAAATATTGCCCTAAGTAATAACGACAAGATAGCTCTCAGCGATAATTCGCAAAATTTACAAGGCATATAGTGATACACACAAATTATTATACCTATCAAGGGAGGATGAAATTCATGGATGTTGAATTGGGGAAAAAGAAAAAAATCAACTTTATGCATGTAAAGAAAATGGCAGGTAGGATTACAGCATTAGTTCTCGCAGTTATTATAGGGTTTGGTGCGGGATTTTTCACTTGCATTACCAAGCCGTGGGAAAAGGTTAGGCCAATAATAACAACAGCGGATGACACAATTGTAAAAGATAATTACATGCTAACAATCAGTACCGTAGAAAAGATAATTAAGCCAGCAAGTGATTTGATAACATCTAAATATAACTACAAAGATGCTGACACATATGAAAATTATAAACAATTATTTGGTCAAAAAGTTCCTTTTACAACTGATAAGGTTGTATTTACATATAAAGGAACTGTCAGTGTGGGAATTGATTTATCAGAGGTAAAATATGATATTGAAAATAAAAACAAGACGATCAGCATTGAACTTCCAGAAATTAAAGTTAAATCAAATGAAATAGATGATTCATCCTTTGAATATCCATTTGAATCAGACTCGATATTCAATACTACTGGAATGAGCGATTTCACAGAACTTCTTGCAACTCTTAAGGAAAAGAAGGCGGAGGAAGTGAAGCGTGATAAAGAATTTTTGGATACAGCAAGACAGAGTACCAAGAAAGTATTGCAAGACTTCTTAACTGCATCTGATGTCACAAAAGACTATACTGTAATTTTTAAATAAGAGGGAGCGGTTCAATATGACAGCGGGAATATTATTTGTGATTATGCTAATAATTGGTGTTCTTCTTGCATTTTTGGGCAGTAAAGCATCCGATAAATCAAAAGTGATTTTTATCATGCTGGGGGTAGTTAGTATACTCGTTGCTGTATTTGGTATTTTTACATCTTTGATTTAACGAACGCAAATATCGAAAATGATATTTGAATAAACATTATGAGAAAGGGCAGGAAGATTTGTACAAATACCACGCATTGTAATTTAAGCTGTTCATTATGTTTATTACACGCAGCCTAGCACGCATATTGAACAGGTACTAGATTAGCACTTTATAGTAAAGTAAAGAAGACCGCACCAATTTTCATGCGGTCTCCATGGCCGGCGTAATTTACGCCGGCCGTTTTTCGTCTATTACCAGTTGTTCAACTTCTGTTTCGGTGAAGTCAGCCAACTTGAATGGCTTTGAGACTGATATATTCGGAGCAGACGGTTGCAGAAATGCCTGAAGTTCCTGAATTTGAGCTTTAATATCGTCTGTCTGATTTATCATGGGGTTGTCAATGTGGAGCATCAATCTTTCAACGCCGTCAGCTTCATAGTCGGTGAAATGACTGCCCTCGATAAAGCGTGCACCCGCCAGCACATCAATCGGGTTTTTCTGACTTTTACAATCGGCGTTGTCAAAGAATATGAGGACTTCCTCTTTGGCCCGTGTTACGGCCGTGTACAGCCAGTTTTTGTTACACATGCCGATTGACTTGCTTTTAATCACGATTGCAACTTTGCGGTATTCGTTGCCCTGACTTTTGTGAACAGTAATTGCCTGTGCAGTAATAAAATATTCGGCATTAATCGGCAACTCAATTCTTCGGCCATCAGAAAGTTCGAACATTGCCCGGTGCGATCTGGAATTGTACTTGACCAGACGCATGGCAGTACCGTTCAAGACATTTTTATTTGCAATGTTCTTATTTGCCAGGCAATCGCAACCCACATTATAGCAGCTGCCGTCACTGATAAAGTCAGGGACAATTCCTGTGTGAGCGGCGATACTGCTTATTTCGCTGTGTGTGTTGGAGAGAATCTGATAATCTTTACCCAATTTCCAAAGTTCATCCATCGGCTTTGTATGCGCTTCAATGTATTGCTTGAGGCGGGGATCGCTGTTCCGAATTGCATTTGCAAAATCCAGGACGTCGAAATTGCTCCGCATATTCTTCGTTAAATGGTGAACCGGAAGATTCATGTCTAATAAAAAGGAAAGTGCAGAATATCCACTCCCAACCGGGGGAAGCTGGCAGAAATCACCGCAGAAGACAAGCCTTGTTCCTTTTTTAGCTGATGCCAGCAAACCACAGAGCTGTTGAATGGACATCATCGAGATTTCATCAACAATGATTACGTCATATTCCAGGGTATCATGAGGGATTACATAACTGAAGAAATAATTATTTACAACTGCATTCAGTGCAACGTAAATATTTTTATAATCGATTTTGTCGGTGGTGACGGATAGCCTTTCCAATGCTTTTTTGGACACGGTAACAGCCTGTGAGCTTACGCTTGTAAACAAAACTTTTTTATTGGTGAAGTCATATGATTTCATAAGAGCGGCCATCGCATACGTTTTCCCAGTTCCGGCGGCACCGTCTAACATAAGAGTGCCATGCTGTGTAAAGGCATCGACAAAATTAGACTGTTCTGGCGTTAATCCAGGTACGGTCCAAACCCGCCTTGGAAGTATCGCAAACTTGAACTTGTTGAGATACAACTTCGAAATGACTGCACAAATCGCGTCGGTGCCATGATTAAAAGTTTGAGTTAATTCTTTCTGCGGTAATAGTTTTACTTCCTTTAATTTTTCTTCTACAACTTGATTGAAATGACGCTTTTCTTCACGGCTCATGTCACTTTTGGGCTGATGCATTCTTCTATACTCCTTCTCCCACAGATGCGATTTCTGTCTCTCCCTGCGAAAAGTCTTCCACCTCTGCTCATTAATTTCCTGATATAATGGTGTATTGGCCGGTGAAAACTGAAACATCATCATCCTCAATTCTTCTTCTGAAGTAAACTTTTGACGTGGATTGGGCGCATATAAAGCGTTTATCTTATAGTTGTCTGTTACGGGTACGGAGCTGCTTTTCGCCATATCGTCATCAATTGGCATAATGGCGTACTCCCCATGTAACTCATCGATATGCAGTTCCACTTTTGCAAAAGTAATCAGTCTTAACCGTTGGACGGTTTTATCTTTATCCTGGTTTTCTTTGCTTAAATACTCTTTACGGGCGTCGATCCACTCGCAGATAGGGCAAATGCCGCTATCTCGTGTAAACACAGCCGACGATTTAATTTGGTCTACTCTCTGCTTCTTTTCCTTTCCGTCCTCGATTTGGATAACATAGCCTTTATCTTTCCACGAGTTAAAGTACCCGGTGTATTCCAATTCCTTGAGCATGTATTTAGAGACATACCCAATGATTTCTCTCACTGAGTCATAGGAATCGGTTGAGAAGGATTTGTTGCTGTATATCCTGTCCGCAAAAAGGGATACCACCACTCCATCCAACCAGCCGTTGCATAAATAATGAAAATGGATTCTTCCATTTTTTTGCAATTCTCCCACGCGGATAAACAGCCAACCGTATGGTGACTCTTGAATATCTTTAAGCTTCTTTAGGGAGTTCACGCGAAAATCCTGAATTTTCTTATCTCTTTCCTTTTGCCCCAGATTGGCAGTGTACTTTTTATCCTTACTGATTTTGCGTTCGTATCTACGCAACTGCACCAAAACATCCAGTTCAATGATTTTTTTGCAATAGGCGTCATAATCTTCCTTACGAAATTTTACCCTTCGAATCGCACAGTCCAGCTCAAATCCGTGAATATTTAGTCGAGACAGATCACGCTCAATTGCATTTGCATCATCTAGGATATCGTTAGGTCTCTTGGGGTCAGCGGTAAGACAAGCAAAATTGTTTAGCTTCAGGGTCTGAGTAACATATTCGAACGAAGATTTTAAACCATTTACATAGGATGACGCGCAATTAGAGCAGCCTTCCGTGTCCTGGCAGCTGGTTGTCATTAGTTTTATACTACCATCTCGTTTATCTTTCAATGCTAAAGTATTTTCATTGCAGCCATTCATTCATCTTTCTCCATTCGTAATTTGATATTCTAATTATAGCACAATATGTTGTGCAATATCAAATTTTGATACTGTATATAGTCTAAATTCCCCAACGAGTAAAAATTCGTGTCTAAAATCGCACGTTAGGTGTTTTTGAGATAAGGTCCAAAATTCCGCATGGATACTGGGGTAGCTGTAACTCAAGTTAGTCTTCGTTCGAAGACGATTTGACACCCTTGCAAATCTGAAAATACGAGTTACACTATTCCGGACGATTATTACACGTTTGTGGACTGGGAAGTGAGGCAGTAAGCAATCGCATATAGGACCACAGAATAAAAAGCAGTCCACCGAACAAACGGGGGCTGCTTAAAATATAGTGTTGATATTAGAAATAAACGCTCTGTCTGCATACAGCGTTCTTCTTCTTAGCGATGGAAGGCTGCATTAAATCGAAACAATCACAGGAAATTTTGCCATCTCTTCTCTCATGTGGTCGTCAATAATATGTGTGTAAACTTTCGTGCTGTTTAAGTCGCTGTGTCCAAGGATCTTCTGTATCGTAAGCAGATCAACACCATTTTGATAAAGCAGTGTTGCAAATGCGTGACGGCATTTATGAGGACTGTATCCTTTGTTTGCTAACCCGCACTTTGACAGATATCGCCGAAACAGATTTTGGAAGTCGCTGCTTGAAATTCTTTTATTGTTGTCCGAAACAAGAATAGGATCGCTTGGGGCAGGGTGTCGTTCGTTGTAGTAATCCAGCAAAACAATGGCCAGCGGTTCGATCAGCGGTATTTCGCGATCCTTTTTCCCTTTGCCCTTTCTTATATGGATTACTTGACTTTTGAAATCAACATTGTTCCAGTCCAAATGAATAATTTCGGATTTTCTACCGCCAGTATAGACGAGCAAGGCTATCATTGTACGATCGCGGTTAATGTGGGTAGCGTACCTAGCAAATTTTTTAGGGGCTTCCAGCAGCTTACGAAGGTCGTTTTCGTTTATGTAAACAGGAATACGTTCTTCTAATTTTGGCGCATGAATCGGGAGCATGGGGTTCTTTTCAATATATTCCATCTCCAAGACAAACTTGAAGAAGCTGGACAAGGAATGAATTTTGCGGCGTATCGTTGCGTTTGAATATTCCTTCTCGAGTTTGAGGTAATTCACGTACTTTCGTAAATCTCGTGTTGTGATTGTCTGTAATCCAGGTTCTATCATCTGAATGAGTAGAAACTTTTCAAAGATCTTGAAGTCTGTAATATAGCTTGTAATCGTTGCTGTACTTGCATTTTTCTCTGCTGTCATGTGGTCGAGAAATTCTTGATAAATTGCCTGTAAGGAATCATGCACTGTAATATCCCCTTTGTAATTGGGTTGTATAGTCCAAAGGTTCTAGACTCCTTTATCACTAAAAAAAATAAACCGTGAATTTGACTTATAATACGGTTTTTTCAATAACTAAAGTCTTTGTTAAAACGCTTTGGCAACCAAAAACCCAGTAAAATCAAGGCCAAAATACGACAAATAAAATTGTTGAATTTGACGAACCTAGAACTCGGCTTACAGGTCTGGTCGCACCAAAAACACTGAAAACCCGCTATTTTAGCGGGTTTTTATTGCTTTAAGGGCAATTCTGCTCTGAATTAAAAAATAAAAAATTTTTTCCATGTATTACCCTAAAATAATCACGATTGCTTTCGAATAAACATAGTAGGAGATCTAATTAGACTTTTTTGTTATAGCTTTTACACTAAATTTGATCGGAGAATAATATAAATGGATTACCGTGTTTTCCTAAGATTAAAGCTGCAGGATGGGAAATGGATTACCATGGGGGAAAAACACATTATCCCGTGGGACATGCGTGACTTGATTGCAGCGTCAAGCGGCTGGTCTGTTATGAACCAGGAAAGTTCAGGACTGGCGTCCGCAATTGTACCCAAGCTGGAAAAAGGAATCTTGGAGCTGACGCAAAGCCCGAATGTTTACTCCCAGTACGAAATTCTGCATGGACTGGGTGCGATTCAGGACGCATTGAAATTTTATCAGAATTTACTGCAGGATTGCAAGGAACACCCGTTTACCGAGCTTTACGGCGATATTGTTGCATAGCTGCATGGAACAGCCGCCCGTTGATTATGAATTGCCTGCCCGAGGATGTCTTAAAATTCGCACTGCCGTTTACGGCCCCTATCAATGGGCCACCGGTTGCCCGCGTATTTTAAGACATTCTTTTTTTATTGCTGTTTCTCATACGGCCGACCGGCTCTGCGTTTTACTTCATACACAGGAAATATTACTTGCGCGGCAGAATAAGGAAGTCGGACCGGATGATTGAACCTTTTTGATGAAAAGAATATAATAAGCTTACATGAAAATTGTCATGCGGCACCAAAAGAGCGGAACAAAATTAAGAAGAGCGGAAATCAGGGGGAGCAAGCAGGGATGATTCAGACGAATTTAACCGGAGCCACGTCCAATCTGCCGGAAGAAAATATTGCAAAATTGAAGCAGATCTTTCCCGATGTGTTTGAAGAGGGAAAGATCAATTTTGAGCGGCTTCGGCAGGATCTGGGCGGGTTCGATGACGGCGGGGAAAGCGACCGCTACCGTTTCACCTGGCACGGCAAGGCGCATGCCCTGTGTCTTGCCCAAACACCGGGTATGGGTACGCTGCGCCCCTGTGTGGAAGAAAGCAGCGACTGGGACACAACAAAGAATCTTTATATTGAGGGCGATAACCTGGAAGTGCTTAAGCTCCTGCAAAAAAGTTATTGCGGCGGGGTAAAGATGATTTATATCGACCCCCCGTACAACACGGGCAACGATTTTATTTACCCGGATGACTTTCGCGACAGTCTTACGGATTATTTGGAATTGACCGGGCAGGCGGGCCGCAGCGCAGCCGAGGATGACGGTAGCGAGTCCGGCGGACGGTATCACACCAAATGGCTCAATATGATATATCCCCGCCTGTGGCTGGCAAGGAACCTACTGACCGATGACGGCGTTATCTTTATCAGCATTGACGACAATGAAATCGACAACCTGAAAAAAGTGTGCAACGAGGTGTTCGGGGAAGAAAATTATATCAATTTGATTTCATTGAAAACCAAAACAAGCTCCGGAGCAAGCGGCGGCGGGGAGGATAAAAGGCTGAAGAAGAACAATGAATATATTTTTATTTATGCGAAAACAAAAAGCAGCATAAATTTAAAACAACCGATCGAAAAAGTTAAAATTTCCGATTTCATTCAGCAGCACAGGGAGAATAAAGTGGGGTTCTATTATACAAGAATCCTTGAAGACGCGGGCGAAAAAGAGCTGCTTTGTGAAATGGACGAAATGAAGCTGTATGCGCATCGGAATTTTCTTTTTTCCACAGTTCAGGAAAAAAGGAGGAGTGAGGGCCTGACGCAAGACGAAGTTTATCATAAATATTTTGACCGGATTTTTATGGTGACGAATGCACAAACATCCCTCTTGGGTAAAGTAAACCAGGTTACGCCGCAGAGCGGAATGCTTGTTTCCTATGAATACACCCCTAAAACAGGAAGAAACAGGGGAAAGCATACGGTGAAATACATTTGGAACAAGACACTGATCGTTTGGCTGGCCGACAGCGCGGAAAAAGGAAACCGGTTTGTCTATAAATATGAGAATTTGGGAACACTGTGGGACGATATCTCGTGGGGCAGGCTCGATTTGCAGGGCGGGGTGCCATTCAAAAACGGCAAAAAACCGCTAAAACTACTGGAACGAATTTTGAGCATGGCGGCCGGCCCGGATTCCGTTGTTCTCGATTTTTTCTCCGGCTCGGCAACCACCGCCCACGCCGTTCTGCAGGCAAACGCGCAGGACGGCGGAAACCGACGCTTTATTATGGTACAGCTGCCAGAGCCAACGGACGAAAAAGATGAGGCATTGAAAGTCGGGTATCGGAATATCTGCGAAATCGGGAAAGAACGGATTCGCCGAGCGGGTGAAAAAATCAAAAGTGATCAGTTGGGCGCGGAAAACAGGGAAGCGCAGCAAGCCCCGGGCGGGCTTGACGTTGGGTTTAAAGTACTGAAGCTCGACAGCTCAAACCTGAAAAAATGGAACCCCGATTATACCGGTGTGAAACACAGCCAAAATGTTAGGGGCAGTTATGTTCCGGGCAGAACCGAGCTCGATGTCGTTTATGAAATTATGCTGAAATGCGGCTTGATGTTAACCTGCCCCGTGGAACAAATCAAGGTACCGGGCACAAACAGCAGCTTGTACTGCATGAATCACGGCGCGCTGGTGATTTGCCTGGATGAAAATATTACCGCGGACGCGGTAAACAAGATGGTCAGGCTGAACCGGGAACTGCAGCCGGAAGGTGGGATGCGGGCAGTCTTTCAAGGCAGCGGGTTTGAAAGCGACGGCGCAAAAACCGACTGCGTCGAACGATTAAAAGCAGGCGGCATTGCGGAATGGATTACGCTGTAAGGCTCGGATTGATTATGTAAATATTTTCCGAAAAATCAGCGGAATAAAAACAAATGAAAAAACCATAATACTTACTGGGTACAGTAAGTAATTCTTCATTGAATTCGTACCCTGATAAGCATTTTCACGCAAGCGAAGGTTTAACGATGAAAATAGGGAGATGCTTGAGTTGAATAGATCTGTTTTCGAACCCATTATGATACGTGCAGTAATGTACACAGAATAAAGAGTTAGGGGATGGTGAAGTTGGACTACTTTATTTCCCATATGACAAAAATTAAATACTAGCTTGGGGGCAGGAATTCCGAACGGAGTTCCTGCCCTTTGTGTTTTACGGAATAATTATTTTGCAAAATATCTCCTGATTTCCGGCAGTGCAGCACAACAAGCTAAAAAACAGAAAATATCAATGAAAAGTTTGTGAAATAATTCCATATTGATATTTAGCAATTATGCCGATAACATGAAATGGTAAATGTAAGGCTGAATGAGAAATATAAACTTTTTAGGAGCAGAGAGCATGAATAAATTCAAATCACTTAAAATGAAGCTTATCGTATGCACCATCTTAATCGTGTGCGTAACCGCGGTACTGAACTTGGTAATCGGTATTATGGCAAGCAGCAAAAGCCTTACGGAAAACGTTCAAACCGATTTGCATTCCATCGGTTCCATGGCAGAGGTAGCCATCAATAATTCTCTCGACAAAATGAAAATCAGTGTTCAGTCAATGGCAAAAAGTGAAATGATTGGCGATGCCGGTTACTCTACTTCTTTCTGGCTGAGCGAACTGGACAAACAAAAAAAGCAGCTGGGGTATAGCTCCGTATCTGTTGTGGATAAAACAGGGACGATTTTAAGCAGCGATACTGCGCTGAACGGAAAGAATATTTCGGATCAGGTGTATTTTCAGCAGGCGTTTATCGGGAAAACTTACATATCAACAACAACAACCGATGTAAATAAGAAGCCCTGCGTGATTGTATGCGCGCCGGTTACCAACGGGCACTACAGCGGCGTGATAATGGCCACCCTTGATATTCAGGCTTACAGCAGCATTATTAAAAACATCACGGTTGGAAAAACTGGCAACGTTTTTATGCTGGATAAAGACGGGATTGTAATTGCAAATAAGCGCCCGGAGCTGGTTACAGCACGTTCCAATTTCATAGAAAAAGCAAAAAAAGAACCCGCATATGCCGCCATGGCGGGTGTTTATAAAAACATGGTCGCCGGCAAAAGCGGAGTGGAAACCTATTCATACGAAACAGGCGAAAGAATCTGTTACTACGCGCCGCTGAAAAATACGGACGGATGGTCCTACGGCGTAGTGGCGCCCACAGCGGAAATGACATCCACAATTTGGTACACGATTGCGGGCCTTTTGGCGGCTTCCGTACTGTGCATTTTATTGGGCATTTTGGGGTCTGTAATAGCAGCGAAATCAATTGCAAACCCAATTACTTTGGTTTGCCGCAGGCTGGAACTTTTGGCAGACGGTGATTTGCATACCGATACTGTCGAAGTCAATGCAAAGGATGAAACGGGTATTTTGGCAGCTTCCCTGAATAAAACTGTTCTTTCCCTGCGTGAGTACATTACCGATATTACGCAAACGCTGAAGGAAATTTCGGGCGGAAACCTGCTCACGCAGATTCAGGGCGATTTTGCAGGCGACTTTGCGCCGATTAAAGAGTCCCTCGTCACAATTACACAGTCCCTGGATTCCGTTTTGTCGGATATCAGCCGTGCTGTGGTTCAGGTTACCAATTCGTCCGAGCAGGTTTCGAACGGCGCTTCACTTTTAGCGGAAAACACAACAAAGCAGGCGGGTGCAATTGAAGAACTTTCTTCTACATTAACCGATATTTCAATCAAAACGGGGCAAAACTCCGAAAATGCGGAGCAGGCAAGTTCCATTACGCAGAGCACCAGGCAGATTGCGGAAAAAGGCAACCGATATATGCAGGAAATGCTGGACTCCATGCGTGAAATTAATACCGCCAGTGAAAACATTTCAAAAATAATTAAGGTAATCGAAGACATCTCTTTCCAAACCAACATTCTCGCTTTAAATGCTGCGGTTGAAGCCGCCAGGGCTGGCGCAGCGGGCAAGGGCTTTGCGGTTGTTGCGGATGAGGTTCGCAGCCTTGCAAACAAAAGCGCGCAGGCTGCAAAAGAAACAACGGCTTTGATTGAGGATACCATCGGTAAGGTAGAGCTTGGTACCGGCAAAGCCAACCACGCAGCGAAAGCGCTGAGCGAAATTGTTGACAGCGTTGAAAAATCAAACAGTATGGTGATACAGATTGCAAACGCGTCACACGAGCAGGCAACGGCGCTGGAAGAAGTGAACGGCGGAATCGGACAGATTACGGAAGCGGTTCAGACAAACTCCGCGACCAGCGAGGAAAGCGCCGCGACCAGCGAAGAAATGCGCGCCCAGGCGGAGCACCTGAAACAGCAAATATCAATGTTTCAGCTTTCTAAATAAAAAACAAAGGGGCGGACTATTGAGTCCGCCCCTTGCTTTTAAAGTATTATTTCCTACAAAAATAAAACCGACCGCTCTTATTCTACCGTGATAACCGAAACAGGGCAGCCGTCCTGTGCCTGCACCGCAGTGTCTTCCACCTCTGCTGGAACATCCTCCAGGTAAGCCTCGGCGACGCCGTCGTCGGCCATTCTGAATACTTCGGGGCAGGTTTCGGCACAAAGTCCGCAGGAAATACATCCGCTTCTGTCAAGAGTTGCTTTCATAATGAAATCCTTCTTTCCGGTCAAACGACCAATTTATTCTTATTTATCGGATAATAACACATGTTAATTTAGTGTTTCTGTATAATACAGAATTATGCGCATTATTTTAGGACGAAGGATTTTTTATAAATACTGAATCGCCGGTATTTTGAACCATGCAAGCCAACCGCGCCCCCGCAGCTTTGTACGGACAACGCCGCGGGTGGTTGTCATGGCTTCAATCGCTTCGCCTTTCCCAGCATAAATGCCGACGTGGCCGTTCATCCATACCGCGAGCCCGGGAATTTCCGGCATGGAACTTATGTCGCCCTTTTCCGGCGCGGTACGGTACATTTCGTCGGCGCAAAGGTCGGGCATGCCGTTTGTCCCATAATTAATATTGCCGGTCGAGGGGTCAAACCAGCCGTAGCTTTTAATCAATCCGGCACAGTCCGTTACTCGCCCGCCCACCCAGTTGTTATGAATGAAATTTAAGTAAGGCGTTACCTCGGAGGGGTAGGCCCGTTCCCGTGAATCAAGCAGCGGCTGGTCCAGCACTTGGCCGTAGGTTCCATAAAGGTAGCCCCAGCTGTATTTCAGCGCATTTTGAGCGTATTTTACGAGGTCAAGGTTGTTTTTTACCGCCGGATTTGCAAGGTCTTGAACTTCGATCGCGGTGTTGTGCTGCCTGACATGATTGCCGCCGCGGAACACACCGAACACTCCGCTGAAAAACAGAATCAGGGAAAGAATTCCGAGCACAATGAACCATGATAACACACGCACCCGGTTGCCGGGTGCCAAAACAAACGAAAACTTTGAAAATCTTGCGATCATAAACATCATCTCCATCCTTCTATTTGTACGCAAAAAAACCGCTCACAATCTCTTATGGGCGGTACGGTTGAATTTATTTTTGTTTTATAACACAGAATGACGGAAAAAAAGGACTGCACTGGTACATAAAAGGCGGCGGGCCACCATCGCTTTGTTCGGGAGTTTGTAAAACAGCTTCTTCCTGTTGCTCCTCATTGTTTTGTGCCGGCGCATTTGTGCCGGGGGGAGTGACTTGTGTTTGCATCATCCAATAGGGAAACTGATTTTCTTCCGGATCGGAACAATTATATTTTCTCAACAGTAAAACCTCCGTTCGGCTTGCACGGATTATTAGGGTCAATTACGATTCAAGACTTCATCTTAATCCGATCATAATTGACTTTTAAAGTATAAAAACAGATCATAGCTGCAAATCAGGAGCGGAAGAATCCCAAGGTGTGTACGATGAGATTCTTCGTATGAAAAAGCGGATTCCAAAAGCCGTTTGTAAATCTTTTTATAGACTAAACTGCTTTCTTATCCCTTCGGCCATATAGTCGGCCATCATAAGCGCCTGGTCTTCCACAATATCGTACTGTGCAATATCTGAAGCATATTGGCCGGTTAACCTTGCAACCGCTTCGGTTTCCGTTATTTTCAGGTGGTCATGAAGCATTCTTTGCCATTCCTGTCTTGACCAGTACGGGTTGATTGCGGCCAGGAATCCGGCAATTTCATCCGCGTTTGCATACCATTTTTTCCGCTCGCTGTTGACTGTATCCGTGTCGCCGGCCTTCGCGGCGTTGACAAGATTTCCGGCGATCGCAAGATGCTCCGTCAAAAGCGCTTCAAATCTCTTGGCTTTTTCTTCCCCGTAATATTTGGCCAATACCTTTGCAAAATCAGTGGGATTTCGAAGCAGCCGTTTGATAACCAGCTGCAAATCGCCCAGGTTTGCTGCTGTGCTGATAATAAATGACCTGGTCCACATAACATGCTGCATCCATAGCTGTCTCATCGTGTTGACCAGATTGATCCGGTCATAACAATTTTGTGCAATGCTGCCTGGATCTATATTCATGGTGTATTACCCCTTAAATAATTTGATACACCATAATATACGGATTATTTCTGTTTGGTACTGTCAGTGCGAAGAACGGCGGAACATAATTCAACAGAACGCGCAAAAGCCCCCTCTTTTGCAGCCTTTGTGCGGAAAACCCACTGTCAAATTTCACCGCGCGGCATATGCTGCATTAAGGGGGCTATGAAATGGATGCTGCAGTTCAAGTCGAAAATTGCCTGATTGAGCGGGACTTGTATTATAAGGAAACAAGGGTGCTTCATTTTAAAATCAATTATCCGCGGTTTTGTTCACCGGATTTTAAGGAAGCCGTAAACCGGATGAACCGGTTTTATAAAGAGCGGGCAGTTGCTTTTCAGCGATATTGTGAACGGGTACTGTACCGGATGGCGGTAAAAGAGTATGAGTATTCCACAGCCAATGGGTTCCCGGTAAGGGAATATGAGGCTCAGGTGGATTACACGGTAACATACAATCAGAATTGTACGGTCAGCCTGTATTTTGATGAATATCAGTTTACAGGCGGAGCACACGGCAATACACTCCGGTGCTCCCAAACATGGAATGTGCAGACCGCGTGCAGGATTACACTGGCGCAGATGTTCCCCTGCGGGATGAACTACAGAGTATTTCTAATCAGAACGGTCAACCAGCAAATTGCGGAGCAAATTCAAAATGGCGAAAATTATTATTTTGATGATTACGAAAAACTGGTGGCGGAAAGCTTTTGCACAGAAAGCTTTTATCTTACGCCGGCCGGCCTTTCCGTTTATTTTCAGCACTATGATATCGCACCGTATTCAAGCGGTATTCCGGTATTTACAATACCTTACGCACAGGGCAATATGATACAGCCGTCCTGCAAATGCGAATGAAGCTGTTCAGGCGGTCTGCTTCGCTTCCTTCCGGCCGCGCAGACGGACTGCGGTAATTACAGCGCCCACCAGGCAGATAGAAGCCGCGGCAATGTAAGCGAACCGCATCCCCGCAATAAAGGCGTCGTTTCTTCCCGCAACATACCCTGTAACATGATGTCCGATTTTCGCGCTCATAACGCTGTACAGAATAGAAGTAGAAAGCGCAATTCCGACCACCATTCCGACATTTCGAACCAGCGCGTTTACACTTCCGCCCACGCCCAGCTTTTTCGCCGGTACCATCGACATGACCAGCGAGTTGTTCGGCGACTGGAACAGCCCGTTCCCGAGCGACATGACTGCGATATACAAACCCATAATAAAGAAGGACGGGTGCTCGTTCAGGGTAGCCATTAAAAACAATCCCCCGCTTGTCAGCGACAGGCCGATCAGCGTTAACACTTCGGAACCGATTTTATCGGAAATATATCCGCTGACAGGTGCTGACAAAGCCAGCACAAGCGGGTAAATGGTCATGAATATTCCGGCTGTTCCCGTGTTCAGCTCCAATGCATTCTGCAAATAAAAGGGAAGAATAATATTGGAGCAGGAAATGGCAATGAAGGATGTAAAGGCGCAGAATATGCTGACGGAAAACCATTTGTTTTTAAATATTTCAAGGTCGAGCAGGGGAAATTCAACTTTCCGCTCAACAAGCAGGAAGGCAGCGAAGGAAATTGCCGCGACGATAAAACAGATTATGATAAACGGGTTGAAGTACCCGACGGTTTGGCCGTATTCCAAAGCAACAAAAAAAGGGACAGTTGCCAGCGTGAACAGCACAGCGCCCCAAATATCCAGCTTCTCGCGTACCGTTTCTTCCTTATACTTTGATAATAATTTCAGATTGGCAGCGTAAACAAGAATGCCGATGGGCACGTTGACCCAGAATAAATATTCCCAGGTGGCAAAGGAAATGATCAGGCTGCCGAGCGCCGGCCCGACCAGTGTTCCGAGCGCCACAAACGCGCCGTTAATTCCAAGCGCGCGGCCCCGTTCTTCGGGGGGGAAGGTGCGGGTAATAATGCCCTGACTGTTTGCCATGGTTGCTGACGCGCCGATTGCCTGTACGGCTCTTGCGGCAATCAAAAGGGGAAGGGTGCGGGTAACGCCGCACAAAAAAGACCCCGCCGTAAAAATCAGCAGGCCGATCCGGAATATTTTGACCTGACCTTTCAAATCGCCTAATTTTCCGAAAAATAAAATACAAACCGATACGACGATCAGATACGCGCTAACGACCCATGCGATCAGACCGGTTGTAACATTCAAAGATTTTGCCATTGAAGGCAGTGCGACATTCACAATACTGCTGTCCAAAGTTGACATAAAAGTTGCCATTACCGTAATCAGCAGGACCATCCATCTTCTGTTTTTAAAATCCGTGTTTTTCTCTTCCACTGTTCTTTCCACATTCCTTTGCGTTCTGTTTTATCAGTTGATGAACCGCTGCTGTTTTTATCTTTTACCAAAGTCAACCGTCAGCCTTTCACTGGCGGCAATTGACTTAAGCCTTTTATTACTATGCCCAGACAGGATTGCATTTTTCGCCCGGTTCAACGATAGGGGTTAATTTACAATTTTTCAGCAAATATATTCTATCATAAGATATTATCGACGGCTTGACAACCGAAAATTTTTATAATATAACAAAAAACAGCAGAAAAGCACAAAAAAGGAGCACGGCTCAATACAGAGTGCACTCCCTTTTCATGGCATAAAATGAAAATTCGATTATTTACAAGTTCTTCATATGTACAAAATAAAAATGAGTTATAATAAATATAATTTTCTAAATATAAGTTCGGGTAAGCCGTTTTTATAGTACAGGCTTCAGAACAGGAAGAATATTAAAACAAAACATTGTCCGATGCAACACCTGAAAGGGACAAGCCGGTGAATGCCGATACAAAAAGATATGCTGATAAACGAAAAATAAAGGGGTATTGCGAATGGAAAATCGGGAAAGACCAAATAATATAATTCAAAAGCAGCCGGGTAAAAGAAAAAAAGGTTCAAACCTGTTTTTTCCCCTTCTGATTTGTGTGGGGGCAGTTGCTTTTTATTTTTTTATTTCACATACAGCCAACATAAAAACACCGCCGGCTCAGCCGGAGCAAAGTTCAAGCCAAGCCGTATCCTCGGCGCCCGCGCCGTCTTCTGCAAGCCCCGAATCCCGGGCGGAAAGTACCGCGTCGGTGCCAAAGACGGAAAGCAGGATTGAAAACCAGGTCAGTTTAAAGGATGCCGCAAAGCCCGTGAATATAAAGGTAAACCTTTCAGATCAAATAGTGGTGGTTTACGATGCCAAGGGCAGAGTCGTTCAGAACTTTGTCTGCTCCACGGGCAAGGAAGGCTCCGACACCCCTGCCGGCACCTACACGGTCAAGCAAAGGGGCGAGTCCTTTTACAGCAAACAGTACCAGGAAGGCGCCTATTACTGGACACAATTCCAGGGGGACTTTTTGTTCCACAGCGTTCCTTTTGATAAAAACAGAAACATGGAGCCGGAAGAGGCTGCAAAGCTGGGGAGCAAAGCTTCCCACGGGTGTGTAAGGCTTGCGCTTGAAAACGCAAAATGGATTTATGACAATATTCCAAAAGGAACAAAGGTTGTCATTGCATAACCTTTGTTCCTGTGTAGAACTGTAAAAGAAGCCGGCGGCAGGGCTGCTTATTTTCGCGCAGCCCCCTGTGCCAGTTCATATTTCCATGAACGGATGCCGCCCATAGTGCTGACATTTGTGTAACCCATGGCGCAAAGCTGGCTGCAGGCGGAAGCGGCACGGGCACCGCTCAGGCAGTAAACAATAATTTCGGTGTCTTTGTCCGCCGCAATTTTGGAAATGCGGGATTCCACCTGGTCAAGCGGCAGCGATTTACTGCGGGGAATGTGGGCGCTTGCGTATTCTTCCGGCGTCCTTACATCAAGCAAAAGAATGCCGGGGTCAGCGTCCAAACGTTCTTTCGCGTCACCGGGGGAAACCTCCCGGTACATCTTCCTGCCAAATATTGTTTTAAGCATTATAATTCACCCATTTCCTTTTTTGTTTTTATTATATCCTGAGTTTGAAGTAATTTCCGTAACTTTGTCACATTTTAACGGCGGCGCTGCCCCACGCCCTCCGCACGCTGCCGTTTAAAATCATAATTCATTCCGACGGGGGAATGCTGTGAACAAACAGCGGCGAATAAAAGAAAATTTGAAAGGCGATTATCATGGAATTTATTGAAAGCATTATTGCAAGGGCAAAGCAAACGAAAAAAACGATTGTTTTGCCGGAAAGCGATGATATCAGAACAATTCAGGCGGCTGCCGAAATCCTGCGCCAAAACATTGCCGATTTGATTCTGGTGGGGGACGAAGAGCAAATCAGAAAGCTGGCCGGGGATTTGGACCTTTCACAGGCCCGGATTGTAAACCCCAGGACTTCGCCCAAGCGCGGGGAGTATGTAAGTGCGTTTTACGAGCTCAGAAAAGCCAAAGGGGTAACCGAGGAGCAGGCGGAGCAAATCATGCTGGACAACGTGTTCTGGGCCGTTATGATGGTGAAAAAAGGGGAGGCTGACGGCATGGTGTCCGGTGCGGCCCACTCCACCGCGGACACAGTCCGCCCCGCCCTGCAGGTGATAAAAACAGCACCGGGCGTAAAAATTGCTTCCAGCTTCTTTGTTATGACCGTGCCGAACTGTTCCTATGGCAGCGAAGGAACCTTCGTTTTTGCGGACTGCGGCCTTAACCGGAACCCGACCGCGGATGAATTATCGGAAATAGCAATTGCATCGGCGAAATCGTTCAAAAACCTGGTTCAGGCGGAGCCGAAAATTGCCATGCTTTCTTTTTCCACCTATGGAAGCGGCAAGGATCCGCTTGTTGATAAAGTGGTTGAAGCGACAAAGCTGGCAAAGCAAAAAGCACCCGAATTGGTTTTGGACGGCGAACTGCAGGCGGATGCCGCTTTGGTGGAAAGTATCGGTCAGTCAAAAGCCAAGGGCAGCAATGTGGCAGGTCAGGCAAACGTTTTGGTGTTCCCTGATTTAAACAGCGGCAATATTGCCTACAAACTGACGGAGCGGCTTGCAAAGGCAACTGCGTTCGGCCCGATTTTGCAGGGCATCGCCAGGCCGGTGAACGACCTGTCAAGGGGCTGCTCGGCAAAAGATATTGTGGGAGTGGTCGCAATTACCGCAGTACAGGCGCAGGCGCAGGGCTGATTTTTAAACGGCATAAAAATAATAGGCGCGGGGCATTGCCCCGCGCCTGTTTGCTTGTTGGGTTTTATTAGGAGATTAAAGATCGACCTTCCAAAGGCCGTGCAGGTTGCAGTAAGCATAAACGGCAGCGTGCCTTGGGCCGCCTTTATGAATTACAAAATTACAGGGCTGACCTTCGCAGTTTAAAATCTCTTCGTCATCTTTACCGGTATAGATAACTTCACGGTCTTCATCGTAATAAGAAAATCTTGCCTTTGGCTTCATTCCCGGTTTCAAATATTTGATTTGAATTTCATTCTCTGTCACCAAAGCAATCCATTCAATGTAATGCTCTTCAATCATCGGGTGAGCGACGGAACCGACAGCAACATTGATTTCACCGGTGCTTTTTTCGATAATCGGAACGTGTTTTTCCTGAGCTGCATCCGTAGAATTTGCCTCGAGCTTCGTCATATCCTGCCCGCAGCAGGTTAATGTTCCGCCGCCCGATTTTAACATTGCCACAATGTTGCCGCAGCGCTCACAGCGATAAAATACTTCATTTCCCATATAAAACACCATCCTTTAATATTCGTTCTTTTTGGGTTTCCGCAGACTGTTTTTCTATTACTATAATAATCCATTCTCAGAAAAAGTCAAGATAAATTTAATAATAATTATTATTTTTATTTTATTTGATGTCGTATAATAAAATCTCAAACTTTCTATTGACAATATTAAATATAGGGATTATAATAACATCAATTCAAAACACTAGTAATTAGATATGAATAATATGAAACAGAGGCATGCTCATGAAGAATCAGTACCTTTTCAGCGCGCGGCGAACATTTTCCCGCAGGAATCGGCGATGTAGTTGCGGATGCCTTGTGAAAATATTATAATCTGTTTTATACCGGAACCAATAATAACATATAGGAGTGATTATTATGTCAATTGCAAAAAATTTAACGGACCTGATCGGAAACACCCCGTTGCTGGAACTCACCAATTATGAAAAAGAAAACAATCTGGAAGCCACGGTTGTTGGTAAACTGGAGTATTTTAACCCGCTGTCTTCCGTAAAAGACAGAGTCGGCTACGCACTGATCAAGGACGCCGAAGATAAGGGCCTGATCAATAAAGACACTACGCTCATTGAGCCGACCAGCGGCAACACCGGCGTTGGCCTTGCGTTTGTCGCAGCGGCAAAAGGGTATCGCTTAATTCTTACCATGCCGGAAACCATGAGTATTGAACGCCGCAGGCTTGTTTCCGCTTTGGGTGCGGAGCTTGTTCTGACCGAGGGCGCAAAGGGAATGAAGGGAGCAATCGCCAAGGCGGATGAGCTTTCAAAAGAAATTCCGAATTCCTACATACCGGGCCAGTTCGTTAACCCGGCAAACCCGGCTATCCACCGTGCGACCACCGCGCAGGAGATTTGGAAGGATACCGACGGAAAGGTTGATATTTTCGTCGCCGGTATCGGTACGGGCGGCACCGTCACCGGTGTTGGTGAAGCGCTGAAAAAGAACAACCCGAACGTAAAGGTCGTCGGTGTGGAGCCCGCAGCTTCCCCGGTGATTTCCGAAGGCAAATCCGGCCCGCATAAAATTCAGGGGATTGGCGCCGGCTTTATTCCGGATATCCTCAATACCGGTATTTTGGATGAAGTCGTTACCGTTGCGAACGAAGATGCGTTTGCAACCACAAAGGCCCTTGCGAAGAAAGAAGGCCTTCTGGTCGGAATTTCTTCCGGCGCCGCTGTTTACGCAGCGACCCAGCTTGCAAAACGCCCCGAAAACAAAGGCAAGCTGATTGTAGCGCTTTTGCCGGATACCGGTGAGCGTTATCTTTCCACGGGCGTATTTGATTAATTTGTTACCTCTCATATTTATAGGAAAAGCCGCGACAGATTTGTCTGCCGCGGCTTTTCTGTGTGTGCGGATATTCTTTCTGAAAAATCAAAGAACAATCACAGAGCCTTCACAATTGTGTCTTACCATAGAGTATAGTATAATAGGGGTAAAGATATGGGGGGTAAAATATGTACCAGATTTTAGTGGTCGATGATGAAGCGATGATTCGGGAACTGATTAAAAAATATGCTGTGTTTGAGGGCCATACCGTAACCGAGGCGGGGGACGGCATGGAGGCGATTCAAATATGCCGCAGCCGGCCGAAGGACTTCGATATTATTATTATGGATGTAATGATGCCCGAGCTGGACGGCTTTTCGGCAGTGAAAGAAATCCGCAAATATTCCGAAACACCCGTTCTGATGCTCAGCGCGCGCGGCGAGGAATACGATAAAATTCACGGCTTTGAACTGGGAATCGATGATTACGTGGTAAAGCCGTTTTCCCCGAAGGAACTGATGATGCGTATCAGCGCGATTATTAAACGCGCCAACCCCGCAAACGAGGAGGGCAAAAAGGAAATTGTCCGCTTTGAAGGGCTAACAATTGATTTTACCGGGCGCATTGTACTGGTGGACGGGGAAAAGGTGGAGCTTTCCCCCAAGGAATATGACCTGCTCTTCTATTTGGTGAATAATAAAAATATTGCCCTGACACGTGAAAAGCTGATTACGAATGTATGGGGCTATGATTTTTACGGCGACGACCGCACACTGGACACCCACATTAAGCTTCTGCGTAAAAGCCTGGGCGACTGCAGTAAATTCATTGTTACGCTAAGAGGGGTGGGGTACCGCTTTGAAACGGAAAGAACGGTTTAAACACGTCAGCATTAAATGGCGCATTTTCGGGAGCTTTGCCGCGTTCACCGCATTGATTCTGATTCTCCTTTGGGTGTTTCAGGTGGTATTCCTTGACGATTTCTATAAATCCATTAAAATCAGGGAAATAAAAACCTCCGCCCAGAGCATTGTAAATAATATTAATTCAGAGGACATTTCCGCCACGATACAGAATATTTCGCAAAATACGCAGATGTCCATCATTGTATCCACAGAAAGCGGCAGCACAATGTATGAGGAGAACGCCCTTCCCAACAGCCTGATTCAGCGCCTGAGTGCTGCGGGTCTTGCGGAAGTTTACACGATTACCGAAGCAAAGGGCGGTACTTATTTTGAGCGCCTTCCCCGCAGTGAACTGCAGGCGGCGCAGCAGCCGGGCAGGGCACAGCACCCCGGTGGGGGCGAATTGGAAAGCATGATTTATGCGCAGACCGTAACAAAGACGGACGGAACAAAGCTGCTCATTCTGCTGAACTCCACCATTTCCCCGGTTGACGCCACGGTCAATACGCTGCGGGTGCAGCTCCTTTACATTACCGGAATCATGCTGTTTTTGGCATTGCTCCTTGCTCTGTTTCTTTCCAAACATATTTCCAAGCCGATTGTCAATATCAATGCTTCGGCTAAAGCGTTTGGCACCGGGAATTACAATGTTACTTTTGACGAAACAGGCTACAAGGAAGTTTCCGAGCTTGGCCATACCCTGAATTACGCGGCGAAGGAGTTGGCCAAAACAGAGACCCTGCGCCGGGACTTGATTGCGAATGTTTCACACGACCTGCGCACGCCCCTGACCATGATTACGGGCTACAGCGAGGTTATGCGCGACCTTCCGGGTGAAAATACGCCGGAAAATGTGCAGATTGTGATTGATGAGGCGACACGGCTGACGACTTTGGTGAATGACATGCTTGATATTTCCAAGCTGCAGTCCGGCACGCAGCCATTCAACAGAACGGATTTTAATCTAACCGGAAGCATCCGTACCATTTTGCAGCGCTATTCCAAGCTGACGGATTACAATATTACGTTCAGCGCGGATCAGGACGTGATGGTGAATGCGGATGAACTGAAAATTTCCCAGGTTGTCTATAATTTGGTGAACAATGCAATTACCTATACCGGCAGCGACAAGGTCGTTTCAATTCACCAGCTGGTCAGCGGGGGAAAGGTGCGGGTGGAAGTGCGTGACACGGGCGAAGGAATTGCGCAGGATAAGCTCAATGACATTTGGGACCGCTACTACAAGGTGGACAAAGCGCACAAGCGTGCGCAGATTGGCACGGGCCTGGGTCTTTCCATTGTAAAAACCATACTGGATATGCATGGCGGCGCCTATGGCGTGCAAAGCCGGGAAGGCAGCGGCAGCGTGTTTTGGTTTGAACTGGATGTCGTACCGTCGGCTTGAATTTGAATCAGGGATGCGCGCTGCGTTTCCCTGATTTTTTTATTTGCCCATTCTTAATCGGTTTGATATAATGTGGTATAATAACTTTGAAAAGGCTATTTTATTGGAGTTTGTATTTCCGCCGCGAAAGACAGACGCCATAAAACAATCGGGGTGAGGAAATGAATATTTCTGTAATCGGCTGCGGCAGGTGGGGCAGCTTTTTGGCCTGGTATCTTAATCAATTAAATCACCGCGTAATACTGTATGGCCGTGAGGGTTCCGAAAAGCTGGCTGTGCTTAAAGCGAAGCGCTCGAACGGCCTTGTTACTCTGGAGGATACGATTTCTCTTACAAGTGATTTGAACGAAGCTGCCGCTTCTGCGGAAATCCTTGTGATATCCATTGGCGCACAGAGCCTGCGTACGCTGATGCATCAGCTTTCGGCGCTGGATTTGCGCGGAAAAACCATTGTGCTTTGTATGAAGGGGATTGAAGCGGAAACCGGAAAGCGATTGACGCAAATTGTGGAAGAGTACGTACCGGATGTTCCGACAGCCATATGGGTCGGGCCGGGGCACGTGCAGAATTTCACCCGCGGAATCCCGAACTGCATGGTCATTGACAGCCGCAGTATGGAAACAAAGGAATACCTGGTCAAAGCGTTTTCGGGGGATTTAATCCGATTCTACTACGGCACCGACCTGCTTGGCAACGAGGTAGGCGCTGCCGCGAAGAATGTGATCGGCATTGCGGCCGGCATGCTGGACGGTCTGAACAAGACGGCGCTCAAGGGTGCTTTAATGTCCCGCGGCACAAGGGAAATCGCACGGCTCATCCGCGCCATGGGCGGGAACGAGCTTACCGCCTACGGATTAAGCCATCTTGGCGATTACGAAGCCACGGTCTTTTCCGAATTCAGCCATAATCGCAAATTCGGCGAACTGTTTGTGCGGGGTGAAAATTACGGTGAACTGGCGGAGGGTGTGGCAACGACCACGGCACTGCTGAACCTTGGGGAACAGTATAGCACCGAGCTGCCCATCTGCAAAGCGGTGGACACGGTCATTAACGGCGGCAAGGAGCCGAACCGTGTGCTTTCCGACCTGTTCCTGCGCAGCCTGAAGATGGAATTTTAAAGAATAAAGTTGACAAAATTAGTATATAATCTTAAAATATACGTGTAAAAACACATTACAATGAAAAAGGATGTATTTGATTATGAGCGAAGAAAACTGCACCCACGACTGCGGTTCCTGCGGGGAGGACTGTTCCTCACGCAAGGCGAATCCGGCCGATATGATTGAAAAGCCAAACTCCATGAGCAAGATTAAAAAAGTGATCGGCGTGGTCAGCGGCAAGGGCGGTGTCGGGAAGAGCATGGTTACCTCCATGCTGTCCGTCCTTTTAAACCGACGCGGCTGTCACACCGCAATCCTTGACGCAGATATTACCGGCCCGTCCATTCCCAAAGCCTTTGGCCTGAAGGAAAAGGCAACGGGCAGCGAGCTTGGCATAATCCCGGTCAAGTCAAGCACGGGAATTGACGTAATGTCCGTCAACCTTCTGCTCGACGACGAAAGCGCGCCGGTGGTTTGGCGCGGCCCGATGATTGCAAACATGGTAAAGCAGTTCTGGACGGACGTGGTTTGGAACGATGTCGATTACCTGTTTGTTGACATGCCCCCGGGCACGGGCGATGTACCGCTTACCGTGTTCCAAAGCATTCCGCTGGACGGAATCATCATCGTTACCTCCCCGCAGGAGCTTGTTTCCATGATTGTTGCAAAGGCGGTCAACATGGCGCAGATGATGAATGTGCCGATTATCGGCATTGTTGAAAATATGAGCTTTGTCAAATGCCCTGACTGCGGCAAAGTGATTCATGTATTCGGTGAAAGCCATGTGGAGGAAATCGCGGCGAAATTCCAGCTGAAAGTGCTGGGGAAATGCCCGTTTGACTCCGAAATGGCCAAAAATTTCGACGTGGGCCTTGCCGAGCTGGCGAATGCACCGTGGCTTGACGCTGCCGCCGACGCGGTGGAGCAGTTCGAAAAGCCGTAACAGACAAAGCAATATCCGTTGAAGCGGGGGATATCTCAAAGCAGTTTGGGGTGTCTCCCGCTTTTATCATTTCCGGCCGGGGTAAAATGTGGATATTCAGTAAACAATCTGTTAAGACAAATACAGTTTGCTTGACATTTCAAAAAACTTATCTATAATAATTATTTATGAGGTTAACTATTTATGTCAGACAATAATTTAATTCTAAAAACGGGAGGTAGAAAAAGATGGAACAATCGCAGAAGGATCAGCTGATTCAGGCAATGCACAGGCTGAAAAAAACGCAAAACTGGCTCCCCCCGCTGCCCGGGGTGTCCCGGGGTGAATTTTTTATGATGCATAAAATAGTCGCGCTCAGCAAAAAAGCTGATCCTGAAAAACCCGGGGCGAAAATCACGGACCTCAGCGTGGCTGCTGAAATGAGCAAACCGGCGGTTTCACAAATGTTGAACGCGCTTGAAGACAAAGGCTTGATTGAGCGCGTTATGACCAAAAGCGACCGACGCGTTGTTTATGTAAAGCTGACGGACAGCGGAGCAACACAGCTCAAAAAAGCAGCGGATCATATGACGGCTCTGCTGGAAGAAATAATCGAAGGTCTGGGCCCGGAAGACACAGCGGAGCTTGCCCGGCTGTTTGAAAAACTTTACAGGATTATGGAAGAAATTACAAAACGCAAAGAATAATTATTTTATCAAAGTTAATTACGGCTTAAAATGGCGGCAATTGACTTTATGAAAGGAACCAATCACATGACAAAGCTGGCAAGGTATTTAAAGCCTTTTGCACTGATCGTGCTCGCTTCGATTGTCCTGCTGTTCGGCCAGGCGATGGCCGATCTGAACTTGCCGAATTATATGTCCGACATTGTCAATGTCGGCATACAGCAGAACGGTATTCAGGAAGCCGCTCCCCAGGCAATCAGCGCCAAGGGACTTACATTTATGAAAAGCTTTATGACAGCGGAACAGAAAGCGGACGTTGAAAAAAATTACACGCTGGTTTCCGCTTCTGCTGCGGGGAAGCAGCATGACGATTACGCCGCTCTTTATCCGCTGCTCAAGACTGAGGATATTTATGTGCGCAACAATGTGGACAGTGCTACGGCGGACCGGCTGGGTAAAACCTTCGGTGAAACCGCATGGACGTTCATTAACACAATAAAAGAGCTTGCAAAGCAGTCCGGAAAAAGCTTTACCGCTTCCGCGTCCGGCTCCACGAATATTACTGCGGCTGACTTTGAAAAGCTTTACGCAATGCAGCCCATGCTGGAAAAGCTGCCGTCAAGTGTATTTGAGGAAGCCCGCAGCAAGGCACTGAAAAATTCCGATTCAATGCTGCGGCAAAGCGGCGCCGCAATGACAAAAAGCTTTTACACGGAACTGGGCATGGATATCGGCAAAATTCAGAACAACTACATTTTAAACAAGGGATTATGGATGCTGCTGATTGCCCTTGGCGGCGGCCTTGCGGCGGTTTTGGTGGGCTTTTTCTCCGCTAAAATCAGCGCAGGCGTTGCCCGTGATCTTCGCCATGATATTTTTTCCAAAGTGGAAGACTTTTCAAATCATGAATTTGACAAATACTCCACAGCTTCACTGATTACGCGTACCACAAACGATGTGACTCAGGTGCAGCAGCTGCTTATTATGGGGGTCCGCATGATCTGCTACGCGCCGATTCTAGGCATCGGCGGCGTGATTATGGCGCTGAGCAAATCCACATCCATGGGCTGGGTGATTGCACTGGCATGCGTTTTACTGTTGGGATTAATTATTGTCGTGTTCAGTGTCGCTTTGCCGAAATTTAAAATTATGCAAAAATTAATCGACCGGTTGAATCTGGTTGCGCGTGAAAATTTGAACGGTCTTATGGTTATTCGCGCATTCGGTACGCAGAAGTTTGAAGAAGAGCGGTTTGACAAATCCAATGAGGACCTTACCCAAAACACTTTGTTTGTCAGCCGTATCATGGTATTTATGATGCCGATTATGATGTTAATCATGAACGGTATTACGCTCCTGATTGTTTGGGTCGGTGCACATCAAATTGCCAATTCGACCATGCAGGTAGGCGATATGCTTGCGTTCATGCAGTATGCAATGCAGATCATCATGAGCTTCCTTATGATTGCGATCATGTTCATCATGGTTCCCCGCGCATCGGTTTCCGGGGGAAGAATTGCTGAAGTGCTTGCAACCGAGCCTTCTATTGTTGACCCAGAACAGGCGGAAAAATTCCATGCGGATAAAACAGGATACATTGAATTTAGGAATGTAAATTTCCGTTATCACGGTGCGGATGAAGATGTGCTGCAAAACATCACCTTTACCGCAAAACCGGGGCAGACCACTGCGTTTATCGGTTCGACCGGCTCCGGCAAATCAACGCTCATTAACCTGATTCCCCGTTTTTATGATGTAACCGGGGGCGAAGTATTGGTAAACGGCGTAAATGTAAAAAACGTTTCCCAAAAGGAACTGCGCGATCAAATCGGTTATGTTCCGCAAAAGGGAATTTTGATTTCCGGCTCCATCGCGTCAAATCTGCGTTACGGCGACAGGAATGCAACGGAGGAAGAACTGAAAACGGCTGCTTCCGTCGCGCAGGCCATTGACTTTATTGAGGAAGAGCCGCAGGGCTTTGACTCCGAAATTTCGCAGTCCGGCACAAATGTTTCCGGCGGTCAGAAACAGCGGCTTTCCATTGCACGTGCATTGGTGAAAAAGCCCGCTGTCTATATTTTCGACGACAGCTTTTCCGCGCTTGACTTTAAAACCGACGCGGCCCTGCGCCGCGCGCTGAAGGCGCACACAGGCGGCAGCACCGTGCTGATTGTCGCACAGCGCGTCAGCACTATCATGGGCGCGGAGCAGATTATTGTACTGGATGAAGGAAAGGTCGTAGGCATGGGTACGCATCAGGAACTTTTGAAAAACTGCCCGACCTATTATGAAATTGCTTCATCCCAGCTTTCAAAGGAGGAAATGGCATGAGTGAAAAAAACACTTCCGGCGCCCCCATGCCGATGAATGGCCCTCGCCACGGCCCCGGTGGGGGACACGGCCCTGCGGGAATGATGATGAGCGGGGAAAAAGCAAAAGATTTCAAAGGAACCTTCCGCAAATTGATTCGCTATATGGGAAAATATAAAATTCAGCTTGTTGTTGTAATGCTTTTTGCGGTTGCGTCCACTGTGTTCAACATTGTCGGGCCGAAAATTCTGGGGAAAGCGACCAACGCAATTTTTTCAGGTTTATTGAATCAAATTCAGGGCAGCGGCAGCGGCGTTGATTTCGGTTATATCGGCACAATCATGCTTTGGCTGATTGGAATTTACCTGGTCAGCGCGTTGTTCGGCTGTATCCAGGGTTACCTTATGACCGATGTTTCGATGAAGGTAACTTATAATCTTCGCCGTGACATCGCGGCCAAGATTCAAAGGCTTCCATTCCAATATTATGACACCACCACAAACGGTGAGGTGCTTTCCCATATCACCAACGATGTGGACGCAATCAGCCAAAGCTTGAATCAGAGTGTTACGCAGATTATTACCTCTGTCACCACGGTAATCGGTATTTTGGTTATGATGCTTACCATCAGCTGGCAGATGACGCTTGTCGCACTCTGTATTATTCCGGCTTCCATGGGATTCATCATGACGATTGTCAAAAAGTCACAAAAGCATTTTAAAGCGCAGCAGACGTATCTTGGCCATGTAAACGGCCATATTGAGGAAATGTATGCGAGCCATGTTGTAGTAAAAGCATTTAACGGCGAAGAAGATTCCAAAAATACATTTGACGGTTACAACAATACGCTTTATTCTTCCGCCTGGAAAAGCCAGTTCCTTTCCGGATTAATGATGCCGATTATGAACTTCATCGGCAACCTCGGCTATGTCGCCGTGTGCATCTTGGGCGGCTATCTGGCGGTAAACGGAAGGCTTTCCGTCGGTGACATTCAGGCGTTTATTCAGTATGTCCGCCAGTTTACGCAGCCGATGACACAGGTGGCGAACATTTCCAACATCCTTCAGCAAACAACGGCGGCGGCAGAGCGCGTGTTTGAGTTTCTGGGCCAGCCCGAGGAAATACCGGAAAGCACAGCGCCAATTCGTGTGAATACCGGCAAAAATCCCGACACAGAGCTGAATGTCCATATTGACGGCAGTGTACAGTTCGCTCACGTTCACTTTGGTTATAACCCGGATAAGATTATCATTAAGGACTTCTCCGCCAGCATTAAGCCCGGGCAGAAGGTAGCGATTGTCGGCCCGACCGGTGCGGGCAAAACCACGATGGTGAAGCTTTTAATGCGTTTCTATGACGTAAACGAGGGTGCAATCCTGGTAGACGGCTACGATATCCGCGACTTTGCGCGGAATGACCTGCGCTCGTTGTTCGGCATGGTGCTTCAGGATACCTGGCTTTACAATGCCAGCATTAAGGACAATATCCGCTACGGCAAACTAAACGCCACAGATGAGGAAGTGGTTGCCGCCGCAAAGGCCGCGCAGGTACACCATTTTGTCCGCACACTGCCGGACGGCTACAACATGATTCTGAACGAAGAAGCAAGCAATGTTTCGCAGGGGCAGAAACAGCTGCTGACCATCGCGCGCGCCATTCTTGCCGACCCGCAGATTCTGATTCTGGACGAAGCGACCAGCAGTGTGGACACCCGCACCGAAATCCTGATTCAGAAAGCGATGGATAACCTGATGAAGGGCCGCACCAGCTTTGTAATTGCCCATCGGCTTTCCACCATCCGGGACGCCGACCTCATTTTGGTTATGCGTGACGGCGATATTGTGGAACAGGGCAATCATGAGGAGCTTATTGCGCAGAACGGCTTTTACGCCAACCTGTACAACAGCCAGTTTGACCAGCCGAAGCTGCTCGAAAGTGTGTAAACACCCTTGCTCAAGTCCAATCAGTAAAATAAAAGCAAAGCGGCGGAGTTTCTCCGCCGCTTTGCTTTTATCATAAAGGAGGGAATCTGATTTTGCTGCGTGTAAATGCGAAAAAGAAAAACATGCTGGATTTTTAAAATAAAATGTGATACATTACTGTATAAGCGGAAACGGCAGCAAATTTTGCGGATTTTTTCTGCAAAGGGGCGGCGAGTCGCAGCCCCTGCAAGAGCAACAGTTACAGCGCTGCGCGCGTAGAAAACAAGCCTCGCCGTGTAACCATACATTTCATGTATTCAAAACACGGCTGCGTTTGTGTTCTAAAGGAAGTTTTTGTACCGTTTTCGCTTATAAAGTCATTACAGTCAGAGCTCTTCGTTTTTGCTTCGGCAGAGTTTGAATTTGCTTTTCTAAGGCATGGGGATGCCCGGCCTTAATCTCAAGCCGCCGGCTCAAGTCGTTGGGAATTGACTTAAAAATAAGCCGGATTTTCGGCAGAGGAATTGATATGCTTCATACGCTTGAAGATTTTTGCGCATATCTTTATCAGAATCAGAATGAACGGCAGTTTTACCGGCTCTATTATCAACTGGTAAGATTTTCGCATGAGGAATACTGCAAAGACTGCTACACCCTGCGGGAGTTTCCGAAAAAAAGCGGCGGAACGCGGCAGATTTGTGTGCCGAGCCTGCCGCTGAAACGCATTCAGCGGGGAATCCTCCCTTTGCTTTCGGGTGGTGAGTTCCGGTATGCCACGGCCTATACCGCAGGGAAGTCCGTACGGGATAATGCGCTGCCCCACTTAGGGCAGCCCCTCGTGGTAAAGCTGGACATCCGTGATTTTTTTGGCAGCGTTACATTTCAGCAGGTGTTTCAGGCTATCGACAGGGCGCTGGAAAATTCCCTGCTGGCGGGCCGCCATTACTTGAATGCGGATGACCGCGCTTCTGTGGAAAATAAAAACTATAACAGTGTGCTCAGCTTTTACTTTGCAAGGCTCTGCACGCGCGGCGGTGCATTGCCCCAGGGTGCACCCACCAGCCCCTTGCTTTCCAATCTGGTTTTTGCCCCTTTGGATGAAATCATTGGCGGGTACTGTGAAAAGCGCCGTATCGCTTACACTCGCTACAGCGATGACATGACCTTTTCCGGTTCATTCAATCCTCTGTCTTTAATTGGTTTTGTACGGCATATTTTAGCGTCAAACGGCTTTGAACTGAATGATGGGAAAACGAAGATCCTGAACCGCGGCTGCCGCCGGAAAATTACCGGCGCGGTAGTGAATGAAAAGCTTCAGGCACCTCGTGAATATCGCAGGGGTATCCGCCAGGAAATATACTATATTCAAAAATACGGCCTCGAAGGTCATCTTAGCCGAAGAAAAGTAAAAACAGAACCGCAGGAATACCGGAACAGCCTGCTCGGGCGCATCGGCTTTGTTCTTCAGCTTTCCCCGGGTGACACAGAGTTCCAGCAGTATAAAAATTGGATTGCAGAAAATATATGCTTCAATTTTCAAAAATCACAGACGGGGGGATAGGCTGCTTTCCAGTTCGGCAATGCTCGCCACTTTGGCAAAGCGGTCTTTCCATATTCCGTACATGTAGAATTCATAAAGCGCTTTTCCTGTGAAATAGGAGTTGTCATATGTTGCCGTGCTCTCCTCTGGAATAATGATATTGTACCCGTATTCGAACGCTGTTTTGCAGGTAGCGTCAATACAATATTCCGTTTGCATCCCCACGAGAATGATATTCTTAATATTGCGGTGATCCAGGTGTTCCTTTAATCCGGTGGACTTAAAGGCACTGTTATACCGTTTATCGAATATCATTTCTCCGTCGAGCGGTTCAACTTCTTTCTCTATCTGCCACCCGCTTGAGTTGTATTCCAATTCATCACCCGTGCCGCCGTCGTGCCGAACATATATCACTTCAACCTGATTTTTTCTGCAGAATGAAATCAGGCTTTTTATATTGCCAATCATTTTTTCTCCATGATACGGGTGGCCCTGTACCAAAGCTGTCTGCACATCCACAATGAGTAAAACAGTATCTTTCATTTTTTCCTTCTTTCTTAATTTGAGGGGATCAAAGTTATGCGAAGCTGAAAAGCAGCTGTTCTGCTACGCCGGCGAGGATTCCTCCAAAATTGCCACTGTCTGCTTTAATGACGCATTGAATTCGTCATCGGAAGAGTTTTTAAATAGGATCAAATCATTTTTTTCAGCAGGGTTGTCCAGGGCAACCGGAACATTAAAATTGCACGTTGCAATATATTCATCCCAATGGGCAAGCTTCCATGTGTCCCTGTCGGAATTCCGCTCGAACATTCTTTTCCGGCAAACCTCTATGGAGGTTTCCACCCAAATGACGACCAGCGACGCGTTCTTTTCTTTTAATTTGGCCTTTAACGCGTTGATGTAGCTCATATCACGCACTTCTTTTGTAAACGGCGCGTTAATTAGCACAATATCATCATAACTCAATGCTTCCAGCGCAAGAGCTACAATTGTTTGATATTCATAGTCCCTGATGTTTTTATTGAAAAAGGCGGAACTTCTGTCATATTCTTTTCCCGCCGCAGCGAAAATCTGTTTTGACAGCGGAATCAGCGTGTCTTTATCCAAATAGACCACATGCTTTAGCGCTGCCGCGAGCTGCTTGGAAACAAAGGTTTTTCCGCAGGCCGGCGGTGACGTTACGATAATTAATTTTTTCATGATAATCCCACGTTTCCTATTTTATTTCAGGCTGAGACAATATTAATCATATTATATACCGAAGGCAGCCGCTTTCAAGCGATTCTGACCGCAGAACAGGAATATTTCAAAATAATGTGATCCAAATACGGAATGAACAGACAAACAAAAGGGACTTTCTCGGTTCGATTTTTTCAAATCGTTTCGAGAAAGCCCTTTTATTATGTATTGATTTTATTTCGTGAACCGTTTGTACAAAGCGCCCAGTGACTTCTTTTCAATTCTTGAAACATACGAGCGCGAAATTCCAAGCTTTTGCGCTACCTCGCGCTGCGTGAGCGGGTTAAGCCCGGTCAGCCCGTATCTCAGTTCAATAATTTTGCGTTCGCGGGGTGAAAGTACCTCGTAAAGATATCGTTTCAGCTGCTCGGATTTGATTTTGCAGTCAAGATTATCAAGGATATTATCCTCTGTTGCCATCACATCCATTAATGTAAGGGCGTTGCCGTCCTTGTCGGTGTCAATCGGCTCGTTCATTGAAACATCCTGGGCGCTTTTTTTAGAAGAGCGGAAGAACATAAGGACTTCATTTTCAATGCAGCGGGCAGCGTAGCTGGAAAGCCGGATCCCCTTGCTGCTGTCAAATGTGTTGACCGCTTTGATCAGCCCAATGGTTCCGATGGAAATCAGATCATCCTGATCGTTTGAATTCGCATAGTATTTTTTTATGATGTGTGCCACAAGCCGAAGGTTATGTTCAATCAATTCATTCCTGGCTGCCATGTCACCGTTTTTAAACCGTTCCAGGCACTCTTTTTCTTCCTGCGCGGTAAGCGGCCGGG
The DNA here is from genome assembly GCA_023390175.1 of Bacillota bacterium. Lineage (GTDB taxonomy): Bacteria > Bacillota > Clostridia > Oscillospirales > Acutalibacteraceae > Caproiciproducens. The sequence continues at coordinate 184,690 of JAEWDK010000006.1, forward strand.
GGAACGAGCCGGAGCCCGTAACATGCAGAATGAAAAACAGCAACCCCGAAAGCGCAAAGCCCAGTAAAGCACCAAACATCGCAATCACCCCTTTTAAGCAGTATATGCCGGTTCGTTTTGACTGTTGCAAGTCCGTATGGCGTTTGTGCTTTGAAATATATCATAAATATATTAAAAAAATATATTATGTGACTGACATGTGACCAGAAGGGGGTATTATACTAATAAGTTCAAAAATAATAAAGGAGAATTAAGAATGCAGACAAGTGTGGAAACAAAGGACTCGCTTCCTTCACGAAGCATCGTCTATCTTGTTCCAATGCGGAACCAAGCGATAAGGGGCCGTGTTTACAGCGAATACTATAAAAAGACACTCCAATTTAACAATGAGGGCGAGATGCTGAAAGGGATGGATGATTTATTTGACAGTCTGACATTCCCGCAGGCAGCATTTGAAACAAGAAATTTTTCAGACAGGAAAAATGTACAAATCATTAAAAAGGCGGAAGATACAATGGACGATTCAATGGACGAGCTTCTTCAAAATCAAAAAACAACATTTATTGTTAATGTTCAATACCGGCAAAATGCCACTTGGCAGGGCACCATCACTTGGGTGGAGCAAGATATGACGCAGCATTTTCGCAGTTCGCTTGAAATGCTGAAGCTGATGGAACAGGCCAGTAACCAGGGCGCTACGGAAGTAATCAAATGGGACGAGGACTAACAGCGGAAAAGTTGAGAAAAAGGACCCAGACCAGCGAATTATTTCGCCGTCCGAGTCCTTTTATTTTTTGTATCGAGGAATTTTCAGAGCAGCCAGCTGCGCTCCAATTCAAGAATCATGCCCTCGTACTTACTGGCGCATTCCTTCGGCTTGTCGGATTCAATCAGCTCCAGGCAGGGGGACAGGTGGTTTTCCCAAATATTCCGGTAAACAGCTTCTTTATTTTCGGACTGATCGATTGCACGGACAATCATCGGTGCAAACAAATAATATTCACTGATTTTTGCCCGGCCTTCCGGCGTTTTGGCAAACCAATCGTCCCGAAATCTGCGGAATGTGTTCAGCTCCGTGCAGTCGTCCCCTAAACCCAGCGAGGAACAAACTGCCGTGGTGATGAAACAGAATTTCTTCTTAAACCCATTGTTTATCGTTTCGAAATTGGATTTTCCAAGCGGATTTTTAGGGTAGTGCTCGTTCCATTTTGCAAGGAACCGGTCGGCCAGTTCCTCGGCCGCCGGGGTGTTCTGCTCCAGAAATGCGGGGATTGTAAACGAAACAATCATGTAGCGGCAGTCGAAAAAGCGGGGGTCGCTTTCCTTCATAATCCCCTCCAGCTCAAACTGCTTTAAAAAACGGTTAAAAAGCACCCCGGAAAAATAATCCGCCGCTTTGTCGCTCTCGGTCGCCGCAAGGCAGTAAGCTTTTAAAGCGGGGCGTACCAAAGCCTGGTAGCTTTCAAAATCCTCCGGATAGGTGCTTTGCTTTATATTTTTCAATTTTATTCTGCGGCTGAAAATCTCATCGTTCAGCAGGGATTCGGCTTCCCTCATCAGCCTTGTGTAATTCTCGCCTGGCAATTTGATTGATTCACGGAGCAGAACCTTCGCGTCAATGGGCTGGGCGCAGTACATGCACACAATGTTTTGGGCGTCCTCCGGCAGCTGCAGCTCTTTGCCGCAGTGCGGGCATACGGCACTGATAAAATTCATAGGGCACCTCTCTCCATAAATAGCCTGTCCTGTTTATAGCAGGCGTTCGTTTAGCCGGGGACCACCTGAAAGTTCCCTGCCGGCCCGCTTTAAGCGGTATGGCAGCGAAATATTCATTGCTGTATCGTTTCCGGAAACGATATGATTATTTATTGGTTTGAATAAATTCCTTAATCCGTTCAAAACTTTCTTCGCTGATAATATGCTCTATACGGCAGGAGTCCTGTGCCGCAATATCGTTGCTGACCCCCAGCGTCATTTCAAGGAACTTGGCAATCAGCGTATGGCGTTCATAGACCGATTCCGCTTTTTTGCGGCCGGTTTCAGTAAGCACCAGGCTGCCGTTTTGTTCCATTGTAATGTAGCCGGCTTCCTTTAAAATGCTCATGGCCCGGCTGACGCTCGCTTTGGTATAGTCAAGCTCATTTGCGACGTCAATGGAACGGACAGATCCGTTTTTTGACTGCAGAATTAAAATAGTTTCCAAATAGTTTTCGCCTGACTCCTGAATTTTCACTGTAATGCCCCCTAAAAAGCACAGGATGCCGCTGATATTCCCATTATTATAGCATTGTTCATCAAAAATAACAAGCGTCACCGGGATTACTTCATGGCTTTCACCATATTTATTCCGGCATTTTTATGATAAAATATAAGAAATAATCTATAATCATTAGTAGGATGGATTTGCTGCCGCGATTCTGCCGGCTTGGCAGAATCATTTATCGAATCCATATCCTGTATTTATTCAAGTCGATGGGAATTGACTTAAGAACTTTGGAGGAACTATGATTACTGTATCTGACCTTGGCCTGAGTTTTGACGGCCAAAGTTTATTTTCGCATGTCAATTTGCTTTTTAATGCCGGTAACTGCTACGGTGTAATCGGTGCAAACGGTGCGGGAAAGTCCACCTTTTTGAAGCTGCTTTCAGGTGAATTGGAACCGACAAAGGGCGAGATTATTATTGACCCCAAGCTGCGCATGTCCGTGTTGAAGCAGGATCACCACGCCTTTGATGAATACACGGTATTTGAAACGATATTAATGGGCAATCCCCGGCTTTACGAGGTGCTCAAGCAGAAGGATGCGCTGTACGCCAAGGAAGACTTTACAGACGAAGACGGAATCCTTGCGGCGGATCTGGAAGCCGAGTTTGCCGAAATGAACGGCTGGGATGCGGAAACCGAGGCCGGCCGCCTTTTGCAGGGGCTGGGCGTTGATTCGGCAATCCTTTATTCTGTTATGAACACGCTGACGGGTTCGGAAAAGGTGAAGGTCTTGCTTGCGCGCGCGCTGTTCGGCCAGCCGGATATTATTTTGCTGGATGAGCCCACCAACGATCTTGACAACAAGTCCATCGCTTGGCTTGAAAATTTTCTGATGGACTACGAGGGAATGGTAATTGTTGTTTCCCATGACCGTCACTTTTTGAACAATGTCTGCACCCATATCGTTGATATTGACTATAACAAAATTAAACTGTATGTCGGCAACTATGACTTTTGGTACGAGTCCAGTCAGCTCATGCAGCGCGTCATGCGCGACCAGAATAAAAAGGCCGAGGATAAAATCAAAGAACTGCAAAACTTTATTCAGCGCTTTTCAGCCAATAAGTCCAAGTCAAAACAGGCTACTTCCCGCAAAAAGCTGATTGATAAAATCTCAGTGGAGGAAATGCCGGCTTCGTCGCGCCGTTACCCGTTTGTCGGTTTTACCATGGACCGTGAGCCGGGCAAGGAAATTTTGGAGGTCGAAGGCCTTACCAAAACCGTTGACGGTGTAAAGGTGCTGAACAACGTCAGCTTCCGTGTAAACAAAGGTGATAAAATTGCATTTGTCGCTTCCAGTGAAATTGCCAACACAACTTTATTTAAGATTCTGATGGAGGAAATCGAGCCTGACGAAGGAACGTTTAAATGGGGCGTGAGCACCAGCCAGTCCTATTTCCCGCAGGACAATTCCGCCTTTTTCAACGGTTGTGAGCTGAGCATCCTAAAATGGCTTGAGCAGTATTCCAAGGATACGACCGAAACGTATCTGCGTGGGTTCCTCGGCAAAATGCTGTTTTCCGGTGACGATGTGCAAAAGCAGGTCAATGTGCTGTCCGGCGGTGAAAAAGTCCGCTGCATGCTTTCACGCATGATGATGTTCGGTGCAAACGTGCTTGTGGTTGACCAGCCCACCAACCACCTTGATTTGGAATCCATTACTGCCGTGAATAACGGAATGACGGATTTTAAAGGGGTGCTGCTGTTTGCTTCGCACGATCACCAGTTTGTTCAGACGATTGCAAACCGTATTATTGAGATTACGGACGACGGAGTGATTGACCGTATTTCCACTTACGATGAATATTTGGAAGCGCGCGACGGCATTTTATCTTAATTCTTCTGTAAAAATAATCGTTTGGAGGCCGTCTGAATCGGCCCTGACAAAAGAAACGCTCCTGCTGCTATGTTTTGCAGTGGGGGCGTTTTGCATGTTTATACATTAAAAAATTCACATTGCGTTCACAGTCTGAGGTTGACATAAAATCGGTGTATCGGTTATACTGTAAATTAATCAACGTTCAGCGTTGTGAAAAGTAATGATAATGGGGAATAATCGATTCGTTCCAAAGAATAAGGGAGCAGGACCCTTCACGGACGCAAAAAGATATGATTTGCGAATTTCATGAATGAAAATAGTGGGATTCCGAAACCGCTGTTCGGGCGGTTAACAGAATTCTCACCAAATTTCCCTAACGGGGAAGTGTATAATAAACAGAAAAAGGAGATATGAAACATGGCCAAAAACGCAAATGATGATTTTTTCAAGATCACCCCCGAAATTCTGGAGTTGACCAATCTTTGTACCAGCCGAAGTACCATTGACCCGAGTTTGTTTGCCAAGTATAACGTGAAGCGCGGCCTGCGGGATATCAATGGAAAAGGCGTTTTGACAGGGCTGACCGAAATATCCGAAATTATCTCCTCGAAAGAGGTTGACGGTCAGAGCGTCCCCTGTGAAGGCGAACTGTACTACCGCGGAATGAATGTGAAGGACATTGTACGCGGATTTATTAAGGAAGACCGGTTTGGTTTTGAGGAAATTACCTTCCTGCTTCTTTTCGGCGAGCTGCCAAGTCCGGAAAGGCTGACAGAGTTCAAACAGCTGCTGTTTAAATACAGGACGCTGCCGACAAATTTTGTACGCGATATTATTATGAAAGCGCCCACCTGCGACATGATGAACACATTGGCCAGAAGCGTTCTCACTCTTTATGCTTACGACGAAAGGCCCAACGACACTTCGCTGCCGAACGTGCTGCGCCAGTGCCTTGAAATGATCGCGCTGTTTCCGCAGCTTGCGGTTTACGGGTATCAGGCCTATGCGCATGACATGGACCGGAACAACAGCTTCTTTATTCACGCGCCGCGGCCCGACCTGTCCACTGCGGAAAATATTCTGTACATGCTTAGAATCGACAATAAATATACCGCGTTGGAAGCACGGATTCTCGACCTGGCTCTTGTGCTGCACGCGGAACACGGCGGCGGCAATAACTCCAGCTTTACCACGCACGTTGTCGCGTCCTCCGGAACGGATGCGTACTCGGTTATCGCGGCTGCCCTAGGCTCTTTAAAAGGGCCGAAGCACGGCGGCGCAAACATTAAGGTAATGATGATGTTTGAGGATATGAAGAAGAGCGTTGACGACTGGGAGGACGAGGAAAAGGTTGCCGATTATCTGAAAAAGCTGCTCAATAAGCAGGCGTTCGACAAGTCCGGCTTGATTTACGGGATGGGGCATGCGGTATATTCGCTTTCCGACCCGCGTGCAGATATCTTTAAGAAGTTTGTACAGAGCCTTTCCGAAGAAAAGGGATTGACACAGGAATATAAGCTGTATTCTCTTGTGGAGCGTCTTGCACCCGAAGTCATTGGGCAGGAACGCAAAACCTACAAGGGTGTCAGCGCCAACATTGACTTTTACAGCGGTTTCGTTTACCACATGCTCGGCCTTCCGCCGGAGCTCTTCACCCCGGTGTTCGCCATGGCGCGTATTGCCGGCTGGAGCGCGCATCTGATGGAGGAACAAATTAATGTGGGTAAAATTATCCGCCCGGCATACATGAGCATTTCTCCGCACCGCAGTTATGTTCCGCTTCATGAAAGATAAGGAAGAACTGTCTGAAAACTCGAACTATATTCAAAATGTCTGAATAAACATACAGCCGTTCCTAACCGGGAACGGCTGTATGTTTTGCGGTTGTCTTGACAATATCAGGAGTTGAGCCTATACTTTTTATTATATGTTATACGGTATTTTATAATATAAGGAGCAATGAATATGATAAGCGTAAACGAAAAAATTGCCGCTCTGCGCGGCAAAATGAAAGAGAACGGCGTGCAGGCCTGCATCATTCCTTCTTCCGACCCGCACATGAGCGAATACCTTCCCGCCCATTGGGAAGCCAGAAGTTATTTTTCCGGGTTTAACGGTTCCGCGGGCACTTTGGTCGTTACCGAAACGGAAAGCGGGCTGTGGACGGACGGCCGGTACTTTATTCAGGCCGCGCACCAGCTGGAGGGCAGCGAAATCACGCTTTACCGCATGGCGGTCAAAGGGGTTCCTACGTACATTGAATTTTTAAATGATAAACTGAAGGACGGTGAAACCGTCGGGTTTGACGGCAAAATGATGTCCGCTGCGTCCGTCAGAGAAATGCACGATAAATTCGAGGAAAAGAAGCTGAACATCAAGTCGGTTGACCTGATTGCCGATATTTGGCCCGACCGTCCCATTGTGCCGGATTCCAAAGTGTTTGTGCACGATGTGAAATACGCGGGTTTTACCTGTAAGGAAAAGCTGGAGCAGGTGCGCGCCGAACTGAAAAAGCAAAAGGCCGACGGTCAGCTTTTCACCAAACTGGACTGTGTCGCATGGCTGATGAATATTCGCGCAGACGATATCGACTATAATCCGTTCGCTGTTTCCTACGCCGCGGTTTATTCCGATTCCGCTTATCTTTTTATTAATACAAAGCGCGTTTTGCCCGAAACACTGGAATATTTAAAAGCAAACGGCGTTACCGTAAAAGAATATGAGGATATCGACGCTTCGTTAAAGGGCATTCATACAAAAATGACCATGCTGGTCGATACGATGAACCTCAACTACGAGTTTTATTCCATTTTACAGCAGAATGAGTTTGTCACCATCAAAGAAGGCAGTGACATTGTTACAAACCTGAAGGGCGTAAAGAACGAAACGGAAATTAAAAATATCATTCAGGCTCATGTTTTGGACGGCTGCGCACTGGTCGAGTACAGCGTACAGTTTGAAGATAAAATGGAGCGCGGTGAAACCGTGACGGAATGCACCGTATGCGACATGCTCAAAGAATGCCGCGCAAAGCAACCGGGCAACATGGGTGAAAGCTTTGGTACCATTGCCGCCTACAATGCGAATGCCGCCATGATGCATTATCATCCGGAGCCGGACGCATGCAGCACGCTGAAACAGCGCGGGTTCCTGCTGATAGATTCCGGCGGGCAGTACCAGGAAGGCACGACGGATATTACCCGCACCTTTGTGCTCGGGCCGCTTACCCGCGAGGAAAAAGAACACTATACCTATGTATTAAAAGCCCATATTGCTCTTGCAACCGCGGTTTTCCTGGAAGGCTGCACGGGTGGGAACGTGGATATCCTCTGTCGGGAACAGGTTTGGAAGCACGGCATTGACTACCGCTGTGGCACAGGCCACGGGGTCGGCATGTTCGGCGGTGTTCATGAAGGGCCGCAGAACCTGCGAATCAGCAATAATGTTGTATTTAAAAAGGGCATGACCGTCACAAATGAGCCGGGTATTTACGAAGAAGGCAAGCACGGCATCCGTACCGAGAACATCATGCTGGTTACCAATTTTGTAAATAATGAATACGGCCAGTTCCTGAAATTTGAACCGGTCACCTACTTCCCAATTGATACCGCGGGTGTCCTGACAGAGCTGATGACGGATGAGGAAGTCGAGTGGCTGAACAATTACCACAAGCTGGTTTACGAAAAGCTTTCTCCGTCCCTTTCTGGCAGGGAGCTTGCATGGCTTAAAAAACATACCGAGCCGGTTACAAAATAAATCCGACATAAAAAAAGGCCGCATCGCTTATTTTAAGCGATGCGGCCTTTTGAAATGTCCGGTCAGCCTTCGTTAAAACGGGAAAGGAATGCCCGTGTGCGTTCGTTCTGTGTGTTGTCAAACAGCTGCTCCGGCACGCCCTGCTCAATAATTGCGCCGTCATCCATAAATACAACGTAATCCGCCACGTCGCGGGCAAACTTCATTTCATGCGTGACCACCACCATGGTCATGTGTTCGGCTGCAAGCTCGCGGATTACCTTTAGAATTTCACCCGTCAGCTCCGGGTCAAGCGCGCTGGTCGGTTCGTCAAAAAACAGAATATCCGGATTCATTGCAAGCGCACGCGCTATGGAAACACGCTGCTGCTGCCCGCCGGAAAGCTGGCAAGGGTAGGCGTCCGCCTTGTCGGACAAATCCATCTTTTTCAGCAGCTCCCGCGCGGCATTTTCCGCTTCCTCTTTTGTTTTGTGCAGTACACGGATCGGCGCTTCGGTAATGTTCTGCAGCACTGAAAAATGCGGAAACAGGTTAAAATTCTGGAAGACCAGCCCAATGTGCAGCCCGATTTTTCCGCACGCGGCTTTGTCGGAATAAACGGCCTTTCCGCTTTCGTTGTTTTTTACCAGTGTGTCACCGCAGATGGTGATTTCACCCGAATCAACGGTTTCAAGCTGCGTAATGCAGCGCAGAAAGGTGCTTTTCCCCGAGCCGGACGGCCCGATAATCGCCAGCACCTGCCCTTTTGTAACATCGATGGAAATTCCTTTGAGCACCTCGGTGCCGTCAAAGCTTTTATAAATATTTTTTGCGGTCAAAATCTGCATTTCCATCCTCCTAACGATAGTAGCTCAGCCGTTTTTCGGCCACGGTAAAGCAGCGCGTCACAATGCCGTTCATCACCAGGTAGAACACGGCGGCAATGGCAAACGGCGTCATGCTGACGGCCGAAGAAACCCAGTTTGACGTTACCTTCAGCAGTTCGACCACGCCGATGACCTGGGAAAGCGAGGTGTCCTTTACCAGCGTAATGAATTCATTGCCCATCGGGGGGATAATGTGCTTTGTCACCTGGGGCAGCACAATACGGAAAAAAGTCTGGCGGCGGGTAAAACCGAGAACCTTGGCCGCTTCATACTGGCCGCGCGGAATCCCCTCAATGCCGCCGCGGAAGATTTCGGCGAAATATGCGGCGTAATTCAGGATAAACGCAACCTCCGCCGCCAAAACACGGTCAAGCTGAATTCCGAAAATGGGCTTCATGCCGTAGAAAATGAACAGCAGCTGAAGCATCAGCGGCGTGCCCCGCATAATCAAAATGTAAAACCGAACCGGAAGATGAATGATTTTTATCTTTGACATGCGCCCCATGGCGACCAAAAGCCCGAGCGGCAGTGAAAAAACCAGTGTAATAAAAAATATGCGGAGCGACATGACGGTTGCTTCCAGCATTTGTGATAAAAGCACCTGATAATTCATGGGCACGCACCTCCAAATATCATGTTAATAAATGCCAAGGGCACAGAACCGGAAAATCCGGCCCTGTGCCGCAGTCTGACAGTTTGCCTGTCTGGCCGTCAGGTTTATTTTGCGACGGTTGTTACATCCTCGCCGAACCATTTTGTCGAAATCTTTGCCAGTGTTCCGTCCGCAGCCATCGCTTTTAACGCGCCCTCAATCTTTTCTTTCAGCGCACTGTCGGCCTTGCGGAAGCCGACGACATAATCCTCGTTCGCAAGGGAAGCGTCTTTTCCGTCCTTATCCTGCATTACTTTGTAAGCGCCCGGGTTGTTTGTAAGGTAGTAACGCGCAACCACTTCGTCGATGCCGATTGCGTCGATTGTGCCGTTCTGCAGCTCAAGCACCGCTTTGGAGTAATCGTCAATCTGTACAACGGATTTTAAAGTTTTCTTAAAGTCGGTATTTGCATTCAGGGCGACTTCGGCGGAAGAATCCGTCTGAACGCCGATTGTTTTGCCGGCAAGGTCGGAAAGGCCTTTGTATGAGGCACCCGTTTTAATCAGGATAATCTGATTGTTCTTCATGTACGGGATACTCAGATTGAATTCTTTATCCCTTTCTGCCGTTTTGCTGAAGCCGTTCCACAAACAGTCAATGTTGCCGTTGTTCAGTTCCGCGGTTTTGTTGTCCCAGTCAATCGGCTGCGTTTTCAGCTCAATGTTCAGCCGTTTGCACGCTTCCTTTGCAAGGTCAATGTCAAACCCGACCAGCTGGCCTGTTTTGGTGTCGACATAGCCCATGGGCGGGAACGCGTCGTCAAGGCCAAGCACCAGCTTCCCGGCTTTTTGCACCTTGTTCCAGGATTCGTCGGAGGCTGCCGCGGAACTGCCGGCCGCGCTGCCGGCGGTGGTTGAGCTGCCCGTGCCCGCCACGCTGCTTACAATGCCGCATGCGGCAAAGGATGCGGCCATGGCGGCCGCCAATAAAAATGATATTATTTTTTTCATCAGAATACCCCGCTTGTTTTTTATATATTGTATGTATATTTTACCTTATTAGCGCGCTAAAGTAAAGAGAAAATTAAATTTATTTTATATTTCATAATCAGGTGAATAAATCTGTCTTCAAGAAGGAGTAAAAGCCCGGAACATGTTACATTTTACTTGCGGTTTCGAAATACAAGAGTTATGATTACATTGTATTACAGTAAGGAGTGAATCAATTGAAACCATTTAAATTAACAGCCCCCTGTAAGGACTACCTTTGGGGCGGCACAAAACTGAGAACAGATTATCATCAGCACAGCTCCGCGCAAAAGCTGGCGGAAAGCTGGGTGCTTTCCTGCCATAAGGACGGCTTATCCGTTATTTCAGACGGTGAATTCGAGGGCTGCACGCTGAAGGAATATATTAACCGCGCGGGCAAACAGGTGTTGGGAACGGACTGCGAAGCGTTCGAGCAGTTCCCGATTTTGGTGAAACTGATCGACGCACAGGAACGCCTTTCGGTGCAGGTGCACCCCAACAATGATTACGCGCTGAAAAACGAAGGCGAATACGGCAAAACCGAAATGTGGTATGTTGTTGAAAATGAGCCGGGCGCAAGTCTTTACTACGGCTTTCAAAAACCGATTACCAAAGCGGAATTTCAGCAGAGAATCGAAAACAATACATTGCTCGAGGTGCTCAACAAGGTTGAAGTTCATGCCGGCGACGTTTTCTTTATTGATTCCGGCACGCTCCACGCAATCGGCGCAGGCATTGTAATTGCCGAAATTCAGCAGAATTCAAACACCACTTACCGTATTTATGATTATGGCAGGATTGGCGCGGACGGAAAACCGCGCGCGCTGCACATTGCAAAGGCGCTTGACGTTACGAAGCTGGAAAAGCCGCAGCGTTCGGCAAAGCCGCAGGGCGAACCGGAGGTGCTTGGCGGGTGCACCCGCACTCTGCTTGCTTCCTGTGAATATTTCACGGTTTACAGCATGGAGCTTTCCGGGGAAGTCCAAATGGACGCGGACACAAAAAGCTTTCATTCCCTGCTGTGCCTTTCCGGCGAAGCCGTTCTGCAAGGCGGCGAAGGTGAGTCGCTTTCCATCCGCAAGGGCGACAGCGCGTTTGTGCCTGCCGGAATGGGGCGTTACACGCTGAACGGAAAATGTAAGCTTTTGTTTACAAAAGTATAATTGCAAAGTGCTTGGTGCGCGGGATATGACATGGGAAGAATTTTCAATTTGGCAGGTATATTTTATTTAAGTCCAATCTAAACTAAGTTTAACATAGATTTAACATTGTCCCTCTAGAATAAAACTGTACTTAAGAGAAGAACAAAATATATAGGGGGACTTCTAAGAATGAGAAAAACAATTTCTGCCATTTTATCCGCAGCTATCCTGTGCTCCGCATTGGCGTTCGCAGGATGCAGCTCTGAAATTCAGGGCACAACCTCAAATACAGCATCGACTCCCGCGCAGAGTACCGCAGCATCTCAGGAGGCTTCTTCCGCGGCTGCCGCAGAGCTGAGCGGCAAGCTTACACTGAACGGTTCCACTTCCATGGCTAAGGTTTGCCAGGCACTCGGCGAAGCGTTTTCCGCAAAGTATCCCGGCGTAACGGTTGAAAAAGGCGGCACAGGTTCCGGCGACGCAGCCAAGGCGGTCAGCGCGGGCACAGCGCTCATCGGTGATCTTTCAAGAGCAATGAAACCGGAAGAAAAACCGGAGGACTACCAAATTGTTCAATTGGCAATTGACGGAATTGCGGTTGCAGTCAATAAAGATAATAAAGTCGCCAATTTGACCAGCGATCAGATTAATAAAATTTTCACCGGTGCGATTACCAACTGGAAAGATGTCGGCGGCGCTGACAAGAAGATTACGGTATTGGGCAGAGAAGCTGCCAGCGGTACGCGTGACGGTTTTGAAACCATTTTCAAAGCGGCTAAAAAATGCAAGTATGCGGCGGAGCTTTCCTCCACAGGCGAAGTGGTTACAAAAGTGAGCAGCGACCCGAGCGCAATCGGCTATGTTTCACTCGACTCTTTAAATGACACTTTCAAAGCGGTTGACATTGACGGTGTTAAGGCCAATGAGGAAAACATTGTAAATAAAACCTACAAGGCGCAAAGACCGTTTATTGAAATCTACAAAAAAGGCACGGACAGCGACCTTGTGAAAGCTTGGTTTGAATTTGTCAAGTCCGATGAAGGCCAGGCAGTTATTAAGAAGGCTGGTTTGGTAACTGTAAAATGAGCATAACAATGATGGGTGCGCAGCAAGCGCAAAAAGATCAGAAATTAAATAACAGGAAAAAAGGCCTAGCAGTTTTGTTAGGCCTCATTTCCGTTCTCACCTTTTTTTTCCTTCCGTACATGCGGTTTGTTTTTAAAGATACAACATACACGGTAAGCGCTTTGCAGCTTGCCGTAACAAAGGGCTTTCGTGTGCAGGGCCCCACAATGAGCGGGCTGGTCACCATACCCGTGCTGACAAGGGCCGCGGTAATTTCAGGCGTTCTGCTGGCGGCTGCCGGGATTGTGCTGCTCCTGCTGAACAAAGCTGCCCTTTCCGGGGCGGCGTTTGTCCTGTCCGGTATTACACCCCTGATTGTACTGATTACCACCTCCAGTATTCAGGAAGCGGTTACGCAGCTGAATATCAGTAAAATAACGGTGGGCTACCTTTGGCCCTCCATTTATGTTTTGGTCGGCGGAATTGTCTGCTCCGTTTTATCCCTTTGGACACAGGGGACGGAAAAGCTTGCCGAATCCATATTTTTGGTGTTTTCGTGTGTCTCCGTCGGTTCGGTTATTTTGATTACGGTTTATATCATTGCGGCGGGCGCTCCGGCTATCGTGCAGATTGGCCTGGGGCATTTCCTGTTCGGCACGCAGTGGAACGCGGAAGCGGATCAGTTCGGAATCCTGCCGCTGATTCTTTCCTCCATTGCGGGTACGCTGGGTGCAATTGTAATCGGCGTGCCAATCGGCATTTTAACAGCGGTGTTCCTGGCGGAAACGGCACGCCCCCAGGTGGCCAGGCTGGTACATCCCGCCATTGAACTGCTCGCGGGTATCCCTTCGGTTATCTACGGATTTTTCGGTATGCTGGTAATTGTTCCGGCAATCCGCAATTTTCCGGCTTTTCAAAACAACACCATCGGCGACAGCCTTTTGGCGGCTATCCTGATTCTTGCCGTTATGGTTCTGCCCACAATTGTCAGTGTGACCGAAACCTCGCTGAAGGCAGTGCCGCAGGCATACCGCGAAGCCTCGCTTGCGCTTGGCGCAACACAGACCACTACCATTTTTAAAGTGAGTATTCCCGCCGCCCGCTCCGGTATTTTGGCGGGCGTTATTTTGGGCGTGGGCCGCGCAATCGGCGAAACCATGGCGGTTATCATGGTTGCGGGCAACGTGGCAAACATGCCGTCGCTGCTGGGCACCGTCCGCCTGCTTACCACCGGAATTGCAATGGAAATGAGTTACGCCTCCGGGCTGCACCGCCAGGCTCTGTTCGCCATTGGACTGGTGCTGTTTGTATTCATTATGATTGTCAATGTCAGCTTTACTTATATTTCAAAGAGGGGGGTGCAGATGGATGCAGAATAACTCCTTATACGGAAAAAAGCGCCGCCCGATGGACACCGTTCTGAAAGCCCTCATCAATACCGCGGCGGCAATTACCGTTGTTACACTGATTGGAATCATCTGCTATATCCTCGTCAACGGTCTGCCTTACATTTCGTGGAGGTTTATTACCACGCCATACTCCGAAACGAAGGATGAGCTCAAGGGCATCCTGCCAATGATCATCAATACCATGTATATTGTTGTAATAACGCTGCTTATTTCCGCGCCAATCGGAATTTCCTCCGCTATTTACCTTACACAATACGCAAAGCAGGGCAGGCTGGTAAAGGCAATCCGTTTTGCGACCGAGGTGCTTTCCGGCATTCCGTCCATTATCTTCGGTCTGTTCGGCTACACGGTGTTCTGCATCCTGTTCCGGCTGCAGACTTCGATTTTGGCCGGCTGCCTTACCATGTCCATTTGCATTCTGCCAACAATTATCCGCACAACGGAGGAATCGCTCCTCGCCGTTCCCGGTTCCTACAAGGAAGGCGCAATGGCGCTCGGCGCCGGGAAGCTGCGTGTTGTTATGGGCATCGTGCTGCCCTGCGCAATGCCCGGCGTGCTGACAGCCGTTATTTTGGCCATGGGCCGCATTGTGGGCGAAAGCGCCGCGCTTTTATTCACTTCGGGCCTGTCCTACAACATGCCGCGCGGCTTTTGGCAGCAGATTTTTGCAAGCGGGCGCACACTGACGCTGCACCTGTACCAGACAGCGCGTGAGGCTTCTTCCCCGGACGCCATGCATATTGCGTATGCAACGGCGGCGGTACTGCTGATTCTGGTGTTTCTGCTCAACCGGCTGGCCGGGCTCCTCTCCAGAACGCTAAAGAAGGGATAATGATATGGAAAGTAAAATATCAATTCAGGATTTAAATTTATATTACGGCGATTTCCAGGCGCTTAAAGGAATTAATATGGAGATTCCCCCAAACCAGGTGACGGCATTTATCGGCCCGTCCGGCTGTGGAAAATCCACCTGTCTGAAAACGCTCAACCGCATGAACGACATGGTTGAAAACTGTAAAATAACCGGTCTGGTGTCAATTGACGGGGAGGATATTTACGACCCCCGCACCGACGTCACCCTGCTGCGCAAGCGCGCGGGAATGGTGTTCCAAAAGCCGAATCCGTTCCCGATGACGCTTTATGATAACATCGCCTACGGGCCGCGTGTGCATGGGGTGAAAAACAAACAGAAGCTCGATGAAATTGTGGAGCAGTCCTTAAAGAGCGCCGCCCTTTGGGATGAAGTCAAGGACCGGCTCAGGAAGTCCGCGCTCGGCCTTTCCGGCGGGCAGCAGCAGCGCCTCTGTATTGCGCGTGCGCTTGCGGTGGAGCCCGATATTATCCTGATGGATGAGCCGACCAGCGCGCTCGACCCGATTTCAACGCTGAAAATCGAAGATTTAATGGATGACCTCCGCGCAAAATATACGGTTATCATTGTAACCCACAACATGCAGCAGGCCGCACGTATTGCCGACCGGACTGCGTTTTTCCTGCTCGGCGAAATTGTCGAGTTTACCGATACGCTCACCATGTTCAACAATCCGAAGGATGAGCGGACCGAACGCTACATTACCGGCCGTTTCGGCTGATAAGTGCAAATAGAAATATTCATAGTAATGGAATCGTATGGAATATAAATCTAGAAATTCCGTTTTTACAACTGTATAATACAAGGAGAGATAATAATGCCGAGGAAACTCTTTGACCGTGAACTGGCCAACCTGATTTCGCAGATGACCGATATGGGCAACGCAGTGGATGAGCGCATCGGGGAGACGATTTCCGCCCTGCGCACCATGGATTTGGAAAAGGCCGCCGAGGTTGCGGGAAGCGACAACGAAATTGACCAGACGGAGCATAAAATTGAGCAAATCTGCATGAACCTGATTGCAAGGCAGCAGCCCATTGCCAGCGATCTGCGGGTGATTGCCGCCTGCCTTAAAATTTTGACGGATATTGAGCGCGAAGCCGACCAGTGCGCAGATATCTGCGAAATTCTGACGATCGGCGAGCTGAACATCAACAGCTTGGCCATCACTCATGTGGTACAGATGATGGAGGCGGCGCGCGATATGTTCCGCAAGGCGATGGATGTGTTCCTGAGCCACGATGTGGAAGCCGCCAGGGAAGTTTGCCGCAGTGATGATTATGTGGACGGAATGTTCTCAAAAGTCATCCTGGAGGTTTGCGGAATCATTACGGAAGCGCCGCAGAATGTCATGCGCGAAGTCGATCTGCTCTTTATTTCCAAATATATTGAGCGCATGGGCGACCACGCCACGAACATTGCGGAATGGGTGATTTATATGGAAACAGGCGTTCACCCCGACCTGAATTCAAAAGAATAATGGGGGAATTAATATGGCGCTGGTTTATATTGCCGATGACGAGCTGAACATTCGCCGTCTGGTGGCGTTCGGGCTAAAGGACAGCGGCTTTGACACCGCCGAATTCCCGGACGGTTCCCAGCTTTTAAATGCTGTGAAAAAGCGCACGCCGGACGTTATCATCCTCGATTGGATGATGCCGCAGCCGGACGGCCTTGCGGTGTGCCGTATGCTGCGGGAAAAAGAAGAAACCCGTTCCATCCCGGTTATTATGCTCACCGCCCGCGGCGAGGAAATCGACAGGGTGCTCGGCCTTGAAATCGGCGCGGACGATTATATTGTAAAACCGTTCAGCGTAAAGGAACTTTGCGCGCGGGTCAAAGCGGTGCTGCGCAGAGCCTCCCGGCAGGGGGACCCGCAGGAAAAAACGATTTCCATCGGTGACTTGACCGTGGACAGCGGCCGTCACACCGTAAAAAAGGCGGGAAAGCTGCTGGAACTTACCGCGAAGGAATTTGACCTGCTTGTCATGCTGATGAAAAACAGCGGCCAGGTGCTGACGCGCGACACTCTGCTCGACAAGGTTTGGGGCGTCGAATATTACGGCGACACCAGAACGGTCGATGTTCATGTGCGCTATCTGCGCCAAAAAATAGAAGATAATCCCGATGTGCCGGTTTACATACAAACAGTGCGGGGAGTCGGGTACAAATTTACGGAGCTTATTTAACAGGAGGCCGATTATGAAAAAAAGGTTGATGCTTTGCAATGCCGCTATTATCATAGTCGGCTTTGTTGCAGCTTTTTTGTTCGCAGCGCTGCAGGTGCAGCAGCAGTACAAAAGTGAATTTACCAAACGGCTCGACACGGCTTTGAGCATTCTTTCCACCGAAACGGGCACACTGTCGAAAGACCCGGATAAGGCCGCTACTGAAGTGAGCCAACGCCTTCTTGAGAACGGCCAGCAAATGCGGATCAGCATTATTGACCTGAACGGGAAAGTTGTTGGGGACAGCGAACAGGCGGAGATTAATCAGAACCACAAAGACAGGCCGGAAATTCAGCAGGCGCTGAAAAACGGCCGCGGATACGACACCCGCGTAAGCGCAAGCGTGAATCAGCGCTATTACTATGAAGCGGTCTATATTAAGGACCAGTTCTTTATCCGCGCGGCGCTGCCCACCGCCGACCTTGACGCGGTAATCAACCGGCTTTGGCTCATTGCGCTGCTCAGCATGTTTTTAGGCATCGTTATTGTAAGCGTTGTAACCGGGTATTTGGTTTACCGCATCACCGAACCGCTTCATCAGCTTACCGACACTGCGTACAGCATTTCGGACGGCGACTATTCCAGCCGTGTTGTGGGGGAATATCGCGATGAAGTCGGCAAGCTTGCCCGCTCGTTCAATACAATGGCCGAAAACACGGAAATCGCTGTTTCACAGCTTACCGGCAAGCAGCACCAGCTGGAAGGGCTGCTGCAGGGAATGGACGACGGCGTGCTTGCCGTCAGCGACCAAAACGAAATCCTGTTTCTAAACCAGAGCGCGTGCCGCCTGCTGGAAAAACCCGGCCTGAAAAACGGCTCCAAGCTGGAAGGCAGCCTGCTAATCAGCCGGATTGCAAACCTGATGCACAACGCAATTAATCAGCATGAATCCAGAAAAGAAGCGGTTGTCAGTGCGGGGAACGAAAAACAGTTCTTGGTTTATGTTTCCCCGATTGAAGGGCAGCAGCCCTCCGCACTGGCGGTTATTACAGATGTGACGAGGATGCGCAAACTGGAGCAGATGAGAAGTGAGTTTGTGGCAAACGTTACCCATGAGCTGAAAACCCCGCTGACCTCTATCCGCGGCAGCATCGAACTGCTGAAAAGCTCCGACCGTGACGAAAAAACCCGCCGCTATTTTTATGACGTGCTCGATATCGAAGCGGAGCGGCTTCATCGCCTGATTGACGACATGCTGGTGCTTTCTCAGATTGAAAACGCGAAGGAGGATCCGTCCAGCCGCCGGTGCAGCGTAAAAGACGAACTGAAAAACTGTATTGACCGCCTGCAGCCTGTGGCGGAGAAAAATCACATTTCGCTTACACTGGAAGCAGACAGCACTCTGTTTGTGGCTTGCTCCCCAACGCGGTTTGAACAGCTGTTCCGCAACCTGATTGAAAACGGGATAAAATATAACAAACCGAATGGCAGTGTCACCGTTACCGCGCAAAGGCAGCGCAAAACCGTTCTGGTGCGCGTGAAGGATACCGGAATCGGCATTGCGCCCGAGCACTTCGAACGTCTTTTTGAGCGCTTTTACCGTGTGGATACAAGCCGTTCCCGTGAAATTGGGGGAACCGGACTGGGGCTTTCCATTGTGAAGCACCTGGCCGCGCTGTACGGCGGGGAAGTCGGTGTGGAAAGTGAAGTGGGCAAGGGCAGCACGTTCAGTGTGTGGCTTCCGCTTCTGCCGGCCGAAATGCCGAAGCAGCCCGAAGAAAAGGCATAAATATCCGTATGCCCGAACCCTGAAAAAACGGACACAGCGGAGCAATTGTCACTTGAAACGGCATCTTGAAAAAGGTGCCGTTTTTTTGTAAGAGTAGATTGACATTTTTTAATGTGGTGACTATAATTCGAATATATCATACTGATTTCTCTCTAAAACACCTGTTATATTCGGCCTGTTTTCTGTTTTGCTGCGTTTTCCTCCCGGGCAGGCGCCGGCCTGCCGTTGTCATCAGCCTTGCAGAGCGAAAAACATCCTCGAAACTTATAAACGACTTTTTAATCAGAAATGAGTATTACTTTTTCAGCTGCCTCATTTAAAATTAGAATGATGTGAAAGGCTGGTCCGAACTAAGATGGAATTACAAA
The DNA here is from genome assembly GCA_023390175.1 of Bacillota bacterium. Taxonomy (GTDB): domain Bacteria; phylum Bacillota; class Clostridia; order Oscillospirales; family Acutalibacteraceae; genus Caproiciproducens. The sequence continues at coordinate 203,829 of JAEWDK010000006.1, forward strand.
TCAGAACAATGTTAAAATCCGATTGGGATGATGTTGCCAGAATTTATCAACATGGAATGGATACCAATATTGCCACTTTTCAGACAAACTGTCCCACCTTTGAGGAATGGGACAAGTCCCATCTAAAAGAATGCAGATATGTGATTACGGAGGACGGCGCCGTTGTGGGCTGGACTGCACTGAGCCCTGTTTCAAGCCGGTGTGTTTACGCGGGAGTGGCGGAAGTCAGCATTTATATGGATGAACGGTATTTCAAAAAAGGGTATGGAACCAAATTGCTGAACCATTTGATTCAGGAGTCGGAAAAATGCGGATTCTGGATGCTGCAGTCCGGAATTCTGCAGCACAATCAGGCGAGCATCAGCTTGCACAGCAAATGCGGGTTCCGCCAGGTGGGGTACCGTGAAAAGATTGCCCGCGACCATTCCGGCGCCTGGAAAAACACGGTTCTGATGGAAAAACGAAGCGGGTTGAACGAATTTAACTAGAATCGAAAAAGCAGAAAAGTGGCTACATAATTTCGTATATTGGCAGGCTTTCCGCAAACCTTAATAGCGGAGGGATGTCAATATGAAATCAATTTGGAGCGAAAGCTGCAGTTTACCCGAAAGGGAAAGCTTAAAGGATGATATTGTTGTGGAAGCGGCAGTGATCGGGGCGGGAATGGCCGGGTTGCTTACCGCGTATTTGCTGGAAAAGCAGGGATTGAAGACAGTTGTACTAGAAGGCTTTTCTACAGTGGGCGGAGTGACAAAAAACACGACGGCGAAAATCACCTCCCAGCACGACCTGATTTACGACCGGCTGATTCAAAAATTCGGCGTGGAGCTGGCGGGGCAATATGCATGGGCAAACCAGCGTGCAATTAAAACGTACCGCGAAATGATAAATGAGAATCAAATCGACTGCGGCTTCGAAATAAAGCCGTCGTTTGTTTATTCACTGCGGGACGCCAAGCCGATTGAGGACGAAGCGGTTGCGGCGGGCAAGCTGGGAATTGAAGCGGAATTCACCACAATCACCGACCTTCCGTTTGCGGTGAAAGCCGCGGTAAAATTTGAAAACCAGGCGCAGTTTAATCCGCTTCAATTTCTCAGGGCGATTTCAAAGAATCTTACGATTTATGAACACACCATGGCGCGTGAAATCCGGGACGATGTCATCATAACGGAGCACGGCAGGGTAACCGCGGATTACATTGTGGTTGCAACACACTTTCCGTTTGTGAATATTCCCGGCTGGTATTTTGCGCGGATGCATCAGGAGCGTTCCTACGTGATTGCGCTGAAAAACGCAGTGCAGCTGAATGGAATGTATATTGACGAAAACCCGGACGGATACTCCTTCCGAAATTACGGGGAGTATCTCCTGCTTGGCGGTGCGCCACACCGTACGGGGAAACACCCTCAAAAAAGCAGCTATGAAACGCTTCGAAAAGCGGCGAAAGAACTTTTTCCGCAAAGCGAAGAGGTTGCCTGCTGGTCGGCTCAGGACTGTGTAACCTGGGACAATGTGCCGTATATCGGGCAGTACGCCGCATCCACTCCAAACCTTTATGTCGCAACCGGGTTTAAAAAGTGGGGTATGACGGGTGCGATGGCTGCCGCTGAAATCATAACGGACTCCATTTGCGGCCGGCAGAACGACTGCGCTGAGGTCTTTTCGCCGCAGCGGTTCCACGCTTCCGCCTCCATGAAGAATCTTTTGACGGACGCCGGGCATTCCGTTGCCGGGCTTACCGCCGGTGCGCTTTCCGCTCCCTCCAGAAGATGTGCTCATTTGGGCTGCCGGCTGCAGTGGAATGAAGATGAAAAAACATGGGACTGCCCGTGCCACGGCTCCCGCTACGACAGCGAAGGCGAGCTGCTTGACAGTCCCGCGACGAAAGGACTGTCGCATGAGTGAATTTCACGGGGCGCATAAAAGCCGCTCCTATTTTGAAGGCTGGTACTTCAAACACCAAAACGGGGAACATACCGTTGCGTTCATACCGGGTGTGAACTACGATGATCAGGGAAGAAAATCGGCTTTCGTACAGGTGATTACCGATGAAGGCTCCGGTAATGTACTGCTGCCGTTTTCCGGGTTTCACGTTTGCCCGTATGGCCCGATTTATATTGGAAATCAGGTGTTTGGCGAGCGGGGAATTAAAGTTGACCTGAATACGCCTGAAATTCGCTGCAAAGGAAATATAAGATACGGTCCGTTGACGCCGCCGCAGTCCGACGTAATGGGGCCGTTCCGTTTTGTTCCGTTTATGGAATGCCGCCACGGCGTTATCAGCATGAAACACAGCCTGCGCGGCTTTCTTGAGGTAAACGGAATTCCAATTGATTTTACCGGCGGCACAGGCTATATTGAAAAGGACTGGGGAACCTCGTTCCCCAAAAGCTATTTATGGGTGCAGTGCAGCCGCTTCGCCGAAGATTCCTGCAGCATCATGGTTTCCATTGCGGACATCCCATTTGGAAAATTCAGTTTTCAGGGCTGCATCGGAATCATACATTACCGGGGGCGTGAATATCGCTTGGCCACTTATAACGGGGTAAAGATTCTTCGCTGTGATGAAACAGGACTGATCCTGAAACAGCGGGACTGTGTGCTCAAAGCTGAATTTTCAAAAAGCTCGCCGCAAAACCTGTTTGCGCCAACAATCGGAACAATGTCGCGTATTATCCGTGAAAATGCCGCCTGCCATGTCCGCTTCCGGTTTTATCGGGGGAATGCGCTGCTGTTTGACCTGCAAAGTGAGGAAGCGGGCCTTGAATATGCAGAATAAAAAATGTTAGACGATTCATAAAAGCAGGGGCCGCTGGTACAGCGGCCCCTGCTCCGTACTGTTTTAATTTGGTTGATTCGAAAATCAGGACTGTGCGGACTGCCCTGCCAGATTCTGTACATAATTATGCATTTCCTGTTTGGAGTCAATTTGGTGTGTTTGGTCAATGATTTTTTGCTGCTCCTGCTCCGACAGCGCGCTGAAATGTTCCATCGCCTGCGGATTCATTGCAAGCGCCATACCGAAACCAATCGGAAGATCACCCATATTATCACCCCAAATTTAGTTTTCTCAAAAGTTTCGAAATCATACTTTTCTTATTAATCATTAAATATTATATGATTATCGTTAAATTATAATTGACAATCAATAAAATAAAGAATAATATTGTGATAGATAAGGGGGAGAACAATATGAGCGAAATGAATAAAGGCTTTATGGGTGAGTCAAGTGACTTGAACCTTGGTGAAACGGTCGTTCTGTCTGATTTTGCGTCTGGCGGCTCTTCCGTTCCGGATGAGCGTGAAATCACACAGATGAAATTTGAGAAATTCTGCAAGCGCCTTTCCTGGGTTCTGTTCTTTCTTTATTTTCCGGTTGTGGTTTTCTGCATCGGTTTAATCGTTGCGGGAGTTCATTTTTTAAATGGCACCGAACTGACGGGAATGGATTTGCCACGATTTTTAGAAATGCTTGAAGTGGTTATTCTGTTCATATTGGTGATTGTTGGGCTGCGCAGTATTCGGAAAACACAAAGACCGTTTACTAGGACGATGTCTGTGTGTATTTTGGCGATTGGTATTGTCATACTTTTTTATTCCGCGCTGATGCCGACCCTGTCTCCGCAGTTCAAAACAGGGTATGACATACTCAGTATGGGCAGGTTTTGCCTGGATGGGTTCGGCAGTACGATTGGCGTCTTAATTATCCTGTTCAGCCGTATTTACCATTATGGTGTGGAATTGCAGGTATCGGAAGATTTAACGGTCTGAACGGAGGCGCTTTATGCCAATTATCTTACGGCTTGACCGGGTTTTAGCCGACCGAAAAATGACCCTGAGCGACCTTTCCGCACAGGTTGGGATTTCGCTTGTCAACCTTTCCATTCTAAAAACAGGAAAGGCCCGCGCGATCCGTTTCAGCACGCTTGAAAGAGTTTGTGAAGTGCTGCACTGCCAGCCCGGTGATTTGCTGGAATTTGAATCCGACCATCAGGGTAAGCAGTAAAAATTCAGTCCTGTACGGAAGGAATGCTTTATGTTGGTCACCATGATTTGCCGCAATATCATCAAATAAAGATTGACTTAACGAATAAAATATGTTAAAATGTGACCCGTTAAACGAAGTCATGAAGACTTTATTTCAACTTATGCTCAGTCGTGAAAACAAACCCATGAAGGGCGATTTTTATCCGCCCGTCGTGGGCTTTATTTTTGATTGGAGGAGTCTTCATGCATATTCCCGACGGATATTTAAGCCCCGCAACAACGATTCCCGCTTTTGCCGCAATGGTTCCGGCTTGGGGGGCTGCTTTTCATAAAGTGAAAAAAACGGTGGAAAAAAGGAGCATTCCCACACTGGCGCTTTGCTCGGCTTTTTCCTTTTTAATTATGATGCTGAACGTGCCGGTGGCGGGGGGAAGCTCCGCGCATGCGGTCGGCGCGGTTTTTATCGCCATTCTGCTTGGCCCGTGGGCTGCGACCATCTCTGTTTCCACGGCACTTTTAATTCAGGCGCTTGTCTTCGGGGACGGCGGAATTATGGCGTTCGGTATTAACTGCCTGAACATGGCTGTGATTATGCCTTTTGCAGGCTACTATATTTATAAAATAATAAAGGGAAAATCAAAGCTTGGCAGCGGACGGAGCCTTGTGGCTACGTTTGCCGGCAGCTATTTCGGATTGAATCTTGCGGCGTTCGCCGCCGCGCTCGAATTCGGAATTCAACCGCTTTTGTTCAAGGCAGCGGACGGCACGCCGCTTTACTGTCCCTATCCGCTTTCTGTTTCCGTTCCGTCCATGGCATTTGCGCACGGCCTGATCGCCGGGCCGATTGAGGGAATTATTTCCACGGCGGCCGTTGCCTATATCATAAAATTTGCTCCTCAGTTTTTTGAACAGAATCACATGCTTTCCGAACAGGAAGCCGTTCCTTTCCTGAAAAAATATAAATCACTGTTTATCCCGCTGGCTATGCTGGCGGCAATTACGCCGCTGGGCCTGATTGCAACGGGAACCGCGTGGGGCGAGTGGGGCGCAGATGAAATAAAAGCACAGCTGGGTTATATCCCCAAAGGATTTGCCGCAATGGCTGACCGCTATCACGCTTTGCTGCCTGACTATTCCCTGCCGGTGCTTGGCGAGGGGCAGCTGGGCTCCGCAGCCGGATACATCCTTTCCGCCATCGTTGGTATCGCGGTGATTTCAATCCTGATTTTCCTCACTTCAAAGCTGATCATGAAAGAGCAAAAGGGGAATAAGTAGTTTCATGGAACAAAAGAACAGCGCGAATCCCCAGCTTCCCGATTGGCTGCTGGAAAAATGCGAAACCGTCGAAACGGAGCATTCTCCTGCGAAAATGCATTTCATCCGGAAAACGATGCATCATATTTCCGAAGTATTTGAAAATGAGTTTTTCTGCGAGAAATACACGCGGCTGCCACTGCTTTTGCAGATTATCGATCCCCGTGTTAAGATCATTCTTTTTTTGGCCTTTTTGCTGCTTAGCAGCTTTGCGCACAGCCTTGCCGTGCTTGTTGCTTTGGCGGCTGTTCCGATGATTTATGCGAAGCTTTCCGGGCTGGAAATGAAAACTTACGCCAGAAGGATATGGCTTTATATTCCGTTCCTGGTGCTCCTGCTTTCCCTTCCGGGCGCATCGAGCCTGTTTGTGCAGGGAACTCCGTTATTCTATGTCATACGCCCGGGCGGCATGGGGCTGCAAAACGGCCTTTACTTTTCGCCCGGTGGGCTGGAAGTAGCGCTGAGGCTTGTGCTCCGTGCCGGAATTTCACTGTCGTTCGGTTTTTTGCTGCTGCTGACGACCCGCTGGTCACAGATTACGGGAGCGCTTGCCGCAATGCATGTTCCGCTCCTGATTGTGTCCATTTTAAATATGGCGTACCGTTATATTTTTGTAATGTCGGCCGCGTTGGGGGATATGATGGAAGCAAGGTTCCTGCGCACGGCCGGAAGCCTGACAACACAGGACAACCGCAGGTTTATGGGGCACAGCGCCGCGCTTCTTTTTTTAAAATCCCATTTTCTCAGTCAGGAAATTTACGACGCAATGTGCTGCCGCGGCTTTACAGGGGAACCAGTCGGCCTGCAAACCATGAAAATCACCGGCAAAGACATCCTTTTTCTGATTAATAACGGGATTATTATTTTGATACTGATTGCGGGGGAAATTCTGTTTTGACGACCCAAATGAAAAAAACAATCTTCCGGCTGCAGGGTGCGGATTTCGCTTACCCTTACGGCACACCGGTTCTTAAAAATATCACCCTTACCATCCGCGAAGGCGAACGGGTCTGCATCCTCGGCGCGAACGGCTGCGGAAAGTCCACGCTGCTTAAAATCTTTTCCGGGCTGCTCCTGCCGCAGCAGGGAACGTTTGCCGCGTTTGAAGAGGAAGTAACGCAGAAGAAGCTCAACGATGATTCCTTTTCCAAGGCTTACCACAAAAAAGTCGGATTTATTTTTCAGGATTCCGACGTGCAGCTTTTTTGCAGTACGGTGGAAGAAGAAATCGCATTCGGACTTTTGCAGCAGGGGTTAAGCAGGGAAACGGTAACCCGGCGGATTGAAGACATTGTAAAGATGCTGGAGATAGAACATTTGGTCAATAAAACCCCATTCAAGCTGAGCGGAGGCGAAAAGAAAAAGGTCGCTTTGGCCGCGGTGCTGGCAATGAACCCCGATGTCCTGATATTGGACGAGCCGACAAACGGGCTGGACCCGCGCACCCAAATGTGGCTGATCCGGCTGCTTGACTCCCTGGGGAAAGCGGGGAAAACCATCATTTCTTCCACGCACAACCTTGATCTTGTGCTGAGAATTTCAGACCGCGCGGTGCTGTTTGGCGAAGACCACATTATTGCGGCGGATCAGCCTACAAATGAACTGGTTCGAAACGCTGAGCTGCTGAAAGCGGTGAACCTGGTGGATGAATCGTATCAAATTTGATTTAAAACAAAATATATTTATGCTATAATAGCCCTATTAAACGATATGGACGGTGGTTAAATGCACATAGCGGTTGTTGACGGCCAGGGCGGCGGAATCGGCAAGGCAATCATCGAAAAATTGCGTGCGGAGCTTGGAAATGAGATTACCATTATGGCGCTTGGCACAAATTCCCTCGCAACCTCCCTTATGCTGAAGGCAGGTGCCAACGAAGGTGCGACGGGCGAAAATGCGATTGTTTTCAACGCGCCGAGGGTGGATGTTATTATTGGAAGCGTTGCGGTTATTGCGGCAAATTCCATGCTTGGGGAGCTTTCGCCCCCAATGGCGCGCGCCATTGCGGAAAGCCCCGCCAAAAAGGTTTTGATTCCGCTGAACCGCTGCCACATTTATGTGATGGGTGTGGCCGACGAGCCGCTGCCGCATCATGTGAGCCATGCGGTGGCTTTTGTAAAGGATTTGATAAGAGGTGAATGATATGTGTGAAGCCAATGTGTACTTAATTGATAAAGACGGGAATGAGGACCTGCTGCTTGATGCAGTCGATAAGGTCATTCCGGAAGAAGCCGATAAAATTTACCTCGAAAATATTTACGGCGAACGGAAAACCGTAAAAGCCCGAATTAAAGAAATGCATCTTGTGGACCATAAAATCATACTGGAATAATTATCATAAAGGCAGGGCAGCTATTGGGGATAGCTGCCCTGCCTTCTCAGTCCGACGGAGGAGTCATATGTGAGCTGCGTTTGCTTTGCCGCAGCTGATTTTTTATTCGTCAATGACCTGTCCGTCTGTCGAAATCGTAATAATGTGCCACGGAATCATCTTGCCGCTGTTTTGTAGCGCGGATTTTACATACTGCACCATGCCGCCGCAGCAGGGAACTTCCATTCTTACCACAGTAATACTTTGAATGTCGTTCATACTGAGGATTGCGGTCAGCTTTTCGCTGTAATCCACATCGTCCAGCTTTGGGCAGCCGATCAACGTGATTTTATTTTTCATGAATTTGTGAATGTTGGGGTAAGCGTACGCCGTGCAGTCTGCGCAGATGACAATATGAGCGCCTTCAAAATACGGTGCGTTAGGCGAAACCAGTTTAATCTGGCACGGCCATTGCCGCAGCTCGGACTGTGCCGCCGGCGCTTCCGCCGTAGCGGGCTGCGGTGCGCGTTCCATGGTGCGCATTCTGCTCCCGGGGCAGCCGCCGGCCGGGGGCTGATGTCTGTGCTCCGCCTGCATTTTTAATTTGACCGCTTCTGCGTCAAAGTCCGCGGCCTCGCGTTCAATAATTTCAATCGCGCCGGTCGGGCACTCGGGCAGGCAGTTGCCCAGCCCGTCGCAGTAGCTGTCGCTTGTAAGCACCGCCTTGCCGTTAATCAGCTTCAGGGCTCCTTCGTGGCAGGCATTTACACAAAGGCCGCAGCCGTTGCATTTTTCGGAATCTATGCTGATAATATTACGTTTCATATGAAAGCTCCTTTTCAGTGCGAATCTGTTGTCTTTATGAAGAAATTATAGTATAATATTTTCACGAAGTCTGTAGCCATGGCTACATAACATCAGGGGGCGGTTTTATTTTTGAAGCTGATTTGAATGCGCTTTTAAACTGCGTGCTGTTCCGCTCAATCAAAGCGGAGGAGATTTCGCAGATGCTCGGCTGCATCGCGCCCCGCACGGCGCGCTACAAAAAAGGCGCGCTGATTGCGCAGGCGGGCGGCCCCATGCGTGAAATCGGAATCGTTTTGGAGGGTTCTGTGGCTGTTACAAAGGAAACGCCGCTCGGGGAGCGTATTGTGCTGAACAAGATATCGCCGGGCGGAATTTACGGTGAGGTTGCCGCACTTTCCGACACTCAGCTTGCGCCCGCCACCATTTTTTCATCAGAAGACAGTACGGTGCTGTTTATGCTGCCCGAAAAAATGTTGAATCCCTGCAAAAACGTTTGCCCGTGGCACACACAGCTGACGGCGAATTTGGTCCGCATTGTCGCGGATAAAGCACTGTACCTCAACCGTAAAATCGATTATCTTGCCATAAAAAGCATGCGCGGCAAGCTGTGCACTTACCTTTATGAATGGTACACAAAAACGGGCAGCCGTGAATTTTCACTTCCGTTTAACCGTAACGAGCTTGCCGATTTTCTCAACGTTTCGCGGCCATCCATGTCGCGTGAGCTGGGGCGTATGCGGGACGAGGGGATTCTTTCCTTTTCCGGAAGTTCATTTCGGATTTTAGATTTGTCAAAACTGCAACTGTATGTGGAATAGAGGGATACGAAAATGAAATACCAAATCGGAGCAATTATTCAGGCCATGATCCGATACAACGGGTCGGATGCAGCAAGAATTCAGCACGCGCTCAAGGTTTTTGCTTTTGCAAAATCCATCGGCGAGCTGCAGGGGCTGGACGAAATACAGATGGAAACGCTGGAGGTTGCCGCGGTGCTGCATGACATCGGCATTCATAACAGCGAGAAAAAGTACGGATCCTCCGGCGGGAAATATCAGGAGCTCGAGGGGCCTCCCGTTGCAAAGGAACTCCTTTTGCAAACGGATATTCCCACGGATATCGTGGAGCGGGTCTGCTTTTTAGTCGGCCATCATCATACCTATACCGAAATTGACGGTATCGACTATCAAATTTTAGTTGAAGCGGACTTTCTTGTCAACCTTTACGAGGACGGTTTGGGCAGGGCTTCGGCACAGACCGTTCTGGACAAATATTTTAAAACAGACGCCGGGAAAGAATATCTTACCGCAATGTTCCTTCAAAGCGGCGAAACAGGAGCGGACTGAATCATGACAGGAAATCCGTTTCCATATTCCTGCGATAACAAGCGGTACCACACCCTCAGTTATCACCTGAAATCCATGTTCGACAAAAGAGTGTTCAAGGCGGTTATTGACGCGGGCTTTACCTGCCCCAATCTGGACGGTACAAAGGGCACAGGCGGCTGTACCTATTGCTTGAACGGCAGCGGTGATTTTACCCACGGCGCAGGAAAAAGCGTAGCCGGGCAAGTGGAAGCGGAGCTTCTGCGTGTTCGTAAAAAGTGGAGCGACGCACAGGTGATCGCTTATTTTCAGGCGCATACCAACACGTATGCGCCGCTTCCACAGCTGCGTGCGCTGTATGAAACCGCGCTGGAATCGGATGGCGTGTGCGGAATCAGCATTGCCACCCGTGCCGACGCGCTGGAGGCCGAAACAATGGACTATCTGTCCGAGCTGTCGAAGAAAACGTATCTGACGGTGGAACTGGGACTGCAGAGTATGCATGACAGTACCGCGGAGCGAATTCACCGCGGCCACACCTGGGCGGAGTTTGCAAAAGCTTATCGCGCGCTCAAAGAACGCGGTATCCGCGTGTGTGTTCATATCATCAACGGCCTGCCCGGCGAAACGCCGGAAATGATGCTGCAAACGGCGCGTGCGCTTGCGGATTTTTCTGTTGACGCGGTAAAAATCCACCTTCTGCAGATTATGCGGGGAACACAGCTTGCGCGGCAGTACGCCGGGCATCAGGTTGTTCCCATGACAAAGGAAGAGTATATTAATGCGGTATGCTCCCAGCTTGAGGTACTCCCGCCGCAGACGGTAATTGAACGGATTACCGGCGACGGCGACCATGATAAGCTGATTGCCCCGCGATGGGGCGTGGATAAAATTGCTGTTTTAGGCGGAATCGATCAGGCCCTTGTGCAAAAAGATACCTGGCAGGGAAAATACTATACCTGTAATAGGTAAAACAAAATAAAAATATATGCGAAATGGGGCCCGCCGTCCATCGACAGCGGGCCCCTTTTCGGCTTGGTTTAACCGAAAAAGGATTTCTTCCCGATTGATGCAGCGGCCGCTCTTACTTTAGCTTTTCCAGCTTTTTTCGGTCCGTCAGTACAATTTCTCCCCTTGAAAGCGACACCATGCCCTCATCCTGAAAATATTTGAGCATGCGGGTGACTACTTCGCGCGCGGAGCCAAGATGCTTTGCAATTGCTTCATGCGTAATTATCAGGCGGTCGGTTCCGTCAATGGAGGATTGCTCCAGCAGGAAAAACGCAAGCCGCTTGTCAAAGCTGGTGAACAGAACTTGTTCCATCACCCACATCACGTCCGAAAAACGGGAAGCCATCAGCTGATTCGTATAGTCCGAAACAGGCAGCGAAGTTTGGTTCAGCTGGTTATAAACGGGGGTGGGAATCAGCAGCGCTTCCGTGTCCTGTTCCGTTTCCACATATATATCAAAATTGATATTCTTCATGATGCATGCTGCGGAAAAAATACAGATATCGTTGTCAAACAGCCTGTAAAGCGTAATTTCCTTTCCGCTTTCGGAGATAATATAGATGCGGAGCTGGCCGTGTTTTACCAAAAGAAGGCCCGCACAGTGTTTGGAACCGCTGTGCATGCTTTCACCCCGGTAATAAAAATGCGGTACTGCCGTTTTGCTTAATGTATGCTTTTGCTCCGAAGTGAGCTTCTCCCAAAAAGGAAACACAGATTTTAAAAATTCAATGGTTTCACCAGGCTCAGTCACTCAAATCCCCCCATTCACTTCTATATGTTATTATACTACGTTCGAACAGAAAAGAACATCCGGCGGGCTTCCTACAAAAAATAATTCTATTTATGTGAAAAGTTCACAAATACGACTTGATTTTTTTGCTGAAAATGCTATACTGAAAAAAAGGAGATGTTATTATGCAAAAGAATTTTTATGAAGCCATTAAAGATAGACGTTCCATTTACGCAATCAGCGGTGAAACCACTGTTTCGGATGAACGGATTGAAGAAATAATCGGACAGGCCGTCCAAAATGTTCCGTCCGCCTTTAACAGCCAAAGTGCGAAGGTAGTTGTACTGTTTGGCGAAAACCATAAGAAGCTGTGGAACATTACCATGGAAACGCTTCGCAAGGTTGTCCCTGCGGATAGTTTTGCGCAGACCGAAGAAAAAATCAATTCCTTCGCAGCGGGGCACGGTACGGTACTGTATTTTGAAGATACTTCCATTACCAACGGACTTGCCGAGCAATTCCCGCTTTACAAGGATAATTTCCCGGTTTGGGCTCAGCACTCAAACGGAATGCTGCAGTTTGCCGTATGGACTTCACTGGAGCTTGAGGGCCTGGGCGCTACCCTGCAGCACTATAATCCTTTGATTGATGAGGAAGTCAAGTCAACATGGAAGCTGCCGGCCAGCTGGAAGCTGACGGGCCAAATGCCGTTCGGAAAGCCGGTGGCCGCTCCGGATGCAAAGGAATTTGTTCCGCTGAGCGAGCGGATGCTTCTCTTTAAGTAAATCCGGTCTTTTATAAAATGTTTGAGCACCTTTTCAAAAGAAAAGGTGCTCTTTCTGTACTGTATTAAATTTATAATTTGTCTGCATCGGCGGGGATTGCCGGGTATTCTATTTTTGCGCCTCTTTGTGAGAAGAACGTAACTTTATCCCGGTATGGCCGAGCGCGCTCATCCGTTTCCAGCTTCTCAAAGACGGAAAGATTGTCGCTGAAATGCATCGGTACGGCAAGCTCCGCTCCGATTGCATTCATAAAATAGTCCAGCCCAAGCAGGTAATTTTCCTCCAGCCGGGGGTCAACGGGAACAAAGGCAATATCGATTGTTTCACCGTTCAGCGTATCCATCTGTTCCTTGTAGCGCCTTGTCATTTCTGCGTTGTCATCGTCCGGCTCCCCATTCCAATACCACAGGTTCAAATCCCCTGCGTGGTAAATGCACAGCCCGTCGGCGTGAATCAGGAATGCGCCGCCCGCGTCCGTGGATTCCAGCACGCGCACGCTCAGGTCGCCCAAATCGTATTCCCGTCCCGGGTGAACCAGCAAAGCGTCTTCCGCAGTACGAATGTCGTCCGAAAGGATGTAGCGGATTTGTTTTACGGTTTTACGCCAACTGAAAATTTTAGGGTTGTAATGGTCGGGGTGACGGTGGGACACAAAAACCACAACATCCAAATCTTTGATTTCCTCCGGGTCAATCACCCCTTTGTCAAGGCCGCAGCCCCGGGGCGTATCAAGGTAGTAATCAAAAATAAAGAAATGCCGGTCGGTCTTTACCGTAAAGCCGCTGTTGTATAAATATCTGATTTCTGCTTTCATAATTTCCCTCATGATTATTTTCACACGGATATCGAAGCGTAAGCCAAGGCTGAAACGCTTTGCGCGTGTTAATAACATATTGTGATTTTGTAAAAAACAAGTATAATGGAGGAAAGGATTACTGCATGCTGCCGCCTTCCACAATACCGCCTTTTGCAAGGTTTGCCTGATGTTCTTCCAAAGTTTTTGCATAGTAATAATTACCCGACTTGTCCGCGGCAAAATAAAGGTAATCTGTGCTGTCAGGGTTTACAGCCGCGCTCAGCGCAGCTTTTCCGGGGTTGCAAATTGCGCCGGCCGGCAATGCTTTGCATTTATAAGTATTATAATACGAATTGTAACGGTTGATGTCACCCGTCAGGTTCGGTTTGACATAGCTTTCAATGTAAATGATCGTAGGATCCGCCTGCAGCCTCATACCCGCCTTCAGCCGGTTATGGAACACAGAGGATATCTTTTTCATTTCCGCTGAACTGGCCGCTTCCTTCTCAATAATAGAGGCGAGCGTTACAATCTGGTCGGTGGTCATGCCGGAATAGCTGTAATTGCTGCCGATTTTACTTTGAGCGCCGCGCAGCATCTTTCCAAGCGCGTCCTGCGGCTTCATATTGATGTAAAAATCGTAAGTATCGGGGAAGAGGTAGCCTTCCAGCTTAAAACAGCGGCTTGCGCTGCTGCCCAAGCTTCCGATCAGCGAGTAATAGCTGAAATCATAAGAATTGGCTGTTTTTAATAAATCTGCTTTTTTGCACACGCCCTTCGCTTCCAGCCGGTCGCCGATTTGTGAAAGGGTATAGCCTTCTGGAATTACCACCCGCACGCTTTGTGCCTGCGCGGGCTGGGAAGACGCTGAGGGCTGCGAATTTGATTGCGCAGGTGTTTGTGACGCCGCGCCGTTCGGCTTTGCGGAGGAAACAGCGCCGGGCGTTTTGCCTGTTGCGGAAGAAGCGCCGGAGCTAAGCTGGCCGGCAGAGCTGGAACCGGATTCGCCGGACACTGTGCTTGAAGCATCACCGGAAACGCTGCTCACAACTTCCTGTGAAGCTGTGCTGCTGCTCGCTGTTTTGGAACTGCCTCCGCTTTTTGAACAGGCTGCAAATGAAAAAAGCAGGAGCAGTGCGATGAAAAGGGATAAATATCGTTTCATTATTATGGCCTCTTTTTTCTATATTTATATCATATCAATTTTTATTTTACACCAGTTTGATTTGAAGTCAATAGAATGAATCGCTTTTTGGCGAAATAGCAGACGAACGCATCGGATTCAGAAGAGCTTTTTGGGCTTTGATTGCTTTGTAAAATTAATTCGGAGGTTTTTTTATGGGATTTAGTTTTCAGAATTACGGCGAGCAATTTGCGCAGTGGTTGGAAGCCATGCTGCCGCGCCTTGTGGGTACATTGCTGATTTTAGCGGTTGGCTGGTGGCTCAGCAACCAGCTTGTAAAGCTGATGTACCGGGGTATGATGCGCTCCAAAGCGGACGCCGGCATTGTTACCTTCATCTGCTCCCTGATTAAAACAATCTTAAAAATTATTGTCTGCGTTACCGCAGCCGCACAGCTTGGCTTGAATGTAAATTCGATTATTACCACGCTCGGCGCTGCGGGAGTTGCCGTCGGACTCGCGTTAAAAGACAATATGTCGAATATTGCGAGCGGGGTACAGATCATTTTCACAAAGCCATTTCGTGCCGGCGACTACCTTGCGCTGCAGAACGTGGAGGGTACGGTTGAACGGATTGAAATTATGTTTACCGCACTCAGAACATTCGACAACAAAGAGGTGGTGATTCCGAACTCCACAGTCACCGCCAGCGTTATTACAAACTATTCCGCAATGGAAACCCGGCGTCTTGACTTGAATTATGTGGTGGGCTACGGGGAGAACCTTGTTGATGTCAAGCAGATTATGAATGATTTGATTGAGGAAAATCCCATGGCGATGAAAGACCCCACTCCGCTGATTGTTGTCGGTGAGCACAGGGAAAACGGCATTGTAATCGGGGTCAGGGTATGGTGTAAAACAGAGGACTACTGGACACTGTACTTTGCCATGCAGGAAAAAGTGAAGCTTGCGTTTGACAAAGCCGGAATTGCCATACCGTTCCGCCAGCTGGATGTTCATATGGACACGGTCGGCTGAACTGAAATATGATGGGGGGATAAGTAATGAAAAAAGTGCTCAGGAAAATCCTGATTGAAGCCCTTTGCCTGATTGGCGTCATGGTTCTTGTTGTGGGCGGATATGTCGCCTACATGTCCGTTCAGTATTACCGCATTGCGGACAATACCCCGGTGGAAACAAAAAATGCGCAGGCAGGCACGCTGCAGCAGGGGAAAAGCTATTCCGTTTTAACCTATAACATCGGATTCGGCGCATACAACCACGACTTTTCTTTCTTTATGGACGAAGGGGAAATGAAGGACGGCACAAAGGTGCAGGGCAAATTCGCAAGGGCGCAGAGCAAACAGATTGTGCTGACCAACACACAGGGCGCGGTGGCTGCCGCACAAAAGGCAGACGCGGATTTCAACTTTTTTCAGGAGGTTGACACGAATTCAACCCGCAGCTTTCATGTAAACCAATATGACAGCATTTCCTCCGCTTTTCCCCCAAGCTCCGCTGCGCTTGCGGTGAATTTCCATTCCGCTTATTTGTTTTACCCGTTCAGCGAACCGCACGGTGCGGTCAATTCCGGAATTCTTACGCTGAGCAAATATAAAACAGATGAGAATGTTCGAAGAAGCTACCCGGTTGACAGCAGCTTTCCGACAAAATTCTTTGACCTTGACCGCTGCTTCCTTGTCACCCGCGTGCCCGTCAGCAACGGAAAACAGCTTGTGCTGATGAATTCGCACATGTCGGCGTACGACGCGGGCGGAACCATCCGCAAAAAGCAGCTGGCATTGCTGAACCAGGTGCTGAAAGCCGAGCGCGACAAGGGAAATTATGTGATTGCGGGCGGCGACATGAACCATGATATCGCCGGAACCATTCAGCATTTTCCAAGCGAACAAAAAGTACCGGGATGGGTATTTGAATTTTCGAACAAAGATTTAACAGATGGGTTCCGCATTGTGCGTGCATCGAACGCGAACATGGTCGCAACCTGCCGCAGCACCGACATGGCTTATACAAAGGGTGTGAATTACACTACCGTAATCGACGGCTTTCTTGTTTCGGACAATATCAAAGCCACCGCGGAAAATATTGATACGGACTTTACATACTCCGACCATAATCCGGTTAAACTCACGTTTCAGTTTGCACAGTAATACAAGAACACGGGGCTGCCTCAAAATGAGGCAGCCCCGTGTTTGTAAATTAATAAGGAAAGAAACGGTGTGGCTTATTCCAATGCCTGCTCTAAATCGTAAATAATGTCGTCAATATGCTCTGTTCCGATGGAAAGGCGCACAGTGTTCGGCTTAATGCCGGATTCGAGCAGCTCTTTTTCGCTCATCTGGGAGTGGGTTGTGCTCGCCGGATGAATAACCAGCGATTTTACATCCGCCACGTTTGCCAGTAGGGAGAAAATTTGCAGCCGGTCAATGAAATCCTGTGCTTCCTTCGCTCCGCCTTTAATTTCAAACGTAAAGATGGAACCCGCGCCATTCGGGAAATATTTTTTATAAATTTCGTTGTATTTGCTGTCCGGAAGCGAGGGATGGTTTACGCTTTCCACCTTGGGGTGATTCCGCAAAAACTCAACGACCTTCAGCGCATTCTCAACGTGGCGCTCTACCCGAAGAGAAAGTGTTTCAAGTCCCTGTAAAAGCAGGAAAGAGTTGAATGGGCTTATTGTTGCACCGGTGTCCCTCAGAAGGATTACGCGGATTCTGGTAACAAATGCCGCAGCACCGACATCCTTGGTAAAGCTGATGCCGTGGTAGCTCGGGTCCGGCTCGCTCAGCCACGGGAATTTGCCGGAACCGGCCCAGTCGAACTTGCCAGAATCAACAATTACGCCGCCGAGCGTGGTGCCGTGGCCGCCGATGAACTTGGTGGCGGAGTGAACCACAACGTCCGCGCCGTGTTCAATGGGGCGGAGCAGATACGGAGTTGCAAAGGTATTGTCAACAATAAGCGGAATGCCGTGCTTGTGCGCAATTGCGGCAACCGCGTCAATGTCAATAATGCTGGAATTCGGATTGCCAAGGGTTTCAATGAAAATTGCCTTGGTGTTGGGCTGAATCGCGGCTTCGAAGCTGCCTTCCACATCCGCGTCCACAAAGGTGGTGGTAATGCCGAAAGCGGCGAGGGTATGCTCCAGCAGGTTGTATGTGCCGCCGTAGATTGTGTTTGCGGATACGATATGATCACCCGCGTGCGCAACGTTCTGAATGGAATAAGTAATTGCCGCTGCGCCCGAAGCGGTAGCCAGCGCCGCAACGCCGCCCTCCAGTGCCGCAATGCGCTGCTCAAAAACATCTTCCGTCGGGTTCATCAGTCTGCCGTAAACATTTCCGCCCTCTGTCAAACCGAAGCGGGCAGCCGCCTGAGCGGAGTTCTTAAATACGTAGGAAGTAGTCTGATAAATCGGAACGGCTCTTGAATCCGTTACCGGATCCGGAGTTTCCTGCCCTGCATGTAACTGTACCGTTTCAAACTTTAATTTTCTCTCACTCATGATCATTAACTCCTTCTGCATGTTAATTTATTTTATAAAGATAACGTAGGAACAGAGCCACACATTCGTTCATGCAGGGGACAGCGGCACAAAGCCGGCTTATTGTTCGGACTCTTTACGATCATTGTGACTCCTCCTTAAATTAAATACTATAATACATATCGATTTAGTAATGATTAAGTTTTATTGTTGATATATTACCACGCTAAAGCAGGAATGTCAAGCGTTAATTTCAGAATATGAAAAGGCCTTCAGTGAAGCGGGAAAGCGCCCGTTTCACTGAAAGCGATGTTAAACAATTTGAAAAATATAAAATTTAAGATAATTGGTTTCCGGTACATTCCATAAAATCGGATGGTCGGGCGCCTGCTGGCGCGCTTCAACCTGGCGCAGCATGACCTGTGCGTCAAACGCTGCGCTGCGGAGCATATTGCAGAACAATTCCTCCGTCATGAAATGCGAGCAGGAGCAGGTCGCAAGGTATCCGCCCCGGGGCAGCAGCTTCATCGCCCTCAGATTGATTTCCTTATAGCCCCGCACGGCGCTTTCCACAGTGCTGCGGGACTTGGTGAAGGCGGGCGGGTCAAGCACGATCACATCGTACCCGTCTTTGCCGCTCTGCAAATTTGGGAGCAGGTCAAACACATTGGCCGCCTGAAACGACATCACATCTTCCAAACGGTTTCGCTTTGCGTTCGCCTCGGCCATTGCGACCGCTTCGGCGGAAATATCCACGGCGTGAACATGGGATGCGCCGCCTTTTGCGGCGTTCAGCGCAAACGAACCGGTGTGGGTAAAGCAGTCCAGCACCCGCTTGCCGCGGCAGATTTTTGCCACCGCCTGCCGGTTGTATTTTTGGTCTAAAAAGAATCCGGTTTTTTGTCCGTTTTCAAAATCAACGCCGTATTCAATTCCGTTTTCCACAATTGATGTTTGGGTTGACTGGGGCGTGTCCAGCCCTTCCACTGGGAAAAATCCCTTGTTTTGCATCATGCCCTCCAGCTCGCGGATTGCCACATCGTTGCGCTCATATACTCCGTCGATGGTTTGTCCGTCTTCCTTTAATATTTTACAAAGAAGGGGAAAAAGCATCGGCTTCAGCTTTTCCATGCCAAGGGAAAGGGTCTGCGTAACCAAAATATTGCTGAACCGGTCAACCGTCAGGCCGGGGAAAAAGTCCGATTCGCCGAAAATAATGCGGCAGCATGAAATGTCATCCCCCATTACCGCCTTGCGGTAATCCCACGCGTGGCGCAGGCGGCGCTCGAAAAACGCTTCGTCAAACGCATCGTTCGCATTGCGTGAAATCATTCTTACCCTGATTTTGGAATGATCGTTGATAAAACCCGTGCCGAGGTATTTTCCGCGCGGACTGAGCAGGTCCGCCAAATCACCGTTTTGGTATACGCCTTCCGTTTTTACGATTTCGGTGTTATACACCCACGGGTGACCCGTTTGAATGCTGTTTTCCGCTTTGCGGGTTACGCTGACAATGGGGTATCCTCTGTTTTGTTTCATTCAATTTCCTCACATACGATTGATTTATAGCTTTTCGGTAAATTCGCGGATTACCGCGACGGATTTTTTAAATTGTTCCAATTCTTCTGCGGTCATGCGGACTTCAACCACTTCTTTTACGCCGCTTCGGTTCAGCACAGCGGGTACGCCCGCGAAAACATCGCTTTCGCCGTATTCGCCGCACAGCAGGGTGGAAACGGGAATGATTTTATTTTCATCATACAAAATGGCTTTAATAATCCCTACCGCCGTTGTTGCAATCCCGTAATTTGTGTTGCCCTTCCGGTGCAGAATTTCCCACCCCGCTTTGGCGGTTTCATGCACCATATCGTCCAGGTTTGCGTTTTCAAGGCGCTCTTTATTATCGGCTATAATATTGAAAAAGTCCTTGCCGCCCACGGTGACGCGGCTCCACGGCACCATTTGGGAATCCCCGTGCTCGCCCATTACCGTGCAGTGCACGCTCCTGGGGTCAACATCAATCTTTTTCGCGATCAGGCATTTCAGCCGCGCGGTGTCAAGCGCCGTGCCCGTTCCGATAATCTGGCTCTTCGGCAGGCCGGAAAGCTTGTAAATATAATACGAGATCACGTCCACCGGGTTGGAAATAACGACAAAGTGGCCGTTGAATCCGCTTTTCATAATCGGGTCAACAATGCTTTTTACAATTTTTTCGCTCG
The DNA here is from genome assembly GCA_023390175.1 of Bacillota bacterium. Taxonomy (GTDB): domain Bacteria; phylum Bacillota; class Clostridia; order Oscillospirales; family Acutalibacteraceae; genus Caproiciproducens. Next base: position 223,741 of record JAEWDK010000006.1, read on the forward strand.
CGCCGAGCATGTCGAGCCGGTTCTGCCCCTGAATATAGGGAGCGGACGCGGTAATGACGATTACGTCGGCGTTGCCGCAGTCTTCATAGGTTCCTGCGCTGACCTTGACATTGCGGTTTAAATATTCAATGCAGTGCTGTAAATCCATTGCTTCGCCAATGGCTTTTTCCTGGTTCAGGTCAGTCAGAACAACTTCATCGCAGACCCCCTGTGTAACCAAACTGAACGCGGTTGCCGAACCGACAGCGCCCGCACCGATAATAACGACTTTGCTTTTATTCACAAACATATTGTTTTTCCTCTCTTTGAACAGATTATGATTCATCTTAATTATATCACGAATTTTCAGCCTTTCAAGATGGGCGGGCGCGCTGTGCGAAGGTTTACAGTTTTGTAGCAATCCCTTACAGTTCTGTTGCTTTTATTGCTTTTTGACAGGCGGAAGAATATCATGAAATCAGATTAAATATAGGGGGCTTTGAGATGAAAAAAAGAGTGATTGCGGCGGTCATGGCACTGGCGGTTTTGTCCGTGCTGCTAATCGGGTGCCAAAAAACCGGAACGGTGCAAAACACAGCTGCTCCCGCAAGCTCACAGCCCGCGCAGTCTTCGCAGCTGGCGGAGAACATCGACCGGGCCGAGGCAACGAACGTGATTAAAAATATGATTAATCTGGATCACGGCAAATATAAGATCGATTTGATAAACGATGATCTGAACTATAAAGGGCAGGAATATTTTCAGTTCCTGCTGTCCGACAGCAACGCCGCAGTTGAGCCTTCCATTATTGTCAGCAAGAACAACGGCGCGATTTACTGCTATTATCCCGACCGGACTGTGACGGAGGTCGATCAGGCCGGCGTGTTCAAATTAAAATGCTGATACCGGGCGGCGGATTCCCCGAGCAGCATCATTTATAAAAGGAAGCGGCGGCTGCAAAACCGCTGCTTCCTTTTATTTTACGCAGATTAGAATAAAACATCGAGTTAGGGGTTGCAAAATTAAATAGAATACGATATAATAGTATCAAATCAAAAACAAATCATTCTGTTCGTGATTTTGTCACATACAAATACGATATTTGTGTTATAATAAAAATATAAAATCACTAAACATCAAATGATAAAAAGGGGAATGGATATGTCCGTATTAACATTAACGAACGATAACTTCAAACAAGAGGTTTTAAACTCCGCTCAGCCGGTTTTGGTTGACTTTTGGGCGTCATGGTGCGGCCCGTGCCGTATGGTTTCGCCGATTGTGGATGAGATTTCCGAAGAATCAAAAGGCAATTTTAAAGTGGGAAAAATCAATGTGGACGAGCAGCCGGATTTAGCGGCACAGTTTAATGTAATGAGCATTCCGACTCTTATCGTTTTCAAAAACGGAGCGGCCGCGCAGACCAGTGTCGGCGTTCGCAGCAAGCAGGATATTCTCGCCATGCTCGGATGAGTTCTGTTCAAACAGCTGAATTTGCGATGGAACAGCCTGATTTGAAATCTTTATCCCAATGAATCACATATTTTCGCGCAGCAAGCCATCGGCAGCCGGCCGGTGGCTTTTTTGTGCAGAAAATTGATTTGTTAAAAAGAAATTAAAATCAAATTATTTCTATGTTTATTCTTGTAGATGTTTCCATCATATGGTAGGATAGAATTATAAAATTCAAGCTGTACCGCTTGGGAAAATGGTGATGGAAAATGAAGCTGAACACAAAGCGAACCATCCTTGTCGGCCTTGCATTCATGTCTATCTGTGCGTTCTGGCAGCTTTACGACGGCATTATCCCTTTGATTTTGAAAAACAGTTTTCATATCGGTGATACGGTGTCCGGCGGGATTATGGCGCTTGACAATGTTCTGGCACTGTTCTTGCTGCCGCTGTTCGGCGGAATTTCGGACCGGGTCGATTCGAAATTCGGCCGCCGCATTCCTTTCATTGTGGGCGGCACCGCGGTCGCGGTCGTTTCCATGCTCTTGATTCCAATTGCGGACGACATCCGTTCGCTGGCGCTGTTTATTGTCGGGCTGCTGCTTGTGCTGCTTGCCATGAGCACCTACCGTTCGCCCGCTGTCGCGCTGATGCCGGATGTAACGCCGAAGCCTTTGCGTTCCAAGGGCAACGCCATTATCAACTTGATGGGTGCGGTCGGCGGAATGATAACGCTTCTTTTAATTTCCAAGCTTGTACCGAAGGTGAAAACGGGCAACCCGGATTATTTTCCGCTTTTTGCGGCGGTAGCGGCAATCATGGTAGTTTCCGTTGCGGTACTTGTTTTAACCGTGAAGGAACGCACGGCAGCCGCGGAAGCTGCGGCGCAAAACCCGGAAGAAGAGCCGGAGACGGACGATAACGGGCAGCCCGCGCCAATGGAAAAAGCGGTAAAAAGAAGCCTGATTTTCATTTTAATTTCCGTCGCGCTGTGGTTCATGGGCTACAACGCGGTTACGACTGCCTTTTCAAAATATGCGCAGGTGTATTGGGGGTTAGAAGGCGGCGGGTTCGCCAACTGCCTGCTGATTGCCACGGCGGCGGCCATTGTTTCGTACATACCGGTGGGAATTGTCGCCACCAAAATCGGCAGGAAAAAGACGATTCTGTTTGGCGCCGCGCTTTTGGCGCTCGCGTTTGCATCGGGAGCGTTTTTCCGCACTTACTCCCCTGTAATTAACGGACTTTTTGTGGTGGTCGGCATCGCATGGGCTTCCATCAACGTAAATTCCTACCCGATGGTTGTGGAAATGAGCCGTGGTTCCGACGTTGGCAAATTTACCGGGTTTTATTACAGCTTTTCCATGGCGGCACAGATTATTACCCCGATTTTATCGGGCGCTTTGCTCGAGCATGTTGGCTACTATACGCTGTTCCCGTACGCGGCGGTTTTTGTGGCGCTTTCATTTATCACCATGCTGTTCGTCAAACACGGCGACAGCAAACCGATTCCGCCGGCAACCAAGCTCGAAGCTTTTAATGTTGAGGACTGATGATTCATGTGGGTTGCTTTACTGATTTTAATTCTGCTGTTTCTGCTGTGGGCTTTGGCGCTGATGCCGCGTGTTCACAGCAAGCCGGATTTTTCTCCGCTGAAAAACCAATTTTATGCACACAGGGGCTATTATTTAAAAGACCAGTCCATTCCCGAAAATTCCCTTCCCGCATTTGCCCGCGCTGTGGAAAATAAATTCGGTGTGGAACTGGATGTGCACCTGACGAAGGACGGCAAGCTGGCCGTCCTTCATGATGAAAACTTAAAGCGTATGTGCGGGGTAGATTTAAATTTGTCGGATTTAACAAGCAGTGAGATGAAAGACCGCAAGCTGGCGGGTACACAGAATTCGATTCCGCTTTTTTCGGAAGTGCTTCAAATAATCGACGGGAAAATTCCGATGATAATTGAAGTAAAGCCCTACGGCGGCAACATCAGCACGCTGTGCGAACGCCTTTGCACGGAACTGGAGGGGTACAGCGGGGTTTACTGCGTGGAGTCCTTTGACCCGCGCGCGGTGGCCTGGTTTAAAAAACACAGGCCTAGTGTTGTACGTGGCCAGCTTTCCATGCGGCCGGGCAGGTACGAAGGCGTGAATCCGCTGGCGGCCTTTGCTGCAAGCAACCTCTTGGCAAACTTCCTCACCAGACCGGACTTTATCGCTTACTGCGTGGAAGACAGGCGGAATATCAGCTTCCGGCTCTGCAAACGGCTGTACGGCGTGCAGGAGTTTTCGTGGACGATACATACGCAGAAGGATGCTGCCGAGGTACAAAAGACCGGCGGGCTGCTTATTTTTGAACATTTTGACCCAAGAAAATAAAAAAATTATATTATATGAGAAAAGAACCATAGCCTTAGCTATGGTTCTTTTCTCATATTGTCGGTCAGTATGGTGACCTGACCTTGTCGGCTGTGATATCTTTCAATTCGGCGCAGCCGGTCATCTTCATCGCGTCCTGTAATTCCGATATGATTTTGCGGGTGTAAAGGGCAACTCCCTCCGCACCGCCGCCGCAGGCAGCCGTAACATATGGCCTGCCAATCAGCACCGCGTCCGCGCCAAGCGCAAGCGCTTTGAACACATCGTACCCCGAGCGGATTCCGCCGTCCACAAAAATTTTAACCTGACCGCCGACCGCCGCGCAAATTTCGGGCAGAACCTCCAGCGTTGCGGGGGTGTTATCAATCACGCGGCCGCCGTGGTTTGACACAACAATTCCGTAAACGCCCGCCTGTACGGCTTTTTCCGCACCCTCTGCGGTCATAATACCCTTTAACACGAACGGAACCGGAATATGCGCCGTAATTTCGGAAAGCTCCTCCACACTTTTGGCGCAAACCGGTTTGCCAGCCGCTGCCAAAAGGGGAAGCCCCGCCGCGTCAATGTCCATTGCGATTGCCATTGCCCCGGCCTTAATTGCCAAATCGACCTTTTCAAACACGGTTTCTTTTGCCCACGGCTTAACGGTTGGAACGGCAATACCGCCCGCGGCCTGCACCGCGCCAAGCGGGTCCTTGAGGAAGTTGTCCGGCGCGCCGTCGCCCGTAAAGGCAGCACAGCCGGCCTGCACACAGCCCGGAACAAGCGCTTCGGCGTAAGTGCGCTCGTTCAACAGCCCGTTATAGTTATTGCTCAGTCCGCTGATTGGCGCCGCAAATACAGGGGCGGAAAATTCTCTCCCGAAAAGGGACAAGGAGGTGTTCTGCCCCTTGTTTTCATAGATCGTATCCATATTGATTTTTATTTTTGAAAGGTATTCGTAATTGACCGTAAAAGCATTTCCCGTGCCTTTGCCGCCAACGCCCGGAATTTCACCGCGGCATACGATTCCGTTGCATTCCCTGCAGCCCCTGCAGTTCGGTACCATGTTCTTTTTCGCGTTGGCCAATACTTCCGGATATGTCATTTTATTGCTCTCCCATTTATAAATCACGGATTCCCCGTCTTTCTTTGCTGAATTTACCACTTTAAAAAGACATTGTCAAGCGGAAGGGCTCTGATCAAAAAGCGCGTTTGCGTAACGAACCGAACCCATCGCGTCCTTTGAATAACTGTCCGCGTGGATCATTTTGGCGTATTCCGGGGTCAGCACCGCGCCGCCCACCATGATTTTGCATGCGGGTGCGCTTCGGTGAAGCATTTTTATCGTTTCCTCCATATTCACAACGGTGGTTGTCATCAATGCGCTCAGCCCCACCAGCTTTACATCCTGTTCCAAAGCTGTTTTTACAATTTTCTCGGCGGGAACGTCCCTGCCCAAATCGATTACATCATAGCTATAATTTTCAAGCAGCACTTTTACAATATTCTTTCCGATATCATGAATATCACCCTTGACGGTTGCAAGGATAATTTTTTCTTTTTTTACGCTTTCCCTGGCGGTGCCGAGCTTGCCGCGGATTGCTTCGAACGCCGCTTTCGCCGCTTCCGCGCTCATCAGCAGCTGCGGCAGGAACAAAACACCCTGTTCAAAATCCGACCCGACCCTGTCCAGCGCAGGGATAAGCTGGGTGTTGATAATTTCCAGCGGGGCGGTATCGCCAAGCAGCTTTTGCGCTGCCGAGTAAGCGCTTTCCTTCAGCCCGCTACGGATTGCCGAATGAAGCGTTATTTCATTTGCCGCCGGCGCCGTTTCCGCCTTTTGAGCCGAATATTTCGAAATATAACCCATGCACTTGTCATCCGCGCCGCTCAGTGCGCAGTAAGCGTAAAAAACGTCCATCATCGCCTGTGAATTCGGGTTCACAATGGCGGCGCCCAGCCCGTTCTGCATGGCCATGGTAAAGAAAGCCGCGTTGATTTTTTCCCGCTGCGGCAGTCCGAAGGAGATGTTCGAAACGCCCAGCGAGGTGTGAACACCCAGTCCCTCCCGTATCAGCTTCAGCGCTTTCAGCGTGACCGCCGCGTTTTCCTGCCCTGCGCTGATTGTCATGGCAAGCGTGTCCACAATAATATCCTTTTTCTCAATTCCGTATTCCGCTGCGACGGCCACAATTTTTTCCGCAATGGCAAACCGTCCCTCGGCCGTTTCCGGAATCCCGTTTTCATCCAGTGTAAGCGCAATCACCGTACCGCCGTATTTTTTAACCAGCGGGAAAATGCTCCGCATGGATTCTTCTTTTCCGTTTACGGAATTGATCAGCGGTTTGCCGTTGTAAATCCGCAGAGCGGCCTCCATTGCTTCAAAATTGGAGGTGTCAATCTGCAGCGGCAGGTCGATTACACCCTGAATTTCGGTTACTGCGCGCTGCATCAGCTCTACTTCATTGATTTCAGGCAGGCCGACGTTCACATCGAGAATATCCGCTCCGTTTTCCTGCTGCGTGATTCCTTCCCGCAGAATAAAGTCCATGTCGTTGTCCCGAAGCGCCTGCTTCAGCCGGGATTTGCCCGTCGGGTTGATGCGTTCCCCGATCAGCACCGGCCGGCTTCCGAATTCAACCGCTTTTGCATAGGAGGAAACCACCGTGATATTATGCTTTACCGCAGGAGCCGGTGCAATGGCTTTGCAGCGGGAGGTCATGGCATCAATGTGCTTTGGCGTTGTTCCGCAGCAGCCGCCGATGACCCACGCGCCGCCTTGGGCGATTTCCGCCATGGACTCGGCAAATTCCTGCGGCCCCACGTCAAACACCGTGTTGCCGTTCACGCTGTGCGGCAGCCCTGCGTTCGGATTTACAATAATCGGAACGGAGCAGCAGCGCGTCAGTTGGGGGAGGAGCTCTTTCATCTGATTTGGCCCCAGTCCGCAGTTAATGCCCAGTGCATCCACCCCAAGGCCTTCCAAAAGGGCGACCGCGGCGGGAACGTCGCCGCCGGTGAGCAGCTTGCCGGCTTCGTCAAAAATCAAAGTGGCAAAAACGGGTAATTCCGTATTTTCTTTTGATGCCAAAACCGCTGCCTTGCATTCGTAGGTGTCGCTCATGGTTTCGATTAAAATAAAGTCCGCTCCGGCCTGTTCACCGGCAACGGCCATTTCCTTGAACAACTCATATGCCTGCTCAAAACCAAGGTCGCCCAGCGGCTTCATCAGCTTGCCGGTGGGGCCGATGTCCATGGCGACAAGCGCGCTGTCCCCGGCCGCTTCTTTTGCCAGCCGTACCCCGGCGGCCACAACTTCGCCCACGGTGTACCCGCAGCCGCGCAGCTTTACGCCGTTTGCGCCGAAGGTGTTTGTTTTTAACAGATTTGCACCCGCACTCACGTACTGCCGGTGGATGTCCGTAATTACCTCAGGCCGGGTTAAATTCCAAAGCTCGGGCAGTTCGCCGGGCATAAGCCCGTTTTCCTGCAGCATGGTTCCCATTGCACCGTCAAAAAACAGGATACGTTTGCCTAAGTCATTTAAAATATTCATGGTATCAACCCTTTCTGAATGGACAGTGAACCGATTTGCAGTCCATGCATTTTGCAATATGGCAGCTTTTCTGTTCGGAGGTCAGCCCGATGATTGCCGTAACGGATTTTGACGGCGCCAGCATAAAGCTGTCCGTCACCGTCAGTCCGATCTTTTTTTGGCAGTCCAGCATTGCCAAAAGATCGGGTTGGTGTGTAATGGAAAAATCCCCGTAGCCCGGGCTGTAGCGCGGCCGCAGATAAAGCCCGCGTAACGCCGCTTCCTTTGACAGAGCCTCGTTGCATTCGTCACAGTAGCTTTCCACCATTGCCGCGGCGCAGGCCTGTAAAATGACGGTGCGGCTCATGTCGATTTTCGAGTACCGCCGAAGCAGGAGATCCGCCTGCGGCCCAAGCGTTGCGGCAAACACCGCCGCTTCCCGGCAGCCGTCGATATGGCGCCGTAAATCAAGGCTTTTTATTTGCAGCCCGCCGACGGTTACGGTGCCGGGCTCTAAAACAACGGGAAAGATGCGGCTCAGGCTGCGCGGGGAAGTGTTTGCTTCCAGCTCCGCAATACAGCTGTCAATGCATTCCAGCGTTTTTGCGTCCGCCGGTTTGCCCCGGTAGCCAAGGTAACGCAGCACCTCGTTTTTGTCTGTTATCATGTCAGTGTATAATCTCCGATAAATTCTCCATGATTTTTGCGGCAATATCCGGTTTATTCATGGTGTAAAGATGAATGGAATTCACGCCGTTTGAAATCAGGTCGATGATCTGTTCGGTCGCATACGCGATTCCGGCTTGCTTCATTGCCTGCGGTTTGTCGGCAAACTTGTCCACAATGGCTTTAAACCGGGTTGGCAGCTCCGTTCCGGAAAGGGAAGTAATGCGCTTAATCTGCTTGCTGTTGGTAACGGGCATCACACCGGCCACCACCGGAACGGAAATCCCCTTTGCCAAAATGCGGTATAAAAAATTATAAAGCAGATTGTTGTCAAAAAACATCTGGGTGGTTAAAAAGTCACAGCCGCTTTCCACCTTCTGCTTTAAGTGATTGATGTCGTCCTCCTTGTGCTCACACTCCACATGACCCTCGGGGTAGCAGGCGGCGCCAATGCAGAAATCGCCCCGCGCCTTAATTTCCCGAATCAGTTCGCTGGCGTAATGGTAGTGGGCGGGGGAGGGGAAATCAACGTTTTGGGGAATATCCCCGCGAAGCGCCAATATATTTTCAATATCGTTTGCTTTTAACTGTTCCAAAACATCGGAAACCTGCTGTTTGGTGGAGGAAACACAGGTCAGGTGGGCCAGCGCCGCAACGCCGCAGCTTTGCACCTCGGCGGCAATTTTTACCGTGTTTTGGGAGGTCCCGCCGCCCGCACCGTAGGTAACGCTCATAAAATCCGGCCCCAGCGCGGCAATGTCGTGCACAACCTCCTGCACCTGCTGAATATCGGCGCCCTGCTTCGGGGGAAACAGTTCGCAGGATACCGTTACTTTCCCGCTGTTCAAAATATCACATATTTTCATAAAGCTCATCCTTTTTCCCGCCATGTAATTTGGTTCTGTATCGCTTTATTATAGCAAATCAGGCCGCAGATGAAAAGAAGAAAATTATATCAATTCCTATAATTTATATCAGCTTTAAATTATTTGTGATTGTAAATACGAAAGTAACCTGAATTCCGCGCCTGCTTCGCACGGCTGCAGGTGTGAGCATTTTACACAGAAATCTGCTGTTTCCCCGCTTGAAATCCCACAGTGAAGCATCGGCAAACTCTTGAGTTAAGGGCAATTTTGGTATATACTTAACAATGAAAATAAACAAAATATGACTATTTACGACAAAACCAGTTTTTGTTTTAGAAAGGAATTTTACAATATGAAAAATGCAAAACCGGTCAGCACCGAAATGCTGAACAAATTTGAGCAAAGTTACGAAGCAAGCAAACTTCTAAAAGCAATGACCAACGCGCTCGCCAAAAATTCGGTGGACACCATCGCGTTTGTTCCTTCCTCCGCAAAAAATACAAGCTTTCAATTCTCAATTGATATTCCGACGATGGAAGTAACCAATCAAAAGCAAAGCGGGCGCTGCTGGATTTTCTCCGGCCTGAACGTGCTGCGTGAAATCATCGGCAAAAAAGAAAACATTGAAAACTTCGAATTTTCGCAAAACTATGTCGCATTTTGGGATAAGTTTGAAAAAATTAATTATTTTCTGGAATCCGTTATTGATTTGGCGGACCGCCCGATTGACGACCGCATACTGACTTATGTGCTTACAACAGGAATTCAGGACGGCGGCCAGTGGGATATGCTGGTCAGCCTGATTTGCAAATACGGCCTTGTTCCGAAAGACGCTATGGACGAAACATATCAAAGCAGCCATACCAGGGCAATGAACGGTTTGATTGACACAAAGTTAAAACAGTACGCCGCTTCCCTGCGCAAGGGCTTTGAATTCGGAAAGAGCCGCGCCGCGCTTGAAGCGGAAAAGCAGAAAATGCTTACCGAAATGTACGGGCTGCTCTGCGCCTGCTTCGGCGTTCCGCCAAAGACGTTTGATTTTGAGTATGTGGACCGTGATAAAAATTATGCCATTAAAAAAGGCTTAACGCCGGTTCAGTTTTACCGTGATTACATAGGGAACGCTTTGGACAGCTGCGTCAGCATTACCAACGCGCCGACGAAAGATAAGCCCTACAACCGCTCCTATACGGTTGACTATCTTGGCAATGTAATTGACGGTACCGAAATCAAATATTTGAATCTGGAGCTTTCGGAATTTAAAAAACTGGTTTTGGCACAGCTTACCGACAGGCAGGTCGTGTGGTTCGGCAGCGATGTCGGCAAGTTCGGCGACAGGGAAGCCGGAATCTGGGACGACAAGGCGTATGATTACGATACTGCGTTTGACATGAATTTCAGCCTGAGCAAAGAAGACAGCCTTGATTACCGCCAAAGCGCAATGAACCACGCCATGGTGATTACGGGCGTAAACGTGGATGAGAACGGCAGCCCCACCAAGTGGAAGATTGAAAACAGCTGGAGTGACGAAAAAGGGAAAAAAGGTTACTACGTGATGAGCGACAGCTGGTTCGACAAATACGTTTACCAAGCGGTCGTGGAAAGAAAATACCTTACCGCGGCGCAGCTGGATGCGTTTGCGGGCGAGCCGATTCACCTTGCTCCCTGGGACCCGATGGGCTCCCTGGCTGACTGATCCTTCGGGAGGTACCTATGACGGAAAAGACGGCCCGGCCAGGTGAGTTCCCCGTACGGAAATGTACGGATGCGGACTTGGATGCGATTATGGCGCTGCAGGAAACAGTTTATAACGCGCTGGAAAACAAAGAGCTCTTTGTAACGTCCAGCCGTGAGGAAAATGCGGTGAATTTGGTCGAACCGAATTTTATCCTCGGCTGTTTTAACGGGGAGCAGCTGATTGCGTACTGCTCGCTTGCTGTTCCGGGGGAAAACAACGACAACTTAGGCTGGGACTTAGGCTGGCAGCCGGAAAAAGTCCGTTCCTGCGCAAGGCTTGACACCGTTGCGGTTCATCCCGATTACCGGGGCGGCATTCAGCAGCGGCTCATGCACCGTGCGCTTGCGTTTGCCGCTGAAAACCGGTGTATTCAATGTATTCTTACCACAGTTTCTCCGCAAAATAAATATAGCCTGCACAATGTGCAGGCTATGGGTTTTGAAATATTGATGAAAAAACTGAAGTATGGCGGGAAAGAGCGGTTTATCCTAGGCCGGCCGCCTGTTTTACCAAATAATATAGAAACGGGAGAAAGATAGCCGGCAGCATATTGCCAACCTTGATCTTTTTAATTTTCAGCATGTTAAAGCCAATGGCCATAATCAGAACGCCGCCGATTGCGGAAATTTCACGGATCATTTCATCGGAAAGAAGTCCTTTCAGCGCCGAGGCGGCAAGCGTGATGATCCCCTGGTACAGGAACACGGCAACGGCGGAGAAAACAACGCCGAAGCCCATGGTGGAACTGAGGAAGATGGAGCAAATGCCGTCGAGCACCGCTTTGGCAAAAAGCGTTTGGTGGTTGCCCGTCAGTCCGCTTTCAATGGAGCCTACAATTGCCATGGAGCCCACGCAAAATACAAGGCTTGCGGTCACAAAGGCTTTGGCCACGCTGCCGTCGCTGCTCGAAGTTCTGCTTTCGATAATCCTGCCAAGGCTCTCGAGCCGGTCTTCTATTTTCAGCGCCTCGCCAATGATGCTGCCGATTGCCAAACAGAAAATTAGCAGGAGCAGGTCGTTTGTTTTAATTGCCCCCATAATACCGATCAACAGTACGGAAAGCGCGACAGCGTTCATAATGGTTTCACGGTAATTTTCGCGGATTCCGCTTTTTAAAATTAGTCCGACCCCGGTTCCCGCCGCAATGGCCAGCGCGTTTACAATCGTTCCCAGCATGTTAACCCTTCTCGTTTCACGTTTTATAGCACTATCTTAGCAGTATATCATCTTATGAAAACGTGTGTCAATAACATTCACTTTATATCGAGCTTTATGTCCCTCCGGGTTCGTCGTTTGCACGGCGACGGCCGGGAATGGACGATTATATCACAAAAGCTTTGCTTTTGTGATATAATAAAATCAAACCGTTTCACCGGGGCAGAATGCCCCCTCCTGCCGAAGTGCGGCAGAAAACTGCATTTTTTCAAAAAAGAAATCTGTTTGCGAGGTTCACCGAATGGTAAAAGCAGTAGTATTTGACATGGATGGCATTATATTTGATACGGAAAGCATGACGGTAAGCTTGTGGAAAAAGGCGAGTGAAGCGCTTGGGTGCGCGGACGCCACTCCGTTTAAAGGCGAGTTTATGGGCCTGAACACGGTATATCAGAGAAAATATTTTTCAGATAAGTTCGGCAAAGATTTCCCTTATGATGAATTTATTCAATGCGCCAATCGGTATTCGGCGGAGTATGTTGCACAACACGGCGTACCGGTCAAGCCGGGGCTGTTTGAGCTTTTGAATTACCTGAAGCAGAGCGGCCTCCTGATTGCCGCGGCAACCTCCACACGGCGCGCCACCGTGATGCATTATTTTAAAGACGCCGGAATTACGGATTATTTCGACCGGATTATTTGCGGCGACATGGTTGAAAAAAGCAAACCAGACCCGGATATTTACCTTAAGGCCGCCAATGCGCTTGGAGTTGCACCGCAGGACTGCATGGCGCTGGAGGATTCGCCGAACGGCCTGACCTCCGCCTACCGCGCGGGCATGAAAACCGTAATGGTGCCGGATTTAATTCCGCCGACCCCGGAGCTTCAAAAAATGCTTTTTGCATGTGTGCCTTCGCTCAGCGATGTGATTTCGCTTTTGGAGCAGCAAAAGGCTGCGGTGTAAGGCCGGGATGAGCACACATTCTGTTCTGTTTTATTTTTACATTAGAAAAGAGCTGCCGCTTTGCACGGCCAGCTCCCAATAGAATTATTTTCCGTTATTTGCCGCTTGAAGCGGCCGACTCCGCGGAACTGACGCCCAAAAGCTGAAATCGGTTCGGCACATCGTCGCGCAGCAGCACCATGCTGTTGTAAAGGTCAGCCTTTGTACCCACGTCATACGGACAGGATTGCGGCAGGTTATAGCAATAAACAAGGTTGCCCTTGGTTGCAAGATAGTCCGGCGCGGTACCGTCCAGTTTTTTTCCGGTGGAGTCCCACCATGACTTCGGAACGATTTTAATCGTTAAAAGCGGATTTTCTTTATCCCCCTGAAAAACAAAAGATACTGTGGTATATTTCACGATTCTTTTGGTTTCCTTCAATTCTTCGAGTGTAACCTGCGCAGTGTAGTTTTCACTTTCCCAGCTGTCCGGAATTGCAAAAGAAAAGCCGAGATCTTCATTGATATATGGTGCCTGAACAGCGGCTGCGCTGCTGGCGGGTGCAGCTGCTGCAATTGCAGTTCTTGTTTTCATAACCGGCGCTTCTTCTTTGGATGAGCACGCGGCAAGGGATACAAACAAAATAAACAGAAGTATCAAATGAAATTGTTTCTTCATACATTTCCTCCTTTCGGACGATAGTTATACGGCTACATCATATTCTCTTGCATTGTAAAAGTCAATTATCATGTATATATTGTAATAAATCGTTACAATACTGTTACTATTTTACAAAAGCCTTTTGTCGGGGGTGCGGCTGTTGGATGAAAAAAAGAAAGCGCTGAAAGCGGCGTTCCCGGTAACCATACCGGTTATGACGGGTTACCTTTTTATCGGCGTCGCCTACGGGATGCTGATGACGAGCAGGGGATATGCCCCCGGCTGGTCAATTTTAATGAGCCTGTTTGTTTACGCCGGTTCCATGCAGTTTGTGGCTGTAAATTTTTTTGCCGGCACGGTGAATTGGATTACAATTATATTTGTCACTTTTATGGTGAATATCAGGCATGTTTTTTATGGGCTGTCCATGCTGACCAAATTCCGCGATATGGGCCGTAAAAAGCCTTATATGATTTTTTCGCTGACGGATGAGACCTTTTCGCTGCTGTGTTCCGCCAATGCGCCAAAAGGGGTCAGCCAAAACCGGTTCTTATTTTTTATCGCGCTTTTGGACCAGCTCTACTGGGTTGCGGGTTCCGTGCTGGGCGGAATTGCCGGCTCGCTGGTTCCGTTCAATACAAAGGGAATTGATTTTGCCATGACGGCGCTGTTTGTTGTTATTTTTGTGGAACAGTGGCAGTCCTGTGAAAATCATCTGCCGGCCGTCGCCGGAGTGGCATCTTCGCTGCTGTGCCTTATTGTGTTTGGCGCCTCTAATTTTATCCTGCCGTCCATGGTGGTTATTGTGCTGATTCTTACCGCCTCTTACCGCCGGCCGAAAGCGGCGGGGAAGATGGAGGACGGTGAAGAAAATGGCTAGCATCCCGGTTTCACTCGGCATTGTCGCCGTTGTTGCATTTGTCACGCTCTGTACCCGCGCGCTTCCGTTTTTCCTGTTCCGTAATCATGCGAAAATTCCGCGGTTTGTCTTTTACCTCGGCAAGGTTCTTCCGTTTTCGGTTATGGGTATGCTGATTGTTTACTGCCTGAAATCCACTCCCGTACTTGCTTACCCGTTCGGCCTGCCGGAACTGATTGCCGTGACCGCCGTTGTCCTTTTGCATGTTTGGAAACACAGTACCTTTTTAAGCGTGGGTGCCGGTACAGTATTGTATATGCTGCTTGTTCAGTTTGTGTTTATTTAACAGGAGAGGGGAACCATGAAAATTTTGGTCGACGCGGATGCCTGCCCGGTAAAAGAAATTATTGTCAGGCGGGCGCAGCAAAGGGATATTCCTGTAACGATGCTAATCGATACCAGTCATATTTTAAACGACGGATACAGCCAGATCATTACGGTGGACAAGGGCCGTGACAGCGCGGATATCCGCCTTGTAAACCTGATTGAACCGGGCGACCTTGTTGTGACGCAGGATTTTGGTGTGGCGGCCATGGCGCTTGCAAAGGGTGCGAAGGTGCTGAACCAGAACGGCATGGTTTATGACAACAGCAACATGGACCGCCTTCTGTTTGAACGTGCGCTTGGGCAGGAGGTTCGCCGTGCCGGGGGCAGAACCGGAAAAATAAAAAAACGTACCAAGGCGGACGATGAAGCATTTGAACGCGCGTTTCTGCACATGCTGGCAAGGAACGAATAAACTGCGGGACACTCCCAAAAGGAATTTCTTTTGCTTTTCGGTTGACAAAATAAAAATCCGTGATATAATACTACTGTTTTGCCCGAAATTAAATAGTTAGGATGAATGTAATGTACGATTATGACGTGATCGTAATTGGTGCCGGTCCTTCCGGCATTTTTACCGCGCTGGAGCTCGACCGGCTTGCACCTGAAAAAAAGGTGCTTATTGTTGACTCCGGCAGCGAAATTTCAAAACGCGCCTGCCCGGCAAGAACCTCCGGTCAGTGCGCCCACTGCAAGACCTGCAATATTATGAACGGCTGGGCCGGTGCGGGTGCTTTTTCCGACGGCAAGCTTTCCCTTTCCGAGGAAGTCGGCGGTAATATTACGGACTATATGTCCGTTGAAAAGGCGCGGGAACTGATTCATTACGCCGATGAGGCTTATCTGCATTTCGGCGCACCGGACAAGGTGTTCGGTAAAAGCGACAAGTTTGCCGAAAAGGTTTCATATGATGCGCGCAGGGAGAATATTCAGCTGATTCCCTGCCCGGTTCGGCACATGGGGACGGAATACTCGTTTGAGGTGCTGCGCGGAATGTATGATTATCTTGCCGGCCGCCCGAATTTTGAATTCCGGGCGCACACCAGCGCCGATACCATTTATATTGAAAACGGCAAGGCAGAGGGTGTTTGGCTCATCGGCAGCGACGGGGAACGCAAACTGGTTCGCGCCCCTTACGTGGTTGCCGCCCCGGGCCGCGGCGGCGCGGAATGGCTTGCCCGCATTGCGCAGGAAAACAAGCTGAGCACCACAAACAACGAAGTGGATATCGGCGTGCGTGTCGAGGTGCCGAACGCGGTCATGGATCATTTGACCAAAAACCTGTACGAGGCAAAACTTGTGTATTACTCCGACACGTTTGAAAACAAGGTGAGAACCTTCTGCATGAATCCGGGCGGCATTGTCAGCGAGGAGCATTACGACGGCGGCATCAACGGCGGAATCGCAGTGGTAAACGGCCATTCCTACGCGGACGAGGACAAGCACAGCGAAAACACCAACTTTGCAATGCTTGTTTCCACTAAGTTCACCGAACCGTTTAATCAGCCGATTGAATACGGCAGGTATATCGCTCAGCTGGGCAATATGCTTACCGGCGGCGGGATTATGGTGCAGCGCCTTGGCGACCTGCTGCTTGGCAGGCGTACGGACAGCACCCGCCTGCAAAAATCCACAACCATCCCCACACTGAAAAACGCGGTGCCGGGCGACCTTTCCTTCGTGTTGCCGCACCGTCACCTCACCAGTATTGTGGAGTCGCTGCGTGCGTTCGATAAGCTTGCTCCCGGCCTGTATTCGAAAAACACATTGCTTTACGGCGTGGAAGTAAAATTCTATTCCTCAAAAATCTCTGTTACAAATCATTTTGAAACGGCAATTCCGAATCTGTACGCCATCGGTGACGGTGCGGGCATTACCCGCGGCCTGATGCAGGCCTCCGTAACGGGCGTTGTTGTGGCAAGGAATATCGCGAATAAGAAATAAGCAAAATGGCAACGAAAGCCGCGTCGGCTACAGCCGGCGTAAATCAAATTTTGAAAGACGGCGGATCCGGCTGCGGCTGGGTTCGCCGTCTTTTTATGCATGTGTTACAAAAAAGAACATATATTTAAATTAGAATAACATGCAAGGGGGGCTTATTTTGTCAGTTTCCGTAATGAATTATTTTATCAATTCCAACAGCGCGCGGGGTTACGTCAGCTTTTTTAAATCCAATTACGGCGGGCTGGATTCCGTTATCCGGCTTGGGGGCTACCCGTCCGTCGTCGCTTCGGATATTTTAAGCGGTGTCTGCAACCGGGCACGGGAAAAGGATTTGCGCACCGAGCTGATTCATAATCCGCTTGACAACTCACTGGAAGGCGTGATTGTGCCGCAACTGAAGGCCGGCGCGATCAACTACCCGCTCTATGGCGACGGGGAATACCATATTGCGACAATACTGAATGATGAAGATCTGAGCCGCACGCGCGCCTGTCTTGCGGCGGCGCACAGCCACTTTGCCGCCGCGCTGCAGATTCATGACAAATGGGAGAAAATTTATATTTCCAACATGGATTTTGCCGCTGCGGACCGGCTTGCCGCCGAAACGACTGAAAAGCTGATCGGGCAGAATTCGCTCGGGAAAAAAGGGAATACCTTCGACCGCTTTTTCGGCGCGGCTACAACCGAGGGGGCGTTCGACTACATTGAAAACCTTACTGCGGAGCTCGGCCACCGGTACTTTATCAAGGGCCGGCCGGGCACGGGGAAGTCCACCTTTTTAAAGCGGATTGCCGAAAGCGCGGTTTCGGCCGGATTTGACGCGGAGCTCTACCACTGTGCTTTTGACCCCAACAGCTTTGATATGGTGATTTTGCGTGAACTGAGCCTTTGTCTGTTTGACAGTACGCCGCCGCATGAATATTTTCCTTCCCGCCCCGGCGACGAGGTGATCGATATTTATAAAGCGGCGGTCGCCGATAAGACCGACGAAAAATACCGGTCGGAAATTACGGCGATCTCGTTAGATTACAAGGCGGAAATCGCCAAAGCCACCAAACAGCTGGGCAGGGCGAAGCGGTACTATGACGAGGTTCAGCGCGGGTATCTGGCGAAAATTGATGCCGAAGCACTGGAAGCGGCAGAGCAGAAAATCCATAAAGCAATTTTTGGCTGATCAAAAGCTTTGCAAATAAAAAGGTGCTGTCCACAGAAATAGTGGATAGCACCTTCATTAAATACTGAATTATGACGCGAAAACCGCTTTGAGTGGCATTCCCCGCAGCATGGGAACGGACTGGGCAATGGTTTCACCGATCAGCCTGTGCCCGTTTTCATTCGGATGGATTCCGTCCTCGCAAATCAAATTTTGATAATTCCCTGTTTTCAGGAACGCGCTGCTGATGTCGATCAGCGGAATGTGATGTTCCATGGCAAGGCGGCAAACCGCCAGATTGTACATTTCATGCCAGCGGTAAATATACTCGATATCGCCAAGAAAATGAAGGATGTTTTCCGCATTCAGCCCGCGCGAAATCCAGGCAAAGTACCGCTTGGCGTCAATTGGCGGAAGCGAAAGCAGTACCGGGCTGCCGCCGCATTGCTCCACTTCGTCAATCATTTCGGAATAATGCGCTTCAAAATCCGCAACCGGTGTTTTTGCGGCGTGGGCAATTTCGGGCGCGGCCGAAACCTTTGCCCAGTCAAAGTCGCAGTCGTTGCCGCCGAATTCCAATACCGTGTAATCGTATTGATGCAGTTCATCCTGATGCTTTTTCAGAATTTCGCCGCCCTTTGTGACTGTGCATCCGAATTTAGAATAGTTGCTCACGGCAATGTTGGTTCCTTTTTCCAGCATATTGAGAAAACTGTCTTTTAGCAGCATGTATTTTTTATGGACGCTGTCAAATACAACGCCTTTAGAAACCGAATCGCCAAAAACGCAGATGGATTGAATCATAACAGCACTCCCTTTGTAATTATGAAAAATTTGTGATGTAATATTAAATACTATATAACATAAAAATTTGCATGTCAATATTATATCAAAAAGTTTATATGTTATTCATAATACTATAATATATCTCCGGATGTTCTGCCGAAAATTTTATACAGCTGTTTATGATTCCGCCTTTTCGATTTTTTCGAAAAATCAAAATAAATTTGAGCAGGATGAAAACAGCCCTTGCTCCCGAACGGCAGGGAGCAAGGGTTGCTTTATGTTAAACTGATTTCACCCACATAATTCGTGGAAAAAATCCGCTTGATTTCCTCCGGACGCTCCGTTTTGCCCAGTGCCCACATCAGCTTGGTCACAGCGGCTTCCGTGGTCATGTCAAACGCCTGTAAAACACCGGTCTCCAGCGCTTTTTTTCCGGCCTGATAAATGGTGAAGTCGCTTCGCTCATACAGGCACTGGCTGCAAACCACCACCGAGATTCCGCTGTCCACCATTTTTTGTAATTTTGAGATCAAGTTCCGCCGCACGAAATTGAGCCCGCCCGCGCCGAATGCTTCAATCACAATCCCTTTGTAATTCATTTTTAACAGCATGTCGAAAATTTCCGGGTCAAGGCCCGGCGTTAATTTTATCAGGAACACCCGGTTGCACAGCCGGTCTTCCAGCGCAAACGCGCCCTCCCGGCGGGGCAGAACGCTTTCGTTCAGCTCCAGCCCGCCCGCGTCCACAGTTGCTGCGCAGGGGCAGTTCACGCTTTCAAACGCGTCAAACGCGGTGGTGCGTACCTTTACCGCACGTGTGCCCAACATCACCCGCCGGTTGAACGCGACAAAAACGCCCGCTTTTCCGGAAGCGGCCATTGCAAACGCACAGCGTAGATTTTCAATCCCATCGGTCAGCGGGTGCCCGATGGGCAGCTGCGAGCCGGTAATAACCACGGGAATGGGGATATTCCGCAGCATGAACGACAATACCGAGGCAGTGTATGCCATAGTATCCGTTCCGTGGGTCAAAACAATCCCGTCATAGTTTATGTATTCACGCGCTGCGGCGCGCGCCATGCACTGCCATTCCTCCGGCTGAATATTCGAGCTGTCCAGCTGGAACAGATTTTTAATTTTAACCTCGTAATCGGATGTAACACCGCTGATAAAAGCGGCAAGGTGCTGCCCGTTCAGCGACGGGGCCAGCCCCTCGCCGGTTTGCTCCGAAGCGATTGTGCCGCCGGTTGTAATCAGTAGTATCTTTTTCATGCTGCCCTCCGGTCCATGGTCAGAATTTTGTCTTTTCTATTATATTTTATTTTTAAGAAAAGAAAATTGTTTTTGAGTATTATATTACCACGAAACACAGGCAAAGTAAATTCGGGCGGGTAAAATTCGGCAGCTCCGTTGCCTGTTCAGCGTGAGCACATTGCGCCGACCGAAAGGATACGCTATAATGAAGGAAAATGTGCTGTTGCAACGGACAGAACTCCCACCGGAAAAGAAAGGATGACTTGCTGTGGCTGCAATTTTTATTGTAGAAGATGATGTAAAAATAAGAAACGAACTGACCAAGCTGCTCCAAAAATACGGATATGAGTGCTTTTCATCGGATGATTTTTCTCATATGCCGGAGGTTGTGCTCAACCAAAACCCGCAGCTTGTTTTGCTGGATATCAACCTGCCCGTTTATGACGGGTATTATATTTGCCGTGAAATCCGCCGCCGGTCCCAAATTCCAATTGTTATTGTCACCAGTCGCGACAGCGAGGCGGACGAGCTGATGAGCATGAACTTGGGCGCGGATGACTTTGTTACCAAGCCGTACAACACACAAATTCTGCTTGCGCGAATCGCCTCTGTGTTAAAGCGCGCTTACCCCAGCGAACCGGCGAGCACCCTTTCCCACCAGGGGCTGGAACTGGACTTATCCAGGAGTACGGCACGCTTTCAGGGTAAAGAAGTGGAGCTGGCCAAAAACGAGCTTCGTATTTTACGCCTGCTGATTCGGGATAAAGGCCGTATTATCCCGCGGGATGAGATTATGAACGACTTGTGGCAGTCGGAGGAATTCGTGGACGACAACACGCTTACGGTCAATATCAACCGGCTGCGTAAAAAACTCGAAAGCATCGGAATTGAAGATTACCTGATTACAAAACGCGGGCAGGGATATTTGGTATGAAACTGAAGAATTTTTTACGGGACAAGCTCATTTCCATTATTATTGCGGTCTTAACCTCTGCCTTTTGCGTTTCCCTTTTCGGGGTGCTTGGCCTTGGCGGATACGCGGCGGTTTTTGTGGCGGGCCTTATCCTGCTCGGGCAGGCTGCCGCACTGGCAATCGAATTTTTTCAGAAACGCGCGTTTTACAACACTCTGCTGCAAAGCCTGGAAAAGCTTGACCGAAAGTGTCTTCTTTCCGAAATGATAGAGGAGCCTTCCTTTTACGAGGGCAGGATATTATGCGAGGTCACAAAGGCCGCCAATAAATCGATGAATGATGAAATTGCGGGTTACCGCCGCGCTTCACAGGAATACCGCGAATACATTGAAACGTGGGTTCACGAAGTAAAAACGCCGATTTCATCCAGCCGGCTTATTGTTGAAAATAATAAAAACGAGATCACGCTTAATCTATATGAAGAACTTGTTAAAATTGAAAATTATGTGGATCAGGCGCTCTTCTATTCCCGCAGCAATACGGTGGAAAAGGATTATGTCATTAAACAGTCAACCCTCAAGGGGCTTGTCAACTCGGTGCTTCGGAAAAACTCCGCCCTGCTCATCGAAGGTAAAATCAGTGTGCGCACCTCCGCGCTTGATAAAACGGTTTTTACCGATGTAAAATGGACAGATTTTATCCTTGGGCAGATTCTGATGAATGCGGTGAAATATCGCAACAGTTCCCCTGAAATTGAAATTTACGGCATGCAGAGTGAAAACAGTGTAACGCTGGTGATTTCAGACAATGGCATTGGAATTCCGAAAAACGATTTGGAACGGGTGTTTGATAAAGGTTTTACCGGTGCGAACGGCCGAATGACCGCAAAATCCACGGGGCTTGGCCTTTACCTGTGCAAAAAACTCTGCATCAAGCTGAACCTCGGAATTTCCATTGCGTCAACCGAAAATTCCGGCACAATGGTTTCCATTGTGTTCCCCAAAAGCAACATGTACGCGTGAACCTTACAAAACTGTAAGGTCGGTGTAAGGTAAATCAATGGCAGGCTTTTCTGTATTGTACTATACTGTTAATACAATATAAAAAGGAGATTCTATGATGCAGAAAATTTTATCGGTTGAACATATTGAAAAGTATTACGGCAATAAGGGGAATGTGACAAAGGCGGTTGACGACATCAGCTTTGAAGTCGGAAAAGGGGAGTTTATCGCCATTATGGGCGCTTCCGGCAGCGGAAAAACCACGCTGCTGAATTGCATTTCCACCATCGATTCCGCAACTGCGGGGCACATTGTGATTGACGGTTCGGACATTACAAAACTAAATTCCAAAAAGCTTTCCAAATTTCGCCGGGAACAGCTCGGCTTTATTTTTCAGGACTTTAACCTGCTCGACACTTTGACTGCTTATGAAAACATTGCGCTTGCGCTCACCATTGCCAAAACACCTTCGGGCGAAATCGATGTCCGCGTGCGCCAGGTTGCAAAGCAGCTTGAAATTGAAAATGTGCTGAAAAAGTATCCGTACCAAATGTCGGGCGGGCAAAAACAAAGGGTTGCTTCCGCCCGTGCCATTGTGACCGGCCCGGCGATGATTTTAGCGGACGAGCCGACCGGTGCGCTGGATTCGAAATCCGCACGCATGCTGCTGGAAAGCTTTGAAACGCTGAACAATAATCTGAGCGCCACGATTCTGATGGTAACGCACGATGCGTTTACTGCGAGCTACTGCCACCGGATTCTGTTTATCAAAGACGGTAAAATCTTCAATGAATTGATTCGCGGGGAAGACACGCGCAAACAGTTCTTCAATAAAATCATTGAGGTGGTAACGCTGCTCGGAGGTGACAATTCCAATGTTCTCTAAGCTTGCCTTAAAAAACGTCACAAAAAGCATACGCGACTTTACGATTTATTTTTTAACGCTGACCTTCGGCGTTTGCCTGTTTTATATTTTTAACTCCATTGATTCCCAGACTGCCATGCTGAAAATCAATGAAACGCAGGGTAACATCATAAAAAGTCTGACTCAAATGATTAATTATGTTTCTGTTTTTATTTCCGTTATATTAGGATTTTTGGTTGTGTATGCCAACCAGTTCCTTATCAAACGCCGTAAAAAAGAGCTTGCCATTTACATGACCCTCGGTATGGCAAAGGGAAAAATATCCCGTATCCTGATTTTGGAAACACTGCTGATCGGTGTATTTTCCCTTGCTGTGGGCCTTTTGGTCGGAGTTTTTGCATCACAGGGACTTTCGGTTGTTACGGCCCGGCTGTTTGAAGTGGATTTAAAAGCATTTACCTTTACATTTTCCGTACAGGCGTTTTATAAAACAATTCTGTATTTCGGAATTATCTTTTTGATTGTAATGGTGTTTAATACCGTATCCATATCCAAGTATAAACTGATTGATTTGCTTAACGCGTCCAAAAAAAATCAAAAAATGCGTTTCAACCATCTGTGGATTTCCGTAACTTTATTTTTCGTTTCGGTTGCATGCCTGGGTGTTGCTTATCACCTGATTATTGAAAACGGAATGATGGAGCTGAACACTCAATTCACTGTTTCCATAGTTCTGGGCTGCGTCGGAACACTGCTGTTTTTTCTTTCTCTTTCCGGCTTTTTACTCCGCGTTGTTCAGTCAAATAAAAAGCTGTATTTTAAAAATTTGAATATGTTTGTACTTCGTCAGATCAATTCCAAAATCAATACGACCTTTGTTTCCATGTCCGTTATTTGTATTATGCTGCTGGTTACAATCGGTACGCTGTCCACCGGTATGGGGCTGGCGAATGTACTGACAAAGGATCTAAAGTCTGTTACCCCGTATGACGCTACTTACACCTATTATTATTCCTATGGAACGGAGGACTTAAAGCGCAACGAGCTTGCGGACGACATGGCAAAACAAATGGCTGCGCAGGGCGTTGACTTTAACGGGCTGGTCAAATCCCACGCGCAGGTGTCTGCTTACCGGTCAGAGCTAAAATATGCCGACCTTGTGCTTCCCGGCACCCCCGGGGTGAACAATCAGATCACGATGAATGACTTAAAAAAGCAGCCTGTTACGATTATTACCCAAAGCGATTACAATAACGCCATGAAGCTGCAGGGCAAACCTGCGGTTTCGTTAAAAGACGATGAATTCTTAATCAACTGCAATTTTGCCGATATGCAGCCCCTTATTTCCTATTTCCTCAGCAACAAAGGAACGGTTCAATTAGGCGCGAAAACATTGAAAGCACAAAGCCGCCAGTTACGGGACACCTGCTTTGAAACATCTGCCATGAAAAACGATCCCGGTACCCTGATTGTGCCGGACGCACTGGTATCCGGTTTGGATAAGACACTTGCGGTTTTGAATATTCAATATAAAACGGGTGTTACCGATGATGAGTTTTTAGCTTCAGTCAACAAGGTTTACCCGAAGCGGGATTCCAAAAATGCCCAGCAGCCATTTAACATGGGGCTGACCAAACAGCGGGTTTATGACCAGGGCGCGGGGATAAAAACAATGATTTCGTACCTTGCCATCTATATCGGCCTTGTGTTTCTTATCACCAGCGCGGCAGTACTGGCGCTGCAGCAGCTTTCCGAAGCATCGGACAATGTTGAGCGTTACGGCTTGCTGAAAAAGCTCGGTGCGGAGGAAAAGATGGTTTACCGCTCGCTGTTTACGCAAATCGCAATCTATTTCATGCTTCCGCTTTCCCTCGCAATCGTTCACTCCGTTGTGGGAATTCATGTTGCGAATACGGTAGTATCGCAATTCGGGCATCTTGATATTTTAGGCAATACCCTAATTACCGCAGCGCTTTTCCTACTGGTTTACGGCGGATATTTCCTTGCAACTTACTTTGGCAGCAAAAGCATGCTCCGGCAAAAGCAGAGCTGATTATAAATTAATACAGCAGGCCGTCCGTACAAGCGGGCGGCTGTTGTCTTTTCTTAGGAATAATTATATAATAAAATCATCGAAATCATACGGGAGAAAAGCGATGCGAATAAAACAGACCGCCAAACAACGGCGTGCGGGAAGCATCGGGTGGCATAAAATGAAGTATCAGTTAATCCGCTCACGGCGCAAAACCATAGCAATCTGCATTGCCCGCGACGGCAGCGTGCTTGTGCGCGCCCCGCTGCGTGCAGCACAGACCGCGATTGACCGCTTTGTTCAGGAAAAGCAAAACTGGATACAGGAAAAATCCGGGCAGATGGCACAGCGGGAATCGGCACGGAAGGAGTTCCGGGTTTCCCCGGGTACAAAACTGCTTTTGCTTGGCCGTGAATACCCCGTTGTACTTGGGGACAAAGTAAGTTTTGACGGCACGCAGTTTTTTATTACGGATGAAGATTTTGAAACACTCAGGCCAAAACTCGTTCAATTATACAAAAATCTTGCGGAGCAAATTATCCCGGAGCGTGTGGCCTGTTTTTCAAAACAAACCGGCTGGGTTCCCGCCGGTGTCCGCATTGGCTCGGCCGATACCGCGTGGGGTTCCTGTTCGGGAAAAAACAAGCTCAATTTTACATGGAAGCTTATTTTGGCGGAGCCGCAGGAGGTCGATTATGTGATTGTGCATGAACTGGCTCATCTGCGGGAGCACAACCACTCCGTGCGGTTTTGGCGGCTGGTCGAAAGTGTTTTGCCCGACTGCCGGGCGCGACGGGCAAAATTAAGACTGTTGGGGGAAAATTTGCAAAAAATCGGTCTTAGTTAGCAATAACTAATTCCATTTCCGGAATAAACGTGCTATAATATGGAAAATTAAGAATAACAAAAAAGTAGAGGTAAACAGATATGGTTTCACAAAAGACGCTGCAAAAATACGCCGCACTGGCGGTGCGCGTTGGCGCAAACGTGCAAAAGGGTCAGCTCCTGGTTATTTCCGCGGCGGTTGACTGCGCTTATTTTGCACGGATGTGTGTGGCCGAAGCGTATGAAGCGGGCGCGGGCGAAGTGCTTGTTAACTGGTCGGACGAAACGATTACAAAGCTTGCC
The DNA here is from genome assembly GCA_023390175.1 of Bacillota bacterium. Lineage (GTDB taxonomy): Bacteria > Bacillota > Clostridia > Oscillospirales > Acutalibacteraceae > Caproiciproducens. The sequence continues at coordinate 249,414 of JAEWDK010000006.1, forward strand.
TATCAAAATGAAAGCACCGAAACGCTTTGCAACATCGCCCCGTGGCGGGTTGAGCAGAAGAAAAACTGCATTGATAAAAAATGCTGTTTTCTTTATATTGAGTCGGCAACCCCCGGCCTGCTGAAAGATATTGACGGCAAAAAGCTTCAGGCCGCCAGAACAGCAAGGGAAACCGCGTTTGAGCAGTTTGAATTTTATACCATGGCCAATCTCGGCCAGTGGTCCATCGTGGCAATTCCTACGCTTGACTGGGCGAAAAAGGTATTCCCCAAGTATGACGACGATAAGGCGCTGGAAGCCCTGTGGGACGCCGTGCTGAAGAGCGTGCGGATTTCGGGGGACAATGACCCCGTTGCCGAATGGCAAAAGCACAATCAAAATATGATGGATCACTGTGACGCGCTGAATCGCTTTAATTTCAAATCCCTCCATTTTACAAATTCCCTTGGCACGGATTTGACAGTGGAGCTGATTCCGGACCATGTTTGGGAGGGCGGCTGCACCCGTGCAAAGAACGGCGCCGTTTTTAACGCGAACATGCCAACGGAGGAAGCGTTCACCATGCCTTATAAATTCGGTGTGAACGGCCGTGTGTACGCGACCAAGCCGCTGAGCTATCAGGGCAAGATGATTGAAGATTTCCGGTTCGATTTTAAAGACGGAAAAGTGGTTGACTTTGCCGCGAAAAAAGAAGAGGAAACGCTGAAAAACCTGGTCGGCTTTGACGACGGCAGCTGCTACCTTGGCGAAGTGGCGCTTGTTCCGCACGATTCGCCGATTTCCAATCTGGGAATTCTGTTCCTGAACACGCTTTTTGATGAAAATGCTTCGTGCCACCTCGCGCTCGGCGCGTCGTATCCCGAAAATTTGAAAAACGGAACGGAAATGAAGCGGGAGGAACTGAACCGACTCGGCTCCAATTACTCAAAAATTCACTGTGACTTTATGTTCGGCAATGCCGATATGAATATTGTGGGCACCACGCAGGACGGCAGGGAAGTTACGGTGTTCCAAAACGGCAACTTTGCTATTTCAGACTAATCTTAAAATATAAATTTGTCTGCCGATTCTGCAGTATGAATCGGCAGACAGTTCGAAAATAATAAAAGTATTTGATAAAGAAAGATGGTGACATTATGGTTAATATCAGAAAATGTGCAATGATCGGCTGCGGCTTCGTTGGGGCGAGCGCCGCGTTCAGTTTGGTGGAAAGCGGGCTTTTTTCAGAGCTCGTGCTGATAGACGCAAATCATGACAAAGCGGAGGGCGAGGCAATGGATTTGAGCCACGGCATGCCGTTCGCAAGGCCGATGGAAATTTACGCCGGAACGTATGACGATATAGCGGACTGCGGGCTGATTATCGTAACGGCGGGCGCAAATCAAAAGCCGAACGAAACACGCATGGATTTGGTTCATAAAAACGTCGGTATTTTTAAAAGCATTATTCCAGAAATTAAAAAGAGGGACTGCGAAGGCATCCTGCTGATTGTTTCCAACCCGGTTGACATTTTAACCTATGTTGCCTTAAAGCTTTCCGGCTTTCCGGCAAACAGAGTAATCGGCTCCGGAACAGTGCTGGACACGGCGCGGCTCAAGTACCTGCTCAGCCAGCATCTTGACGTTGACAGCCGCAGCGTTCATGCCTTTATTATCGGTGAGCACGGCGACAGCGAGCTGGCCGTATGGAGCAGCGCGAATGTGTCGGGTATTGAGCTTGATCATTTCTGCGAGCTTTGTGGCCACTTCGAACATAGGGAAACGATGGAAAAGCTCTACGAGGGGGTGCGTGACAGCGCATATGAAATTATTGAGCGAAAGGGCGCGACCTACTACGGAATCGCCATGGCGGTTCGCCGTATTGCGGAGTGCATCCAGCGCAACGAGCACTCGATTCTCCCGGTTTCCAGCCTGATCCAGGGCCATTACGGCCTGCACGACATCTGCATGGGGGTGCCCACAATTGTTGGCAGCTCCGGTGTGGAAAAGGTGCTGGATATTCCGCTCAGCGAAGAAGAGCAGCAAAAGCTGCTGGCTTCGGCCGAAGCGTTGAAAAAGGTGCTGGATACACTGGATTTATCCTGATTATTCTCTTGGGCGGCCTGAATTCAGGCCGCCCTTTTTTATGTTTCGCACCTTTCGTCCGTTCGCAGCATATGCTGTAGGATACTGTTCTGCAGTATCGTTATTTTCCATAGAAACTTCTCCGTAAAATTTTCCGCGGTGACGCAGTTGCATAATCTTTGCTGAATCCTGTTTTTGGCTTGACAAACCACGCCGGGAAATATAGAATAATACTAGGATGTTAGCAATAGCTAACGCATAGTTCACCTATCAAATTAAAATGGGATGAGGGGCAATTTATGACGCTGAATGAACTGAAAATCGGGCAGATATCGAGGATCATCGCGGTCAACGGTGAGGGCGCGCTCAGGCGAAGGCTGCTGGACATGGGCCTGACGCCGCACACGGAAGTGATGGTGCGCAAGGTCGCTCCCATGGGGGACCCAATTGAGCTTCATTTGCGGGGTTATGAATTGACGCTGCGCATTGACGATGCGAAAAATATTGAGGTAGAGGGGGAGTAGCGAATGATTTTTGCACTTGCAGGCAACCAAAACTGCGGAAAAACAACGCTGTTCAACCAATTGACGGGTTCAAACCAGCATGTCGGCAATTTTCCCGGTGTTACAGTGGAACGGAAAGACGGTATCATCCGCGGCTACTCCGGCGTAAAAGTGGTTGATTTACCGGGAATTTACTCCCTTTCACCGTACACCAATGAAGAAATTGTAACGCGTGATTTTTTGCTGAAGGAACATCCTGAAGGCATTATCAATATTGTTGACGCGACAAACATTGAGCGGAACCTTTACCTGAGCATGCAGCTGATCGAGCTCAATATCCCCATGATTATTGCGCTGAATATGATGGATGAAGTCCGCGCCAACGGCGGGACGATTAAAATAGATAAATTGCAGGCCGAACTTGGCGTTCCCGTCGTACCGATTTCCGCCAGCAAAAACGAGGGAATCGACGAACTGATTGAAAAGGCGGTTCATACCGCCGAAGCAAAGCAGCTCCCGAAACGGCAGGATTTTTGTTCTGGGGCGGTACATAGGGCAATTCACTCCGTCGCCCATTTGGTAGAGGATCACGCCGAGCGTATTGGCGTTCCCGCGCGCTTCGCGGCCACAAAGCTGGTGGAGGGCGACAAGCCCATGCTGAATTCGCTTGGGCTCACCGACAACGAAAAGGATATGGTCGGCCACAGCGTAACGGAAATGGAGCGCGAGCTCGGTACCGACCGGGAAGCCGCCCTTGCCGATATGCGCTACACCTTTATCGGCGGCCTTTGCAAGGATTCCGTTGTGAAAACGGGGGAGTCCAAGGAGCACAGGCGCAGCGTGGCAATCGACAGCCTTTTAACGCATAAATATCTTGCCATTCCCATTTTCCTGCTGATTATGATGCTGATTTTCTGGCTGACCTTCGGCGTAATCGGCAGTGCGCTGAGCAACCTTCTTTCTTTGGGCATTGACTTTGTAACCAACGCGGTCAGTGCCGGACTGACCGCTTATGGGATTAACCCGGTCATTCATTCGCTGATTATCGACGGTGTTTTCGCCGGTGTGGGCAGCGTGCTTTCCTTCCTCCCAATTATTGTCGTTCTGTTTTTCTTTCTTTCTATTTTGGAAGACAGCGGCTATATGGCGCGTGTCGCATTTGTTATGGACAAGTTGCTCCGTAAAATCGGACTTTCCGGCCGCAGCTTTGTTCCCATGCTGATCGGTTTTGGCTGTTCCGTTCCCGCCATTATGGCAACGCGTACCCTTTCCAGTGAACGTGACCGTAAAATGACAATTCTTCTTACGCCTTTCATGAGCTGCAGCGCTAAGCTGCCGATTTACGCAATGTTTACCGCTGCGTTCTTTCCGCAGCACCGCGCGCTGGTTATGATTGCGTTGTACCTGATGGGCATTGCAGTGGGAATTATCAGCGGTTTGGTGCTAAAGGGGACCGTGTTCCACGGAAAGCCCGTGCCCTTTGTCATGGAACTGCCGAATTACCGGATGCCCAGCGCTAAAAGCGTGGCTCTTTTAATGTGGGATAAGGCAAAGGACTTTTTAACCCGTGCATTTACTGTCATCTTTGTGGCAACCATAATCATATGGTTCCTGCAAACGTTTGATACCCGCCTGAATGTTGTGGCGGATAGCGCCCAAAGCATGCTGGCCGGTGTCGGCAGGCTGATTGCCCCCGTGTTTGCTCCGCTCGGCTTCAGCGACTGGCGCGCTTCCACCGCGCTGATTACCGGGTTTACCGCAAAGGAAGCAGTCGTCAGCACGTTGGCCGTACTGACCGGCACCAGCGTTTCCAACCTTCCGACAGCCCTTTCGACCCTTTTCAGCCCGCTTGCAGCATGGTCGTTCCTCACTTTTACCCTGCTTTACACACCCTGTGTCGCAGCGATCAGCGCGGTTAAGCGTGAAATGAACAGTGCGAAAAGCGCGTTCGCAATGGTACTTTACCAAACCGGAATCGCGTGGATCGTAGCTTTCGTTGTTTACAATATCGGTGCTTTGATTTACCGTTAACGGTAGAATGGAGTTTTTATGCAACTTGCAGATTATATTATTTTGGCTGTGATCGTCGTCCTTCTTGTGCTTGCCGTGCGATACTCCGTAAAGCATAAGCACAGCTGCGGCGGGGACTGTGCCCATTGCGCAGGCTGCCAGTCGTGTGTTCAAAAGGATAAAAAATAACGCACGCGCCCTCTGAAAGCAGAGGGCGCGTTTTGTGTGATTTTCTCCTGTTAAAACCGGCGCGCCTGTGGTACAATGAATATTATTTCGCAATATAAGCATTGTATGGGGGAAAAACTGAATGGGAAAAGAAAAGGGAAGCTATGGGCTTTTCACCACGGTTACGATGATTATCGGAATCTGCATCGGTTCGGGAATCTTTTTTAAGAGCGATAATATTTTGGTAGCCACCGGGGGCAGTGTGCTTTTGGGTGTCGTGGTGTTCCTCCTTGGCGCGACAGGCATCGTTTTCGGCGGGCTTTGCTTCAGCGAGCTGGCGGCCCGCACGGACAAACCGGGCGGCGTAATTGCATATATGGATGAGTTCGCCAGTGGAAAGTTTGCCTGCGGCATGGGATGGTTCCAAATCTTTATTTATTTTCCTACAATTACCGCGGTTGTTTCGTGGGTCGTGGGCATTTATGTCTGCCTTTTGTTCGGCTGGCAGGGTACGCTGGAGCGCCAGATGCTGATTGGTTTTGCGTACCTGACATTTTCCTTTCTGCTGAATTGGAGCTCCGCAAAGCTGGGCGGCTGGTTCCAAAGCTTTGCCACCGTGAGCAAAATGATTCCACTCGTGCTGATTGCGGTCTGCGGCCTGTTTTTTGGCAACCCCGCCGAAGGCTTCCGGTCAATTCCGGCTCAAACGCTCGGGGGAACCGCCTGGCTTGCCGCGGTTGGCCCGGTTGCCTATTCTTTTGACGGCTGGGCGGTTTCAACCTCTATCGCGCCGGAGATTAAGGATTCAAAAAGGACCTTGCCCAAAGCACTGATAATCGCTCCGATTTTTGTGCTGCTGACGTATATCGCCTATTTCGTCGGCGTCACCTCGTTCCTTGGGCCGCAAAGGGTAATGGAGCTGCAGGATGCCCATGTTTATGTTGTTGCGGAAAAGCTTTTGGGCGGCTTTGGCGGACGGGTTCTCTTGATTTTTGTGATTATAGCGGTTATGGGCACGGTCAACGGGCTTGTTTTGGGCTACATCCGCATGCCGCATTCCATGGCGGTGCGCGGCGGCATGTTCCCGTTTGCGGACAGGCTGGCGGGCGAAAACCAAAAAGCGGGCGTGTCGCTCGGTTCTGCCGCGTTTTGTTATCTAATCACAGCTGTTTGGCTTGCCGTGCATTATGTAACCTCTAAATTCAATTTGCTGCCGAATTCGGATATTTCTGAAATTTCCATCGTCATGAGCTATCTTTTTTATATCATTTTATATTATCAGGTGTTTTCGCTTTACCGCAAAGGGAAAATCCACAGTGCGTTCCGCGGCGTTTTTGTACCGGTCATGGCAACGCTCGGTTCGGTCTTTATTCTTTCCGGCGGGCTGCAAAGCAGGCTGTTCGTGTTTTACGCTGCGTTCTGTCTTTTTGTTGTGGCGCTTGCTTTTTGGTACTACAGCCGTCACCGTTCCCAGGCACGGGAAATTCATGAATAAAAATTTTAACCAGAAACCTGCAGCTGAAAAATCGTGTTCCAAACCTTTCATCTTGACAGGCCGCGCATCAATATATTATAATGAACACACAATCATATACAGGCTTTTATTACTGACGGATAATTGTGGATAAACCACAGTGGAATAAAAGTCTAGGATCAGCCGACCGTCTGGGCAGCATTTGGTTATTACCGAGTGTTGCTCTTTTTTATTATGAACCGCAGTACGCGCGGTTTTCCGCGTAAGCGTTCATTGAAAAGAGCAGCCGAAATGCTGAATTGAATCAGAAGGAGTAATTTATGAACAATCAAGCGTGGGAAAGTTTCAACGGCGGGAACTGGCAGTCGGAAATTGACGTCAGGGGCTTTATTCAGGCAAACTATACGCCGTACGAGGGCAGCGAGGAATTTCTCTCAGCAGCGACAGAACGCACGAAAGCATTGATGAAAAAGCTGACGCATTTAATGGATTTGGAACGGGAATTCGGCGGCGTTCTTGACATTGACACCTACACAGTCACCTCCCTTACCAGCTATCATCCCGGTTATTTGGACAAGGACAGTGAAATCATTGTCGGCCTTCAAACCGACCGCCCCTTGAAAAGAGGAGTGAACCCGTTCGGCGGGCTGAACATGACGCGCAAGGCATGCGAAGCTTACGGGTACAAACTTTCCGACAAGGTGGAAAAAGAATTTCAGTACAGAACAACCCATAACGAAGGCGTTTTCCGCGCGTATAATGACGATATTAAGGCAGCCCGTCACTGCGGAATTATCACTGGGCTTCCGGACGCGTACGGCCGCGGAAGAATTATCGGCGATTACCGCAGGGTTGCGCTTTACGGCATCGATAAACTGATTGAAGAAAAGAAAAAAGACAAAGCGCTTTACGGTGCGAAAACTATGGATACGGATAATATCCGCCAGCTTGAGGAGCTGTATCAGCAAATTGCGTTCCTGGGGTATTTAAAAGAGATGGCGGCCATGTACGGCTGCGATATTTCCAAGCCGGCATCAAGTGCCAAAGAAGCGGTACAATGGCTGTATTTTGGCTATTTGGGCGCGATCAAAGAACAGAACGGCGCGGCTATGAGCTTGGGGCGCGTAAGCACCTTCCTGGATATTTATTTTGAACGGGATCTTAAGAACGGCGTGCTGACTGAGCAGCAGGCGCAGGAAATTTTCGATGATTTTGTCATCAAGCTGCGCATGACAAGGCACCTGCGCACGCCGGAGTACAACGAGCTTTTCGCAGGTGACCCAATGTGGATTACGGAAGCGGTCGGCGGAATGGGGGAGGACGGCAGGACTCTTGTAACAAAAAGTTCCTTCCGAATTCTTCACACGCTTTATAATCTGGGCTCGTCCGCGGAGCCGAACCTTACCGTCCTGTGGTCAAATCAGCTGCCGAAAAGCTTTAAGCGCTTTGCCGCAAAGGTATCCTGTGACACAGACGCCATTCAGTATGAAAATGACGACATTATGCGCCCGAAGTTCGGCGACGACTATGCCATTGCCTGCTGTGTATCCGCAATGCGTGTGGGCAAAGAAATGCAGTTCTTCGGCGCAAGGGCAAATTTGGCCAAGCTGCTCTTAATGAGCCTGAACGGCGGCCGGGACGAAAAGAGCGGCAAGCAGGTCGCTCCCGCACACACCCCTTATCAGGGGGAATATCTGGAATACGACAAAGTACTGCAAATGATGGATGTATACCGTGAATGGCTTGCGAAAACCTATGTGAGCGCGATGAATATCATTCATTATATGCATGACAAATACGCGTATGAAAAGACACAGATGGCGCTGCATGACACCGATATGCACCGGTTTATGGCATTCGGTATTGCGGGCATGTCCGTGCTGGCGGATTCTCTTTCTGCAATTAAGCACGCAAAGGTAAAATGTATCCGTGACGAAACAGGGTTGATTACGAATTTTGAAATTACGGGGGAATATCCGGCTTTCGGGAATGACGACGACCGTGTGGACTCCATTGCACAGGAGCAGGTCAAGCTGTTCTTCGAGGAACTGAAAAAGAATCCGACTTACCGGAACGCGGAGCACACGCTGTCCATCCTGACCATTACCTCCAATGTTGTTTACGGGAAGAAAACCGGCGCAACGCCGGACGGAAGAAAAGCCGGCGAACCGTTTGCCCCGGGCGCAAACCCCATGCATAACCGCGAGAAAAACGGCGCGCTTGCCGCGCTGAACTCGGTTGCCAAGCTATCGTATGATGTATGCAAAGACGGTATTTCCAATACATTCTCGATTGTGCCGCAGGCGCTGGGGCATGAAGAAGAGGAACGCTACGGGAACCTGATCGGCATTCTGGACGGCTACTTTCTGCAAAAGGCGCACCACCTCAATGTGAATGTGCTGAACAAGGAAACGCTGATGGAAGCCTATCAGCACCCCGAAAGCTACCCGAATCTGACCATCCGTGTATCGGGCTATGCCGTTAATTTCCATAAGCTTTCCAAAGAACAGCAGCTGGAGGTTATCGCAAGAACATTCCATGAGGTGATGTAATGAAAGGGCGGATTCACTCCTTTCAAAGCCTGGGTGCGGTTGACGGGCCGGGGCTGCGCTTTGTCGTTTTTATGCAGGGGTGCTCCCTGCGGTGCGCATACTGCCACAACCCCGACACATGGGGCATGTCCGGGCAGGAATACACCGTGGACGAGGTCTTTGAAAAGATTCTGCGGTACAAACCCTATTTTGCGGAAAACGGCGGCGTTACCGTTTCGGGCGGGGAACCGCTGCTGCAGTGGGAATTTGTAGCGGAGCTGTTTCATCGGCTGCAGAAAGCGGGGATTCACACTGCGCTGGACACCGCCGGAATCGGCGACCTGAACGGAGCCCGCGCTGTGCTGCGCCACACCGATTTGGTTCTATGTGACTTGAAGTTTCACAACGAGGCAGATTATCAGCAGTACTGTAAAGGGGACATAAACACAGTAACGGCGTTTTTAGAATTGACGCAGGCAATGCACGTGCCGCTTTGGATTCGGCATGTTGTTGTTCCGAATTTGACCGACAGCGAAGAGAATATTTTAAAAATCGCTTCAATCGCCGCGCAGCTTTCAAACTTGCAAAAGCTGGAGCTGCTGCCGTTTAAAAAAATATGCGCCGCGAAATATGATGCGCTGGGCATCGAGTTTCCGCTGAAAGAGTATGAGGAATGCCCGGACTCCACCATTCAAAGGCTGAATAAACTGATTGAGCCGTATTTCAAGAAAGACTCCCTGGATTAACCGAAAGCAGCTTGCCGGCAAATTCGTCGGCAGGCTGCTTTCCTATTTAAAATGAAATCCTGCCGGAATTGCTGTAAAACAGTTTGACAACCTCCCGGGATTGGCCTATGATGACAGTTAAGATTTATCGAAATGTATTTTACTGTTACTATCTTGGAGGTTTGTTATGGAGATTCAGATTCGGCCGGTTCAATTAAAAGACGCACAGGCGATTAATGAAATCAGGCGGATGAGCGGCGTTATGGAAAATGTTTTGGCCATCCCGTCAGAGCGAATTCAAAAGAGTGAAGAATCCATTTCAAATTTGGACGCAAACTCGCATGAATTCGTGGCAACGGTCAGTGACCCGCAGGGAAACGAAAAGGTAATCGGCTGTGCCCAGCTATATGTGTTTCCGGGCCCGCGTGTGCGCCATTCGGCGGGAGTCGGCATTATGGTGCATAAAGAGTACCAGGGCGCTGGCGCCGGGCAAAAGCTGATGGAAGCCCTGCTCGATGTGGCGGACAACTGGCTGATGCTTGTCCGGGTCGAACTGACGGTTTATACGGATAACGAAAGGGCAATCCGGCTGTATCAAAAGATGGGCTTTGAATCGGAAGGTGTAAAACGTAAAGCAGCAATCCGAAACGGACAATATGCGGATGAATACATGATGGCGAGAATCAGGGTGTAGTGTTATCATGCATATATTGAAAAAAGGAGCCGTTCTATGACGTTTTTTCAAAACGGGTATGTCCAGATTATAATAAGCACAGTTGCAGTTTATCTGTTTATTATTATTGCAATTCGATTGTTTGGGAAAAAGGAACTTTCCCAGCTGTCGGTAGTGGACTTGGTTTTTATTTTACTCATCAGCAATTCGGTTCAAAATGCCATGGTTGGTTCAAACTCCACCTTGTCGGGCGGATTGGTGGCCGCGGGCGCATTGTTCGTGGTAAATTATCTTTTTAAAGAGGTCTTGTATCATTTTCCGAAGTTCAACCGGCTTGTTCAGGGGGACACGGTGCTGTTGATTTATAAAGGTAAACTGATTCGGAAAAATGTGGAAAAAGCGAAGCTGACAATGGACGAAATTATGGAAGCAATCCGGGAACACGGGGTGTCCAAAATTGAAGAAGTGGATTTGGCCGTGCTTGAAGTGGATGGAAATATCAGTGTGCTTTCCAACGAGTTCAGTCATATGACGGTAAAGAAAATCAAGCCAACCAAAAATACGCCGAAAAATCAATCATAGAAAGAACCATGTCAATGATTTGTAAGTTGACATGGTTCTTTTTTTTGCCAATCCAAGAGCAAAATCGCATCAATGAAAATTAATGGAAACTTAATCCCGTTTTTACCCGCCTTAAATTCAGAATTAACGTGTAAGGAGTAACCTTATACAAAGAAAAATCAGAAGGAGAGAAAGAATGAAACATAAATTGATGCGTATTTCCGCGTGTATTTGTATTGCGGCAGTACTCCTGACCGGCTGTGCAAACGGTTCAGCGGCGAAAAAAGTGGATTTGAACAGTATGACTGTTGACCAGATTACGGCCGAAGCAAAAAAAGAGGGCCGTGTGGACTCCGTGGGTATGCCCGACAGCTGGGCCAACTGGGTCGGTACATGGAAAGACCTGAAAACAAAATATGGAATTGACCATACGGACACGGACATGTCCTCCGCGGAGGAACTGGCTTTGTTTGAATCGGAAAAGAACAATGCGACAAAGGACATCGGCGACGTGGGCCAGTCCTTCGGGCCGACCGCGGTAGCAAAAGGATTAACGCTTCCTTACAAAACAAGCCACTGGAACGATATCCCGGACTGGGCAAAGGACAAGGACGGCAACTGGATTATCGGTTACTACGGAACCATTACCATCATGACCAATACAAAGCTTGTTACAGACGCCCCCAAATCCTTTGCAGACCTTCTGAATGGGAACTACAAGGTGGCGGTCGGTGATGTGACCAAAGCAAATCAGGCACAGAACGCGGTGCTGTCCGCATCAATCGCCAACGGCGGTTCCGAAACAAACATCCAGCCCGGACTTGACTTTTTCAAAAAGCTGGCGGAACAGGGCAGGCTCGACAAAGGCGAATTAACGCTGGCCCGTTTGGAAAAGGGTGAAATCGCGGTTGCGCTGCTTTGGGATTACAATGCGCTGAATTACCGCGACCAGTTCAAGAAAAACAGCGCGGATGCTTCTTTCGAAGTGAATGTTCCGTCCGACGGCGCGATTCAGAGCGGTTACTGCACGGTGATCAATGCGTACACCAAGCATCCTTACGCAGCGGCACTGGCAAGGGAATATATTTTGAGCGACGCGGGCCAAATCAACCTTGCGCGCGGCTACGCAAAGCCGATTCGCAGCAATGTGGTTCTGCCGGATGATGTAAAATCCAAGATGATTCCGGACGCACAGTACAAAAACGCAAGAATGGTCAAGGACCAGGCCGGGTGGAATGCCACCGCGAAAACGTTGGGGACAAAGTGGCAGGAAGATGTTGTCACAGCGGCAAAATAAACATACCAATACAGAATAATTGATGATAGAAGGCGGAACACTTCTTTGCTTGCAAAGGGGTGTTCCGTTATCATAAAGGCAATTGCTGTCGGAAAAGCGGATGGCTTGGGTTTAGGCCGTAATTGACTTGAATAAAAGAAATGGAGAGGCCATGGCGAAAACAATTTTTGTCCTTTTGGACGGCTGCGGTTTTGGCGCGGGGGAACGGAACCTGGGTTACGCCGAGCATTTAATTGAACAGGGTTTGGGTGCAAAATACCGCGTGCGGGGGGAACTCCCCTCCATGTCCCGCCCGATTTATGAAACTTTGCTGACCGGCCTGCCGGTGTTCCGGCACGGAATCAGCAACAATCTCGTGGTCAGGCGCTCCGGCTGCGTCAGTGTGTTTGATCTTTGCCGCAAAAACGGGCTGAAAACGGCCGCCGCCGCCTACCACTGGATCAGCGAGCTGTACGTAAAAGCCCCGTTCCACTATGCGACGGACCGGATTCAGCTCCATTCGGACAGCAGTATTGAGGACGGAATTTATTATTTCGAAGACAGCTACCCCGACTCCCATGTGTTCGCAGATGCCGAATTCCTGCGCGAAAGAAGCAATCCGGATTTTCTGCTGATTCACAGCATGAATATTGACGATGCGGGGCACCGGTTTACCTCGGACAGCCGGGAGTACGAAACTGCCGCCGCAAAGGCAAACATGGTGCTGTCATCCTGCCTGCCGCAGTGGCTGGAACAAAAGTGCAGCGTACTGATTACCGCAGACCACGGAATGAATGAGGCCGGGCTGCATGGCGGCAATACCGAATTACAGCGCGAGGCCCCGCTGTACCTGTTTGCAAACGGCGTGAACCCGGGTGACTTTTCCGGCGAGCGTATTTCCCAGCTTTGCGTTGCGCCGCTGCTCTGCCGATTGCTGGGAATTGAGAAATCCGATAAAATGAAAAGTCTGGAGGAAATCGGGGTGAAGTTTTTTGGCGAGTAAAAAATCAAAACTGTACCTGCTTGCACTGGCTCCGTTTTTTCTGCTGGTGCTGTTCTTTGAAATTGCGCCGTTATTCATGGTAATTGTGCGCAGCTTCATGCCGGAAGGGGAAGGCGGATTTACGCTGGAACATTATATTTCGATTTTCAGCAAAAAGCTGTACCAGCAGGCGGTTTGGAACAGTGTGGCAGTTTCCGTCGCCTCTGCACTGGCGGGAATTATCATTGCCTTTTTTGCCGCAAAGTCGGTGCACGGCGCGGGCAAACGGATGAAAAACTTTTTTATCAGTGTTTTAAACATGACCTCGAATTTCGCCGGTATCCCGCTTGCGTTTGCGTATATTATTTTGCTCGGCAATGTCGGGGTTTTGATTATGATCGGCAAAAAATACGGAATTTCGGCGCTTGCGGATTTTAATTTATACAGCCTTACAGGGCTGATGCTTACTTATGTGTATTTTCAGGTTCCGCTGGCCACGCTGCTCTTAATTCCTGCATTTGACGGAATTCACCCGCAATGGCGGGAATCGGTTGGGCTGCTCGGCGGCAGCGGATTCACATTTTGGCACAGAGTCGGCGTCCCTAACCTGCTGCCCGGTATTCTGGGCACGCTTGGCGTGCTGTTTGCCAATTCCCTTGCCGCTTATGCGACAGCTTACGCTCTGCTGCAAAATAATTTTTCCCTGCTGCCCATCCGCCTTCAGGAACAGTTCACGGGGGATGTCACACAGCACAAAGAATTCGGCAGCGCGCTTGCCGTTGTACTGATGCTGCTGATGGTGTTGGCAATCGGGATTAACAATTTCATTTTAAAAAGAAATAAGGCGGTGCGGCCGTGAAAGGGAAAAAATCTTCCTCCGTGCTGATTGTGATAATCTGCGTCTATCTGCTTCTGCCGCTCGTACTGACTTTTTTTTATTCCCTGTTCCAGCAGTGGGACCATATTCTGCCCAGCGGCTTTACCGCGCAGTATTACCGGCAGCTGTTTTTCGATACCAGGTTTTTGGCGGCCCTTGGTCGTACCGTGTTAATTTCAATTCTTCCGATTCTGCTGTGCACGGTTATTGTGCTGCTCGCCATGTATGTGGTGGTGGTTTACCTTCCGTGGCTTGATAAAATCATGCAGGTGCTTTGCATGATCCCTTACGCAATTCAGGGCGTTATTTTGGCGGTGAGTATTCTCTCTCTTTATGCGGACGCCCCCGAACCGTTTTCAAACCGAATTTTTATGTTGACCGCAACGTACTGCGTCATGATTCTGCCGTACATGTATCAGAGCATAAAAAACAATCTGAACGGGGTCAACGCGCCGCGTCTGCTGGAAACGGCGCAGATTTTGGGCGCGGGCAAGCTCCGCGCATTTTTCAGCATTATTGTGCCGAATATTCTTTCAGGTGTCGTAATTTCAATGATGCTTTCGGCATCCATGGTTTTCGGCGATTTTGTCATTGTCAATACCATCGGCGGCAGCTATTTTGAGACCGCCCAGATGTACCTGTACAAAATACTCTTCCAGTCCGGGCAGCTTTCCAGCGCGCTGATTGTACTGCTGTTCGTCACTACGCTGCTGATTTCCGCTGGGATTATGGCCCTGAAAAATAAAAGTTCTGAAAGGTAGGACTTTATGTCATACATTGAATTTCAAAATATTCATAAATCCTTCGGCGGCAATGAAGTGCTGAAGGACATCAGCCTTTCCGTGGAACGCGGGAAGCTGGTTACGCTGCTCGGCCCCTCCGGCTGCGGCAAAAGCACGCTGCTGCGCTGTTTGGCCGGGCTGGAGGAGGTAACTGCAGGGAAAATTTTTCTCGATGGCGAAAATATTACCCACAAAAGCCCCAAAGAGCGCAAAATCGGAATGGTGTTTCAGCAGTACAGCCTTTTTCCCAATCTGAATGTTTACGAAAATATTGCATTCGGGTTAAAAATGAAAAAGGTTCCGAAAGATAAAATAGAAAGCCGCGTCAAGGAAATGGTTCAAATGGTTGATCTTGCGGGGAAGGAACGGGAATACCCGCATCGCCTTTCCGGCGGCCAGCAGCAGCGTGTCGCACTTGCACGCTCCATCGCTACGGAGCCGAGGGTGCTTTTATTGGACGAACCGCTTAGCGCCATTGACGCCAAGCTGCGAAAGGAACTGCAGGCCCGCATTTTGGAAATCAACCGAACACTCGGCATTACCACCATTTTTGTTACACATGACCAGGATGAGGCTATGATTCTAAGTGACGTGATTCACCTGTTCCATGACGGAAAAATTGAGCAGTCGGGCAAACCGACCGAGCTTTATACCGGCCCCAAAACCAAATTCGCCGCCGGCTTCATCGGCAGCTACAATATTTTATCCGGTTCCGATTTCGGTAAACTCATCGGGCAGGAGCGCAACGCGCAGAAAAGCTTCGCCATCCGCCCGGAAACCTTCGCACTCTCACTGAACCCGATTCCATGGAGCGAAGACAGCTACCGGTTTGAAGCGGTTGTGGATTCCCATATTTCACACGGGAATGTCCTGCGTTATACGCTGCGTGCCAATGAGGTTGATTTCCACGTTGATGTTTTGTTCCGCAGCTTTCAATTGTTTGATGCGGGCCAGAAATTATACATCAGTGTGGAAAAGAAAAATTGTTTGGGGATTTAAACTTTCCGGTTGCAAACCGCAGAAAGTCCCGGATTAACCAGAGTTATTTCAAAGATAGAAGCCCGGTCAAACATCGTTTGGCCGGGCTTCTGAAGTCGGGTATTTCGCTGTGAAACAGCAAAATATCAATTTTTATGATTTAAATTGCGCATATGCATATAAACCGTATTTTTGGAAATATTCAAAAGCTTCGCAATTTTCACTACGGAATCCTTCATATTAAAAATCCCTTTTTGGTATAAAATGGCGATAATCTCTTTGTTTTTATTGGATGTGGAAATTGTGCTGTCATTATAAATGATGTCTTTTGCCGCCGCCAGGGAGCTGAGAATCAATTCATCCGTATTCCCCGTATAGTTTTCCGAAATATTATCCCTGCCGCGCCCCGATTCCTTTTCAACAAGGTTGTGAATCATCGTGCTGAGCGGGGTGCTGAGATAAAAGTGAATACACAGCAGCCCGATGATCTGGTTCGCTTCACCCCGTATGGCAATTGTGGTTGCCTTTAACGGCTCCCCGCTTTTGCTTTTTGTGGTGTAAGAGAGAAAATCACAGCCGCCGGTTTCTTCAATATTACTCAGCATGGAAAGCGCCAGATCCGTCATGGGGGAACCGATTCTTTGCCCGGTGTAATGTCCGTTAAATATCTTTATAACCGAATGATCAAAAAATTCCAAACTGTACAGCACAATTTCATAGCCGTTGCCCAAATAATTTGCCAAACCGTCTGCCACGGTTTTCATGGATTCCAAAATCATTCTGTCCTGCTTGGTTAAAACTAAGGTTGGATTTTCCATATCAGTATTCTCCACAGTTCCGTTAATGTTTCATTCAGGCACTAAAATAATCCACCGTAATTATATACTTTTTTCTGTTATGAAGCAAGTGCAATCCTGATTTATAGTTGTGGAGGAATAGGGAAAAGGCCGCAGCACCTTACTGCGATATTTTACGCCATTCCAAAAAGACGGGCCGTACCTGCTACAAGGAAGCAGATAACCATGCCTGCCGCAGTGGGCACGGCAATGGAAACCGCAGTCCATTTCAGGCTCTGCGTTTCTTTTTTTATGGTCAGGCATGTGGTGGAGCAGGGCCAGTGCATCAGGGAAAACAGCATGGTGCACACCGCCGTCAGCCAAGTCCAGCCGTTGTTTAAAAGCAGTGTTTTCAATTCGTTCAAACTGTCAAACTGCGAAATGTTTCCGGTTGCCATGTAGGCCATAATGATAATGGGAACTACGATTTCATTTGCGGGAAAACCGAGGATGAACGCGAGCAGAATTACGCCGTCGAGCCCCAAAAGATGCGCAAACGGGTCCAAAAATCCCGCGCAGTGGGCCAAAAGGCTCGCACCCCCGTATTTGACGTTGGCCATAACCCAGATAATCAGCCCCGCCGGCGCCGCCACGGTAATGGCTCTGCCAAGCACAAACAGGGTGCGGTCAAAAATCGAGCGCAGAATAACCTTGCCAATCTGCGGTTTGCGGTAAGGCGGCAGCTCCAGCGTAAAGGAAGACGGAATCCCTTTCAGAACGGTAACGGACAACAGCTTTGAAATCAGAAAAGTCATTCCTACGCCAAGCACAATCACACCGGTCAGCATCAGTGTGGAAACAAAGGACTGGAAAGGAGCGGCAACCGTTCCGACAAAAAACATCGTGATGATTGCGATCAGGGTCGGGAATCTTCCGTTGCACGGGACAAAGTTGTTGGTGATCATGGCAATCAGCCGTTCGCGCGGGGAATCGATAATGCGGCATCCCACAATTCCGGCTGCATTGCACCCGAACCCCATGCACATGGTAAGCGCCTGTTTGCCGCAGGCGTGCGCCCGCTTAAAATATTTATCCAAATTAAACGCAATTCGGGGTAAGTATCCTAAATCCTCCAGCAGAGTAAAAAGGGGGAAGAAGATTGCCATCGGCGGCAGCATAACGGAAACAACCCAGGCCAATACACGGTAAACCCCCATAACCAATACGCTGCTGAGCCACCAAGGCGCGTTTGCTTTTGCAAAAAGTGCAAGAAGAAAATCCTGAAACCGGAACAGCACAGCGGAAATAATCTGTGACGGATAATTCGCACCGGTAATGGTAATCCAAAAAATCAGTGTCAGCAGCAGAAGCATAATGGGGAATCCGGTCCACTTGTTGGTCAGTATCCGGTCAATTTTTCTGTCGCGCGCATTATAATTTTGGTTTTCAAAAGAAACTGCATCCGCACAGATTCCCTCGGCTGCAATCACAAGGCAGGCAACAATCTTATCCCGCAGTTTTTCCGGTGTGATTCCGCATTCTTCCAAACGGGCTCTGGCCTCGTCAAGCTTTGCGGTGATTTCCTGATCCTCCGAAATATTCCGGCCCAAAAAGCGGCTCAGACTGTCAATCAGGCTTGTGTCATAATCAAGCAGCCGCAGCGTGGCCCAGCGGGTGTTAATCTGTTTTCCCAGCCTTTTTTCCACAGTGGGTTCCAGCAGGGCAATCGCTTCCTCAATCGGCGGAATATATTTTATTTTAATCGGGTTGATGAAATTTTCGCTGCGCAGCCCCTCTACGGATGCCATCAGCCGGTCAAGGCCCCGGCCGCTCCGGGCGCTAACGCCAATCACAGGTACGCCAAGGTCCTTCTGCAGGCTCCCAAAATCAATATGAATGTGCTTTTTCTTTGCTTCGTCCATCAGATTGACACAAACAACTACATGGTCTGTAATTTCAATGGTTTGCAGCACCAGATTCATATTCCGTTCCAGGCAGGTTGCGTCGCAGACAACAATGACTGCGTCCGGCCCGCCAAAGCAGATAAAATCCCTGGCGACCTCTTCTTCGGTTGAATGCGCCATCAGCGAGTATGTACCGGGAATATCAACCATTATATAACCCGTACCGTTAAAAAGGCACCGGCCCTGTGCGTTTGATACAGTTTTCCCGGGCCAGTTCCCCGTGTGCTGGTTCATGCCTGTCAGTGCGTTGAATACGGTGCTTTTGCCGACATTTGGGTTTCCGGCCAATGCAACCACTTTGTCGCTGTCCTCTTTTCTGTCTATGGCAAGACCGCCATCTATTGACTTAACTCCTGTTGATTCCATGGTTAGCCCCATCAAAATCATCCCTTCCCGTTTATCGCATATGTGATGTCGGTAATTCTAATCAAAGCAATTCTGCAATCACAAAACTTTGTTTGCAATTGCAGAATTGTATTTTAGTAGAGTCAATTATGGGTTAAATCCTTCGGCGTGCACAGTGCAAATATACACTTGAAAAATTTGCACATGCGCGTTAAGGTGAATTCCGGTTTCAATCCGGCAATGATTGACTCAGGCCATGCATATAATTACGTTTTGACTGTCTTCATTTCTCAGCGCAATAACAGCCCCGCGAATCAGAAAAGCGATTGGGTCGCCGGCCGGGCTTTTTTGAAGGCACTCCACACTTGTGCCTTCAATCAGGCCAATATCCTGAAGCCGCCGCCGCATGCTCCCCGTTGAGCGCAAATCCTTTACGCGCGCTGTTTGGCCGACTTCTAAATTGCAAAGCGAGCAAATATGATCCATGGGTTAACCTCCTAACCGGGCAGAATAAAACTTTATTTTTTCTCTTTACTCTATAATATTTGCATGGCCCGATTTTGTACCATGCAAATTAGCACTTTGCAAAAGCAAATCATTGTAAAAGCGATAAAACTGTGATATAACATAACTATGTGTCAAGACAGGTATTCCGATTTTTTCTCTGATTACTACAGATCATATCGTTCGAAAGGATAGAAAAATGGAACAAGGCAATAAACGGATGGACCATATACCGGGAAATGACTTTGGCGGGATGAAGCTGACATTTCATGAGCTTGAAGCCATAGCCAACAGTATTCCCGGCGGCGTAGCGCAGTTTGCGCATGACGAGGGTCTAACCCTGCTCTATGCAAACGATGGATTTTATCAGATCTGTGGCTATTCAAGGGAGGATTTGGCCGGGAAGACAGGCAATGATATTCTTTGTATGCTTTTTCCGGACGAAAACAGGAATGTCATTGCACAAAGCGGGCTGGAACAGCTTCAGCCCGGCGGCAAGGTTGAGCTGGAATGCCGCTTGATTAAAAAGAACGGCGGGCCGGCCTGGGTGCGGCTGAATGCCGCCTGCTCCACAAACAGCAGCGGTGTAAGTGTGATTTGCTGTATTTTTGCAGATATTACCGGCGAGAACCTTCTGAATCAAAAACTTCGGCATGAACAGGAACGCTATCGTATGATAACGGAACAGCTCAACGATGTGTTTTTTGAATATAATTTTGAAAATGATACGATTTACGTATCCTCCAAGTGGGAAGAGCTTTTTGGGTACCGCTTTCCAAATGAAAATGTGCTTGCCTTCCTTTCGACTGGGGAGGCTGTGTATGACGACGATAAGAAGGCTCTTTCTCAAATTCCTTCAAATGCAAGTCAGGGGATACTGAGTAGCGAGCTTGAAATACGGTTTCGCAAAGCGGGCGGCGGCTATATATGGACGAGTGTGAGCGCTACCGTGATTTGTGACGACGAGGGGAACCCTGTCAAAGCAATCGGAAAAGTCGCCGACATCGATCAGCGGATACGGGAGCGGGAAAAACTGATTTCCAGTGCACAGCGGGACCCTTTGACAAAGCTTTATAACAAGGTTGCGGTGGAGTCCTATATTCGAACTTGCATCAGGGCGTCGGACGGCGACATCCGCCATGCGCTGCTGATTATCGATATTGATAATTTTAAGGGTGTAAACGACAATCTGGGCCACCTTTTCGGGGATGCGGTGCTTTCTGAAATTTCTGCCAAGCTCCGTACCCTTTTTCGCAGCACGGACATTATCGGCCGTTTCGGCGGCGATGAATTTGTAGTGTTCCTCAAAAATGTGGGAGAAAACGATAAGATTGCTCAAAAGGCGCAGGCAATATGTGATATTTTCCGGGAAACCTACACCGGGCAGAACAGGGATTACAAAATATCCGGCAGCATCGGCATTGCCATGTATCCGAATGACGGCCAAAATTTTTATGAATTATTTAAAAAGGCGGACTCCGCTCTTTATGAGGCAAAAAACAGAGGCAAAGATGGCTTTGTAATCTTCGGTGAAAATGAAAAAACAGATACGCAGCAGGAAATTGTGCTTTCCGGTGATCACCCTGACCGCCGGAGCGCACAGCAGATTATAAAAAACTCATTCACCATGGATATTTATGAAATGCTGAGCGAAACCAGGGACGGCCGCGGTGCAATTCAGTTTATTCTGAGGATGATCGGGTTGGAATTCCGCGCGGACCGCGTTTTAATTTATGAAAATGACGGCGGAGTTTTCCTCAGTACATACGAGTGGTACGCCGAAAGCACTAAGATACAGAAGGAAAGAAAAAAACCTTACGGTGATTTCAGCAACGCGTATTTTCACTTTATAACGCACGGCTTTTATTATTGTTCGGATATTGAAGCCGCCGAAAAAAATGAAAAAGCGTACCGCTACTTAAAATCGCGTGAAATAAAAAGCTTTTTACAGTGCCCTGTTTTTGACGGTGATGTTTTAAAAGGTGTGGTCTCGTTTGACTTCAAGTCCTCTTTGACGGAGGACGAACAGAAAATCCTGATTGAAATTTCGAAAATAATCGGTTCTTTTTTACTGAGATACCGTTCAAAACAGGAACTGAAAAAAGAACGGGATTTGCTTCGTAAAATGGCCGACAGTGTAAATCTTTGGTCGTATGTTATCCATCCGGACACTTACCGGCTGTTGTATATGAACCCGCCTGTCAAACGTGCGGCGCCCGGTGCACAGATTGGGGATTATTGTTACCGCGCTTTGAAAATGAGGGACGACCGGTGTGAAAACTGTCCTGTGGAAAAGCTGGGTAATACGGAAGCTTCCGCATTTGCGGATATTTACGATGCGGAACGGGATTTATGGTTCAATGCGACCGCAAGCCCGGTGAATTGGAATGGGGATAAAGCGGCTCTGCTTTGCCAAACCGATATTACCCGCTATGTTAACGGCGGCAAAAAGCCCATGCACAGGGTCGAATACGAACTTACAATAAGCGAGTAACACAAGATAAAACAAGATGTTAACTTGTTAAAGGCTTGCGCTGCAAAGCAGAGGGGTGCAAATAGAAAGAGGGCGGCCGAAGGGCAGTCCTTCGTAAAACAGTATATCGAATCAGGTTTGGAAGAATGGCGTGGCGTAAAAGCTACGCCATTCTTTCGTCTACTGGTGTGTTCAGTTTCGGCAGAATACCCAGCAGATCATAACTGATGTGAATCTTTTGCTTGCGTTTGCCATCGGATTTATTCGGTGCTTCTACAAAAACTTTGCAAACCAGATCGCTTAAGATGGTTGGCGTCAGTTCCGTTAAGTGGATATACCGCTTGCACTTGCGGATAAATCGCTCCACATCTTCGGTGTGCTGTTCCTGTTCGGTTAATTCTGTCTGCCACTGTTCCAGCTTGTTTTCCAAGTCGCTCTGCTCTGTTTCATAATCAGCGGACAATTCCGCGAATCTGGCGTCATTGAGCTTTCCGCTTACATTGTCCTCATACATCCGTTTGAAAAGTGTGGATAATTCAGCGATACGCCTTTCTGCTTGTGTAATCTGTTTGCGCCGCAGAACGGTTTGTTTCTTTCGGTCAGCGGTGCGCTTTGTGTTCATCATATCGCGGAACTCATCCTCATACGCCACCACAAAGCTAGTCACGTGTTGAAGGTGCCACAGCACCAATTCCTCCAAAACTACAGCACGGATAAAATGAGTGGAGCATACTTCTTTTCCCTTGTTTCTCGAAGTGGAACAAACAAAATGGTCTTGCCGCGTTTCAAAGCTCTTGCTGGTGCAGTAGTAAAGCTTTTCCCCACAGTCAGCGCAATAGGCGATACCGGAAAACATGTTGGTTTTGCCCGTCCGGTTCGGTCTGCGCTTATTTTTTCGCAGGGCCTGTACCTTTTCCCATACGTCAATGGCTATAATGGCTTCGTGCGTGTTTTCAAACACCATCTGTTTTTCTTCCGGATTCCAAAGTTTTTTCTTGGATTTGTAGGATTGGGTACAGGTTTTAAAGTTAACGGTGTGTCCAAGATATTCTTTGCGTTCCAAAATATAAGCTACGGTGTCCGATACCCATTTGCAGGGATCATCCGGTATAGAGGTATTGGGTTTGCGGCCATTGGAAAGCCAGTATGCAGTCGGAACAGGAACCTTATCTTCTCTCAGCATCCGGGCAATCTGCGTTGGGCCATAGCCCTCCAGGCACAGCGCATAAATACGCCGTACAATCTGTGCCGCTTCTTCGTCCACAATCCACTTCTTGGGGTTTTCCGGGTCTTTCATGTAACCATAGGGCGGGTTGGTACATAAATATTCTCCCGCTTCTCCTTTGGATTTCATCACAGCACGAATTTTCTTGCTTGTATCTTTGGCGTACCATTCGTTTATGATGTTCAAAAATGGGGTAAAGTCGCTGTCCTGCTGGTTCTCGCTGTCGATTCCGTTGTTGATGGCGATGAAGTGCACTCCCTTTTCGGGAAAGAGGACTTCTGTATAAAATCCGACCTTCAAATAGTCGCGTCCCAGCCGGGACATATCCTTGACAATAACGGTTTTGACCTTCCCAGCTTCAATTTTTTCCAGCATGTCGCCCCAGCCGGGTCTTTCAAAATTCGTGCCCGAAAAACCGTCGTCTACGAAGAAAATAGGATTAAGAAAACAGTTTTCTCTTGCATACTTGGATAAAATCGCTTTCTGATTGATAATGCTGTTGGAATCACCTTGCAGTTCGTCATCTCTGGAAAGCCGCAGATATAATGCTGTAATCGTTTCAGACTGCCGCATTTTTTCCTCCTTTTCCGGGCAGTCTGCCAAAGTATCAATGTCTATCCTTATTTTATCATGTACAGAATCATTTGTCATGGTTGTCACTGTCCCGAACCATTAGGCTTAAAAGCTTGGAAGGCAACGTATTTTTTCCATCATAACTGCCGGAAACGGAATACTCCGTACCGGCAATTTTCCGTTTCAGCGTTACCTGCGGGAGTTCCTGACAAAGCGGGATTTTTACTACAATATCGCCGGTTTTATTAATCCGTCTCAATATCCGACTCTCCTTTCATGGTTGAGCGTAAAAATGCACCTTTAAGCTTTTTGTTTGATTTTCGGGGGTGGGTAGTATAAAGACACAGGCCCCTCCAAACGGGGTTAAGTAGCGGTCATAAACCCAGTATTCATGCGGGTTCGCGGGCTGCTAAAAATCGGAAAAGCGTGACATGGGACTGCTCGCCAATTAGGCCGCTGCGCCTATCCGTCCAGTCAAGGGACGGGCTGCGCCCTAAACCCTTGACTGGACGGATTTTTGCCGTGTGTCAGCTTTGCCGAAAACGGGGAACAGGAACAAGGATAAACCCGCCCCGTTTTCGCCTGCGCCATTGTACGGTAAAACCGGCTCCGCTGGTCTGGCGGGAACCGCTGGTTTCTGCGGTGGCCCTGCCCCCGCGCCCCCGGTCTCAACCAAGGAACAGAATCAGGGGCGTATGTTCTCAAAGCGAAAGGCGTTGTCAATAGGAACGTGGAATAGCGGACGGAGCAAAGCGAAGGAGCATATGCCGCGAAAGCCCATTGACAAAAGCCGAAGCCCCACGCTGACCCGCAGGGTTGCCATTTCTTTGAACGGCAACCTCTGCCACACGGCGAGTGGGGGGAGTTTCAGAGGGGGAACGCCTCTGAACACTCTGCGGCACTTCGGGCCAAGTTGGCCCGAAGTGATTACCGTTCCACATCTTTGTTTCTCCGGGTGGTGGGACGTCCCGCTTCCTCTTTTTCCGGCGGTCTGCGGAAAACGGAAACGAGAAAATCCTTCACCAACCGGGGCGCGTGCTTCATGGCATCCCGGAACAATTTTGTTTCTTCCATGAGCCGCTCCCAACGGGATTTGTAAATCTGCGTGTCCCTCCGGGCGGCGGCAAGCTCTTTTTTCAGATCGGCTATTTCGCTGTCGGCAATCACGCCCTTTTTGGCAAGGTCGGATAGAGTTTTCCAATCCTGCGCGGCAACTTCTATCTTGCCAAACGCTTTGGACTTTGCCATCCCGTCAAGCTCCGCGAAAGTAGCTGTGGCCTGTTTCGTGACAGCTACTTTTTTCTGTAAACCGGAAAGCTGTTCCTGCTTTTTCTCAACGGATTGGTTCAGCGCGTCGGCGCGGGCTTCTTCCTGCTGAATTTTGTAGCCCAATACATCCAAATGCTCGGCGGTGCTGCCGCGCTCCCCGCGCTCAAAGTCCGTGTAGCCCGCCGCCCGCATATGTTCAAAAAAGCGGTCTTGCAAGAGAGAGTAGGAATTAACAAGGACGATCTTGCCGTTCCTGCTTAAAACAGGTTTCCCGTCCTCGTCCAGCCTTTTGAGCTTCGGCCACTTTTTAGAATGGCTGACCTGTTTGATGATTTCCTTTGTCGTACCCACAAGGGCCGGGTTTTTGCAGCGTTTCGACCATTTGATTTCCTTATCCACGACGGGGATATAGACCACGTGCATGTGATAATGAAACACATCCCGGCCAAGCTGTTCCGACAGGGCGCGGTTGCGCTCGTCGGCGTGCATGACCGCCGACAGTATGTACTGTTCGTCCCCGGCCTCCTTGACCGCCTGACGGTAGGCTTCCGCAAAAAACTCTTTGGCGTATTCGTAGCCGCCGTTCCGGTCAAAATAGGCGGTGTTCACATCAAAGATCAGTTCGTCAATGATTTTTGCGTTTGGTTGCAGGCCGCGTGTGCTGATGGTTCCGTTCGCAAGCATCCGGTCAAAGGTTTCTGTGTAGCTTGCCTCACAGGTTTTGAAATGGATGTTAAGGTGGGAACGGTCTTTGACGATATCCGGGTTGCTGTACTCCTGATTTTTCCGCTCGTTGTGGCGTTCCCGGATGGCGACGGCACCTTTGCGATAAGCTTCGTTACGAACGACGGAACGGTCTGTTTTCTGCATTGCACGGCCTCCCTTCAATCACCGTGACATTTCTGGTGCTTTCCGATAGGTTGCGGGGCAAAACAGAACTTCGGGCCAAGTTGGCCCGAAGTAAAAATGAGATTGTGGAATCAAGGAAAATGTTGTATAATGTCAATAATTAAATATTTATCTGTATATTCAACGAATTTAAAGCGTAATCAGCTGTGGTTTTTGTCATAATGAGGGTGTGTAAATGAAAATACTTGATTTCATCGAGTCTGTTGATCTGATGGACAAGACTGAATTAGAACGTGCAAAGTTATTATGTTTCTATCAGTATAAAGAAACTGGTGAGCTTCAATTCAGTATGCTTACTATATCGAGCTTGATGGAACAGTGTGGATTCAGTACTCCAAACTCCTCTAGATTAAAGAGCAAATTGTCAAGTGGTAAGACTAAGGTAATGTTAACGTTAAAAAGTTCTAATAATTCACTCGAATTTATCCCAGCGACTTTACAGCATTTAGAAAGGGAGCTGGGGGGATTGTGGAATGACACCGTAACAATTGAATCTTCAAGTGAAGTAATTGATGAAACAAAGTTTTGTGGAAAACGTAAATATATAGATAAATTGATTTTTCAAATTAACCACTCTTATGCATTTAATTGTTTTGATGCTTGTGCTGTATTAATGCGCAGATTGTTTGAAATCATGCTAATATTGTCCTATCAGAAATTGGGAATTGATAATGAAATTAAGGATGCATCAGGCTCTGGCTATATTATGTTAGATGGCATTGTATCAAATGCAAAAAATAATACTACTCTTAAATTATCTCGTATAAAAAATGAGTTTGACACATTTCGAAGAGTCGGAAATTTTTCAGCCCATAATATTACATATACAGCTGGGAAAAAAGACATTGATGATATAAAGCTGAATTATCGCGTAATGTTAGAAGAACTTTATAATAAAGCGGGACTAATATAAATAAAAGGAGAGTAGATCATGGAAAACGAGATTCGGATTAAAATCGGTGATGTGGAATTTCAGGCGAAGGGAGAGGACGCTATCATTGCTAGAGAGAGAGCTTCATTTTTTGAAAATGTGCTCCCTTTGCTTTCAGGGAAAAAAACATTGCACTCTCCCCATTTCAATGAAGACAAACAGCAACAGGCGGAAGACGATCCGCCCCAAACCGAGAAAGATTCTCCTGTTGGTGTACAAACTAAAAAGGTTAAAAAAGTCAAGTCATTCACACCGCAACTTGATAAATCATTAGATTTAAGAGGAACTGATAAAATAAAATCGTTCAAGGCATTTTATGAAGAAAAAATGCCGAAGACTAATATTCATATCACTACAGTAGCAGTGTATTATCTCAATAAAATTATGAACTATGAGAAAATAGATGTTAATGCAATCTATACTTGCTACAAAGAGCTCCCAGTAAAAGTTCCCGAAAATATTGTGCAAAATCTTCGTGATACATCAAGCTCCAAGTACGGCTTTATTGATTACAAAGATAATTTATGCTCATTAACTGTACGAGGCGAAAACGTAGTAGAAAAGGATTTACCGGAGTCGAAGTAATTGTAAACATACTTATTGTGACGCCTATCGTTCCGGCACACGGTCATATACTTCCGAGAAGTATATGACCCACTCTGACACTTTCCGCTTCGCGGCAAAGTGTCCTGTGGGCTCTCCGAGGGGGAACGTCCCTACGGCCTGAAGGCCGCGAAAAAGCGGGGTGTGGTTTGTGGCCACACTCCGCTTTTTCATGGTGCGCCGCCGAACCGCGAAACACGAAACGGCAGCGCGGGGCAATCCGATTATTCCTTGAACTGCTCTACCTTTTTCAGCTTGCTCAATTTTTTCAACGCGGATTCAATAGAATTGCTGATACTTCCGTCGGTCACTCCTTCCATTCTCGCAATTTGGCTGTACCTCATCCCTTCAAAAAAGTGCAGCTTCAAGCGGCGTTGCTGTGCTTCGGTCAACTCGCCAATGGCGGCCGTAAGCATTTCCTCCGTTTCTTCTCTGATGTAGATTTCCTCCGGCGTTTCCGGCTTGACAACGCATTCGTTCTCAATTCCGTCGCCCATGTCGAGAGTATAATGCGCCTTGTATCGGTAAGTACGCCGCTTATATGCTGATTCCTGCCGGTCGGCGGTTTTCATGGCTTCCAGCATTTCATCCGTGATTTCCACGAATGTATCTTTCTTGCACCACGGGTAAAAGTTCCGCAAATTGACTGTTGTCATATTCAATTCCTCCGTTTCGTTTTCGGGTGGATAGGCAATCGAAACGGGGGACGGCGGGGAACGACAACGGGGCCGGACTTCGGGCCAAGTTGGCCCGAAGTCACATAGAGGCTTGTCCACGCAAACGGTTAAAAAAAGGCCTGAGGAGAAGATACCCAAAAGAGCAAATATGAACTGATATATACTTGAGTAGGAGTATTTGATGTCCGCCTGTCACGCCCGACCGCATGTCAGCGGTCGATGGTATTGAATATACACGATAGGCATAAGAAAACCCTCCAGACCCGTAAGTTTGGAGGGCTTATTGAGAAATCAACACAGCTATACGTCAGCCAAACTTACGGTTTTTTTGGTAAGTCTGGTTAGGCATATAAAAATTGTTTTAGATAGAGAGAAAAAGTAAGAGGTCAGGACACACGGGTCCTGACCTCTTATTCGCAACCCGGCTGTCATAGCATAAGCCTTAGACCCGCAGCTTTGCGCCCCACGTCTTTCGACGGGTTTGCTATTATTGATTTTTTAATCTAATCGCACTGGAATTCCTATTTATGCCCGATTGGTTTCGGATGCGCTTATAAATAGAAATTAAATTTACAGCTCAATTCTGAAATACCGTTCCAGCGTAACCATTTGCGGAGTTATCTTGAAATTTGCCTGCCAGATTTCCACACCAAGGGAAACACTCTGGTTAACTGCTTTTTTAACAACTTCATAGTTGGTACTGCGCTCGATTACTTGAAAGCCGGGATTGTCATAGAGAAAAACGGTCAATAGAATTGCCCTTTGATGGCTTTGCAGGCTTCCGGCCAATTCGGTAATGTGCTTTACCATTCGGTCGGTAGAGGAAAAGGGCGTAACTTTTTTGGTTTTCACATAACTTGGAATATCAATCTGCAAATGCTGGAGCGGCGTTTTGACTTCCAAATAAGTATTGCCGACGAGAAAATCTAGCTTTGAAACGCCGAGGAACTTCTCTCGAAGCACACTTTCCGGTATGCCAACCATTTCGGAAAAGCCGCCGTTCGCCAAGTAATGCTCCACATAACGGTTCGCCATGTTCTGGTTGATACCAATCCAAATTTTTTCGGAATCTTCGGGCCGGTTGAGAGAAATGGCCTCTACCGTATACGTTGTTTTTCGGGCAGGGTCGCTACTTTTCGAAAGCAGGCAGGGCCTTCCGGGTAACTCCAAATTTCCTATGCGGCCTGTCGTGGGACAGTGGCAACTATAAGTCATTCCATTCACCTGAACAAGCATGGTGAATTGGCTTTTTCGCTTCTCCACCAAGCCCTCACAAAGCGGCGTTACAAACCTGAAAGCTTGTGGGATTTCCTTCATGCGTCACACTCCACGCAATATCCGTGGCCTACCGCAATGAATTTCGGGGCGATCGAAAGCAATGCGGCTTGTAAATCCTGCCGCATGTCTTCACAGGGAATCCGTTGTGAATCAATCGCCGCTACCTCCGTTTCCCAATTGCTATGCATCGTTTTACCACCGGCGTTCCCAATACGGAGCATCAGATCTGAACTGTAAAGAACACCGCTGGTTTCATCGCAGCAGAGAAAACCGTTTTGCAAATGAACTTCCGCCGGGTAATCAAAAAAGCGGAGCGACAGCTCACCGTCGCGCAAAGGCTTATCCTGCGCGGCCGTTACAATATTGCCACTGTATCCGAAGCCAGGCAGTTCTCTGGCCCCGAGAGTGGAGCAAATGACAGTCACATTCGGATATGCCTCCAAAAATACGGGGAGCCCACCACATTCGTCCGATTCGATATGGGAAACAAAGATATATTTGATTTCTTTGCCGTTCAGGATTTCCCGCACCTGTGGAAGAATGGCTTTTGCCTGCTGCATTGTTCCGGTAGCAAACAGGATGGCCGGTTCGGAGGCAAGAAGGTACTCATGGATGGTGAAATCCATCGGCGGGATATAGGTAGTAAATTGATAAAGGTTTCGATAAATCGGTTTCATGAAATCGTCTCCTTGACAGATTATTTTTGATCACTATAATAGAAAGCGACATTCGTTGCTTTCTATTATAGTATAGCAAATTAGCGCAGTTTTTCAATTGTCAACCTGAAAACTGCAACAAACAGAGGTGGATTGTTGCTTTTATGAGAAAGAAAAATATCACGACGGATATGATGAAGTCTTATATTACCGAAAGCCTGTTTTTACTGATGGAGAAGAAACCTTATGGCGCAATTTCTATCGGGGAGATCACACAAAAAGCAGGAGTTAACCGCTCCACCTATTACCGGAACTTCTCTTCAAAGGAGGACATCGTCCGGTTCTTTCTGGACGGACTTATGAAACAATATTCGGATGCTTACAAGATGAGCAAAGAGCACTCTATGGAAGTCTATCTCCAAATACTATTTTCATGCTTTTATGATCACAAAGAGGAACTGCTTCTGCTCAATCGGGATCGGCTATCCCATATGCTGCTCAATACTTTCAACGACTGGCTTAACAAACCGCGCAGAATGTCACCTGATTTTACGCAGGAGCAACATCGAATTGTTTACCATGTAGGAGGCATCTACAATAGCATGATCCTCTGGATTTCTCACGGTATGGCTGAATTACCTGCGGAAATGACGCAGATTTCTATGTCAATACTTCCAAAAGGGTTCCAGCCATTACTCCTTGAGATTATGCGTTCTAATAAGGAAGATAAAAACCAATTATAAAGTTTCCAATATGTCGAACATAATGCGTTTTAAATAATGAGGATAACACGATGAAGTCGCTGTTCGGTTTGTCAGAAACGGCAGCTTAACCTTTTCGTCTGTTGGCTTGTCGCTATAGTATTTAATATTTGTTTCCTTATGAACCCTGCGCATTATCCAAGGAAACATGGGAAACTATCCAGCTTGCTCAATAAAGTAAGAACAAGGTATCGTTCGGCTTGAACGATACCTTGTTCTTTCAGACATCTAACTTGGCAGTGCCCATAAGCGGTTTAATGTTTATACTGTCTTATGGAGGACTGCGTAAAGGCCGCCCTCTTTGCTGTTTTAAGAACAATGATTTTACTGAATTTCGTAGTCGGCGCATTCTCTGCCGCAGACCAGTTCATGAACGATTGCTTTAATCGCAACGTGCGCCGGATGTATTTGGTACTGTTCCAGCGCTTCTTTGCTGGAAAGCTCACAATACAGGGCAATGTCAAACTTACTGCCTTCATTGAAGTTCAGGCCGACTTCGATTGCGGTTAATCCGTCCACAACGCCCAGCAGCGCTTTAAATCTTTTCTGCAGGTCGGCGGCAATTTTGCTGCTGTCCTTTTTTACTTCATCCTTCAATGTCCACAATACAATGTGCTTAACCATATTTCTTTCTCCTTTTGTTGATAGAATTACATATCAAACAGGTTAATCCCTGTTATGCTGTCGCGAATACGACCAATTTCACCGTCAATTGTATGAATAAACAATTCACAAGTGCCGCTTACAACCGCTTCCGTCAGATGCCCGCCGAAGGTACGCCCGCTCTCATCTGCAAAGTCAGCATGCATATGCAGGTAAACTTCGCCGTCTTTTACCGTTACATTTCCGGTCAGCGAGGTCATCTCCATTTCCCCGTCGAAAACATTGGGCAGAAACCGCTGTTCCGCAACCTTGTAAAGTCCGACCACCACATGGTTTACCGCGCCAAGGGCGGTGATGCTTGCCAGCTTGACGCCCTCGCTTTCGCAGATGCTTTTTACACATGCCGTTACTTCTTCACCGCGGTCAATTCTTACGACAATTGTACTTCCGAATACTTTATATTTCATTTGTTAATCTCCTTTTTGTGTGAAATCCGGGGTGCTGTCCGTGCCGTCCTCGTGCAGTTCACCGATTCCGATATCGTTCTGCAAAACTCCGCCGAACGCGACAGCCTTTCTGCCGTATTTCAGCCGGATAGAATCCAGCGCCGTTTCCAGCTGTTCCTGCTTGGCCCGGTTTCCACCGCCGCTTTCGCCGAAAAAGCTGAGTTGCTCGCCGGGTGCGTCGCCCGGCACCAGGTTTGCGGCGGTAATGGTAAGCATACGGATGGGTGCGTTCACGTTCCACGAAGACTGAATTAGTTCCATGCTGGTCAATATCAGGTCTTTGGCAAGGTGGGTTGGCGCGGTCAGTGTTTTTTGCCGCGATATTGTTTTGAAATTCGGATTGCGGATTGTCACCTGAACGGCCCAGCATTTCACACCGCATTCCCGCATACGGCAGGCCACACTGTCAGCCAAAACACTTACGCCAAGGCGGATATCCTCCATCCCGATCAGATTCCGCTTGAACGTCATTCCGTTGCCGACCGATTTGACTTCCCGCTTGTCGTGTACATTCCTCACGGGGCTGTCATCCAGCCCGTTTGCGTAATCATACAGTTCACCGCCCGGTTTGCCAAGCCGTGCCGCGATAAGCGCCCGATCGCTCCCGGCAAGCTCGCCGATCGTGTGGATTCCAAGCTTGCCGAGTGTTTCGCTTGCGCTTTTCCCAACGTAAAGCAGTGTGTTGACAGGAAGGGGGAAAAGAATTTCCTTCCAGTTCTCGCGGCTGATAGCGGTGGTTGCATTCGGCTTTTTATAGTCGCTGCCCAGCTTTGCAAAAATTTTGTTAAAAGAAACGCCTACGGATACGGTCAGCCCGATTTCACTCTGAATCACCTTGCGCAGCTCGTCGGCAATCTGTTTTCCGCTGCCGAAAAGCGTTTGGCTTCCGGTTACGTCAAGCCAGCTCTCGTCAATCCCGAACGGTTCCACCAAGTCGGTGTAGCGCTGGTAAATCTGATTAATCATCAGCGAATATTTTTCATATTCCCTGTGATGGGGCGGGGCAAGCACCAAGCTGGGGCATTTGCGCTGCGCCTGCCAAATTGTTTCGGCGGTCTGTATCCCGTATTTTTTCGCCAGTTCGTTTTTCGCAAGAATAATCCCGTGGCGGTTTTCCGGGCTGCCGCACACAGCCATTGGAACGGTTTTATATTCGGGGTGCAGGATGCATTCGACAGAAGCAAAAAATCCGTTACAGTCGCAGTGCAAAATCGTTCTGTCCATCCAAACACCTCTTTTAGTAAAAACGGTTTATTTTATGTATTATAACACGGATTTGCCGAAAGAAAAAGCATAAGACGCCTTCCTCCGCACAGAATCGGCATAAATGACACGGGGCACAAAGCTGATAATCGACAAGGTAAATCATATGGATTTAAATTGCTCACAGGCAAATTAATGTGTATAATAGAATAGGATTTTATTCAAAGGGGGAATAATTACGCAAATTGCAATATGCGATGATAATCAAATGATACGAACGCAAACCAAGGATTACATCGTTTCCTATTTTACACAAAAACAGCTGGAATTCAATATTTCCGTCTTTGATTCCGGAGAAGCTCTGACAACGGAAAGCAAAATATATGATCTTGCTTTTTTAGATATTGAGATGGGAAAGATAAGCGGAATCGAAGCCGGATATTGGCTCAAGGAACAAAACCCCAACATTGTTCTGTTTATTATTACTGCCTTTGATACTTATTTGGATGATGCGTTTGATTTAAATGTTTTTCGGTATTTGCAAAAACCGATCGAGAAAAACCGCTTATACAAATGCCTTGACGCAGCGTTGGAACGGAATCGGAAGATTTCCTTTA
Source organism: Bacillota bacterium (assembly GCA_023390175.1). GTDB lineage: Bacteria > Bacillota > Clostridia > Oscillospirales > Acutalibacteraceae > Caproiciproducens. Next base: position 282,890 of record JAEWDK010000006.1, read on the forward strand.
AGGCCGACAATGAAATGATAACGATTAACATTCAGGATATCGTTTGCGTTTTTGCAGAAAACGGCAAAACAGTAATCATATCGAATCAAAAAAACTATTATACAAACTATACGCTGAATTTTTGGAAGGATAATTTGTATGAAAGCTTTTTTTCACAGCCGCATAACAGCTATCTTGTGAATCTGAATTATGCGGTTCGGTTCGGTAAAAATTCAGTAGTTTTAAAATATGGAAACAATCAAACGGTGACGGCTGACATCTCCCAACGAAAATATTATCAATTCCAACACGACTTTTTCAAACTAATGGAAAGGAGGAAGTAGTATGCTGAAATCCATATTTATGTTTGTACTCTATATCTTTGAAGCAGTTGTGGTTTATCAATATTTTAATAGCATGTTTTTTAAAAAAAGAAACTTTCAAGCGATTCTCCTGTATATTGCAATCAGCTACTCTGCACTTTACGGATTGAGCTTTTTAAAATCGCCGATTGTAAACATTGCCATGTTTACTTTGGTTAATATCTTTATGGCGGTCATTTATTATGAAAGTAAGATAAAATCAATATTCTTTCATGCGACTATGATTTCGTTTTTTATGTTTATCAGTGAAATCATTGTAGTTTTCCTTTCCAATCATTTATTAGGGGAAAGTTCAAGTGCTTTTGCGCAGGCTGATATATTTATTTTGGATGCGGTCATTAGTAAATTGTTATTTTTCCTGCTATGTAAAGTAGTTGGACAAATTTCAATTCGGGAAACCAAGGATATTAACATGAACAAAAAAATAATCGGATTATTTATATTGCCAATTTCAACTTTTTTTATTTTAACTGAAATCTATTTTCTGTCTTTACAAATGAATTTCCCGTCAAATTACTATTTGGCAATATCCTTTGGGGCACTTTTAATGCTTTTCGCAAATATAACTGTGTTTGATATGTATGAAAATTTGCTAAAAAACAGCCGGCAGATTACCTCGCTTGAGCTGGCCAATCAAAAGCAGGAAATTGATCACGAATATTATAAAATTATACAAAGTCAGTATGAAAATTCCAGGTTGCTGATTCACGACATTAAAAATCATATTGCCACGATTGACGCGCTTGCATCCGCCGATGATATTCCTAAAATAAAAACCTACATTTCATCCATTTCCGACCATTATGCATTATCAAACCCAATTCCCATTTCGGGGAACAAGATGCTGGACGTTGTTTGCAGTCAGAAGCTTGAACAATGTGGCCTTTTGGGAATTACACTTACAGTGCATAATGAAGGGGTTAATTTGGATTTTATGGATGATGTGGATTTATGTGCTGTCCTTACCAACCTGCTGGACAATGCCATTGAGTCATGCAAATTGTCAAAACAAAAGAAAATTGAAATTTCCTTTTACAATAAGAACAGCGCCTTTGTTGTGATCAGCATGAAAAACAGCTGTGATACGGCTCCTTTGATTATCAATCACCAGTTTATCACGACAAAAAAAGAAAAGGCAAACCACGGAATCGGGATGCTGAGCATCCAAAAATCGATCAGTCAATATGATGGTGAGATGGATTATTATTACGATGAAGAAAATCATATTTTCCATTCCAATATCATTTTTAACAGATAATTCAGTATTTATTTGACGAAATCAGTCACATGATTTTCAATTATTCGGCGGGAACAGTCACAAAATAAATCTATTACTATCGTTTATCGCCAAAACACTATCGTTTATCGGTTTTCTATTGCAAAATTAAAAAAAGAGATTATTATTGGATTAACAAAATTTAGGAGGCGTTCCAAATGGGAAATGTTAAAAAATCACTCGGCACAAAATTGGCGTTCATGGCGGCAAAGGCAACGGAGAAGACGTTGTCAACAAGCGCAAATTCCACTTCCTGCTTCATTTTTTATCAGCCAAAGGCGCCGGATGGCCTGAAGAAGTTCAAAAAAATCTGATGCTCTCGAATTTTTCAGCTCACATGGCAAACAAAATGATTGCATGCGGCGCAATCAGTCCGGAGGATCGCGAGACCTATGAATATGGCGTTTATGTGCTTTTAACATCAATGCTGCACAGCATAACCGTCCTGTTCATAGGTGCGGTTTTCCGCATGGTCTTGGAAAGTATCGTGTTTTACGCAAGCTATGCGGTACTTCGCAAATTCGCCGGCGGGTATCATGCCGGCACACCAGTCCGGTGTTACTTGCTTTCTTTGATTGTTGTTGCGGGTGCTTTGTTCGCTGTAGGGCATACGGGAAGTTCTTATATTCTGCTTCTCAGCAGTTTATTGTTGCCCCCTGCAGCCGGTGTTATTTTTGTTTTATCCCCTGTTGAAGATGGAAATAAGCCGTTGGAGGGATCCGAAGCAAAACACTATAGGAAAACCGCAACAATAATCTTAATAATTGAATTAATCCTGGCAGCCGCGTTTTTCCTGCTGGGGCTGCAGCGCATTACCTTCATAATCAGTTTAAGTCTGGCGACCCTCGCTTTCATGCTGGTTGCGGGGAAAATAAAAAACAAATCTCGTGCGCGCGCATTGTCGAAATAAGTGAAATTTCGCATGCGCGCACTGAAATAAAATTATACAAGGGAAGTGAATCCAATGGTTTCATAACGGGGTGAAAAATTCCTCCTTTCAATCACAGTAAATCTTTGTCCGAATAAAAACAATTGATTTAAAACGAAGGAGAATTTAAAATCATGAAAAAGAATTTAAGAAAAATTATGAGCTTGGTCTTGGTGCTGGCAATGGCTTTGGCAATTTCCGTGCCTGCGTTTGCGGCTGAAAAAACACCTTTTTCCGTTAGCAAAAGTGGAATTACCACTGAAGTTACAGACATCTCCCGTGAAGAATTTTTGAAAACCCTCGCTGATGAAAAAGGGATTACGCTGGCAGAAGCTGATAAATTTGATAGACTCCAAACATTAAAAGACAATGAAAATGAGATTGCTAAACACAATAACAATAAGTTGCCATTGCAATCGTCTTCTTTATCTGCATCTGTAACACCATTGGCTACTGTATATAAGCAAATTAGTAAACCTTATGATACAGGAACATCGGGTCCTTTTTGGTCTGAAGTTATTGTCACTATCCAAGTAAAGATTCAGAGGTATGAATCAAGCAGTTATGGCACATATCAAAAATTCACGCAAGTTACGAGTTCAGGATCATCTGCCTATGGATCCAGCAGCTCGATTTGGAGTCCATCAGCTTTTACCACTGATATATATAATGATACCGGATATGAAAATCAAATAGCGATGATGCTGGCCGGGAACCTTGAAATTGCAATCACCGATTCTTTACAGTTGGGTTACGCTACTTCTGTCGGATTTTCATTGCATAATACTGTGGGCGGTACATATTATGTTAGAAAGTATGTTTCAATCAATGATACCTTTCACTCTAATTGGGATCTAACCTGAAAACTTGTCGTTAGGGGCTTTAGAAATGAAATTATTTAAGCGGTGGACCAAATTAAAAACGCTGATACTGGTCTTAATCGTTTGTGCTGTGTTAGCGGCAGGGTACGGCGTGTTTGTTCATTTTAACAACAGGCCGGAGTCGGCGACGGTCAGTTATACCGGCAGCAACGGTTCTTACAGTATTATCTTCACGCGGTTTACAAATTATGATGCTTTTTTGGAAATGAGATCCTCTTATATTATGGATTATACCGACAAATCGGAAATTCACAATCCGCCAGGAAGCGGGTATATAACGGGTGAAGTTGTGTTTAATGGAATGAGAGAATTGAATAAATGTGATATTGAACTGATAAGAGAAAGCACATTGAACACAAATACAATTGCTTATAATATGGTGCCCGATACAAAAGAGTCCCCCGTAAACATGGTGTTTGCAGGCGGTGATTTTTCTGATTCCAAAAAGAACATTTACAAAACCGCAATTCTCCGCCTTGGGGATAAAAAAGTCGAAATTCCGTTGACGAAGAGTTGGGAATCGGATTTTTAAAAGTAATCTGTCGCTTAAATTATCCATCAACAGCAGAGCCCCGGCAATTTTTTGTCGGGGGCTTTGCTGTTAAATTGTCACCCCAAAATCGTTATAGCAGGTGAAAGGCAAAAAAAGCATTGCAGAACAAAAGTTGTTTTATTGAAACCCAGTAATAAGTAGTGCATAGGCTGTACAAACATAATTTATGTCTGTACAGCCTATTCCGAAAGGAATAACAGATTATGAAAACTAAGATTACAAGTATAATTTTAATTTTAGTGATTTGCTGTTTATCATCATGTTCTGTGCCAGATAAAGCTGGAGGGTCTGATTTTTTCTTTTGGATGAATGGTTATGTTGCATCTCCTCTCAATGAAGAATTCACATTATCATTAACATATTATTTTAAAAATATTGACTATTTAGAAAAGAACAGGATCGCATCCTTTTCTTTCGAAAACTGTGATGCGGTCATCGTGGATTCATTTCTACAGGAAGATATGAATTTTGGACCTAATGCCATATATCGTGGGCATTCATTTCAGTTAAAGATAAAATACCTCAAAAGTGGAGTATTTATGGTTGACAAAGTTAAAATAAATTTAAAAGATGGAAATGATATGATTTATCCTATTGGTAATTGGTGTTTTGATATAGGTGAACCTCAGAGCAAGAATGCAGCAATTGATACTTGGGGCGGAGTTACTTCTACAGGAAACGCATCTGAATTTGCATATAGTTATACTAAGAGAGATTCAAATTGTGTTGTAACTCAACTAAAATATGGAAATGGATTAAGTTTGGATTCTAAAGAGGGTGTTTCCTTACAAGGAAAGGTTAAACTTGAAGGAGAAGCACCGGTGAAATTTATAAAGACAAAATTGACAGTAGATGACAATGGATATACTGAGATAGTATATGGCCATGGATGTTATTGCGGTTCATTAGGGATCGATGAACGAGATGTTCAGATGGCGCTGGAACACTCGCAGCAGTATTTTAAACTCTCTTGATATAGTACAATAACAGCCATTTATCGGTGATCATAAAGAGTGGTTATTAGCTTGTCGGAATAACTCATCACGTAAAATAGTCGGCCACGGACAGGCCGAAATGTACAATCTCAGGGGCATTTCCATTATGGTTTTGAAATCCAAGGGGCGGACTTAGTAATGGGAAATGTTACAGCGTGGGCTTATGTTGAATGCAGTCCATATGGATCGGTCAATCATAATGCAAATTTTAATATCTAGTTGACGAAACACAAAAAGCAATTTTGTGACGGGCATTGTAAATATACTTGTTCGCAAAAACGCTTTTCGTGTTTAAATCTTTTATTTAAAGGGGAGTTTAACTTGAAAAAACATGAACTCACAAACATTCAATATAGGGCAGCGATGATTTTATTGTTTTTTCTATTCCCGCCGTTAGGAATTGCAATGCTATGCTCTAAAAGAATTAATTTACCTCTTATCGCTAAGATATTGATTATAATACTGGAAATCATTTACTTCCAGTTTGTTTGTATGTTCCTTATTTATTCCCCAAGGCCAAGATGAATAGTGTTAGTAAAAGGACTTGATAAAAATGACACCGGACAATCGACAGCAGAGTCCCGGCAATTCTTTGCTAGAGGCTCTGCTGACTGCGTTACTTTGGGATTTATGCCTGCAGCCATGAAAACGAGGGCGAAAGGATATGCTTGCTTAGGCAAACCAGTCACAAGATCAATCTATTACTATCGTTTACAGCCAAAACACTGTCATTGATCGATTTTCTATTGCAAAATTAAAAAAAGAAGGTATGATAAAGGCAACTTAAAAACAGCTATTTTACTCAGTAGAAAGGGTACCGTGAATCTGCTGATTCGTATTGAATAAAAAATATTTTAATTTTCAAGGAGCTGTCACAAATCGCTTTTTAAATCGTTATATATGTAAAGCAAAATAACACAGCATAGCAGAAGTTGTTTTATTGAAATCCAAAGAATCTCACATGAGCACTACGCGCGCTGAAATAAAATTATGCAAAGTAAACGAGTCCATTGGGTTTATAACGGGGTGAAAAATTTCTCCTTTCAATCACAGTAAATCTTTGTCCGAACAGAAACAATTGATTTAAAACGAAGGAGAATTTAAAGATAGTGACGGAACCTTTGCCTACTTCCAGACGGGTTTCTGGACTAATAACCTCAATATGGCGAATAAAAGCCTTGGTTCTCCGTATGCTATTTTCAGTGGAGGAATGTACTAATTATGAGCTTTTTTGATAAGTTCCGTAAGAAATTGGTAAGCCTTTTGTTTCCAATCATGGGGCGCTTTTACCCGGTTATCTCCCTGGTTCTGATCTTGGCTGCATGGTCTATTCCTGAAGCTTACTGGTCAGTTAGAATCATTCTCGTGTGGCTCTGGTTGGTTAATAGTGAACTTTACTTTGCGGGTATCCTAGAACATGACTATCTTCCTGTTCAGCCCGGGAACGGCGTCTTCTACCGTATTTACCGCTTCCTTGATGGAGCTATCTTGTTCTTTCTGTTGCTCTGGCTGATCCTGATCCTGCTTCCTGGGCCCTCCCCGCAGGTCAAAGCGCAATTCGGCGTTGTAATAGTCGTGGTATGGATACTCCGTACTATCGGAGACCGAAAATACCGCCCGAAAAAATCGGAAGAATAATCGATTGTGTCACAAAACAGCCGCCGAGAAATTGGTGGCTGCAGTCTATCGAAAAGCAATTGAGCTTGTAAAATGCCAGTGGGCAATGCCTGTTGTGCTGCCTTCGGGGTTTGCGGACGGAACATATGAGGTTATGACGTAATCCTAAGCGGTATATTTGCATAAAGCAAATATACCGCTTAAGTCTTATCTTTGGAGTGATAGTATGAAGAAATTTTGGATCATAGCTGCGTTGGCAGCTTTCGTTATACTTTTACCCGCTTGCTCCAGCAGCACGAAACAGCCAAACACAATCAAAGCCAGCAAAGAAGTCGTGCAGCTGTATAAGTTTTCCACCGAAGAAACTCGCATTCTCGCGTCTTTCGGCATGGACAGCAAGGCGCATGTCTTTGCTTTCAAAGCGCCGGCGAGTGCCAAAGCTCTGCATGTAAATATCTATCGCCTAAACAAAGACGGCGCGTGGGAGGGCGGAAAAGGCGGCAAAATATTACTTAGCGAAAATGACCCACCCGAGTGGAAACTAGAAGGCAACGTAGCACTGCTCGCCAACAATGACCATAGTTTTACATACCGCATCAACACTGTGGGCTGTGCTTCTTATACTAGCGACCCCGTAGCTGCTAACACCGAGTTTTCGCAAGCAGACGCTACATTGGTTCAGGAAAAGGTCATTGAGCTTGGCAAGGAAATTCCTGTGTTTCTGTCTGTGTGCAACAAAGGTATGTCCATGGAATCGTTTAGTGTAGATGATTATTTTAGCCCTGAAAAATTCAAGCATATGGACTTAGTGCAGGCGGTTACTATAAGCTTTACTAGCGAATCACAGGATACTTACCATTAGATTCCGAGAACTTGTAGTAAAGCATTAAGGCTAATATGTGATGGAAGGAAAAAGCGGTGTTATATAACAGATAACAGCAACGGATAAGGAGATATCTTTAGCCGGTAGTTAAGAAACTCATATATTGTGGAGGCGGTTTAGCATGAAGGAATATTCAAAGCCGTTTGCAAGTGCTTTTGCTGTTGTAGGTTGTTGCCTGCTGATTTTTGGTATGCCATATGCAGGAACCTATCCGGTACTGGCTTTCCTGCTGCCTGTGACTACTACATTGGCGTTTCATAGCACTCAGGTGGTCGCCATTGTGCATGAATACGGTGAACAGCACCGGTTCGCATGGAAAGAAAGCGTCAGCCTTCGGAAAAATTGCCTTTATCTCCTTGCGATGCTTTTGACTTATTCGTTGATAATTTTTATTAGTATAAAAATTAGATTTCGTTAAAGTCAATTACCATAATTGACTTTAATAAAAGGACACGTATCACCGTTTGATCCCACAAAGTTAGACAAAAGAACAAATTGAGTAAATTTATGGGCCGAGTTTTACATTTGTAGTATTTTAAGACATAATAGATATACCCCCGGCAAGTATTAACCGGGGGTATATCTGGTTAAGGATGATTACATTATGGGTAACAAGAAAAAGCATTCTACGAGGAATATTTTATTTGTGATTTTATCAGTTGCGATATTTGGGATTTTAATTTTAAGTGGATATCTCGGAGTAAAAATAAATGGTCTTTATTATTTGATGGATAATACAGGGAAAAAATACAGTCTCGAGATAACGCAAGACCCAAATCCATATACTGTTCAGATTAATCTTGACAGCCTCGAAAGCAATTATGGAAAAGAATTATATAATCAAAATGGTGCAAGTATTGTTATCGAAAGAGTGTATAAGAAATCAATAATTAACAGTGAGAGCCAACAATATATTGTTCAGTTCCACTCCAACCCGAACTATTCGTCTTCTCAAGGATTATTTGTTAGTTTTCTTTTGCGTAACTATGGCGATGATACCTCAGTAATATCTTCATTTACTCAAAGTCATGCGAAGTGTAAAATTCAGTACCATGGAAAAGAATATGATCCTCTTTTAGTAACTAGTGATAAAGGAGATCAGTTTATAGAATATGCCTTATTTAATCAACAGGCTATTCAAGATGGGGCATTAAGAAATCCAAATGGTACGATTACGTTTATTGTATCTGACCTTACTAAGTACAATTGGACGAGGAAACAAATTTTTTTACACTCTTACAACAATATAACACCATGGAATTAATAATATATGATTCTATTTAAAATATTGAACGATGTACTCTTTATCACATTTTAGCAGACAAAAGTTTTTATATAATTTAAAAGTGCCTGTGCAATTTACCGCCTAATTTTGAAAAAGATCTTTGAAGAAGAGGGTGGATTGGTTTTATTAATGTTATAAGCAGTCTTATAAAAATTGAGACCGCAATAAGACTGACTGCAAGTTTTAGCATCATAACCATAATATCAACCTCTTTCTGTTTTTGGTTCAGTTTTCAAATTATATTATTGTTTTTCCCATAGGGATGTTATTATAGTACTCTTAATTTTCATTATTTTCAATATATCATCTAAAGTTCCCGTAAAATAGGCGACCGCTATCGTTTATCGCTAAAACACTATCGTTTATCGGTTTTCTGTTGCAAAATTAAAAAAAGAAGGTATGATAAAGGCAGCTAAAAAAGGGAGGTCACTTTGCCAAATGGATGAGAGTATTATTTATTTTCCAACGCAAGAGGAGTAAGAAATATTGAAACATTTTTAACAAACTGTCACAAATCACTTTTTAAATCGTTATAGTATATGAAGGGCAAAAGTGACATTGTATAACGAAAGTTGTTTTCATGATAGAAAAAAATTCTTCTTTCAGTCCGGCGGGTCTTTGTCCGAACCAAAACAATTGATTTAAATGAAGGCAAATTTAAATTATGAAAAAATTTTTTAAGAAAATTGTTTGCGGGGCTTTGGTGCTTGCGCTATCTTTGGCAGTTTCTGTACCTGCATTTGTCATTGAGAAAATACCTTCTGCCGCTAGCAAAAGTGGCATTGCAGAAGTTTCCACTGAAGTGAAAGATATCTCGCGTGAAGAATTTTTGAAAACCTTCGCTAACCGAAAAGAGGTTTCATTAGCTGAAGCTGATAGAATTGATAAACTTCAAACATTAAAAGATAATGAAAATGAGGTTGCTAAAAACAATAACAATAAGTTGTCACAGCTTTCGGCTGTTTCGTCTTCTTCTATAACCCCAATGGTAACTGTGTACAAGCAAATTAAAAAAACTTATGACATAGGAACCGCGGGTAATTTTGGGGCAAATATTATCATTACTATCCAAGTAAAGATTCAGAGATACGATTCAAGCAGTTATGGCACATATCAGAAATTGACGGAAGTTTTAAGTAGGGATTCGTCTGCTGCGGGAATAGGTGTCAGCACTTGGAGTCCTGCAGCTCAAACGACTGAAATATATAATGACACTGGATATGAAAATCAAATGATAATGATGATATCAGGGCTTCTTAGAGTTGCAGTCACGCAGTCTGCACAAATAGACCGCGCTACGGCCGCAGGGTTTTCCTATGAATATTCCGTGGGAGAAACAAGCTATCTCAGCAAATTTGTGTCAATTGATGAATCCTTCGGTTCAAATTATGATTTAACCTGAAAATTTGTCATTAGGGGCTTTAGAAATGAAATTATTTAAGCGGTGGACCAAATTAAAAACGCTGATACTGGTATTAATCGTTTGTGCCGTGACAGCGGCAGGGTACGGCGTGTTTGTTCATTCTAACAACAAGCCGGAGCCGGTGACGGTAAGTTATACCGGCAGCAACGGTTCTTACAGTATTATCTTCACGCGGTTTACAAATTATGATACTTATCTGAAAGAGAAATCCTCTTACATTATTGAGTATAACGACAAATCGGAAATTCATAATCCACCGGGAAGCGGGTATATAGCGGGTGAAGTTGTGTTTAATGGAATAAGGGAATTGAATAAATGTGAGATTGAGCTGATAAGAGAAAGTAAATGGAACACAAATGCAATTGCTTTTAATATGCAGCCTGATACAAAAGAGTCCCCCGTAAACATGGTGTTTGCTGGCGGTGATTTTCCTGATTCGAAAAGAGATATTTACAAAACCGCAATTCTCCACTTTGACAATAAGAAAGTCGAAATACCGCTGACGAAGAGTTGGAAATCGGATTTTTAAAAGCAATCTATCACTTAGATTATCAACTTATAGAATGGTAACAAAGGGAGGAGGAGCCGCATGACTGCCAAGCAATCAATATTAGCCGCGTTTTTATTTGCGGTCTCACTCATTTGCATTATTCTGAAGCTTCTTATATCCTATTTGTTTCCTTACTCTCGATTAATTTTGTGGTTTATCATTATTCCGGTAATCTTAATATGCCTGATCATCTTTATAATTAAGAACCGCAAAACTTTATGGAATAAACGGGTGCTTCAATGTTCCCTACTTTCGCTTGCTGCAGTAGTGTTTGCACTTTTGCCAATAGACAGGCAGCTTGAGCTGGCACGGTTTCAGGTTTCCAAAGGCCTCTATAATGCCGCTGCACAGGAAACTCAAAAAGAGATTTCTTCTTTTGAAGATACCGATTATGCTCGACACAACCTGAAAAAGCCTTATTCAATGCTGATTCCCTACCGTGGCTGCGTGTATTATTATAAGAATGGGAATTCTGTAGCAATTTTATTTCCGGCATCGTCTTCACTTTCTATCACACGTAGCTTTGTGTATTATTCTGATGAAAAAGCCAGAGCATTTACTAAGAATTTCCAAAAGACAGAAGAACTTGACGGTTCACAATGGGCATACGTTTTTACTTGGGGAAAAGGTGACATGACGCCTAAAGATCCAAATCTATAGCAGCTCCACAGTATCGGATTTCACTCATGGCTAGCAATATAATGATTTGGAGTGATAACTATGAAGAAAAAAGGGTCAAAAAAGATTAAGTTTATAGTCAGCATTGTTGCCTTCCTTTTGCTTTTGTTTGTGTGGCTCAATCCGGGCCGAGCAGACTTCAATCACGCTGTTTTTGAAGGAGGCAGACCAAACTCGATAGCAGGCAATCAGCAAATCATGGATAGCATTATAGAAACAAACACACAATGTTACCAAAATGAAAAAGACCCGCGTATTCATAGAAGAAACTACATTCTTTTCTCAATCTACGATGTAGAAGTGAGTAGCTCGACAACTTACCACATTCTTGGTATTTTGCAAAACTTTCGATTACAATAAAATGGTTTCCTATAGATAATATTACGATTGCACTCATTTTGACTTATAATAAATTTTATTTTCTTCTCATACTTGCAAAAACAGCACTGCGGAACAAAGTCTCTTTATTGAAACCCAAAGAATTTCACGTACGCGTACTGAAATAAAATATTTGTAGAAAAGGAAGCAAGTCCGGTTTCATAATGGGGTGAAAAATCCCACTTTTAATTAAGCGCTGTCTAAATCATTTACTCGCTACAAAAAATTATAGAACGGTAACAAAGGGAGGGGAGCCGCATGATCGCCAAGCGATCAACATTAGCCGCGTTTTTATTTGTGGTCTCACTCATTTGCATTATTCTGAAGCTTCTTATATCCTATTTGTTTCCTTACTCTCGATTAATTTTGTGGTTTATCATTATTCCTGTAATCTTAATATGTCTAATCATTTTTATAGTTAAGAACCGTAAAATTTTATGGAATAAACGGGTGCTTCAATGTTCTCTGCTTTCGCTTGCTGCAGTAGCGTTTGCACTTTTGCCAATAGACAGGCAGCTTGAGCTGGCACGGTTTCAGGTTTCCAAAGACCTCTATAATGCCGCTGCACAGGAAATTCAAAAAGAGATTTCTTCTTTTGAAGATACCGATTATGCGCGATACAACTTGAAAAAGCCATACTCGATGCTGATTCCTTACCAGGGCTGCGTGTATTATTATAAGAATGGAAATTCTGTAGCAATTTTATTTCCGGCATCGTCTTCACTTTCTATCACACGTAGCTTTGTATATTATTCTGATGAGAAAGCCAGAGCATTTACTAAGGATTTCCAAAAGACAGAAGAACTTGACGGTTCACAATGGGCGTACGTTTTTACTTGGGGAAAAGGTGATATGACGCCGAAAGATCCAAATCTATAGCAGCTCCACAGTAAACGTGAAAAGCAAATTTCATATAATTCAGTACCGGCGCAAGTAATAATAAAAATTAATCGGCCCGGGACAGCGTTTGCTTGCTGTTCCGGGCCGGCTTTGTTTATTATTGAACTTATGATTCCTGTATGATGAGTTTCTCTCCGTCATAATCAACCGTCAGTACGGTTCTGGGTTTTAAGTCCGCGGTGATAATCTGTTTTGCAATCAGCGTTTCCACCTTGCTTTGAATAAAGCGCTTCAGCGGTCTTGCACCGTAAACCGGGTCGTAGCCCTCATCCACTACATATTTTTTCGCGGTGGGCGTCAACTTGACGGTCAGCTGTTTTTCCTCCAGCCGTTTCTGCAAATCCTCAATCAGCAAATCAACAATTTTGTCAATCTCACTGCGGGACAGCGGCTTGTAGAACACAATTTCATCCAAGCGGTTTAAGAACTCCGGCCGGAACTGCTGCTTCAGCATCGCGTGCACTTCATTCTTTGCTTCTTCGCTGATTTTGCCGTCCGCGCCGATGCCCTCCAGTATCGCGCCGGAGCCCAAATTCGACGTTAAGATGATGATCGTATTTTTAAAGTCCACCGTGCGGCCCTGTGAATCGGTAATTCTGCCGTCATCCAGTACCTGCAACAGGATGTTGAACACATCGGGATGTGCCTTTTCCACTTCGTCGAACAGGATAACCGAGTAGGGGTGCCTGCGTACCGCCTCGGTCAGCTGGCCGCCCTCTTCATATCCCACATAGCCCGGAGGAGCCCCAATTAAACGGGATACAGAGTATTTCTCCATGTATTCGGTCATGTCGATGCGAATCATGTTGTGCTCGTCATCGAACAACGCCTGTGCCAACGCTTTGGCAAGTTCTGTTTTGCCCACACCGGTCGGGCCAAGGAACAGGAACGAGCCGATCGGCCGGTTCGGGTCCTGAATTCCGGCACGCGAGCGGAGCACCGCTTCCGTTACCTTTTCCACTGCTTCGTCCTGCCCGATTACCCGCTCATGCAGGATTTCGTCCAGCTTCAGCAGCTTTTCGCGTTCGCCTTCTATCAGCTTTGAAACGGGGATTCCCGTCCAGCGGCCGACAATTCTGGCAATTTCCTCATCCGTAACACGGTCGCGCAGCAGCGAATCGGAAGACTGCGCTTTTTCCGCAATCTGCTCTTCCGCTTCCAGCTGCTTGGTCAGCCCGGGCAATCTGCCGTATTTGTATTCCGCGGCCTTGTTCAGGTCATAATTGCGCTCCGCTTTTTCAATTTCAGCGTTGACCTGTTCAATTTCCTCCCGCAGCTTTTGTACCTTGGTAATTGCCTGCTTTTCGTTTTCCCATTTGGCCTTCATTTCCTTGAACTGGGCGCGCAAGTCGGCGAGCTCCTTCTGAATTTCCTTTAAATGCTCCTGTGAAAGGGAGTCCTTCTCTTTTTTGAGCGCCGCTTCTTCAATTTCAAGCTGCATGATTTTGCGGGAGATTTCATCCAGTTCCGTCGGCATGGAGTCGATTTCGGTGCGCACCATCGCACACGCTTCATCAATCAGGTCGATTGCCTTATCCGGCAGGAAACGGTCTGAAATGTAACGGTTGGAAAGCACAGCGGCGGCAATCAAGGCCTGATCCTGTATTTTTACGCCGTGGAAAACCTCGTACCGCTCCTTTAAGCCGCGAAGGATGGAAATCGTGTCGGCAACGCTTGGCTCTTCGACCATAACCGGTTGAAAACGCCGTTCCAGCGCCGCATCTTTTTCAATATACTGGTGATATTCATTCAATGTTGTCGCGCCGATGCAGTGCAGCTCGCCGCGCGCAAGCATCGGTTTGAGCAGGTTGCCCGCGTCCATAGAACCTTCGGTTTTGCCCGCGCCCACAATGGTGTGCAGCTCATCAATAAACAGGATGATTTTGCCTTCGCTCTTTTTTACCTCGTTCAGTACGGCCTTGAGCCGTTCTTCAAACTCACCGCGGAATTTTGCGCCCGCAATCAGCGCGCCCATGTCCAGCGAGAAAAGCTTGCGCTCTTTCAGGTTGTTCGGCACGTCGCCGCGTACAATACGAAGCGCAAGGCCTTCCGCAATCGCGGTTTTGCCCACGCCGGGTTCCCCGATGAGCACAGGGTTATTCTTAGTTTTGCGCGAAAGAATCCGGATTACGTTTCGAATTTCGGAATCCCTGCCGATAACCGGGTCAAGCTTATGGTTTTTAGCCAGCTCCACCAAATCCTGCCCGTATTTTGCCAGAGAATCATACGTTTCCTCCGGACTGTCGTTGGTGACGCGTGTGTTGCCGCGCACCGTGGAAAGTGCGGAAAGAAAGTTGTTTTTTTGAATTCCAAACGCTTCGAATACACTGCGCATGGCGGAGTTCGGTTTATTCAGCAGCGCGAGCATGATGTGCTCCACCGACACATACTCGTCCTTCATGCGGTCAGCTTCTTTTTCAGCGTCGGTCAGCACAGCGTCCACATCGGCGGAAACGTAAATTTTCCCCGCTTCACGCCCGGGGCCGGTTACTCCCGGCAGCTTTGCAATCTGTTTTTTTACATTCAGAAGAACCGCGTCGGGGTCAATGTTCATCTTTTTCAAAAGCTGCGGAATCAGTCCGTTTTCCTGTGACAGAAGCGCCTGTGCAAGGTGCTCCTCCTCAATTTGCATATTGCTGTTTTGAATTGCGATGTCCTGTGCTTCCTGAATTGCCTCCAGGGATTTTTGTGTGAATTTCTGAGCGTTCATCGTATCAAACCTCCTCGCTCTTTGCTTTAAATAATAACTGCATGTTCCATGTAGCGGTAATAATCGGTTTTCAGCGCAGCTTCCGACAAGTCCAAATCATCCAGCCCTGCAAAATAATATTTCAGACTCGTGTCAAAAAATTGGATGTATTCCGAAATCGCGTTGGCGACTCCTTCGTTCGTGCGCTGTTCTTCTTCCTCGGGCATGAGGAATTCGCGGATATATCTTCCGGATTCAATGCGGCAGGGAACGTGATCCTGAGGAAACAGGGAGCCGACGGCGTTATCTTCCAGCTGTATCCAGAATTCAAAGAACCCGGTTAAAATCTGAATCAGCGTCTGGCTCTGCGTTCGCATCGAAACCCGCAGCTCGCCTACCGTTGGTTCACAGCTGCGGTAAAGCTCCAGCACATAACGAATCGTCGGCTTGTACCGGTATCGCAGCGCGCTGCGGATGGAAATCATCGCATCGCTGGGCTGAAACTGCACCTGAAAATTATCCATTCCCGCCATCACCTGCTCCACACTGTCGAAAATATTTTTCATGCGCATTTCTGGTGTGGAAAACGAAAGGTATTCCGCAAGAATTTGGTTAATCAGATTGCTGCGGTTCGTATTTCGCTCATATGCCATTTTATCCACTGCGTCCACAATATCGTCAATCAGCATCAGGCTGTAAACATTTTTGTCCATCCTTATCCTTCCAATCCAACTCATTTACTAGATAATATTATATCTAAAATATATAAGTTGTCAATATGTTTATATAAATTTAATTACAAATTATAAAAGCGGCAAAGCAATTTCCTTTTTAATATAACCAAATGTATTATATAATATCATTATAACTTATCGTAAAAAGGCAGAGGCCGTTTATCACGGACTCTGCCTTTTGGCGTGTATTTTATCAAAGTCAATTGCGGTTTATAACCCCTTAGAAAAAGGATTATGCGTTGTCGCGTTTTTTGTAGCCGGTGCTGAAGTCAACAAGGTTTTTCAGTTTTTCCCCGCGAAAATACCTTGTCAGATTGCCGGCGCATATTTTGAAAACACGCTCATAGGTTTCAGGCAGGTTGTAGCCGCCGGAAATGTGGGGCGTGATGCGCACATTTTTTGCATTCCAAAGCGGATGATCGGCAGGCAGGGGCTCGGGGTCGGTCACATCGAGCGCTGCGCCGCCCAAATGCTCGGAATTCAGCGCTTCGCAAAGTGCGTCGGTATCAATTGCCGTGCCCCTGCCGACATTCAGCAGAATGGAGCCGGGTTTCATCCGTGCAAATTTTTCTTTGTTAAACAGCTTGTGAGTCAGCGGCGTTTCAGGCAGGCTCAGGGTAACCACATCGGCGCGCGGCAAAAGCTCGTCGAGTTGATCCATCAGGTACAGTTCGTCAACATAATCCGGTTTGTCCGTGTTGCTGCGCCTGACCCCAATCACCTTACCGCCCAGTGCCCTGAAGCGTTTGGAAAATTCGCCGCCGATGTCGCCAAGCCCGATGACGAGCGCGGTGGAACCATAAATCGATTGAACCGCGCCCTCATTTTGCCATAAATGATTTTCCTGATTGACTTGGTAGCGGGGAAGATTCAAAAATAAATCGAGCACCATCGCAATCATATATTCCGATATGGACAGCCCAAAGGCTCCCGTTGCATTTGTAAGGAGAACGTTGTCCGCCAGCAGACCCGGCTTCACGTACAAGTCGGCGCCTGCGCTTCCCAGCTGCATCCATTCAAGGTTTTTCGCAAGGGGAAGCAGCCTGCGGCGCGGATTCCCAAGGATGATGTTTACCGGCTCCATCACTTCCGCACCCAGATCATCCTCGTTGTCCGCGTAAATAAAGTCTGCCTGCGGCGCAATCTCTTCCAGTATCTTTTTGTGGGGCTCATCCATGGGAAGAACCACCAGTATTTTCTTTTTTTCTGCCATTTGTGTCACTCCTTATTACCGTAAAACTTTGATAAGCGAAACCGTAAGAACAGATGTATTCGCAGTTCCGTGTTTTTGCTTATTATATCATAAAAGCGAAGCTTTTGTGATATAATCGTCCATCTCCGGTGGTCGCCGTGCAACGGCAAACCCGGGGGGGCATAAAATCAAGTACAGTAACCATTATGCGGTTATTATATCATATATTTCCAAAAACAAAAAGAGCGGGGCGGGATAATTCCCGCTCCGCCCCGAAACGCCATACCGGTGAATTAAATTCAAACGGTATGCACTGTTCTTTCTTTCCAATATCGAACGCCGTCTTTTGTCCTGCAGAGAAGCTGACAGTCAATGAGCTCACGGCGAAGCAAAAAATAGTCGCCGAAAGTGTGCCAGCTGTTAAGAATCGAATTGACCTCTTTTTCGGTGTAACTTCTGTCACAGGAAAATTTTTCGGCCAGATACGCCAAAACAGCGCGCTTTGCTTTTCCTTTTGCAGGAAGATGCTGAATTCGACCCTGTTCATCCAAAAATGGTGCAATTGTAAACATTTCAAGTACCTCTGTTAATATAGCTTGTCTGGGTTTAACTGTCCCAGCCAAATCTCTTCCAGTGTTTTTACATCCTCCGCAAATTCTTTCGAAGTTTGTGTTTCTTTCTTTTCAAGTTCTTCCAAAACTTCAAAGGCGAAACTGTTGGCGCCGAATTGCTCCCAGTCTTTGTTTAGCTTCGGACTTATACAGCCGTTGGTTTGCTGTGAAAATAAAAAGCGGTTTTTGCTGCCCTGCAGGTCGGAAGCGGACAGAATCAGCTGCTTTCCGTTGACGGTATTTCGCACTGCGTAAACCCCGCCAATGACTTTACGCTCTTTATATTCAGTCATCAACGCTTTTTTAGCCGGCTTATCCATATTAATACCCCATCTCTTTTAAGATGCTTGAAAGAGTTTTTAAACGTTCACTGGTTAACTCATCATCTTCACTTAAAACCTGTGAAAACAGCTTGATGTCCTCATCAATCATCGGATTGTCGGTGCAGACGGAAACTGTCATTGCATCGCCCTGCAGCCCAATGCGGTCAATTGTTGTGTGCTCGGGGTCATACAGCTTTTCATAACGGTAGGCTTCTTTGAAATGCAGCTTTGCGCGGCAAACAAGAATGGCAAGGTCAAGGACACGGTGTAGCGGAAGTTCTTCAGACTGACGCGACCATTTTTCCCCTGTATAACGCCATACTTTTGCGGAAATATCAACCTTGCCGCGGTCATTCCATTGCGCAAGTCCCAATGAAAGGCCCTTCGCATCGGATTTATAAGCATTCCTGCCATCGACATTTTCATAATTTTCTGAAACAATAACCGGCTTATGCTTTAATGTGGTAGGTATTTTCATGTAATCACTCCTAATTACTAAATTACTGAATTACTAATTTACTAAATTATAAACTTTTTCAGATAGGTTGTCAAGTAACTCATTAAGAACAGCAATCCGGCTGGCTTTTGAGCGAAGCAGAGCACTTGCGGGGCTTTCAAAAAACGGAACAGCGCCGGCCTTGCGGCCGGCGCTGTTCCGTTTTATCCTTTAGGGAATGGGAGAAAGTAGTAGGTTTGTTGATCAGCCCATGCAAACGCGAACCAAATGCTTTTTGCCGTCGCCGCATGAGGGCAGGATGTTTCCGGTTATCGGTTCGCCGTCAAGCGTCATGCTATTGACGCCTTTTTGTACACCTGCGGTGTTGTCAACTTCGATTACATAAGTGGAGCCGCGAAATTTACGCTCCACGGTGAATCTGCTGAAGTTCGCAGGAATGCATGGGTTAACCTCAAGGCCGTCAAATTGGGGATGAATTCCCAAAATAAACTGGGAAACGTCGTAAAAGCTCCATGCCGCAGTGCCGGTCAGCCAGGAATTTTTTGCCTCGCCGTGCCTTGCCGCGTCACGCCCCGCAATCATCTGCGAGTAAACATAGGGCTCGGTGCGGTGTATTTCACTGATGTCCTCCGTGTAAGCCGGGCAGGTTTTGCGGTAAACGGAAAAAGCCTTTTCGCCGCGGCCGATGACCGTTTCCGCAATGGAAATCCATGGATTATTATGGCAGAAGATTCCGCCGTTCTCTTTATATCCCGGGGGATAGGAGGAGATTTCGCCCAGATTGAGGTGATACGTGGTATAGGACGGCCAGTTCAGCACAATGCCGTACTTGGTGTCAAGATGCTTATGCACGGAGTCAAGCGCTTTTTCCGCAAGCCCTTCTTTTACGCCGACCCCGGCCATTACGCAGAAGCCCTGTGATTCAATAAAGAGTTTGCCTTCGTCGCACTCATGGCTGCCGACTTTATTGCCAAACGCGTCATATGCGCGCAGGAACCATTCGCCGTCCCATCCGCTTTTCAGGATGGCGTCGGTCATATTTTGAACTTCTCGCTCTGCGCGTTCCGCCTCGTCCTGGAACCCGGATCTGCGCGAAATTTCAGCGTAAGCCGGGCCGATTGCAACAAACATGCCGGCAATAAAAACCGATTCCGCAATGCCGCTTTCGAAATTTGCACAGGTCTGAAAGGATTCGCCCGGCGTTTTAGAAAAACAGTTCAGGTTTAAGCAGTCATTCCAGTCGGCGCGGCCGATCAGCGGAAGCTTGTGGGGACCAAGGTGATTCAGCACTTGGTCAAAGGAACGCTTTAAATGTTCCAGCATGGAAGCGGCTTTTGTTTCATCATTGTCAAAAGGAACCTGCTCCTGTAAAATCGACCAGTCTCCGGTTTCCTTAATATATGCGTCAACACCGAAAATCAGCCACAGCGGGTCATCGTTAAAGCCACTTCCCACCTCAAGATTTCCGCGCTTGGTCAGCGGCTGGTATTGATGATAAGCACTGCCGTCTTCCATCTGTGTTGCGGCGATATCCAAAATACGGAGCCTTGCGCGGGAGGGGATCAGGTGCACAAATCCGAGCAAATCCTGTGTGGAATCACGGAAGCCCATACCCCTGCCGATTCCGGATTCGAAATAGGAAGCGGAGCGAGACATGTTGAAGGTTACCATGCACTGATACTGGTTCCAAATATTAACCATGCGGTTCAATTTTTCGTCGTTGCTTTCTACATGATAATTGGAAAGCAAACCGTCCCAGTATGATTTGAGCCGGTCGAGTGCGGCGTCAACCTGCGCGTCGGTCGCAAAGGCACTCAGCAGCTTTTGGGCGGGCGCTTTATTGATTACGTTAGGTGACTCCCATTTTTGGTCTTCCGGGTTTTCACAGTAGCCCAATACAAAAATCAGGCTTTTTTCTTCACCGGGAGCAAGAGCCATATTGATGCAGTGGGAGCCGATCGGTGCCCAGCCGCTTGCAACGGAGTTGCGTGCTTTGCCGCTGAACACCGCGTCCGGCTTGTCAAATCCGTTATATAAGCCCAAAAAGGATTCCCGGTCGGTGTCGAAGCCGTCAATCGGGGCGTTTACGCCGAACACCGCATAATGGTTGCGGCGCTCGCGGTACTCGGACTTATGGTAAATTGCGCTGCCGATGACTTCGACTTCCCCGATGCTGAAATTGCGCTGGAAGTTTGTCATATCATCGTATGCGTTCCAAAGGCAGAATTCAACAAAAGAAAAGACCTGGAATTTTTTCGGCGCATCGGAATTGTTTTTCAAGGCAAGACGGTGCACTTCGCAGTCCGCGCCGATCGGCACAAACGAGGTTTGCTTTGCCTTCAGGCCATTTTTGACGGAATCAAAAATACTGTAACCCAGTCCGTGGCGGCACTCATAACGGTCCGGCTGTGCTTTAACCGGCGCCCACCCCGGGTTCCAAACGGTTCCTGCGTCGTTTATGTAAAAATATCGCCCGCCCGCGTCGGCTGGAACATTGTTGTACCGGTATCGCGTAAGGCGCAGCATACGCGCGTCTTTATAAAAGCAGTAGCCGCCCGACGTGTTTGAAATGAGCGAAAAAAAGTTTTCGGTTCCAAGGTAATTAATCCAGGGGTAGGGGGTGTCCGGCCGGGTAATCACATATTCCTTCCGGGCGTCGTCAAAATGTCCGAATTTCATTAATAAATTCCTCCTAATGCTTTGTTTAACCGCCAACCACGAAAACGGTTTAGTAATCAGACAAAACATTGAGCCAATTTTTCTATTACTAATAGTAAGGGCAAATTTAGATAAAATCAAGAGTTTTTTCAGATTCAGCAGGTTATACAAGTAATATATAAAATATATGTTGTAATGTTGCATAAATTTACAATGAAAAAGATTCGTATTTATTCATTATAACCGAACAGCGCAAATTGATAAAATCAAATACGAATGCGGATTCAATTCAATCGACTTTACGAAAATGATTTCGAAAATAATATATGATTTAGAAAAATAAAAAGCAAAAACCGCGAAAATATGCGGTTTTATCCAACTTAAAAATAAAGTTATATATTATTTTTCAAAAAACACTTGCAAATTTGTGAAATACATATTATACTAAAGTCACGAAAACGGTTTAGAAATTTCCTGAACAGGGGATGACCCAATGGCAAATATAAAAGATATTGCAGTAAAATGCGGATTATCTGTTTCAACAGTAAGCAAAGCGTTGAACAGTTACAGTGATGTCAGCAAAGAAACGCGGCAGCGTGTTTTGAAAACAGCGGAACAATGCGGGTACTTTCCGAATTCCATCGCAAGGGCGCTCAAAACAAACCGTACCAACAATATTGGGGTGCTGTTTGTGGATGATGCCCAAAGCGGATTAACGCATGACTATTTCGCCGCTGTGCTGGACAGCTTCAAAGTAGAAGCGGAAAAGCATTTCTACGATATTACATTTATCAATCATAATATCAATATCGGGAACCGCCCAATGACTTTTTTGGAGCATTGCAAGTACCGTAATTTTGACGGCGTATGCATTGCCTGCATCGACTTTCAGCAGTCGGAGGTTGTTGAGCTTGTAAACAGCAGCCTTCCCGTTGTTACAATCGACCATCTGTTTAACAATCATACGAGCATCAACTCGGCGAATGTGCAGGGGATGCACGAGCTTGTTCAATACATATATGATATGGGACACCGAAAAATCGCATATGTCCATGGCGAAAAATCCGCGGTAACGGAGCAGCGCCTTACCAGCTTCTGCAAATCATTAATGGATTTGGGAATTGAAACTCCGCCGGAGTACTTGGTACAGTCCGCTTATCACGACCCCACCGCGACCCGGCACAGCGTTAAGATGCTGCTGGATTCCCCGACCCGCCCGACCTGCATTATCATGCCGGATGATTACGCCGCGCTCGGCGGCATTGAAGCCATTGAAGCCGCGGGGCTCAGAATACCGGAAGATATTTCAATTGCAGGTTACGACGGAATTGCTCTTTCGCAGGTGATCAAGCCGCGGCTCACAACGCTGAAGCAGGACACAAAAATGCTTGGCTGCGAGGCTGCACGCAGGCTGATTGAGCAGATTGAAAATCCGCTCACAACGATTACGGAAAATGTTACGGTTATGGGCCAATTGATCGAGGGCCAGTCCGTAGGAAGAGCAGACTCTTCACTTTAGCAGGTTTTGGCAGGGGACTGCCATTCTGATACATTTTGGCGGATTGTCCGCCAAATTAAAGGAGGATTTACTAATAATGAAAAAGGCAAGAAGAATTACCGCAATGGTAATGGCGCTCGCAATGATGACAAGCGTGATGGCAATCGCCACAGGCTGCCAAAAGAACGAGCCCGCCGCATCATCTACGGCTGCCTCTGCGGCGGCAAGCCAGGAACAAGTGAGCAGCGCGGCTGCCGAAACGAAACTGACTCCGGACACTGAGCTGAAAGACGACGGCAAGGAACTCACAATTTATGGCTGGAACGAAGAGTTCAAGAACATGCTCAACAACTATTATTTCAAAGATCATCCATTGCCGGCCGGCGTAAAGCTCAACTTTGTCATCAACCCGAACGATAAGGGCGTATATCAGCAGAAATTGGATTTGGCTCTCGAAAACAAAGAGGGCATTGACCTTTATCTGATTGAAGCCGACTATGCCAAGAAGTACACCAATTCGGAAAACACCGTTACAATGTCTTCCCTTGGTATTACTGCAGATGACATGAAGGATCAGTACAAGTACACGCAGGACGTTGTAAAAGACGAAACCGGCGCAATTAAGGGCAGCTCCTGGCAGGCAACTCCGGGCCTCTTCATGTATAAGAGGAGCCTGGCAAAGAAATATCTTGGTACAGACGACCCTGCAAAGGTTCAGGAAATGGTGTCTGACTGGGATAAATTCATTGCGACAGCAGAAAAAGTAAACAAAGATTCCAAAGGCGCAACAAAACTGATTCCGTCCATGGGCGATATTTGGCAGGTAGTCCGTACTTCCCGCAAATCGCCGTGGGTGAAAGACGACAAGCTTAACATCGATGATACTGTGAAGTGGTACATGGATCTTGCCAAGAAGTGCTACGACGAAAAACTGACTGCTCAGGCGGATCAGTGGTCTGAAGCATGGAATGCCGGCATGGGCAAGAACGACAGCATCATGGGCTATTTCTTCTCCACATGGGGCATTCAGTGGTCCATGGTTCAAAACTGCGGCGCATGGGATCCGAAAGCAAACGGCGGCGCCGGTGCAATTGACAAATCCAAGCTTGCCAATTCTTCCTATGGCGACTGGGCAGCTGTAAACGGGCCGCAGGCTTATTATTGGGGCGGCACATGGATGGCGGTTCCCCCGACCTGCGACAATAAATCCCTTGTAGCCGACATCATTAAATATTTTACCACCAACAAAGATTCTATGGAAAACTACTGCAAGAAGTCCTATGACTATGTAAATAACAAGACTGCAATTCAGGACATCATTGACAAGGGCTATTCCTTCGATTTCCTGGGCGGCCAAGACCATTATTCCCTCTTCCAGGCCGGTATCAGCAAGGTTGACACCTCTGCAATGTCCGGTTACGACCAAACAATCAACGATTGCCTGACAGAACAGGTAACAGCTTATTCTCAGGGCAAGAAAGACTATGACACCTCCATTAAAGACTTTAAGAAAGCGGTTGGGGATAAATTCTCTGAACTGACGATCGAATAATTACGGCCAACTACATATTCTTTTTTCCATAGTGACAGCGGGACGGGATACTTCCCGCCCCGCTGTACATTTATTAATCAGATGTCCTTATTTGGAAGGGAGTGACCCATAAGATGGAGAGTAGTGCAAACGAAGCACTGAAGCCACAAAAGCGCAGAAAAAATAATTATGCAAAATACGGCTATCGCTTTATCGCGCCGTTCTTTATAGTTTATGCAATTTTCAGCCTGTACCCGTTGCTTTACACCATATTCCTCAGCTTTAACAAGTATATTAAGCCGGTCGCAAAAAAAGTGGTCGGGCCTAATTTTATCGGACTTGACAATTATAAAGTTGCTTTTACCAATGAAAATATGATGGGGAGTTTCTCAAACACCATTATCATGTGGGTAATCAATTTTATTCCGCAAATTCTGCTCGCACTGCTTTTGGCGGCCTGGCTGACCGACACAAGGATGAAAATCAGGGGACAGGGCGCTTACAAGGTCCTTATTTTCATGCCGAACATTATCACTGCGGCCAGCATTTCCATTTTGTTCTATTCTTTGTTCGCGTTCCCGCAGGGGCCGGTCAATTCAATCCTTGCTTCCCTCGGGATTATTGACAAGGCGTATTTTGCCCCCGGAATGGCGCAGTCCGTCGCACATGATTTCCTCAACGACGGCTGGGCGACCAGACTTATTATCGCCTTTATCAATTTTTGGATGTGGTACGGAAACACGATGATCGTCTTGATCGCAGGCATTTTGGGGATTAATCCGGCGCTGTTTGAATCCGCTCAGATTGACGGCGCCAGCAGCGGCCAGATTTTCCGCAGAGTAACGCTTCCGCTGATGAAGCCGATGCTTCTTTACACACTCGTTACCTCCCTCATCGGCGGCATGCAAATGTTCGATATTCCACAGCTCATGCTCAAGCAGGGCTCAATGGTAAAACCGATGGTCAGAACCGTAACAATGTACATATTTGAAATGGCGTTTACAGGCACCAGGGATTATGGCCGTGCCGCCACGCTTTCGGTTCTTTTGTTTGTTTTCACAGCAATTTTCAGCTGCATCCTGTTCTATGTTATGCGGGACAAAGATGCGGTTCAGCAGGCTAAACTTGAGCGTGCCGCCAGACATGCGAAAGGGGGCGCGGTGAAATGAATAAAACGCAAAGCTATTCCGGCGCGCTGCGCGCGAAAAAGGCTCTAATTCACATTGTGTGTTTTCTTCTTGCTGCCCTGAGCATCTTCCCGTTTTGGATTATGATTGTGAATGCGACGAGAATGTCTTCGGATATTCAAAGCTACTTTTCGGTTATCCCGGGCGGAATGCTTCTGAAAAACTTCGATACGCTGATGAACCGCCAGAACTTTAATATCATTCAGGCGTGCCTGAACAGCACATTTGTTTCCGGAACTTCAACAGCGCTTTCCCTTTATGTTTCATGCCTTACCGCGTATGGGTTTTTTGTGTATCACTTCAAGCTGAATAAACCGCTTTACGGCTTTATTATGGCTGTTTTAATGATTCCTGCACAGGTTTCCGCGGTAGGTTTCTTCAACTTTATGTACACATTGGGCCTGAATAATACCTTTGCTCCGTTAATTATTCCGGCTGCTGCCGCACCCGCTGTCGTGTTTTTTATGCGGCAGTATATGGTGGGTTCCCTTCCGCTGGAAATTGTCGAGGCTTCCCGCATTGACGGTGCAAGTGAATTCAAAACATTCAATATGATTGCTTTGCCAATGCTCAAACCCGCTATTGCAACACAGGCAATTTTCATCTTTATCACATCCTGGAATAATCTGTTCACACCATCCATGATTTTGAGTTCTCAGGATAAGTTCACAATGCCGCTGCTGGTTCAGCTGCTTCAAAGTGACCGTTTCAGAACGGATTACGGCACCGTGTACTTGGGAATAGCACTTACCATACTCCCGCTCTTTATTGTTTACTTCCTGCTTTCCAAGTATATCATTCGCGGGGTTGCA
The DNA here is from genome assembly GCA_023390175.1 of Bacillota bacterium. Classification (GTDB taxonomy): domain Bacteria; phylum Bacillota; class Clostridia; order Oscillospirales; family Acutalibacteraceae; genus Caproiciproducens. Next base: position 309,291 of record JAEWDK010000006.1, read on the forward strand.
ATGGGCGGCGTAAAAGAGTAAGGCACTTTGAACTGAATTTTGTTATTTTTCTGAAAAGGATGTATTTTATGGGCTTTCAAAAAGATTTTATATGGGGTGCCGCTACTGCATCCTTTCAAGTGGAAGGTGCGTCCCATGAGGATGGAAAAACCGATTCTGTCTGGGATGAGTTTTGCCGTGTGCCGGGCGCAACTTTTGAGGGGCAGACCGGCGACATCGCCTGTGATCATTATCACCGGTTCAAACAGGATATCGCGCTGATGAAGCAGCTTGGCATCAAAGCCTACCGCTTTTCATTTTCGTGGCCGCGCATTCTTCCACAGGGTACGGGCGAAGTGAATGAAGCAGGCGTCCGATTCTATGAAGAACTGGTCAATGAACTGATCCGTAACCAAATTACACCTTATGCAACTCTCTTTCATTGGGATTATCCGGCCGCTTTGCAAAGGCAGGGCGGTTGGCTTAATCCTCAAAGTCCGGTTTGGTTTGAACACTATACAGAAGTAATTGCAAAGAGATTTGCGGGTAAGATTAAATATTATTTTACGATCAATGAACCGCAATGCTTTATCGGCCTTGGACTTGGGCGGGGAACGCATGCCCCGGGGCTTAAGCTTTCGGCGCAGGATAATTTTCTGGCCGTTCACCACGTTCTTTTGGCGCATGGCCGCGCGGTCAAAGCGCTCAGAAAGTACGGCGGAAGCGGGCTGCACATCGGCCTGGCGCAAAACGGGTGCATTATGATTCCCAAAACAGATTCCGCACAGGATATCGAAGCAGCCCGGCGTGCGACTTTTGATGTGCCTGACAATTATCTGGATGCGCTTTTCAGCGTGGCCCTTTGGAGCGACCCCATTTTAAAGGGGGAATATCCGCAGGCTTACCGCGAGAAATTTTCGAGCGAAATGCCGCAGATCAGTGACGGGGACATGGAGCTGATCAGCCAGCCCATCGATTTTTACGCGCAGAATATTTATCATTCTATACAGGTTGAAGCGGACGGCAGTCAGTGGAAAGATACCTTCCTGCCGGTCGGCACAGCTAAAACAGCCATAGGGTGGCCGATTACACCGGACTGCATGTACTGGTGTGCGAAGTTCCTTTATGAAAACTACAACAAACCGGTAATCTTCAGCGAAAACGGAATGTCGGCCCACGATGTGGTTTCGTTGGACGGAAAGGTGCATGACCCCAACCGGATCGACTACCTGCACCGCTACCTCAGCTCCCTGAAAAAGGCTGCCGACGAGGGTGTTGATATCGCAGGCTACTTCGAGTGGTCGCTGATGGACAATTTCGAGTGGGCCGCCGCTTATAATGACCGGTTCGGCATTATTTACGTTGATTATCAAACACAGGAACGAATCCCAAAAGACAGTGCGTATTGGTACAAACAAACGATGGAACAAAACGGGGAGAACCTTTAAAAATAAAACAGCCGGAGCAGTTGCTCCGGCTGTTTTAGGCTAAAAATCAGGCTGTCATGCTGCTTTTTCATTAAAGGCTGGGTTAATCATGAAAGCCTTTTCCGATGATTTCACTTGTATTGGTAATCAGAATAAACGCTCCCGGTTCGACACGTTTGATAAACTGTCGGAGCTGTACCGCCTGCGGCCGCCGCAGCGCCGTGAAAACAATATATTTGTGGGAATGGGAATACGCCCCCTTTGCTTCACAGATTGTTGCGCTCCGATTCAATTTGTTTACAATAAAATCACAGATAATTTCCGGCTCGGAGCAAACCACATTAAAGTATTTTGCAAGGTTAATGCTTTCAATTACATTGTCTATAACCAGCGATTTTGTCAGCAGTCCCAGGAAAGAAAACAGCACGGTTTTAATGTCAAATACAAAACAGGCCGATAAGGTAATCAGCAGGTCGCTGAACAGCACGGCGCGGCCAATATCAAAGCTGGTGTACTTTTTCAGAATCAGCGCGATAATATCGGTTCCGCCGCTCGAAGCGCCAATATTGAACAGTACCGCGGAGCCGAAAGCGGGCAGCGCGATTGCAAACACCAGTTCAAGCATTGGCTGGTCGGTAAGCGGGTGCTTCATCGGGTAAATATATTCGAGCACGGAAAGCCCCACTGAAAGCAAAACACTTGCATACACCGTTTTTACCGCAAAGCTCCTGCCCAAAAAGATAAATCCGAGCAGCAGCAGAACGAAGTTTAATATCAGGTTAACCGTACTTGGGGTGATGGGCGTGACTTTGCCAAGTACGACGGAAAGACCGGTGATTCCGCCAAATGTGAAATTATTGGGGAATTTAAAGAAGTAAACGCCTGCTATAATCAGAAATGTGCTGACAGTAATCAGAAAATAGTCTTTTATAATCCCTTTTATTTTCATAAAGCCCTCGGTTGTCCGGCATTCAGCTTCAAAACCTTATGCCAATTTTACTGTGTAATTGTCCTATGTTATTGTATCAAAAATTTATAATAAATCAACAAAATATTGCCCAAATTTCATCCGTGAAAATTTTATATCTCTACAATGCAAATAAATACAAATATTTCGATATATTATAGTAGGGCATTTAAACAGTCCCTACCAATCAGATAAGAAACAGGAGACGGCTATATGAATATCAAACAATTGATTTCTCAAATGACTTTGGAAGAAAAAGCAGGGCTTTGCTCCGGCGCGGACTATTGGCACACCAAGGCGGTCGAACGTTTGCAAATTCCCTCCGTAATGATGTCCGACGGCCCTCATGGCCTGCGTAAAATGGATTTGGATGCGGAGCAGCCGGATATTAACAATAGTATCCGTGCGGTCTGTTTCCCGACGGGAGCGAGCACCGCGTGTTCTTTTGACCGGCAGCTGATTTACAAAATGGGGGAAACCCTTGGGGAAGAATGCCGGGCGGAGCATGTTGCAGTAATTTTGGGACCTGCCGCCAATATCAAGCGTTCTCCGCTCTGCGGGCGGAATTTCGAGTATTTTTCCGAAGATCCGTATCTTACGGGCGAAATGGCTTCAAATCATATACAGGGCGTACAGAGCCGCGGCGTGGGTACCAGTTTAAAGCATTTTTGCGCCAACAATCAGGAAGAGCGCCGCATGACGGTCAGCGCCAATATTGATGAACGCGCGCTTCGTGAAATTTATCTTGCCGGGTTTGAAGCTGCCGTAAAACAGGCGTATCCGTGGACTGTCATGTGCTCCTATAACCGTGTCAACGGCGTTTACGCCAGCGAAAACCGCCGCCTGCTTACCGATATCCTGCGTGACGAATGGGGCTTTGACGGCTTTGTCATGAGCGACTGGGGCGCGGTGAACGACCGGCCGAAGGGCGTTGCCGCCGGCCTTGAACTGGAAATGCCGTCAAGCGGCGGAGTGAATGATTCGGAAATTGTGAAAGCGGTTAAAAACGGCACATTGAGCGAAAAGGATTTGGATCGCGCGGTCGAACGAATTTTAAATATGGTTGAACGCAGCTGTTCGCAGGAGGATTGTGATTCCGCCTGCAATTGGGAAGAACACCATGAAATTGCGCGTGAAATTGAAAGCGAAAGCATGGTGCTGCTGAAAAACGATGATGCGATTCTTCCGCTCAGCCGGAACAGTAAAATTGCGTTCATCGGCAAGTTCGCCGAGTCACCGCGCTATCAGGGCGGCGGCAGCTCGCACATTAACGCGTTCCGGGTAACAAGCGCGCTGGAAGCGGCGAAAGGAGCCGCAAATATTTCTTACGCGCAGGGTTACGGAATCGCCGACGACACGATTGACCCTGTGTTGTTTGACGAAGCGGTCAGAACAGCTGCCGCTGCGGAAACAGCTGTTGTTTTTGCCGGATTGCCGGAGTATATGGAAAGTGAGGGCTTTGACCGCAAACATATGCGTATGCCCGATTGCCAGAATCAGCTGATCGAGGCAATTGCTGCGGTGCAGCCAAACACCGTGGTTGTGCTGCACAACGGTTCGCCTGTTGAAATGCCCTGGATTGATCGGGTAAAGGGCGTTTTGGAGCTTTACCTTGGCGGTCAGGCAGTAGGCGCGGCTGCCGTGGATGTGCTTTTCGGGGATAAAAACCCCTGCGGCAAGCTGGCTGAAACCATACCGGTCAAACTGAGCGATAACCCGTCCTATCTGTTTTTCCCGGGCGAAAGCAACTGCGCCGATTACCGCGAGGGCATTTTTGTGGGGTACCGTTACTACGACAAAAAAGAGATGGCGGTTCAATTTCCGTTCGGGTATGGACTCAGCTACACCAAATTTGAATACAGCGATTTGGAATTGAGCAGCGGCAGCATCCATGACAGCGACATACTGACTGTCACGGTGAAGGTAAGAAATGCCGGGTCACGGTTTGGAAAAGAAATTGTCCAGCTGTATGTCAGTGACAGCCAAACGGCAATGATTCGGCCGCCAAAAGAATTAAAGGGATTTGAGAAGGTTGCCTTAAATCCGGGTGAAGAAAAGACGGTCGGTTTTCAGCTCGACAGGCGGGCATTTGCGTATTATGATACGGGGATAAATGACTGGAGTGTGGCGAGCGGCACATTTACAATTTTGATCGGAAAATCTTCCAGGGACATTGTTTTAAGCGCACCTGTCGAAGTGGATTCCCAACAGGCTGCCCCCCGCTATTTTACGCTGAACTCTACGCTTGGCGATTTGATATCGTGTGAGCGTGCTCATCCTTTCCTTGCGAATCTGATGCAGTTTTATGCGCCCGATTCGAGCGGCGAAAGCAACAGCCTTGGCGAGGGAACGGCCGAAATGCAGCAGGCGATGTACCGCGACATGCCGCTCCGTGCGGCAGTCAGCTTTACCGACGGCCGTGTCACAAGAGATATGCTGCAGGAATTGATCGAAAAAGTAAATTCTCTTTGAGTTTATGTCCGGCCGGTACATCACTGGCCGGACATTATTTTTTTATTTATAAAAAGTTCTTTACAAACCCGAGCTCCGGTGCTATTATAATAACAAGAACAGTAATTATTATTAATTTTGGAGCGCGATATGGAAAGAAAGCAAAACTACAGTAAAAAGCGGGAAGCAATTTTGGCGGTTATCCGTGGGACAACAAGTCATCCCACTGCCGAATGGGTGTATCAAGCCCTCAAGCCGGATTATCCCGATTTAAGCCTGGGAACGGTTTACCGCAATATATCGCAGTTTAAACAGGATGGGGTAATCATCAGTGTCGGCGTTGTCAACGGGCAGGAACGGTTCGACGGAAATGTCAACCCGCATACCCATTTCGTCTGCGCCGGCTGTGACTCGGTTATCGATATCCCCGGCGAATTTGTCGGCGGGAAGGTCAGCTCCGAAGTAGCCAAAAAATTTCATATTCAAGTGGATTCCAGTGAGGTGCTGTTCCATGGCCTGTGCAGCCAATGCCTCACAAAGAAGCAATTACACTAAAAATGACAACCCAAAGCGCATTTTCAACAGCCAAAAAGGTATTTGCCTTTTTATAAAAATTATATTTAACTGGAGGAAAGTCAAAATGAAAAAATTTGTATGTTCCGTTTGCGGTTATGTTTATGAAGGAGAAGAAGCCCCTGATTTTTGCCCGCAGTGCAAGGCACCGAAAGAGAAATTTAAGGAGCAGGTCGAAGGTGTTTCCTTTGCCTGCCAGCATGAAATAGGAATTGCGCAGGGAGTCGATAAGGAAATTTATGACGGTTTGGTTGCTAACTTTAACGGCGAGTGCACCGAAGTCGGCATGTACATTGCAATGGCCCGTCAGGCGGACCGTGAAGGTTACCCGGAAATTGCAGCGGCATTTAAGAAGTATGCGCTTGAAGAGGCTGACCATGCTTCCAGATTTGCGGAACTGCTGGGCGAAGTTGTAACCAACAGCACAAAGAAAAATCTGCAGCTGCGTGCGGAAGCGGAAGCGGGCGCATGCGCAGGAAAGCTCCAAATTGCAAAGCGTGCGAAGGAACTCAATTACGACGCAATTCACGACACTGTCCATGAAATGGCAAAGGATGAGGCACGTCATGGCTCCGGATTTATCGGCCTTTTGAATCGGTATTTTGCATAATCACTACACAGGTTTTGCTTCATAAACATAAACAAAATCCGGTACGGCTCCCTAAGGGGGCTGCACCGGATTTTTTGCTGCTGCCGGCGGACTGTTCCCGGTGAAAATCTGAAATTGCTTGCCATATCGCCTTCTAATAGACTATACTGTATTTAAAATACAAAACCGGGAGAAAATAATGAATCAAAACATACGAAACATGATTCTTTTTTCGGGACAACCGGTTTGTTTTTGCTGCCGCTTCCCTGCCCGGCGCAGGCGCGTTGATTGCCGCTCTGAGCTGTACTTTAGGCAAGCCGTGGCTTCTTATGGCTTGTTGGGAATGTTCGGTAGAAAATAGTTTGGAGGGCGCTATGGCTCTGAATTTTGACTTAGTTGTTGTCGGCGGTGGGGCGGCCGGACTGGCGGCTGCAATTGCCGCGGCCGGTGAACTGGAAAAGAACCGTCAAAACGGAAGAATTGCCGTGCTTGAGGCCAACGCGCGCGTGGGAAAAAAATTGCTCGCAACCGGAAACGGCCGCTGCAATTTAACCAACATGGGTGTTGAGCCCGGTTGCTATCACGGTGACACGGAGCGCCTTTTAACCGGTATTAACCTATATTCCCCGCAAGATATCATTGATTTTTTTGCGTCGCTGGGGCTGCTTTGTAAAGAGCAGGACGAGGGGCGCGTTTATCCCTACAACTCGCAGGCTGCGGCTGTGCTGGATGTGCTGCGGCTGCAGCTCGACCGCCTCGGCGTGGAAGTGCTTTGTGATTTTCAGGTTAATGCGGTTAAAAGGACTGCTTCCGGTTTTGAAGTGATTTCCACGGAAAAAACGGTGCTTGCCGAACGGGTGATTTTTGCTTCCGGCGGCATGGCTTACCCCCAGCTTGGCGCAAACGGAAGCGGTTACGGAATTCTGAAATTCCTTGGTCATACGTGTACAAAATTGTTTCCCGCGCTGGTACAGCTGACCACCGACCCCCGCCGTGCAAAGCCGTTGAAGGGTGCGCGCAGCGTGGCGGCTGCCACACTGCTTGCGGACGGCCATCCTGTAAAAACCGTGGAGGGTGAAGTGCAGTTTACGGAGCACGGGCTTTCGGGTATCTGTATTTTTGAGCTGTCCCGTTATTACGGGGAGCTGCAGGGAATAAAAAATGTAGAAATTTCGCTTGATTTGATGCCGGAATATTCGGTGCAGCAAATCTTTTCTGTTTTGAAGCAACACAGTGAATTATTTAAGAATTTGCCGACAAATGAACTTCTGAACGGCTGCCTTAACAAGCTGGTCGGACCGGAGGTAATGAAGGCGGCGCTGCCCAATGCAGCTAAGTATGCCGCGCAGTTGAAAGCAAGCGAACTGGCTGCCATTGCGAACACGGTTAAGCAGTTTCGGTTTGTCATTATGGGTACAATGCCATGGAAGGACGCACAGATTACCGCGGGCGGCGTACCGCTCAGCGAAGTGGACGAAACCATGCAGTCAAGATGCTGCCCGGGGCTGTACCTTGCAGGCGAGCTTTTAAATATTGATGGCTGCTGCGGCGGGTTTAATCTGCACTGGGCGTGGAGCACCGGACTTGCAGCCGGACGTGCGGCGGCGCAGTCACTCTTGCGGCAGTAATCTGAAAATCGATCTGTTACAATGGTAAAAAACGGTGAAATTATAAATGAAAATTGGTCAACCTTCATTTGGGGTGTGGCGGAAGAATGGGAAAAAGATGTTCGCTATGTGATTCCGTCAAATGATGATGCAGAGGAGCACCTAAGGACGATACTTCTGAATACAATGCAGGAAACAGAAGTGGACAAACTAATTGGCAGAAGGCCGATATAATATTGAATGAACGGAAATATGAGGAGATCATATGTATAGAATATCTGAAATCAGTCTGCCGCTGGACGGCACGGAAGCCGACTTAAAAAAACTGGCGGCGTCCAGGCTGAAGGTTGAGCCAAGCGTAATCCATTCCATCAAACTTTATAAAAAATCCGTTGACGCGCGAAAAAAAGACGACGTGCACTTTATTTGCACGGTTGAAGCTGTGTGCGATCAAAACAATAATCCACACGATCAGAAAATTGCGGACGTTGAGCCGTACCGTTATGAACTTCCCCCGGTAAAAAAACTGGCTTCCCGCCCTATCGTTGTGGGCTTTGGCCCGGCCGGGCTGTTTGCGGCACTGATTCTTGCACAGGCGGGGCAAAGACCCATTGTTTTTGAACGCGGCAGCTCCGTGGAAAAGCGCCGGGAACAGGTTGCCCGTTTTTGGCAGACCGGTGAATTAAATACGGAAAGCAATATTCAGTTTGGCGAAGGCGGCGCGGGTACGTTCTCCGACGGAAAGCTGAATACCGGTACCAAGGATTCCCGTGCGCGCAAGGTTATGGAGGAATTTGTTGCCGCGGGCGCGCCGGATGAAATTCTTTACATGGCAAAACCCCATATCGGAACGGACAAACTGCCGTCAACGGTTAAAAATATTCGGGAGCAAATTATCGCGCTTGGGGGCGAAGTGCATTTCGAAACAGCCCTTCAGAATTTGATTCTGAAGGACGGCAGGGTAATCGGAATAGAAGTTAAGCCGCAGAATGGCGCAGCTTACCGTGTGGACGCCGAAAAAGTCATTCTTGCCGTCGGCCACAGTGCCCGGGATACGTTTGAATTGCTGCATTCTCTTAAAATCCCGATGGAGCAAAAACCGTTTTCCATCGGCGCGCGAATAGAGCACCCGCAAAAGATGATTGATGTTTCCCAATACGGCAAATTTGCCGGTCACCCAAGCCTTGGCGCGGCCGACTATAAATTGGCGGTTCATCTTCCGAACGGACGGGGCGTTTATACCTTCTGCATGTGCCCGGGCGGCAGTGTAGTCGCGGCGGCCAGCGAAGACCACCGGCTGGTTACCAACGGAATGAGCAGCTTTGCGCGTGACGGGGACAACGCGAATTCCGCGCTGCTTGTCGGTGTTGTTCCCAAGGATTTCGGCAGCGACGACCCGCTTGCGGGCATTGAATTCCAGCGCAGGCTGGAAGAAAGCGCGTTTCGGCTCGGCGGTGAAAATTACCGTGCCCCGGTGCAGCGTGTGGAGGACTTCCTAAAGCGCCGCGCGTCCAAATCAATCGGCGGCGGGGTCAGGCCAACCTACGCCCCCGGCGTTACACCCTGCAGCCTTGACGACTGCTTGCCGGACTATATTACGGACTCCATGCGTCAGGGGATTTTGATGATGAATAATCGCCTGCGCGGCTTTTCGTATTCCGACGCGCTTTTAACGGCGGTGGAAAGCCGAAGTTCCTCCCCGGTGCGTGTTCTGCGCGGGGAGAATCTGCAGTCTGTCGCAGTGTCGGGCCTTTATCCGTGCGGCGAGGGTGCGGGTTATGCGGGCGGCATTATTTCAGCGGCGGTTGACGGCATGAAGTGCGCAGAGCAAATTCTCATCGGATGATTATTTTAGGAACGGAGGGAGCTGCAATGAGTGAAATTGACCAAAAAGCGGTGCAGGCTGCAGAAGATCCGCAGCTTTTGGAAGGCTTTGTCCGCCGGAATGAGTCTTTTATTCTGAAATGTGCCTCCTCTGTAGTCCGCCACTATGTTACAAAAAGTGACGACGAGTGGTCAATTGCTCTTTCCGCCTTTTCTCAGGCAGTAACAGACTATTCGGCGGGTAAGGGCAGCTTTATGAGCTTCGCCGAACTGGTTATTCGCCGAAAGCTGATTGACTACATCCGCTCGCAGGCAAAGCATCGGGCTGAAATCTTGGTCAGTCCGTCCGTCTTTGATTCCTCCCCGGAAGAGGACGACGAGAACAACGCGATGAAAGCTGCTGTTTCAGAAAAAATAATCAGCATGCCGGACGATTCGATTCAGCTGGAAATTGAAGCGGCGAACCAAGCGTTCTCTGCATATGATTTTTCTTTTTTCGATTTGGCAGACTGTTCCCCCAAGGCAGAAAAAACGAAAATCGCCTGTGCCAAAGCGGTTGCTTACATAATACAAAATCCAATTATTTTACATAATGTAAGGAAAGATAAATTTCTTCCCGTTAAATTAATTGAAGAAAACACGGGTGTACCCCGAAAAGTACTCGAACGTCACCGAAAGTATATAATAGCGGCAATGGAGATAATGACCGGTGATTATCCCTGTTTGTCCGATTATATGCGGTTTATCAGAGAGGAGTTGGAAAAATGAAAGCGGTAATTGTGGAACTCAGGGGACATGATGCTGCGGCTCTGACTGATGATGGTTGCATATTAAAAATGAAAAATAAAAAATATGCAATTGGACAGGTGATTGAATTGAAAACAGCAGCATGGAGGTCAACTAAATTTATAGCGTGGGCAGCTTCGGCAGCCGCGGCGGTTATAGTGCTCGGTGTGGGTGCATGGGCTTATTTTACCCCGTATTCCTATGTCAGCCTGGATGTAAACCCTTCCATTGAATACTCCGTTAACCGGTTTGACCGGGTACTGAGCGCTACTGCGGTAAATAACGATGGGGAAACGATTTTAAGTAATCTGGATTTAAATAACAAGACGATTACTGAAGCAGTGAAAGAAACCGTCGATCAAATTTCCCAAAATGGCTATTTTGAGGGTACGGATCCCGGCGGAATTGTAATCTCAACCTCCAGCCCAAAGCAGGAGGATGCACAGCAGCTTGCGCAGGATCTTCAAACTACTGCGCAGGAAGAAACAAAGGATGCTGCGACCCCCGTTGAAGTACAGGCAATCAGTGTGGGGCTGGCCCGTGTGCAGGAAGCACGCACGCTTGGTACAACCCCGGGCAAATTGAATTTGGTGCAAAAACTGCAGGCCAGTTCAGCAGCACCCGACAGCATTAATGTGGAAGAATGGCTGAATAAGCCCGTCAAAGAAATTATGAAGGCCATTAAGCAGAATAAAGCGGCAGTAAAAACAGGCGATGCGCAGGGAACCGACGAACAGGATACCTCTTCGAGTCAGGCCGTCCAGTCCTCCGCCAGTTCTGCTGAAAGTCAAGCCGCTTCAAGTGCCGCACAGTCTCGGGCAAACGCTGCAAAGCAGAACAGCAAGGCAAAAGCAAAGGTAAGTTCCAGCTCCGGTGCAGCAAGCAGCTTTTCCAGCTCAACATCTTCCGGCGAACAGAGCACGTCTTCACAGGCAAGCGTTTCAGAAAATGAAAATGTAAATGTAAAATCCAATGCCGCCGGGGCAAAGCAAAATGAAAATGCAAAGCAAAACGCGAACAACGGAAAAGGCAACAATAAATAAATGTACCCAGCCGGGCAGAAAAATAAATTAAATCATGGAATGACAGCCGCCGCCTGCAGCGGCCCGAAAATTACAGCAACTGCTGATTTTCGGGTCGCCGCAGGGGCGGCTGCTTTATTGCCGGTATTTATGGCGGATCTGATTCAATTTGTTCTGATTTTTTTATTATAATAAAGCCCGCTTCAAGTGAAATAGAATAGTTTTTTACAAAAACATGAAATATTTTAGGCGAAATGCTAAAACTAATATAAGTTAAATAAAAGGACTTGAAAAGATAGGTATGACATGTTAGTATAATAATTAACAAGCGATTGTTACAAAATTAACAATTACTTCGATTAAATAAATTTGGAGGAATAATTATGGCACGCTTTACGTTACCGAGAGACATTTACTATGGTCCGGATGCAATCAGCGAACTGAAGAACCTGAAGGGCTATAAAAAAGCTTTTATCGTTACCGGCGGTCAATCCATGAGAAAAACCGGGTTTTTGAAGAAGCTGGATGACGTCCTTAAGGAAACCGGCCTTGAAACCCGTATTTATGACGGTGTTGAGCCCGACCCTTCCATTGAAAGAGTATTTGACGGCGCGAAAGCGATGCGCGAGTTCGAGCCTGACGTAATCGTTGCAATCGGCGGCGGTTCCCCGATGGACGCTGCAAAGGCCATGTGGGTATTCTATGAGTATCCGGAAAAAACCTTTGACGACATCAAAAATCCGTTTACCATGCCGAAGCTTAGGAAAAAGGCAATTTTTGCTGCAATTCCTTCCACAAGCGGCACCGCGTCCGAGGTAACAGCGTTCTCCGTTATTACTGATTATTCCACCAATATCAAATATCCTCTTGCAGATTTCGAAATCACACCGGATATCGCGGTTCTCGACACCGATATTCCGCTTACCATGCCGAAAGTGCTTACCGCTCATACCGGTATGGATGCTTTGACCCATGCAATTGAGGCTTATGTCGCTTCTGCCCGTTCCGATTTTTCGGACGCGCTTGCACTCAAAGCAATTTCCGACATTTATGACAGCATTATTGATTCCTATAACGGCGATGTGGATGCCCGCGGCAAAATGCATATTGCCCAGTGCCTTGCCGGCATGGCGTTTTCCAACGCACTGCTCGGAATTGCGCACAGCTTAGCCCATAAGACCGGCGCTGTGTTCCATATTCCTCATGGCTGCTGCAATGCAATTCTGCTCCCCAACGTAATCCAGTACAATTCCAGAGTATGCATGGAGCGGTATGCACAGATTGCAAAGGCAATCGGTCTGCCGGGCGTAACAGACAAGCAGCTCACAAATTCCCTTGTTGACGCAGTTCGCGCTTTGAACAAAAAGCTTGGCATTGAGCAGTCCTATCAGGCAAACGGTGTCAGCGAAGAAGTCTTTAAGGCCCATTCCAAGGAAATTGCAGAAAATGCAGTTGGCGATCCCTGCACCGGTTCCAACCCAAGAGCAACCGATGCCGAGAACATGCTTAAGGTTCTTACCTGCGCTTATTACGGCGAGGATGTTAATTTCTAATTTCATTATCCTGCATCAAAATCCCGTTTTGGCAACGCCAAAACGGGATTTTTTCGTGCGGAAGCAAATATTTATTTTTCCGTATGAGTTTGTCGGGAAAGCTTCGGCAAACCCATACGGTACAATATAACTCGTTAACAAACTTGTATTCCAGTGTACTGGAGCCGCGCCCCAAACAGAAATGTTTTAGGTCAGAGCGCTTCGGTGTCGGTTTCTCCTGTTCTGATTTTATAGGCATGCTCCACATTATAAACAAAGATTTTGCCGTCGCCGACTTCACCGGTTTTAATTCCTTCGCTTATTTTTACAATCAGTGTCTCCACCATTTCATCATGAACTACTGTTTCAACCTTTACTTTCGGAAGAAGATTCATACTGAATTCCGTTCCTCTGTAAATTTTTTTTCTGCCTTTTTGATTTCCGCAGCCGGAAACCATGGTGGTTGTCATGCCGTGAATTTGCAGCTCGTTGAAAATCTCCTTCACTTCTTCCAGCTTTTCCGGCCTGATAATCATCTCCACTTTTTTCACTGTTTCCATCTCCTCTTTCAAATTAGAATCATATAAATAAATGTCGGCTTCAAAAAAGTGAAACCGATATCATTGCCCGCTGCACGTTATTGACTATTTAGAAATAAAAAGGCGCCGGAATCGTCATTCAAACAATTCCGGCGCCTTTGCCAGTTCGTATGTAAATTTATTTAAGTTCTTCCACGAAAGCCGGGAGGAGGATTGAAAACTTTTTTCCTCTGGTTTATCCGTGATAAAAGTACCGTGTTCCCAAGTACAGAACGCAAATTCCGAAAATAACTCCGGGGAATCGATATTGTTTACGCATTAGATTGCATCGTTACCGCTTTCGCCGGTTCTGATCCGTATCGCCTGTTCCACGTTGTAAACAAAAATCTTTCCGTCGCCGACTTCACCGGTCCGGATTTTTTCTGTTACTTTCGCAATGAGGTCGGACACGGTTTCATCGTGCACCACAGTTTCGACTTTTACTTTCGGAAGAAGGTTAATGTCACATTCTGTGCCGCGGTACCAGCTCTTTCTTCCTTTTTGATGCCCGCACCCGGATATCATGGTTACAGTCATGCCGTGAATCCGCATTTCGCTGAAAATTTCTTTTACTTCCTCGAGCTTTTCCGGTCTGATAATCATTTCAACCTTTTTCATAACCTCAGTCCCCTTTTAACTGTATTTTATTCAAGAAGAGGATTAACTGTGCTCCCGGGGGAATAGTTAGCTGGAGTATTCTTTTGATTTGATATATGATGAACTTGCAGATGAAGCAGGAATCAATCAGAACCGCCTGATTGTATGCAATCTTTTGGATGAAATAATTCCTGTTTTCACGCTGAGTATGCTTTGAATTGGGGAATTGAATATTTATCCCTTATGCAACATCATACACTAAACCGCTGAAAAGTCAATCCCCCTTGTAAACGGTCTGTCAATTCATCCGTCCAGCGTGCCATTCGTAAGCGCATGCACCGAATTTGCCAAAACATGCAGCGCGTATTACTGTGAACAACGGTAAAGCTTCCCGCCCCTGCGCCGCCGTCTTTACCGATTGGGGGGCAGGCTTATAACCTGTTTGGCGCTGCAGCCTTTTTTCGTGAAATCCGACTTTAATATTTCAAACCGTTCGGGCCGGACTTTCACTAAATTAAGCTGCGCGGGCAGTGCTTCCAGGCTTGGAACTGAAAGGCCTTTTAAATTGACGATATCCATATATTCCGTGGAAAAGGCTTCTATGTTCGTCGCTTTTCCCTCAGCCTGAATGCTTTCCAAACTGCTGAACCCGTTGTACGCGTTATAAATCGCAATGGACACCAGCGGGTTCCCGGCTAAATTGGCAAACTTTTCGCCGCCTTCACTTAAAAAATAGAAGCACCCCTGGTAATAGGTATATTCAATGGGCGTTGCCCTTACGTGGCTTCCGGCCCCGGTACATAAGGTGCAGGTATTGTGGGCAAGCAAAACAGAATCGATTCGCTCCATGAGTTCTTTTTCCGGCATATCCGCCGTATCCTTTAATTTGCGTTTTAAAAAGATTAATTTTTCGGCAATTTGACCCGGAATTTCGAAGCCTTCGGTTTCCAGCGGGGCGGGGGGCAGCTCAATGCAGTCCAAATAACAAATTGACCTGCTCCAGCGGAAGGCTGCCTCCTCGAGTGCATGAAGTGACTCGTCCCGGTTTTGCGAAATGCATAGCAGTGCGGAATTCCGGGCGCCCAGCTGCTTATCATGCTCATTGATAAACCGCACTGTCTCCGGCCGGATTCGGCCGGACTCCGGCGTAAAAAGCAGTACAGCGGCACAACAGTCGTCAAAGCTGCCGTCAAAGCTTTCAGGCGTGGCAAGTTTGGAAGGGCCGAGGACCTTTTTAATTAATGCGAGGAATTCCTCTGCACCGGCCTGCGGTTCGCTGATGATAAGCGTAAACTCCATAAAAACTCCTCCCCGATTATATCTTTTCGATTAATTTGTATTGAGGACATTTTTTATTATGATATAAAATGGCATTGGCGGGACAGATATTAATGCACCGTGTGCAAAAAATGCATTGCTTCCCAAATACGGGCCGGTGTTCCCGCATTGCGATGTTCTGCTTCGGGCATTTTTTGGCACACAAACCGCACCCGATACAGTCGGAGGAAGCGCTGTATTTCATTGCGAATACCGGCATAAATTTTGTACAAAGAACCGCTACCAGCTGTTCGGACGCAACAAGGAACGGGTTAAGGCTCTGCTTATTACCTTTTCCGCTGACAAAGGCAGCAACCAGCGGCTTAACCAGCTGCCGGGCGTTTTCTGTGGCTTCGTTTATCTTTTCCGGATCGGTCGGCTTGAAAGTGCCAAAGAACAGCAGATTATTTGCCAAAGTGATACTTTCTTCCGCAATGATCCTGTGGTTCTTTTTTGCCAGCATTTTTTCCAGTCCTTTAAAATCCGTGTTCAGCGGCCCAGCTTGTGTACAGAACATCATGGCAGGAACAGTGTTCTTGCTTTTCGGAAGATTTTTTTTGAGGTAATCAATGAAATAGAAGACCGGGCGTTCATAATATTTTGGGCAGCCCAGTACCAGAAAATCATAGGTGTCGGGCTGAATCGAAAAAGCTTCTTCAATGGAATGCAGTTCTGTGCTCAGGCCGAGTGTTCTCATTTCGGAATCAATGAGTTTGGCCACATATTTTGTGTTCCCCGTTCCGCTGAAATAAAGAATTAACGCTTTCATGGGTTCACCCTTTTCGTATAAAGTTTATTTATCAAATTAATTATATTCTTTCATCTTATTATTATCAAGTAAATTGCCATCGGTGAAGGCCGGTAGCCGGTCTGTGAAACAGTATCGAAATTGCTTTGCAAATTTACAGAAGAAAAAACAGATATATTGTGAAATCCTGATAGAAATAGTATAATTATAAATATTATGGACTTTACGGTAAGATTGAAGCAGAGGGGATCATGAGCATGAGCAAGGTTATTTCCGTTTCCAATCAAAAGGGCGGAGTAGGCAAAACAACAACAACCTGCAATTTGGCGGCCGGGCTGAAGAAAAAGGGCTTTCGCGTACTGATTATCGACCTGGACCCGCAGGGCAACCTGGGGTTTAGCGTGGGAGCGGACTCCGACACCAGCGCTTCCATTTATGATGTGTTGAAAGGCGATGTAAAAACGCAGTTCGCAATTCAAAAAACGGAAACTACGGATATTATTATCTCAAGCATCCTGTTGAGCGGCATTGAATTGGAATTTACCAATACCGGCCGGGAATTTTTGCTTAAAGAAGCGATGAAGCCCATTTTGGAGTTTTATGATTATATCCTTTTGGATACGCCGCCCGCGCTCGGAATTCTCACCATTAATGCGTTTACCGCGTCGGATACGATTGTTGTACCCATGCTTTCCGATATTTTCAGTCTGCAGGGAATTGCGCAGCTTTATGAAACGGTGGAGCGCGTCAAAAAATACTGCAATTCCAACCTGACCATCGCGGGCATCCTTCTTACCAAATATAACCCCCGCACTTTGCTGAGCCGTGAAATCCGCGGAACAGCCGAATTAATCGCACAGGATTTGAACATAAAGCTGTTTGACAGCTTCATTCGCAACAGCGTCGTAGTCAGTGAGGCGCAATCGGTTCAGCAAAGTATTTTGGACTATGCGCCGAGAAATAATGTTACAAAGGACTACTCGCAGTTTATTGATGAATTGCTGGCAAAGGGGATATAATTATGTCAACAACAAAAAAAGAGATCGATAAGGATCTGATGTATAAAAAGTTGATGCCCACCAGGCCGCGGTCAGCAAAGGCCGCGCCGCAGGAGGAAGGAGAGGCAGCGCCCGAGCCGTCCTATGCGCAGATTGAACGCGCGGTTGCACAGGAGCCGCTGAACCAGCACAAAACCATTGTGCGGCGGGAGGTCGGCGTTCCGTTTATGGACACCCAGCCGACCATACTGGTAAACACAATGGAAAGTATTGTGCTTGAAAAGCTGGACTCCGTACTTGCACGGTTTAAGTGCTGCAAATGCGACCGGTGTAAAAAGGATATTGTGGCAATGTCGCTCAACAAGCTGCCCGCCAAATATACGGTTCTGATGGAGGGTCAGCCCACGCCGGACATTGACCCGCAAACCAACGCACAGGTGCTTACCGCAATGATTCAGTCTGTTTTGGCTGTGCGCGCGCACCCAAGGCACTGACAGAAAGAAATAAATAGGCTTTCATACGAAAACCCGCGTGGGACTGAAATGAGCAGTACCATGCGGGTTTGTTATGTATTGCGGGAAAGGATGATTTAGCTGCCGCCGCACAACTCGTTCAGTGTGCCGAACTTGTAGCCCGCGGCCTCCCATTTGGTAAGGAGTTCATCCAATATTTCCGAATTTGTTTTGGAAGTGCTGTGCAGCAATACAACCGCGCCCGGATGAATGCGGGGGAGCAGCTTGGAAAAGGCTTCTTCCTTTGACGGCTGTTTATCCTGATACCAGTCCACATAAGCCAGGCTCCAAAAGATTGTTTTGTAGCCCAGCTCATTTGCCTGTTTCAGGTTGTTGACGCTGTATTTCCCCTGCGGCGGGCGATAAAATTTCTGCATATTCTGCCCCGTAGTTGCCTTGAATTTATCTTCGACAGCGCCGATTTCCTTTTTAAATGCTTCCATATCAGATATTTTGGACATGTCGGGGTGCGTATTCGTGTGGTTGCCCACAATATGGCCTTCGCTGATCATCCGCTTTACCAGGTCCGGGCTGGTGTTTAAATAATTCCCGACTACAAAGAAAGTCGCTTTTACATTGTGTTTTTTCAGCGCGTCCAGAATCGCCGGAGTGTATCCGTTTTCGTAGCCGGCGTCAAAGGTCAGGTAAATAATCTTTTTGTCAGCCGCTCCGACAAAGTAGGCGTTGTACTGCTTTAAAGAATCGGGGGAAGCGTTGCCGGTGGGCTGCTTGCCGTTTTCATGAAAGCCCAGCCCCCAGTTTGTGTTCGCGGCAGAAGTCATTACTGCTGCCTGGGGGCGGTTTGCAAATACGATGATTCCCGTCACCGCAATGATCAGGCAGAGCAGAGCGATTGCGATTTGTCTTCGTTTTATAATGATTAACACAATAGAATGCCACCGTCCAATTCAGTAAGATAGTTCATTATATTGCGGATGCGTAAATAATATGTCAGTTTTAGGCAGATTTGGTTGTCCTTTTGTTGGCCTGCAAGGTTACAGATGTATTTTTTACGGGACTTCAAATTACCCGAAAAAGCACAGCCTTATCCGCAAAGCTGCGGTAAGGCTGTGCTGATTTCCTTTATAAATTAATGACCTTTTGCGGAAAGGATATATTCGTGCTGCTCTCGGGCGTCATGCTTTGCGCGCCGATGGAATCCAGGTAAGCGAGCAGCGGCTCTATCTTTTCGTAAAATACAACGATTAGGTCATCCTGATTTGCACCCGACAGCGCCGCCTTCATTGCGTCCAGCTCATTTTCAATGATGCTGACATTTTCAGCGGGATACCCGGATTCTGCTATGGTGCTGTAGAATAATCCGGCGATTTCCCCCTGCTTTCTTCCGCGCAAATCCATGTCTTCCTTAACATAGATTCTTCCGAACGCGTCCGCGCTCAGCTTGGCGGCCTCCTGAATGGAGCTGTCCCTTCGGTCGCCCGGCATCCCGATCACACCCACCAGGCGGGTGAATCCTAATTTCCGGCAAGCGTCAATTACCTGGCGGTACCCCGCGGGGTTGTGTCCGTAATCCAGCATGACTTTACAGCCGTTTACTTCAAACAGATGGAACCGGCCTTTATTTTCGGAAAAATTTTGTAACCCGCGGGCGATTAAATCAACCGGAACATGCAGTGCGTACAGTGCCGAAACGGCTGCGAGGCTGTTTTCAATATTGCAGCCGATCAGGCCACCGCGGGTAATCGGAATTTGTGAAACCGGGATTACGCTGATCAGTCTTTCTTCCTCTTTTATTTTAATCCAGCCGTTATTGGTAAAAACACGAATGCAGTCCAAAGCTTTGTATCGTCGGGCAGCTTTTGCATCCTGATAGAACAATATTTTTCTGGCTTTCACGCGTTCTATAATAGCGGGGGTCATCTTATCCTCCGCATTTAATACCGCAAATCCGTCTTTTTTCACAGCCTCAGCAACCAGCGACTTGACAAAAGCAAGGTCTTCCAACGTATTAACGCCGTCAAGGCCAAGGTGGTCTTCCGCAATATTGGTGATAACACCCACATCGGCAAGGTCGTAGCCAAGCCCTTCACGAACCATGCCCCCGCGCGCCGTTTCCAAAACAGCGGCGTCAATTTGTTTGTTGGAAAGAAGGGATTTTGCGCTTCTTGGGCCGGAGTTGTCCCCCCTGCAAATGCATTTTTCGCCAATGAACGTACCGCTGGTGCTTGTCATTCCAACCACAGCCCCCGTCATGGAAAGAACATGCTGAATCAGGCGCACGGTGGTTGTTTTTCCGTTCGTGCCGGTAACGGAGACAATGGGGAACCGGCAGGATTCTTCATCCGGAAAAAGTAAGTCCACAATATCCTTTGCAACATTGCGCGGCGTTCCTTTGGTCGGGTACAGATGCATGCGGATTCCCGGCGCGGTGTTCACTTCAACAACGGCTCCTCCCGTTTCCAAAATGGACTGCGAAATGTCCTGCGTAACAATGTCAATTCCGGCAATATCGATTCCGATGGCGTTTGCGGCCCGGATTGCCAAATCAACATTGTCCGGGTGAATCCTATCCGTGCAGTCAATCGCGGTGCCGCCGGTGCTCAGGTTTCCGTTTTCCCGCAGCACAACCTGCCGGCCCTGCTTTGGGACAAAGTCCGCGTCCATCTTGTTTTTTTGCAGTACGTTCAGAGAAACTGCATCAAGGCGGATTTTGGTCAGCGGCTTTTCGTGCTGTTCGCCCCGGTTTTCATCCTGATTTGCAATTTCCACCAACTCCTGAATCGAGTGAACTCCATCGCCGATTACGGAAGCGGGCAGCCGTTCGGAAACGGCACTGACACCGTCCCCCACAACCAAAACACGGAAATCACGGCCTGCCACGAATTTTTCCACGATGATTCCGTTGCTGTATTTTGCAGCTTCCTGAAATGCGGCCTTGATTTCCGTTTCACTTTTCAGGTTCAGGTGAACTCCCTTTCCCTGATTGCCGTCAAACGGCTTGACCACCACGGGCATGCCGATTTGATTTGCCACCATCACAGCCGAAATTTCAGAAAAAACCACTTTCCCGTATGGAACGGGGATATTGTGTTCTTTTAAAATGGATTTCGTCAGCTGCTTGTTCGAGGAAATATCCGCTGAAATACACGACGTGGCATCCGTTAACGTGGATTCCACCAGCCTGCTGTGCTTTCCGTAGCCAAGCTGAACCAGGCTTTCATGCCCAATCCTTGTAATCGGGATATTCCTTTTTTTGGCTTCCTCCACAATGGCGGAGGTGCTTGGCCCCAGTTCGGCGTCGATCGATATTTTTTTCAAATATTTCAAAAATTGCTCAGTATTGATTTCTTCCCCGCTGATAAAACGGTTGAGAATAAAAACAGCAGCCTTACCGCATTCCAAACCGCAGACTTCGTTTTCGTATTCATAAACAAGGTAGTATAGGGAAGGCTCGGCAAGTGTTCTGGTCTTTCCAAAGCTCACGTTATAACCCAGCATAAACTGCATTTCCAGAATTGTGTGTTCCAGTACATGGGCAAGGTAAGTTCCTTCGTTCAGCCTTTCCCAAAAACCGCCCGCGTACCCGCGGCTGCAGCAGTTCGTTTTCAGCCCCGGGAAAGCTGCCAGCAGTTTGTCATGGAATCCGGCGATATCCTTTGTCGGAATGTTCCCGTATTTTCCAATATCAACAATCATTTTCATGACCGGCCGGTGACTGTAAATATTTCGGCCATGGTAAATCGTGAAATCGTTGATTTGAAGTTGCTCAATTTCCATCCTTTAATCGCAAAACCTTTCTGTTTTCAAGTTCAAATCCGTAGCCCTGTGGCAGAGTATGAACGGTAACACCCATAATTGCCAGTATTTCATTTGGATTCAGTTCCGAAACGTTTGAACTCTGAATTGTTTTTCCATCGATGATGGTTACGGCGTTTGAGCCGATTATTTCAAAATGCATGTCGGGGAAAAGTTTGACTGCGGTGTCCTCATCAATTCCGATGCCCAGCACATCCGGGTTTTCGGCAACGCCGCAAAGCAGCCTGCCAAACCTGCCGCGCTGGTCAAAATGCTGGTCGATAATTACGCCGCTGAACAATCCCAGGCCGGGCGCCATTTTCAAGGTGCATTTTCGGGCCGGTTCATTGTCGTTGCCCTGCACCACCATGGTTGTGCTCATTGCCGACGCTCCGGCGCTGGTTCCCATGATGATTCCACCGGATTTGTACAGGCTCCTCAGCTCGCTGCAGGCGCGGGTGCCGCCCAGAATGCTTGTGATTCTCAGCTGATCGCCGCCCGTCATAAAAACGCATTTGGAGCTTTGAATCATCTTGCAGTTTTCGGCGCTTTCGGCGGCGTCACGGGTGTCAATATTCAGTACTCTTACATTTTTTACACCAAGCCTTTGAAATACTTCCCTGTAATCCCGCCCGGCCTGTTCGGGCTCTTCCGTTGCCGTGGTCAGCACGGTCAGCGCTTCTTCTTTCTGAAGCATTTGCGGCGCCTGTTTCAGAATTACGCTTTCGCCTTTTTTGTCCTCCGCACCCCCGATGATAACCAGATATCCATTCTCATTCATGTTCTGTTCTCCTTCATGATGGCGCTTTTCCTTCGGCCACATGGCCGTTTTCCACCATTAATTTTCCCATGCTGAACAGTTTATCTATCTTATAATTTTTATCTGTAATTAAAATATCAGCGTCGCTGCCTTCCTGAAGTGTTCCTTTTCGCGGATAAAGTTTTAAAATCTTCGCCACATTTTCCGTAACCAGGCGAAACACCGTTTCAGGTTCCAGCTTTTTTCTGACGATACAATCCGTGACATCGTCATACAGGCATTGTATTTTACCTGATCCGCCTGCGGGTATGCTGCCGTTTGAGTCTGAGCTGACGGTGACATGGGACAGGTCAAAACCACAGTGAATCAATCGCTCTACCGCATCCGGCACAGGAATCCCGGCAGCTTCGCCCGCGGTAAGGTCAATATTACCGCCGCCTTTGCAATACTCGATTGCCTGATTGAACAGTGCGGGGTTGCGGTTCACATGGGTCGGAACAAATTCCTCTATCGGCAAGTCCGATTCTTTCACAATCTTTAAAAGAGGAGCGAGCCCGTCTTTTCCGTCCCCAATATGGAGGTGAACTACACCTGCCTTGCTGCCGAGCAGTCCGCCAATGTGCGTATCTGAGGCAAGGCTTAACAGCACGATGCTGTCAGCGTGGGAAGAACGGTGGTCGGAAAGGGCGATTTCTCCGGTGCCGATTACTTTATCAATCAAAACAAGATCTTTTACAATATTTTGCGTAAAAGTAATCACCGGTATGGAATAACTCCCGGAATAAATATAAGTGGTGATACCTTGAATTTCCAATCCCTTTGCCTTGGCGTACAGCGCTTCAAGGCTCCTTGTGCACCCGTCGGTGCCGAGCAGGCCGACAAGTGTAGTCACGCCGGCTGTCAGAATGTCGCGGATATTAATTTCGCCCACGCGGCTGGCAAAGCCCTCTTCGCCGCCGCCGCCGATGATGTGCACATGCTGGTCAATCAATCCGGGGAAAGCAAGCAGTCCGTCACAGTCCAATGTTTTGTCAATGAGGGGGCTGTCTTGTATTTTGCCTGCTTGCTGAATTTTGTGGATTTTTCCGCAGACAATCAGAATGTCCTTTTTACCGCGATACTGCGGGGTGAAGCACTCCAGGTTTTTCAGTAAAGTAAGCATACCATTCTCCTTTTTCAAGCAGCATAAAATTTAGTTTGAGTAACAGAAAGCAATTTATTCAGCAAAATTTCAGAATAGAAATTAACCTGCATGAAAATATTGGAATGCGGCAATCAAGGCGGCAATTTTGGCTTTTACATCCAATCAGGCACAGCGTACAAGCTATCTCATTATGTAAATATAAAAATACCCCGCTGCAAATCAGTATGCAGCGGGGTATATAGAAATTTAAATTTCGTGCATAAGCGGCGGGGCTTGCTTTGCGGCGATGGAGCTTGGATGCCTTTCTGATTATTTCATCATCCCAAGCGCCATGCCCGACAAGAATGGAATCATCCACAAAATCCAAACAAATATGCTGAATTTGTGAAAACTGCTCTTTTGCTCCGGGTTGTTCTTCCGCAATACAACAGTCGCCCATACGGCATGAACCAACATCAGAAGGATTGCGGTAATTCCTGTAATGCTGTGGAAATTTACGCTGAATGCGTCATTCGCAATTTTGCCCATTAACGTTGTTCCCGTTGTGTCACACACAAACCCAATCCAAAATAAAATTAAGTGCCACTTTTTTAACGTACCGCTTATTTTTTCACTCCAAACGCCAATTGTATAAAACACAAATGCGGCTGTAATGGCAATAATGGCATAAGGCAACATTTTTATCATCTCCGTTTTTCTGTAAAATAAATTTTCTTTCATCTTACAATATTTCAATTCAAACAATATGAATTATAAGAATATAATGCGGATATTTCAGCTGCGAAATTAAATTTCATAATGTCCTGTATCGCTGTGCTGAAAGCGATATCCTATATTTTGCAGGAACGTGCAAAAGCGGAACACCGTATAAGCATTTTGAAAAATCAAATACTAGTACTCTGTAATATCAAATACTTCTGCATATTGGCAATCTGTTTTAAGCAATACTGCGTTGTCGTCAATCGGAATACGTACAGTATTCCTCAATTCTCCGCCTTGTCTTGCTCAAAACATTCTTGTCACTATCCTATAATTTTAGATATTACAGAGTACTAGCTATCGCCCGCATCAATAGACGCGTGCACAATAGAATACAGGAGGCTGCTATGGATAAAAATAATCCGGCGAACAAGCAAAGCATGCAGGAAGAAGAATCGTTTGAACACGGAAAGTTCAACAGTGTAACAAGTTCGAAAAAGGTGGAAAATCAGAATCAGGAGCACAATACGAAAAAGGTTGCGCTCGGGCCCAATACGAAAAGATAAAAATCAGTTTTAAAAAACAGGGAAAGGGTGTTTGAAATGGATACGAAACAAAAAAACAATCATTCGAAGGGCGGAAAAGAGCCGGGCACAAAGTTTCATTCCAAAAATGTAAAGCACGACCCGCAGGCAGAAAGCGCAAGGGCGGTGTTCGGCCTGAACCGTGAAGACACAAATAAAAAATGAGGTTAAAAGGTGACCTCTTCCGGGAGATGGAAAGCCATTTACTGCAGGATGAAAAACCGTCCGCGTATTTCAACAGCATTTCAGAGGAAGCGATATTTGCACAGGCGCCGTTTGATCTGCTTGCCAATCTGAAGCAGGCCCAGCAATCGCCCCAACATCATCCGGAGGGCAATGTGTGGAACCATACCATGCTGGTAATTGACGCGGCGGCTGGACTAAAACAACAAAGTAAAAATCCAAAAGTGTTTTTGTGGGCCGCACTGCTGCATGATATTGGAAAACCGGGCACCACTAAAATTCGAAAGGGAAGAATTACGTCCTATGACCACGATCGGCTGGGCGCGGAAATGGCGGAAAAGTTTCTTTCCGAATTTACAAAAGACCGGGAGTTTATTCAGACTGTAGTTTCCCTTGTGCGCTGGCATATGCAAATTCTGTTTGTAGTCAACAATCTGCCGTTTGCGGATGTGGAAACGATGAGGTGGCAAGCCGATATTGGGGAAGTCGCGCTTCTGGGTTTTTGTGACCGCATGGGCAGGCTGGGGGCAGACAGAAAAAAGGAAGAGGAAAATATCCGCCTGTTCCTGCAAAAATGCGAACAATAGGAAAACACCCGGCGAACCGCTGAAAGCGGCCCGCCGGGCGTTCGCTGTAGTTTATGAAATTTCCAGTACGGCACCCCGGTTGCCCGAAGTAACCAGGGCTGCATACCGCGAAAGATAGCCGGTAACAATTTTTGGCTTTCTCGGTTTCCAGTTTGCTCTGCGCTGTTCCAGCTCCGCGTCGCTGATTGCCAAATTAATTTTATTGGCCATAATATCGATTTGAATGATGTCGCCGTCCTGCACCAAAGCAATCGGGCCGCCGACTGCCGCTTCGGGCGATACATGGCCGATAGCCGCGCCCCTTGTTGCGCCGCTGAACCGTCCGTCGGTAATCAAAGCAACGGTTCCGCCAAGCCCGCGGCCCATAATCGCAGAGGTGGGGTTAAGCATTTCCCGCATGCCCGGCCCGCCCTTCGGGCCTTCATAACGAATAACAACCACGTCGCCCTCAACAATTTTACCGGAATTGATTGCGGCAATGGCGTCCTCTTCGCAGTCGAACACCTTCGCGGGGCCGTCGTGCTTCAGCATTTCCGGTGCAACGGCCGAACGCTTCACAACACAGGAATCGGGGGCGAGGTTCCCCTTCAGTACGGCGATTCCGCCTGTTTTGCTGTAAGGGTTTTCAACAGGGCGGATTATTTCAGGGTTCTTATTCACGCAGCCGGCAATGTTTTCCCCGACTGTTTTGCCGGTGCAGGTGATCAGGTCGGTTTTGAGCAGACCCAGTTTATTAATTTCATTCATTACCGCGTAAACGCCGCCGGCTTCATTCAAGTCCTCTATGTAAGTATGGCCGACCGGCGCAAGGTGGCACAAATTCGGTGTTTTATCGCTGACATGGTTTGCAATGTCAAGGTTGATTTCAATTCCGCACTCATGCGCGATTGCGGGAAGGTGCAGCATGCTGTTGGTGCTGCAGCCCAAGGCCATGTCGATGGTTAATGCGTTCTGAAAAGCATCCTCGGTCATAATATCGCGCGGGCGGATATTTTGTTTCAGCAGCTCCATAATCTGCATTCCGGCGTGTTTTGCAAGCTGAATCCGTTCGGAATAAACCGCAGGGATGGTTCCGTTGCCTTTCAGTCCCATGCCGAGCGCCTCTGTCAGGCAGTTCATGCTGTTGGCGGTGTACATGCCGGAACAGGAACCGCAGGTGGGGCAGGTCTTATTTTCAAATTCCAGCAATTTTTCCTTTGTAATCTTACCGGCGCTGTAAGCACCCGCCGCTTCTGAAGCGCTGGAAAAGCTGGTTCTTTGTCCGTCCACTTTACCGGCAAGCATCGGCCCGCCGCTGACAAAGATGGTGGGGATGTTGAGCCGTGCCGCAGCCATTAACAGCCCCGGAACGTTTTTATCACAGTTCGGTACCATGACCAGCGCGTCAAAGGCATGAGCCAGCGTCATCGCTTCGGTGGAGTCGGCAATCAGCTCCCTGGTCACAAGGGAGTATTTCATGCCCTGGTGCCCCATCGCAAGGCCGTCACACACTGCAATTGCAGGGAATACCAGCGGGGTTCCCCCGGCCATGGCTACGCCCAGCTTTACCGCATCCACAATTTTGTCCAGATTCATATGCCCCGGAACAATATCGTTTTTGGAGCTGACAATGCCGATCAGCGGCCGTTCGATTTCCTCATTTGTTAACCCCAGCGCATGAAGCAATGCGCGGTGCGGCGTGGTTCTTGTTACTGCGTCACTATTCATAATACGAACACCTCACTTAAATTTAAGTTGTATTACTACATTATATATTGTCCAATGTCCGATGTCAACGGCCAAAATTATACCTTATAAAACCCGAAAGACCTATTGTATTTGGGGTTCCAATGGAATATATTATAGGTGGCAATCGGGTTGGACTGAAAATAGCAAACTATAGGGGCGTGCCTTTGATATTTTTTAAATGAAAAGGGGGCATCTGTATGGTGTTTTATTTCGGAACCAATACGCGTTCTAATTTGGAGCTTGAGTTACAGGCAAGTGAGCATTCCTACTTTACATCAAGCGATGTAAAAAAAGCGGAAAAGATGGCAAAAGAAGCTGTCAGAAGGTACCATGAGGAATTGGGAATAAGGGATCGTTCCCTGTGGGGGCAGATCAAAGCCTTTCTTCACAAAGAATAATATGGCGTTATGAGCAGGGAGGATTGATAATCCTCCCTTTTTTTATTCTTCGCTAATTCCAAACCCGCGCATTGCGTGAATAATGTGCAGCTTCATTGCGGTTTTTGCGCCCTCGGCGTCCCGCTTTGCTAAAAAATCCATCACCATCCGATGGTCGTTCAGCGTATCCTTTACTATTTCTTCCTTTGCGTCGGACAGCTGCACGCCTTTATCAATGGCCTGATACAGGATAGGCATCAGCCGATTCATAAATTCATTGTGGGTAGCCTTCGCAATCGATTTGTGAAATGCCTGCTCCACTTCGGTTCGGTCTTCTTTTTTTAATATCAGGTCTTCCTCCAGCCTGCCATAGTATAAAATGCGTTCCAGCTCCTTGTCGGTTGCCCGTTTTGCCGCGTAATAAGCGCATTGCGGTTCGAAAATTAAACGCATTTCGTATAAATCTTTCACGTCCATTTGAAATGCGGACAGTTCTTTTAACCCGAATTCCCCGTTCGAATTTTGGGTGTTCTTTACATAAGTTCCTTTTCCGCGCCTGATTTCCAAAATATTGTGAGCGGTTAAAATACGGATTGCTTCCCGCAGCGTGGTGCGGCTGACCCGCAATTCGGCCGAAAGTTCATTTTCGTTTGGCAGCTTGTCGCCTGCATTAAATTTTTTATCGATAGTAATTTTTGCAAGGATATCATCCGCCACCGTTTCGGCCAGGCTTTTTCCGCCTTTTGTCATTTTGCAGTCCCCCATCTAGAAGTTTATTTTCATTATAATCTGTTGGACATCATTTTTCAAGCAAGATGTCTGATGACTCGGAAAATGGAATGTGCTCTGCATTTTTATGTGATATAAAAATTATGAAATGACATAAAATGAATTACATGTTAAAATAAATAAAAATATAACATGATGTTATTAAATTATGGCACTATTTTAATGTGCCAAATCTCATTTTGTTTCTCTTGAGAAAGTATACACGGCCGGCTTATAATCAAATCAGCGAAAAGCGGAAAAATTAGCTGAAAGGTGGAGTGTAAAGTGAGAGAAAAGGTTCAAAGTTTTGGCAGATTCTTAAGCGGCATGGTTATGCCGAACATCGGCGCTTTTATCGCGTGGGGATTAATTACAGCAATGTTTATCAAAACGGGGTGGACGCCGAATGAAAAACTTGCAACACTGGTTGACCCGATGCTCAAGTATTTGCTGCCGCTGCTCATCGGGTACACGGGCGGGCGCATGGTAGGCGGGCAAAGGGGGGCAATCGTCGGCGCCATTGCTTCAATCGGCGTGATTGTCGGAGCGGATATCCCCATGTTCCTCGGCGTTATGATCATGGGGCCTGTCGGCGGTTACATAATCAAGAGGTTTGACAAGCTGATAGCCGGAAAAGTAAAAGCCGGTTTTGAAATGCTGGTGGATAATTTTTCCGCCGGAATCATCGGCGGCATTCTCGCAATTATCGCGTTCTTCCTGATTAATCCGCTGTGCGTAACGTTGACCAACGGGCTTGCGTCCGGCGTAAACTTCTTCGTCAAAGCGGGGCTTTTGCCGCTGGCACAAATCTTTATTGAGCCCGCGAAGGTGTTGTTCCTGAACAATGCCATCAACCACGGAATTCTTACTCCTTTGGGGGTTGAGCAGGCCGCGCAGAGCGGAAAATCCATATTCTTTATGCTGGAAGCAAATCCGGGCCCCGGCCTTGGGCTTTTGCTTGCCTACTGTGTTGCGGGAAAAGGGATTGCGAAGACCTCCGCTCCCGGCGCAATTATCATCCATTTCCTCGGCGGAATTCATGAAATTTATTTCCCGTATGTGCTTATGAATCCGATCCTGATCCTTGCGGTTATTGCCGGAGGAATCACAGGTTCCTTTGTGGAAGGAATTATGGGTGCGGGCCTTGTTGCGGCGGCATCCCCGGGCAGCATTATCGCGTTTCTTCTGATGACGCCGAGAGGCGGATTCCTGTCAACCATCGTCGGCGTTACCCTGGCCTGTGCGGTCAGCTTTGTGGTGGCGACGGTTCTTTTGAAGGCAACTGCAAAAGAGGAAGACAATCTTGAGGACGCAAAGGATAAAATGAAAGCAATTAAAACCGGAAAATCAGTCGTTGCCATGCGCAAAGTGAATGTCAGCAAAATTATTTTCGCATGCGACGCTGGAATGGGTTCCAGCGCGATGGGCGCAACGGTTCTTAGCAAAAAATTCAGGGAAGCCGGGCTGGACGTTCAAGTGCTCCATTGTTCGATTGAAGACATTCCCCAAGATGCCGAAATTGTGGTCACGCACAGTGAGCTGAAAGACAGGGCGCAGAAAGCGGCGCCAAACGCACGGCTGATTACAATTACAAACTTTATGGCAGCACCGGAGTACGATCAGCTGATCAGCGAATTGGGGCAGCTGGCTTCGGCAATATAACAAAGAAAGTTCCGCACAATCCGTAAAACGGTACGCTGCATGCGAAACCTGTGCAGCGATATCAAGAACAGGAGGGGCTTCGATGACTTTTACACCGCGTTTAAATCATTTGTTCCGTATTTTACTGAACAATACGGAGCCCGTTTCTGTGAATGACCTTGCAGTTCAAATGAACACCAGCAAACGCACGGTTTTTCGGGAAATGGAAAACATCGATTCCCTGCTTCGTTTCTACAACCTGCGAATCACCGCCAAAGCGGGGGTCGGAATCCGGCTTGAAGGCGGGGAAGAAGACAAAAAAAGCCTTTCAAATGCGCTGATGAGTCAGGATAAATCGGAACCGATGGACAAAGAGGACAGAAGGAAACGTCTGATTGCCGAAATTCTGAAAAACCAAAATGTCAACAAATTATACTACTATTCGAATTTGTTTAAGGTAAGTGAAGGAACAATCAGCAATGACATGGACGTCATTGCTGATTGGTTCAAAAAAAATGATCTTTCTCTGTCCCGGCGGCAGGGCTATGGAGTTGCCTTAGAAGGCACCGAAGAAGCTTACCGAAGGGCACTGACCCAGTTTATCTACGAAAATAGCAACAGCGAGCAGCTTTTGAAGCTGTTCGACGACGGGGATAAAGCAGCGGCAGAAAAACAAAGCGTCGATTCCCTGGTTGACACCCCAACATTGCAACGGATTATCGCCGCCTTAAAAACAATCCAGAGCAGAAAACTGGAAAGAATGACGGAAGGCTCGCGGATCCGGCTTGTTATTTACCTTTCCGTTGCAGTGGAAAGAATGATAAAACAGAAAAATATCTCTATGGAAACAGAACTGGTTTCAAAGCTGAAAGCGGATGAAGACTATGCTCTCGCCGACCTGATCGGGAACACGCTGGATCAATGGCTTCCTTTTAAAATGCCCGATGCGGAAAGGGCATATCTCTGTATCCATATTAAGAGTGCAAAACAAAAATATATTGATAAAGATCGGGACGATGATTTTTACATAGACCACTATAAGCTGATGCATTTGATTTACAGGATGATGGAACGTTTCAGTCCGGAAATTGTCAGCGAACTGAAAACAGACGAAATTTTGCTCGGCGGATTGATTGCGCATTTGGAACCCACGCTGATTCGCCTGAAACACAATATGGAAATCCAAAACAACATGCTGGAGCAAATACGGAATCTGTATCCGGAAATTTTTGAGCAGAGCAGGAACGCCGCGCAGGCAATCACGGAGTTTTACGGCTTTGCCGTGCCGGAAACGGAAATCGGGTATTTGGCCACCCATTTCGGCGCTGCCGTCATTCGGCTGAAAGAAAAAAAGATACACCGCAAAGTGGTAAGCATCGGCGTTGTCTGTGCCAGCGGAATCGGCGTTTCCTACCTTATGACCTCACGGATTAAGAACAGATTTAAAGAGGATGTCCGGGTTAAAAGCTACGCGCAGGAGGAACTGACAGGAAAGGCCTTGAATGAAATTGAAATTCTGGTTTCTTCCTTTCCGCTGACAAATCTTGCACGGCCTTTTATTCTGGTCAGCCCCCTGCCCACGGAGGAGGATTTGGAGAAAATCCGCCGTGAAATTAACCAGTGTGCTTATGTGGAAACGGGGCAAATGCCGCTTGAAAACAAAAATGCGGATTTTATGGGACGGCTGCACAAAACATGGGGCATGGCGGAAAGCATTCAAGCCGTACTGGCACAGTTTTCCGTTTCCGGAATCGATGAAAATGTAACGTTTGATGAACTGGTTCGGCAGGCGAGCTGCCGTTTTGGAAATTGTGAGGAAAACAGAAAAGTAATCTATGACGACATCACGGCAAGGGAAAAAATCAATACACAGGTGATCGCCGACTATGGCTTCGCACTGCTCCACGCCAAAACAGACGGCGTTGTTTCCCCCGTGTTTTCTCTGATTCTGCCGAATCAGGCGCCGTTTCGCAGCGAATACATGAAAGGCGCACAAATGGCGGTGGTCATGCTTGTGCCCAAAGCGACGGGAGGGGCGGAACACAGCCAAATGATGGGGAAGCTCAGCAGTGCGCTGATTGAAAATGAGGAGTTTTTAAATACCTTAAAATCCGGTGACAGAGACCGGGCATACGCACAGATACAGCAGATTTTGGAGGAATATTTTTTCTACAAAATCAAGGAGTTTTGCCCCTGATGTAAAATACTGTTCCCTTACCGGAGGAGGTGATTGTCAGACTATGTTTTTCAAAAAAAATAAAGAAACTGCAAAACCGGAATTGCTGATGGAACAGAATATCGTGCTGAACTGCTCTGCAAAAAGCAAAGAGGAGGCCATTGTCAACGCCGGGCAAATGCTGTACCACAGCGGTTATGTTACGCACCGCTATATTGAGGGGATGCTTGCAAGGGAGAAAAAGCTGTCTACCTATATTGGGAACAGTATAGCCATTCCGCACGGGGAAAGTGAGGTGAAAAGCGAGATTATTTCCTCTGGACTGGTCGTTATGATCTATCCGCAGGGCATTGCGTGGGACGGGGAAACCGTTTATCTTGTGGTTGGTATTGCGGGAGTAGGGGATGAACATCTTGAAATCCTCAAAAACATTGTTGAAAAGCTGGACACCGCTGAAGCGGTGCGGTCGCTGGTTAAAAGCGGGAACCGCAGTGAAATTCACAATCTGTTCAGCGGCTGTAATCATTAAGACTGTTCAAATTTTATATGAAAGAAGGGTGCATTATGAAGACCAAAGCAGTCAGAATGTACGGAGCGGATGATTTAAGACTGGAAGAGTTTGAGCTCCCGGAAATAAAAGAGGATGAAATCCTTGTCAAAGTGGTAAGCGACAGCATTTGCATGTCAACCTACAAATTAATTAAGCAGGGCAAAAAGCACAAGAGGGTTCCGCAGAATATCGAAACGAACCCTGTTATTATAGGGCACGAATTTGCGGGCGATATTGTTCAGGTCGGTGCAAAGTGGCAGTCGGAATTCCGTGCGGGGGAAAAATTCGCGCAGCAGCCCGCTCTGAATTACAAGGGCAGCCTTGCTTCCCCCGGGTACTCGTATGAATGGTTCGGCGGGGACTGTACCTACTGCATTATTCCGCACGAAGTGATGGAACTTGGGTGCCTTTTGCATTATAATGGAGACAGCTATTTCGAAGCCTCCCTCGGCGAGCCGATGTCCTGCATTATCGGGGGGTATCACTCCAACTACCATACCAGTAAAACCAGTTACAGCCATACGTCCGGCGTAAAGGAAAACGGGGCGGTACTGATTATGGGCGGAGCCGGGCCAATGGGGCTGGGCGCGGTGGAATACGCCCTTTGTGCCAAGCCAAAGCCGCGCCTTGTCGTGGTGACGGATGTGAGCGAGGAGAGGCTTGCACGTGCCCGGAAGGTTGTGCCGGAGTCACGGGCGGCGGAACAGGGCGTTACTTTAAAATACATCAATCCGGAAAAACTGGAAAATCAGTTTGATGAGCTCAAGGCTTTGACCGAAAATAAGGGCTTCGACGATATTTTTGTAATGGTACCGATTCGTCCCCTGGTGGAGCAGGCCGACAGCCTTTTGGCTTTTGACGGCTGCCTGAACTTCTTTGCAGGCCCAACCGATAAGAATTTTTCAGCGAGTATCAATATGTACAATACACATTATATCAGTACTCATATTATGGGCTCGACCGGTGGGAACACCGATGACTTGGTGGAAGCGCTGGATTTGGCCGCAGCCGGAAAAGTCAACCCCTCCGTAATGGTCACCCATATCGGCGGAATTGACTGTATTGCGGACACGACGGAGAATCTTCCAAGTATCCCCGGCGGTAAAAAACTGACCTACACACACATCAATCTGCCATTGACGGCAATTGAAGATTTTAGAACCCTTGGGGAAAAGGATGAACTTTTCCAAAAGCTTGCCGACAGCTGCGACAGCCACAACGGTCAGTGGAACAGCGAGGCAGAGCATATTTTATTCCGGCATTTCGGCGTAAGCGGCTGAATCAAGCCAAAAAGAAAAGGAAATCGGAGGGAACTGGATTGATTTATACGGTAA
Organism: Bacillota bacterium; assembly: GCA_023390175.1. Classification (GTDB taxonomy): domain Bacteria; phylum Bacillota; class Clostridia; order Oscillospirales; family Acutalibacteraceae; genus Caproiciproducens. Next base: position 343,085 of record JAEWDK010000006.1, read on the forward strand.
CATTTAATCCCGCGCTGGATTTCATCACACAGGTGAACGGGTTTAAGGCAGGGGAAATCAACCGAAGCAGCGGTGAAAAAATCCTCAGCGGGGGAAAAGGGATCAATGTTTCCATTGTCTTGAAAAACCTCGGAGTAGAAAGCACGGCGCTCGGTTTTGTTGCAGGCTTCACCGGGGAAGAAATTGAACGCGGAGTAAGAAATCTTGGCTGCCGTACCGAATTTATCCGTTTGGAACAGGGGCTCTCGCGGATTAACGTAAAAATACGTTCCGACCGCGAAACCGCAATCAATTCCGGCGGGCCGGATATCCCGCAGGAAAAGCTGGAACAGCTCTTTTCCCAGCTGGCCCGGTTGAACGGGGATGATATTTTAGTGCTGGCCGGGAGCATTCCTTCCTCTCTTTCGGAAAATACGTATGAAGCAATTATGGGACGCATGCAATGCAAAAATATCCGCATTGTGGTGGATGCCACGGGTAAGCTGCTTTTAAATGTGCTGAAATACCGCCCGTTCCTGATTAAACCCAATCGTGAGGAATTGGAAGAAGTCTGCGGGGAACCGCTCAGCGGGCAGCAGGATGTTGTGCGCGGCGCCAAACAGCTGCAGAAGTTGGGTGCGCGCAACGTGCTGGTGTCCATGGGGGGCGACGGGGCAGCTCTTCTTACGGAAACGGGGCAGATTCTTCAAAGCGCCGCACCGCGGGGCAGAGTAATTAACACAGTGGGCGCGGGGGACTCCATGGTGGCCGGGTTCCTTGCGGGTTACCTTCCGGATTCCAGCTTCAGCGATGCGTTCAGCATGGGTATTGCGGCCGGAAGCGCCAGCGCCTTTTCTGAAAATTTAGCGACAAAAGAAGAAATTTTTACACTTTTGGAAAAGAATAAGGGGTGAAACAGTTGAAAGAGTTTCAATATATTATTCAGGACAATGAGGGAATTCACGCCCGTCCGGCAGGACTTTTAGTAAAAGAAGCTCAAAAATATACTGCGAGTATTAAAATTCAAAAGGAAACCAAACAGGCGGATGCCAAACGGCTTTTCGCCATTATGGGCCTTGCCGCGAAAAAAGGGGAGGAAATAACCGTTCTGATTGACGGCCCGGATGAAGCGGAATGTGCGCAGGCGTTGCAGAGCTTTTTTAAGGATAACTTGTAAAATTGCCGTTCTGATTTTGTCAGCGGCACATCTTTTAATTGAATTTTCCAAAGGAAAGAATACCCCCAACCGCAGAAAGCTGAAGCTGCGGTTGGGGGTATTGCAGTGTGGGCAGGTCAATCACGACTTCCGGTTTTCTGCTGTAATCCCGAAAAAGTGACAAAGAATGAAAAGATTCTTGAAAATCTGCATTTATAATGATAAAATAAGGGCTTACGAATAGAAAGCGGGTTAATATTGAAAATTGAGTTTTTACATCAAAGTACCGAACAGCGGCGGGACCTGATTTTGCATAGCAGCATCGTAAAAACACTGATGCTGCTGTCCCTGCCCACACTGATGATGAGTGTCATTCAGTCCCTGATGCCGTTGTCGGACGGTTTGTTCATCAATAATGCGGCCGGAACACTCGTGGCCAGCGCGGTTACCTACAGCGAGCCGATCATCAACATGATGACGGCTTTGGCGCAGGGCCTGAGTGTGGCGGCCATGGCAATCATCGGCCAGGCAAACGGTCAGGGCGATCTTGACAGGGTAAAGAAGGTTTCCACGCAGATTGTGGTATTCGCCTTTGCTATGGGCTTTTGCTTCGCACCGATACTGGCCTTGGTTGCATTCCCAATTTCGGCCCACGTGGATGCGGAAATATCCCATAACGTGATGCTGTACATCAGCCTGTATGCCGCTGTTCTGCCCTTTTCTTTTTTGGAAAGCATTTACAACGCCATTAAGAACGCCACAGGAAAGCCGGAAGCTACCTTTGTCCGCATGGTCATTATGCTGATACTGAAGATTGTTTTCAATTTTGTATTTGTCGTATGGCTCAGGCTGGAGGTAGTCGGCTGCGTTCTTTCTTCCTTCTGTGCGAATGTACTGATCTGCGTATGGATGTTTCATGAGCTTTTCATTAAAAAGGGAGAAGACCGGCTTGTTCTGAAGGGCTTCCGGTTCGATAATCCGCTGATTAAACAGCTGATTATGGTTGGCATTCCCGCAATGCTTACGAGCTTAATGCTGAACCTTGGTTTCTTTCTCATCAACAATGAAACCCAAAAATATGGCGCAATTGTGCTGAACGGGCAAGGTATCGCCAATAATATCACAGCTGTCTGCTTTAACCTGCCGTCCTCCTTCGGTGCTGCGGTGACCACTATGGTCAGCCTGAACATTGGGGCGGGGCAGTCCGAAAAAGCGAAACGGTCCTGTCTGATCGGCTGCATTGCCAGTGTGATTACAGCAATTGCGATTATCGGCATTATTGTGCCGTCTTCCTCGCACCTTACGGTGTTGTTCACACAGCGGGCCGATGTGCTGGACGTAGCCAACCGCGCGCTGCACATTTACACCTATTCCGTGGTGGGCTTCGGCATTTGCATGGCAGTGCAGGGTGCATTTATCGGGCTGGGAAAGACAAGCGTGCCGATGGTGATCGGCATCCTGCGGATTTGGTTCTTACGGTACATCTTTATTCTTGCCACGGAACACGCGCTGCAGTTTTATTCCGTTTTTTGGGGGAACCTGTTCTCAAATTATGTGGCCGCGGTCATCTCCATTATTTTGATTCTGCGGGTGAAGTGGGTTTCCGCGCTGCGTTAGCTCCGCGTATCAAATTCGGCGGGGCATGTAAAAAAAGCACTGTGCTGAGCCGTATTGACATTTTTTATCTCGCTATGGTATTCTATAACTTGGTGAGCTGCAAGATCGGGTTTTGCCCGGTTCTTTCAGTAAACCAAATCAAAATAAAAGCAATCGTACTGAACATGCAAGGGTTCGTCCCAAGCAATAAGGCGACAGAATAGCTATAGAATTCCCACTGCAATGCCGTGCGGCATGCACTGGTTTTGTTCGCTATCCCTGTGCCTTTCGGTACAGGGATTTTTTTTATTCATTTTTAGGAAGAGGCGGAATGTATGGAAAGCAGAATCGCATTGATCGGCGTTATTGTGGAAAACACGGAGTCCGCGGAAAAATTGAACGCAATCCTCCATGAGTACGGGCAGTACATCATCGGCAGGATGGGGGTACCCCACGCAAAATACGGCATCTCGGTGATCAGTATTGTTTTGGATGCGCCGAATGACATCATAAGCGCTCTTTCGGGCAAGCTGGGCATGCTGCCGCATGTGAGCGCCAAAACAATTTATTCCAAGGTTACAACGGAATCTGCAACAGAAATGAAAGGTTGATGCGGGTGAAGCAACTCATTGACAAACTGGAGCGCACCGGGTCACTTACAAAAGAGGAGTATGTGTTACTCCTCAGTCATATATCACCCGCGCTCTCGGAGTATTTGTTTGAAAAAGCAAGAAAGACGGCACATGTGTATTTCGGAAACCGTATTTATACCAGAGGGCTGATTGAGTTTACGAATCATTGTAAAAACGACTGCTTTTACTGCGGAATCAGGGCGGGCAACCAAAACGCCGTGCGTTATCGCCTGAGCAAGGCGGATATTTTGCAGTGCTGTGCGGACGGATACGCTTTGGGTTTTCGCACCTTTGTCTTACAGGGCGGGGAAGACCCTTTTTACAGTGACGGAGACATGGTGAATATGATCTCGAAAATAAAAACGCGCTACCCCGACTGCGCGTTAACGCTGTCCGTCGGCGAAAAGAGCGTTGCTTCCTACAAGGCATTTTACGACGCCGGGGCGGATCGGTATCTTCTTCGCCATGAAACCGCAAACGCAGCGCATTATGCAATGCTCCATCCGAAAACTCAAACCCTGCAAAACAGGAAGCAATGCCTTTGGGCGCTAAAGGAAATCGGTTATCAGGTGGGAACAGGGTTTATGGTGGGCTCGCCGTTTCAGACAGCCGAACATTTGGCGGAGGACTTGCTGTTTATTCAGGAACTGTCGCCGCAAATGATCGGAATCGGCCCGTTTATCCCGCACCACGACACGCCGTTCTCCGGCCAATCACAGGGCTCGCTGGAGCTTACGCTGTTCCTGATCGGTATTTTGCGCCTGCTGGCGCCCAACGCGCTGATTCCGGCCACAACCGCTTTGGGAACGATTCACCCGCAGGGGCGTGAAAAGGGGATACTGGCCGGCGCAAACGTGGTCATGCCCAACCTTTCACCCGTGGGCGTGCGAAAAAAATATGAACTGTACGACAACAAAATCTGTACCGGGGAAGAGGCGGCGGAATGCCGGTTCTGCCTTCAAAACCGGATGAAAAGCATTGGCTACGAGCTGACGGTTGACAGGGGCGATTATCAACCGATCAATTAATGCGGCAGTTTGGAAATACTTTGGAAAATTCAGTTTTTCACCTTATCAATTAAATTGCCACAGCAGAAAGGAAGACAGATATGTACGATGTGATGTCAAAGCAAGCGGAGGAATTTATCAGCGATGAGGAAATTCAGGAAACCCTCGCGTATGCTCAAAAAAACAAAAGCAATCGGGAACTGATAGACAGTATTATCGAAAAGGCAAAAAAATACAAAGGCATCTCCCACCGTGAGGCCGCTGTTCTTTTGGAGTGCGACCTGGAAGATGAAAATGAAAAAATGGTTCAGCTTGCAAGGGAAATTAAACAAAAATTCTACGGCAACCGAATTGTAATGTTTGCTCCCCTGTATCTTTCCAATTATTGCGTGAACGGCTGTGTTTACTGCCCTTATCATCATCAAAACAAGCACATCTGCCGTAAAAAGCTGACGCAGGAGGAAATCCGCAGCGAAGTCATTGCGCTGCAGGACATGGGCCACAAACGCCTCGCATTGGAAACAGGGGAGGACCCCGTCAACAATCCGATTGAATACGTGCTTGAAAGCATTCAGACCATTTATTCCATCAAACATAAAAACGGGGCAATACGCCGTGTGAACGTAAACATTGCGGCGACAACGGTTGAAAACTATCATAAATTAAAGGAAGCCGGAATCGGTACCTATATCCTGTTTCAGGAAACATACCACAAAAAGAATTACGAAGAATTGCATCCCGTGGGCCCGAAGCATAATTATGCCTATCACACGGAAGCGATGGACCGCGCGATGGAGGGCGGCATTGACGACGTGGGTATCGGCGTATTGTTTGGCCTGAATATGTATCGGTATGATTTTGTCGGTCTTCTGATGCATGCCGAGCATTTGGAAGCCGCCATGGGTGTCGGCCCGCACACCATCAGCGTTCCGCGCATCCGCCCCGCGGACGATATTGACCCGGACAATTTCTCCAATGCAATTTCAGACGATATTTTTTCTAAAATTGTCGCCGTGCTTCGTATTGCCGTTCCCTATACCGGAATGATCATGTCCACGCGGGAATCGAAAAGCACAAGGGAAAGGGTTTTACAGCTCGGCATTTCTCAAATCAGCGGCGGTTCACGGACCAGCGTTGGCGGGTACGCGGAGCCGGAAGAGGAAGAGGAAAGCTCCGCTCAGTTCGATGTTGCGGATACACGCACGCTTGACCAGGTTGTAAATTGGCTTTTGGAGCTTGGTTACATTCCAAGCTTCTGCACCGCCTGCTACCGCGCGGGCAGAACAGGCGACCGCTTTATGCAGCTGGTAAAATCAGGGCAAATCGCAAACTGCTGCCAGCCGAACGCACTGCTTACGCTAAAAGAGTATTTGGAAGACTACGCTTCACCCGACACAAAACAAAAGGGCGAACTGCTGATACGGGAGGAGCTTACCCGTATTCCGAACGAAAAGGTAAAGGTCACCGCTGAAAAATATCTTTCTGAAATCAGCGGCGGCAACCGCGACTTCAGATTTTAATTAGGAGAGAAACAAATGAGTTTACAGGATACGCCCCGTTCCAACCGGCTTCATATTGGAATTTTCGGCAAGAGAAACAGCGGAAAATCCTCCCTGATTAATGCATTGACCAACCAACAGATTGCTGTTGTGTCCGATATGGCCGGAACAACCACCGACCCGGTCTATAAATCCATGGAAATACACGGAATCGGACCGTGTGTGTTTATTGATACCGCGGGCTTTGACGACATTGGCGATATTGGAAAGCTTCGTGTTTCTCAGACAAAGAAAGCGATGGAGAAAACCGATATCGCGCTGATGCTGTTCAGTGAAGAGCCGGAGCCGCTTGAGCTGGAATGGGTCGAAACGTTAAAACACAATCATATTCCGGTTCTTGGCGTAATCAATAAAATAGATGTCATTGACAACGCGGAAGAGCTTCTTCACATTGTGGAAGACAAATGCAAAATTCCGGTAACGCCTGTCAGCACCCTTACCAAAGAGGGGATTGATAAAATTCGTGCAGAGCTGATTCGGGCGCTCCCGTCCGATTATGAAAACGAGAGCATAACAGGGCAGCTGGCGTCAAGCGGGGACACGGTGCTGCTTGTTATGCCGCAGGATATTCAGGCGCCGAAAGGCAGGCTGATCTTGCCGCAGGTACAGATTTTAAGGGAATTACTTGATAAAAAATGCATTGTGTTAAGTGCGACGACGGATAAGCTGGAGCAATCGCTGGCCGCGCTGAAAAACCCGCCAAAGCTGATTATTACCGACTCTCAGGTGTTCAAAACCGTTTATGAAAAAAAGCCGCCGGAAAGCAAGCTTACCTCTTTTTCCGTGCTGATGGCGGGGTATAAAGGCGATTTGAGCTATTTCGTTGACAGTGCGAAGGCGATTGACCGGCTTTCGGAAAGCTCCCGCGTTTTGATTGCGGAAGCCTGCACCCACGCGCCTTTGGCGGAGGATATCGGCAGGGAGAAAATCCCGCGCTTCCTTCGGGAAAGGGTTGGCAAGGGTTTAACGGTGGATATTGTCAGCGGCACGGACTTCCCCGAAGATATTTCCGGCTACGATTTGATTATTCACTGCGGCGGCTGCATGTTCAACCGTAAATACGTGCTGTCCCGCATTGAAAAGGCCAAAACGGCTTATGTTCCCATGTCGAACTACGGCGTTGTTATCGCTTATTTGTCCGGAATTTTAGACAAAATAGATTTACCTGAATAAGAAACGAGGACGGAAGCGTGAATGCCTCCGTCCTCGTTTTTATCATTTTTCATTACAAATTCGCCGTTCTGTTGGCTGAATAAAAATTTTTAAAAAATAGATACTAAGTAGCGTAATAATTACAGGATGAAAGGAAAAAGATTTTGGATAACAACAAAAACAGGATGAAAGACAGGGAAAAAAGCAACCCGGAACTGAGAAAAATGAAGCCAAAGGCAAATGAGGACGCTGGAATTATCAATGGGCGTAAAATTGAACTGCATGACGGAAGACATGAAAAAAACGGAAATTGACTTTCAAATGCCTTTATAAAATTGAAAAGAGGAAAAGAATGAACACGGTATTGTGTAATGTTTCAGGAATGCAAAACCAGGAATGTAAAACGCAGATAAAAAACGCATTGGATAAATTAAAAGGCGTTCAGGAAGTGGGCGTAAATCTGTCAACAGGTTCAGTAAAGGTGCAGTATAACGAGCCCGCCACGGAAACGGAAATCAGAAATTGCATTGAACACACCGGATTTAAAATTGAAGAATAGCAAGTAAACCGGTGTGCTCCATTGTCAGTTCAGACAAAAGGCAGGAACTCATTTTGAGTTCCTGCCTTTACGTGTATTGGAGCGTTTTTTGCTTAGAACGCCATTACAATTCCCTTGTCGTTTGCGTACATGGAGCTTAATCCCCCCGTGGGTACAATCAGAATTTCTTTGAAATGATAGCGGCTTTTCACTGCATCCATTAATTTTTCGGCAAGGCCGGGATTGTTGCAGTGAGTAATCACCATGGTTCCTTCCTCGGTTGACCTGCCGCTTTTTTCAATCGTGTCCGCCATCTTTTCAATGATTTGATTTTGCCCCCTTGCGTGGGAAAACAAAGCAATGTTGCCTTCTCCGTCCGCTCCCATAATCGGTTTAATGTTCAGTACGGAGATTAACTTGCCGGTTATTTTATGGAGCCGCCCGTTTTTGACCAGATTATCAATATTATCCAAAACAAAATAGATTTTCATTTCATTGATAAATTTTTCAATGGAAGCAATAATTTTTAATTTTTGGCAGCCCTCATTAATCATTTGGTAAATTTTTAGCGCAATCAACGTTTCCCCTGCCGATGCACCTTTGGAATTGAATACATGAACATCAGCACCCTCCTCTTCCGCCAAAGATTTTCCTAACATTGCGCTTGTATAAGAGCCGGACAAATTGCTCGACAGCGTAACTGCAAAAGATGTAAACAAGCCTTGAAATGCGTTTTTATACAGCGTGGGTGACGGGGAAGCGGAACCAATCCGCCCGGTACAGTTTTTCATGTCCTCCATAAACCGGGGCAGATCAAGCGTTTCATCGTCTGTAAAGCTTTTGTCCCCCAAAGTCATGGTTAACGGAACCGATACAACTCCCAATTCTTTTCTAAGCTCCGGTGTCAGGTCGCAGCAGCTGTCAGCAATTATTTTATAGTCCATAAATTTTACCTCATATTGTTTCAAAATGGTAGAGCATTGTCTTGTTTTACGCGGAGCAGAAGGTGCGGCGGCGATTCCGTCGGTATATTGGTGAAATGAAGCCGAATGTTTTCAAAGATCACAGTTTATTTAAATCGTTTCAGTCCTGCAGTGCGGCCATGACCGGCCTCTGCGACAAACCTTATTATATTCTTATCAATGCTTACTTTCAACAGATAAAATTTAAATAAAAAATATTGCAGAAATAATTCAGATTCCTTATTGAGACCCATGATGAAAAGGCCTTGCTTACCGTAATATTTTTCATGACGGACATTCCTGCATCTCATATTGACAAGCCCTGCCTTTCAAACATAATATGTAATGCCTCCGGAAAGGAGTGATTGGAATATGTGCTGCAATTGGAATTCTTGCTGTTGGTGCCGGCGCTGCTGCTGCCGCCGCTGCTGTCGTTGCTGCTGCCGTTGGTTCTGGTAGTTGACAAAATCACATGGCGCCCGCTGTAACCGGCGGGCGCCATTGTTCTTTTGAGCCTGACCCGGCCCGAAATCCATGCGGCTTTTACCTTTCTTGTTATTTGAAGGCTTTGAACCATTCCATTTCCGATTTCATATTATGTCATTGAAGCTATTTTACAAAATCTAAGGTGGGGATGAGAACATGGAAAATATGAATACAATGAATCAGGAAACGGCCATGAACAATTCCGGAGCATCGACTCCGTCGTATAGCTATAGCCTGCAAACAGCAAAACCGGCACAAACCATTAAGCCGTCTCAATCCGGCGTATCGCCCATGATGGCATATCAAATGGTTTTTCCGGAAATTTATTACAAGTTGCAGCCTTATATCATGATGGTATGCGATCAAATGGATCCGCTCGGTTCCACAATGCCGACTCAGGATATGTTAGACCGTGTATCGGACAGTATCTATGACGATATGTGCAAGAGGTACCCTGATATAGCAGAATATGCCCGCACGCAGGAGGATAAAGCCAATTCGGACCCGATCATTCAGACGGCCAGATTTGGCGACGATCCCCCGATGTTTGGCTGGCGGTTCAGGCGAAGAGGCCTTTTTAGGGATTTAATAGATATTCTTTTGATTTCCGAGCTGTTTCACCGCAGAAGAAGATTCTGATAAAATTTACGGCAGTATAAGAAATTGCCGAATACGAAAAATTTGTGCAGCTTCCCTCGCTTCCCGGCCATTCCTCGCTGGGAAGCATTTTTATTTTCATAAATTTTTTGTATTTTCCGAAAGTTTCGTTAAAAATTTTTTTTATTGCTTATACTATAAGAAGATAATAAGTCCCTCAGATGAGGATTTTCATTATTAGTATCCTTGAAATTGTCGCCTGTAATGGGCGACTTTTTCAATGTTAGACAAACAAGCCGTACAGCGGCAGTTATTGGCATCTCTTCGGGGGTGCTTTTCCTTTGCCTTCTTTTAGCGGGGCGGCTGCAAGGAGCGACGCACGCCACCGGATTTCTGCAGCATATGTTCGCTCAAAAATATTTTTACAAGTCTATTGACCGAATCGGTTTATCGTGATATGCTAGTGAAAACCGAATCGGTCGATGAGCTTGTGAGGTGATTTATTTGGAGAAATTTTTAAATTTACCCATGGAAAAACAAAATGCAATTATTGATGCCGCTTTAATATCCTTTGGCACGAACGGATATAAAAAATCGTCGGTAAGCGACATTGCCGCAGCTGCCGGAATTTCAAAAGCAATGGTGTTCCATTATTTCGGTACGAAAAAAGCGCTGTATCTTTATTTGACTGAATTATCCGGCAATCTTCTGATGAATGAAATCAATGAAAAATTTGACAGCGGCGTCACGGATTTTTTTGAACGGATTCGGCTTGCAACGGATATAAAAGTTTCGGTTCTAAAAAAGCACCCTGCGCTCCTTTCTTTTTGCAACAGCATGTATTTTGAAAGCGATGATGAGGTGAAAGCTGACATCCAGGCCCTACTGGTAAAAGGGGAAGGGTTTAGAAGAAAAATTGCTTTTGAAGGCATGGATGTTTCAAAATTTAAAGACGGAATTGACCCAAAGCTTGTGATGAAAATGCTTGTTTGGTTCGGGGAAGGGTTTATCAGTGAATTCCCGAATCGAGCATATGATCTGGAAGCCTTATGCAATGAATTTGATCAATGCATCAATTTACTGAAAAACAATTTTTACAAAGCGGAATGTCTTTCATAAATCCAATTGCATTTTAAATCCTTAACCGGAGAACAGAGCCGACCGGTTTGAATTTGATTGGAAGCCCCACGCGTTATAAGATAAAGCGTTTCACTTTAACTGATGGTTGACTTTCGCCGGCGGAATACAGCGAGTCAATTGATTGATTAAACTGTCTTTTCATAAAATTATAGGAGGGTATATCCATGAGCGTCATTGAAATTAAAAACCTTACAAAAAATTACGGCAAATCAAGGGGTATTATCGATGTGAGCCTTACGGTCGAGCAGGGCGAAATTTTCGGGTTCATCGGCCCGAACGGGGCCGGAAAATCCACAACAATTCGAACGCTGCTGGGGCTTATCCGCCCCACAAGCGGCAGTGCTGAAATCTTTGGGAAAAGCTGTACCGCAAATCCCGAAGTGCGCAGGGAAGTGGGTTACTTGCCCAGCGAGGTGTTTTATTACGACGGGATGCGGGTCATTGATTTACTGAAATACTCGGCAAGCTTTTATAAAAAGGACTGCACAAAGCGGATACACGAGCTTGCGGAGATTATGGACCTGGATTTGAAAAAGAAGATAGACGACCTTTCGTTCGGCAATAAGAAAAAGGTCGGTATCGTACAGGGCCTGATACATGAACCAAAACTCATCATACTCGACGAGCCCACAAGCGGCCTTGACCCGCTTATGCAGCAGAAATTCTTTGAATTGATCGCTGCGGAAAATAAAAAAGGCGCCACGGTTTTCTTATCGTCCCATATTCTGAGTGAGGTTCAGAAGATGTGTGAACGCGTCGCTCTCATTAAGGACGGGAGAATCATTAAGCTGGAAAAGATAAGCACCCTGCAGGAAAACAATTTTAAACGGATTAAGATTGACGCTCCGTCAAATCTTGACCGGGTTTTTTCGGGGATGGCAGGCATCAGCAAAATGGAGAACGACGGCAGGACGATAAGCTTTTTGTTCAAGGGCGATATCAATAAAATCATAAGAAAGCTTGCGGAGGCCGATATTTCAAATCTATCCATCGACGAGCCGGATCTTGAAGAGATATTCATGCATTATTACGCGAAGGAGAATGAAACGGTATGAATATGTATCTGCACGAGCTCAGGTCAATGCGCAAATCGGCAATGATATGGGTCAGCTCCATGATTGCAATCGCAGCATTATATTTATCCCTGTATCCCGGCCTGGCAAACGACGCGGCCGGGTTCAAAAAGATGATGGGCGGCTACCCCCCGTCCGTAAGGGCGATGCTGGGTGTTTCGCTTGACAGCGTCACTTCGCTTTCAGGCTTTTATTCCATGGTAATCACATTTGTTGTGCTCTGCGGCGCAATTCAGGCAATGAACCTCGGCGTGTCCGTCCTTTCAAAGGAAACCCGGGAGCGGACGGCCGATTTTCTGCTTGTTAAGCCCGTTTCCCGTGCCGCCATTGTAAACGCCAAGCTTTTGGCGTCGCTTACCGTGCTGTTGGCGACAGACATACTTTACGGCGCAGCGGCCTCCGTTCTTGTCTCCATTGTAAAACAGTCGGACTACAGCGCAAAAGTCTTTTTCATGCTCAACCTTACACTGCTTTTCATTCAGCTTATTTTCTTTGCAATCGGGCTGGGTGTTTCGGTGTTCTTTCAGAAGATTAAATCCGTGCTCCCGATTTCGCTCGGAACAGTCTTTGGATTCTATATTGTCGGGGCGCTGATTGCCACTGACAAAACGGACGGAAGCCGGTTTATTTCACCGTTCCAATATTTCGACAACAGTTATATTATAAAAAATTCAAGCTACGAGGCTCCATACCTGATTGCGGGCGCCGTCATTGTTGTTGCGGCAATCGCCGCCGCTTATTTTATCTATTGCAGAAAAGACATTCACGCGGTGAGCTGAAACGCTCCGCAGCTTTGAATTAAAGGAGGTTTGACTATGAATATGATTTTGAGGGAATTAAAGGCCAACAGAAAAGCACTGATCATATGGAGCGTCTGCATGTTTTTGCTTGTCCTAAGCGGAATGGCCAAATATACGGCCTATACGTCGGCAGCGGCGGGCGGGCCCTCCATTAACGAACTTTTAAATACAATGCCGGCTTCCATTCAGGCCCTGCTGGGATTTGGCTCGTTTGATGTTTCCACAATGGCAGGGTATTTTGCGATGCTGTTTATTTACATTGAGCTTACGGTAGCAATTCACGCCGCGCTGCTGGGCGCCGGCATCATTGCCAAGGAGGAACGCGACAAAACAACCGAATACCTCATGGTAAAGCCGGTTTCAAGGCAGGCTGTCATAACAGCCAAGCTGATTGCCGCCCTGTTTAATGTCATCGTGATCAATATGATTACGCTTTTTTCATCGCTTGTCCTGGTCGCGGCCTATAACAAGGGGAAATCCATCGCCGGCGAAATAGGATTCATGTTTTTAAGCATGTTTCTGGTTCAGCTTATTTTTCTGTCACTGGGCGCGGTACTGGCAGCCTGCATGAGGAATCCGAAGGGTTCCGGCTCAATTGCCACGGGGATTTTATTAATTGCATACTTTGTATCCAGAATCACAGATATGTCCGACAAGCTGAATATTCTTAACGTGATTTCACCCTTTAAATATTTTGACCTTGTTGAAATCGTAGCGGGCAATGGCTTGAATACCGGCGTCGTCTTACTGTCGCTTGCCCTGGTTGCCGCTTTTTTGGCCCTGACCTATGCTTTTTACCCAAAAAGGGATTTAAAAGTTTAATTCCTCGGCATCAAATGTAAATGCCTGTTAAAAAAATAAGAACAGCCGGAAACGGCTGTTCTTATTTTTTCTTTAAGATGATTTTTCATTCTCCTGAATTTGATTCAACGAATAACCAATAAAGCCCGTGGCTTTACCTGATTACAAATGGGTTAAGCCTCCTTGCAGATGTCTTTCCATGAAATTTTAAAGCTTATCTTCCACAGGATGACTGACGCTGCTAACGATACTCCTATATTGATTACAATGCCAAACGGGAAAAAAGTAAACACATAGTGTACTGCGGCTAAAAGGCCGCATAAGCCAAACGAAAGGAATACCATGCCCGTGTTGCCGCCGTTTTGGGCGGATTCAAAATCCTTGTAAAAAGGCAATTCTTTTTTTGAAAAACGGAAAATCGTGAGTATCAGCACAAGTATATTGATAAAGATCAAAACCAAATCAGGGAGGATTCTAAAGCCGAAAATAACTGAAAAAATTAAGCCGGCAGACAAATAAATCGGGATAATGTATTTGCACAGAAATCCTTTTAATGCACCCTTTAATACGACGGAAGGATTGTCAATCGGCAAAGCCTTGTAAATCCATGCACCCCTGTAATTTTCACTTGCACTGATCATCATAAACAGCGAGGGGAAAAAGGCTGCCGAAAAATACAGGTACAGGTAATACTTTCCCTGCCTGATTGCCGCAAATGTATCCGCTGACAACGGTTCTCTTCCCAAAATGCTGAAAAATAAAATAAACGGCATGATTACCGAAAGGGCAAGGCTTGGGTAGACCTTGAGCTTTAATTTTCTTTCATTGGACAGCATTTGCTGTGTGAACCTGAAAAAAAGCTTCTCAATCCGATTAAAGCAAATTATGCCGGCAGCACTCCGCTGGAGCGACCTTCTCTTCATTACGCTGCTTCCGGAGCTTCTGCTCAGCTTCTGCAGATTCCTTTCAAAACGGGGTGCGACAACCTTAACATACAAAGTCATTGTAATGATTGGAATAATGATTCCAACAAGGCTCAGTAAAACGTAGTATAAATTAAAATTATGCTCCATCAAAAGGATGAACGGAGCCGCAAACCACGTTGACGGCAGAAAGACATTCCACCATTGCGGGGTAAAGCCAATGTTCAGATTTGAAAAATCAAATATCCTTCCGATAAACTGATACATCACAGTCATAAAAATTGTAAGAACGATTTGAAAGCCGTTTATAATATCTTTTAGTTTTTCTCCGCTGAAAAAAGTAAGAATTGCATAATAAAGAAGAGATGTGAGTAAAATTACAAAGCCACAGATCAGCACAATTTCAGCCAGGAACACAAGGAAAAACCAGAATCCGTACCGTATCAGTCCGATCATAAGCGAGCCGCCGGATAAGGCCACGGTGATTCCAAACAGATACACAACAATATGAATCAGCTTTGCCGCACTTAATGTCCGAGCGTCCACCGGCCTGGGCAAAAGAATGTTTTTATCGTTCACATCCAAAAGGACGGAAGAAAAATCCGAAATCATGGTGGTCATAATCATAAAGATCAACATGCCGATTATAATGTTCATTTTGAAAAACAGGGAAAATGACGGCAGCATGAATATTCCGATAAAAAGGCCGATGAGCGCGTAAAGAAATAAGGACATCAGGGAAGAACTTTTTGATTCGGAATTTTTTCCGTTCATCATGATTGTGGGAACTCTTCGCTCATCCATAACAAACTTTATCTGCAAAATTTTTCTCATCATGGGGTAATTAATCCCCAAAGAGTTAAAAACAGGCTTTACCTTGTCGAGTAATTTTAAAATAAAAGAATGTTTCATTTTATCCCTCTTTCAAGACGGAAATAAATGAATGCGCAATTTCCTTATACTGATTAAATCCGGTCAGCTGGTTGAAAATATCCTCAAGGGAACCTTCGCTGCATTTTTTCTGCAGCTCGGGAAACGTGCCGTCGGCTACAATTTCACCGTTATTAATCAGAATGATCCGGTCGCTTATTTTTTCAACAATCTCCATAATGTGGGAAGAGTAGAAGATTGTTTTTCCCTGCGCCGCAAGCTCGGTGATAATTTCTTTAAAAACCATAACACTGTTTGCGTCCAGTCCGCTTAACGGCTCGTCAAAAAATAAAATATCGGGATTATGCAGCAAACTTGCGATAATCAGCACCTTTTGCTTCATGCCCTTTGAAAACGAAGAAATTCTGGAGGTATAAACTTCACCGATACCGAACAGGGACATTAGTTTTTTTGCTTTGCTGTCAACGGTATCGAAATCCATGCCGTAGATTTCCCCGATGAAAGTAAGATACTCCTGTGCGGTAAGGCTGTCGTACATCTCGGCTGTTTCAGGAACATAACCGATTCTCTTTTTATACTCAATGCTTCCCGTCGATATATCTTCGCCAAAAACCCGGACTTCACCCCGGAATCCTTCCAGAATACCCAGCAAAATTTTTACGGTTGTACTTTTTCCGGCTCCGTTAGGCCCAATATAGCCAATAATTTGCCCGCCCTGTATTTCCAGATTGATTCCCTTCAAAACCTCCTTGTCCCCATAGTTCATTCTAAGCCCTTTCATAGAAACCACTGATTCGCTTTGTGAATTCATGTGTGAATCCTCCCGGTTTAAAGATTTTATCTTCATTTATGTGTATTCGGCGTGGCTGCTGCTGAAGCTGACAGATCAATATAACCTTAAAATTTTAAGGACTGTTTTTTAAATTGATATTGTATAAACTAATTGTAGTATAATATTCTTTAAAAAATATTTTTATAAAGAATTAAAACGGCGATGTGCTTTTTATTCTTTATAAGACACTTAATTGTTTCAATAGCCGCCTGGGGTGACAGATTCCAGACTTTTGGGTTTAGCCCCATACGCCGGCCACAATTTTGTGATAAAGCGGTACAGCCTAAAAATTTATAGGCCATCCCAGTCTTTCAGCACGTTTTCGGCGAGTTTTGCAAAATAGGCGGCTGTAACGATCAGTGCATCTTCATTCAGTCTGAACAGCGGACTGTGCCACTCCTGCGGGCCGTCCACACCCATCCACACGAAAAAGCCGGGCACCTTTTCCTGAAAATACGCAAAGTCCTCACCGCCGAACATTTGCTCACCCTCAACGACAGCCAAACCCTGCTCCCGCGCAGTGGCCGTTACAATACCCGTGAAGCGCGCGTCGTTGTTTACCATAGGCAGGCGCTCATCCCATACAAATGTCGCCTTGGCACCCATAGCAGCCGCCATTTGTTCGGAAATCTGTTTTATAAGCTGAGGTATTTTTGCGCGGACGTCCTTTTGAAACGTGCGCACAGTACCTTCAAGCTCAGCCTGCTCGGGAATTACATTCCATGTGTTGCCGGACGTGAACCGTGTAATGCTGATGACCGCATTGTCAAATGAATTCAGACGGCGGCTGACGATGGATTGCAGTGCCATAACAATTTGACTTGCAACAACGATCGGATCAATGCAGTTTTGGGGCATGGCGGCATGGCCGCCCACACCCGTTACAGTGATAACAAAGCGGTCAACGCTGGCCATAAGCGCGCCGGGGCGTACGCCGACGGTGCCCACAGGCAGGTTTGGCCGGTTATGGCAGCCAAAAATGGCCTGCACTCCGTCCAGCAGGCCGTGCTGCACTGTCCATTGTGCTCCGTGGGCATCCTCTTCCGCGGGCTGGAACAGCACCCGCACAGTACCCTTCAAATGCGATTTGCGCTCATTCAGCAGAATAGCCGCCCCGATCATCCCCGCGGTATGGAAATCGTGACCGCACGCGTGCATAACCCCCTCCGACTGCGACCGGTACGGCAGGCCGGTCTGTTCCCTGACAGGAAGCGCGTCAATATCGGCGCGCAGCATGATAACGGGGCCCGGCTGTTCCCCCGCGATCTCCGCTACGAGTCCTGTCTCAATGGGCATATTTAAAATTTTCACCCTGGCCTCGGTGAGCCATTTTTTGATGCGTTTCGTTGTTTCAAATTCCTGCATGGAGAGTTCCGGGTGCTCATGAAGCTCCCGGCGGTACGTGACGAGCTTTTTTTCTAATGATTCGGATGATATCGGCATAATGCTTCCTCCAGTCAATTTCTGATTGATGCAGTATAAAATAAATCAATATAAATTTAATCTATTATAGCACAGATGGGACGTTTCGCACCCGGTCTTTTTGCCTTACGAAAAAGCACCCGCCCTGTCATGGCAGAGCGGGTGCTTACGACTGATTTCCGTTGGTTCCCCGAGCACAAGACGGGCTGGTACCTCTTCGTATCCATGAACCGCGGCGCTTCAGACTGGACGGAATGCTCAGGAACTTTCAGTAAATGGGATGTTATGTTTATTTTTCGGCGACAGGTTACTCCCGTTTTTTCCAGCTTTGATACAGAGCCGCAATGACCTCTTCAATCGGAGCTTTTTTTATCTCCACATTCTGCACGCCTGCAGTGCCGGAAAGCTCCGCGAGGATGGTGCGGATAGGCGTTGCTTCGCCGTCGAATGCATACTCGTGTATATTCGCTTCCGAAGAAACATACTCCATACAGTCAAAACGGAACGGGACTTCGGATCCCGCTGTAACCCGGATTCGCCCGATGGCACCCTGCGCTACGCGCAGCTCGTCAAAATTCCCGTCAAAGGCGATTTTTCCGGCGGAAAGCAGCACAATCCGGCGCGCCATTTCCTCCAGGTCATCCATGTCATGGCTTGTAACAACGATGGTGGTTCCCTTTTCCTTATTCAAAAGCTTTAGAAAATCAATCATCTGCCGTTTTGCCAGAACGTCCAGCCCGAGCGTCGGCTCGTCAAGAAAAATGATCTCCGGGTCGTGGAGCAGCATCATACCGAGGTCGGCGCGCATCCGCTGGCCAAGGCTCAGCTCACGGGAAAACGTGTGAAGAATATCCTTCAGGTCGAGCAGCTCGGTCACTAGGCGCAGGTTCTTTTCAAAAACGCTGTTCGGAATATTCCAGACTGTCTTTTTCCACTCATAGCTGGTAATGACCGGGTGATCCCACCAAAGCTCGGTACGCTGGCCGAACACAATGCCAATGCGGCTCATCAGCTTGACTCTGTCTTTTGCGGGGTCAAGCCCTAATACAGTAACATCGCCGGATGTCGGCTGCAAAATTCCGCACAGGATTTTGATTGTGGTGCTTTTCCCCGCGCCGTTCGCACCGGCATAGGCCACAAAGTCGCCTTTTTCAACGCGCAGGGTAATGCCGTCCAGCGCCCGCACTTCACGTTTTTCGGGTCTGATCAGATTTTTAAGAATGTCTTTTATTTTACCGGTTCTCTGCCACTGCGCATATAGCTTGGTAACATTATCGATGGCCAAAGCCGGTGTAGCGAATGCATCCTGATTTTTCATAATGATAAATCCCCTTTCGAAACAGGCAGGCAGCAATCGCAGTAAAGATTGCTGCAACAATAAATGTCAGTGTAAACGGCAGCCCTGCCGGAGTTTTGTTTAACAGTACGCTCGACGGAAACCATGCGGCTAAACCAACCGGAACAATGGTGCAGAATGCAGCTGCAGCGCGGGCGGAAAGGCCGCCAAGCGGATAAAGCTTAATATCGCTGAACAGCTCCATTACAACCATTGAAATTTCCTCCGCCGCAACGGGTGCGAAAAACGCGGTGCACGAAACAATATATACTGAGGAAACGATAATCGCCAGCGAGCAAAGCTGGCTGAACACCAGCATGGCCAACCAGAGCGGTGTCACCGCAAGGCCGAGCTGCGAAACCGAAATTGCCAGCAGTGCAGCGCCGCAAATCAGTTTGCTGCTGCCGGAAAAGGGAACGAACCCCTGCGTCAAAAGCTGCATCCACAGGGGAAGCGGCTGAATCAGCATATGGTCAAGCTGGCCGCGGCCGATAACGCGGCTGATGTGCACCGTGTTGCTGCCGCCGAACAGCGCAAGCAAAACCCCGTCAATCAGCACGGCGTAGCCGCACATGAAAAGGATTTCCCGCGAAGTCATACCCCCGATACCGCCGAAGCGTACGCTGAGCAGCAGCACGGCACTCACGGAAGCCAGCGCGGCGACTGAATCGGCAAAAATCTGCAGCAGGCAGTAACGGGTATCGCGAAGGAGCCAAAGCAAATCCATCTTTGCGGAACGGCCAAACAGTTTAAAAATCATTTTGATCGATTGAAACATTATGGAGATACCTCCCGGTTTAATTTTGAGATTCATCCGCCAAAGGAAATCATTTTCTCCTTTGACTTTTGGAAGAAAGCAATGGAAATCGGCCATAGAACCACGTTCCAGAACAGCGAAAGACCAATGAGCTGAACCGGGTTGCCCGTACCGACGAAAATGGAAAGCGGAGCGTTGGCCAGCGAACCGAACGGAAGAAGCAGCAAAATATCTGCCACACCCTTTGGAAGCAAGGCAAACGGCACCAGCAAGCCGGACAACAGCGCCGTAATCGCTTCGCGCACAGCGAGCGCCGCCCAGCAGCCGTTTTTGAGCCGCATGGCAATGGAAGAAAAGATAAAGTCCACTGCAAAGCCGAGGGAGATTCCCAACAGCAGACTGACCAGGAACAGCGGCCCCGCTGCGGCATTGTACGGCAGCAGCCTTACCCCGAAAAGCGGAGCGGCTGCGAGCACCGGAGCGGTGTAAAAGATCAGCGAAGGCAACCATTTTCCGACGGTTTCCGCTGTCAAACCGCTTAAAACCGGAACAGGGCGCGTAAAACGCGCAAGAATAGAGCCTTCCCACAATGCGGTGGTGGCTGGGGTGAAGAAATAAAGCTGCTCGCTTAGCGCGGATGCAAGGACTGTGTAGGTCAGCATTTGAGAATAGGTCATTTCCCCGTTTGGCGGAAGGGACCGGAACACGGCGATCAGCACAGCCATGCGCACAAGCCGGACGGCGTAGCCGGCAAACACGAACAAAAAATTTCCGTCAAACGCCTGTGTGGCGCACATCCGTGCTGTCGCCCAGTTCTGTCGGATTATATTGGATGCTGTTTTCATTGAATGTCATTCCCCTTTAAAGTTAAAAAATATTTGATTTTCCGAAATTACCGGCCCAAAAGGGCATAAAAATACCCGAAAGGCAGCAACTGCCTTTCGGGTTCTCAAACAGATTCAGACCGCAGCGGAATTACTGCGGAAGAGCCGGTTGAAAAGTGAAAGGATGAACGCGCTGCCGTACGATAATGACCCTCAAAAGGGCAGACTGGTACACGGAAAGGATTTTGCTACCTAAAACAACGGCAACTTCACCAATATTATTCCAAATCAGGCTGCTTTTGAATACGTTGCGGTTCATTGCTTTCACCTCCATTTTCATTTTCATATGAAATAATGTTACCATATGATGAAATTACTGTCAAGACCAAAGAATGCTCCTTTAGAAGTATCCTTCAGGCGACGGTAAACATTGCTTTTTGCTTTATCATATATTCGCATTTATCTTTTCTTTTAGGTTGATGCACTGAACGGGCCCATCGTATATTACCACTTTATTACGCCCGTTCTTTTTCGCTTTATATAGTGCGGAATCGGCCGCTTTTGCCAGTTTTTCCGGACTGTCATATTGCAGATTCATGCATGCCAGCCCGCAGCTGAACGTAATTCTTGTTTTGTCGGCATCATGTAACAAAGAGGATTCCGCCATGGAACGCATGCCCTCACAGATTTCAAATGCCTCCTTAACGCAGTAATCTTTGAACAAAATAGCAAATTCTTCGCCCCCGACACGGAAAACACGAATATTTTCAGTTTCACTGCTTTTAAAAATTTGTGCCAGATGAAGTAATACCCGATCCCCGACCATGTGGCCGTAAACATCGTTGATTTGTTTAAAAGAATCAACGTCTAAAACAGCAAGCGAAAGGCATATTTTATCATTTTTGCATTCTTCAATTAATTTTGGTAAAAAGTCTTCAAAAGTTTTTTTGTTGTACAAACCGGTGTAAAGGTCAAGCTGGAGCTGCTCCTGAATGAATTTTTGGTGCTGATAGGAATGCGTTAACGTAGTAATATTATCCTGACCATAGCGTATCAAAGCTTTGGCCAACAAATACGAACAGAGCAGCATGTCCCAGGCAACAAATAGTTCCATTAAAATTTCATTGCTGAATTCATATGTAAAGTACATTTTCACGCCGCTGGACAGCAGCGCAAGATTGCTGATCCAAAAAATCCAGCGGGTTATTTTAATATTGGAGAAAATAGTGGAAGCAAAGATTGGCAAAATGAAAGAGCCAAGTAAAACAGTGGCGATTTTGTGGGTTAAACAAAGATAGAACGAAAAGATTACAAACAGAATCAGAACGGTGTATTCCTTAAAAATAAGCGATGTGCGGTTCGATCGAACAAAAAAGTCCGCAGCTAAATTCAGGGCCAGCAAACCAATGGAAGGCAATATAATATAGTCCCTTAAATAGATTCCCGGGGGATAAGCGAGAATTTCCTGCGCCGCAAAAAACCAGATAATATGAGCCAATGCGATAACCGCAACTGTGGCATAGCCGGCTTTAATAATATAATGGCACCACTGCATCGGTTTATCCAGTTCCCGGGGTTGGGCTGTAACAGGAACTTTGTTTTCAGACAAACGATCGCCTCCATAAATGTTAACTCATTCAAGCGGAAAAGCAAAAGGAGCTTTATTGTGTTATCATCCGCTTTTTATAGAGCATTCTTAACCTCGCATAAAACCAAGCTGCGTATAATGCAAATAACAATTTTGATTATATCCCCAAATATGGCCAACCGCAACTTATAAATTTATGGGAAGGAACATAAGCCCGCAATGATAAAGCAAGTCCCCCTGTCAGTTTGTGGCAGGGGGACTCGCCGTTATTCCGAATCAGCTTTCTGTGACGATAAAATCTTTCAGCTTATTTAATATCTCTTTATTGTCGGAATGGATATTTAATTGGATTGGCTCCGCTAAATCCATGCTGAAAATTCCCATAATAGACTTCGCGTCGAGAATATGAATCCCTTTAATGAGCTCGCAGTCCACATCCTCTTTGGAGATAATGGAAGAAAAATTTTTTACCTTATCAACACTGTCAATCAGTATTTTTACAGTAATCATAATTTTGTACCATGCTTTCTTATTTCATTAATTGGCTATCGTTTACCCGGTCAATAATCTTTTGCTTAAAATTAATAACCTGATGTTCATATTCCTGATTCATTAACGGAGAACGAATCATAAAATCGGCAGTTGCTTTGTTGTTTGCAATCGGAATATCGTAAACCTGCGCAATCCTTAACAAGGCTTTCACATCGGGGTCATGCGGCTGCGCTTCCAATGGGTCGGAAAAGAATATTATAAAATTGATAACCCCTTCCACAATTTTGGCACCGACCTGCTGGTCCCCGCCCAAGGGGCCGCTGTTGTAGCCCTTTACCGGTAGCCCGGTTTTTTCCGCAACCAGTCTTGCCGTTGTTCCGGTTCCACATAAAAAATGGTTTTTCAGGATATCCTGGTTTTCCGCACACCACTCGATTAATTCCTTCTTTTTTCCGTCGTGGGCGATTAGAGCAATATTTTTTTGTTTTCCGATTGTAAATGTGACAAATTCGTTATCCATAATTTTCCCCTATCTCATCGATAATATTTTCTAATTTTCAAAGTGATTTTTCTTACAGAGTAAATGGTAAGAAACTTCTGATCATTTTACCACATATTCAGTACTAAAGTTTAAAAATAATTCGGGTTGCACGTGATAGGAAGGCTTTTCTGTAAGCATCTTAATTATATTCCTATCAATTATTACTTTCAACAGATAAAGTCATAAAAAGAGCAGTATTGCGGAAATCTGTTCATTCGGGCGAGCAGATACCTGCCCGGCCGCTTCAATAATAAAAAAGAACCCGGTACAAAAACCAAGTTCTTTCACGCCGGTCGAGGTGACTGAATTTGTAAATGATGCGAATAAAAATTTTTTAGCTTTAGGGTATCCTTATGCCACATCATGACAGTATCAGTTTATAAAATGCCTCGCAGGTCGGGGATAACAGATCATCGGGATATTCATAGGAAGCTGTGTGTAGGGGCGGATGATCTTTGCCTGCCCCAATACCAAAGTATGCCCCATCGCATTTTTGAAGATACCACCCGAAATCCTCGCTCCAGCGCATAGGGCTTTGCAATATTTGTCCGTTGCATGCGCGCAGCACCTTCTGTGTACAATCTGTATGATTTTCAGTCGCAGGAAAAATGTCACGTTTTTCTGATTTTAATTCAAGACGATGCATGCGGGCCAGCGCCCCGGCCCGGTCAAGGATGCATTGCTCCAGCAAAGCGAGGTCACTATCGTGCTCTGCACGCAGCGTCAGCCATATTTCGGCATTGGCCGCAGCAGCGCCAAATGCTTTCTCACCCATCTGCACACCAATCACAGTGCACAGAGCTATCCCGCTGTATTTTTCCGGTGCGGACAATCGGGGCAGCTCGTTCAGCAGTGCGCCGACAGTCGGGGCAGGTGAAATGCCGTTTTCGGGGTAGGCTGCATGGGTCGGTGTGCCTTTAAAGCTCAGAATTAGTCCAAGGGACGCGCAAGCAAAAGTACCGGGGCGCGTAGTCACTGTACCCAATGCAACACCGGGAAGGTTGTGAGCCCCGTATATCTCTTCAATATTTTCCCGCGCAAAGATTTCTGTACAGATACAGGCGCCGGCACCGGTTTCTTCCGCAGGCTGGAAAAGCAGATATACATTTCTGCCTACCGTTTTTCCTTCCAACAACAGCCCCGTACCGCACAGGGCTGCAGCATGTCCGTCGTGCCCGCAGAGGTGGGCGGCGGTACCATCCGGCATGGGCAGAGCATCATAGTCCGCCCGAAGCGCGATACCGGGTTTTGATTCTCTCTCCTCGCGGTGCGCCGCATAAAACCACTTTCCGCAGTCCACGAGTTCCAGCGTAGTATGCCTTGACAAAAATGTCATGATTTCTGATTTTGTTCGTTTTTCCTGTCCGGATACTTCCGGGCAGTCATGAAGCCTACCGCGCAGATCCCGGAGCAGGTTTTCCTGTATTTCATTTAGCTTTTCCATGGCATTTCACCTGTAATCCATATTTTTTGTTCAGAGCGCAGTTATTAGCATCTATTAAATATAACGACAAGTTCAATAAGATAGCGCGACTACCCAGTTCGCTCATAATCTAAATAAAGCAAATTACACGATTGGCGGTAAATATTTTGAGAATACTTCAACATATCTTGAACCAAATGTAATTGATATAATTTGCGAGAATCGTATTTTCCTTAATTCATCTTCCCAAACGCCATCAGCGTCAAAAGCTTTGAACAGAACTTTCTTTTTCAGCACCTTGACAACTTTGCCGATTGTAAATTCAGTTTTATCCTCATTGAGACTTTCTTCTTCAATTATAATATTTTTCCCTGTTTTTTGCAGTGATGTCAAAGAAGTTTCCCAGTTAGTTATATCAACATCCGGCGTGACTAAGTGCTCCAGCAACCCTTCCGCAGAATCAATTTCGAGGCATTTATCGTCCTTAATTTCAGCTTTTACTACATCTTTGAATCTGCGTATTGAATAACCGTCGAGTATGAAATCGTCTTCTTCCGCACCTAAGAATAGCCGCTCTTCAACTATCAGCGGAAAGTAATATCTGTAATTGGGATCATATTTTAAAAATACACGGCAAATTTTATGTGGCTCAATTGCTTGTTTCATTATTTTTCTTATTTGAGTTTTTGCCATAACATCACTTTCGCAAAACGTAAATAATTGGAAGCCGCCTCTCATCACACAGATGTTCAGATAAAGAGAAAGACTCTTTTGTTTGGATTAATTCTTTATTTTTTCATTGATTTCCTGTACATTTTCTATCGAAAGCTTTATGACCTTTCGATCATAGGAAATCAATCCGTTCAGCTCGTCTTCCACATCGGTTAGTTGAGTATAAACAGCCGCGCAAAGACCTTTCTTTTTTGCCGGAAGAATTTCGTTTTCATACAGGTTTTGATAAGCTTCCAGCAATGCTTCGGCCGTATCAAAGCGTTTATATCCGAAATCTTTTTCGCTGAAGCAGTGCTCTTTTATACGGAAGTTATAACCTCCAAATTCGGATAAAACGACCGCACGCCCAAGCTTATCCGGCTTAAAGCGATATTTTCGGAAATAAACGTGCAGGCTCTTAATCTCCCCGATATTCTGGTCGTGCCAGCCGCTGGCGTGATCAATTGTGCGGGTTGTATCTGATTCCAAAATTTTACGAACTGCCTTATTTGAATCAAACTGACCCCATCCCTCGTTAAACGGAACCCACATGGCAATCGACACGGCGTTGTACAAATGGCGGATCATCTCGTCAAGTTCAATGTAGTATCGTCTGCGCCCTTCCGCGTCCTCACGCGCAAACCATCTGTAATGATAATCTTTAAAATGAATGCCGGTTATCAGGGGAGAAATTATGGTCATCGCCCGATACTCTCCGCCGCCGTTCATCATATCCTGCCACACCAGCATGCCGATACGGTCGCAATGATAATACCAACGAAGGGGCTCAATTTTAATATGCTTTCTCAACATGTTAAAGCCCATGTCTTTAGCGGTTTGAATATCAAAAATCATCGCTTCATCACTGGGAGCGGTATATAAGCCGTCGCTGTAATAGCCTTGATCCAGCAGCCCGTTGTGGAAATACGGCCGGTTGTTTAAAAACAGCCTCTTGTTCCCATCTTCATCTGTATCAACCGAAAACTTGCGCATCCCAAAATAACTGTTTACACGGTCTTCTCCCAAAGTGACGGTCAGATCATACAGATGAGGATGTTCAGGAGTCCACGGAATGAAAGAATCCAGAAACAGCTTCACAGGCTCGTTCGATAAAAAGGAAACCTCGTGTTCGCCGACATTTGCACAGCATGGATGCGAGCCTTCGGAAAGCACAGTCAGTTCCACGGCGTTTTCATCGAAAAGCGGAGTGATGCGCAGGGAACGGATGTAGTCTTTCGGCACACTCTCCATCCAAACGGTTTGCCAAATTCCGCTTTGCGCTGTGTACCAGATGCCGCCGCGCCTGGATTTTTGTTTGCCGCGGGAATAGGAAGCGGTGTCGCTGAAATCGCGCACCTTTATCACAATTACATTTTCGTCCTGCAGGTTTGAGGTAATATCCGCACTAAAGGGGGTATAGCCGCCGATATGCGTGCATACCTCTGTTCCGTTGACGTAAACGGTTGCCGCTTGATCTACGGCGCCAAAATGCAGAAGCACGTGTCCCAAGTTAAAAGCGGGGGGTAAGCGCAGTGCGCGCCGGTACCACAGTGTCTGCGTTGGTAAAAGCGAACGCATTACACCGCTTAATTCACACTCGGGTGAAAATGGGACAAGAATGTCCCCGTCAAATTCGTCAGGGGGATTTTCGGTTTCTGTAATGGCATATTGCCATGTGCCATTTAAATTAAGGTAGCTTTCCCGAACCATCTGCGGGCGGGGATATTCCGTTAGAATACTGGAATTGTCAAGATTTTCTCCCCACGTTGATTTCATCGCGTTCTCTCCGTTTCAGCATAATAATTGGAATTGCAACAAACAGCAATGCAATGGCGGCTGCAAGGTAGATGGAAGGGGTGGGCACATTTTTTACAACACCCAATTCAATATAGGTGCTGCTGCTGTTTTTGATGACGGCAGCTCCGATAAACGGGCCAATCAGCATGGGCAGTAAAACCGCAAAAATCATGCGAATTCCCTGAAAGTGACCGACTTTATCAACCGGTGTATGGTCCCGCACAGTGGCGGACAGGGATGCAGTGACCAGCATGTAGCCTGACATCATTACTGTGCCTGCGATAATTACTGTAATGACCGACCGGGCGAAGAACATACCAATCAGCCCCGCCAGCATGACGGCAGCCGCAGGAAATACGAATTTCAGTTTGCCGACCTTGTCAATGAAGTTACCGCCGACCACGCTGACCGCCGAGGCGATGATTAGCACGATACCCAGTACGATTGCATAGGAATCAATTTTTAGGTAGTTTTGCAAATAGATGATAAGATAGGGGAAGAAAATCTGTACTGCGACCGAGAATATCCCCAGCGCACATAAAGCAATATAAAGAAGCGGGTTTTGCCGTATTACAGCGGGCTTAAATCCATAAATCAGGTTTTTGAAAAATGAGTTGCCTGGTTGCTCAATCCTTTTCTCTTTTAGCAGCAAAATTGCGAGAACCCCCGTTACCGTTACCATGCTGCCGAAAATGGTGAAAAACTCTTTCCAATGTCCCTGCCGCGTCATAGAGTCAAATGCGCCAAAAATAATCAACATGGAAATCAAGGGAAGAACAGCAAGCACCGATTCCACTTTCCCTCGGTTTTCTTTGTTTGTAACATCAGTGATGTAAGCATTAAAAGCTGCGTCGTTGGCGGTTGAACCAAAAAAAGTCATCACACAGTCCATTACTACCACCACCGCGGCAGCTGTAGCAACAGCATTGGCAGAAGGAAACCATACTGCAACATTTTTTACAGTGATAAATCCAAATGCCATAGTGGATAATCCCCATAATATGTAACCGCCGCACACAAACCCTTTTCGTGTGCCTAATTTGTCCGAAAGCGCCCCCATAAGCAAGGTGGTCAGTGTCGCCACAGCGGCGCTGGCAGCAACCATCGTGGCAATGTAGTTCGGGTCGGTGGAGATTGTATTGTAAAGGAATACGTTGAAGTACATGTTTTCAATTGTCCACGCAAATTGCCCCACCAAACCAAGGAGCAGAAAGGAAGTCCAAATCCGTTTTGTCAGCTTTGTCATAATAAATTCCCTTCCTGTTTGAATGTCGTTTACGGGTGTATTCTGATATTCTTTCTTACAATATAATGATTCGACTGCTTTTTAACGGATACTTTGCTCCGGTTACAGATTACCGGTTTGATACGAAGTTGCCTTCTGAATTCCGCATTAAGACAGTTTTGGGCTTAATTGGCATTGTTCGGACGGTGCCCTATGTAGAAGGTTCTGCTTATGGTATTATTTCATCTTCATTAAAACACAACCCGTCAAAGGATAGGCAAACTCCTTCCTTTGTCTTTATCATACCAAAATTGATAGACTCCACATGAAACCCTGACCGCTCTAATACACTCTTTAATTGCTCACTGTCTTTTGCCAGTGCCCCCAAGTACACACACTCAAGGCTGTTCAGCGCATCCATAATGTCGTCACGAAAGCTGGTGTATTCATTAAATAACATTCGATACGCCCTGTATGCCATAACAGTTTCCGTTAAATAATCCCTCGATACGTTTTTGAGGGAACAGCTTTTCTTTTGGCCGATCAAAGAGTTTAAATCATTATATGTTTCATACTCAACAAAATACTTTTTCTGAAATTTGGACACTGAAACGCTGTGCTTTACTCCGTTCTTGATATAATAATAAACAACACTGGGTACATTATCTTTTGAAGTCGTTTCCAGTACATCATAACCGGCATCCCCCTGTCCAAATCCTACGATATGCCGAACTGATCCTTCGTTTGGTATTTTAATCTTATTCATAAATTGAGCCATTTTTTGTTCATCCTTTCCTGTTGTTTTTTTATGATTATAAGTCTTTCATGGCTTATAATGAATTAGTTGTTTATTGCTTATGGATGGTATTATCATCTAGCCTGAATTTCCCATATTCATAATGACATTATATTCTCTCATATCATTCTTTTCAATGAATAATGTCGCAATAAAATTAATAATGTGGAATTTTATTCAGTATGCTGCAATTCTGTACACTCATACGGTTCTTCAGCATCCCTCAACCCTTTGAAGGTTGAATAAAGCGAAGATCTTTGCGAATCAACGGGGAAGACCGGTTCTCATCCAGTCACCTCGAAAATGGAATAAAAAAAGAACCCGGTCATACAACCGGATTCTTTTATGCTGGAAAGTTAGGTCAAAAAAGATGCAGAGGCAAAATTGGGGAAGCAACAAGCAAATTATGCTTTGAATTCCGTTTTCAGTACTGCATATTCATAGGTGTCCTTCCAAATCGGAGTGTTGTTTTCATCAACAAAGAAATAAACGTTTTGTCGTAATGTTCCTTCTCTTCGCATGCCGACTCTTTCAAGCAAACGCCATGAATTTGTATTTTGGGGATCACACATAGCAACGATACGCCGTGCGGATAGATTTGAAAAAGCAAACTTCATTATTGCTTTTACGCTTTCAGTAGCATAACCTTTTCCCCAATAATTTTTATTGAATACATACCCGACTTCCCACGTATCGAATTCGCCCTTTGCAAAATACAGGTTACCAATTAATTTTCCCTCATGAAGGCAGACAGCAAGAAAATTTTCATCCCGAGCACGTCTTTGGACTTCCTCATAAGCGGATTCTTCAGAAAACGGTTTATATGGTTCAAATTTAACGACTTCTCTATCGGATAAGTACTCATATAAATCCTGTCCATCTGCTTCTTTAAAATTTCGGATTATTAGGCGGTCGGTTTTAATATTCTCCAATTTTTTCACCTCGACAAAATCTATACCACATTTATATAATAGAATTATATCATAAGAACAGGTACAAAGCAAAAGGACTCGAACCAAGAGGGTTCAAGTCCTTTTGCTTGCATTTTATATGGTCGAGGTGATTAGATTCGGGTGTTGCACACCGGCACACGCCTATGGCGGCAACCTTTGTGAGCTTAATGAGGCGATACTCTTTGCGAATCAACGGGGAAGGCTGGTTCTCATCCAGTCCCCTCGAAAATAAAATAAAAAAAGAACCCGGTATTAAAACCGGATTCTTTTATGCTGGTCGAGGTGACTAGATTCGAACTAGCGGCCTCTACGTCCCGAACGTAGCGCTCTACCAAGCTGAGCCACACCTCGAAATTCGGCCCCGATGTTGGGGCCATGGCTGCGGAAGAAGGATTCGAACCCTCACAAACAGAGTCAGAGTCTGTCGTGCTACCTTTACACAATTCCGCATCAAATATTTGAAACAGCATGCATTATTATATCAAAAACCAGGAATTTGTCAATCCCTTTTGCAAATTAAAATCTAATTATTTATATTTTAATCACATTTAACGAAAATTAGGTTGCTAAAATAAAAAAGGTAGGATATAATTTATTCAATTTACATATTATTTGTACGGCGTGTTTTCGCACGTTCTATTCAAAGGAGGACTTAAAATGATTTTGAATCACACTATTGAAGCGCTGCTCGACCGCCGGTCGATTCGGGCATACAGGCAGGAACAAATTTCAGAAGAAGAACTGACCGATATTTTACAAACAGCTAGGTTTGCTCCGTCGGCGCTGGGCCTTCAGGCAAGGCACTTTACCGTGATTCAGAACAAACAGCTGATTGCCGATATTGTTACTGCAACCCAGAAAAACGGCGGTACATTTGTACCGGGGCACACCCCGTTTTACAACGCGCCTACCGTAATTGTGGTTTCCGCTCCGGAAGTGGCAAAATACGGCCGTGAAGACGCTGCCTGCGCCGCAATGAGCCTGATGCTTTCCGCGCATGCGTACGGCCTTGGAACGTGCTTCATCGGTTCTGTTATCTGTGGCCTGCGCGATGAAGATATTATGAAACGGCTCAAACTCCCGGAGGATTATGTCCCGCTGGGCTGCCTTGCCGTGGGGTATCCGCTTGAACACGCGCCTGCGCCGAAAGAACGCCGCAAAGACGACACAAGCTACATAAGATAATCTAATAAAATACAGAATGGACGCCGTTTACGGCGTCCATTTCTTTATGCTTATTGCTTTATGAGCCGGATTAAAAGCTGCTCCGCCTGCATTGCGTCGGCGCGACCGCGTGACGCTTTCATAACGGCCCCCAGAATGGCTTTCAGCGCCTTTTCCTTGCCGCCAAGGAAATCCGACACTGCGCTCGGATTGTCCGCTATGGCCTGCTCACAGAGCGCTTTAAGCGCGTCTTCCGCTACGCCGCTCATGTCGCCCTCGCTGAGGAATTCGGTTGCCGGTTTCCCGGTGTCGAGCATTTTTTCGAGTGTTGCCTTTAACAGGTTCATCTTAATTTTTCCCGCGTCCAGCAGCTGTACCAGTTCCTTTAAGTGGAGCGGTGTTACTTTAATTTGAAAACTTTCTTTGGCAGAATCCCCGTCAAGCCGGCTGAAAATTTGGCCGATCATGCAGTTTGCCACGATCTTGGGGTTTTTCACACCGTTGGCAGCGGCTTCGAAATATTCCGCAATACTGCGGTATTTAATCAACTGCTGCGCGTCCGCTTCCGGCAAACCGAATTCGCTCGTGTAGCGTTTCAGCTTTTCCTGCGGGGGTTCCGGCAGCTTTGCTTTCAGGCGTGCAATCAAATCGTCCGAAACATTAATGGTGACAAGGTCCGGCTCCCTGAAATAGCGGTAGTCGTGGGCGTCTTCCTTGCCGCGCATGCTTTCGGTGCAGTCATCCTCTTCATTGTACCGGCGGGTTTCCTGTACGACTTCTTCACCGCTTTGCAGCAGGTCGATTTGGCGGCTGATTTCGTAATCCATCGCCTTGGTCATATGAGTAAAGGAATTCATATTCTTGATTTCCGTCCTGGTGCCCAGCTTTTCGGTACCCTCGGGGCGAACGGAGATGTTCACGTCGCAGCGCATGGAGCCTTCCTGCATCTTGCAGTCTGAAATTCCGATATACCGCATAATTAATTGGAGCTTTTCCAGGTACTCTTTCGCTTCGTCAATGCTGCGGATATCCGGTTCGGACACAATTTCAATCAGCGGAACGCCGCCGCGGTTGTAATCCACAAAGGTGTTGCCGCGCTGGTGGACCAGCTTGCCGGCGTCCTCTTCAATGTGGATTCTTGTAATGCGGATTTTTCTTCCATTGGAAAGTTCAATGTAGCCATTCAAACAAAGGGGCATATCGTACTGCGAAATTTGGTATGCCTTCGGCAGGTCGGGGTAAACATAGTTTTTACGGTCCATTTTGGAAACGGCGCTGATTTCGCAGTGCGTTGCAATGCCCGCCAGAATCGCGTATTCCACAACCTTTTCATTCAGCTTGGGAAGAGTGCCCGGCAGCCCGATGCAGATGGGGCAGCAGTGGGTGTTCGGTTCGCCGCCGAACTCTGTGGAGCAGGAGCAGAATATCTTTGTATTTGTATTTAGTTCAATATGGGTTTCAAGGCCCGACACCAGCTCATAGTTTATCATAGCTTAACCCCCATGTCCGCGGCGCGGAACGTGGCGTCCCTTGTAGCCGCTTCGTACTGGTACGCCGCGTTCAGAATTGTTGCTTCACAGAAGCTGTTGCCGATCAGCTGCATGCCAATCGGCAGTCCGGCAGCGTCAAAGCCGCACGGAACCGAAACGCCCGGCAGCCCGGCAATATTGACCGGAACGGTGCAGATATCTGTCAGGTAGGTTTCCACAGCGTCCTGTGCGGTAAAATTCAGCGGGAACGCGGTCATCGGCACGGTTGGGGCCAAAATGACGTCACATTTTTCAAACGCGCCCTGAAACGCCTTGACCAGTGTGCCGCGCAGATTCTGCGCCTTTTTATAGTACGCGTCATAATAACCCGCACTCAAAACATACGTACCCAGCAAAATTCTGCGTTTTACTTCGTCGCCAAACCCCTCGCTGCGCGTTTTACAGATCATTTCGTTATAATCGGCATAGTGTGCGGTCTTGTAGCCGTAACGGATGCCGTCGTAGCGGCCAAGATTGGAGGAAGCCTCCGCACAGGCCAAAATATAATAAACCGAAAGGCTGTATTTTAAAGAGGGCATATCGAAATAGACGATCTCCGCGCCGAGCGATTCATACACCTTAATCGCTTTTTGCAGCGCGTCGTTTACGTCGCCGCGGATGCCGTCGAAGTATTCTTTGGCGATTCCGATTTTCATACCCTTAATGCTTTTGTTCAGGCTCTCGCTTGCGGGCGCACCCACTTTGCCGCGGGAGGTGGAATCCTTTTCGTCATAGACGGAAATTGCGTCGTAAACAAGCGCCGCGTCTTCCACGGAGGTCGTAATCGGCCCGATCTGGTCAAAACTGGAAGCATACGCAATCAGCCCAAAGCGCGAAACTGCGCCATAGGTTGGTTTTAAACCGACCAAACCGCAAAAGCTGGCCGGCTGACGGATGGAGCCGCCCGTGTCCGACCCAAGGCCGTAAACGGCAAGGTTGCCGCCCACAGCGGAAGCGACCCCGCCGGAGCTTCCGCCCGCTACGCGGGAGAAGTCATGCGGATTGAGCGCACCGCCGAAACAGGAGGTTTCGCAGGAAGAACCCATTGCAAACTCATCCATGTTCGTTTTTCCCAGGAGCACGGCGTTCTGATTTTGCAGGATATCCCAAACTGTTGCGTTGTAAATCGGGACATATCCTTTCAGAATTTTAGAACAGCAGGTGGTTTCAATGCCCTTGGTGGAAATATTATCTTTCAGCGTCATCGGGATTCCTTCAAGCGGCAGGAGCGCTTCGCCGGAAGCGATTTTTTTATCCACCCGCTTTGCGGCTTCCACTGCCGTTTCAGTGGTTAAATTGACGTAGGCGTTCAGCTTTTCGTTTTCGCTCTCCATTGCGTCAATGTAGCTGCGGGTCAGTTCCAGGCAGCTGATTTGTTTGGAAACAAGCTGATCGCTCAATTTTTTGATTTTACCGTAATGATCCATATTTTCCTCCTACGCGCGCTTTTTCACCAGGAAATAACCGTCTTCCCGGCTTGGCGCGTTTTTCAGGATTTCCTCCCGGTCACAGGAGGGAACAACAACGTCTTCCCGGAATGCGTTGGAAAGGTTATTGATATTGTCAAAATCGGAAGCGTCTGTACTCACGGAATTTATGGTGTCGGCAAAGCCGATAATCTCACTCATATCCTTTGTCAGCTGCACCAGTTCGTCGGCACTTACGGAAAGCTTGGCCAGTTTGGCAATTTTTAATATTTCCTCATGGGTTACCATGAAAAACCCTCCTTGTCGGCTGGATTATTTTCTTAGCTTGATGTGAACTTCGCGCAGCTGCTGCTCGCTTACTTCGTTCGGCGCGCCCATCAGCACATCCTGCGCGTTGGAGTTCATCGGGAATGCAATGACCTCGCGGATATTCTCCTCGCCGGTCAGCAGCATAATCATGCGGTCAACGCCCGGAGCCATGCCGGCATGGGGTGGAGCGCCGTATTTGAACGCGTTGTACAGGGAGGTGAACTTCGTTTTGATGTCTTCCTCGGTGTAGCCTGCAATTTCGAATGCTTTTACCATGATTTCAATATCATGGTTTCTCACCGCGCCGGAGGAAAGCTCCACGCCGTTGCAGACAATATCATATTGATAAGCCAGAATATCTTCCGGCTTTTTGTTCAGAAGCGCTTCCATCCCGCCCTGCGGCATGGAGAACGGGTTGTGGGTAAAAATGTAGTTGCCGGTTTCTTCATCAATTTCATACATCGGAAAGTCAACAATGAAGCACAGCTTGTAAGAGTTTTCATCAATCAGGCCAAGCTTTTTGCCCAGCTCGGTGCGGATTTGTCCTGCAAACTTCGGTGCGGTTTCCCTGTCGTCCGCAATAAAGAAGATGACGCAGCCGGGGGTTAAATTCGCGCGGCGGACGAGTTCCTCGCGCTTGTCATCGGGCAGGAACTTGTTGATTGGACCTTTGTATTCGTTGTTTTCGGTTACGCTGATGTAGCCAAGCCCCTTCATGCCGATTTCCTCCGCGGATTTCAGCATGGCTTCAAAAAAGCTTTTCGGCTGTGCAGCACAGTCGGGCACGTTGATTGCACGAACTGTCTTGCCTTTAAACGGGGCAAAGGTGGTATTGTCAAAAATATCGGTAATATCGATAATTTCAAGCGGGTTGCGCAAATCCGGCTTATCCGTGCCGTATTTCAGCATGGATTCCGTGTAGGGAATACGCACAAACGGCGCTTTCGAAACTTCTTTGTTCGAGAATTTGGAAAAGGTCTCGCCCAGTACTTCTTCCGCAATGGAGAACACATCCTCCTGTGTTGCAAACGCCATTTCAAAGTCAAGCTGGTAAAACTCGCCCGGCGAGCGGTCTGCGCGCGCGTCCTCGTCACGGAAGCATGGCGCAATTTGGAAGTAGCGGTCAAAGCCCGAAACCATGAGCAGCTGCTTGAAAAGCTGCGGCGCCTGGGGCAATGCGTAAAATTTGCCCGCGTGTTTGCGGCTGGGAATCAAATAATCCCGCGCGCCCTCCGGCGAGGATGCGGAAAGAATCGGGGTCTGAATTTCCAAAAAGCCCATATCAACCATTTTTTGGCGCAGGAAAGAAATAATCTGCGAGCGAAGAATAATATTCTGATGAACCTGCGGATTGCGCAAATCGAGGTAG
This sequence comes from Bacillota bacterium, assembly GCA_023390175.1. GTDB lineage: Bacteria > Bacillota > Clostridia > Oscillospirales > Acutalibacteraceae > Caproiciproducens. The sequence goes on from JAEWDK010000006.1 coordinate 378,872, forward strand.
CGGTATTTTAAGCGCACATCCTCTTTGGTGTCCTTGGAGGAGCTTACTTCGAACGGCAGATTGGAAAGCGCCTTGCCCAAAACAGTCAAAGCGGTTACCTTTACCTCCACCGTACCGGTATTTATTTTGGGATTAATGGTATCCTCGTCGCGCAGCACCACGGTGCCGCGGGCGGTAATCGTGCATTCCTTTGTGACATTGGCAAGCAGATTATCGTTGTAAACCACAATCTGAACCACGCCGTAATGGTCGCGCAAGTCAATAAACTGAATGCCGCCGTGGTCGCGGATATTTTCCACCCAGCCCGCTACGCGAACTTCTTTGCCAATATCATTCTCGCTGACTTCGCCGCACAAATGCGTGCGATATTGATTGACACAAATCATTTTCCGTTAATCCCCTTTAATTGCTTTCTTTATTATAAGGTATAATTATACCATAAAATGCATGGCGCTTCAACCAAATCCCGCAGGATAAGCGGGTAGCCGTATGCCTGCTTTATCACTTTACTATATCACATTCATAAGAAAAATGCGAGACCAATTCACTGTGCCTTTACAATATTCACGAGTACGTTTACCATGCTGTCCATCGACTGCACCGGGATGTATTCAAATCTGCCATGAAAATTGTGCCCGCCGGTTGAAAGGTTGGGGCAGGGCAGGCCCATAAACGAAAGGCGCGCGCCGTCCGTTCCGCCGCGAATTGCCACCACTTCTGGTTTAACCCCCGCGTCGGTCATCGCCCGCTTCGCAAGGTCAATCAGGAACATGTGCGGCTCGATTTTTTCTTTCATATTAAAATAGGAGTCGCGCAGCTCCAATTCAATGGTATTTGCTCCGTATTTTTCATTGAGGTAGTCGGCAGCTTTTTCAAAACGCGCCTTTTTTTCGCTGAATTTTTCCATGTCATGGTCACGGATAATATAGCGCAGCACGGTTTTTTCTTCGTCGCCCTCCATGTGGGAAAGATGGTGGAACCCCTCGTAGCCCTCGGTGCAGGCCGGAATTTCCTGCGGGGGCAGCATGGAGTTGAACTCCATGCCCATGAGCAGCGCGTTCTTCATCCTGTTTTTCGCGTCGCCCGGGTGGATATTGACTCCGTTCACGGTGACGGTTGCCGAAGCAGCATTGAAATTCTCGTATTCGATTTCACCCAGCTTGCCACCGTCCACGGTAAAAGCGAATTCCGCGCCGAAATGCTCCACATTGAAGCGGTCGGCGCCGCGGCCGATTTCTTCGTCCGGGGTGAATGCGACCGGAATTTTTCCGTGCTTTACGCCGCTTTCCTTTAATTTTTCCACAGCGGTTAGAATTTCAGCCACGCCGGCCTTGTCGTCTGCCCCAAGCAGCGTTGTGCCGTCGGTTACAATTAAGTCCTTTCCTTTATAATCGGCAAGGCTGTCGAATTGTTTGGGGCTCATCACGATATTTTTTTCTTTGTTCAGCAGGATATCTCCGCCGTCGTAATTTGAAACGATTCTCGGCTTGATGTTTGCGCCGCTTGCGGAAGAACTGGTGTCCATGTGTGAAATCAGTCCGATTACCGGAACTTTTTTGTCACAGTTTGCGGGCAGCGTACCGTAAACATAACCGTACTCGTCCATGTGCGCGTCATTCATGCCAAGGCCTTTCATTTCCTCCACCAATGCCCGTGCGAGCACCTTTTGATTTTCGGTGCTTGGGCAGACGGATTCGTCCGCATTATCGTCAGAGGTGGTGTCGAAACCTGCATATTTTAAAAGTCTTTCATAAGCTTTCATTCTTTTCAGTCTCCTTTACTCAGCCGCCGCTCTTTTGCGGCGGAATCTTCATTGATTTTATATTTCCAGGAATGTCCTATAGATATAAAACTTATTTTACTACTTTAAATCAGAAATAACAACAGAAAGTGGAGCTTGTGTGTTATTTGCCGCCAACACGCGTTTCTCATTGGGCGAGCTGCCACGCATCCTTCAAACACTTAACAGCCGCTTCAATTTCTTCCAATGGAATTCCTGCAAAACCGAGCATTACTTTTGGTGCGCCGCCGCCTTTAACCGGCATAACGCGCACGCTGTTCTGCGCCGCCAGTGCACACAGCTCCCCGCAGCTTTTTGCCGACTTTATTGTCAGAATCAGGCACAGCGGCGTTTCCTGCAAAATAAAGGTGACCGCTTCGCCAAACGCTTTTTCAAGCGCATCCATTAAAGCGGTGCTTTTGGCGGCATACAGCTTCCTCAGCCGGCGCAGCTGGCGTTCCAGCTGCCCTTCCTTTACATATCGGCTCAGCGCAAGCTGCTCGATTTTTGAGGCGGTCTGATTGTACCGGCTTGCGCGGGCGCGGTAACGCTCCGAAAGCAGGGGAGGAAGCACCATGTAGCCGATTCGTACAGAGGGCAGCAGCAGCTTGGAAAAAGAACCGAGGTACACCACATTTTTTCCGCTGCCCATTCCCTGCATTGCGGGAATGGGGCGCGCGTTGTAGCGAAGCTCGCCGTTGTAATCGTCTTCGATAATAATTCCGTCGCTTTCCTTTGCCCATTCCAAAAGCTCGAACCGCCGGTTCATCGGGATGCTCGCACCGGTCTGCACGCGGTTGGATGGACTGACAAACACCAGCTTTGCACCGCATTTTCTTAACGCGTCCATACTGATTCCGTTTTCATCAACAGGCAGCCGCTGCACCGACATTCCGCAGTCGGAAAAAACCTGTTCCGCCTGCAAAAATCCCGGTTCTTCAATGGCAATCCGGCGGTCTGTACCGCTGAGCAGCCCGCAAAGAATGGACAGCAGGGGCTGCGTACCCGCCCCGATGACAATCTGTTCCGGCGTTGCCACAACGCCTCTTACACCGTAGCTGTAGGTGGAAAGCGCTTCCCGCAGTTCCCGTTCCCCCTGGGGCTCCCCGTAGGACGCGATTACCTCCTGCCGGTTCAGCACGTCACGAATGTGCCGCCGCCAGATTTTAATGTCGATGTTTTCCCCGTCCACGCAGTCGCTTCCGAAATTGTAGCGTATGCGCACAGCGCTCGCGGCGGGAACGTCGATTCTGGACGGCTTTTGCCGTTCGGAACCGTTTTTCAGCGCTGCCAGCACAAAATATCCGCGCTGGGGCCGGGCGGCAAGGTAACCCTCCACACAAAGCTGCTGGTATGCGGCCTCCACTGTAGTGCAGCTCAGGTTTAAATCCCCCGATAGCTTGCGGATGGACGGCAGCTTATCCCCCTTTACAAGATGGCGGGCTTCGATAGCGGACTTTATTGCAAGGTAAAGCTGCTGGTAAAGCGGAACACGGGAGTCAAAATCCAGCAGGATATAATCGTATGTCATCGTCAGCCTCCGTAAACTGTACTTACTGTATTTTTATAAACTGTATATTTTAATAAAAACAGTTTTACGCTACTATTATAGCACAGCTTTAAAGCAAATCAATCGTTCGGGGGTAAAGAAATGGATAAGAATCAATCCAAAACTACAAAAACGTATGTCATAACAGCGCTTTTTGCGGCGCTTATCTTTCTTGTTACCGCATATATTCTTCATATTCCCACACCGGCGACCGGTGGCTACATTCATTTGGGCGACGCGTTCCTTTACCTTGCGGCAAGTGTTCTGCCTACTCCGTTAGCCGTTGCGGCCGGCGGAATTGGGGAAGCGCTTTCCGACGCGCTCACCGGCAGCGTGGTTTACGCAGTTCCCACACTAGTCATTAAATCCGCAATGGTTCTATGCTTTTCCGCGGTGGGGAAAAAATTCATTACAAAGCGAAACATTTTTGCATCTGTCTTGGCGGGTGTAATCTGCATTGCAGGCTATTATTTGACTGAAGTAATTATTTACCGCAATTTTGTGTCGCCGCTGGTGGAAATACCGGCAAATCTGATTCAGGCGGGGGCGAGCGCGGCAATTTACATTTTACTTGGCAACGCGCTTGACAGGCTGAACGTGAAAAACAGCATCGGCGCAAATATAAATTAGTCTCTGCGGATTTTGGAGGGAGAACAATGAAAATTAATACAAATCAAAGAAATACGACGGTCAACATTGCGCTTACCGGTTTAATGGGCGCACTGGTTTTGGTAGGCACTTTTATGAATATTCCGATTCCCGCACTCGGCGATAAAACAATGATCGGGCTGGGCAACGTATTCTGCATTCTGTCCGGGCTGCTGCTCGGGCCGGTGTACGGCGGCGCGGCGGCAGGAATCGGTTCTTTTATCTTCGACCTGACCGGCCCGTGGGCTTCCAGCGCTCCGTTTACCCTTGTATTCAAATTTTTAATGGCTTTTGTGTGCGGACTCATTGCCTACGGCGGGGATAAAACCGCCAAAAATGTAAAGCGGCTGATTGCTGCGGCCGTTTTGGGTTCCCTTACCTATTGCGTGCTGTATTTGGGCAAATCCTATATTGAGGCCGCGTTACTCGGAAATGCAGCCGGAGCAATCAAAACGATTTTGATTATAAAGGGAAGCGCAAGCCTTACCAACGCGGTTATTGCGGACGTAATCGCCGTTCCGTTCTTCCTTGCAATCCGAAAAGCATTGGGCAGGAATCACGTGCAGGGTAAAATTCATCACTGAGTTTTCCGTTCCATACAAAGCCGGTAAGCCTTGGAATTTTTGCAAATTTCCAAGGCTTACCGGCTTTTTCAGCTGCTGTAATAAATTCTTGTTATCCGCAAACGGAAATGCTATAATATACTCCATGTTTTGAATTCAACGGTATTGGAGTATTTTGTAAATGAAGGATAAAAAAGAGAAGAAAATCAGGAGTTCCGTTGTGCGCGACTCTTTGGATACATTCGGAACCAATGCGTTCGGTTCCATTTTGAACCTGATTGCCGCGTTTATGGTTTTAAATCGTGTGAATCCGGGGGTAAAAGGGCTTTATAATACGGTGCAGCTGTGGGGCGGCGGATTTTCCACCATTCTTAGCCTCAGCGTAAACTCAGCCGTTATCTATTTTGTTTCCCGTTATAAATTCAACAATGCAAGGTTTGCAATTAAAAAACTGACGCTGTGGCTTTCCGCTGCAATAGCCCTGATCGGCACGGCGTTTGTGGTTGTGCTGCGCGACAGCAAATCTTTTTTTGAAACGCCGGCTCCGTACTTGGTTGCCATTGTAATTTACGGTGTCAGTTCGTTTCTGCTTAACATTTGCACCGCGATTCTCAGGGGCGAAAATAAATTCAAATCCTTTAATATGATTAATTTAATCCAGCGGATTTTGGCATTTCTCCTTGCGGTGGCCGTGTTCCTGCGGCCCTCCGCAGCGGTATGGGTCTGGGCTACCATTGTGATTTCAATTGCAATGATCATTCTGGCGCTTTTTGCAATCCGGCGCTGGAGCGGCCCGATGCCACAGCCGGCGCCGGAGGATGACTTTCCCGTTCAGACAGGCAGTGTTGTCAAATACAGCCTGAAGGCGCATGTGAGCAATGTAATGACCTATTTGAACACGAATTTCGGCAGCTATATTGTGCAGGGAAGCTATGGCCAAAGCAATTTCGGCGTGTACAATACCGCAATGACCATGATGCAGCAGGTGTGGATTCTTCCGGACGCGGTCAGCCAGGTTATTATGAGCCGTATCGCCTCCATGAAAGAACAAAACGATAAATTGAAGCTGACGCTGATTTCCTCTAAGATCGTTACGTATATTACCATTTTTTCCGCAGTGATGCTGATTTTGGTGGCGCAGGCTTTTGTTCCGGTTATTTTCCCGATGTATGTCGGCGCATTGGCGCCGCTGCAATTTTTAATCATCGGATCTGTTTTCATTTCCTACGCCAAGGTGCTTAACAATTCCATCGCGGCTTACGGCCGCCCGGAGCTGAATATTATTCCCACCGCGCTGGGCATCGTTTCGAACCTCCTGTTCAGCGTTCTTTTGATTCCTGTCATGGGCATGAACGGCGTGGCAATGGCAACCTCTGTTTCCCTGACCATACAGGGTCTGACTTCCATTATTATTTTCTGTACCTTTACCAAAACACCGTTTTATAGGCTTATTATTCCAAGCAAGGAAGAAATGGCGGCGTTAAAAAGTATTATAAAGCGGTAAAATGGGAACGTCGTGCGACGCTTTTCATAAAACAATAAAAAAACTATCATATAATCATCACATTCGTTCCGTATCATGAAGGTTGAAAACGAAAAAACAACCTGATACGAACGGAGCGATGATTATGAAGAACAACAGGCTGCTTCGGGCAGCCGCCGGTTTACTAATTGCTGCAAACATTTTTACATTTACAGCGTGTTCTCAGCAAAGCACGGCCGCTTCCCCGCAGGCAGCCGGAACGGCGAACGGCCAGACAACCATTTACGGAAAAGTAACGGCTGTTGACGGCGCAAAAATCACTTTGGCGCTCGGTACCTTCAATCGGAGCGGCGGCCGAACGAACGGGGCCTCCGGCAGCGGAAACAATTCGCAGCAAGGAGCGCCTCAAAATGGCGGCAATAACGGCGGCCGGCAGGGTAGCACCTCCGGCAGCGGGAGCGGGCAGGGGGCACCCCAAAACGGATGGCAGGGCGGGAATATGCTGACCCTGACCGGGGAATCCAAAACCATTACGATTTCCGACACCAGCGTGTTGACAAGGCAGGGGCAGGGCGGCTTCAACGGCAGGGGCCGCGGGCAGGGGAACGGGCAGAGCGGCGCTTCTGGCACGAAAAGCGGCGCACCGGCCGTAACTAATACGACTGCAAACACCGCTTCCTCAGCGGAAAGCGCCGTAAGCGGTGCAAATACGCAGAAAAGCGTGTCCCTATCCGATATCACAATTGGTACCATTTTAAGGGTAACGTATGAAACAAGCGGCGAAAAACTTGTTTCCGTTCAAATTATGGGCGGTACGGGCGGCAGTCAGTCCTCTTCTTCGCAAAGCAAATAAAACAGAACACCCCGCGTCCATTTGGACGCGGGGTGTTGCAATTTACAGCACTATTGATTTCTGAAGCGGGAGAGGAACTCTTTGGTGGCGTCCTGTTTCGGGTTGATAAAAATCTCTTCGGGCGTACCCTGTTCGGCAACAACGCCGTTGGCCATGAACACCACGCGGGAGGAAACGTCCCGTGCAAAAGCCATTTCATGGGTTACAATCACCATGGTCATGCCCTCATCCGCCAAATCACGCATAACGGTGAGCACTTCGCCGACCATCTGCGGATCAAGCGCACTTGTCGGCTCGTCAAAAAGCAGGATTTCAGGCTCCATGGCAAGCGCGCGGGCAATCGCCACACGCTGCTGCTGCCCGCCGGAAAGCTGGTGCGGCTTGGCGTTAATGTATTCCTGCATTCCGACCTTTGTCAGATATTTGATCGCGGTTTCCTCCGCCGTTTTCTTGTCCTTTTTCAGTACCTTTGTTGTCCCGGCCATGCAGTTTTGCAGCACGGTCATGTTGTGGAACAGGTTGAAGGACTGGAACACCATGCCGACTTTTGCACGGTAGGCGTTTACGTTGCTGCCTTTTGTCGTAATATCCTTTCCGTGGAAAAGAATTTCACCCGAAGTCGGGGTTTCCAGCATATTGATGCAGCGCAGGAGCGTTGATTTTCCCGAGCCGGAGGCCCCGATGATACAGATAACATCGCTGTGTCCTGTTTCAAAATCAATGTCCTTCAGTACCTCGTGGTCGCCGAAGCTTTTGCCAAGGTGGCGCACTTCCAAAATCGGCTTCTTTACTTCTTCCATGTTCCGTTACCTCCTTGCTTCACAGGGTTATGGCCGGTTGGATCCGCCATCATGTCGCTTTTTACAAGCGAATAGTAGCTGGAACCGTCAATTTTGTGCTCAATCCAGCGCAGCAGGCGGGAACAGGTAAACGTCATAACAAAATACATCACGCTGATAATGAAGAATGCTTCAAAATACCGGTAGTAAACACCGGCGGCACTTTTTGCTTCAAAATACAGTTCGGTTACGCTGATAACGTTCAATACCGAGGTATCCTTAATATTGATAATCAGGTTATTGCCGATCTGCGGCATGATGTTGCGGATTGTCTGCGGCATAATCACGCTGATCATCGTCTGCCAGTGGGTCATGCCGATTGCCTTGGCGGCTTCCGTCTGACCGATATCGATGGAGTCGATTCCGCCGCGCACCGTTTCCGCCATATACGCGCCGGTATTAATGGAAACCACTAAAAATCCGGCGAACATTGCGCTCATGTCAATTCCGAATAGCTGCATGGAACCGTAATAAACAACCATTGCCTGCACAATCATTGGTGTGCCGCGGAAAATTTCTATATATGCCGCAAGGATAAACTGTAAAATTTTATAGAATATCTTTTTCGTAAGGTTTGCATTGGGGTCGAGCGGGATTGTCCGCAGCACGCCGACCAGCAAGCCGATGATACAGCCGATGAGCGTTCCGACCAGAGCCAGAAGAAGGGTTGCCCCCGCTCCTTCCAGAAAAAAGACACCATATTCATTTATTAAGACTCCAACCCAATGAAAAAATCCGTCTGAGCTGACCATTCATTTCACTCGTTTCCTTATTTTTATCGGGGCAGTTATTGAGCCAAAGGCTGTTTTTCAATTGCATCCTTCATGAATTTTTCCCGTTCTTCCTGACTGATGCCCTTGAGCGCCTGATCAATTTTAGACTTCAATTCCGTATTTCCCTTTTTCAGTGCGATTCCCAGGTTAACATCTTCGTCGGAAACCTTCAAATCCTTGTCGTTTGCAAGGTCAACCATAATCAAATCCTTATTGGAATAAGTGGCAGCCATTGCTCCCGGTTTGTCGGTGAAGACCACGTCGCACTTGCCGGATTTTAGGGCGACAACCATTGTGGGAACGTCTGCCAGCGCCGGAAGAATCTTGGCGTCCGGAATTTGCTTTAATAATTCATACCATGTGGTGTCCTGCTGGGATGTGCAGGAAGCGCCTTTTAAATCTGCAATGCTCTTTGCATTTTCAAATTTTCCGCCCTTTTTCACCAGAGCGTTAATGGTTGCCTTATAGTAAACATCTGAAAAATCAAGCGTTTTCAAGCGGTCGCTTGTGATGCTCATTCCGGAAACCGCCGAGTCGATTTTGCCGGAGGTTACGCCGGTCGGAAGGCCGGCCCATTCTGTTTTTACAATTTGCAGTTCATAACCCATTGAATCTGCAATCTTTTTGACCATCATAATATCGTAGCCGTTTGCGTACTCGTTGCTGCCGCTGATTTTTACCGCTCCGTTGGAATCATCCTTCTGTGTCCAGTTGTAGGGGGCTGCGGCGCACTCCGTGCCCACTTTCCAAACCTTTTTTGTTCCGCTTGCGGAAGCTGCCGAGGTATCTGACTTTTTTGTGCAGCCTGCAAGTGCAAGCATGCCCGCCGCGACGGCTGCGCAGAGCAGAATGGATATGATTTTTCTAGTCTTTTTCATGGTATTTGCTCCTTCCGTTTTGTGTGCAGTAAATTCCGCTTCACCGAATTTTGCGCTTGGTTATCGATAAAAATGCAGGAAGTAAAGCTGAATTATGCAAAAATATTTATGATACGGTATAGTGATAGCTCAATAAATTAGTGAAATTATAACCTTATAATATAAAAATGTCAATGGAATATCATTCAAAAAATATGCAATGGAGAATGATGTTTTATGCAGATAGTACCCGGTGAGCCTTGCATTGCGGAAAGTATAAATCTGGAATGCTTGACTTTGCGGAAAAAATAGATTAGACTAAATACTTAACCGGTTAATTATTAGTCACGTAACAATTAACCGATTAAGTGTTAAAGCAAAGATTTGAGAAAGAAGAATATAGATGAAAGTTAATTTTCGTGATATCGTAGGCCGAATCGGTCAGCTGAACATCATACACCGTATCTGCGTTCATCGCGCCGCGGCCGAAAACGGAATCTATTTCGGCCAGCTGCCGATTTTGGAATACGTTGCCAGTCACGGCCAATGCACGCAGACCGAGCTTGCGGAAACGCTCCAGGTTTCCGCGCCTTCCATCGCAACCTCTGTGAAACGGATGCAGAAAACCGGCCTGCTGAAAAAAGCCGCGGATGAAAGTGACCTCAGGCGCAACCGAATTTCGATTACGGAAAAGGGGCTGGAATTCGCACAAAAGTGCCGGGCCGCGTTTGACCGGCTGGATGCACGCATGTTTGAAGGCTTCAGTGCGGAGGAATGTGAAATACTCTGCGGCTATTTGGACCGGCTGATTGCCAATGTGGCGACGGACGAGTTTAAAAACAAGACCATGTTCGCTTTAATTGACACAGTTACTTCGGAAAAACAAATGCATCATGAACAGGAACAGAAAGAAAATCATGATTCGTAATATTCAGCAAGAGATTAAGGAGATTTTTTATGATTCGTAAACTTCTGTCCAGCGTGGGGGAATACAGGAAAGACAGCATACTTGCCCCGGCATACGTGACCTTTGAATCGATTCTTGAAATTGTCATTCCCACGCTGATGGCATATTTGATCGACGACGGGATCAGTAAGAAAAACATATCCAGCGTCCTGTGGATAGGGCTTGCCTTGACTGTCTGTGCGTTGCTCTCGCTGCTGGCCGGTATTCTTGCGGGCCGCAGCGCTGCAATTGCATCTTCCGGCTTTGCAAAAAATTTACGCCGTGATATGTTCTACAACATGCAAAAGTTCTCGTTCTCCAATATCGATAAATTTTCAACCGCCAGTATCATCACACGAATGACCACCGACGTCACCAATGTTCAGAATGCTTATCAGATGCTGGTTCGCCTTGGGGTGCGCGCTCCCATGATGATCGTGTTCGCTTTGATTTTTTCTTTCCGGATTGACGTTCGTCTTTCGCTGATTTTTCTTGTAACCATTCCGGTGCTCGGCATTGGCCTGTGGCTGATTATATCGCACGTGCATCCCATTTTCGTGCGGGTCTTCGGTACCTACGACAAGCTGAACAGTGTGGTTCAGGAAAATCTGCTCGGTATCCGGGTTGTTAAGTCCTATATCCGCGAAGATCATGAAGAATCGAAGTTCGCGGACATTTCACAGTCCATTTTTCATGACTTTTCAAAGGCGGAAAAAAGAATTGCGTTCAATATGCCCCTGATGCAGTTTTGCCTTTACGCCAGCATGCTTTTACTTTCCTGGTTTGGCGCCAAAGAGATTGTAGCCAGCGGCAACAATCCCGTTTCCGGGCTTTCGACGGGTGAACTGACCAGTCTGATTACTTATGCGCTGCAGATACTTATGAGCCTGATGATGCTTTCCATGGTGTTTGTTATGATTATCATTTCCCGCGCGTCGGCAGAGCGTATTGTGGAGGTTATGAATGAGGAAAGCAATCTGAAGAACGGAGAAAATCCGGTGTCCACGGTAAAAGACGGTTCAATCACCTTTGAAAACGTCACCTTTTCTTATTCCAGGAAGGCCGGCAAACCGGTCCTTGACGGAATCAACATCTCCATTGCGTCGGGAGAAACAGTCGGTATTCTCGGCGGAACAGGTTCTTCGAAGTCGAGTTTTGTCCAGCTGATTCCGCGTCTTTATGACGCCGTAAGCGGAAAGGTAACCGTCGGCGGCATCGACGTGCGCGATTACGATATTGAATCGCTCCGCAATCAGGTTGCGATGGTGCTGCAGAAGAACGTGCTTTTTTCCGGCACAATCAAAGAAAATCTTCGCTGGGGCAACGAGAACGCGACGGATGAGGAAATGATTCATGCCTGCAAGCTTGCTCAGGCCGACGGTTTTATCAGGGAGTTCCCGGATCAGTACGACACTTATATTGAACAGGGCGGCACCAATGTGTCCGGCGGTCAAAAGCAGCGGCTGTGCATCGCACGGGCACTGCTGAAGAATCCCGCCATCCTTATTCTGGACGACTCCACCAGCGCGGTTGATACCAAGACCGACGGATTAATCCGTCAGGCATTTATAAAAGAAATCCCGAATACGACGAAGCTTATTATTGCGCAGCGCGTTTCGTCCGTTCAGGACGCTGACAAGATTATCGTGCTTGACGACGGCAAAATCAATGCGGTCGGCACGCATGAAGAGCTGCTCAGGTCCTGTGACATCTACAGGGAAGTCTATGAATCTCAGAATAAAGGAGGGGTTCTCCATGCGTAAAATTCCGCCGAAAAGTGATCCGAAGGCAAACACCATGCCAACCGGGGGCAATAAACCGCCGATGCAGCGTTTTAAGCCGGGCACAATTAAAAGATTGCTTTCCTATATGGCCGTTTATAAAATTCAGCTGATCTTCGTTGTCGTCTGTATCCTGCTGAGCGCGGCCGCAGGTGCAGCATCCTCTTTGTTCCTGCAGACTCTGGTTGACAAGTACATTGTTCCGCTGCTGGGCCAGACACACCCCGTATTCACCGGCCTGTTGAAAATGATTTTATTCATGGGTTTGGTTTATAGTATCGGCGTGCTTTCCACCTTGTTCTACAACAGGACGATGGTTATCATCGAGCAGGGTACACTAAAAAAAATTCGCGATACGATGTTCACACATATGCAGACCCTGCCGATTCGATATTTCGATACCCATACCCACGGCGACGTAATGAGCCGTTATACCAATGATACCGATACGCTGCGGCAGGCAATTTCCCAGAGTTTGCCGCAAATGGTTGCCTCCCTCGTTTCTGTGGCGGCGGCATTTTTCGCCATGCTTTATCTCAGCGTCGGTCTTACCGCTTTCGTTGCCGTGTTTGCTTTTGTTTTACTGAAGGTAATCAAAGCCCTGGTAGGACGAAGCGGAACCTTTTTCCTGAAGCAGCAGCAGTCCATGGGCGAGGTTAACGGCTATATCGAAGAAATGATCAACGGCCAGAAAGTCGTAAAAGTTTTTTGTCATGAAGAAAAGGCGAAAGAAGATTTTGACAAAAAGAATGATGAGCTTTGCTACTGCGCAACCGAGGCAAACAAGTACGGAAATATTACAATGCCGATTATCGGGAATCTGGGATATATGCTCTATGTGCTTCTTGCCATAATCGGGGGTGCAGCGGGAATAGCCGGAATTCCCAATCTGAGCCTTACCGGGGTCAATACACTGACAATCGGCACGATCATATCCTTCCTTACCCTGTCCCGTAGCTTCATCAACCCGATCGGCCAGATTTCCATGCAGTTTAATATGGTAATCATGGCGCTCGCCGGTGCGTCAAGAATTTTTGACCTGATGGACGAGGAAAGCGAGCAGGACGGAGGATACGTCACGCTTGTCAACGCAAAATCGGAAAACGGTGAAATAAAGGAGTGTAAGGAACGGACGGAAATGTGGGCGTGGAAGTATCCCCACAGCGACGGGGCGGTAACTTATACGCCGCTGCAGGGTGACATTCGTTTCAACGATGTGGATTTCGGCTACAACGAGAATCATATTGTCCTGCACAACATTACGCTGTATGCCGAACCGGGCCAAAAGGTTGCTTTTGTCGGAGCGACCGGAGCCGGAAAAACAACAATCACCAACCTCATCAACCGTTTCTACGATATTGCCGACGGTAAAATCCGGTATGACGGCATCAACATCAATAAAATAAAAAAAGCAGACCTTCGCCGGTCGCTCGGCATTGTTTTGCAGGATGTAAACCTGTTTACCGGGACGGTTATAGACAATATCCGATACGGCAAGCTGGATGCGACGGATGAAGAATGCATTGCTTCCGCAAAACTTGCAAATGCCGACGGATTTATCCGCATGCTCCCGCAAGGGTACAACACTGTGCTGGAAGGCGACGGCAGCGGCCTTTCGCAGGGGCAGCGGCAGTTGATTTCCATTGCCCGCGCTGCTGTGGCTGACCCGCCCGTCATGATTCTTGACGAGGCTACGTCCTCCATTGATACCAGAACCGAAGCAATTGTGCAGAAGGGCATGGATGCTCTGATGAAGGGCAGGACGGTATTTGTCATTGCACATCGGCTTTCCACCGTGCAGAATTCCGACGTCATTATGGTACTTGAAAACGGTGCGATCATCGAGCGCGGAAGCCATGATGATTTGATTCAACAGCACGGAAAATATTATCAGCTGTACACAGGGCAGTTTGAGCTGTCCTGACAGGAAACAATTTAAAGCGCCCCATCCCTCTTCTTTTTGAACAGGGATGGGGCGCTTTCTGCCGGCTGCAGTTATACCAGCTTTTTTGAGTGAAACAGCTTCTCCATCGTTTTTACAACGGCGTTGCTGTTGCAGTCGCCGATAAAATTGGGCGCCATTTCTTTTAATTCATCGGAAGCGTTTGCCACCGCGTACCCGTAATCCGCGTCCTGAATCATGGTAATATCATTTTTATCGTTTCCGAAGGCAGCGACCCGGTCAGCGGAAAAACGCTTTCTCAGTTCAAAAACAGCGTTTGCCTTCGAGGCTTCCGAGCTGTAGATTTCAAGGAAATAATAGCCTTCATTTGAACTGTCGGGGTAATAACCGGCGGTAATCTGTTCCTTGCAGTTCAGCTTCCAAATATCGCCGTATAACTTTTCTATCATTTCCAGCGTGTCCAGCGCACGGAAAAACACAACGTCGCGCCCTTCCGGCAGCGGGCTGTAAATGTAATTTTTCAAAGGGTGGAATTTGCTTGCGTGGTACAGCTTTTCTTCCGCAGGGTTCGTGAAATCGCCGTAGTAAATATGAAGGATATCATTGATGATGGTGTGAACAAAGCAGTTCAGGCCGTATTTTTCAAAAATTCCAAGCACTTCCTTCGCCGCGCCGTAAGGAATAAATTTGCAGTAAAGATAGGTTTTTGCTTTCAGGTCGTAAAGAGCAGCTCCGTTCAAGGTGATAATCGGCAGATTAAAATCAATGCCCTCCAGAACCGGCGCGACAGAGGCGGAGGAACGGCGGCTTGCCACCGTAATCAGCGCACCCTTCCGAATCAGGTGGTTCAGCTTTATTTTCGTGAAGCTGCTGATTTGCCCGGCGCTGTCTGTCAGTGTGCCGCCGAGATCGCTCACAAAAAGGAGGGTCGAGTTTTTTCGTTTGGGCAGATGAAACGCATTTACTCCCAGCGACACGAAAATGCCGATCAAGGTGTCAATAATTCTGTTCGCGGCAAACAGGTAAGGGTTGGCGTCCAGCCCGTGCGATACGGTGATGCTCATGAAAACCACGCAGGCAATATAGGAAGCGGTCGTCTTTTTCAGCAAAACGGTACTGTAAATTACAGGGATGATTATGGCGGATATCAGCAGATATTTCAATATGGGTAAATTTGGGGGGATAAACTGTGTTTCAATCAGCATGACCACCATGCCGAAAAATCCGCCGATAAAGGTTCCGGCAGTACGGTTCAGCGCCACTCTGCGGCTGTTTGGCACATCCGGCTGCATGCAGAGCACCGCCGCAATCGCGGAATAAAAGGGTATTCCGTCGCCGCGGAGTAAATAAATTGCAAAGCACAGGAATACAGCGACGGAAGATTTTATAATTCTCAATCCAATTTTGGGCATTTATGATTCCTCTTATCTTTTCATCATGAGATCGGCCGCAGACTAAAATCAAACAGCGGATTCTTTCCTATTTTATCACAAAGCTTTATGAATGTAAATTTAAGGGCGCGGCATGATTTTTCTTTTTTCTATTCCATAGCCCGGAACATTTCAGGAAATATTTCATAAAATAAATTGAAATGAATTATGGGTTAAAGAAAATACCGCAAATTGATATATTTAGGAGAATGCTGTATGACTAATTTGGAATCGCCGGCAGAACTGCCGTTTCAAAGCTACGCGGAGGCTTCGGGCCTTTACACGCCGGCCCAGGGCGAACCGCCCGTGGAAATCAGCCGTACCGGCGAGCCTGTTGTCACAGACGGTGTACGGGTAATTTTGGACATTCAAGCGGACAAAGAACTGGTTCGGGTGGGGGAAACGATTCAATATGCCGTTACCATTCGAAACGAATCCTCCGTAGATTTGCACGACGTAAAGATAACGGATATTATCCCGCCGAAAACAACCCTTGTTGCAGGTTCCTTCCTTCCGGCGCTCCCCGACGGCGAACCGGTGGAAAACGGCGTTACCGTTGGCGACATTCCTCAAAATTCTTCGAAGAAGCTGGAGTTTGCGGTTACGGTAAATGGCGGTGCCGTCGGTAACGTAATACATACCGGTGCGGCATCTTATGGGTACGAAGATGGCAGCGGGTTGGAATATTCGGGAATTACGCAAGCGGAGCAGGCGGTGACCACGACTGCCGCGCCGGGCCTGATGATAGAAGAAACCGCAGATAAAACGGTAGTAACACAGGATGGGGAGACGGTTGTTTACACGGTCACAGTGACCAACACAGGGGACATTCCGATTCAGAACATGCGCATAACTGCGCATATCCCCGAGGGAATGACCTATGTTCCAAGCTCGACCTTGCTGAACGGTACAATACCTTACCTTGACCTGAACCCGGAAAACAGTGTGCCGGTGGGCGATTTGGCACAGGGGGCTTGCGCAGTGGTACAGTTTACCGTAACGGTTTCGTTGTAATAAGCCGATGCTTCACATAGTATTGCCAATTCAAAAGGGAGTACCCAAAAGGCGTTTCCCTTCATGGTACGGTAAAAAGCCGCCAGTATTTCCCGTGCGGAGTCCGGCCGGCTGCTGAATGAATTTTGTGATGCACGGGGAAAGGATGATCTAAATTGAAACAATTCATCAGCCATTCTCAGGCGGACGGGTACTTTCAGGTTGAAGACCAAATCGTCCCTGTCACCGTATGGAGTATCCCTTCGGTCGTTGCCTTTCAGGAGCAGAACAGGTACAGTGCACAGTGTATTTGCGAACGGATTGAACTGCCCGGGTTAACAAAAGTCATGGGCAGCATTCTGTACCATACCCGTACGACATGCTTTGAAATGCGGTTTGGAACAGTAATAAACGCGGGTTACAGTATTGTCATCCGCTATTTGGACGGTGAAGGGAACGCGAGGAGCAAGACAAGCGACGGCAATGCGCTGTTTTTCGCATTGCCCAATCAGCTCTGCGCCCGGGACTATACTGTTTGGTTTCCGAATCCAATCGAAATCAAAACGCTTGGCTGCAATGCCGAGGTGAACTTTATTGCGGTGCTGTGTGCATGAACAGAATGATTCCTTTTGTGCAGGGGAATGTTCTTCCGAAACGGAGGGGCATTCCTTTTAATAATGAACTTCGCTTTTATCTGTATTTGGGGCCGATTCGCGGAAAATCCTTGTGTCAGCCCCGATTTTTTATATTTTGCATGAAATGCAGCACTTGAATCGGGTTATTACATATATTGATAAATCAAATTCCATATGATATAATACAAAAACTGGGCATAAAGTTTTGCCCGGCAGTCATGTGAAACTGCTGTAACAGCTAATGACTTCTTTGAATTCAATCATCGGAACCGTTGGCTTTTATAAATGAAAATGGAATAACAATTTCATTTATCGGCTGATGACCCCTGTGCTTTTCGCAGGAATAATCGGCTTTTTCTTTGTGTAAGGAACCGCCGGGTCAATTCCCGTACCATCCTGTAGCCAACTTCTCCGCGGCCATTGCACAGCTTTTTCCGGAGGTACATATGAAAAAATATTTTGCAGTGGGTGTCGGGGGAGCGGCCGGAACTGTCGCAAGGCATTTGATTCAGCTGATTCCGCTACCTGTTGGCTCAGTTTACCGCCCGCTTCTTACCATACTGATTAATATCAGCGGAAGCTTCATTTTGGGCTTTTTAATGATCCTGTTCATTAAGCTTCTGCCGGTGACGGCGGAAATCCGTTTGGGGATTACAACCGGTTTTTTGGGCGGCTACACTACGTTTTCCACTTTGTGCAAAGACTCCGTATTGCTGTACCTTTCCGGCCATGTTTTCTTTTCTGCGGCTTATGTGGCCGGTTCCGTTCTGCTGGGGCTTGCAGCCGCGTGGCTTGGAATCCTGTCGGCGAAACGCCTTGAACGGAGGCATGCTTCTTGACCTTGGTACTGTTAAGCCTTGGCGGCATGTGCGGTGCAATTGCCCGGTATAAGCTGGGTGTGGTTTTGCTCCGGCGTGAACCGCATTCCTTTCCGTTTGGCACCTTTTTCATTAATATATCCGGGGCGCTGCTGCTTGGCCTGCTTTGCGGCTTTGGTGTAAGCGGGAATCCCTACCTTCTTTTGGGCGATGGATTTTGCGGTGCGTTTACCACTTTTTCCACCTTTACGGTGGAGAGCGTCCAGTTAATCCGCGGCAAAGCGGCGAAGAAAGCCATCCTGTTTGTCGTATTGTCGGTTTCGGTTGGAATTGCCTGTTTTACTATTGGGTATGGGGCCGCGGGTATTTTTACTGTCCGGTAAAATTATTCCTGGCGGAAAGCTTTTGCACAGGTTTTGCAAAATCAGGCTGAAAATTACTGTTGCTTTTTAAGGGCAATTTAGGTATAACATTACTAGATGCTAACAAGCGGCTGATAATATTAAGAGTGTTAAACCGCTGCTTTTAATCGTATAAGGAGATGTGTGAATGATCGGGCCCATTCTTGCTGTGGATAATAAAGTATTATCACTCATACAAAGGCGCCTTCGCTGTTCTGTTTTGGACAAAGCAATGCCGATCATTACTTCGTTAGGTACCTGCGGAGTAATATGGGGCATTGTCATGATCGTCTTTATGAGGATGCGCAGCTATCGCAAAATTGGATTAATTATGTTTGTTACCCTCGTACTGTGTGCGCTGATAACCAACCTGGTTTTAAAACCACTGGTGGCAAGGCCCCGGCCGTGCCACATTTCGCCTCAGGTTCCTCTTTTAATTCCCTGCCCGATGGACTACTCCTTTCCGTCCGGGCACACCATGTCTTCCTTCGCGGCCGCAATGATTATTATTACGGTAAGCCCGGTCTTGGGTGTGATTGCTTTTGTTGTGGCAGGGTTGATTGCGTTTTCCCGCCTTTACCTGTATGTGCATTATCCGAGTGATGTGCTGGCCGGCACAATATTCGGTATTACAATGGCATGCAGCATGCTTTTGATTTTTCATCATTAATGATTGGCTGCAGTTGATCCACCAGTCAGCAAGGCGAAGGCTTTGAACCGTAATTGATTTTGGTAAAGAACTTAAAATAGAATTTCAGAACATATTAGAAAAAGCCTGTCGGAAAATACCGGCGGGCTTTTTCTAATGTTCTGTTGCAGGCAAAAAATATGTCTCACAGCAAGGGGGATAGAAGCACGAAATTATCGTTCGCTTTTCCAATGCAGCATCGTACTGTCCGGCGTCCGCCAAAACGGGAAACGATTGCAGACCCGTATTCATTTGAGAAATTTGAAAGGGAAGACGGCGGACCTCCTTTGATTACCGCATGCTTTCAGATCTCAAAGAATGTTATTTTCGCATATAAAATGGTGTTTGAAATATGGGACAATTTTAAATACTATATTTACAATTTTATATTATAAAAATCAGTGAATACGCTTTGAAACGCACTCAAAATATGAGACAGTATCCGCTTACTGATATGGTCCAAAAACAGTATCTCATATCCTCAAAATCTGATTTTCAGGAAAAATAAATCCGTTTGCGGTTCTGCGTTATAAAGATAGATCAATGTACTTTAGAACGCACTCAAAACAGGGGACAGCATTTGCTTACTGAAATGACCCCAAAAGTATGATTTTATGTCTCATATTGAGAAAATGCCGGAAACGCTGGGAAATTTGAAGTGCGAAATGAATCCGATCCTTGATGAAAAGCGTATTTTTTTTGGTATCTTGACTTATAACAGCCGGATTGTTATAATGATAGCAAATCGCTATTCTACAAATTGAGGAATAAAAACAGATACTGTTTGTATTTTTAACTGATTTTATTACAAAGCATGTTCCGGCATGTCTTTTATTTCACAATCCCATTCCGCAGTACCGTATATTGCGGATTTATTATTTTGCAAAATAAAATTTTAATAAAAGAGGCTGACTATGGAAAAAAATATTGTTATTATTGGTGCCGGCTACTCCGGGCTGCTAACAGCAAAAAAATTAGCTAAAAAGTTAAAAAAATTGAAACAGGACGAAAATGTCAGGGTCACCATCATTGACAGAAATCCGTTCCATACGATGCTTACCGAGCTTCACGAAGTAGCTGCGAACCGTGTGGATGAGGACAGCATTAAAATCAGCCTGAAAAAAGTGTTTGCCGGAAGGAAAGTCGATGTAAAGCTTGACACGGTTCAGTCCATCGATTTTAATCAAAAGCTTGTTTTGGGAACAAACGAAACTTACAGCTATGATTACCTGGTTTTGGCCGCCGGCTCCAAGCCGACTTTTTTCGGTGTGGCGGGCGCACAGGAGTACGCGTACAAGCTGTGGTCTTATGACGACGCTGTACTGTTAAAAGAACATATTCATGATACATTCAGAAAAGCGGCCCGTGAAACCAGCCTGGACGAAAAGAAAAGAATATTAACGTTCTACGTTGTCGGCGCCGGATTTACCGGAATCGAAATGGTGGGCGAGCTTGCCGAATATGTACCGTTTTTGTGCGAAAAATATGAAATAGACCGTTCCATGGTCACCATTGTTGACGTTGACATTCTGCCGCGCATTGTTCCAATTTTACCGGAAAAGCTTTCGGGTAAAATTGAAAGACGCCTTGCAAAAATGGGCGTTGGCATTAAGCTGAATGCAGGCGTTGTTGGAATTGGCGAAGATTTCATTGAACTGAAAATAGGGGAGACGGTTGCACACGAAAGTGTCGGAACTGTCATCTGGACCGCAGGAATCGAAAGCTCCGAAATTGCCGGCGAGGCTGCAAAAACACTTCAGTCCGCAAGACGCGGCCGCATCCAGACCGATGCTTATCTTCGCTCGGTGGATAATGACAGTGTTTACATTGTAGGCGATAATATTTTATATACTCCGGAAGGGGAAACGGCTCCGGTTCCGCAGCTGGTGGAAAACTGCGAGCAGAGCGCCGGGGTTGCCGCGAAAAATATCATCTGTGCGGTTACGGGAACAGGGGAAATGGTCGCGTATAAACCGAAGATGCACGGCGTTATGGTTTGTGTCGGCGGCCGGTACGGTGTTGCCCGCGTGGGATTGCCGAACCACATGTTCAACCTTCCTTCCTTCCTTGCAATGTTTGCAAAACACTTTATCAATATTATTTATTTTATTCAGGTGCTCGGATGGAATAAAATTTTCAGCTACATGAAGCATGAATTCTTCACCGTTCGCCACAACAGAAGTTTTGTGGGCGGCCATTTCTCCAATAAAACGCCCAGCTTTTTGCTGGTCGCACTTCGGGTGTGGCTCGGAATGGTATGGCTTTATGAAGGTGTTATGAAAATTGTCGAGGGCTGGTACAGCTCGGCGCAGTTAACCGGCTTTTTCGGCGGAGCAAATACCTGGTATAACAGTATTTTACATACTGCATCCAGTGCCGCCGCCGCTCCCGATGCGACAAGCAGTGCGACAAAAACCGCCGCAACCGGTGTGGCGACAGTGATAAACCTGGTGGCGGGTGCGGCCGCCCCGGCAATAGACGCAGTTTCCTCCGCTACAACCGGCGCCGCCAACGCGGCCGGTTCCGCAGCCGGTGCAGCGGGCGCAGCAGCAGGAGCTGCCGCAGGGGCCGCAGCAGCCGCGGTCGGAAAGGTTTTGATGAATTTCAGCTTTTTGGGTTGGTTCCAGGTTATACTTGTAAGCGGAAAAGAATTAGCCAAGTCCACTCTGAATGACATGGCCTTTAAGCTTGATGTTCCGCTGATGAACTGGTTCGTTAACACGTTTATTCTTCCAAACCAGACAGTCCAAATGATAATGCAGATTTTCATTGTTACAGCGGAAATCTTAATCGGCCTTTCGCTGATCGGCGGCCTGTTTACAACGCTGTCTTCCGGCTTCTCGCTCATCCTTCAGGTCATGTTTGTGTGCACAACCGGTTTGTACCTCAATACGTTCTGGATGATTTTTGCGGCGATTGCGGTTTTGATTGGCGGCGGCAGAACCTTCGGCCTTGACTATTACGCGATGCCGTTCCTGAAAAAGCACTGGAAAAATGTAAAATTTGTAAGGAAGCTATATATTTACAATGACTAATGAAAATGCTTTAGAAAATGTTGCCGTTGATTTTATAACTTTTGACCATGCGACCGGGCTTGTAAAACAGGAGGTGGACAGGAAGCTGTCCGCCTCGCCGAAAACAGTTCGGGATTATATGCAGCATTTAACACTTTCATGGGGGAAGTTTATTCGTGCGGTTTCCTTACTTGTCTGTGCGCAGAATAAGGACGGCCTTATCCATCCCGATGCAGTGAAATTCGCATCCGCGATTGAAATTTTGCATCTTGCGACTCTTGTGCATGACGATGTAATCGACAATGCCAAGCTGCGCAGGGGGATTATCACGCTTCAAAAAAAATACGGCCGCCGGTCGGCTGTCATATGCGGCGATTATCTTTTTTGCCTGGCAATTCAGCAGGCGTCCTCTGTTTCGGACAGGAAGGATTATATTAACTTTGAAATGCCGGATTATATGAGCAGAATCTGCCTTGGGGAATTAAAACAAAACCAGAACAATCACAATTTGGACCTTTCTGTTTTCAATTATCTCAAAATTATTTCAGGTAAAACTGCGGCATTGTTCGAAGCTTCCTTTTACGCCGGGGCGATTCTCTGCAAGGAAGCGAAAGATGAAATCAACAAATACGTGCGTTTAGGTCATTATATCGGCATGATTTTTCAGCTTACGGATGACTGCATTGATTTTGAAGCACCGCAGCAGCTTGCAAAAAAGCCCGTTCAGTCCGATTATGAGCAGGGCGTAATTACGCTGCCTTTGATTTACGCGTTTCAGCAGCAGGGCAGTTTTAAAGAAAAGGCCAGGACGGACGACGTTTCGCGCAGCGAAATTAATGCGGCGGTGTCTGAAACCGGCGGTTTGAATTATACCCGCCTGGTGTCTAAAAAATACTATAATAAGGCTTTCGGCATCATCCGGTCGCTGAATGCGGCAGATGAGAAAAAAGAAGCGCTGAAAGCCATTCTGGATAAAGCCTATAACGGGTTATAAAATGATTCAGATGGTTAAAAAATTTTTTGATTATACAGAGCTTCGCACCAAAATCACAAGCGTGTTTACTTTCTTTATGACGGTCGCTTATTTGTTTTATAAAAAGCAGCCGATTCATTTTAAGCTTACTCTTCTTTTTTTCGCTTCCATGTTCCTTTTTGATTTGACAACCACGGCGATTAACAATTATGTCGATTCAAAAACAAACGGGCAGATATTGCCTTTTAAGTGGAATACATCCTTTGCGGTTATTATTGTTTTATTTTTAACGAGCGCGTCGCTCGGACTTTATTTAGCGTATTTAACGGACATCATTGTGCTGCTGCTTGGCGGCCTCTGCTTTTTATGCGGGGTGCTTTACACCTATGGCCCAATTCCCATTTCGCGGCAGCCGCTTGGCGAGATTTTTTCAGGATTTTTTTACGGCTTGTTAATCCCCTTTATTTTGCTGTATATTAACATGCCGAAAGGAACCTTTTTTACATTTGGCTTTAACCTCCGGACAATTTCCTTGAACCTGCAGGTTTTACCGGTCATCAGCGTACTGCTCCTTTCGGTAACGCCGGTTTGCGCAACGGCAAATATTATGCTCGCAAATAATCTTTGCGATTTGGAAAAAGATATTCTTGTAAAACGGTATACTTTGCCTTATTATTTAGGCAGAAAAGCGCTGTATGTATTTGCGGGACTGTATTATGCCGCATATGCTGCCACTGTCGCAATGGTTCTCTTTAAAATACTGTCACCGATTTGCCTGCTGTCTTTGCTGACAATCTTTTTCGTTCAGAAAAATATAGTCCGGTTTATGAAAAAGCAGGATAAAATGGAAACCTTTATTTTAGCGGTGAGAAATTTTATGATTATTATGGGAACAAATACGATTCTGATATTCATCAGTGGTCTTTTGGCCTAAGACGGAGCCTTATTGAATGAAATTTATAAAGAAATCTGATTTCGTTATCCTTTCGGTTGTTTTGGTCGTTTGTGCTGCCGCGTGGTTTTCTTACCAGTATCTGTTTGCCGGTAAGGCCGCCAAAGCAGAGATTTTTTATAAATCGCAGCTTGTTCAGACTGTGGATTTAACAGCCGGAGTGGATAAAAGATTTTCAATCAGTCAAAATAAAAATGTTGTTTTTCATGTCTATCGCGATGGAAGCATTTGCTTTGAAGAATCCAACTGTCCGGATAAAGTCTGTATCCACGCAGGGAAGCTTCACACCATTGGGGAAAGCGCGGCGTGTCTGCCGAATGAAATTGTAATGAAAATTGTTGCGAAGGATCAGCACAGCGCGGATGATCTTGACATTGTAGCCCAATAAAAGAAAGGCGAATTATGAGTGAAAACAAGAAGCTACCCGACCGTGTGATAAATTCAATTAAAATAAAGCGCATGGTTTTAACGGCCTTTCTTTTCGCGGTTGTCCTTGTCCTGTCCGTCGTTGAAAACGAACTGCAAATCCCCGTCCCTGTGCCGGGCGTAAAGCTTGGGCTTTCGAACATCGTGGTAATGTACTCCCTGTTCTTTGTCGAGAAGAAAGAAGCGCTGCTTTTGGCGGTTTTGAAAGCGATGTTCGTCTTTCTTACCAGGGGCGCTGTTGCGTCATTTTTAAGCTTATGCGGCGGCCTGCTTTCCGTTCTGGTCATGATACTGTTTCTGCTGATTTTTAAGGATAAAATTTCTTATTTGATGATTAGTATTTTAGGGGCAGTATTTCATAATATTGGGCAAATTATTGCGATATCCATTATTTATACAAACATATATTTATGGGCCTATTTTCCGGTGCTGCTGATTTCCGGTATTATTGCGGGGGTGGCGACATCAACACTTCTAAGGGTTACTCTTCCGGCTTTACAAAAGCTCGGTTTTAAATAGAGAGTATAATAAAGAAATTTGGAGGATCAATATGAAAAAAGTAATCGCATTGTTAATGGTCGCGGCACTTTCTGTTTCCACACTTGTAGGATGCGGCTCACAAAGCGCCACCAGCTCCGCAGCGCCGGCTTCACAGGCATCTCAGGCTGCGGCAAGTTCCGAAGCGGCATCATCCGCTGCTGCTGCAACAGCAGGCAAAGTAAAAACCGGCTTGGCTGTCGTATCATCCGTTTCGGAATCCACCCCGGTTAAGGATGGAAAAGGCACCGCTGTTTCCGACATTACGGCCGTTGCCGTTACGGTCGGAGAAGACGGGAAAATTTTAAAATGTGACATTGACGGCATGAGAGCTCAAATCCAGTTTTCCGACAAAGGCAAGCTCCTGACCCCTGCTACCACTGTGTTCAAGAGCAAGAACGAGCTCAAAGAGGAATACGGCGTGAAGAAAGTTTCCAAAATCGGCAAGGAATGGAATGAACAGGCTGCTGCTTTTGCGAAATATGTTGTAGGCAAGACTGCCGATGAAGTAAAGGGTATTGCAGTCAGTGCCCAAGGCACGACAACGGACAAAGAGCTTACTGCTTCCGTTACCATCCACGTGGGCGACTTTATCACCGCAGTACAGAAGGCCGTTGCCAATGCGCAGGACCTTGGTGCAGGCGCGGACGATAAGCTTGGTCTCGGTCTGACAGCCTCCGGTGCACAGTCCGCCGACGCGGGCGCGAAGGACGGTATTGCACAGGCATATTCCTATTTCACTGCCTCCACATTTGGCGCGGACGGTAAAGTTACAAGCTGCGTTATCGACGCTGCACAAAACAAAGTTACCTTTGACAAAACCGGCAAAATCACTTCCGACCTGAAGGCAGAGCAGAAGTCCAAGGATGAACTGAAAGATGCCTATGGAATGAAGAAGGTTTCCAAAATCGGCAAGGAATGGAACGAGCAGGCTGCTTCGTTCGCAACCTATGCAACCGGCAAAACAATCGATCAGATTAAGGGCATTGCTGTGGACAGTGAAGGCAAAGCAACAAGCACCGAAATTACTGCTTCCGTAACAGTACATGTAACGGACTTTATGACAATTTTGGAAAAAGCCGCTGCAAACGCACAGTAAACATTGTAAGATCTGAATTCTGTGAGAGGTAGATTTATTCTACCTCTCCATTTTTTGAGGTGAAAAATTGGTTAAGAAAACGCTTGCGACCATTCTGACTTTGGCACTTTTATTCCAGCTTTCTGCCTGCAGTGCAGGAAATGTGAGCAAAAAAACGCGTTATGAAGCACAGTTCCTAAAGCTTTTTGACACAATGACTACAATTATAGGTTACACGGAAACCAAAGAAGAATTCACAAACTTTTCCAACCTGATCTATAATAATCTAAAAATTTATCATCAGCTTTATGATATTTACGATAATTATCCCGGCATCAATAATATTAAAACGATCAATGACAATGCGGGCAAAAAGCCGGTTAAGGTTGATAAAAAAATAATTGATCTGCTGCTTCTTGCAAAGAATGCGAACAAGCTCAGCAACGGGGCGTGCAATGTGGCTTTGGGCCCCGTACTGCAAATCTGGCACAATTACAGGGAAGCGGGTATCGCCGACCCGGATAATGCCAAACTGCCGCCGATGAGCGACCTGAAAGCCGCAATGCAACACACGGATATTAATAAAGTGATTATTGATGAAAAAGCCTCCACCGTGTATCTGGAGGACCCGAAAATGAGCCTTGACGTAGGGTCCGCTGCGAAAGGGTATGCCACGGAGCAGGTCTGCCAAATTGCGATTGCACACGGGTACACCTCCGGTTTAATCAGTGTGGGCGGCAACATCCGCGCAATTGGCAATAAAGGCGTTAATAACGAACAATGGAATGTCGGTATTCAAAACCCCGACTTGAGCAGCGACCAAAAATCGCTGAATACCGTCCTGTTAACGGATGAGTCCCTTGTTTCAAGCGGAGTTTATGAACGGTATTATACGGTGAACGGAAAAAATTATCACCATATTATTGATCCGACTACGCTAATGCCTTCCACCAATTATAAACAGGTCACGCTTTTGTGCAAAGATTCCGGCAAAGCGGATTCGCTTTCTACCGCAGTATTCAACATGCCCTTTGAGCGGGCTTTGAAATTTATCAACAGCATGCCGGACATGGAAGCAATGTGGGTTTTCCCGGACGGCTCCATCAAATACAGTAAAAATTTTCAAAAGTATATTAAAAAATAAACTTCATAAATATGTGAATTATTTCAGAACAGGGGAAGACGATGGCATTGAAAGATTTGCAGGGCTTTGTCAAAGAGCTGGATGCAAAAGGTGAATTAAAGTATATTGATACCGCTGTTTCCCCGGAACTGGAGATTACGGAAATTACCGACCGTGTTTCCAAAGCCCATGGCCCGGCGCTTTTATTTCGGAATGTGACCGGTTCAAACTACCCGGTGCTGATGAATGCGATGGGCAGCTATGATCGGATGAGCATGGGGCTGGGTGCGGAAAAACTCGATGATATTGCCGACGAAATTGAAAAATATTTGGATTTGAGCAATTATTTGTCCATTCCAAAACTGATAAAAAGCATTCCGCATTTGTTCCGGTTGCTCAGTGTGTTCCCAAGGCGGAGCCGGTTTAAAGGGGCGTGCCAGCAGGTAATCGAAAGGGAGGCGGATTTGTCCGCGCTGCCCGTGCTGAAATGCTGGCCGGAAGACGCCGGGCGGTTTTTCACACTGCCCCTTGTTTTTACGAAGGACAGGAACACAAAACAGCAGAATGTGGGAATGTACCGCATGCAGATTCTTGACAATACCAGCACGGCAATGCATTGGCACAAGCATAAGGACGGCTCCGAAATATTCAAAGGGTATGCCGAACAAAAGCAAAGAATGCCGGTTTCGGTTGCGCTGGGGTGTGACCCCGCAATAACCTATGCGGCTACCGCGCCGCTGCCCAAAATGATTGATGAAATGATGCTGGCCGGCTGGCTCAGAAAATCAAGGGTGAAAATGGTCAAAAGCATTACCAATGACATTTACGTTCCGGCTCATGCGGAAATTGTGATAGAAGGCTATGTGGACCCGACGGAGGAGCTTGTACTGGAAGGGCCTTTCGGCGACCACACGGGGTATTACTCCCTAGCGGATTATTATCCGCGGTTCCATGTTACCTGCATCACGCATAAAAAAAATGCAATTTACCCGGCGACCGTGGTGGGTAAGCCCCCCATGGAGGACTGCTACATGGCCAAGGCGACGGAACGCATATTTTTGCCGGTTCTTCGGCTGCAAATGCCGGAGCTTGTGGATTTGAACATGCCCCTTGAAGGGGTGTTTCACAACTGTGCGATTGTTTCCGTCCGCAGTAAATATCCGGGAAGTGCGCGCAAGGTGATGAATGCAATTTGGGGTATGGGGCAAATGATGTACACCAAACTGATTGTGGCCGTCGATGAAACGGTCGATGTGCAGAATACAGCCCAGGTGCGGGACGCGGTTTTAAGCAACGTGCATGGCATCGAAAGCCTGTTCCTTTCGGAAGGGCCGCTGGATGCGCTGGACCACTCTTCCGACAGGGCGCTGTACGGCAGCAGGCTGGGGGTGGACGCGACCGCTGCGGGCAATAGTACAGCGGAAAGCGGCGTCACAAATACATTCCAAATTTTAAC
Source organism: Bacillota bacterium (assembly GCA_023390175.1). GTDB lineage: Bacteria > Bacillota > Clostridia > Oscillospirales > Acutalibacteraceae > Caproiciproducens. Next base: position 407,371 of record JAEWDK010000006.1, read on the forward strand.
TGTAAAGAAGGAGCGCCCGTGGCAGGGCAGGGAGGCTCTGAAGGAATTTATCAAGCAGCACCGGGACAAATTTGTGATTGCCGTGGATGACGGCATCAATCCGAAAGACCTTGCCACGGTAATGTGGAAGGTGTTTAATAATATTGACGCAAAACGCGATATTGTTTTGTCGGGGGATCAAATCGGAATTGACGCGACCAAAAAGCTGCGGGAAGAGGGCCTTACGCGTGACTGGCCGAATGATATTGTCATGACGGATCAGATAAAGCAATATGTTAATGAAAGGTGGAGGGAATATGGTATTGATGAAATTCATTAATAAGATAAAGGAATACGGAAAACTGGTTATGTTTTCCCATACCATTTTTTCATTCAGCTTTGCACTCGTTTCCATGGTGCTGGCGGCGAAAGGCCTGCCAAAGCTTTCAACGCTGGTTTGGATTGTTGTCTGCTTCATGGGTGCGCGTACGGGCGCGAATGCAATTAACCGCGTGATTGACGCAAAAATAGACGCGCGCAATCCCCGTACCGCCAACCGGCAGCTGCCAAAGGGCGAGATGAAAAAGGGCGAGGTGATTCTTTTTACGGCAGCCTGTTTTGCAGTGATGCTTTTCGGGGCATACAAGCTGAACTGGGTTTGTTTTGCGCTGTCGCCCGTTGCCTTATTTTTACTGATTATCTATTCATACTGCAAACGGTTTACATTTTTATGTCATTTGGTGCTGGGGGTTACCTGCGCCTGCGCGCCGGTCGGCGCGTGGCTGGCGGTAACAGGCAAGCTTGCGTTGGTTCCGCTGATTATGGGTGCGGCAAATACCTTGTGGGTCGCCGGGTTCGATATTATATACGGCTGTCAGGATTACGATTTTGACAAAGCAAACGGACTGCATTCCGTGCCTGTGAAATTCGGTGTGAAAAACGCGCTGCACATTTCCATGGCGTTTCACATCATTACATTATTCTGTCTGCTGGCCATTGGCCTGCTGACCCCGCAATTCGGATTCATCTACTATATCGGTCTGGCGATTATCGCAGGCCTGTTTGTCACGGAATACCGCATGGTTTCCCCGACTAACTTAACCAATGTCAATATTGCGTCCTACAGTGTGAACCAGCTTGTCAGCCTTGTTTTGCTGGTGTTCGGTCTGTTGGACGCGTTTATTTAGAGGATTATAATGAAAAAATTAATTGTCGCGGTAACCGGCGCAAGCGGAAGCGCTTATTTTCTGCGTCTGATGGAGCTGCTGACCTTGCAGGAACTGGAACTGCATGTCATTGCGTCCGAACAGGGGCGTAAAGTGCTGCAGTACGAAACAGGGGTCGATTTAGAAGAGCAGGCGGAGCTTTGGAACAGGGGAAAGGCCAAAATCATTATGGAAGACAACAGCAACCTGTTTTCCGCCGTGGCAAGCGGGTCATACCGCTGCGACGCAATGGTGATTATTCCCTGCTCCATGTCCACAATGGCGGAAATCGCAAACGGTGTCACAAAAACACTTTTGACCCGTGCCGCGGACGTTATGATAAAAGAGCGGCGCAAACTGGTTCTTGTGCCAAGGGAAACACCGCTTTCCACCATTCACTTGAAAAACATGTATGAGCTTTCAAAGCTTGGGGTGACCATTCTGCCGGCCATGCCGGGCTTTTACGGGCATCCGGGTACGGTGGAGGATATCGTGAATTTCATCGCGGGCAAAACGTTGGACTGCCTTGGGATTGAGAATGACAGTTATAAAAGATGGGGAGACAACTATGAAAAATAAAATAATTTCAGCCGTACTATTGGCGGCTTTACTCCTTACCATGGCAATATCCTTTGGGGGATGCGCAGCCAAAAGCACGCCCAGCAGCACGGAAAAACCGACAATCCGTATTGGAATGATGTCCTCTTCCGACGTAATTCCTTATGTGCTGATTAACGAAAACAAGCTTGCGGATAAATATAATTTTAAATTGGATTTGCAGGTGTTTACTTCGGCCAAAGACAGGGACGCCGCCTTTCAGGCAGGCGAGTTGGACGGTGTTCTGACGGATTATGTGGGCGTGTGCATGTACCAAAAGGCCGGATTTGATGTTAAAATTACCGGTATTACCGACGGCGACTATATTTTGGTTGCGGGCAAAAACACCGGAATTAAAAATATCAGCCAAATCAAGGGCAAAAGCATTGCAATATCCGAAAAAACGCTGATTGATTATACACTGGACGATATTTTAGCAAATAATAAAATGGCAAGTACGGATGTGGTAAAAGAGATCGTTCCCAGAATACCCGACCGTTTGGAACTGCTGCGCAACAATAAAATTGACCTTGGCCTGCTGCCGGAGCCTTTTGCAACGCTTGCGCTGAATGACGGCGCTGTCTATTTGGGAAGCGCCAACCAGTTCGGGCTGTATCCGGCGGTTTCCGCGTTTTCAAAAACCGCGCTGGACAAAAAGACGAAGGCAATTCATGATTTATATAAAGCATACAACGAAGCGGTGGACTATATGAATCGCACGGATATTCGTAAGTATGAAAAAACCGTCATTAAAGCGGTGGGGTATCCGCAGGAAATGGTTGGTAAAATCACGGTGAAAAAATTCAGAACCAGCGCGCTGCCTCCTCAAAAGGATGTGGAAGCGGCAATTCAGTGGGCAAGTAAAAAAGGCCTGTGCAAACCCGACCTGAAATACGATCAACTGGTATATGATGTCTATTCTTAATAAAGTTAATTTTATTTGCTTAATCCGATGAGATGAACCGTAATTAACTTTAATAAATAAGGTTGCGTGGTGAACAAAATGCTTGTCATTGAGGATCTTTCCGTTGGCTACAAAACGAAAAAGGAAGCAATTCCGGTCATTCAAACCCTTTCCCTGCACATTGAACAGGGGGAGGCTTTGGCAATCCTCGGTCCATCCGGCTGCGGAAAGTCAACCTTAATCAAAACATTGGCCGGAACACTTTTTGCAAACAGCGGCAAAATGGATTACATAAAAGAGAATGACAGGCAGCCGTTAAACCCCAAAACGCATAAAATCGGGATGATACCGCAGAACTGCGGCCTGCTGCCCTGGAAAACAGTCAGGGAGAATTGCCTGCTGCCGCTGAAAATCCGTCATGAGCAAATCGCGCTTGAAAGAAAACAGGAAATTGAAAAGATATATGATTCTCTGGATATTTCAAAGCTGCTTGGAAGGTACCCAAAAGAAATCAGCGGCGGGCAGGTTCAGCGGGTCGCCATTGCAAGGGCGTTTATTTTGAAGCCGGATTTACTGCTGATGGACGAGCCTTTTTCCGCTTTGGACGCAATTACCCGCGACGAAGCCAGGGAGCTGTTTTTGCGGATTTGGGAGCAGAACCGGCCCACTACCATATTGGTGACTCACAGTATTGAGGAGGCTCTTTACCTGGGGAATACCATTGTTGTAATGGGTACTCATCAGGGAAATATCGAATATCAAATGCAAAATCCGTATTTCGGGAAGTTGTATCCAGAGAGTATGGAATATCTCGCGGTAAAACAACTTCTGCGGGAAAAATTAAAACCGGGCGACAGGGGGCAGGGTGAAATTGCGTAAGCTGCTGAACCGCTGCAAAATTTTTTTGCAGGGCTTTTTCCTGTTAAACCTCATCTGGCTTATTGCAGCCGTGTGCATGCAGACAACTGTAATTCCAAACCCGGTGGTTGTTTACCAAAACTTCGGCAGTGTGTTTGCAAACGATATTTTAATTCATATTCTTTACAGCTTAAAGCGAATCGCGGTCGGATTGGCGCTGTCGCTCGCAATCGGGATTCCCATCGGAATTCTGATGGCTTATTCAGAAAAAGCAAACAAGGTATTGTATCCGCTGATTTATTTCAGCTACCCGATTCCGAAAACAGCGCTGCTGCCGATTGCTATGCTGCTGCTGGGAATGCGTGACGGCTCTAAAATTGCGATTATCTTTCTAATCATTGTATTCCAGGTGATTGTATCGGTTAGGGACAGTGTGCGGAATATTGATGAGACAATGTATGAGGTAACCGTCAGCGCGGGTGCGACACGGGGGCAAATCATACGGCACGTTACGCTGCCCGCGATTTTACCCGAACTGCTTACCAGTATCCGGGTTTCCCTCGGCACAGCCGTTTCCATCCTGTTTTTTGTGGAGGGATACGGTACAAAATACGGCATGGGTTACTACATTGTGGACGCATGGTCAAGAATTGATTATATCGATATGTACATTGGTATTATTGTCATTTCGATCATCGGGTTCGCCCTGTTTGTTGCTGTTGACTTTATTTCCGACAAATTATGCAAGTGGAATAAAGCAGTCGGCTGAACAGGATATACAGCGGAACCCAAAGCAAACGGGCTTTCTGAAATTACCTTCAGAAAGCCCGTTTTTATGTTAGAAATAAAAATTTGGTTTGAATTATTTTGCCTGATATTTCACATGCAAAAGCTTATGAACCTTTCCCTTGAGCAAACCGGAATACAGGGTGGTAATTACCGGATTTTCTTCGGAACGCTTAATGCTGCACATTTTATCTGTTGCATAAATACCGGCACTGCGTTTCTTTTTGCCCTCAAGGTTAATAATCGGCTGGCCGGCGCCACAGACGCATCCGCCCGGGCAGGCCATCACTTCAACAAAGTCGTAATACGCTTCGCCGCTTTGAATCCGTTTAATAAGGTCTTCCGCGTTCTTTAAGCCGCTGACAACAGCGATCTTTACTTCGCGTTCGCCATATACGATGGAAGTTTCTTTCAGCCCCTGCATGCCCCTTACGCCGTTGAATGCAATCGCACGCAGCGCCGAAACAGATTTATTATCTGACAGACGGCGGATAACCGCTTCTGTAACGCCGCCGGTTACGCCAAAAATAACGCCCGCGCCGCTTTGTGTGCCAAACGGCATATCAATGGCTTCCGGTTCCAGCTCCGAAAATACGATTCCGGCTTCACGAATCATCTGGATCAATTCCTGTGTGGTAATGACATAGTCCACATAGGGTACGCCGTTTTCTTTGAACTCATCCCTTGCCGCCTCGAATTTTTTGGCGGTACAGGGCATTACCGCAACCACAATCACCTGACGGTCGGACTGCTTGTTTTCTTCCTTCAGCACGGAACCGAACATTTCCATCGGGGAGCGGCAGGTTGAAATATTCTGCATCAGCTCCGGATGGTTTTTTTCGGCATACTGAATCCAAGCGGGGCAGCAGGAAGTGAACAGCGGGAGCTTCTCTTCCGATTCCAAACGGCTCAGCAGCTCGTTTGCTTCTTCCATGACCGTTAAATCCGCGCCGGTCGCAGTGTCAAACACCTCATCCACGCCCATACGCTTGAGCGCAGCAACGATTTTCCCCATCAGGTTTTCACCGTCTTTTTGACCCAGCTTGTCGCCGATGCCCACACGAACCGCAGGGGCAATCTGAACGACGACCTTTTTATCTGGGTCGTTCAGCAGCTTCCAGATCTTTCCGGTGTCGTTTTTTACAACAATGGCGCCGGTCGGGCACACGGCGGCGCATTGGCCGCAGCCTACACATCTGGACTCGGAAATCGGCACATTAAAGGTGGTGCCGACTGTCATTTTGGAACCTCTGTACATAAAGTCAATCGCGCCGACATTCTGTACTTCATCACACATTCTTACACAGTCGCCGCAAAGAATGCATTTATTGGAGTCCCGCTCAATGCAAAGGGAGGAGGTGTCAAGCTTTGGTTTTTCCGCTGTATTTTCGAAGCGGACCTGCTTGATGCCAAATCGCTGCGCAAGTTCCTGCAGCTTGCATTCGCCGTTTTTGCTGCAGGTGGTGCAGTCGCGGCAATGGTTGGAAAGCAGCAGCTCCAATATCATTTTGCGGTATCTTCTTAGCTTTGGCGTATTGGTGTAAATCTCCATGCCCGCTTTGGGCGGTGTGGAGCATGCGGCTTCCATGCCGCCCCATTTGTTTTCCACCATACACATACGGCAGGCGCCGTAAACGGAAAGCTCCGAATAGTAGCAAAATGTCGGAAGGTCAATGCCCGCCTTGCGGATCAGGCTCAGCAGGTTCTTTTCACCGTCTATTTCCACCGGGATATTGTCAATTAACATAAATTCGCCGCTCATCGCTTAGTCCTCCTTTACTGCCTTGAAAGCACATGCTTCCAAACAGGCGCCGCATTTAATACACTTGCTGTCATCAATGACAAACGGTTCTTTTACTTTGCCTGAAATGGCATTTACGGGGCAGTTGCGCGCGCACTTTGAGCAGCCCTTGCACAGTTCTTTATCAATGTAAATTTTCCGAAGCTTCTTGCAGTTCTTGGTCGGGCAGCGCTTTTCTACAATATGTGCCTCATATTCGTCCCTGAAATATTTCAGCGTGCTCAGCACCGGGGACGCCGCTGTTTTACCAAGGCCGCACAGCGCGGTGGCGGAGATGGTTTCAGCCAGCTCCAGCAGCAGGTCAATGTCTTCGGGTTCGCCGTTTCCAGCGGTAATCCGTTCCAGTATTTCGAGCATGCGTTTGGTGCCTTCGCGGCAGGGAACGCATTTGCCGCAGGATTCATTTTGGGTGAAGCTCATAAAGAACCGGGCAACCTCCACCATGCAGGTGTTTTCATCCATTACCACAAGGCCGCCGGAACCGATCATGGCGCCGACCTTTTTCAGGCTGTCAAAATCCAAAGGCAAATCCAAATGCTCTTTGGTCAGGCATCCGCCGGACGGGCCGCCGATTTGCACCGCCTTAAATTCCGCGCCGCCGCGCATGCCGCCGCCGATATCATAAATGATTTCACGCAATGTAGTGCCCATGGGCACTTCGATTAATCCGGTGTTCATAATATTGCCGGTTAAAGCGAATGCCTTTGTTCCAGGACTGTTTTCCGGCCCGATTGACCGGAACCACTGCCCGCCGTTTGCAATAATGCCGGGCACATTGGCAAAGGTTTCAACATTATTCAAAACAGTCGGCCTGCCGTATAGGCCCTGTTCCACCGTTCTGGGCGGCTTTACACGCGGCATGCCGCGCTTTCCTTCAATGGAAGCGGTCAGCGCGCTGCCTTCACCGCATACGAACGCACCCGCGCCGCGGCTGATTTTTATATCAAAACAAAATTTTGTTCCCAAAATATTTGTTCCTAAAATACCCAGCTCTTTTGCCTGTTCAATGGCAATGCTCAAGCGCTTTACCGCCAGCGGATATTCCGCACGCACATAGATGTACCCTTCGTCCGCACCGCAGGCGTAGGCTGCGAGCATCATTCCCTCCAGCATCCTGTGGGGGTCGCTTTCCATTACGCTTCTGTCCATAAACGCGCCGGGGTCGCCCTCGTCGCCGTTGCAGACCACGCACTTCTTTTCCGCTTTTTGCCGTCTTACCTGGGACCATTTGCGCGCGGCAGGGAAGCCGCCGCCGCCGCGTCCCCTCAGATTCGAAATTTCGACTTCGTTCAAAACTTCCTCGGGCGTCATTTCAAAAAGAGCCTGCTCCAATGCGGAGTAGCCGTCCATTGCAAGATACTCGCCGATGGAGGTTGCATCCAAACGGCCGCAGTTTTCCAAAACCACGCGCTTCTGCAGGCTGTAAAACGGAATGGACTCCTGGTGCTTATGCATTTCGCCGCCCTTTTGATAAATCAGGCGTTCCACACAATTATCGTTTATAATACTGGTTTCCAGAATTTCCAAGCAATCGGACGGTTTTACTTTTACATATAAATAGCCCTTTGGCTCAATGCGAACCAAGGGACCCATTTCACAAAAACCGTGGCAGCCGCTTTTTTTAATGCCGACTTCTCCTTCTTCGGATTCATGCTGTAAATCGATGGAACAGGGGATCCCTTTTTCATTGGCCAGCCTTATAAATTCATCATAAATTGCCAAAGAGCCGCTTGCAACGCAAGCCGTGCCGGCACAAATCAGTATTTTTTTCTTCTGCTGATCCAAACGCTTCTTATAAACGGTTCTGGTGTTTTGCAAATCTTCTCTATTTTGCAGCATCAGTGCTTTCCTCCTTGAGCTTACTAACCAATTCTGTCGCCTTTTCAGGGGTCATCATGCCAATGACTTCGTCGTTTACGGTTAAAGCCGGAGCAAGCCCACAGGCGCCAAGGCAAGAGACAGTTTCCACGGTGAACATCAAATCATCTGTTGTGACTTTATGATCGGATAAATTGAGGTCCTTACGCAGCTGCTCTAAAATCGGTATGGATTTACGAACATGGCAGGCAGTTCCGTTGCAGACCTTAATGACATATTTCCCTTTGGGCTCTAAAGAAAAATTCTCATAAAACGTTGCAATACTGAAAATTCTTGCACGGCTTATGCATAGCTTTTTTGCATAGTAGTCAAAAATTTCTTTTGGAAGATAGCGGTAAACTTCTTGAGTATCCTGTAGAATCCCAATAATACTGCCGGGGTCATACTGGTGTTTTTCCAAAATTTCTTCCAATTTTGTCAAGTCACACGACGCGCTCATAATTGCTGCCCCTTTCAAAATACAAATCTTTTAAAGTACAATAATATCATATTGATAAAATATTGTCAATCTATAAAAGTCAAGTTATATTCAGTCATATTAATTGGAAATCATGAGAATTGTGTCGTGATTTAAGAGTGTTTCGACGAAATTCAGCGCAAAAAACAGCCCGACCCAATTTTTGGGGGCCGGGCTGCGGTTGTGTTACTTCAAATATAATGAATTTCCAAACTGCCCAGCTGCACGTTGCCAGTAAGGGTCAGTTGGGGCGCATTCTCGTCGGGGTGAGCCAAGCAGATGTCATTTTCCACCGACCCAAGGCCGGTGCGCACATAGTCAATTACACGCCAGTGCTTTGGAATGTATAATTTTATCGCGCCAAAGCTGCAGTCAAGGAACAGTTCGGCTCCTTCGGGGCTGAGCTGAGCCTGGTCGAAGAACAATTCCAGCGCGCCGAATGAGACAAAAAACTGCCCGCTTTTCATGCAGTCCGCGTGCAGGTATTTGCTGGACGCGCCGAAGGTTACCTTCGCACCGGGGTTGTTGTCGTCGATGCTTTCGGTGGTTTGGTTGAAATGTTCCGATCCGTCATGCGCCCCATGCCAATCATCCGACCCGCGTGAAAAACACACATCGCCGTGCGGGTGGCAGTGATGATGGCTGTGAAAAATGATGCTGAACCCGATACTGGCCAGTACAGAGGCGAGCAGCAGCAGCCAGACTGAGATTTGGACAAGATGAAGCGGCTGCTGGTAAATCATATAAAGCAGTGCCAAAGGAATGAACAATCCAAAAAAGTTGCGGTCAATTGCGCTGCGAATACCCAATGCCGCGAGCAGAACCGTTGCCAAAATGCTCAGCAGCCCGATTTGCCCGAATGAACCTGTTTGGCTTGCAATCACGAAGACCGCCGCCAGCAAAAAGAAAAATCCCCAAAACCAATTTCTATTTTTCATAAGTACTCCTTTCGTTTAAACGCTGCCGCAGTTCGTGATAATAGTACCGCGACACGTAAACCTGTTTATGGCTGTTAATAAACTGAATCAGACTGGATGCGGTGAGGTTACGCGTAATTGAGTACACCTGCATAATGTTTACAATGGTTGATTTGGCCGCCCGTACGAAGTGACGGGGGAGAATTTCCTCCAGCTCATACAGGCGGTACTTAATTCGATAGGCATCGTTGGCGGTATGAGCGTAAATGTTTTCACCTTCCGTTTCAAAAAAAAGAACATCATCCAAAGGGAAATAAAATTCCTGGTTTTGCTTGTAGAAAGTGATTTTCGAACTCAGCGAGGACTGTTCCAAAATATATTGCTGTATTTTTTGAACAGTGTCATCCACCCGGCCGCAGCGGATCAACACCTCGTCTTCAGCCAAACCATTGACTAATTCAATGCGTATCTTCACCAAATCACCTCCTCAACTCTATGAACAGTATAGCGGGTTTTGCAGGATATGGAAAGAGCTGTAAGTCATCCGGTTCCTTTATTCCGGTAACAGGTAAGAAAAGACAGGTGACATGCTGATATTTCCACTCCTGTGCACAAATTCGGGCGTGTTCACACGGATTCCTGACAAAATTTGATTTCGTATTTTAATAACAACGACAATCAATGCAGTATCTCCGCACTTTGTGCAAGCAAAAAGGCCCACGAAACAATTAAGTCTCGTGGGCCTTGTGCTGCCGGTGGTCGGACTTGGGTGTTGGCACGCTGAACCCGCGTTCCGCGAGTCCCTCCGTTTATCCGGGGGAGATTGGTTTCGTTGCGATTCTCCCAACCTGCACCGGGTTCAAGATACCTGTGGCCATCAGCGTAAAAAATAAAGAGTACCCAAACAGGTACTCTTTATTTTTGGTGCCGGTGGTCGGACTTGAACCGACACGGTATTGCTACCAATGGATTTTGAGTCCATCACGTCTGCCATTCCATCACACCGGCAGGAACAACGAATATTATTATATAATAAATCGGGGAAAAAAGCAAGATAAACACAGAAGAAATTTGAAAAAATTGAAGGCGAGGCACACGATTGAGTGAACCCCGTTCTTTCTCTACCTGTTGCTACATATCGGCAAACATTTTAATGCAGTGCTTCGGGCAAACCCCGGCGCAGTCGCCGCAGCCCACGCATTTTGCGGTATCGACCACGGCGTGATTGTCAATGGCATGAATCGCATCGTGCTGGCAGGCTTTTTCACATTTTTTGCAGGCAATGCAGCCGATTTTGCAAACCTTATTCGTATCCGCTCCCTTGTCACAGTTGCTGCACAAAACCACAGCCTGCTGCCAATAGGGGGCGAAGTGAATCAGATGTTTCGGGCATGCCTTTATACACATCGAACAGCCCCTGCAGCGTTTGGGGTCAATGAACGCAAGCCCATCGGTCACAGTAATTGCGCCGTACTGGCAGGCTTTTACACAGTCACCCAGTCCCATGCAGCCGTATTGGCAGCTTGCAGTGCCGCCTGCAACCATCGCGGCGCCGGCACAGGATTCAATTCCTTCATACTGCACTTTGTCACCGGTATAGTCATAGCTGCCGAGGCAGTGAACAATGGCAACTTTTGTTTCCACACTGTCTGCGTCACAGCCAAGGTACTCCGAAAGATTTTTTGCAACGGCCGCGCCGCCCACCGGGCACAGGCCGGGCTTTGCTTCACCGGAAGACAGCGCCTTGGCGTAGCCGTCGCAGCCGGAAAATCCGCAGGCGCCGCAGTTCGCACCGGGGAGCATTTCACGAATTGCTTGAGCCTTTTCATCCTTCGGCACGGCCATCACAATAGAAGCAACCGCAAGAACCAGGCCGCACAAAAGGCCGATTCCGGCTACCAACAGGACGGGAATCAGTATTTCATTCATATTTGCACCTCCTAACCCAGCATGCCTTCCACAAGGCCCTGAAATCCAAGGAACGATACGGCTGTCAGCGAAGCTGCAACCAGTGTAATCGGCAATCCCTGCAAGGATTTCGGAATGTCGTTGTTTTCAATTCTTTCACGGATACCGGCGAACAGAACCATAGCAACAAGGAAGCCGATTCCGGAGCCAAAGGCGTTTACAAGCGACTGTACAAAGCCGAATGACGCATCCGACTGCCCCTTTTGAATGACCAGTACGGTTACGCCGAGTACGGCGCAGTTTGTAGTAATCAGAGGAAGGTAAATCCCAAGCGCGTTGTACAGGGAGGGAATGTACTTTTTCAATACGGTCTCAATGAACTGTACCAGTACAGCGATAATCAGAATAAATACAATTGTTTGCAGATATTCAAGATTCAACGGGCGAAGTACGAAGGTGTAAATCGGCCAGGTGGCCGCGGTGGAAATCACCATGACGACCGTTACGGCGATGCTCATTCCGGTGGCGGTGTCCAGCTTTTTAGAAACGCCGAGGAATGGGCAAATGCCCAAAAACTTATTCAGAATGTAGTTTTCGGTCAAAATGGAAGCTAGGAAGATCGCAACTAACCCTTTTATCATTCCTTTGCACGCTCCTTTTCGTTTCCCTGTAATTCAGAGCAGGCTCCGCTGTAGGGGCAGCCTTGGCAGCAGCCCAGCTCGGCCGGAGCTTCTCCTTTTTTTTCAGCCAGCTTGTTTGCAAGTGCAATCATCATGCCAAATACAAAGAAGCCGCCGGGGGGGAGCAGGAAAATGATAATCGGGTCCATAAAGCCGGCGGTAACAGGAAGGCCGAAAATGGAACCCGCGCCCAAAAGCTCACGGATTATACCCATGACGAGTAATGTGACGGTAAAGCCAGCGCCCATGCCCAATGCGTCCAAAATCGATGGCAGAACTTTATTTTTGTTAGCAAACATTTCGGCACGGCCTAAAATAATACAGTTTACAACAATCAGGGGAAGATAAATACCCAGCGCCGATTTTAGGTCGGGGGAATACGCCCCAATCAGCATTTGAACAACGGTAACAAACCCCGCAATTAGTGTGATATAGCAGGGGATACGCACCTTGTCCGGAATGACATTGCGCAGCAATGAAATAACGGTGTTTGAACCAACCAAGACGAATGTTGTGGCAAGGCCCATACCGATTGCGTTATTTGCAGAGGTGCTCAGCGCAAGGGTGGCACAGGTGCCTAGTACAAGGCGAAGCACCGGGTTTTCTTTCACAATTCCCTTACTGAATTCCTGCCATGGAGTTTTTGCCATCTCATTCACCGCCCTTTACTTTTTGATAGGATTCTATCGCTTCGTTCACGCATTTTGTAACGGCTTTGCTCGTAATGGTAGCTCCCGCCATGGCCTCAATCTGGCCGTCCTTTGCGGAACCGGACTTGATTACTTCAAAGCCGTTTTCCGGCACGGCTTGTTTGTACTGGTCGCGGAAGCTGTCCTTTTGCGCGTTCAGGCCAAGGCCGGGGGTGTCGCTGATAGAAAGAATCACTACTCCGGTTACTTTGCCGTTCTTGTCAATGCCGGTCATAACGTTCATGTCGCCGCCATAGCTTTTTGCTTTTGTAGTAAACACGTAACCGGAAATGTCGCCTCCTTTTTTGCCGACGGCATACGTTTTGTCCTTTGCATCCTCAAAGGACGCTGCACCGGGCAGAACCAGCCGGCGGGAAGCGGCCTCGGACTGCTGATCCATTTCCGCAATTTTGCTGCGCGTCATCAGGTTTGTTGCCGCAAGAAGAAGCGTGATTACAAGACAAATAACAAACAGCGTAATGGTGGGCTTCAGGACTTCCCTGATCTCTATTTTCATTTCTTAACATGCTCCTTTCCAAATGCCCGGGGGCGTGTTAAGCGCTCAATGTGCGGTACTAAAATATTCATTAGTATAATAGAAAAGGACACGCCCTCCGGCAGTGCGCCGAAAATGCGGATCAGCATGGTGATAATTCCTGCGCCGACCGCAAAAACGATTTTTCCTTTTATGTTAATCGGGGAGGTGGAATAATCGGTAGCCATAAAGATAGCGCCCAGCAGCAGTCCGCCCGCGAGAATATCAAACAGAACGTTGCGCCCCGCAATCAGGGAGATAACCGCCGCGGTACCGATGTAGCACAGCGGAATGACCGGACTAATTACTTTGCGGACAACAAGGTAAATTCCGCCCAAAATCAGTGCGATGGCACAGGTTTCGCCAAGGCTGCCCGCGCGCGAACCGACAAACATGCTCAGCAGCGTTGGCATTGTGCCTTCCGCCTCTGTTTTTAACATATTCAGCGGGGTAGCGGATGTCATTGCGTCCGTCCTGTGTAAATAATAGAACGGCGCGGCCCATGTGCTCATTTGGGACGGAAAGGATGACATTAAAATGATGCGTGCTGTGAGCGCAGGGTTCACAAAATTTTGACCGATGCCGCCGAACATCTGCTTGACCACAACGATTGCCACCACACCGCCGAATGCAAGTGCAAGCGGGTTGATGCCGACCGGAACATTAAAGGCAAGCAGAATGCCTGTTACAACGGCACTTAAATCACCGACGGTGCTTTCACGCTTCATTACTTTGCGGGATACATATTCACTTAAAACACAGCTGGCAATTGAAACCGCAATTAAAAGCAGCGCCTGCGGCCCAAAAATGATGACGGAGGCAATCGCAGCGGGAACCAGTGCGATAATCACGTCAAGCATAATTTTTTGGGTGGTGATTCCGCTCCTCAAGTGTGGGGAAGGGGATACAATCAGTCTGTCCGTCATTATTTTTTTCCTCCTGCTTTTACCATTGCCTTGCCAAGGCGAATCGCCTGAACCAGGGGTCTGCCCGCAGGGCAGTTAAACACACAGGTACCGCATTCCATACAGTCCATCACATCGAACTCCTCAAGCTTTTCCACGTTCTTGGCGTTGGAATACTGCTCCAGCTGTGTCGGAATTAAATTCATCGGGCAGCCGGAAACACAGCGTCCGCAGCGGATGCAGGCGATGGGCTCGCTCAAGTGCGCCTCCCGCTCGCCGAACGCCAAAATTCCGTTGTTCTGCTTCAGAACCGGTAGCTCGTCGCTGGCAAGCGCAAGGCCCATCATGGGGCCGCCCATCAGCATCTTCTTCGGCTCGGTTTTATAACCGCCCGTAAAGGCGATGATATCGGCGATTTTTGTACCGATCGGCACGATTACATTCTGTGGGTTTTGAATTGCGGAACCGTCAATGGTAACGCGCTTTGTAATCAGGGGCATCCCTGTTTTCATATAATTTGCAAGGAATGCGGCGGAAGTAATATTCATTACAAGACAGCCCACGTCCGCAGGCAGTTTGCCCATTGGGATTTCACGGCCCGTACAGGCTTTCACCAGCACTTTTTCCGCACCCTGAGGGTAACGCGTTTTCAGTTCAAGCACGCGAACGTGGTTTTCCGCATCCTCTGTCTGATGATCGGCAATTTTGCTCAAGGCTTCAATTACATCGGGTTTGTTGTCTTCCACGGCGATGATTACGCTGTCTGCCTTTAGCAGGTCACGGACAGCACAAATACCGGAAAATACCGCCAATGAATCTTCAAGAGCCTCACGGTGGTCTGCAGTTATGTAAGGCTCGCATTCCGCCGCGTTGACAATCAGGGTATCAATGCTCTTATTCTTGGGTACATTCAGCTTGACGTGTGTCGGAAAGCCCGCACCGCCAAGGCCGACCAGCCCGGATTCTCTTACTGCCTTTATAAAGTCTTTGGGTGTTTTCACGGTCGGCGCTTTTACGTCCGGGGAAACGGTCATTTTGCCGTCCGAATCAATCACAACCGCGTCGGTGTACTGCCCGCCGGGCAGCATTACTTTTTTTATTGCGCTGACTTTGCCGGAAATACTGGCGTGAATCGGAGCGCTTACAACGGCGCTGCTGTCCGCAATTTTTTGGCCGACCAAAACAGTGTCGCCGACTTTTACAAGCGGGGCGCAGGGGGAACCGACATGCTGCTGCAGGGGCAGCACCACCTGGGACGGGGGCGGCATAATGGCGGATTCTGTTTGCGCTGTACTTTTGTTGTGGGGAATATCCGCGCCGCCATGCGTTTTAAACGGATTGGCTGGAAATTTAAATTCCATGTTGGTATCCTCCAATACTACTTAAAGTTTTCATTTGTGGTAAACGGCGCAGCAGTCAAAACAAACCGGCATCTCCCGGGCTGCACGCCGAGGGATATTTTCAATACGGTGAAATTGCGTCGCCGCATTTTGTCAATATATTTTAAAAGCTCCAGTTTCGCCGGACGGTGAAAACAGGAGCAATAGCTTACCTAATTATTCGGACAAAGTATAATGACTGTTTGCAATTTTAAAACTGCTCCTCAGATTTTTCGTCACATAGACCCGATTGCTTTTGTTGATGAAGATTCCTTCGGCATTGTACTGTTTCAGCAGCGCTGTCCCTTTTTCCTGCCCAAGAATAAAGCATGCTGTGGACAGCGCGTCGCTCAGCGCCCCGTTGCTGCAAGCTACGGTGACGGAAACCAAACCGTTGTTTTCAGGGTAGCCGGTTTTGGGGTTCAGCAGGTGGTGATAGGTTACTCCGTCTTTGATAAAGCTTTTTTCGTATGGCCCGGAAGTGGAAACAAAGCCGGAAGTCAGTTCAATTTCCCCCATGGAGGTGCTTTTCGTTTCAGTGCTGCCGGGGTCGCGTACGGCGATTTGCCAGGGGGAGTTGCCCGGTTTTATACCGTAAACGCCCACGCTGTTTCCTACCGCGATAATCCCGCTGGCCGCGCCCGCGCTCCGGTAAGCGGCCACAGCCTCGTCGCAGGCTGCCCCTTCCCCGATTGCGCCCAAATCAACCGCCATATAATGCAGTTTCAGCGAAGCGGTGGATTCCGTTTTATCAATGCGCAAATTCTTATAATTTACAAATTGAAGGTATTTTTTGATATCGTTGGGCGAAGGAACCTGCTGGTTTTCACCGCCAAAGTCCCACAGCGCCGCAACAGGCAGTATGGTCGGCTCGAATGCGCCGCCCGATTTTTCGGCAACATCCAGGCTCGTTTCCAGAATCGCGATGGTTTTGGCGTCAAGCTTCGTCCAGTCGCTTCCGGCCGCCTGATTCAGTTTGGCAATATCCGAATCGCCGATTCTCCATGAAATCAGGTCTTCCAGCGCACCCACGCTTTTCGCGGCCGCCGCTGCGGCTTCCACCCGCTTGCTGCCGTAAACCGTTTGCTGAACATAAGTGCCCATCGCGTAATTCGTGCACTCATAGCTTTGCAGCTTTGGCCCCAGATTTGACCAAATAGCAATCAATATGATTATGATAACGGCAAGTACTGCACTGAGCAGGACAACCGCCCTTTTGTTTTTGCTCATCGGAACCTCCCGTGCCAAACGCCTGAATTATGTTCTGATTATATCATAATCTGCCAAAAACTCAATGATACAATTATGACGGAAGAATAGCACATCATGGGGCGAAGCCCGGTGAACAAGGGAAAAGTTAAGCTGTTTTTTTTATTCCGGTGTGATTGCGGTATTGCGTTTAAATAATTTTGCAATGTGATTGCCGCCTAATATAAGGGAAATGAAGAAAGCGGAAATCAAGCCGAGAATACCGCCGAACCAGAACGGCGCGCCGGAATTGATGCGGTCCCACATTGCGCCCGCAAGAATGGACGATAAAAGCAGCCCGATTCCCTGCAGCATGCCATAAATTCCGAGCACTGTTCCCTTGAACCCGGCCGGGGCGGCTTCCGCAATAAACGCCCTTTCGGCGCCGCCGATGAATGCGGTGTAGGCGCCATAGGCAAGGAACAGAACAATAATTGCTGGCTTTGCGGTAAAAAGTGCGAATCCAAGATATACCAAGCCGTAAATCGCATAGGCGGGGACTAAAACGGAGCTTCTGCCCAGCCGGTCGGACAATCTTCCCGACGGGATTGCAAGTATGGAGGCAGAAACGTTAAAAATAAAGTATAACAGCATGACCTGGGAAGCGGAGAACCCGTTTTCCTTTGCTTTTAAAAGCAGAAAGGTGTTCGACGAATTGCCAAGGCAGAAGATGAACATCACGCCGAGGTATAGCTTTAATTTTTTATCCAGCTTCACCCCTTTGAACGAGAGCTTCTCGCTGCTTTGCTGCTTGCTTTTATCTTCCCGCACTGCGGAAATCAGCGAAATTCCAATGACGGCCGGAATAATCGAATACAGGAATGCCGTGTGGAATCCGGTGCCCGTGGCAACGAAAACGAAGGCGAGCAGCGCGCCAAGGGAGGAACCGGCCATATCCAGCATTTTATGCAGGCCAAAGGAACCGCCCAGCTTTTTCGTATCGCTCGACTGCGCGACCAGAGCGTCGCGCGGCGCGGTGCGGATTCCTTTTCCGGTGCGGTCGATTACCCTTGCGGCAAGCACGCCAACCCACGAACCCGCCAGCAAAAGGAGCAGCTTGTAAACAACGGATGCAGAATAGCCGATTAAGGTAAGTCTTTTTTTATTGTGGTACACGTCGCCGATATAACCGCTGAACACTTTCAGCAGGGAAGCAATACTTTCCGCAATGCCTTCAATAATTCCCACAATAGCTGGGCTTGCGCCCAGGTTTGCCGTCAGGAACAGCGGAATCAGCGGGTAAACCATTTCACTGCTCATGTCTACAAACAGGCTTACAAGACCGATCAATACAATATTTGAAATCAGCTTTGTTTTTACGGTTTGGCTGCCGGTGTTAGAATGTTCCATGTCGTTCTCCTTATACTGTTTCATTAAACTCATAAACTTTGTCACAGAATTCATCCAGCAAATCACCGCACTTTTCCAGTGCTGTTTTTGATTCCTCGTTGAGCGGCGCTCCGAAAAAATCCCTCGCGTTAATTTTTTGGTACCATTCTTTTAATTTGGCCAGCTCTTCCTCGTTCTCTTCTATTTCTGCAAAAGTGAAATTTTCGCGGGCCGTTTCTTTGTCCATTTCATGAAAAAAATCTTCACATTGTTCCAAAAGCTCTTTGTATTCTTCGTTCCTTGCCGCGTGAAACCGCCCGATAATCGCGTTTCTGCTTTCCTCGTCCGTCGAGGACTGCATAATAAGCGCTTCACCGCCATTTTTTGAAATATCATTTTTCATCTCGCCGAACAGCCTGAAATTCTCCTCGGTATGCGGCAAAATCCACAGGGACTGCTGCATGTTGACCGCACCTATCTTTTTCAATTTTCTCCAAGTGGAAACACGGGTTCTTGACGGTTCCCTTGGCAGGGTGTAATTCATGACAACCCAGTCGTTCTGTTCCATAAACTCATTCCTCCCGTGATGTAATACCGGTTACATTATAATATAAAGTAATACTGGTTACAATATATTTTTTGCGGAATAAAAAATTAAGCCGGACACTCTTTCCGGTATGCTGTGGCCGAAAGCTACCTTTGACCTGTTAGAAAAACAGTCTGAACATTTAGAAAATGAATAAAATAAATACATAAAATTCATTTTGACAGCAAAAGTTTTGTAATATATCACAAAATCGCAGAAATGCACTTTTCACCCTTTTTCTTTATGCTATACTTATTTAAATAAGAAAAACGCGGAGGAATACGCCATGTCTGTCGAACGGGTAAGAAGCTGTTTGGAACAATACCATATGGAGAACCGGCTGCAGGAGTTTGAGGTTTCGAGCGCTACCGTGGAGCTTGCCGCGCAGGCTTTGAAGGTGGAGTCGGCCCGAATTGCAAAATCCATTTCTTTAAAGGATAAGGAAGGCTGCGTAATTATCGTGGCTGCGGGCGACGCAAAAATAGATAATTCCAAATTTAAGGCCGAATTCGGAATGAAAGCGACCATGCTTGCCCCACAGGAGGTGGAACCGCTTACCGGCTACCAAATCGGCGGCGTATGCCCATTCGACAATCCCGACTGTGCGTCGGTGTATTGTGATATTTCGCTTCGGCGGTTCGATGAAATTTACCCCGCCGGCGGCAGCGCAAGCTCCTGCGTAAAACTGACATGCGGTGAACTCTTTGACATTTCCAAGAGTGTTAAATGGGTCGATGTCTGTAAAAACTGGGAACAGTAATTATGAGTTATAATGAAGGGCTATCTGCATTTTGAGAAATGCCCTGACAAAAGGATATGGTTTAAGTAATGAGAATGCGCAACAAGCCCTGGGCGGCACCCGAACTGAATGCGTGTAAATTTTTTGTCCGCAACCCGGAGCAATACCGCGGCAAATGGGGTTCCGCTTTTGAGCGCCGGCAGCCGATTCATTTGGAGCTTGGCTGCGGAAAAGGACTTTTTATCGCGGGGCTGGCCCCGAAAAACCCGCAGATTAATTATATGGGCATCGATTTGAAGGATGCGGTTCTGGCCCCCGCCAAACGGTATATTGAACAGGCGTTTCACGCTGAAAACAAAGAACCGGATAACGTGCTGCTTTTGGCGCAGGACATTGAACGGATTCTGATGATTATGAGCCCAGAGGATACGGTGGAGCGGATTTATATTAACTTCTGCAACCCGTGGCCAAGGGATAAACACAACAAGCGCCGGTTAACGCACCCGCGCCAGCTCGAAAGCTATAAACAGTTTTTGGCGAAGGACGGGGAGCTTTGGTTTAAAACCGATGACGATTCCCTGTTTGCGGATACGCTCGGGTATTTGGAGGAAAGCGGCTTTGAAGTGCTCCGCCAAACCTATGACCTTCATGCCGAAAACCTTCCGGATAATGTGATGACCGAACATGAAAAAATGTTTATGGAACAGGGCATAAAAATCAAGGCACTGGTGGCCGGACTGAAATAAATAAGCAACTTTAAAATAAATAATCGGAATGCATTGACAAATGGTTTTAATTTGCATATAATTCATATAAGTTTAGTAATATTACGAAACGAAGCAAAGGGGTGTTGGTTTGAGCCAGGCAATTATAGAAATAAAATCCCTGAGCAAAACCTTTCAGACCAAAAATACCGAGGTTCACGCTTTGAACGATATTAACCTGTCGATTGAAGCGGGGGATATCTTCGGCATTATCGGCATGAGCGGAGCAGGGAAGAGCACGTTGGTACGATGTATCAACATGCTGGAAAAGCCAACGGCGGGCACAGTGCTTTTTGACGGCCGCGATTTGTCGCAGCTTTCCGATCAAGAGCTGCGCGGGGCCAGACACTCCATGGGCATGATTTTTCAGCAGTTCAACCTGCTTATGCAGCGCACCGCACTGGGTAATATCTGTTTCCCGATGGAAATTACCGGTGTGGATAAGGCGGCCGCAAAGAAAAGGGCGCTCGAGCTTTTAGAGCTTGTCGGCCTTTCAGACCGGGCAAAGGCATACCCTTCCCAACTTTCCGGCGGGCAAAAACAAAGGGTCGCGATTGCGCGCGCGCTTGCAACCGACCCAAAGGTGCTGCTCTGCGACGAAGCGACCAGCGCGCTTGACCCGACTACCACTCGGTCCATTTTGACTTTGCTCAAGGACATCAACCGCCGTCTCGGCATCACCATTGTTGTGATTACGCACGAGATGAGCGTAATTGAGGAAATCTGCAACCGCGTCGCTATCATTGATGAAAGTAAAATCGCGGAAACCGGCGCAGTGCAGGATATTTTCTATAGGCCGCAGACAGCGGCCGCGCGTAAACTTGTCTACCCGGACGGCAGACGTCCGGAAAAACCCATCAGCAAGCGATGTATGCGTATTGTTTTCGACGGAAATTCTTCATTCGAACCGGTTATTGCAAATATGGTGCTTGAATGTAAGGCTCCGGTTAACATTCTGTATGCAGACACAAAAAATATAGACGGCAAGGCATTTGGCCAGATGGTGGTTCAACTGCCGGAGGATGAAACGCTCGCGCAAAAGATGTTTTCGTATGTTCGCGCAAGGGGATTGTCCGCTGAGGAGGTGAGTGGTTATGTGGGATGAAGCAACGCTTACTATGCTGGTGCAGGGGATTGGTGAATCCCTGTATATGACACTGGTGTCCACGCTGTTCGCCTATGTCATCGGGCTGCCGGTCGGTATTCTGCTTGTTACAAGCGCAAAGGACGGGATCCGCCCGTGCCAGCCACTGTTCAAAACGCTTGACATCATTGTCAACCTGACCCGCTCAATTCCGTTTCTGATCCTTCTTATTTTTGTCATTCCGTTTACAAGGCTTGTTGTCGGTACCTCAATCGGTTCGACTGCAACAATTGTTCCGCTGACATTATCTGCTGCTCCGTTTATCGCAAGGCTTGTCGAGTCCTCCCTGAAAGAGGTTGATGTCGGTGTGATTGAAGCCGCCCAGTCCATGGGTGCTTCGTCCATGCAAATTATCTGGAAGGTACTTCTTCCCGAAGCAAAACCTTCGTTGATTGTCGGCGGTGCCATTGCGGTTACCACAATTTTGGGCTATTCTGCCATGGCGGGCATTGTCGGCGGCGGCGGGCTTGGCACGATTGCAATCAATTACGGCCTTTATCGGTGGCAGGGCGATATGATGCTTGCCGCAACGATTCTGCTGGTTGTGATTGTTCAGGTGCTTCAGGGTATTGGCATGAAGGCTGCCGGACTGAGCGACAGGAGAAAATAAATTTATGCGATTTGTATAGAATAAAACGAATAAAACATAAAGTATTCAAATCATTGCAAAACAGACCCATAAAATACAGAGTTCATTGGAACACAATGAAAATTATTACACTTTAATTTATTTGGAGGGCATTATAATGAAAAAAGTTTTATCTGCTATATTAGCCGCGGCGCTGTCAGTTTCTGTGTTGGCAGGCTGCGCATCTACTTCCAGCACAGCGTCTTCGGCTGCCGGGTCGGCTGCTGCGTCGGCAGCGCCAAGCTCTTCTGCCGAGCTCAAGAAAATTGTAATCGGCGCTTCCCCAACACCGCATGCCGTTATCCTGAAAGAGGCTGCAAAGCTGCTGAAAGCAAAGGGCTACGACCTTGTAATTAAAGAATTTTCCGACTACGTGCTGCCGAACACCGCACTGGAAAGCAAAGAACTCGACGCCAACTACTTCCAGCACCAGCCGTACCTCGATTCCTTCAACAAGGAAAAGGGCACAAACATTGTTTCGGCCGGTTCCATCCACTATGAGCCGTTCGGAATTTATGCCGGCAAAACGAAAGCGCTTGCCGATTTGAAAGACGGCGCCAAGATTGCCGTTCCGAACGATACTTCAAACGAAGCAAGAGCACTTCTCCTGCTGCAGGCACAGGGCCTGATTAAACTCAAGGACGGCACGGGAATTACCGCAACAAAAAAGGATATTGTTGAAAACAAGAAAAACCTGCAGTTTACGGAAATTGAAGCGGCTCAGCTGGTGCGTGCCCTTCCTGACGTGGATGTGGCAGTGATCAACGGCAACTATGCGCTTGCGGGTAACCTGAAGGTTACCGACGCCCTCGCGGTGGAAGCAAACGACTCCATCGCAGCCACCACATACGCAAACATTATTGCGGTTCGCAAGGGTGATGAAACCCGTGAAGACATCAAGGCGCTTGTTGAGGTGCTGAAGAGCGACGAAATTAAGACCTTTATCAAGAACACCTTTAACGGAGCGGTTGTTCCGGTAAAATAAGGCAATTAGCTGAAAAGCGTCTGTGCGTTTATTCGCACAGGCGCTTTTTCACGTTGAAATTCTTTACGCTCTTTGTTACAATAAGAACAATATAAATTAGGAGCATGATTTATGAAATGCTATAGAATTGAAGACAATGCGTTCATTGAAGCGGAAGAACATTTTGAAAGCAGTGCGGTCTGCGTCTGTACTGCGGACGAGCTTCGGCAGCAGACGGTGAAGTTTGCACCGCACACCATCGACGAATGCTGCCGCTCCGGTTCAGCCAAACTGGAAGCGTACGACGGCTATGACTTTATTCTGCTGAATATAATCAACGATGAAAACCGTTATTCCACACACCGCATCGGTCTTTATGTTACGCCTGAAAAAATTATCTTTGTGTGCTGCCGCCCAAGCGGGGTGGTGCAGGGCGTTCTCGACGCTTTTGTTCGGACAAAAACCGTAAACCTTAACTTGTCCCGTATTCTGTATGCTTTTTTCAACAGCCTGACCAGCAACGATTCACAGGAGTTGGAAGAACTGGAGGAAGAGATTTCAAACATTGAGGAACAGGTTATTGAAGGAAGGGAAGAGGATTATATCCGCGACATTGTCTCAATGAGAAAAAAGCTGATGTTCTATAAAAAATATTACGAGCAGCTTTTGGATGTGGCGGAGAGTATTGAGGAAAACGCGAACGGCCTGCTTACCTCCGGCGCACTGCGCTATTTTAAAATGTTTACCTCCCGCGTTGACCGCCTGAACCGCAACATTCTGAATTTGCGTGATTATATTACGCAGGTGCGCGAAGCGTACCAGTCCCAGCAGGATATTCGCCTGAACGAAATTATGAAGCTGTTTACCGTGATTACCGCAATATTCCTTCCGCTGACACTGCTGGTCGGCTGGTATGGGATGAATTTTAAGTACATGCCCGAGCTCCAGTGGCCATACGGATATGCCATTGCCATCGGAATTTCCGTGTTCTTTGTAGCAGGTTCTATTATTTACTTTAAAAAGAAGAAAATTTTATAATCTCCGTGGCATTGTTATCGACAGACAAAAAGGGCCGCATATGCAGCGCTGCATATGCGGCCCGAGGTGCGGAAAATGGGATTATTTGATTTCAATCTGGCGGGTTGGTGGCAGGGCCTTCTCCTGTTTCGGCAGTTCAAGCTCCAAAACGCCCTTCTCGTAGCTTGCGGTAATCCTGTCGGCGTCAATGTTCGAAATATCGAAGCTTCTGCTTAAGGAACCGTATCTTCTTTCCCTGCGGATAAAATCTTTTCCGTCGCTGTTGTTTTCCTCATTGTGTTCGGCAGTCAGGGTCAGGGTATCGCCTTCTATGTTAATATGGATGTCTTCCTTGCCAAAGCCCGGCATATCTGCTTTGAGTACGAATTTATCGCCCTTGTCAAGAATATCGGTACGGCAGGGGGAAAGTTCCTTGTCCATGTCCCCAAAAAAGTCCTGACTCATTTTGTTGAAGTAGTCGAACATACTTCTGCTTCTTTGCTCAAAAGGAATTAAATCAAACATCATCAAAACCTCCGTTTTTTATTTGATTTTTGTTTATCGGGAGCTTTCCGCTCCCTGTTTACATTTTTAGTATAGGTACCATTTGTTACGAATATGTGTCTGATATTATAACAATCTTTTAATTTTAGCACTCTAACACGAAGAGTGCTAAAATGTACATTCTGCTGTATATGCGCGATATTGACAAAAACTTTACAGAAATACATTTCAAAACGGAGCATGGATTCAAAATAAGCCGAAATACTGGAACTATTTTAAAGGTTGTATTATAATTAGATTATTGAAAATTTTGCAATGGTGATTTTGGGTGCGGCGTTTTGCCGCTGTTTCCTGAAGACAATAAAAATTGTACATTTTAGTTAAAAGTTATTGACATAGCCGCAGCGCTGTTGTACAATGATTTTGCAATGAAACCGGTTTCAAAACTTTCAAAGTGGTTTCATGCCGCTTGTAGAAAGTTATGGTGATTGATTTGGCACATATCAGTGATGTAGCAAGACTGGCCGGAGTTTCTTCTGCAACCGTGTCACGCGTAATCAATGGTACGGCAAAGGTAAACGAGGAAAAGGCCAGGCGCGTGCTTGAAGCGATTAATGAAACGGGTTTCAAACCAAACGAAATCGCGCGCTCTCTTTACAAAAAATCCTCACGGATGATCGGGTATATCGTACCGAGTATTCTTAATATTTTTTTGAATGAAATCGGCAGGGCAATCGAGGATGAAGCCTTTCAAAACGGTTATAAAATGATTTTATGCAATTCCGATGAAGATCCCAAAAAAGAAGCCGCATATATCAATATGCTTTCATCCATGAATGCCGACGGCATCATTATTACCGCCAACAATGAAAATCTTGATGAAGAGATTCACAACTGCCCGCTCCCGATTGTTGTGCTGGACAAAAGCGCGGGCACCGGCTACACCGCATCCGTTCAGGCCGACAATTACGCCGGCGGCCGTATTTCCACCGAGCATCTGCTTGAATGCGGGTGCAGGAATATTGTTCTGATGCGCGGGCCGCAAAAATATTCCAGCAGTCAGCAAAGGTTCCTGGGGTACGTGGACGCCTGCAATGAGCACGGCATTCAGCCGCTGTTTATCAACAGCGAGTACAGCTTTTGCGACGGGCTTCGTGGCTCGCGTGAATTGCTGGAGCGGTTCCCGCATGTGGACGGAATTCTGGCTTCCAGCGACATGGTTGCGCTTTCCCTTTACAAGGTGCTTTGTGAACGTGGAAGACGTGTTCCCGACGATATCATGATTATAGGATACGACGGAGTGGAGCTGAGCTCGCTGATGACACCCGCGCTTACTACCGTCGCACAGCCCATTGAGGGAATCGGCAGGCTCGCGGCAAAATTAATTATCGATCAGGTTGCACATAATAAGATTGAGCAGCGGGAAAACATTCTTCCTGTTTCGCTTAAAATCCGCCAGACTACAAAACAAAAATAAAGAAGGACATAAAGCAATGAAAAAACGAATTTTTTTAATTGTGCTTGACAGCGTGGGAATCGGCGAAGAGCCGGATGCCGCCGAATATGGCGACGAGGGCAGCAACACGCTTGCCGCCGCCGCAACCAGCCAATATTTTGATATGCCGAATATGCAGAAGCTTGGCTTATTCAACATTGACGGCGTAACCTGCCGCCCAAAGGCCGAAGCGCCGCAGGCTGCCTTTGCGCGTTTGCGCGAAGTTTCAAAGGGGAAGGATACTACAATCGGTCACTGGGAAATTGCGGGCATTAACTCCACAAAACCGCTGCCGACTTACCCGAACGGGTTCCCGGACGAGGTAATTCGGGAGTTCGAGGAGAAAACGGGCCGCAGGGTGATTTGCAACAAGACTTACTCCGGCACCGACGTTATCCGTGATTACGGCAGGGAGCATGTTGAAACCGGCGCGCTCATCGTTTATACGTCGGCTGACAGCGTTTTCCAAATTGCCGCGCACGAAGGTGTTGTCCCAATAGAAGAGCTGTACCGTTACTGCCAAATTGCCCGGGACATGCTCGTGGGGGAACACGGCGTGGGCAGGGTGATCGCAAGGCCGTTTACAGGCGATTTCCCCAATTTCACACGTACCGCGAACCGCCACGACTTTTCGTTGCGGCCGCCCAAAACAACTATGCTTGACCAGCTTTTGGAAAATCAGTTCGATGTGATTGCGGTCGGAAAAATCAACGATATTTTCGCCGGAAGGGGCATCGGCAAATTTGTCAGAACAAAGGGCAACGCAGAGGGAATCGAGCGTACCATCGAGTACACAAAACAGGACTTCAACGGATTGTGCTTTGTCAATTTAGTCGATTTCGACATGCTTTACGGCCACCGCAATGATGTGGACGGCTACGCGAAGGCGCTTACGCAGTTCGACCAAAAGCTGCCCGAAATTATTGCCGGGCTGAGGGAGGGCGACCTTCTTATGGTAACGGCGGACCACGGCTGCGACCCGATTACGCCTTCCACCGACCATTCCCGTGAATATATCCCCTGGGTGATTTACGGAAGCGGGGTAAAGGCCGGCGCAAATTTGGGCACACGCCCGACTTTTGCGGATATCGCCGCCACCGTGCTCGATTATTTTGGCGTTGAGTCCAAGGTGACGGGAACATCGGCCTTACAGGAAATCATAAAATAGAAATTTGGAGGAAACATATGGCTAACGTACCAACGCCCCACAACGGGGCAAAACTGGGGGAGATTGCGAAAACGGTTTTAATGCCGGGCGATCCGCTCCGTGCAAAATTCATAGCGGAAACTTATCTGACCGACGTTGTCTGTTTTAACACCGTGCGCAATATGCTCGGTTACACCGGCAATTACAAGGGAAAGAGCGTGTCCGTCATGGGCGGAGGCATGGGCATCCCCTCAGTCGGAATTTACACGTACGAGCTTTTTAATTTTTACAATGTGGAAAATATTATCCGCATCGGTTCGGCGGGCGGCATAGCCGACAATGTTCATGTGCGCGACGTAGTCATCGGCATGGGCGCGTGCACCAACTCGAATTATGCTTCCCAGTACAACCTTCCCGGCACATTTGCACCGATTGCCAGTTACGACCTTCTGAGCCGTGCGGTTAAAGCGGCCGGGGAACTGAACGTCCGCGCTGTGATCGGCAATGTGCTTTCAAGCGACACCTTTTATGACGACAATGAAAATGCGCTGAAGTCATGGAAGAAGATGGGCGTGCTTGCGGTTGAAATGGAAGCGGCTGCGCTCTATATGAACGCGGCGCGTGCGGGTAAAAACGCGCTTTGCCTGCTGACAATTTCCGACTGCCCGTTTACGGGTGAATCCATATCCGCCGAAGAGCGTCAGACCAGCTTTACTCAGATGATGGAAATTGCTCTTTCACTGGCGTAATAAAGACCTTTCTGTTAAAAAAAGAAGAAAAATGCGCCAGAATTCAGTATAGTATTGAAAAATTTGCCCGAAGGGAGTAATATCACTTAGTGATATTAATATATCCAAACATAATTTAGGAGGAAAAGCTCATGAAGAAAATTGTAGCACTTTTACTTGCAGTTGTAATGGCAGCTTCCGCCACTGCATGTGCTTCCAATTCAAGCACAGCAGCTTCAAGTCAGGCAGCAAGTTCAGCGGCTGAAAGCAAAGCCGAGGCATCATCTACAGAAGCCAAGAAGGATTTTAAAATCGAAATGGTAACCGATACCGGCGGTGTAAATGACCAGTCCTTCAACCAGTCCTCATGGGAAGGTCTGACCCAGTTCGGCAAAGACAGCGGCGCAAAAGTCGGCTATCTTGAGTCCAAGCAGGAAACAGACTATAAAACAAACCTTGATAAAGCTGCAGACGGCAGCAACCTGATCTGGGGCATCGGCTTTGCCATGGCTTCCGCAATTACGGACGCTGCAAAGAGCAACCCGGACATCAGCTATGCAATTATCGACAACGCTTACGAAAAAACTCCGGGTAATGTAACCGGTGTTGTATTCCGTGCACAGGAGCCTTCTTTCTTAGTCGGCTACATTGCCGCAAGAACGACAAAGACCAATAAAGTCGGTTTTGTCGGCGGTATGACCGGAACCGTAATCGACCAGTTTGAATACGGCTACAGAGCAGGTGTTGCTTATGGCGCAAAAGAACTGAAAAAGACCATCACGATTGACTCCCAGTATGCAGACAGCTTTGTCGATTCCGCAAAGGGCAAGGCAATCGCACAAAAAATGTACTCCAACGGCTGCGACATCGTGTTCCATGCTGCCGGCAACGTCGGCACCGGCGTTATTGAAGCTGCAAAAGAAGCAAAGAAGCTTGTCATCGGCGTGGATAAAGACCAGTCTTCTCTTGCTCCGGATTATGTCCTGACCTCCGCTATGAAACGCGTTGACAAGGCAATTGCACTTGTTTCCAAGGATGCAATGGACGGCAAGGAAATCGGCGGCAAAACTTATGCTTACGGCCTTACTGAAGATGCTGTCGGTATTCCGGAAAAGCATAACCTCATGAGCGAAGACACCTATAAGGCGGCAATTGCTCTTGAGTCCCAGATTAAGGCCGGAAGCATTGTTCCTCCTGCCAACAAAGCTGATTTCACAAAGTATGAAGCAACTCTGAAATAATCTGAGCAATCCCATTTTATAAATCTCTTATCACGGCGGGGCGTACATTTTGTGTCGCCCCGCTGCGTATAAAGAGATGAAATGACGGCAAGGGGGTTTATTGTAATGGAAGTCAGCAAGGAATACGCGGTTCAGATGCACGGTATTACCAAGATGTTCGGCTCCTTTTGTGCGCTTGACGGGGTAGATCTAGACGTCAAAAAAGGCTCGATTCACGCTATTTTGGGCGAGAACGGCGCCGGAAAAAGCACACTTATGAATGTACTTTACGGCCTTTATCAGGCTGAAGCAGGCGAGATTTTTTTAAGTGGAGAAAAGGTTAATATTAAAAATCCAAATGTTGCAATTGAACATGGCATCGGCATGGTTCACCAGCATTTTATGCTGGTCGACAATTTCACCGTAACACAGAATATCATTCTCGGCAACGAGGTTGCGAATCAATTCGGGATAATAGATATGAAAAAAGCACGCGAGGGAATACTCGAAATCGTGAAAAAATACGGGCTGGAAGTGGACCCGGACGCGAAAATAGAGGATATTTCCGTTGGAATGCAACAGCGTGTTGAAATATTAAAAGCATTGTACCGCGGCGTGGATCTTCTCATTTTGGATGAGCCGACCGCCGTTTTGACTCCGCAGGAAATTGAAGAGCTGATTAAGATTATGCACAGCCTGATTGCCGACGGAAAAACGATTATCATTATTACCCATAAGCTGAAAGAAATTAAGGCTTCTTCCGATGTCTGCACGA
Source organism: Bacillota bacterium (assembly GCA_023390175.1). GTDB lineage: Bacteria > Bacillota > Clostridia > Oscillospirales > Acutalibacteraceae > Caproiciproducens. The sequence goes on from JAEWDK010000006.1 coordinate 437,137, forward strand.
TTATTCGACGCGGAAAATACATTGACACAGTGGATGTTTCCGGCATTGACCAGGAAGAGCTCGCGACCAAAATGGTTGGTCACGCGGTCAAGCTGGTTGTGGACAAAACGCCGGCGGTTCCGGGTGATGTTGTTTTCGAAATCGATCATCTTACCGTAAAGGATGAGCGTAAGCTCGACGCGGTAAAAGATCTTTCCCTCAAGGTGCGCAAGGGCGAAATTGTGGGTATCGCCGGAATTGACGGCAACGGCCAAAAGGAACTGGTGGAGGCGATCACCTGCCTGACCAGGGCGGAAAGCGGCACCATTCAAATTAACGGAAAAGAAATTCAAAACACCACACCGCGCAATGTAATCGATCATAAAATTTCAACGATTCATGAAGACCGGCAAAAGCGCGGATTAATTCTTCCGTTCACAGTTGCGGAAAACACCGTAGTTGAAAAGTACCGGACCGAAAAGTTCTGCAAGAACGGAATGATGAACCGGAGCGAAATCGTTGCTTACACAAAGGGCTTGATTCAGGATTACGACATTCGCCCGGCAGACTGTGAAAATCAGCCGGTTCGCGGGCTTTCCGGCGGAAATCAGCAAAAGGTTATTATTGCGAGGGAAATTTCCAATGAACCGGATTTGCTGATTGCCGTTCAGCCAACACGCGGGCTTGATGTGGGCGCGATCGAGTATGTACATAAGGTGCTGATTCGTGAGCGCGACGCGGGCAAGGCAATCCTTCTGATTTCTCTCGAGCTTGACGAGGTCATGAATGTTGCGGATACGATTGACGTAATCTACGCCGGAACAATTGTGGACAGTTTTCAGCAGGGCGCAGTAGATGAAAAAACAATTGGACTATTAATGGCGGGAGGTAAGCTGAATGAAAACAACGGTTAAAATTCTTAAAAAACCGATTACCTCAACACTGATTGCCGTTCTTTTTGGGTTCCTTGTTTCCGCAATCGTGCTTGCGGTTGCCGGGTACAATCCATGGCAGGCTTTCGGTGCGCTGTTTAACGGGATGTTTGGAAAACCCAAATACATTTCAAATGTGATTATTAAAGCGACCCCAATTATTCTTACAGGCTTAAGCGTTGCGTTTGCTTTTAAAACCGGACTGTTTAACATCGGCGCAGAGGGCCAGTACATAGCCGGCACAATTGCCGCGGTCTGCGTCGGTTCAAAGCTGGACCTTGCTCCTGTGATTCAAATTCCGCTCGTTGTTTTGGCCGGCGTACTCGCCGGGGCGATTTTCGGTGGAATGATAGGCTTTTTGAAGGCAAAATTCGGAATTCATGAAGTCATAACAAGTATCATGCTTAACTGGATTGCTTTGTACCTGTGTAACTTTGTGGTAAACAGTAAAACCTTTCATTTGCCGGATTCCACCAGCGCATACCCGGTAAATGAATCAAGCTACACCATGCTGCTCCCAGCCTGGAAAACCTCCAAGGCCGGTATGGCGGCATTAAAGCCCATTCCGTGGCTGTATGAAGTAATGGTAAAGACGGATGTGAACTTTGGCATTTTAGTGGCAATTCTTATGGTGATTGTAATTTGGTTTTTGCTTTACCGTTCCACAAAGGGCTACGAACTGCGCGCTGTCGGCTTTAACCGCGATGCTGCGGAATTTGCGGGTATCAATGTGAGCCGCAACATTACACAGTCGATGATTATTGCAGGTGTTTTATCGGGCCTTGCAGGCGCACTTGCCATTACCGGAACTTCGCCGCACGGCATTTCCCAAATGGCAGCGTTTGAAAACAACGGATTCAACGGCCTTTCCGTTGCACTGATTGCCGGTTCTTCACCGGTTGGCTGCATTTTTGCCGGTTTACTCTTCGGCGGCCTGCTTTACGGCGGCCAGAGCGTGCAGCAGGATGTTGGCGCCCCGACCGAAATTATCAATATTATGATCGGAACGATTGTATTCTTTGTAGCGCTTACCAAGGTTGTGCCGGCGCTTGCAGATAAACTGGAAAAGAGAGGTGCTGGCCGTGTTAAATAACATCTTACTGTTGATTGGCATTACGCTGATGTATTCAACCCCTCTGGTGTTCGGTGCGCTCGGCGGTGTTATTTCCGAACGTTCCGGCGTCATTAACATCGGAATTGAAGGTATGATGACCGTTGGTGCTTTCACGGCCGCGGCAGTCAGCTTCTTTACCGGGAACCCGTGGCTCGGCTTACTTGCCGCAGGTGCTGCGGGCGGAATGATTTCCCTTTTGCATGCCATTGCTTCCGTCACGTTCAAGGCGGATCAGACAATTTCCGGTATTGCAATCAACCTGATCGGCCCCGGTTTTGCGTTGTTTTTCTGCCGGCTGCTGTTTGCGGGCGCAACGATGACAAAGCCGGTGAAAACATTGCCGAAACTGTTCGGCGAAGATGCATTCACCAACAGCCCGGCCAAAAACCTGAATGTGGATGTTACGGTTTTAATTGCGCTCATAGCGGCAACGCTTTTGTGGCTGTTCCTTTACAAAACGAAGTGGGGCCTTCACATCCGCGCCGTCGGGGAACATCCCGCAGCTGCGGATACCCTTGGAATTAATGTCAGCCGCACCCGTTATCTCTGCGTGATTGTGTCCGGCATTCTAGCCGGATTCGGCGGCGCTTCCATGACGCTGGGGATTATTTCTCAGTTTACTCCGACCGCGATCAGTGGCCAGGGCTTTATTGCAATGGCAGCGGTTATTTTCGGTAAATGGACTCCGTTTGGCGCTTACGGTGCCTGCATGCTCTTCGGCTTTGCACAGGCTCTTACCGTAGTGCTTGGCGGCAGTGACAGCGGTGTTGCAATACCCACTCAAATTCTCGCAATGCTGCCTTATATTCTGACCATTGTTGTTCTTATTCTGTTTGTCGGCCGCTCGGTTGCGCCAAAAGCAGACGGTGAACCCTATGAAAAGGGTGTAAGATAAGGAATCATTGTTGATTCTAAATGCCGCACAACAAAATTAGGAGAAATTAAAATGGATAATCAAGAAATATTATGTAAAGTAGATCATACTCTGCTGACACAAACGGCTACCTGGGCGCAAATCAAGCAAATTTGCGACGACGCTGTGCAATATGGCACTGCGTCCGTGTGCATTCCCGCTTCTTATGTAAAGCGCGCCAAAGAGTATGTCGGTGATAAAATGGCTGTCTGCACGGTAATTGGTTTCCCAAACGGGTACTCCACTACCGCTGCAAAGGTTTTTGAAGCGAAAGACGCAATTGCCAACGGCGCGGATGAAATCGATATGGTAATCAATATCGGTTATATCAAAGACAGCCTGTACGATCTTCAGCTTGATGAAATTCGTCAGGTAAAAGCCGCCTGCGGCGACCGTGTTTTAAAGGTAATTATTGAAACCTGCCTTTTGACGGAAGCGGAAAAGATAAACATGTGCGAAGTCGTAACAAATTCAGGTGCGGATTTTATTAAGACTTCAACCGGATTTTCTACGGCCGGCGCAACGTTTGACGATGTCGCGCTGTTCGCAAAGCACATTGGCCCGCGGGTAAAAATCAAAGCGGCCGGCGGCATCCAAACGCTTGATGATGCGGAGAAATTCATCTCCCTTGGTGCGTCTCGTCTGGGCACAAGCAGGATTATCAAAATAATTAAAAACGAAGAAGCACACGGCTATTAAAATCGGTTTTATTTTAACGCAGGGGTGAAAAGGCCCTCACAATTCGGTTTATGAAAAGGGCGGATTTTATCCGCCCTTTCTTGACCGCAAAGAAGGTAATTTTATGAATGAAAAGAAATTGGTTGATGATGCGATTGCTGCGCGTGACATGGCCTATACGCCGTATTCCGGCTTTCATGTCGGCGCTGCCTTGCTGGCGAAAAGCGGAAAAACGTACTTGGGCTGCAATATTGAAAATGCAACGTTTTCGCCCACGAACTGCGCGGAACGCACCGCCTTTTTCAAGGCGGTCAGCGAGGGTGACCGTGAGTTTGAAGCAATTGCGATTGTCGGCGGAAAAGAAGGCGGGTCCATCAGCGAGTATTGCCCGCCCTGCGGTGTTTGCCGTCAGGTCATGATGGAATTCTGCGACCCGGAAAGCTTTCGCATTATTCTTGCAAAAAGCCCGGACGAGTGGAAAATTTACACGCTGCGTGAACTGCTTCCGCTCGGGTTCAGCAGCACCAATCTGGAAAAGGGTGAATCAAAATGAGAATGTATGATATTATTACAAAAAAACGTGACGGCGGCGAACTGACGGACGAAGAAATTCAGTTTTTCATCGGCGGATATGTAAAGGGTGAAATTCCCGACTATCAGGTTTCCGCATTGCTGATGGCAGTCTATTTTAAGGGCATGACGGAGCGCGAAACTGCCTCGCTGACCATGTGCATGGCTAATTCCGGCGAAACGGTCGATTTGTCCTCCATTGACGGGATTAAGGTTGACAAACACAGCACCGGCGGCGTCGGCGATAAAACAACGCTGATTATCTCGCCAATTGTCGCGTCGCTCGGTGTGCGCGTTGCAAAAATGAGCGGCAGGGGCCTTGGTCACACCGGCGGCACCGTGGACAAAATGGAGTCAATTCCGGGTATGCAGACTTCCATCGACCGTGAAAAATTCTTTGATATTGTGCGCAAAGTCGGTGTGAGCGTAATCGGTCAGTCCGGAAATTTGGTTCCGGCTGATAAAAAGCTTTACGCCCTGCGCGATGTGACTGCCACAGTCGAGAGCATCCCGTTGATCGCTTCGAGCATTATGAGCAAAAAAATCGCCGCTGGCTCGGACTGTATCCTGCTGGATGTGAAGACCGGAAGCGGCGCGTTTATGAAAACGGTGGAGGATTCCATCCGGCTGGCGCAGGCAATGGTTTCAATCGGGGAGCATGTCGGCCGCAAAACGATTGCGCTTATTACGGATATGGACCGTCCGCTGGGAAACGCCATCGGCAATTCACTTGAAATCTGCGAGGTCTGCCAAACACTGAATGGCCACGGCCCTGCAGACTTAACGGAAATTTGCATTGATTTGGCCGCAAATATGCTTTATCTGGCGGGCAAAGGGGAAATTGAAGCTTGTAAAAAGCTGGCGCAGCGTCAAATCGCCAACGGCGAAGCGTTTGCAAAGCTCAGGGAAATGGTTGCGGCGCAGGGCGGCGATGTCAGCGTGCTGGACGACAACGCTAAATTCGAGCAGGCAAAGGTAACGCATAATGTACTGGCGCAAAGCGAAGGCTACCTGCATTCCATGAATACGGAGCAATGCGGAATCGCTTCCGTTGAGCTCGGCGCGGGAAGGGAGAAGAAAGAGGATTCCATCGATTTCAGCGCAGGTATTCTGCTCCGTAAAAAAATCGGTGATTATGTTAAAAAAGGCGAGCCGATCGCCGTGTTCTATTCCTCCACAACAGAACGCTGCCTGGAAGCGGAAAAGCTGTTTGAAAGCGCGGTAACCATCAAAAGCGAAGCACCCAAATCTGTTCCGATTATTCATGCCCGTGTTACGCGGGACGGTGTGGACAATACCGTATATTAATGAACAATTAACAGTGAACAATGAACAATTGATATGGCAAACCTGCGGTTTGCAATGATGGGGTACGGACTCCTTTCGTCAATTCGAGATTACCTGTGCCCTTTTGTTGCTTTGCGGCACTTCTCCTGTTGGGAAATCACCATCACAGGGGTAAGCTAAGAAAAGGCCCCATCTCAGAGGGGGCTGGCAGGCGAAGCATGACTGAGGGAGTAATATTAACAAGCAACGGATATGACTGATACGAAAAAGCACCGGCGGGAAATTCCCCGCCGGTGCTTTTTCAGGAATTGAAGGAATTGATCCTACGATTCCAGCCCTTCAAACTGCATATTATAATAGCTTGCGTAAATACCGTCTTTTTCAATCAAAGTTTGGTGATCGCCGCGCTCCATAATGCCCTCGTCGCCAATGACAATAATTTCGTCGGCGTTGCGGATGGTGCTCAAACGGTGGGCGATTACAATCGTTGTTCTGTCCTTGGCCAGCTCTTCCAGCGAATTTTGAATGTGCCGCTCACTTTCGTTGTCCAGCGCACTGGTTGCTTCATCAAGGATTAAAATCCGTGGGTTTTTAAGAAATACCCGCGCAATGGCAAGGCGCTGCTTTTGCCCGCCGCTCAGCCGCGTGCCGCGTTCCCCGACATAAGTGTCGTAACCGTCCTCTAATTCTGAAATAAAATCATGGATATTGGCCCGTTTTGCGGCCTCCACGATTTCTTCATCCGTTGCGTTCGGTTTTCCGTAGGAAATGTTTTCTTTAATGCTGCCGGCAAACATGTAAACGTCCTGCTGCACAATGCCGATGGTATCGCGCAGGGATTTCAGCTTGATACCGCGCACGTCCTTCCCGTCAATCAGAACGCTTCCTGCGGTCACATCGTAAAAGCGGGGGAGGAGGGAACAAAGCGTTGTCTTTCCACCGCCTGACGGTCCCACCAGGGCCACAGTTCTGCCGGCGTCGATATGGATGTCAATATGGCTTAAAACGTCGCTGGCAGAGTCATAGCTGAAAGTAACGTCACGGTAATCAATATCACCCTTTACGTTTTTCAGCTCCGCCGCATTGGGTTCATCCATAATTTCCGGCTTTGTTTCCACTACCTCAATAAAACGGCGGAATCCGGAGTATCCCTTCTGGAATTGCTCCGTGAATTCAATTAATACATCGATTGGGTTAATAATGATGTTTATGTACAAAGCGTACACAGCCAAATCACTTAACTGCAGTGTACCCTGCGCAATGAAAAGGCCGCCGCTGATCAGTACTGTAACGAAGAGCAGGCCTTCGAAAAACGAGGTGCCCGCACGAAAGCTGCCCATAATGCGGTAGCTGCTCACCTTGGAATCCAAAAACTTCAGGTTGCTTTCGCCGAATTTTTCACGTTCCAATTCTTCATTTCCAAAGCTTTTTACCACACGGATACCCGCCAGGCTGTCCTGCACGCGGGCGTTAACCCCCGCAATCTTTTTGCGGTTATCCATAAACACAGCGCGCATCTTCTTGTTTTTATCAATGCTGAATACAATCATAACCAATGTAACGCACAGCAAAATCAGCGTCATCGGCGTATTGATCGTCATCATCAGGACAAAGCTTCCTACAATTTTCAGCAGGGAAATTAGAATATTCTCTGGGCCGTGGTGCGCCAGCTCACTGATGTCGAATAAATCCGAAACGAGTTTGCTCATCATTTCGCCGGTATTGTTCTTGTCATAATAGGAAAAGGAAAGGCGCTGCAGGTGGTCGAATAAATCCTGCCGCATGTCGCTTTCCATTCTTGCACCCATTACATGGCCCCAGCTGGTAATAAAATACTGGCAGCCCACGCGTACCAGCTCCATCACCAGCAGCCCCAGCGCAATCCACGGTAGGCTGCCCAAAATAACCTGCGTACCCTGGGCATACAATCCTTTTGTCAGCCAGTTCAGAATTTGCGGAAATGCGACGTCGATGGCGGAAACCACCAGCGCGCAAAACATATCGAAATAGAATAACTTGCGGTATGGTTTATAATACTGAGTAAATTTTTTAAACATAAATAAGAATCCCCCTGTTGTTGGGGAACCGCTGAATCAATCCTTCATACATCTTGCTGGCCGGTTTTCACCCTGCCGGTGCTAAAAATGGGATTGGTATTTGATTGGATCAATGGTTCCTTAGATTTTTTCCGGTTCACCATACTCCTCACCAAAGGTTTCAACCGTAACGGTCTGCATCACTTCATCATCCAATGGTCTGTCGTTGTAATCACGGCGAACGGAAACAATTCGGTCTGCTTCCTCAGTTCCTTCGATTACCTTGCCGAAAGCGGCGTACTGACCGTCAAGGTGCGGTGCGTCTTCTACCATCAGGAAGAACTGGGAACCGGCGCTGTTCGGGCTCATGGAGCGTGCCATAGAGAGTACCCCTCTGGTGTGCTTCAAATCGTTTGGAAAGCGGTTGCCGCTGAACTCACCCTTAATGCTGTAACCGGGGCCGCCCATGCCTGAGCCCTCCGGGTCGCCGCCCTGAATCATGAAGCCCGGGATTACTCTGTGGAAAATCGTTCCGTCATAGAATCCTTTTTTGACCAGGGAGATAAAATTATTTACAGTATTCGGGGCAATCTGCGGGTAAAGCTCAATTTGGATCGTGCCCTTGTTTGTTTTGATTGTTACAATTGGATTTTTCATTGTCATCACCATTTCTCCGTGCGGTACAAAATTCAATGAATAACCAGCCTGATTCCGCACGGGAAGCTCAGGTGGATCTTCGCCAACTCCCGTCTTGTAAACAGGAAAGGGCGCTCTATTTCGGCAGTGGCTGAATTTATTCAGGCCATACCTCCATATTTCGATTTAAGTGATATCCCTATTATACCCAGTTATTCACTATCCTTCAAGAAAAAAGATTTTCTTGAAGCCAATAGTTGGAAAAACTTCACATGAATATCACATAATGGTTTTATCCTTAAAATAGAAACCGAAAATACAGATCAATTTGAAAGGGAAACTCAAAAAAGGAGGCGATATAAAATGATTCAGGGAATTAACAGCGACTATGATTCATATTACACGTTGACTTCAGCTGCCAGTACCAGCGTTTCATCTGCTTCGGCTTCCGCAAACGAGAAAACCGCGCAGGGGAGTCAAAGCACAAGGACGGATACGGTTGAAATCAGTCCGCAGGCAAGGGCTGCCATGCAGCAGGCAGACACAATTGTGTCAGTGGGCGGAAAAACATCCTCACAAAACAGCTCTGAACAGCAGGGCGATTCCGTCACAAAGCAGTCCGCTGACGTCAAGGCAAACGCGGCGGCCGTTGCTTCGGCCTCCACGTCCTCCCAGCCGGTTCTTACAAATTTAACCCAGGCGGAACTGGACGAACTCGTTTCCAAAGGAACGATTACCGCGGCACAGGAACAGGCTGAATTGGCAAGGCGTGCTGTTGCCGAACAGCAATCGCAGGTGGATACGGCATCTCAGAAAACGCAAATACCCGTCGGGGAGAATCAGAATACGATTGAGGGCTACAATTCACAAGCGCAAAACATTGGTTCCGGCGTGCCAAGCGGAAGCTTGATGAACCGTGTTGCTTAGGCTTTGTCCATCCTTTCAAAATCCGGCAGGGGCGCTGTAAAGCGCCCCTGCTCTTATATTTAAAAACATTTTATAGATTACCATAATATATGATATAATAACCGCATAGCGGTTATTATATCGAACTTTACGTCCCTCCGGGTTCGCTGTTTGCACGGCGACCGCCGGAGATGGACGATTATATCACAAAAGCTTCGCTTTTATGATATAATAAAGAAAAACGCATTGGGGGATATTTAGGTGAAGCTGATTTCATGGAATGTAAACGGTCTGCGCGCCTGCCTGAACAAAGGCTTTCTGGACTTTTTTAACGCAATTGACGCCGATGCCGTGTGCATTCAGGAAACTAAAATGCAGCAGGATCAGGCGGAAGTGAATCTGCCGGGTTATCGGCAGTACTGGAATTCCGCAGTGAAGAAAGGATATTCCGGCACTGCAATTTTTACACGCAGGGAGCCTTTGCGTGTAAGCTATGATATCGGTCAGGAAGAACATACCGGGGAGGGGCGTTCCATTACATTGGAATTTGAAGATTTTTACCTTGTTACGGTTTATACGCCCAACTCGCAGCATGAATTGGCACGCATTGATTACCGTATGAGCTGGGAAATTGCATTTCGGGAATACTTAAAGCAGCTTGACGCAAAAAAGCCGGTTGTTGTCTGCGGGGATTTGAATGTGGCCCACAATGAGATTGACCTGAAAAATCCCAAAAGCAATGTCGGCAACGCGGGATTTTCCAACGAAGAGCGGGAAAAGATGACCGAGCTGCTTGCTTCCGGCTTTACCGACAGCTTCCGTTACCTGCACCCGGACGAAAAGGGCGCTTACACATGGTGGTCTTACATGTTTAAAGCACGGGAAAAGAACGCCGGATGGCGTATCGACTACTTTTTGGTGTCGGACAGGCTGCGTGATGCGGTAAAGGAGAGTAATATTCACCCGGAGGTGATGGGCAGTGACCATTGCCCCATTGAGCTTGTGCTGGCGGATGAGACGAAACGGACGGAGGAAAAATAATGCAACTGATTTTTTACGGTGCGGACAAGGAAGTAACCGGAAGCTGCCACTGCCTTCAGGTGAACGGAAGGAAAATCTTGATTGACTGCGGGCTGCAGCAGGGTGCGGATGAGGATGACAACCATAAGCTGCCGTTCTATGCCAACCAGATCGATTATGTGATTGTGACCCACGCGCATACCGACCACAGCGGGCGCCTTCCCTTGCTTGTGAAAAATGGGTATGAGGGAAAGATGTTCGCAACACGCGCAACCTGTGACCTGCTTTCCATTATGCTGCGCGACAGTGCGCACATTCAGGAAATGGACGCCATGAACGACAGCCGAAAGAACAAGCGCGCGGGCAGGGAACCGGAGGAACCGATTTATACCGTGGCAGACGCGCAGGAAACAATGACCCGCCTTGTGCCGTGCAGTTACGGTGAGGTGCGGGAGCTTTGTGAGGGCGTAAAGTTTCGCTTTATAGATGCAGGGCATCTGCTCGGTTCTGCCTCCGTGGAACTATGGCTGACCGAGGGCGGTGAAACGAAAAAAATCGTTTTCTCCGGCGATATCGGCAATACGAATCAGCCCATTATCCGTGACCCGCAATACATCAAACAGGCGGATTATGTTGTGATGGAATCCACCTACGGTGACCGCGACCACGAAAAGGTCGAGGATTACATTCCGGTGCTCGCCGATATTTTTGACAAAACGCTTTCGGGCGGCGGCAATGTTGTGATTCCCAGCTTCGCGGTGGGCCGTACGCAGGAGCTGCTTTACTTCATCCGTGAAATCAAGGAGCGCGGGCTGGTGAAAAGCAATCCGAATTTTCCGGTGTATGTTGACAGTCCCCTTGCCGCAGAGGCAACCAAAATTTACAGCGGCGATTTGACCGGGTATGCGGATGAAGAAACAGTTCAGTTAATCAAATCCGGGTTTAAGCCGATTTCATTTCCGAACCTCAACATCAGCGCCAGTGTGGAAGATTCCAAAATGCTGAATGAGGACCGTGTGCCCAAGGTGATTATTTCATCCAGCGGCATGTGCGAAGCCGGCAGAATCCGCCACCATTTAAAACACAATTTATGGCGGCCCGAGTGTGCAATTGTGTTTGTCGGCTACCAGGCGAACGGAACGCTCGGCAGGATTTTAGTGGACGGAGTCAACCGGGTAAAGCTGTTCGGGGAAGAAATTGCAGTGCAGGCGCATATTTACAATTTCAGGGCGCTTTCCGCCCACGCGGATAAAACCGGCTTGCTCAAATGGATTAATGCGTTTGAAACCAAACCGATGCGTGTGTTCGTGGTTCACGGCGAACAGAATGTCTGTGAAGCGTTTACGCAGAACCTGACTCAGTTGGGCTACAATGCTTATGCTCCAAACTTTGAAACCGTTTATGACCTTACGGAAAACAAGGTGCTGGAAGAGGGAGCCGAACCCGAAATACGGCATACGCAAAAGGCCGGTAAGGGCAGAAAGTTTTCCGCACCGTTTGCCCGCCTGCTACAGGCCGGCCAGCGCTTATTGCAGGTTATTCAAAGCAGCGAGGGCGGCGCGAACAAAGACCTTGCGAAGTTTGCCGACCAAATCAACGCGCTTTGCGACAAATGGGCCAGGTGAATGTTAAAATAAAAAAGACACCGCTGAGGAATAAATTTTTCCTTCAGCGGTGTTTTGCTATATTTCTTTGCTGTTTTGTTCTTTCAGTAAATCACGAATTTCCGTCAGCAAAACTTCTTCTTTGCTTGGTTCTGCAGGGGCAGGAGGTGTTTCTTCCTTTTTCTTTTGCAGCCGGTTTATCAGCTTGATTGCCAGGAAAATGGAGAATGCGATTACAACAAAGTCCAGTACGGTTTGCAGAAAAACGCCGTATGTAATGAGAATGGGTTTTCCTCCCTCCATTGCAGCGGGGATTGTTGCCTTAAGTGAGGTTAAGTCAACTCTTCCGAGTATAACGGAAAGTACCGGCATAATGATATCTGTAACAAGTGAAGATACGATTTTACCAAACGCGCCGCCGATTACAACACCGACAGCCAAATCGATTACATTGCCGCGCATGGCAAATTCTTTAAATTCTTTCATGAAATTTTTCATAATTTTACGCTCCAATCTTTTTCGGATATACCAAAGCCGATAATCATTGACTTTGGAAACCACTGATGAAATAATGTCCGCAGAAGCTATTGGAGTGAGATCCTGTACAGTCATGCCTGATTTTTAATTGACACGCGGCCGTTAAAATTCAGGCTGTCCGCCTCACGGTATGCTGTCGTTCTGTCCCCGAAACGGCCGCCGCAAATATAATAACAATCCTTGCCGTGCGCCTTTGCATGGTACAAAGATGTATCGGCTTTTTGGTACAGCTCACAATAGGTCTTTCCGTCCTGCGGGTAAAGGGAAACGCCGATACTGCCGGAAATATGGTAACTGCTGTCTTCGCCCAGACGGATTTTGTCAAACATATCGCACAGCGAATCGAGCTTCTCGGTTAAAGTTTCCAAAGAGGTGTAATTTTTCAGCAGAACAAAGAACTCATCCCCGCCGATTCTTCCTGCGATATCCGTAGTCCGGAACAGGCTTTGAAGCCCCTGTGCAACCTGAGTCAACGCCGCGTCACCCTGAATATGCCCCAGTGTGTCGTTGATGCTTTTAAAGTTATCGATATCCAGCATAATTGCTGCGTTTTTGTTCTTGCTGCCTTCACCGGCCAAATAAGATTCAATCAGCGACTGCGTCACCCGCTTGTTGTAAAGGCCGGTCAGGCCGTCCTTTTGTGACTGGGTCAACACTTCCAATTCATGCTGTTTCCGCTCGTCGATGTCTTTTACATAACCGATTACTTTTAAACTGTCGTCACTGTGATTGACTAAATGAATCAGCGTGGCGTTCATCCACCGGGCTTCACTGTCCGCCATAATCTGCCGGTATTCCAGGTTGATTTCCGCCGTGTCCTTTGCGGCGAACAGCTCCGTCAGATGTGACCGGCAGAAGGTGTCGCGAAATTTTTTCGCGTCCTCTGTGTGGATGGCATGCTCTGCAATGGATTTTATAATTTCATCATACAGCTCGGTTTTTAAAAACGGGAAAATCCGGTTGTATGCGCTTTGGCCGTAAATCAATTTATTGTGCGATATATCCGCTTCAAACACCCGCTCACAGGTCAGCTCCAGTGCGGAGCGGTAAATCTTTTCGTTTTCGTAAAGCTGATTTTGCAGATGCCTGTTTTTCACCAGCTCGTCCGTCTGTTTCTCAACAGTAATCATGAGCTGGTTAAATGACTGCGACAGCCGATAAAAATCTTCATTTTCCCTGCCGCAGGAAAATCTGGCTCTGTAATCACCGTGAATCGCACGGTTGATCGCCTTCAAAAAATTTTCAGCCGGTTCAGCCACCCACCGGTGCCAAATCAGCAGCAAAGTTGCCAAAAGAACAAGAATGGGCAAAATCAACTGACCCGGAGCAAGGCCTTCCTGAAAAGAGCCCCGCGTTCCCGCAAACAGCATGATAAAAAACGGAACAACCGAAATGCCGACAATCCAATAACTTTTGTGTTTCAAAGGTGTTCAGCCTCCAAATCGTCTTTATGACAGCGTCAGTCAATAGAATGTAAACTGGCAGATATCATAAATCTGTGCAGCCGGCTGGCATACTTCAACGAAGCTTAGCCCCTTGGCTTTGCGTCCCAGACTTTCGTCAGGTTTGCCTTTTACAATCTTTGGCAGGATGATACGGCGAATATTTCACTGAAAAAATAATACATCAGTTTTCAAAAGGTTACAAGATGTTTTATTTATATACCACAAAAACATGATAATCAACAATTATCGCAGAAGAAATTTAAGCATTATTTTGAGCGTTCAGCTTTTCTCGTGCAACCGCAAGCATCAGTTTGATTCTGTTTTCCTGATTTACGCGTGTGGCGCTTGGGTCATAGTCAATCGGCACGATATTGGAACGCTCGTCAACCGCTTTAATGCGGTGAATCATTCCCTTGCCGCAGATATGGTTCGGCAGGCAGCCGAAAGGCTGTGTGCAGACAATGTTTTCATATCCCTGCTCCACCAGTTCCAGCATTTCAGCGGTGAGCAGCCAGCCTTCTCCCATTTTGTTCCCGTAGCCGATAACGCCCTTTACAAGGCCTTTTGTTTTGGCGTAGGTGGTGGGGGGCAGGAACCGGGGTTCTGTTTTTACCGCTTCAATCAAAATATTCTGCATTTTGAGCAGATAATCCATCAGCGCGGTCACTATGGCGAATTTTGCCGGATTTCCGCCGTAAAGCTTAATATCCTCCAGACGGTTATCCACTTTAAACAGTGCAAAATTCAGAATGCCCGGTACGTTGACCTCGCAATCCTGTTCCCGCAGGAAGTCCTCCAGATGGTTGTTGCCGAGTGCGGCGTATTTCACGTAAATTTCGCCCACAACGCCGACCTTGATTTTGGGCACCTTGTTCACCGGGATCTTTGCAAAGTCCTTTACGATTTGATTCAGAATCTGAGTGAGCTCTTTGAGTGAAAGCCCCTTGCCGTGATTAAACTGTTCCGTAAGGTCGTTGACCCACTGATCCACCGCTTTGCTGCTTTCGCCCTTGTGAACTTCATACGCTTCCGTTTGGTTATACAGCATCATCAGCACATCGCCGTAAACCAGCGCAGCAATAAATTTGCGCAGCATCGGCAGGGTGATTTTGAACCCGGGGTTGCTTTCCAACCCCGACATGTTCAGCGAGACAACCGGTATTTTTTCCAGCCCGGCCTTTTTCAGCGCTTTTCTCAGCAGGTGAATATAATTTGAAGCGCGGCATCCGCCGCCCGTCTGGGTAATAATCAGCGCAGTCCGGTCAAGGTCGTACTTGCCCGAATGCAGCGCGTCGATAAACTGGCCGATTACCAGCAGCGCCGGGTAGCATGTGTCGTTGTGCACATACTTCAGCCCCTCCTGCACCACACCCGGGCCGTCGTTTGTCAAAAGCTCAACATGGTAGCCGCAGTTGTTCAGCACGTTGACAATCAGCTGAAAATGAATCGGAGCCATCGACGGGCAGAGGATGGTGTATTCTTTTTTCATTTCCTTTGTAAACAGCAGCCGCCCGTTGCTGCTGAATTTCAGTTCCGCCATACAGTGTACCTCATCCTTCCAGTGCGGCGAACAGGCTGCGAAGCCTGATTTTTACCGCGCCCAGATTTGTAATTTCATCAATTTTTATTTGCGTATATATTTTATCGTTCTTTTCCAAAATGCTGCGCACTTCATCGGTGGTAATCGCGTCAACGCCGCACCCGAACGAAACAAGCTGCACCAGGTTCATATTCGGCTTGTCGCCAATATATTCCGCCGCTGCGTACAGCCGCGAATGGTAAGTCCACTGGTTCAGCACGGCGGTCGGAAAGTGCTTGACCTTACTGCTGATTACATCTTCCGAAATCACCGCGGCGCCAAGGCTGGCAATCAGCTTGTCAATTCCGTGGTTAATTTCCGGGTCAAGGTGGTACGGCCTGCCGCTTAATACAATAATCTGCTTGTTCTGCTTTTCCGCCTCTGCGATGATTTCATCGCCCTTTGTACGGATTTTCGCAAAATAGCTGTCGTACTCGGCATACGCGGCGTTTGCCGCTTTTTTTATTTCAATCAGCGAAATCCCTTCAAAGTATTTTCCGAGGATGCCGTGCATTTTAATCGGGAAATCGTGCTTGCGGTGGATACCAACATAATCATGGATAAAATTGCAACCCTTTAAGGCACTCATATTTGCGGAAATAACTTCCGGGTAATAAGCGACCACGGGGCAGTTGTAGTGATTGTCGCCAAGCCCTTCATCAAAGTTATAGGTCATGCAGGGGTAGAAAATATTCTTGATTCCCTCTTCAACCAGCGCCAGAACATGCCCGTGCATCAGTTTTGCAGGGAAACAGACGGTGTCGGAGGGGATTGTGCTCTGCCCGTTCAGGTACAGCTCCCTGCTCGACAGAGGCGACAGTACAACCTCAAATCCCAAACGGGTAAAGAATGTGTGCCAGAACGGCAGCAGCTCAAACATGTTCAGCCCCATCGGAATACCGATTTTGCCCCGCTTGCCGTCAACCGGCGCATAGGAGCGGAGCAGCTGGGACTTGTAGTCGTACAGGTTCAGTTCGCCGTTGGAGGAACGTTTTGTCACGGGCTTTTCACAGCGGTTTCCTCCGATGAACCGGCGGTTTCCACCGAATATATTGATGGTCAGGCGGCAGTTGTTGCTGCACAGCCCGCAGGAGGTAACCTTCACTTCGTGTTTGAAGTTTTCCAGCTCTTCCTGCTTTACAATGCTGCTTTCCCCGGTGGATTTTCTCATGGCGTAGATTGCCGCGCCGTAAGCACCCATCAGGCCGGAAATGTCGGGGCGCAGAACATGAACGCCCAGCTCGTTTTCAAACACGCGCAGCACCGCGTTATTCAGGAAGGTACCGCCCTGCACAACAATGTTGCGGCCAAGCTCTTCGGCGGAAGCGGCGCGGATTACCTTGTAAATTGCGTTTTTTACTACGCTGACGGAAAGGCCGGCGGAAATATCCTCGGTGGTCGCGCCGTCCTTCTGTGCCTGCTTTACCTGTGAGTTCATGAACACCGTGCAGCGCGAACCTAAATCGACCGGGTGCTTTGCGAACAGACCCATTTTTGCAAAATCGGCAATTTCATAGCCGAGCGTGTTGGCAAAGGTCTGCAGGAACGAACCGCAGCCGGAAGAGCAGGCTTCATTTAAGAAAATATTGTCAATCGCGCCGTTGCGAATTTTAAAGCATTTCATGTCCTGCCCGCCGATGTCGATTACAAAGTCAACATTGGGCAGAAAGCGCTTTGCCGCAGTGAAGTGCGCAATGGTTTCCACAATGCCGAAATCAATGCTGAACGCGTTTTTCAAAAGTTCCTCGCCGTAACCCGTTACTGCGCCTGCGGCAATATGTAACTGCGGATATTTGCGATACAAATCGAGCAAATATTCCTGGATGATTGGCACCGGATTACCGGAGTTGCTTTTATAAATCGAGTTTAAAACTTCTCCGTCCTTCCCAATCAGCAAAGCCTTTACCGTAGTCGAGCCGGCGTCGATTCCAAGGAAAACGTCGCCGGTGTAATGTTCGGCGTCGCCTTTGGGCACTTGGCACGACGCGTGGCGCTTTGTAAACGCATCGTATTCCGCCTCGTCTTTAAACAGCGGCGGAATGGAAAGAAAATTCGAGGTGGTTCCGTAATCATGAATGCTTTTCAGCGCAGTTTCAATGTCAATTTCAGTGTCGCTGCTGAACGCGGCGCCCATTGCGACGTAGTACAGCGAATTTTCCGGGCAGATACCCTCCACATGAAGCGCCTGGTCAAAGCTGCAGCGAAGCTGTGACAAAAAGGTGAGCGGCCCGCCAAGGTAAATCACCTTTCCGCCGATTTTCCGGCCCTGTGCAAGCCCGGCAATGGTTTGGTTGGCAACGGCGGCAAAAATACTGGCCGAAATGTCGCTTTTTCGCGCACCCTGATTCAACAGCGGCTGAATGTCGGACTTTGCGAACACGCCGCAGCGGGAAGCGATTGTGTAAATCTTTTCATACTGCTCGGCAAGCACGTTCATTTCATCCAAAGAAATCTTCAGCAGGGTTGCCATTTGGTCAATGAATGCGCCCGTGCCGCCCGCGCAGGAACCGTTCATGCGCACCTCGGTGCCGCCGGACAGAAACAGGATTTTTGCATCCTCGCCGCCAAGCTCGATAATCACGTCGGTATCCGGAATCAGCTTTCCCACGGCAACACGCGTGGCGTAAACCTCCTGAATAAACGGCAGGCTGCAGGTTTGTGAAATCCCCATACCGGCAGAGCCGGAAACGGTCAGCCGGGCGTTTTGCCCGCCAAGAATTTCCTGCTTTATTTTTGTAAGGAGTTCCGCCATTTTTTGTGTGATCTGGGAAAAATGCCGTTCGTAGGATTTATATACAATTTGGTCGCTGTCATCCAGTACCACGCATTTTATTGTTGTGGAGCCTACATCTAAACCGATTTTCATAAAAAAAATACCGCCGTCTCTTTCTAAATATTCCATCACGATAATAAAACATTATAGCCCGGTTTTTTACAGATTGTCAAGTATTCTACTATTAAAAAACAGTTGCTATATATTGTTATTCACACAGATAGATGATAAAATAAGAAGCAAATATAATATGGGGTGATTTAATGCTGCTCAATAATCTGATCGATCTTGATCAACTGGCACTCAGTGAAATAGACGAGCTGATTAAACTTGCGAACACAATCAAAAGCAACCCGTGGGCGTACCGTGAGTCCTGCCGCGGTAAAATTATGGCAACTCTTTTTTACGAGCCGTCCACCAGAACGAAAATGTCTTTTCAAACCGCAATGTACCGCCTTGGCGGCGAGGTAATCGGTTTTGACAATCCCGAAAATTCCTCTGTTTCCAAAGGGGAAAGCCTGAAAGACACCATTACTGTGGTAAGCGGCTATGCCGACCTGATTGTAATGCGCAACCCCATGGAAGGCGCGGCGACAGCGGCGACGCTTTACTCGAAATCCCCCATAATCAACGCGGGCGATGGTGGGCATCTGCACCCGACGCAGACGCTTACTGACCTCGTAACGCTTTACAATGAAAAGGGGCGGCTTGACCACCTGTGCGTCGGCTTGTGCGGCGACCTGAAAAACGGCCGCACTGTTCACTCGCTGATTAAAACGATGACACGCTACAAGGACAATTCCTTTGTACTTATTTCCACCCCGGAGCTTGCTCTCCCGCAGTATGTAAAGGATATCATGGATGCCGCGGGATGCCGTTACACCGAGCTTGCAAGCCTAAACGATGCAATGCCGATGCTTGACGTGCTGTACATGACCCGTATTCAGAAGGAACGCTTTGCAAGCGAAAAACAGTATGAGGAGCAGAAAGGAATTTTTGTATTGGATTCCTCAAAGCTCATTCGTGCCAAAAAGGATTTAAAAATTCTGCACCCGCTGCCGCGTGTGGATGAAATTACTGTGGATGTTGACGATGACGAACGCGCAACTTATTTTGACCAGACGGTTTATGGCATGTATGCGCGTATGGCGCTGATTTTAACCATCTTCCAAAACGCTGTCTTCCCGAAGAAAAAAACGCTTCGTTCCACCCATCCCTGCAAATGCTCCAATCCGAAATGCATTACGCACACGGAGCAGTACCTTCCCGACCTATTTACAGAAGCAGGTGATATGCTTGAATGCAGATATTGTGACGGACGAACCCTTATCTGAGCAAAAACTCGTTTTGGTGCTGTTCGGTTCCCCGCGGAAAAACGGTTTTACCGCCAGGTTGCTGGACGAGTTCCTGACACCGCTGAAAGGCGCGGCCGAGATCAGAGTCATCGATTCCTACGAGTATGGAATCGGGCCCTGTACGGCGTGTGACCTCTGTACCCGCGCGGAAGATTGTTCCCAGCGCGATTTTGACGAGCTTGACGCCCTGTTCCGCCGCGCGGATGTGATCGTTGTCGCCACCCCGGTTTACAACCTCAGCTTTCCGGCTCCGCTCAAGGCGATTGTTGACCGTACGCAGCGCTACTTTGCCGCACGTTTTTCCATCGGTGTGAATCCGCCGATTGCAAAACATAAAACTGCTGTTCTGCTCGTTACAAGCGGTTCGCAAAATCCGGACGGCGCCCACATCATTTCGCGCCAGCTCAGAATGGTTTTTTCGGTGATGAATACCTCGCTTGACAACGAGGTGGTATGGCCCAATACCGACCTGAACGATGGGGAAACGACGTTTGAAAAGGCGCGCGGGCAGGCGCGCAACCTGGCGCTTGCCATCAAATGTGAATTGTGATATGATAAAGTGTAGCATTATTATTTGGGAGGACTAAAATATGTCAGGCCATTCAAAATGGAATAATATCAAGCGTAAGAAAGAAAAAACCGACGGAGCAAAAGCAAAAGTATTTACCAAAATCGGCCGTGAACTTGCCGTAGCGGTAAAAGAAGGCGGCGGACCGGACCCAAACGCCAACTCAAAACTGAAGGACTGCATTGCCAAAGCGAAAGCAGCCAATGTGCCGAATGAAAATATTGAACGTATTATTAAAAAGGCAGCCGGCGACGGCGATGATACCAAATATGAAAATATTATATATGAAGGATACGGCCCGAACGGAGTCGCAGTCATTGTGGAAACCCTGACGGACAACCGCAACCGTACCGCCGGCGATGTGCGCCATTATTTTGACAAAAATGGCGGGAACCTCGGTACCAGCGGCTGCGTGTCCTTTATGTTTGCCAAAAAAGGCGTCATCATTATTGAAAAAGAAGGACTCGAAGAAGACAAAGTCATGGAAGACTGCCTTGAAGCCGGCGCTTCCGATTTCCAGGCCGATGAAGACGTGTTCGAAATTTACACCGAACCGGATGATTTCAGCGGCGTACTCGATGATTTGGAAAAGAAGGGCTATGAATTTGTTTCCGCCGAAGTCGAAATGGTACCGAATACTTACACCGCATTGACCGACGAAGAATCAATTACCAAGATGCAGCGCCTGCTGGACGCCCTTGATGATAACGACGACGTGCAAAATGTTTGGAACAACTGGGATAATCCGGATTCGGATGACGAAGAATAATAGCAGAATTTCCCATATTGTACGAAACTGGAGGAAGCAACATGACCGGCTTTGACAATCTGTGCATGAACTGTATGTCCGACACAGCAGGCAAAACTGAATGCCCGAACTGCGGCTTCCGCTCTGCCGAGCCTCAAATCGGCCATGCGCTTCCATACAGGACAAATCTGCAAAAGCGGTATCTGGTCGGGCGTGCCAAACAGAGCAACGGCGAAGGAATTACTTACATCGGCTACGACACGGTTCTGAATATTCCGATTGAGCTGCGCGAATTTTTCCCGGAAACCCTGTGTGAACGCGCCGGCGACAATGCAGATGTCCGTGTGCTTGGCGGCAGCGAAATCATTTTTGAGGAATGCCGGGCCAGCTTTTTGAATTATTCAAGGGAAATAGCCCATATGCGCGAACTTTCCGCGATTGTTCAAATCTATGATATTTTTGAAGAAAATCATACCGCGTACACGGTTTCGGAGTGGAACGAAAGTATTACGCTGCGTTATTTCGTTGAACGCAGCGGCGGAAGCCTTAGCTGGAACGCTGCGCGGCAGCTTTTCATGCCCGTGCTTTCCGCTCTTAGCGCGATTCATGCCGCCGGAATCCGGCACCTTGGCATTTCGCCGGATACCCTGCACATCATGAAGGATGGCCGAATGAAGCTCGGCGGGTTCTGCATCAGCGCTGTGCGCCGCATGGACACCGACCTTCCGCCGGATATGGTTCCCGGCTGTGCGGCCATTGAGCAGTATGTAATGGACTATGTGCCGAACGAGGCTACGGATGTTTATGGGTTTGCCGCTTCCCTGTTCTTTACATTGACAGGCACGATGCCGCAGGACGCGTTAAAGCGCCGCACTGATTCGCGGCTGCTGATTCCGACGAGCATTATGCGCAGCTTGCCGCCCCATGTGGTAACGGCAATGGCTAATTCGCTTCAGGTTTCACCGGACAAACGCACGCCCACCTTTGAACGTCTGCGTGCGGAGCTTTCCGCCGCGCCGACTGTTACGGCAGCCCTGGAGGAAACGCAGCGGCTGGAGCATATCGAGCCTAAGTATTCTCCCGAGCCAAAGGAACGGGGGGAGAAAAAGGGTGTGCCGAATTTTGTCTGGGTGATTCTTTCGTGTGTGCTGGCGCTGATCGTATTTACGGTGGTCGGAATTATTTGGATTTCCAATACAAATGATGTCGGCGCTGCCGCATCCGCTTCTCAGGCGTCTCAGGTGAGTTCCGCAGCCGACAGCGCAGCGTACAGTCTGCTGGCATCCGCGGAGTCTTCCGACCCCAACATGATTGCCGCGCCGGATCTGACCGGAAAGAATTTTGAGGATTTAAAGAATGCTTCTTCTTCCTCGTCGGACAATCAGGATTATCAGGTTTTGCTTTCCACAAAACAATTCAGCGATACCGTTCCGGAAGGCTGCATTATTTCCCAGTCCCCCACGGCAGGTACCAAAATGGCCAAAGGGGCGGAAATAGTAGTGATTGTCAGCGAGGGCGCTGCCGTGCGCACGCTGCCGCCCATTGCGGGGAAAACGCTTGCACAGGCTTCGGAAGCGGTAACATCGGCCGGATTTATTCCAACAAAAACGGAGGAGTACAGCAGCACGGTTGCCGCAGGGGTAGCGATTGGCTATCAGAATGTAAAGGAAGGCAGCCAGATGGCGTATGGCTCCCAGGTAGTCATGGTCATAAGCAAAGGCCCCGAACCGAGCTTTTCCTCGAATGCAGCAGTTTCTCAGGCTTCCTCGGCGGCCCAACAATAAAACAAAGCAGCGATCCGGAGCAAATTTTATTCCGGATCGCTTTTTTATGGCAAAAATAAAGTATAAAAGTTAAGAAAAAAGCGTATATTTTACAAATTTCTACCTTATTTACATAAATTAGATAAATTATTTAAAAAATGCTGGAAATAGCAAGAAAAATATATTATAATAAAAAATATCAATCTGGATGATTTTTATTTAAATATGTTTGTGGAGGCATCACGATGGAAGCAGTTAGAAAGAATGACAACAGCAGATTCATCAATGTTTTAAATAGAATTTGGAACGGCCCGAACACCGGGGAAGAGGATCATGCTTTCAACGTGCAGATGGGTGAAAACAGAGCCGCAGAACTCGACAGCAGTAATACTGTTTCAAATTTTAAAATCGAGATAAAGCAGGATGAAGTGCCTGAACCTGAAATATCCGAACCGACCAAGCCTGACCTGTATCCGCTCAGACCCGGCTTCCAGCCGCAGGCTCCGCACGGAATGCCCGAGAAGGATCACGGTTCCGCCAAACAGGTCACGGTTGTTTCAAAAGGCACTACAATTGTTGGTGATATAAAATCTGACGGTGATTTCGAAATATACGGCGCCGTAAAAGGCAGCATCAGCACGACCGGTAATATTAAAATCAGCGGAAAACAGACCGGTGACGTAACAGGCGCGAATATCACACTGGTGTCCTGCACTGTCCGCGGCAATCTTACCGCGACCGAAGACATTGGCATTGACAGCGATTCTGTTATTATCGGCGATGTGAAAACGAAGAATCTGACTGTTAACGGCAAGCTGCAGGGAAATGTTCATGCCAAAAACAGCATTAACTGCCAGGGCAACGCCATTGTCATCGGTGATTTAATAGGAGCCACGGTGACCGTGAATGACGGTGCAAAGCTGCAGGGCAAAATGCAGATTTTCAACGGACAGATGAGTGAAATCAAGATTCAGGATGAGCCTAAAAATACATCTGCTGAATAAATAACAAAAACGGTTCGGAGCAAAATTGTTCCGAACCGTTTTTTCGTACTACAAGAAAAAGAGCGGATGCAGTTAAACTGCGTCCGCTCTGACTGTTCAGTTGCCCGCAGCAAAAATCAATCGCTGCTGAAGGGGAGCAGTGCAAGATGACGAGCGCGCTTAATTGCGATAGTCAGCTCACGCTGGTGATGCGCACAGGTGCCTGTTACTCTGCGAGGAAGAATCTTCGCTCTCTCAGAAATAAAACGGCGAAGCTTTGCAACATCCTTATAATCGATTGTGTCGACTCTGTCAACACAAAAACTGCAAACCTTTTTACGAGTTTTACGTCCGCCCGGACGGCGATCCCGGTCTTGTCTGTCATTTCTGTCATTTCTATCGGCCATGGCAAAAAGCCTCCTTTTCTCATCAATAGTTCATTTTGCGGGGAAAACTTAGAACGGCAAATCGTCGTCCGAAGGAATTTCCTCGAAATCACCTGTATCGCCGCTTGAATAAGCGGGAGCAGGCTGCTCGGAATTCGCGTCTGTTCTTGAATGATAACTGCCCGGCGCTGCGGCGCTGTCACGCTTTGACTCAGCAAAATGGACATTATCGGCAACAATTTCAAACGCTTTGCGCTTGTTTCCGTCTTTGTCGGTATAGGTGCGTGTTTGAATGGAGCCCTGCACAGCAACCAATTGACCTTTGCGGAAATACTTGCACACAAAATCAGCTGTGTTGCGCCATGCGACGATATCAATAAAGTCCGCCTGACGGTCTGCTCCTGATTTTACGTAGGAACGGTCAACCGCGATTGTAAAACTTGTTACAGATATGTCGTTTGTTGTGTGCCTAAGCTCAGGGTCAGCAACAAGTCTGCCCATTAAAACGGCGACATTGAGCATTCAAATCACGCTTCCTTCTTAGCTTCTTTCTTTATGATGAGAGAACGAAGGACACCATCGGTAATCTTGTAGATTCTGTCGAGTTCTGCGGTGAATTCAGGAGCACTTGTGAAGTTGATTAAAGTATAGTAGCCGTCATCCTGCTTCTTGATCGGGTATGCAAGTCTGCGCTTGCCCCATTCATCAATACTGTCGATGACACCGTTTGCTTCAATCAAATCCTTGAACTTCTGAACCAATGCTGTGATTCCGTCATCACCCAGTGTTGTGGAAAGGATGAATACGGTCTCGTAGGAATTCTTTACATCTGACATTATTTGCACCTCCTTTTGGACTTTAGGCCCCGAAAAAAATTCGGAGCAAGGATGATAAAGCCGAAATAACGGCTTAACAGAATAATTATATCAGTCCCGGCATATTAAGTCAAGAATGAATTTACAGCGTGTGACAAATCTCCTCTAAATAAGCGCGGAATTCTTCGCCGATATCAGGGTGATTCAGCGCCACTTCCACCTGGGCCTGCATAATCCCGAATTTGTTTCCCATATCATAGCGTTTGCCGGTGTAGTCCACCGCAATCATTCCTGTGCTGCGCGCCAGGGCGCACATTGCGTCGGTAAGCTGAATTTCTCCGCCCGCGCCCGGCTCCGTTTTATCCAGAATATCAAAAATATCCGGCGTCAGAATGCAGCGACCAAGAATGGAGTACAGCGACATGATTTTATCAGGAGTAGGCTTTTCAATCATATCCGTGCAGTTAAAGTAGTTGTCATGAATATTTTCCACCTTAAGCGAGCTGTATTTGGTGATGGCTTCGGCGGTTACTTTTTTTACGCCTAAAACACCCTTGCCAAACTCCTCATAAGCCCGGATCAGCTGCCCGCAGGCTGGATCCTCGCCGATGATTACATCGTCGCCGTAAAGCACCGCAAACGGCTCGTTGCCGACGAAAGAACGGGCGCAGTTTACTGCGTGACCCAGTCCGCGTGTTTCTTTTTGGCGCACAAAGTAAATATTTGCCTTATGTGAAATATCGACGATTTCCTTCAGAATTTTTTCCTTTTCCGGGCCGCTGCTGGTCAGCCTGGCTTCCAGCTCCGGCACACGGTCAAAGTGATCTTCAATTAAGCCTTTGCCGCGGTTTGTAATAATCAAAATATCTGTAATGCCGGAATTGACCGCTTCTTCAACAATATATTGAATGGCCGGCTTATCGACAATCGGCAGCATTTCCTTTGGCATGGATTTTGTGGCCGGCAGTACCCTTGTTCCGAGTCCTGCCGCCGGAATTACAGCTTTGGTAACCTTCAATTCACACAACTCCTATTAATGTTATTTATATGCCGGGTATGTACATGATGATCATAAAACAGATTAAAAGGCAGATTGCCAACGCGGCGTTTACACCGCCCTGCTCCTGCAGTCGGACTGCCATTTCGGCCGGCATTTGTGTTTCTTCGTGGATTCTGCTGATTTTGCTCACACAATGCTTCAAATACCACCTGTTCCCGTTTGCACCGACCACAAGCATGATGACAAATTGAATAATTAAAATAATTGACGGGATGCTCAGCAAAACAATGTTGCTGTTCGGCTGCTGTAAAAGAAGCGCGTAAAGCTGGCTGATTTGTTCCGTTGTGGCCATTGCGTCGCCGGTGATTCCTACCTGCTGCATCAGGGGCTGCATAAACGGCATAACCCAAAAGGTTGAAATATAAGTCGAACCCAAACTCAGCGCAACCATAATAAAGGTCAAAATGGCGCCCAGCTTGTATTGCTTGCGGTAAAGCATCCATCCGCCGGAAAACAGGAAGGCGCTGAAATTGAAGCGGTTGTGCCCAAATCGCTTCAGCTCCATGAATACAGGCAGATAATACTGGGAGTTGTTCTGCACCAGCTTTGCAACATCGCCCGCGGGGATGTCGTCAATCGGTTCATTGGGATTGACCCCGCCCATCGGGTCAAAAATAAACATAGGCTGATTCGGGTACCCCCCCTGCGGGAAGTTCCCTGGCTGGTTCGGGTTAACAGGCGCGCCGTTCTGCGGGTAGCCCCCGGTCGGCGGAAAGCCGCCCATAGGAGGGAAGCCGCCATTTTGCGGAAAGCCGGGAAAGTCCTGCTGATTTACCGTGAGGGGTTGTCCGCAATGCTCACAAAACAAAGCGCTTTCCGAATTCAGGCTGCCGCAGCGCGGGCAGTGCTTGGTGTGCCCTTCCGGATGTTCCTTTGCTTCCGGCTGTGGCGGAGTCCATGCGTCGGGGGTGCCGTGCTTTTCTGAAAAAACACATTTTCCGGCCTGTGCATAGCACTCACGGTGATATGGCGCACCGCAGTCCGGGCAGACTACAATATCGTCTTTAGCGGTAAAAGCTTTCCCGCAAACCGGGCATTTTAATCCGGTATAGTCAGTCATAGCATATCCTCCTGTTGAAAATGTTAACGTATATGATATTCTATTGTAGCCAATTTCAAAAAAAACTTCAATGTTTTATTCAATAAGTTTTCACCTCATTCATAATTACGATTGTGAAAAAACTGTACTTAAGCCCGGCTGCAGCGGCTGTGAGCTCTAATTTATCCTTTACAATGCTCCGGAAATAATTTATAATCAATTAGTTAAGACTAAATAACGAAGATTACTTTAAAGGATGATACGATGCTGCAATTTGAAGAATTAAGGCTCTCGCTGCAGGAGCTCGGACCCGACCTCAAAGATCTGGCCGAGGCACTCGGGCTCGACAGCATGCGCGAGGAAATCGCAAAGCTTGATGAAAAGGCTGCCCAGCCCGGATTTTGGGACGATATGAGCGTTTCCCAAAAAACGCTGCAGCGCTCCAGCATGCTGAAAAATAAGATTGCGGCTTACGAAGGCCTGACAAGTTCCTATGAAGATACGCTTGCATTGATTGAACTCGCCGATGAAGAAGGCGACCTTTCTCTGCTGCCCGAAGCACAGGAGGAAATGCAAAAGTTTCAGTCGGAGCTGGAAGCACAGCGCCTTTCCACACTGCTTTCCGGCGAATACGACAGCAAAAACGCTATTTTAACGTTCCACGCCGGCGCGGGCGGTACAGAGGCTCAGGACTGGGCCGAAATGCTTTTCCGCATGTACAACCGCTGGGGCGAGCGTCACGGGTATAAGGTGAGCACCCTTGACTATCTGGACGGCGAAGAAGCCGGTCTGAAAAGTGCAAGTGTGCTGATTGAGGGCCTGAACGCCTACGGCTTTTTGAAGAGCGAGGCCGGGGTTCACCGCCTTGTGCGTGTTTCTCCGTTTGACGCTTCCGGCAGGCGCCACACTTCGTTTGCTTCCCTTGAGGTTATGCCTGAAATTGATGATGACGCCGAAGTGGATATTAACCCGGAAGACATTAAAATGGATGTTTACCGTGCAAGCGGCGCGGGCGGGCAGAAGGTAAATAAAACCTCTTCTGCGGTTCGCTTAACACACATCCCCACCGGAATTGTTGTCGCCTGTCAGGTGGAGCGCAGCCAGTACCAAAACCGCGACGTGGCAATGAAAATGCTGAAGTCCAAGCTGGTTGAAATCAAAGAACGCGAAAACCTGGAGCGCATTGAGGATATTAAAGGGGAGCAGAAGGAAATCGGATGGGGCTCTCAAATCCGTTCCTATGTTTTTATGCCCTATACGCTTGCAAAAGATCACCGCACCGGTTTTGAATCCGGCAATATCAACGCTGTTATGGACGGGGATATCGACGGCTTTATCAACGCCTATTTAAAGGCGCAAAGCCTTGACACTTTGGGCCAATCCAAGGACTGACATTCCCATTTAATGGTGTTTGGTTTGTAATACTTATTACAATATTGGAATTATTATTTTTCTTTTTATGCTTTATTTAAGGTAAGCAAAGGCATATAATAAGGAACAACCTCAGAACTTACTTCGGTATTTTTTGCAGAACTGAAAGGTCGTGTTTCCTTATGTTGCGTTCCGGTAAAAAAATTGTTCCGTATATTTGTGTTGCGGTGTGCGCCGCAATTTTAATTTCCGTTGCCTCCGTTCCGAAATTGGTGCTTCAGAGCAGCGCAAGGGATTCTTCCAAAGCACCGGCGCCCAAGCCGGCGAACAGGCTGGTTGCTTTTTTGGGCAAAGGGACTCCTCATTCCAATTCAAAGCTCCCCGCCACTTTTACCCAGTTGCAAAAAAAATATAACCTTGTGGCAATTCCGACCTATGACGGTTCCTATCAGCTGACTCACCCAAAGGTGCTTTATTTTCCGAAGGGTTGGAACGGGTACCAGTATTGGATGTCCATGACTCCCTATCCCCATGGGCATGATATCTACGAGAATCCGTCCATTGTCGTTTCAAACGACGGTAAAACGTGGGCAGTTCCGGCCGGACTGAAAAATCCTGTTACCGGGCTTCCGCCGGATGTAAAAACAGGCGGTCACTATTCCGACTCGCATATTGTAATGAACGGGAACACGATGGAGCTTTGGTATCGGTATAACCCGGCAATGGCGCAAAAAGGAAACTATCGGCGCCCGAATAATAACATTAATATTTATTACCGCAAGACCTCCACGGACGGGATCCACTGGACGGCCGGCGAAAAGCTGCTGCAAAGCACGGACGGCCATCTAAGTCTTTGCGTGAACCATGAAAACGGAGTCTATAAGACATGGTTTGCAACGTACGGCGGCGATCTTTATTCCGCCGACAGCAAAAACGCCTTGAATTGGATGACGCCTGTCCGTTGCACGGTGCCGTTGCCGAAAGGCTATCAGCCGTATCATCAGGATATGATTCATTACGGCTCTAAATATTATCTGCTTCAAACCGCGCAGAAAAAGTCGAACTATACCTTCCAACTGTTTTTGCTGCAATCGGACGACGGAATTCATTTCAGCGGAACCCAGCAGATTTATCCCAGTAAGGATATGGCGCTTTGGAAGAACGTTTCTTTTTATCGCAGCACATTGTTTGTAAAGGATAATAAACTGAATCTGTATGTTTCCATGATTATACCGCGCCTGAAGTGGTTTGTGACGCAGATGACGATTCCGCTTCCGCAGTCTGCTCCGGCTGCGAAGCCCGCAGCTAAAACTGCTGTGAGAATTTGAATTCAGATCCTATAGCGTAATATAAAGAAACGGGGGAATGATGTTTCATTCCCCCGTTTCTTTATATTTATGATTTTTATGTATTCATTAACAGCTTTTGCAGGCGGTTATCCCTGCCGCAAAATGCAAAACGCACGTAGTTTCCCATGATTCTGGATGCGAACCGTTCCGTATAACGTTCCTGCAGTTCCTGCATGGAAAGATTTGTGCTGATAATGGTGGGCTTTTGTGTCATCAGCCGCGTATTAATGATATTGTAAATTTCCGCACCGGAGAACGAACTTCTGAATTCCGTTCCCAAATCATCTAAAATCAGCAGGTCACATTCCAGCAGCATCCGGTCGGTATCACCGTCGTCGCGCCCAAAATGCTCGCGTTCCAGCTTTGTGATAATATTGTTGACAGAACAGTAAATAACGCCGAAGCCCTTTTGAATCACTGTATTTGCAATGGCAAGCGACATGTGGGTTTTACCCAGCCCTGTGCCGCCCTGCATAATCAGGCTGGGGGAGGCGGGGGAAAACCCGGCGGCGTACTTCCGGCAGTTGTTATACAGCCCTTCCATAACCGCCCTCGGCGATTTTTGACCTTCCTCCTGCGCTTTTGCGGGGTAATAGTCCAGCGAAAAACTTTCAAAGGTGGAAAGCGACAGGGGGGTCAGCGCATTTAAGCGGCGGTACGATTCCGCCCGCAGCAGCTTTTTCATGCAGTCGCACATTCTTCCGTCAATATAACCCGTGTCGCTGCAAAATGTGCAGGAGTAGTGGGGCTCTAAGTAGTCCTGCTCATGTCCCTCGGCTTTCAGCAGTTCGTTGAGCTGGCTTTGAAGTGCCTGATTGTTCTGCTTTAAGCGGGCCAGCTGCTCTTTGGCACTGCCGCCGCTTAAAACTGCCTTTGCTGCGGCAATTGCGGTGGCCGAAAGCATGGTTTCAATCTTTTCTGCGTTTGGGCAGCGCCGGTAGAACATTGCTTTGCGTTCCTCCGCCTCGTTATTCGCTTTTTTGCGGCGCTCAGCCAATATGCGGTCGGCAGCGCTGTAAATTTCTTTGCCGTATCCCACGCAAATCACTTCCTGTCAAAATTATCAAAAACACCGGAGCGTTCAAACTCCGCAATATCATATGTAGCGGCGGAAGGAGATTTTTCGCCCCTGCGGGCGGACGCCCGTTCTTCTTTTTCCTTATGCGCCTGTTCCAGCGTGGCAATGCCGTCCCTGTGCCAGCGCTCCAAAATTTTGTTCATGTAGCTTGGGCTGAACTTGCCTGTGGCGTCCACGCTGCGCTCATACGCTTCATGAATCAGCGCCAATGTGAAGTGCCACTCGGCAACCCATGTGGCCGCAAGGGCTTCTTCCTTGGACGACGGGGCGCGGTGCGGTGTTCCGATTGCCTGTTCCACCGTACGCCAGGCCTGGCTGTTTTCCGCCAGCCTGCGCAGCTTTTCTTCCGCTTTTTCATGGGTAAAAATTTCTTCGTCCGCCCAGTTCATGGCAACTTTTTCAATGTAACGGGTGTTTGCCTTCCCAACGCTCACCACGTATTGCAGCAGCATGATAATAACGTCCGCGGGCAGCCCGAAGTCATCGTGAATCATAAGCAGTGTGGCGGAATCCCCGTTTGAAATCAGGCGGCCAAGGATTTGCTCCGCCTCCTGCATCAGGCAGGCAATGTCAGAGGATTCGTTCATCCGTTTTGCTACGAAGGCATTGTCCGCCTTTTGCGGGCGCGAAAGAATTTTATGCTGCTTGATTGCCGGCTGCGGTTCGGCGGCTGCTTCCGGCTGTGCCGGTTCCTGTGCCGGGACCGTCGGTTCCGGTTTTGCCGCCGCCGCAGGAGCAATTTCCCCATTCTGTACGGCGACAAGTCCGGCTTGCTGCCAGTACAGGACGTAATCGCCGGCATCATCCTCGCTGATATCAATTGCTTTTGAAATGTCCTGCGTTGTAAAGCTTTCTCCCGTGTGGCGCAATATCCACAGGAGAACCTTCAGCGGCTTTTCAGTTGTCATTTTCATATGTTTATCCACTACGGAGCAGGGAACTGCAAAAACCGAGTTCCACGCTCCGAGATTCATTGTATAATTCATAAAGGTCACCTTTCCGGCGCAAGCAATCGCCTTGTCTGTTATTATAGCATAAGCCTGCAAAATAGTGAATTGCAAAATGAAGGATAAATTTCTGAAAAATAGTGTTGACAAACATGCAGGTTGTGTCGTATAATAATCAACGTTCCAAATCCGCGAATGTAGCTCATCTGGTAGAGCGCCACCTTGCCAAGGTGGAGGTAGCGAGTTCGAGCCTCGTCGTTCGCTCCATGAAATAGGTAAAGCGTCGGCAAATTGCCGGCGCTTTTTTATGTAATAGATTTTGGATATAAATTTAGGTTCACAAATTTGTTGAAATATGATATAATATTAAAGTTTTGTGAATATAAAAAAAGAGGTAAATTTGATGGACACAAGAAATGATGTAAGAAACGTTGCGATTATTGCTCACGTTGACCATGGCAAGACCACTCTGGTTGATCAGCTGTTAAAGCAGAGCGGTGTTTTCCGAGCCAACGAAGCGGTTGCGGAGCGCGTAATGGACTCCAACGACCTTGAGCGTGAGCGCGGCATTACAATACTTTCCAAGAACACAGCCGTCATGTATGACGGAGTTAAAATTAATATTGTCGATACCCCGGGCCATGCCGATTTCGGCGGCGAAGTGGAACGCATTCTGATGATGGTGGACGGCGTTCTGCTGCTTGTCGATGCGTTCGAGGGCTGCATGCCGCAGACCCGCTTTGTTTTGAAAAAAGCACTCGGCCTTGGCAAAAAGCCCCTTGTTGTTGTCAATAAGATCGACCGCCCCGGCGCAAGGCCGGCTGAAGTGGTGGACGAGGTGCTCGACCTGTTTATTGAACTGGGCGCCAGCGAAGAACAGCTGGACTTCCCGGTCGTTTACGCTTCCGGCCGCGACGGCTATTCCACAACGGATCCGGCTGTTGAGGGAACGGACATGAAGCCGCTTCTCGATGCCATCCTTGAAAACATCCCTGCGCCGAAGGGCGAGCTGAACGGCCCGACCCAGGTTCTGTTCTCCAACATTGACTATGATGATTATGTGGGAAGAATCGGCGTTGGCCGCGTTGAGCGCGGAGAAATCCATGACGGCGAAAACGTGGTTCTGTGCTGCCGTGACGGCTCCACACGCAACGTGAAGATTGCAAAGCTGTATCAGTTCGAGGGACTGAAACGTGTTGAGGTTCAGGATGCAAAATTAGGGGATATCGTCGCTGTTTCCGGCATTACCGGGCTGAATATCGGTGAAACCGCCTGTTCGCCCGATTGCATTGAGCCGCTTCCGTTTGTAAAGATAGACGAGCCTACCGTATCCATGATGTTCATGGTAAACAACAGCCCGTTTGCAGGCCGTGAAGGCAAGTATGTTACTTCCCGTAATCTGCGTGACCGCTTGTTTAAAGAAGTGGAAACCAACGTTGCCATGCGTGTGGAAGAAACTGACTCCGCCGATACGTTTAAGGTTTCGGGCCGCGGCGAGCTGCATCTTTCCATCCTGATCGAGCAGATGCGCCGTCAGGATTACGAATTCCAGGTTTCTTCCCCGCACGTTATTTACAAAGAGATAGACGGCAAAAAATGCGAGCCGATTGAACTGTTAATGATTGAGGTACCCGACAACTACGTTGGCGCGGTTATGGAAAAACTCGGTTCCCGCAAAGCGGAAATTGTCAACATGGGCACCCGCGACACCGGCATGTCCCATCTTGAGTTTAAAATTCCGGCACGCGGCCTGATGGGCTACCGCCAGGAATTCCTGACAGATACCAACGGCAACGGAATTATGAATAACGTTTTCGATTCCTACGAGCCGTTCAAGGGCGAAATCGACATGCGCCCGCAGGGTTCGCTTGTTGCTCATGAAACCGGGGACTCCACCGGGTACGGCCTGTTTTACGCTCAGGACCGCGGCCGTATGTTCATCGGGCCCGGCGTGGAGGTTTACGAAGGCATGATCGTGGGCGTCAGCCCGAAATCGGACGATATTGTCGTGAACGTATGCAAAAAGAAGCATGTAACCAACACCCGTGCTTCCGGTTCCGACGACGCGCTGAAGCTGACTCCGCACACAGTGCTCAGTTTGGAACAGTGCCTTGAATTTATTAAAGATGATGAGCTTGTTGAAGTTACACCAAAAAACATCCGCATGCGCAAGCGTATTTTGGCAAAGGAATTGCGTATGAAGCAGGCCAGCCGAAATAAATAATATGAATTTTGTAATACTGGATTTAGAGTGGAACGGCACATACAGCCGCCGCACCAAAGGATTTATCAATGAAATCATTGAATTCGGCGCGGTTAAGGTCGACCGGAATCTGAATATCCTTGACACCTTTGAGTCGCTTGTCCGCCCGCAGGTCGGCAAACGAATCAGCGGCAAGATTAAAACGCTCACCAGCATCACAAATGAAGAGCTGGAGGGCGGCCTTCAGTTCATGCAGGTAACAAGCCGGTTTAAAAAATGGGTGGGAGACGCTGTGCTGATGACATGGGGCACGTCGGATATTCTTACCCTGATTGAAAACTGCCGTTACTTCTGCGGGAACGCACACATCCCTTTCCTGAGCAGCTATGTAAATTTGCAGGCTTACTGTGAAAAAATGCTCAACTACGACGCTACCAAGCAAATGGGGCTGAGCACTTCGGCACAGCTGCTGGAAATCGATGAGGAGGATTTCGACCACCACCGTGCTTTGGGCGACAGCCTGCTGTCGCTGCGGTGCTTTCAAAAGCTTTACGCACCGGAAAAGCTAAAGTCGTTTATTCAGGATGCACAGGCGGAAGAATTCTACAACCGAATGCAGTTTAAAACCATGATTGTCTGTGACCTGAACAATCCGCTGATTAAGCGTGGCGACATGGCCTTTAACTGTGAGCTTTGCGGCTGCCACGCTTACCGCACAAGCGAATGGCAGCTGAAGAACAAAAGCTATCGCGCGCTGTTTATCTGCCATCACTGTCACCATAAATTTTACGGCCGTGTCCAGTTTAAACTGAAGTACGAGGGCATGGTTGTTAAAAAAGTAGTCCTTCCGTTCAACGCCGAGAAGGATAAAGAAGAGGCCGAAGAGCCTCAAAAGGAGAGCTGACAGCTCTCCTTTTTTATACCCTTTTATTTGATTTTTATTTTTGCATATGCTAAAATCATTGAAAAACATACTGTATGGAGGAATTATGAACTGCAACAGTGAAAATATGAGCCTTCATGAGCGCGAAGGCGTCGCCTACCTGACTTTTCCGTCTTTTGACCGGTTCGGTTTTGTCCGCCACGCGTTTTCCACGCGCATCGGCGGCGTAAGCCAAAACGAATACGCGTCCATGAACCTGAATTTCGGCCGCGGTGATCCGGACGGGAATGTTATGGAAAATTACCGGCGCTTCTGTGCGGCCGTCGGTTTTGACCGGAACACATTGGTTGCTTCCGCACAGGATCATCATACGTTTATCCGCCGAGTAACCTCCGAAGATTACGGCACGGGAATTTGGAAGCCGAAGGATATGCAAAGTGTGGACGGCCTGATTACCAACGAGCCGAACGTTACGCTCGTGACCTATTACGCGGACTGTGTTCCGCTCTTTTTCCTTGACCCCCGGCAGCGCGCAATCGGCCTTGCCCATGCGGGGTGGCGCGGCACCGTTGCCAAAATCGGTGAAAAAACAGTGGAAGCCATGGCGCGCGAATTCGGCAGCAAGCCTGAAAATCTGATTGCCGCAATCGGCCCTTCCATCGGCCCCTGCTGCTTTGAGGTTGACACGCCCGTTTATGAGGAGTTTTTGAATCTGACCGAGCTCCGTCCGCAGGAATTTATCACGGAAGAAGGTGGGGGAAAATACCGGATTGATTTGTGGGAAGCGAACCGGCGCGTTCTTCTGAATGCCGGTGTTTCCGCTGAAAATATTACCGTGTCGCAGCTGTGTACCAAATGCAACGCGCAGTGGCTGTATTCCCACCGGGGCAGCGGCGGCAAACGCGGCGGACTTGCCGCCATGATGTGTCTTACGGAGGAAAAACAATGAGGATAGAACACTGTACGCTCTGTCCCCGCGCCTGCGGTGCAACCCGCGAAGAAACAAGCGGCGCGGGCTTTTGCGGCATGGGGGCAAACCCAGTGGTTGCCCGCGCGGCGCTCCATTTTTGGGAAGAGCCGTGCATCAGCGGCAAGCGCGGTTCCGGCACGGTGTTTTTTACCGGGTGTTCTTTAAAATGTGTGTTCTGCCAAAATTATCAAATCAGCACAAAACGGGAAGTCGGCAAATCCATCAGTGTACAGGAGCTTGCGGATTTGTTCGACCGCCTTGCCGCACAGGGCGCACATAACATTAATCTGGTCAATCCCACCCATTTTGCGCTGCCGATTGCCCGGGCGCTTCAGCTGCGCAAACCGCCGATTCCTGTTGTTTACAATTCGGGTGGCTATGAAACACTTGAAACACTTCAAATGCTTGACGGCTTGATTGATATTTATCTGCCGGATTTCAAGTATATCAATAATGAACTTGCCCAAAAATATTCCGGTGCGGCAAATTATACAGAAACCGTGCAGGCCGCCGTTCTTGAAATGGCACGTCAGACCGGCCCGGCGCAGTTTGACGCCGACGGCATGATGACACGCGGCACGATTGTGCGTCACCTGATTTTGCCGGGCAACACGCGCAATTCCATCGCGGTGTTCGACTGGCTTGGCGCGAACCTGCCCGAAGGCGTGCTGGTCAGCCTGATGGCGCAGTACGTTCCCTGCGGCAGGGCTGCGGACTACCCCGATTTGAACCGTAAAATCACAAAGCGGGAATACGAAAAGGTGCAGGAACATTTGTTTCGCTTAAACCTTGACGGTTTTGTGCAGGAAAAAAAATCCGCAAGTCAAAGCTTTATTCCGCCGTTTAATTTGGAGGGCGTGTTGGAAGCTCCCCTTGACAAACAAACAGGACAGGTATAAACTGATATCTAGTTTTTAATATTACGTAATGAATAATTTAAGGAACGGTGTTAGTATGGAAAAAGGTATCGAGAATAAAGCAGAGTGGCGGGTAAAGCGCCGTGAAGAGCTTTCCCTGCCAAGGTATTCGCTTTCCGAAGAAATTATGAGCGCGATTACGCACGGAATCGGCGTGGGGCTCGCCATTGCAGGCACGATTGTACTGCTGGTCATGGGGCGCCACGACCCGCTCACCATCGTCAGCGTTTCGGTTTTCGGCGCTACCATGATTATGCTCTATTTGGTTTCCACAATGTATCACGCGCTTGGGCTGAATAAGGGAAAACAAGTGTTCCGGGTGCTCGACCATTGCACAATCTTTCTGTTAATTGCCGGCACATACACACCGATTGCCCTTTTATGCTTCGGCGGTGCGACGGGCTGGCTGATTTTTGGGATTGTCTGGGGCGTGACTGCGCTCGGCGTTGTACTGAACGCGGTTGACCTGCGGCGGTTCAGTAAATTTTCCATGGCCTGCTACATCGGGCTTGGCTGGCTGGTCATCTTCTTTTTCAAACCGCTGATTGAGCGTCTTGACCAAACCTCAATCATTTTTCTGATTATCGGCGGCGTGATTTACACGGTTGGCGCAGTTCTTTACAACATCGGTAAAAAAGTAAAGTACATTCATTCCGTTTGGCACTTTTTTGTGCTTGGCGGCACAATTTTTCATTATTTTGTAATTTATCGCATCGCGGTCTGAAAATGTTTACAAATCGTGCAATAAATCTCCACTTTCTTGCTATATAATGTGAATATCACAGAATGAAGAAAAGGAAGTGTTGCGGTTGGATATCCTGCAAAGAGAGATGTCGTTTGATTCCTGTGTGGGTGACGAACGGATTTTCGTTCGGATTGTGGAGCCGGCTGACCACAGCAGCGTGAAAGCTGTGCTGCAGATTGCTCACGGCATGGCGGAACACAGTCTTCTGTATGTTAACTTTGCAAGGGAGATTGCCTCCCACGGCTATGCGATTGCCATAAACGACCATTTGGGGCACGGCAAATCCGTTGCTTCGGGCGGCGCTTACGGGTACTTTGGCGAGGGTGGCTGCCAAAACCTGATTCAAGACATGCATAAGCTCTATGAACTGATGCGGCAGGACTACCCCGGCATTCCGTATTTTTTGCTTGGGCACAGCATGGGCTCTTTTTTGGCCCGGAGCTACACCGCACAGTATGGCAGTGAGCTGAGCGGGGCCATTTACATAGGAACGTGCGGCGATGCGGGCGCGGCGGTTTATACCGCGGAAAAGCTGCTTGCAAACGCGATTATCAAAAAGAAAGGCGCAAAAAGCCACGATCCTCTTTTTGCAAAGCTTTCCACTCAAAAGTACAATAAAGCCTTTCAGCCTGAAAGAACGCCGAATGACTGGATTTCACGCGACGTGGCCGAGGTGGACATTTATACCAAAGACCCGCTTTGCGGCTTTGATTTGACCGTTTCCGGCTACCGCGACATTGTAAATTTACAGTCGGAGGTCAGTTCCGGCAGCTGGTATAAAAAAGTGCCGGATATTCCGATTTTGATTCTTTCCGGCGATCAGGACCCGGTCGGCAATTTTGGCAAAGGTGTGAAAAAGGTTGCCGAAAAGCTCCAGCAAACGGGGCATACCGTACGCCTGGTGCTTTATCCGCAGGCGCGCCATGCGATTCTTACCGAAACCAACAAGGATGAGGTTTATGATGAGATTGTGAATTTCCTTGATTCCTCGGTGACCGAAAGCTGAATCAGTAAAAATAACAGGCTTACCATAGGAATAAAATCTGTGATAAGCCTTAATTTTTTGCCTTCTGCCGAACGCGGCGGCGGGAATACCCGCGTGTTTTGTGATATATCTTCTTTGTCCTCCATATATTTTATAAAAGGGAGTATGCCTATGTTCTTTAGGAAATCACTGACCGGTGGAACAAAATTTCCTTTCGCGGCATAAGTAAATGTTCCGCTTTGAATTATAGACGGGGGAGTAATCGTATGCCGCTTGTTTATTTAAGCCCTTCCATGCAAACGGAAAATCAGTATTTGGGAGGAGGGGATGAACAGCATTACATGAATCAAATCGTGGACAATATGGAGCCGTATCTGCGCACCAACGGCATTCAGTTTGTCCGCTGCAAACCGGGTACTCTGCCCGGTCAGGCCATCCGTGAGTCGAACGCCGGGTATTACGATTTGCATCTGACACTGCGTTCCAATGCGTCGCCTGAAAATCTTACCGGCAGGCTGATGGGGGCCGATGTTTTTTACTTTACATACGGCGCCCGCGGCAAACGGGCCGCTGAAATTATTGTTGAGAATTATAAAAGGATTTATTCCGACCCGGTTCTTGTGAAGGCTGTGCCCACAAACAGAATGGTCGAGGTCACGAAAACCAATGCGCCTGCGGCAGTTGTAGAAACAGCCTACCACGATAACATAAGTGATGTGGAATGGCTGAAGGGCCATATCGACGCAATTGCGGTCAATCTGGTGGAGTCGCTCACCCGGTACTTCGGTATTCCGTTTATCGGAAAACCGATGCTGCCTTTGCGCGGTACGGTTGACACGGAAGGCAGAGGTCTGAATCTTCACACAAAGCCGGATGGGAATTCCCCGGTAATTACACAGGCTCCGAACGGTGCGCCGGTTGCAATTCTGGGTTTATGGCAGAACTGGTACGTGTTGGATTATCAGGATAATATCGGCTACGCAGATTCAAAATATGTTATTTTAGCATGAAAGAGGGGCATTACTGCTCCTCTTTTTCTGCGCGAAAAATCAATATCTGCTTAATAATCATTGCAATTGCAATCAGGGTCGCGGATATGGCAATCAGCAATGAAATCCACGGATACTGCGGTACCCAGCTGACGGTGACTTCAGCCGCTGTTTTCAGATCATTTTGATAGCGGCGCAGCTCACTGAAGTAAAGGAAATACCAGCACAGTGCAGCAAATATATCCAAAAACATGAATTGATAGAAATGTTTGTTTTGCTTTGGCGTAAAATACGCATCCTGAAAAATGCAGGCAATGGTGTAGTAGTCCAAGACGGCAAAGGAAAAACACAGGAAGGGAAGATACTGGCTTTGCCAATCCAGCCCGCGAGGGCTGCATTCCTTGAAAATGAATAACCCCAAAAGGGAAAGCAGGTAGCACTGGTGGCTGATTTTGTAGCGTGTAAGGCACTGGCGTTCGTCGTACTCTTTTTCCCGCTTAAATATCCCGTGATTTTCCGGCTCATCCGGTATCTCATAGTTTGCCATTAGGATTCCTCCTTTCGGTCATGCCGCTTTTTCAAAAAATAACAGAGCGGAACCGCAATCATCCAAATCGACCAGGCCACTGTAATGTTTTTATCACTGAGCATGTTGTTTTCAATCAATAAAAATCTGCCGCTGATCATTGCCGCAATAACGGTTACCCCGACGATAACTCCGCCCAGAAGGGAAAGCAGCATCAAATTCCTTACGCTGCGCCGCTGGCCTTCTGCAAAGTATGAATCGGCGAAAATACAGCGAATTGCAAAAAAAGTTAACATAATATAGATAAGAAACATTGTGCAGGCAAAATGCGAAGCCCAAGTGAAACTGAAAACATCCTGAATCAGGATGTCCGTCAAGAGAAGAAACAACGTTAGTATAAAGCTTTGAAGACCGATTTTGTAGCGGTTCATCAGCTGCCGTTCATCTAATTTCGTTTTCATTCTTCTTCCTCCCAAAACAGTTCGTCAAGCGTTTTTCCAAGTGCTTTACAAATGGCAATACATAGATTTACAGTTGGGTTATAGTCGCCCTTTTCAATCGCGCTTATTGTTTGCCGGCTGACATTTATGGCATCGGCCAGCTGCTGCTGGCTCATGTCATGCATCGCCCGCGCGGATTTCATCCTTAAATTTTTTGCCATTCCTTCACCTCTTAATTCCCGGTCAGTGGTTCAACAGATGGTTCCTTTTCCTAAGATATATCACTCATATAGTAGTATATACAAAACAATATGTCAATTATATTTTACAATTAATCGAAAATAATAATCCCTGCTATGAAAGCCAATTACAGTTCAAAGCCTTCAGCTTGAGCTGATGATAATTGACTTTTGGGATTATTATTTCTCTATTTTGCTTTAAGCCGGCGAAGTATCCGCTTAGAAATTCTCCACTGCCTTTTCGTGCGCACCGCCCATTCCCGCAAGGACAGCCGTTCAATGATATGCAGAATCACCGCCATCAGGCAGGTGGCCAAAATCATCATCGGAACAAGGATGAACACCATTGGCAGCGTTAGGTACACCACGGCGAAAAAGGACTGGAACGTCGTTAGCGCAACCGTGAAAATAATCACCATCAGTGAAAATAAGACTGTATTTTTCGCGTTGAACGGCATACAAATGCGGAACAGGGTAAGCAGCCCTGTGTAACCGGTTATAATTACCGCAAGGGTGGAAATCTGTTCCGGCGTAAAGCGGAGGAATTCCGAAACCGCAACAAGCACAAGAACATTGAACACCATGGTAAGCGCGCCGGGAATTGCTTTTTTAATTACATTGACAATAAACTTGCCCCGCACCCTTTCCCGGTTAGGTTCCAGCGCAAGAACGAACGAGGGAATGCCGATTGTTACCGCGTTGATGAGCGTAAACTGAATCGGCTGAAAAGGATATCCGGTTGTCAGGAAAATAAACAGTACGCCGATGATGGTTGAGAATATTGCTTTTACCAGGAACAGCGCGGCGGAACGCTGCAAATTGTTAATGGCGCGCCTGCCCTCGTTTACAATGCGCGGCATGCTTGCAAAGTCGGAATCCAGCAGCACCACCTGGGAAACGGTTCTGGACGCATCACTGCCCGAGGCCATCGCAATGCTGCAGTCGCTTTCCTTTAAAGCCAGCACGTCGTTTACACCGTCGCCCGTCATAGCGACGGTATGTTTTAACTCCTTAAGCGCCTTAATCATATCATGCTTCTGCTGGGGGGTAACGCGGCCGAACACGGAGTACTTCTGTACGGCATCCTTCAATTGTTCATCGTTTGTCAGCGTTGTTGCGTCCACATAATTATCCGCGTCCCACAGACCCGCTTTTTCCGCGATATTTGAAACTGTAATGGCGTTGTCGCCGGAGATCACCTTGATATCGACGCCCTGATCGGAGAAATATTCCAAAGTGGCCCTTGCGTTTTCACGTATCCGGTCGCTCAGCAGGATGAGGGCGAGCGGCGAAACATCCGCGGGCAATTCTTTTTCGTTTAATTCCCGGTCGGAATGGGCCAAAAGCAGCACTCTTTGTCCGCGCTTTGCATATTCTTCCACCTGCGCACGGATTGGCTCAAAATTATCTTTCAAAATAAATTCGCCGGCGCCCATCAAAAAGCTGCCCATACCCTGAAAGCTCGCGCCGCTCCACTTGCGCGCCGAAGAAAATGCAACCGTTCCCGTGCATTCCCACTGCGGCGGAGTGTGGCCGAGCTGCCGCAGCGCGTCGGAGGTGGGGTTTTCATCGTTCAGCGTGTCCACTAAAGCCGCAACCGCGTCCTCCGTCTGCTTTTGCGTAATGGGGCAAAGCGGCACAATGGCGTCCACCTGCATGGTCCCTTCCGTAATCGTGCCGGTTTTATCCAGACACAGCGTGTCCACACGCGCAAGCGTTTCAATGGAGTACAGTTCCTGCACCAGCGCTTTGTGCCGTGCAAGGCGCAGGACGCTTACCGCAAGCACTACGCTTGTCAAAAGGACAAGCCCTTCGGGTATCATCCCGATCAAAGCGGCAACGGTGCTGACAACGGCCTGACCGAATTTAAGCTTGGAAATAAAATACTGCTTGGCGAACAGCATCAGTCCCACAGGAATAATAATAAAACTGATCCATTTTATAATTTTATTGATCCATTTCATAATTTCGGAATTCGGCTTTTTTAGGTACTTTGCCTTGCTGGTAATTTGGGCGGCGTAATTGTCGGCGCCCACATGCTCCACTCTTGCGTGGCAGTTTCCGCTTCCGATGAAGCTGCCGCTCAGAATATGGTCGCCGGGGTTTTTCTGAACCGCGTCCGATTCTCCGGTAATCAGTGATTCGTTGGCCTCGCATTCGCCGTCCACAACCACACAGTCCGCACAAACCTGATTCCCCGCGGCAAGCAGCAGAATGTCGTCCATTACCAGTTCGCTGACCGCCAGTTCCTGCTTTTCGCCGCCGCGCACCACATGCGCTTTCGGTGCGGCGATCAGCGATAATTTATCGATGGTTTTTTTTGCTCTGATTTCCTGAAGTGTGCCAATCAGGATATTTGAAAAGATAACGCCCATGAATAAAAGGTTCTTATATGAACCTACAATTAAAACAAGCCCGGCGAGAACAGCATTTAAAATATTAAATGGCGTAACCAGGTTATCGCGTATGATTCGGCCGACTGTCTTGGTCTTAATATCCTCCTCGCCGTTTACCAAACCCTGCTGGCGCCGATATTCCACTTGCTCGGGGGAAAGTCCGTCTGTAATATTGATATCATTCATTGCAATTTTTCCGTTCGTGTATTTTTTACTTATAGTTTATTATACTATTATAGCCTGAGTGTTAACAAAATAAAACAATCTTTGTCATAATCTTAAAAAATCCGTAATAATTACCGTCAATATAGCTAAAATACACGTGATTGACATGACATATTCGATTCATTATTCATCTTGTTAAGCCCATGCGTTGTGGTATAATTTAAGACTGTGGTTGTCTGTGTGAAACCGGCATTTATTTTATGAATATTTAGGATTATAGGATTATAGTAAAGAAAGGGGCATGACCCTTATCGCCAGTATTATGAATTTTGTCATGGACAAAATAAAACCGTGGGCTAAAAATGTTGACGAACTGATCGTTTTGCTGCTGACTGTTTCAATTTTTATGCCGTTTTATTTCAGCGTTGCCTTAACCTGCGCGATTGCCGCAATGACAATGATGAACTGTAAAAAGCGGGCAAAAGCTTTTTCCGCTCCCTACACAAAATTTCTGCTTGGATTTTTAATTATTCCCTTTTTTGTCTCCGCAACGTATAACAATTATTGGGGCATGCTTTACGGCATGGTGATGATCGCGGTTGTAATCTGCGGTTTTTATATCAGAAGCATTATGAACCGCCAGCTGTTCAACAATATGATGGATTTGGCCTGCGCCGCCAGCGTGTGGTGCGCGCTGATTGCAATTTATCAAAAGGCTTCCGCTTATGCCGCAGCGCCGAATTACCGCCCGATTTCCGCGTTCCACAATGCAAACACCTATGGCATGATGATTGAATTTATCGTTCTGATTGCAATATACCGTATTTTTACGAACGGACGCTCCAAAAAGCTCTATCTTGCGGTAATTGGTATGAACCTGATTGGCCTGTACCTTTGTGCAAGCGTTTCCGCGTTTATCGCAATGGCGTTTGCGGTCGTA
Source organism: Bacillota bacterium (assembly GCA_023390175.1). Classification (GTDB taxonomy): domain Bacteria; phylum Bacillota; class Clostridia; order Oscillospirales; family Acutalibacteraceae; genus Caproiciproducens. The sequence goes on from JAEWDK010000006.1 coordinate 481,006, forward strand.
GTTCTGCTGCTTTTAAAGGGAAGATACAAACTGGTCGGCGGGTTGGTGCTGCTTTCGGCCGCTGTTGTTGCAATCGGGCTGATATTCCCGGATATAGTCCCAAGGGGGATGGAGGCAATCGACAACACCTGTGAGCAAAGACTTTCCATTTGGACAACCGCAGTGAAAGGAATTAAGCAGCACCCGCTGCTTGGTACCGGCGCAATGTCATATCAGATGATCTACGAACAGTTTGGCGGCTATAAAACATATCATTGCCACAACCTGCTTTTGGATACACTGTTGAATTTTGGTTTTGTCGGACTTGCCGCAATCGGTGTTTACGCCATTACGCAGCTAAAGCTGCTGATTCTTCGGTTTAAAAACAACATTTGCAGCAATATGAATATCCTTTTAGTTGCGGTGTTTATGGCTGTTATGGTTCACGGTATGACCGATGTTACGATTTTTTGGATTCAGACCGGCATGCTCTTTATGCTGATGTTCTCATCCACCGGAATCGGCTCGGCGTATCTCGAGAAAAAGCTTCGTCTGCCTTCGCTTTTGCCGGAATATTCCGACGAAGCTGCGGCACAGCCTGTGTACCTGAAGAACTGACGTGATCCCGGCTTGACTTTCCCAAAAATTAGGACTATCATCTGTGTAAAACAGAATAGTATGTGATAGCGATCTGAAAAATCCCCTTGCCTCACAAAAAACCGGGCAAGGGGATTTTACTTATGCGAAATGATCACCGGAGGTGTAAAATATGAGAAAAAACAATGTGAATTCGACCGGCAGCAGTGTTCAGGTGATTGCTCAAAAGCTGATGGAATACTCTAAAATGGAAAAATATATTCTTTTGTCTGCACTAAAAACGCGGGAAAAGGGCCTTGATATTGTCGATGTGGAAGTGCTTTCCGACGAGTACAAGAGCAATGAGATATCGCATGAAAAAGCTGCCCCCTGGTATGTTCAGCTGGTTAAAGCATTTGTAAATCCCTTTACCCTCGTGCTTTTGGTGATTGCGGCAATTTCATTTTTGACCGAGGTTGTACTTGCCAGTCCGGAAGAAAAAAGTCCCGCGGCCGTTATCGTAATTTTGATTTTGGTTTTAATCAGCGGCGGGCTTCGCTTTTTTCAGGAATTCCGTTCCGGTAAAGAGGCCGAAAGCCTGAAATCGATGGTGAAAACCACGGCTACGGTAATCCGCAGGGAAAACGGCCGTGAAGAAATCAGCATGGCTGACCTGCTCCCGGGCGATATTGTCGTGCTTGCGGGCGGCGATATGATTCCCGCCGATTTGCGCATACTGAAGGCGAAGGATTTATTCATCAGCCAGTCCGCGTTAACCGGGGAATCGGAACCGGTGGAAAAATATCCCGAGCCGGACAAATCGGCTGAAAAGCAGGATTTGTTTGACCTGCGCAATATCTGCTTTATGGGCACGAATGTCATCAGCGGCTCTGCGCTTGCCGTCGTGCTTGCCACCGGTGACGATACCTACTTCGGCAACATGGCGAAAACCCTTTCCAGCCAGCGTGCGCCGACCAGCTTTGACAAGGGAGTCAATTCCGTAAGCTGGCTGTTAATCCGGTTTATGATGGTCATGGTTCCCGTCGTATTCCTGATTAACGGTCTTACCAAGCATAACTGGATTGAAGCGTTGCTGTTTGCAATTTCCGTCGCCATTGGTTTAACACCTGAAATGCTTCCGATGATTGTCACCACCAATCTGGCAAAGGGCGCCGTCAGCATGGCGCGCCAGAAAACGGTGGTCAAGCATCTGAATTCCATTCAGAATTTTGGGGCAATGGATATCCTTTGTACCGACAAAACAGGAACTCTGACGCGGGATGAAATTATCATTGAGCGCCATATGAACATACAGGGCGAAGAAGATGTACGCGTTTTAAAATACGCGTATCTGAACAGCTATTTCCAAACAGGCCTGAAAAATTTGATTGACCTTGCCGTAATTGAAAAAGCCGGCGAGGAAAGCGTAACCTATCTGAATAACGAGTATTTAAAAGTGGACGAGATTCCGTTTGATTTCGCACGCCGCCGCATGAGCGTTGTGCTCAAGGACAGAACGGGCAAAAGCCAGCTGATTACCAAGGGTGCGGTTGAGGAACTGATGGATATTTGCTCCTTTTGTGAGTATGAGGGCGAAGTAGTTCCGCTGACCGGCGAAATTCGCGACCGGGTGGTGCGCATGGCTTCTGAGCTGAATTCCGAAGGAATGCGGGTTATTGCGGTTGCGCGCAAGGAAAATCCGTCCGTCGAGGGTGTCCTCGGCGTAAAGGACGAAAGCGAAATGACCCTGATGGGGTATTTGGGTCTGTTGGATCCGCCGAAAAAATCCGCCGCCACCGCAATTCAGGCTTTGAAAAGCTACGGCGTGGCGGTAAAGGTCTTAACCGGGGACAACGATATTGTCACGCGGAAAATCTGCGGCGAGGTTGGCCTTCCGGTGGATAAAATCCTGCTCGGTTCCCAGGTGGAAGCGATGAGTGAAGAAGAACTGCAGGGCCGTGTGGAGGACACCACTATCTTTGCAAAGCTTTCACCCATGCAGAAAGCCCGCGTTGTCAAAGCATTGCAGGAGCTGGGCCATACCGTCGGGTTTATGGGTGACGGAATCAACGACGCACACGCGCTCAGCACCGCGGATGTCGGTATTTCTGTGGATACCGCTGTGGATATTGCAAAAGAAAGCGCGGATATCATTCTGCTGGAAAAAGATTTGATGGTGCTGGAGCACGGCGTAATAGAAGGCCGCAAGATATTCGGAAATATTATAAAGTACATTAAAATGACCGCAAGTTCGAATTTCGGGAATATGTTTTCCATGCTTGCGGCGAGTGCGTTCCTGCCGTTCCTGCCCATGATGCCGGTACAGATCCTTGTGCTGAATCTGCTGTACAATATCTCGCAGATTTCCATTCCGTGGGACAATATGGATGACGAATATCTGCGCACCCCGCGCAAGTGGGATGCTTCGAGTATCAGCAAATTTATGATTTGCATCGGGCCGGTCAGCTCCGTGTTTGATATTGCAACATTTCTGCTTATGTGGTTCGTGTTTGGCTGCAATACCGCCGCCAACCCGGCGCTGGTCGCGCTGTTTAATGCGGGCTGGTTTATCGAAAGCTTGATTTCACAAACACTGATTGTCCATCTGATCCGCACACCCAAGCTGCCGTTTATCCAAAGCCGCGCGGCAGCGCCCGTTGTGCTTCTGACCACTGTTATTATGGCAATCGGCGTTCTGATTCCGTTCACCGCCCTCGGTGCGTACCTCGGCATGGCAAGCCTGCCGCTTGCGTATTTCGGTTGGCTGGCGGTGATTGTGCTGGCCTACATTTTGCTGGCTCAAATTGTAAAGACTGTTTATATCAAGCTGAACCGTTCCTGGCTGTGAAATCAGGAAAGAATTGCCTGCTTCAATACAGTATAGATAACGGGACTGTCCCAAACATATACGGCCATTGGCGGTTATGTTTGCGACAGTCCCGTTTTGGGTTAAGTGCCTAGCTATACAGGCAGATTCTGCATCATTTGACCGCGCGGCTGCTCATCGGGCTTCGGCCGGCGGCAGTTCGGCTTTCCGGGCGGAAATAGGCAGAAAGCCTTCTTTTTCCGGCGTGATGAGCACCTGCTTTCCGCTGCCGATTTCCGGCTTTCGCACGGAGTCTTGCGTTCCGCCGAATTCCGTCATGTATTTCCAGTAACGTTTTGGCATATGACCCATGCGGCACTTCGGATTGTGGCGGCCCTGCACCTCAATGGTATTGTAGAAAAGCTGCCACAAATTACGGAAGGACTGCTCCTTTTCGTCCGGTTCGGGCAGCTGCAAATCCTCAATGGGCAGAATTGTGGACTGATACGGCCGGTAAATGAGCGCCATGCCGTGTGTTTTGTCATAAATTAGAAAATGTTCTTCCGGGTAACGCTCGCAAAAATGCTGCGTCAGAAGGGGAAGCACGAAGTTCTTCGGTTCGATCTCCGCAACAAGCGCATTGTCATAGATTGAAAAACGGATAAATCCCTTTAGCAGATGGCTTTCGTTTGTCAGGTGCTTTACTGCTTTAAATAGCGTGTTTACCACATCGTCCGCCAGCATGTTCATTACCTGCGGGCCACAGCGGTAGCCCAACCGCAGAAACAGAAGAATATACCGCTCTTTCTCAGGCAGGCAGGTTAAAAAAGCCTGCTTCACAAAACCGAGCGCATCATCGCCCATTTTTTTCGGGATGGAAGCCAGCACCCGGGTTGCTTTATCAATATCCGTTGCAATTTCTTTGGAGGGAAGCAGCATGGTCTGCGGTGTGTCCGGCAGAATAATATTCATGGGAATTTCTTTTTTCTCGTAGCTTTCAAACACGCAGCACAAAAGTCCGTCAAAGCTGCCGTCATAATAATAGATTACATTTGACCCGTCAGGCATTTCCGCATATCCTCCTGTGTGAAAGATGGCTGCCCGAACAGGGAAAGCTGTTCCGGTTGCGACTGCTGCAAAAAGTTTTGGGAGTACATGCCAAGTGCGGCTTCCGACATCAGTGACCGCAGTACGGCGTCCTGCGTAATTTTCAGCCCATCCGCAATTTTGCCGCCGCAGGTGATGAAATACTGCGCCCGTTTCAGCACTACCCCCAGCTTTTTCAGACCGTCAAAATTGAGCGAAGAGGTACGCCGCGTGGTTACAATGCGCTTTGCGCTGGTAACGCCGATGCCCGGCACCCGAAGCAGGCTGTCGTACGGTGCGCGGTTTACATCCATGGGGAAAAGCTCCATATGGTTCAGCGCCCAGTTACATTTCGGGTCCACATAGGGGTTAAAACTTTGGTGGCTGCTGTCCAAAAGCTCGCTGGCTGCAAACCCGTAAAATCGCAGCAGCCAGTCCGCCTGATAAAGCCGGTGTTCGCGCAAAAGCGGCGGCTTTGTACCCATTGAGGGCAGCAGCGCATTTTCGGTAACAGGCATATAAGCGGAAAAGAAAACACGTTTCAGTTTATATTTATGATAAAGACCCTCCGTCAGATTCAGAATCTGGTAATCGGTATCCGGAGTAGCGCCCACAATCATCTGCGTGCTTTGGCCGGCCGGCGCAAATTTTGGCGCGTGACGATATTTTACAAGATCGGTTGAGTTTTCCTGTATGCGGTTTTGAATGTACCCCATCGGCGCCAAAATAGAATGCTTTGACTTGTCGGGTGCCAAAAGCTGCAGGCTGCTCTGGGACGGCAGCTCAATATTTACGCTCATACGGTCCGCCAGCATCCCAAGGCGGGCAATCAGCGCGCTGTCCGCTCCGGGAATCGCCTTTGCGTGAATATACCCGGAAAACCGGTATTCCTCCCGCAGAATACGCAGTGATTCAATTATTTGCTCGCAGGTGTAATCCGGGTTTTTCAGCACGCCGGAGCTCAGGAAAAGCCCCTCAATATAATTACGCCGGTAAAAATTGATGGTAAGCTCCGCCAGTTCACGCGGGGTAAACGAAGCCCGCGGCGTGTCATTGGAGCGCCGGTTCACGCAGTATTGGCAGTCATAGGCACAGGCATTGGTCATCAACACCTTTAGAAGGGAGATACACCGCCCGTCCGCCGCAAAGCTGTGGCAGATGCCGCAGGCCGAAGCGCTGCCGATTCCGCCCGCGGACGCTTTTTTGTCCACTCCGCTGGAAGTACAGGCCACATCATATTTTGCCGCGTCAGTCAGAATTTTCAGCTTATCAAAAACGTCCATACAATCAGCTCCTTGATTCTTAGATTATATCATAGAACATATGTTCTTGTAAAGAGAGAATCAGTTTTATCGGTTATTTTATTCCGTGCTTTTTCAGCAGAAACAGGCAGAAGGGATACACTTCTGCCTGTCACAAAATAAACAGTAAAAAAACAGGGCTTCTGACCCCGTCAGCCAAAATCAGAATCCACTTCAAATTCTTGGCTGCCAGGATCAGAACCCTGTAAAATACTTTGGTTTTATCATTTTACCAAGGAATTGTTGCGGGGTTAGCTTAATAGGGCTTCATGAACATTTGCGTCCAATACAGGGTACCGTTGGCTTTTTTTGCCGCGCCTACACCGGTTTGTGTGTAAGCCGCAGATAAAATGTTCGCTCTGTGGCCGGGAGAATTCATCCAGGCGGTTACGACCTCCTGCGGAGTTCTTTGACCATACGCTATATTTTCGCCGGCCGCGGAAAACTTCAAGCCAAAGTTCTCCATCATATTAAATGGTGAGCCATAGGTTGGGGAAGTATGCGAAAAATAGTTTTTATTTATCATGTCCTGTGATTTATATCGTGCCACACGGGAAAGCTGCCAGTTAGTCGTCAGTGCAGACAGTCCGCGCTTTGTGCGTTCAATGTTAATCAGACGGATGACTTCGGTTTCATACGACTGCAAAGGTGCGGCTTCCGGAATATTCACCTTTTGTCCTACAAAAATCATGCTGGGGTTCTTAATCTGTGGATTCGCTTTAATCAGTTCGGATGTTCCTGTTTGATATTTTACGGAGATTTTCCACAGGGAATCACCCGGGACTACAGTGTACGTAGTGCCCTGCGCGAAAGCAGTTGTTTCGACCGAGCAAAAGAGTACCGTGGCTGCTATGATTGCCAGAAATTTTTTCAATTAAATCACCTCCGGCTTTATTTTTTCCACCGCAAAAACAAATATGCTGTTTGTTGACAGATTAATATTTACATAAAAAACAGAAATGATTTACCAGTTGAACGCTGAATTTCAATTTTAAAAAATGAAATAAACAGAATGCTGATTATTCTGCTTGGAAGATCCATATTGCTTTTAAAAGACGGATGCTTCGAGCGCTGACCGATACAAATGGCTGTGATTCTTTTCGGTTTCAACTCGCACAAACAGAATAAATGAGTCCTTTCGTCAGGAAACATATCGTATAAGGCGAAAATAACAGTTGAAATTACCTTGCCAACGTGATATAATAATTTTCGTTGTGGGGGCGTAGCTCAGCTGGGAGAGTGCTTGCTTCGCATGCAAGAAGTCGAGAGTTCGAATCTCTTCGTCTCCACCAAAACTAAAAGGACAATGACATAACTGTCATTGTCCTTTTAGTTTTGCATATTCATTGGGTTTAAATATAAAGTCCCCAAAATGTTACTGCTCATTTTAATCACAACATCATTCAATGTACCCATACTATCCCGCCACAGTTTGAATCGCTGAATTGTACCGTTATAAAATTAGCATATAGATCACTTGACAAAGTAATTTGAATATGATATATAAATAGTAAGTAGTAAGTAATAAGTAGGCAGACAACATGGACAAAATAATTAATGGGGAGGAATTGTTATGACAGATCTAAAGTTAGCACAAAACTTTTCGATGATCGCGTTAAATGCACAGAATAGTCTTTACATGACTACTGTAAAGAAAGTGGCCCTTCGTTGTATGGCAGCAGCGGTTATTTTAGAGGCCTACCTGGACGACGTTTTTGCACAAACTGAGGATAATTTAATTTTGCATAATGATGTACTTGACCAAACGAATATAATGCCTTACCGGCAGATTGTTTTAAAACCTTTACTTCATAAAAATGATGAAGCAGGGGGCAAATTAAAATGGTGGTTGAAAAAGGCTTCTATGCTTTCCAATGGCCGACTCATAAAATTTGAGCACACAATTGCAAATTCTTTAAAGGAAATCAATTTACTTCAAGAAATTCCCAACCTTTTAGGGTGTGACCTGTACTATAATAGCTCTGGCGTTAAGATCAGAGAATATCGCAGCAATGTTCAGGAATACACAAGAATCACAGAGAATCTTCGAGCAGAAATTCTGGAGGATGGCCTGGTAACAGATGAAACAATTTGTATGCTCTGGCTTCTTCGTGAAAGTGGATGTATGCATGACTTTTTTTCACAGAACGAGCTGGAAAAAGTGGCTGCCAGAATGAATGAATTATATCAAAGTGTTTCTCTGGCAAAAGCAGTGTTTCCAATCCGCATCCATCGCGGGGTCGAAATAGCCATCAAAGGATTCCTTCATATGAAAAAAAAGGTTATGAAAACTCCTTTTGCAAGCGGTGTAAATTTTGCATTTCCAGTGCTTGAACGTTCACAATCTGTTTTTATTGATACAGAAACCTGGTTCTCCAATGCAGATAAAAGGTTAGACGATGTGCGCAATCGGTTAGAGTCAAATGGTCATGTATTTACAGTATTGCAAGAGGGGCAGATTCCGCTTATTAAGATTGATAATATTGTCTACATGGCGATTCCGCAGGCCATCTACGGAAGAGTACCAATCCATGGTGTGCGTCTTCTTCAGAAGCGACCAATATGAAGGGGTTGAATCATGTCTAGACAACGTTCCATGGAAACCGTATTAACATCGGATTTCGTATCCATAGGTGAATTGGTACGGCTTACGAATTGTCGCTATAGCACACTGAAATTTTACACAGAGGAAGGTATGTTGCCTTTTGAGCAGGCAGAAGAGAAGCTGACACGCCGATATAAAAGGGAGGAAACCGTTGCACGCATTCTTTTGATTAAGAAATTGAAAACAGACGGATTATCTATTCCGCAAATCAAAGAAACCCTTAGCATAGATAAATGAGCATAATAAAGAAAATAGTGGCATCTATATTCGCCTAAACAAAAGGTAGCACCTCTTGTGTGCTACCTTTTGCTTTTAGTAAGCTCGTTGAAATCAAACTCAAAGTCCCCGAAATATTGACACACAGAAAAAGGCAAACGTTTCGTTTGCGTAAAGAACGGTTGAAAGCCGCCCTGATGAGCTGCATTCGAATCTCTTCGTCTCTACCAATTTATAAAAATAATGAAAGGATTTAAACCCTTGTGGTTTGAGTCCTTTTATTATTTTACTTTTTATGGTATACTCTGTTCACATTATTCATTGATGTCCAATGAATTCGCTATTTATGGTAAAGACAAAGTATGCAGTAAGGTTTATCGTATCCTCAAAGGGGGATAAAAACATGGACCAAATTAAAACAGGAAAATTCATAGCAGAATTGCGGCACGGTGAAGGTATGACCCAAGAGGCATTGGGGCAGAAAATTGGCGTGACGAATAAAACCATTTCCCGATGGGAAACAGGAAGCTATATGCCGGACATAGAAATGCTCAAGTTGTTAAGTGAAATATTTCATGTTGGCATTAACGAGTTGCTTTGTGGGGAACAATTGACTGATGCCGACTTTAGAGAAAAAGCGGATTTAAATATCATTTCCGCTTTTAGGGAGAGCAGTTTTTCTTTTAAAGATCGCACCGCCTTTTGGAAACGAAAATGGATGAAGGAGCATATCGTACTGATTGTTATCTGCATTGCAGCAATAATCGGACTGTTCGCTTGGGGTTGGTATGCAAATTTGACTTGGCTTGCAGGGATATGCCCTGTGCTTTTCATTATTGCTTACGTAGTTCTCAGAAATCGTATGATGATTTATATAGAAGACAAAATTTATACGCAAAATAATAACGACGCAAAATGAGAATTTGCATCTAAATTAGGCAAATAACACGTTAAAAAATCCATATGTAGGTATTGAACCTGCACATGGATTTTTTTGCTGCACAAACGGCATTGCATCTTAAATACGTATTTTCAAAACACGAGCTGGAAATTCTTAAATTTTTGTTTTTGTTATCCTTGACAACAGAATAATTTGCGGTATAATATTGAATATAAATTCAATGAATTGAGGTTTAACCAATGGGCATCCGTGATGAGCAGCGCGAAAGGCGCAGGCAAGAAATTTTGGCGGCGGCGCTTGACCTGTTTATCCGCAAAGGGTATTCCGCCACAAAGATCAGTGACATTGCGCAAAGCGTCGGCATGAGCGTAGGACTCTTGTTTCATTATTTTGCGTCGAAGGAAAAGCTGTATGAAGAACTGATTCGATATGGCGTTTCGGTGCCGATGAACGCGGTAGCTCCTACGGATAAAGAACCGCTGCAGTTTTTTAAAGACATTGCGAAGCAGATCTTTCAGTATATCCATGCACAGCCGTTCACCGCGAAAATGTTCGTGCTGATGAGCCAGGCGTATTTTAATGAAGCGGCGCCGCAAGGGGTAAAAGATCTTCTTCAGGGGCTCGATATCTATACGCCGACATCCCTGCTGATAAAGAAAGGTCAGGCAAACGGTACGATTCGGGAAGGCGACCCCTATGCGCTGGGCATTGCCTATTGGAGTGCTATTCAGGGCATTGCGGAGCAAATGGCAATGAATCCGGATCTGCCATGCCCGGAAAGTGAGTGGATAGTAGATATGATCAGGAGGAAAGCGGAATGAAGAAGGTTGCAATCGTCGGTGCCGGAATATCAGGGCTTACCGCAGGCATTTATGCACTGCAAAGCGGATTTAATGTGACAATTTACGAGGGCCATACGATCCCGGGTGGAGCATCCACAAGTTGGAGAAGAAAAGGATATTTATTTGAAGGCGGAATGCATTGGCTGACCGGCTCTTCGTCCAAAACTGCACTGAACAAGCTTTGGCGCGAAGTCGGCGCTCTGGATGAACAGGTGCAGGTCTATAACCGTGATCCGTTTATGGCTTTCGACTACGGGGGCCGTACTGCGTATCTGTACCGTGATATTGAGAAGCTTCACCGGCATTTTCTGGAGATTTCCCCTGAGGACAAAAAAGAGATCGACCGTTTGTGCGCCGATATTAAAAAATTTACAAAGGTCGCCATGCCTGTTATGGACATCAAGGGAGTAAAAGTGAAGCAGAAATCTTCCATGCCGCTATTGACGCTTTTACATATGCTGCCCGCGCTTCCCCGCATGTCCTTTTATTCCAATCAGAGTGTCAAAGAATATGCCGGGCGTTTCAAAAGCCCGCTGCTGCGCCTGATGCTTGAGAGCATCATAGGCCCTGACTACAGCGCTGCGGGAATGGTCTTTACAATCGCAACGCTTGCCTCCGGCGATGGCGGGTATCCTGCGGGCGGTTCGCTTGGCATGGCAACCCGGATGGCAAAACACTTTGAACAACTGGGCGGCAAAATCCAATACGGAAAAACAGTTACCAGAGTGCCGGTTGAAAACGGCCTTGCCGCCGGCGTGATCGTCAATAATGAAACGATACCGACGGACGCCGTCATCGTTACTCAGGATACGTTTGCTGCTGTCGATGCCCTGTTCAGTCCCGCCATAAAGGAACCATGGACAGAAAAAATGCATAAAGATACCAAGCCCATGCTCAATACCTTTATCAGTTTGGGCATTGAAGCGGACTTGTCCGATTTGCCGGAAAGAATGCATTTTATACCGGATCAGCCCCTTGTATGCGGGGGCACTTCGCAGCCGGTGATCGGTATCTGCAATTATGCGGGTTACAAAGGATACGCACCGGACGGCTGTACGGCAGTTACCTGCGGCCTTATCGGTGACAGCTACAATTTCTGGAAAGTCTGCAAGGAAAACGGTACCTATCAGGCAGAAAAAGAAAAACTCGCAAACGCTTTTATCGGGATACTTGCAAAAAAATACCCGCAAACCACCGGAAAAACAACTGTATGGGACGTGGCGACGCCGCTGACTTATGAACGGTATCTGCATTCCTACAAAGGCTCGTGGATGACCGTGATGGAAAAAGGAGGCAGTCAGGAATATTACCCGTCCAAGCCGGAAAGCATTCAAAATGTTTATTTTGCCGGTCAGCGGCTAAGGAGTCCCGGGGGTTTGCCTGTGGCAGTGGATTCAGGGCGCAGGGCCGTCCAGTTTTTATGCAGGGACACCGATACGGTATTTCAGAAGAATATATAATTTCAAAATATGGTACGATCAATCTGCTTTGACTATGTTTGCCGCCGGCTGCACCGGGGCAAGATGCGCCCTTCACTTTTGTGGAGGGCGTTTTGCTTTAAATGTTCACACCGTTAGCGCCGTTTTCATAGTATATCATTGAGTAATAGACAAGTTGTCATTACTTAGTATAAATATAGTTTATGAAAATGTGAGGAAATATATGGCGACTATTATAACAAACCAAGCGCAGGTGAATTTTTCCTATGGCAGTCGGACTGGCTCGGCAGCTTCGAATATAGCAACAACAACGTTACAGGACCCCTTTACCGTAAGCAAGAATTCACTGGAAACCACTTACCGGCAAGGTCAGCAAATCACGTATATTTTGGCAATGAACAACAGCGGTGCGGCAGCATTGACAAATGTGGTGATTGTCGATAATTTAGGAACACAGTCTTTGGGGTCAATCAACGTGACTCCGCTGGATTATACCGGGCCCGCAAGGCTGTATATCAACGGCGTGTTTGTTTCGACACTGACACCTGTTGTCGGAGCCGATACGGTCACGTTTACCATTGCAGCTCTGCCGGCACAATCCAATGCCATGATTATATACGCGGCAACGGTAAACAGTTTTGCAGGGTTAGCACCGGGTTCACAGATTACCAATCAGTCAACATGGACCGCAACCGGGCTTACCGAACGGGCAACAGCGTCCAATGTAATTACGGTGGATGCATATGCCGATGTCAGAATTACAAAGGCGATGTCTCCGAACCCCGTTATTACCGGAAGCCGGCTGACCTATTTATTTATAATGTATAATTATGGGAATACACCGGCTGCGAATGCTGTACTGACGGACACGTTTACTCCGCCCCCGTCCTCCATTGCCGTGCAAGTTAACGGTACAGCAATTCCGGCAACGGAGTTCACGTTCCTTGCGGGAACGCTTACGCTGCCGTCACCAGGCTCCGCCTTTGTTCTGTCAATACCTGCTGCGACCTTTACGCGGAATCCGTCAACGGGAATCGTAACCGTCAGCCCGGGCACAACAACAGTGGAAGTAACCGGAATTATTTGACCGCATATTTTTGGGCTTGATCCGGCCCGGTGACCCCCATATTCAATAAAACCATAAGGGTAAGCAAAACGCAGAAGTCAAAAGAGTTTTCCGAAGTTTAGAATTCAGGCAGAAAAAGAAAAGAACCAGCCGTCGTAACATCGGTTGGTTCTTTTCTGCTTAAAGTACGTTATACAGGTACCGTATTTTTGAATATTTCCTTGAAAGTCCTCGTTTTATATTTGCGCGGGTACCCAGGAAAAAATGTAATGTGTATTTTCCGGTGCTGCTGTTTTCGGCTCCGGCAGTTTTTCAAACTTCCCCGACAGCCCCTTTTCTAAAGCGGCTAAATGAAAATGGCAGGCGCCAATGCCGATGTCCACTTTTTGAATATCATATGCAGCCCGGTCACTGTAGCCGGGGGCCTTTGCTTCATAAAAATGAAGGGCATTTTCCGACAGAACAATTCGCCAGGGCTGTTTGTTGGATGCGGAGGGAGCCAAACGAAGCATCTCCAAAGGAAAAGCATATGCTCCGGCATCGCTTTTTTCAAGCGGTACGGTAAAATTATTTTTAAAAAAGAGTGTGTTCCAATCCTTTCGCTGATCCGCCTTCACAACCTTGCGCATAACGGATTCCGCCAGGCGCTTTTTGGGGGCGGGGTAACCGATGGGGGAAATAGCCGGAAACAGCTCATTTTCTTTGACGTTCATAGCTGCGGCAAATTCGCTGCGGTTAAAGGTTCCGCCAAGCCAGCAAGTGCCAAGGCCAAGGTGGGCGGCATACAGGATCAGGTTCTCAAAGTCATATCCAAGCGCTTCCAGGGCAAATTCGCTGTCATGCACCGTTGACCCAATAAAATCCTTAGCACCTTTAATCATGCCATAAGTGCCAAGCTTTTCCGTATTTGCGGCGCTTTTTGCTTCCAGCAGACGAAACGATACATTGACAGAAAAGGGATTTGATAAATCAGCGATATAATCGTTGATTTGTTTTTTTGCCTGTGCAGAAAGGGGCCGTTCCTCATAAGTCCTTACACTGTATCGTGCTTTAACCGTTTGCTCAACAGGAAATTCGAGCTTCATACCTTCGGCTAACCTCCTTATGCGAGTTTTTGGTACAGATTTATTTCTCCGGGCTTCTCCATAAAATCTTTAAACTGAGATGTTGCCTCTTTGAAATGCTTGGCTGCCATATGCTGATTCAGCGCTTCTTTATTTTCCCATTCCTCAATAATTGTCAGCACCTGCGGATTGGACATATCCTGATAAAGTTCATAATGGATACAGCCCGCATCGTTTTGAACGGTCTCCTGCACAAGCTTTTTTGCCAGTGCGATGAACTCACTTACTTTTTCTTCTTTTATAATGTTTTTAGCCACTACTTTAATCATTGCAAAACTCCTCCGGCTTACTGCCATTTTTCTTCATGAACTTTTTCAGCTTTATAGCGGTCTGTAAATTCGTTTTTCTGTCCGTCCGGGTAGCCGACGGAAACAAGGGCAAACGGCTTGATTGCTTCGGGCAGGTCATATAAGTTGCGTACGCTTTTCATGGTATCGTCCGACGTTGCAACCCCGAACCACACGCCGCCAAGTCCCAAATGCGTGGCCTCCAAAAGCAGGTTTTGTGTTGCTGCGGCCATGTCCTGCTGCCATGCGGAGGGAATTTTCAATTCGTTTTCATTTGCAAGAAGAACAAATGTTACGGCGGAGCCGGCAACCGGCTTTGAATACGGAGAAACCCGGGACAGCCTGCCCAAAGCTTCTTTATCCTTTACCACGATAAACTCCCATGGCTGCTGGTTGGCTGCGGAAGGAGCCTGCATTGCCGCCCGCAGCAGCTTGTCGATTTTTTCCGGCTCTACGGCCTGATCCTTAAATTTGCGAATACTTCTGCGGTTGAAAATTTCTTCCATCATAATTACCTCCGATAATTTTAGTTATAAATTGATATGAAATCTATGCTGTCCGATTTTCGAGCTTCTCCATTAGCTTGTTGCTGATTGAAATAAACTGGCTGCATTCCTCTGGCGTTAAAATATCCGCATAGCTGCTATGCAAATTGTTCCAAGCCTTAATAATTTCCGGCTGCATCAGCAGCCCTGACTCGGTTGGATAGATATAAACGTTTTTACCGTCGTTTTTCCGATAAACAAGCTTTTTGGCTTCCAGCTTCTCAATAAACCGCGTTATGGTGGAGGGTGTTAGGTGCAGCAGTTCACCGATTTCTTTTTGGTAAATGCCGTTTCGCTGGTTCACAACGTACAGTATCAGCGCGTGGCTGGGGGAGAACCCAAGTACCTGAAATGCCTCATCCGCAATTTTACCAAGTAAGCGGGCCAGCTTTGTACAGGAAAAGAACAAACAACCGCCCAGCATGCAATCCTGATCTTCTTCGCGGTTTTCCAGTTGAATCATCTCCTTTGTTTGTACATACAAATATAATGCATCCCTTATAAAATGTCAATACACTTTTACTGTTATTTTCACGCTAATTTCCTGTTCAATTCAGCACCGGATTAAATTCTGAATTTTTATTGCGTGAAAATTCGCTGATTATATCAAAAAGGGATCAACCAGGCGGTTGATCCCTGAAATTATTTTGCCTTGAATCGAGCTCTTCAAACAAAAACCTTTAACTTGCTGCTTTTTTCAGGTCAAATTACCTTGTACCGTTTCAACAAATCTTCAATAACTGTCCCTGAAACCTTCTTTAATGCCTTCTTTTTCACCAGGCTCAAAACAAAAGGCAGCTTCATATCAGTCAGTTTTTTGCCGTCCATCATCTTTGAAGTGGAGTCGAGCAGGACGCGGACGTCATAGCAGGAGTTGAATACTTCCGGAACGCCCCGATCCACATCAAGCAGCGTGTAAACCGCTTCCATTGCGGTTCTTACCGAATACTCGGTTGTAAACACCGTGTCGCGCACGGTATCGGCAAACTGGCCGATAAAGGCAAAGTTAACGCAGCCGTCCGGAACAACCTTCGGCCTGTCGCCCTTGGTTCTCGGCATAAAGAATGCAGTGATATACGGCATCATGCAGGGGATGCAGTGAGCGGATTTCGTGGCCATATCATGAATTTCAGACACCGGCACGCCCATGTGGTACAGCCATTCTTCGGTAATTTCCACACCGGTGCAGTCCCTCATCGGTTTTTTGACGTAGTCGCCGGGAACGTCGGTGAATAAACCGTACACCCAAACAACCAGCTGGTCTCTGGGCTGCTCCTTGAAGTGCGGCTGACGGTTTATCGTATAGCTCATCAGCCACTTGGAATCTTTCACCGTAACAATGCCGCCGGAAACAACCTTTCCGCTGAACGGGTCACGCTTGCAAATCTTTTCGATATACGGCGGAATTCTGTTGTCAAGCGTGGTGACGGTTGCGGATTCCCAGTTGGTGGCCTTCGTGTTGGTACAGAATTTATCCGGGTGACCAAAGGACGGGTCCTGCTTCGCAATGTTTCTCCAAAGGTCCCAGCAGCCGCCGTTTTCAGTCTTGAATTCGGGGGCGTGATTGTCGTCGCCAAGGGAGGAATTCTCCGTGCAGCTGCCATTTGTTACAAACACCAAATCGTCCTCGATTAGGTCGATGGATTCTTCCTTGCCGCCATGCAGACAAATGATTTTTTTGGCAACTTTTTTATTCTTTTTAATATCAAAAATAACATTTGTTACCTTGGTATCGTATTGGAACTGAACCCCATGTGATTCCAAATATTTTACCATCGGTAAAATGAGCGATTCATACTGATTGTATTTCGTGAATTTGAGCGCAGAAAAGTCCGGCAGGCCGCCGATGTGATGAATAAACCGTTGAATATAAAGCTTCATCTCCAAAGCGCTGTGCCACTCTTCAAAGGCGAACATTGTCCTCCAATACAGCCAGAAATTCGAAGAGAAGAATTCGTCTGTGAAAACATCTTCAATTTTTTTGTCGTATAAGTCCTCATCACGGGTCATAAACAGTTTGACAATTTCCATCGACGCTTTTTCGCTCAATCCGAATTTGCCGTCCGTGTGGGCGTCCTCACCGCGTTTTACAGTCGCCCTCATCAGGGAATAGTTCGGGTCTTTTTTGTTCAGCCAGTAATACTCATCCAAGACGGAAACGCCTTCGTTTTCGGACGAAGGAATCGAACGGAACAAATCCCAAAGGCACTCGAAGTGATTTTCCATTTCACGTCCGCCGCGGATTACAAATCCTTTTTGGCTGTCCTTAATGCCGTCGCATGCGCCGCCCGGAAGGCCGAGTTCTTCCAAAATATGAATATGCTCACCCTTCATCTGACCGTCGCGCACCAAAAAGCATGCCGCAGCCAAAGCTGCCAAACCGGAGCCGACCAGGTATGCTGATTTTTTATCCACATCCGCCGGCTTTTCGGGACGGGCAAATGCCTCGTAATTTCCATTGCTGTAATACATTGCAGTTTCCTCCCAATCCTTATTAAAGTCAATCACGGTTCAAACCATTTTCCTAAATTCATCGGTAATTGACTTGATGACTATATCATAACGAATGCTCGGAAAAGCCACAATAGACAATATCCACCCTGTGTTGGAACTTTCAACACAGGGTGGATATTGTAAAAACTTTATACAGTAAAGCCTGTTTGTCTAAATATGTCGGTCGGCTCTGAATTTTTCAAGCGCATCGGAAATGTCGCCGTGAATCAGAATGCTTAAGCGCTCCACGATAGCGGACGGTTCCTCTTTCATCCCTGAGCCGATCCATTCGAGCATAAGGCCCACAAATGCATATTTATAAAAGTGAGCGATAAACGCCTTGTCGTTTTCCCTTACAGGCATGCCGGCTGCTTTTTCTTCGATAACGCCGGCTAAAAGATCATATGTTTCATTATAAAGGTAACGTTCCAGGTGCTCACGGTTTATGGAGTGATAGGTGCTTACAACAAACGCCTTGTTGCTGAGCACATATTCAAAAATCTGCAGGATTCCCTGCTGCCATGTATCGTAAGTCTTTTTGCCGTTGAGTGCCTTTGTGGCTTCGCTGGTATAAATCCATTCCACAAGATCGTAGATGTCTTTAAAATGATAATAAAACGTTTGCCTGTTTACTTCACAGTCCTCAATAATATCCACAACGGTAATTTTATCGAGCGGCTTTTCTGCAAGCAGCTTTTTGAGCGATGCGGCAAGTGCTTTCTTGGTTGTTTGAGCCATAAAGATCCCTCCGCTTGAAAGTATATAATATTTATCGGCACTGTTTATTCGTTTAAAGCTTTATAAGAGCCCATTGCGGCTTAAAAATTGACTTTTGTTGGGCAGCATTCACAATTTCCGTTATTGCTTCAGGAAAGAAAGTAGTCATAGACCATGAGCGCAATGGAAAAATGAAGCCGGGTGAAATAATCGCCGAAGTCCGAGCTGCACAGCGCTTCAATGCGGTTCAAACGGTTCTTCAGCGTGTGCCGGTGAATAAACAGCTTTTCGGCGGTTTCAGAAATCCGGCATTCGTTTGCAAAATAGACTCGCAGTGTTTGCAAATATTCCCCGCGGTGAAAGTAATCGTAAGAAATCAGAGGTTTCAGAATATCGTAGGAAAAGGAAAGAGCGTTGCTTTTCTGGCGGAAATGCTGGAACCACTCAAAAAGCCGAAGGTTTTCAAAGCAGCAGGCGCCCTTCTTTGTGCCAATGTTCCGCATCATACGGTATGCGGCATACGCATGGTCAAAAACCTGCTCCGTTTCGCCGAACTGCCGCAATTCGGCAAACCCTGCCCAAATATTAATCCGATCCTCCCGCGAGGCCAGAGTGAGCAGCCCGAGAAGGTCGACCGTAATGTCGCCGGCTGTAAGCGGGGATTTCAGCAACACCATGCAAACCGCCCGGCCGCCGAGCGTTTCGGCGCTGAACCGGTCGCTTCTGCCGGAAAAATAGGCCTTCAATTTTTCTACAGCAACGGCAAGCTCAGAAGCGACGGAACTGTTTTCAAATGCAGCAGCGGAAACGAGGAACAAAAATGCCCTGTTGCGGAACGGCGCCCCCGCAAAGTCTTCCTGCGGAAAGTACTGAGCCAAGCGTATGGCGACGCTTTTCAGCGCAATCAGGCTGGCATCGTTCTTTTCCTCCTGCTTGACGGTGATATTTTCCATCAGGACATGCATAATGTGCGAGAAGGTCAGTTTTGAGGGAAGCTCAATGACAGGAAGGCCATAGCGGTCGGCATCATCCAAAATATATTGAGGGATTTCGTGAATGTAGTATCCGGTCTGAATCGCGGCGGCACAAACGCCGCGGCTTTTCAGGCGCAGAATAAAATCCTGGTACCTCTGCCTATCATCAAGCTGATAGCCTGTGGTGATCAGTAGCTCCCCTTTTTGCAGGGAATCGAGTGCGTCAAGAATTTCCATAAAATTAAGCCATTGCACGGGCATGTTGATTCCCTGCTTTCCGGCGGCTAAACGCGCTCCTTCCAGCAGTTTTCTGTCAAAAATATCCTTTACAAGAAAATCCATAAATTCCGCGCTCCTTTTCTGCCGGCAGCAGCTGCCCTTCGCACAGTCGGGCAAGTTTTAGCAAAATTGCATAATGAAATGTTTTGCCATGCTTATATGATAGAATGCTGTTTTATAAATGTCAAATAAAAAGTCGTGAAAATCATATATTATGCGGGATTTGTTGAATCAAACAAAATCAGCACAAGTAAAAGAAATGCAATTGTTGAATAATTTAAAATCAAAACTTGCAAAATGCAGACATGGCCAAATTGTCCATATTTAGCAAAAAAACACATACAACCTGTTGATTGTGTATCTTTCGAAAAAACTTTACTATAGAGGTAAGATATTTCACCGATTGGAAAGGAGCACAAAAAATGCGCCGTAAAGTTTTACTTACTGAAAATATACATGAATCCGGTACACAGTATCTGACAAACCAGGGATACGAAATTGTTCAAGGCTCCGGAATTTCAGAAGATACTGTTTGCAGGGAAATCACAGACTGTGATGCAGTTCTGACTCGCAACGCACACATTACAGAAAAAGTGATGCAGTCGGCGCCGAAGCTGAAGGTAATTGCAGTGCATGGCGTTGGCGTTGACATTGTTAATGTGGAAGCCGCCACTGAGCGCGGCATTTACGTGGTAAACGCGGCGGGCTCCAACAGCCTGTCCGTAGCGGAGTACACCATCGGGCTTATTTTGGGGCTTGCCCGCAATATTCCGCTTTATGACCGTGAAATGCGCGGCGGGAACAGTACCATACGCAAAACCGCCGGCTTTGACCTTGAGGGAAAAACCCTTGGTATTGTCGGGATGGGAAACATCGGCTCACAGGTTGCCAAAAAGGCTTCGCTCGGCTTTGGTATGCGTGTAATCGGGTACAAGCGCCGTGTCGCCGCGCATATTCAGGACGGGGTTGAATGGACCGCCAGCCTGGAGCATGTGATTCGGCAGGCGGACTTTTTAAGCCTGCATGTGCCGTACACAGCCGGTACGGAAAAGCTGATCGGCGAGCGGGAGCTGGCCATGATGAAACCTGGTTCCTACTTAATCAATACGGCGCGCGGCGAGGTTGTGGACAGCGAAGCGCTGATTCGTTCTCTTCGCAGCGGCCATTTGGCCGGCGCGGCGCTTGATGTATTTGAAGGAGCATTTCCCGGTCAGGATCATCCGCTGATGCAGTTCCCGCACGTAATCATCACACCGCATACGGCGGCTTTCACCAACGAATCGCTGGAGCGCATGGCACTGTACGCCGCGGTCGGAGTAGACGAGGTGCTCAGCGGAAAAGAACCGACGCGCGCCGTGAACGACCCCGAACCCACGGACTGCGGTGAAGACAGTTTGGAAGACGCAGGCTGAATATTCAGGTGCCGGTCTTGCCGGTTCAATATATAAAATGAAAAAGGATTGCTTTTTAAGGGCGGGTAAACCGTCTGCGAAAAGCAATCCTTTCCTTTATATGATAGCAAAAATTTGTATTATAAGATTACCTGAACCAGCCAGCTGAGTACGGGCAATGTAACAAGCGAAAGAAATGTTGTAAAAAGAACACACTTCGAAGCGTAACCTGCGTCGCAGCCGTACTGCATGGCAAGAATAGCGGTGGTGCTGCCCGCGGGCATGCCGGCTAAAAGCACCGCAATGCCGGTCAAAAGCTGGGGAACGTGCAGCAGCCAGAGCACTGCGAGTACCGCGAGCGGAATCAAAAGCAGGCGGATTGCGGAATAATACAGCATTAACCGGTCAACTACTGTGCGTAGGTTTACATCGGCCAGAATGGACCCGATAATAATCATGGCAAGAGCCGTCGTGCAGTTGCTTAATGAAACAATCGTATCATTTATAAAGGAGGGAATGCGGTAATCAATCAGCATCAGCGCAATACCAATATAGACCGCCACGATGCAGGGGTGCAGCAGCAGCTTTTTCACGGTGTCGCGCCTGCTGGTTACCGTGAACAGGGAAAGCCCCGCGGACCACATGAAAATACGCACCGGAATCAAAAAGATAGAAGCGTACATCAGCCCTTCCGTGCCGTAAACACCCTGAATTACAGGGTTGCCCATAAAGCCGGAATTGGAGCAGATCGTCGCGTAGCGCACCACCATCTGCCGCTCGTGCGGAACGTGCCGATACAGAATTTTACTCAGTCCCCACTGAAAAAACTGAACCCCGAACGCAATCAGCAAAATTTGCCCCGCGTTGGAAATCAGTTCATTGGTCAGGCGAACATGAAACGAGGCCACGATATTTGCCGGAAGAATAATATTAATAAATAAATCTGTTAGCTTTTTTCGTGCTTCATCCGTTAAAAATCCGCGTTTGCGCGCGTAAATTCCGACAAGAATCAAAAGGAACAGCATCAGCTGCAAGTGCATCATATTCAGAAAGCCGGGCAACGGATCGCCTCCTTTTTATGTCCGTGATGAAAGGGAAGCGGTAAAATCCCCCAAACGCCGGACTCCCTCGGCAATTGCTTCGTCGCTTGCGGCATAAGAAATGCGCACAAAGTCCGTACAGTGGGTTGCAAAGCCGATTCCGGGTACGGTGGCAACATACTTTTCCTCCAGCAGCCTTGCCGCGAATTCCGCGCCGGTCAGGCCGGTTGCGGAAACATCCAGAAATACATAAAAAGCCCCACGCGGCGTAACATAACTCAATTTTGGAATTTGGTCAAGCCCTTTCAGAATCAGGTCCCTCCTGCGGGAAAACGCCTGCACCATTTTATTGACTTCCCGGCGCGTAACTTCGGAATTCATAACCTCCGCAAGGCCAACCTGTATAAAGGTCGGGGAACAGGTTGTGGAATATTGGTGAACCTTCATCACACTGCCGATCATGCGCCGGTCGGCACACAAATATCCCAGCCGCCACCCGGTCATGGCGAAGGTCTTGGAAAATCCGTTCATCACAAGCGTGCGTTCCCTCATGCCGGGAAACGAGGCAAGCGAGCGGAATGCACAGCCATCGTAAACCAGAGTGCTGTAAATCTCATCCGAAAAAGCAATCAGGTTGTATTCACAAATCAGCTCGCTCAGTTTTGCAAGCGTTTCCTCGGTGTAAAGGATGCCGGTCGGATTGCAGGGGTTATTGACGACGATCAGTTTTGTTTTGGGGGTAATGGCGGCGCGCACCGCTTCCACATCGATTTGGAATCCGTTTTCTTTATTCAGCGGAATCAGAATAACCTTTGCACCGACAATTTTTGCCACGTTTTCATAATTGACAAAAGCAGGGGAGAACACAATGATTTCATCCCCGGGGTTTAAAATGGAAATCAGCGCGTTGTTAATGGCCTCCGCTCCGCCGGAGGTAACAACTACCTCTGTTTCCGGGTCATAGCAAAGCCCGGTTTCCTCCTGCATGCGCTGTGCAATGGCTTTTCGCAGCGGAAGAAATCCGCGGTTGGAGGTATAGTGCGTGTCATTATTCTGGATGGAACGAATGACGGCGTCCTTTATACTTTGCGGCGTGCTGAAATCCGGCTCGCCCGCAACAAACGGGACAACAGGAATACCCGCATCCGCCATCGCCTTCGATTTGTCCATAATCGTGCGGATCATTGAAATGGAAATGTTCTGCAGGCTGTCCGCACCCTGAAAAATGTTTGCTTCCTGTTTCATCAAATATTCCCCCATTGTATTGTGAATCTGTCAATGCCCTGCTGTTTATCGGCGGTTCGGTACAACTTGCGTTGTTCGCTGCGGCTGCAAAAATAAACAGCTTCATTTTGCATCATGGCGCAATTAAACTTGCATAAAAATTAGAACGTCGTTCTATTTTTTATTATTATGCCATACTTTTCTATCCCTGTCAATTCGTCACCTGTGTTTTGTGTACACAAGAATTCAAGGAGCGAACGCCCTGCTTTTGGCAATCTTCCACGATACGCCAAAATAAACAGCGGGAAACGTTTTTCAAAACCGTTTCCGCTGTGTCAAATGCGCAGTGACCTTGCAAACAGATACATGAATTTTTCAATTTTGTCTTCAACCCGGTACATCCGGCTTCTGCGTGACCATTCCAGCGCGTGGCCGCGCAGGGAGATAATCAGCAAATCCACTGCTTCATCTAAATCAAGGCCGGCAGAAACCTGCCCCTTTTCCTGGCCGCGCCGTAAAATCTCCTTTGGAATCGTGTAAAGCGGGCGTTGCCGCTCGGCTTCAAGCTCCTCCGGTGCAGTGGGGAGCGGAAAATTCGAGTTGCTAATCACTCCGCCGGTTGCCAAACCGGTACCGTCCGTGTACTGTGCAAAGCCCATTCCAAACGCGATTAGATTCTCAATCTCATCTTCACTGGTCAGCTGCGGCGCAATTTCTTCCGTCAGGTAGATGTCGATGCGGCCCAAAATGCTTGTGATGAGGGAGCTTTTTTCGGGAAAATAGTGATAAAAAGTTCCCACGGAAATATCGGCCGCGGCACAGATGCTGCGTACGGTCGCTTCCTTCAGGTCCAGCTGATTCAGCCTAGCAATCACCTTGTCCACAATCTCATCCCGCTTTTTTGAAGCTTTTTCTGTTTGCTTCATCCGCTCACCTCCTTGATTTGCTTTTTTATTGCTGTTTTTCTTATCTGTATCATAAACAGGCAGGCGGAAAAAGTCAACGGGCGAATACAGGGACAAAGAAAATAATTTTTGAAAATGACGGAAGAGTTACAAAAAAATTCATTTTGCTGTTGACAACGATAAAAACATCCTCTATAATGAGCATCATAATTTAGGCAAGGGAGCTGCGATTACATTCGCGGCTCCCTTTTTGCATTTTGGGCAGCACCTGCGGGCAAAGCAAGCAAAGAAATGTGAAAATTCTAAATATGGAGGGTAAATTTATGAAAAAGAGCATCTCTGTCCTGACCGCGCTGGTTCTCATGTTCTCTGTTCTAATGACCGCCTGTTCGGGCGGCGGCGCAAGTTCCGCTCCGGCAGCTTCTTCCGGAGCCGCTTCCGCAGCAGCAGCAGCCGACAGCTACCTGAACGTATCCGTCAGCTCCGACGAAAATCCCGATACGCTTGATGTGCAGAAAACATCTAACTATTATGGGGTTCCGCTGAACATCTACGACCGCCTGGTCGAATGCCAGACCGTGGACGGCCAGACAAAAATCGTTCCCGGGCTTGCGGATACGTGGGAAGTTTCCAAGGACGGTCTGACTTATACCTTCCACTTACATAAGGGTGTCAAATTCAGCAACGGCGAAGAGCTGAAGGCTGACGACGTTGTTTACACCATCAACCGTATGATGGATCCGGCAACCAAGGCTGAAAACACCGATATATTTGACCCGGTCAAAGGCGCTTCCGACGTTTACGACGGCAAAGCCAAGACAGTTTCCGGCGTGAAGGCGGTGGACGATTCCACCGTGCAGATCACACTAGACAAGGCGTTTGCTCCGTTTATTGCAAACCTTACCGTGCCGGGCGCTTCTATTTACAACCGCAAGGCCGGCGAAGCCGCGGGCGACAAGTTTGGTATTGACCCCAAGCTTACGGTTGGCACCGGGCCGTTCATTGTAAAAAGCTGGACGCTCAACAGCGAAATTGTTCTGGACAAAAATCCGAACTATTTCAAGGGTGCCGCAAAGCTTGACGGCGTACGCATGAAGATTATTACCGATGCGAACACGGCGAAAATGTCCTTTGAAAACGGCGAGCTTGACGTTTTGGATCTTGCCGGTTCCCAGTCCCAGATTCCTTATTTTAAACAAAGCGACAAATGGAAGAACAATGTTGTTACCGGGCCGATCGCAGGCGTTTACTATTATGCTTTCAACGAAGCGGTAAAGCCGCTCGACAATGTGAAAGTCCGTAAAGCGATTGCAATGGCGATTGACCGCAAAACCATCCTCGACCAAATGTACAACGGGGAAGGTCAGGTTATCAATACCATCGTGCCGAACGGAATTACCGGCTATAACAAGGATGCAGCGGAAATTAAGTACGATGTTGCGGGCGCAAAGCAGCTTTTGGCGGAAGCCGGCTACCCAACCGGATTTGACCTTGAAATTACCCAGTCCAATTCCAGTGCGGAAAGCCTGCAGTGCAATCAGGTAATTCAGTCCATGCTGGCGGAGATCGGCATCAAAGTAAAAATTACGCAGCTTGACGACGCAACGTTCCTCGCAAAGCGCAAAGACGGCGGCGTTGCCATGTACCGCGGCACATGGTCCGCGGACTACAATGACCCCGACAACTTCCTTTACACTTTCTTCTCCAAAAAGAACGGAAAACTGCGTTCTACCAATTACACCAATCAAACGGTTATGGATCAGCTTGAAAGCGCGCGCACCATGGTCGATCAGGACGCCCGCATCAAGCTTTACCAGCAGGCCGAACAAACCATCCTGAAGGATGACGCAATGTTCCTGCCCCTCTTCCAGTTGAACCATGTTTTTGTTGTTGCCAACAGGGTTTCAAATTTCCATGTTTCATGGAACGGCTGGTCCAGCATGTCCTACTACGACATCAGCCTGAAGTAATTCGATTTTGGCCGCAAAACGTTTTTCAGCGATGGAACAGCCAAAGCCATAATAGGGTTTTGGCTGTTCCGCTTTTATAAGGAGGATATTATGGCGAAATACATCACCAAACGGATTCTGACTTCCATTCCGATTTTGATTGGGGTAGTATTTATCATTTTCATTATGTTGAATGTAATCCCAGGCGATCCGGTTACGGTTTTAATGAAGGATCATATTAAACCCGATGTCATTGCAAATCTGCGCCAAAGCATGCACCTTGACGACCCGATTATGGTGCGGTTCGGCAGGTACATTTGGGATGCCTTCCACGGGGATTTGGGAACCTCCTACAAATTGAACCGCCCGGTGAACAGCCTGATTTTTGAAATGTTCCCCAATACGGTGCTGCTCGCAATTTGCGCGGCGGTCGTTTCGTGGGTAATCGGCATTCCGGTCGGCGTGCTGTCCGCGGTCAAAAAAAATACGTTGGTGGACCGCATCTTCATGGGCTTCACACTGTTCGGCGTTTCCATGCCGGTGTTCTTCATCGGACTGATCCTTCAATATCTTTTTCAAGGGGTTCTTCCGGTTTCTGGCTTTATCAGCTGGAAGCACCTGATTCTTCCGTCCATTGTGCTGGGCTGGAGCGCGGCCGGCAGCATTGCCCGCCTTACGCGCTCCAGCCTGCTGGGGGTGCTGAAAAGCGACTATATCCGCACGGCGCGCGCAAAAGGTCTGAAAGAAAGCCTGGTGGTTCTGCGCCACGCCCTGAAAAATTCCCTGCTGCCCGTTATTACCGTGATGGCAATTCAGGTGGCCGACCTGATGTCCGGCGCCGTCATTACGGAAACGGTATTCGGTATTCCCGGCATCGGCCGTCTTTCGGTTACCGCGATTGGCAACCGTGACATGCCGCTGCTGCAGGGAACGGTTATTTTTACTACCATGGTCATCATACTCGGTAATCTGATAGCGGATATCCTTTATTCCGTTGTTGACCCGAGAATCCGGGTACAGTAAAGGAGGGGAAAATATGGAATTGAATGAAAATTCGCTGGAGCGCTCCGAAGCAGCGCTTGCAGAGCCGGAGCAAAACTTTTCCGAAACGGACGACACAAGCCTGAAGAAAAAGCTTCTGGATATGTGCCACGACAACAAGCTGGCTGTTTTCAGTGCAGCCGTCATCCTGATTTTTATTTTGGTTACGGTATTTGCCAATATGATAGCGCCTTATGATCCGACAAAAATCAATTTGCTGAGCCGCTTAAAGCCGCCCTCCCTTGCGCACTGGTTCGGTACCGACGACTGCGGGCGCGATGTTCTTTCGCGTGTGCTGTACGGCGGCCGCATCTCCCTTCAAATCGGATTAATCCCTACCTTTATTTCCATGGTAGTCGGCGCCGTGCTGGGGCTGATTGCGGGTTATTTCGGCAAATGGGCGGACTTTTTTATTATGCGTTTGGCGGATATGGTGCTTGCCTTCCCGTCCCTCCTGCTCGCGATGGTGGTCATGTACACGCTGGGTTCCAGCATGCTGAACCTGTTCATCGCGCTGAGCATTATCAGCTGGGCCAGCACCGCGCGCGTGGTGCGCTCGCAGACCCTGTCAATCAAGGAATCGGAGTTCATTGAAGCCGCCCGCACAATGGGCGTGAAAAAATGGGTGATTATGTTCCGGCATGTGCTTCCGAACTGCCTGCCGTCGCTTATTGTTCTGTTTA
This sequence comes from Bacillota bacterium, assembly GCA_023390175.1. Classification (GTDB taxonomy): domain Bacteria; phylum Bacillota; class Clostridia; order Oscillospirales; family Acutalibacteraceae; genus Caproiciproducens. The sequence goes on from JAEWDK010000006.1 coordinate 508,475, forward strand.
CATTGAATATTCCGGGTTCCATCCTCGCGGAGGCAAGCCTTAGCTTTTTGGGCGTGGGCGCACAGCCGCCGGACACAAGCTGGGGCCTGATGATTTCGCAGGGACAGCAGTATTTTTTCCAAAGCCCATGGTTGATTTTTGCGCCCGGTGCCACCATTCTGGTTGTAGTGCTGGCGTTTAACTTCCTGGGCGACGGTCTGCGCGACGCAATCGACCCGTACAGTAAGGAATGATAGGGGGAAGTAAGATGGGTACTGCTGCACAGTCTGCCAATACTCCGCTTTTAAAAATCGATGATATTACCACCAGCTTTTTCACCAAACGGGGTGTGCTGAACGCGGTCAGCGGGGTGACAATTGATATTCCGAAGGAAAAAACCGTCGGAATCGTAGGGGAATCCGGCTGCGGCAAAAGCATGACAGCCATGTCCGTCATGGGGCTGGTGGAAGAGCCGGGAAAGGTCGTTTCCGGCAGCATTTTATTTAACGGAATGGATTTGACCAAATTAAGAAAAAAAGAGATACGAAAAATTACGGGCGACAAAATCGCGATGATTTTTCAGGAGCCAATGACTTCGCTCAACCCTGTACTTACGGTGGGCCGGCAGGTGCGCGAAGCGATCATGCTCCATCAGAACGTCAGCCGGCAGGAAGCAAAACAGCGTGTGCTGGACATTTTCCGCGAAGTCGGTATTTCAGACGCCGAAAAGCGGTACAACTCATATCCGCATCAGCTTTCGGGCGGCCTGCGGCAGCGCGTCATGATCGGCATGGCGATGGTGTGTCAGCCGGAGCTGCTGATTGCGGACGAACCGACCACAGCGCTCGACGTAACCATTGAAGCGCAGATTTTGGATTTAATGAAGAAGCTGCAGCGGGAAAACAAAATGTCCATCATGCTTATCACACATAATTTGGGCGTCGTAGCGGAAGTCTGTGACATGGTCTATGTTATGTATGCCGGTAAGGTCATGGAATATACCGATGTTTACGAGCTGTTCCAGAACACGCTGCACCCTTATACGGAAGGGCTGATCCGTTCCGTTCCGAAATTAAATGCAAAACCGGAAGAAAGGTTGTATAATATTGAAGGCATGGTACCGGATTTGCTGCATCTGCCCAAGGGCTGCCGGTTCTGCGATCGGTGTGAAAAAGCCTGCCCAAGGTGCTTTGAAGAGGAACCGGAGCTTGTTCAGGTAAAAGAGAATCATTTTGTTCGGTGCTTTTTATATGGGGAGGAGGGGAACCGGGATGTATGACAAGGTTTTGGTTCAGGCAGACCGTTTAGTTAAGAACTTCGCCGGAAAACACTTCTTCGGGAACAGGGCGGACGATGTAATTCACGCGGTAAGCGAAGTGAGCCTTACAATTTATGAAGGGGAAACCATGGCGCTTGTCGGCGAGTCAGGCTGCGGAAAAAGCACGTTGGGCCGCCTTTTGCTGCGCATGATTGAACCGACCTCTGGTTCCCTTCAGTTCGACGGCAAGGAAATTTCGGGGCTCAGTCAAAATGAAATGCGCGCGTACTCTCAAAAAATGCAGTTTATTTTTCAGGACCCGTACGCGTCCCTTGACCCGCGCATGACAGTGTATGAAATTATTGCGGAGCCGCTCGTGACCCATAAGGTGTTCGCAACAAAGGAAGAGCTTCGCGCGAAGGTAATTGAACTGATGAAGACGGTCGGAATCCGGCCGGAATTCATCAACCGTTATCCGCACCAATTCAGCGGCGGGCAGCGGCAGCGCATCGGAATTGCACGCGCGATTGCGCTCAATCCGCAATTCATTGTCTGCGACGAGCCTGTTTCGGCACTCGACGTTTCCATCCAGTCGCAGATTCTGAATTTACTGCGTGACCTTCAGCAGCAGAAGGGCCTGACCTATTTGTTTATTTCCCATGACCTCGGTGTTGTGCGCTATATTTCGAATCGGGTATGCGTCATGTTCCTCGGAAAGATTTGCGAAATAGGCGAAACAGAGGAAATCTACTCCAATCCCATGCATCCATACACCAAATTTCTGATTGAAGCCGTACCGACTACCGACTTATCCAGGCGCGATCAGCCAAGAACGATTCTCGCGGGTGAAATCCCAAGCCCGGTAAATCCGCCTTCCGGCTGCCGCTTTCACACCCGATGCCCCTTTGCACAGCCGGTGTGCAGTGAAAAGGAGCCTGAAATGAAGCCGGTTCACAACAGACTGGTAGCCTGCCATTTTGCCGGGAATTTTTCAAAAGAGGAAGAAAAGGCACTCTAAAGAAAGTGCCCAAAACAGCCCTGCGGGAAACAGCGGCTGTGAAAAGACGGCCGCGCCTTCAGCAGAGGTGCAGGCGTTCTTAAAATAGGAGGTATCGTAAAATGAAATTATTTATCAGCGCAGATTTGGAAGGAACCGCGGGGGTTGTAAGCTGGCCCGAAACGGACATGAGCAATCAATATTACCCGTACTTTGCAAACGAGATGACGGAAGAGGTGAAAAGTGCGTGTGAAGGGGCAATTTCAGCCGGCGTGAATGAAATTCTTGTAAAAGACGCACACGACTTTGCCCAAAACATCAATCCGACAAAGCTGCCGGAAACGGTAAAAATCATGCGCGGCTGGACAAGCGGGCCGGAATCTATGATGGGCGGCATCGACAGCACATTCAGCGCGGCCGCCATGGTGGGCTACCACACAGCCTGTGCCACCAACGGAAATCCGCTTGCCCATACTATGAATACAAAAAATGAAATCGTCACGCTCAACGGGCAGATGATGAGCGAGTTTATGATGAACGCTTACACTGCGGCATGGTACCATGTTCCCGTTGTGTTTGTAAGCGGCGATAAAATGCTGTGTGAAAGTGCGCAGCAATTGATTCCCACCATTACCGCGGTTCCGGTAAGCGAGGGTGTGGGCAACGCGGCGATTTCGCTGCATCCGGCTGCCGCGCAGAAGGCAATTCGGGCAGGCGCAGCACGGGCGTTTCAGGGTGATATTGAAAAATGCTTGCTGAAAATGCCGGAAAAGTTTGAAGCGAAAATCCGTTTCCATGAGCATTACCGTGCTTATCATGCATCATTTTATCCGGGTGCGAAAGCGGACGGAATGAAAACGGTTGTGTTTGAAGCAGCGGATTATTTCGATATTCTCCGTTTCTTTATGTTTGTGCTTTAAATGTAAAAAATGCGGCGCGGCCAATTCGGCTGCGCCGCATTTTCAGGAATTGGGGACAGAAGCGTTATATTTTTCTGGGCACGGCGATCGGCTCCCGGTCAACAATCACGGTTCTGTCTTCTTTGGTTTTAATGTCCCATTTCACAAGCGTTATCTCTCCATTTACAATTTCAATGCAGGTAATGCAGTTAGGGTGCACACAGCTTCCGTCATTGAAATATGGCGGCGCGTCCTCCTGTGGGCATGCTGGCCGGTGTGTGTGCCCGGCGATTACAATTTGTTTATTGATCGACACCCACTCCGTAATTTTCCGTTCTACCTTTTTCCTTTCCTGATAGTTTTTTGCCGCGCTTGTGGGATCTTTATGGCCGAAAAATTCCAACCTGCGCCAAACATATCTGGTAAGGAATCTGCCGAGCCTCCAAAGCACGTCGCTCAGTAAATCTCCCTGATGACCGTGAATCAGAAGTATTTTTGCCTGCGATTCCTTATGCTTCAATATCAAGCCTTCGTGAACTTTTATATTTTCAAACAAAGGCTCATAGCTGTCCGTATGGCTGTTATAGTACCTTTGTAAATTTTTTTTAACAAAGGCAGGATACTTTTTGACAATATCATGATTGCCGAAGATCATATAGTATCGGCCTTCTTTATAAAAATCATGAAGTAAGCGAAATGTGTCGGTATAAATATTGCTGATTGTGGAATATTTTTTGTTCTTCCATAATTCATCACTGTCGCCAAGGTCGATATAAGTAAATCCGTTTTTATAATAATATTTTATAGCGGAATAATATATATTTTGATTATGGGTAAAATCATCAACCCAGCTTCCGTCACCGCGGTGGCAGTCGCTGATCAGCACTATTTTGGAGGAATTGTCAAAAGGGATTTCCATCGATGATTTGAAGATTTGATTTAAGCGGTTAAAAGTAGACATATTCTATTTCCTCTATCTGTTTGATTCATGGTTTACCATAATTTTCTTCAAAGTGTTATTTTGCACGAAAGGTGCCGGAATATTCCGTATAACTGCATCGGAATGAACCGACTAACCTGAACTTGCTCCGTATTGACCTTTTTTATATCTGTGATAAAATAAAAGAAAATATTTTTGAGGAGGCATGACAATGATTGTTACGACCACACCGTCCATTGAGGGAAAGCAAATTACAGAATACAAAGGGGTCGTGTTCGGGGAAGTAATTTCCGGAGTAAACTTTATTAAAGATTTTGCTGCGGGTCTGTCCAACTTCTTTGGCGGGCGTTCCGGCACTTACGAAGAAGAACTGATTCAGGCAAGGGAAAACGCAATGCGGGAAATGGAACAGCGGGCTTCCCAGTTAGGCGCGAACGCGGTTGTCGGAGTGGACATTGATTATGAGGTGCTCGGCGCGGACAACGGCATGCTCATGGTAACCGCCTCCGGAACTGCGGTACGCTGTGATTAGCACCCGGGCTGGTTGCCCAAATAAAATCCGAAAAAATAAGAGACGCAAAGGCACCGGTATGTTCGGTGCTTCTGCGTTTTTTCTAAATTGGGCAGAAAACGGAAATGGTGGAATACACAGTTTCCGTTTTACATATATTGAATAGACAAATTAAAACGGTTCCTTATTAGCCGGGTGGTATTTTACGGAGGGGTGTGATCATCTTGGTGATACATACAGTGCGGCCGGGCGACAGTATTTATTCCATCGCCACATTATACGGCGTGCCCATGCAAAAAATTATCGATGATAACAAACTGAAAAATCCCGATCAGTTGGTGGTTGGTCAAACAATTGTGGTGGTATCGGATCATACCGCCCACACGGTAGCCCCCGGTGAATCGCTTTATTCGATTGCACGCAGGTACGGGGTTACGGTGTCGGGCATCCTTCGCGTTAATCCGGAAATTACAGACCCTTCCAAATTAGAGGTGGGTCAGGTGATTATAGTTCCCGCTGCCGCCCCAAAATTGGGAACAATTGACGTGAACGGCTATGCTTTCCCCAATATCAATACAGATACCCTTGCAAGTACGCTGCCGCACCTTACCTACGTCAGTATTTTCAGTTATCAGGTAAGGCCGGACGGGAGCCTGGCGCCCATTCAGGACACCGGCATTATACAAACCGCACGGCAGCAAAAGGTTGCCCCGCTTATGGTAATCACCAATATCAAAGAAGGCGCCAGCTTTGACAGCGAGCTCGGCCATATTATACTAACCGACGAAAAGGTGCAGAATACCCTGTTTGACAATATCATAAAAACACTGGGGAAAGGATACTACGGATTGGATATTGACTTTGAATATCTTTATCCAAGGGACCGCGAAAATTATAATCGCTTTGTAAAGCGGGCGGTGGATACGCTTCACCCGCTTGGATATACGGTAACAACCGCGCTTGCGCCCAAAACAAGCTCCGATCAGTCAGGGCTGCTTTATGAAGCGCACGACTATGCTGCTCACGGCGCAATTGTCGACCATGTGGTGCTGATGACCTATGAATGGGGATTTACATACAGTGAGCCGCGGGCGGTAGCGCCCGTTGACCTTGTTGAAAAGGTTTTGCAGTACGCGGTTACCGTGATCCCCAGCAAAAAAATACTGATGGGCATACCAAACTATGGCTACAACTGGACACTTCCCTATGTGCCGGGTTCAGCCGCACGCTCCCTTTCCCACACTGCGTCGGTTGACCTTGCGGCAGAGGTAAAAGCAGAAATTCAGTTTGACACCAAAGCGCAGTCTCCTTTTTTCCGTTATTACGACAGCAGCCGAATTCAGCACGAGGTATGGTTTGAAGACGCAAGAAGCATTGAGGCAAAGCTGAAGCTCGTGGATAAATATCATCTTGGCGGGGTCAGCTACTGGACGATCAACAGCTTCTTCCCGCAAAACTGGCTGGTACTTGACTCGATGTACAATGTCAGGAAAGTACTGTAGCGGCCTTTCAAGAACAGGTAATTCCCTTTTTAAAGCTCAAAAACTTCATAAAAAGCGCTGTTCCAAACGGAACAGCGCTTTTTGACTATCATTATGGAATTTAATCCTTCAAATTCTGCTCTTTTGCGTATTTGCAAAAATCCTTCATGCAGCAAATCTCACATTTGGGGCTGCGGGCGGTGCAGACTGCACGCCCGTGCAGCACAAGCCTGTGACAGAACAGGTTGGACTCGTCCATTGGCAGCACGGCGCGCAGCTGCTTTTCCACCCGGAACGGCTCCTTCCCCTCGCTGATTCCAATGCGGCCGCAAATGCGGATGCAGTGTGTATCGGTCACGACAGCGGGCTTGTGGTAAATATCGCCCACCACAAGGTTGGCTGTTTTTCTGCCCACACCGGGCAGCTTTGTAAGCTCTTCAATGCTGTCGGGCACAACGCCGCCGAACTCGGCTTTCAGCATTTTGCATGTGGCGAAAATGTCCCTTGCCTTTGTTTTATACAGGCCGCAGGAGCGGATATACGGCTCAATTTCTTCTGCTGAGCCGTTCACAAAATCATCCAGCGTGGGGAAGCGCTCAAACAGCGCCGGGGTGACCAGGTTTACCCTGGCATCCGTGCACTGCGCCGAAAGGCGCGTTGCAATCAGCAGCTGCAGCGGATCGGTATAGGTAAGGGAGCAAAGCGCTTCCGGGTATTCTTTTTTTAATGCGTCTACCGCCAGTGCGGCGCGCTGCTTTTTTGTCATTTGAATTCCTCCGGTATTGTTGATGTGTACCGCTTTTTTAGTGTAGAATCGTCCATTTCCGGGGTTCGCCATTTGCACGGCGAACCCCGGAGGGAGATAAAGTTCGATATAATAACTGTTCTGCGTTTATTATATCACAAAAGCGAAGCATTTGTAATAGCATCGTCCATCTCCTAAAATTGCCGGACAAAGGGCAAACAGAAAGGAACATAAAGTCCGATAGAATTACCGCGATACGGTTATTCTGTTATATTTCGGCAAACTGTAAGTTGACAAGCTGCCGCATATCCAATATTATTATAGGAATGATAGGAATTACTGGAAAGCGGGGAAGAATGTGAGTGGGTTTCAGCTTAAAGTTCTGGCGATTATTACCATGCTGATTGACCATATCGGCGCGGTCTTATTTCCCAAGGTCACAATCCTGCGGATAATCGGCCGGCTCGCGTTCCCGATTTTCGCTTACCTGATTTCCGAAGGGATGCTTCACACTTCTAATATTAAAAAATATCTTTGGCGCCTTTTTATGTTTGCGCTTATTTCAGAAATCCCGTTTGACCTCGCGTTTCACGGGATGCTCTATGATCCGAACAGTCAAAATGTGTTTTTTACGCTGTTCCTTGGGCTTGCAGCCATTGCGTTCCTGCATACGTATTTTGACAAAAATCCCGTTCTGGCAATCGGATTTGCAGCTGCTGCGGCGCTTTTAGCCGACTTTTTACGCACGGACTACGGATGGTTCGGCGTGGCGGCGGTGATTTTATTTTACTGCTTTCGAAATTATCGCGCGGCGGGTGTTTTTGTTTTTGCGCTTTTGGTCGCCGGCTACAGCCTCATGGGCAGAACCCTTGAATTTTACGCCATCGCGTCGGGTGTTCCGATTTTACTTTACAACGGTAAAAAAGGAAGTCTGAACTGGAAGTATTTCTTTTACGCGTTTTATCCGGTGCATTTATTGCTTCTATATTTCGTGCATATGGTTGTCATTTAACGCACTAAAGTGTATAATTATTAAAAAATACAGGAGCGAAAGGGAATGAAAAATGTATAAAGATATGATGGATACCATAGGCTTTGTCTCAAAGGCGGATGCCGAGCTTGGCGCCGCAATGAACGACGAACTGAAGCGTCAGCAGTCCAACCTTGAGATGATCGCCTCTGAAAATTTGGTTTCCCCCGCGGTGATGGCTGCAATGGGCAGCGTGCTCACCAATAAATATGCCGAAGGCTACCCGGGCCACAGGTATTACGGCGGATGCCAGTTCGTAGACGTTGTCGAAACTCTTGCTCGCGACCGTGCCTGCGAGCTTTTTCACGCCGAACACGCAAATGTTCAGCCCCATTCCGGCGCACAGGCAAACCTTGCCGTATATTTTGCCCTTTTAAATCCCGGCGATACCGTTATGGGTATGAGCCTTGCGGAGGGCGGCCACCTTACCCACGGCTCGCCCGTGAATATGTCCGGAAAATATTTTAATTTCATTCCCTACGGAGTGGACGCCAAAACAGGCCGCATCGATTATGAAAAGCTGTATGAAACGGCGATGGCCGAAAAGCCGAAGATGATTGTCGCGGGTGCAAGCGCGTATCCAAGAACAATCGACTTTAAAAAGTTCCGCGAAATCTGCGACGCCTGCGGCGCGTACCTGATGGTGGATATGGCGCACATCGCCGGCCTTGTTGCTGCCGGTGAGCATCCAAACCCGGTTGAGTGGGCGGACATTGTAACGACCACCACCCACAAAACACTGCGCGGCCCGCGCGGCGGCATGATTCTCTGCCGTGAGGAGTACGCCAAGGCAATTGACAAAGCAATTTTCCCGGGCACGCAGGGCGGCCCGCTGATGCATGTGATTGCCGGCAAAGCTGTTTGCTTCGGCGAAGCGCTCAAGCCGGAGTTTAAGGAATACGGCCACAGAATTGTGGAAAATGCTTCCGCGTTGGCCGATGGGCTGATGAAACGCGGGGTGAAGCTGGTCAGTGACGGAACGGACAACCACCTCATGATGGTGGACCTCAGCGGCATGGAATTGACCGGCAAGGAACTGGAACACCGCCTTGATTCTGTAAATATTACCGCCAACAAGAACACGGTTCCGAACGAACAGCGCAGCCCGTTTGTTACAAGCGGCTTGCGCCTTGGCACACCCGCCATTACAACGCGGGGCCTGAATACGCAGGATATGGATATTATTGCGGAGTGTATCAGCCTTGCAATCAACGACTTTGAAGGCAGCGAGGATAAAATCCGCTTTATGGTAAAGGGTATTTGCGACCGCTACCCGCTGTATGAATAATTTACAGTAAAAATATCATGTTAATCACAGAGGTGTGCGGCTGCATGCCTCTGTTTAAAATTAGAAAGGTGGATTATTTATGAAAAAGAGTGAACTGTTTTTTCTTTCAACTACCATGCTGTTGTTAGGCGCGATTGTCGGGTTTCTGCTTGCTCCTGCAAAAAAAGGCGTTTACTGCGGAAATAACAACGGAAACAACTATTACGGGGATGACGACTGCTGCTGTGACGACTCCGATTTGCAGGGCGACGAGGACGACATGCCCTTTTAGCTTTATCACTTTGAAAAAGGAGGAATCTCTATGTCAGCTCCGTTAGCGGACAGGCTTCGCCCGAAAAGCCTGGACGATCTTGTGGGCCAGCGCCATCTTTTGGGCAAAGGGAAAGCGCTGCGCCGCATTATTGAGTCCGGTGAGATTCCGAACATGGTTTTCTACGGCCCCTCGGGCATCGGCAAAACCACGCTTGCTTCCATTATTGCCAAGCAGACGAACCGCAGCCTTTACAAGCTGAACGGCACAACCGCTTCCACTGCGGATATCCGCGATGTGGTCAGCCAGCTCGACACGCTTGCGGCGCCGAATGGGATTTTGCTTTATTTGGATGAAATTCAGTATTTCAATAAAAAGCAGCAGCAAACGCTGTTGGAGTTCATTGAAAACGGCCAGATTACACTGATTGCCTCCACAACGGAAAATCCTTATTTTTACGTTTATAACGCGATCCTCAGCCGTTCCACCGTGTTTGAATTCAAACCGGTGGAAAAAGAGGATGTGATTTTGGCGGTAAACCGCGCGTTTCAGTTTATGGGGCAGGAACAGAAGCTAACGATTCAGGTGGAAGACGGCGCCGCGGATTATATTGCGGTAGCCTGCGGCGGGGATGTGCGCAAGGCAATGAACGCTGTCGAGCTTTCCGTGCTTTCCGGTGAAATCAAGGACGGCGTCTGTTTCGTCACGCTGGAGCGGGCACAGGAGCTTACCCAGCGCAGCGCGCTCCGTTACGACCGTGCGGGCGACGAGCATTACGACATCCTGTCCGCTTTTCAAAAATCGATGCGCGGTTCCGACCCGGATGCGGCGGTGCATTATCTGGCGCGTCTGCTGGAAGCTGGCGACCTGCCCTCCGTCTGCCGCAGGCTGATGGTTTGTGCCTGCGAGGATGTGGGGCTTGCTTACCCGCAGATTATTCCGATTGTAAAAGCCGCGGTGGACGCCGCGCTTCAGGTCGGATTGCCGGAAGCGCGTATCCCGCTTGCCGATGCGGTCATCATGGTGTGCAATTCCCCAAAATCCAATTCGGCTTACTGCGCAATTGACGCCGCAATCGCGGACGTGCAAAAGGGCAGAATCGGGTCCATTCCGCGCCAGCTGCAAAACAAACATTATGACGGGGAAGACAACGAGAAGAAGGGCCAGTTTTACAAGTATCCCCATGATTACCCAAACCGCTGGGTTGCGCAGCAATACCTGCCGGATGAGCTGAAAAATGTTCGGTACTACGAATACGGGCAAAATAAAAACGAACAGGCATTTCGTGAATATTGGAATAAAATTAAAGGAAACAATCAGTAAAATTGGTTGAAATTGGCGAACGGTGCTTGTAACTTTTTCCTCCGGGTGCTATGATATAAGCAATAATATTTCGGGAGGCATACCACATGAAGGATGAGATACTGTTTGATTTAACATACGGAATGTATGCGATTGGCGTAAAAAACGAAGATAAGGCTTCCGCCTGTATTGTAAATACGGTGGTACAGGTTACCAATAAGCCCAATATGATCGCTGTCAGCATGAGCCATGATAATTACAGCCACGAGTGCATTGCTAAAACCGGAATTTTCACCGTTTCCGTCCTGTCGGAGGACACTTCCGGCGCCGCAATCGGTGCGCTTGGGTTCAATTCCGGCCGCGATACGGACAAGCTTATGAATGTGCATCATAAGATTTTGGCCGAAGGCGTGCCTGTAATCAAAGAAAATATTTGCTGCTGGTTCCTTTGCCGTGTGGTCAGCAGTACGGAAACCCCGACCCATACCATTTATATTGCCGAAATCACAGCCGGCAGTGATGAGGCAAAGGGGAACCCGATGACTTATGATTATTATCACAAGGTCATTAAGGGCAAGGCTCCGAAAAATGCACCCACTTATCAGGCACAGCAGCCGGTGGACGACCGGAATGACGGCGAAAGCTGGATTTGCACCGTCTGCGGGTTTGTTTACAACGATCCCGATGTGTCGTTTGAGGAACTTCCCGACGACTGGGTCTGCCCAATCTGCGGCATGCCGAAATCAGCGTTCAAGCGGCAATAAAATAGGTTTATTTCGCCCATCCGTAAAACCGGATGGGCTTTTTTGATTTCTCCGGGGAGAATCATTGCTCCTGAAAGAATTTCAAAAATTGTTTTGCCGCGGAAGAAAGGCTTCGGTCATTGCGCCAAATTGCCGCAACCTGGCTTTGAATGCCGGGTTCCGTAATGACCCTGCAGTCGCAGCCGCCGTTTCCCAAATATGAGTCAATGGAATAAGGCTCCATCGACTGCGGCACAATCGCAATGCCCAGCCCGGCGTTTGCCCACATGATCGAGGTGCGTGCGTCGTCGTTCATGCAAAATACGAAGGGCTTAAATCCGGCGGATTTACAGGCGGAAAGAATCAGCTTTTCAAATCGGCGGTATATAATCAAGGGCTTTGACTGTAAATCTTTCAGCGGGATTTCGCTGCTTTTCAATTCGGAAAAGAATTTTTTGTTTCCCACTGCAATCATCGGCTCGCTTTTCAGCGCGAAGAAATCGGTATTTTCGGCGTGGAACGGTGTTCTGGCTATTGCAATTTCAATGACTCCGCCCGCTAAAAGTTCAATCAGCTGAAAGGTGTTGCCCTCATGTATTTCAAAGTGAATGCCGGGGCAGGCGGCTGAAAAGTTCACCATGCGTTTTTTGAGCAGCGCAGGGCCGGAAGACGAGGTTGTGCCGAGGCGCAGGGTGCCGTTCAGCTTTTCGCCGAAATCGTTCATTTCCCGCATTGCTGTGTCGCTTAGTTCCAGAATACTGTTGGCGCGTTTGTAAAGAATAACTCCTGCATCCGTCAGCTGAATGCGCCTTGCTCCGCGTTCAATCAGTTTTACGCCGAGTTCGTTTTCCAGCAGCTTCAGCTGGTGGCTCAGCGGCGGCTGTGAAATATGCAGCTTCCTCGCTGCGGCGCTGATGCTCCCTTCTTCCGCAATGGCTACAAAGTATCCCAGCTGTTTTATGTCCATTTTTGACTCCTTTTAACCATACTGAAACGATATGGAAGACAGATATAATAAATATTATTCATATGGATTTTGCTATGCTATAATAATACACGGAAAAGGGACAATATTACAAGGGAATGATTGAAAAAATGTTAAAACTCTCGCGCTATTTAAAACAATACAGAGTACAGGTGATTGTCGGGCCAATCTTCAAGCTAATTGAAGCTATTTTTGAACTGATTGTTCCTGTCATCACGGCTCAAATGATTGATAACGGAGTAAGAAAAGGAAATATTCCGTATATTTGGCATATGGGCGGAATCATGCTGCTGCTTGGCGTTACCGGCCTGTGCAGTGCGCTCATCTGCCAAAAGCTCGCCTCAATCGCCTCACAGGGGTTTGGCACTGTGCTTCGCAGTGAGCTGTACAAGCATATCAATACGTTTTCCCATTCTGAAATAGACCGGTTCGGCACACCGTCGCTTATTACACGGATCACCAATGACGTCAACCAGCTTCAGTTTGCTGTCGCCATGCTCATCCGCCTTGTGATTCGCGCGCCTTTTCTGGCAATCGGCGCGATTGTTATGGCCATGATCATCGATTTAAAGCTGGCGGTTGTCTTTTTAATCGCAACGCCGCTGATTGCATTTGTACTTTACTGGATCATGGGGCGCTCCGTTCCTTATTTTCGGGTCATGCAGAAGAAGCTGGATAAAATTTCGCTGGTTTCACGCGAAGGACTAAGCGGCGTACGCGTAATCCGCGCTTTTTCAAAGCAGAACAGCGAACAGCAGCGCTTTGACGCGGCAGCCGACGAGCAAACCGGCACTGCAATCAAGGTGGGCAAGCTTTCTGCGCTTTTAAACCCGCTGACATACACAATCATGAACTTCGCCGTGATTGCAATCGTGTGGTTCGGCGGCTCGCGGGTCAGTTCCGGCGGCATGACGCAGGGTGAAGTGATTGCATTTGTAAACTATATGACGCAAACGCTTTTGGCGCTGATTGTTGTGGCAAACCTTGTCGTAACATTTACAAAAGCCTCCGCTTCCGCGTCCAGGGTGAACGAAGTCCTTGAAACCGCGACCTCTGTCAGCGAAACAAACCAAGCGCCTGTTGCCCGGGTGGCAAACACGCCGAAAATTGAATTTGAACATGTCAGCTTTTCCTATGACGGTACGGATAAATATGCGGTTCAGGACCTGAATGTCAAAATTCTGCCGGGTGAAACAGTCGGAATTATCGGCGGCACCGGCTCGGGGAAATCCACAATTGTGAATCTGATTCCCCGTTTTTACGACGTGACGGCGGGGAAAATTTTAATAGACGGCGTGGATGTGCGTGACTACTCTTTTGAAGAGCTGCGAAGTGAAATCGGCATGGTGCCGCAGGAAGCAACGCTTTTTTCCGGTACCGTCGAAAGTAACCTCCGCTGGGGAAAAGAAGACGCGGCGGCTGAGGAAATTGAGAAGGCTTTGAAAATCGCGCAGGCTCACGAATTCGTTTCAGCCCTGCCCAATGGAATTGAAAGTCCGGTCAATCAGGGCGGGAAGAATTTTTCCGGCGGGCAGAAACAGCGGCTGACCATTGCGCGCGCGCTGGTCGGCAGCCCGCAGATTTTGATTTTGGACGACAGCGCGAGCGCGCTGGACTTTGCAACTGACGCTGCGCTGCGAAAATCCATTCAAAGCAAAACAACCGGAATGACAGTATTGATGGTATCCCAGCGCGCCAGCACCATTCGCCGTGCGGATAAAATCATTGTGATGGACGACGGTGCGGTGGCGGGCATCGGTACGCATGAGCAGCTGATGGAACGCTGTGAACCGTATCAGGAAATTTGCCTGTCACAGCTCAGCAGGGACGAGGTGAACAAATAATGAAAAAATCTGTAGTAAGCCGTTTGATGCGGTACGCAAAACCGTACACCGGGTTTTTAATCGGCGCCTTTGTCAGTGCTATTCTCAATATTTCGCTTACCCTTTACGGCCCTATTTTAATCGGTAAAGCAATTGACCATATCATCGGCAGGGGAAATGTGGATTACAAAGGAATGCTCCCGATTCTTGTCACACTTTTTTTCACCATTGTCGTCAGCGCGGTATTCCAGTGGACGATGGCCTACTGTACCAATAAAGTCACTTATCAAACCGTTCGCGACCTGCGTATTCAAACGTATCAAAAGATCAATAAACTGCCGCTGAAATACATTGACAGCCACGCGCACGGCGACCTCATCAGCCGTATTGTGAACGATGTCGATCAGGTTTCAGACGGCCTTTTGCAGGGGCTGACCCAGCTTTTCACAGGAATTGTCACGATTATCGGCACACTCATTTTCATGCTTACCATCAGCCCGGTCATCACGGTTGTGGTAGTGCTGGTGACTCCGCTTTCTCTTTTTGTCGCCGGGTTTATCGCAAGGCTTTCCCACCGGCAGTTCACGGAACAGCAGGCGACGCAGGGGGAACTCAGCGGTTATGTGGAGGAACTGATCAGCGGGCAGAAAATTGTGAAGACTTTCCATTATGAAGGCCGGTCGGAAAAGCAGTTTGATGAAATCAACCGCAGGCTTTACAACTGCGGGGTAAAGGCGCAGTTTTATTCCTCCCTTTCAAACCCGAGTACCCGGTTTGTCAACGGCATTGTTTACACGTCCGTTGCGGTAATCGGTTCCATCTGCGCGGTAACCGGCCGCCCGGGCCCGCTGACCATCGGGCAGATATCCAGCTTTTTGGCTTACGCCAATCAATACACAAAGCCGTTTAACGAGGTCACGGCGGTTATCACACAGATTCAAACCGCGTTTGCCTCCGCACAGCGGCTGTTCAATATCCTTGACGAGGAAGAGGAAAAACCAGACGCGCCGGACGCGCTGGTGCTGCAAAACTGTGAAGGCAATGTAAATATAAATTCCCTTTATTTTTCCTATCGCCCGGAAGCGAAGCTGATCCGGAATATGAACGTTTCCGCGCGCAAAGGGGACCGTATTGCCATTGTCGGCCCGACCGGCTGCGGCAAAACAACGATCATTAACCTTCTGATGCGTTTTTATGATGCAGACAGCGGCACCATTCAGATTGACGGAAATAACGTGATGAATGTGACCCGAAGCAGCCTGCGTGCAATGTTTGGCATGGTGCTGCAGGATACGTGGCTGTTTTCCGGCACGGTGCGCGACAATATTGCTTACGGCAGGGCGAATGCAACCGAGGAAGAGATCATAGCGGCGGCAAAATCGGCGCACGCGCATTCCTTTATTATGCGCCTGCCCAACGGTTACGACAGCGTTATTTCGGAAGACGGCGGCAATATTTCGCAGGGTCAGCGGCAGCTGCTGTGCATTGCGCGTGTTATGCTGGTTGATCCGCCCATCCTGATTTTGGACGAAGCTACCAGCTCCATCGACACCCGCACTGAAATCCGCATTCAGAAGGCGTTCACGAAAATGATGGAGGGCCGCACCAGCTTTATTGTCGCTCACCGTCTTTCCACTATCCGGGAAGCGGATTTGATTCTCGTTATGAATCAGGGCAGCATCATTGAGCAGGGCACACATGAGCAGCTTTTAGCAAAAAAAGGTTTTTATGCAAATCTGTACAACAGTCAGTTCGCCGCTGCCGAATAAGAAATCACAGAACAAATTTCCGTACGAATCCTGATTTTCCCCGTCGCCCAAAGCCGACAGGAACCGACTCAAGTATTGAATAACCTGTTCCTTCGTTGTATAATTAACTTATATTAATCAATATTTAGGAGGTTCGCATGGAAAAAACAGAAAAGAAAAGATTGCAGATTCTGGCGTGCAAAGTCAGAATGGGAGCAATCGAAGGGGTTTATCATGCAAAATCAGGGCATCCGGGCGGGAGCCTTTCAGCGGCGGACCTGTTCGCTTACCTGTATTTTAAAGAGCTGAATGTGAATCCGGCAGCTCCGAAGGACGAAAACAGGGATCGTTTTGTGCTTTCCAAAGGCCATTGCGCCCCCGGCCTTTACGCCGCGCTGGCGCTGAAAGGCTATTTCCCATTGGATGAGCTGAAAAAGCTGCGCCATATCGGCGCAATGCTGCAGGGCCATCCGGATATGAAGGGCACCCCGGGCATTGATATGAGCACAGGCTCGCTCGGCCAGGGTGTTTCTGCCGCCTGCGGCATGGCGATTGCCGCCAGGCTGGACAAAAAGGATTACCGTGTGTACTCCATGCTGGGCGACGGTGAAATCGAAGAGGGTCAGGTGTGGGAAGCCGCGATGTTTGCGGCGCACCACAAGCTTGACAACCTCTGCCTGATGGTGGACAACAACGGCCTGCAGATTGACGGCCCCGTAAGCGAGGTCGGCGGCCCCGAGCCGATTGATGAAAAATTCCGTTCGTTCGGTTTTGATGTACAAATCATAAACGGCCATGATTTTGACGAAATAGAAGCAGCGTTTAATCATGCGAAAACCGTAAAGGGTAAGCCGAGCGTAATTATCGCAAAGACGGTAAAAGGCAAAGACGTATCATTCATGGAAAATAAAGTGAACTGGCATGGCGCCGCCCCAAATGCAGAGCAATACGCAGTTGCAATGCAGGACTTGAACA
>JAEWDK010000021.1 GCA_023390175.1 Bacillota bacterium
AAATAATAGCGTATTAAATGAGCCTGGTAAAGTAGATTTAGGTATAGTTGTACCGATACAGAATTTTTCTTCAACAGTCTATTCTCAATTATGGCAACCTGAAGGAACTGGTACATCTCAACAAGTAGCGCAGACACCACAATTAATAGAAACGGATATCATTGATCAAATAGACTTTAAGGCGTTAGGAACCACTAAAGAAATTCATTTGCAACTTTCACCTAAAGAATTAGGAGAATTGAGTATAAAACTTATAGAGGAAAATAGCAATATTGTAGCACAAATAAAGGTTGACAATGAAAAAGCAAAAGCATTTTTAATCAATGAAATGAACAGCTTGAAAACTGCTTTAGAAGAACGAGGACTCACGGTTACAGATGTTAAAGTTGATATTAAGCAAGATACACATCAATCTCAGATGGAACAAGAAAAGCAAAAATCAAGCAAAAGAATTCAGGAGATTATAACAAAACATATGGAAGCATTTGAAGAAGAGGAAGAAATAAGACCTGAAAAAATAAGTGATTCAGAAGTTGATTATATGGTATAAGGGGTGAGTGAATGTCAACGACGATTTCAAAAACAGCAGCTTTAAATAGTGATTATTTGAAAGTAACAGAAGAAGTCAAGGAGCAATCTGAATTAGATAAAGATGCTTTTATTAATTTGTTAGTTACACAAATGAAATATCAAGATCCTCTTGATCCCGTAGATAACTCAGAAATGTTAGCGCAATTAGCTCAATTCACTGCACTTGAGCAGATGATGAATGTAGCACAAGCCTCACAAAAACAATTGGCTAATGGCATGATAGGTAAGTATGTTGAATATCTTTATAAAGATTCAGAAACAGGCACCTCTGAATACCTAGTAGGTAAAGTTGATTATGTGAAGGTATCAGGTGATACCCCAGTTCTTGGTATTGGTGATGTAGAAGTAAATCTTGAAGATGTTTATCAAGTTTACGATAGCAGTAATATTCAAGCTAATACGACAGCATTTGAATTATTAGGTAAAACAGTTCAAGGGTTAGTTGAAGAAACCAAAACAGATGGTACCAAAGAAAGTATCATTATTGAAGGTGAAGTATTAGGCATTGAAATGAAAAATGGTAGTCCATATATGGTTATTGGAACAGGTAAAGAAAAAGTATCCATTGACTTTAATAAAATACAAAACATAGTGGATAAACCAAGTATTACAGGAAAAACAGTAACTGGAACCTATACTGACAGCGAAGGTAAAGTTCAAACTATTACTGGAACAGCTGAGTACATACGTATTGAAAAAGCAGGTACTTTTGTTTATGTTAGAGGAGAAAAAGAAGGTCAGTTTGTTAACTTTAATCATATTACATTAGTAGAAGATAAGTAATAGGACAAAATGAGGAGGTAGATTAATATGATGAGATCAATGTTTTCTGCGGTATCTGGACTTAGGGTACACCAGACAAGAATGGATGTAATAGGAAATAATATAGCCAATGTTAATACTATAGGTTATAAATCACAACGTGTCACTTTCAATGATGTGTTTTCGCAAACACTATCAAGTGCTAGTGCTGCAAGTGATGAAACCGGTAGAGGTGGACGTAATCCTATGCAAGTAGGTTTAGGTGTAAATGTCTCTTCTATTGATATGTTAATGACTCAAGGTGCTGCACAGCGTACAGATAACCCATTTGACTTAATGATTAATGGAGATGGCTTTATAGTTGTAGGAGATACAAATGGCACTTATTTTACCAGAGCAGGTGCTTTAAGAGCCGATGTGGATGGTAATTTAATTATTGCTAATGGAATGAAAGTAAAGGGTTGGACAGCACAACTTAATGAAGAAACGAATAAGTATGAAATTGTTAAAGGAGAGGCTGGCTCTATTAATTTAGCTGATCCTAATTTTGTAAGTTCTAAACCAAAGGTAACAGATAAGTTACAGTTATCAGGTAATCTTCCATCTACTTCTACAAAAGAAGAAACAACCTTTCGTTTTTATGATAGTTTAGGAAATTATTATTCACTAGCAACTACCTTAACACCATCAACGGATAAGGTAGATGGCTATTCTGTATGGGAAATGAAGTTGGGTGATATTAAAGATGCAAATGGAAATAAGTTAAACGGGACACTTTCACCTGATACAGCAGTTAAACTTTATTTTGATACAAATGGTAAACTAGCTAGTGTGGGCGATGCAACTAGTGGTGCCACATCCATAGATCTTGAGATAGAAAATACTGATAAGACATCAACCTTTGCAGAAAAAATATCAATTGATTTTTCTTCTATGACTCAATATGCTTCAGCATCTACGATTGACCCTAAAACCATCAATGGTAACGCTGCTGGTAAGATGATAGGTTATGAGATAGGTGGCGATGGCGTGATTACAGCTTCTTATGATAATGGGGATATGAGAATACTTGCTCAAGTTGTAGTGGCTAAGTTTGATAATCCAGAAGGACTTGAGAAGGTAGGAGATAATCTTTATAAAGTAACGCCTAACTCTGGAGAATTTGATGGTGTGGGGACAGTAGGAACCTTTAATACAGGTGTTCTTGAAATGTCCAATGTAGATCTTTCAAGTGAGTTTACAGATATGATTGTTACTCAAAGAGGGTTCCAAGCCAACTCAAGAATTATATCTGTTTCAGATGAAATGCTTCAAGAACTAACAAATCTTAAACGTTAATGTATAGGAGAAGCTTATGATTAAACTTTCAAAATTAAACAATCAGGAGTTTGCTGTTAACTCTGATTTAATTGAAACAATAGAGCAGACGCCTGATACAGTTATAACAATGACAACAGGTAATAAATATGTAGTAAAAGAAACGCAAGAAGAAATTATTAGGCGTATTATTCAATATAAGCGGAAAATATACCTTGTAAATGAAGGGGAGGAATAAGTAAGTGGATATTTCTACAATAATAGGTTTGGTATCGGGAATAGTATTTGTTCTCATATCAATCGTTTTAGGTGACGGAAGAATAATGCTTTTTATTGATTATCCATCAATGCTTATTGTTTTTGGTGGTATTATTTCAGCTCTATTTGTGTCATATCCTATTCCTAAATTTTTGGAAGGCTTAAAAACAGGGAAGCATGTATTTTCCAAACAGGAAATAGATCCAACAGAGGTTATTTCAAAAATCAATGAATTAGCTTTGTCTGCTAGAAAAGAAGGTTTATTAGCTTTAGAAGAAATTGCTCAAGGAATGGATGATCCCTTTTTACAGAAAGGTATTTTGCTAATTGTAGATGGTACAGATGCTGAATTATTGAGAAGTATCCTGGAAACAGAAATTGCCTTTGTAGAAAATAGGCATAAAGACAATCAAAAGTTTTGGGATTCAATAGCAGAATTAGGGCCTGCTTGGGGTATGATTGGTACACTTATTGGACTTATTATTATGCTAGACAACTTGAATGATCCATCTACTCTAGGGCCTAAAATGGCAGTAGCACTGGTTACGACTTTCTATGGTTCTATGATTGCCAACTTAGTAGCTACACCAATATCTAATAAATTGAGCTTAAGAAGTAATGATGAAATTTTACATAAGCAAGTTATGGTAGAGGGTTTACTGTCTATTCAGGCGGGAGAGAATCCACGTGTTATTGAAGAAAAACTTAA
>JAEWDK010000001.1 GCA_023390175.1 Bacillota bacterium
CATCGTCCAGCGCCTTTACTCCCGGAAAGCTTTTATTGATGTGGCTTAGTTCCGCTATGTATTCCCCCATATAATTCACCTGTCCTTATTTCTCTGCTGCCGTTTCAGTGCTTCAAGTATAGCATTGTTTCTTTCGTCCTATAAGGGGGGCAGATTTCGAATTATGGGGCATATCTTCTCTTGTTTTATATTTGTTGCATATATTATTTTATTATTTCTATCTTTTTTTGTGCGGTTAATTTATGCTTTTTAAAGGGTAATTCCGTCCGCGCTGAAGAGGTGAAATTCCGAACTAGAATATTGGCTGCTGAATCGGCCCTTTTCAAACAAAATTAGTTTGTCTGCTATGACAAGAGAATCGGCTATATTTACCGCCAAAAGAATTACCGTAATACCCTGCTTTTTTAATTTATTGATGATTTCAATTAAATTCCGCCTCAAATACATATCCGCGCCGGCAAACGGCTGTACGCATAAAACAATTTTCGGATGGCATAATTGAATCCGGTAATAGATTAAATCGTAAAGGGACTGCAATTTTAAGTTCATAATATTCTCTTCATAAATTTCTTCCCCGATTACGGGTCCGTATTCACGAATTATGCTTTTGATCACTTTACTGCTTAACCGAACCGCATGCTGCTTTTTATCAAGCAGGATACATAGATTATTAAGATAGCTCATTTCCTTAAAAAGCATCGTTTGAATGGGGTCTTCCCCAATAAACGCCACACCGCTTCCCAGCGCGTGCCGCGCCTGCTTTTGCGAATAAACTGAATTTTCCAAAAAAATAGTTCCGCTGTCCTGCTGCAGCTCGCCGTTCATCAGCTGCATAATGTCCGACAATATGGTGTTGTCCATATCGAGCAATACCGTACATTCACCCTTTTTTACCGCGAATGTCATATGATTCAAATTCTCCGTACAAACATTTTGGAAGGTTAATATTCCTTCCTCACTTTGGTGATTTACAATCGTCTTTGCTACGTTTGCGAATTCCCAAAGGTAATAAGGCACCATGTTCTCGTTTTGGAACTCATTCTGGTCAAACACCTTTAATATTTTTCCGTCCCGCATAAGCGATACCCGGGTGCATATTTTAAATGCTTCTTCATGATGGTTGCAAATGTATAAAAAAGAAAAGCCTTTTTGGCAGTAATACCGTAAAAGGCCGTAAAATTTGACCAGGTCCGAAGCGCTGACGGAGTTGCTGATGTCCCTTATTACAATCAGCCTTGCGCCCATAATAACCGCGCGCAAAAGCTCGACCACGCACTTTTCATAGGGGCTCAGATTTTCCGCCAGTTCATTCCCGTCAATATGAATATTGACTTCTGCGGTAAAGCGCTGCAGCTGATCATTCAGCACCTTGGGGCTGATCAGATATTTTTTAAATCCCCTGCGCAGTACAAACACGTTGTCCGCCACGCTCAAGGCTTCAATCAGCCTGCTTTTCTGCTCAATTACCGCCACCTTGTTCATGGTTAACGGACTGTGCTGATAATTATTTACAAGCACCTCGTTAAAATACACCCGCCCGTAATGAATGGGCAGATTTTGGCTGATGAGCTGAATTAAAGACTCTTTCCCGTTTGCATTCACACAGACAAGGCCCATAATCTCACCCTGAAAAATATGCAGATTAAAATTGTCCAGCTGCGTCACTTCATTTTGTATTGTGGTGATGCTTTCCAGCCTTAAAATTTCAGTTTTCATTTCTCTCTTTCATATCCTTTTTCATCAGCGGCAGGGTAATTTCCACATCCGTGCCCACATTTAATGTGCTGTACATACAAATTCCGTACTCTTCCCCAAACAAAAGCTTGATTCTGTTGTTTACATTCACAATGGCAATACCGCCGTGAGTTTCACTGTCTGGCTTAATATACTCAAGGGTCGTGCGGCTCAGCTTGTCGTCAATTTCCCTTAACCGTTCCTCTGTCATTCCGATTCCGTTGTCGGAAATGGTAATAATCAGCCGGGTGGCGGTTGTTTCCAGCTTAATCCGCAGATTTCCGTTCCCGATTTTCCGTTCTATCCCATGAAAAATCGCATTTTCCACAATCGGCTGCAGTGTCAGTTTCGGGAGCCGGCAGGACATGATTTCCAGTTCATTTTCCGCATCGTATTCCACGCTGAGACTCAGTCTTTCCCCAAAACGATACCGTTGGATAATGTAATAATTATTTACATTTGTCAGCTCATCCTCCAGCGTTACCAAGTTTTCGACGTTGGAAATGGTATAACGAAAGAATGTGGCCAAGGCTTCCGTCATTTTGGCTACATTCTCCAGCCCTGCGTTCAGGGTTTCGCCCCGGATGCCCTCCAGTGTATTATAGAGGAAGTGCGGGTTAATCTGATTTTGCAAAGCAAGATATTGCGCCTGCTTTTTTGTTGCATTGAACAATTCGTCCGTATTCATAATCTCCTGCACTTTTTTTGTCACGGACTCAATTTCCGGGGTTAAAAAAATGTGCTGATCAAAAAGGCCGTGAATGGTGTAGCCTGTTACAAACAGCCGCAGAACCCTTGCACTTTCCTTGTACGGCTTGTAAATCCACTTGTAACAAACGTACAGAATGACCCCAAGCGATAAATACCCGATTAAAACAAAAAGCAGATACTTTTCATTTTGAATTGCAATCACCGTAAGCGCGGTAAGGGCAACAAGGATCCATACCGCCACAACGGCCATCATCCACGCCATGCGGTAGGAAAGATATCCGGTTTTTTTACTTTTCATTTTATCCGCCCCGGCTCAAGAATACAATTTTCGGTATTCATTTGGCTTTAATCCAACGTTTTTCTTAAAGCTTTTCGTAAAATTTTTCAAATCATTGTAGCCCACCTGTTCACAGATAACGGCAATGTTTAAATTTGTTTCCCTCAGCAGTTCTTTTGCGCTGTTCATGCGGATTTCGGAAAGATAGTCCACAAAGTTGCCGCCGTTTTCTTTTTTAAATAAGGTACTGAAGTAAGTCGGGTTAAAACCGACATAGCCGCTGACTTCTTCCAAGCTGATCGGCTTCATATAATTTTGCTGAATATATTGTTTTGCAAGGCGGATGGGTTTGGTATCCGTCTGCTTTTTATCTTCTATAATCACTTCAAGGGATTCCCCCACCATGATGGACAGATATTCAAAAAGCTGATGAACGGAGCTGCAGCGGTTGGCGTGAATGCAAAACTTTTCGTAGAACTCATCCCCGTAGTGAATTTGAATTTGATTGTTCCGAAGATGCGTTAAATACATTTTACAAACATGCTGCGCTAAGGAAATAATCTCCTGCCCGCTCAAAAGATTTTCCGTTTCTGTCTGCTGCTCCAAGTTTTCGATGCAGCTCAGCACAGCGGCCTTGTCCAGCACTTCCAGGGCCGCTCCCATTGTTTTATTCAGTTCAGCCAGCATGGCAACTTCCCTTTGTGAGTTTGTATGTACCGCTACGTCTTCAATAAACTGCCCCGTCCCTAAAAGGAGCCTTTGCCCGACCGCGTACCTTGCGGCACGGAAGGAGTCTTTTAGCTGCTGAATATCTTCCACGACCGTACCAACGCAAATCGTAAATTCAGGCTGTTCAAACGCGGCCTTTTGCGCCAGCAATTCGTCAAACGCCGCTTTCATTTGTTTCCGTATTGTCTTTTTTCCGCCCGCATCAAAATTCAGAACAAAATAAATACTGCTGTCATCCGAAAAAATCCCCATGTCAAAGCATTGCTCTTTAAACAGGCTGTTTAAAATCTGTATTACCTTTTCTTCTAAAATATGGATCGCGTTGTTGTACTGGTCGTCAAATCCATAGTCAATTTTAACCGCGCACACCTGGAAAAGGCCCGGCTGAAATGAAAAATGATAGGTTTCATTGATCGATTCAAGCGTCAGTTCCTCGGTGGTCATTCCCTTTTTCAGCAGCCGTTCCGTAAACAGGTTTGCGCGTAATTTGTCCACATCGCTTTCGAGCCGTCTTTTTAACCGTTCTTCGTTGCTCAGCTGCTCGGTGCGCTGCAGGTATCTTTCGCGCATTTTATTAAGCGAAACCAAAAAGTCTTCCTTCTTAATCGGTTTTAAAAGGTAATCGCTTACGCCATATTTGATTGCATTCTGCGCATATTCAAAATGGCGGTAACCGCTGATGATAATAAAATCCAGATTCCCTTTTATATTCTTCGCCCGGCGGATCATTTCCAGCCCATCATAACCCGGCATGCGGATATCCGTAATCATTAAATCGGGTAAAAGCGCTTTAATCAGTTCCAGCGCTTCGACCCCGTTGTGCGCAACTCCCACAATTTCCATACCCAGCGATTCCCAATCAATCAGGCCCCGAATCAGCTGGCATACATTCTCTTCATCATCCGCTATGATAACCTTTATCATACTTTTCCTCCTTTTACCTGTAAAAGCCTTCCATTAACATGAGAAAATTTCCGACTCCACATAAGCGCAAATCAAATGATAAACAGCCAAATGATACTCCTGAATACGGTAAGTTTCTTTTTCGGGGGCAATGAAACAATAATCTGCGATTTTCCCGATTTTACCCCCGTCGCGCCCGGTCAGCGCGATGGATACCGCCCCTGCTGCCTTTGCAGCCATCAGTGCATACGCCACATTGGCGGCATTGCCGGAAGTGCTGATTCCGATCACCGCGTCCCCTTCGACCGCATAACCCATTACCTGCTGGGCATAAACCAGTTCCGGGTCCACGTCATTGCTGAAAGCGGACATCAGCGCGGCGTGCGCGTTCAGTGAAACAGCCGGCAGCCCGCACTGCAATTTTTCAGCAACGGCCGCGCCTTCCGCCCCGTAATTCTGTTCAAATTTGTCCTGTATTTCTTTGCTCAGAGGTCTTTTTAACAAAAAGCCCTTCATCAGCTCGCCGACAATATGGTCCGCGTCCGCGCAGCTTCCGCCGTTTCCGCAAATTAAAACCTTGCCTCCTTTTTGGTACACCTTCAGCAAGGTTTCACAGATATCCAATATGTATGATTTGAAAGGAATCAAATCCTGATGCAGGTTAAAAAAATGACTGCAAAGCTGTGCGGTACGTTCTTTCATATTAAATACTCCTATCTAAGATTGTAGCCGGCTACAATTAGCCCGGCGATGTCCCCAACTGATTCCGACAGTTCACTCGGTAATATTTTACAGGATTTCCGAACCATCGGCAGCGTTTCCCTTTCAATCACCTGTTCCGCATAGGGCCATATTTCATTGTAATTCCGGACAAAAATACTTCCGATGACAATCCGTTCCGGATTTAATAAATCCATTAAAATGGAAAGGCCTTTCCCCAATTGCAAACCAACCTGCTTTAAAATTTCACATGCCAGCGGATCCCCGTTTTTCGCGGCAGTTCCAACCTGAGCCGCCGTAAGCTGCCCGAGTTCACCAACATTTTTACAGAACCCCACCGTGCGGCCCTGCTGAAGCCGCTCACGGGCCATGGATGCCGCCAGTTGAGCAATTCCGCCGCCGCTGCAAAAGCCTTCAAAAGAGCCCATTTTGCCATATCCGGTCGGGCCGTAATCCGAAAGGCGAATGTGCCCGATTTCCCCGGCCATGTCGCAGGCACCGGAATACAGCCGGCCGTTTAGGATAATTCCTGCCCCAAGCCCCGTACCGAAGGTCATAAATACCAGGTTTGAGCAATTTCTTCCCGCCCCCAGCTTCCATTCCGCCAGGGCGCAGGCATTTGCGTCATTGCAAAGCCAGGCCGGGAATCCGGTTTTTTCCCGGAAGTAATCTGTAATCGGAATGTTATCCCAGCCGGGAAGATTGGGCGGCGAAAGGATTGTTCCTGTTTGGCTGTTCAAGGGCCCGCCGCAGCTGATTCCGATTCCCTGGATTTTCTCAGAACCGTCCGTCAGCTTTTCGCAGGAAAGGACATCCTCTGCCAGCCCGTCCAGCATCTCCCGGGGGGAATACGCTTTTGTGTCCCTGATTTTACACTTATGTATCACATTGGCGCGGTCCTCAAAAACCTCCCCTAAGCTGACCGCGCATTTGGTTCCTCCAATATCAACGCCAATTACCAACATGGTATTTCCCCATCTCCATCATTTTAGAATCTGTTCTTATCAATAAAATATGATGCTGTTATTATAATTAATTGGTGAAATCAGTAAATATCTGTTCTTTTACTATAATCAAACAAAAAGAATTAATCAATAGAAAAATAAGAGGATTTCAATCTTTTTTCGGATACGGCAGCAGCTCGAATGACATCAAGCAGGGAGTTTCCCTTCTGAACGGAATACTCCCGCCGCTTGGAAAAGCAGCCGGGGAACCAAATAAATTCAAAAATCCCGTGTCGCAACGGACCCATTGCAGGGCGGGCATAACAGATAAAATATTAAATCCGGAAATTAGATAAAAAAACAGAACCCAGAGGCTGTAAAGCTCCTGGGTCCTATTTTGTGGCTATGGTTAAAGGGGGGTATAAACTATTTTTATTATGAACCGAAGAGGTTCATTGCAGCTTCCGGGTATCCTGGACGGCCGCATATTTTCGGTGCTTTTATTTTGTTCTGCACCGTACCTTAAAGCGCACACCCAGTTTTTCCTTTAAGCAGGCACGCGTTTCCCTGACCTGCTGTTCCGTCGTGCTTCGTTTGGGCAGCAATACGGCATTGTTGGGTGTGCGGTACAGAAGGAACAGGTGGCTCGTTTCAAATGCATAAGCAATATCGTCCCACTTGTCCACTCCTGTGTTGTTATTTCCGCTCTCTTTGTACTGCACATCGTCTTTTCCGAGCAATACTGTGTGCGTTTTTTTGCGATAAGCGGCACCGTTCACCTTAAAACGGCGCACATTAACCAAAGCACTCACAAAAAGCATCGGCATTGTTACAGCTACCATCAGTGCACAAAGATGAATCGTTTGCGGCAGTTTAATCACATTTGTCACATCCAGCAAAAAGGCTGTAGTTCCCGCAATCCAGGCAACGAGCAGGAATATATTTTGACCCTTTCGAAACGAGAAGGTAGAAAAGAAGCTCATTTCCCTGTAATCGTCCATAGTCGATTTAAATTGATATACGATTGGATACATATAAACCATCCTTACTGAAATTTGTGGACACAGTGTTTTCACAGACGGGCTTTACTCACCGAATTTAGAATCAATGAGAGCAATCAGGGTATCAACAGCCTCTTTTTCATCCGGGCCGTCGGCAGAAAGTTCAACCTCTTCGCCCTGGCTCAGGCCGAGCGAAAGTACATTGATAATGCTTTTGGCATTTACGATGTCGTCTTCATCCTCACTGTCCGCGCGGGCAATCTGGATTTTTGCTGTAAATTTTCCGGCTTCTGCAATGAAGTCCGATGCCGGGCGGGCATGAAGCCCTGTTGCGTTTGCGATTACTGTTTTCTTAGAATACATATACTGTTACTCCTTATAAAATATCTGCAAGAGAATCTTTTAGGTATGCTTCAATTTCCCCTGCCGTTTCCATTTCGCACACATGGTCCGCCAGTTCTTTGGCGCGGGCCATGGTCAGGCGTGAAATGATCTTTTTTGTACGGGCAACCGAAGCAATGCCCATGCTGATGCGGCGCATGCCAAAGCCCAGAAGGACCGGCATAGCCAACTTATCGCCGCCCAGCTCACCGCACACGCAAATAGGTTTCCCAGCTTTATTGAACTGTTCCACTGCATAACGGATAAGCCTGAACATGGCTGGATGATAGCTCTGATAATATTGGGCAACTTTCGGGTTCAGGCGGTCGACAGCAGTAGTGTATTGACACAGGTCGTTTGTGCCAATGCTGGCAAAATCGACCTCCTTCACCACCATGTCCGCAATCATTGCGACTGCGGGGATCTCAATCATAATACCGAACTTGATATTTTTCCCGTATTCAATATTTTCGCTGTCCAACTCCTGCTGTACTTCGCGAACGACAGCTTTTGCACTGCGCACGTCGTCAAGGCTCCCCACCATAGGGAACATGACCCAAAGGTTGCCGATGGTGCCGGCGCGCAGCGCAGCGCGCAGCTGCGTTTTAAAAATGTCGCGGTGCTCAAGGCAAAGGCGCAGCGCTCTGTTGCCCAGGAACGGATTGTCCTCTTTCGGCAGCTCCAGGCAGTCCAGCTTTTTGTCGCCGCCGATATCCAGCGTGCGCACGGTCACCGGGTCGTCGCCCGCCTGCATAAGCACCTTGCGGTAAATCGCGTACTGTTCCTCTTCCGTCGGCAGCGTATCCCTGCCCATAAACAGGAATTCGGTGCGAAAAAGGCCCACGCCGTTTGTTACCTGCATGCCCTGCATTTCCTGAAGGTTGGCGGAGCCAATATTCAGCTCCACTTCTATTTTCGTACCGTCCGCAGCAACCGCGTCAATCCCCAAATACTGTTTGGTTTCGGCGGCATTCTGCGCGAATTTCTTACCTTTTTCCGCATAGCTTTTTACTTCTTCCGCGGTAGGGTCGGTTATGAGGCAGCCATCCACGGCATCCACAATCACCTGCTGGCCGTTTTGCACGTTCTGAAGCACATTTTGTACACCGAGCAGCGCCGGGATTTCATAGCTGCGCGCGATAATCGCTGTATGCGAAGTAGGGCCGCCCTCTTCCGTAACGATAGCCAATACCTTTTTGCGGTCCATGGAAGCCGTATCGGACGGAAACAGGTCCCGTGCCACAACGACAGTCGGTTCCGCCAAAAACGCAAGGTTCTTTTCTTTTACTCCCATGCAGGTTCTTAAAAGGCGGCAGCGAACATCCTGCAAATCGGCGGCCCGCTCCCGTATCAGTGCATCCTTCGCTTTACTGATAATCCGGATGTATTTGCTGAAAATCTTATCCACCGCTGCTTCAGCGCTCTTTAAATTCACAGAAATGGCGTCACGAATCTCTTCATCCATAGCCACATCAAACAGAATGTCCATATGGGCATTCATAATTTTGGCCTTTTCCGGATCGTCCTTTAAAAGATGCTGCCGAATCGCTTCCAACTCGTCTTTTGCGTTGTTGCGTGCGTTTTCGTAATGGCTCAGTGTTTCCAGTACTTCTTCCTTGGTGATCGCTGTGCATTCAATTACGGGCACAAACGGCTCATACTGCATAACTTTCCCCATCACGATGCCCTCTGACACCGGATTTCCCTGATATACCATAGTAAATCGAATTCCTCCTTGACTTTAAAGGCTTCCGGACGTGTTTGGAGCACACACTCGAATCTTTAAAATTGTGTTGTTGTAAAAAGAAAAGGCGCGCACCGCCGAAAACAGTGCGGCACCTTTTCTCAAACCTGTGTATAATGTCGTGTTGTATGGATTTGTATTAAAGTTTAGGGGACTGCATCCGCCTTATTGTGCGGCAGCAGGTGCTGCAGTGTTCTTAATGTGACCAGGATTGATTGCTTCTTCCTCGATCCAAGCATGAATCTGAGGACGATATTTGCGTACAAAGATGTAGCATGCAATATAGACGACAATAACTGCCGCAATAGCAATCGGATTCTGAGACAGGAACGCCATAAAGATAATTGCACCAACCGGCTGGCCAAGGATAATAAAGCTGGTGATCATCATAACGCCGGCCTGGATTTCAACTGTACCTGTGCTCTTTGCGACCTCAGTGAATGCACTGCCGGTCATTGTGCAGCAATACAGGAAAATCACGCAGAAGATGCCGCCAGAAATAACGGACTTCAGGATGTTGCCGTTTGCACTGGCAACACAGGGCTGAATAACATATGGAATTGCAACAAGATCGAGCATAGGCAGGGTCTGGTTGCCGGGAAGTACGAAGGAGATAAGCAGAACGATTGGCATAAGTACGATACCGGAAATCAGTGTGGCAGTTTCGCCGTAGCCGCAGGCATCGTTAACAGCCAGGTACCATTCGCCTTTTGCGCCCTTGATGGACTTTTTGGAAGCTTCTGTGATCGGTCCGAAGGAACCGGCGAAGATAGAAGAAATCTTCGGGAACACGGCCATAACGGAAGCTGTTGCAACGCCGCATACAAGGATGGTGCCCCAGGATTTGAGTTCGCCCAAATGCTTGATGTTACCGATGATTCCAATGAACAAACCAAGCAGCAGGCCCAGTGTCATTGGTTCGCCGAGGAAGCCAAAACGCTTGCGGAAAGCATCCGGATCAGCCTTTACTTTGTACAGGCCCAAACGATTCAGCAGCCAGTTCATCAGAATCGCATACACGCCGACTGTAGCGGTGTGCAGAGATGCGATTGTGCAGTTCGGGTAATGATAGTATTCAGACCATCTTTTTTCGATTACTTCTGTGAAGCAAAGGGTGTAGAGCAGCTGAATAACCATGCATGCCATGCTGAGCCACATGTTCTTGGTGAGCAGGTACAGAATGGAGCCCCAAGCCATGTAGGAATAGTTGTTCCACAGATCGCCTGCCTGGAAGACGTTCGTGTAGCGTGTAAGGAACAGAACTGTCTGAAGGATGATGGCGATGGCAATAAAGATCATGCCGACGTTTGTGGAGTAAGCAATGATGGATGTTGTCTGCCAGCCCATATCAAGGATGTTCAGCTTAATGCCGGTGTCCTTAACAAGCTGGTTGATAACCGGAGTAATAATCGGGCTGTAAGCACCGATAACCAAGTTGAAGCCCTCAAGACCTACGCCTGCGGACAAGCCGGACATAAAGGCCTTCTTCGGGGGAACCTTCAGCACCAGAGCAATGATGAAGATAACTACTGGAACAAATACAATCGCACCGAATGTATCAAAGAAGGCTTTAATAGCTGTGAAAAACATGAATAATCCTCCCTAATAGTGTTTTAGTTCTGCGGACCCCCGCACTCAATACAACCCTATAATAATAAGTAATACACAGTCGCTATATCATAAAGATATCCCGCAGAAATTATTTGCCTGCTTTATGCAGTGCCGCAATTGCATCTTCCATGAATTTTTCTTCGCCCATTCCGGTGATTAAGCCGATGGCGTTGAAAGCAGGAACGCCGAAGCTGCTGCCGATGGGGCTTGCATAGGCGATCAAATCAAAATGATCGCGGGAGCAATAACCTTCAACCTCGCTGGAATTGGCTTCGACGGTTTCAGCGTCATAGCCCTTCTCTTCGAACATGTCCTTCAATTTGCTTGCGATCATTGAAGAAGTTACCACGCCTGAACCGCAGATAGACAGAATCTTAATTTTTGTTGCCATAAAAACGCACTCCTTTTAATTAATATCTATTTTAATACTGTGGTGATATTCCGCGGTATTAATAATATACGAATAAACGGTCAGCCCTCAACCACGGGCTTGAGTAGGTCATAAATTTCCTCTTCTGATTTGGCGTAACGCACCTGGTCAAGCAGTTCCTTGTTCTGCAGCATTTTCATAATGCGGCGCAGCAGCGTAAGCTGATCCTTCGGATCGCTGATCGCAAGCATGAACAGTACCTGCGGGTGCAGTGTTATCTCCGGTGACCCCATTTGCTGGAACTCGACCGGGTGCTTCAGAATTGCAACATTCATTGCGGGGGTAATAACATGCTGGCTTACCGTGTGCGGAATCGCAATATCGTAAGCAACAGCCGGAAGCGCCGTTGGCGAACGCTTCTCGCGTTCCAAAACAGCATCCACAAAGCTTGGTTTAACAACACCGACCCTGACAAAATCTTCAGCCAGTGTGCGAATCGCTTCCTCGCTGTTTGCAACATCTAAATCAAGGCGTATCAAATCTTTTCTTAACATAGTAAAATACCTCTTTTCCTTGCCAAATGACATCATGTGAATTCGAGTGAATCGGCTCAGTCAATATCCGGCAGCACATCTGTCATATTCTGCGGCTGGCTGACTCCGTGCGGCAGCTGTCCGGTTGTAAACCCAGCCAGACGGCGGCGCTCATCGAGTCCCTCAATCTGTTCACTGCTCAGAAAACGTGCCTTGCCCAACATATGTAGATTGAACGTAACGTGGGCGAAATCTTCCAGTACTTCCATTCGGTCAAAAGCTTCGCCTAGGTTCACTCCCCAAGTGAGTGCACCGTGGTTTGAAAGGAGCACTGCGTTAAAGTCTTTGCAAAAAGGCGCAATGCTTTCGGGAACTTCTTCTACACCGGGTTTTGCATACTTTGCAACCGGTACAGAGCCGAGCTGCATCAGCGCTTCAGTCAATGTAGGTTCACCCAGCGCAACACCAGCCGAAGCAAAAGTGGTTGCATAAATCGGATGGGCATGTACAACAGCCTTTACGATGGGGTTTTCTTTATAGACGCGCAAATGCATCTTCACTTCAGAAGAAGGACGTGCCGCGCCTTCTTCAATAATATTTCCGTCCAAGTCGAGCTTGGTCATCATTTCCGGGGTCATGAATCCTTTGGAAACGCCCGTGGGTGTACACCAAACTTCATTTTCCGAAACTTTTACAGTAATATTGCCGTCATTCGACACAACGTATCCGCGTTCGTACAATTTACGGCCTATATCTACAATTTGGTCTTTGGCCTCCTTATCAGTAGGATAGTGATCTTCGACAAACATTTCATCGCTCCATTCGCATTTTTATGTTATTTCGTATTAATTTGGATTTGCTTTGAATTATATCATCATTGTGTTGATGTGTCAATGGTTTGTGATTATTTTATATTTTATTTAGCTAAAACTATTTACAGTAATACCTATATCCTATATAATATGCACATACACAATTTTTAACTTGTTGGTTTGTGTTGATTGTTGCAGCATTTTCCCCCTCAATATCGGGTTTGTAAGGAGAATATTTCGTGTTTACAGGGTATTGTTTCCGTTTCTGTATCCATTTATAAGCCGCAGCGAGAAAAAATCGATTTATCCGACAAAATGTCAAAATATTCCGTTAATACATATTAATGCCGAACATTCCGGTGTTTGTATTTACAAAAGAATTATTAAATTGTATAATTTTGACATTAGTTGTTGTTTATTGTAAGGTTTCCACACAAAGGTAACGGATTCAAAGATGCTTTGGTGTTTTTCCAACTCACTTAAATACTGATTGATATTGAAAAGGGGCAATACACATGTTATCTGTCACACGCAAACAAAAAATTAAAGATCTGATTTTAGAGCGTAAAAGCGCTACGGTTACGGAATTGTCGCGGATGTTCTCTGTAACGGACGAAACGATCCGGCGCGATTTGCGCAGCCTGGAAGAGGACGGCGTTCTAATGCGCTCGTACGGCGGTGCATTCGTGCAGTCCGGCGTGAAGAATCTGATTGACTCCA
Organism: Bacillota bacterium; assembly: GCA_023390175.1. GTDB lineage: Bacteria > Bacillota > Clostridia > Oscillospirales > Acutalibacteraceae > Caproiciproducens. Next base: position 13,191 of record JAEWDK010000001.1, read on the forward strand.
GCATTCGCTCTACCGTGTATATAGAGGAAAAGAGTTTTATCGCTGAAAAATGCAAACATATTATTCAGAACGGCGATGTAATTTTTCTCGACAATTCAACGACCACTTTTTTCATTGCTAAGGTCATACAGGAAATGAGGATTACCATTGTAACAAATTCCCTTCCTATTATTAACCTGCTTTCCAAGAATGATAACATACGGCTCATCTGCATCGGAGGATTTTATTCCGATAAGGAGCTGGCATTTTATGGGAGCAAGGCCCAAAAAGCCTTGGAAGAATACTATGTGGACAAGGCGTTTTTCTCCTGCCGCTCGCTTTCTTTGGACCACGGAGTAACCGACTCCAACGATGACTGGGCGCAAATGCGCAAAACAATCATCGAACGCAGCAAAGAACGCTACCTTGTGGCAGACTACAGCAAATTCAACCAAACATCGTTTATTAACATCTGCGGCTTCGACCATCTTGACGCAATTTTCACGGACAGACCCCTTTCCCAGGACTGGCATTCAGAGATGAGCAAATACGACTGTCTGATTTATGACAGTGCACCGAACGATCAAAAAAGCAGTGCGCCTTTACAGGACACGGAAGATTGATGCTTAGGCCGGCTGGTTCGGCCCGCTGTTTCGGATTTTGTTTTTCTTTACTATTTTCCATGAAAGAGTCTGTGCTTTTTAGGAATCTGCCGTGATTTTTGCCTTGCATGGCACCGCAGTATTAATATATTAATGTGCTGAATGCACAAATTTTTTACAGAGGTGTTTACTTTGCAAAAATACGACATTATCATCATCGGCGGCGGAATCATGGGGTGCTCTATCGCCAGGCAACTGTCCCGCTACAAGCTGCGTATTGCCGTGTGTGAAGCTGCGTCCGATGTTGCAGCCGGCACGACAAAAGCAAACGGCGGCCTGATTCACCCGGGTTACGACCCGAAGCCCGGCTCCCTTAAAGCCATGCTCAACTGCAGAGGGTGTTTAATGTACCCGGCACTTTCCGAACAGCTTGATTTTCCATTTCGCAGACTTGGTTCCATGGTTGTTGGTTTTACGGAAGAAGACCATACATTTTTGAAAAACCTGATAGAACGCGGCCGCTTAAATGGAGTTCCGGATTTGGAACTGATTGAAGGCGAGCGTATTTTCCAATTGGAGCCCGCGGCAAACCGCAACGCAAAGTACGCTTTGTACACACCGCACACCGGCATCGTTGACCCGTTTGAGGTTGCCATTGCTTTCAGCGAAAATGCAGTCGCAAACGGCGTTGAGTTTTTGCTGTCCTCCCCTGTTTCCGCTATTCGCCATACCGAAGAAGGCTTTTCCGTCACCATTCCGAAAGGCGAATTAAAAAGTCAATATATTATCAACTGCGCGGGCGTTCATGCAGACGACGTTGCCCGCATGGCCGGTGCGGACGAGTTCACAATTGCCGCACGCCACGGTGACCTTTTGGTTATGGATAAAAACTGCGGCATTAAGGACGTTATGACGCTGTACCCAATTCCGCAGCCGCACACAAAGGGCGTTGTGGTAATGTGCACGGTTTCCGGCAATGTATTGGTCGGCTCTTCCGCCGTAATGCGCGACAAAGACGATATTGCAAGCTACCAGGAAGGAATCGACCAGCTGATTGCCGGCGCAAACAAGCTTGTTCAGGATTTGGACACCCGTAAGGTTATCCGCACATTTGCCGGTTCCCGCGCCGTTGTGGAAGGAAACCACGACGATTTCTTTATCCGTCCTTCCCATAAGGTACCGGGGCTGTTCCATGTGGCCGGCATTCAGTCGCCCGGCATTGCCTCTGCACCGGCCATTGCGGACTATGTGGTTCAAATGCTCAAGGGATACGGCGTTTCCATGGAAGAACGCGATGATTTCATTGCGGCAAGAAAAGCTCCCGTGGACTTCAGCAAACTGACTGCCGAGGAACAGGACGAGCTCATCCATAAGAATCCTGCATACGGCAAAATCGTGTGCCGCTGCGAATGCGTAACCGAAGGCGAGATTATCGACGTTCTGCACCGCAAGCCCACACCCACAACGGTAGACGCCGTCAAGCGCCGCACGCGCGCCGGTATGGGCCGCTGCCAGGGCGGTTTTTGCCAGCACAGAGTGCTGAGCATTATGTCCAGAGAACTGGGCGAAAACCCCACAGAAATTGAACTGAACAAAAAGGGTTCCCAGATTGTGTATTCCAAGCTCAAGGAGGGTTGCTGAGATGAAAGAGTGTAATTTTGATGTTGTAGTAATCGGCGGCGGCCCCGCGGGCCTGGCTGCGGCAATAGAAGCACAGAAAAACGGGGCGAGCGTTGCCCTGATTGAACGCAATCCGCACCTTGGCGGCATTCTGCTGCAATGCATTCACAGCGGATTCGGCCTGAAATACTTCAAGCAGGAGCTCACCGGTCCGGAATATGCCCAGCGCTTTATCAATGCCCTTGCGGAAACAAACGTGCAGGTGTTCCTGTCCACCATGGTGCTTCAGCTTACTGCCGAAAAGCAGGTAATCTGCATGAACGAAAAAGGCATTGAAGTGCTGCACGCAAAAGCGGTTGTGCTTGCCATGGGCTGCCGTGAGCGTACCCGCGGTGAGATTAAAATTCCGGGCGACCGCTGCGCAGGCGTACTGACCGCCGGTCTTGCCCAGCACTATATCAATATTGACAACTACTGCCCGGGCCACAGATTCGTAATTCTCGGTTCCGGCGATATTGGCCTGATTATGGCGCGCCGCCTTAGCCTGGAAGGCATGAAGGTGCAGGGCGTGTATGAGCTGATGCCGTATGCGAACGGCCTGACAAGAAATATTAAGAACTGTCTGGACGACTTTGGTATTCCGCTGCACCTTTCAACCACCGTTACGCGCGTGATCGGAAAAGACGGGCGCGTTACCGGCGTGGAAGTGGCAAAGGTTGACGAGCATATGAAGCCCATCGAAGGGACAGCTGAAATCATCCCCTGCGACACGCTCCTGCTCTCCGTCGGCCTTATCCCGGAAAATGAGCTCTCCACCTACGCAGGCGTTGAGCTGAACCCCCGTACGCACGGGGCAATCGTAGACGACAGCCTTCAAACAAGCGTTCCCGGCATCTTCGCATGCGGAAACGTACTGCATGTACATGACCTTGCCGACAATGTAACCGCCGAGGCAGAGCACGCCGGCGCGTCTGCCGCGTCCTATTCAAAAGGTTCGTTCGAAGAAGATGAAAGCAACGCCCTTGTTGTTAACTCAGAGGACCCGATCGGTTATACCGTTCCGTCAAAAATCTGTTCACGGCAAAAGGCGTCCGTATTTTTCCGGGTACGCCGCCCATGCGACAATGTACGCATCGTTGTCAGCTCCAACGGCAACGTGCTGCTGCAAAGTAAGCCGTGCAGTTACAAGCCAAGCATCATGGAAAACTTAATTCTTCCGTCTTCCATCCTGCAGAAGGCCAGCAAGGACATCACCCTGAAAATCGAGTCCGTGTAAGGAGGAAATATCCATGAATACAAAAGAACTTGTCTGTACTATCTGCCCAAACAGCTGTAACCTGATCGTAGAACTGGATTCGGAAGGTCAGGCCGCAAAAGTAAGCGGGAACCGCTGCCCCCGCGGCGAAGTATTTGCAAAGCAGGAAGTCGTGTGCCCGATGCGCGTGCTTACCAGCACCGTACTGATCCGCCAGGAAGACGGCACCGAAACGCTGCTGCCCGTACGTTCCTCGGATTCCTTTGCACTGGAAAAGCATGCACAGGCCATGGAGCTGCTTCGGCACATGACTGTGAAGGCTCCCGTGAAAATGAACGATGTCATCATTCGCGGTTTGCTGGGCACCGATGTCAATATCATTGCTTCCAGCGATTCCTAATTTAAAAATGAGGCAGGCGATCCCAAAAGATTGCCTGCCTCATTTATTTGTAAAAAAACGCCAAGGCCGGTAACCTTGGCGCTTTTTCTATATTAGGAGTCGTTGTAATTAAGAATTCTTCTTATCGTAACCAAAGCGTTCCAGCGCAACGCGAAGCTCTTCATGGTTCTGCGCCGCCTCGGTTAATCCGGTGCCGGACATAACGGCATCGATCGCCTGACGCATTGCACGCGCGCCGGCTGTGGCGCCCATTGGATGGCCCTGTACGGAGCCGCCCGGCGCAAGGATAATATCGTTGCCCAGGTCTTTCATATAGCGTTCCGCCATACCGGGATGTACGCCGCCCCCTACGCAGGGCATGGAAGGCTTAATATGATAGTACGGCAAAGACATTTCATGAGCCGTCTGGATATATTTTTGGAATTTAAGCGGATACCCTCCGTAAGGGGTATTCATCATAATCATATCGGTGCCGGCCAGCCTTGGGAAACGCCCGGTGGCCAGCGGTGATGTAAATCCGCTGTTTGTCCCTTCGTAATACATGCCGACGCCCGCATAATGGCCCAGAATCGGTACATTCACGCTCTCCGCCAATGCGCGCACCATGCTGTAGCCGACAGCCGCATAGCTAACCATAATCGCTTTGGCTCCGGCCTCGATGCAGCGTTTCGCATTGTCGATAATGCGGTCGGCCCGGTCGGTAATATTGCACACATAAATAGTACGGTGGCCTGTTTCCTCGTAGGCGGCATCCGAAGCCTGCTGATAGGCTTTTACACGCTCGACCGCCGGGCAGAAGTCCGGGTTGCCAAGCAGCTCGTCATCTTTGATAAAGTCCACGCCGCCCAGTGCGGTTTTGTAGAAAATTTCCGCGCCGACATTCGGTGTAAAGCCGGTGCAGGGCTTAATCATATTCAGCACCAACGGGCGGTCTTTCACACCCGTAACTGAGCGCAGGCCGTCAATGCCGAAATTCGGCCCCTTGAATTCCTTGACAAAGCATTCCGGGAACTGAAGATCCACCAACTTGACCTGAGCGGATGTGGAAGCGTCGTTGCCCAGCAAAGTTGTCATCATCTGCGGGAACTGTGCTCCGAAATTGGACACCGGATAGGCAAGCTGAATCAGGTAGGAAACTTTGTCCGTCTGCACCTGGCTGAAAAGGTCGCACGGGGGCAGGTCAATAATATTGACAACCTTGCCCATATGGTTTTCGCGCATATCATCTGTAATGCCCGGAACCGGCACCCAAGTGCCGATTGTTTGGCCGATTGCCATTGCGGAAGCTTTTTCCACCACGTTTGTTTCTTTCGGCAGTTCAATATAATATTCAGCGAGTACATAATCAAGATTGCGAATGGATTCATTTAGCGCATATAACTGAGTCTGCTTCATACTGCAGCCTCCTTAGAACGTCTTGTTTCAAACAGCGGCAGCACCTTGCGGATAATTTCATTAAAGTTGCCGGCATCCCACGCGCTGCGGCCGATAAACAGGCCGTCGATATGCGGCATCAGAATCAGCTCTTCGGCATTGCGCGGGTTCACGCTGCCGCCGTACAGCACGGGAATGTCGCCGCCGATTTCAGCGCCGAACAGTTCAACCAAAGCCTCACGGATTACAAGATGGATGTGGTCCGCATATTCTTTGGATGCCGGAACACCGTTCACGCCAATTGCCCACACGGGCTCATATGCAACAAGTGCTTTTTTCGCCTGTTCCGGCGTAACGTCATGAAAACCGACCTTCAGCTGTGTGCGCAGCACTTCTTCGGCTATTCCGTAATTCTTTTCTTCATCGGTTTCGCCCACGCACAGCAGCGGAATAAAGTCATGCTGCAGCGCGCACAAAACCTTTTTATTCTCCTGTATATTCGTTTCAAGGAACGTGTGACGGCGCTCGGAGTGGCCGACCATCACCATATCCATGCCGGCTTCCTGAAGCATCAACGGTGAAATTTCACCGGTAAACTGGCCCTGCTCTTCCCAGCCCATGTTCTGTGCGCCCAGCAAAACACTCTGCTTCGGTACGGAAGCCCGCGCTGCAGCCAGCGTTGTGTAGGAAGGGATGACAAACAGTTCCATTTTTTCACGGGAAATGTCCTGTGTCAGCTCACTGAGCTGCGTCAGAAATTCAACCGTTTGCCCGGTTGTTTTATACATTTTGGTGTTTGTACCAAGGTAAATCTTTTTCCTTCGTTCCATGGAAACTCCTCCATTCGCTTTAAAATTAAATCCTATTTGAAGTTTTCCTTTTCAACATCACGAATTTCCTGTACCTTCACAGTAGAACTTCCGTCCTTAAACTCGAGGGGAAGCCACTCGTCCACAATCTTTTTGGCGAGTTCAAACCCAATAACACGTGCGCCCATGCACAGCACGTTTGCATTGTTGCTCAGTACGGAACGCTCGGCAGAGTACGCATCATGGCAGACAGCCGCGCGTATTCCCTTGAATTTGTTGGCGGTCATGGCCATGCCGATGCCGGTTCCGCATACTAAAATTCCGCGTTTGTTATAGCCGCTGTCAATAATGTTTTGGCAAAGGCGTTTTGCAACGCTTGGGTAGTTAGTCGGGTCATCGCAGGAATCACAGCCCACATTTTCCACCGTGAGGCCTTTCTTTTCAAGATATTTAACAAGCATACTCTTCATGTCAACCGCGGCATTGTCACAACCAATTACAATTGTATTCCGATCCATACAAATTTCTCCTTTGTTTTTGTTTTTTGTTGATTTATATTTATTTTACATCATATGTCACGCGATTTCAATAGCGTAATCAATCATAATATAACACAATGTCTTTTATACCAGTCTAAATAGGCTATATGTTAGGTAAATTGCTCTATTTGCTTCGTTAAAAAACAAAAAATATCCAAATCAATAAAATTAAATTCATTAAGATTACTCTTAAATCGGTCATGACCGGATAAATCAGCCTAAAGGCGATTCCTATTCCAGACCCTGTTTTGGGCGCAAACAAAAAAGGACAAGGTTCAGTACCATACCGAACCCTGTCCTTTGAAAGCTTTCACTTACATTGTCAGCATAAACTCAGGTTTACCCGCTTCCCCATTTGTTCCAAATACTCTTCAAGCTGTTTAATCAGCATCAGTTTTGTATTAAAATCGATTTCGGTGCCCGAATGCGCCAAATTGACGGTTGTACCGAAATAGATGTTAATATCCGTCGCTTCTTCTATCAGCAGCACGGCAAGCTGCGAAGCACCGTCCCGCTTCCTTTTCATATTCAGCAGAACAAGCGGGCTGCAAATAAATTCGCCGCAGAGTTCGACAACCTTTTTCAGTGTGATGACTCCCTCCGTAACAAGATCAACGCCTTTGATTGCGGACATTGCCGGAATTTCTTCACTTTCGCTGTCAGGAACCATCGTAACAGGCACCGCCAGATATTTGCCGACTGTTGATGCGGTTGTTCCGCCGCACACAACCCTTTTGCCCTTTTTCGTAAAAAACAGCTTTAAAATTCGGTTGTCTTCCTCCTGATTTTTAGGCGGGCCGATCAGGATATTGACGGGCCTGCGCTGCTTCATCTTCACTGCAAAGACCGTGATATCATCATCCGCAGAATCCATGTTGAGCGACATGCAGGCATTGCCGATGGAAGCAGCCAGACAGGGCGCTGAAATTTCGGGTGTATAGATCCGTTCCAAAAAGCTGATAATATCATCCATTTCCCAGCCGTTCTGCGCAAGCTTTCCGACCCCGGAATTTGTCACCCCGTCGGTCATCAGTACTATGATATCATTTTCCAGCAGATCAATATGGCTTTCATGGATTTCTTTCTCCCCGATAAAGCGAACGGAGGAAGGGTAGTTCATATTTTTGCCGCCGCGCAGGACAATCGCCCTTGGATTGTCATACTGCACCAAATATACGCGGTCGTTTTCCAGCCCGAGAACGGTAAAGGTAGCGTAAGCAAGCTTTCGCTCTTTGCACGTTGGGAGCGTACTTGCCACCGCATCCACGCACTCTTCCAGTGGCAGATTTTTCGAAATCATTGTTCCCAATATCGTAGCGGTAAGCGTTGCAAGGATGTTGGCCTTTACGCCGCTGCCGAGGCCGTCCGACAAAACAAACACCGCCTTATTTTCATCCTTGAAAACAGTGTAATAATCACCGCAAAGCGTTTCGGAATGCTTGTTGATAGAAAGTTTTCCGGTTTCGATGAATAAAGGATTTGTAATCATACCGTTATTGCTCCCCGTCATCAAGCAAAATTGTTTCTTTCAAGTCATGAATGGCAATTTTAGTTTCTGCTGCGGTTTCCCCCAGCAGAGCCGCGATTTCGTGCACTACCCGCAACTGTTTGTCCGCAATATTGTCCGCCATTGCCGCCGCCTGCAGCTTTGTCTGCATCAACTGATTCTTTTTCTGCCGGTCATGTGTTATATCCTTCATAATGCAAATTACAATGCTGTTATTCCTGTCGTACAGAAATGTTTGCTCAAGATACACTTTGTATTCTACCAAAAAATTATATTTTACGGATTGTTTTGTTTCCGATGTAATCATCTCTACAAAATCAAATTCATCCAAAATACGGGAAACGGGCTGATTCACAATATCTTCAGGCAGCAAACCGAAAATTTTGCATGCCGACTGATTGATTTGCTGCACCTTCAAATCCATGTCCACCGTCAATATTGCGTTGGGCGTAACATTTATAATTTTCTCCGAAAAGGATTCCGCGCGCTCCTTCATAAACGGCAGGCACATGTTGATTTCCGCTTTTCCCATAAATACCGCTATGGCTTTTTCCCTGCAGGAGGAATAGCCGCACATGCTGCAGTTCAGCTCGTCCTCAGCGGAGTTTTTGCCCATCTTATGCAGAATTCCCGTAATTTGCGCTTCCGTAGGAATAATTTGCACAATGCGCTCATCTGAAAACGAAGTGTTAAGGGCAAGATCGGTTTTAATATTAAAATCCTCCGCATATTTTTTCACGGCTGAGGTGTCTTTTACCCTCAGTTCGGAGGTAAGCTGCGAATAATTGCTTTTTTGGAACGACGGCCCGCCAATGCAGCTCCCCTGACACATGCTCATTTCGATAAAACAGTTTTTCAGTGCGCCCGAGCACACATCGTCGATTGCCTGGGCGCAGCGGTCAAATCCGTCTATCGAAATATACCGGTATGTTTCCTCTTTTTTTAAAGTCCCTAAAATTCCGCCGTTTACAGGGAACATTCTGGACAGGTATTTCGATTCGGTTACAGCCTCATCGCCGTACGGCAGAGTAACGCCCGATTCGGAAAAATAGTCCTTCAGCTCGTCGAAGGTTATTACAAAATCCGCTTCGGAACCAGCTTCAAGGCGCTCTGCTTTTTTTGAAATGCAGGGCCCGATGAAGACAATCACGGCGCCGGGAAAACGTTCCTTTAAAAGCTTTGCATGCACCTGCATGGGCGTAAGGACGGGGGCAAGATACAAAAGTGCATCGGGGCGGTATTTGCGGATATATGTATTGACGGAGGAACAGCAGGAAGAAATATAGGTATTCCCCGGATTTTCACAAATCAGCCTTTCATATTCTGTTTTTACCAGATACGCTCCTTCTGCGGTTTCATAGGCATCGGTGAAGTTCAGTTCCCGGAGCGCAGCCTTCATGTTTGCATACGAAATATGGAAATAGGCTGCAAACGACGGCGCTATGCTCGCGATTACAGTTTTTCCCGCATGCAAAACCTCTGCAAGCATGGGAATATCACTGATATCCTCTTTCGCGGCCTGCGGACACACAATCGTACAGTTGCCGCATAAAATGCACTCCTCTTCAATAATCTGAGCACAATGATTTTGGACTTCAATCGCCTTTACAGGGCAATATCTGACACATTTGTAGCAGTTTTTGCAGTTCACTTTTTTGAATTGTAAGATGCTCATATGAAAGTCCTTTCGTTCCTGTTCCCAAAATATTCCCGGATTTAACGTGTAAAAAATTATACCATGCACGGGCGGATTAATCAATGCGAGCCCTTCCCGGCCTTAGGCAAAATAGTCTTTGAATCTTAGGCGCAGAATATGATATACTAATACCGAAAGGATGCGATAGGATGCAAAACTTTATTCCAAAGCAAAAGCTGAGTAAAAAAGCGCAGCGGGAGCTGAACCGCACCAAACGAAGGACATGGGGCGCGCTCAATCCGGCAACAAAAAGAACCCCAGACCCAAGAGCGTACAACAGACGAAAGGTTCAAAAGGGAGATGATGATTCACTCCGTTTTGAACCTTTTTATTTTGCCGGTTTTCATTCTGTTTTATTTCTGTCCTTTAAAATCTGCTCCGCTTAATTTTTTGATTATTTCCGCATCGGCCGGGCAGAATTCATAATTTTTCAGTTCACTTGGCAGCACCCACCGCATATCTCTGTGAACATTTCGTTTTAGCTCCCCGCCCGTAACATCCGCTTCGAAAAAGGCAATGACAATCTTCCGGTCCGGATATTGATAAGTTGTTTCATCAAAAAGGCCTTTTACCGAAATGTCAATATTCAGTTCCTCTTTACACTCCCGAACTGCGCATTCTTCCAAAGTTTCACCCTGTTCCAGCTTTCCGCCGGGGAACTCCCAAAGAAAGGCGCAGCTTCCGCCTGCCCCGCGTTGGCAAATAAAAATCTTGCCGTCTTTTCGTAAAACTGCCGCTGCAACCTGCGTCATACTACCGCCCTCGCTTATAAAATTCACAGCTTGCGCCATTTGACATGGTCCCGGAATATCATTTCTATTGAACAACCGGCAATGTTCGTTTCATGCCGCTAACTCCAATGTTTCGGGCGGGAAATGAACAGGGGCAGCGCCGTATTCGAATCGCCCCTGGCGACATTGATTTGGGACTGGGTCAAAAAGATGCTCGCTGAAAGATTTGCTCCCTTTAAATTAGCGTCCCGAAAATCGGCACCCAAAAAATCGGTTCCTGTTAAATCGGCGTTTTCTAAATCTGCGGCAATTAAGCAGGCGCCCCGTAAATCTGCACACCTCAGATCTTTTTTCCTTAAATCTTTGCCAAAGTAATCTGCCGGCATTTTACGTTTCTTCTCCGCTCGGATGGCTATACTGCCGGCACGGTTTATTTCGCTTCGCATAAGCCTGCCTGCATTTCCAAGCAACGCGCCAATTTTTGCGCGATGTGCCAAAAGGTCAAACTCTATTAATGAATGCGGGTCGGACTGCGTAATTTGTTCCGTTTCGCGGAGTGCTCGCCGAATTTCACGCTGTACGGGCAATTCCAATTTGAATGCAAGCGCCTCATTCAAATACCAGCACATTTCGTGTAACTGCTGCATGATCAGAAACACGTCAAACATCAAGCCGGCAGCGGAAGGCTTTGACCGCCAGTCCATCCCCGCAAAAGTCACTTGTGAAACCTGCTGCCCGGCACCGAAGCATTCATAGGCAGCACAGCCATTTAAACCCGAAGATTCAAGCTTTTCATGAACCGCACAGCGAAAATCCGCAGTCAGGTTGGGGCAGGGCGTGCCCGCGCTTTTGTCAGTAGGAAAGCCATCCGCCTTCGAAAAATACAGCGCCACGCAGCAAAGCCCAAAGCAATTTTCACATTGCGGTTTCAGGTGATTTAGATTTTGATGGATTGAATTGCCCGAACAGATCGGTTCGTCCGTTGCCTGCACCATATAACATATCCCCTGTATGATGATAAAGATTGCGCTGTTCAGCGGTTTAGCCGTTTTGCAATTGAGCGGCCAACAGCTTTACAGCCGTACTCTTATCAGATTATGTTCTTACCTGCCAGTAAGGAATATCACTCATTATAGCACATTTATTACGGATGCCGGCCGCGGGGTAAAATTTATTTTTCAGCGGGTAAGCGCGGGCTGTTTTCAAAGGTTATACTTTCCAGTTTATCCTGAATTGTCTTGGACACATCCGCAAATATCCTATGGTAATCACAGCCGCATTCGCCGGCAGTTAAGCTGCACTGGGATTCCCCCGAAAGGCAGCGGCTGATCGCAATCGGGCCGTCCACCGCCTCGATGACCTGCCGGAGGTTGATGGCGGACGGCTCTTTGGTAAGCTCATAGCCCCCGGAAACACCGATAAACGATTTTACAATACCGCTTTTCACAAGTTTACGTAAAATTTTTAATGTAAAGCGCGGTGTCACGCCGGTTATATTGGAAATGCTGTGGGCGTCAAGCCGCCCACCCTGCTTTGCAAGACAGGATATCATGTGTACGGCGTAATCCGCTTCCTGTGTGATGCGCATAGTTACCTCCATCCTTTCAGCAAAAGTCATTCGGGACTGTTTCAGCTCAGCTTGCTGCCTGACTGTTACAGTTCGTTTTTTTGTGAGAGTGCGTCCTCAAGCGTATGCCACCCGAGAACGGCACATTTGACCCGCGCCGGCATATGGGAAATATTCTGCAGCGCGACAGCCTCATCCAGGGTCCTGAGCTGTTTTTCGTCCGTAATTTCATGCTTAATCATACCCAAAAATGTATGAAGGCGATCCTTCGCTTCGTCCACCGTACCGCCTTTAATCAAATCGATCATAATCGAAGCGGAAGCCTGTGAAATGGCGCAGCCCACACCGGTAAAAGAAGCATCTTCGATGATTCCGTCATTGATGCGCAGTTCCAGTGTAATTTCGTCGCCGCAGCTTGGGTTTACGCCTTTCAGCACAGCGTTCGGCGCTTCAATATGGTGCTTGTTCCGGCCTGAAGCGTTGTGTTCCATAATTATTTCAGTGTAAATTTCGTCAAGTGCCATAGCCAAGCCAACTCCTTACCGTCTTCAGGTTATCCACAAGAGCATCAACATCTTCTGTGGTGTTATAAAAATAGAAACTTGCCCTGCAGGTGGCGTTGACACCGAGGTACCGCATCAGCGGCTGTGCACAGTGGTGGCCGGCCCGGATTGCTACGCCGCCCGCGTCCAGTATGGAGGCGACGTCATGGGGATGCGCGTCCTTAACATTAAAGGAAATAACACCGTAACGGTTCGCGCCTGTTTGGTCGCCGTAAATCGTCAGATACGGCACCTGTGCAAGCCTTTCCAGTGCGTACTGCACCACCTTGGACTCCGCTTTTGCAATATTTTCATAGCCGATTTTATTGATATAACGCGCTGCCTCGGCAATTCCAAGAGCGCCGCCCACGTTCTGTGTACCGGCTTCGAATTTTTGGGGCAAGGGCGCAAAGGTAGCGTCCTGCTCATAAACATATTCGATCATGTCGCCGCCAAACAGGAACGGCGGCATTTTTTCAAGCAGCTCCGCACGGCCGTAAAGCACGCCCACACCCATGGGGGCCATCATTTTGTGCCCGGAAAAGGCAATAAAGTCAGCCCCCAGTTTTTTTACGTTGATTTCAAAATGCGGAATACTTTGCGCGCAGTCGAGCACAGCAACCGCGCCGACGCTGTGTGCCTTTTCTATAATCTTTTCAACGGGATTCCTTGTACCCAAAACATTGGAAACATGCGCGACCGCAACCAGTTTGGTTTTTTCCGTGATCTTGCCTTCAATTTCCTCATCCGTAATTTCGCTGTTGCCGTTCAGATAGAGGTATTTTAAAACGGCTCCCGTAGCCTTTGCCACACGCTGCCACGGAATCAGATTGCTATGGTGTTCCGCAATGGAAATGACAATCTCGTCGCCCTGCCCGATAAAATTCATCCCGTAGCTGTAGGCCAGCAGGTTGAGCGATTCCGTCGTGTTTTTGGTAAAGATAATTTCTTCGGCCTTTTCGGCACCGATAAAATTCCGAATAACCTCGCGCGACTGTTCATAAATCTCGGTGGCACGCACACTAAGGTCATAGTTTCCCCTGTGGGGGTTGGCGTTTGATTCCCGGTAGTAGCCGGAAACAGCGTCGATTACCGCCGACGGCTTTTGCGCCGTGGCCGCGCTGTCAAGATAGACAAGGGGATGCCCGTTTGCGATGGACTGCAATATGGGGAAATCGTCTTTATATTGATTCAATTCTGTTCAGCCTCCCTTTGAGAAAGTCAGATATCTCCTGACGGAATGCGGGCACGGGGATTTTAGCCGTCACGGGCTCAAACTCCGCCTCAATAAGCAGCTTTTTCGCTTCAAGCTCGTTCAACCCCCTGGACATCAGGTAAAACATCCGATCCGTATCAATATGCCCCACGCTTGCGGCGTGATGTCCGTCCACATCTTCTTCGGCGCACAGAATAAGCGGCGCGGTGCGGTTATGAACACCCGGGCCAAGCAGCATTGTGTTTTCTTCCTCGCGGCCGCGGGAGCCCGAAGCGCCTTTTTTGAAGTCGATGGTTCCCCGGAATATCTTCCGGCTGCTTCCGAACAGCGCTCCGTGCGCTGTGATGCTGCTTTGGGAACGTTTGCCGAAGTGCTCCGCCACGACGTTAAAATCGATTTCACGGCTTCCGTCACCAAGATAGACCGCACTCATGTCAAGCCCGCTGCGCTCACCAGCAAGCTTTTCCCTGCAGTTGGCGAATGCCCGGCGGCCACCCAATTCGGCCTGCACGACTTCAATATGCGCCCCGTCCAAAGCCAGCGTACTGACATTGTCAAAATGGTCGCAGCCGTCGCCCAGCGTCTGAACCTGAACCAGCTTTACTTTGGCATTCTTTTTTGCAATCACCTTTGTAAGTCCGCAGTGAAACCCTTCGGCATCATTATCCGAAGCGTAATGCATTACTACGGTCGCTTCACTGCCCTCTTCCGCGACAATGAGGTTTTCATCCACCACTGCGGGGTTTTGTGCATTTATGCGGTAATCAAAGACAATCGGTTCGTCAACGCGCCCATTGGGAGCGATACGCACCGAAAATCCGGCACTGCGGTTCTTCTTTATAAATTGAAGTACCTCGGGGTTCTGTGGCAAATCCGCTTCATTGTCCATAAATACGATTTTGCCGTCGGCTATATCATAAATTTCGGCGCCTGCCGGTACCTTTCCTGAAAACGGTTTGCCTGTGTAATGTTTTATCTGCGGTGCGGCCAGTTTCGTTATATCGCCGTTAACACCCAGCCACCGCCAGGTTTTGACGGGAAGGGCATTGATTTCATTCCATTTTACCTGCATTCTGTATCACTCCTTTTTGTGGTTAAAAGGCCGTCACCCGACGGAACCTTCCATTTCGAGTTTAATGAGGTTGTTCATTTCAACGGCATATTCCAGCGGAAGCTCCTTGGCAATCGGCTCGGCAAATCCGCGCACAATCAGCGCCCTTGCCTCCTCCTCGCTCACGCCGCGGGTCATCAGGTAATAAATCGCGTTGTCGCTGATGCGGCCGATGCGCGCCTCGTGGCCGACATCCGCCTCATCGTTGCGGATATCCATGACCGGAACCGTGTCCGAACGGGAAACGCTGTCGAGCATTAACGACTCGCAGGAAACGGAGGATTTGGATTGACGCGCTTTTTCCGTCACAGTCACGCCGCTGCGGAAAACGCTGACACCGCCATCCTTGGAGATGGATTTGGCGTTGACAATGGAAGACGTATGGGGCGCGGCATGTACGATATTCGCGCCGGTGTCGAGCGTTTGCCCCCTGCCGGCAAAGGTAATTCCGGTGAACTCCGCTTTTGCACCCTCGCCGACCAGCAGGCTCGTGGGGTAAAGCATGGAAACTTTCGAGCCGAAGGAGCCCGAAACCCATTCTATTTTTGCGTTTTTTTCAACCCTTGCACGCTTGGTGTTGAGGTTCATCATATTTTTTGACCAGTTTTCAATCGTTGAGTACCGCAGGCTCGCTCCCTCTTCCACAAAGAGCTCCACACAGCCGGCATGTAAATTGGTCACATTATATTTCGGCGCCGAGCAGCCCTCGATAAAGTGCAGGCTGGCTCCCTTGTCCACAATAATCAGCGTGTGCTCAAACTGCCCCGCGCCGGGGGCGTTCAGTCTGAAATACGATTGCAGCGGAATCGAAACCTTAACGCCCGGCGGCACATACACAAAAGACCCCCCCGACCAGACTGCTCCGTGCAGCGCCACAAATTTGTGGTCACTCGGCGGAACAAGCGACATAAAGTGTGAACGCACCATGTCGGGGTAATCCCTGACCGCGCTTTCCATATCGGTATAAACAACGCCCTGTTTGACGACTTCGTCCCTTACATTGTGGTAGACCACTTCGGAATCGTATTGTGCGCCCACCCCCGCAAGGGATTCCCGCTCCGCTTTCGGAATGCCCAGGCGTTCAAATGTGTTTTTAATATCCTCCGGTACTTCGGACCAGTTTCCGCGCATTTTGGTGTTCGGCCGAACATAGGTAACAATGCTTTCCATGTCGAGTTCGTCCAGCGAGGGGCCCCAAACAGGAAGATCGATTCGGTTGTAGGCCGCGAGCGATTTCAGCCGGAAGTCAAGCATCCATTCCGGCTCATTTTTTTCCGCTGAAATCTGGCGGACAATATCGTCCGTCAGGCCCTTGGCAACCTTGAAGCTTGCATTTTCGGCATCCTTGATGTCGTAAACCGTGCGGTCAATGTCCAGCACCGATGTTTTTTTGTTTTCCATTTCATTCACCTGCTTCCAAGCGGCCGTCAGGCCGTCTCCGGTGCGGAAAAAGCGCCGAAGCCGGAACGGTCGATTTCGTCAATAAGGCCGGCGTCCCCTGTTTTTATGATTTGTCCGTCTCGCAGCACATGTACGGTGTCGGCTTTAATTTCGTCAAGGATATTCGTGTTGTGCGTAATGATAAGCAATGAATTTTGCTCGTTTCTGAACTTGCTTACACCCCGGGACACGATGCGCACAGCGTCCACGTCCAACCCGGAATCGGTTTCGTCAAGAATTGCAAGCTTCGGATTCATCATCAGCATCTGCAAAATCTCATCCTTTTTCTTCTCTCCCCCGGAAAAGCCAACGTTCAGGTAGCGGGATGCGTAGGCCGTATCCATTTGAAGCTCGTCCATACGCTGTTTAAGCTCATCTTTGAATGCGAAAACCCGCAGCGGTTTTCCTGTAACTGCGCTGCGCGCGGTTCGCAAAAAGTTTTCCACTGTAATTCCCGGAATTTCCTCGGGGTTCTGAAACGACAAAAAGATACCCTTTTTCGCCCGCTCGTCCGTGCGGCTCGCGGTAATATCCTCCCCGTCAAACCGAATGGAACCACCGGTAATTTTATATTTGGGATGGCCCATGATCGCGTTGACCAGCGTGGATTTTCCCGCGCCGTTCGGCCCCATGAGGACATGCACCTCACCCCGACCAAGCGAAAGATTTAAGCCCTTGATGATTTCTTTTCCCTCTACCTGCACATGCAGGTCCGTGATTTCCAGTAAACTATCCAACATATTTCACTCCCTGTTTTGACTTTGAATAAATTGAACCAAGCTGACATTAATCTTCGACTGTGTTTTAACTTTTTATATTATACCATATTTGTATACATTAATCCACATCATTCCGATGAGTTTACTTTAATTTTCTGAATATTTTTTGTGAAACTTAGAAAAAACATGTCGTTTTTCACACGTTAGAATTCTGAACAGACGGGATTGTTTCAGCCGGAAGCCATAAAAGGATAAACACAAGTAAGGCGCAGGGGACGGTTCAATGTCCCTTGCGCCTTTTTCAATATTTGATTTTACTCGAAATTATAAATCAACTCAAAAGTAATCCGTGATAAAGTTCGGCTTCCGATAAAAGACCTTTTCAATTTTTTCAGTGCAGGCGGATATTTTTACAGATTCCAGCTCTTGTATTTTCTCCGGCGAATACCCTCCTGCAATACACCTGCTAAAATCGCCGATGCCCATTTCCACGTCCGGTTCTTTCTCGCTGACAGACACACGCACCGCCCGGCCTTCTGCAAAGTCCACCTCAAAACACCTATTATTTTGAGGAATAACCGTATCACGGATTCTGATCGTAATTGTTCCGCTCCCGCGATACTGTGCCATTTCCAATACCTTTTGGACATTCACCGCGCGAACCATGCCGTTAAAACATACTTCACGGCTGCAGGGGTACAGTATCCATTCTGAAATATACGGTACTATATTAATATTTTCCGGCAGCAAAAATATGATGCGCTCATAATAAGTCTTAAACTTCAGCGCGTGGTTCAAAAGGCCCTTTAAGCCCTGCGCATCGCTAAAAAAGAACTGGTCGCACTTCATCTCAAAGGACTGCCCCGACTCCACTTTACAAAAAGACATTACGCCCTTTGCCTCACCGAATCCGTTTTGATAAACATAGACATAATGACCGTCCCTGGCAGGGTCGGCATCGATTGCCCAGCCATAATCACATGTTTCACGCACTGCCATTAAGTTGTATCCCCGCATAAAATCGCGGTAAACTTTTTGGATGTCCTCCAAATGGCTTCCGTGTTCCACCAGGCACGCCTCGCCGCCAACATCGAAGCGGCCAAACGCTTTGGTACTGACAGAATAGCGTATAGGCTCGCTGCAAAGCTCATATCCGAATTTTCTGTAATATTCGGCAGAGAAGGGGTACAGGTACGAAAAAGCAGCCCCTTCCTGATAGATTCCATTTAGTGCCGTCTTCAGGCATTCGCTGACAACTCCGTTTTCACGGTATTGCGGCAGGCAGGAAACTCCGCCAATGCCTATCATTTTACACAGATTCCCGTCAAATTGAATCTCATAGGGAATCGCGCAGAAACCGCCCATCATGGTTCCATCTTCGCCAAAAGCTGCCCATTTTTCTTTTGAAAACCGTTCTACCCTATCCGGCGTTTTTTGCAGCTCATTAGAATTTTTTTTGCCGGACTGTACGTCATTCCTCTGTTCAAAAGCAATATAAAACAGTTCTTCGGCGCGCCCAACTTCATTTTCATGAATTTTTCTTACCTGCAAACCGGTTCCCCCTTTTATCCCGACGCATACGGATGGATTACCCCGCAGCAAAGGAAAGCGTTTTTGGAACCTTTCTTTCCATTTGCCGCAGCATGGTTTTCCATCCTTTTCGGACTATTTACGAATCAGGTTTTGCCCCTGCGCGGACTTTTCTAGCATTTGCTCCATCTCAATTGTAATATTTCCGGACTGCATCAATCCCATAACACAAGCCCCTACGACCGGCTCATATTTGGCGCTGATGATATTGGCATTTGGGGCGGACTGGCCGATGAATTTTTTCACCATCATGGTCAGTCTGTTATTCTCCCCCTTAAACACGCTGCCTGCCAAAACAACATCCACGCGAGAAAGCAGCATATCCATACGATTTAATCCCGCAACCAGGTAATTGCTCATTTTATCCGCAAATTCGTCCAGCAGCTGCAACGTTACAGCATCCCCATCCTCGGCAAGGCGAACAATCTGCGGGACCAAAGGGGTGATACTGGTCAAAAATTCACTGTTCGTCGCAGATACATGAAGTAAATCATCTATGGTTTTTTTACCGGAAAAATCCATGAACAGCTCGGTCAGCTTGGTCGGAGGGCAAAAGCCCAGCTGCGCGTCAAAAACCTTTCTGAGCGCTCTTTGTGCCAGCGCGCTTCCACCCTGCATGCTGCTTTCAATATAATCCCCTAGCACAAACAGGTCGCCGGCCGGGCTGATTACCGCACCGTTCAAGCCTGTTCCGGCACACAGAACCGCGCCGCAGGTATTTCTTGTACCGCCGTACATTGCAATCAGGCAATCGTTATATGCCTTTACATTCCGAACTCCTGTGGTTTCACGCAGCGCAATTTCCAGCTGGGGGGTATTTTCAGGCCAATCCAAACCGGTAATTCCCGCAACAACCCGATTGATGTCCTGCGGGTTAATTCCTGCCTGCTGCTCCGCTGCCTGAATTGCGTCAGCCACAAAAGACATTGCATAGTTCATACCGTCCTCGGGATAATAGGCTCCTTTCACAGACCCGGCACCGCAAATTTCACCCGCAGTATTGATAATTGCTGCAGCTGTTTTCGTCCCACCCTGATCAATTCCTAAAATGTAGTTCAAAAGGATTCCTCCACAATTTCATGGGATGCGGTGATCTCACGCTCCACGAAGAATTTATTTATTTCCGTTTGCCAGAATTTCTTTCAGCGTCGCATCCAGTTTACCGGTAAGCGCCGGACAAACATCCGCGGCCTTGCTCTTGCCGTTCGTAACATTTGTCAGTTCATTCGCCAGCAAATTATGAATTTGGCCGGATCCGGTAATCAAATGCTCAACATCCTCAACTCCATACTGCAATCCGCCTGTGATAACATTTTTCAGATCAGCAGGATCGACACTGGAAAAGAAATTGTAATATGTATCGAGCGCCAGCGTGCTTGAAGGAGGATTCCCTTCACTGTACTCAATCATTTTCTTCTGTATTTCCGGTTCTGCCATAAAGGAAATAAACTTAAAAGCTTCTTCCGGGTGTTTTGAACCCTTTAAAACGAAATACGGGTCGGTGAACAATACGTCCCTTGCTTTTTCATTCGCGCCAATCGGGACGGCTGCCACGCCGACACGGAACGGCAGATCATTTAAGCCGGAAAGTCCCCACGCGCCTTCCACTTCCATTGCAATTTTACCGGTCAAAAGCGGGTCGCTGTCGTTGCTGCCGGTCATCGCCGTTAAGGTCGCCGGGTTTGGGCTGACACCGTCAACAAACGCAAGATCAGCTATGCGCTGATAAGCGGAAATAACGTCGGACTTCGCCATATTGCTGCTTGCGGCATAGCCCTTTTTATTGTTGTCCATATTAAACAGCTTGGGTCCGAAATACTCCGTATCCTGCAGCGGGCTTTTTGCACTCCAATCCCACTCCAGGCCATACACCTTGTCTCCACCCTTGCCTGAGGTCAGTTTTTTTGCGACTTCAACCATTTTATCAAAAGTCCAGCTCTTATCGTTATAATCCGAGGGCGGATACGCAACGTGCGCTTTATCGAAAATATCCTTATTATAAATAAGAACGCTGGTAAAGGTATTGAGCGGGATTCCATATGTTTTTCCGTCTATAACCGCGGTGTCCATAACGTTTTTCGGAATTCCGAGTTTTTGATAGTCAAACTTATATTTTTCAATATAAGGTGTTAAATCCGTCAGCAGACCTTTGCTGTAAAAGTCCATGAACCCCATTAACTGGACATGTGTGGTAACATCCGGCGCTGTTCCTGAGGCGACGAGCGTTTGCAGTTTGGAGTCGAACTGGTCATAGGGCACCGGGATGACCTCAACCTTAATGTTGGGGTTTCTCTTTGTAAATTCAGCGCCTAATTTGTCAAAATACGCTTTATCCGGTGAATTGGCCTGCATGATGGTAATCGTAACCGGACCGCTTCCTGCGCTGTTCACCGTGCCGTTTGCATCTGCCGTTTTTCCAACACTTTGCCCGGTGCAGCCGCCCATCATGCCCGCGGACAGGAGTATGGCCAGTGCAGCCGCCGTGATCGATTTTACTGTTTTGTTCATAATAAAATCCCCCTTCAAATAAGTTCATTTTTAACGGGTTTTTACTCTTTGATACCGGTTGTCACAATTCCTTCCACAAAGTAACGCTGACAGAAAATAAACAGGAGAATACAGGGCAGCGCTGAATAAAGCGCCGCGACCATCATCGTATTCCAGGGCGGAAGGCGAAACTTTGAAGTAAGGCCGGAAAGAAGGATTGGCAGTGTATATTTGTCCGTACTGCTCAAATAAATTACCGGGCCAAGCAAATCATCCCAGCTCCACATGAAGGAAAAGATTGCCACCGTAGCAAGCGCTGTTTTCGACAGCGGCAATGCGATTGTCGAAAAAATTCTAAATTCACTGCAGCCGTCAATTCTTGCGGCCTCGAACATTTCGTTTCCGATGGAGCCGAAGAATTGCTTGAGAAGAAAAATCATATAGGAGGAACCGAAAAAGGACGGAACAATCAGCGGAAGATATGTATCTACCCATCTCAGATTATTAAATAGGATATATTGCGGAATCATTACGGATGGATAAGGAATCATCAGCGCGGACATTACAAGCATAAAAAGAAAGTTTTTTCCGCGCGCATTGTAGCGGGAAAATCCAAAAGCCACAAGGGAAGAGGAAAGGAGTGTTCCCAATACAATAAAAAGTGAAACAAACAAACTGTTAAAAAAGTAAGGAAGGAAGTTCAGCTTATCAAAAACAGTAACCAAATTTGAGAAAACAAACTGATGCGGAATAAAGGTAGGCGGATACTGGAAAATTTCCGATGCCGGCTTCAGTGCCGTCGTAAGCATTACAAAAACGGGCAGAAGCATAATGCAGGACAGGCAGACCAGGATTAAAAACGTAACGATGGATATAACCCGTGTTTTTGTTTTGTTGCCGAAACGAACATATCCCTCCTTCAATTATTTTCACCCCCCTGATAATAAACATAGCGTTTGGAAAACTTAAGGATAAACCAGGTAATTGCCATAACGCCGATTAACAGCATCCAGGACAGTGCCGAAGCATAGCCCATTTTGAAATTTACGAAAGCATTTTGATAAATGTTGATCACGTAAAATGTGGTAGCATAATGCGGGCCGCCTTTTGTCATGACAAAAGCCTGGGTAAACACTTGAAAAGAATTGATGAGCCCGATAATAAGCTGGAACAGAAAGATCGGGGAAATCATCGGTAAAGTCACGTTGCGCAAACGGTCAAAAAATTTTGCGCCATCCAGTACCGAAGCTTCGATCAGGTTTTTCGGAACCCCCTGCAGTGCGGCGAGAAAAAGCACCATTCCCTCCCCCGTCGTCCACAGACTCATAATAATAAGCGACGGAACCGCCCAGTTTTCATCCATCAGCCACAGCGGGCCTTCCACATTCATCAGGGAAAGCAGATGATTGACTATTCCAAACTGAGGATTAAAAATCCAGCTCCAAAGCAAGGAAAGCGATACACCCGAAATCATGCTCGGCAAATACATGAATGTTCTGAACGCCCCCTTACAGGACACATTTGCGTTCAGCAGCATTGCAAAAATGAGGGAAAGGATCAGTCCAAGCGGAACGCTGATCAATGTGTAATAAAAGGTTACTTTAATGGAAACTGCGAAAACCGGGTCCTGAAATGCGGATATGTAGTTTGACAGCCCCACAAAATTCGGGGTATGAGCCGCGTCATAGTCAGTCAAACTGAAGTAGAACGAAGAAACAATCGGATACAGGGTAAAAAGCAGGAATCCGATAATCCACGGCGAAATAAAAAGATAAAAATTCCGGTTATGCTCTTTTTTGCTCAAAATATCATTCCTTCCATCGTTGAGTGTAACGTGAGGGTGGCTGATACGTGTATCGATTTACATTTGTTAGGTATTTTATATCATATTCGCAGGGAAGTGTCAATAGTTATTTTACAAAAATAATTCTAATAATTGTGGAAAAGTAGTCATATTTTAGTAAAATTAAACTCATTCTTGACATTTCCAAAGGGTTTGTTATACTGTATGTATCGATATACATTAAATAAATACAGTTTACTTTCTTATTAGGATGTGGTGATATGGCTACAATTTCTGAAATAGCTGAAAAAGCGAACGTTTCCAGAACCCTTGTTTCCAGAGTTTTGAATAATAAATCCGGCGTCAGCCCGGAAAACCGTGAGCGCATTCTTGCGGTAATAGAGGAATACAACTATGTTCCCAATGAACTGGCCCGGTCCCTTGTAAGACAGAAGACACAAACGATTGGCGTTGTAATGGATGATTTGTGCAACAGCTTTTTCTTTGATTTAATTTCAGGACTGCAGGATTCCGGGGAACTGCTGGGTTACAATGTGCTTTTTTGCAGCGGCCGCAGCAGCATGGACATTAAGCTGAAATATGTTGACTATTTTTCCCAAGGAAGAACGGATGGCGTAATCGCCTACGGAAGTAATTTGGTAGATGATCAGGTTTTTCGAAATCTCGTATTGAAGGCCCCTAATTTCGTACTGATTGAGGGCGACCTGCCCAATATGAAGATCAACAATATCCTGTTAAACAATTTCAGCGGCGCATACAGGGCTACTGAGCACCTGATTAAAATGGGATACCATAAAATTATTCACCTCACCGGTGACATGAACTATAAGGTTTCGCTGGACAGATTAAACGGTTTTGTAAAGGCAATGCGGGACTATTCCATTCCCATTGAGCAAAACACCATTATTTATGCTGATTTTGACGAGAAAATGGCTTACGAGCAGATGAATAAAACGATTGCAAATGATTATATTCCGGACGCCTGTTTTGCCGGCGCTGATAAAACCGCCTTCGGCGCAATCCGCGCCATGTACGAGCACGGCCTGACTGCACCCGGCGACATCGCCATTATCGGCTTTGACGGTGACGAACCGTCCACCCGCGACATTGTGTTTCCGCAGTTGACAACCATGCGCCAGCCCTTGTATGAAATGGGGTTTGAAGGGATGAAAATGCTTATCAATGTAATTGAAAATCCAGAAACAGAGCCGCAAACAAAGATATTCGAACCGGAGTTTGTCGTAAGAGATACCTGCAAGTAATTTTTATATACACATTTTAGAACACGCTCTGACAAGAGCGTTTCTATTTTGAGAATATGTATATCGATTTACATTACATTTTTTAACAAAATTGAAAAGGAGTAAAGTTATTATGACTGAAAGAGGTTTGAAAATTGCTACAATAGGCGGAGGTTCCAGCTATACGCCCGAGTTAATCGAAGGATTCATTGACCGTTATGCCGAGCTTCCGGTCAAAGACATTTACCTGGTGGACATAGAAGAAGGAAAAGAAAAACTCGAAATTGTAACCGCCCTTGCCAAGAGGATGGTCGCGAAAAAAAACATTGACATGCATGTCCATGCAACACTGAACAGAGAGGAAGCGCTAAAAGACGCCGACTTTGTAACCACACAGTTCCGTGTCGGCCAGCTGGAAGCAAGAATCCGCGATGAAAAAATTCCGCTTCGATATCATGTAATCGGTCAAGAGACCACCGGGCCGGGCGGTTTTGCCAAAGCGCTGCGCACAGTCCCCGTTATTCTTGATATCTGCAGGGATATGGAGCGCCTTTGCCCCAATGCCTGGCTGATTAACTTTACGAATCCTTCCGGACTGGTTACCGAAGCTGTTCTGAAATACACCAATATAAAAGCAATCGGTCTGTGCAATGTTCCGATTGGCATGGTAAGCGATATTGCGGAAAAATACAAAGTATCTGCCGACAAAGTGTTTGTTGATTTTGTTGGTATCAACCATTTGCTATGGGGGCAAAAGGTCACAGTGGAAGGCAGGGATGTTACCGCTGAGCTGGTGGAAGACGCATCCAAAGACACCGACCACGAGGTAATGGCAAATATTCCGGACATTAAAGCCGCATCAGCCTTCATGCATTCGCTGGGCATGCTGCCGATCGGTTATTTGAAATATTATTACCTTACCCCTGAAATGTTGGAAGAGTGTGTGAAAGCCGCCAAGGGCAATGGCGTAAGGGGTGAAGTGGTTAAAAAGGTTGAAGCGGAATTATTCGAGCTCTACAAAGACCCGAACCTTTCTGCCAAGCCGCCGCAGCTTGCGGAAAGAGGCGGCGCGCATTATTCCGATGCGGCCTGTTCCCTAATTAATTCGATTTACAATAATAAGGGAGATATGCAGACCGTGAATGTACGCAACAACGGTACCAACCAAGACTTGCCTGATAACGTTGTTATTGAGCGCAACTGTATTATTGACAGTCAGGGCGCGCACCCGCTGACATTAGGCCGCACGCCGATGAAGGTAAGGGGACTGCTGCAGGTTGTAAAAGCCTATGAAGAGTTGACCATTGAAGCGGCTGTGCACGGGGATTACGGCTGCGCCCTGCAGGCTCTTACCATTCACCCGCTGGTTCCATCCTCTACAATTGCCAAAAGCCTGCTCGACGATATTATTTCAGAGAACAGAGCATATTTGCCGGAATTCAAGGATTTGAGCCCGGATTTGCTCCGCTGAATAAACGCGAAAACACCGGATTTCTGAATTTTTTGTAGTCGTATTATCTGATTTTCGAATTCGATTAAATGATAAAAAGCCAGTACAGTTCACAGTTGAACCGTGCCGGCTTTTTCGATTTTTATTTGCTTTAACCTAACTGCCGCTTGCTGATTGGCCGTAGTCATATTACTTTCTGATCATCCGATCTTCTGCCATAAAATCCTTTTAATTTCGCTTTGTGCGTGTACATAGCCTTATCCGCCTGAGAAAGCGCAGAGTATATACTTTCACTTTCCTTTCGATTGTAAAAAGCATATCCATAGGCAAGTATAATTTTGTTTTGGCGATTTTGATTTACTTCAATTAAAAAGTCATCCAGCTGAAGCAGAGCGCGTTCCGCTAATTGCTTTGGAATTTCTTCGCAAATAACGCAAAACTCATCGCCGCCGATCCGATAGGTATTGCCAATATTCATAAAGCATTCCTTTATTGATCTTGCGGCATCCAAAATCAGTTCATCCCCGGCTTTATGCCCGTACACATCATTTGTTTCTTTTAAGTTATTCAAGTCAAACATAAAAATCACAGCATTTTGATTACTATTTACATATTGCGTCATTTCATTCTCAAACGCAGCACGATTTTTAACTCCGGTTTGTATGTCATTTGTGAACAGCAGCTCGCGCAAAAAAACATAGTACAACAGCAGGGATAAAGCCGCGCTGTTCCAAATTAAGATTAGATCTCTGAATATAATTTGGAGTATGGACGCAAGCAGGGGCAGCAAAATAATTGCAATAAAGGTTTTCCGATCTTCTATTTCGTATTCATTGCTATTTTTAATTGCACTTCTTACCATCAGCGCATAATAGAACAGGCTGATGACGGCGGGCAGTAAAAACAAACTCCCCCGTGTATATTGATTTTGAGAATCCACGAAAAAAATCCAACCTGTTTTATAGCTCAGCACACACATCAGCGCATTAAGGCATAACGGTATGCACATGAATATCTTACGCCAAGTTCTTTCGTTCTCATTATAATAAAATAATAAAAGGGAAAAAGGAACCGCCGGACTGAAAGAAAACCCCAATATATTAGCGATACGGTTCGGTATTACAAATTTTTCATTATCGGAAGGGGCCATTAGAATCGTAGCTATTTCTAAAACCAGCAAAAGAATTGTAATCATGCACGTAACTCTATAATTCACGTTTTTCTTTTTATCCGAAACGTGCCGTTTGGCCATACTTATTGTAAAACAAAGTGAAACAATTGCAAAAACTTCCAAACTGATGGAATACATCATATTCCTCGCTTCCTTTCATCCCGGCCAAACAAATCAAATATGTCGAAATTAGTATATCATATCAAAATCAGTTTTTAAAGTATCAAAAGTCCCCCCTGGCGTACGCCGGGTGCGGACTTCTGCAAAAAGCGCCTGATTCTTTTGGAAATAAAAAATCCGCCCCGCCAATCAGTGCTGCCGTTGAGCTGACGGACTCAGTTTACATGGTGGCAGCTTCTTTTCCTCCTGTGGAAAGGGTTGCGTGCTGATGCATTGCGGTCAGCTCTTCCTGATTTCTGTATCGGGAGGGGGTACAGCCGTGAAAACTTTTAAACTGTTTGATGAAATAGCTGAAATTATCGAAGCCCACAGCGAGCGCGATTTCCCCAATGGGCAAATCCGTGCTCAGTAGCAGGTCGGCTGCCCGCTCAATGCGAAAACTATTTAAATACTCTACAAAGGAGCGGTCCAGATTGTTTTTGAAATAACGGCTGAAATATTTGGCGGAAAGGTTAAACGCCCGGGCAATGCCGGGAAGACTCAGCTTCTCGCTGTAATGCTGCTGGATATAGGTCAGAATCGCTTTCAGATTTTTCATCTTGAAATCGGATGCATGTTCTTCTTTTCCGCTTCCGGATTTCAGAGCTCCATCCTGTACCAGCAAACTGACAAATTTGAGAAGCGACGCTTTCGTCGCAAGCTGGTAGCCCGGCCCCCGTTCCCGGTCAAGCACGGCAATTTCTAAAAGTTCCTTCCATGCCTGCCCATAATGCGCACCCTGACGGGGAATCCATGTGGGAAAACCCTTTTCCTTCCGGCACAGGGGATTCAGATAATGGCACTGTATGCAGTCAAACATTTCAAAGTTGAGGAACTCCATGGGAAAAACCAGCGCATTGTAACAGGTCGGCTCCTCCCCCGTGCTCATTCCGTGCAGCTCCTGCTGGCCAATCCAAAAAACATCCCCGGCCGTACCGGAAAATTTTTCTTCATTCACCGAAAGCATTAATGTACCTTTCAACACAAAAATCACCTCAATTTCACGGTGCCAGTGGTAGGGCACGAAAACCCGTTCGTGACTGTTTGTCATCTGATAAAGCTGCAGTGGGTAAAGCAGTGTTCCGCGGAGCGTTTGCTCCCGTAATCTGTCATCCAATCTAATTCTCCTCTTTTGGTAGAAATCGTGTTATTTTAGAAGGATATTTTGCAAGTATTACACTTGATGAGTGATTATACTGTTATTGTAGCACCGCGGAGCGGAAAAGCAATCCCTATTTTTTAACTGCTCCGCCGAAAATAAAATTGATTTTTCGGGAGGATTTTCTTATGCCGGACTGGTTGAAGGATGCAGTGTTCTATGAGATTTATCCGCAGAGTTTTTATGACACAAACGACGACGGGATTGGCGACATCAACGGCGTCACGGAAAAGCTGGACTATATTAAATCACTGGGCTGTAACGCGATTTGGCTGAACCCCTGCTTTGATTCCCCGTTTATGGACGCAGGTTACGACGTGAGCGACTATAAGAAGGTTGCGCCGCGCTATGGAACAAACGACGACCTGAGGCGCTGCTTTAACGAGGCCCACAAGCTCGGCATTCGCATTCTGCTGGATTTGGTGCCCGGCCATACCTCCGATAAGCATTCATGGTTTCAGGAGAGCCGGAAAGCGCAAAAAAACGAATACACCAACCGTTACATTTGGACGGATTCCGTGTGGAACCGCCCCGATAAATTCGGCTATATGTGCGGCGTTACAGAGCGTGACGGCTGCTACCTGCTGAATTTCTTTTCTTCCCAGCCGGCGCTGAACTACGGCTTTCATAAAATTACCGCGCCGTGGCAGCTGCACTATACCCATCCGGACTGCGTTGCCACCCGCGAGGCGTTGAAGGACGTAATGCGCTTTTGGCTGGATTCCGGCTGTGACGGGTTCCGCGTGGATATGGCTGATTCCCTGGTAAAAAACGACGATGACAAAACCGCCACCTGCGAAATTTGGAACGACATCCGTTCCATGCTGGACCGTGACTACCCCGAGGCAGCAATGGTTGCCGAGTGGTCCGACCCGGAAAAAGCGATTGTCAAGGCACGGTTCCACACGGACTTTTATTTGAATCAGCCCGGCAACGGATACTATGCGCTGTTCCGCAATACAGAAAACGACGGCAGCCAGCGGAGCTTTTTCAGCAAGCAGGGCAAGGGCGACATCACGGAGTTTTTAAACGACTATCTTCCAAAATACAACGTATCCAAAGCCGATGGGTACATCAGCTTCCTTACCTGCAACCATGATACGCCCAGAATGACGAAATCCTTCGACGAACAGGAGTGCAGGCTGGCCTACGCGTTTTTGTTCACTATGCCGGGCGTTCCGTTCCTGTATTACGGCGACGAGATCGGCATGCAGTACTCCATGCTGACCAGTGTGGAAGGCGGATACCAGCGCACCGGCACCCGCACGCCCATGCAGTGGAACAGCGGCAGGAACCTTGGCTTTTCCAGTGCAGAGAAAGAGAAGCTTTATCTGCCGGTGGATGAGCGGGAAAGCGCGCCGACAGTGGAAGCGCAGGAAGCGGATAAGGATTCCCTGCTGAATACCGTGAAAAAGGTACTCACCCTGCGGCATGACAATCCGGACTTGCAGTCCTTGGCAAATTTCGAGGTGCTTTACGCAGAAAAAGGGAAGTATCCCTTTGTGTACCGGCGCGGCAAATTCGTACTGGCGGTAAACCCTTCCCGGCAGACGGTAACCGTACCGCTCGAGTCAAACGGCAAACCGCTGTTCCAGATTGGCAATTGTTCCTTACAGGACGGCCGCCTTTCCATGGACGGGCAATCCTTCGGAATTTTCGAACCGTAATTCATCCACTTAACAGTAAAGCTCCGCTGGAAACCCAGCGGAGCTTTACTGTTAAGTGGATTATGGGAGAATTTTCCGCAGTACCCGCCGCGGGGTAGAAAAGCTTATTTCTCCAATTTTGAAAGCGTTTCCCAGATTCCATTAATATAGGAAGCGCCGAGTGCGCGATCATAAAGACCATACCCCGGTCTGCCTGTCTCACCCCAAATCATTCTTCCGTGATCCGGCCGGATGTAGCCATCGAAATGATTATCATACAGTGCTTTTACAATCGCGACAATGTCGAGGGAACCGCATGCTGAAAAATGCGCAGACTCCTCAAAACTGCCGCCGTCCAAAATTTTCACATTACGGATATGCATAAAATGGATTCTTCCCAGCGAAGCATATTTTTTTGTCAGCTTAACCATATCGTTTGTTCTTACGCAGCCAAGCGAACCCGTGCATAGAGTAAGGCCGTTATATTTGCTGTCAACCAGCTTTAAAAAACGATCAAGGTTCCGCTCACAGGTAATAATCCTTGGCAGACCAAAAATCGGAAAGGGTGGATCGTCGGGATGAATGGCCATTTTGACATCGCATTCCTCTGCAACAGGAATAATTTGCTCCAAAAAATATTGCAGGTTCGCCCAAAGCTGTTCTTCGTCTATCTGTGAGTATTCTTCGAAAAGTTTCTTCAGGTCCTCTTTTTGATAGCTTGCATCCCAGCCCGGCAATGCGAGTTCACCGGTAAGGGGATCCATTTTTTTCAGCTGCTCCGCATCATATGCCAGCGCGGTGGAGCCGTCCGGAAGGCGCTTGTCAAGCTGAGTTCTTGTCCAGTCAAACACAGGCATAAAGTTATAGCAGATACATTTGATTCCGGCCTCGCCCAGCCTGCGCATGTTTTCCTTGTAGTTTTCAATGTATTTTTCTCTGCCGGGTTTTCCAAGCTTAATGTCCTCATGAACGGGAACGCTCTCAATCACTTCAAAATGGAGTCCGCTGCTTTCGACCTCTGCTTTTAAGCTCATAATGCTTTCCCGGCTCCATACCTCTCCGACGGGAACATCATAAACCGCTGTTACAATACTGTGCATGTTGGGTATCTGACGAATATACTCAAGAGTTACCGGATCGTTATCCCCGTACCACCTGAAAGACAGTTTCATTTTATAATTCCTCCAACCGCAAATAAATAGATTCTCATGATTTCTTCAAGACTTACTGCAGCATTACACTCCGGAGTAAGCGTTAAAGCCTCCATCCACCGGTAATACGATGCCGGTAATAAAACCGGACGCTTCTTCAGAGAGCAGGAACAGCAGCGCGCCGATCAACTCTTCAGGCTGACCAAAGCGTCCCATAGGGGTGGCCGCAAGAATTTTTGCAGTCCGCTCAGACGGAGTACCGTCGGGATTAAATAAAAGAGCCTGATTTTGTTTGGTAGAGAAAAAGCCGGGAGCAATCGCATTCACACGAATATGCTCCTTCGAAAAATGAACGGCCAGCCATTGTGTGAAATTGCTGATCGCGGCCTTTGCCCCTGAGTAGGCCGGGATTCTTGTCAACGGAGTAAACGCGTTCATGGAAGAAATATTAATAATGGATGCCGCCTGGCTGCCCAGCATATCCTGAGCAAAGACCTGAGTCGGAATCAAAGTGCCCAGAAAGTTCAAATTAAAAACGAATTCCACACTTTTTGAATCCAAATTAAAAAAGGTGGCAATATCTTTTTCCGTGTCACCGTTTTGATAATAATCGTTTGTAGTGGTAGCGCGGGGGTTATTGCCGCCTGCACCGTTAATAAGGATACTGCAGGGTCCAAAATCCGCCAGTATGGCCTTGTGTGCTTTTTCCAGCACATCCCGGTCAAGCACATCTGCGTAATAAGCCTTGGCAATTCCGCCTTCGGCGGTAATTTCCGCGGCGCACGTTTCCACGGATGCCAGGTTCCTGTCCAGAAGGGCCACTTTGGCGCCGCAGGCTGCGATTGCTCTGCTGAACATCCCGCACAGGATACCGCCCGCGCCGGTCACGACCACCACCTTTTCCTTTAAGTCGATTTCAAATGGCAGTTTCATATCTTATTCTCCTTTTCATCCATTCGGGGATCACTGATTCAATCAGTATGTATGTGAGGGTTTATCCAGTGGTTCCTTGGGGCTAATTTCCATTATCAGCAATTCAGATTCCCGTTTATCATCGTCTGTGCGCATTGAAAGCACCTGCTTGAGTAAATGTCAGCCGGCAGGACTGACGTACCTTTTGTGAAGAACTGCGGCGCTTTCCGGCCGGACAGGGCTTAAAAATAAATTACTCTGTTTTCGTGGGAAGATTCATAAATTTTAAACACCAAATCCATGGTCGTGTAAGCTTCCGGAATACCGACGGGAAAATGCCGGCCTGTTTCCACACAGTCATAAAAATCCCGAATAATTGCATTGTGGCCGCTGCCCCAGTAATTTTTGCCCAGAGCGTCCTGCTGCTCGAAATAGATGTGTTCGTTTCTTCCGTCCTCCCAATGACAGGAAACGGCCGTATCCTCCATACGGATTGTAACATGCTCGCAGCAAAGTTCAATCAGTACCGGTGCATTGCCGCTGTAAGCGGTAGTAGCGTAAAATACTGCCGGACAGCTGTGAAAATCAATGTACGCTTCAAGCGTGTCCTCAACCTCAATGTGATCTTTCAAATGATGGTTTGCCATGTGAGATTCCACGAAGGAAGGACTACCCAGAAATTGCGTTACCAAGTCCAATGTATGAATGGACTGGTTTATCAGAACGCCGCCCCCTTCTGTGGAAAGTCTTCCGCGCCAACCGCTGTTTTTGTAATAATCTTTGTTTCGGCACCACGTAACAAAAGCCCGTGCACCAACTATTTTCCCGGTATTCCCGGACTCAAGAAGATCTTTCACATATTTCACATTTTGGTTGTACCGATTTTGGAAACATACACCGATGCGCACCTGTCCCCCAAGAGCAGAAAGCTGCTCAAGCTGTTCCCTGTTAATGGCAAGCGGTTTCTCCATAAAAACATGAACCCCGCTTTCGGCCGCCTGCACCGCCATGGGAGTGTGCAGGTAGTGCGGCGTGCAGATGTGCAGCACATCTATCTGTTCTTTTTTAAGCATTTCCTCCAGACTGTCATATGCCCTGGCGCCATAAAGATTTGCCAGAGTCAGAGCACGCTCGTATTTCGTATCCGCACAGGCGACCAGTACAGTGTTTTCAAGACTGCTCAGCACTTTGGCGTGCACCTGTGCAATTCCTCCGCACCCTACAATAGCTGCCCGCATCATTCTTTCGCCCCGGCCGTTTCCGCATTGGTTCCGTAGCTTCCTGTTGTATCAAAACAGATATTTCGGCCTGTTTTCAGCCGGGAATTCTCACGGCGTTTATCCAGCTCCTCCAGGAACAAATCTTCATCAAAGGGAATTTCCACCGACTTTTGCAGCCAGCTGGAAAGATGCATTGCATTGGAGAGCGTCAGCCCGTTAATTCCCTCCGTTCCGTTTGCCACAAGCGGGGTCCCGTGAAGAATGTGAGCGGCGAAAGAGTTAATGACCCCGACATGCTGAGGATTTTCCCCATCGGTTTCTACTTCGGAAACAGTACAATCCGGCTTGTCAAATCCGCCGACAGCTGTTTTGCAATAAGTACGCTCGTTTTCAGCAAGCTTATATAACATCAGTTTTTCATTTTCACACACCAGCTTACCCATTTCCGCTGTGACTTCGAACCGGTTTGTACCGGGCGCATCTGCAGTGGAAGTAATAAAAACACCGGTGGCGCCGTTGGGATATTCCAAATAAGCGGTCACATCATCTTCCACTTCAATGTCATGCCACTTTCCTTCATGGCAGAAGGCCTGCACCCTGCCCGGCATTCCGCAGATCCACTGAAGCAGATCCAAATTATGGGGGCACTGGTTCAGCAGTACGCCGCCGCCTTCGCCCGCCCATGTGGCGCGCCATGCGCCGGAATCATAGTAGCTCTGTGTGCGGTACCAATCGGTAATAATCCAATTTACCCGTTTAATTTGGCCCATCTCGCCGCCTGCGATCAGTTCATGCATTTTACGGTAAATACAGTTCGTGCGCTGATTGAACATCATTCCAAAAGTCAGTCCGCTGTTCTCAGCCGCCTCGTTCATCGCCCGTACCTGTTTCGTATAGACTCCGGCAGGTTTTTCACACAGGACATGCAGCCCGTGGGCAAACCCCTCCATAGTCAGGCAGGGATGCTGATAATGGGGTACCGCAATTAAAATTGCTTCGCATCTGCCGCTGGAAATCAGTTCGCTGCCATCGGTAAAAATGCATGTTTCCTTCGGAAGATTTTCCTTCGCCCAGGCACGGCGGTTTTCATCCCAATCCGCGATGGCGGTCAGCTCTACCTCCGGCGTTTGACCGGATATAATATTTTTGCAGTGCGCTGTGCCAATATTGCCCACACCGATAATGCCAAGCTTTAATTTTTCCATAGTGGTCTCCCTTTTCGTTTTACTCCTTACAAGTACCGTAAACCCGCCTTTTCCTATTCATCCCTTATATCGAACCGGATATCTTTGCAGTGTGGATCATTATTGGATTTTTACCGCCTGCATTTCCGCCTTGATGCACAGTTCCGCCGCTTTAAAAGCGTGTTCCTGCGTCATGGCATTTTCCGTGCGGTAAATACAGTCCAGAATCAGCTGTCCGAAGAACGGATATCCTACCTTGCCTGCAACAGCAAAATGCTGCTCGCCGTCCTGATTCACCAGGAACACATGATCACCCGATTCATCCTTAGCAACGTCGATGTACTTGCGCAATTCGATGTAACCGTCCGTACCCAAAAGGATTGTGCGGCCGTCGCCCCAGGTGCGCAGGCCGTCCGGGGTGAACCAGTCAACACGAAAATACTGGGTGGAGCCGTTGTCACCCACCAGCACAGCGTCCCCGAAGTCCTCCAGTTCAGGATGATCCGGGTGGTTGTAATTGCCAATCTGGCTGCGAACCACCGCAGCATCCTTTACATCGCAGTAATATAAAAATTGCTCAATCTGGTGGCTTCCGATATCGCAGAGAATTCCGCCGTATTTCTTTTTCTCAAAAAACCAGTCCGGCCGGGACGGCGCGCTCAGTCGGTGCGGCCCCAGCCCGATAATCTGGATGACCCTGCCGATTGCGCCCTGTTTGACCAGCTGCCCGGCGTAAACCGCACTTTCCACATGGAGCCGCTCGCTGTAATATACCATGTATTTTCTGCCGGTTTCCTTCACCTTGTCTTTTGCCTGCTCCAATTGTTCCAGCGTAGTCATGGGGGTCTTGTCAGTAAAATAGTCTTTTCCGGCGTCCATTACACGCATGCCCAGGGCGCACCGCTCGGAGGGCACCGCCGCAGATGCCACCAATTTTACCTCGGGGTCATTCAAAACCTCTTCCTCACTTTTCGCGGCCTTTGCCTGAGGAAACTGCTTTATAAATTCCTTCATTTTCCGTTCATCGGGGTCGTACACATATTTCAGCGTAGCTCCGGCCTCGGTTAAGCCGTTGCACATACCGTAGATATGGCCGTGATCCAGCGCAACAGCAGCAAAAACGAATTCATTTTCGCTAACCACGGACACAGGCTTACCCTTAGGAGCATAATTCATACCGTTTGACTTTTCCATTTCAAATCCTCCCGTGAAATTCGATTTTCAGCTGCGTTACAGCAAACCGACAGCTTTCAGCCAGGCTCTTGCAATAAACGCATGCCCTGCATCTGTGGGGTGAACACCGTCGGCGGAATAATACTGCGGTTCCCTGGTCGTTATCGATTCGGCCAGCAGTCCGTCAAGGGGAATGTAAACCGCACCAAATTCACGCGCCAAACGGCGAACTGCCTGAATCTTCGGGTCAAGGTCTTCCCGCCAGGCAAGGCGGTCTGCCGGGTAAGGCAGAACAAACGGTTCCATAATCGTGATAAGCACCCCGGTTGCCTTTGTTTGCGTAAGAATATCACGGTATCCGGCCTCGAAATCTTCAACGTCCGTCGGGTCGTTGCTGTCAAATTTTCTCCAGCAATCGTTAATGCCGATCAGAATATTAACCACATCCGGTTTTAAGTCAGTACAGTCTTCCTTCCATCTTTCCTGCAGGTCTTTCACCCTGTCACCGCTGATTCCCCTGTTGATTACCCGGGCATTCAAATCAGCGCAAAAAGAGGAAAGATATTGACCGACCTTTTGCGGATACCCTGCTCCAAGGTCTTCCTCCTCGCGGCTTCTGCCGGCGTCCGTGACGCTATCCCCCTGAAACAGAATGATGCTGTCTTTTTTTATCAATGACATTGCCTGACACTTCTTTCTATCGTAATAGTTCCAATTGCAAAACCGAATGAGCATGGATTTTCTTATGGAAAATATGTAATTTTTATTAACCCTTTAATCCGGCCGTCGCAATACCTTCCACAAAATATTTCTGGCAGATAAAGAACACTGCGGCGCAGGGAAGCATTGCAACGAGGGCCATGGCCATAATCTGATTCCACTGAATATTTGTCGTGGCATCAATGGTCATATTCAATGCCAAAGGCAGCGTGTATTTGCTTACGCTGTTGATATAGATTAAGGAATTGAAGAAATCGTTCCAGGTCCATATAAATTGAAAAATACCCATAGAAATGATCGCGGGTTTGCAGAGCGGCAGCAAAATAAGAATGAGGGTCATAAAGGAATTGCAGCCGTCAAGGTTTGCCGATTCTTCCAATTCCTTCGGAAGCCCCCGAAGAAATTGTACCATCATATAAATGAAAAACGGATAACACGCCAAGGCTGCCGGCACAATAAACGGCAAATAGGTATTGAGCCAGCCAAGATTTCGAAAAGTCAAATAGCGGGGAATAATTAGGATGGAGCTCGGCAGCATCAGCGTAGAAAGCATAAGCATAAAAAGAGGTTTTTTGAAGGGGAATTCAAACCGCGAAAACCCATATGCCACAAGAGTAGAGGAGATAATCGTTAAAAGTACCGTTGGAATCACCATTTTTATTGTGTTCAATAAAAAGGTGCCAAATGTATATTGGCCACTGGACTTCCACCCATCGGTAAAAGCCGTAAATGCGAAACTGCTTGGCAGAAGCCGCGTGGACGCGAAAATCTCCGTATTACTCTTGAACGAAGCAGTTAGGACCCACAGAAGCGGATAAATCATAATGACGCCAAGCCCTATGAGAAGGACGTAAACAAAAACTCTTTGTGCGGAACGTTTCATTATATATCGCCTCCGTTTTCATAGAAAGTCCAGCTTTTCGAAGTTTTAAAAATAATTGCGGTAAAAATCAGTATGATAACAAACAAAGCCCATGACAGTGCGGAAGCATAGCCCATGCGGAAATATTTGAATGCGTTGTCGTACAGCAGCATGCCAAACAGATACGTGGAATTATTGGGCCCGCCTTTCGTAACAATGAAGGACCCTGTGAAATCCTGAAAAGCATTGATCATTTGCATAACCAAATTGAACAGGATAATGGGAGACAGCATCGGCAGGGTAATATGCCAAAAGGAATGCAGCTTTGTGGAGCCGTCCACACTTGCCGCTTCGTACAGCTCGTTTGGAATCTGTTTCAGGCCTGCAAGGAACAGAACCATGGACGAACCGAACTGCCAAACATTCAGCAAAGTAATGCTCATTAAGGAGATACGTGAATCGCCCAGCCAATCAATAGGAGGAATTTGTATTAATGAAAGAACGTGGTTGACTGTTCCGTCATGCATGAACAGTGCTTTCCACAAAAGGGCCACTGCCACGCTCCCGCCAAAAATGGAGGGTAAATAATATACCGTGCGAAATATTCCGATTCCGCGTATTTTCATGTTTAAAATCAGTGCGATAATAAGCGCAAACCCGAGCTTAGCCGGAACCGCCATAATAACATACTGAAATGTGACTGCCAGGGATTGGATAAACATCGGATCGGAGAACATCTTGACATAATTCGAAATGCCGACAAATGATGATGCTTTCAAAAGGTTGTAGGAAGTGAACGAATAGGCGAATGAAGCTATAAAAGGATAGAGTTGAAAGATCAGAAATCCGAGTATCCATGGAGTGATGTAGAGCAGTCCTACATATCGATTTCTCAAATGCTTTGCTTTCATATTAATATTCCCCTTTCAGGAATTGAGGTTCAGATTTTCATTTTCACAGCTCTGCACCGTATTTTCAAAACAGAATCGTACAGGATACTGCCGAAGCAGTATCCTGCAAAATTTGACAGTCTATTTTGAATTCTTAATTTCTTTAACTTTTTGATTAAAGCTATTCATGATTTCATCTGTAACAGTTTCGGGACTTGCGCCGTTGTAGCCGATTTTTTCAATTTCATCAAGCATGATTTTTGTGATTTCACTGTTATTGGTATATGCGGTTTCACGTACGCTTGGGTTTTCAAGAGCCTTGTTCACAACGTTATTTACTCCGGTGTTCAGCCCATTAGAGCTTAATAATATATCTCTTGCCATTTGTGTTGGCGGAACTCCTCTAACGTCTTTCAGAATTGCTGCGGCGCCTTTATCGTTGAAGAACCAATTTACGAATTTCGACGCCTCATCGAGCTGTTTGCTGTCCTTATTCAGAGCAATGAACATGGAGGGAACGGAATCAGTTTTTGCTTTGGCATCCGCTGCTGCGGGCATTTTCGTTATGCCAAGCGGCCATTTTAAATTTGTCTGATTCACTGTGAATGCTGCGGTATATTCGATGATCGTAGCAAAATCCCCGTTAATCCACTTCGGATTCTGAGTCGGGTTGTTTTCAAACGGAGCGCTTTCCTTCGGGGACTGAATCACCTTGTTGTCAATCAGTTTTTTGTAATATGTAAGGGCGTCCAGCATGGCTGCGCGGTCAAAGCCCAAAGTTCCGTCGCTGTTGATAAGCTCTTTCCCTGTTTTCTGTTCAATATAGGCCTTGAGCAGCAGCCTTGCCTCGTTTGAATCCTGGCAGAGGAAATATTTGCTGCTGTCTTTTTTGTTCACCGTGCTGCCAATGGAAAGCAGATTGTCCCAGGTCCAAACCGTATCTTCCGGTATTCCCATGGTTTTGAACAGATTCTTGTTGTATTCCAGACAGAATGAATTCAGTCCCACCGGTAATCCAGTCAGTTTTCCATTTAAAACGTAGTAATCCAGCACGTTTTTATTAAATGAACTGATGTCGATATTCTTTTGGTCGTAAATATTCGCAAACATATCGCCCTGAGCGGCTAAATCATAGATCCAATAACTGTCAACCGTAATAATGTCCGGTGCTGTTCCGCCGCTTAGCTGCGTAACCAGCTTTTGTTCATATCCGCTGTAACCACTGTATTCTCCATTGATCTTAACATTCGGATGCAGCTTTTCATATTCGGCAATTGCAGCCAATGTTGCCTTGTGGCGTGCATCGCCACCCCACCAGCTGAATCTAAGGGTTACCGGCTCGCTGGTTTCCTTACCGGACGCCGCCTGCGATTGGACGGTTGAGCCCTGTGCCTGGCTGGACGATCCCTGTGCTGAATTTTGTCCGCAGCCCGGAACAATTCCTGCCAGCATCGCCGCTGCACACACAGTGGCAGCAAGTTTTAGAAAGCGTTTCATTTTTTTCTCCTCCCAAATTTGTTTTTGTTGCTGATATCAATATATCTGTTTTTCGTCTCGAAAGATATATCCCTCTAATGTTTTTTCATATCAGTTGTTGACCGAAAATGGAGATTGGTATCATTTCTTAACTTAAGAGCATGATTATTTGCTCAATATATCTGAAATATTTTTTATATTCCTGAATTTTATTGATAATATGCTGAACTTTTACTATAATGTCAATATTGTTTTAAATACACGCTATAACACGACAGGACGGTGACAGGGTATTGTACAGGCTTTTGATTGCAGATGATGAATATGAAATCCGCAATGGTCTTGCAAACTATTTTCCTTGGAATAAAATCGGTTTTGAAATAGCGGCAACGGTTGAAAACGGATTTACGGCTCTGGAATTCTTCAAACATCACCAGGTTGATGCGATTCTTTGCGATGTTCGCATGCCGGTAATGTCCGGGTTAGACCTTGCCCGGGAGCTGCACGAGCGAAGGGTTAACGTAAAAATTGTAATGCTCAGCGGTTACCGGGAATTTGACTATGTAAGACAGGCTTTAGAATACGGTGCTTACAATTACATTCTGAAACCGACCAAATATGCGGAGATCGTCAAAGTTTTCAGCGAAATTCGGGACGGTCTTGACAGAGAATCGGCTTTATGCGCCGCAGAAGAAAAGCGGGATTTGAAAGGATTCAATTTACATAGCGAAATTATCGGAACCGTTCAGGATTATATTTCCCATAATTATAAAAACGCCACGCTGGAAGATGCTGCCCGCATGGTTTATATGAACCCTTTTTATCTGAGTAAATTGTTTAAACTGAAAACCGGAATTAACTTCTCCGATTACCTTATGCAGATGAAAATGGAAAAAGCCGGAGAACTGCTCAAGGACATGGCTTACAAAATCTACGATGTCAGCTTGATGGTGGGTTATTCCAACCCGAAAAATTTTACGCGGGCTTTTAAAAAGTTTTACAATAAGTCCCCGAATGAATATCGAAAATTTGGTGGTGAATAACCTGCGGGCACGATTGTCTGCAGCAAATTAAAATGAAAATAAATAATTCGCGGCTTATGAAACACAATTTGGGCTTATTCCTTATACCGGTTCTGATTCCAATTCTGGTATTGGGGTCGCTTTCCGTATTGATCACACAGTATTATATAAAAAATGAAATTGATCAAAACAGCACAAAGCTGCTGAATCAAACAAAAGAAAAAGTCGAGCTTATGCTGGACGGAATTAACGCGATAAACGTAAATTTCGGGTTGGATGCAACCGTAACAGTCAATTTGAAACGAATTTTCAACAGCAACACGCTTACGTTTGAAGATGTGGCACAGCTGGACATGCTGAAAAACCTGCTGAGCGGGCCAGCCTATTCCAGCGATAATATTGACTCGATTTATGTTTACTTCGAAAATGAAAACAAGCGTTTTATTTCCACCCAGGAAGGGATGACAAGTTTCGGCGTGTCCAATGATGTTGGCTGGTACAACGCGTTTTTGCAGAACCGGTTAAGTACGAAAACTTGGTGTGAAGTTAGAAAGATACAGCGTTACAGCTTTGAAAAACCGATTCTTCTTCTTTCCGTTTTTAAAAATATCCGGGCATATGATTCTCCGCGCAGCATTGGGGTAATTGTATTGAATGTCCGGATGGACTCCATCCAGAAATCTCTTTCGAATATGAAAACCTTCGATAACCAGCGGCTATTTCTTTTGGACAGTCAAAGCCGGCTCATCTGTGATAACGCCGGGCTCTCCTCCGGTGAAACAATTCATGTATCCCAGCTTTTTGATCGCCAGAAAATAACTTCGACGACGGTCAAATCAAATAAATATGATCTTCAATATATTTCAGTTATTCCTTATGAAGAGTTATACAGAGTCCCGATCAACCTTCTTATCATTACGACACTGCTGCTCATTTTTTCGATTATTCAGGGGCTGATTCTGACTTATTATCTCTCTAAAAAAAATTATAAGCATATCAGCGATATCATAAAAATAATAGATTCTGCCAAAGAGGGCTATTCCCTGCCGTTGCTGCCAAAACAGGTTGAAAACGAATACAGCTATATTGAGTATAACATCATTAAAAATTTTATCGATCAAAATTACCTGAAAATCCAGCTTTCCGAAAAAAAATATAAAATGAAAACTTTGGAGCTGCTTGCACTTCAGTCTCAAATTAATCCTCATTTTCTTTTTAACACGCTGGAGACAATTGACATGCGCGCGTTGGGGCTGACCGGCGGGCCAAATGAAGTCAGTCAGATGCTGGAAAGCCTTTCCACTATCCTTCAGTGCTCTTTAGCTGACCCCATGGGAACCATCTCTTTATATGACGAAATCGAAAATGTGAAAAGCTATATTGATATACAGCAGATTCGATTTAAAGATAAGTTTAATGTCATTTGGGCCTGTAAACTTGATACAAAGCATTATCAGATCATTAAACTGATTTTGCAGCCTTTGATTGAAAATTCCATACGTCACGGGATTAAGCACAAAGAAGGCCGGGGAACCATAAAAATCATCATTCGTCAGAAAGCAGAAGAACTTGCAGTAACCGTGATTGATAACGGTATTGGCATCAGCCCGGAAAAACTGGTACAGATTAAGGAAGAATTACATATGCAGCCGAAGAGCCATACCGCGCACATTGGCCTGATAAACACCAACAATCGTTTAATTCTTCGCTATGGCGAAGGTTATGGCCTTCATATTCGAAGCCACTTCGGGTGGGGTACCAGCGTTTCTTTTTCCATTCCCTATGGGCCGGAGATATAATTGAAAAAAGGTTCAAAATGGAGATGCACACTCCATCTTGAACCTTTTGCTTTTCCGGTTTCAATTCAGTTTCTCTTTATTTTTGTTCCTTCGGATTCGCAGTCTTTCTCATCCGTTTCGAACACGTAAGCCATAGAAGTCAGCTTTTGCTTTCAATTATAAACAGGAAAGACACCTTTCACTGTACAGCGCATTCAACGAAGCTTCTGCGGATATTTACCGATGACTAAGTCCATATGATATTCAAAGTGCCCGTCGTCAAAACGGTATTCCTTACTCAGTGCGGGGCCGCAGCTGTTGGAACCAATGCCGCAGACCTTATAATCCAGGCACAAAACGGTAGAATCACATTCCTCCAGCTCAAAATTGTGCGCTTTTGCTGTCAATTCTTCCTGCGTATATTTCGAAACATTGAAGCTGAAGCTGTCACCGCAGGCCTTCAGGCTGTTCCCTGCCGGGTCACAAACCTCTACATATTTGCAGCCGCAGTGGCTGGAGTTTTCCTGTGGTTTAATATAATCTTCATGCATATCGGCAACGTCGGAAGTAAACTTCCCAATAAAAGAGCTTCTGTGTTTATCCACATAGCTTTCATTTGGCCCGTAGCCGAAGTATTCCACCTTAGCGAATGATTTCGGAAGAAACAAACGCAAACCGAACCTTGGCAGGGACGGAAGATTTGTATCTCTGTCAGCAATCATGTTCAGCGAAATTTTCCCGTCAGAATGGACCGTCCATTCCGATTTGATCTTCAGAATTCTCTGAACCGAAACGGCAGAGACAGCCAGGTCAGCCGTAATAACAATATCCTCATTCTTTTGTGCTGCTGCGGCATCGTACACCCGGACGGTTGTTCTGTCATAGCCTGCGGCTTCCCATTCCTTCCTGATATACATGTCATTGTCGGTCGGGGCACGCCATAAATTGTATTCCATCGGTTTATTCAGCAACGTCACATTATCTTTTACTAAACTGTCAAAAGCACCCGTAACTTTATTGAATACGTACCGGAATGTTTCCCCTTCCACCACAATTTTCCGGTCACATTCCGTCGCCGAAACGATTTGTTTTCTGCCTTCATTTATACAAACCGGTGCTTCACAAAGCGTTAACTGGTCAAATCCCAATTCGAAGCCTGCTTCGGCAAAATTCGATTGATATTT
Organism: Bacillota bacterium; assembly: GCA_023390175.1. GTDB lineage: Bacteria > Bacillota > Clostridia > Oscillospirales > Acutalibacteraceae > Caproiciproducens. The sequence goes on from JAEWDK010000001.1 coordinate 56,577, forward strand.
TTGCTTATAAAATAGGTTCAAATAGCAGTTCCCGTCTTCCGGAACGTTATAATCCAGACACACCGTCTTTTCCGACTTTGCGGGAATATCCAAATTCTGAATGACTCCGGTAGAAATCACATTTCCATTGCAGGTAATTTGATACTCAACAGAAACATAATCCGCCAGATTGGTGAAATCCAGTTTATTGGAAATGCTTACAAGACCTTTTTTCAGGTCGATTGCCACAGCACGAACCGGGCGGGCAACATTTTTTAATTCTTTCAAGCCGCTGTGAACGCGCCTGTCCGGGTACACCAGCCCGTCCGTACAGAAATTTCCGTCATGCGGGAATTCCCCGAAATCCCCTCCATAGCAGAATTTGTTCTTGCCTTCCTTGGTTGTGCCCATCCAAACCGCATGGTCGCACCATTCCCAAACGAAGCCGCCCGCAAAGCCGTCGTATTTATAAATTTGCTGATAATAATCTTCAAGATCGCCGGGGCCGTTCCCCATCGCGTGTGAAAATTCGCACTGGATGAACGGTTTTTTCAAGCCGTCCGAAAAATATTGTTCGATTGCTTCCACAGGCGCGTACATTCTGCTGTAAACATCAATATTGGAAAGGTCATTATGATAGCCTTCCATTTCATATATACTGCTTTCATAATGCACCAGCCGTTCGCTGTCATAGGATTTAATCCACGCTGCGGCTTTTTCAAGATTTGGGCCGTATCCGGATTCATTCCCCAAGGACCACATTAAAACACTAGCACAGTTTTTATCCCGCATTACATTTTTCTGGACTCTGTCCAGAAATGCGGCTTCAAAACGCGGGTCATGGCAAAGTGTTCCGAAGGTGCGATCCTTGCAGATCCACTTCCGGTAGTCGCCTTCGTTCCCGCCGCCGTAGATGACTGCCGTTCCGTGAGTTTCAATATCCGATTCATCAATTACATAAAAGCCGTACCGGTCGTATAGCTGAGTCGCCCACGGCGCATTCGGATAGTGGCTGGTTCTTATGGCGTTGATATTATGCTGTTTCATCAAAATTAAATCCATGCAAAGCTGTTCTTTTGAAATAGTAAATCCGGTAAAAGGGTCGCTGTCATGACGGTTTACGCCCTTTAATTTGAGCTTGACCCCATTGAAGAAGATTACGCCGTTCTTTACCTCAATCTGCTTTATCCCCACCGTCTGAACAATTACCTCGCCGGAAGCACGCAATACCATTTGATAAAGATTTGGTGTTTCCGCATTCCACAGAACCGCATTCTTTACCTGAAAGCTTATTTTTTTATCGGATATTTCTTTTGTTTCAACGGGTTTGCCGAAGGGATCAATTAACGTGCATTCGCCCCGGGCAGGAGTACCGCTCCATTCAAAGTCCACCGTTATTTCAGCGTCCTTATCAGCGCTATCCAGTTTGGTTTTTACGTAATAGTCGCGAATGTGGGAATTGGGGCGGAGCAGAATATAAACATCCCTGAAAATCCCGGACATCCTCAGTTTATCCTGATCCTCCAGGTAGCTTCCGTCACACCACTTTAATACCAGTACGGCAATTGTGTTTTCACCCGGTTTCACAAAATCCGTAATTTCAAACTCACCGGTACAGTGGGACACCTGGCTGTAGCCGACACTCTTTCCGTTAACCCAAACATAATAACAAGAGTCAACACCCTCAAAGTTCAAAAAGCTTTTCATCGCGCACTGTTCTTCGGTCATTACGAATTTTCGGATATATGCGCCGCATGGATTTTCCGTCGGAACATAAGGGGGATCATAAGGAAAAGGATACCTTGTGTTGGTGTATTGATGACGGTCATACCCTAAAATCTGCCAGCAGCTCGGTACCGGAATGGTATCGAATTGATCCGTACAGAAACCAGGTGCAAAAAAACCGTCTTGTACATCATGAATATTGTTGTAATAACGGAATTTCCATTTTCCGCTCAGCATCAATACACGCTCTGACAGGGTTCTTTCCCCCAGCAGAGCGGTTTCCTCATTTGAGAAAGGAATATAATATGCCCTGTTTTCCGTAGTTCCCACATGAACTACAGAAGGATTCTCGTAATATTCTGGCAGTTCCATTTAAAAATCCCCTCCTAAACGCCACTCCCGGCATGTATCCGTTTCATTTACATACCGCACTGTCCGATTTTAGTCTAACTGTTTTCATTCTGATTTTCAATCATAATCTGCCAGCCGTCCCAAAAAATTCAGTGGCGGACGCTCTTTCAAAATCCTGTTCAATAGATGCGGATTTCATAAACTCTTGCTTTGTCTGCTCCGTTTGTCGCATTGACAGTCAGAAGAAGCTCGTCGCATTTTGCCGGAATTTCCAGCGGAATCACACAATGCCGCTGATAATTGCCCGCTACATTCTTTTCGAAAGCCTTTTCCCCACTGCAAAAGCCCTGCAGCGTATAGTCACGTACCAGCTCCGGCGGAGTTCCCTCCGTCTGACGCGCCAGAACTTCGTCGGAAAGAGAAATTGTAATCTCCCTGCTTAAATTCGAATCAAAAGTAAGGCGGATTTCGCTTATTGTGACCGGGTGAGAAAAACGCAGCCGCACCCATGGGTTTTCTTTTACAAAGGCTTGCCAGCAGTTGCTTTGGCCACCCACTGTTCTGGCTGCGCCGTTGATAACATTTTCCGGTTCACAGCCCTTTTCGCAGGAAGAAGCGGTCACTTCTGCTTTGCGGGCAAGGTCGCACGGGTCCGTATTGACAACACCGGGTATGTAACAATCATCGTGCAGGAGTGCCTGCTGTAATTCTTCCACATGTTCCAGCATGCCAATCGGCTCCGTATTGCGTTTTGCTGCTAAGGCCGCGGCGGTTCCCACTGCCTGCCCTACAACCGCACAGGTAGCCATAACACGGGAGGACGCAAACGCCATGTGCGTACAGCTGATTGCTCGGCCGGCCAAAAACAGATTTTTAATATTTGCCGAAAAAAGGCAGCGATAAGGAATCGTATATACATCGTCCAACGAAAGCCATACCGTCGGATCGTCGCTCTGTGTTAAAAAGCCTTCCACCGTATGAATGTCCATCGGCCAGCCGCCATAGGCCACGGCATCCGGAAAGCGACGCCCGGCGCGGCAGTCATTTTCGTTTAACACATAAGGCCCCATCAGACGCCGGCTTTCCCTTTTTCCGGGCAAAAAGCCAACCCAGTCCAGTTCCAGATTATCCGCGTTATGTTCCCCGCTGTTTTTGATGTGATCCCATACGCCGAACACCGCCTTCAGCAGTTCATCCCGGATGATTTCGCCATCCCGGATAATTTCGTATTGCCCGCCGCCCAGTTCGATCCACCAATAGCCGGAGGTAACCTGTGAATGATCACGCAGGCTAAGCTGCTGTTCCGTATAAGTATTTGCCCAGAACGGTTTTATGAACTTTACCGGATGCCCCATGTCACGCGCATGAAACATCAGCGAATTTCCCATAGTGCAGGAGTCGGATTCTTCAGGGGCGGACGCTTCCTGAAATTCCGCCTTTCCTTCGCGGCCGATACGATATTCCGCACCGCTTTTGGCGCCCAAAACACCGTCGCCGGTCGCATCCGCAAACAGCGGCGCGCTTAGGATGAACCTTTTTTCCGTTGTCATCTGTTCCGCTGCAACAGAAGCAATCCGGTTGTTCTGCACCGTCACATCAAGCATGCGTGTATTTAAATACAGGGCAAGATTTGCCTGAAAGGCCGCCTTCTCCCACAGAACGGAATCGAAAATCGGATAGCTGTTGCACGCGTTACGGTGCTTGTGCTCCAAGAGGATTTCTTCCAAAATTCCTGTCTCCCGGGCGTTGGGGCGCGTCATGTGGTAATCCGCCCCGCAAATGTGCATGCGGATTTCGGAGCTGGCATTGCCGCCCAGCACAGGGCGGTCCTGTACAAGCGCGGTTTTTACCCCGCGGCGCGCCGCTGCAATCGCCGCGCAAAGGCCCGACATGCCCCCGCCCACAACAATAAAATCATAATTTTTTAAAATTACAGCATTCATATTTTTCTTTTCAAGGCTTAACGCCCTGCTCCGTCAATCTGTTTTGAAGTTGTTTTACATTGAGCCGCCGGGGCTGGATTCCCTGTTCTACACACAGCGCGGCAGCAATTCCCGCCGCCTGGCCCATGTTGGCACAAATCGGCATTACCCGGAAATTGGAATGTGCCATGTGTGTTCCTGAAATATCCCTTCCCGCCAGCAGTAGGCCGTCAATTTTCACCGGCACCAAACAACCGTATGAAATGGTGTACCCTTTTTTCTGATTGAATTTTTTTTGCTCACCGGTTTCGTCCAGCCCGTTTCCGGTCAGGTTATGTACATCAAAATTAAAGCTGGCACGTGTTACGGCCCAGTCGTCAAATATGCGGGCTTCTCTGATGTCCTGCTCTGTAATGCAGCGCTCCCCTTCAAAGTGGCGCGTTTCGCGCACCCCGATCACGGAAGCGGAGCTAATGAGATAACAGTTTTCAAAACCGGGTACATATTCACGCAGAAATGCCACGATAGGATCAATTTGACTTCTGCAGACACAGGTAGCGTGCGTCAGGTCTTCAGGATTTGTTCCGTCCACATCAATGCAGTTTGTCATATTGCAGGTAACAACGCCCGGCAGCGTTGTTTTATACAGCAGCACATGACCCGCGGGAGAAGGAATATGATCACGGCCCAGTGCCTGGATGTCGCCTTTGGGGATCTGGAACGTTTCTTCGAAGCCACCCGGAAAAACGCCGTGTTCCACATCCACACCGGCTACTTTAAACATGACGCTCATCGGCTGCATTTTTCCATCCGTTTCCCTTCCCTTTCGATAGGGAACACCCGCGCTGGAAGCAATATCGCCGTCGCCTGTGGCGTCAATGACAACCTTTGCGAGGATTGCCTGGCGGCCGGCCTTACTTTGAATTATTACTCCTTTGATGCAGTTGTCTTCCACAACAGCTTCGCCGGAAAATGTGTACAGCCTCAGCTTTACGCCGGCCTCATCCAGCATTTGCAGCATGATCGTTTTCAGGCGCTCCGGGTTAATAACCTGTCGCATACCGCCGTTGAATTCGGCTGTATCCCAGCTTCCCCCCGCTTCTGCGGAACGATTCAGAATTTCCTCATAAAAGCCGCCCTGCGTATTCCCCGTCCAGTGGCTCATCAGCCCGGAGGTAGCTACGCCGCCCACGTCCCCGGTCTGCTCAATCAGCATCGTTTTCGCGCCTTCACGCGCGGAGCATACCGCCGCGGAAAAACCCGCAGGCCCGGCGCCCACAACCAAAACATCTACTTCTTCCACCACAGGAATCTGCTTTTGCGGATCAATTATCGTTTTCATACTATTCTTATCCCCTTCCTGACAATGAACTGCCCTCGTTCACAATAAAACACGCTCTATCCTTTTACCGCACCCGCCATAAGGCCTTTGACAAAGAACCGCTGGCCCAGTAAAAACACGACAAACACCGGAACCAAAGCGGAGGCGGACGCTGCCATAACCAGATTATACTGTGTGACGCTCTCTTCAATAAAGTTGGTTAAAGCCAATGGGATTGTGTATAACCTCCAGTTTGTCAGGAAGACCAAAGCATCCAAATAGTTGTTCCAGTTCCACAGAAAGACAATCATAGCAAGAGACGCCATGCCCGGTTTCGCAATCGGAACCATAATCTGCGCCCATGTCCGAAATTCCCCCGCACCGTCGATTCGCGCGGATTCGGAAAGCTCATTGGGAACCTGTATGAAGAACTGCCGCATCAAAAACGTACCGGTAATGGTAATAAGCCCCGGTAAGATCATTGTAAGGTGAGTGCCCATAATTCCGAGTTTGTCAAACATGACGAACTTGGGAATCAGTGTAACCTGGCTTGGAATCATCATAGTTGCCAGATATAAAAGAAAAACAACATTAGAACCGCGGAATTTGATTTTAGCAAACGCGTAGCCGGCCATCGTACTGGTCAGCACAGAACCCACCAGGTTGATTGCCGCAATTTTTATGGAATTCCAGTAAGCCAGCGCAAGGTGGTAATCGCGGGGAGCGGAGTCCCCGATGTTCCACACGGATTTATAGTTATCAATATAAAAATATTTCGGAATCCATTCAATCGGCAGCTTCATTACATCCAGCGGATGCTTCATAGAAGCAGAAATCATCCAAAGGAACGGTACGATCATTGTCAGGGCAAACACGCCGACAACGGCAGTAATGATAATACGCATCAGCAGCTTTTTCGTTTTGTATGCCATACCTCTGCGCTTAATGGTTTTACGAGCCACAGCTGTACCCCCCTTCATTAATAATTCACCCATTTTTTCTGCCCGTGCCACTCTACCATGGTAATGGCAAACAAAATAATAAATAAAATCCACGACATTGCCGACGCGTACCCCATGCGGTAAAATGTGAATGCCGAGGTGTAAATGTAATACACGAGCACATGCGTCGAGGTTCCCGGGCCGCCCCTTGTCATGATTTGAATCGGTGCAAACACCTGGAACGATGTGATAAACGTGGTAATCATCAAAAAGAAGGTAGTCGGCGACAAAAACGGAACCGTAAGCTGGAAAAACTTGCGAACCTCACTGGCTCCGTCCACATCGGCCGCTTCGTACACGTCTTTGGGCAGGCTTTGAATCGCCGAGGTATAAATCATGACGGAGTATCCCACGTTGGACCATATTGTCATCAGCATAATAGCCGGCAGCGCCCAGCTGCTGTCACCAAGCCATTGCGGCGGATTTTGCACACCGAACAGCTTAATAAGCTGTGTAAAGGGCCCCCAAGGGGAATACATCATTACCCACACGATGGCGACTGCCACCACGTTGGAGATATAGGGCATAAACATAGCCAAACGGATTGGCAGCTTGCCAAAACAAAATTTATCAATAACTACCGCAATCACCAAAGCCAAAGCAATTGTAACGGGAACCACCACAATTGCAAAAACAATCGTATTAATCAGTGAAGCGGTAAACCATTCGTCTTTCCACATTTCAGCAAAATTCTGAATCCCGATAAAATTCCAGTTTCCAAAACCTTTTGTATAATCCCAGTCTGTAAAACTGATAACGAGGGAAAACACCATAGGGAACAATGTAAACAAAACAACGCCAATGATATTCGGCAAAATAAAAGTGTAGCCGGTTATGTCGGTTTTAAGCTGTTTGCTCAGTTTCATTTGTTCTCCTCCTCTCAATAAAATAGTTCTTTTTAAAGCAGAGGGGGAAGAATGCTCTTCCCCCCGCTTTTTTATTCGCTTGTTTAACCCGCTTTTTGGAGCTGTTCATTGGCGCGTTTCTGCGCGTTGTCAAGCCCTTCCTGAACGGTCTTTTTGCCCGTATAAATGTTTTCAAGCTCTTCCGTAAGAATCTTATTGATTTCGGGCAGCTTTGTAGTAACCGAAGGGACTGCGTAATTTGTCACAGGAGTAATCAGGATTTTTTGGGTGGACTGTGCGTCAAACAGCTTTTCCGCGCCGGAAAGGAACGCTTTTGTCACGTCATCTGTCTTGTAGGTATTCGCGGCAGGTACACGTCCGCCCGAAACAACGGGAAGCATGCCTTCGGTTGCGTACCATTTCAGATAGGTCCAGGCTGCGTCAATATTTTGGGATTTCGGATTAATGCAAAGGTGGTCGCCGTATCCGCCCTGTGTGAATTGGCGTTTTCCTTTTTCCACAACCGGGTAAGGCGCGAACGCAGTAACGAAGTCGTGGGGATACTGTGCCGTATCCTTAATGCTTCTTACCATCCATGGGCCGACCGTCATCGCGCACTTTCCGGCCAGGAACATTCCTTCCTGCGAAAGCTTCTGCGTTACGCTGTCCGTGTGTGTTGGGGAGGATTTATCCACATTCATCATATTGTTAAGCAGTTCAATGCTCTTCACATTTACCGGATCCGTGATGTTTGCTTCTTTGCCGCCTGCTTTGTAGAGCGGGTCCCCGCCCAAGGTTTGCACGGAAAGATAATTAAAGGGGTACAGCATATCCTGCTGTGAATTCCAGAACATGCCGTAAACTTTATTCTGACCTTCCCCCTGAGTTAACTTTTTCGCGATTTCCCTGAATTCGTCAAAGGTCCACTCGGTGGGTACCTGAATACCGGCTTTGTCGAACATGGTCTTGTTGATGACGATTCCGTACTGGTCCAGCTTTGTGGGAATGGAGTACGGCTTTCCGTTAATGTAATAGGATTTGGCCATTTCACCGAAGATGCCGGTCACGTCAAATTTATCCTTCGCAATAAGCTCGGACAAGTCAAGGGCCATGTTTCCGGATGCTCTTTTTTGCAGAAGAGCAGGTGTGTATGTCATGTATAAATCCACATCGCTGCCGGCCATAAGGCTGGTTTCCAGCTTTAAATTTCCCGTGTCGTCATTTACAAATCTTTCGTACTCGGCCTGAATCCCTTTGTCCTTAAATGCTTCGTTGAATGCATCGATGGACTTTTGCGGTCCCGATTCTGGCGGCACACCGCCCCAGATACGAAGCGTAACGGATTTTCCCGATTTTGGGGACGCAGCGCCGGCTGAGTTTTTGGCCGTACCGTCCGTGCTGCCGGCAGTGCTTCCGCTGCAGCCGGCAAATATTGAAGCCATCATGGCGCCTGCCAGTACAATGCTCGCGATTTTTTTCAATTTCATAAATATCCTCCTCATTATTTGATTTTGCTGTTCAAATCTTCATACCTTTTCTCTGCTTCTCATTATAAAAGAAAAAGCAGATGGATGGAATCATCCATTCTGCTCTTGTTCTTTTTTAAACAGTTATGTTCCGCTCAACTTTGGCGCCCGATATAATCCGCTAAAAAAAGTCTATCACTATTCTGCTTTTTCCTTAAATATTCAGCTTCGGTACTCATTGGGGGATTTCCCCGTAACTTTTTTAAACAGTATGCTAAAATAATTTGCATTATCAATTCCCACTTCAAGTGCGATTTCATTGATTTTTTCATCCGTTTCACGCAGCAAGGTTTCCGCACGCTCCACACGTATTTTATTCACATAATTAACAAAGCTGACCCCTGTTTCGTTTTTAAACAGATGAGAAAAATAGCTTTCACTCATATTCACCAGTTTTGCAGCAGACTGTACACTTAAATCCCCGTTCAGGTTCTGCCGTACATACTGCTTGACCTCGCTGATCTCTCTTCTGCTTTTCACCTGAGTACAGTCCTCAAGCTGCCCGCGGTACTGCCCCAGAATGCTGCCGAAGCTTTCCTCCACACAGCAAATCGTGTCATACCCCGTGACGGCTTCGTATAAGGTCAAACTGTTTTCATCCCGCAGATTGTCGAAGTCAACCTGATATTTTAAGGCGTGTTTTCGAAAACGATGATACAGCTCCAACAGTTCAATTCGAATCTTTTCCGAATTTTGTGCACTTTCCGTTCGGCAAAAGCCGAAAAACTTTTTTAAATATTCCTGTATCTTTTCAAAATTCCCACCCCACAGCAATTCCTCCAGCTGTGACGGCTTCAGATAATCCGGCAGGGAAAACCCGCCGTGCCCGGCGTCCGTACTGTTGTATCGATACAACGCCCCTCCGCCTGACAAAAAACGCTCCGAAAGCGCCTGCAGGCTTTGGTTTACCGCAGCCTTAATCTGATTGATGCCGCAAAAGGACGCGCTGAGGGAAGCGGACACCTCTACGCCGAGATAACGCTTAACATATTCGACAATGGTATCCACATCTTTTTTTAATTCTGCGCACAGTTGGCCGTAGCTTTCCCCTGCCCCTAAATTGATCAAAACAATTAAATCGCCCCGGTCATAGTTGTAGGTTTCGGCCTCCCGTTTTTCGTTGATGACCTCGTGCACAATATTTTCAATTGAAAATTTAAGAAGCTGGATTTCCGGCAATGTTCCATTTTTTTGCCTGGCATAAAAATTATCAATACTGATATAAAGCGATACATAGTCCCGGTTGAAATCCGTTTTCAGATTCAACGAAGTAAACTCCTCCATCAGTTCCGACTCTTTTAAATAACTCTGCTGAATCGCCGTTTTAATCAGCCTGTTTTTTATTGCCGAAATATTTTTCAGCAAAATTACGCCGGCATCCTTTTCCGCCGGAGCTGATTCCAACGATTTGCTGACTTCATTTAAAACAGCCAGCATATCCTCCGGCTTGGCTGTAAGTTTAAAAATATAGTCCGCAGCACCCAGCTTCATAGCCTTTCTCACATTATCAAAATCATTGTAGCTGCTGAGTACAATAAATTTTATTTTTGGATACTGCGTTTTACACTGTGAAATCAACTCAAACCCGTCCATTTTGTCCATCATCAAATCAGTTAAAACCAAATCGGGGCGGTACTGATCTATTTTCTCCAGTGCATCCCTGCCGTTGGCCGCCTCACACACCACGCTGTACCCGTATTCTTCCCAGTTTAAAATCGATTTAATGCCAACACGCACCAAAATTTCATCGTCAACGATCATGACCTTCTTCAATCGCGTTTTCGCCCCCTTCTATGACCGGTAAAGTATAGGTAACAATCGTCCCTTCCCCCAGCCGGCTTTCTATGTCAATGCCAAACTGTTCCCCGTACGTAACCTGAATCCGCTCATTTACATTTGCGAGCCCAATCCCGGTCAACTTCTTTTCATCGCGGGGCAAATCCTTTGACTGACTGAATTGATCGATTACATTGGAAGGAATCCCCTTTCCGTTATCCTTAACATACAGGTTCAGAATATCGCCCTCCCGTTTCCCATAAATCCAAATCGTCCCGTTTTCTTCATCGAAGCCATGAATAACCGCATTTTCCACAACCGGCTGCAAAATGAATTTGATGACCTGCAGCGGTAAAAGCTCCGGAGCAATTTCTATTTTCACCTCATACCGGTTGCCAAACCGGTTGTTTTGAATAAAAACGTAACTGCGTATGTTGCTAAGCTCCTCCTCCAACGATACCAGTTCGCCGCCGCGGCTTGTGCTGAACTTCAGCATATTTACAAGTGCGTCAATGCTTTCTACAATATTATCCGCCCTGCGGATGATGGCCATCCACCGAATCATGTTTAGGGTGTTAAACAGGAAATGTGGGTTTACCTGCGCACGCAAAGCTTCAAACTGATATTTTTCCCGTACTTCATGCTCGTGGTTTAATTTAGAAAACAATTCGCGTATATTATCCGACATCCTGGAAAAAGCACGATTTAAATGACCGATTTCATCCTGCCGTGTCATGTCCAGTCCCTGAAGTTCCTTATTAATAGAATATACCTTCATTTGGCGCGCCAGAACACGGATAGGCTTTACCAACTTTGCAGAGATAAATCCCATCATAAGGACAATCACTACAAAAAATGCCAGCATGCTTAAATTAATTTGCTGTGAGAACTTGTCCATCTGCGCCATAACGCCGCGGTAGTCCGTGTAGTGCATGACCAGCAGTCGTTTCCCGTTAAAGGTCCACGGTTCTGAAATTGTGTAATAGCTTACCAGATACTGCTTGCCCTGATACTCGTCACGCAGACTTCCGCTTGAGCCGGGCGGAACCAGTCCGACCTTCTCTTTGACATGTGCATCGGGCAAAGGTTCCTGCTGCTTATTTTTCAATATGATTTCGCCGTCGTTTAGACAAACGTACACAATATCGCTTTCGGCATAGGAGTATTGCATTAACAGATCGTTGAACTGACTTTGCCCAATACTGATAATAAGCGTGCCTATGCGGCTGCCTGTTATGCCGTCGCTTAGCATGGAGCGGGCCAGAGAAATGTATTTTTCTTCTTTTTTATTCGGCTCAATAATATATCCGGGGGCGAACATGCTCCATGTGATATGTCCTTTTTGCTCAATGCTTTCTTTAACCCAGTTCTGATTTAAAAGAAAAGAATAATCGTTATAATTGATACTCCAATTCGAATAAATATTTCCGTTTGCATCCAAAAAAGTAATCTTGATATCATCCACTGTAAACAGATTGGTCGCCATCAAATTCTTCACCGCACTGTCAAACGCAACTGTTTTATTATAATAACTGCTTTTAGGGTCAGACATGACGTTTTCCAGCTTTTCGTTCATCACAATTACAGTGGATATATTCGCCATATTTTGGAGGGACTTATAAATTCCCTGTTCGCTTCTGGCCATTCCCTGAATGATTTTATTGCTAAGCTCTTCCTGGATATACTGTTCAAAATTCGACTTCATATAACTAAACATACAGAACATCGGAAGGATCAGGCAGAGGATTAGCAGCAAAAACACCTTGAATGAAAGCTTTGACATATGTTTTTTCACAATTTGAAAAAGATTCATTCTTATTTCCTCCCGTTTTTGCAGTTTAAAAATACTTTTTATATAAACTTTATCACAATGTGTAGAAAATTTATAGTATAATTTAAAAATATAGATCCGGGGCAAGAGCATAATTTTGCATTATTAATTGCTATATTAAAATAAAAGTCCGGTACGGCAGTCAAATTTTCAACTGCTGTATCGGGCTTACCTCTGCCCAATGACGGTTGACAAAGGCCATTCCACATATTACGATATAGACAAAATAATTTAATGGGGTGTTTCTTATGATTACGGGTATTTGCTTGGGTAACGTTGCAATTGACTGCAAAAACGCGCAAAAGCTTCAGGATTTTTACGCTGGGCTCCTCGGTTGGGAAAAGTGCGAAATGTACGGCTGTCCTGCCGTGCGCAGCCAAAGCGGCATCATGTTCTTGTTTATGCCTGCAGATGATTTTGATTATATACGTCCTGTGTGGCCGGAACAATCCGGAAATCAGCAAAAACAAATGCACTTCGATTTTCAGGTTGATGATTTGCCGACCGCTGTTACACAAGCGGAGGCTGTCGGCGCAGTCAAAGCGAAAAATCAGTATGGCGGCAACGATTGGGTTACAATGTTTGACCCGGAAGGCCATCCTTTTTGTCTGTGCGCAAAATAACCGTTACACCTTCCCGCCTCGATTCAGCCAAAATAACGACGGCTGTCACCGATGCTGGTTGCTATCCTTTGGCTTTTGGGGCAGCTTCACGATCACATCGCTCATCATAAGTAATTGCAGCGTACTCTGAGCATAGCGTTTTGGAAAAACGATTTATACTCGTTTGATGTCCGTCCTGTCTTACTCTCACCAATGATATACGCTGGGCGTTTTTCTGTTTCTTCAATTTACCAATCTGCAATCTTAATCTGTTATGATTGCCGAGTGCTTAGCGGGCGTATCTTTCACACCAATGCCCGCCTTCTCACGTATGATATACACGAGGGGGGCATTACTGTGATTAGTGTGTTAACGATAACTTACCAGCGAAAAACTTTATTAGAAGAAGCCATAGAATCTTTTTTGCGTCAGGATTTTTCAGGCGAATCAGAAATGCTTATTATTAACGATTATGCAAATGTAGATTATGAATTTAACCATCCGCGAATTCGAATCATTAATCGGAAAGAACGGTTTCCGTCAATCGGGCAAAAACTGAAATACGGATTTTCAGAATGTAAATATGATCATGTCTATCGTCTTGATGATGATGATTTATTGGCGCCCTGGGCATTGCGCCATTCATGGGATGACATTACAGCGCATCCCGATTATGAAATATACCGAAGCGACGGTCATTATTTCTTCGAGCACAATGTAATGAAGGGGATATCCGGAAATGTGAATACCGGAAATATATATACGAAGAAATATCTGTCCCGAATTGAAATACCTGACAGCAGTATTGGCGAAGACTATGCAATGACCTTTGATTTTAATGCTAAAATTTATACATCCACGCGTGAGCAAAAAACAATGATATACCGTTGGGGCATGAATACTTATCATGTTTCCGGAATGGGCAACAAAAGCAATGACATCATAAATCAACAGACAGACCAAATTGTCAATCATGAATGTGCTGAAAAGAATGCAGATTCAGAAAAGGGTTTCATCGTGCTCAATCCACATTTCCAAAAAGAGTATTTCGAGCTGATTTAATTCCATCATCCGATCTTTTATACCCACTCCCTTAAGCAAAGACCTTTTATTGGCGGCCTGTTTCTTCAAGACCTTTCTTGAAGAAACAGGCCGCCAGCACTGTGCCGGAACACGTTTTGATTCTTTTCGAGAGTGACGCCTCATTGTAACCTTATCTTTATTTGCTTCCCTGAATTTACCTGCTTTCAATTTACAGACAGGCCCCAGACATTCGCTTCAACTGCTTGAAAATTAAATTGTATTATCGTTAGTTTCTAAATCATATACTAATTAGGCAGAAATGATTTATAAAGTGGGGTATGGAAATGAAGGTTGCAATTCTTACTATGTTTAATGGGCTTAGCAATACATATTCAATTGTGAATGTCGTTGCCGAGCATTTGAAAATGCTGCTGGATGCCGGGGTGCAGACCAAAGTTCTTGTCAGTGAAGATTGCCCTGACAGTGAACGGGTGGGAATATTTGCGGATGAACGCTTGGAGTGGGTTAAGATTACAAACAGGCTGCACGATAAGCAAATAAAATGGTTTGACTATTCTCAGCCGGATGGCAAGGTACACGATACTTTTTTTGAGGAAGCAGAAGTCATTGCCAATGATTTAGAAGCAAATTTATCTGATGTAGATGTTTGTATCATGCATGATATCCATTATCAAGGATGGCATCTAATCCATAATGTTGCAATAAGGAAAGTTCAGGAAAAGTTAGTCAATTTAAAATTTATAGCAATCACCCATTCTGCCCCTGTAAACCGACCGCCAAATACTAAATATCCCTTTTCGTGCAGATATACTTCAATGCCGAATACGACTTATGTATATCCTACCTATTCAGGATTACCGGCTCTTGCCAATCAGTATAATGTGCCCGAAGGAAAATGCAGCGTTGTTTATAACAGCTTGGATTTAATTTCTTTTATGAGTGATGAGGTTAAATCCATTCACAGTGCGGTGGATTTACTTAGCCCGGATATTTTAATTGTGTACCCCGGAAGATTTACGCCGGGGAAAAAATTCGAGAAGGTTGCTGCATTGGCGGGCGCAATACGAAAAAAATCAGAATTAACCGTGAAAGTGGTTTTCTGCGATTTCCCGTGTATGGATATCGAACCGGACAAATACAAGTACGCGATACGGAAAATAGGATATTATTACGGATTAAGCGAGCCGGATATTGCATTTACAAGTGACTTAGGCTATCCAAACGGTTTCCCGCGCAAGGGAGTTCTTGAACTCTTTACATTATCGAATCTGTTTATTTGCCCTTCTTATTCGGAATCGTTTGGGCTGACAGTACTTGAAGCAGCAAGCAGAGGAAACTTTTTGGTTTTAAACGAAGCAGTTCCGGCTCTGGAGGAATGCGGAAAAAAACTCAAGGCATATTTTATGCGGTGGGACGCACGCAATTTTGGCTTTGATACAAAGGAGGTCTATAAACCTTCCGAGCAGTTCTATTTGGAAGAACACGCGTTGAAAATAGTGGATTTCATGAGAGATAACGCTGTTCTGCATGCAAAAACACTTGCACGGCGAAAATTTAACCCCCAATGGGTATGGTATAACCAGCTTCAGCCTTTATTGTAAGAGTTTATTTTTCTATTCCTTTTTGTTCTGTGGGTTGACACGGGAAAGTTTCGAAAGCAAACATAAACAGAGCAATGGAAGCAGTATATGCTCCCATTGCTCTGTTGCTGAATTTAACCTTACGAATACCATGTAGTCGTCGTGGTAGTGCTCGTTGTACTGGTAGTTGTCGTTGTAGTAGTCGTCGAAGTGCTGGTGGTTGTCGTAGTCGAACTGGTGGTAGTTGTGGTGCTGGTCGAGGTGGATGTTGTGGTGCTGATAGCAATTATATCTTCAAGTTTAAATTGAAGGAGCATTTGATTTTTGATAACACTTCTCATGGTTTGCTCAACCGAGCGGTTAATTTTCAAAATGTCCTCAACTGTGGGGGGCGGATCAAGAGGCAGTTGTTCTTTTAGCGTTCCGAGAACAAATTGGATTTTCTCCGCCTCAGCGTTGATAATATGGGCCAAGCCTAATTCTTCAAATGCAATGGATGCTAATAACAGGTTAACAGAATCTTCTGTAGTAATATCAATCGTTGCATCTACATCTGGTATATTGGGAAAAGACATAGCATAATCCTCCTTTATAGTTGTATGCAATATATACTATGTGGAGGTAAATCAATTGGTTAACACCTGTATTACGAATACTTTCTCCCACAATTCTCAGATGATAATATGCTTTTTGTAATACTCACGGTCCCCGTTCTTCCCACATCGTTCAGAAAGCTTCGCGTTGCAGGCGCCAAAATATAACTGCCATCTTTTGAGCAGGTGACAGTATTTTTCACTATGTCAGCAGTACATTCCCAATGGCAAATTGATATCATAATTTTCAGCTTTTATGATACCGCTGTTGTGACTCAATTCCGAATTTGTTTTTGCTTTTATCTCTATTTTAAATTTGATACACCCATCCTCTTCCTCACAGACTATCAATATAAATTTCGCCAAATCAGTGATATGGCTGCATTTTGATTGTTTCTTAATATATCCGTTACCGTATACTATAATTGTATTGGCATCCTCACAAGAGCGTTCTATATCTATATTGTATGCAGAGGCATAGAACATATAGTAAATATCATTTTTCTCAATTGAAT
Source organism: Bacillota bacterium (assembly GCA_023390175.1). Classification (GTDB taxonomy): domain Bacteria; phylum Bacillota; class Clostridia; order Oscillospirales; family Acutalibacteraceae; genus Caproiciproducens. The sequence goes on from JAEWDK010000001.1 coordinate 73,188, forward strand.
AGCGAACCGATCTGTTCTTTATCGCACTGCCTTCAAATGCCTTAAGAACAGCCGTTTGCAGGTAGAATTCATCACAACGGTTTGAAACGCATCCCTTTCCTTTCCCTGTCAGGCAGCATTTGCACGGCTTTTTTGTGGTAGTGGAGCATGTTGAAGTTGTACTGGTAGTCGTATGCGTTGTAGTAGTCGATTTTGAGAAAGTCGTGGTAGTCGTAGATGTAGAAGTAGTGGTGGTGGTTGTCGTTGTGGTGGTAGGAAGAAATTCCTTGATATTTTCCAATTTAAACTGTAAAAGCATCTGCATCTTAATCATATTTTTAATCGTCGTATCTACGCTTTCATTTATTTTTATTGCATCCTGAAGTACCGAATCCTTATGTTCACAATCTTTTAAGACGCATAGAATTTTTGATGTTTCAGCGTCCATTAATTTAGATAAACTTACCTCTTCGAGCGCTACGGAGCTCAACAGTAAATTGATCGCGTCTTCCAGGGTAAGGTCTATATCAGGAGTTATATCCGGAATAGTTGGAAATGACATTTTTATCCCTCATTTAAATTACAAATTATGGAACGGGATATCATATAATATACACCATTTAATATAGTATATTGCATCTAAATAAATCTGTTACAGGTGTTACTGCTTTCGTTAAAATGAATCTTACGACATTTCGGTCAAGCTCACAAAACGGAGACGAGTCACATAATATACAGTATCATCTTAACAAAGGAGTTTTTAATATGTCATTTCCGAATATACCAGACGTAGATGCAACGATTGATATTACTACAGAAGATTCTGTTAACCTATTATTAGCATCCATTGCCTTTGAAGAATTAGGCTTGGCCCACATTATTAACGCTGAGGCGGAGAAAATCCAATTTGTTCTCGGAACGCTGGAGGGACAACCACTTCTGGACCCGCCCCCCACAATTGAGGACATTTTGAAAATTAACCGCTCGGTTGAGCAAACCATGAGAAGTGTTATTAAGCATCAAATACTTCTTCAATTTAAATTAGAAGATACAGCTGCGATTTCAACCAGCAGTTCGACTACAACAACCACCTCGACCAGCACGACAACATCAACCTCGACCAGCACCACGACGTCCACCTCGACCAGCACTACAACGTCCACCTCGACCAGCACCACAACATCCACCTCGACCAGCACTACAACATCCACCTCGACCAGCACTACAACGTCCACTTCGACCAGCACGACGACGTCCACCTCGACCAGCACCACGACGTCCACTTCGACCAGCACGACATCAACAACTACTACCAGTACCACGTCAACAACCACTACCACTACAAGCTATGAGGAAGCCGGTTCAGCCTGGTCAGTCGGAACTCAATTTGGCAATGCGCCTAATTCCGGATATTTCACTTTGGCAAGCGATCAGAATCAAACGTCGGCTGTTCTCGGACTTGGCGCTAATCATACCCCCGTTGGAACCGTAGATGTCGTACGTTCGGGCAACAACCTGCTTGTAACATTTACAACAAATAGTCCTTTTGTTATGAGTCAGGCGCATCTCTATGTCAATGATACTCCTCCCACAGACAGCGCACCGGGACAATTAGGAAACACTTTTGATCCCGGATTTTTCTTCACAACTCACACGTTTACAATTGACGTGAGCGCGTTTGCCGGAGAAACAATTTATATTGCGGCACATGCACTTATTTTTCAACCCGCTTAAAGGGATTCATTTTACGTTATAAAAAAAGTGGGGTTTTATAAAACCCCACTTTTCTTTATTGTAGCATGAAAGCTCCCGGCACTGCCGAAAGTTCAAAAAAGCTTTAGCGATGAGTATAGCAATGATTTCGTAGTCTGTTTTCCTCAAAGTAGAAAATCCTCTTTTTGAGATATGCCTGTTTATTCCTGTAAATGTACCGGATTGGTATGGCGGCGACAGATAATCCTGCGAAGCTCAAAGAGAAGGTGGATGACGCATTATGCTCATATCGAATAGTTGAACGCATTTTGCGCCTTTGAAACTAAGGCGCACCACGCCGTATGTTTATACTATCCGTTTACAGTGAAAACTGTTTCATTCAGACATAAGCAAAAAGGGTGTCCGGCGGGGTCAAACATAACTCTCCAATTATCATTAAATTGCTTATCTGCGATTGTTGCTCCACAATGTATTGCGTGTTGAACCGCTTCTTCCAAATCATTAACGGCAAAGTCTATATGCGCCATTTGCTGTTGAGCTTCAGGCTCCTCTGGCCACACAGGCGGTTTATATTCAGGATTCCGTTGAAACGCTATACAGGGATATGTGCCCTGAGCCGTTCCCGGAGCGTATACCCCCGCATATTCTTCATAATCAAACGCTATTTCCCACTTGAGCAACGCCGCATAGAATTTGGCTAATTCATGCGGGTCTTTACAATCCAACATAAATTCTAAAAGTTTGATTTTCAATTCATTATTCATAACGTCAACATCTCCTAATATCAATAATCATCAATTCCCAATAAGCTCCTGTTCGCCCTTATTATATCATCGGCGCAATGGAGCATACATATAAAATGCCCGGTTGTTTCTTTTGTTTTCATGAATGCGATTCCTTTTATCCGTAGCGTGAGATTATAAGTCGGATTACGTTACTCAAAGGATATCATAAACAGTACATAAAGAATCTTATTTTAAAAGACGTTAATGCTGCCAATACTGTCTTTCCGCTCAATTCTTTAGTGTCCCTACCTGCGGCAAACCAGAAAAAACTCTTTCACCATGTGGAGATTTGGAAATATCATTGGTCACATCGGTACCGGCTTTTTCCCCATTGTGCGTACCGCCCCTCCATTGTGGAACATTACTGACATCATACACAACTCCTTTGTATGCAATATATGCGGGCTGCCCATTTTGTCCATTGTACTTCGAAAGCCCGTCCAATGTAAATGTCTTCTGCTCTGCCACGGATGCACTTAATGTGGCTGCCGGTAAAGGTGAAGCAGTATGTATGACAGACGGAATGAAAAGGTGGAATGCTATTCCAAGAAATAAAAGAAAAGCAATGCTTCTGTGAGCAATGAACCACATTCCTCTTCTGGGCTTTTTCTTCACAGTGGCATAAATGCCAAGAACAACCTGCAAAATCAAAAGGGCGGCGGCAATGATTCCGGAAATACTGAAGCCGAAATTTAAGAACTGTACAATAAAATGAAGAAACAAAGCGATAAAGGCCCCAAGGCCAAAATATTTATGATTTCGCACAAACACTTTCATAAAGGCAGCTATAATTTTCTTACCGGCGGGAGAAGAAAGAATCTGCTTCCCCCATTTTTTATTTATATATTTAACAATGTAATTTGCTATGGTTCCGGCAAATAAAATAATAGTGAGCCAACCTAAAAAAGAGCCTAATTTGTATATCAGCATTGTTTCATTCTCCTTTTTGTATCTACATTTTTATTTCACATTTCAAGCATAAATTGCTGGTCTAACAGGAAGTTCATATGTACTGACAAATTTTAAATGATTGAATTATACTCATGCTGTTGCTCGGTGTATTCAAAATATCAACTTTGATAAATTTCTATCGGAAGACCGTCTGGATCTCGAAAAAACGTACATTTTTTGTTTGTGAATTCATCAATCCGTATGGGTTCTGCCTCCACACCTTGCGCAAGCAGGAATGAGCAAACTTCGTCGATGCTTTCCACCTCAAACGCAATATGCCGTAAACCAGCAGCTTCCGGATAACTCAAACGTTTAGGCGGGGACGGAAATGAAAATAATTCCATATTGCAGAAATCGTTGATTTTCAGATCGAGTTTGTAAGAATCCCGTTCGCGGCGATAAACCTCGCGGATAACGGGCAAGCCTAAAAGATCGACATAAAATTTTTTTGACTTCTGATAATCCGAGCAAATAATTGCAATATGATGAAGTTTATTAAAAATTGGCGGCATATGGAGTACCTTCTTTTTATTTCTATAAAACGATCAAATTATAATATCAAAGAACATCATAAACATAATGGGCAACTCGTATCCGGCCCTTTCGAGCTACCTTACGGGAACTGCTTCGATTTGCCGCATATTTTTAAAAACCGCTGCATGGGTACGGTCAGAAACTTGTCCGTGCGATAAATAACGGAGAGCGCCCAGGGAAATTCCGGATTCTTCAAGTGAAGCTGACACACACGGTCAGCGTATAGCTTGTCAATCAGGGGCTTAGGCAAAATACTGACACCCTGATTGTTTGCAACCATCTCCAATAACAAGTCCCATTGGGAGCTTTTAAAAACGATGTTCGGTGTAAATCCCGCGGCTTTGCACCGCTCCAGCATTACATCATAATACATATAATCCGGAGAAACCGTTAACAAACGCTCTGCTCCCAGCGCCCCAAAGTCCACGTAGCTTTTGGCTGCAAGCGGATGCTGCTTAGGGACAACCAGCACGGCCTCCGAGTGAAAAACGGTTTGGCTGTAAAACCTACTGTCTGAAAACGGTTCGATCACCACGCCCAAGTCGAGCGTTCCGTCGTCCACCAGATCCCGGATCGATTTGGAGGTGATCTCCGTAATCTGTAAGTCGGTTTCCGGGTAAGCCTGCCGAAATTGATAAATTAGGGAGGAAAAATAGATGGTTCCGGCGCTGGGAGGGAGACCGAGCGTCAGGGTGCCACCCGCGCAGCGCAGCCGCTCTTCCAACTCTTGTGTCTGCGCGTGATAATAGTCCAGCAGCTTTGTTGCGTATTCATAAAATGCCAAACCGTCCAGCGTAATCAGAAGATCCTTCGCCCGGCGCCCAATAAATTCCGCCTGAAATTCATTTTCCAGTGCGCGAATGGCCTTGCTCAGAGTCGATTGGCTGACGAAAAGTTTCTCAGCCGCTCTTGTAAAATTGCGTTGTTTTACCACTTCCACAAAGTAAGCCAGCTGAATCATTGTCATTTGGACTTCCTCCTACAATATTTTTATTCTATTTTCATTATACTTGGAAATCTTGTGATTACAATCCTGAAATTATCAATCAAGGTGTTTTTGTATGAATTTGATTCATACGGGTATGAAAATTTTGTATTTTTCTTCTGAAAAACAGCGTGCTATGATAATAGTAAAGAAATGCTTTGGCCAAAGCATACGAAATTGAATGAACTGCTTGCATGCGGCAGTATGCAAGCGAGAGGAGAGGTATTTGTGCAAGATCAAGGGAAAAAAGTATCTTACATCAGAGCTATACTGATTGAAACGGTGATGTTTTTTACATACGCGTTTTTTGCCGTGAACTGGGTTGCCGGCAGCACGCTGACGCCGCAGATTATGAAGTATTTCAGCCTGCAGTCATTTGCGTCGGCAACCTTTATTTCCAACGCCATCACCATCGCAAAAATTATCGGTAACTTCATGGCCGCCGGAATTCTTGTCAAGCTGCTGCCCAAAAAGGCGATTGGCTTGGGTTCTGGGCTGATTGTCGCGGGCAGTACGCTGGCTGTGCTGGCGCCGCAGTATTGGATTTTTATTTTGGGTCGCTTTCTTATGGGATTTGGCGGCGCGCTATATGTGGTTTATTTCAGCCCCGTTGTCATTCACTTTTTTGCTCCTGAAAAGCGCCCGACGGTCAATGCGCTCAATAACGTGGCCTACAATGTCGGAGGAATCATCGCAATGCTGATTGTCGGCCCGGTTATCCACTGGATGCAGACATGGCAGTACAGCATGGCGTTTTTCGCGGCAATCAGTGCCGTATTGTTTATCGCATGGCCGGTTCTGGGACAGGACTTTGAACTGAACCGTTCATCCGGCGCGGATACGGAGAAATATACCATAGGGGACGCGCTCAAGGAAAAAACCAACTGGTTCCTGCCGCTTACCTATTCCGGATTACTTACATTCTACATTGTACTGCTCAATATTTTCCCGATTTCCGGCGTAACAGCAATCAACTCTAAAACGCTCAGCACCTTGGTGGCGGTCGGCGGTGTCGTCGGCTCCGTGCTTGCGATTATACTGTCCAAAGTATATTTCAAGCGCCTGCCCGTGATCCGTTGGAGCGGTCTGGCTATGATCTTGTTCGGCGTGCTGATGTTTAACACGAAAAATGGGATGCTTTCGATGATTGCCGCCTTTGCCATCGGCGTGCTGATGTTCCTGCCGATCACCTCCCTTGTAATGATTCCGCAGGAATTGCCGAACATGTCCCCCGCAAAGCTGACGACTATTATGGGGCTATTCTGGGCGCTGTCCTATGTGATCGAATCAGTTGTGTTCTATCTGATCGGTATTGTCATCGACAAATCCGGATATTCGGCCGGGCTGACCATCGCGCTGGTGATGAGCGCAACCTTCTTCCTCGGATCGTTCCTCCTTCCGGAAACAGGGCACGCAGCAAAGGAAAAGAAGCAGTAAGTATGGAAAGGAAACTTTTATGAAATCATTTGAAGAAATATATTGTGAGAAAAAAATGACCGCCGAACAGTCACTGGAATTAATTCAGGACAACGACTATATGTTTTCGTCTCAAGCGGCCGGGGAACCCGAGGCAATCCTTGAAAAATTACAGCACCTCAAGAAAACCGGCGTAAAAAATACAGTTCTGAACACCTGCTTGCCCCTGAAGTATTACGAAGCGTTTAAGGACCCTGAAATGAAGGGGGTTATGGCGCATAACGGCTGGTTTTTCAATGCCGGTCTGCGCGAGGCACAGACCAAAAAGCTGGTGAGCGACGTGCCCCAAAGCTCTACTTCCATTCTGCGCAAAACCCTTGACCGCATCGCTTATGAAAACCGCCGTCCCGTGGTGCTGGCTACTGTATCCCCCATGGATCAGCATGGCTATATGTCCCTGTCCGTCAGCGCGATTTATGAGCGGGACCTGATCAACAAGGGGGCACTTGCCATCGTGGAGGTGAACCCCAATTTTCCCCGTACCTTCGGTGACACACAGGTTCACATTTCCGAGGTTGCGGCTGTGGTGGAATCCGACCGCCCCATCTTTAAAAGCAAGCTGGCTCCCTACACCGAAACGGACGCGGCAATCGGCAGATATATTGCCTCGCTGATTGAGGACGGTTCCACGATTCAGCTGGGAATCGGCAATATTCCGAATGCAGTGGCGACGGAGCTGAAGAGCAAGCACCATTTGGGAATCCACACAGAAATGTTTACGGAAACCATGGTGGATTTGATTGAATGCGGCGCAGTGGACAATTCCCAAAAAGGTCTGCTCAACGGCTACTCGGTTTGCTCTTTCACAATGGGCAGCCAGAGACTCTACGATTACATCGACAACAATCCATCTATTTTGTTTAAATCCTGCACCTTTACCAACGACCCGTACACCATTGGAAAAAACAACAAATTTGTTTCGGTGAATGCCACACTGGAGGTTGACCTTACCGGCCAATGCGCTTCGGAAACGGTCGGCCACACTCAGTGGTCCGGTACGGGCGGACAGTCGGAAACCGTGCAGGGCGCGCAGATGTCCCCCGGTGGCAAGTCGATTATCGCCATGCACTCCACCTATACCACCAAGGACGAAAGCGGAAAAGAGGTTCTTCACTCGAAGATTGTGCCGTTTTTGCAGGAAGGCTCGGTCGTCACCACGTCCCGCAACGACACGGACTACGTAGTGACGGAATACGGCATTGCCTGGCTGCGCGGGCTGAATGTGAGCCGCCGCGTCGAAGCGCTCATCAATATTGCGCATCCGGACTTCCGCGAGGAGCTGCGCCGCCAAGCCGAAATAAACAGGATTTGGTAAAAAACCGTTTCCCCTCACATAGCAACGCCCCCTGTTGTAGTTGTTTTCCTACAGCAGGGGGCGTTTTACCATTCTAAGGATTAATTGCCTATCTTTGTTTAAATTCCATAAAGGCTGATATAATTTCAAACAGTCTGACACGTTGCTGCTGTTTGATGTAACAAGAGAAATCGTTTCTATTCGGCAATTCTGGAAGTATCTCAAAACCAGAGTACAGCATAAACAGTTATCATTATTCATGCAGGCGCATTCTCAAAAGTCTGAAACTTCCGCAATTCGTAAATCCCACGGCTTAATAGTTATCCGCTCTCTATTATGCAGTATTTCATTGTTTAAAATATCTGTAGCATTGTTATAATCATACGTAATAGTCTGCGTTTCATTGGAGTAGTTAAAAAAGAAAATAATACTCTTGCCATCCGATCTTTTGCTTTTCTTTACTATGATTGGATACTCGTAATGTTGTTCGATGTCATTGATGCCAGCTCGTTTTATTTCTTCAGAAAACACATGACGCAAAACTACGCTAGTAGTCATACAGCCAAGGTACAGTGCTGTACCCTTACCGTAATTGTTTCGCGTTATAGCGGCATATTCCGACCATTGGGGATGATCATACCTTGCAATTACCTCCGCTGTTGTTGGCTCAATCAATTCCATCCAGTTGTTTGCGGTTAACGCTTCACCATCCAAGTCAAGCCCTTTTAAGGATACATTTCTCGGTATTGTAAACTGGTCATAGGTAATACCACAGCTTTTGCTGAGGATGTTGGGTTGCTTGTTACAGCTGACTTTCAGGTTATCGTTGGAGAAACCGCTTTTAAAACTGACAACAAGATGTCCGCCGTTCTCAACATATTCATTGAGCCGCTCGAGTAAGGCATCTTTTGCCGAATACAACGAAGGTACGACGATCATTTTATATTTAGCAAGTTCAAATTCTTCTGTGTTGATAAAATCACAGCCAACATTGAGATGATAAATTTCGTCGTACATCCACCTCACAACCGTATTATAATCAACGCCATTGCCTATTTGAAGCCATTCAAGACCTGTCAAGGATTCATTATTGATTAATATTGCAACATCGTTTTCTTTTTTTAAATCAATCAGATTTTCAGAAAGACGATTAAACTCGGAACCTATGACTTTTGCCTCATTATACAATCTATTTGCTCCGAGATCATGGCTTAACAAACCCTTCCAGTAGGTTTCGCAAGCATTGTGTATTGAGTGCCAGTGCCAGTATTCAACCATATTTGCTCCGCTCGCAATATGGCTGAAAGCCTGCAACCTGAGCTGTCCTTTATAGGGTAGCCATTCCGTGTTGCCCTGAGCTTGAGTTTCCAGCACCAGATAGTTATCCTGTTTTAGCGAGCGCGCTAAGTCACCGCAAAATGATATTTCGGTGCCCGTAAGATCATCCTGTGACGGGTGGTAGATATCGCAGCCTGCTACAGTAAGAGTTTTAGCAGCGTCAAAATGATCAACATCCGGTTGAACTCCAAATGAGTACCCTCTCCATGCGAAGTCAAAGTTATGCGTAATAAATTGGTCAGGTCTTTTATACTCACTAATAATGTCCGCTTGCCAAGAAAGATATCTGCTGACAAGTTTTCGCTGAAATTTGGCGAATTCGGCCCCTAGACTCGCATTAATGGTCCCAAGTATGTTTGGAAACTCGTCCCATGAATTTATTCGGTTACTCCAATAATTCAAACCAAACTCTTCATTTAGTTTATCTAAATCCGGATACTTCTGTCGCAGTTCATTTACGAACATATCTTGAACACGCTTATCGGCAGTACCATAGTGTTTTGTTTCGTTGTCTATCTGATAGCCGATAACACAACTACGATCTGCAACGTGCTCTATTAACTTACGGATTGCGCGTTCAGCATGGTTTAGAAAATTCGGATTTGTGATATCCATGTTTTGACGCCTGCCATATAATTCGCGTCCCTTTTCCGTTACGGCCAATATATCGGGATGGAGTTTCGCAAGCCATGAAGGAAATGCATAGGTTGGTGTGCCCACAATTACACTTATGCCTGCTTCTTCCATTGCATTTAATACTCTGTCAATGTGAAAAAAGTTAAATTCTCCTTCTCGCGGTTCCATGGTAGCCCAAGTTGACTCTGCAATCCGTACCACATTCATATTTGCAGCTTTCATCATTTCAACATCTTGAGCAAGTCTGTCATAGGGCATATATTCGTCGTAGTACGCAGCACCATATAACAATTTCTTCATTTTAGAATCAACCATCCTGTCTTTACGTTTACAATTAACAATCTGTTTTCACAAATTTGCAATACATTTCCAAGAGATCACTCTCTCCCATACAGCGACGGGACACTCAACGACAAAGGTAAATTTAAACTTATATGGCGAACCTTTTAGATCAATGATAAGCGAATAGCTTTATCCTAATCAAAGTCGGCTCATTGAATATATTTGTTTGAATTTCATCTCCATTTAGCCGCTTAGTGCCACGCCATTTCCCTTTGGTGAACTGTCCTTCTTCTTTTACAAGGATATCGATATTAGGATTCTTTTTATCGTTCGAAAAAGGCGACAGGCCAATACCGTTTGCGATAATATAGAATTCATCATCTGCTGCTTTGAGGACCAGACATACTCCATCAGTCCTTTTAATCATGGAATGCTTCCAGATTACCCTAAAGCCATAATCACCGAAAATCATAGTGTTTTCATCTTGACGTTCGCTGCAAACGGCCTGCAAATCATCTGTTCCATATTTTTCAACGAGGAGCGGCATCATTTCATTCAATGTCTTGTTATACCAAGCATACTCATCAATATTATGGGGCACTATTAAGGATTCATCCGAAGTGTCCACACCAAACAGAGCGGCTTCCGCCATGGAAAACGGCTTGCCCATTTCCTCAAATCCAAATGGAGAAAAACCTAAAGCGTGGTGATGACCGACTACGTAGACGAGCCTGGGGCCTGCGAAATTATGGGTGGGGGTTTCCGGTATGAGAAGAGGGTTGTTCCTGCGGGTGTACTCGTCACAGATATCACAAAAATAAGGGACATAAATATCAGGTGCAAACACATCAATACTTGGGGCACAGTACTTCCAGACCTCTAGTACCCGCGATACTGGACCTCCCGTTGGGTATTTACCTGGCACTTCTCCTCTGTCAAGCCAGCAGTTAACGTACATAGGTAACGGATATGCCTCTTTGCCTGCAGCCGCTACCTTATTCGTAAATTTTGCAAAATGATATGCGCTGAATATCTCTTCTGCCACTTTTCCGAACACAGCTTTCCAATCCCCGCTCAATGAACCGCTTATAACTGCTTCTTTTACCTCGGGAACCATAGTGTCAGTATGGGAACGCATGTATTCCGCAAATTCCTGCGGTACCCGTGAAGCAAACACCGCATCGGCTTCATTTGAATGCTCCCTTGCGGCACCTAAGAGACCTGTTTCATTTTCAACCTGAACCATGATAACTGTGTTCTCAGTTTCATCAATCTCTTTAAGATGCAGCAGGAAAGCCCTAAAAGCCTTGGCGTCCGCGATTACCGTTTCGTCGCACAAATAGGACAGGGAAGCATAGCTCATACCGTAAAAATCTTTGAGTTTTATCTGTGTTTGGCCTATTTCCACTTCCGCTCTTTTGAAGCGTTTCATATCTGTTTTAACCCATGATGGCGCATAAAAAAGCTGTGCGTTTTTCCATGTACCGAACCATAGGACGGCAAGTTTAATTCCCCGCTGTTTAGCCTGATTAATCAAACCGTCAACCAAAGTGAAATCAAAAACGCCTTCCCTAGGCTCAATAAGTTCCCAATATACCGGTGTAAATACTGTATTGAGATTTAATCTGACGGCCGTATCCAATACTTTGCCGAATACTTCCAGTGAAGAAGCATTAGAATTATGCGTTTCTCCTGCAAGCATAATAAAGGGTTTATCATTAACGACCAGAACCTGCTTGTTATTTTTTTTTGTAAAAAAAGGTACCGGCATGACTTTTACCTCCTACGTTCAACGATATCGCTTTACTGAATTATCCAAATAACTGACACCGTTCATTGTCGTGATAGAGACTTGAAGCATTTTTCAAAACAGTCAAGGACATTGAAACTTGGTTTTGACGCGCAGCCTTCAATGACAAGGCTGAAAAGCTCTGAAACTTATTTTGCCGCTCAAAGTGATAGAGTAGTCTCCGGTACATACAACTCTTGACAGGAATTTCATTGCTGTCAACATGCCCGGTTCTGCTGGACGGGGCGCTCTTGTCATACGCTATCCACATCTTTAATCAAGTGATTTGGCAAAAAAAGTAATCGAAATATGCTTCCGTACCACTTGCGAAAACGCCCAGATAGGTACCTGTAAATGTCATTGTCATAGTACCCTCTGTGCAAAGGCCGGCCGTTCTGGTTGTACCTGCTTCAACCCACTCATCATTTACACGATAACTAAACCGGTACTCTTTTTGATCCGCCTCTATGCGTAGCTCCACTGCTTCAATTTTAGGAATCGATTTTCTGATAGAAACGCATTCCATGCCATGTACTCTTCCTGAGATGACAACACAGGAGCCTTGCTCATCTCTGCTTACGTAAAAAGCATAGTAGTAGTCGTTGTTATAATAGGCGGTGATTCCCGCTTGTGTTGTGCAACAAGAATCAGCAGTCACCTTTGTCTGCGCACGTACATTCCATTCTTTCTGACGTACACCCATGAAAGTCGGCATGAGGTCACTCAAAGTTTCGCTTCCCGCTGACAGACAGAGCCGGCCGTTCAAAAGCCGATAGTTTTCACGGCGCGGATTGCGCACAAAGTTCCAGTCGAGTTTAAATGAATCGCCTGTGAAATCATCCTCGAAATTCGACGTCTGCGTCACATGAGGAGTCGGGCCCGGCAGCGGGCCCTGCATTGAGAGGGCGATTACACCGCCGTCTCCGATAACAGGCCATCCTTCTTTATCCCAGGTAAGCGGTGACAAGAAGGTCTCACGACCGAGATTGTGGAGAAATACGGAAGGCAGCGGGCGTATGCCAAGACAAACAAGCCACCAGTTTCCGTTAGTATCTTCAACAATGTCGGCATGCCCAGTAGCCTGTATTGATAAATTCATGGAGTCTCTATGTGAGAGTATCGGGTTTCGTGGGCAAGATTCGTAGGGCCCCCAAGGGCTGGTAGCGCGAAAAACCGTCTCCATATGACTATATTCGGTTCCACCTTCGGCGATCATAAGATAATAAAAGCCGTTAATCTTATAAAGATGTGGTGCTTCCGGATACTTTCCGCCGTTCCCATAAGTAACTGTTTTCGCTTCGCTCAGCCGTTTGCCTGTGACAGGGTCAATTTCAAACAAAACAATTCCCTGACGGTCATTGCAATAATGGGTTCCGCAAAAATACACCTTACCGTCATCGTCGAAAAACAGTGACGGGTCAATCCCCATGTGGTCTATGTAAACCGGTTCAGACCATGGGCCGCGGATGTCTCTTGTATATACAATGAAATTCCCTTTTCCTGATACATTCGTAGTTATCATATAGAAAACGCCATCATTGTAGCGAAGAGTTGGAGCGTATATTCCTCCAGAATTTAAACCACCTTGGAGTGGAAGCTGTTTATCCGTTGTCAGACAGTAGCTAATAAGTTCCCACTCCACAAGATTTTTACTATGGTAAATGGGTACGCCAGGAAAAAATTCAAATGTAGATGTGACGACGTAGTAATCTTCCCCTACGCGGCAGATACTCGGATCCGGATTAAATCCGCGGATAATTGGGTTTTGGTATTGGATCATTTTTAAGTAAGTCTCCTTCTCTCAACAGGCTTTCCTCGGAACTCACGGCTTGGCCATGCACCGATTCAGTATAGGTTCACTTTTTTATGCCTTAAGGCCTGACATTTTAATGCCCTGCACAAAATATTTCTGGCATATAAAGAAGATCGCCAATACCGGCAGCATTGTGATAAGCGAAACTGCCATCATTTGACCGATATTAGTAGTCCCCATTGAGGAGTTAAGGAACTGCAGACCGATGCTTATTGTGAATTTTGACGTAGTGTTCAAGTAAATTAACGGAGTATAGAAATCATTCCAGTTGTAAACCAAGGACATAACGCCAACTGCCATGGAGACCGGCTTCACAGCGGGCAGCATAATATGAATAAACGTCTGAAAAGAATTTGCACCATCAATTGTCGCAGCTTCACTCAGCTCTTTCGGAAGAGTCATAAAAAATTGCCGATATAAAAATATATTAAATGCTCCGCCGCCCAGCAACGCAGGAAATATCATTGGAAAATAGGTGTCAACCATATTCAGCCTGTGATATAACATATACTGCGGAATAAGCGTAACCTGTGTTGGCAACATCATAGTTGCCATTAAGAACAGAAACATAACGTTCGAACCCTTTGCCTTAAACCTTGCAAAGCCATAAGCAACAATAGCAGCGGAAATTACAGTACCCACCGTGCAGATGATGGTCAAAAAAAGGGTATTTTTTATAAATGTAACGAAATCGGCCTGTGCGAACCCATTTGCAAAATTTGAAAAGATCCATCTCTTCGGTATAAAAGTCGGAGGAAACAGAAACGCTTCTGCTGTTGATTTGAACGAGGTGCTAATCATCCATAAAAAAGGGAATATACAAATAATCGTGCAAACACCCAAGATAAAATACGTAACACCTAATTTGAGACGACGAGATGCGCTTTTTGAAAGTGATCGGCTCATAAAATTTTTTCCTTTCTCAAAAAATCAGTCGTCATAAAACACCCATTTTTTCGATGTGGACTGAATAATTAATGTTATCACCATGATAACGACAAACAGGCACCACGCAATGGACGATGAATATCCCATTCTTCCATATTGAAAAGCATTTTGGAATATAATCATAGCAACGGTTCGGGTTGCATCCACAGGTCCACCTTGAGTCAAAATGTACGGCTGATTAAAGATCTGGAACGCTGCAATGACACCGATGACAAGATTAAAATAGATTGTCGGTGTCGAAAGCGGCAACGTAATAGAAAAGAGCTGCCGAAGTGTAGATGCGCCGTCAATCTGTGCGCTTTCATAATAGGAAACCGGGATATCCTGAATACCGGCCAACATTATAAGGATGTTGTTTCCGATGGTCCAAAGGCTCATGATTATGATACAGTATAATGCAGTATGCGAGTTACCGAGCCAGTCAGGGCCCTGGATTCCGATAAGAGACAGAAGATAATTGATAAGGCCATAGCTTCCGTTAAAAATCCATCCCCAAAGAAGCGTGACGGCAACGCCCGCCGTAATATATGGCAAGTAAAAAACTGTTCTGAAAAAACTCAGCCCCTTAATTTTTTGACTCAGAAGCCAGCCAATAAGGAATGAAAGTATCAGACTGACAGGTACGAAAATCGCGACATAGACAATGGTGTTCTTAAATGAGATAAAAAACTGTTGGTCCACGGTAAAGGCACGTATAAAATTATCGATGCCTATAAATTTCGCTTCCCCGCTCAATTCCGAATTTGTAAATGAAAGATAAAGAGAATCAAGCATCGGATAGACGGTGAGAACAAGGAAGCCTATTAACCAAGGAGAAATATAAGCATAAAAATTAAAGGTATTACGAACTTCTGCTTTGCTAAGTCTACCTTTTTTCATTAATATCACCTCTAAATGAGTTAATAAACGTAAGTACAGAGGAAAACGATTTTCTCACTTTCCTCTGTACTTTTTCCGGTATCAGCTAAGTGGAGCCATTATTTCTTTTTGGAAGAATATCCTTCGATTTCGGTCGCAATTTTAGGTGCATAGGTTTTCACTACTGTAGAAGGATCTTTTCCGTTTAGTGTGGCTTCCTGAGCCATGCTCGTCCAAATGTCACCCGATGAGGCCAGTGCGCCGCCGAAAGGATTGAGATGCGATTTCGAAATATGGTTTACATAATAGTCGTTCGTAAATTTGACTCCGCCTGTTGTTATCTTCGCATAGTCAGCCTTGGCAATTTTGTAGTCAGCCGGAATACCAACCGTAGCGGTAATTTTAGCCATATTGTCATTGGCATATGCGGATTCCTTTAAGAACTGCCATGCTGCGTCATTGTTTTTGCAGGTTGTTGTGATTGCCCAACCGGTCGCATACTGGACATTGACCTCATTGCCGCTTGGATCACTCGGCATGCTGGCAAATCCCAATTTGATACCGTTTTGCTCTGCATCTGAAATAATTTGAGCAGATTCAAATCCACCCATCGGGTACATAGCCGCTTTACCCGAGGTAAACAGTGTTTCCGAGGGAATGGATTTCGATGCTGTATCGCTCGGCATGATACCACTCTTAATCAGCTTCTGGTAAAGTGCCAGAGATTTGACGATCTCGTTGCTACCCATATTAGAGGTTTTAAAATCTTTAGTGTATGGAGTGCCGCCTTCCACATATAACATAAGCTTGTCCATGACCCAATGTTTCGCAATTGCGTAGGTCTGCGTTGCACCGGAACCGCTTGCAAACTTTTTACCCCAATTCGAAAGATCATCCATCGTCCAGCCATCTTTCGGATAGGCAACACCGGCCTTATCGAACATATCCTTGTTGTATGCCATCACAAAGCAGTTGGTCATAAGCGGAAAGCCTTCCAGTTTACCATCCGCATCGTAATAGCCGTCAATCATGCCCGGTGTAAGAACACTCTTGAGATCGGTACTATCCTTTTTTACATAGGAATTTAAGTCAACGTAATATTTTGTATTCATACCGTAGTAGTCCGGGCTCATCTGCATAACATCACCTGCGTTACCGGCAGCCAAAGCGGCAGCTGCTTTCTGATCCCAAGCCTGATTTGCAGTGGGCAAAATAGTGTAAGTAACCTTTAGTTCCGGATGATTTTTGATAAATAACTCAATCATATCTTTTCTCGCCTTGGATTCACCGTCGGAGCCTGCCCACGCCCAGATCGACAGAGAACCTGAAAGTTTCTGGCTTGAACCGGAAACCGATGCAGAACCTGTGCTAGAATTCGAACTAGAGCTGCTGCCGGAGCTGCATCCTGTGATTCCGACTGCAAGAGCACCCACCAACAGTGCTGCAAGTAACCTTTTTGTTCTCATTTTGTACACTCTCCTTTTCATAATTGGATGGCTTTTCTCATTAGTGTGAGTTGTTTAAGTCATCCATGTAAACTACCAATTTCTTGGTAAAACTCACCCGGATTGCAAGCATTTAATACAGAATATAAAAATAATTCAACTTGTATTTGTACATATTATAGAATATCTAGGCTTATTTCGCTAGCTAGGATTTTGCTTAGTTTTAGCTTTATTTTGCGAAAACATTCTTACGATAATCATTGGGACCAATTCCGCGGTATTTTTTGAAAGTATGGTTGAAATAGCTTAAAGTTGCAAAGTTCAAAGCCTCTGCGATTTCAGCAATACTCTTATCCGTATCACGCAGAAACTCCTCTGCCCTGCAGACACGCAGCTTATTCTGATGTTCGATAAAACTATGCCCCAGTACCCTTGTAAATGTGCGGCAGAAGCAATAATAACTCATACCTGCGAGCACCGCAGCATCCTTCATACTAAGTTTCGCTTCCGGATGCTCGACCATGACTTTGAGCACAGATTCAATCTGCGTAATTTCAGAATTACTGCAGACATCGTCTTCACTGGAACAGGTGATAATCTCTTCGTCCAATAATAGCGAAAACAGGGTGATAATCAGTCCTTTCATGCGCC
>JAEWDK010000008.1 GCA_023390175.1 Bacillota bacterium
CATCGTCCAGCGCCTTTACTCCCGGAAAGCTTTTATTGATGTGGCTTAGTTCCGCTATGTATTCCCCCATATAATTCACCTGTCCTTATTTCTCTGCTGCCGTTTCAGTGCTTCAAGTATAGCATTGATTCTTTCGTCCTATAAGGGGGCCAGATTTCGAATTATGGGGCATATCTTCTCTTGTTTTATATTTGTTGCATATATTCTTTTACTATGTTTAGAGTTTTTTGTAGGGTTGGTTGAACAGAGCAGTATCCTGCCTGTTTCACGCTGTCATTCCGGGATTGCTGCATTTCATTTATATTCTTATATAATGCGACATTTTTAAATATTCTTTAAACTGAACTTCTGAAGATATGCCCCTCTATCCCAAAATTTCACCCCTTATTTCAAGAGAACACAAATGCTATACTATATGCAATATTAATAAAATATTTGTAATAAATTATATAATATGTAGTATTTTTGACTATATTGTCGAAAAATCAGGGATGGCAGCCATTCGTATTCTATATTGGAAGCGCGCATGGAAGTGCGGCTTCACATGATGAATATAAATCAGTCATAAGGGGTGAGAAAATATGATGACAGCATAGAGCAGACCGGATATTTAAAAAAGGACAGGAGGAGAATCGTATGAAAAAGTATAGCGAAAAAATGATGGCGCTTTTGCTCACGGTGACATTGGTACTGTCCAATGGCGTATCTGCAGGGGCACAAACCGCCGCACCACAAGGTTTGGAAGCAGCAGGCTTTTTCACTTCATTTGAGACCGGCACAGATTTTATTCAGTCCACCGTTGACAAAGACAGCCAGGGAGCGAACCGGATTCAAAATGTCAGCGGGTCTTCGGCAGAACAGATAATCGGTGACATAACCTCGTCTGTGATACTGACCAGCATAGCAGGCTCGGGTGACTTCTCTGCCTCAGAAAGTAAAGCGCGGATATTTGACAGCAACCCTTCAACCAAGTGGCTTTCACAGGATAACGTTCCATCGGCTGCAAAGCCTATTTGGATTTCGTTTCAAATTCCGGCAGTCAAAACGGTTAAGGCGTATTCCATTGTTTCTGCAAACGACGCGTCCGAGCGTGACCCGAAGGACTGGAAGTTCTACGGCTCCGGCGACGGTTCCACCTGGACCGTTCTGGATACGCAGAGCGGCATCACGTTTGCGAGCCGCTTTCAGCAAAAAATCTTCCGGTTTGAAAACAGTACCGCATATCAATACTATAAACTGGAGATCAGCGCCAACGCCGGAAATTCCGGAATGACTCAGTTTGCAGACCTGAACATTGCAACTTTTGACCCGGCGGACGGAGTACCCGCACTGATGCCAATGAACACCACAATCGGCTCCGGCCCCGCATCGGTATGGAACCAAAGCGCCAACACAGGCTGGACCGGCTCCAAGGCATTAGCTGTCAGCGGTACCCAGCAAAAAAACAGCAGCGGCGGTCTTTGCTACAATGTCATTTACGACAACCTGAATATCCCGGTGACGGACAATACAAAATTAAGCTATGTGATTTTCCCCCAATATATCGGTGATTATGACTTCGACTATACATCGATGTACATTGCGGTGGATTTGCAGTTCACCGATGGAACCTATCTGAGCCGGTCAGGAGCGGTCGATCAGAATGGAAACATCGTTTCCCCGCTGGAGCAGGGCAAATCCAGAACCTTGACTACCCGCCAGTGGAATAAAATCAGTACATATTTAAATACCGGCAGTCTTACCGGAAAGACCATCAAAAAAATATTGGTGGGGTATGAGAATGACAAGGTTACCACGGATCAGGCGGCTAACTTTCTTGCCTATATTGATGATATCAGTATTGCGGACAGTGCGCCCAACACCTATTCCCATCTTTCCGATTATGTCAATATTCTTCGCGGAACCAACGACTCTCCATCCTTTTCGCGCGGATTGACAGCACCGGCAGTCACCGTCCCCCACGGATTTAACTTTTGGGCGCCGGTAACCAACAGCGACGACAATAAAATGTATAATTATCAGGATAACACTCTTAAGCACATCACCATCAGCCACGAACCTTCGTATTGGGTCGGAGACCGCGGAACCTGGCAGTTTATGGTGAACACCAGTTTAACGCCCGGCTCAACCAACATTGGAACAAGCGCAAGAGCGGCTAAATTCAGCCACAATAATGAAACGGCGAAGGCACACTATTACAGCGTCCGGTTTACGGAAGGTAATGCGGCCGGATCGCGAATCGAGCTTAGCCCGACCGATCATGCCGCAGCCGTAAAATTCACGTTTGACAATACCGCTGTGAACCGCAATATCATATTTGACAGTGTACGCGCAGGCGGAACGCTCAGTTACGGCAGTGACAGCAAAAGCTTCACCGCCCGCACGGAGCATACTTCGAACGGCATGCAAAGTATGTATGTTTACGGTGAATTTGATCAGCAATTTACCAGCCCGACTGTGGTAAGCGATAAAACAGGCATGGTCAGCTTTCCTGCGGGAACGCAGACAGTTACTCTGAAAGTGGCAACCTCCTTCATCAGCGCGGATCAGGCGAAGCGCAGTCTTCAGCTGGAAATCGGTGCGAGAAGCTTTGACGATGTTTTTCAGCAGGCCCAGAAGACCTGGGACGACCAGCTTGGAATCGTTGAAATCGAAGGGGCCACAGAAAGCCAGTTAACCACCTTCTATTCCAGCATGTACCGTTTGTTTGCCTACCCCAACCTGCTTTCCGAGCAGACCGGAGCGGGAACAGAATCCGGGTGGCAATACCGCAGCCCCTACGGTGAACACGGTGTTGTGGACGGCAAGCTGTACTACAACAACGGTTTTTGGGATACTTACCGCACCACCTGGGCGGCTTACGCGCTGCTTACCCCCGGGAAGGACACCGAAATGCTCAACGGCTTGGTGCAGCACTACAAGGACCAAGGCTGGGTGCCAAGATGGATTGCACCGGGCGGCACCGACAGTATGGTGGGCACCAGCTCGGATGTTATCTTTGGCGACGCAATAAACAGGGGCATCCAATTTGATGTGGACGACGCATATCTTTCCGCACTGAAGAACGGCGCCGTGGTGAGCAGCAATTCCACCAACGGCGGCAGAAAGGGATTACAGAACTCCATCTTCGACGGCTTCACCTCCAACAGCATCAACGAAGGCATGTCCTGGTCGATGGAAGGCTACATCAATGACTACGGCATTGCCCAGCTTGCCAAATATAAGGGTGATACCGACGCATATAAATACTATTTGAACCGTGCTCAGAACTATACGAATCTGTTCAGCCTGGATCTGGGCGGCTGGTTCAGCGGCAAAAACAGAAGCGGTGCCTGGACCTTTGCCAAAAACCAATTCAATCCCACACGGTGGGGCGGCGATTACACTGAAACCAATGCGTGGAACATGGCGTTCAGCGTGCCGCAGGACGGCCAGGGGCTTGCCAACCTTTACGGCGGCAAACAAAATCTGGCCAAGAAATTAGATCAATTCTTTTCTACTCAGGGAATCTTTGACGCCGGAGGCTACGGCGGCGAAATTCACGAGATGAAAGAGGCGCGCGAAATCAAACTGGGCCAATACGGCCACAGCAACCAGCCTTCCCACCATATCCCGTATATGTATGACTACGCCGGCCGGCCCGACCGCACACAGCAGGTTGTGCGCGACATTCTTGCAAGAGTTTATGTGGGCAGCGATTTCGGCCAGGGTTACATCGGTGACGAAGACAACGGAGAGATGTCCGCCTGGTATATTTTCAGCGCATTGGGCTTTTATCCGTTAAGCATGGGCAACCCCGAGTTTGCCATCGGTTCCCCGTTATTTAAAAAAGCAACCGTTCATTTGGAAAACGGCAAAAGCCTTGTAATCAACGCACCCAACAACAGTAAGAAAAATGTTTACGTTCAAGGTGTTAAACTGAACGGCGAGAATTACAGCAAATGCTACTTCCTGCACTCCGACCTGGCAAAGGGCGGAACGATTGATTTTACAATGGGAGACCAGCCCTCCAACTGGGGTTCTGCCGATGATGCGGCGCCAACCTCCATTACAAAGGGCAATAACACGCCAAAACCGATCGCCGACATGACGAGCACCCATCCGGATAAACTGACGGCGGCTCCGACTGAAAGCGTTAATACAGATTCTGTTTACAGCGGGCAAAGCAATGATACGGATAAGCTGTTCGACAATGATTCCGCCAGCACAGCTGCTTTTACCACTACTGCGGACGGAACCGCATCGGTGTATTACAGCTTCAACACCCCGGTTTATGTGAATATGTACACAGTCACATCGGGCAGCGACAAAACAAAAGCGCCCACCGGCCTGAAGCTGTACGGTTCCAATGACGGCACAACGTGGAATACTCTGGACAGCCGTTCGGGTGTAACATTTGATTGGAACCAATATACGAGGCCCTTCTCGATTGCCGAAGATAAAGCGGCTGCCAAGTACCGGCACTATCGCCTTGACCTGTCAAGCGGTACGGGTGCAGCTGAAATTGCGGAAATTGAACTGATGGGTGATTTTGACAAGGCGATTGACCGCGATTATTTAAAAACACTCATTCTTCAGGCCAACGGATTAGATACCTCCAGTGCTCCCGAAAGCATTGTGGAAAATCTGAATGCCGCTGTTGCAGCGGCAAAAGCCGTATGGAACAACGCCGCATCAACGGGCCAGGAAATTCATGACGCAGCAATTTCCCTGAAAGACGCCATTGCCAAAATCAGTACAAAGGTAAGGGACGCCTATGTGCAGAATTTCGAAGCGGAAAGCTTTGACCAGTCACAGGGAATCAGCATTGACAATGACACCAACCGCAGCGGCGGAGCCAATATCGGCGGCGTTCAGGACGGTGAATGGGTAAAGTATAATAATGTTGATTTCGGCGATTTGGGAGCTTCCCATATTCAAATTTCTTATTCAAGCAGCAACATCAACAACGAAGCTGTAGCGGGCAGAGTGGAAGTCGTTCTGGATTCGCTGGATAATCAGCCAGCGGCGACTGTTCCGACCCATACCACAGGTTCCGGGTGGGGCAACTATGTTTTGGAAGGCGCCGACATTGCCCCGGCCATTACAGGCGTTCACGATGTTTACCTGCGGTTTATCAGCCAACCGGGCAAATATGTGGGGAATGTTGACTATATCAGATTTACCGAAAATCCCGTTTCTGTTGATGACCTGAAGGCGGTTGTGCTGCAGGCCGGCAAGCTGACGGAATTGGATTATACGGCTGAAAGCTGGAATACGCTGAAAAGCGCCGTGACTGATGCAAATATTGTAATCGGGAAAGCGGATGCCGCACAGGACGAAATAAAAGGAGCTATTTCAGCACTGAAGCTGGCAATTAAGAGTTTGCAATACGCGGGAAGCACCGAAAGTCCAAACTTTAAAACGGATATCAAATACGGCGGCTTCATCAGACAAAGCAGCGCATCCTTCCAAATTCTTACAAAGAGCGACAACCCTCTTGTTAAGGCTCAAATTAAAAAGGACGGAACCCTGATTCACGAATACACGGCCGAAGATCTGATCCTTATGAAGAATTCCGTTCAGGCAACAAGTGAGCTGATTCAAGAAACCGCCGCTCCGGCTGTCCAAAGCACATACAACCTTAATTTGGATCTTACAGCCGGCGAATATGGTGACGGACGGTATGACATTTTCGCAGTAATGCAAAATTCAACCGGCACGTTCCGCTTTATCCGCGATACGGCAAGCCCGGTTATCACCGTGGACGAAGAAGCCCAGCCACCAACTGCAACCATTGCAGAAGATCATTTGGACACAGTAACGGTAAACGGAAATGTGGTGCAGCTTACCGACAACAAACTGACCTTTGCAAAAGCAGGAAGCTATGAAGTGACTGCCACCGATAAGGCGGGCAACACTGCTGCCGCAACCGTCACTGCCAATACTGATTTCTATAAGGTTTCGGCTGCATCAAGTCCGAACGGAACCATTACCCCCGCTGTACAGTATGTAAAGAAAGGCAATGATTCCGAGAAGTTCACAATAAAAGCAGTGCAGGGCTACAAAGTGTTAAATGTAACCGTGAACACCGGGGACGCGCTGTTAATCAGCGACGACAAAACTTCCGTAATTGTGAAGAGTGTGTCCGGTGACGCGGTGATTACCGCCGCATATCAAAGCAACCAGCCCAAGCCAAACCCCTCCACCCCCAGTTCCACCCCGGTGAAAAACGAAGACTCCGGTACAATCCATACCTCGACGGATACGACGGGAACCACCATTGTGGATGTAACGCCCGCTGCCGGCACAAGCGCGGTAATAACCGGCACCACCTCTTCTTTCAGCATTACGGTTCCGTCCGGTTTAGCGGATATTCTTTCCGCCGCTTCCGCACAGAAGCCCGCCAGAGTGACGATTGCCGCACCGTCCGATGAGATTGTAAACCAGCTCAACAATACCGCAGCGGCGGGTGTGAATCTGAATGTAATAATCCCCTCTCAGGCGGTCAATAATGCCAATCCGAATGTGACTATCACACTCAATATTACGCAGGCAGTTCTGAACGCAGCAAAACAAACAAAAAAGAGCATTACAGTTGGCGTGGTTGACAGCGTAACAGGGCTGACACTTTACAGCTGGACCTTCAGCGGCTCTGATTTGGCTAAATTCCAGGGTTCCCTGAAGGACATTAATATCGCGCTGCTCCTGAGCAATACCGCGTCGGACAGCAGTGTCAGCAAAGCAATTCCTTCCGCGGTAAAAGGGCTTCTGCTCAACTTCCCCGGCAACGGGGATCTTCCCGCGCCGGCAACAATCCGAATCTTCGCCGTAAACCGTTTCCTTGGCGGGCAAACTTTGTATCTGTATTACTACAATTCGGAAACGAAGCAGCTTGAGACCGTCGATCATCCGGCCTGTACGATCGACGCCATGGGATATACGAGCATCGTGATTCATTACTGCTCCCAATATGTCCTCCTGCCGCAGCAGGTTCCGGCGGTTAAGCCCATTAAACTGGATACGGGTAAAAATCTGACACTCAAAGCAGGAAATACCTATCAGTTTAAGGTGACAGCGTCCGCCAGACCCACATTTGTTTCCGGTACCGCCTCCGCTTTTCAAGTTGTTTATGCGGGAGCCAAGGGCAATGATTACTTCTTTAAAGTAACCGCAGTCGGCAAACCCGGTCAGGGCGCCGGTTTCTATGTGAATAAAGAGAAATCCCCGCGCACCATCGGCAGGATAACCGCATAACCTTTGCATGGGATAAAAGCAAAGTATTACGGCCGAATTGACCCAAAAGTCAGACAAATTCATAATTGCTAGTTTTCACTCCATACGATAAAATTGCGGCAGGAAGAGAAATCTTCCTGCCGCAGTTTTGTTCCGAGTCGTTTTTCATTTAACTGACCGGGTTGTCTTATTAAAAAAGCTGAATGAAGAATCTTAATCGAACGGATTCTCATCCTTGTAAAGCATGGATTTAGGCTGGTTGAAAGCAATGTCGTCCACACCCAGATAATTCAGCAGGGTATAAAGCGCTTTGCCGACATGGCCAAACGCAACCGCACCATGGTGAGGATAACGTTTTGCAATTAAAACATGACGGTAAAAACGTTTCATTTCGGGAATCGCAAAAATGCCGATTCCGCCAAAGGAACGGGTTGCCACAGGAAGCACCTCACCCTGCGCAATATAGGCGTGCAGAGTGGTATCCGCCGCACTCTGCAAACGGAAGAACGTAATTTCGCCCGGTGCGATATCGCCTTCCAGCGTACCCCTTGTAAAGTCCGGCGTACCGCCGTCTTCAAGAAGCCGGTTCTGAATCAGCTGATATTTTACCGCACCCTTGGAAAGTTTGCAGAGCGGCGTATTCCCGCAGTGGAAGCCCATGAAGGTATCCTGTAAAGTATAGTTGTATTTTCCTTTGATATCCTGTTCATACAAGTCTGCGGGAACGGAATTGTTAATGTCAAGCAGGGTAACGGCATCGCCGGTAATGCATGTTCCGATAAATTCGCTGAGCGCACCGTAAATATCCACTTCGCACGCGACCGGAATGCCTTTGGATACAAGCCTGCTATTTACATAGCAGGGTTCAAATCCGAATTCCTTTGGGAACGCGGGCCAGCATTTATCCGCAAAGGCGATATACTCTTTCGCGCCTTTATGCTGTTCCGCCCAGTCCAAAAGGGTTAGCTCAAACTGTGCCATGCGGGGCAGCAGGTCAGGGTACTGGTTACCCACGCCAAGCTCCGCCGCCATATCCTCAATAATTCCCTGAATACGGGGGTCGCCTGCGTGAGCTTTATAGGAAACAAGCAAATCCAGCTCGGAATTTTCCTCGATTTCCACACCGATGTCATAAAGAGCCTTGATCGGCGCGTTGCAGGCAAAGAAGTCCTGCGGACGCGGGCCGAACGTGATAATTTTGAGGGAACTCAAACCGATAATTGCACGTGCAACGGGAACGAACTCCGCAATCATATCGGCGATTTCATCCGCTGTTCCGACCGGATACTCCGGGATGACGGCTTTCAGTTTGCGCAGGCCCAGGTTGTAGGAGCAGTTGAGCATGCCGCAGTATGCGTCGCCGCGGCCGTTGATTAAGTCGTTGCCCGTTTCTTCCGCGGCAGCTACGTACATCACCGGGCCGCTGAACTCCTTCGCGATCAGCGTTTCGGGCGTTTCAGGGCCGAAATTGCCCAAAAATACAACAAGCGCGTTGCATTCAGCCGCTTTTACCTCTGCTACGGCCTGCAGCATGTCGGATTCATTCTCCACTGTCTTCTGACATTCATAGATGGAACCGCTTTTTTTCGTATAGCATTCCACGATGGCTTTTCTTCTCTTTTCAGACAGCGAGATGACGAAGCAGTCGCGGCTGACAGAAATAATGCCAAGTTTTACGGAAGGGATATTGTTTTTCATTTTATGTTCCTCCATTAAATTTTTATGTTATTTGTAACTCCACTTGAGCGCATCGTAATACCGAATATATTTGCTGTACTGTTTTGCATAAACAGGCACATTCGCGCTGATCGGAAGTGTTTCGCTTTCCGGCCGAATCAGCGGTACCGTGTCGGCTAAGCTGTTCCACACACCGGCCGTTACCCCCGCGACCAGCGCGGCTCCAAAAGAACCGCCCTCGGCGCTGCCGAACACCGTGCGCACAGGCAAATCAAATATATCTGCAAAAATACGGCGCCAAATCAGGCTGTTTGCACCGCCGCCCGCCAAAACGACCTCAGTCGGCCGCACATCCGGATTTACACTCATAATCAGATCGTAAACCTGTTTAAGCGAGAAGGCCACGCCTTCCATAACCGCGCGCGCAAAGTGGCCCTTGCCGTGCCTTGCGGTAACGCCCAAAAACGCACCCGTTGCAGCCGGGTCGTTAACCGGCGCCCGTTCCCCGGTAAGGTAGGGGAGAAAAATCAGCCCGTCGGAGCCGGGCGCGGTCTCCTGCGCTTTTTGATCCAGCAGATAAAACGCGCTCTTGCCAAGTGCTTTGCCCTGCTCGGCTTCAAACTCACCCAGCGCATTGCGGAACCACTGGTAGGAGCCCGCTGCGGAAAGGGTAACACCCATAGCATGGTAAGTTCCCGGCGCATTGTTGCAGGAAACCTGGAGCAGCCCGTTTGGATTTTCCATGTATACAGGCAGCCCCATGGCAACGACGCCGCTCGTTCCGAGGGTAATTCCCACCCTGCCCGGCTTGATGAGGCCGAGACCGGTGGTCGAGATAACCGCATCCCCGCCCCCGCCGGAAATTACGGTACCCTCGGGGATTCCGGTCAGTTCAGCGGCCTCGCGGCTCACTGTTCCGGCTGCGGCGGTCGATTCCACAACCCTGGGGAACAAATCCCTGCGCAACCCGATTTTTTCAATCAGTCCGGCTGCCCATTTGCGTTCTTTCACATTGAATAAACCGGTACCGGAAGCGTCTGAAACTTCCGTAATATATTCGCCGGAAAGCTTAAAACGGATGTAATCCTTCGGGTTCAGGATGATTTTGGTCTTATTGTAATTTTCCAGTTCATTCTCTTTCATCCAAAGGATTTTGCCCCCGGTAAACCCGGTCAGCATCCGGTTGTTTGTAAAGCTCAGCAAAGAATCAAGTCCCCCGGCAAGCTTTGTGATTTCATCGCATTGCTTACCCGTGCGCTGGTCGTTCCACAGAATGGCATTGCGGACAACCTTTTGGTCAGCGTCCAGAGGAACCATTCCGTGCATTTGCCCTGAAAGCCCGATGGCACAGATTTTTTGTCCGCTTAATTTTTTTATTACCTTTTGGATTCCGGTTACAACTCCCTGCCACCAGTCCTCCGGATTCTGCTCCGACCAGCCCGGCTGCGGGGAATATAACGGGTATTCTTCGATCACGGTGCCGAGGATATGGCCGGATTCATCCAAAGCCAGCACCTTGCAGCCCGAGGTCCCGATGTCCAACCCTAAAATACATTTTGAACTCATACTAATCCTCCACTGAAATATTTTTTCCGACTAACCCTACAAAAGCACCCTGCCGACCCAGGTCTGTGTCCGGGTGTGCAATCAGCCATTTGTTTTTTGCAAACAGCAGGCGGTCTTTCAACCGGATTTGGTCGGTTTCCAAAGACTGATTGGTGCCGCGGGGAAGAATGACCACACAGCGAAATCCATCGCTTTTTGCATTGCAGGGCGCGTAATGCAGCGTTGTGGCATATACCTCGATCATGGTACCTGCGGGAATGAAAAATGCTTCGATAAGCGAGGTGTCATAAATGTGTTTGTCCGGGTCGATATCCTGCTGGCTGCCTAAAAGCAGAATCATGTCGGTCACAGCCACGTTGATTTCGGAAGAACGGTGATATTCGACTGCGTTTAACAGAATATTATTCCCATTGCAATAGCCCAACTGGATCGGCAGGCCCCCGAATTCTATTTCCTGCAGTTCATTAAATAATTCCAGCGCTTCCATTTCCGGTTCTGACGGAACGTAAATCACGTCGGAAGGTATTGGGGTTTCTTCCATCTTTTTTATTAATTCAGAGCAGTCATATTCTTTAATCACTCTTCCATATTTTCGAAATCTGTCATCCAACACATCATACATTTTTATTTGATCAGACATTCTTTATACTCCTTATCTTATGAATGAATACCGATCCCTAATCTTCACTCATAATCTGCTTAATTTTAATCACGTTCTCCGTATAAACAAGCCCGTCTTTCGGAATAACGCCCTCAATAAAATAGTTAAACATCAATTTAACGGCTTGATATCCCTGCTCAAAAGGCTGCTGGCAAATGGTCGCGCTTATCGTTCCCTTTGCCACCGCCGCCTTGGTTGTGGGAATGTCGTCGAAACAGATCACATGGATTTTCCCTGCGGGGGCAAGCTCTTCAACCGCTTTGCACACGCCCGCAACGCCGGCAGCCGTTATATAAATACTGTTAATATCCGGATGCTGCCGCAGTGCTTCTTTTGTGTACCGATACGCTGTTTCGTTGTCGTCCTGACTTTCAATTACATCTACGACTGAAATGTCCAGTTTGCTTTCTTTCGCTTCTTTGCAAAAACCGTGAATGCGGCCGTTGTGCCCCTGCATTTTTAGCGAGCCGGTGACAATAAGCGTTTTGCCTTTTTCTTTCAGCATTAGGGACAGCATGCCCGCCGCCGCTTTTCCTCCCGTAAAATAATTACAGCCCACATAAAACAGCCTTGAAGTTTCCATGACGTCAGAGTTGATGGTGGCAATCGGGATCCCCTTTGCACTTAGTTCATTTATTTTTTTACGGATCGGCGGAACATCCACCGTAGTCAGGCAAAGTGCATCCGCTCCCCGGTCTGCAAGACTTTGAATCGCTTTGACGTGCGTTGCCACGTCAAACCCCTTGAGGGAAATCAGCTCAACTGAAACGCCGAAATCCGCGACTTCCTTTTCCGCCGCCCGCAGTCCGGCAATAATATCATCGAAAAAAGGATTGTCCGCACTTGGCAGCAAACATCCGATTTTAACGGGGTTTTTCCTCGCTGCCAATGCCTTGCCCGCCCGATTTGGCTTATAGCCTAAATCGGAAGCAAGCTTTCTTATGCGCAGTTCCACTTCGTGCTTTACGCCGCCCCGGTTATTCAGGACTCTGTCCACAGTTCCTCTTGAGACATTTGCCATTTTAGCAACTTCTTTTATCGTAACTGCCATATGTCCTCCATAGTTCGTGCTCGTGCACAAATATTCTTAAAAATAAAACAAGCGCTCCATTTGAACTAAGCTTGTTTTATTAATAAGCTAAAATCATAAGCTCAATAAAATTATCAGAATCTATGTGCCCGAGCACATTAATATAACATTATTATAGATGTACTACATTGGAAAGTCAAGATTCAACCTAATCATTTAATATTTTCCAGCAAAAATCTGTTTTATTTATTTCAAACAAACTACTCATCGGAATTTTGTGTGCTTCGTGCTCAGCAGCTAAGCTTTTTTCTGCTGTGGACTGTGTATCGAACACAAAAGACAGCCCCCTGTCCTGGTTTTGTTAACCTACGACAGGGGGCTGAATTCGAGTGACATGGAATTACCCTTATATTGCAGCATATTTTCGGACAATCCGGTTCATTTCATCCATCTTTTGTTCCATTTTTTCTACCAGCTTAAACTGAGTGCGGCAACGCTCAAGATTGTGCTTCTCCCTGTTGATTTTAAAATAGTGGTCGCCTTCAAGATAGTCGGCCAGGAATCTTATTCCGCACTCGAAGGTCATCATTTTTGCCGCTGTTGGCATCATGGCAATTTCATTTTTCGTCAGGTTGCCTCCGCAGG
Source organism: Bacillota bacterium (assembly GCA_023390175.1). Taxonomy (GTDB): domain Bacteria; phylum Bacillota; class Clostridia; order Oscillospirales; family Acutalibacteraceae; genus Caproiciproducens. Next base: position 12,795 of record JAEWDK010000008.1, read on the forward strand.
CCTCCAAAAAGCCCCTGGTGTAGCTTTCAAAAAGATTGATATCGAAGTCAACCTTTGACAAGTCCTGTTCGTCTTCCTTAGCGGTACTTGCTCCGAACCGTATGGAATCGCCAAAGTCATTGACCGCCAAGCCCGGCATCACAGTATCCAAATCAATAACGCAAATCGCCTTGCGGGTCTGACTGTCCAAAAGAACATTATTTAGTTTTGTATCATTATGTGAAACGCGCAATGGGAGTTCACCGCTTTTTTGCATGTTGACCAGCACAGAAGCTTCCTTTTCGCGCTCCATTGCAAATTTGATTTCCGGTCCGGCTTCCTTAACGCGAACGCAAACGTCTTCCTGAACCGCGCGTTTAAAATCATTAAACCTCGACGCTGTATTATGAAAGTTTGCAATGGTCTCATGCAGGGTATGAGCCGGGTAGTCACTTAGCAGTCTTTGAAAACGACCGAAGGCAACCGCGCTTTGATAAAACTCGCCCGGTGAAGTAGCCGAGTCCAGGCAGACTGTATTTTCAATAAATCCGCATACCCTCCAGAAATTATTGGTACTGTCCGTGTAATAATCCTTCCCGTCGAGGGTGCGAATAAAATTCAGCCTTTCGCGTTCCGGGTCGCCGCCGGATCTGACAATTTGTTCCCGCAGATACGAAGTAACGCCGATGATATTCTCCATTAACCCTTTCGTATCCTTAAATATTTCATGGTTCATCCTTTGCAGGATATACCGTTTTGTTTGATTATTGTCTTCGCGATAAACCAGTAAAAAAGTGTCGTTGATATGGCCATTGCCATAAGGAGTCTTTCCCAGCAATTTACCCGTAAAACCGAAGTGCTCAATTGCCTCGTCGATTTTTGCACATGCCTCTTCTCTGGTCATCTTTCATTCCCCCAAAGTTTGTCTGGATATAACCCAAGGTCTTTGAACCGCTGCATTGCGGCGACCACTGTGGCGTGATCCTGCCGGTATGTAACCCCGTACCACTGATCCTGTGAACAAAGGACCCGAACCGCCGCCTTATCCTCCTTGAGCAGTTCATCCACTACCGTGGGCAGAAAATATTCTGCTTTCATTAAATTCTCCGCAATAACTTTATCCAAAAACTTCGGGAAGCGATTCTTAAGCTCGGTTAAAATACTGGGCGTAAAGCCCCACAGATTCATGGAAACGATGCTCTCCCCCGAAATTGGAATGAAAGTGGTTCCATCCTCCGTGTATGCTGCTCCGTCATCCGTTTTTTCAATATGTGTTCTTTCACAGATATCTTTCAAAAAGCCGTTTTCGTCCGTGAAGCATACACCGCGGGCAACGTGCCCGTTGTCAGTCAGCGTATTTTTCAATGTGTATCCAACCATGGAGTAATGATATTGGGAGTCATCACTCTGCAGGCAGAGCTCATCGTAAATCTTCTTGAATGCGTGGGCCCCGTAATAGTCATCCGCATTAATTACTGCGAAAGGCCCGTCAATCACGTTCGCGCAGCAAAGAACTGCATGCCCCGTGCCCCATGGCTTTTCGCGCCCGGCCGGGAGGGCGTAGCCATCCGGCAGCGCATCCATATCCTGATACACATATTCGACATCTGCGTATTGTGAAATTCTGTCGCCGATTACTTCATTGAAGTCCGCTTCCAATTTACGGGTTATGATGAATATAATTTTCTTGAAGCCCGCCTTCAGGGCGTCATAGATGGAGAAGTCAATAATTAGATTTCCGCGGGCATCGACCGGATCAATTTGTTTCAGTCCCCCGTATCTGCTGCCCATTCCGGCTGCCATAATTACTAAGGATGGTTCTTTCATAATAATTTCCTCCATTCGTGCTTGTTTAAAAGGCAGGCGCACTGCTTTGAAATTAAGCCACTAAAAGTAAAATTCGTTTGCCTGTCATTTGGTTTCAGTGTGTATATGTAATTTTTTATGAACAAAAAGAGAAAACGTCAATACCAAGCTCGTTATAAAAAACAGAATTTGTATATTTCCTATTTTCATGCCCCAAAAACTGATTCTGACATGATGCAGCAGTCCGGAAACGGCGGAACCCAAAAGCGCACCGCCAAAGCTGATTACAGAAGCAATTGCAGATGTAACACCCAAATACGCCGTACGGCCGACATTTGGCGCGAGTGCAAATTGCAGATTTAAAGAGGCCATTGAAAAAGCTCCGTTACAGCAGGACAGTAAAATCTGAAGGATTGGAACCAGCACTGCCGCATTACCGGAAAAGACGAAAAACCACCCGAAATAGCAGGCAGCAATACAACTTCCGCTTATTTTCAATATAAAAGACCATGTTGTTCTGTCAGCAAGATTCCCCCAAAAAAATGTAGCAGCCATACCCAGAATGTTCCCCGCCATAGTGACAGCCGTGATAAAAGAATAACTGAGTTTAAGATCCGTAACCATATACACAGGGATAAAGCTGGCGGAAAACTGTATTGCAAAGCTCCAAATACTGAGGAATAGAATAAGAGGGCGGAAAAATTGATTCTGCAGAGGCTCCATAATAATCTGACGTAATGTAAACTGTTGTTTCCTGAAGTCCACCTTCGGTTCCATGATACTTGAAGCCAATAGAAAGTCCAGCACAGACAGAAAAAGTGCGACAATAAAAATGATTAAAAAACCTTGAAATATATTATTCATCGAGCTGAAATAGTCCAAAAGCTTTCCGGCCCCAAGCGAAACAAGCGCAACACTGATCATTGATACGATATCTTTTAAGGCTAAATACCGTCCCCGTTTTTTAACGGGTGCAATACTTAAATTCCAGTTGTTCCAACCCGGGGTTACAAACCCCGCTATTAAAAAAGCGATTGTTTCAATAATTGCTACCACGGTTAACTGCCCGTCGTGTCCGTGTACCAAAAAGGGAACAAAAATCACCGTACCCAGGGAAAACCGAAAAATAAAGCAGCAGATACAAATTAACAGTTTACGGTTCTGCAGTTTTTCAAATATGTAGGGGGAGAACATCTGCAGGATACAGCCGAACTGCGCAATAGAACCCACAATCGCACAAAACTCATTTGTTGCACCGAGGTAACTTAAATAACCTGCCAAAAACGAACCTGTTGTAAGCGCATATAAAACATTGCCGCTAGCGCCGGATAAAATCAGTCTGCGCTGACTGCTGCGGTATTGCTCCGCCGACAGCTCGTTTCTATTAAAATAAACGGAATGAATTCGGTTTCGTAATCGTGAGTACATAAATCTCCTTTAAAAATAAAGCGCAGGGCTCCAAGGGAAGCCCCGCGCTTTACATCATTCAGGTCCGAGCTCCTTGTGCTTTACTTTTGACTTGCCATGTATGCATCCAGCTGTCTTTGAATTTCCGCCACGTACTGGTCAATACCGGCATCCTTCAGTTTCTGGACTGCCTTCGGATACGCTGTATCGTAATCGACAAATCCGGTTTGAATTGCCGTAAAGTCTTTTGCGGCTTCGGTTAATCTGGTTTCAATTTCTTTTACTTTTCTGTTGTCGAATGCAAAACCAAATGCCTTTGAGACCTTTGCATTGTCGTCCCAATGTTCATAGCTGTCAATAAACTTCTGATCAATCTGGGGTGCAAACATCTGATAGCTCTTGTTGCGGAACATCCACTCATAGAACAGGTCATCGCCGGTCAGACGATTGATTCTGTTGTCTTTCACCTCGTAGTCTTTATCCTTCACACCGTAAATTGCAAGGTTATAATGATCCTGGGAAGAATAAAGCCAGTTCAGGAACTTCATAGCACCTTCCGGATTCTTGGAGGAATTCGGAATGCAGATGACTTCGCCGCCCGCCGCGTCAACATAGCGCGGTTTTTCAGGAGCAAGCAGGTAAGACTTCAGCTTTGCCTGAGGAGCGTTTTTCTTAACAGCATCAATAATTTCATTTTCTTTTCCTAAAGAACCTTCCACCCATAAATAAAGGCCGGTCTGCATTCTGGAATCGCGTTCGTTGTATTTTGTTGTGACATCGTCGCTGTAGATGCCTTCTTTGGTAAGCTGGCGGTTAAACTTTGCCAAATCCTGAAATGCTTTTGTTTCGAAATAGCTGTAAGCCTTGTGGGACTCTTCACCGAATACAACCAGGTCCTGTGAACCAACCCACGTGTACTGTTCATCCGAAAAATATCTGGTCAGCGGCTTGAAGATCGGATCCGCTGCACCCTTCATATTCGGGTATTTCGCCTTTGCTTTTTCTGCAAAGAGTTTCAAATCATCCGCAGTCTTGATTTCGCTCATGCCGACACCTTCAAGGATGTCCTGCCTTACGCATACGAGCTGGAACATACCGGAGGACGGAGCGTTTGTAGAAGGAATCCCGTAAGTAACGCCGTTGATTTTGGCGCCTTTAATATGGTCCATCGGCAGAACCTTGAGCATATCCTGCCCGTATGTCTGGATGAGGCTGTCCAAAGGCCTGCACTGCTTTTTATTCACCATTGTGGAAAGGTCCGGCAGGCCGTCCCAGTACAAGTCAATGGATTCATTGGCAGCCAGCATGATATCTTTCTGCTCCCAGTACTGGTCCCAGGGAACAAAGGTAACCTTGACCTTCATATTGAGGTCTTTCTTCATCGCGTCGGCAAATTCCTTGCTCAGGAATTCCGTCATTCTGTCCGATTCGTCGCCCGGGTAAAGAATGTTCAATTCAGTCGCAGCACCGGTATTTTTGTTTCCTGTGTTTTCCCCGGAGCTTTTTGAGGAGCTGCCGCAGCCGGCCAGCAAGCCGGGCATCATAGCCAAAGCCAATAAGGTCGCAACAATTTTACGCTTTTTCATAATAACCTCCTTATATTTAAGAGCCTGTATTTACAGACTCTTTTTACCTTGAAGCATCTAAACCGTTATTCCTTGACCGCGCCTGTCATAATACCGTCCACAAAATATTTCTGTACAAACGGATAGAGAAAAATAATCGGGCCTATCGTGATGACGGTTACCGCCATTTTTACTGTTTCGGCCGGGAGCCTTACGCTGGTGGCGCCTGCCGGAATGCGCCCTGAACTGATCGCATTTACGTTTGACAGGATGGTGTAAAGGTAATACTGAAGCGGGAAGTTGTCTTTATCCTTAATAAATATCAACGCGTTCCACCAATCGTTCCAATACTGCAGCGCATACATCAATCCGACCGTAAGTAAAGCGGTTTTGGAAAGCGGGATCGCTATCTTCCAGAAAATCTGCCAGTAGCTTGCTCCGTCAATCCGCGCGGCCTCATACAGTGAAACCGGAATGCTGTTGAAGTATGTTCTCATTAAGAACATGTTCCAAACGCTGAACATGGAGGGTAAAATCAGGCTTGCAATAGAATCTTTCAGTCCGTAATAATTGACACAGACGATATACCATGGAATTAAACCTGCAGAAAAAATAATGGTAAAATTACAGATGAAAGCAATTTTATTGCGGTATCTTAACTTCTTCATAGAGAGGGCAAAGGACATCAGGCTGGTAACCACCAGGGAGCTCAGGGTGCCGACAACCGTTACGAAGGTTGTTACACCGTACGACCTTAAAATCTTCCCCCCGCTGTTGTCAAATATGTACCGATAGGTGTCGAAGGTAAAACCCTGCGGAATTACAGAATAGCCTTTTGAAGCGACCTCTGCTTCGCTGGACAGGGAAACGCTTAAAGTCAATACCAGCGGATACAAACATACAAAGGCAAATATTGCTATAAACACGTATGCGACTATTTTCATGATTCTGTCGCTCATACTTCTTTCCATTAAAACAGCCCCTCGCCTTCATTAATTTTCTTGGCTGCTTTATTTGAGACAGTAACCAAAATTAATCCCAATACCGACTGCATCAGTCCAATTGCTGTTGAATACGAGAACCCAAGTGTTCTCATCGCCTGATAAACATAAGTATCAATAACGGTTACAGAATCAATCAGAACCGGGTTGTTGCCGACAATACCGTAAACCATGCCGAAGTCACCGTAGAAAATACGCCCTATACTCATCAGGGTCAGCACGACGGCGGTCGGCTTTAGCAGAGGAACCGTAATGCGCATAATCTGCTGGAATCTGTTTGCCCCGTCAATTTGCGCTGCTTCGTACAGGGATGGGTCAAAGCTCGACATCGCCGCCAGATAAATGATTGAGTTATATCCGCTCCACTTCCAGACATCCGAGGCAATCAAAATGCCTTTCCAGTACTGCGGTTCCGCATACCAGCGCACCGGTTCGTGCCCCATTGATTTCAGCGTGTTATTAATAACGCCGATATCGGTTGAGAACAAGCCGTAAATGATGGCCCCCACTACAACCCAGGAAAGGAAATAAGGGAAGAACATCATGCTCTGAGTAAACTTTTTAAAAGCCCTGCCTTTGATTTCATTTAAAAAGACTGCGATGGATATCGGCACAATCAGGCCTAAGATAAGATTGAAGATGTTGATAAACAATGTGTTATAAATAACCTTGCCCGCCATACCGCCGGTGAAGAAATACTTAAAATTGTCCAGCCCTACAAACTGGCTTCCGAATATGCCGTCCACCGAATTAAAATCAGTAAACGCCATCCATATTCCCACAAAAGGAATATAGCAGAACATAATTAAAAGAATAAGCCCCGGAACACACATCAGGTACAGCTCCTTGTTTTCCCGCCATTCCCTGATGAAACTGCCTTTTACCTTGGGAGTCCTTGTTTTCCGGCCACGTACATTTTCATCCATGCTTTCTCACCATCCAAAGTAATTTATTCAAGACCCACTCGGAGCCTGCGGATCTTCCAGCGGATAATAGCCTTCCGGGTAATAAGTATCCCATATGTAAAACAGGTCATCCCTCGGCTGTGAGTCCACTCCAACAGTACCGACTTCATAAAAGCCGGACATTTTGTGATTAGCGATATCCAGGCTGACCGGATCCCCGTTTTCATAAAACAGTCCGACCGAAACCTGATATTGCCCTAAAGGCATTTCAGGCAGCTTTACAATTTCATTATGCACAATGTCGCCGATGTTCCATGTTTCCGTTTCTGCCCGGAGCGGAATTTCAAAGCGCAGATGATCCCGGCTCATTAGCAGATTAAGATGGATTTTTTGATAACAGGGCGCGGTTCCTGTATTCACAAACCAGAAGCGAAGCGGCAGCGCACCGCAATTGGTAACCGTCTTGGGATAAGTCAGTCTGCGCAGAGAAAAATTAAACCCGGTATCCAAGTTTTGATTGCTGAGCGCCACATGCCAAAACCTGGCCCTCTTATCTAAAATCGGCTCCGGTTTTTCATCCGGAAATTCAATCAGCACCGGACTGCTTTCCCAAACGGTCTGCAAATTCTGCCTGGCCAAAAGCTCGCCGCATTCGATCCAATTTTCGGAGCTGCATTGTAAAATTAGCCCAAATTCAACCGCCTGGTTTTTGTAATAACTGATCGCATCGTTGTTTCGCAGGTAATTGAGGAGCTTTGTTTCCCGAAAGGCTACATGGTAAGCGTCGAACTCCTCCTGGCTGTTTTTCAAGGTACAAACCGCCACCCCAAGCAACCGCGCGTCGCCGTCATAAACACTTCCTACCTTTCGGATCAGACCCGCATAAAATGTGCTTACGCATTCAAAAGACCAGCCGGGCGGTGATGAATCGATCATCAATACCGCATTTTTTGTCTTTTCCAACTGCGATTCGATTGAAGACAGATTAAAGCAGCCTCGTTCCGGTTCCAGCTCCGCCCATGAAGTATTGAGAAAGACAGCTCTTCCGCGTCCAAAATTATCCGGGTGTTTTCCCAGCGGCTGAGGACGTATTTTATAGGTCTTATACTTTTCGAAATTTTCTAAAGAATATTTTCCCATCTGCTACTCCAATTATGTCAAATGACTGTCAACGGTCTGCTGAAAGCCTTCTCTGTCTTCTTCTGTAATATATGGCGCGTCACCCATCCGGTCCGCTTCCTCCGAGAGCACAACCATGCTGAGTGTATTGAATCTGGCGCCCGCTGCCATATAGGCGGCTGCTGATTTTTGCAGGGTCGTTTTCAGTTCGATCTTTGCCGGGTCAGCCTTCCAGTCCCCGAACGCTTCATAACGGAGCATCGTGTCGCCCTCATTGATGGGATACTTGAAAAATTGATCCTGCATCTGAACAATATTGCTGTCCTTTTTCAGAATCAAAGACAAATGGGTATCATAAAGCCAGCTCTCACTCCAGAACCCTTTAATTGGTATTTCGGGATAATATTTTGAAAAGAAATCCAATGCCATTTTCATGGAAATCTTCAGTCGGCTCGGTGTGTATCCCGGGCCGGATGGGATATGGAACCCCAGCAATATATCCCCGGCTTTTAAAGCGACCTTCCATTCATCCTTTTCGATCGTAACCGGCTTCTTTTCAACATAGCCCATGGGATTAATCCGGTTGGCTTTAATTTCACTTTCGGTCTCCTGCCATACTGAAACAAATTTTCCCGCCTCGTCAAAGACTTCATTGATTCCGTTTACCTGACCGTCCCGGCGGAACTCTTCTTCCGCGTGCCTTAGCGCGATAACCTGATTTGTATTTTTATTCCGGTACATCGTGAAGGAATCTTCAAATCTGCAGGGGATAAAATAGAACCGATCCAGCAGAAAGATGGAGCAGGTGTAAAAATTCATATCCCAAGGGAAATCACTTACCAGAACCGACCCGGTCTTTACGTATTTTTCGAACTGAGGCTTCATTGGGCTGTATGGAATTTCCTCATAATAGTGTTTGGGGATATTACGTTCTTTCATCTTTTCTATGGACGGAACGACACAGGACAGAAGCAGAACAAACGAATAGTATTCTGCAAACTCCGTCATGCATCCGGGGGTCAGATTCGTATAATTATCAACATCGCAGCGGTTGCGCGCCGAGCACATATCCCACACCAAAAATTTTGTAAACGCGAACAGCTTGCGGTCTGCTTCCACCGCTTCAACAGCCTTTGTGAAAAGCTTTCTCTTTTCTTCGGGCAGCTGAAATCTTTCGTATGTACTATTCAAAAAATCCCGGTCAATCAGATAACTCTGTTCAACATCCCGATAATTCAAAAAGATCTTATCCAGTCCTTCGGGCAGATTTTCAAATCCACAGTATTGAACGCAATCACTGTACTTCCATTCCATTTTCAAAACACTCCTTACCACTTATCCGATCATTAACTTGCCCATTGGGTAATAGCCTTCTTTTTCGCCCAGGACGGCAAGTTTTATATTGCCAATTTCTTTCAATCCGGTTTCAATACCGATTTCCAGAGTATACTCGCCTTTTTCAATTTCCAAACCGGTTTTAAAATTCTCTTCCCAGTAAATGTCCATCTCAGGAAGCCACTTACGGATATCCTGTTTACTTACAAACCGATGAACATGGCCGTTGCCGACCAACCTGATAACCAGCGGATAGTTAATATAGACAGGTGCTACACCGGAATTTGACCATAGGGCACTGATTTTAAAACTTTCGCCTACTTTCACAACTTCCGGAAAGTTCAGCTTGTGCAGTTCAAAACGGTACCCCATTTTTTTAACCCAATGCTCCACGCTTTCCTTCCATGCTTTCGGAACCGTAGTAGCCTTACTGTTGTAGGACGAAATGTGCCATTTTAATGATTCTTCTATAATATAGTCAATATTCCATCCCTGGCGGTACCAGTCGTTCATGTACCAACACGCTTCAAATACCACAGGAGCCGTTTTCCATGCGGACGACATTCCAAAATTCTGTATATTTTCCGGATAGAAATCCTGCATGTGGGACCATTCCGTTCCATGGAACCCGCCCATGTCGCCAAGGCAGTCAACCCGAAAGCCAACCTTTGCTTTTCTGCCTGTTATAATTTTTAATGATTTCGGGTCATGCAAAAGAGCTTGCAATGGCGTTAACTGAAATCCATCCACATATGCATCAATAATAGTTCTGATTGCCTGTTCTTCCAGAAATTCAGTGCCCCCGCCTTCGCCCCATGCGCCGACAATCGCCATATCCACTGAACTAATGTAAGGGTTACCGTCATAACGTTTTGCAAATTCCCGAATAAAATTAGACCAATAGGCAACATAGGGGGTGTTGACAGGGTCGACACGCCAAAACGGGAATTCCGGTTCTTCCGGGTATTCAACCCGAAACCAGCCCGGAATGTCTTCGCTGCCGCTCAGAGCATACGGCGAACACCGAACAATGGCGGTGCATCCCAGCTCTTTTGCATGATCCAGCTTTTGTTCAAGAGCACTCCAATCATAGCATCCCTTACTTTTTTCAATTTCATTCCAGCGAACTCCGCAGAAAATAATTTTACTGTCCGGGTGGTTATAGGTTCTGCTTTGAGAAGTAAATTTATATTTCTCTACTTTTTCTCCATTGTTGTCACGAACCGTTTCCGGCTCACCCATAAGCTGCGGAGCAGCAATAAACCCAATGCCCGGATTTGTAAGTAACTCATCGCTTATTACGGGGTAAACGGTAACCATTTTCTGCGGCATCTATTTTTCAACTCTTTCCTTCTGATTGGTATAATCGATTCTGAACAATTCACAGCCCATCGTCTTAAAAAATTCCGCTCTTTCCTGCAGCTCGCTTACTTCACAATAAAGTACTTTAGACATGCAGCGGTAGCACAGAACGGAGGAGACCTGTTTGCCAAACAGTTTTAAAGTCAGTGCAATTTCATCATTTCCGATGATTTCCTTACATTCGCTACAATGTATTGCTCCCATTACCCTACACTCTCATCAGTTCTTGCTTCAGTAAATCCATGTCAATGGTTTTTCCGCTCAGCCTTGACTGCTCAGCCGCATATGCCATAATATGACTTTCCACGGAACGGTTAACAGAAGAACGGCTGTCGGAACAGGCGGAATCTGAAGAAAGAATATTCAGAAAATCCTCCATCAGCCCGTTGTCGCCACCGCCGTGCGCACCTTGAACAAGCTTCGGGTTAATTATTCTCGTTTCAAAGCCATCCGCCTGATTGGATGTAAAATGGATCACTTCGATTTTATTAATGCCGTCGTCTCCGCGAATCTCGCCGTTTTCGCACATGATCTTAAGCGTACGGCACATTTTATTTGTAAACGCACTTAAATTAAAGGAAACTGTAATACCGTTTTTAAACTGAATCAGTGAAACCTGATTGTCACACACATCATTGTCACACCGAAAAACACATTGTCCATATGGACTGGTCTTTAATGCCGCAAGAAAACCTTCCTCGGACTGATCTGTACTGACAACAGTCGCAGGCCATTGGCCCAGTATTGGCAAATAAGCCTTTCGCGCGTCAAATCGGCAGTCCGCAGCAGCGTTACAGTCAAGGCAGCGTTCCGAGCTGTTCTTCGGCGCATTGCCTTTATGAAAGAATCGCAGATCCCCGAAGGAGGATATGGTTTTGGCTTCACTGTTTGCAAGCCACGCCAGAATATCCATATCGTGACAGGACTTTTGCATAATAAGCGGTGAGGATAGCTCCGAACTCCTCCAGTTTCCACGGACGAAGGAATGCGCCATGTGAAAATTTCCTATGTTTTCATTATGCTGTATGGAGACTATTTTGCCCAATTCGCCGGAATCGATAATCTGCTTAATTGTACTGAAAAACGCTGTGTACCGCAGCACATGGCAGACAATTACTTTACGTCCCGTCTCATTCGCTTTCTGCTGAATCTTCAGGCAGTCAACCGGATTCGGTGAAATCGGTTTTTCCAAAAGAATATCGTACCCGAGTTCCAGCGCCGGAATAGCTGCCGCAAAGTGGTCGCGATCCATGGATGCTATAATAACGGCATCACACACCTTGCCCAAAGCAAAAAAGTCCTCCACCCTGTCAAACACCATTTCAGGCTTTACATGATAGCGCTCGGCGGCAATCGCGCGTCTTTCCGCATTTGGCTCCACCAAAGCAGTTATTTCGTCTTTATGATTTGAGTAAGCATATTCCGCATAAATATTCCCCCGTTGACCTGCTCCGATTAATGCAAGTTTTATCATTTTACAACACCGTCCACACAATTTTTGTTACGTAATATTTACGTTATATTTCGTTTATTCATTGGATTGAGTGTAGCATTTTCGTTTGTAAAAGTCAATGAGTTTCATTAAATTCTTAATTTTTATAGGTAATTTGACAAGAATAATGCCAAATTATTGACATATGACAAAATATAATATAAAATAAATATATTTCATTTGAATTTTCATAACGTAAATATTTACGTAAAAATTACGTAGCGCTGTAAATACCGTATTTGTAAGGAAAGAGGCTTAAAATGAGTACGATAAGAGATGTTGCTCAACTGGCAAACGTGTCCACCGCCACGGTATCCAGAGTAATCAATAATGACACAACGTATAAAATGACGCAGGAAACCAGAGACCGCGTGTGGGACGCGGTCACTCAGCTTAACTATAGGTCGCATCATATTGCAAAGTCTCAGTCCTTACACAATTCCGTGCCGCAGCAAAAAAACAATTTAAAAATCGGCTGTATTCTCAGCGTAACAAAAGATAAATACAATGACCCCTATTTCATGGCAATCCTATCCGGCGTTGAAGAGAGGCTGCAAAAAGGCGGATATGAGCTTGCTTTTTTGCGTACCGGTTCCGAGCTTGAAGATCAGAACGCATTGTACAATACGTTCAACGAACCTGTAACCGGTTTGGTTCTGATGGAGTCCTTAAAGCCGGAAACTTATGCATACATCCGTGAAAAGGTTCCGTTTGTTGTAGGGATTGACACCGCGCACTCCGATATTGACAATGTAGGCTATGACCATTATGAGGTTGCCGCCAAGGCTGTTCAGCACCTCATTGAAAAAGGGCACACGAAAATAGGCTTTATCGGCGGTAACGGACAAAATGAAAGCATCCGGGGCAGTATGCGCTATAAGGGGTACTATTCTACCATGCATGCCGCCGGGCTGACCGTTAACCCTGACTGGGTGATTAACTGCCAGTGGGATGAAAAATTATGCACCGAAGGTGTGAACAGGCTGTGCCAATTGGATGACCGGCCAACTGCTCTTTTTGCGGCGAGTGATTTAATGGCTATGGCCGCACTGAGCAGCCTCTATTTGAATGGCATCAGCGTACCGAACGAGATGTCTGTCATCGGGCTTTCCAATATTGACCTTTCAAAATATTCAAATCCGCCGTTAACGACGCTCGAAGTTCCGACAAGAGAATTGGGCCTGGTAGCTGTCGATCTTTTGCTGTCCAGAATAAGCGGCGACGATTTGCTGCCAAAAAAAGTAATACTGCCGACAAAACTGATTTTGCGCAGTTCCACATGATTACAGATTGAAAGAAAAAGGATTGAATTTATTTGAACTATATTATTCAGCAATTTGACACTCTGCCGGACTGGGAACTGATTCAGCCGGCTGCCATCGACCAGTACAACTGGGGCGGGTCTTACCGGCCGAAATCGGAGGCCAGGCTCTGCCTGATAAGGCGGAAAGGCTTTCTGCTGCGGATTATGAGCTGGGAGAGCGACCCGCGGTCTGTTTACAAGCAAGCGAATGATCCGGTGTACAAGGACAGCTGTTTGGAATTTTTCGTCAATTTCAAACCATCCGCAATCGGTACCGGATATCTCAATTTTGAATGCAACGCCAACGGCGCGCTCCTGTGCGCTTATGGCAATTCGAGTCAAAACCGGAAATCCATCTGCGATTTCGGTTTGCCCGCTCCTGCTGTAAAGTCTTTTAAAGGAACCGATTTTTGGGGGTATCAGTTATTCATACCGAATGAATTGATCAAAGAGCTTTTCGGGAATTCGGATTTTCAAAAGGGCGAGATCATTAGGGGCAACTTTTTTAAATGCGGCGACGACACAGAGTTCCCGCATTACGCCAGCTGGACGGCAATTGACAACCCCATTCCGAATTTTCACTTGCCCAAATACTTTGGGACATTGGAAATAGGGTAAGTCATATTGAGAACCTAGCCAAAACCTCCGGCTAAGTTGGAATCATGATGAGGTTCCGGGAGGGTAATTACGAATAATTCTTCTACGGTTGTATCTTAAATAAACGTTTCCCGGTAATAGTTAAATAGAAAAAGCCAAGGATTTCGGTGCTCTGCAATGAATGAGAGCAGAAATCCCTGGCTTTAATTTTACTGTCTAGAAATTATTGCATCATGCAGCTTTGCTTCATATCAGGCCATTTTTGTTTTCAAAACAGTCCGTACTGCCGCGTGGAATCGCCTTTTGGCCGGACGCCGGCCTTCACATCCACACGGATGGAAGCATGGGTCAGAAATTTGTTTTTGTTGTCGTACACATCAAACATGATGTACACCGTGCCCGGATTTTTTCCGGTCACCTGATAATTGCCGTTTTTCAGTCTTGTCACCGTTGCCGTTTTGTCATTTGTTGAGCGGAATTTTACCGAGGCGGCCTTGCTGCCGGTCAGCTTTACGCCGATCTGATAGCCCCCGTTTACCGGCATCTGGTAGTTCTTTGTATCAAGTATAATGGAATCGCCGGTGCCCGCGATGACATAATAGCTGAAATGATCGGTCGAGAAAGTAAGGAAGCCGCTTCCCACCGCCGCTTTCATGTCGGTAAACGTGCCCGCGCTTTCCTCATTCCGGAATACGCGCGGCGTGCCGCGCAACCCCGCCGGAAGCGGAATTTTCACCTTGACTGTTCCGGTGAAGCCCGTAATGGCATTGCCGCTCCGGTCAAGCAGCCTGATGTTATAAACGGCAGACGTACCGATTACATTCAGCTTTGCGTCCGCTTCCGAGGCCGGGTAAAGAGTCGCTCCCCGCGGGTCCGCGGCGCTTCTGGGCGCAACCCGAGTAACGGAAAGCGCTACACCTGTTACGCCTGACGGGAAGGACACTCCGGAAAGATCGACCGTTACGTTTGTTGAAGCGTCCGTCAGAACAGAGGGAAGGGAAGGAGCCGAATTTTTTCCGGAATTGTCGGTTGGGTTAGCAGGCTTGACAAAGCTCAGGGACTTTGCCACGGCTCCCGTTAAGGTAACCGGGGTGTTGCTTTCATTCGATACACTCAGATTGCCGTTTGTAGGCGCAAGGCTCCAGTATTTTGCCAGACTGCCTGCTACAGACGCAATCTCCGTTCCGGTGGGAACACCCGGCAGCGCAAGAACCGCGCTCTGAGCCTTAGCAGATGTGGTATCCACAATGCAGAAGGGAGCGACCGCGCCGTTGGTAATCAGCTTACTGGTGCCGTCCACTGTCAGCTTGCCGTCGATGATGTAAATACCGTAGTCGCAGCCCGTTGTCAGGGTTGAGCCGCCGGTAACGTTCACCCCGCCGGCCAGCGCTTCCACACCCATGGAGCCGCTGCCCTCCGCCTTGGCGGTCAGAGACGCGCCGCCGCTCACATTCACAGTGTCGCACATGACCGCATAGCCGTGGGGAGAAGAAACGGTCAGCTTTGTACCCGAGCCGGTAACGTTCAGCGTGCCGTCCGTTCCGGAGCCACCGATGGAAATAAAACCGTTCATTGCCACCTGTGCGCCGTCCTTAACGGTTACGGTGTCATGGTTGATTCCGTCGTTGATATTGCCATTGATGGTCAGCGGTGCGGTACCGGTGAAAGCAAGCTTCAACGCAGCATTTCCGTCTCCGCCGATGCCGCCACTGATACTGCTGCTTGCTGCTGTATTGATGGTAACGGTTGCAGCGGTGGGCAGAGTCAGACTGCCGTCAATATAAGCGCTGCCCAGGGTCAGCGTGCTGCCATCCCATGCGTAACCGTCGTTTTTCACTGTTTTGCCGCTGTCGCCTCCGGCAGTCAGGGTAAGCCCGCCGGAAACAGTTTTCATTGCCACGCCGTCATTGGTGTAGTTGTCCCAAGTTTCGGCTACTCCACTGGCATAATACGTCTTCGCGACCCGCACCATGCCGGTGCCGGAAAGGGGAAGCGCCGCGATTTGTTCCGCCGTGGTACCCTGCGGCAGGGTCACATGGGTGTTGTTGACAATGGACGCGCCCGCGCCGATAATCAGGTAGTTGAGCGGCGTGTTCTTTTCAAATTCCAGAAAACCTTCCCCAGCCAACGTTAAAACTGCGCCGGGGGTCAGCACCAGCTTGCTGTTGGTGCTGACGGGAATACCATAATAATTGTCATCCGTATAATTGCCGTAATAGGTCTTGGTGGTAACGTTGTTACTGTCCGTCGTCTGATACCGTGTGTTCAATTTCGCGCCGCTGTTTACGGTCAGCGCGGCGGAGGCATCGCTGTTGCGGATAAAATACGCGTCCAGCGTACCGCTGCCGGAGACCGTGACGGCGCCGGAAGCTTCTATATTATTGGCCTTATTGGTTCCCTCCAAATACAGTGTTATGGGAGCGCTCGGCAGGACAATGTTTGGTTCGTTGTCCACATTATGCAGGGTCAGCGCTGCCGATGTGCCCGGCGTAAAGATGAAATAACCGTTCCCCGCCTTATAGTAG
This sequence comes from Bacillota bacterium, assembly GCA_023390175.1. GTDB lineage: Bacteria > Bacillota > Clostridia > Oscillospirales > Acutalibacteraceae > Caproiciproducens. The sequence goes on from JAEWDK010000008.1 coordinate 29,191, forward strand.
GTGGCTTCGGTGAGCGGTGCGGAGAGGTTCAAATCACTGGTTATCACGCCGCCGTAGGCGCAAAAACTGCCGTTCACATAGGCCTTATATTTGTCATTATCGCTGTCGTACAGCAGGATGCTGCCGGAAAGGTTCAAAGCCCGCACCTGCGCGGCAGTATAGCTGTACGGTAGGGTAAAGGTGCCGTTGTTGACGATGGTTCCGTTATTTGTGATGGTTTTCGTCGCATCCGCATAGAAATTGCTTCCTTCCTGGACTGTAACGGTTGCGCCGCTGCCGATGGAAAGGCTGCCGGTAAGATTCGCTTCGCCGGTCGTGAGGGAGCTTGCGCCGCTAATCGTGAGATTGTGCGGTGAGCCATAATCACTATTGCCCACGTTAAGCGCGTATCCTTCTGCATCTTTTGTAGCGGATACCTGTGCGCCGTTCTCAATCAGCATATCTCCTGTGGTTACAATGCCGTAAGCCGAACCATTCGCGGTAACGTTCCCGCCGGAAATGGTCAGGTTACGGACATCCGTGCATTGCCATGCGGAAACGATCAGCGAATCCCCGCTGCCGCCCTGAATGACTGTGTCCTGCCGACCGCCCGAATAATTCCCTATTCCCACGCCGCTTTCTGTGCCAGTGTTTGTCAGGCTGTTGGCGCCTTCCAGCTTAATCATCGTTTCCGCGCCCAAGTACAGAGTATTGTAGGCAGCGCTGCTGATTGTCGCGCCATGCAGAACCAGTGTTGCAGGCGTGCCGCCGCTTGCGGGGGTAAACAGCGCATAACCGTTCCCCGCTTTGTAATAGGTGGCTTCTGTAGGGGCAGTGCTCAGGTCAAGTCCTATTGTGCTGACGTCGCCGCCGGAAGCGATTTGCATAATGCGCGCGTCGATGGCTTTCGTGCCCGCGACGAATACCGCACCGATAATCATACCCGTGTCGCCGACGGTGACATTGCCGACGGCGTTGATGGCGTATTTTGCGTCGACAGCCGCTGCGATGGTCACCTTATCCGCCTTGATTGTAACGTCGGTAGCTATGATGGCATCCTTGTTCCCGCCGCCGCCGGAAATGCTGACTTCCTTGCAGTTGCCGCCCGCGGGGTTTGTAATCGTCAGCGCGCCTTGGGAGAAGGCATAGCCGTTGCCGGTCAGTGCAACCGTAACGGTATCCGCCTTGATGTCAGCCTTGCTATAACCCATAATGCCGCCGGGGCCACGGGCGTCAAACTTGCCGCCCGCAGTGATAGCAAGATCGTAGCTACCAGCTCCACTAATAAGGCTGTCAAGGTTATCGGAGGTCAGGGTGATATCCCCCTGTGGGGCGGACAGCGTAACACCGTTTGTGCCGGTCGCAATCGCCTGATAACAGCCGTCCACCGTGACATCGCCGGTTTCCGAGCCTAAGTAAACCTTTACGCCCCTTACGGTGCCTTGCAGGGTAATGTCATTCTTTGCGGAAATGCTAACTGCTGTATTTCCGGAAACCGCATACTGGGAGCCGGTCACGGAAACCTTGCCATTCATTGCCGATACCATAGCATTGCTGTAGGCCTTGATTCCGTAATTCCCGGTGCCCTTTATGACCACATCCCCGCCTGTAGCATTGAAGGACGCGCTCCCGTTGTCGCACTGTATATAATATCCTTCCATGTCGATGCTTGTGGCTTTCGCCGTAAGAATTCCCGAGGTCGAAACCATCTGCATTTTGGATCGGACATAAAGCTCGCCTTCAATGTCAATTCCCACATTGCCCGACCCGTTGACGTATATGCCGTAATTGCCAAGTATCAACAGATTACCGGTGCCGGTGATGCTTACACTGCCGCCGGTGCTGTTGTAAATGGCATATTTATCGGAATTGTCCGGGTCCAGTCCGATTCTGTTTACAACGCCCTCCAATAATATGTTCAGGTTATACCCGCTGACTTCGATGGCATTGTAGCCGCCGTTGGGGTTATTGATGTTTGCGTTATTTAATGTCACATTGGCGGTGGTGCCGCTTGTTTGTACATGGATTCTCCAGTTGTCCGCGTTCGCGCCCGCGGTACTTACCACGCCGTTTCCGTCTGTAACGGCGTACCAGTCGGCGCTGTCAACGGTCACGCCGCCGATGATGACGGAATTTGCAATCTCCGCGAACGCGGGTACAGCCGCACCCTGCACCATGCCGAACAGCATGGCAAAGGAAAGCAGCAGGGAAAGCGCTTTTTGTGTAATCTGCTTCATATGTTCTTTTCCTTCTTTCTATTGTTCCGATTCCAATTCATCGGAGTATTCGATTATGAATTCGGCACATAAGAGCGCGGCTTCCGTTTCCGACATTCCGTTTTGTATCAGTTTGTCGATGATTTCCGTTTCCGCCGTTACGCCGCTTTTCATCGTTTGGATGATGGGTTCATATTGTTTTGAAATAGCCTTTTTGGTTCCGTCACGAGCAAAAAAGTATTTACCCCCATCTTCACAAATGAGGAAATCGTGCTGAAATCTCATAGCAAGCTCCTTATATCAGACACGCCGTGTTTTACGCTGCCTGTAATTGACAATTTTTTCATTTTTCATATTATATAGGACATTTCTTGTTTTGTCGCCGTACCAAAGTACAGGTTTGATAGAATTTTCAAAATAAATTTTTGTAAAAAAAGACGGCTGTTTGACCGAAATCAAACAACCGTTTTTAAATAATTTAATTATCACGATATACTGCTATATCGTCTTGATTATCACAACAAATCCGCAGCATTTTGAATCGCCTGTGTGCGGCTTTTTACTTTCATTTTCGCATACAAATTTCCTGTGTGAAATTTTACCGTCCGCAGGGCAACGCCCATCAACTCCGCTATTTCATCGTTGGAAAGTCCCTTGGACAGCAGCCGCAAAACCGTTTTTTCAGTATCGGTCAGCGGTTCTGCAAGTATCTGCTTCGGTTTTTGATAATCCGGATAAAGCAGAGCGTAATACCTTGTTTCCTTTAAAACAAGTTCCGCATATTCCGCGCTCGTGGAAAGCGTGGCTTTCTGCAAAAGGGGCAAAAGGGCGGCGCCTTCCTCCGCAACGAAGCGGATAAATCCATAATGCTCACACCGTACAAGAGTATCATCCAGTGTTTTCTGCCATCCGTCCTGCCCCATGCGGTATTGGGTAATCGCAAGCAGAATTCCTGCCTCCAGTTGTCCGTAAGTTCTATCGTAGCTTTTGAAATAATCCAAAAGCCTGCTCAAAAGCTGAAGCGCATCGGTATATTTGCCTATTGTCAGATAGCACCGCACCTTTGCCAAATAGCGGTAACGTTCCATAGTACGAAAGCTCTCATTTTCATCGGGCGCTTTTTCTCGCAGCCAGACACACGCTTCGTCGCTTTTCCCCTCCACCAATAAAAGCATGGTGCGTAAAGCTTCTATATTATCCGTCAATCCTTTCATTTTTTCATTTTCCGCACGGTTTTGGATATTGTCCAGCAAAGCGTAAGCGGAGGGAAGATTGTTTTGCATCAGCATCATACGGCTTAAAATACCGATTGCAGCAAACTCCATTTCCAGCGTGCCTTTAAAAGAGGCCGCGTTTTGCCCCGCATTTGCGAGCATCATCACTTCCGTGAGATTGTCGGAGGTGCATTTTTCAAACAGGCTTTCCGCAAGGGCAACATCGGCAATTCCTTCGCCATATCTTCCAAGAAGTAATTCGCAGGGTTTTTTCATCAGTCTGTAAATCTGCCTGTCATGCCGAACCCACGCACAAAAATCCTTGCCGCCGTTTAGTACGCTTGGCATATTGCTGGTAACGGAAAATTCCTGGAGCCGAAATGAACCTGTGCTATATGCTTTTGCTACATTAAGAAGGATTGCTGTAATATTTTTGCTTCCCCTGTGAGGCAGGGCAATTCTCAGGTAGCACAGCTTGCCCTGCACCAGTTTGTAATTTTTGTCCTGCTTCTCCAACTGCTCCCCATAATACTCCAATTCTGAAAACCAATATTCGCTTTCTTCGGGCTGAAAGCGCAGAGAGCACAGCATACTCATACCACTCATAAGCTCCGGAGAAGCAAGAATGGTATCTTTCGGCAGGGCACGGTAATAGATTTCCGTTTCATAATAATGGCCGTTGCCGGGGTGCCGCTGGGAATTGAGAATCAATAGTTCCGATATTTTTTCAGTATCACCGCTTAACTGATAATATTTCAGTGCATTTTCAATATCATCTTCCAATTCATAATAGAGAGCAGCGTTATGATAAGTGGCATATATAAAATCTCTGGAGCATGCAAGGCGTTGCTTACGTATCAGGTATTTGTGGAACAATGGGTGTACCGAGTAAGTATCAGGAGGTATAAAAGTAAGATAACTTCCACCGGATAATGCTAATGCGATAATAGCCATCACATTTTTCCTGCCGGTTACCATACCAGCCATCTTTTCTGTAAACTCATCAAAAGGAGCCATATGCAGTAAAAACTTTTGAAGGTCAGAGTCCCAGTGTTTAAACAGCATCTCATCATAACAGTCAAAAATATCAATTCTTGCTCGTTCCACTGTCTGGGTGCTCATCGATTCTCCATTTGCAAGTCTGTTTATTAAAAAGCAAACTCCCATTGCGTAGCCCTTTGTTGCCACTTCTACCTGTGCTGGAAGCAATGGGTCGGTTAGTTTATAGAGCGCAAGTAAATTAGAAATCATAGAACGGTCAAAGCGCAGGGATTCTTGATTATAGCATTCCAGCTGCGCTGTCAGCTGAAATGGCTTCAGATATGCCGGGAGCGCACTTCTCCCAATTAGGACAAAGTGGCTGTCTGCGTTCATGGTCATAATGCTTACAATCAATTGTTCCTCCTGCGGCTGGCTAATACAGTGTAAATCATCTATGACAATCAGTTTATCTGATATCTGAGTAATGCTTTTGGAGAAATTCTCCTGCTTTGCAGAGAGATAGACGTAACTTTTGTGTGCCTTCTCCAGCCAATCAAGAACAGCCGTTGTCTTGCCCCAACCGGTATGTCCGCTGATATAAATTGCTTTTTTATTGAGTAATTCCCTTTCAAACGATTCATATAGGGCCGATCGTCCTACAATCTGCCTTGTATCCATTGAAAACACACCTCCTCTTTTTTAATCATTATACAACACCTTCACTGTTGTCGCTATACTAAAGTACAGAAATGGAAAAATCATAGTTTTGGAATTGCTTGATATAAACGAAAATACTCTCACAAAGCTTGCACACTTAAATATTAAACCGTGAGGGAGTTTTGTTTTCAGATATTAAATTGCCCAATGCAGCCCCCCGTTCCGTCTTTGAAATGAAAAGTCAGATTGCTGCCATCATATACAACCACCTTATCCACCATGGAAGCCATGCATCCTCATTGAATTCAGACAGGATTTTCTCGTTCTGTGTAAGCGTTTCAATGAAGCGAAAAAAAGGGCAGCTGACGCTGAATTTGACGGCGGGTTCCTGCGCTTTTCAGCGAATGCGGCAGGAATCTATGCGATTATAGAAACGGTGTCTGTCCCGGAAACATCCAAAGCCGCACAGGGTGGCGTGTCGCCGATGCTTCCTCTGATGGGCGGCTGTCTGCTTCTGGCCGGCGGAGAAATCACGCTTGTCAGGAGGAAGCGTCATGGATAAACAGCCTTCCGCGCCGCGGCTCCTTCTGGCGCTGGCTTTGACAATCCTCCTTTCTTCCTCCATATTTCTCTTTTTTAATCGCTTCGACAACAAATACACACAGGATGCGCCTCAGGCCATCAACGGAACGCTGTACGTTTCGGAGAAGGGCTGGACAAATACGCCCATCCGCTACCTGCGGGACGGCTGGCGCTATTACTCCGGCCGCCTGCTGACACCGGAAACGCTGGTACGTCAGGGCGATGATTACCGATATATCTCCATCGGCGAGGAATCTAATTTTGCCGCGGGTGATCCGCGCGGCAATCCCCACGGCAGTGCCAGCTACGCGATGACTTTATATCTGCCGGAGGAAGAACACACCTATTCCATCGAGCTGCCGGAGGTCTATTCCTCTTATCGCTTTTATATCAACGGAAAACTGACACTGCAAATGGGCGAACCGGACGCGGATGCCTACCGCGATCAGACTCAGTGCCGCATGATTACCTTTGAAGCCGCCGGCAAAACCACGCTGCTGATGGCGACCGCAGCCATCGCGGTGCGCCGCAGCATTGGGAAAGCAGCTGTACTGCTGTGAGCGGATATTGTGTATGCCTGCGCTTTTGTATGGGATCGGCTGCTGCCGAATTACGAGCCCATCCTGGGAGGCTGGTTCCAGGAATGGGGCAGCGTGAGCCTGATTGCCGCAACCGGCGCGGTGCTTGGGTATGATGTGGCGATGGGATGCCGGCACAGCCTTGTGTACGCGGAGGAGCAACGGCAGATGAAACGCCAGCTTGCCATGCAGGTGGAGCACCTGCGGCAGATGAATCAGAAGGTAGATGAAAGCGCCAAGCTGGGCCACGACTTCCGTCACCATCTGCGCACCCTGATGACGCTTTCAGAGGAAGGCCACAAGGAGGAGCTGGTAAACTACATCCGCGGTATTACGGAGATCAACGAGGGTACCCGGCTTGGCCGACTGACAGAAAATGTGGAGCTGGACACTCTGATGCAGTATTACAGTAATCTTGCACAGTCCAACGGCATTCTCTTCCGCACACGGCTGCTGCTTCCGGCAAAGCTGGATTTCCCCGCTGTCGATCTTTGCGGACTTCTCGGCAATTTGCTGGAGAATGCGGTGGAAGCCTGTCAGCGTCAGCAGACCGACGATAAGACAATTTCCATTGCCGGCCGGCTGCAGGACAGCCAGCTCGAATTTGTTGTGGACAACAGCTTTAACGGGGAACTCAAAACCAAAGGAGGAAAATACCTTTCCTCCAAGCGCAGCGGCTTCGGCCTTGGCATTTCCTCCGTTTTAGAAGCCGTAGAGCGTTATGGCGGCGTAATCAATCTGTATGCCGACGGTAGGGGCTTCCACGCAGAGGTGTCTTTACCGCTTGGAACAGAACAAAAGGAACCCGCTCTGGTTTAACCCCGCACGTGTGTAAAATTTTCTTCAGGAATGCCTTTTTAATAAGGGGGATCATCCTATTTATATGCGACATGGCACTGTCCTGCGGAATATGGTGCTATTCTTTGTGTAAGACCGGATATTGCAGCCGCTGCCTTTATAAGCCAGCACCCAAAAATCATTGAGGCATTAGTTTTTTGCCTTTTCCCGTCTCCTGTACTAATTCCCGCCGCCCAAGCATAATAATTTAGCAATTGGATTAGTTTGGAGGCGGAACTGTTGAAAGGTATTGTTGAGGAGCGCGCCGTGGAGCTCGGCGAGTACATAATCGAGAACAAGACAACCGTGCGCGGCGCAGCAAAAAAGTTCGGCGTGAGCAAGAGTACCGTACATAAAGACGTGGCACAGCGGCTGAAATATGTTGATCCCCAGCTTTACAAACAGGTGAAACAGGTACTTGAGATCAACAAAGCGCAGCGCCACATTCGCGGTGGCATGGCCACAAGACTCAAATACAAAAAAACATAGGCAGCCGCACCTGCAGCCCAAAAGGACTGCGGGTGCGTTTTTTTCTGCTTTTCGTAAGCGGAAAGAGATTGCGGCTATGAAACGCATAAATCGGAAACTGTGGTAAATATTAACAGACAGGAAACATTACGGACTGTTGGGAGAGTGAAAAAATGGAACCCGCCAATCTTAGCGGCGAGCAATGGAAGAACGCCGCCCTTTCGAAAGATCTTTCTGAAAATATTAATCTGATTAAGGCAATTTTCAAAAACGATCATACCCTGATTACGCGCAGCATTGAAACACCGTGTGACCCTGTCATCAAATACTGCCTTGTCTATTGCGACGGCATGGTAAATAACAAACTGATCAACGATGATATCATCAGGCCGCTTTTGGAGTACAAGCCCGAGAAAAAGCAGCCCGACCTGATGGATGTGATCGCCAAACAGGTTACCCTGTCAGACAGTGTGGATAAAGTTACAGAACTGGAAAAAATTGTTCAGGGTATTGTCTACGGCGATTCCATCCTGTTTGCAAACGGCCAAAACGAGGCACTTATTCTGAATACAAAAGGATGGGGAACCCGCTCCGTTTCCGAACCGGACAACGAAAAGGTGTTGCGGGGCCCCCGCGAAGGGTTCAATGAGGCGCTTTTGATGAACCTGTCCATGCTGCGGCGCAAAATCAGGACGCCCGACCTGAAAATGGAATTCCAGACTTTTGGGACACGCTCCAATACGCAGGGCTGCATTTGCTATTTGGAAGGGGTTGTAAATTCGGAGGTGCTCGCCGAATTAAAAAAAAGGCTGAAAACCTTTTCAATCGACGGCATTCTGGATGCAAACTACATTGTTGAATTTATTCGGGACGCTCCGTATTCCCCGGTAAAAACAGTGGGAATCACTGAAAAACCCGACATTGTGGCGGCAAAACTGTTAGAAGGGCGGGTCGCGTTATTCTTGGACGGAACCCCCGTTGTTATAACAGTGCCTCACCTTTTCATCGAACACTTTCAAAGCGATGATGATTACTACCTGAATTATTACTTTGCCTCCATCGGCCGCTTTCTACGTTTGTTTGCTTTTTTTGTCGCGACCAGCCTTCCGGCTCTTTATGTCGCATTAACCACGTTTCATCAGGAAATGCTCCCCATCCCACTGTTTATGAGTATTTCACAGGCCCGTCAGGGTGTTCCGTTTCCCACTGTACTGGAATCGGTGCTGATCCTCATCGTGTTTGAAATGCTCCGGGAATCAGGGGTGAGAATGCCGGGCAGCATGGGCCAGGCACTCAGCATTGTCGGCGCTTTGGTTATCGGGCAGGCGGCGGTCGCCGCCAAAATTGTCAGCGCGCCCATGGTAATTATCGTAGGATTTACAGGAATTTCGGGGTTGATGGTTCCCCGGATTAAGGGCGCCGATATTTTGCTCCGCTTTATTCTGCTGGGTCTTTCTTCCATGCTTGGCTTATATGGGTATATGTTTGGAATGCTCGGTTTTTTGACACACATTTTCAGTCTGAGCTCCTTCGGGATTCCGATCATGAGCAGCATTTACACCAACGGCCCACAGGACAGAAAGGATATTTTCTTCAGAGCGCCTTGGTGGAATATGAAAAAAAGGCCAAAATATATTTCCCCCAACACGACCAGACAATCAACAAGGGGTGGCACGCAATGAAACCAGCCAAACGTATCGTAATCCTAGTGCTTATCACGCAAATGCTTTGCCTGACCGGCTGCTGGAATTACAGGGAAGTGGACAGTATGTCCATGGTTGCCGGCTTTGCCATTGACAAAGGCAAAGAAGGATATCGATATCATGCAACATTTGAATTTCTTAATTTAGCGAACGGAGTAATGGGTTCAAAGCTTTTGGAAACAGAGGGGGATACTGTTTTTGACTGTGTGAGGAATGCGATTGGAAAAAGTCAAAAAAAATTGTTCTTCAGTGACTGCAAGGTTGTTATTCTCAGCAATGAGATTGCATCGGAAGGGATAGCACCCCTCCTTGACTGGCTGATTCGTGACACCGAGCCAAGAATCAACTTGAACCTGTTTATCTCCAAAGAAAAAACGGCCGGCGAAATTTTGCAGCAGAAACCAATCACAGACCAGCTCGCTAGCCTGGAAATTTGGCGCACTCTTACTGAGAATACAGCCGGCCTGGGCGAGGCGCCGGACATTCGCCTGTATCAGGCTGTCAACATTCTGTCGGGGGAAGAAACATCCCTTACGCTGCCCACCGTAAAGCTATCTACCTCGAACAAAGAAAAGGTTACGGAACTGGACGGCACCGCTGTGTTCAAAAAGGACAAGCTGATTGGCTATTTAACCAGGGATGAATCAAAGTATTTTCTTTTTGTTACAAATCAGATCAGCGGCGGGCTCCTTGTGACAAGCCCGGAAAATGACGGTCAGAACATCTCCCTTGAGATTCATCAAAACCAAACCAAAATCACGCCCGATATTTCAGGCGGGAATCCGACTTTTAAAATTGATACTCAGCTTACCGCGAATCTGGGCGAAGACCAGACCTCCAAAAATTATGTAGATGAAAACGGCCTGGAAAAAGCACAAAGCAGCACAGAAAAATCACTGAATGAACGCATGCTCAATATAATTCAAAAAGTGCAGTCCCAGTTTGGCTGCGATATTTTTGGATTCGGGAGTAAAATTCACCAGCAGTCGCCGGAATTCTGGAACAAAAACAAATCGAACTGGAACGAAACATTTCGCAACCTGAAGTGTACGGTGAATTCGAAGGTAACCATCCTCAACACAGCCACTGCAAAAGATAAAGTGAAGGTGGGTGAATGATATGGACGGTATGCTCATTTATGCTGTTCTTTACGCTGTGCTGATTTTTTTCGACCTGATTCCAGCGATAAAAAAGAAAGATAAAAAATCGCTGTATTTTTCCATTCCGGTTTATCTGCTTACACTGGGCATCAATGTTATGATAGCTTTGGGCGTTAATATTCCCAGATTTCATGAACCGATCAAACAAATTATTAATTCCGTATTCCATATACAATGAGGTAACTATAATGACCGATCATATTATAACCGGAAAACAAATGCAAAGCATTATCGCCATGTTCTGGCTTGGCAGTCTGGTCGTAATCGGAGCCAGCAAGGAAGCAAAGCAGGACTACTGGATTTCCATTCTTGTGTCTGCTATTATGATTCTTCCCCTCATTTTCCTGTATGTCCGATTAATCCGTCTTTACCCCGGCTTAAACCTGTTTGAAATTCTGTTTCAGATTTTCGGGAAAATCTTTGGTAGAGTCATCTCCATCCTTTTTGTATTCTTTGCAATTCATCTGGGCAGCATGGTGATGTGCGTATTCAGTTCCTTTATTCATATTGTAAACATGCCGGAAACACCCGATATTATAATTTCGGCAATGATACTTGTCATCTCGGTTATGTCTGTAAAGAACGGCCCGGAGAATATTGGCAGGGTTGCAAAATACACCTGGGTTTTGCTTGCGGTTTTTGTTCCGTTTACCTTTGTTGTGGGAATAAAAAATATGCAATTTTCCAATCTTTTGCCGGTCCTGAGTGTGGATTTTAAGTCCATCCTTGGCTCAGCTTATACCATGTTCACACTGCCGCTGGGTGAAGCCATCCTTTGCCTTTCCTTCTTTTCGGCGGTGGATAAAAAGGAAAATCCTTATAAAGTCTATATAAAGGCACTGGTTGTTGCCATCATTATTATTTTAATAGTAGCGCTGCGCAATCTTCTGATTCTCGGCCCCACATCAGTTACCCTGTTCGAGTATCCATCGTACGAAGCGGTCAGCATCATTTCAATCGGTGAATTTTTCACGCGGATTGAAGTGCTGATCGGCATTAACCTGATGCTTGCGGGCTTCATAAAATTCTGCGTCTGCCTTTATACCGCGTCCCTTGGGCTTGCGAAGGTCCTGAATGTTCCGGATCAAAAGCTGCTGGTGGTTCCCTGTGCTTTAATTATCCTTACCCTTTCAACACTGCTTTACAAAAACATTCAGGATATGATGGGGTGGATTAAATATTTTTCGATTTATGCAATCCCATTCGAGGTAATTTTGCCGGTCGTTACGCTGATTGGCGCGGAAATACAAAATAAAATGAAATCCGGCGGTTCCTCAAAGCCAAAGGGTTCGGAAAACGGGAATGAGCCCGCTTCGTAGCGAGGCCAGGTTGTGCAGGCGAATTCTAAAAAAGTGAAACCGGGAGCAGCGGATGATTGCTGCTCCCGGTTATTTGTTCAGGCGGGAAACGAACAATAAATCCGTTTCTTGCCGAATATGTTTTATCCTGAATTTTTCAAACATTGCATGCATTTCAGTGCAGACAGGTTCTTATCCTTTACTTCAAGCATAATATCGATGTCCCTGTTTTCAAGCGTACCGACAAAATTGAGCCATTCGTCGGTACGGATTGTCGCGGCATGTGAGCCGGGGCGCTTTAAAATGTCCTGCTGGGCATAATGTATTTTCTGCGGTCCATCCGCTTTCCCCCATGTTTTGCCGCACAGCCGGATCCAGTCCGCATCGCTTTTTTCAGCGCTGCAGGGGTTCACGGTATTGTGCAGGTTATCGTAAACAACGGGGATGCCCAAATCAACCCCAAGCTGCAGCACCTGTGCGGCAGTGTAATTCCGGTCATCGTTTTCAATGACAAGCCGGCGTTTGATCGGTTCACACAGTGTAAGATAATGTTCCTGAAACCGGCGGATTGCTTCTGCCTTGTCGCCATACACCCCGCCGACATGAAGGACAATTTTACTTTCGTGCCCTGCGCCAAGTGCGGAAAGTACCCTTTCATGATAGACTAAATCTTCGTCTGCACGTCTTACAACATCTTCATTCGGCGAATTCAGCACCGTGTACTGCCCCGGGTGCATGGAAATGCGAATCCCCGCAGCGGTAATCTTTTTACCGATTTCACAGAACCGGGGAGCGAACAGCTCCCACCAGCGAAGCGAATTGACAGGGCTGGAGCCAAAGGGAATCAAGTCAGAGCTGATGCGGAAAAGCCGGATTCCGACGCTCCTGTTATAGTCAATAATCGTTTCGAGCGCGTTCAGATTATGAACGATAAGCCCCATCAGATTGGACTCGTTTGCATTCTTCATCAGGCAGCTTTTCAGCCCCGTATTCGGCACTCCGATCACCTGGCATGCATATCCAATCCTCATGATATCCGACCCTCCCCGCACAAAATCCGCTCTTTCATTATCTTATGTCAATCCGGTCAAAAAAAACGGTTTGTTTATCTGAAGAATTGATCAGCAAATTCTGGGCAGTCCTTCGCCGTAAAGCTCCGGAACAACCCTTGTGCCGCCGATCGGAGTTTTCACAAGAAGCGTTCCCGCTTCCCCGGGAACCACGGAACCGATGACCGCCGCGTTCGCTCCGTATTTCACCGCGCGCATTGCTTCCAGCGCTTTTTGTGCGTCTTCTTTTTCCACCACCGCGACAAGCTTTCCCTCGTTCCCCATATAAAGCGGGTCAAGCCCTAAAATACCGCAAAACCCTTTTACCGGCTCCGACACGGGGATATCCTGTTCGTTCAGCTCAATACAGCAGGAGGAAGCTTCGGCAAACTCATTCAGTACCGTGGCAAGGCCGCCGCGCGTCACGTCACGAAGCGCTTTAACACGGATTCCATTTTGGAACAGCGTGTTAACAATTTCATTTAAAGGGGCGCAGTCACTTTGAATCTGATTTTCAATTCCGATTCTGGAGCTGAGAATGGCGGCGTGATGCTCACCCAAAAAGCCGGAAAGCAACACGGCATCCCCTGTTTGGCAGTTACCGGAACTGATGTTCCTGCCCTGCGGCACAAAACCGACACCGGACGTATTGATGTAAACTCCGCCCTTGCCCTCGATGACCTTCGTGTCACCGGCAACGATGCACACACCCGCTTCCCGCGCAGTTTCGGCCATGGAATCCGCAATCCGCTCCAAATCCACGCTTTCCGCGCCCTCCTCAATAATAAACCCGCAAGTCAGGTATTTCGGCTGGGCACCGCTCATCAAAAGATCGTTCACGGTGCCGCAGACCGAAAGCCGGCCGACATCGCCGCCCGGAAAAAACACGGGGGTCACAACAAAGCTGTCCGTTGTCATGGCGATTGTCTGCGCCCCGGGCACCACGGCGGAATCCTCCATTTTGGAAAGAACGGGGTTGTTGAAGCTTTTGGAGAAAATACCCGAAATTAACTCCGAAGTTGCTTTCCCTCCGCTGCCGTGCGCCATTGTGATTTTCATAGTTTTAACTCCATCCTTACTGCATGATTTTTGATTGCCAATTGATTTGAACCGCATTACCGCCTGCGGTTTACATAATATTGATAACAGCTTCCCTCTGTGGAAACCATGCAGGCTCCCTGCGGGGTTTGCGGGGTGCACTCTTTGCCGAAAAGCGGACACTGCCGCGGGCTGATTGCCCCGGTGAGCACCTTTGCGCAGCGGCAGTTCGGGTTTGCGCTGTGGTCGTCCGTTAAATCCATACTGCCTGCGTCAAATTCTGCATATTCCGGCCGCAGGCACATGCCGGAATCCGCAATCACGCCCATTCCGCGCCACGCCGCGTCACACGGCTCAAAATACCGATTCACAACCTCCTGCGCTTCCCGGTTTCCCTGCGCGGTCACGGCGGAAGGATAAAGATTGATTGCGTCCCCCCTGCCGCGGCGGCGAACCAAAGCATAAATCGACAGCAAAATCTGCTGCGCTTCAAAGCCCGAAACAGCAAAAGGAATGGAATATTTTAGCGCCAAGGGGCGAAAAATATCGCTGCCCGTAATCACACTCACATGACCCGGGGCGATAAAGCCGTCGATACCGCCTTGATTTGCACACACCCAGTCAATGACGGGGGGCATGGTTTTCAGCGAGGTCAGCAGCCGAATATTCTTGATTCCGCTTTTCTGCGCTTCTTCCAATAGAAGAGCATACACAGGGGTGGTGGTTTCAAACCCCACCGCAGCAAACACAAAGGTTTGATTGGGTTCAGCGGCGGCAAGCCCCAGCACATCCATTGGGGAATAAACCATACGTACCTGCCCGCCCAGAGCCTTCGCGTCGTTCAGGCTTTGGCTGCTGCCCTTTACGCGCAGCAGGTCGCCGAAGGAAACCACAACATGGTTTGGCTTCAAAGAAATTTCAACAAGCCGGTCGATGTAGGACGTTACCGTAACACACACCGGGCACCCCGGGCCGGAAATCAGCCGGATTTTCGGGGACAGAACGCTGACAATTCCGCAGCGCGAAATTTCCGCCGTATGGGTGCCGCAAACCTCCATCAGGCGAACCGGTTCGCCGTCATAATTTTTTAAATAAGTTTGATATTCCGTCATAAGCTTTCTATTTCCTTAAAAAGATCCATCAGATTATTGCTGTCCTCTTCCGACATGACCTGTAAAATACAGCCGGCGTGAACCAGCACGTAATCGCCCGGCTTGATTTTAACCAGCCCGGCTTCCGCCCGAACCAGATTTCCGCTGAAATCCACCTCGGCCTTTGTTCCGTCCACTTTTACCACTCTGCCCGGCATTGCAACACACATACCATCCCAACCTTCCGCTGTATCATTTCAACTTTATCGTTTATAAATTTTGCGCCGCATTATTCTGAGCGCACAGCCACGACTGCCCAAGGCTGATTGAACTGTCGTTACAGGGAACCGCTTCGTTCAGGCACACCCGGAATCCGTCGTTCTTCAGCAGTCTTACACACTCCTGCGTCAACAGCTGATTGGCAAAAACGCCCCCGCTCAGCGCGGCGGTATTTTCCCCGCTTTGTTCCCGCACGCGGCGACAAACAGCAAGCACGGCATGAGCGACCGCCAGATGAAACCCAAGCGCAAGGCTGCCCGTACCGGCGCCGCTTTGCGCCGCACCATAAAGCTCTTTGATTAATTTTACCTGATTTAAAATCAATTCGCAACCGGTATCCTGAATTTCGAATTCAAGCGGATACGGTGTTTCCCCCGCGGACTGTGACGCCGCCGCCGCATTTTCCAAAGCAATGGCGCACTCGCCTTCGTACGTATTTTCGGTTCTGATTTTCAAGATAGCGCTTACCGCGTCAAACAGCCTGCCCATGCTTGCGCTTTCGCAGGTATTCACTTTGTTTACCACAGCCGCCTTTACCGCTGCAAAACGGGCACCCGGCACTTCAATTCCCGCGGCGTACAGGAAGCACAGGGCGGTCAAGCCGGCATCTTTGGAGCCTTGGTCGCCCCCGCACAGGGTCACATAACCCAAATGTGCGCTTCGTTCAAAGCTGCCGCCCCTGCAAAGCAGGAATTCACTGCCCCACACGCACCCGTCCGTGCCGTAGCCGGTTCCGTCAAACGCAACGCCGACACAGCCTTGCAGGCCGTGTTCAGCCATGACGGAGCCAATGTGCGCGTGGTGATGCTGAATTCGCACAAGCGGGGCTCCAAGCTGTGCCGCAAGGCGTGAGGTAAAATAATTCGGGTGCAGGTCGCAAACAACGACCGACGGCGTAATGCGGAAAAGCTGTTCCATCCGGCTTAGATTTTGCCGGAACACCTGTGAAACCGCGTATTCCTCCATGTCGCCGAAATACTGGCTCAGGTAAGCACGGTTCCCCTTATAAAGGCAGAAGCAGGCTTTTAAATCGCCGCCCATCGCGAGAATCGGTTTTTCCGTGCTTCGTTCAAGCAGCACCGGCATGGGAACGTATCCCCTGCTGCGGCGAATCATCTGCACGGCGCCGCAAACGACACGCGTGACGGAATCATCCAAGGGGGTAACGATTTGGCGCTGATGGTACAGCACGCCGTCCAGACAGCCCGACTGAAGGGAAAGCATTTCCTCATCCCGTATGATAATCGGTTCGTTCGTCAAATTTCCGCTGGTCATGACAAGCGGGCCGCATTCGTTTAGCAAAAGCTGATGCAGCCCGGTGTAAGGCAAAAATGCGCCTAAAAAGCGGCTTTCGCCGCTGACAGCCGCACAAAACTCGCTTTGCAGCTGGTTGAGCAATACAATCGGCCTTGCGGGGGAAGTCAGCAGCTTTTCTTCTTCATCATTTACGCTGCAAAGCCGTTTTATCGCGTCAAACGAGGGGAACATTACCGCAAACGGCTTTTTATCGCGGTGTTTTAAAAGGCGCAGCCGTTCAACCGCAGCCTGATTTTTTGGGGAACAGGCAAACTGATATCCGCCGATTCCCTTCAGCGCCAGTACCGCACCGGAATTGAGCATTTGAATCCCCTTTTGCAGCGCTTCCTCGCGGTGGTAAACCGCTTCGCCCGTTTTGAAAATAAGCTGTGGGCCGCAGTCGTGGCAGGAAATGGTCTGTGCATGGCGGCGGCGCGTATTTGATGTGTATTCCCCGCTGCAGCTGCCACACATGGGGAACTCGTCCATCGTAATATTGCAGCGGTCGTACGGCAGGCTGTTGATGATGCTGTAGCGCGGGCCGCAGGCCACACAGCTGATGAACGGGTAGCGGTAGCGCCGGTCAGCCGGGGAAGCAAGCTCCCTTTGGCAGTCCTCGCAAATCGGCAGGTCGGGGGGAATGAGCGGGGTTTCCCCACTGGTCTGTGTGCTCGGAATAATACGGAACCCCTGAAAGTTCTGCTGGGGAACAGGCTTGGCCACAACCTTGATTACATCTGCGCCGGGGGGCTGTTGCGACTTCAGGCGGTGGATGAATTCATCCGCCGCCTGTTTTGAAGCATCGGCGGTAATTTCAACAATTCCGCCGTTATTTTGTACGGTTCCGTTAATTCCGAGTTCCTCCGCCAGCCGCGCTACAAAAGGCCGGTAGCCAACCCCCTGAACAACGCCTAAAACGGAAATGGAGATTGTCATGCAAACTCAAGGCTCTCAATTTCCATTTCTTTTCCGATCTCGCTCGGTTCCCCTTCGGCGCCGCACTGCGGGCACTCGTAGTGGAACGGCTTGCGCTCGAACATTGCGCCGCATTTGGGGCAGCGCAGCATCGTTTTAACCGGGCGCACGCAAAGCTGTGCGCCCTCGCAGACTGTTCCGGCCCAGTTTTGCTCCAAGTACATTTGGATGCTGTCGGCCGAATAGCTGGAGCTGTCGCCGATTACAAGATGGATTTTTGCAACCTTGTCCTTTTGTTCCTGTTTGGCCTGTTCGGTGGCATATTCTATAATGTGCATTGCTTCATGATAATCATGCATTTGATTCAGTCTCCTTCTGTTCTGCTGCCACAGGTTCCTTTGGCGGCTCCAGCGGCTTTTCAAAGGTATCGGTATGTTTTTCGCCCGCGGGCGGCGTATAGCTTTGAAGCATGGACAGGCACTTTTTCGGGCAGCTTTCCACGCAGTAGCCGCACTGAATGCAGCCGAAGCGCTGAATGGACCATGTTCTTGCCGCGCGGTCAACCGTAATGGCGTCCGCAGGGCATTTTTTCGAACACAGGCCGCACAGTACACAGGCATCAATATCGATTCCGATATGGCCCCTTGTGCGCTGCGGATATTCCCGCGGCTGCTGGGGGTACATTCTTGTGACCGGTTTTGAAAAAAGATTTTTTAAAACAGTTTTGGTAAACGGCATCATATTCATAACGGATTCCCTACCTTTCGGTACAGCTGATGCACGGGTCGATGGTCAGAATCAAAATCGGGACATCCGCAAGCTGGCAGCCTTTCAGGGTTTCGAGCATGCCCGGAATGTTTGCAAAGGTTGGGGTGCGCACACGCACACGGTCAAGGAATTTCGTTCCGTTGGCTTTCACATAATAAAGAGCCTCGCCGCGCGGCTGTTCCACGCGCATAAAATATTCACCCTGCGGAAAGCCCTTTACCGGAACGGAAACTGGGCCGTCCGGAATTTTGGCGGCCGCCTGGCGGATGATATCGATGGACTGAAAAATTTCATGAATACGCACATCGGTACGGGCGTAGCTGTCGCCCGCCGTGCTGGTAATCGGTTCAAACTCAATATTCGGATACGCCGCATAGCCTTTTTTCCGCGTGTCAAGCGCAATTCCGCTCGCGCGCATAAACGGCCCCACGGCACCCAAATCGTGCGCCTGCTGCTTGGTCAGGAGCCCGACATCCTTTAACCGCGAATTGACTGCGTAATCGCCTAAAAATGTCTTTGTAATTTCTTTCAGCTCTTTTTCCATGTCGCCGAACATGCCGACAAAACTCTTGATCATGTCGTTCGGCATATCCTTGAGCAAGCCGCCAATTTTATTAACGGAGAAGATTACGCGGCCGCCGGTGGAATATTCAAACATATCCAGTATTTTTTCACGCATGCGCCAGCTTTGCATAAACAGGCTTTCAAAACCGAACGCGTCGGCTAAAAGCCCAAGCCACAAAAGATGGCTGTGCATACGCGACATTTCACTCCAGATGGTGCGCAGGTATTTGGCGCGCTCCGGAACTTCGACATTCATAATATTTTCCACTGCGCTGCAGTAACCCATGCCGTGCATAAAGCTGCAGATACCGCAGATGCGTTCCGCAACATA
Organism: Bacillota bacterium; assembly: GCA_023390175.1. Taxonomy (GTDB): domain Bacteria; phylum Bacillota; class Clostridia; order Oscillospirales; family Acutalibacteraceae; genus Caproiciproducens. The sequence goes on from JAEWDK010000008.1 coordinate 48,195, forward strand.
GGTGTATTCGTTAAAATCCTTCTTTTCCACAAGCTTTTCCAGCCCGCGGTGAACAAAACCGATGGACGGCACAGCCTCGACAACCTTTTCATCCTCAATCACAAGGTCAAGGTGAATCGGTTCCGGCAAAACCGGATGCTGCGGTCCAAACGGCACAATGCTTCTGGTAGACATCGCGTACTCCTCCTTTATTTAAAGGGCGCTTCCTTTTCAATCCGGTACAGATTGCCCTTGTAATCCAATGTAATCAGTTTGATTTTTACGCCGAACAGATCGACAATCTCGTTCTCGTAAAGAAATGCAGGTTCATAAATATTGCTGATGCTTGTCACTTCGGCGTCTTCCGCGACTTCAAGCCGCAAATTGACAAGGTCATATTCTTTTCCGAAGGAATAGTTTAGCTCATAGCCTTCTTTTGTTCTGGTGGAACCGATTTGCACCAAACGGTAACCGTCGTGCTTCATTTGAAGCGCCTGGGGTACCAGATCGCCTGGGCCGATGCTGATAATTTGTCCGTCCGTCATTCCGCCGCTCCCTTTCTGAATTGTTTGCGCTTTTCATCAAGCAGTGCAACCGCCTGAACCACGCCGTCCATAATTGCCTCCGGCCTTGCGGCACAGCCGGGAACGTAAATATCCACAGGCAAAACCTTATCCACGCCGCCAAGAATATTATAGCATTCCTTAAAAATTCCGCCGTTGCAGGCGCAGATTCCAACCGCGACAACCACCTTCGGGTTTGGCATTTGTGCGTAAATCTGCTTTACCACGGGTTCGTTCTGTGCATTGATGCCACCCGTGATAAGAAAAATATCCGCGTGCTTGGGATTGCCGGTATTGATTACACCGAAGCGCTCCACATCGTAAACCGGTGTTAAGCAGGCAAGCACCTCAATGTCACAGCCGTTGCAGCTGGAACCGTCATAGTGTAAAAGCCACGGTGATTTTGAAACTTTCAGCATTTGTTACCCGCCTCCTACTGTATTAAAGTGAGAATCAACACATTGATTACGCCTGCAATCAGCGTAATAATCCAGGTTGATTTCAGCATAAATTCCCACTTGACGCGCGGGAATGTATTATCAATAAGGATTTCCACAAAATAGGAAAGAATGCATACCACAACCGCGACCAACACGCTCCACCAGTCTGAAGTCATAACGAACAGGCCGACGATTCCCAGCAGGAAAACATTTTCATACCAGTGGGAAAGTTCCACCAGTGCAAGAATATTGCCCGAAAGCTCGGTGGTAAGCCCCTTCACCATTTCCTGATGCGCATGGTGCGTGGTGCTGAGGTCAAACGGCGATTTGCGGAATTTGATCACAAGAATCCATAAGAATCCGACGAAAATACCCGGCATATACACAATTGCCGGTATGTGGCTGTACACGATAATATCCCTGACAGCAAAGCTGCCGGTTACAATGTAGAATCCGATGCCGACCAAAAGCACCATCGGTTCATACGCCATCATCTGCATCAGTTCCCTTTGTGCACCCATGGAGCTGTAAGGGGAATTGGCCGAGCAGGCCGACATGATAAAGAAAATGCCCGCAAGGGTCAGCGCGAAAAACACCAGCAGCAAATCGCCGCCGGAAAAGAACAGGCAGCCTGTGAAGACAATGAACACCAGGAAGCCGCAGACCAAAAAGTCCTGAACATTGTTTACCACAACGGCCTGTTTGTTGAACAGCTTGAATAAATCATAGAACGGCTGGAACACCGAAGGACCCTGCCGGCCCTGCATCCTTGCAGTGATTTTGCGGTCAAACCCGGCTAAAAACCCGCCGACTACCGGCCCAAGGAGCAGGTAAAGCACAACGCAAACAACGGAAAGATTCATTACACTGCACCCCCAATCGCAACAACCATCATAATAATAATCGCGGCCGCCGCAAGAGCCAGGGAAGGCTTTAACAGCTTCTTTTCACCGAAATAATCTTCCATATACCAATTGGCAAGGTACATTTTCTTTGTTTCGCCGAAGGAGTCAATAAAGGAGCGGTCGTTTCCGGCGTTGCCGCCGCCCATGTAGGACATTACGATCTTTTTCTTCTTGCCGAAGGTAAGCAAACGCACGGCAATCGGAAGAATCACAATCATGCAGAGCATCATCAGCATAATATTCATGTTGCCGCTGCTGATAATCGCCGGAACTTCATCATGGAACATGTCCGCAAGGAACGGTTCCACCAAATACAGCGAAGCAATCGGGAAGGAAACGCACAGGGCAATCATGATAAACGCCTGCGACAGGAGCGAAAACCATTCGCTGCCCTTTGTGGTGTTGGGCAGGCGCTCCGAGTTATGGATCATTGCCACAAGCTTGCCGAGCCATTTTGTCCAATAAAAGAGCGTGGACGCGCTGCCAAACACAACAAAAAGGACCAGCAGCACGCTTTTTGAGTCAACGAACGCTTTTAACGCGGCCCATTTTGAAATCAGCATGCCGAACGGTGCCAGGAACATGCCCGCAATACCGACAATCATCACGAAAGCCAGTTCCGGCAGCTTTACAATCAGGCCGTGCATGTCTTCAATATTACGGCTGCCGATGCTGTTTTCAACAGCGCCGACAGAAAGGAACATCAGCGATTTTGAAACCGCGTGGAACATCATCAGCAGCACTCCGGCCCAAACAGCCTCATGCAGGCCGACGCCGGCGCAGGCGGTAATCAAACCAAGGTTGGAAATTGTGGAGTAGGCAAGCACTTTTTTGCCGTCGCTCTGTGAAATGGCCAGAAGCGAGGTAATGAAGAAAGTGAATCCGCCCACAGTAGTCACCATTGAACCGGCAAGGTTGCCGGCAAGTGCGGGAGAAAGGCGAATCAGAAGATAAACGCCCGCTTTGACCATAGTTGCGGAATGCAGCAGAGCGGAGGTTGGCGTTGGGGCAACCATCGCGCCCAAAAGCCACCCGGAAAACGGAAGCTGCGCGCTCTTTGTCAGCCCGGCAAAAGCAAGCAGGATTACGGGGATAAGCGCTGCTTCGGTTCCCACCCCCATTGTAACCAGCTTTTCCAGTTCAACCACCTGAAGCTTTTTGGCGCAATATACAATTGCCACCGCAAACCCAAGGCCGCCCAAAAGGTTCATCCATAAGGCTTTAAAGGAATTGTTGATTGCTTCCTCCGACTGATTATAGCCGATCAGCAGGAAGGAGCAGATGCTCGTAATCTCCCAGAAAAAGTAAATCCAGGTCAAATTGCTTGAGAATACCAAGCCGAACATGGCTCCCAGAAAGACAAACAGCATGGCAAAGAAGAACGGGCGCCTGTCTTTAAAGTCCGTGTGGTGCGCATGGTAATCTTTCATGTAGCCAACCGCATAAACGCAAATCAGCGTGCCGATTACACCGATAATCAGGCACATGATAATTGTGAGCTTGTCTGCCACAATATGCATGCCTTCGATTTTGCTCCCGCCCGAAAGCTCAAGCCAGGCAATCAGCCCGGTCTGCGCAACGGAAAGCAGCGCGACATAATATTTTTTGTACCGGACACCGTAATAAACCACAAGCCCCATAATCCCGAGCTCCGCAATCAGCATCAGTGTATCGACTGTGTGCGTTTCGGCAAGGTACGTTGTGTTTTTCCCCGACAGCAGGGCGTCTGTAACAAAATAAAGGACTGCTGCAACAATCAGGATACAGCAGGTGAAAATGAAGTATTTTCTCGTTTTTCCGTGTTTCTTCATAAACGACAAGACTGCCGCCGCGAGGAACGGAAAACAAATTAGAAATGCAATGACTGGCAAAAGGATACCCCCTCGTTAATTTGACTGATTTTTACCAACATTCAATAATGATTTTATTATACTACTTCTTTCGACACATACTGTCAATAAATTTGGCGTTAAACTGCAAAAATATTTTGTATATTCGATGATATTTTTTAGCTAAGTTGTTTTTTGGCTCTATTCCTGGATTTTTTACCAATTTTTGTATGAATTTCCTTTTTATTATCTTCAATAACATAAATAAAAATGCGTCCCCAAAAAAGGAACGCATTTTAACGAATTCTATTTTAATAAAGTCAATTACGGTATAAATACTTCGGCGTGTGCAGTGCAGATTTGCAGCTGCGCACTTAAGCGAATTCAAGCCCTGTCCAAACAGACTGCTATTGTGCTGCCGCTTGACTTTTTACGGCAATTTTGGCACTGACCGGAATTTTAATTACATGCGTTAACGGTTTCCAAACAAAAATCGCAATACCGAAATCAACCATGCTATGCACCGCCGTCACACCGCCCACAAGCAGAACAACGGAGGTCAGAAATTCCTGCGCGCTCTTTGGCACGCCCATTACCACATAGTACAAAGTGACTGCCGCAACTTCGCTTACCGCATGAATCAACGCCAGAAGGAAGCCAAACGCGGCGGTGCGCCCAAGCGACGATAAGGCGCCCGAATGCTTTTTCAAAATATACGCGCCGACTAAAGCAAATATGATATGGGAAAACGCCCGCAGTACAATGACAACCGGGAAACCGGCAAGCAAAAATCCGGCCGTGCTCCCAAGCGCTACCGCTACTGCGACGGGCGGTGAAATAAACAGTGCGATAAACACCGGGACATGGCTTGCCAGTGTGACCGAAGCCGGCCCTAACACAAGTTTGGGGCAAAACATGGGGATTACAATAGCGATTGCAATCAGCAGCGCGGCGATTGTCATCGTCTGCAGACTCGTTTTCATGTTATGTTTCATAATTCTGCGCCTTTCAATTATCGTCATTCTTTCGTGTCTTTATATGTGTCATGACACCTGTAATGAATATTGTAATAAAAAGGCGCGTAAATGTCAAGTGCAAATTACTTAATAAACAGGATTCCCTTTGCCTTCAGCTCCTCGAGCACCCGCTGATACGCTTCTTCCGACCGGCAGGAAATTGTGTGCAGATGGATTCCCTCTGTTAAATCGGACAGGGGCGCCGCATGTTCCTTTGCAAGCTTTTCCATAAAATTATCCGCGTCATAGCGGGAAAATATTTGCAGCTGCCCGGAAAGCTGCCCGTAAACCGCATGCTCCACAATCACATCGATCAGCCCGCAGCCGTTGTCCACAATGGTGTACAATTCTTCGGCAAGGTTGCTGTTGTCGTGCCTGCATGCGATGGTATGGATAATTTCATCCGCCCGTGCGTTCTGGTCCACCAAAATATACCCGCGCGGCGTGGCCGAAATATTGACGTTGGCAGCACGCAGCAGCGCGATATCCCCCACAATCACCTGGCGGCTCACCTGAAACCGTGCGGCAATCATACCCGCGCTGGCCGGCTGCGCGCTTTGCCTGAGCAATTCCAATATTTTTTGGCGCCTTTGTGCCGCATCCATCTCTATCCCTCATTTTTTATAAGAATTCTTATTGCTATCATACCACAAAAGCGGTAAAAGCGATATGCTGTTTACAAGAAGTTTCACTCATAAAACAACCGGCCGGTTTTCGCAGCCGGTTTTACCGGGGTCTTGAAAATGTGCGCTAGAACAGGGCGCGGTCATTGAAAAAAAGAACATTTTCTGCTAAAATATATAGTTGTATTTCAGGCTGCGCGACTCTGCCGACGGCCCGAACAATATTGAACAGGAATCAGGTAAGCATCTTGTTTGAAATCGAAAACTTAAAGTTCAAGAATATTCTTGATATCCCGCAGTTGACCATCGATCAGCCGGTCACCTGCATTGTCGGGGCATCGGGCAGCGGAAAAACCACGCTTCTGCGCATGCTGAACCGACTGAATGCACCGGACAGCGGAATAATCCGTTATAACAACGACGACCTTTCCGCGATGGACGCCGTCAAACTGCGCCGCAATGTGGTAATGCTGGGACAAACGCCGGTTCTTTACGGCGGAAGCATCCGCGACAATCTGCAAATCGGTCTGGAATTTTCCCAAAAGCCGTGTGCCGGTGAGGAGGCCCTGCAGGAAAGTCTGAACCGTGTCGGCCTTGACAAAGCGCTTGACGGGTTCTGCGGCACGCTTTCCGGCGGGGAAAAGCAGCGCCTGTGCCTTGCGCGTGTTATGCTGATGGACGCGCCGACCTATCTTCTCGACGAGCCTTCCTCCGCGCTGGACAAAGAAACGGAGCACTTCATTATCCGGAATCTTGCTGAATTTGTAAGCAGCCGGCAAAAACAGCTGATTATGGTAACACACTCGGAAAACATTGCTGCGGATTACCCGGACTGTGTCATCCGCTTGGAAAACGGCAGAATCGCAGGTGGTCTTCATGAATGATCAGGTCATGAATTTAAGCGTGTTTCAGCTTTCCATCGCATATGTTTTTGTGCTCATTCTGCTGATTATCTTCAGGTCGCGCGGAATCCGGCGCGAAAAACAGATTTTGATCGCTTCGGTGCGCATGACAGTTCAGCTGACCGCCATGGGGTACATTCTCATGTATGTTTTCAGCTGCCCCAGCTGGTGGCTGACCTCGCTGATGATACTGGCGATGATTTCTTTTGCGGTGTTTAACGCGCTTAAACGTGTGAAGGCCGCCATATCAAAGCAGTTGAAATTCATAATAGGATTGTCGCTTGTTTTAGGCTCACTGTGTACGGCTGTATTTTTCATTCTTGTAGTGATTCAGGTGCGCCCGTGGTTCAACCCCCAGTATTTCATCCCCATTTCCGGCATGATTGTCGGAAATTCCATGACGGGAATTTCCCTCGGCGCAAACCGGCTTTGCTCCGATATGCGGGAAAAGCGCCCGATCATTGAAAACTCGCTGATGCTTGGGGCCGCCCCGGCCCGCGCTGTGAAAGAAATTGTAAACGATGCGTTTGACTGCGCCATTCTTCCCACTATGAACAACATGCTCACCATGGGGATTGTGTCTTTGCCCGGAATGATGACGGGGCAGATTTTATCCGGCACCTTTCCGATTACCGCAATCAAGTATCAGATCGGAATTATGCTTGCAATCTTAGGGAGCACCGCATTGTGCGTGGTACTGTTTGTCACGCTCGGCTCCAGAACCTTTTTCACAAAGGACGGGCGGCTGAAGGAAGAAGTTCAAACGGACTGATACAAAAATTCCGAACCGTTTTGCGCTGATAGAACCACTCAAAAACCGCACCGGGCCAGTAAAAGCCCGGTGCGGTTTTTATGCTGCGATTCAATTTTAAGCATAAGCGGCTAAGCTGCGGCTGAATTTTCTTTCTGTTCCCATGTGAGCACCCAGACAATAAAAAGCAAAAGCCCAAGTCCGAGCACAAGGTCCCCTATGCTGAGGAATCCGCCCAGCCCATGCAGCGGCGCGGGAATAATGTCCCCCAGGAAGTACAGATTCGCACCGTTCTGAGCAATAAAATAATTGACCCTTTTGGCGTACACGGCCTGAGCGGTCATACCCGGGTACACAGCAAGCGCCGCCGGGGAAACGGGCATACGAAATCCGTTTGACGCAATCACAACAAAATTGCTCAGCGAGCCCAGCGCCATTAAAATCACAGGGAATTTTTTCTCCCGATTTAAAAATAAAAAGCCGAAAATGCACAGATAGCTTGTACAGGTAATAATACCCGCATAGCGCAGCGCAAAAGCAGGAAGATACGAAAACGAGCCGTCTAGCAGCAGACCTGCAATGGGGAGCCACAAACCGTGAAGGCGGGAAACACTCCCCAGACTATTCTTTCTGCCGCGGCGCCAGTTCACTGCAAAACCGATTAAAATACCGGCCAACACAAATACAAATAAAATCATATTGTCACTGTACCCTTTTAAATTTCACCCGAATCGTGCAGCACTTCAAGAAAAGCCGCAACCACCTGCGGGTGGAATTGCTTTCCGCTTTCTTCCTTTAAAATGCTTTCAACCTGTTCAACGGACAGGCTGCTGCAGTAAGGGCGGTTGCTGGTCATTGCGTCGTATGCGTCCGCAAGGGCGATAATGTAAACTTCAATCGGAAGGTCGTCCCCTTTGGTGTGGTCGGGGTATCCGCTCCCGTCATAACGCTCGTGGTGGTGGATAATCGCGGTGCGCACAACCTTGTTCAGTTTCACATTCTTTAAGATATTGGCGCTGATTTGAGGATGTGTCATAATAATCGCCCGTTCCTCGGAAGTAAGGCGGTCGGGCTTGTTCAGAATTTTATCGTCAATTCCTATTTTTCCAATATCGTGCAGAAGCGCTGCAGTTCTTATATTCTCAATCTGATAATTTGGAACATGCATCTTTTGGGCAATTTGCACGGCATAACCTTCCACACGGTGGGAATGGCCCTCGGTGTACACATCCTTTGCTTCCAATGCGGCCGTCAGTGTTTTCACCATATTATAGTAGTTTTGCTTTACATCAAGGTACAGTACGAAGCTGTATCTTGCCAGCATCAGCGGAAACATAAATAAAAGAACTAAATATTCTCCGCCATCCATCAGTAAGAATTTGGCAATAAAATATCCAATCGGTGCTGCGGCAGCAATATTGGGAAGAAATTCAAAAAAATTTTTAAGTACTGCGGAGAAAAACGGGATTTTTTTATCTAGAGAGAATAATAATAAAAGTATACCACAGTTGATTAAAAAGAAGGAGAGTGTTGCAATAACCCCCGGAATTAAAACACCAGGTAAATTTAAAGATTTAACTTTACCTCCTGTTATTTCAAATAAAACGCCACAAATAAAAACCGAAAGGACTATATTAGAGGTGTTAAAAGCGGTTTTTATAGGCTCTGTGTTAAATATATGTATAAATTTTTTGTCCGGTGTTGGGGACGGTTCAATAACAAAAGGTGCAGTAATAATTACCATAGCAGCGGCAGCAACCGGTCCTTGACATAATACTGTGGCAAGATTGCAAATAAATGACATATCAACCGCATAATCAGGCCGGATATAAATCGGAAAACATCGGCAAATTATATATAGCAACCAAAGCAAACCAAACTGTGCCAATTCCTCTGTAGGATTAGCATTGGTAAATATATATTTTAAATTAAAGAAAACACAATATAAGCCCAGCGATAGTCCGATTGCTGAAATGAAATATGCGTAAATTTTAGACGATCGACTCATATTGACCCCCTTTTAATATAAAAAATCAGGTTTGCAAATTTATTAGCTTAGATCACTTCCAAGTGAAAGCTGCGCCGGCTGTTGCAATAACAGAAAGAATGGACATTAAAGCCAGCATAATCTTAGTTTTCATCGATATAGCCCTCCAAAGTTAAAACTCTGTTTTCTCGCTAATGAAACAGGCTATATCCGCTTCGCTTATGTACTTGTGTGCTTTCTGCAAACCTGATTTTTGGCATGGTAAAACGGGCCGAAACCCCACAGCGTTAAATTACGCTGTCGCGATTCTGCGGTTCAAGGCGTCCATGGTGGCCTTTACCACCGCAGTTCCGCTGTCATCCCCAACGAAGGAGCTGCCGACCATGTGCTCCACCTTGTTTTTCGACTTTACGGCAATACAGACGGCAACCGCCTTTTCCCCGCTGAGGTCGAATGTTTTCACATCCGCAACAGACAGGAGCACATCCGCGTCGATAAAATTGGCCACCGCGCTCAGTGTTGCCTGGCAAATCATTTTGTTGACTTCCAAACGGTCGTTCACCGAGGTGGCAGTGCCTGAAAACGAGGAACTCCCATCGGAAAGGGAAACTGTGGCGCAGGAGCGTTCCTTGCTCCGCGTCAGGTTGATTTCATCGAAAATAAGGCGGCAGCGAAGTCGCGGGTCATTCTCAGAAGGGATTTGCGCAATACTGATTACCTTATAGTCAATATTGACCCCGTACTGCGCCATGATCGCGGACTGGATATCCCGGCTGATTTGCTTTGGGGCCCTTTGCATATCCGCCAGCACATGAATTTCAGAAATTTCATTTTCCGAAAAGACAATGCTGGAGCTCATTACACCGGGTAACTTTCCAATTAATTCATTATACTGCTTTGTAATCGCGTTTTGATTACTTTCTGCCATACTCAGAACCCCCTTATTATTTCATCGCTGTTTTCAGCATAAGGCCGCAGCTGACAAATAGCGTTTGAATTATCAAATATATCCTAAATTATATAAAAAATGTCGCCGTTTTTCAATGCATTTATAGAAAAATATTTCAAATTTGAATAATTTTTAACGAAATAAAGGGATATTATAGTTTTCAAAGATAATTTTCGCCAGGAAAAATACTTGTTATAGAAATACCGCCGAATTACTTGTTCAGTAACAGGCGGTATTAATCAGGTCTTTTTTATAAATTCAGTTTTACACACGGGGCAGGTAATGCTGATTTTACCCTTGCCCTTCGGAACGCGAAGTGTGCTGGAGCATTGCGGGCATTTATAATACCGATGTGTTCTGCGGTCTTTCAGCATGCTGATTGTGCGCCGGAACCGATTCCCGACCGGGTTCCAATACCGCAGGAACACCGTGTTTTCCCGGTAGCGTTGCGTGTAGTTCCTTGAGAGCATTCTGAAAAAGCAAAGGGCAAACGGAATAAGCGCGATCCACGCAAGTAAGCACCAGTGTGTAATCTGCGCTAAAATATACAGCACCGCGTAAAGAACAATCAGCGCAATCGACAGCTGGTCGGTGCCATACCGCCCCGCCATTACTTTTCTGAGCCAATTCATAATCTCGTCTCCTATAACCTGTCGTTCTGTAATACTGTCCATTGTAGTACAATTGATTCTGTGTTTTCTGAAGGAAGCGTGAACAATTTGTAAGATTTTTGCACCGGTTCCGATCTTCTTTCAAACCGCGGTTCCGTTACCCGCTGTCAGCCCGCAGCACAAAGCATTACATTCGAATCAGTTCCTGCAGCGTTACTTCATTCAGGTTGACGGCAAACCCGTCCACTTTTCCGCTGCCGTCAATATGCAAAAACTCCCCGGAGGAAATCGTATTGCCCACATAGCCGATGTCACGGTAAAAGTCAAGCGCAAACAGGGGTTCCCCTTTTTTGCCGCGCTTTGCGCATACATAACGATATACGCGGTCCTCAAGGCTTTTTTTGCCTGCATCCTCGTTGATATAGCCGCCGATCAGGCAGCCGTTCTCAATCATATGCTGTGTAAACTCATCGGACATAAGCCGCTCTGCGTTTTCTTCCGTATAATAAACGTGAAAGCCGTAAAAGCACTTGGCCGTATGCAGCAATTGAAGTGCCTTGTCCGCTGTTTTTTCAGCAGTGCAGTCGGTCATGTCAACCGAAACCACCAAGTTAGGGGTCTGAATCACTTTCCCGCCAATTGGCTCCAGCAGAACATCAGCGGAAACCGCGGCAAAAAAGGAGCACTCCGCGTGCGCTTTACAAAGGTCAATCACCTCTGCAAGGGCTTGCTGTGAATGATCGATTTTAAAAACAAATGTAAAAATCCCAAGCGACACAGCATTGGAAATCAGCAGCGACATCCGGTCGAAGTCCAACGCAACCGGCGTTTCCCCGCTGAAATCAAAAAGCAGCAGCCAAGGAATGTAGCGGCCAAGGGCAGCTTCCTGCTGCCGTAGCGTATCTGCGCCGTAGTTCAGCGCAGTGTAGCCAAAGTTCAGGCTCATTGCCCGGATTGCTTCGGGATTCACATTCTCAATCAGGTTCGTCAGCAGTTCATTATACGGATTGTCCGGATTTTTCAAAATGTTGCGCACAAGCGAGAAAAAGTGCTTTTGCGCTGCGGACGTTGAAAAGCTATCGCCCAAATCTGCTAAATTCCGTATGCTGCGTTTTGGGTCGCTGCGGATATCCCGAATCGCTTTATTAATAATCACTCCGACAGTCCCACGCATGATTCTGTGTCTGCTTTCCATATTCAACTCTCCATCTGTCACATTATAGTTTAAGTATATAAACAATCTTTCTTAAATGGAATAGACAATTTTATAATCTGTCTTATTTTTTGACAGTAAATTTCAAGTGTCTTTAAAACAGGATAGCAAGTCCGCGTGAAAGCCGACACAAAACAGCCCGATACGCTGAGCGTACCGGGCCGGGCTGCTTATTCTGCGATTGCGGCGGTCGTACCGCGAATCAGGCTGAGGAGCGTGTGCGGTTCCAGCTGCACCTGGGCGCCGATTTTCCCGCCGCTTACAATAATGGTCGGCAACTGTTCGCAGCTGCTGTCAATTACGGTTTTAAACTGCTTTTTCATTCCGATTGGGGAACACCCGCCGCGAATATAACCGGTGGTTTTGTTGATTTCATCCACATGAATCATTTCCACCGATTTTTCACCGACGCTTTTGGCCGCGGCTTTCAGGTTCAGTTCCTTTGCGACCGGAACGACAAAAACATAAAATTCACGGCTTGTCCCGCGGGTAACCAGGGTTTTAAAAACCTGTTCCTCGTTCTGCCCAAGCTTATGCGCAACGGAAACGCCGTCAATCTTTCCGTCCTCATGGTCATAAAAATAATACTGATAAGGAATTTTTGCCTGGTCCAATATTCGCATTACATTCGTTTTGTTATTTTCTTTTGCCACTTTCGTTACTCCCTCTGTCTGCCGGGCTTATTGCTCGATTTTCCACTTAATGCCCTGAGCGGTATCCTCCAGCACAACATGGCGCGCTTTCAGCTCGTCGCGGATACGGTCGGCCGTCGCCCAGTCTTTGTTGGCGCGGGCCTGTGTGCGTTCGGAAATCAGTTTTTCGATTTCTTCGTCAAGGTTCTCTTCCTTCTTATTATAAAGCAGCCCGAGCACTCCTGCAAGTTCATTGAATAAATCAAGCGCGTAGATGCAAAGCTCTTTCGACGGAGCGGCGGCACCATTCAGATTGGTATTGATGTCACGCGCCAAATCAAACAAGGCGGAAATTGCATCGGCCGTATTCAGGTCGTCTTCCATCGCGTCAATAAAATGATCCTGATATTCGTTCAGCCTGTGCTTCGTTTGATGTTCCCCGTCCTTTTCGCCGGACTCAGCGTGCTGTATTACGAATTGAAGGTTGTCCCTGCAATTGTACAGCCGCTCGAGCGCAGCTTTGCACTGCTCAATTACCTCTGTGCTGTAATTGATGGGGGTGCGGTAGTGCGATGCCACCATCATGTAGCGGATCGGCTCATAGCCGTACTTCGCCGCCACGTCGCGCGTTGTGAAAAAGTTGTTAAGGCTTTTGCTCATCTTACGGTTGTCCACATTGATATAGCCGTTGTGCATCCAGTAATTTGCGAACGGCACACCGTTGCAGCATTCACTTTGCGCAATTTCATTCTCGTGGTGCGGGAAAATAAGGTCCTGCCCGCCACAGTGAATGTCGATGGTTTCGCCAAGGTATCTGCGCGCCATGGCGGAGCACTCGATGTGCCAGCCCGGCCTGCCGTTTCCCCAGGGGGAGGTCCAGCTCGGCTCGCCGGGCTTTGCGCTTTTCCAAAGGGCAAAATCCATGGGATCCTCTTTAATTTCGCCTGTCGCAATGCGTGCCCCGGCCTGCAAATCCTCCAGCGGCTGATGGGAAAGCTTGCCGTAGTTCGCATCCTTCAGCGTCCTGAAATAAACATCGCCGTTTGAAGTGGCGTAAGCGTAATCCTTTTCGACCAAATCGGAAATAATATGAATAATCTCATCGATATTTTCCGTTGCAAGGGGATGAATTGTCGCAGGACGAACATTCAGCCCCTTCGCATCGATTTTATATTCCTCAATATAGCGCTGGGAAACCGTAAGGTAGTCGGTGCCCTCTTCCTTTGCCTTATTAATAATCTTATCGTCTATATCCGTAAAATTCTGAACGAACGTCACCTTCATGCCGCGGTATTCGAGGTAACGGCGCAGCACGTCAAACACGCAGATCGGACGGGCATTGCCAATATGGATGTAGTTGTAAACAGTGGGCCCGCACGCATAAATCTTTGCTTCACCCGCGGTAATCGGAACAAACTCCTCTTTTTGGCGCGATAACGTGTTGTAGATTTCCATTTCATTTTACCTCTCTCTGCCTGTTTATTTCTTCCAGACGCTTCTGCATCTTTTCCAGTTCCATGCTCACACGACAAAGCTCCTGCGATACCGGGTCGGCAACATGAATCTGATCCATATTGCCGGGACGCACGCCGTTCAGGCGCGCGACCCTTGCCGGCACACCGACCGCCGTGGCGTTGTCCGGCACCTCGTCAAGCACAACCGCTCCCGCGGCCACACGGGCATTGTCGCCCACACGGAACGGGCCGAGCACTTTTGCCCCCGCGCCGACCATCACGTTGTTGCCGAGGGTAGGGTGGCGCTTTCCGTGGTCCTTACCGGTGCCGCCGAGCGTAACGCCCTGATACAGCGTGCAGTTGTCGCCGATTTCGGTCGTTTCCCCGATCACCACGCCCATGCCGTGGTCAATAAACAATCCCCTGCCGATTTTGGCGCCGGGGTGAATTTCAATTCCTGTCCTGTGCCGCGCCCGCTGGGACAAATACCGGGCGATAAATTTCATATCATGGCGGTAAAACCAGTTTGCCTTGCGGTACGCACGAACCGCCTTAAACCCGGAATACAGGAGATATACCTCCAGCCTTGAACGGGCAGCAGGATCGCGTTCCATAATGGAATCAAGCTCTGCTTTCAGTTCCGTAAACATATCTTCCTCCAATCAGCAATCAATTATCCGCCGGAGACCGTGATTCGAAGCACTCATATCAATTATGGCGCAAAAAAGCCGCCTGCGCCCCCTTAGGGACGGAGGCGGCTGTCATTCCGCGGTTCCACTCCGTTTTATTCTTTGGGGCCTTTAACGGTGCCTGCCGTGCGGGGATACTGATTTCCCCCCGCCTGCTGACGGATGCATTTCGCCGCACACCCAGCCAAAAGCGCTTCCAGCCCGGGCGCTTTCTCTCTGCTGCTTTCCTTGCGGTTACTTCTTCCGCTCCTTGCATTTATCATACAAATATCACTTACAGTATAGCATAAGTAAAAAAGAATGTTACATCAGTATATACCAAACTTCCGCTCAAGTCAATCGCCGCCGCCATGAACCCCGGCGGGCGTTTTATTTTATGGTATTGATAACCCCGATATTTTCCTTGATGTAAATGATTCCGGAAAATGCGGTGAAGAAGGTCGCTATGTAAATGAACAGGTTGCCGATCAGCAGGAACGCGGCATCGCTGCCCATGCCGGCAACGGAAAAAGCGGGGACTATGCCGAAGCCGACCAGCTCCTGAATATATTGGAGCAGCAGGATAACGACAATTGCAATAATCTGGCTCACTGTTTTGGTTTTGCCCCAGTTGTTGGCCGCAATCACTTTTCCGCTGTCCACCGCGACCAGGCGAATGGACGTCACCATAAATTCACGCGCGATAATTAAGATGACACACCAGGTTTCGGCAAGGCCGAGCTGGATAAAGCAGACCAGCGCTGAAATAACCAGTATTTTATCCGCAAGGGGATCCAAAAATTTACCGAACGTGGTAACCTGATTGTTTTTACGCGCCAGCTTTCCGTCAAAATGGTCGGTAAGGGATGCGATACCGAACAGAACGCCTGCCAACAAATAGCGATGAGGGACGCCCGGAATTAAAAGCACCGCTACAAAGAACGGAACCAAAATAATACGGATTAAAGTCAGCTTATTTGGCAGATTCATTCCTGCGCCTCCTTATTATACTTTTTCACCCGTAAGGTCACCGTCAATGCAGTCAGTGATTCTTACATCGGAAAACATACCGATTTTCGGCTTTTTGCCTTGGGCGGTAAAGAAAATTTTGCCGTCAATGTCCGGTGCGTCCGCCCAGGAACGGCCAAACCAGCATTCGGCAAGCCGGTCAAACCCTTCGACAAGCACGCTCAGCGTTTTGCCCGTCATTCCTTCACCCCACGACTGCATCAGGTTCATCTGGTCTTCCATAATCAGCTCCATGCGGTGCTGCTTCACATCCTCGTCAATCTGATCGGGCATTTCCGCGGCAGCAGTACCCTCCTCCTGCGAATAGGCAAAGCACCCCAGCCGCTCAAAGCGGATGTCGCGCACAAACTCGGCGAGCTCGGTAAAATCTTCTTCTGTTTCACCGGGGAACCCGGTAATCAGCGTGGTGCGGAGAATTAAATTCGGGATTGCGGCGCGCATTTTTTGAATCAGCGCGGTCAGCTCTTCCCTGCTACCGGTGCGGCGCATGGCTTTCAGCAAACGCGCGCTGCAGTGCTGCAGCGGAAGATCAATATATTTTACGATTTTATCTTCCTTTGCAATGGTTTCGAGCAGTTCATCCGTAATGGAATCCGGGTAACAGTACAGAATACGAATCCACCGGATGCCCTCGATTTTACACAGCTCCCGTAAAAGCTGCGGCAGCATCAGCTTGCCGTAAATGTCCCAGCCATAGCGTGTCGTGTCCTGTGCAATCAGGATGAGCTCCTTTGCGCCGTTTTCGGCCAGGCCCTGTGCCTCTTCGATAATATTTTCAACCGTGCGCGAGCGGTAGCGCCCGCGGATAAACGGAATGGCACAATAAGCGCACCGATTGTCGCAGCCCTCCGCGATTTTAAGGTACGCGGTGTAGCTCGGGGTGGAAAGCGCGCGGTCACCGCACAGCGGCAGGAGTGTTTTTTCCGGGAACAGCTCGGTTCTTTCGCCGCCCAGCGCATTTTTAACGACGGAAGCAATGTCGCTGTCCGCCCCAATGCCGGCAACGGCGTCCACTTCAGGCAGTTCCTTTAAAATCTGCTCCCGGTAGCGCTCGGCCATGCAGCCGGTCACCACGATCGCCTTGATTTTGCCCTCCGCCTTCAATCTGGCAAGCTCCAGAATTTCCTCGATGGATTCTTTTTTCGCGGCGTCAATAAACCCGCATGTGTTGACAATAGCGACGTCCGCGAGCGCGGGGTCGTTTTCCAGCTGATAGCCCGCCTTTTGCAGCGCAGCCATCATCATTTCGGCGTCAACCTGATTTTTGGCGCAGCCAAGGCTCACCATTCCTACACGATATGCCATATAATCTCCCTATCTTAATTCAACTGTGAAATCTTCCGAATGAAAACTGCTGTAATATCTTCCCGACTGTGCCGTGAATTTCAATACACAGTAATCGGGGTCGGTAACGCCGAGGGAGTAATACACGGTATCCCCCTCGTGCCAAATCATCTCTTTACTGTCCGCATCTTCCAATACTTCCACGGTACCTTTCAGCATCACGCCGCGAAAAAACCTTTTATCGCAGAAATAAATACAGGCTTTCGGGTTCGCACGGTATTGAGCCACCCGCATGGAAGAAGTGTTTGTTGTAAAATAAAACGTGTGAATTCCGTCCCGTTTTCTTGGCGGCAGCATGGCTTTCGTATTGGGAAACCCATCAGCATCCACCGAACTGATAAATGAGACGCCCTGCTTATCAATCAGATTTCCGATCGTTTGTTCCGCATTTCTCATCATATGGAATCCTCCCCGTCAGTCAACCGGTTTATCGCCGTGCGGATGTCGTCCCAGCGGTAGCCGAGCCTTTGCAGCGCGGCGATACTGCGGCGGCGTCCCTTTTCGTCGTCCAGCGTTCGAATGTATTTCTTCTGAATCAGTTCCAAAATCTTTTCCACCGGGTCGGGGGCGGCTTCCTCCACAATCTGCTCGGCAAGCTCCCGGTCGATTCCCTTCTGCAGCAGCTCCTGCCGCGTTCTGGAAACGGAGTACCCTTTTCGGCCCAGCAGCTCCGCGGCAAGATTGCGCGCGTATTCCTCGTCGTTGACAAGGCCGAGCTCCGCCATGCGTTCCGCCGCGGCTTCTGCCGCTTCCCGCGAAGTAACGCGGCTGATTTTATCCGCCAGTTCCTTTTGGGAATGGCTGCGGTGCTCCAAAAGATAGAGCGCCTTTTCCCCCGCGCGGCGGCCTTCACTCGCCTGAATCAGCTCGTGCAGTTGTTCGTCGTCAAGCTCCCGCCCGGGCTTATACCCGGATTTCAGCAATGTTTCGGTGTCGATATTCACAGCGAACTCGCCGTCGAGGAACAGGGCGGACAGGCTTTTTTTACGGGGTTCAACCGCAGTAATCAGCATACTCAGTCATCCGCGGAAATGTCGATATTGGCAGCTTTTCCGCGTGACCCCGTTTTAGCGGGCACCGGGGCCGCTACCGCAACTTCAACCGGTTTGGCCGCAGAAGCGGGTGCCGGCGTTGTTTTTGTGTAGAGCTTCGCAATATTTTCTTTGACCAAGCCTTCAATTTCATTCGCTGTTTCCGGGTTTTCAGCCAGGAATATTTTTACATTGTCGCGTCCCTGCCCAAGCCGGGTTTCCTTGTAGGAGAACCACGCGCCGCTTTTCTGAATGATTTCCAGCTTGACGGCCAGGTCGAGCAGTTCACCCTCGCGGGAAATGCCCCTGCCGTACATTACGTCGAATTCCCCTTCACGGAACGGGGGCGCGATTTTATTTTTCACGACCTTGGCACGGGTACGGGAGCCGATTTGCTCGGTTCCGTTTTTCAGTGTTTCGATCTTACGGATGTCGATACGCACGGAAGCGTAGAATTTTAGAGCGCGGCCGCCGGGGGTAACCTCCGGGCTGCCGTACATAACGCCGACTTTTTCACGCAGCTGATTGATAAAAATAGCCACGCAGTTGGATTTGGAAATTGCTCCGGCCAACTTGCGCAATGCCTGGCTCATTAAGCGGGCCTGCAGCCCGACATGGCTGTCGCCCATTTCGCCCTCGATTTCAGCACGCGGCACCAGCGCGGCAACCGAGTCAACCACGATTACGTCAATTGCGCCGGAACGCACCAAAGCTTCCGTAATTTCCAGCGCCTGCTCGCCGGTGTCCGGCTGGGAAACCAGCAGCGAGTCCACATCGACCCCAAGCGCGCGGGCATAAACAGGGTCCAGTGCATGTTCCACGTCGATAAACGCAGCGTTTCCGCCGTTTTTTTGCCCCTGTGCAATACAGTGCAGCGCAAGGGTCGTTTTACCGGAGCTTTCCGGCCCGTAAACCTCCGCAATACGGCCGCGCGGAAGTCCGCCGATTCCCAGCGCCAGGTCAAGTGAAAGCGAGCCGGTCGGGATTGCCTCCACATGCATTGCTTCGTTTTGACCCAGGCGCATGACTGCGCCTTTGCCGAACTGCTTTTCAATCTGCGCCAGCGCAGTTTCCAGTGCTGTTTTTTTATCCGCCACCATAACAATCCCTCCGGTTTTTCAATAATAAACAAATTATATCTGATTTTACTCATAAAATCAATACGCAGGAAGATAAAACTCGAACAAACGTTTAATCTTTCTCCCGAATTCCGGCTACTACACGTTCAATTTCATTGAAATCCCTGTGTACCTGAATTTGCGAAAGGCCGGCTGCTTTGAACAATTCGGACACCGCATCCGCCTGCCCTTCCCCCACTTCGACCGCAGCCGTGCCGCTCGGTTTTAGCTTTGGCAGCCAAAGCTGCGCGATGGCCCGGTAAAAGTCAAGCCCGTCCCTGCCGCCATTCAGCGCGGTGCGCGGTTCCAGCTGTACTTCCGCCTGAAGCGTGGAAATTGTTTCTTCCTCCACATACGGCGGATTCGAAACAATACAGTCCAGCATGGGAAGCTGCCGCGTGCTTTGCGGATCCAACACGTCCAGCCGCAGGGCAGTCACATTCCGAAATCCTGTTTCTTTTATATTCAGATTTAAATAAGAAAAGGCTTTGTCATAAAACTCCGCCGCGGTAATTTTTGCACTTGGGAATAAGGAGGCAAGCCCGAGCGCGACCGCGCCCGTACCCGCGCACAGGTCGAGCACACAGGGGGCATCCACACCCCGCAGCAGCCGTGCTGCGGTGTACACGAGCAGCTCCGTTTCCTCCCGGGGAATCAGGACACCCTCGCCCACGTTCAGTTCCAGCTTCATGAACGGCCACTTGCCCAAAATATACTGCAGCGGCCTGCCCGAAGCGCGTTCCCTGACGCAGTCCATATAGCCGCGCGCCTTTGTACCGTCGGCAATTTCGTTGGAGCGCAGCAGCCGCCCCTGCCGGTCAAGGCCGAACGCCTTTTGAAAAAGGCAGTCCGCGTCAAAGGCGGGGGATTCGTTACCCGCCCCGCTTAAAACGTTTTTTCCCTGCCGGTAAATTTCGCCCAATGTCATCCAGCCATCCCGCATTTCTTCGCTATAACTACTATAAGCTGATTTTGTCTTCGCCGTTTTCCGGAATTACTTCTTTCATAGCCGCGATTGCAACCTCGATCATACTGTCGTCCGGCTCCTTGGTGGTAATACGCTGCACCCAAAGCCCCGGCGCGGAAACAATATGGGTCAGCGTGTTATCGTACCGCCCGCAAAGGCGGATGAATTCATAGCCGATTCCGACAATAAGCGGAATACAAAGAATTTTTACAATTGTACGGACAAACGGATTGCCGAACGGAATAAAAAATCCCACAATAATGCCCAGCAGCAGCATAATTACAATAAAGCTGGTGCCGCAGCGGGGATGAAAGCGGCTGTGGCGGCGTACATTTTCCACAGTCAGTTCCTCATCGTTCTCATAACAGAAGATCGTTTTGTGTTCCGCACCGTGGTACTGGAACAGCCGGTGAATCTCCGGCATACGGGAAGTCAGGATTATGTAAACAAGAAAGATTGCAATGCGCATCACGCCTTCAATCAGGGAACGCCACGGCCCAATCGCCGGGCCTGCGCCATGATCGCGTATCAGGTTAAAAATCAGGGTCGGGAGCATGAAGAACAGCAGGATTGCAAGCAGCAATCCCAAAACTGTTCCCGCTGCCATAACCACATTCATAATTTTATCGCCGAATTTATCTGAAAGCCATTTGTCGAATTTGGACGGCTCTTCGTCGTCTTCTATCCCCGCTTTGTCCACGGAATAGGAAAGCGCCCTGTAGCCCATGCTGAGCGAGTCAATCAATCCGGCGATTCCGCGCAGCAAAGGCCACCGCATAAAACCGTATTTATCGCGGATAAACTCGGTCTTCATTTCCTCCGTGGAGATGGTGCCGTCGCTCAGGCGGACAGCGGTTGCGGTTTTTTTGGGACCGCGCATCAGGATGCCCTCAATCAGTGCCTGCCCGCCAATGGAGGTGATGCATTTTGTCTTTTCTCTAGCCATTATTTTCGGAGTTCCTTTCTTCGTTTCCCGCTTCGAAATCTTTTGATTTATTTTCAAGCTGTTTCAGCGTGGGAATTACAATGGTGACCGCGGTGCCCACGTTTTCGTGGCTTTCAATTTCCAGCCGCCCGGAATGGAGCGCCATGATTTCGTCGGCAAGCGCAAGGCCGATGCCGGAGCCGCGGATGGTTTGGTTTGCCTTGTAAAATTTCTTTTTTACATTGGGCAGATGCTCCGCCGGAATACCGCAGCCGTTGTCGCTGATTACAACGCGGATGAGGCCCTCCGATTCGGAAACAGTCACGCTGATGGTGCCGCCCTCGCTTGTATATTTTAAGGCGTTGTCAATAATATTGACAAACACCTGCCGTAATCGGTTAATGTCGCCCAAGACCGGCGAAAGCATTGCGGGCTCTTCATACAGAAGGAATTTATGCTCGGTGTTGGCGCGTTCGCTGAACATGTAAACCGCTTCGCCCAGTTCCGCAAGAATATCGATTTTATCCATTGTCAGCGTCATGCGCCCGCTCTGCATGCGTGAAAAATCCAACAGCTCCTCTACAATACCGGAAAGGCGCTCGGACTCGTGAATAATAATGCCCATGCCGCGGTCGAGCGTTTCCTTGTCAATGTCGCCGTCGTGCATCGTTTCCGCCCAGCCCTTAATGGCAGTAAGCGGCGTACGCAACTCGTGCGAGACCGACGAGATAAAGTCGTTCTTCATTTTTTCCGCCGCGCCCAGTTCGTCCGCCATGTCGTTGATGGTGTCGCAAAGCTGGCCGACCTCATCATCATTCATCTTATGGATTCGCGCCTTAAAGTCGCCCTGCGCAATTCGTTTTGCGGTTGCGCCGATTTCCTTAATCGGAGTAATGATGGAGTTCATAAAATAATAACTGGATACAATCACAAACAGAATAATGAGCAAGCCCGCCAAAATGAGGGCGGCCACAAGAACAAACACCTGCTTGTCGGCCTGCTGCAGGGAAACCACGTAGCGGATTGCACCCACAAAGCTGCCGTCGTCGTTGCGCATTACCCTGGTAACAGCCATAACCTTTTCGCCGCTTGTCAGTTTGCCCGTCCAGGCGCCATAGCCGTTTCCATCGTCCAAGGCAAGCTTGTAATCCGGCATTGGCTGGGTTTGGTCCGGTGCGAATCCGATGGAAGTAATGATGATTTTTCCGTTGGAGTTGAACACCATCAGTTCCATGCTCTCCTTGTTGGGGAAATTCTCAACATAGTTGCGGGCAGCGGTGCTGAATTCCTTCGGCGACTTTCTGCCGTAATCCGCAAACACATTGGTCAGCTCACCGGAGCGGCCGTTGATTGCCTGCTGAATGCCGTTGTAAACGTAGCCGCGTATTACAAACGAAAGAGTAAGTATCAGCGTAACCAGAATGAGCAGTATGATGCCCAGGCTGTTTAACATCCAGCGCCTTGTAATGCCCGTCGCCCTCACGGTGCTCACTCCTTTCACGGTTTATTGTTAATTAAACTTACTCCCTCAGTCACTTCGTGACAGCCCCCTCGGAGCGGGGGCCTTTCTTAGCCTCCCTCTATGAGGGGGGTGGCTTCGCAAAGCCAGAAGGAGTTCGTTCCTAACTGTTTATTGTTCATTTAACTTACTCCCTCAGTCACTTCGTGACAGCCCCCTCGGAGCGGGGGCCTTTCTTAGCCTCCCTCTATGAGGGAGGTGGCTTCGCAAAGCCAGAAGGAGTTCGTTCCTAACTGTTCATTGTTCATTGTTCACTGTTCACTGTTCATTGCTTACGCTTCCCATTTATACCCAAGGCCCCAAACCGTTACGATATGCTTCGGGTTTGACGGTTCATCCTCAATTTTCATGCGCAGACGGCGAACGTTGACATCCACGATTTTCTCCTCGCCGAAATATGCGTCGCCCCAGACATGCTTCAGCATATCGGTGCGGTCAAGCGCAGTGGTGGGGTTGGAAAAGAAGTATTCCATAATCTGAAACTCCACCTGCGTCAGTTCAATCGGCACCCCATTCTTCATCAGGGTGCGGTTGCGCAGATTCAACGAAAAATCGCCCGACCGGATTTCTTCCTTAAAGTTGTTTTCGTTCCTCATCTGCTCCAGCGCCACGCGGCGGTAAACCGCATCCACTCTGGCCACAAGCTCGCTGGGGCTGAATGGCTTGGTCACGTAATCGTCCGCGCCCATCATCAGCCCGCTGATTTTGTCCATTTCCTGTGTACGCGCAGTTAACAGGATAATGCCGATGGATCCGCTTTTCTGCCGCAGCTCTTTGCAGACCGCAAGGCCGTCATATTTTCCGGGCATCATAATGTCGAGCACGGCCACGTCAATATCGCCGCCCTCCCGATTGTAAATTTCAAGGGCTTCTTCCCCGTTTGACGCTTCATAGGCGTCATATCCCGCACGTTTCAGATTGATAACCACAAATTCGCGGATTGCCTGTTCATCTTCGGCAACAAGGATTTTTTTCATACCCGTTCCTCCGTCATACCTGTATTTAGTCTGCAGTAATTAGTTTAAAGCTGCTTTTTACGTCTGTAACACCCAAAGAAAGGGCATGGTCCGGCGTGGGGCAGCTGGCGGCAAACACCAAATTATCGGAGTCCACCAGCTCGAAAAACCCGGAAGTACCCGTTGAATCTTCCCACTCTTTGCGGGAAAATACCTGTATTTTTAACAGCGGCGCACCCAATGCGCCCGCAGGATTCTTTTTTGTTGTAATCCACTCGTAAAACGTGATGGTACGCGTGGCGGTGTCTGCTTTTGTGGTAATCCTGCCGCGCCAGATATCCGGAATCAAAAACCAGTATCCGTCGGAATAATTCAGAACCATACTCATCACGCGGACAAAGGTGTTTGTCTGCGTGTCATACCGGTGCCAATTCGTAATGTAGGCCGCGTCTTCCGCCGCCGGCCCTTTGTGGCCGGGCAGCAAATTCACAATCGGCACTTCAATGATTTTATCGCCGTTAATATCCTTCGATACCACAGACGTGCTGCGCGCCGTGTAATTCGCGCTCTGCGTTTTTGGGTCGTAAAAAGGCGATTTCAGCGATTTTGTCGTTTTGTCCCAGTAGATCACCTCGGTGACCAGGGAGTCCGCGCTCTTGATGCCGTCCAGCACAATGCCGCTTTGCTTTTCGTTAATCAGTCCTGTCTGAACGGAAGCGTATTTGCTCACGCCGTTGTCAAGCCGGCAGGAGCCGATCATTTCGGCCTTGTCGTCCTTAATTCCGTACAGGCGGGCAAGGGCGGGCTCATCCCCCACCGTTACATTGGCTGTAAAAATTTCATCCCTGCCGTTGCCGTCAAAATCCATCACCGCCATTTCGGTGTAGTTCTGCTCCAGCTTCAGTTCATTCATTTTCCCGTTTTTATAGTAATAAACGCAAATGGTACTGGTGTTGTTCAGGCTGCTGCCCCAGCCGATAATGACCTCATCCTTGCCGTCGCCGTTCAGGTCGCCAAAGCAAACCTTATCCACCTGTGCCGCGGGGTTATTGAAAAAGCCCATGTCCTGCCATTTTCCGTCTTTTTTCATAAACATGATATTGGTTCCCGTGGATTCGTCCCCTTTTTGGTAAATGGCCATGGCCTCTTCCGTTTTATCGCCGCAGATATCATGCGTGATGATTGCGGAGCGATAATCGCCGCTGCGCGGGTATTTCAGCACCATCTTGCCGCCGGCTTTGCTTTCGAGAAGGGCGTGGATATCCGCTTTTTCTCCGGTTGGCTTGGGCGGCTGCATGAGCGTTTGCGCGTCCAGCCCGATAAACGAGCAGCCCGACAGTAAAAATGCAAGCAGCACCGCAACCGCCGCCGCTTTCAGCTTCATTTCGCCACACCCTTTCTTTCATTGCAACCGTACTGCGTATGCCGCGCAAAAGCGGTGCACCGTAAAAAGCACACGGAATTCTTCCTGTCCTGTGCTGTGTAAAATTGATGTTGATTAATTTATTATAGCATATACAGTGTAAAAAAACAGTACCAAATCTGTAACAAAAATTACCGCTCCGCAGTACTGCGGAGCGGTAAAAAACAATATTTGCACCATTTAAGGTGTTTTTGCCCGGATACGGCACACCGCACGGGCGCAACGCATCTTTACGGAAGAATGTTGCCTGCGGCGCGGTAGATTTCGTACCACTCCTGCCTTGTCAGCTCAATTGCGGACGCCTTGCAGATGTCTTTCAGGCGCGCGGCGTTTGTAGTGCCGGCAATCACCTGAATTTTAGCGGGATGCCTTAAAATCCACGCGGCGGCAATCGCGGTGTTCGGAACGCCCTTTGCCTTGGCGATTTCATTGACCTTTTGGTTGAGCTCGGGGAATTTATCGTTATCCAGGAAAACGCCCGCGAACATTCCGTACTGGAACGGCGACCACGCCTGAATCGTAATGCCATTCAGCCGGCAATAGTCAAGAATGCTGCCGTCACGGTCAACGGCGCTGCCGTTTTCCATGTTCACATTGATGCCGTTGCTGATCATGGTTGCATTTGTAATGCTGAGCTGCAGCTGGTTGATGATGAGCTTCTGGTTCAGGTATTTGTTCAGCAGCTCAATCTGCAGGGGCTTTTGATTGCTTACGCCGAAATAGCGCACTTTTCCGCTGCTGTGCAGAATGTGAAACGCTTCCGCTACTTCTTCCGGCTCCACCAGCGCGTCCGGGCGGTGCAGCAGCAGCACATCGATATAATCGGTATTCAGGCGCTTCAGGCTTTTGTCCACCGATTCTAAAATATGTTCCTTGGAAAAATCAAAATAAACATTATTCCCACTGGACTGGCAGATTCCGCATTTTGTTTGAAGAATCATTTTTTCACGGACAGTCGGATTCATGTGAACCGCCTGCGCGAAAACCTCCTCCGACTTACCGGCGGCATAAATATCCGCATGGTCAAAAAAGTTAATGCCTTCGTCCAGAGCAGTCTGAACCAGAACCTCCGCTTCTTTGCCGGACAAACCTGCAATCCTCATGCATCCGAGTGAAATTTCGGAAACGGAGAGCTCGCCGTTTGCTATTTGAATTGTTTTCATAAAACACACCTCTTTCAATTAAAATGAAATATTCCCATACCTGAATATTAAACCTTAGAGTCCACTATAAGTCAAGCATATTTCAAAATATTTCAGGCAAATCAAGCCGCCGCACGAAAAAAGACATTCCAATTCAGTCCAATGTACTTTTCACTGTGCGGATTAAGGCGCCGCTTCTGTCGAAGCCAAGCTCCCACGCGCCGACACCCAGAAGATTTTTAGACACCGCGTACTGTACCTTGCGCCGGACGGAGGATTCATCCTCCCAGCTGATGAAGGCGGAGCCGTTGAAAAGCCACGGAACCTGCGCGGCGGAATCATAGAATTTCTGAAATGACGCATTGCTCAGATATTTGGATTTTATGGAATCGTAACCCACCGCGGAAGCGGAGGAAAACCGCTGCCAAAGCCCGTTATTCGAATTTGTAACACCCTGATAAGCATAGCCGTAAAACGGTACGCCCATCACAAGCTTGCCTGCGGGGAACCCGTAATTCAGCCAGGTGCGCACGGCGGAGTCCACACTCGTTTTGTACTGGGGTGACTGCCCCGCGGGCAGGAAAAGCGGCGCGTTAAAGTCCGTAAAGGAATCCCAGCCGCCGTGCAGGTCATACGTCATAATCGTTGCGTAATCGACGGACTGCGCAGCGCCGGAAAGGCCCACGCCGGCCGCATAGCCGCTGTTTGCCGCACCCGCAAAGGAAAGAATATAATGCTTGCTGTCCTTGCTGCCCTGCGCGTCCAGCCTGCCGCGCAGAGTCTTCAGCAAAAGCCCGAAATTCGTCCGGTCCGCCGGCCGGAAAATGTTGGACGCCAATCCGCCCCCGGTGGGGTATTCCCAATCGATATCCACACCGTCAAAGCCGTAGGTTTTGATAAAGCGAACCACACTGTCGGCAAAAGCAGCCCGTGAAGATTGCGTAAGGGCCATGTCGGAAAAGCGGCCCGAATCGTCCCAGCCGCCGACCGAGATAACCGTTCTGAGCCCCGGATAAGATTTTTTCAGGGATTTCAGTTTCTCAAAATTCGTGTAATCTATGGAAGGGTCGTTTATGCTGATTTTTAAATCCGTTCTGATTTTTGCAAACGCATAATGAATTATATGTACATTGGATGCGCTGATTTTGTCCGGCGTAAAGCCCGAGTACGCCGCCCAGCCGCCGTAATAGCCGACGACCATTTTGGACGGGTGAACGAAGGGCGGCGCAGCTGCTGCGGCAACTAAGGGCGAAGAGGAAGTTTGCAAAGCGGCTGATACCACGGCGCTGCTTCCTGTGCCGGGCCCATAGCCCGACGAAACAGAGGGGCTTACGCTTGCAGCTGCCTGACTTGCCGCAAAAGAATCGGCGCCTGCCCGGCTGCTGCCCGCGGAGCTTCGCAGCGCGGAAGGCGTTTGGCCTGTTTCTGCAGAATAGCCGCCATCATAGGAAAATGTCGCTTCCCTGTCTGCCGGTTGCCCACTGCTTTTTACGGTGTTAGAGCCATGGTTCATTCCCGCCGCTGCGAGCGTGGTCAGAAAAGCCAGTGAAATTACTGCCGCCAAGAGTTTATGAATGAGAAATCCGGTTTTCAAAAAAAGCACCATCCCGTATCGTTATTATTGATATTAACATAGTAACATTGCACACCGTATTCCTCAAATATCAATAATTGGCAATCGGATTTTAATCCGGAATACAGCCCCAAAACAAATCACCCATAAGGCTGCGGAAAATTCCGCCCGCCCATGGGTAATTGAAACAGAATCGAATTCCGTTCTTATTTGCTTGCGTGTACCTGAATATCCAGTTCAACGTCGCCGACCTGTGTTTTCACGGTTGTGCGCAGAACCGGGGAGGATGACTCCGCCAAAGGCTGGCTGTCGCCGACAACCACGCGCGGGGGCAGAATGTCGCAGACAATCTTCTGCTCTGAAAGGCCCGTCATGGCGTTGCCGCTGATGATATTCGCAATTTCGCCCATTGCGGAGGTTACAAATTCATCGATTTCGTCAATTTCCATGCCGCACATGATTTTAACCATTTCCAGCGTGGTTTCCTTTGGAAAGCGGTAAAGGATTTCGCCTGAAAGATCACCGGTGATGCCGATTACAATATTGACCTTATTTTCAGAGTCTGCAATGGCGTCAAGCGTTTCGGGTGCGCTGGTGCTCACGTCTAAATCCAGCAGAAGTTTAAAGGCCTCGCAGGTTGCCTTGGAAAAGGGAGAAAAAATACCGTTATTCATGTTTTGCTTCCTCCCTGCTTTTTACATATTCCGCTATTTTCTGGTCGGTAACCACAACGTGGTTAATCAGCCACGCGAGCAGCTTACCCGCAAATTGCTGCATCAGCTCCTGTTTTTGGCCGTCGCGTTCATATTCTTCCGCAACCTCCACGACATAGCGCACCATATCATTATGTATCTTGCGGTGCTCGTCCGCTTCCGGATAACCGATTTCCCTCTGGTAGGCCTCCTCGTCATGAAAATGTGTCACGACATAGTCCTTCATAAAGGCAAGCGTTTCATTGACCTTTGGCACCTTTTCGCTCCATTCACCGGCGGAGCGCAGCGTTTCAACAAAATCAGTCACGCGCCGGAAAAGCTCCTCGTGCTGCTCGTCAATCAGCGGTACACCGACTTTATATTTTTCTTTCCAAATCATAAAAATTCCTCCTTTTTATTTCTGTCCTTCATTCCGCGTAAATACACCGTTTACTCTGTTTTCTCCGCCTGATTTGCTTCGGGTCTTATACCATAAGAGCGAAGCTCTTATGGTATAATTGTCCATCTCCGGCGGTCGCCGTGCAAACGGCGAACCAGGAGGGACATAAAGTTCGGTATAATAACCGCATAGCGGTCATTATACCATAGTTTGGAAATTTATCCCCATTGTATCATAAAAAAAGAAAAGCCGCCACATAAATCGGATAATATGGCAGCTTTGTATAAAATTCAAATAAATATGTGACTTTACGCTGTCGCCGCGTACAGCAGCATTCCCAGGTTGTCGCTGTAAATTTTATCGAACTGAGAAATCGGAAGGGGGTTCTTCCCCAGACCGACTTCAATCGTGTACCCCGGCCTGCGGTAATCCTGGATAAACCAATCCTTGTACCCGGCGTAGGACGCGATGCCGGTTGTTTGATCAAGGGTGTAGCCGCTGAGCTCGGACAGCCTTTCCCCGATGACTCTTCCTTCCGGCGGAGCCATATTCATGAAGTTCCAGTAGATAACCTGACCCTGGCTGTGGTAAGCCATGACCAGCCTGAAGTTGTGGCTTTTCGTAAAGCTGACAACCGATTCCGTTTCCGGTTCTGACTCCGGGGCCGGGCCGGAGTACCGCGTGGGGCCGGGCCCGGTAACGCCATACTCCGCTTCCGCGTCTTTTGAAAGCTGCCATGCGGCGTTATAGTTATGATTCAAATCGACGCCGCGGTTATTGGCTTCCCACACCGTGGAAAAGTCGGTGCTTCCTTTATTCCACCGGATTAAATCCTGATAATAGGGATTCTCCGGCTGCAGGCCGTTCAGCACCAGGTCAACGCCGTCGGGATTGACCATGGGAATCATGTAAATGCTGCTTTTGTTCCAGATTTCTTTTGGGTCGAATCCGCCGGGGAAAGTCCGCCCCTCTGTGTAAGCCTTTAAAAAATCCTCCGTGAACTTCATCAGCAGCGGCGTGGTAATCCATTCCAGCGCGTGATGTGCCCCGTTGTAGAAAACCTCGTTCGGCCCGGTGCCAAGCCGGATATAATAAAGACTCCTGCCAAGCACGCTGTTCCCGGCGCTGCCCACTTCGAGGAACGGATAACGCGCCTTGAGCCCCTGAATGTCCCTTGCCAAAACGTCATAGGTGTAATTGATATTGGTATCCACCACATTCATATTGTAAGGCACCACGATACGCTGGCCAACGGTAAGATTTTGTGGGTTCTGGTCGGGATTGGCCGCGGCAATCAGCTCCGGAGTGGTGTGGAATTTACCCGCAATACTGTAAAACGTATCCCCCGGCCGGACAACATATAAATCGTAACCGTACAGGTACCGTTCCAGTACGCGGTAAGTATTCGGCCCGATGACGCCGTCCGGCGTCAGGCCAAACCTGCTCTGAAGCTGACTCACGGCATCACGGGTCTGCGCGCCGAATTTCCCGTCAACATGATCTATTTTGTACCCCATCTTCTTTAACACGGCCTGAATTTCCATAATATCGTTTCCCGACATGCCGATTCGCAGTGTTCTCACCGTATCACCCCAAAAATTCTGCAGCGGATGATGCTGACACATCCGCCGCCATCATAATTATTTCTAAATTACTATATTATATTGTAAAACAGAATTTTTGACACACAAAAGCTGCGGCGGCTTCAGACGATGCTTGAGTGCTGATCGATATAAAATCCACCTGTGCAGCATTAATAAACAATATCCTATACAAAACCCTTGAATTCTTTGGAAAACGGTTCTATTATATCGTTAAAGTCAATATAAAACGTTTACAGGAGATGGTGCGGGTGGATGCTGTTATTTTAATCGGTGTTGTCTTACTGGTTATTCTTGTTTCCGTATGGGCGGTTATCAGCTCACGAAAGGCATTGCAGACAGGAGGGAGTCTTACCGACGCGAAAGAGGAGGATTCCATTTTAGAGTCGTTTGCTACTGTAACGGAAAAGCGCATTGAGAAAATAATGACCGGCACTTACCAAATGCCGGGGCATTATCTGGCCTATATGGTGCAGTTTCGGTTTGATGACGGGAAGGAAACCAGCATTTCCGTACCGCAGGAAATGTTCGACGATATTCCGGTCGGTTCGCGGGAACTGCTGATTACGCAAGGCGGAAAGTTCCTTGATTTTGGAGGTCGTTTTGGCGAGGATCTGCCCGATAAAGGCTCGAACAACACATAAAAAAGAGGTATCGGAAAGTAAACCGATACCTCTTTTGCTGTTCTTATTTTAACTGTTCTCATCAAACAAGTGGCATGATACAAAATGATTGGGTGAAACTTCCTTCAGTTCCGGTGTGACACTGTCGCAAACTTCTTTTGCGTATTTGCAGCGGCTCTTAAAGCGGCAGCCCGCTCCGCAGTTGATTGGGCTGCCGACTTCGCCTTCCAGCGGAATAATTGTTTTTGACCGTTCCAAATCCGGGTCCGGAATCGGAATAGAGGACAGCAGCGCTTTGGTGTAAACATGCAGCGGGTTCTCATACAGTTCTTCACTTGCAGCAACTTCCACCAAGTGCCCCATATACATAACGCCGACACGGTCAGAAATGTGCCTGACCATTGATAAATCGTGCGCGATGAAAAGATAGGTGAGCCCCATTTCTTTCTGCAATCGGATCAACAGGTTTACCACCTGCGCCTGAATAGAAACATCCAATGCGGAAATCGGCTCATCGCACACAATAAATTCAGGGTCAACGGCCAGCGCACGGGCAATGCCGATTCGCTGGCGCTGCCCGCCTGAAAATTCATGTGGAAAACGGTTTGCGTGCTCTTTGTTCAACCCGACAATAGACAAAAGCTCGTGAATACGTTCCTGCCTTGCCGCGCCAGGGTAAAGTCCGTGCACATTCATACCCTCTGCAATAATATCGCCCACCGTCATGCGCGGATCAAGCGATGCGTATGGATCCTGAAAGATCATTTGGGCGTCTTTCAAAAAGGCAATTCGTTCCTGTTTGCTTTTGTGTGCTGATTTTCCCTTGAAAATCACCTCGCCACCGGTCGGCTCATACAAGCCGAGAACTGTACGGCCACAAGTAGTTTTGCCGCAGCCTGACTCGCCCACAAGACCAAACGTTTCCCCTTTGTTAATTTCAAAAGAAACATCGTCAACCGCCTTAAGGACCTTGTCTTTACCGACATTGAAATATTTTTTTAGGTGGTTAACTTTAACGAAAGACTCTGGTTTTTTAGTTTCATTCATGTTCCAGCACACTCCTAACATCATCATAATGGAATGCTTCCTTGGCCATTGAATGCTGAAGCCAGCACATTGTCCTGTGCGTAGGGGAAATCTCAGTGTACTCCGGCTCCATGTTTTGGCAGATTTCCATGCAGTGACTGCAGCGTGTGGAAAAGCCGCAGCCCTTCGGCGGCTTAATCAAATCGGGCGGCGTGCCTGGAATTAAAACCAGTTCGGATTTATTTTTCACATTCAGTTTCGGAATCGCGTTCAGCAAAGCATAGGTGTACGGATGCTGAGGATTTTTAAAGATTTCATTCACCGTGCCGAATTCAACAATTCTTCCGGCATACATAACCGCAATTTTATCGGCCATGCCGGCAACTACGCCCAAATCATGTGTAATCAGTACAATCGCAGTACTGGATTCTTTTTGAATATCTTTCAGCAAGTGCAGAATTTGAGCCTGTATCGTAACATCGAGTGCGGTCGTCGGTTCATCTGCAATCAACAGTTGCGGGTTGCAGGCCAGTGCGATTGCAATGACGACACGCTGCCGCATTCCGCCGGAAAACTCATACGGATACCCATTCATCCGTTCTTCCGGGTTCGGAATACTGACTTTTTTCAAAATTTCAATCGCCTTTGCTTTCGCTTCACTTTCTGATACTTTATGATGAACCTGAATTCCTTCGGCAATCTGTTTCCCAATTTTCATCGTCGGGTTTAGGGAAGTCATTGGATCTTGAAATACCATTCCGGCATCCTTGCCGCGGAATTCCCTCCATTGTTTCTTATTAAAGCCTAAAATATTGACGCCATTATATAAAATTTCACTCTCACTTTTAATTTCTCCGGGCGGTGTGGCAATCAAACCCATAATGGCCTTGGAAGTCACTGTTTTTCCGCTTCCTGACTCGCCCACAATGGCAAGCGTCTCGCCCTTGTCAATTGAAAATGAAACACCGCGTACCGCCTGTACTTCGCCGGCGTAGGTGTGGAATGAAACTTTCAAGTTGTTTACTTCGAGCAGTTTATTCATTTCTTTCCTCCACTACTGTCTGAGCTTGGGGTCGAGTGCGTCGCGCAGGCCATCCCCGAGCAGATTAAAGGCCAGCATCGTAAGGCTGATTGCAAGCGCAGGAAAAATCAGCTCATGGGGGTAGTAGGACATCTGCTGCTGTCCGAGTGCCGCCATAGCGCCCCAACTGGTGTCCGGTGGCTGAACGCCCATGCCGATAAAGCTTAAAAACGCTTCCGAAAAGATGAATCCGGGAATAGAAAACGTTGTGTTTACAATTATTACGCTGAGAGTATTGGGTAGTAAATGCTTTAAAATAATATTAATCGGGCTGACGCCAAGTGTCTTCGCCGCCAAAACATATTCGCTTTCTTTCAGGCTGAGCACCTGTCCGCGCACGATACGCGCCAAATCCGTCCAGCTTGTAATACAAAGGGCTATAATCAGCGAGGTCATGCCCTTTCCCAAAACCATTGAAACAACAATAACAACAATCAGGTATGGAATACCGACAAGAATTTCCACGATTCTCATCATCACATCATCTATGATACCGCCTAAATATCCGCTGATGCCACCGTAAACAGCTCCAACTAAAAGCGAAATCAGCGTTCCCACAAAGCCAATCATCAGCGATACGCGCCCGCCTATCCAAAGCCGGGTAAAGATATCGCGGCCAAGGTCGTCAAGGCCAAACCAATGATCCCATGACGGCGCTTCATTGGTGCGCGCCGTAAGCTGTTCCGTGTAGGAATGCGGGGAAAGTATCGGCACGAAGATACACATTAAAATAATAAAGATCAAAAAAAACATGCAGGTTATGGCAACCTTGTTGTTCTTCAGTCTGCGCCACGCGTCCTGCCAATAGGTAATACTTGGCCGAACGACCGCCTCCGCCTTTTCCGTATCCAGTTCGACATGTCTGAACATATTTTTATTCACTATTTGAGAATTATCCATAGCGCATCACCTCTTACTTTTTATTAGGCCTTTTCTAACCCGCGGATCAACCAAAGTGTACAGGATATCCATTAGAACGATGGACGCGATAAACAGGAAAGAAAAGAATACGGTCGTAATCATAATGACCGGATAATCCTTGCCGTTGACACTGTCCACAAAATATCTTCCGAGTCCGGGAATGGAAAAAATCCGTTCAATTACAAAGGAACCGGTCACAACACCGGCAATCTGCGGCGCTACAATCGAGATAATCGGAGTGATGCTGTTTTTAAAAACATGCTTCCGAATAATCTGCCATTCGGACAAGCCCTTCGCTTTTGCGGTAAGAATGTAGTCGTTGCTCATAACGTCCAAAACAGAAGATCGCATAAAACGCGAATAGGTTGCAATGCCCCCAATGGAGACTGCCAGTGTTGGCAGAAGCGTGTAGCGCAGGCCGTCCATAAAGCCCATTCCAGCCTTCGCCCAGCCCACAATGGGGAAATACGTACCACCCAGCCCTTTTTGCAGCAGCGCTGCAAAAACAAAGCTCGGAATAGAGACTCCCACAATCGCAATAAAGATAGTAAGAAAATCGATCCATGAGTTTCGTTTGATTGCAGCGAGAATTCCCAGGGACAGCCCCAACACAAGGCCGAGCGCGACTGCCTGCAGCCCAAGGCGCGCCGAAGCTGGGAACCGTTCTTCAATAATTTGGTTTGCTGTCATACCTGGGGTTTTATATGATTCACCGAATTCACCGTGAAGCACTACGTTTTCTAAATACATAACATACCGCTCACCCACCGGTTTATCAAGCCCCCATTTTACCCTAAGATTCTGTGCAACCGCGGGGGGCAGAACCTTGGTCTCGGACTGAACCGGGTCGCCGGGCAAAGTGTTCATTAAAAAGAAAGTTGCCGTCAATATAATCCACAGGGTAACAACCATATAAGCAAGCTTTTTCAGTATATACTTAACCATCCTTGACCTCCCATTAAATTCGGAATAGATACGTTTTAGGCGCGGCCTGCCGATTTTCGACAGCCGCGCCCTTTCGCCTATAACAATTCAATCCCTAAAACTTTTTGGACGCTTATTGAACTGCTATCATCAGTCAAACAGATGTTTATCCGGCAATGGAAGCGTATTTGAATTCAACAGCCGGTCCGCCCGCACCATTGATAATTGCACCCTGCAGGCGTTTGCCGAACAGGTTTTTCGAGAAAGTAAAGGTAAGCGGCCCAATGCCTGCTTCCTGGTCAACAAGAATTTTCTCGGCCTCTTGGAATTTCGTAAGACGTGCGTTCATATCGCTCAGTGTTTTGCAGGAATTTACCAGCTCGTCGTATTTTGCATTTGAGAAGCCTGCCGGATTGTTGCCGTCGCCGGTTACATAGCACTGCATAAAGGTCATGGGATCGTTATAGTCCGCACCCCAGCCTGTTTGGCATATTTGGTACATTCCCTTGGAAACGCTTTGGTTAAATGCAGAGTTGTCCGAAGCGGTGTCAATTTTGACCTTAACACCCAGTTTACTTTCCCACTGATTCTGGTAGAACTCACCATTTGCCTTTGTGTCATTGTTTGAATTTTTCTGAAGGAAGGTCACCGTAATCTGCTTAGCAGGGTCCAAACCAAGCTCTGTTAAGCCTGCCTGCAGCAGCGTTTTTGGGTCTTGGCTCTTATCAGCCTCCAAAGGCTGTGGTACTTTATCCCTGAAAAGTGCATCACCATTGTTGATGCTGAACGGAATCAGGCCATACGCTGCCTTATCCTTTTTCTGTACGTTTGTTACAAGAGCTTCCCTGTCAATTGCAAGGGAAAATGCTTTTCTGACTTTTGCGTTGGTAAAAATCTTATTGGTGTCTTTATTGTTGAACGCAATATAAGATGCGCGCGGAGCAGGTCCTTCGATCAGTTTCATATCGCCGCTGTCAATTTTGGATTTAACCTTAGTCGCATATTCGGTTCTGGCATTTCTGAGGACATCGATTTCACCTTGGTCAAACATTTGCTCGCGAGTTTGTTGCTCCTGAACCAGCTTCACATTGATTTGTTCCAGCTTGACACTGCCGGCGTCCCAGTAATTCGGGTTCTTTTTCAAAACAATATCAGAGCCCCTGGTCCAGGATGCAATATAGAACGGGCCGGAATAAGACATTTCTTCCGCGGTTGCACCATAGGTTGCATTTTTTGTACCCTCTGTTGCAGTCGCTTTGATTGGAGTGATGGTCGAGAAATTAGTCAGTTGCAAGAAGTAAGGCAGTGCTTCTTTCAGTGTAAATACAAGTGTTTTAGAATCGGGAGCCTTTACGCCCACGTCTTCCTTTTTGCCTTTGCCTGTATTAAATTCTTCGCCGCCTTTGATGCAGTAGAAAATACTTGCATTATGGCAGTTTACCTGCGGGTCGAAAATTCTTTGCACAGCATTGACATAGTCGGCGGCTGTTACTTCAGTTCCGTCGGAATACTTATTATCGCGGAGTTTGAAGGACCAGGTAAGTCCGTCGTCCGAAACTGTCCAGCTTACGGCGCCTGCAGCTTCCAGTTTGCCATCATGCATTCTTACAAGGCCTTCCTGCACTTCGCCGACAATTGAGTTCTTATTGTCATCATCCGCTCTGGTCGGGTCAAGCGTGTCCGGGTCAGCTTCCATATATGTATTCGCGATTTGTTCTACGCTTGTTGCGGATTTCCCGCCCGCTGCGGACTGTGAATTGGAAGCAGTCGTCCCTCCGCCGCAGGCGGTCAGGGCGCTGACCATTGTTACGATAGCTAAAAGAATAGCCAGTTTCTTTTTCATGATTTTTTCCTTCTTTCCTTCAATTAATTATATTAGCAGATTGTTTTGCCAATCTGTCAATTACTTGATGATAATTTCTGTTTCAATTGGAAGGACTTCTTGTATGTAACCGATAAGCAGCCGGATGCAGGCATCTACATCATCCAAATTGATGATGCTGTTCGGCGTATGACCGTACCGCGTGGGAATGGAAATGCCCACCGCTTTTACGCCGTTTCCGGAGCGATTGATCGCCCCCGCGTCGGTACCGCCGTTTGCCAGCACATCCATCTGGTATGGAATGTTGTTTTTCTGCGCGCATTCCACCATAGCCTGTACCAACTTTTCATCACAAAGGACGGATGCGTCGTTTACCTTAATTGCAGCTCCGCCGCCATTTACCGCATTGCCAAGATCATCCGCAGGCACGTCAAACGAACCGGTAATATCAATGGCGATACCCAAATCGGGGCGAATGGATTCCGCTGCCACAGTTGCTCCTCGAAGCCCGACTTCCTCCTGAACGGTAAACGCAAAATACACATCATGATAAGGAGTGCCCATATTCTGAATCGTCTTCGCCATAATGTAGCAGGCGGAGCGGTTATCAAACGCTTTGCTCATCACATTGTGCCCAATCAATTCCACATATTCGCCGAAGAACGCCGCTGATTCCCCGATTGCAACGTACTTCATCGCCTCTTCCTTACTGGAAGCGCCAATATCGATGTACAATTTATCAAGCCCAATTGATTTTCCGTCCATCAGTTTTTCGACTGCGGCAGCCGTGCCAACCGTACCGTTTTTGAAGCGTACACGGTTCATAAAAGAAGCAATGGGGGAAACGCCGCCCATCTGTTTTACCTTAATAAAACCGTCGTCGGTAATATCAATGGCGCACAGGCCGATTTCATCCATATGGGCGGCACACATGATTTTCTTTTTGTCCGTGCCGTTTCCCCTTTTTAGCATGATTAGGTTTCCAATGGCGTCTATTTTAACTTCATCGGCATAATCGGAGCATTTTGCAATTAAATAATCGGCCACTTTGCTTTCACTGCCGGATACACCCCAAATTTGAGTGAGCTCTTTCAGCATTTTATTTACTCCTTGATTCTAAAACCGGATTCGGAAGGTCTTGATTTCATAGGGTTTTAGCAGGAAATCAATTTCATTTTCCCGGTGTTCCGCTTTCGAAAGATTGTTTTCCAGCAAATCACATTCATAAACAGCACGGGGTGCAAACCCCAGCCGTATCGATGCTTTCACCCTGGAATTTTTATTCTCGTAAACCCTGAGTATGGTTCCGTTCCCATCCTCCGCGTCCTTCATCATTTCAATGAAGCAGTTGCTGCAGGAGGGACTTGCCATGGAGAACTCCCGCGGCGCGGCGCCCTGCGCCTGATGGCACAGTGCGGTTTTCAGGGGAACGTTCAGGTTGTACGCCATCTGCACCGTGGCGGCCTCCTGCCATCGTTCACTGTGCGGGTAAATTGAATAGGTAAAACGGTGAAGGCCGATGTCGGCGTCCGCATTGGGGTAAGTGCCCGCTTTAATCAAGGTCAGACTCAGGTTGCCGTCCTTCACGCTATAGCCGTATTTGCAGTCATTGAGCAGGCTGATTCCCAGTGAATTTTCGGAAAGATCCGCCCATTTGTGGCCGCAGACTTCAAATTTTGCGCTGTCCCAGCTGTTGTTGTTTGTCGTTTCCCGTTCCAAATTACCGTACTGGATTTCAAACGACGCCCTGGTCGTATTGACTTCCACAGGGAAATTCACCCGCAGCAGCACGTTGTTCTGCTGCCAGTCCACGGTATTGACAAAGTCGATTCGCGGAATATCGCGGTACATGCAAATTTTTTGAGTAATCACGGAACTGAGGAATCTCCGTTCCACCTCCACACAGAAGCGGATGGGGCCGTATTCCAAAACCTTTGGCTCGGATACGCTGTCGAACGCGTACGGCTTTCTGCGGTAAAAAGAGTCAAGATTCCAGTTGTCCCAGTTTGCCGGGCGGTCCTCATAAGATTGCAGCTCATTTCCCCTTTGCCCTTCGCGGATAAATTCCTTCTCCGTCTTCTTTTCAACCAGGGAGAGGATTGTGCCGTCACGGTCAAAATTGACACTGTACCATTCATTTTCGAAGGAGCTGATCGGTGCTTTCGCCGCTGCTTTTGGTTTTTCACCGCGAATCAACGTAAAGACTTTATAGCCCACCGCCGGAATTCCCCTGGCAAAAAAGATAAAGTCGTTTTCATTTACATATTGCACATCGTACTGATTTCCCTCATCGTCCCGTACACCGCAGACCGGAAACGGCGCGCTCGCCTGCACAATATCATCACGAGCATAGCCAAGGGAATTGAAAACCAGCAGCGAAGGCTCCGCAATGGAAATATGGGAGGCAAGCTGGTTCAGCTGCTGCTGTGCAAGCGCTTCCCCGTCGGATAAAATGCGGCTGTATTCCTGTTCGGTGGTGCGGTACACCTCACCGATACAGGTACCGGGGATAATATCATGGAATTGGTTCTGCAGAATGACGTCCCAGCCGTTCTGAATCTGCTGCTTCGGGTAAGCGTCGCCTGCCCGCTGATTGAGCGTGCCCAGTATTTCCAGCTGTTCGTAAAGGATTTCGCTTTTCCGGTTGGCACGCTTGTTCTTGGCGGAAGAAGTGTATGTTCCACGGTGATACTCAAAATACAGTTCCCCGTCCCATGTGGGCATTTCCGGTTTATGGGCGATTTTTTTATAGGTACGGTCGAAGAATTCCGTTTCAAATTCCAGTTTGATCCTCGGCAGGCCCGGCATGCCGTATTTCAGGCGTTCCGCATTTTCCAGCATTTCCGCGGTAGGGCCGCCGCCGCCGTCCCCATAGCCGTAAAGCATCAGGGTGTCTTCCGTCAGATCCTTGTTCTGAAATCTTTTATATGTTCCCAGCGTCATGTTTGGATTGATAAAGCCGGTATAAGTCGTGGTGCGGCGGATATCGCTGAAGGAAATGTTCTCCCCCTGCTGATGGTTAAAATCACAGGTAGTCGGCATAAACACAAAAACCTCGCTGTTGTCTATCCCGCGCCAAAGGAAAGTATCATTGGGGAACATATTCGTTTCATTCCATGCAATTTTGGTTGTCATGAAATAGTTGATGCCGCTCTTTTTCAAAATCTGCGGAAGCGCCGCACTGTATCCGAACACATCCGGCAGCCAAAGCGACTTGCTTTCCACCCCGAATTCTTCCAGGAAGAAGCGATGTCCTTTGATAATCTGCCGGACAAACGACTCGCCGGACGGAATGTTGCAGTCCGCTTCCAGCCACATGGCACCGTCAATTTCCCAGCGGCCTTCCCGTACCCTTTGCCGGATTTTTTCGAACAGCTCCGGTTCCTGTTCTTTTACAAACTGGTACAGAATCGGCTGGCTGGACATAAACTTGTAATCCGGGTATTTTTCCATCAACTGCAGAACAGTCGAAAAGCTGCGAAGCACTTTTTCCCTTGTCTGGCTGACAGTCCAAAGCCACGCAATATCAATATGGGTATGCCCAATGGCACTGACAAGTGGGGCCTGCTCGTTTACTTTTGTATAAAAATCTTCTTTTAAAACAGCATCCGCATCGTCCAACGAGCGGTAGAACTCTTTTGAATAGGCTTCACGCAGATCCACAAGATCGACCGCGCGCGAAACCTTTTGCAGGATTCTGCGGCAATTGTCTGCATCGTGCGACGCGATTACGCGCGCTGTGGAAACGGGAGCGGACAGATCATAATAAAAATGTTCCACAACGGTATCCTTTACGCAAAGCTCTGTGCGGATAACCAAATCACCGGGAACGGAACCGCTGTACGCCAAAAAAGCAATTTCAAAGGTTTCCCCTGCAACTGCATGTTCTGAAATTGTGATACGCCTGTGGTTCACATCCACACCCTGTACGATTTTGCCGTTCAAATAAAAAAGCATCTGCGGGTTGGTTGCATCCCACTGCCCTTCGCGGCCCGTTGTGATGGCAAACTCAACGAATCGGCCATCAAATTGCTGCGGTATGGTCAAAGCCGTTCGAAACCAGCGGTGCTGATTCAATTCGCTCCAAACCTCGCTGGTATGAAAGTCTCTCCATGCAAAGGTGTCGCAGAAATACCCGTCTTCTTTCTTTTCATCACAGACCTTGTAATCTGTAACAGGCACTGAAAGGGGATAGATCAGCTTCTTAATATCCGCAAGAATTCTTTCTTCTCTTTCCAGTTCAAAGTTCATTTTTACAATTTTCCTGCTTTCCGTTATTCTACGTATATGCTGTATGCTATATGCTGTATTATAGGATATTTGAAAATAATCATTTAGACATCTCTTTATACTGACTTTTCAAAACATCCTGTATCATGCTGTCAAGTATCTTCTCGTTATAATGCTGTGCCATTTTCAAATCCCTGTTCTTCAGCGCCTTGTAAAAATCCACATGAATTGGCATGGTTTCCGTAAATGGACTTTCCATGTTCAGCGGGAATTCCCAAAGCTTTTCCATTGCACCGCTGATGGACAAAATCAACTGCTGCATAATCCGGTTGTGAGAATACTCATACACCATGTAGTGGAATTTTTTATCCTCTACATTTTGGTGTTCCCCGCGGTTGTATTTATCCATGATAATGTCCAATATGTTTTCAAGATTTGCAAGCTCTTCATTCGTAATATTTTTGACCACCAGAGTAACAATTTCGCGCTCCAGAATTTTTCTGGCTTCCAAAACCTCCAAAAGAAGTTCTTTTTCCTTTGTAAATTCAAACTGGGTCAGCAAATCCTGCAGGGAACCGTTCTGCACATAAACGCCCTTGCCGTTAACAATTTTAAGAATATTTCTGGCTTCCAGGGTTTTAATGGCCTCACGCAAAGCGGTGCGGCTCACTCCCATCATTTCAATCAGCTTTTCCTGCGAAGGGAGCCGGTCACCGGGCTGCAGGTGATTGTTTTCAATATATTCCCGTATGAATTTAATGATCTCGGACTGCAAAGGAATCCGCCGAATACCAGTTGTCATGTTTTCCTCCATCAACCTATATGATAGGTTGAATATAGCACATATCACAAAATAAGTCAATGATGTATTATAATTCTATTTGTTGTGCAATTTTTTCTGTTATCATGCTACATTGTGAAAAAAAATAATACAGCAAGGGCGCTGCAAGCGTTTTGCAGCGCCCTTGCTGTATTATAGGTGTAATTATAAAATATAATTGTACGACTGTCAATAGCGAAAAATCATTTTTCTGCCGTCAGGCAATACTTGCCCATGTGATTCCGCCATCCTTCGTCGAACAAGGCGCTCCGTCTTCTGTAAGCCCAAATCCATTTTTATCGTCGATAAAGCAGTATTTTGTCACTAACTGATTGCTGCTTCCATCCACGTGCCAGGTAACACCACCATCGTCCGAACTGTAAATATAGGCATTGTGTTCCTCTTCATGGGAGAAACGCAGCTCCATCTTTGCACCTTTTTTATCTTTGCCGTAAAAGGCAACAGGGAAAGCATCCGCATAATAATCGGTGTCATAAGATAAAGAAACATATTTTTCAGGAAGAGGCGCTAAAACAACGGACCAGCTTTTGCCACTGTCTGCTGTCTTATACAATGAAATCTCCTTTTGTCCATGATATGTGCAGGTGATATACCCCGTATTTGCGTTAAAAAATGCCATTCCGGTTGTATAGCCTACAATATCTGTACTGCTCCCATCTTGCATTAAATCTTTTCGCACAGAAGTCCAACTGTTCCCTCCGTCCGAAGTTCTATAAAGCGCTTTCGCCATTATGCCAAGCGCCGGCGGACCGCTGGCAAGAAGGAATCCATCGGATGAATTGGCGAAGCTTAAAATCAAGCTGCAATCATTGCCTGGAATAAAGTCATCGCCCTGCTTTTTCACAGAGGACTTCGACCAAGTTTCCCCGGAATCTGTCGATTTTCGAACTTCAATTCCGGAAGCTGTGTAGGATGCAACGTATAACGTTTTTTCATCCAAGGCAAATAACGCGGGTTCGTCCTCGCGATCAAAAAGGCTTGGAATCGTTGCCAAGTCCGCCCAGCTTTTCCCGCCGTCCGACGTTTTTAAAACATAAAAATCCCTGCTTATCGCATATCCGGAATCCGGTGTTAGCATATCAATTTTGTAAAAGGGTTCCAATTGCTTTGTTTGAGCCGGAATTGGGGTAGCAGAGGCCAATTCCGGCGAAGCCGTCGGCGGGTCGCTCTTGGTCAGCTCGGC
This sequence comes from Bacillota bacterium, assembly GCA_023390175.1. GTDB lineage: Bacteria > Bacillota > Clostridia > Oscillospirales > Acutalibacteraceae > Caproiciproducens. The sequence continues at coordinate 91,088 of JAEWDK010000008.1, forward strand.
GGATGTCGCAGCTGTACTCCACGTACTCGTATCGCCTTTCGGTATTTGCTTTGAGCAGCCGGACGCAGCCAGCATGAAAAACGACAGTATAAAACACAGTATTTTTTTCATAGCAATTACCTCCCCTTTTGTCGGTATCGTTTCCCTTACATGATTCAACATAGTCGATATATTACTTACTCATAATAATGCTGAATATGAAAAAAATCAATATCAAACATACGAAATAACTCCATGACGAAAATGAATGCGTTCCACATTTTCCGCTGCCATAATTCTTTGTCCTATAAGGCGGTTAAAGCAAGGTTTCATGAGAAAAACAGAACAGCGATAATATCCGGCGACGCATGATCGCCCGGCTCCAAACTGATTGCGGAAGCAAGCGGCTTCACACCCGGGTCATATTTTACCTTATTCAAATAGCCGTTCATGATCAGGTAACCGGTAAGGCAGAGCAGCAGTATGACCGCGGCGGCGCTTGCCGCAATAATCAGGGCGCTTTCCCACGCCTTGATTTTACTTTTCTTCCATTTGTCCATTTAATCGCCTCTTTATGCGCAGCCTGTTATAATTGCTTTTCCGCTCATAATTTGCCTGGCGTTGTCCATCAGCTGCCGCACCTGTTCAGGGCCAAGTTTCTTTTCAATGATGGAATTTCCATTCAAATAGTCCGGTGATCTGTTCGCTGTGCCACGGCAGTGCCGACCGATTGTACGGGGTTTGCTTCTATATATTTTAAAATTCTGTTCCTTGTTTGTACATTTCAAGTAATAATTATACAATGGCAGGAAGTATTTTATCGTCGTTTCCTTAGTAGGAAAAATAATTCTTATAAATCGAAAAAACGATAAAATAGGGAAAAATCGGGATTTATTGAAAAATAAGCCCTGACTTTTTTTGTCATACCTGTTTTTCATTGCTATTTCAGCCTTTATCCGAACAGAATCGGCTTATATTTCTTACCCCATTCCGGCGGCTTCCTCTTAATTGGGCGCAAAAATGCCGGTACAGGAATAAAATCCTGTACCGGCATTTTTGATCATACCGATTCATTCCTGATCCGCTTCATTCCGTGCCGGGTTTTCGGGGCGGATGCAGGAACTGTATGAATTGTGACTGACCTGTCATTGTAATTTCCTGGGATCTTCAGATTAGCAACACATTAAAATCACATTCATTTTCTATACTTTAACCGTTCCAAAAAATAAAAGTTTTTAAGCTGATATTTGGCAACTGTCGGCGAATTAAAAAGATCATACACATAGAAAAGGGGTGTGCGGCATAGAAACGACTCATAACAAAAAAGCGATCAGTTCCGGCGCAGAAAACTTAAATAATGAAATGTATGGAAAATATCTTACCTTTTGGTCGGACAGGCAGCTTTTCGGTGTTCCTATTTTTAACGTACAGCAGATTGTGACCATTGAGAAAATTACAGGCGTTCCTGATTTTCCTGACTACGCAAAAGGAATTATCAATCTTAGAGGCAGCATTATTCCGATTATCGATATGAGGCTGCGCTTTCACAAGAAGGAAATTCCTTATAATGAACGCACCTGCATTATTGTTACTCATATTAAAAATAATCTGATTGGGATTGCTGTTGACGCAGTGGATGAAGTGACAATGATTGAGGATGGAAATATCTCAGGCCCGCCAAAGGTAACGCGGAATGACAATTACGATTATCTTACCGGTATTGCCAAGATTAAAAACAAAGCGGTTCTGCTTTTAAATGCAGAAAAAATATTCAGCAGTGACGAAGCCGGATCATTCGCTGAAGTCTCCTAGGACATACAGAGCAGACGTTGAGAGCACCGGCCAGATTTAAACCGGCTAAAGCAAATTGATTGAATACAGGATATCGTCTAAACATAATATTAAAACTGAAAAGGGATGCGGCAATGTTAAAAAATATGAAAATCAGGAAAAAACTCATTCTTGCTTTTATTTTAGTAACGATCATTTCCAGCACAAGCAGCTTGATTGGCCTTGTTAATATGATGGGAGGAAAGCCGACCGGCACCCAGGCCGTTCAGGACGCTGCCATGCAGCAGCACTCCCCTGAAATCCTTATGATTGCAATTGTGGCCGCTTCTTTTGTGGTTTCATTGGTAATCGCCGTAAAGATATCGAGTGACATCAGCAAACCGATCATAGAGATGACCAAAGCCTCACAAAAGATGGCGCAGGGCGATTTAAGCGTACAAATCACAGCCAGATCAAAGGATGAAATAGGCCAGTTAGGTGCTGCTTTGTCTGAGTCCAATGCATCGGTCAAAGCTTACATAGCAGATATCAGCAGCAATCTTGGCAAAATAGCGCAGGGTGATTTATGTATTACCCGTTCTTTGGAATATAAAGGGGACTTTACAGAACTGGCTGATTCCATGCATGACATCGTTATTTCCCTGAATGAAGCGCTTACTGAAATTCACCGGGCGGCGGAGCAGGTTTCAAGCGGCTCCAATGAAGTATCCGGCAGCGCGCAGGCGTTGGCGCAGGGTGCGACTGAGCAGGCAAGCTCCGTTGAAGAGCTTTCGGCAACCATTACGGAAATATCCGAAAATGTAAAGCAAAACGCCGAACACGCCACTAGCGCGAGCTTACATATGAACCACGTCAGCTCTGAACTGGAGGCCAGCAACGGGCATATGCAGGAAATGCTTGCGGCAATGTCTAAAATCAGCAGCTCTTCCAACGAGATTGGCAAGATTATTAAAACCATTGAAGATATTGCGTTCCAAACAAACATCCTCGCACTGAATGCCGCTGTCGAGGCGGCAAGGGCGGGCGCGGCGGGCAAAGGCTTTGCCGTGGTGGCGGACGAAGTAAGGAATTTGGCAAGCAAAAGCGCCGACGCCGCCAAAAATACAACGGACCTGATTCAAAACTCCATTTCAGAGGTTGAAAACGGTACAAAAATCGCCGATACAACCGCCGGTGCTTTGCTGAAGGTTGTGGATGACACAAAATCCGTTGCCGGCACGGTGCTTCAAATTGCGCAAACCTCGAATCAGCAGGCAAATTCCATCAACCAGATTACCCTGGGCATTGAGCAGATTTCAAGTGTAGTGCAGACCAATTCAGCGACCTCTGAAGAGAGCGCCGCCGCAAGCGAAGAGCTTTCCGGTCAGGCCGAAACAATGAAATCATTGGTTGGGAAGTTCAAATTAAGGGGTCAGATGGATGAAAACATCATCCATCTGCAGAGGGCAATGGATTCAGAGCAAATACCGCCGGAAAGCCTTTCACTGGCATACGCCAAGTATTAAAATGATTTATCGCCCGGCCGGTAGGAATTCGGTTGTGCATATCATAAAAAAACCCGAAAGGCCGGAATTCACACGGCTTTTCGGGTCTTAATCTATACCGGATTACAGTAAAGTGATATCGAAGGACAGCGTTTCAGAAGCGTTCGGCGCAAGAATTTTTACACCGCGTTTGTTTTCAAAGATGTCATCTTCGTCGCTGCAGGTGGAAATTCCTGTCCAGGGTTCGACCGCAACAAAGTCGCCGCCGTTTTTGCTTGACCAGACGATAAGGTAATCGAAGCCCTTATAATCCAGCTTCACACCTCTTCCGGTGCCGGGGTTGTACAGCTTTGCGGAACGTGATTTCAGCTGGTCGAAAATCTGGCAGTCGTAGCTGAACCAGGTACGGTCCAGCGGGAAAGTCTTTGAATTGTTCAAAATCAAGGTGCGGTGCTCCACGTCAACCAAACCGGACTTCAGCGCGCGCGGGCAATTCGCATACTCTTTCTGGTCGAATTCAACCACATAATCTTCAAAGGATTCACCGGGCAGTACCGGGCAGCGGAACGCAGGGTGTCCGCCCACAAAGTACGGCAGCGGCTCACTGTCTTTATTGATTACGGTAAAAGCCATAGTCAGTGTTTTTCCGCACAGGGAATATTTCATCTGCAATTCAAAATCATAAGGGAAGCGCTCTTTCGTTTCCGCATCGGACGAAACGGAAAATGTGGCGGAATCTTCGGTGCTGTCGATTAAAGTAAATTCCTTTTTTCTTACAACGCCATGGCGTTCCATCTCGCAGGTCTTGTTCCCGCCAACGGTCGCTTTTTTGTCACGGATGCTGCCGACGATGGGGAATAAAACCGGGGACTGTCCGCTCCAATAAGCAGCGTCGCCCTGCCACAGGTATTGTGTTCCTTCGCTGTCCATCAGGGAGGTCAGTTCGGCGCCGGTGGACTTAATTTCTGCTGAAGCCAACTTGCTTTGAATTTTCTTGTTCATAAAAAATCCCTTCCGTTCTAAAATACCGTATTATTTTATTTAACCGATCATAACAAAATTATTATATACCGCTTAAGTTCACTTTTTATTCTTTTATGCAGTATTGCACCATGCGCTGTTTCACCTGGATGCGGCACTATTACGGGATAACACCGACGCGAAAAAATTAATTCACCCAATGAATTCTGCCGGAATTTCCTTCAGCGTGAATTTCGCAATCAATTTTCGAAGCATGTCGGCCTGAGCGGACAGCTCCTCACTGGAGGCCGCGCTCTGCTCAGCAGTCGCCGAATTGGTCTGTACCACGGCGGAAACCTGCTCCACGCCCTGAGTGATTTGCGTAATAGCCGCAGCCTGTTCCGTGGAAGCCTGATCGATTTTTTGAATCGTTCCGCCTACAAGCTGCACCTTTTCCTGTACCTCAGCAAGCAGCTTTGCGGTTTGATCGGCAATTTTCGACCCGTCCTGCACATCGTTGATGGAACTCTCAATTAAAACAGTGGTTTGCTTTGCCGCATTGGCAGATTTATTTGCAAGGTTCCGAACCTCATCCGCCACAACTGCAAATCCTTTGCCGGCGGCGCCTGCTCTTGCTGCTTCAACGGCAGCGTTCAGGGCGAGTATGTTCGTTTGGAACGCAATGTCATCAATCACCTTAATAATTTTTACAATTTCATTAGATGAAATATTCATGTTGTTCATCGCTGCCAGCATTTGCTGCATCTGTTCGTTGCTGTGTTCAACCCCCGCAACGGCAGCCCGCACATAATTGGTTACAAGGTCAACATTTTCCGCGTTCTGCCGCACCGACTCCGAAACCTCTGAAATGGTTGCGGAAAGCTCCTGCGTGGAACTTGCCTGCTCGGTCGCACCCTGCGCCAGCGCCTGCGCGCCGCTTGACACCTGGTCGGCGCCGCTGCTCACCTGTTCGGAGGACGTATTGATAATAGAAAGCGTTTCGCTCAAATCATTTGATATTTGCCGGAACGCGTCCTTAATGGGAATAAAATCGCCGTGATAGTCCTGTGTGATTTCCACTGCCATGTTTCCCTGCGCCATTAAGTTCAGATTCTCGGAAATATCGTTTACATAGAGCTTGAGCGTTGAAGCCGCGGTCTTCAGCGAATTGGCAAGCGAACCGATCTCATCCTTGGAAACGTAGGTAATGTCCACATCAAGCTTGCCCTGAGCAAGGTCTTTCGCGGCAACGGCCATTTCATTGATTGGCCTGCTCAGCGCGCGCGCCAGACGGAATCCCCAGCAAACGGAACCGGAAACGCCGATTGCAATCAAGACCAGCAGGAAAACGGTCATCATGTTCGCCAACTGATTGTTTGCCGCATTGGTGGCTTGCGCCGCTGTAATGCTGTTGAGCATACAAATGGTGTAATACCCCACAACCTTGGTATTAGCGGTTCTAAACTCATCCAAATGCTGCATTGCCTTGTTGTTGCCGCCGCTGTCAACGTCCTGTGCGATTTTTTGAATCAGGGGATAAAGCGTTTCCTGAAATCTTTTCTTTGCGTCCTGAAAATAAGGCTTCAATTTCGGGTCGGTCAGTGTCGGCTCGTATTGCGCGATTCCTTCATTATATTCCCTTAAGTATTGTGCTGCTTTCACTTCCAGCGTAGATCTTTGCGAGGCAGAAGCACCATACAGGATATAATCCCGTGCCAGACCCGACATGTCGCCGACCTTCGCAATTACCGCGGAGATAACGGGGATTGGAGCGGTCTGCTTTTCATACAGGCTTTGGCTGGCCGACCTCATTTGCTGAATCGAGAAAATCCCTGCAACGCCAATCAGGACAGATATGAGTGAAATAATCAGAAATGATGAAATGAGCTTTGCGGAAATCTTCATGTTCTTCATATTCGTTCCTCTTTTCCGTTAATTTTGTTGTAAAGCTAACTGTGCGATGCCTGACGGTTAAACCAGGGCATCGCACAGTAGGATGAGTTTATTCATAAAGATGAGAGGACTTTTAGATGTAACAGGTATCACTCACGAATCGAGCATTACAGACCGAGTCCTTGCCTGCCGTCCGGCAGCAGTTCATCAGCTGTTATTTGCTTGCAAGCTCTTTGACTTTTGCAATTTGAGCTTCGGTTAGGTCAAGAACATCGCTGTTGTCCATACCTGTGGAAGAATCTTCCACCAAGATCAGCTTTGTGTCTTTATTGGTAACCGTGTTGTGCCACAGTGTGCTGGGAATGTTGTAAACCTTCATCGGCTCCATGTACTCCGCTTCAATGACCAGTTCCCCATTCACTTCGTTTGCATAAAGAAGAACGCATTTGCCCGACAGCAAAACAAACAGCTCGTCTGTTTTGTTGTGGCGCTCTAAGCAGTTGGTGTTTGCAATGTCATTGGCCGGCTTCCAGTTTTTAATGCCGACCATCCATTTATCATTTTCAAATACGCGGGTCAAGCCTTCGCCTTCGTATTCGTATTTTTGAATTTTCATAGAAAGTTCTCCTCTTATTTCTTAAGATTTTTGCACTGTGCAGCAATATTTTCAGCGGTTAAGCCGTAAGCGGCAAAAAGCTCGGCCGGTTTGCCGGATTTTCCGAATTTGTCCTGAATGCCAACACGGGCAAACTTTGCGCTGGAGTTGCCCGCAAGCACTTCAGCAACCGCAGAGCCAAGACCGCCGATGATGGAATGTTCTTCCGCGGTTACCACGGCGCCGCATTTGTCGGCCATGGCGAGGATGCATTCTTTGTCGATCGGTTTAATGGTATGGAAGTTCACAACAGCGGCGCTGATGCCGTCTGCCGCCAGCATTTCGGCTGCCTGCAATGCGCATGGAATCATCAGTCCTGTCGCCATGATGCAAACGTCGGAACCGTCCTTCATCACATTGGCTTTACCCGGAATAAACGGTGTGTCCGGTGTCGTAATGGTTTCGACAACAGGGCGGGCAACACGGATATAAACCGGTCCGTTGATTTCAGCTGCCGCGAAAACGGCTTTCTTTGTTTCAAGCGGATCGCACGGCACAAATATGGTCATGCCGGGCAAACATCTCATCAGGGAAATGTCTTCAATGCTCTGGTGGCTGCCGCCGTCCTCACCGACACAAAGGCCGGAATGGGAAAGGCCGAACTTCACATTCGCATTGACATAGCTGATGGAATTGCGGATTTGCTCGTAGGCACGGCCTGTGCCGAACAGAGCAAACGTGCTGACAAAAGGAGTTAAACCGGAATGTGCAAAGCCGGCTGCGGCGCACATCATATTTGCCTCTGCAATTCCGAAATTGTAGAAACGGTCGGGGTATTCCGCTGCAAAAGAATTGGTCATTGTCGCATGGGCAAGGTCCGCGTCCATTACAACAACATTTTTATTTTTTGCGCCAAGCTCGACTAAAGCCTCGCCGTAAGCAACTCTTAGTGATTTACTCTCAGCCATTGATTGTTACCCCCAGTTCTTTTATTGCGGCAGTATATTCTTCTTTGTTCGGCGCCTTACCGTGCCAGCCAAAGTTATTTTCCATGAAAGAAACGCCCTTGCCCTTTGCTGTTTCGCAGCAGATGAATTTCGGTTTTCCGCTGACAGGCGCCTGCAGCGCTTCTGTAATTGCATCGATATTATGGCCGTCCACTTTAAAGCATTCAAAGCCGAATGCCTTAAACTTTGCCGTAATATCGCCGATGCTCATAACTTCGTCGTTGGAACCGTCAATTTGCAGTCCGTTATGGTCGAGCATTACGACGAAGTTGTCCAGCTTGTAATGAGCCGCCGCCATTGCAGCCTCCCAAACCAGGCCTTCCTGTGACTCGCCGTCGCCGATAATCGCGTAAACCTTGTAGCTTGCCTTTTTGTGCTTTGCGGCAAGTGCCAAGCCCATTGCAACGGATACGCCCTGGCCGAGCGAACCTGTGTTTACGTCAACACCCGGTGTTTTAACCATGTCGGGATGTCCCTGAAGGTGACTGCCGATCTGGCGCAGTGTCCAAAGGTCTTCCCTCGGGAAATACCCTTTGTCAGCTAAAACAGCATACAGTGCCGGGCAGCCGTGGCCCTTGCTGAGGACAATGCGGTCACGGTTTTCCATTTTGGGGTTGGAAGCGTCAACATTTGCCACTTTATAATAAAGCGCCATCAAAATTTCCACACAGGAAAGGGAACCGCCCGGATGGCCGGACTGGCAGGTATAGAGCATCTTAAGAATGTCTGCTCTAATTTGCTTTGCCTTTTCGGTTAAATTTTCTTGATTCATTCTGATTACTCCTTTTAATATTAGCCTTTTACTGCGCCTGCAGTCAGGCCTTCAACTAATCTCTTCTGTGCAAAGAAGAACATGATGCACACAGGGATAATTGTTATGATTCCTCCGGCTGTCAGCAAGTCCCACTGGACGCCCAGCTGACCGATCAGATTTTTCAGCGCAACGGGGATGGTGCGGTTCTCTTCATTGGTGAACATAACTGCAAAGGTGTATTCATTCCATGAGGTCATGAAAATATAAACGCCCGTTGCAACAAGACACGGCACCAATATGGGAAAAATAATTTTGATGAATGCAACCGCTTTATTGGCTCCGTCCACCAGGGCTGCTTCTTCCAGCGACAGCGGCAGGTCATTTAAATAACCGTTCAGCAGCCATACGGAAAAAGGAATTGTGAAGGTTGTATAGGAAAGGACAAGGGACATTGGGGTGTAAAGGATGCCGATGCTCCGCATGATGGAGTAAAGCGGAATCAGGAGCAGAACGGTTGGGAACATGTTGTTCGTCAGGAACATCATCATAAACCCTTTTTTGCCCTTGAACTCATAGCGGGAAAATGCGTATGCCGCCAATACGGAAACTGCCAGGGAAAGGATTGTGGTAACTATTGCAACAAAAAAGCTGTTGCCCATGGGCTGGAAAAAATTAAAATCAAAAAACAGTTTTCTGTAAGACTCAAAAGTAACAAGCTGCGGCCAGTACGTAACAATGCTACCATAAAGCTCTTTTTCCGGTTTGATGGACGTAACAAAAGTCCAGTAGAAAGGGAAAAGAAGGAAGATCAGCATGATTGCCAAGGGTACGTACAGGATGGCAATCCTTATGAATATGTTTTTCTTTTCTTTCATCTTTTATGCCCCCTGTTTCTTAAACATTGATTTTAAATACGGAACTGCCACAACCAGCAGCAGCAGCGTCAGCAGGATTGACATTGCGGAAGAATAACCAAGGTTTAAAGAGTTCGCTTTATTGAAAATATAAACGCTCAGTGTCTGCGAAGAATATGCGGGGCCGCCGCCGGTCATGTTAAAGATAACGTCAACAGAGTTGGCAACCCAAATAATGCGGAGCAGGGTGGTAACAAATATCGTATTTTTTATGGATGGGATTGTAACTTTGAAAAGCTTTTGGAATACATTGGCTCCGTCAATGTCGGCGGCTTCATACAGCTCGCCCGGAACGCCCTGAAGGCCGGCCATAAGCATGAGGGCGAAAAACGGAATACCCTGCCAAATTATCGTAACGATAACAGAAGGGAACGCGGTGCTCTTTTGTGCCAGAAACGGAATTTTATCCTGGATAAAGCCCAGTTTCAGTAAAATATCATTTAAGACTCCGTAGCTTCCGTCGTAAATCCATCTCCACATTAAACCGATTAATACGCCCGGTGTAACCCATGGAATCAGACTTACGGAGCGAGCAATTCCTCTGCCTTTAAATTTCTTATTTAATAGGAGCGCCAGTGCAAAACCAAATACAAATTGAAAACCTACACCTAACACGACCCATTGAATCGTTCTCCATAAGGATGCCCAGAACAGTGGATCCTGAAATACTTCAATATAGTTGCCCAAGCCAATAAAGGCTATCTCCGACGGCCTTCTAAGGTCGTAGCTCTGAAAGCTCATTAAAATAGCATTAACCGCAGGAATAAAAACCATTGCCAGAATAATAATCAGTGCGGGTGCAATCAACAAATATGGCCATATATTTGTCTTTTTTCGAGTCAAGCGGGATCACCTCTTTTAAAATCTTGGGCTGCAATTTATTCAATTGCAGCCCACAGGTTGTTAAGCAATTCAATAATTATTTTTTGCCGTAAAGGCCTTCTTGCAGTGTTTTCATAGCGGCCGCCGGTGTAACTTCGCCGGTCAGAGCGGAAGCAACGGTGTTCGGCCATGTTGTGCTGATCCATTCCGTCGTTGTGTCACGGATTGGGAAGATGCCTGCGTGCGGCTGGCCTTCGATGGAGACCTTCATGAATTTGTTGTTCTGGAATTCAGGCAGTTTCTGAACGGTTTTGCTGACAGGAACGTTGCCGGTCGTAACACACCATGTTTCCTGTCCTTTGCCTGTTGCCAGGTACGTCAGCCACTGGAAGGCGGCATCTTTGTTTTTGCATTTTTCAAACATTACGTTTTCGGTATCGCCCATGGAAGTCCACTGCTTTTCGCCGGCCGGGAATACAAACGCGCCGACGTCATCGCCAAATGTTTTTACCATGTCTTTTGAAGAACCGATGTGGTGAATTGTCATAGCCGTTTTGCCGGATTTGAAGTTTGCAATAATTTCATTAAATCCGTCGGTTGTTGCTGTTGGCGGCACATAGCCGTTTTTGTAAAGATTGACAAAGTCCTGCATGCCGGCAACTGCTTTGGCGCTTGTAAAGTCCTGGAAGTCGCCGCCGCGGCCCCAAATAAAGCTGCCCCACGGTTCTTGTCCGCCTTTTGCGCCTCTCATGCCAAAGCCGTAAACGTCCGTCTTTCCGTCGCCGTTGGTATCCCTGGTAAGCTTTTTGCAGGCTGTCAGGAATTCATCATAAGTTTTTGGAATCGTAACGCCGGCTGCCTTAAACATGGACGGTCTGTAATACACATACAGTACCTGGGTGTTCCAAGGCATTACATAGATGCTTTTTGTACCGCTGGCCTGTCTCATTGTGTCGTAAAGGCTGCTGTCAATATCGTCTTTGTCGCTCCATTTTTCAATGTAGCTGTCAAGATTCGCAAGGAGCTTATTGGATGCAAACAGCGGAGTTGAAGTCAGCTTCCATGCGGCTACATCCGGTCCGCCGCCGCCCATTGCGGCTGTAAATAATGTTTCGCTGTATGCGCCGCCGTCCCACGGATATTCCTGCGCAACAACTTTGATGTTTGACTTATTGGTGGAATTGAAGTCCTTTACCATTTCCTGCATTTTAGCAGAATAAGCGGAGTTGTCAGCCCAATACCAATACGTAATGGTGGTTGCGGCCGAACCTGCGGCGCCGCCGGATGATGTGCCCGCTGCTGTGGATGCCTGGGAACCGGCTGATTTGCCTGAACACGCTACAAACATAGACATCGACACGGCCAGGGCAAGAACGAGTGCTAAAACCTTTTTCATATTTTTCCTCCTATTATATTCATATCTTCCATAGTTTGACGCAGATGCTTCTCTGTTTCATTTTTTGCAGCTTCCGGGTTATTATTTACAATTGCATGAAAAATATTAAGATGACTCTCGATTGCTCTTTCATAACTTCCGGGTACGTCTGCGGTTTTGAAATAGCCTTCCTGAATGGATTCACAAATAATTGGCAAAATCCGGTAAAGCACGTCGTTTTGCGTACACTCCGCAACCGCTTTATGAAAGGCTATGTCATAAGGAGTATGATTGCCCTTGTCACTTCCGGCTTCCTGAATTTTTTCAATAATTTGTGCGAGCTGGTCAATATTGGCTTGATTTGCCCGCTGCGCCGCCAGATATGCAATCTGCGGCTCGATCATCATTCTGGTTTCCAAGAGGTTATTTAATAGTCTTTTCTGATTTGTAAATTCTAAACCCAGGGGATCTTTGCGAACTCCCGGCTGCATGGTAATAAAAGTTCCTTTTCCTCGCTGAATTTCTACAACATTTTCAGCGGTGAGAAGCTTAATCGCTTCCCGGACGGTGGAGCGGCTCACACCGAACATTTCTCCTAGTTCGCTTTCACTGGGCAGTCTGTCGCCAGACTGCATTTTTTTCTCAACAATCATCTCCCGCAGTCTTTTGGCTGCTATAACAGATAGTTCCTGCGGTACGGTTAAAATTTCACTCATACATCTACCCCCAAAACACTGAATATAGAAAAGATATCCGTTATATATCTGACGTAGGACATCAGACTAGTCGCTACAAAAAATATATAACTTTTTTTGCTGGGATTCTATTCGCTGAAAATAGTTCAAATTGCCCTCATGTATTCATCAGACATCAGACCTCTTTGGATAAGCCATCAACAAAATAAATACCGACTACCTTAAATTCATATCACACTCCAAACTCATTTAAAACCAGGGGGTATTTGTTTGATGTGATCGTAAAAACCTGGTGAAGCAAAAATGACTTTATAATATGCATAAAATTATTCAATTTTGCGATATAAAATCATCGGTTTTTACACGCTTATTATATCGTGTCTTTTTCCTTTTTGCAAGGCTTTTTGTAAAGTATTTTTAAAAAAAGCTGACTTTAAATCACTTATTTGTATTGTTTGTCACAAATGTGTCGGATGATTCCCAGCTAAAAATTAAATTGTATGAAATATCAATAGTATTATACAAATTGTCTTTTTTTAGGACAATTTATGTGTTAATTTGACGAAGTCAAATATGATTCTTTGCTTGAAAATACAGACGATTTTCTGAGTAAATTCACCCGCAGTCAAGAAAAATACGAAAAATTTAAGCCGGCATTGTTAAAAACAATACCGGCTTTTTCAAGAAAGAGAATCCGCTTTTCTGGTACAGCAAAATCGGACGCGCTGCATTCAATTACTGCCTGACTTTTGCAAGAACGGCAGCCGCCTCACGCGTAAGCTCTTCTATTTTGTCGAATTCGCGGTTGGAAATTGCCTTTTCGGGAACCATCCAGCTGCCGCCGCAGGCAAGCACATTGCTCAGTGCAAGATACTCCCCGACATTCTGGGCGCTGATCCCGCCGGTGGGCATGAACATCATATTGCCGTAAGGGCCGGAAAGGGCTTTCAGCATTTTTACGCCGCCGACTACCTCGGCAGGGAACAATTTTACGACTTCAAGGCCGAACTCCATGCAAAGCTCAACGTCGCTTGGGGTTGCGCAGCCGGGAATAATGGTAACGCCGTTGTCAACGCACCACTTTACCACCTTTGCGTTCGTGCCCGGGCTGATTACCAGCTTTGCGCCCGCGTCAACGGCTCGTTTTGCGGTTTCAACGGAAAGGACAGTGCCCGCGCAAACGCATACTTCCGGCACGTTCCGGGCAATTTGCCGAATCGACTCCTCTGCCGCGTCGGACCGGAACGTGATTTCCGCTGCGGGAAGTCCGCCTTTGCTGAGCGCTTTCGCCAAATCGACCGCGTTTTTACTGTCGTTGATTTTTACGACCGGTACAATACCCAGGGACTGAAACTGACTAAAAATTTCTTTCATCGTTACCTCCATGATTCAGGGCTGACTTTTCATACGTATATGAGAAATTTATGACGGACTCATAAATTGCTGTAAAAATTCACGTGTGGGCAACCCGTCGTTATCGCCGACGGACATCACCTGAATCGCGCCGATTGCGTTGCCGCGGCTTACGGCCCCGGCAATTGGCAGTCCTTCCATCACGGCGCTGATGACACCCGCGGCAAAGCCGTCGCCCGCGCCCACAGTGTCGACCACCTTATCCACATGGAATCCGGGAACATAGCACTGCTCCTGTTTGGTTGCAGCATATGCGCCCTTTTCGCCAACCTTAATAATGATGTTTGCAATCCCGCGCTGAATGTAATAATCGGCGATGCTTTCCGGCGTTGTTTGACCGGAAAGAATGGTGCCCTCTTTTACTCCGGGCATAAAGTAGTCCGAAGAAAGCGCCAGTTCATTCATCGCCTTCACCATTTTCTCCTGATCCCCCCACAGCTGCGGGCGAAGATTCGGGTCGAAAAATATGGTGAGGCCGTTTGCCCTCGCCTTTTGCATCAGATACACCGACGCTTCCAGCGTAGTTTGGGAAAGCGCCGGGAAAATTCCGGTCATGTGCAGAAATTTGTATTCCGAAAAATCAATTCGGTCAATATCCTGCCTGCCGATAGAGGACGCTGCGGAATTTTTGCGGTAGTAAAAAATTTCGGGGTCCCCGGTACTGACTTTGGATTTTAGCATCATTCCGGTCGTGCGCTCCTCGCTGAATGAAATCAGCGACGTGTCAATTTGATTTTTGCGCATGGTATTGGTAATCTGCAAGCCAAACGGGTCTTTCCCCAGCTTGGTCAGGTAACCCACCCGGTGCCCAAGCCGGCTCAGCCCGACCGCCACATTAAACTCAGCCCCCGCTACCGCGGTGGAAAATTGCCTGACCGTTTCCAATGGACCTTCTGACTGCGCAATAAACAAACCCATCGGTTCACCGACCAACATGATCTTTGATGACATACAGATACCTCCACGGCTGTTAATGAAAAAGGAAATTAAAGTGTTACTCCGTTTTTGAAAATTGCCAAATCGCGCTTGTCAAACGCTTCCGATTTGGCGGATTTCTTCCCGGAAGCGATGTCAAGGATATAGTCAAAAAATTCTTCCGCAAGGTCGGGGAGCTCTTCCCCGGCCAGCAGCCGGCCGGCGTCAAAATCAATCCATCCGGATTTTTTATGTGCCAGCCCGGAATTGCTTGAAATTTTCACAGTCGGTACGGGGCAGCCGAACGGCGTACCGCGCCCCGTGGTAAACAAAACCAGATGAGCGCCGGAAATAGCCAGTGCCGTTGATGCAACAAGATCATTGCCCGGGCCCTGCAGCAGGTTAAGCCCCTTTTCACAAACGGGCTGGCCGTAAGAAAGCACATCGTTTACCTGCGCGGTGCCGCCCTTTTGAACGCACCCGAGGGACTTGTCCTCCAGGGTTGTGATTCCGCCCGCTTTGTTGCCCGGGGACGGGTTGGAATCAATCTCCTGATTGTAGCTCATAAAATATTTTTTGAAATTATTGATCAGATCAACTGTTTTATCAAAAACAGCTTTGTCGCGGCAGCGGTTCATCAAAATTGTTTC
Organism: Bacillota bacterium; assembly: GCA_023390175.1. Lineage (GTDB taxonomy): Bacteria > Bacillota > Clostridia > Oscillospirales > Acutalibacteraceae > Caproiciproducens. The sequence continues at coordinate 106,335 of JAEWDK010000008.1, forward strand.
CGCACCGAACATTTCCGGTACTTCCGTCAAAATTGCGGTACCCCCCTGCGCAATGAGCAGGTCGGAAAAAGCGCCCACAAGCGGGTTGGCTGTAATACCGGAAAAGCCGTCCGATCCGCCGCACTTCAGGCCGACGGTAAGGCTTTCCACGCTGCAGGGTTCCCGTTTGAATTGTGCGGCGTACACGCACAGCTCTTTCACAACGGCCTTCGCGGCTTCAACCTCATCCTCATAATCCTGGGAAACCAGAAATTTTACGCGGTCACTGTCATAGCTGCCCAGCACCTTTTTCAACTCATCAATATTATTGTTTTCACAGCCAAGTCCAAGCACAAGCACGGCCGCTGCGTTCGGGTGATGAATTAGCCCCGAAAGCGCAAGCTGCGTATTGAGCAGATCCTGGGAAAGCTGGGAACAGCCGTACGGGTGGCTGTAGGAATAAATTCCGTCCAGCTCCGGGGTCAAAAATTCCTGGCACTCATCCTCAATGCGTTTGGCAACGGAATTAACGCAGCCGACTGTCGGAACAATCCATACTTCATTGCGGATACCCACCTTGCCGTCTTTTCTGCGGTAGCCCTGAAAGGTTTTCGGCTTGACAGACGTCAGGGGCTTTAAATCCGGTTCATAGGTGTATTCCAGCAAATCCCCCAGCCGGGTTTTCGTGTTATGGGTGTGCACCCACTCCCCCGCGGAAATGTTGACGGCTGCCGTTCCGATTGGAAAGCCGTATTTTATAATTTGTTCGCCCTGGGCGATCGCTTTCACCGCGATTTTATGCCCGGCGGTAATGTCGGTGAGGACGGGGATGGTCTGCCCCTCCACCTGAATGGTTTCGCCTGCTTTTAAAGCCTGCAGTGCAACCACAACGTTATCTTGCTGGTTGATTTTTAAAATCGTTTTCATCGGGTTATTCCTTTATCAGCGCTTCAACAGCCGCTGTCATTCCATCCTTCTTAATTTCATCAAGATAACCAGTTACTAGCGTAACAAACTGGTCGTATTTTGTCAAGTTTTCGCCCCAAAAATCGGTATTGGAGGCAAACGCTGTCACGAATTCGCGGGTTGACTTGCTCTTGCTGTTTGCGGCAAAAAACTCAAGTACTTTTTTGTCGTCTTTAATCGGATATTCCTCGCCGTTGCGGCTGCCGATAAGCACACCGTCGCGCATTGTGTCAGAGGTATAAAACGCCATCAGCGCGGCGAAGGAAAAGGTCAGCAGGGTCGGAGGAGTTTGTGTTTTTGCGTAGTTATCACGAAAGGTCGGCAGAATTCTCGCCTTCCATTTTGAAACGGAATTGAGTGAAATGGAAAGCAGCTCATGCTTGACAAACGGATTTTCAAACCGTTCCAATACGGAATTTGCAAAATCTTCGGCCTCTTCCTTCGGCAGCTTGACCGTCGGTACAATCTCTTCAAAAATGATTCGTTCCATCAGCTTGCGGATCAGGGAATCATTCATGCACTCAAGCACAATATTTTTGCCCGTAAGGAACCCGGCAAGCACAGTGGAGGTATGCGCACCGTTCAGGATGCGCACCTTTCTTTCGCGGTACGGCTTTTGGTTGTTTGTGAATATGACATGCATCCCTGCTTTATCCAGCGGGAATTTTTCGGAAATATCCCTGTCGCTTTCAATCACCCACAAAGCAAACGGTTCGCCGGTGTCAAGCAGATTGTCTTCATACCCGAGCGTTTCACAGATTTGAGCCGCTTCCTCCCTTGGGTAGCCGGTAATGATACGGTCAACCAGTGTGCTGCAGAACGTATTGCTTTCACAAATCCAGTTTTTGAACTTCTCGCCCAAATTCCACAGGGCGACATACTTCAGCACACATTCCTTTAGCTTGATGCCGTTGTCTTCGATCAGTTCAACCGGCAGCATAATAAGGCCCTTGTCGGAATCGCCATGAAACGCAGTAAACCGTTCAAACAAAAACTTTGTCAGTTTGCCCGGATACGTGTTCGGCGGCGTCAGTTCAAATTGATCCTGTTCGTCATACACAATGCCGGCTTCCGTGGTGTTCGAAACAACGAACTGCAGGGAATCAAGGCGGGCAAGCGCCGTGTATTCCTCGTAGTTGTTGTAAGTATCCAGCACCTTTTGCACACTGGTAATGACACGGTTCTCCACATAAGTTTCCCCGTTCATTTTACCGCGAAGGGAAACGGTGTAAAGGTTGTCCTGTGCGGCAAAACGCTCCAGGCCGCCAAAGGTAATCGGCTTTACAATGGCGATATCCCCGTTAAAAACGCCCTTCTCATTGGCGACGTCCACCATGTAATCTACAAATCCTCTTAAAAAATTACCCTCACCGAACTGCACTATTTTAATCTCTTTCGGGCTGCGGCTGTAAATTTCATTGATTTTTTTCATAATAATAACTCCTCCTAAAAGTGTAAGCGCTTACAATTGTTATTGTATCATCTCACTTGAAAATGTCAATATCAAATCAGATTAATTTTTCGGCTTATGATTCGCATTCCTGTTGAAAACGGTATTATTAAATTATTCCCGGTTATATATAGGAATATTCCGAATGTTGTTTCAAAATAAATATTTTGGCAACAGCGCACAAACCTATTGATTTATTCAAGAAACGCGCTATAATATCTGTAAGTGCTTACAAATTGAGGTGGCAAAGTGAATATTTATGATATTGCCGAGCGCAGCGGAGTTTCCATTGCAACGGTGTCGCGTGTACTGAACGGCAGCCAAAATGTCAGCCAGAAAACGCGGGACAAGGTGTTAAGCGTAATTCAGCAGGAGGACTATACCCCAAATGTATTTGCCCGCGGGCTTGGGTTAAACTCTATGCGGATGATCGGCATCTTGTGTACCGATATTTCAGACACGTTCTACGCCAAAGCGGTTTCCCTTGTGGAGGGATTGCTGCGGCAGAACGGGTTTGACGCGCTGCTGTGCTGCACGGGCAATAATCTGGAGGACAAGAAAAAATATCTTGACCTTCTGCTTACCAAGCGCGTGGACGCCGTTATCTTAATCGGCTCCGCTTTTAAAGAGAATGTTGACAATTCCCACATTGAAAACGCAGCGAAGCAGGTACCCGTTATTATTATCAACGGGCTGGTGGAGCTGCCCAACACGTACTGTGTGCTGTGCGACGAACGTTCGGCGGTCTGCCGGAACGTGCTGCTTTTGAAGAAACAGGGACATGAAAAGATTTTATATTTGTATGATACTATGACTTACAGCGGCTGTGTAAAAATTTCGGGTTACAAGGAAGGCCTGCTGAAAAGCGGAATCCCGTTTCAGGACACCCTTACGGTGAAGGTCCCGAAGTCCATTCCCGATGTGGCCGCCCGTGTAACGGAATTGCTGCGCGAAGGGCCGAAGTTTTCCGCGGTGATGGCTTCGGAGGATTTGATTGCAATCGGCGCGCTTAAAGCGCTGCAGAATGCGGATACTAACGTTAGCATGCCCGTAATCGGTTTTAACAATTCTATTCTGGCGCAATGCTCGTCCCCTGCGCTCACAACGGTTGACAATATGATCGACACGTTATGCCCCACGGCAATCAGCATGCTGACCGATATTTTAGAGGGAAAGAACGTGCCACAGAAAGTCGTGATCTCTTCCAAGCTGATAGAGCGCGACACGTTTCGAATAAACGACTAATATTGGAGGATTACAAAATGAAAAGCTTTATGGATGAAGATTTTTTACTGTCCAATGAAACCGCGAGAACCCTTTACCATGATTATGCCGCAAAAATGCCGATTGTCGATTATCATTGCCATATTAACCCGGAGGAAATCGCCGCAAACCGCAAATTTGAAAACATCACGCAGGTTTGGCTCGGGGGGGACCACTACAAATGGCGTATGATCCGTTCCAACGGCATTGACGAAAAATACATTACAGGCGACAGCACCGACAGGGAGAAATTCCAGATGTTTGCCGAAGCGCTGCCAAAGGCAATCGGCAATCCGCTCTACCACTGGACACACCTTGAGCTGAAAAGATACTTCGGCTATAACGGCGTATTGAATGCCGATACCGCGGAGGAAGTATGGAATTTGTGCAATGCCAAGCTGAAAACAGACGCAATGAGTGTGCGCGGCATCATTGAACAATCCAATGTAAAGCTGATTGCCACTACCGACGACCCGATTGACAGCCTGCAGTGGCACAAGGCAATTAAAGAGGACAAAACCTGTAAGGTTCAGGTGATCCCCGCGTGGCGGCCGGACAAAATCATGAACATTGAAAAGCCGACCTTCGCACAATACGTTTCCGACCTTGCAAACGTCAGCGGCACCGCAATTCATCAGGTCAAAGACGTGTACGCCGCCCTGCAGCAAAGGTTGGATCACTTTGCGCAAATGGGGTGCAAGGCTTCCGATCACGGCATTAATTATATTATGTACAATCCTGCATCCGACGAGCAGCTGGAAGCAATTTTCGCCAAGGGATTATCCGGAAAGCCGCTTACCGAAGACGAAGTTGAAAAATATAAATATGCGATTTTGCTTTTCCTTGGAAAGCAGTACGCAAAACGCGGCTGGGTAATGCAGCTGCATTACGGAACAATCCGCGACACCAATAAGCTGATGTTCGACCGGCTTGGCGCCGACACCGGCTTTGACTGCATTGCAACCCACAACAGTGCGCACGGTATTGTAAAATTCTTCGACGCTTTAAATCAAACGGACGAGCTGCCCAAAACAATTTTGTATTCCTTAAACCCAACCGACAACGAAATGCTCGACACGGTTATCGGCTGCTTCCAGGGTACGGCTGCCGCCGGAAAGATGCAGCACGGCGCGGCATGGTGGTTTAACGACACAAAGACCGGGATGATTGACCAAATGACCAGTTTAGCCAACCTTTCCATTTTGGGGAATTTTGTCGGCATGCTCACGGATTCCCGCAGCTTTTTATCCTATACAAGGCATGAGTATTTCAGGCGCATCCTGTGCAACCTGATCGGCACATGGGTGGAAAACGGGGAGTATCCATGCGACATGAAAGCGCTTGGCAAAATGGTTCAGGATATTTCCTACAACAACGCCGTGTCGTACTTTGGGTTTGCGCTTTAAGGCCCGGGCTCTGAAAACGAAGGTTTTTCCGCAGTGAGCTGTTCCCATTGTTGGTTTACGCAAAGATGGCGCCGTTTGAAAAACGGCGCCATCTTTGTTTTTACCGTCAAAGGTCCATCTCCCTGATCAGGAAAAAAGCCTTGAAACCCGCATGATTTCCGGGCTCCAAGGCTTCACTTTTGGTATAGCCCCTTTTCCCGTACTGATTGATCCGCACGCATTACGACCTGAAATACACGATAGATATCATCAATAGTCGGTACGGAGGGTACATCCTTTTCAATCATTTCAATCAGTCTTTGAACCAGCGCCCACATGTTTTTATATTTTGAATCGATATTGATGGTGCGATATTCATTATGCTCCGTAAGGTACAGCTGTATCAGGTCGCCTTCCTCAACATTCTGACTTCGCGCCGCATTTAAAACAATGCTGAGCCTGCCCTTGTCGCCTATAAACTCTTTCACATTGGAGGACGGCAGGTTTTTTGACCATCCCGCCTCGTAATATCCGATTGCGCCGTTTTCCAAACGGGTATGGATTACGCCATAGTTGTATGCGCCGCCGGGTAAATCGTTATCTATAATAGTTCCGAACGCATCCACATCGATAACGCGGGAATTGGTAAACCACTGCATCACGTCGATATAATGCACACCGCAGTCAACAATGGGCGAACAATCCGCCAGCAGCTTTTTGTAGCGCTCCCAGTCCTTGCAATGATGGTTCTGCACCATACGCATCACCTTGACTTCGCCGATTACTCCCGCCTGAATCAGCTCCGCCGCTTTCAGATAAGTCTGATTATAACGCAAGATATGGGAAACAGCCACTTTACAGTCCGAAGCTTTTACCAGCTTTACAAACTCGCTGCCCTCTTCCAATGTTGTTCCAATCGGTTTTTCACAGATAACATGTTTCTTTTTCCGAAGGCACTCCTTCAATATTTTCAAGTGGGTATTCACATAAGTAGCGATAATTACAATATCAACATCATCGCGCCCCAAATAGGACTCGTACTGCGTATTCCACGACTGAGCACAGTACATGCGGGCAAACTGTTCTGCGCGCCGCGGGTCTGTATCCACAACCCCCACAATTTGAATCTGCTCCCTGAAATAAATGTCCTGCATATACTCCTGCCCGATATGTCCGCAGCCAATCAGAACTATCCCATATTTTTTCATTATCCGTTCCCCTGCTTAACATAATATTATCCTGCGTCTGACCCAGTTTCTAACGCAGGATAATAAATATTACAAATATTTCTTTAAAAAATCCACTGCCAAACGAATATCCGCCTCCGGATTTTGCCCGACCTCACGTTCAATGGTCAAATATCCGTGGAACCCAATGTCCTCCAGCGCTTTCAAATACAGGTCAAAATCCACTTGTCCCTGCCCGAGCGGCACTTCCTGAAAATAGTCTTCTAACCGAAGATCCGATATTCCGCCCTCTGCAAAAAAATTGTAAATCCGTTCAGGGTCTGTTTTTGTTCGCATGACGCCATCTTTTGCATGCGTGTGAACAATGTATTCTTTCAGCGTGTTTACCGCTTCTACCGGATTTTCCCCCGTAACCATGACTAAATTTGCGGGGTCGAGGTTCACGGCGATTCCCTTGGACGACAGACTGTCCAAAAAAGCTTTCAGCCTTTTCGCGGGTTCCGGGCCGGTTTCAACAGCAAAATATGCGCCCCGGGCACAAGCGTATTCCGCCAGCTGATTACAGGCATCCTGCATAATTTTGTAGCGCTCGCAGGAGCTGTCTTCCGGTACCACGCCAATGTGGGTCGTTACAATTTTTGTACCCAGATCAAGCGCCAGATCAATGATCTTCTTTGACTTCTCAATCTTTTCAGCATTCTCCTGCTGAATTGCAAAGCCATGACCGCCCAAATCGCCGCACAGCGCAGATATCTTCAAATCATTTTCAGCGATGACGCGGGCTGCTTCGCGCCTTTCCGATGCTGTTAACGACGGGGATATTTCTCCGTCAACAGCATACAGCTGTATGCCGTGCGCACCGACTTCCCTCGATTTTTTAACCGCCTGCTGAAACGGCAGGCGAAAAGAATCTGTGATTACCCCAATATGAAAACGGCTCATTGGCTCTCCTTTCAGAATTTGCCCGAGGGCGAAGGTATTAAATTACAATTGGCTTTAATCAAACAATTTCAACCCATGTTTCCGGTTTTTTGGCAGCTTTTAAGCCAGCCTCCCGAATGGAGATCACAGCAACTGTTTCCGCATGGCTTACCTTAACATCGCCTGTTAAGAAGAAATCCACCATTTGTTCCACAAACAAATGAAAATAATCGGACTGAACCGTTATTGTCTGCGACGTGCCGTCCTTCAAATTAACCGTCATGGAAAACGGACATTCCCAGCCGTGGTGCGATAAAATCGCCCGCCTGCCGCCGGTAAACTCAATCACCAAAGCAGGCCAGTTTTCCGTTCCGACATACATCACACGCTTTGCGTCAGTCCCCATCAACGCTACAATCGGCTCAATCTGATGGATTGAATAATTTTCGAAAGGGCCGGGGCCCCAGCTTGCAATATTCTGAATGTCGTTTTTGCTCATATCCTTATATTCCGATGCAAAACGCAGCGCGGAGGAAGAAAAGCACGGTGTACGGTGTTCCTCTGCAACCGCAAATATTCGAAGCGCGGCTGACCGATCCTCTGCAAAGGTTTTATCCACATATACGCGTTTCCCGCTGCTCAGAGGAATACGGCAAAGCTCTTCGTGCATTTCAGGATTATCGGGAGAAAGCACAATAATGCAGTCGCTTTTTTGCACCAGCTCTTCAATCGTTTCTAACTGCTGTATTTTGTATTTTTCACACCATTGCTGCGTGGTCAGCCCGTTCGGCGCGTCCTTTTTTCCCCATGCATACGCGACCTTCAGCTTCCCTTCGGACAGCTTTTCAATCCATTCCGGATAATTGTTGGCATGAAACTCATCAAGATAATAATCCACAAAACCAATCTTTTTCATGTTGCACTTCCTACAATACAATTTCCTTGCCCAAATCTGACGAGTCGTACAGCGACTGCATGATTTTTGCGGTAATCAGTGCCGAATCGATGTGTGACGGCAGCTTCTCGCCTGAATCAATACAGGTCAAGAATGCGTCAATTTCCTTTTGATAGGGCTGTTCAACCTGGTAAGTAGGGGTGGATTCAATCAGCGCGCCGTCCTTTGTGGAATAGACTGTGAAGTTTCCGCCGTATTGCAGCCGCACGCCTGCTTTATCCCCCAGAAAGTCAATAAACATCTCATTCTGATTAATATTTTGTGCCCAGGCTCCGTTAACGGTAATACTCGGCCCTTGAGTCCGAATAAATCCGGTAATAAAATCCTCCACATCATAGGTGCCGTTTTCCACCGGGGGGCCGGCCCACATATCCACGTAATCATAGCCCTTGATGTCTTTGCCCAGTTTGGAATAAGCTTTTCCGGAAACCGTTAAAGGCTTTGGATCGCCGCAGCAGTACATAATCAGGTCAAGGAAATGCACTCCCCAGTCAATCAGCACGCCTCCGCCTGAAATTGCTTTTGTGGTAAACGCTCCCCCAAGGCCGGGAATGCTGCGGTAGGAACGGAAGCTTCCATATACATGATAAACTTCGCCCAGTTCCCCCTGGTCAATCATTTTCTTGATTCTATTTACCGCTGTATTAAACCGGTTGACCACGCCAATGTTCAATACCTTGCCTGTTTTATGCTGAATTGCCTGCATTTCTGCCGCTTCAGCATAAGTTTTGGCAGCAGGTTTTTCGCAAAGAACGTTTTTTCCTGCTTTCAAAAAATCGGTGGCAATCTGCGCATGAACATTATTTGGTGTGCAAACGGAAACAGCCTCAACCTCTTCGTCACCCAAAATATCCTTGTAGTCCGCTATGGCAGTACCCAGGCCGTATTTGTCCACCATTGCCTGCGCTTTATCCAACTTGATATCACAAAAATATTTGATTTCCGCCTTATCATTATTTATATATGCCGGAATATGTTCTGCGGTAGCAATCGATCCGCAGCCAATCACCGCAATTTTCTTCCTACCCATAAATCTTATCCCCTTTTTATAAATTAAAATGAGCGGCTGCCTGTCAAAACCATGCATCCGGTATGGCCGCGAAATCATCGAACAGCCGGGGGTTTTTATTTAACATTTCGATTGTCACACGAAATAAATCTCTGGCGCGGAACAGCATGCAGTGCGCATCCCCAAAAGTCGTGTTTTGTATCAGATGCCGGCTGTACATAACCGGCTCCAGCTTTACAAATGTATCGGAATTGGAATTTTCGTGTCTAAGGGAGGGTACACTGATTAAACGGTCTTTCTCGTCTTTGACAAATAATTGCTGGTGATCTGCGCTCAGCCTTCCCGGCACCTTCGCTACCTCTTCAATGCAATGCACGGTCGTGTTTTTTGAAAAATCAACGCCTACCAGCAGAATTTCAGCGTCCCTCATTTCAAGCTGACCATAGCAGGACTGCGGTGCGCAGGGGGTGTCAAACCGCTCCTGCCCGCTTGCAAAAGATTCTGCTTCCCGGCCAAGGCAGGAAAGCGAATGAGTAGGGTGCAGCGTCCGGATTACCCCCGGGCGCTTTCGGAACAGTTCCGGCAGCAAGCCAACGCAGACCTTGCTTTCTTTGACATCGAATACAGGATTTGCCGAATCGACGGTACTCCATGTGTGGGCCGGCAGTATCAGCAGGCCGTCCGACAGATATTCGCTTAAAGCATCCAGCACACTGTCAGCCCCGCCCTCAACTTCCCCAATGCTCTTCATTGAAGAATGTACGAGAAGAGTATCCGACGGGTGAATGCCCATCCTTGATAAATCTGCCATCAGTGATTGTTTTGTATGCAATCCGTTCACCCCCACCTTCCTGCCGATTTGAAAGCCGGCCTTCGCTTAATCGACTGTATTAATCCGCTTTATGAATATAATTCACGAACTGCTTTGTGATTTCCCTTGGGCGTGTGATTGCCGTACCGACAACCGCCGTCCAAACTCCCAGCCCGAGTGCTTTTTTTAATTGTTCCGGCGTCCATATTCCGCCTTCCGCAATAATAGGAAGGCCGAGTGTGTCAACATACTGCTTCATAAGGTCAAAATTCGGAAGCTGTGTGCCTTTGGTATATTCCGTATAACCGCACATGGTGGTTCCGACAAAATCAAAGCCGAGCTCTTTGGCTTTTACGCCTTCCTCATAGCATGACGTGTCGGCCATTAGCAGCTGATTTGGATATTTTTTCTTTATCTCGTGAAAGAATTCCTCCAGCGTCCGGTTGTTTGGTCTGGTACGCTTTGTCGCGTCCAGTGCAATAATGTCCGCTCCGACTTCGGCTAAAGCATCGATTTCTTTCATGGTAGGCGTTATGTAGACATCGCTGTCGGGATACTCCACTTTATACAGAGCGATAATCGGAAGGTCCACTGTCTTTTTTATTTCGGCGATGTCACTTGGGGAATTGGCCCGAATGCCGACCGCACCGCCCTCGCGGGCGGCAAGCGCCATTCTTCCCATGATAAACGGGCTGTGCAGCGGTTCCGTACTGAGTGCCTGACAGGAAACAATCAGGCCCCCCTTTATACGCTTTAAAATTTCATTTTTCTCCATAACATATCTCTCACTTCACTATATAGTAAATTCCATATCATCCAACTTGATATAGAAATTAATATAAAACACGCCATCCCAGTTAAAATACAGATTGTCAATCGTGATAACAGCGCCTTTATATTTCCTGTCAAACTTCTCCAAAATCATTTGATTCAAATGGTCTATAAAATAATTTTTCACTTCATCATAATGATTTTGCAGTGCATACGGGTTAATTCTGCCCTGTGTTTCCAATAAAAACTTGTGCAGCACATTGGACTGGAACAGCCAGTCGCAAACAATACTTCTAAGCTTGAACTCCTCTGCGAGTTTAAACTTTTCATAGTCATCCTGAAAGCGGTGATAGTAGCTTGCAATAACAGTTTGGGCAAGAACCACGCCAATTGTATTTTGGGAGGTGTTCCACCCGCCCACCGCCTGCACCTTGTCATAGATTCCCGCAAGGGCAGCGTAATCCATAAACTCATTTTCACAGCCGTTGCAAACGGAAACTTCCGCAATGCCAACCGCTTTTTGGTAACTGCGTACGTAATAATCAATATACCTGATAAATTCATGCATATTAATATGGCTGGTAAAGGTCAAATCCTTCGTGCCCTGCTCCATGGATTCAATCATATACTTTCCGGGGGAATTAACCGCCAGCATACAATCCGAATTCTGAGAGTTATCCTCAACAATACCGCCAAGCGACGTAATCTGCGACTTAATGCTTTCGTTGAGCGGCCTGTCTTCATAGTTGGGGACAATCGCCGGGCCCAGGGTGGACGAATACCGGACATAAACACGGGGAGTGTAACCTTTGATCAGATTGAAAACACGTGTAAACAGCACGCTTCCCACCTCGTCAGCGCCCGGATAAACCAAAACCCTGTCCATCAGTCTGTCCTTTCGCACCTTATCGGCGATCGCAGCCTGATCCATTGCGGCATATCCGTATTCCGCAGTGTCATCCTTGGGAACCGTTAAAACGTCGAATACGCCTTCTTTCACAAGGTCAACGCAAAAAAGGTTGGTAAAGCGGTCAACGACTCTTCTGTCCATAAAGTCTTTCAGGTATTCCTGCGGAATGGAATTTGCAAGAGCGGCCAGCTCTGCCTTCTCCTCTTCATTCGCATGATTGCGGGAGGTCTTATCCGTTAAATACGTGTAACGCCAGATATCCCTGCCGTAGGATTCCCAATAATCGGGGTCCTCGTGGGCATCGTTATAAGCCGCCACGCGCGCGGCCAGATTGAATGCATGTATCTTTATATTGGGATTAATCTTTTTTAGTTTCCTGAAATTATCAAGTGTTTTCTCACAATCCTCACAGGTGCGGTGATGCGTTCTTGAGTTAATAATGTTGCCGTACACCAAGGTGTCAACGGAAAGGATTGCATACTCGCAGGAGGGGGCGTTCTCAAAAATCCATTCCCAAATTTTATTGTAGTTTGCCGGGGTTTTGAGCATTCCCATATCCTCATAAGCCGGAACCAGCAGTTCGATTCCGTCCGCCATTTGCGCGAACTTCTGAGGAAAATAGTAGTTGCATGCCCTTTCGTCCAGCGGAACATAAATCACTTTTGTCATAGGTACACTTTCCCTTCTAAGACTAAATTGTGCAGCTTGATTTTATAAGGAAATCATTTTAACCCTGTGGTTGAAATTCCCTCGATAAAATACTTCTGTGCAAAAAGGAACAACAGCAGAACAGGAATCATAAACAGTGTCGAGGCAGCCATGAGGGAAGTCCAGTCAACGGTGTGTTCATTCAGGAATGCCTGCAACCCAAGGGATAGGGTATAGTGATCTGCGCTGTTCGCATAAAGCAGCGGAGCAAGGAAGTCGGAAAACGTGTACAAAAACGAGAAGATGGTAATCGTGGCAAGACCGGGCTTGGTCAAAGGCATAACCACTTTCATATAAGTCTGCCAGCCGTTGCAGCCGTCAATTTTGGCCGCCTCCAGCAATTCGTCGGGAATGGTCAGCATAAACTGACGTAACAAAATGATATAGAACGGATAACCGAAGAACGCGGGAATAATCAGCGGCGCAAATGTACCGACAAGATGCCATGTCACCCACAGTTTATAAAGAGGAATCATCGTAGCGGTGTAGGGAATCAGCATGGTGGAAACAACCACCGAGAAAAGTACCTCCCTGCCGGGCCACCTGATTTTAGAAAGGGAATAGGAAATCATGGGTGTGACGATCAGGGTACCGATTACGTTCATTATGGTAACATACATGGTATTTCCCAAATAACGGAAGAACGGTATCGTTTTAAAAACATTCGCGTAATTGCCCAGGTAGAATTGCACGGGAAAAATACCGATATTGGGATCAAACGCCTCGTCATATGTTTTAAACGAGGTGCAGATCATGATAACAATCGGAAAAACAAAAATTAAGGCCAGCAAGATCAGGAAAAGATGCGGTATGTACTGTTTAATGTTGATATGTTTCGCTTTCATGAATATTTTCTCCTTTCACCCTACTGTAGGTCGACCCATTTTTTTGACGTTTTCGTCAAAATAACAGTCATCAGGCCAACAACAAGGAACAGGATCCAAGCCATGGCGGAAGCGCGGCCCATTTTGAGGTAAGTAAACGCATTGTAGTACAGGTAGAGCGGATACATCAGGAGGGAATCCTGCACACCGCCTGAAGCGCCCTGTACCAGGTTGCCCGCCTGTGCGGTAATAATAACATATACCTGAGTAAAATACTGGAATCCGTTGATCACGGCCAGAATAATCTGATAAAGCATTACATGGGAAATGCAGGGGATTGTAATGTTGATAAATCTTCTAAAGCTGCCTGCTCCGTCTAAAGACGCTGCTTCATACAGTTCTTTTGACACATCCTGGATTGCGGCAAGGAAAATAATTGTGGTTGTTCCAACACCCCACAGGGAAATTAAAATAACCGACCAGTGGGTGTACATCGGGTCGCCCAGCCAGTTAATGGTCGGTATGCCGAACAGGTTTAAAAAACGGTTCAGGTACCCGTTGAGGGGATCAAAAATCCAAATCCAGATCATCGTGGAAGCGACCATTGGCAATATTGACGGAACGAAAAAAATGGAACGGAAAATTGCTCTTCCCTTGATTTTTATGTTAAGCAGCATTGCAGTAATAAGTGCAAGGATGATTGTAGTCGGAACTGATATGATGACATAAGCCAATGTGTTGGACATACTTTTGTAAAACAAAGGGTCTGACAATAAAGAGGAATAATTCGCCATTCCAACCCAAGTCGGTTTTTTAATGGCGCTGAAATCAGTAAAGCTGTAGTATGCAGACATAACAATAGGGTAAACGCTGAATAGCAGAAAACCGATTACCCACGGTAAGGCAAATAAAACACCGGATAGCGTATTATTGTCCTTCTTACGCTTTTTGGACTTTGGAAACATGAATCGCACCGCCCTTATTAACAGTTTCAGTAATGGTTTAGGTTCTATGCAGATCTCATTAAATTGTGTGTACATATGCAGCGAAGTCACGCTGCATATGTACACCTATCAAACTATGAGAATTATTTAAGATTTGCGGAGCTCTTTTCAAGCTGTGCCAGTTCACTGTCAACATTACCACCGAGGAGTACGTTCTGTACTGCCGTTCTGATGTTCTTGTCATATTCTGTGCCGTCTGTCATTTGCGGCAATGTAACAAGGTTGTTTTTGGCAATAATGTCAAGATAAACTTTATAGAGAGGCTGAAGATTAATGATGGATGGATCTTTCACAAGCGCCTTGGTGGAAGGCAGATCGCCCTTTTCTGTGATAAAGATTTTTGCGCCTTCACCGGAGGAAATGTACTTTGCAAAGTCAAAAGCGCCCTCTTTGTTCTTTGTGGTGGAAGGAATATAAACCATGGAGGTGTCCATCATGGAATAACCGTCGCCGCCCTTTGCAGCGGTACCCGGCAGAGGCATAATGTCGAAGTTTACATTAGCGGTTTTTGCTGTTTTGTAAAGCCAGGAACCGTCAATACGGAATGCCTGTGTGCCCGCGCAGAACGGATCTTGCGGCGTATATTTCTTTGAGTTGCCCGAGGTGATGTAATTGTTCAGCGGAGCTTTGCCGAAGGCTTTTACTTCAGCAGCTGCATACTCAAGAGCTTTCTTGAAGCCTGCGTTGTTCGGCGTGAGCTTGTCCGCCGCTGTGCCGAAATTGTCGCCGTTGGCATAAGTATAGCAATAGTACCAATAGCTGTCCGTTACGAAAGGATCACCCATTTGAGTGACTTTACCGCCGGAAACCTTTGTCGTTTTTTTGCTCATATCCATGAGCTCTTCCAGTGTCTTCGGCAGAGTTGTGATGCCTGCTTTGCTTAAAAGGTCTTTATTGTAATACAAAGCAAAAACATTTACGCTGATCGGAAGGCCATATGTTTTACCCTGGTATTTCTGCTGATTGAACGCGGCATCAACATAAACGGAGGTGTCAAACTTATCGGCTGCAATCAAATCATCAAGGGGCATTGCAATACTTTGCGTTGCGTAATTCGGGATACTGCCTCCAAAGTCATCCGTAATATCCGGGCCCTGTCCGCCGGAAATTGAGGTAAGAACCTTTTGCTGATCCGGTGTGCTTAAGCCAACAACTTCGTACTTATCCTGGCTCTTGTTGTAAGCAGCGATGACTTTTTCAATCACCTTTGCTTCATCCCCGCCCCAAAGGTACCAGAAGTTAACTTTCTGTTTTGCCGTTGTCGACTGAGCCGGTGCGCCTGACGCTGCCGCAGCAGAACTTGCGCTGCTGCCTTGTGAGCATCCTGAAAAAACAGATGCTGACATGACAATCGCCATAGTTAGCGCAGCTAGCTTTTTAAAGGTTACTTTTTTCATAAAACGAATCCCTCCAGTTTTTTTGTTTCTGCAAATACTACTGCAGATTTGAAAATCCCAAAAATGCAGCCCAAAATTATGCGTGATTTCGGAAGCATTTTTATGACTTATCAACAGTATAGCATAAAAAAAATATTTTTCAATAATATTTGAAAATATATTTTTTTAATACACTATTTATACAATAAGCTTTATAAAAATAAGTATATTTCAACAAAACTTTATTTTATTATTAGCCTAAAATAAAAAAATAAAAAATTTTTTCTATTTTAGCAACAATCCATTCGAATTATTGGAGTAAATGTCGGATATAGTTTTGATTAATTTTATCCCTATCAGTACAAATTTTCAGCATCTTATTGAAAAAAATTTTTTTTGGTATAAAATAGATAATAGGATTATTTAAGGCTTCATTTTAGGGATTGGGAGGTGCCTTATTGAAAATAGCGGCGCTTGATATTGGCGGCACAGCAATTAAATATTGCCTTTATGACGACCAATATAAATTGGAAAAAGACATGGTTTTTGAAACACCGACAAACGCACTTTCGGGCGGCAAAGTATTAATGGACAAGGTATGCGACATTATTGCCTCGCTGGGCAGCATCGACTTTATTGCAATCAGCACAGCCGGTCAGGTTGACCCTGTGGCAGGCTCCATTATTTATGCGACCGACAATATTCCGGGTTACACGGGTACCCAAATAAAAAACCGCCTTGAGGCTTTTTTTAAGGTACCGGTTATTGTTGAAAATGATGTAAATGCAGCTGCATTGGGTGAAGCCGCATTTGGCGCCGGTGCGGATTATGACGATTTTCTGTGCTTAACTTACGGAACCGGTATTGGGGGCGCCATTATTATAAATAAAGAGATTTATTACGGCGACACCTATTCCGCCGGGGAATTCGGGCACATCATTACGCATGCCGGCGGTTTAAAGTGCACCTGCGGCAACAACGGCTGTTACGAAAGTTACGCTTCAACCAGAGCACTGATTCGTACCGTTCAGCAATACAGCGGTTTGGAACTGAACGGCCGTGAGATTTTTTCAGTGTTGGAGAGCAACCCAAAAGTAAAAACAGCGGTGACCGCCTGGATTGACGAAGTCGTGTACGGGCTCGCTTCCCTGATTCATATTTTTAATCCGCCGTGCATTATTCTTGGTGGGGGAATTATGAACGAGGAATTCATCCACCATTATATCCGGCAAAACATTTCCCATCATATTATGCAGAACTATCGAAAAGTCGAAATAAGGAAGGCTACGCTGGGAAATACCGCAGGTTTACTGGGAGTGATCCATCTTGCAAAAACACATTCAAAGAAAAGAGGCGGTACAAACAATGTATGACATATTTTCAAAAATTAAAGTCAGCGATAAAGTGTTTACGAAAGCGGAACACAAGGTGGCAAACTTTATTTTAGAATCGCCGCGTGATGCAATGTACATGTCAATTACGGACCTGGCGGAGCGCTGCGGCGTTGGCGATACTTCTGTCTTTCGTTTTTGCAAAACCCTGAAGCTGAACGGATATCAGGATTTTAAGATGAAGCTTGCACAGTCGCTCAGCAATAATGACGGTACAAACGGAATGACGCTGTCGGATGAAATAAATATCGGCGATACCACGGACGAGGTATGCCGGAAGCTGCTCAATACGGACATTGCGGCACTTAACCAGACCTTCGATATGATTAATACCGACGATGTGCACAGAGCGATTCAGATGATTGAAAACGCCCGCATGATTCATTTCTTCGGCGTGGGTTCCTCTTTGATTATGGCGCTTGAAGCCAAGAACAAATTTGCGCGTATTCTGCCGAACGTGACTTCAACCGAAGACGCCCACATGCAGTCCATGGCATCTGCGCTGATGGGAGAAGATGATTTGGCAATCGCTTTTTCTTACTCCGGTTCTACCAAAGACACCATTGAAATTTTAAAGCGGGCAAAACAGAACAACGCGAAAACAATTTGCATTACAAGATATGCGGAATCCCCTCTTACAGCTTTTGCAAATATTGTGCTTTTATGCGGCGCGAACGAGGGCCCTTTTCAGGGTGGCTCCCTTTCCGCAAAGGTTGCACAGCTTTATTTGCTCGATGTTTTATACACGGAATTTTTTAAGAGCCATTATAAAATGTGTGATTACAACAAAAAGCGTACCACACAGTCGATTACAACAAAGCTGTTATAAAAGCAGTATATATTCCATAATAAAACGGTGCAGAAAAAGTTTTTCTGCACCGTTTTACTGTTCGTCTATGTTATTTTAATGCGTCCATCCCACAGTGTTCTGTGTAACGGTATTGCTGTACTGGTTAAAGCTTTTGTAGTTCTGATCCGATTCTCCCCCCTGCGCAAACGGCAGCAGTGTATCCTCCAGCTCTTCAATAACAGAAATTTCGCTGTTCAAATAGAGTTTTAGCCGTTCAGAAACCGTATCAATCCTGCTCATTAAGCCGCCCAGCCGCAGATCGATCACTTCGAAGCCATGCCCCTTACTTTCGTGAAACCATACTTTGAAATAAGCCTGCTTAAATTCCAGGACAAGCTGTTTTAACGTGGGCAGTACGATTTGAGCGATTTTTGCCAATTCATCTTTCTTATTTTCTTGATACGCCTGCCTTAACTGAACCCCCAGCGTTGATTTTTGCGCCAGAATTTTTGCTAATCTGCAGTACATGTCAAATAAATCAGAAAACTCCCCGGCGTGCCCCGAAATTTCGCGCAGCTGCTTTTCGCAGGAGTCATAATGTGAAACAATATCGTGATTGTGGAAGTACGGGTCAAAAGCACCCAGTAAAAGATCCTGATAAAGAATATGCTTGGACGGATTCCGTGTATCAATATTCGGATTTTCACAGCCCGGCAAAAGGTCAAGCTGTTCAATCGCCCTGAAATCGGACAGGGACAGTCCCGTCAGGAATTTACACCTTTCATCAATGGAATCATCGTCAGCCGGCTGCCCAAAGCAATGCTCGCCAAATAAAAACAAACCGGGAAGGATCGTTTCTATCGGGGCTTCCGCGCCGTCATCCCCCCACACGGTTGCCATGATTTCTTTCACCTTGTGCTTTCCGCACGTGGCCAGCGCAGCGTTTGTGGTGGCAAAAGTCTTTGTGTACATAGGGACAAATCCCATCCAGCGCCAAATTCCGCCCGCAAATATAATATCGTTCGGGAAACGGTCGCGCATGGAAAGCAGCTTATCGTATTCGTCTTCCTTGCTATGATAATAATCCCAATACGCAAGCGCAACGTTACCGGGCACTTGGGCGATATCCTCTTCACTCAGCTTTTCATCGAAATTATAATAATCATGATTCACATCATGGGAGCGGTAGAACATATCGTCCCAAATAATCGGCACCATATCATATTTTTCAACAATCGCGTTTACGCGGTTTAAATGCTCCAGCATAAGGTCAAACTGATTGACAAATCCGTGCTTTTTTAAATAGGTGCCGGTGCCAAGGTCCATTGCTTCATCCATGCCGATATGAATTTTATTCGTCCTGAATGTACCCTTCAGAGTAGAAATCATTGTTTCGATGAACCGGTAGGTCGCATCTTCGCCCACAAGCAGAATATCGTCCGTGTCCTTCATGGCCTGAGCATAGTTCCATTTCAGGGTGGTCTTTAGGTGAGCCAGAGTTTGGATGCACGGAACCGCTTCTATCCCGAGTGAAAAAGCAAAATCATCAATCTGCTTTAGCTCATTTTGGGAATACCGCCCCCTTAAATAGCCGAAATACGGGTAGCCCGGCAATTCGTAGGTGTCCTCCATATACAAATAGCAGCGGTTCTGCCCGGCCAGCGCCATGTAGCAAAGCAGCCGTTTCATTTCAGCCACCGTATATACCGCGTTTCTTGAAAGATCAATCATAGCGGAACAGCCTTCAAACAGCGCTGTTTCCTGCTTTTCAAAGTCAACTTTATCCTTGTTCTGCAGCAGTACCGACAATGCCCGGAAGAAATTGCTTGTCTGTTTATATTCAATCCGCATTCCGTTTTTCGTACTTACTTTTAATGAAACATTGGATTCGGGCTCAATTTGCTTCACTGTAATCTTGAGATTGCCTGAACCGGTATTTTTAAACTGATAGGTATCCAACAGATTTTTCAGACCGTTTTCAACGCCCTGTGTGTCCCCCGATAAGTAAATATCCATCATTGCTCCCCCATCTATATTATAATTGTAAAATCGGTTTTCCTCTGCCAAAGCCTGCGGCTTGAATTCGCCGGAAAAGTTCCTGCGCATGCCGAAGGATTTATTCGCTCCTCCGCGCTGTATGTGCATATTGATTATATTGACTTATAAGCCCCAAGGTAGGTTCTCCACGGGGTAAAGCCAAACTGGCCGTAAAACTCCTTTAAAACCGTCCAATCAATATTAACAGTGTGAACACCCAGCATTTTAAGATGCTTTAAGGAATCACAAAGGATCCGATTCCCCAGACCCATGCCCCGTATATCGTTTGCAATCCCGATCGGCCCTAAGCCGCCCCAGTCACTCCCAAGCTGTACTGTAAAATCATCACTGATACCGTGACTTACAAATACTTTGCAGAAGCCTTTTACTTCCTGCGCTTTGCAAAGCACAATTACCTGATTCAGGTCACCGCTGTTTTTAATATACCGCATAATCTCATATTTCCATCTTCCGGGAAATTCGTTGTCAAAGAACCGCTCCAGCGCCGGGATATCCCCCGCTGCCAGCGGTTTTGTAATAAATTCATCACCGCGGTTCATCTGCACGGCAAGACGATCAAAATCAATTGCGGACACATCGGCTGAAAGGTCGTAATGTTCCCTGTCATTCAATTCAAAGCCAAGCTTTGAAAAAAAGAGTCGGGATTGCTGTGAGGGTGACGGAATCCCGGAAAAAAAATTATTCATTTCGCCTGCGACGATCATATTTTTTACTCCGGCTTTTTTTAAAGCATCTTCCGCCTTTTTGTACATCAAGCTGCCCAGCCCCATGCGCCTGTGTGCCTGATCCACGCACAGCGTACTCAGCCATGCGGCCTTCTGATATTCCGGCAGAATATTGGGGGACAGTTTGGTGGCAATAAATCCGATGATTTCGTGCCCGTCCATGCACACAAATGTACCCGGAGAAAACAGGTCCTCATCATTTATGATCTTTTTCATTACTATACTTTCCGTAACATGATAACACGGTTCAAAATTACGGTTCCAAATTTGAACAATTTTCGGTATATGCTGCTCTTCCAATGGATAAAAGCCAAATTCGCTGTTGATAGTCCCACCCCATTTTCAATTTTCAGCCGTCGCCGCCCACTTTTGTAAATACACATAGTGGAACTGCAATCACAGCCTGTAGTTGCAGCTGTTTTGTACTGATTTTCAATCAAGCCTAGTATAGCATAAAAAAATATTTTTTCAATATAATTTGAAAATCTGTTCTTTTTCAAGTGGATTTATTCCATTTATTGCTGAAATCGACGGGGTTCCTTTCGATTTTATCTCAATAATAAAAAATATTTTTATTATTGAGATTGTATTCATTTCATTTGTGGAATAAACCGCTTTCTTTTCTTTATAAAAATAACAAAACTGTGCAGATTGAACTGCACAGTTGCTTTTTACCCGTAATCCACTTATAATATTAAAAAATATTGCTTTTAAAACAAAAGGATGATAAAAATGAAAAAGGTGCTTTTATTGGGTGACTCCATTCGTATGGGGTATGAGGATTATGTCAGGGAGCTTTTAAAGGACAAGTGTGCGGTTTATTATGATGAACATGATAACGGACGTTTTGCTGCTTATACCCTTTGGCAGGCAAACCAGTTTTTTAAAGACTATGGCAAATTTGATGTTGTTCACTGGAACAATGGTTACTGGGATATGAATGTGGAAGCCCCCATGGTTGACGCGATGCACCCTGTTGACGAATATATCCATTTTTTGAAACGAATCATTGCGGAGATTCAGCGCAACGGCGCGAAAATTATTTTTGCCACCACCACTCCGATTTTAAAAAGCGGAGCCGCCATGGATAATACAGGCACAGGAATGCAGATCAGCTACAATAATGACTGGGTTATTCAATATAATGAAGCTGCAAAAAAACTGATGGCCAGCCAAAATATTACGGTTAATGATTTGTATTCACTTATGCTCCAGGACAAAAATTACTTCAAATGTGAAGACATGCTCCATCTGACAGACCGCGGTTACAGGCTCTGCGCAGAGCAGGCGGCAAGACTGATTGAAGAAAAGCTCTGACATTCCTGTGCCGGTGTGCTAAGAAGTCATTCATCCAGCCGGATGTTTTCCGATAACCCCAGCCTTTTATAAAGAAAGAGCCAAAAGAAAAAAGTCCGGACTTGAATCGAGCCCGGACTTTATCTTTTGGAGAGCGAAAGGCTGAGTATTTTCGCTGCTACTCTGCTTTACTTCGTTTTGCGGTTCTTTCTCACACGGGCAAACTGCAGCACCGCCAGTACGGAAAGAGAAATCATCCCGGAAAAGAGGAGGACCAAAGTGTTGTTTTCATCACCCGTCTTGGGATTTGTACTCATCTTGTTTGCAGCAAGCAAGTAGGTGGAGCAGTGATTGATGGTGATAGTCACATAACCGCCCTTTACAACAAGACCATCGGCGACAAATTCCGTTTTGCCCGTCCGGTCGTTGTAATAATAAAGGCTGAGCACGCTCCCGTCCTTGTATCTGTCACCGACATACACCCTCACGTCGGTTTCTCCCGGCAGGTCGCCGTGGTAGCCGAATTCGAGCACAAGCGGGCTGACGGCTGCAAATTCGGATTTGATTCCGGCCGGAAGCTTGGTCGTGATATTCAGCGTCAGGTCCACATTCAGGTCGGTTTTGTTCATTTTATTGCCCTTGAAAATCCACTCATACTTCACTTTGCTGCCGCTGTCGAGTACGGTGTATGTCACGTCGATTTTCTTTTCCTTTGCTTCGGCGAAGACATTCGCCTTTACCGTCCCGGGCTGAGTGACCGGAACAGGCGCGCTGCCGCTGCCGGAAGTGCTGCTGGCCGGTGCGGAGGACTGCGAGGAAGAAGCAGCCGGACTGCCCGTATTGGGGCTGCTTGTGCCCGGGGTGTTCCCGCCAGCCTGTTTGACATTTACACCGGGGAAGGACATAAACCACGATTTATCCTTGCCGCCCGGAACTGTAAGCAGAACATTGATACCGGGCTCGCTGTTTTTAATCGCCCACTGAGCCGTAAGGCTTCCGCCAATCGGCAGCTTATCGGGCGTTACCGACAGCCCGGCTGAAGAACCAATGCTCGCGGAGGACAGGGCGGAATCGACGCGGATAACTCCGGAGGTTCCCGAATCCCAATAGCGTATCTGGTCGGCTGGGAAATTGCCCCGAACCGCCACAATGGAAGTATCAAGGGAAAGGCGGTATGTGCCCGTGGCAGATCCCGTGGCGGAAAGCGTACCCCCGGTGATGGCCACGGTTGCGGAAGTACAGGAGATTCCTCCAAGTGTTCCGGATGCTTCGCCGCCGGTCATAAGGAAACTGCCGGATGCGATGCCGATTGCATAGCTCGGCGTTGCTGTCGAGATTACCTTGCCGCCGGACAGAATCAGGCTTCCTTCGCTGGAGGTGACCGCCGCCGAATATGACCCGGAATTAATAATTTCCGCGCCGTCTGCAATTTCAAAAACACCTTCGTTGTACATTTTCAGCAAAGCGGAAGGATTATGCGGGTCTGCGCTGCCCGCTCCCGCCAGCTTTGCCTTCCAGATAATTTTTACATCCTCCGGCACAGTAAGCGAGAGCGGTTTTGTAACGTTGGCCAGACTGCCGGCAACAGTGACGGTACTGCCGCTCACAGATGCTGTAAGCGCACCCGTGCCGCCGCCGTTGTTTGCGTTGTAGGCAGTGATTTTGGCAGCCACATCTTCTTCGGAGGTTGTCATTGTAATTTCAGTCCGAGGGTTCGCAGAGCTGCTCACCGTGACAGCGGCCTGACCCAATTTGTCTCCCTTTTCGGCAATGATTGTTGCGGCTCCGGCAGGCAGCCAAATGTACGCGTCGCCGGTCAGGTCCGTCTGCGCCTCATAGGTAAACCCTTCTCCGCTGACGGTATAGTAGGCTGTGACGTCGCAGACACCGTCCGGGTTTGTCACATGAACCGGAACTCTGTAAACGGGAACGGGGGTGCTGCCGTCATTCTTCGGCTGAGCTGAAATAGCATTCTGAACCGAGCCGCCGGTAATGATAACGTTCATCCCTCCCGAATTTCCGCTGAAGCCAATTGCAGAAAACATGGGTAATCCGGCAAAAACCGAACCACCTGTCACCTTGACGGTCGCCCCATCCCGAGAAACACAGATGGCGTTCATGCTTGCCGATGTGACAAGACCGCCCGACACGGTGATATCTTTCGTCACCGTGGCAAAAACAGCCGGCCCGTTCTGGCTGCTTACCAGACCGTTCAGGGTAAGAGCGGGGCCGAGTGCCTCAATTGTTGACACAGGTGGGGAGGTGGTTCCGTTCGATACGATACTGCCGCCTGAACTCAGGAAGAAATTTCCTTCCCCTGTCAGGTTGAGCAGGGAGAGGAGACCATTCGTATTGGTGACAGTGTTGATTCCGCCAACGCCCGAAAGCGCGGCTTTCCACTCCACTGTGACGCCGGAGGGAATGTCGATTGTCAGCGGGCTACTTACATTTCCCACCGTGCCTGTAACGGTTACGGTATCTCCGCTGACAGCGGTTGAAAAATTGCTGTTGATCGCTTTGATCGCGTCTGCGACCGCACCGGCGGGAGTGATGGCGAAAGCCGGATTTAAAGGGCAAAACGCAATAACAATTGAAAATGCCGTTATGAGAGACAGGATTTTTGCCGCGTTTCTTCTTTTCAATTCTGGATGCCTCCTCTTTTTGATTACAGAGTGGTTACCTCTGCGCAAGCTGGAATACTTCGCTCAGTGAGATTTCAATTTTGTCTTCCCATGAGATACAGATACCGTCGGTGGTTACTTTTTTGAAAAACTCTTGATCAGCAAGCATCCCGAACCGTATGGTTTCAAGGCGGTTTTTAAAGCTTAGAACAATGCTGCTGCCGGTGTCGAGCATAACTTCCAGACAATAGTTTTCTCTGGGCGTCGCCCTGATGATCCGAGCCACCGTATCACCTCCAATAAAAAATCCACCGTAATAATTATACGGTGGATTTTATCCGGTTGCTATCACCCGGCGGGTGACAAACGCCGCGTTTATTCCTGCGATTCGACATACTGCCTGAGCATAGCTCTCGAATTGATCTGAAGTTTCTCGAATATGCGCTTGAGCATGGTTTTCACGGTGTTTTCCGAGATGTACAGTTTACTGCCGATCTCATTGTTTGAAAAGCCGAGTGCCACAAGCTGCGCGATTTCTGCTTCCCGCTTGGTGAGCTCCGGCTTTTTGACGGCGAAATATTCCGCCGTTATCCGCTGCACTGCCTGCCGGTAGGGTACGTACAAATCAAAAACGGCTGTAATAAACTCACGGTATTCCCCAACGCGGGCAAGTTCTTCCAGCAGGGGCCGGATACCGTCGCCGTTTTCCACAAACGGCATCAGGATACCGTCCGGCTGCGCCGCATCAAGCGCCCGGCGCAGTTCGCTCAGCGCCGCACCGCGCCGGAAGAGCTTCTCATTGGCCGCCGCCGCATAAATGCGGGTGCAGATTTGCCCCAGTGTATTCGGGAAAACGGAGGCAATTTCGATAAAATGGTCTATGCTCCCCAGCAGCTTATGATATTCCCCCCGTATCAGCAAAACGCGGCCGTAAACAATATTGAAAAAGGCCATGGAGGGAAAGTACATCCGGCTCGACTGAAAATCGCCCTCCAAAATCCATGGGGAAATACCCTGTTTTTGCTGCAGAGAAGTCTGTACAAGGGTTTCGCACAGGTCAAGGGTATGCAGTAAATTAAAATCACTCTCGCGTTCCATGTCCCTGCGCAGCTTTTGAAGGCTGTACATCACATAGGCGTAGTCCCCTTTATAAAGCGCGATCTTCACCTGCAGAAAAACCGCACAGAGCAGGATATCCTGCTGCCTGCCTGCGCTTGCCTGATAAAGTGCCTTATGGGCGGCAATCTCCGCACTGGTAAAATCGCCGCGGACATACTGCATTTCCGCTTCCATCACGTATTCGGCGCCCCTGCCGTGCCCGTTTGTAATCGCGGAATAATAAGGAAGGGCTTCCCGCAGCATGCCGACCTCGTTTTCGAGCTCTCCGCTTTGGCGGTGAAACATATAAAGCACGCTGGGGGAACCGAAGGTCCAGCTCTCACGGGTATCCATAAATTTTGCCGGGCCTTGCATCAGCGCACCGGCTTTTTTGTAGTGGCCAAGCATGCTTTCGATGCTGTTATACTCGCTGAAGCTGAGCAAGACCTCCAATTCGCCCGCCAGCTCCCGCGCTGTTTCAGGTTCCATACTGCCGTCGCCCAGCAGCCGCTGTAATTCTTCGCATGCACCGGAAAAGCGTTCCACCTCGTTATAGGTGAACAGGCAGAGGGCATAGATCAGCAAAGCGGTCGGGTGTTTACGGCGGATCTCCTCCGGACAGCCGTCAAAGTAGGCCATCAGCTTTTTACTGTGTTCGCTGGACATGCTGTGGCCCCGGTCCATCTCAAGCGTGAGAAGAAGCTGCTCAAAATCCTTTGCAAGATAAAAATAGTGCATGGCGGTAAAGCAGTCGCCTGTTTTAAGGTACCAGGAGGCCGCTCGCCGATAGAGCAGCGAATTTTCCCGCGGCTCCTGCTGGTCGAAAATGCTCTTCAGGAATTCGGAGAAAATCTTATGCACCTGATAAGACCTGCTTTTTTCGTCATACCGGATAAAAGCATTTTTGCCGGCGGTCTGCTCCAGCAGCTCTTTCACGTTGCCCTTCTGCCACATATGGGCAGCCTGTTCACGGGTAAAGCTGTCGAAAAGGCTGATATGCACAAGAAACTCTTTTGCCTCATCGGAAAGCGGAAGAAATACCGTCTTCTCAATCAGGGTGAATATATCGCTGGGCATGGGAAAGGTGCCTTCCTTTTTATACCCCAGCATCAAAAGATAGAGGGCGCTCACCCAGCCTTCCGTATAACCGTACAGCCGCTGCGCGTCGCCCTCTTTCACCACAACGCCGCAAAGGCGGAAATAGGAAAGAATATCTTCAGGAGTAAACTCCAGCACATCCTTCTGAATATGCAGCAGATAGCCCTTGAGCGCCAGCTCCTGCAAATTTTGGAACCCTGTGAACCGTGCTGTCATCACAATGTGAAAATCCGGCAATTCATTGAAGAGAAGGTACTCGATAAACCGGTTGACCTCGGGGCAGTCCACCAGATGATAGTCATCCAGCACCAAAACGGTTTTTTCGGCCGGAAGCATACTCTGAATCAGCTCCTGCGCAAGTTCCATTGAGGTGCTTTCACCCGGCATACCCATCTGCTTCAGTCGTTCTGCGCCCGAATCGTCAAACTCCCGAAACTGCCGGCAGAAAGACGACCAGAAGCCGGAGACAGAGCTGTCCATGATTTTTTGCCACAGCACGCGGACTTTTTCCATTTTCAGGCACCCGCGTACGGCGGTAGTTTTTCCGTAGCCCATGGGGGCTTCCACAAGCGTGCAGGGGTAGTTCAGCACCATTTTCATCTGGGAACGAATCCTGTCGGTCAGGTAAATGATGTCGGTGAAATCCGTCTTCCTTCTCGGCACCCCAATCCTCCTCTCTGAAACACACGTTATATTTTGACCCTATTATATCATTCCGTTATCGTACTATACAAGTTCGTTTTAAGCTGCAGCAGAAAAAGCAGTGCTTCCTTCTGCTTTGTGTTTTTGTACTCACAAGGGATGAAAGCTGACCTTCCGGTATTCCTCCTTTATTTTCCTGACAGAAAGCTGCGCCAATGTCGGAGCATTTTAAAGCACCAGCTGTCCTTCCACTCAAAAAAATAATTTTGATCTTGCAAAATTAATAATACATTGTATGATAATATAAAGCTGCATCTGCAGTTATACCGATTTTTAACGGGGAGGTTACGGAATGGCGGAAAAACCAAAATACAGTCTTCTGGCGGATGCCATTCGCCAGAAGATTACGGACGGAACTTATCACAGCGGTGACAAGCTGCCGTCTGAAAACGAGCTTTCCCAGCAATATCACCTCAGCAGGCAGACCGTTCGCCAGGCGTTCGGCGTATTGGAAGAAAAGGGCCTGCTCCGCCGTGAGCGGGGAAGCGGAACCTATGTGCACCGCAGGGGGAAGCAAACCGCAAAAACCATGACCATCGGCGTGATTACCACGTATATAACCGACTATATTTTTCCCAGCATTATTCGCGGAATCGAATCCGAACTCACCCACAGGGGGTATTCGCTGACGCTTGGGGTAACCAAAAACCGGGTGGAAAACGAGAATAAAATTCTGCGTTCCTTTCTGGATAAAAAGGTGGACGGAATTATTGTGGAAGGCACCAAAACGGCGCTGCCAAACCCCAATCTTTCTCTTTATAAACAGCTGGATGAATGCGGTATTCCCTATGTGTTTATCAATGGGTTCTACCGCGAATTCTCCTGCATTCATATAACAACCAACGACCGTGAGTGCGGGGAAACAGCCGCAAAATACCTGATACAGGAAAAGCACTGCGAAAAGCTCGGCGGGATTTTTAAATCCGACGATATGCAGGGGCATGAGCGCTATGCCGGGTTTGTCGCGGGTATCTTAAAATGCCAAAAAGAGTTGGATGACGATACGGTAATCTGGTTCACAACGTCCGAAACGGAAAGCCTGTTTACGGATCATGCGGATACCATCCTCAAACGACTGCAAGGCTGCGGCGGTATTGTGTGCTACAACGACCAGATTGCCTATTCTCTGATTAAGCTGCTTGAAAATCACGGCGTTAAGGTACCGGAGGATGTGGCGGTAACGGGGTGTGACAATGCGAATCTGCTGGAGTATTCCTCACTGAAAATTACAACCTTTGACCACCCAAAGGAAAAAATGGGGATAACGGCGGCGGATAAAATTATCAATCTGGTTGAGAACACCAAACCGGAAAAATCCGAAGTGCTGAAAATGAACAGGATCGATAAATAAAAGTCAGCAAATTTCCTCAAATTTCACTTGACTATTTTATAGGAACAGTGTATTATCACAATAGAAGTTGTACGTACAACTTCTGGATTAAGGCCTGTGACCACCCAAAGGGAAAACAGGGACAGCGGCGGATCACATTATTAATCGGATTGAGAATATCGAGCCAAAAAAATCCGAAGTGCTGAAAATGAACAGGATAAACAGAATGAACGAATTTCTTCAAAACTCACTTCATTATTTTTCAGAAACAGTATATCATCGCAGTATAAGTTGTACGTACAACTTATGAATCGGGCCTATTGTACACGATGCCGCTTTATTGAGCAGGCATGAAATCATATTGGGAGGAATCAACAGGATGAGTAAATATGCGATTGGTGTAGATTATGGTACGCTTTCCGGGCGGGCTGTGCTCGCAGACGTAAAAACCGGGGAGGAAATTGCTTCGTCCGTTTATGAATATCCCCATGCGGTAATGGACAAAGCTTTGCCGGACGGAACAAAGCTCGGTCATGACTGGGCGCTGCAAGACCCTCAGGATTATATCGACGTGCTTGCCCACACAATTCCGGCGGTTTTGAAAGAAGCCGGCGTTTCCAGCGAGGATGTCATCGGCATCGGCACCGATTTTACCGCCTGTACGGTTCTTCCGGTAAAAAAAGACGGCACGCCGCTTTGCTTTCTGCCGCAGTACAAAAACCGCCCGCACGCTTATGTCAAGCTGTGGAAGCATCATGCCGCGCAGGATAAAGCAAACGCGTTAAATGAGATTGCCGAACAGCGCGGCGAGCAGTGGCTGAAAAATTACGGCGGCAAAATATCATCCGAATGGGCAATCCCGAAAATCTGGCAGATTGCCGACGAGGACCCCGAAATTTATGACGCGATGGACCGTTTCATTGAGGCGGCGGACTGGATTATCTGGCAGCTTTGCGGCAGGGAAACCCGCAATTCCTGCACCGCCGGCTACAAAGAAATCTGGAATAAAAAAACCGGTTACCCGTCCAATGACTTTTTCAAGGCGCTCAGCCCAAAGCTGGAGCATGTGGTGGATGAAAAGCTGTCGCGCGATATTACCCCGCTTGGCGGCAAAGCCGGTGTGATTACGCCCGAAGCCGCAAAGCTCACCGGTTTAAAGGCCGGTACTGCGGTTGCGGTCGGCAATGTGGACGCACATGTCTGCGTTCCCGCAGTCGGTATTGACGGCCCCGCAAAAATGCTCGCGATTATGGGCACCTCCACCTGCCACATTATGATGGGCACCCAGGAACACCAGGTTCCGGGTATGTGCGGCGTGGTACAGGACGGCGTTATGCCGGGTTACTTCGGGTATGAAGCCGGGCAGTCCTGCGTGGGCGACCATTTTGCGTGGTTTATTGAAAACTGCCTGCCTGCCTCCTACTATGAGGAAGCCGAAAAAGAGGGCAAAAACATACATAAATATCTGCGCGAAAAATCGGAGAAGCAAAAGCCGGGCGAAAGCGGACTGCTGGCGCTCGACTGGTGGAACGGCAACCGCTCCGTTCTGGTTGACGTTGATTTGACCGGCATGATGCTCGGCATGACGTTGCAAACCAAGCCGGAGGAAATCTACCGCGCACTGATTGAAGCAACCGCGTACGGAACAAGGATGATTATTGAAAATTACCGCGAACACGGCGTTCCGGTCGAAGAATTTTTCGCTTCCGGCGGCATTTCGCAGAAGGACCCGATGACCATGCAGATTTACGCGGATGTCATCAATATGCCGGTCAAAATTGCGGGTTCGCTCCAAGGCCCCGCGCTCGGCTCGGCAATATTCGGCGCCGTTGCGGCGGGCAAGGCTGCGGGCGGCTATGATTCCGTGTTTGAAGCGGCAAGAGTAATGGGAAAAATTAAAGATACGATTTACCGGCCGATTCCGGAAAACGCCGCAATTTACGACAAGCTGTTTGCGGAATACCGCACGCTGCACGATTATTTCGGCCGCGGTGCGAACGATGTTATGAAGCGCTTAAAAGAAATAAAAACCAACATTTAATTTGAAAGGGGTTTACAGGTATGGCTTCATTAAAAAAATACGAGTTTTGGTTTGTAGTCGGCAGTCAGGATTTATATGGAGAAAAGGTTCTTCGAACCATTGATGAACACTCCAAAATTATGGTGGACGGGTTTAATGATGACGAAACGATTCCGGGTACGGTTGTGTTCAAGCCGGTGGTACGCAATTCCGATGAAATTTACAAGGTAATTACAGAGGCAAACAATGACCCGAAGTGCGCCGGTATCATTACATGGATGCACACCTTCTCCCCTTCTAAGATGTGGATTCGCGGATTCAGCGTCCTGCACAAGCCGCTTCTCCACGTTAACACCCAGTTTAACCGCGATATTCCGTGGGATAGCATCGACATGGACTTCATGAATTTGAACCAGTCCGCGCACGGCGACCGTGAGCATGGCTTTATTGCCGCGAGAATGCGGCTTCAGCAAAAGGTCATTTCCGGCTACTGGAAGGATGAAACCATGCGCAAACGCATGGCAGCCTGGATGCGCGCCGCCGCCGGTGCTTTCGAGAGCCGCAGGCTCCGCGTTCTGCGCATCAGCGACAATATGCGCGAGGTTGCCGTTACCGACGGCGACAAGGTGGAAGCGCACATCAAATTCGGCTGGCAGGTTGACCATTACGGCGTGGAAGATATCATCCGGCTGGTGGACGCCGTTACCGAAGAGGAAATCGACGCCCAGATGAAGGAATACACCGAACATTATGAAATGGCAACGGACAACGTTGAAGCGGTTCGCTATCAGGCGAAGGAAGAAGCTGCGATTAAAAAGTTTATGGAAGCCGAAAAATTCGGTGCGTTCCATACTAATTTTCAGGATTTGCAGCAGCTTCGCCAGCTGCCCGGTTTGGCCGCACAGGATTTAATGCGCCAGGGCTACGGCTTTGCGGGGGAAGGCGACTGGAAAACGGCCGCGCTTTGCCGGATTATGAAGCTGATGTCTGCCGACCAAAAGGCCGGCACGGCATTCATGGAGGACTACACATATCATTTCGACCCCGCCTGCGGCATGAATATGGGTGCGCATATGCTGGAGGTATGTCCGACAGTCGCGTGTGAAAAGCCGAAGATCAAAGTTGTTCCGCTTGGAATCGGCGACAGGGAAGACCCGGCCCGCCTGACTTTTAAGGCTGCCGAAGGCCCCGCTGTTCTGGTAACGATTATTGACATGGGTGACCGTTTCCGCATGATTGTAAATGATGTCATCTGCCAGAAGCAGGAGCACGATATGCCGAACCTGCCGGTAGCCGCGGTATTGTGGAAACCGCTGCCGAACCTGGAAACCTCCGCTGAAGCGTGGATTTACGCAGGCGGCGCGCACCACTCTGTAATCAGCTATGCCTTAACCGCCGAAGAAATGCGCGACTTTGCTGAAATCATGGACATTGAATTCATTCACATAGGCAAAGATACCGATATAAACGAGCTGCGCAAAGAGCTGACCTGGAACGATTTAATCTGGAAATTAAAGAAATAGAGATGATATTATGCTTGAAAAATTAAAGCAGCAGGTCTGCGAAGCAAATTTGATGCTGCCCAAACACAATCTGGTTGTCTTTACCTGGGGCAATGTTTCGGGCATTGACCGCGAAAGCGGACTGTTTGTCATTAAGCCGTCCGGCGTGGACTATGAAAAGCTTACGCCGAAGGACATGGTCGTTATGAACCTGAGCGGTGAAAAAGTGGAAGGCGATTTAAACCCGTCCACCGATACCCCCACGCACTGCGAGCTGTACAACCGGTTTGCGAATATCGGCGGCGTGGTTCACACACATTCGCGCTGGGCAACCGTCTGGGCCCAGGCGGGGCGCGGGATTCCCGCGTACGGAACAACACACGGCGACTATTTTTACGGCGAAGTCCCCTGCACCAGAGCCCTGACGCCGGAGGAAATCGACGGCGAATACGAAAAGGAAACCGGCAGAATCATCGTAGAAACCTTCGCGGGTATCAATCCGGATTACATGCCCGCCGTGCTCGTAAAATCCCACGCGCCGTTTACATGGGGCAAGGATTGCTTTGACGCCGTGCACAATTCGGTGGTGCTTGAAGAACTCGCCATGATGGCATGGCACACCGAAAATCTGAGCAAAGAGCCGGTTCCCGCGATGCAGCAGGAGCTGCTCGACAAACATTTTCTGCGCAAACACGGCGCAAACGCGTACTATGGGCAAAAGTAGAATTTATCCTGTATAAGGTTATGTTCCAATAGAGAATTGATCAGTATGATCTGAGTAAATAACGGAACACATGCACCGATATGGCGAATCACATCGAAACACATATTAGAATATGACAAAAAGAAAACCGTCACATTTGTGGCGGTTTTCTTTGTAAAATCCGTGTTCTAAGTTTCAATGATACAGCAAAAGCAGTACCTGATTATTGATCAAACACAACTGCAGCCGTATAAAAATTTACTGCAGCAATGCATGCATCCAGACAAGCATTTCGCCCTTCTCACGGTTTCCCCAGGAGCCGTAGGGAACCGCGGTCAGCCTTGCCGGTTTCAGTACGGGCGGCTCTGCGCAGACAGAGGAAACGGTTCCGCTTTCATCGTTCAGACGGAGCGCGTCAAAATGGAGCAGCATGGTGCCCTCGAGCATCTCCCCGTTCCATTCCTCGGAAACGGCCGTATCCGTGCGGACAAAAACTGAGGTCAGGTCTGCCCCGTTGTCAGTTTCCTCCAGGCAGTACACCTCCGGCCCGCGCAAAAGCGCAAGCTTGCCGCTGTTGGCGTGTACGGCGGGGTTTGCGAACACAAACCGGGGAATAATGTTAAACTGCAGCGTTACAGTGTCGTCGTTCCAAACGCGGTCAATGCGGAAATAGCCCTTTTCCAGAACGCCGTTTGCCGGTTCACCGTTGACGCATACCTTCCAGTTTTCCGCATAGCGCGGAATGCGCAGGCACAGCTGGAACGGAACGTTCTGCCCGCTTACGGAAAGTGAAATATTCCCCGTACGCGGAAAATCGGTTTGCAGCGCAATATGAACCGGCTGTTCGCCGAACACGCAGTCGGTCTCGTTCTGAATAAACAGGTTCAGGTACAGATGGCTGCTGTCTTCGGAATAGATATATTGGCCCAGCGAAGTAAATGTGCGCGCAACGTTGGTCGGGCAGCACGCAACGTCAAACCACTTCTGGCGAACCGGCTTTACGTGCGTGTCGGACGTATGCTCCAAATGACGCTTCGGCCACACCTCAAGAGGGTTAACGTAAAAATAGGTGTTGCCCTTCAGCGAAATACTGGCGCGTATCGTGTTGTACAGCGCACGCTCTACAACATCAATATAGGAAGCGTCCTGCAGAATGCGCGACATGCGCAGACTGAACTGGGCCAGCCCGATAGAAGCACAGGTTTCGGAATAATTGG
Organism: Bacillota bacterium; assembly: GCA_023390175.1. Lineage (GTDB taxonomy): Bacteria > Bacillota > Clostridia > Oscillospirales > Acutalibacteraceae > Caproiciproducens. The sequence continues at coordinate 140,405 of JAEWDK010000008.1, forward strand.
AGGCATTCGGCAAATCATAGTCGACAGTGAACCGCTCCCAAAAGCCGGAGGAGCCGATGCTGCCGGTCAGGTACATGCGCTTATTCACAATATTGTCCCATAAATCCCTGCAGGCTTCGAGCAGGGACGCATCGTTGTACTCCTGCGCAAGGTCCGCCATGGCGCAGTACAGGTAAACCGCGCGCACCGCGTGGCCTTCGGCGGTGTGCTGCTCGCGCACCGGCTTATGGGACTGGGAATAGATTGGGTCATAATCCGAAAATTCAGGAAAAATCCGCTTGAAGTCAGGCCGGCGCATCTCTTCCAAAAAGTAATTTGGCGACTGGCCGCGCATATCCACAAAATATTTGGCAAGTTCCAAATACCGGCGTGCTCCCGTCACATGGTACAGGCGCACCAGCGCAAGCTCAATTTCCGGGTGACCGGGGTAGCCGTGCAGCTGATCTTCGCCCGAGCCGAATACGCTGCAGATTAAATCTGCGTTCCGGCACATAATGCCCAGAAGCGTGCCTTTCCCGGTGGATTGATAATAAGCCACCGCCGCCTCAATAAAATGCCCCGCGACATACAGCTCGTGCCCTTCGGTCAGGTTTTTCCAGCGCATACCCTTTTCCACCAGTGTAAAATAGGTGTTCAGGTAACCATCCGCACACTGGGCACGGCCCAGCAGGGCGATCACCTCATCCGCGGTCGCTTCCAGCTTCGGGTCGGGGTGTGAAGTCAGGCTGTAGGCAACCGCCTCCAGCCATTTGGCAACATCCGAATCCAGAAAAACGGTTCCCCTGCGCTCGCCCGTTGCTTCCCCTGCCGCAATTTTAAAATTATGAAGGCAGAAGCTGGGCGGCGCGTCGGGAACTTTATCGTTTAGGATATCCCACTGATACGGCAGGACGGCGGAAGGAATCAAATGTATGTATCGGTTCCAATAGGAATCATCAATCTGGATATCGGACAGCATAAGAGCGGCAAGATGTGTGTTTTTCATAAATCAGGACCTCGTTTCAAATTAAGTTAAACGATTGGGTCTGATATCAATATACTTGACAAAAGATAAAATTGCAAGGCCTAAAATAAAAAACTTTCCTTTTTCAAAGAAATATGGTATAAATAAATAGAAGTATTTAAGCAAATTTGTAAACCATACCCAAACGTTTAAGTTGGCGTTTTTATATGAAAAGGAGAAGTCCTATGGCAACGATTAAAGAAATTGCACGCATGGCGGAAGTATCGACCACGACGGTGTCCAATGTGCTGAACGGAAAACCCGGGGCGGCAAGCGAAGCGAAGGCAAAAGAGATTTTTAATCTGGCAAAGGAACTGTCTTACACGCCAAATGCCTTCGCAAAAAGCCTGAAGCAGCAGAAAAGCAACAGCATCGGCATTATTACGGAAGACCTCACCGTGTTCAACGCTCCCGAAATCGTCGACGGAATCGACGCCTGCTGCGAAGAGCACGGCTACGAAATCATCCTTGCCAACATGCGCCTTTTCAAGCGCTACAACAACGATTTTACCGACACACCGCAGCATCAGAGCCTTTTGGACGCGATGATCCGCAACATGCTGGCCAAGCAGGTGGAGGGTTTGGTTTACGTTGGCTACCACTGCCGCGAGATTCACTGTCTGCCGTCGCAGCTTTCCATTCCTTTGGTGTACGCTTACTGCTACCCAAAGAATATGCTGTACCCATCGGTGCTGTACGATGATGAAAAAGCAGCGTATGACGTAACCTGCAGCCTGATTGCAAAGGGGCACCGGAATATCAGCATCCTGTGCGGCCCCATTGCCAGCTTCCATTCGCAGTGCAGGCTCCGCGGCGTACAGAAGGCACTGTTCGACAATTCCGTACTGTTCAACGCCAATGCGGTTCTGTACGGCGACTGGACAAGAAACTCCGGCTACGAAGCCGCAAAGGAACTGGTGAAGAACGGCTGTACCGCCATTTTCTGCTTTAATGATATGATGGCCAGCGGCTTGTACGAGTGGTGTACGGAGCAGGGCCTGGAAGTGGGCAGCGACATTTCCCTGTTCGGCTTTGACAACCGGGACATCAGCCGGGGCTACACACATAAAATATCCACCGTGGAGCTGCCGCTCAATGAAATCGGGCGGAAAAGCGCGGAACTGGTATTGCAGCAGATATCCGGAAAAAAGGTGAAAACGGAAAGCCTGCTTCTGCCCTGCAATATTCTGCAGCGCAATTCTGTCGGGGAGGCAAAACAAACGGCAGAATAACATTTCATTCGGAAAAGCGGATGTAAAATTCTACTTAAACGTTTTGGTAATAATGCCGAATCCGTGATTCTAAACAAAAAACACTTTATTTTTCAAAAACAAAGTGCTATAATCACCTTGATATTAAGATAAAATAATAAAATTCAGAAAAATGCTGAAGCATTATTCAGAAAATCAAAAACCAGAAGCTGCAATGCTTCATTTATTTTTAGCAAAGTGGTTAAACGTTAAGGTAAAGGACAAATCCGGTTGTAAGACAGGTAAGTCGACACCTGCCAAACAATAAAGTGAATCAAATTTATCTAAGGGGGAACAAACTTGAAAAAGGTACAGAAAATTCTAGCACTGCTTTTGGCAGTCTCCATGTTCGCCGGCATGTCCACCGGCTGCAGTACGGGCAACAGTACCTCCAAGGGCAGCGCCTCAACAGGCAGCACAGCTTCAAGCGGCGCCGCAGCCGGCGGCGAAAAAGTCACCATTACCTATGCTCAGTGGGGCAACGACACTGAAACGGCTGCTACCAAGGCGGTGGCAGACAAGTTTAACGCTTCTCAGGATCATATTAAAGTGGAAATCATGCAGGTTGACCACGAGAGCTACATAACCAAGCTGAATGCAATGGCTACCGCAGGCCAGCTGCCGGATACCGGTATTATGAGCGAAGCCGGCGTTCTTACCTTTGCGAACAACGGAATGCTGTACGATATTTCCAAAATGTACGACGGCAGCGATTCGAAACCGCTGGACAGTCTTACATTCAAGCTCAACGGCACCCCGGTTGCGTATTCCGCTGCAAATGAAGTACTGAATACGTGGTACAACATTGACCTTCTGAACGAAGTCTGCAAAAAGCAGAACCTTGACCCGAAGGACTTTGCGCCGCCCGCCACCGCCGACAAAGCCTGGACATGGGATCAGTTCGTAAAGGTTGCAAAAACACTGACCCTTGACACCAGCGGCAGAAACGCCAACGACCCCAAGTTTGACCCGAAAAATATTGCCGTTTACGGCTGCTCCGTCAACACACTGCCCTGGCAGATGGAAGTCTGGGCGCTTTCCAACGGCAGCGGCTATTACTCCGCGGACGGCAGCAAATGCACCATCAGCGACGACGCTGCGGCACAGGCCTTTCAGGCGGTCGCCGACCTTTACCTGGTTGACCACTGCGCACCCCAGCCCGGCGCCTCCACCACCGCGCTCAGTACCACGCTCGGCACACAAAAGGTCGTAATGGCAACCGACGGCGCGTGGAATGTGGGCACCTTCCTTGGACCGGACGCCAAGTTCAAATACGGCGTAGGCGTTCTGCCGTATTTCAAGAACAAGGTTACGATCTGCACCGGCGGTCCTAACGTTGTGTTTAAGACCACAAAGCATCCGGAAGAAGCAATGACCTGGCTGAAATGGTATATGCAGGAAGAAAATTCCTGGGATTTGATTAAAGCCGGCACATGGATGCCTATTCTGAAATCGTGGTACACCGACTCCGCTAAGACGGACAAATGGATCAACAATCCTCATTTCCCGGATCATGACATGTACAAGAGCGCGGTTGTGGATTACGCACGTGACAATTCCAAGTCCGCATCTTGGTATTATGTGAGCGGAACCGATGTTTTCAACACCACGCTGGACACCGTGCTTTCCCATGTCTGGACGGGCGACATGAAGGCAAAGGATGCGCTGGGCAAGTATTACAATGATCTGAACGATGCGTTCGAAAGCGGAAAAAGTAAATAATTAATCCGATAATTCCTGCCTGCTTCATTCATACAACTGCCATATTGGGGCACCGGAAAATCGGCGCCCCAATACGGCTTCATAAAAAGGGGGCCTAATTGTGGCAAAGAAAACACAAGGCAGTGCCGAGGCAGTCCTGCAGCGCGGCATTGCACTGACAGAAAAGCAAAAAAAGACGGCAGGTAAGGGAATCCGGCGAAAAAAAGAGGCCAGAATTGCTTACCTCTGTCTGATTCCTGTATTCCTGGGGCTCTCCATTATCAGCTACATACCCACTGTTTCGGTTTTCATTCTGAGTGTGTTCGACTGGAACGGTCTTACCGCACCGAAATTCATCGGTTTAGCAAATTTTGAAAAGATTTTCACCCGCGATATGTATTTTTACGATTCGCTTCGTGTGACCATCATTTATGCGTTCATAGCGGTGCTGTGGTCGCTGCTCTATTCCCTGATTATCGCGCTCCTGTTAAACCGGAAAATACCCGCGCGCCCCTTCTGGCGCGCTATCTTCTTCATTCCGTACCTTCTGCCCGCTGTGGGCGTATTCACTGCGTGGCGCTGGCTGTACGATGTGAACTACGGCTTGATTAATTACGGCATGCGCATTTTCGGCCTGCCGCCGCAGCAGTTTTTGGCGAGCAAGGAACAGGTTCTGCCGGCGCTTGCTTTAATTGCCGTCTGGTGCAGCGGCAACCTGATTGTCATTTTCCTTGCGGGGCTGCAGAACGCGCCGCGCGTGTATGTGGAAGCGGCGCAGATTGACGGCGCGAACGGGTGGCAAAGCTTCTGGCACATTACCATCCCCAGTATTTCGCCCATTATTTTTTATAATGTTCTGCTGGCGCTCATCAGCAACCTGCAGGTCATTAACCCGGCACTTGCCATCACAAACGGCGGCCCGCAGAACAGCTCCATGTTTATGTCGTATATCATTTACCTGTATACATTCCAAAAGAATAAAATCGGATACGGCTGCGCCTATGCCGCGATATTCTTTGTTGTGGTGGGCATTGCAACCATGATTCTGTTTAAAACCTCAAAATCGCAGTTTTTCGGGGAAGGGAGCGGAGATTGATGGAACAGGAATATAGCCTGAAGCGCGGGATTTTGACAAGTAAAAAGCGCTCCGAACAGCTTGGGAACGGCCTTTCTCTGCTGTTCATTATCTTTTTATCCGCCATGGTTCTGCTGCCGCTGTACTGGATTTTCCGTTCTTCGGTCATCAGCAACGGGGAACTGTACGCCTACCCGCCCAAATTTTTGCCGCAGGAATGGCTTTGGTCCAACTACAACCGCACCCTTGAAACTTTTGAATATTGGACGTACCTGAAAAATACGTTTACAATTATTGTGCCCGCGGTGGTCGCAGGCACAATCACGGGCATTTTCAGCGCTTACGCTTTTGCGCGGCTGAAATTCAAAGGAAAAAGATTGATTTTTACGCTCTGTGTTGGTACAATTTTACTGCCGGGTATGGTTACCCTGATTCCTCTGTATATCTTCTGGACGCGCGGCTGCGGACTGAACGACACCTACTGGCCCCTGATTCTGCCGTTCTTTACCGGCGGCGGTTTCTTTAACATCTTCCTGCTCAAGCAATTTATGGAAACCGTGCCCAGGGAGCTGGACGAGGCTGCAGAAATCGACGGCGCTTCCCATATGCGCATTCTCTGGTCCATTCTGGTACCGTCAATTCGGCCGGCAATCGTCGTTGTGATTATGCTGCTGTTTATTCAGCTGTGGAACGACCTGCTGCAGCAGATGGTTTACATCAACAGCATGAGCCAATACACGTTCGCCATCGGCCTCACCACTTTTACGGGTGCGTTCGGCACCAAATGGAATTACGCCATGGCCGCAACCTGTATGACGATTGCGCCGGGCATTATAATTTACCTGCTGGGCCAGCGCAGCTTTGTGGAGGGCATTGTGCTGACCGGTATGAAGAACTAAAACGGGATTTTAGGAAGGAGGAGAAAGCGATGGATCTGATGAAGCAGATTGGCGCAAAACGGTTCGCACCCGGCAAGGGTATTGAAAAGCCGTCCCCCAAGGGGGGCGCTGCGCGCTTTTTCTTTCTTTTTACCACCTATTTTTGGAGCCTGATCGGAATCAACCTTTTGTTCGTTTTGTGCTGCCTGCCGGTCGTTACCATTCCGGCCAGCCTGTGTGCGCTGAATCGCTATTTAATCAAGATGGTGCGTGACGGCGTAGGGTTTTCGGCCGAGGATTACCGGAAGGAATGGAAGGCCCAGCTGCTGAAAAGCCTGCCCGCGGGGATACTCTGCGCGCTTCCGTTCTGCTACGCCTATTATCTTCTGAGCATGTCGGCCGGGGCAAATGGCAGCGGCATTGTATTTGCCTTCGGCGTATTTTGGGTTCTGTTTGGACTGCTGTTTGGCAGTTACGTATTTGTTTTGCTTTCCATGCTGGATTTACCCCTCAATATTCTTTTAAAAAATACGCTGATCCTGATGGCCGCAGAATGGCGGACCAGCCTTTGCGTGCTGGGCGCCACCGTGTTCACACTGGCCGCAGGATGGATTCTTTTCCCCTATTCCCTGCCTGTGTTTGTCCTGTTCTGGTTTGCCTGGCTTCAGCTCGCTTTGTGCTGCAGCATCAACGAACCGGTGCAGAAACGGATTATCGGGCCGTACGAAGAACAGCAGAAAAAGCTGGAATACCGGAACAGCTCAAAAGCTGAAACAGGAGAATCACACAATGAAAAAAACGAAGCTTCTGCTTGAAAAAGAATTTAATATCGGGCAGGCCGACAGACGCCTGTTCGGATCATTTATAGAACACCTCGGGCGGGCGGTATATTCCGGCATCTATGAACCGGGGCACCCCTGCGCCGATGAGAACGGTTTCCGTCGGGACGTGGCACAGCTTGTAAAGGAGCTGCGTATTCCAATCGTACGCTACCCCGGCGGAAACTTCGTTTCCGGCTACTGCTGGGAGGACGGCGTGGGCCCGCGGGAGCAAAGGCCGCATAAGCTTGACCTGGCGTGGCGCACGCTGGAAACAAATGAAATCGGTGTAAATGAATTTGCATCCTGGTGCAATCTTGTGAACGCGGACTTGATGATGGCCGTGAACCTTGGAACACGCGGTGTGCAGGATGCCTGCAATCTTCTGGAATACTGCAACATCGAAAAGGGCAGCTATTACAGCGACCTGCGCCGCGCACACGGTGTGACAGACCCGCACAACATTAAAACATGGTGCCTTGGCAACGAAATGGACGGCCCCTGGCAGATCGGCCACAAAACAGCACAGGAATATGGGCGCCTCGCCTGTGAGACGGCGCGCGCCATGCGCAAAATGGATCCCTCCGTCCAGCTGGTGGTATGCGGAAGCTCCATTGCCACTCTTCCCACCTTTCCCTCCTGGGAGGACGAGGTTTTGACCCACACTTACGACGATGTTGACTTTATCTCCATGCACCAGTATTACGGAAACCGCAATGGCGATACGGCGGATTATTTGGCGCAGTCGCTGGAAATGGATTGCTTTATCCACACGGTCGCCGCGGTATGCGACTATGTGAAGGCAAAGAAACGCTCCCCAAAAACCATGATGCTCAGCTTTGACGAATGGAACGTATGGTTTCACTCCAGCGCCGAGGAAGAAGACATTACAAAGAACCACCCATGGGGCAAAGCGCCGCGGCTGTTGGAGGATGTATATACCCTCGAAGACGCGCTCGTAGTCGGCACTCTGCTGATTACTCTTCTGAATCATGCCGACCGTGTGAAAATGGCATGCCTTGCGCAGCTGGTAAATGTGATTGCGCCCATCATGACCGAACCCGGCGGCCCCGCGTGGAAACAGGCAATTTACGACCCGTTCCTGCATGTCTCCCGTTATGCGGACGGAACGGTGCTACGGCCGGCCTGCACCTGTGACAAATATGACAGCAAGAATTACTGCGACGTGCCCTACCTGGAAAGCACCGCTGTATGGAATGAAGCAAGCAACGAAATTACGATGTTTGCCGTCAACCGCAGCCTGAACGAATCGATGGAGCTTTCCTGCAAATTGGGAGGCTTTGGCTGCTGCCGTGTGCTGGAGCACCTGCAAATCAGCGGGGATGACCTGAAAGCGGTCAACGGCCCGGAAAAAAGCGGAGTGCATACGGTATCGGGCGACACAGGCTTTGAAGAAAACGGTACGCTGTGCCTTCAGCTGCCCGCCGCGTCGTGGAATGTAATCCGTATCAAGTCCGGGCTGCTCTGAGAAGCAATGACGCATCGAAAGTTATCCCGGCGGCGCTGCCATTGAAATCAAGAGGGTAATCTAATATATTTCGGAATGGATTAAAGGCCACAGGGCAAACTTTGCCTTGTGGCCTAACTGATGATGTGGGGAGTTAAAATTGATTGATTCTTCCTTTTACATATTGAATAATAAAATTTTGTAAATATTGTTTTTCACTCAAAAAGAATATCTTAATCTCATCGCAATCACCCGAATAATTCGCTCTTAAATACTGCAATTTTTCCGAAATCTCCGTTGCACCAACAAGGGAAACTGCATTTTCAAGTTTGTCAATCAGTTCTTTCGAAGTGTTGCCAAACAAATGCCAAGTTTCATCTTGATCAGCTCTTATCATAGAATAAATTATATACACTGGGAACAACAACTGAAAAGGTTCCGGCATTACATCAAATGGATTGTACCTAAACAGGCGGTCAAAAGAGGAAGGAGAATATGAAACAACCGTACCGTAATACAAGTCTAATTTCTCCTCAATTATCTCAAATGTCAATTCATCAATTGCAATCATTTTTTTCTGTTCAAAGTCAAACAAAAAGAAATTTTGTTTTTTGAGTCCAGTAAAAAGAATCCATAAAAGGATTGCTGCAATCACAAAAAGAAGAATACATGCAATTATTCCTAACGCTTTATCTATAATAGAGTCAACTCTATACAAAATAAAGGTAAAGCTTACAACCGCTGCTGCTATCATAAGCAATGATATAATAAATAGTAATAATCCCGCAAATCTGTTTTTTATAAACTCACCTTCTACTACATAAGAACCACTTCTCTATTCATTTTTCCTAAAAAAATATTTGGCTAGTGGTATTATTGCAGCGCTTATTGGAAAGTAAAGAAAATCAGCAGAAATAATAGTCCTATTTTTCATCCAAGAGAAGATGATACTTAATGCGGATCCAAGTAAAATATATAATAATGTATTGAGTATAAATTTTTTAGTACCATTTACTTTAATGCTACGATAGGTACCAATAACAACGGCTACAACTAGTGCAAGCATAGTTAAAACAAGTATAACCATAAACGCTATCCCGATATAATACCCATAAGTATCATTAAAAAGGTTGATTTCTTTGTAATTTAGGAAGATTAAAATCAATATTCCTGCCACAGCAACAAGAAATACTAAGAAAATAATTTTTACCATTTTGAATAGATACTTCATAATTCACCTTTTAAGGGTTCCGTAATTGTTCGATACAGAAATGGATCGAATTACCTTTGGTTTATATCGTACCAAAAACAATAAAAGAAGTCGACGGAAATTGTTTCCACTTTATTGCTGTACATTTATTATCGTATAAACAAACGCACCCACAAAACTGTGAGTGCGTTATTAAAATATGCCATGCTCAACTTTAGCACGTATTTTCCCATCGTAGTGTTTAAATTCCGGATTTCAGATCTTTTGCAGCCTCCATAATACACCGCGGAAATCGCCGTTTTCGAAAGGAACCGAAAGCCCGGCATTCATTAACTCGTCTCCGCCATATATATTTCCGGATTCCATATCCCGATAAATAGAATCAGGGTTCAGGCCCTTCAGCCTTAGTATTCTGATCGGCGCCTGAGGCTGAACCAGTACGCGAAAATAAAATACCGCAGCATATTTGCCGCATTCCGAAACAAACATCCATGCAGCTTCATTGCCCTCAAAAGGACTTAAGATACGATAAAAATCCCCGGATTGCACGACCTCCCGCATCTCCTTATAAACGCGGATCTGATTTGTAATTTCATTTTTCTCTTCATCCGATAGCTTTGTCAAATCAAGTTCGTATCCGAGATTTCCTGACATTGCAGCAAATCCCCGCGTGGAAAGCGGCGTATTTCTGCCCACCTGCTGATTTGGAATTTGGGATACATGGCAGCAAATCGTGCTTGCCGGATATATTATGCTCGTTCCGTATTGAATTTTAAGGCGGCATATCGCATCCGTATTATCGCTCGTCCATACCTGGGGCATGTAGTAAAGCATTCCCGGATCAAATCGCCCGCCCCCTCCCGAGCAGCTTTCAAACAGCACATTTGGGAACCTTGCGGTTATTTCCTCCAGCACATGGTAAAGCCCCAACATGTAACGGTGAGCCGTTTCACGCTGCCTTTCCGGCAGAAGCGCTGCAGAGCCTATTTCTGTCATATGACGGTTCATGTCCCATTTCACATAGCTTATGTTTGCACGTGAAAGCACATCTGAAACTGATTTTATAATATAATTGCACACCTCCGGCCGCGAAAGATCCAGGATAAGCTGGTTTCTTCCCTCGGTAAAGGGACGTCCAGCAACATGCAGACACCAATCCAAGTGTGTACGGTAAAGATTGCTGTTCTCCGATACCATCTCTGGTTCGAACCACAACCCAAACTGCAGCCCAATCCTGTTGACTTCATCGGCAAGCCATGCAAGCTTGTGCGGAAGCTTTTTTTCATTTTCAACCCAGTCCCCCAGCGAACGCTTATCATCATCCCGTTCTCCGAACCAGCCGTCATCAAGCACCAGCAGTTCGGCTCCGACCGATTTAGCCTGTTTTGCCAGCATCAAAATTTTAGTCTCGTCAAAATCGAATCCCGTTGCCTCCCAGCTGTTCACGAGTACCGGGCGGATCCGGTTGCGAAATGGCAGCCGGCACAGATTGTTGCGATACAGGCTGTTATATGTCCGTGACATTCCGCCGAGGCCGTTTGCTGAAAAAGCCATAACTGTTTCCGGAGTATAAAAGCTTTGCCCGGGCTCGAGCAGCCAGCTGAAATCAAACGGATTTATGCCGATTGCGGCGCGCGCGGTATGAAACTGGTCCACCTGCACTTCAGCAAGGAAATTACCGCTGTAAACAAGGCTGAAACCGTAAACTTCACCGGAATCCTCGGTTGCTTCTTTTCGCATCAGCGCGAAAAAAGGATTTTCCTGATGAGAGCTTGCGCCGCGACAGCTTTGTATCATCTGAGCACCCGGTACAAGTGCATTTTTACAAATGTTACGTTCATTGGTATGTGACCCGTAAAGTGTCAAAAGGTTAAAATCATCATCACGAAAATCAACGCTGGCGCTCAACGCCTTCAATATTTTAAGGTTGCTTGTACCATTATTTTCAAATCTCACCGATCGTGCAATCGCATCATATTCGTTAAAAACAGTATAGCTCAAAACCGCTTTCAGTTGGGTTACTTCATCAAACAGTTCGATTTCAAGCACCTGTGCTTCGCCTTCGCCGGCATATGTTGCCGGAAGACCGGGGATACCCGATTTGCCGTCAAGAATTCTGTATGAGCGGTAATACAGCTCGGATACAGTCGATCCGCTTTCCTCCCACTGAACCTGAAAAGCAGGTAACCGAAAGTCGCCATTTCCGTATGAGGGGTATTCCTGCGGAAAGCTGTCCAGCGAAAAATCGCGGTCATATGGGAACGGATTCGGTGCAAATCCCCTTTCCATAAATACAATCGGATTGCTTTCGTGAAATTTCTTTATTCTCCGGCCCCAATACGCATGTGCAAGATACCGGTTCCTGACAATCTGTATCACATAACTCATATGCTCATTTTGCAGGTGAAATGCTTGTTTCTCAGCATCATAAGTAATCGGCATAGAATACCTCCGTTCTTAATATGTAATGTGATCTATTACAGACTCATATTCCCGCCGCTGAAACAGACATCATTGCGTCTGTAAAATAATGGCCGTCTGTTAAACTAAGATTTCCATACCGTCATAGGAGACGATGAAGTCATGCGGAGATGCCATGCTAACAAGTTCGTCGTATAGCAGCCTGCCGTTATGCGAAAAATGCGTAATGATAAATTTGGTTTGGCTGTCGGTACAATGCTGTGATTCAAGGCGTTTTTTAACCTTCAGAACAGCCGGAAAACCCATATGATAGTTTTCGCAGGGGCCGGGGCCGTCGGTGCAGTCCAGGATAGCGGCATCGATTTTGGTATTTTGAAGGTGTGCCCATGTTTGTTCCGGAAAATAACCGGTATCATGTCCGTATAAGATTGTTTTTCCTTCAAGAGTGAAAAGGTACAGCAGGCATGTTTCACCCGGCGTATGGTCCGCAAGCAGCGGCATAACATTGGCTTTACCGATGTCATAGGTGTTAAACGGCTTTACTTCACTGAAAGTGATTCTGTTGTTCTGAACCGGCTCCACGTTCGTTCGCGCAAACTTCATTTTCACCGCGTCGTTTCCATACACATTCAGCGGCTTGTCAAGGCTTATATGCGCGTATGGCTCCTTACGCATCTGAATATCTTCGGGATAGAAATGGTCATCGTGGGAATGCGTCACAAGCAGGTGTTCCACCTTGCTTAAGTCAATCCTGTTCATGAGCACATGCATGTATGTATCCGGCGGAAAGTCAACCATATACTCGTCGTTAATCAGGCATGATGAACGGGTGCGAATATTTTTCCCGCCGTTTTCCATTGCCTTCCGGCAGCTTTCACAGTTACAAAAAAGGGCGGGCCAGCCTTCCGCTGCCGCGGTACCTAAAAATTTTATTTTCATATTATACTCCTCCCTATAACGTTAAATGAATTCGAGCTAACTCGTCATCAGTTCAACGATTCGCGGCTCTGTATTTCAATTCTGGTTTCTTTGGCTGGGATGGTAAACCGCGTGGATTTGCCGTCCGTTTCAAACGGAATCTCGCTGCCGTTCACAAGAACACTTTTCGCCGGGAAGCCTTCAACAGAAACCGCGAACCTGCTATAGCTGTCATGGAAGCTTTCGGAAATATCGTCTATGCTGATTTCCAGCCCGCCGAAAGCGGTCGGCATCATCTTAATACGGTAAAGATTATAACCGCCGTTTTCATAATCGAAGCTTACGCCATCGTCCTGATAGTGCGTATAGCTGCCCTCGCCCGGATAGATACGCAGGCCAAGCGTGTTAACCTGTTTTTCGCCCGTGTACTCCATATCGGGCCATATTGGCAGAATACTTCCGGCCTTTACATAGATGGGGCAAATATCCAGCGGCGTATCTCTCAGTACATACTGCCCGCCGGGAATCCGTTCATTTGTCCAAAAATCATACCACTCGCCTTTTGGCAGATAAACGCTTCTGGTTCTCTGTCCCTGCTGGACAACAGGAGCCGCCAAAATTTCATCGCCAACCATGAATTCGTCATTTATTTCATAAGTTTGCTCATCATCGTAAGAATCGAGGAGAAGCGGTCTCATAACGGGCAGGCCTGTTGTGCAGCCCTTCCAAAACAGATCATAGAGGTATGGAATCAACCTGTAATGCAGCTCAATATATTTTTTGCAGATGCTCTCCGTTTTAGAGTCAAACGCCCACGGCTCCTGATTTCGCGTGCAGGTACAGGAATGATTTCTGAACAGCGGTAAAAAGCACGCCGCTTCCGTCCATCTTGCCAAAAGTTCCGGGGTGCAGTCATATTGAAATCCGCCGATATCGGCTCCGCAAAAGGAGACGCCGCTCATCCCCATATTGATCAGCATCGGAATGGATAACCGCAGGTGTTCCCACATGCTTTGGTTATCCCCCGTCCACACCGCCGAATATTTTTGCACGCCCGCATAGCAGGCCCGCGTTAAAACAAACGGTCTTTGCTTCGTATGCGCCTTAATGCCTTCGTAAGAAGCCTTTGCCATTTGCAGCCCATATATATTGTGCGCTTCACTGTGTTCCATCTGCAGTGCCCCGCCAAACATCACCTTATCGGGAATCTGGCCGTCAAACGTCGCGGGTTCATCCATATCATTCCATATGCCTGCGACGCCCGCATCAAGAAGTTTATCCTGCTTTGATGCCCACCAGTTTCGGACTTTTTCGCGTGTAAAATCGGGGAACACAGCTAAGCCGGGCCATACTTTATTCACATAGGGGCCGCCGTTTTCCTCCGTGATAAAATAACCATTTGCAAGCCCTTCCTCAAAGATTTTATATCCTTCTTCTTTTTTTATTCCCGGGTCCACAATGGTGACAACATGAAAGCCCATATCCTTCAGCCGCCCGAGCAGTTCTTGGGGTGTTGGAAAGCGTGTTTTATCCCAGGTGAAAACCCTGTAGCCATCCATATAGTCAATATCAAGATAAAGTACATCACAGGGAATATGCCTTTTCCTAAAACCCCCGGCAATTTCAAGCAGCTTTTCTTCCGGCGCATAGCTCCAGCGCGACTGCTGGTATCCCAATGACCAAAGCGGCGGAAGCGGCGTTCTTCCTGTCAGGCCGGTGTACCGTTCAACCACATCAGCGGGTTTTGGGCCGTAAATAAAATAGTAATCCAGGTTTCCGCCATCCGCCGCAAAATAATAGTAGTCCGGGTTCTCTTTTCCCATGTCAAAATATGTTTTAAAGGTGTTGTCAAAAAATATTCCATAAGCCTTGCTGCTGCGCAAAGCAATGAAAAAGGGAATATCCGCATAAAGTGACTTCATTCGTTCCACGTGCGGCGCGGGTTGGTCTGTATTCCACATTTCATAGTAGTATCCGCGTTTATTAAGCTGCCCTGTTGTCTCCCCAAGGCCATAAAAGCATTCGTCGCCCAGCAGCATTTTCCGAACCTCAACGTTGTACTCTGTGACGACGTTTTCCAATTTAATACCTTCTGCTCCGGCATTCGCGCCAAGCCCATATCGTTCAAACGGTTCCCGCTTACCGCAATAATCCATGCAGACAGGGTTAAGGTCAGAGTCATAGAAATCCACCTTAAAATTATCGCCCACTATAATAACTAACGCGGCTGTTTTTATTTTCAAGCAGCAGTTCTCCCGTATGGTGCTAAAACTGCAGGCATTGCAAGGCTTGTCTGAAACAGCCCAGGACTCATGCACTTTGCCGCTCAAAGGTGAAAAAACTCTTATGATTTCGGAATCCAGAACCTCAACAACCCCTATTCCGTATTCAAATAAAATCTGCAATTTATTACCTGACTGGGAATAATCCGTGATCTTTCCAAACATAGCAAGACTTCTCTCTTTCGAATATTAGTTAATTCTATAATCCGTCGTCATGTCCTATACTCCGATTTTTTTCAAAATTGCTGGGATTTATCTTATAGCATTTTTTAAAGCATTTGCTGAAATAGGTCGGATCGGAATAACCGACCATATTTGCAACAGCCGTGTTAGTGAATCCGCCCTTCATAAGCAGTTGTTTTGCCCGTTCCATTCTCACTTTTGTCAAATATTCGTAAATTGTAATACCCATTTCCTTTTTAAAAATGAACCTGAGATAACTTGGATGAAAGAAAACATTTTCAGCAATTTTCTCGATCGTCAGGTTGGCAGCCGCATAATTTTCGTCAATATACGATTTGGCTTTTTTAACCGCGCTAACGGAGTTCTTGTTTTTTCGGTCTTTCAGATAGGAAATTACCTTAATATAAACCGATATGATATACTCGTGTACTTCGCCTATTGTGCGGCCATTCAGGATTTGTTCAAACGGGCTGAACTTGCCGCCGAAAACCTCGTCGGTTTTGTACCCGTATTCTGCCAGGCAGGAAAAACAGTTCGACAGTAGCTCAGTGTAAAGGATATAAATAAAATCAATGGAAACTTGTTTGGCTTTTATGAAATCATAAATCTCGGACATTGTTTTACGAACCTTTTCTTCGTCAAGCAGTCTGAGGTACATCAGAAGGTCGTTCTTTAATTGGAATGGGTAAACTTCGACGTCCGAGCCCTTGATTTTAAGGGATTCATAGGATATGGCTCGGTTGTTTCCAAGCAAAAATTTATTGTTGAGAGCTACTTTTGCCGCCTTATACGACCCGGGTATCTGGTCGCCAGACGTGCAGACACTGCCGATTCCAATGGATATGTAGCCTTCGTAATTACCTGCGAAATCTGAAATTATCTTTTCGCAGGAGTTTTTCAAATAGTTATAGAACCGCTTTTCACCAAGCCCCATAATACTTATCATTGTGTCCTCGTGTTCAAACACAACGCACTCTATGTTAACAATTGAGCAAAGAGCACTCTTTATCTTCTGCCTGAAGCTTTCCCTGCTTTGCTTGTCAGGATGGTCGGCAATTTCGCATTCAATGACCATGGCTACAGCCGGGCATTGAGGCAATGAAACCTTTAACCGTTCCATATCCTCTTTTATCTGGCCTGCGGTATATTTTCCTTTCACAATTTTATAGAGCACCACATCCCTGACAAGGGGAATTGTTTCGCTGTATTGCTGCTTTAACGTGCTGATAAGCTTTTCACGGTCAGAAAGATTCACGATCTCATCTTTTATTTTAAGGACACTGCTAATCAGTTCCTGCTGGTCAAACGGTTTTGACAGGAAGTTTGAAACGCCTATTTTTACTGCCTGTTTCGCATATTCAAACTCATTGTATCCTGTAATAAGGATAATATTAATATATGGATAACGGATTTTCACTTCTCTGGAAAAAGCGATTCCGTCCATTTTTGCCATATGTATGTCAGCAAGAATAATATCCGGTTTTACTTGTGGGACCAGTGCCAGAGCTTCTTCTCCGTTAGATGCTTCTCCGTCAATTTCAAAGCCAATGGCATTCCAATCCACAGTACTTCTCAAATACTGTCTGAAATAATCCTCATCATCAACAATCATTATGCGGTACACTACAGCTCACACTCCTGTCAATTTCATCGATTATTATCTGCTCATCAACTCTCCTCATTGTTTAAGTCTATCTCGTTCATGTTCTCAAGCGCCGGAATATAAACGCTTACTAATGTACCATTTCCGATCTCACTGTTGATTTTCAATCCGTAGCTGTAGCCGTAATACAATTTAATCCTTTCATCGATGCTTTTCAGCCCAAATGATTCTTTGGTATTGGAACCTTTCCCCTGAATAATTTCTGAAACTTTTTCCTGGCTCATGCCAACACCGTTATCGCTCACTTTAATCATGATAAAGTCGCCATCTTTGATTACCTTGATTCTGATAATCCCATTCACGATCTTCCTGCCGGCAAAGCCGTGGTTTACTGAATTCTCTACAATCGGCTGCAGGGTAAGTTTCATAATTCTATATTTTTCCAGTTCCGGATCGCATTCGATAAAATAATCAAAAGTGTTTCCATACCGGATTTTCTGAATATATAGATAATCTTTTGTGTTGGACAGTTCTTCGCCGACCGTGATAATTTCATTTCCGTTGCTGAGTGCAGTACGGTAAAAGTCGGCAAGTGATTTAACAGACTTCTTCGCTTTTTCCTTATCATTCATATCTATCATCGCATAGATCATCTGAAGGGAATTATAGAAAAAGTGCGGCTTGATCTGCGCCTGAAGAAGATTCAGCTCAAGTCTGCGCTGTTTCTCCTTTTGTTTTATATTATTTACAAGAAGCTCGTTGATGCGCCGCTTCATAGAGTTAAAGCTCTTGGCAAGCAGACCGACATCATCCTCCGATTTCACTTGCGTCATGGCACTCAGGTTGTCGAGCTTCAGATGCTGTACGTCATAAATCAAATGGCGAAGCGGCTTTGTAATGGAAGACGACAACACATTGGAAAGCAGCATAGCAATGAAAGTACAGATAATTCCGAACAGTATAATCATGACGCCTATTTGATTGCTTTCTCCTGTGATTTGATTCATTGGAACAATATTGATAAGCTTCCACCCGACTTTTGAAAAACCGGACTTCATTACAAGAACACTTTGGCCGTTTATATTCATAATCTGGCTTTGATTTTTACTATGTACAATCCAGTTTTTAAGTGCATTGTCAGAAACAGGCTTCATGATTTGTGACGGAGCCGACGATGAAACTATGACTCCGGTATCATCACAGATGAAAAAATTCACATTTTTTTCACTGCTGATATTGGAGTAAACCTTAGAAAAGGTGGTTTCCTGTATCATAATTGTCAGGAGTCCTATATAACTGCCTGAATTAATATTTACAATTCTTTTGCAGACAGGCATTACGAATGCGTCACCCTGCTGAAAACTGCACTTTCCCATGTTAAGCCATACACAGCCTTGGTTTTTATCATCAACTTTTTTATTCGCTCCGACAATATCCAAATAGTTTACATTTTGGAGCAAATTATCGGACTTAATGATCTTCCCATCACTGGTAACAAATAAAATTCCGTACATTTGAGGGTACACATAAAGCGCGTTGCGGAAAGATTTTTTTATCATTGTATCGCGCATATAGCTATTGTATTCGCTGGGAGCATTCTGAGCATAGTCAAGGACAAAATAGTTATTTAGCCTGACGGTCATGTCATTTGAATAACTCTCTGCATTCAGCATTATATTTTCAATGTTGTTTATCACCAGCTTTGAATCGCTCTGGAACTGTTTTATCGTACTGTCCACAAGCGAATGCGAAACAATCACATTGGAAAAAGCAGTGATACACAAAGTCTGCACTGCAATAAGGATAATATAGATCATGTTTATCTTCATACGGATATTCTTATTTAAAAACCAATTGATGATGCCTTTAAAAAATCTTTTCATTGTTTAAAACCCATTTTCTCAATCTCCACACCGATCATTGGGCCGCTGTTTTTAAAGCTTGCGACAGCAGGATAGGAAGGTTTTGAACAATTACATTGTTAAATAGAAAATCTTACGGTAAGTGAACCTCTGTTAAAAACAGAGGTTACAAAACAAGCCGTAAAATTTTATTATCTATTAACCTATAACCTATTATCCCTTAACAGCGGAACCCACTGTCAAGGCACTTTCCAACTGACGGTTAAACGCGAGGTAAATTAAAATGGTAGGTACGCTTGAAATTACCATGGCAGCTCCCATTCCGCCCCAATCCGTCTGAAATTGTCCTTGGAATGTAACAAGACCAAGCGGAAGTGTTTTCAACGCATTGTTACTGATCAGGATCAGTGACATTGTAAACTCATTCCAGGAAAACAGAAAAATAAAGATTATCATGGTCGCGATAGCCGGTTTAACAAGCGGAACTATAATACGGAAAAACGTTGTATAAATGCTCGCCCCATCCAACTCGGCTGCTTCCTCCAGCTCAAACGGGAGCTGCTTCAGATATCCATAAAATACGAGGGTAGAAAAACCCAATTCAAAGGCGACATAAGGGATAATCAGCGAGAGCAGCGAATTTGCCAACTTGAGGTCTCTGATCATAATCGCCAAAGGAATCATAATGATCTGCACGGGAATGTACATAGCCGTCATGACATAAAGCCTTGCCGTATTAGCAAACTTCCATTTCATGCGTGCAGTTGCGTAAGAGAACATCAGGGATAATAAAATGGTAAAAACAATTGTGAGGGCAGCTACAATGACGCTGTTTTTAAAATACACAGGGATATCATACTGCTGCCACGCTTTGACATAATTCTCTACACGGAATACAGTTGGAAAACCGAACGGATTCAGCTGAAAAATTTCATCATTATTTTTGAATGAATAAAAGAACATCCAAATCAGCGGATAAATTGAAACCAGTGTAGACGTTATCAAAAATAGATAAATCAGTGTTCTTAAAACATTAGAACCTAACTTTTTCACCACTGTCAACACCTCCTTAATATATTGTATCGCTCTTCATCAGTTTGTTAATAATAACCGAAACTATGATGCATTCAAATACAAGAAGAATTGCCGAAGTGCATGCATAGCCGTATTGATTTATCCGGAATGCAGAACGGTACATTACGTAGCTAAGGGTGTATGTTGCGGTACCCGGCCCTCCGCCCGTCATGATATACATGGTCTGGAACGCCTTCAACCCGCCTGTAATGGTAAGTGTAAGGCAAAGCTTATAAGTTTCTTTCATCAAAGGAAGCGTAATTCTAAAATATTTAGCGACTGTATTTGCGCCGTCTATATCGGCGGCTTCATAAAGATGGTTTGGAATAGCCTGCATAGCAGTATAAATGATTACCATATAGTACCCCATATACTGCCAGGCATCAACAAATGCAATTACAAAAATAGCAGCTTTGCTGTTGCTTAGCCAGGCCTGTCTGAAAGTGAGTCCAAACATCTCAAATATCTTGTTTAAAAGTCCGTACTGGCCGTTAAAAACGGAACTCCAAAGCTGGCATACAACCGTAACCGAAAGCACAACCGGGAAAAACAGCGTCGTCCGCATAATTGTGCGCCCTTTTACCCATTTTTGTGACAAAAGCACTGCAAACAGAGAACTTATTGCGACTTGAACAAATACAAGTACGACTGCATAAAACAAAACATTGTTCATTGATGTATAAAAGAGAGGATCTTTAAACAAACGAATGTAATTGGCAACCCCATTAAAAACAGGAGTCGTAAGTCCATCCCAATTAAAAAAGCTATGATAAAATGTACTAAAAATCGGTAATGCAACAACAACCGTGAATAGAATAAGCGTAGGCAATATGAATACAAGCAGATCAATTTTTTTGTGCAAAGATTTTTGCATATACTTACATCCCTCATATTTGAATAAAAAGAATCAGGCTGCCGATTATATATTCGTATCAGAACCTGATTCTTTTTATTTCAGTAGTAAAATTTGTAAATATTATTTAGCCGGCTGAATTTTGTATATCCTGCTGGAACTGCGAAACGGAATAGTCACCTGTTAATAATTTGCTGATGCCGTCTTCAATATTAGCCTTGAATGTAGAATTCGTAAGGCCCCAGTCAAAGCAGGTTGTAGATTTGAAGTTTGCAGAATCAGCTACATACTGCTTTTGAACTGCGCTGTAAGCTTTCTCCGGTTCAACAGTTTCCTTTAGAATCGGGTTCGGATCACCGCGTTTGATGATTCTTCCTTTTGCAAAATACATAGCAAACTGGCAGGCATACTTAGCTGCAATATCCTTATATGCTGAATTTGCAGATACACCAAGTCCTGAATTATAGCCGCCGCCGCTGATATTCCACTGCACGCTTGAAGCTGTGTCGGCAGAAGCAAGCGGAGCAAACATATATCCGACATTGTCACCCATTGATTGGCCAAAGTCGGACAGACTCCACGCACCGCTTAAATACATTGCAGCCTTCCCGGATTTTAACATTGCATTGGCGTCATCGGCACTTACATTGAAAACATCGGCCGGAAGCAATCCGTTTTTAACAAGTTCCACTAATTTGTTTGCCGCATTGGTATATGCCTTATCGGTAATCTTTGTATCACCTGTATCCAGGCCCTTAATGCCCTTCGGTTCTTCTCTGGTAGCCAGCATATCAAACAGTTGAACTCCGACCCACTTTTCCTTTCCGAACAGCGCGAGCGGAACAATATTTTTGGCCTTAATCTTCTTTACGGCGTCAAGGAACTGATCATAATTCTGAGGGACTTCAACACCGCATTTCTTAAATACGCTCTTGTTGTAATAGAGGAGCGCTCCAAACTGGCCGGCATCCGGAATAGCCCAGGTATGGCCGTCACCGCTTTTCAGCAGCGGCTGTGCGGACGGCAGAAGCTTGTCGGCGATTCCCAGCTCGGAAATATATGGGTCAAGCTGAAGAATATTATTGGACTTCTTAAATGCTTCAATAATATCTGTTGTAGCTACAAAAATATCCGGCAGGTTATTGGTGGCTGCGTAAGTCTTGAGTTTTTGGTTGTCATCCTGCGCCATTATTTCCAAATCCAGAGTTACATTGGGCATTACCTTTTTCATTTGCTCTACAGCGTAGTCGTACGGCTGCTTTTCATCATCCGCCGAATACTGCATGTAAACTTTAAGCGTTACCTTTTCGTCCTTTGCCGCTTCAGAGGCTGCCGAAGAAGCTGTCCCCGATGCTGCCGCCTGATTTGACGAGGAGCATCCGCCTACAATTGACACCATGCAGCATGCTGCCAACAACAGGCTAATAGATTTCGTAAATCTTTTGACCATTACAATTTCCTCCCTTTGTTAACGGGAAACATACCAAAAGCAATATGTAAGATTGTCTGTTTTGAAATTGTTTGTGATGTGTTACCCATTTTCTAATTTGCAATCGTAGTATAACATGATCCTGATTCAGACAAAATATAAAATGTGATGCTGGTTTGCACAATATGACTATAATTTCGATTTGTTATTAATATTTCTTATACTCATATACAATACATTCTGATTTTTAATATACACATTTAATAATATTGTGTTAGAATATTCTTTAACTCAGCACAACTAATACAGTGAGATAAGCGATATTATTTCTTTCGATTACGTGCAGCGATGGAGAAAATTGCCCGTTCGATCTATAGTTTACAAAACATAACCATTAAAAAAACCCGAAAAACCAGCATTATGCGGATCTTCCGGGCTTTGGGGTTAGAAAGGGTGATTTACTACTATAATAATTCATACGCGGTAAAGAACTATCTTAAATCCTTCAGAATTTTTTAAGTACATCAATGCATTGCCCTTATAGGGTGCATTCTCTTTAATTACAAAGTTCTCTACGGCTGCCAACCCGTGCTCTCTTAAGCCTGCGAGGGCAGTTATTCGCTCTTTTGGCGTGTCCTGTCAGAAAGGACGCTGAACACAACGCCACCCAGTATAAACGCTGCGCCGATAACAAAGGAAAAATGAATTACTTCCCCTAAAAACAAGCTTCCGAGAATAGCCGCTACCATAGGCTGCACAGGGTAAAATAAGGCGCAGCGCCCAGCTTCAATCATAGACAGGCTAAGATTCCACAGTACATTTGTTAATGCAGTACCGATAAGACCAATGTATAACAGCCCACAGAGAATACCCGGATGAAAAATTGGAACATTTGGAGTTGTTGCCAACTCATAAGCCGAAAAAGGCACAGTGCAAACTAAAGCTATCAGAATAGAATAAGTGGTAATGATCAGTGGGTCGTATTTTTGGGTAAAGCGTTTAACAACTACACTCGTCAGCGACCATGTAACCACAGAAATAAAAGATAGAAGGATTCCAAGCATCTCACCATGCGTTCCTCCTCCGCCAACAATAGCATAAACTCCTATTAAAGCTGCCGCTACTGAAATAATCTTCGTCCATGTAATCTTTTCTTTTAGAAACGGCACCGCAAAAACAAGCATAAAAATCGGATTGAGAGAATTTATAAGAGAAGCAAGCCCGGCATTTGAAAGCTTTGTGCCAAAGAACTGTGCACTAATACTTAAGAAGTAACCGACTGCTCCAATAAATACAATATATTTATAATCTTTCCGATCAATTTTCCCCCGCTCAGCATTTTGCAATTTTTTTGTTTTAAGCAGGATCAGCAGTACACCTCCCGCCACTAAATACCGTACAAATATAACTGTGAACGGCGGTACGGAAGCCATTACATATTTGCTGACTACGTACAGACTTCCCCACACACAAGTGGTAATAATTAGATACAGATATGCTTTTGATTTGCTGTTACTATTGATAATCATCACGCCCCATTGCAATTTGTAAGAAAACAAAAGCCAAAACAATTGCCATAATGTTCATTTTTTGATATCGGTGTAAATTTTGACTTTGCAAAGACTTTTTTAGTATAACACTCCATCCAAAATACAATCATTCCTTTTTATAACTAAATAAAAAATCCCTGATTATAGCATCACTGCTTAACATCCGTCTCTTCCACTGCTATTAACTGGAGATGTAGCGTGAAAATCGGGATTACCGAATATAAGCAAACCTTTAAAGCGCACAAATAAAGCCGCATGAATTACTAAAAAATCCAGTAATTCATGCGGCTTTTAAATTTTATTTTACAGCGTCAAGCGCATTGATACTGGTTGTCAGCTTTACATTATTTTTACGATATAGAGATTGAAATTTCTGAAGAATCCGGTCCGTGACTATTTTTGCATTATCGTAATTAACAAGAGAGAGCATGACAATAAATTGAGTGGGACTGTAGGCTGCGACCGTGTCACCCTTGCGCAGGCTGGAGAGAATTGCCTCCTTCAGCCTGTCGCTTGCCAGTTTTGCCACACCGGCTTCCGGCATTTCCCCATTCAAGTCAATCAGCGTGAATAAAACGATAAAGGTAGAAATCCCGGTGCGCGCCGCCAAGCGTGCTTGAATCCGATAAATATCCTTAAACGCTTCATAATCACAGTAATACGCGCCCACTATGCCCAGGGATTCTTTTAAATTGCTTTTGATAACTTTTAAATCAATTTCGATATGATTAATGCTGTTGATTAGCTGTTTGTAAATAGGATGTAGGAATTCAGAAATATCTACACCAAGCTCTTTGTCAAACAATTTGATTGTTTCGTTGTAATGGTTGAGTGCCTTGTTGTACTGACCGGTACTTATGCACGCATAGAGCAACATCTTATGAATGGATTCCTCCAGGGGGGTGTAGATCAACGCGGTTTCGCAGATGTGGATTACCTCATCGTAACGCTGATTTTCAATCAGGACACTGCATCCGTTTAAAATGCAATCGTTATAGAGTGTAGCAAAATACGCCGCCGCGGAAATTACCCATGTACTATAAGAAGACTTTGGAAGAAACTCCCCCCGGTACAGGGCAAGCGCTTCTTTGCAGGACCGGATGCGAACTTCGTCCGGTTGTGAAGAATCATTTACCAGCTTCCAGCAATCGACAAGCTGCTCGGTATCAACGACACAGTTGTAATCGTTGTTCCATGTGTAAGTATTGCGCATGAACTTAATAAACTCCGATTTGTCATCATGAGAAATTTCTTTCAGAAGCTCCCTGGCGCGGTAAACCAGATTTTTCAGCGCGTTCTGCGGATCTCTACATTTATCTTCTTCCCAGAGGGCTTTCATAAGCATTTCCATGGATACGTCTTTTCTGCGATTTGCTATTAAATATTCAATCAGCATCCACACACGCTTCGTGCGGCCACTCAGGTTGTTAAGTTGGTTTCCGTTAATCGTAATCGAAAATTCACCCAGCATATTCACTTGAATGTTAGGTTCGGCGTCTACGTTATACTGCATAAAGCACACCCTTTGTTCCCTTAAGGTATTAATCATTTACATTATTCTAATTTAAAAGAAAATACTTGTCAAGTTGGAACCAATATTTATGTTATAACATAGTGCCGGTAGTTTTTATGTATGACCAATTTAGCGGGTTCAAAAACAAACCCCTGTTTATGGATTTTTTATTCCACAAACAGGGGTGTTTCAAACAATCTATTTATCAGTTATTACGCTTGATGTCTGATCTTTTTTCTGCTTGCCACAAAGACAACACAGGCAACAGCAGCCGCTGCTATGACAACCCAGAGAAATGTTGCGTCCTCACCGGTCTTTGGAGGTTTGGAAAGCGGAACATCGTCATTGGGGATTTCTTCCGGAGAAGAAGTCGAAACTGTGGGCCCTGCCTGTGGAGACGAATCCGTTCCAATGCTTTCAGCAGAAACTGTGTCGATCGGTGTGCTGTTTCCACCGCCATTATTATGCGGGAGCGAGTTAACCGGGTCAGTCAGTTCGAACTGGAAAATCCATTTAATATCTGCAGCTGCAAGCTGATATTGGTTATTCATTGTTTCCGGTGCAGTCAGTGTGGCTGAAAGAACGCCGGACTGGGACTTGCCGTAAACATAGCCAAGGCTGATCGGTGTGCTGACAATATCAGAAACCGTGGTTGTTCCCGTTTTTCCGGAAGCCGGACCTTCATACAAAGTCTGTGTTGCGGAGCTGTTATCCATTTTGAAGGTAATTTTCATCTGCAGCGCATCCAACACCTTTTTTGAGGTTGTTTCGGTTGGCTGCGCCTGAAAATACACCCTCATGTTTTGGCTGCTCTGGTTTTCAATCGTAATCTCCTGCGGATTGGTTGTGCCGCCGGGCATCAGATTCTTAAAAGCCCCCAAATTATCCGCATTCTTAACTTCAACAGTCTTTGTCGTTGTACCATCGCCGGTGTAGACTACCTTCGCCGCCGTATTGGCAGGCAATGGTGAAACCGCGGCAAAAGCAGTCACTGAGCTGCAGGCCATCAGCGCCGCAGCCGCTATTGAGATGAGTGCAATCCGATTCAGTTTTATAAATTTATAATTTTTCATTGCATCATTTCCTCTCAACATGGCAGCCAGTTTTTTCCGCTTTTCCACGTTGCACATAATTCAGTGTTTGTCGCAAATCCTAATTAACAGACCAACCCTTTTGTATTAGTTAGGAGCAGCAGGAGAAGAAGATTCTACCGGTACCTCGCTGCCGTTGCTGTATTTCCAACTGTCAATCTTTTCGTTTGTTGTATGAGGAGTAAAATTATCCGCTTGAATCGCTTCAGCCGTTACGTTGATGCTGAAACTCTTACTGGCAAATGCATTGTCCCATTCTTCTGGAATTTTTACATTTTCAAAGAATTTCACATCCTTATTTGTTGCTAATTTACTCTGATAATAATAATACCCATCGCTTGCCAAAACCCAATTACTCTCACTAATATCAATACCCTTCAGTAATTGATTTCTACGGGTAGCTTCATTATCTGCGTTATCATCGAAGTTAAGCCCTGTAATATCAAGCTTGCAGCGGATATACGCATCATGGCTGCCGGTATTGGTAATCGTAGGATCCTTTACGATGGACTGGCCGGGCGTAATATCGTGCATATAAATTACGTTACCGTCTTGGCTGCCGGAATCCTTGAATTTCGGTTCCGTCAGCGTGATTTTTACATCGCCCGTCGTGATTGTGTTATTCACAGTACCTTGGCTGGTGAAAAACGCGAGCGTTGAACCAACGACAATCAAAGCGACAAGTGACACCGCCGTTACGATAATCGATACTTTTTTCTTCATCTCTATTCCTCCTCTCTTTAAACATCTGCCTTGCTGGCAGAAAATGCTGCCGGCACTACAGAAGCTCTAAAGTTAAGCTCTACAAATATTCGATATTACCAGTTTGCTTTGGCAAGTTGATCGTCAACACTCATGGCTGCTCCAGCTACATTGTGCTGAATTGCAAAAGAGGAAACAATAATGTTAAAATTATTTGTTAGTGTTTTCATATCATCACTCGTTGCGTCAGCAGAAGCTTCTACCTTTGTGAAGAGAGCCGTAAGAGGAGTATTCGCGCTACTATTATGTGCAATAGTTTGTTTGTATTTGTAAACGCCAGGATATTTAACTGCATCAACTAAAGACCAATCACTTTGAAAATCGATGCTTACTCTGTTGCTATTAATAAGAGTTTGTAATGCTGCCGGAATAACTACTTTCATATACACATCACACTCTTCGCTGCCTGCAGCAACTGTAACAATAGGATTTTTATCAAATGATGTGCCTGGAACTAAATTGTGAGAAGCACTGCTATTCCAATTAGTTTCAGTTAGCGTAGTAGTGACATTACCAACCGTAAATGTGTTGGTTTTTGTTGCTGTGCTGGTCAAATAAGCTAAAGTTGAACCGACAGCAACCGCGCCGACTAGTGCCAGGGAAACAACCATTGTTAAAATACTTTTCTTTTTCATTGTAAATACCCTCCAATAATAATTTTATTTTTTTATTCAGTTTCCTAAATAAATCGACTAAGTTGTTTGGGATTCTTCCGGTTCCTTGGATTTTTCGGGCTCTTTTGTAAAAATTTCAGGAAGAAACGAAAGCAGGATAATAACAACCACGACTCCGGTCGCAGCCAGAATTCCTCTGGGCGTTTTTATATTTACAGAGATATAACCAAGCCACGGAACACTGATGTTGGAAGCCCTTCCCACCAGATTTTCAAAGTTTGTGGGGCCGTCCTCCGCGTTGTTGGCATCACCCTTGGTAATAAACTGCTTTTTATCCGTATCAATTTTCACTACGCGGTGAGTTGCATAAGCACCCTGGTCTGAAAGGCGAAACGTGATTGGGTCACCAACCTTGATTTCAGCAGCGGGTACTTTTTTTACGAATACGATGCTGCCAACATGGTAAGCAGGTTCCATACTGCCGCTCAGCACGGCGAGGGTTTGGTAGCCGAACGCGTAGGGAAGCAGCAGAATGCCGGCAATCAGCACCATGATAACCAAAATAATACTTGATAAAATGTTACATATCCTTTTAAACACAACGTCCTCCTGTAAAAATCCAATCAGGGATTATTAGGTGTTAATATGTGAGTACTGTTATCTATCGAAACAGGCCAGGCTTCCTGCGCGGCTGGTGTGTTGCCTGCTGTTTTTCCTAAAGCCTGAATGGAATCTGTCAGCACATCAAGGTTAAACTTCGTCTGCCAAGCCGCCGCATCGCTTCCGGAGAACCGCACTTCCTGCAGCAAGGTGGCGGTCTTTGTTCCCGGCTTCACAACATCGGTGTAATAGAAGCAGTTGTCACCCGCGCGATATTTCCACTTGCTGTTCCAGCCACTGTCAAACACCAAGGTGATTGTCAAGTCCTTATTTGTAAACGGATGGAATACAATTTGGTTATTGGCAGGAGTGGTCATCGGGAAGTTTCCGCCAAGATTAGAACTGCTATCTCGCAGTGTGGGTACTAACTGCACACGCACATAAGCATCAATCGCATTCTCGCCGGCCTTGTTTTCCACCTGCACCAGCTTGGGCGCTACATTATTGGCAATCACAATCGAGTTGCTGGAATTTGGGGTCGTATTGTTGTTTTCATTAATTTCAGCAGTCAAAGTACCAACGCCAAAGTGATTTACCATCGCCTGCGGCTTGCTCGTCAGGTATGCCATTGTGATACTGGCAGCCACCAGAGCGACGGTCAATACCAAAGAAGCCGTAATAATCAGTCTCTTCTTGTTCATTTCCATCACTCCTTATTCCGTTGGCGGGCTCGCTACAAAAACATTTGTAACGCTGTCCTGACCACTGATCCATTTGTTGTTGGTAAGCTGATTCGTTATTGTGGCCGTAGTCGATTCCGTAAATGTGGTTGGGGTGCCTGCATTTCTGCCAAGATATTGACCTGCTGAATACTGCGTGACACCCTGCTGCTTGTAGCGCCAGGCGGAGCCGGAGATTTCAGTTACTTTGTAATTACCCTGCGGTAAATTTATAATCACTTTGGAGCCGGCACCGTGAATGACTTCATAGGAAGTGGAAAGTACCGTTCCGGTGCGGGCGGTGTCCGTTTTGGCGTACCTTTCGACTTTGAAAGTAAAGAACTGGTTGGGGGCTGCTGTTCCCGTTACAGTTTTTGTAATAGTCAGTTGACCCTTGATCACATTAACCGTGTAAACACTGGTTACAGAGGTCGTTGGAATTGCCGGGCCAGCTGAAGCTGCGCCGGTACCAGCCGGAGTATAAGTTACTTTATAGTAGAAAGGCGTCGTATCCGACGGAGTAAGCGCGGCAATGGCAGCGGGATCCACACCGTCTGCGGGATTTGTACAGTTTTCATCGTAATACCACTTGGCTGAAATTGTTCCTGTTTGGCCTTTTCCGCACCACATTGGCGAATTAGGATTATTAAACGCGGCAACATCAACGGATATATTGGCAGGAAGGGTTCCTACCTCTTCACCGAGGAAAATAGTTTTCGACTGATTTGCCTGCGGGAGATAAATCGGCACATTCACCGTCGGCTGCCTAAACAGCATCTTAACATTATCACCGTTTGCATTTACAAAAGAAACATAAGAATCCGCTCTTACGTTGGTTATAATATCGTTGCCGCCAAAGAATTCCGACTTCGCCATAACCTGAATTGTGTTTGACCATTGACCCGTTACCGGAATTGTCTGACCTCTCCACACAACTTTCCAGACTTGAGCCACATTGTCATAGCTCACAACGCCGCCATTGGCAAGTGTTGTCGGGTTGATTTTATCAGTAACCTCCGTGCCACCATTTAGAACCACGAAGCGAGGGTCAATCGTGTCCTGAACCGTTGCCCCGTCAATCGCCGCATTTGTCGCTACAGCCCGATACAATGTGGCAGGCTCTGGTATTACAACACTGCTGGCATTATACCAAGCGGTACTTGTAGTTTCGGGCGCTACCGACCAAGTGACACGATCATATCCTCCACCAGGATGTTGGATGAAATAATCCGTCCCTGAAACCGGTGTTGTAGCAATATTGATTGAATTATATTGATAACTCGGTGTTGTGATCATTTTTTGGAATTGTGCGTGATTAACAATCTTTGAATCATGGTAATTGTCTGTGTCATACTGCCAAATATACTCATCCTCGTCATAATAATAATATTTACCTCCGCTTTCCCAAGCAGAGTAATACGTGTCTGAATAAGGTGACTGACCACTATTATAATAAGTCAGAGGAATACGAGTGCCATCCTTTAGTAAGATAGAATATGATGCAGTACTGTCTCCACCGCTGGATACTGTACTATAAGCGACCTTCTGATAAGTTATTGTAGGCAACCCAGCAGTTCTAGTATAAAGATTCGTTAAAGAAATTGGAGTATCATCTTTGAACCAGTTATAAGTGGTTGCAGCCGGCTGCGTTCTTTTTGTAACTGCTGTTGTTCCTGCACTGTCAGTATAATAGATACCGTCAGGTAATGTGCTGTAAGGTTTCACGCACGGCTCATACGTATCGCCGATCGAATGAACCGACGCGGACAATGACAGTTGATAGGTGCGGCGCCCTGCTCCGGTTGTAGAATCAAAGTCCCCCGTGTACTGAGCGGTTTTGTTCAAATCCAAATTTTTGACACTGATGGTGACATAAGCGTCTGCGGTGTACGTGTTGCTGTTTGGCGTACAGGCAGCCGTGTACTTAAACTGTAAGTTTCCGGAATAACCTGCGGCAGGAATAAAGGTACCGGTACCGTCGGTACCAACGGTTAAACTGCCTATATTCGTGGCACCCTGTAAAACGGTGTAATGTCCGCCGCCGTCATTTCGTAACGTGATTCCTTCCGTGCTGCTGACCAAAGAATTGACGTTAACTTGAAGAGCAGCATTCGCCGTGACATCATCATTGGCAAGATAAACCTTATCATTCTTTAAAATATCAAGATTTGCAGGCGTACCGGAGGTTGTCTGATAATAATCGTTCTGTGCCTGCACGCGATAGTCGTTGCTGTGCGTAAACGTGATTTGCGGTTCATCCATGCCGCCGCCGCCTGCATATTCCTGTGTGAAAATATCAATTACATACTCCTCACCGGCGGCAGGAGTACCCGTCCGGAAAAGCGCTGCCCCGATATTGTCCAAATCAGCATTCACATACCAGCCATCTGTAGACGGCATAGCTGTTTTACTTTCGTTTGAATTATGAGCCGTCATACCGACCCTGCCATGAAATGTTGTTCCTGCGTTCTCTAAAGCAGTTTGGTAAAGATAATTCGGGCCATCCCTGGGGCCGCTGGTGCCGGACCAGAACGCAAGATAATCCAAATAATTATCGTCCGTCAGAACAGTGCCCCTCTTGTAGCAGAAAATGAAAATATCATCGTTAATCGGGACTACATTTCCATTGTTAAAGGCTGTATAATTACTTTGATTGACGGAAGAATACCGAACCGTATCTGTTCTTTGAAAGCCGGCCGGAATTGTAAATGTACCCTGAAATCGGCGCAGATCCATCTTGGAATTTCCACCTGACTGTGTCTGATAATTCCATGTAGCTGAAGTATTGCTATTGGCATTCCATATTTGAGTTGGGCTTGTCTGAGTATGGTTCACCGTATTTGCTACCGACCAAGTCCAGTTGGTATTTGCAACGTTTTTTTTGACTTCACTTGTTTCCATTGAACGGCTCCAAGTGATAACCGCAGGAGTCGGCGCAGGATTCACAACCCCCAATAATGACATCGATGCGGCGGAATCCTGTTCAACTGAATCAGCTGCCGGAGTGGTATCCGCCATCGCAGTATTAAATGTGCAGCTCACCACTATCATGATTGCCAAGACGAGGGAAATTGCCCGTTTTTGAATTATTTTGCTCATGTTCATTTTGAATCACCGCTCCTCTTTATATCAAAGGCTTCTGTGGCTGAACTGCCAGTTCTTAATTTATGTGACGTTATTTAATATCCCAAATATTAACTGTACTGTATAATATTGTTTACTTTATAACCACAATTATACACCCCGCTGGTCACACGCCGGTCACAAATATGTTAAATTTTTACATTTCATTATTTATACCAGGAATTATTTTTTATCTTGGTTCTTTTTTAGCCAGAAAATATAAAAAGCGAAAACGCGGGCACAAAGCAAAACGCCCTCCACCAAAGTGAAGGGCGCCGTCCTGCCTCCCGTTTATCGGGCATATTTTTCTGAAATCAATATTTTGGAGCTGCGTTACCATTTATCTGTCTTAGGTGCCTCAGGATTGAGCACATACCGTTTAAGCGGCACGGTTCTGTCACGCCCAAGATACATCGCATAATATGGCGGGATTGCATTGATCGTGGCAACAAGTTTCCTCTTCATTTCATTGATCTTCAGCGGGTTGATGCTTGGCAAATCCTCGACCGTAACTGGCTCCTCGATACCGGCAAAACGCTTCACGCGTTCTACCATGTAGCGCACGTCATAACGGGAGGGATAAACCTCCAGCACATCCTTTTCAAGGCCGGTGAGCGTATAGACCGTCTCCATAGCGGTACGAACCGACAGCTCAACCGTGAATGACGCATCACCCGGATGCTCAACATACTGTCCCAGAAAACCGAGATTGGTGCAGCCGTCCGGCACATAGTTCGGGCAATCCGAAATTTTGCGGGGCATAAAATGGGCTCCGATATACGGCATCATACAAGTTGAAACATATGTATGCTTAAGCAGTTCGTCCTTCATATCGAGCATATTCAGCTGATAAAGGAATTCCGTCATAATTTCGTCACCGGTACACTCAGACATAGGCTTTTTGACATAATCTCCTTCGTTTTCGCCGTAAAGGCCATCTGCCCATAGAACGTCCTCGTCATCCGCCTGATCTGGGAAAAAGGGCTTGTGGTGAAGTACAAAGGAAATATCCCAGCTTGAATCCTTAAGCGTAATCGCGCCGCCGGTTCCGGCTTTGCTGCCTGTTAACCGTTCGAGACGCTCAACAAACTGGGGATACCCTTTAATCGTCGGGAAGAAAGACATCCATTTTGTCTTATCGATCATTCCAAGGAAATTGTCGGGATTTCCGAACTTCGCATCTTTTTTTGCAAGGTTCTTCCACAAGGTAAACAGACTAAGGTCGGTGGTATCACGGTTAGTTTTTGCCACTGTGCGGTTGTCTCCAAAGGCATAGTTGGTAGTTAGTGAGCCAATGGTTGCAAAAACCAGATCGCGTTCACCGACACTGATGACCTGCTCCTGCCCATTCTGGCGGAGCCGAATGCCTTTCACCGTATTGCAGGCGGCGTCCATCTCCAAATCATAAACCGAGCAGCCGTACGCGGTTTTAACGCCCTGAGCGCTCAGCCATGTCATAAGGGGCTTGATCATGTCATCGTATTCATTGTATTTTGTATGAATGATGCCTTCCAGATATTCGTTGCGTGTCAGCAGCGCAAAGCGCTGAAAATACCTCCGGCACTCCAGGGCACTGTGATAGGTCTTGAAAGCAAGGCAGCTGTGGAAGCACAGCCACAGGCTGCTGCGGAAAAATGTCGGACCGAAAAAGTCCTCGATAGCCTTGCCCTCCAGTTCGGATTCCGGCAGCTCCATAAAATGCATCATCGCATTCATGTCCTGCGGCTCGAACTTGTAATCGTGCACCTTGTCATAGATTTCACCGTTTTTTGTCAGTATGCGGGCCTCGGAATGAATTGGCTCATCGCGATTGAAATCCACGATATCATCGAGAACGGTACGTCCCTCGTTTTCAAGAGATGGAATCTTGCTATAAAGATACCACAGACATTCCATGTATTGTTCCATCTCGCGCTCGCCGCGGCAAAGGTATCCGGATTCACCGCGTACGCCGTCGCAGCATCCGCCGACATCTTCGAACCGCTCAAGGATTGTGATATTGGCTCCGGACATCCCAGCGTCGTCCACAAGAAAAGCTGCCGTGGCCAATCCCGCAAGACCTCCGCCAATAATATAGGCTTTGCGATTTTCAATATCCGGGGCTTTTTTTGCATGGTACATGGTTTTGTAAATGTTCATAAATATCTTCCTTTCTATCCGGCGGGCTTTCTTCGGCCCGGGTCCTCTTTGATGTTTCCAGAGTAGCAGAAGCGCGGCACTGTGAAAATTGACACGTGAACTGAGCTGTCAAAATTTTTTACACCCGGCTGTCGGTGTAAAGATCCGTAAACCTTCTTCCAGAAGCCCAAAAGTGATATAATGTTGGCAAGCAGAAAAAGGGTGGTGGTACCATATGCTGAAAACCGCAAAATATGCCTTTGCAGATTCTTTGAAGAAAATGCTTGAGACCAAAACGCTTGAACATATCACGGTTAAAGATATTGTGCAGGATTGTGGAACGACGCGTCAGGCGTTTTATTATCACTTTGATGATATTTACAGCCTTCTCGAATGGGTTTATATTCAGGAAGCCGCATCGCTGCTTGAAAATCATCGTGACATCAACACCTGGCAGCAAGGCTACAGCTTAATTCTAGACTGGATGCATGACAACAAACAGCTTGTCATCAATACTTTCAGATCGGTCAGCCGCGATTATCTTGAAACTTTCATGTACGACTGGCTTTTTCCTAAAATCTTTGAGGTTGTGCAGACCATGTCTGCACAAATGAATGTCAAAAAAGAATACAAGGAATTTATCGCTCGTTTCTATACACTTTCACTTGTTGCGATCAGCTTGGACTGGGTGCGTGCCGGGATGAAAGAAACTCCCGAAAATATTGTGTGGCAAGTCGAAACAATCATGAAAGACAGTTTCATGAGAGTTTTAGAAAAATACCATAATCATTCTTGATCATTCCGAAGATCTCGTTGCGGTAATTCAGACCTGTTTTATTCTATCTTATCAGCATTAAATGTGATGCGCTTCATTCAGCGTTTTAATCAAAACCTCCGGCATTGAACGCGTGGTATGCACGAGCCCTAAAAGAGCATAGGATCGCCAGCGCCTAAAAGACGCTGGCTTTCACTTTGTTCAAGCCGTAGTGGACTGACTACCGGCTAACCCTTAAAAGGGTCAGTGTACTCCTTGAGCGTCATCTGATCTTCCAATTGATCTTCTGCTAATCGATTTTTGATGTATTCGGCAATTGCTTTATCGTTCTTCCCTGCTGTATCTACATAATACCCCCTGCACCAAAATGTTCGGTTCCCATATTTGTACTTCAAATTCGCGTGGCGCTCAAATATCAGTAAGGTGCTTTTCCCTTTGAGAAACCCTATGAATCCAGAAACACTCATCTTCGGTGGTATCTGTACTAACATATGAACATGGTCTGGACATACTTCTGCTTGTATTATTTCTACGTTTTTCCAGTTGCACAGTTCTCTCAATATTTTTCCTACTTCTACTCGCATATCTCCATATGCTACTTTTCTACGATACTTCGGTGCGAATACTATATGATATTTGCAATTCCATTTTGTATGGGCTAAACTGTTAGTGTCATTAGAATTCATCTCTAATGTCCTCCTTTTGATATGTCCTGTTGCAGTTGGCAGACCGCAGCTTTATTATATCAAAAGGAGTTTTTCTATTATATGGAACGCTAAAGCTTTTTTTTGAACTCCCCGGCATAGCCGGGGGGCGGAATACAAATAAAATGGAGTCCAACTATTGCAGCAGGACTCCATTTTGTTCGTATCCTCTTTTGCTTATTCAGCCTACCGCAATACCTTCACAGCTTTTGAAATCAGTTTACCATACAAACGCTCGAAGACCGAGCAGCCAATCAGCTCCTCTCGCGCATACAGCTTTCTTAATACCTTTTCCAAACAGGTGCTATACAACAATTAATACATATGGTCAATATTGGAAAGTAAGCTCGGACTGGTTCCCAATATAGGCCAGCCCGTTAATTTTATGGAAATACAGATGCAGAGTATTATACTTAAGTCTTACGTTTTGGACGTGTGCTGGTGAACCAAGAAAATTCTTTACTCCTTGTGAGTCATCACAGTGACGAATCACCCGCACCAAAACATTTGCCCAATATAGATGCATGGCCCATAAATCCAGTGCTTATGCGGGCTGCAGGAGTTTTGAATGAGAGATTCAAGACTCCCGTTTTTCATAGATGCACACCCTCTTTTTTGAGGATTTAATCATATATAGCATTAATAGCTCAGGGGCCATGCCAAATGGTATGGCCTCTTTTCCTATAATCCATCTCGAAACTAGGCGATTCGGTACTGATCCAATCTGTTTATTGCAAACGGCTATGAAGTAAATAAAACTCCGTCAAGAACTTTAATTTAGCCTATGTCTATCGCTCAATAATACCAGAAACCGCTAAAAAAACAGCACTGATAAACAATAAAAAGAGCAATACTATCTTTCTCATATAGGATTTTTCTCTGTAGGAATTGTATTTTGTCACTGTCTCAACAATCTCTGAAAGACAGTTAACTGATAGTACAATCCATCCGACAAAGCCCTGCCTGCAGATTAAAGATACGATTACAATTATTGCAACCACATATCCTTCTACGATACGTGCGTTCTGACTTGCTTTCAGATCAATCTGACGATCACGCTCATCTTTTATCAATTCATTGACCGGTTTCTTTACCATGGTTTATCATCCTTTAATTAATTATGTTTTAGCTGTGTTTCTCATAATAAATACTAAAAATGATTTCGGCTATCATCGAAATATTGAAACCGAACGCCAGCCCAATCCCAATATAAGGAACATTTCTTTTGCTGTGGTACCTAGAAACATGAAAGCAATCATCAATATGAAACAAACTGTCTGTGTTACACTAAATGCCTTGCTTTTCGGCTTCAACCGAATCAAAAGGTTTCTTTCATCCAGATCATCAATCTTATCTTGATTTGACATTTGATAAGACATACTTCTTTGTATTTCAACCATTCCAATGAGAAACAATGAAATCATTAGTAAAACTGATTTAAGATCAAATGTTTTAAAGATACAGCACAATAACAACGCTAAGCTTAAAAGGAATGAAACCATTCCCGAAATAAAAGATTTTTTGTTATAAATTTTTATACTGTTTATCCTCCAACTCCTTGTTTTCCTTTAAGCAGCATAGAACTTCCACTGTTACCCCCAATACCTGTGCTATCCGATATGCCAGCAGAAGAGAAGGATTATACTGTTCTCTTTCAATAGAAATAATGGTTCGAGAGGAAACATGAACTAGGTTGCCCAACTGTTGCTGAGTCAAGTTGGCGGCAGAACGGAATTCTTTTACTCGTGTTTTCATAAAGTACTTCTTTCTGCTTGCATGAAGTATACTTCACGTGAAGCTTACTTCATATTAACATGCATCTAGAATTCTGTCAAGGAAAGGATAAACTGAGATACCGGGCAAAATTTCATATACAAGCAGGGCGTTGAAACAAAAGATGATTCCCGGAAAAGAATCAAGCACATAAGTTAAGGGCTCCAGGAAGTAGGTGAATTTTTCTCTTTACAAATTCAAGAAGATACAAAGATATTAAACCTAAGAATATAAAAATAAGCGGTTTTTTGCGCCGGCTATTTTAACTTCGAGTTTTTAAATCAACGAAGAAGGCGCAGTCATGGAGTGAATACTCTATGGCTGCGCGTATTGCTTTTATAATTTAGCAACGCCTGCTGTTAGCTATTTATAATAAGAATATTTTTTACTGCGTTGACAATTATGCTAAATTGACAGGATAATGAAAATAGTATATAATTGTTTTAATAAAAGTTTTTCACAATTATTTGCATAAAATATGTATTTGGGTGATAAGATGATAAAGGTTTCTGAAATAGCGAAGATTACAGGGTATTCTATCAGCACAGTTTCACGGGTCTTAAACAATAAGGGCAATTTTAGTAATGAGACTGTTAAAAAAATCCGTGAAGTGGTAAATACATTCAACTACAGGCCCAACACTGTTGCGGAGAAAATAATAAATAATAACTATACAATTGCAATATTTTTTCCACAGCGAGATGCCTTTATTGAAAACAACCCAACTTATTCGGGTGATTTGCCCAACTTGAGAGAAGAGCTTGAAAGATGCGGAAATATGGTAGTATTAGCTGCAAATTCAGAAAAGCTTGATCGAAATTCTATGTCGTATAGGATTATCGAGGAAAAAAAGATTGATGGAGCAATCGTAAACGGGCCCTTAGTTGATGATGAAATTGTGAAGCTCCTTATTTCATACGGCATACCTTATATTGTTACGAATGGAGTAGATTATTCTCAAGACTGGAATTATGTAGATTATAATCATTTTTCAGCTTCATCAGAGGCAATTGATTATCTATATAGCCTGGGACATAAAAATATCGGTATTATTGGCGGCCCTAAAAATCACTTAGTTACTGTTAATAGAATGGATGGCTGCATTCAATCATTAAATAAACTAGGGATAGATTATTCTGATAATAGAATAGTTTATGGTCCTTTTAATTACGATCACGGTTATTCTTCCGCAAAGGAGTTGTTAGAAAATCATAAAGATATAACCGCTTTCTTTGCCTTTAATGATATAATAGCTTGTGGTGCGCTAAAGGCCATTCATGAGTTCGGACATAAAGTTCCTGACGATATTTCCGTTATCGGGTTTGATGATATTGAAATGTCAAGGTATTCAAATCCAGCGCTTACAACAATAAGAAGATATAACAACACTTTTTACAAATTAATTGCTGAATTATTAAACGATTTAATTTCGTATAATATTGAAAAAGTAAATATCAGCTTTAAAACAGAGTTCATAGTCAGAGAGTCATGTAAAAAGATTAAATAATTGCATAAGAAAATTTTATTTGGGGCAATAAATCAGCTGCAGGTTGTTTTTCAACCTGCAGCTGATTTATTGCTATCATAATTAATTTTTCATTCCGGTAAATGCAATTCCATCTACAAACTGATCCTGGAATATTATAAATACTATAATCATTGGAATACATGCCATAAGGGCCCCTGCCATGAGCATTGGATACCTTGTAATAAATTGTCCCACCATATTTGAAATACCAACTGCTAAAGTTAGTTTACTGTCAGAGTGATTAACAACTAGGGGCCACAGCAGGTCATTCCAAGACCACAAAAATGTTACCGTTCCAAGTGCCACCATACCGGATTTTGCAAGAGGCAGCATTATACGGCTGTATACACGAAATTGATTGCATCCATCTATTATAGCTGCTTCTTCCAGTTCATTAGGAAGAGATATAAACACCTGTCTCAGCAGAAAAACGCCATATGCGCTAAATAAGCCCGGAACAACGATACCTTGAATGCTGTCAGTCCAACCCCATTTTGTCATTAAAACAAAGTTCGGTATCATGAAACACTGCCACGGAATCATAAACACTGAAAGTACAATCACAAAAAGGAGATTTCTTCCTGGAAATTTTATCCTCGCAAACGAGTAAGCTGCCATGGAGGCCAGAAGCAATGTTCCGAATGTTCTGAGCACTGCGACCATAATTGTATTTTTATAATAAGTTCCAAAATGCAGAACCTGTGTTACTTCTATGTAATTATTCCAATTAAATGTTTTAGGGAATATAACAATCGGAACCTGTGTTGATTCGGACATGGTTTTGAAAGAAGTCAGTATCATCCAAACAAAAGGCAGAACCATTATGAGCGCACCCAGTGTTAAAAAAAAGTAAATGATAATTTTATTTCTTAATTTGATATTCTTATCCATAAAAG
This sequence comes from Bacillota bacterium, assembly GCA_023390175.1. Lineage (GTDB taxonomy): Bacteria > Bacillota > Clostridia > Oscillospirales > Acutalibacteraceae > Caproiciproducens. Next base: position 180,199 of record JAEWDK010000008.1, read on the forward strand.
CTACCTCCTGTTAATCATCGTAGTGAACCCATTTCTTTTGCAATACCAGCTGAATAACCGTGATTATCATAATGATTGCAAAAAGCACAATCGCTATGGCTGCTGCGTATCCTTTGTCATATTTAATAAATGCACTTTCATAATACGTATAAACCATCGATCTTACATTATCGATCACGGGGCTGGTTTTTCCTATCATTAACCAAATAAGGTCAAATACCTCCATAGCATTAATCAAGGAGGTAACCAATAAGAAAAACAATGTGGGCGACAGTAAAGGCAGTGTAATCTTTGTGAATTGTCTGAACGGGCCTGCTCCGTCAATTTCACAAGCTTCGTAATATACATTAGGAATATTCTTTAATCCGGAAAGTAATATTATCATATTATATCCAATTGTTCCCCAAATCGAGACAATTGCCAATGATATTAGAGCATATTGCGGTGAACTAATCCAGGCAAGCTTTGGTACATTAAATATTGACAAGAATTGGTTTATGAGGCCGTAATCAGAGTTAAACAGCCACATCCAACCCATCGCAATAGCGGCGGGCAATGTTACTTGAGGGAGAAAATATAAAGTTCTGAAGACTTTTACTCCGCGGATTTTATTATTAAGAAGTACAGCTACTATGACTGAAATAAGCATGCAGGCCGGAATCGTTAAAACAACAAACAATAAAGTGTTTTTTATCGATATCCACAGATTGGGATCTTGAAATAATTCTATAAAATTTGAAAATCCAATCCATTTCGGCGGCGCAAACCCTTTATACCGCGTAAAGCTATAATATACTGTTTCAAAAATGGGAAATACGTTGAAAATAAACAGTCCTATCATTAACGGCGCAATCATAATGTAACCCCAAAGATAGTCTTTTATTTTCCAATTTACCAAGACCTTTTTGCTTTGCCGAATATTCATTGATCCGATCTCCTGACTTCGATTACTCACATTCTCTCCTCCTAAAAAAGCATGCAACGGGTTAGCTCTATTCAATAGGACTAACCCGTTTGTACTTATGTATCAAATAAGATTTGGACGCTTCGTTATTCTTTTTTTAATTTTCAGCAATTGCCTTATTCATGATATCTGACAGTTGCTTGCAGGCATCTTCCAATTTTATTTGGCCTGACCAGGCTTTCGGGAAAATCTGGTTTTCAGAAGGCTGCCAAACCGGCATTGAAGGATCAGAAGGATATGGCACGGAATTCTTTACTTCATCGATAAAGGACTGCAAGTGCATACTTGGTGTGTTTTTCACCCAAGCATCTTGAGTGCCGTTGTAAGCCGGAATTGCCGCTCCCATTTGTGCGGACATGCTTTGAGCGTCTTTCGAGCCCAAATATTTGAGGAATTTCCATGTGGCATCTTTTTGTTTCCCGGTTGAAGACATTGCGTATGTTAAGCCGTTAATAACATATTTCTTGGAATTGTTGAAGGAGGGGAACTTAACAACGTCTGCCTTATCCTTTGTGTATTCGTTGGTCTTCATTTCGGAAACCATCCATGACCCGAGGAATACCATAGCAAGCTTTCCTGATTCAAACAATGTCTGTGGATTTGTGTCCGTAAGCTGCTGCTGCGTGGGGGATACTTTATCCTTATTGATCAGGTCAACCCAGCACTGCATGCCCTTTATGGTTTCAGGCAGTGCATACCCAGATTGCTTTTTGTCAGGGCTAATGACGTAACCCCCCGCCATAGGAATCGTGTTGTAAGTCGTCTGCTGACTGTCGTAACCTCCGGCAACGCCGTAGATGCCGGCTTTTGCGTCAGTTAATTTTTTCGCTGCTGCAACCATATCGTCCCAGGTCCAATTGTCGGTAGGATATGGAACTTTTTTGGAATCGAATATTGTCTTATTGTACCATAAACCGATGGTATCGAAATCTTTCGGAATACCATACTGTTTTCCGTCAAGCTGACCGCCCTGAATCAACGCATCCGGGTATTGGGTCATGTCGACATTATCGGATTTAATTTTGTCGTCAAGCGGTTCCAGCATGTTGCCTTTTACGTATTTTGAAAGCTGAGCAATATGCATCCACATAATATCGGGAAGAGTGCCGCCCTGCGCCGCAGCGTCCATTTTCGTCCAGTAATCATTCCAGTTCGTGCATTCCACGTTAATCTTGATATTGGGGTTTTGTTTCGTGAAAGCATCCGACATTGCCTGCATTGCTGACTGCTGATTTTTATCCCAGATTGCAAATGTAAGTGTTGCCGGTTTGTCGTCTGACTTTGCAGTCGTCGATTCGGCCGCTGTTCCTGTAGACGCCGCTGAACTTGCCGAGGTGGTATTTCCTCCTCCGCAGCCTGCTGCGGTTGCAGCAATTAACGTTGTGCATAGCAGTAATGCAAGTACTTTTTTGCCTTTCATAACCGATTCCTCCTTAAAATATTAATGGCTTTATTAACAAAGTGCAATTTGCACTTATTAATCCTGAATGAAAACAGAGACAACAATACCGGTCAAACGTTACCTATTATTCTGCACTAAATATTGCGCAAAATTTTTACTGAAATCAGTATATTTATCCATGGGTTACTTGTCAATATTAGAAATGATTTCTCTTTCAAACTTTTCAAGGTCAATAATTTCTCCCGATATCCGCGATCTTTCTGCTGCAAAAGCCATAAGATGGCTTTGCAGAGATAAACTGATATCAGTCAGTGTTTTCTTGTTTTCTCCGTTGTAAACTGATTCCGTAAACTCTTTCATGATGCTTTCATCCCCTCCGGAATGACCGCCTTCCGTTACTATAGAAATTGTTTGCGTATTCCCGGACAAGAAATCCAGTACCTCAATTGTGTTTTTCTCCATAGCTCCACGGATTTCACCTTTGGTACCCATTATTTTGATCGTTCTGGTACAATCTTTTGTAAAAGCGCACATGGTGAAAGCAACCGTAATTCCATCCTCAAACAACATGTTAACTACTTGATGATCCACTACATCGTTATTGCATTTATAAACGCAATTCCCGTAAGGCCCGTTTTTCAATGCGTTAAGTACCACTTCACTGCTGGTATCTTGGCTTACGACATTTGTGGGCCATCCGTCTTTTCCCATATAAATCTTTAAAGCGGAATAGCAGCAGCCACCTTCGGCAGGACAGCCGTCCGTACATTTCAGAGTGGAATTTGCCGGGGCATTTTCCGGTTTAAAATGTTTCAAGGATCCAAAAGACGAAATTTTTAGGCATTTCTTTCCGATCAACCAGGCCAATATATCCATATCATGACAGCATTTCGCCAAAATCATCGGGCTGGATTCTTTGGAGGAGTTCCAATTGCCTCTTACGAAGCTATGGGCCTGGTGCCAGTACGCAACATTTTCATTGTGCTGGATTGAAACGATCTCTCCGATTTTGCCCTCTTGAATCAGTTCTTTAATCTTTGAAAAAAACGGAGTATATCTTAATACATGACACACGGAAAGCGAAGCGCTGCTTTCCTCTGATTGTTTTGTCAACTGGACGCACTCTTCTATATTGTTGGAAATTGGTTTTTCCAACAGAATTTTGTAGCCTAATTCAATTGCCTTCATAGCCGGCTCATAATGCAAATTGTCCGGTGTAGCGATTAAAACCGCATCGCAGAATTTGGGAATTGAAAAGAGGTCTTCCCAGGAAGAAAATTGAAAGTTCTCTTTTATTTTGTGGAGCTCCGCGAATTTTTCGCGCCTCACCTCATTTGGCTCCGCGATACCAACGAACTCCATTATGTATGGGTGCTCCAACGTGTAACGTCCGTACACATCGAGCCCCCGGTTTCCTGCACCGATTAGTGCTACTCTGACCTTTGCCATTTAATTGCCTCCTAAAATATGATAAAGCAAAAAATATAAACCATTACAGACTCTGAGCATAACCGTTTCTGGCTTTTTACATCTGCTGCTTCTATCCATAAATGCCCACCGCATAAGTTCAAGTTAATTTTATATTTATTAAAACTTTTGCGCAATAGTTTTTTTAAATAAAAAATCATTTTATTTATGTCAATTTTGTTATTTATGTCAATATAAGAATTAAATTTTTAAAATAAAGCCATATAAATTTAAATTATAGTAATAATAACTGTTTATATTGACTTTATAAATGAAATAGTATATAATAAGTAAAAAATATTTGCGCAAACATTTGCTCTTTATTTATTGAAGATATTTTGATAAATTATCGCTGAAAGTGCTAGGCTGAGCCGATTTTCGCCAATTATTTTTCAGTGTTTGGTTGGTAATAAACATATAATTTTATATTACGGAGAGGAACAGCACATGAAAAGTGAAAAACTACAAATTTCGTTATTGCCCGAAGAATGTTGGTGGGGTGGTGCAGTGAGCGATGGAGTAAACACCCCGTTTGGCAGCAATCCGTTCATAAGGGATCTAACGAAGCTGGACGAAAATCAGGGGGTACCGCTTTTACTTTCCAATAAAGGCCGGTATGTATGGTGTGATGCCCCCTTTACTTTTGAATTTAAAGACGGCTTACTCATAATTTACCCTCAAGCTTTTGAAGTGATTTTTGAAGAAGGCTTTGAAAATTTAAAAAATGTATATGGATATGTTGCAAAGAAGTATTTTCCATGCAGCGGAAAGCTTCCGGATAAGCTGGCATTTTCGTCTCCTCAGTATAATACATGGATTGAGATGTTCTATAAGCCGACGGAAAAAAAAGTTCTTGAATATGCGGCCTCAATCATTGAGCACGGACTGCCTGCCGGAGTTCTAATAATTGATGATGGCTGGATGATTGATTACGGTAACTGGCGATTTTGCTGTGAAAGATTCCCCAGTCCAAAAGAAACGATTGATAAATTACATGCTATGGGCTTTAAGGTTATGCTATGGGTTTGTCCATATGTAAGCCCTGACAGCGACATATTCAGAAGTCTGCAAAAAGAGAAGATATTGTTAGATAATGCCGATGGTGTCCCAGTATTAAGAAAATGGTGGAACGGCTACAGTGCAGTTATCGATTATACAAACGATGCTGCTGTCGAATGGTTCAGCTCGCAGCTAAATGAGCTTGTGGAGAAGTATGGAATTGACGGATTTAAATTCGATGCCGGTGACCCCAGCGGTTCAGATATCAATGACTGGAGCGGAAAATATGTATGGAATTACCATCCATACGAAAATTATGATTGTGAAGCATATGCCAAAATCGGCCTAAGTTACAATTTAAGTGAATATCGCGCCTGCTGGAAAATGGGCGGAAAACACCTTATCCAGAGGCAGAAGGATAAAAAACCTGCATGGAAGAATAATGGCCTGGACAGCTTGATCCCAAACGGTATCCTTCAAGGTTTAATGGGGTATCCGTTTAGCTGCCCGGATATGATCGGCGGCGGCCTGGAAGGAGATATTAATTCTCCGGGCTTCAAAATGGATATGGAGCTTTTTATAAGATACATGCAATGCTCGGTATTTTTTCCAATTATACAATTTTCGATTGCACCATGGAGGATACTCAATCAAGAATATTTTGAGCACTGCCTTAAGATGCTTCGATTAAGACAGAAATACGTTCCTGAAATTCTTAAACTGGCTAGGCATGCAACCGTTACAGGCGAGCCTATTATCAGACACATGGAATACGCTTTCCCCGGAAACGGCTTTGAGAAGATAAACGATCAATTCATGTTTGGAGATAAAATATTGGTAGCTCCCGTACTTGAAAAGGGTACAATTGAAAGATCGGTTACTTTCCCAAGCGGAAGATGGGCTGGAGACGATGGAAGTATTATAATAGGCCCAACAAAGATTAAAACAGCCGCTCCAATTGATAGGTTACCCTACTATACATTATGTGATTAATTCATCAAATGAATTTGATATATGAAAATAGGCTGAAATTCAACAGCCTATTTTGGGCAAATTGAGCGCAGCGAAAAGAATCTTACCATTTGCAGCGGGATGAATTTGTATTACTATGGATGCTCATTTATTAAATCAAGCATATATTTAACCTGAAGAAATCTAGCCGCTATTCATTTTAAATCAATACTTTTTTATAATAATTAAGGGCAACAGATTTTAATCTGTTGCCCTTTTCGTGCTGTCTATCAAAAATCGCTTCCAAGTAACTATATACTAATGCAATGAATTATGATAAGATTAAAAATCAAGAGATTAAAGAAAAACCCTTGCAGCGATATCAAATAAATCGGCTTGGATGGTAATGTAAAACTATATTATCAATAAAATCTGAAAGCTATGATAGCTGGATGAGCCTCTTGCGAATCTCGATTTTTTGACATTTGAATAGCTGTAATGGATTGTAAGTATAGCACTATAGGTGATTGCAGAAAAGTGTTATGGCTTCATCTGCATAGTCTAACAGAAGGGTAACGTGTATGAATTTAAATTAATATGTAAAGTGGGAGTAGTATGAATCATGCGCTTTTAGCCCAATTGGCGGAAATTACTTCAGAAGAACGATGTATTTTACAGGGACAAACCGACGTAGATAAACATCTTTATACGGAAGCCCAAAATTTCACCATTGACAGTAAAAAAATGTTGAAAAACGGCAAATTGATAGATATTCGTCCGCACACGCGGTTTGTACATTTCCCAAAACACTGCCATAATTACATTGAAATCATTTACATGTGTGAGGGCAAAACCACCCATATCATCAATTCTTCCACAAAAATCGTACTGCAAACGGGTGACCTGCTGTTTTTGAATCAATATTCCTACCATGAGATTCTGCCTGCCGGTCTAAACGATATCGGTGTGAATTTTATTATTCTTCCTCAGTTTTTTGATGATACCTTTGAAATGGTGGAAAAAGACAGCATTATCGGCCGGTTTTTAATCAGTACCCTGCGGCAGGATGACTGCGGCGGACAGTATCTTCACTTTAAAGTTGCCGATGTGGTCCCTGTTCAGAACCTGGTGGAAAATTTGGTCTGGTCACTTGTAAACCATCAGGACAATAAACGCAAAATCAATCAGTATACCATGGGCCTGCTGTTTACGCAGCTCATGAATTATTCCGACAGAATCGATGTTGCGATGGAGGAGCAGTATGATCGGCGCCTTACCCTTACCGCTCTGCGCTACATCGAGGAGCATTATCAGGAAGCCAGTCTGACCGAACTCGCCGCACAGATGAATCAGCCCATCTATCAGCTGAGCCGATTGATTAAATCCGGCACAGGCAGCACATTCAAGGAACTGCTTCAGGAAAAGCGGCTGGGGAAAGCCGCGTATTACCTCAGTAAAACCAATCTTTCCGTTTCCGATATTATCAGTGCGGTGGGGTATGACAACACCAGTTATTTTTACCTTATGTTCAAAGAAAAGTACGGGAAAAGCCCCAAAGAATTTCGCAGTCATTCCTAGAAAAATATTCTGCAAATAAGGACGTAGTTTTTACCAAACTGCGTCCTTATATTTTTTGAAAAATTCATTATTATATAGTTATCAGACCGTTTCCATATATATTCAGGTGCACGGAAAGAGTATGCATAAATGGTCTGACTATTTCGGAACCGGGAGGAAATCGGATGAACAGATGCTTCTTGGCAGTTGATATCGGCGCATCCAGCGGCCGCCATATTTTAGGCAGTTTGGAAAACGGCAAAATCACTCTGAGGGAGATTTATCGCTTTGAAAACAAGCTGATTAAAAAGAACAACCACCTGTGCTGGGATTTGGACCGACTTTTTGCTGAAATCATCAACGGCATGAAAGAATGCAAAAAACTTGAGAAAATTCCTGTTAGCATGGGAATCGACACTTGGGCAGTGGACTTTGTTCTGCTGGACGGGCAGGATAAGGTGCTTGGCGACACGGTCGCATACCGCGACGCACGCACAAAGGGTATGGATACGGTTGTGGAGGCAAAAATTCCGACTGAGCAGCTTTACGCGAAAACCGGAATTCAAAAGCAGCCGTTCAATTCCATTTACCAGCTTTGTAACATCAAAAAAGAGAATCCCGAATATTTGGAACGTGCAAAAAGCTTTTTAATGGTGCCGGAATATTTTAATTTTCTGCTCACGGGCGTGAAAAAGAACGAATACACCAACGCCACTACCACACAGCTAGTAAACGCAGTTACGCACACCTGGGATTTGGAAATTTTGGAGAAACTGGAACTGAACGCAGATATGTTCGGTGAAATTTATTTGCCCAAAACGACTGTGGGGCATTTGCTTCCGTCTGTTTACGAACAGGTCGGATTTGACTGCGAGGTCGTGCTGCCCGCAACACACGACACCGGCTCTGCTGTAATGGCAGTACCCACGCCAAAAGACAGCGACAGCATTTATTTAAGCTCCGGCACATGGTCGCTCATGGGTGTGGAACGCATGGATCCGGATTGCAGCGAACAAAGCCGCACCCTGAATTTTACAAACGAAGGCGGCTATGACTACCGCTTTCGTTACCTGAAAAACATCATGGGGCTTTGGATTATCCAGTCGGTTCGCCGTGAACTGAAAGAGCAGAATCAGGCGTACAGCTTTGACGAGCTTTGTGGCATGGCGCGTGAGGCTTCCGATTTTCATTCGCTCATCGATGTGAATGGCGAAAGCTTTTTGTCACCGGAAAGCATGACGGAAGCGATCAAAACTTTCTGCAAAATGAGTGGTCGGCAGGTTCCACAGACAATCGGCGAATTGTTCGCGTGTATCTACCACAGCCTTGCAAAAAGCTATGCGGATACTGTTTCCGAGCTGGAGCAAATCGTAGGGCGCACCTATTCGGATATTCACGTTGTCGGCGGCGGCAGCAAGGACGATTATTTGAATGCCCTTACCGCACAGTATACTCGCAAAACCGTATACGCCGGCCCGGCGGAGGCAACCGCCATGGGCAATCTTCTGGCGCAGATGTTAAAGGACGGAGTGTTCGCGGATTTGAAACAGGCACGTCAAGCGGTTGTAGAATCTTTCGATATTCAGAAATTTGAACCTTAAATAACAATAGTAAAGGAGTGGTCATATGACAAATCAAAGGTATGAATCCGCAAAGGCCATGTACGCAAAACTCGGCGTAGATACCGACGCGGTGCTGAAAAAGCTGGCGGATGTAAAAATCTCCGTTCACTGCTGGCAGGGCGACGATGTAAACGGTTTTGAAAACTTCGGCGGTGCATCCGGCGGTATTGCCGCAACCGGTAACTATCCTGGAAAAGCACGTACTCCCGAAGAATTGATGGCGGATATTGACAAGGCATTAAGCCTGATTCCGGGCAAGCACAAAATCAACCTCCATGCCATTTATGCCATTACAAACGGCAAAAAGGTGGAGCGCAGCGAGTTAAAACCCGAGCATTTTGCAAAATGGGTAGAGTTCGCAAAAGAACGCGGTTTAGGTTTGGACTTTAACCCAACCCTGTTTTCTCATCCAATGGCAGAGAGCGGGTTAACCCTTTCAAGCCCCGACGACAAGGTAAGAAACTACTGGATCGCGCACTGTAAGGCTTGCCGCAAAATTGCAGAATACATGGGAAAAGAACTGGGTCAGCCATGCTTAAACAACATCTGGATTCCGGACGGCTTTAAGGATGTACCCGCAGACCGATACAATCCCCGCAGGCGCTTAAAGGAATCGCTTGACGAGATTTTTGCCGAGCCGGTTGACAAGCGCTATGTAATCGACAGTGTGGAATCCAAAGTATTCGGAATTGGTGTCGAATCCTGCACGGTTGGTTCTCATGAGTTCTACATGAATTACGCCGCAAAAAACGATGTGCTATGCCTGTTGGATAACGGTCACTTCCACCCGACCGAAGTCGTATCGGATAAAATTCCCTCTATGCTGCTGTTTGCAGATAAGTTGGCACTGCACGTAACCCGCCCGGTTCGCTGGGACAGCGACCACGTGGTGCTGTTCGATGACGAACTGAAAGAAATCGCAAAGGAAATTGTACGCTGCAATGCCCTTGATCGCGTACTAATCGGCCTTGACTTCTTTGACGCGAGCATTAACCGTATTGCCGCTTGGGTTGTGGGTACTCGCAATATGCAAAAAGCGCTGCTTTATGCAATGCTCATGCCGAGCAAGCAACTGGCACAGTTACAGGAAAGCGGCAGCTTTACGGAGCTCATGGTGATGAACGAAGCATTGAAAGAGTATCCGTTTGGCGATATTTGGGATGCTTTCTGTGAAATGGAGCAGGTTCCGCTCAGGCAGGAATGGCTTGCAGAGGTAAAAGAATACGAAAAAAACGTTCTTTCAAAAAGGAATTAACAGTTTAAAGGAGCATATACATGAGTATTTTAGATGCTGAATTTGTACAGGGATTTATTCGATTGACAGACGATGCCTTTCGCAAGGGCTGGCATGAACGCAATGGCGGCAACCTTTCTTACCGTTTGAAGGCGGAAGAAGTGACACAGGTGAAACCGTATTTTACTTATGAAAAACCGTTTGCTCCAATCGGAGCATCCGTACCCAACCTTGCCGGAGAATACTTTATGGTAACCGGCAGCGGCAAATACATGAGAAATGTGATTCTTGCTCCGCAGGACAATGCCGCCATTATTGAAATTGATGATAAAGGTGAGAATTACCGCATTGTGTGGGGACTTGAAAAGGGCGGCAGACCAACCAGCGAACTGCCAAGCCACCTCATGAACCACAGCGTAAAGCTTGATGTTACAGGCGGCAGCCACCGTGTCATTTACCATGCGCACCCAGTCAATGTGATTGCGCTTACTTTTGTTCTCCCACTGGAAGACAAAGTGTTTACCCGTGAATTATGGGAAATGGCAACCGAATGCCCGGTCGTTTTTCCGGACGGCATAGGCGTTGTCGGCTGGATGGTCCCGGGCGGACGCGATATTGCGGTTGCCACCAGTGAACTGATGAAAAAATACGATGTGGCTGTCTGGGCGCATCATGGCATGTTCTGTTCCGGTGAAGATTTCGACCTTACCTTCGGCTTAATGGATACCGTTGAAAAATCCGCCGAGATTCTGGTTAAGGTTCTTTCCATGGGCGGCAAGCGCCAAAGCATTACCAGCCAAAACTTCCGCGATTTGGCAGTGGACTTCCATGTTACTTTGCCCGAAGAATTTTTAATGGACTAACTGCTAATAATTTTTCTAATGTTTAGGTGAATTTTAATAACCTGATAAAGGTAAAAAAAGGCTATTCGGTACAGTTTGAAACATGTACTGAGTAGCCTTTTAGTTTATGCTTAATGTGAACTTTCACAATGTATAACGCTTCTGACGAAAAATACCATGAAATTGCTGAGCAGATTCAAGATTTAAGGCAGCAGATGAAGATGCAGATGCTACATGAAAAAAAGATGGCTAAGAGTTTTCATCAAAGAGTTGAGGATATGGATGCATGCTTGAAAAAACCACTTTTGTGGTACGAAAATTTGATGGGGTTCTGGTTAGAAGACTGCTGCAGAGTGTTAAGGTCATCAGTGATGATAGGTTACAAATTCAATTTAAATCCGGAATTGTGATGCAACAACGGATTGCATACTGTGAGTAAAGAATAAGCAAAAATAGGATGAGTGTGTCGAGAAAGCGTCTTGTGAGATTTTGAAATTCGATGATAACCGAAGTATAATATCTCAAGTTTCATGTGATATCTCAAAGGGAAAACAGCTACAATGATTTTTGAGAAACACGCAAACTTGAAATATAAGTTTGGCAATAAGCATTTCTGGTCAACAGGATATTACGTGAGCACAGTAGGGCTTAATGGGGCAACCATTGCAAAGTATATCAGAGATCAGGAAAAACAAGATCAAATTGAAGATAAGTTAACCACAAAAGAGTACCAAGGCCCTTTTAAGGGTTAGCCGGTAGTCAGTCCACTACGGCTTGAACAAAGTGAAAGCCAGCGTCTTTTAGACGCTGGCAATCCTATGCCCTTTTAGGGCTCGTGCATACCACGCGTTCAATGAAGTGATAACCTGTAAGTAAACAGTGGTTTTTCTGTCTACTTACAGGTTATCACTTCATTAAAACCGGGGGTAACTATTTCAAATAGCTGGTTAACTGCCATAACGGTTGCCATGTTCATACTGCTTAATTTTTTTAAATCAATCTCAATTCTTCCGGCCAAGTGAACTAAGTTTAATTCAATAAGACGATTACACAAAATTTTCATGAATTAAGTTAAAATATTTCAATTTTGCAGAATATGCATAGAGTCGACATCAAGCTATGACAGTATGAAATTGAATGAGTTGAATTTTAGCAAGGTATGTCAATTGAGGTAGAAATTATCATGCAATCTCTTTCAGTTTATGCTTCATATTGCCGGACAATTTGCTCTGTGTTATCTCAATGCAGGCCGCAATAATGATGACAAGACCAGTTGCAATAAACTGGTAGAACGTATCCACGCCAAGCACAACCAAACCGACTTTAAGTCCAGAGAAAAGAATTGCGCCAAGCACAGTTCCAACAATAGTGCCCCGTCCTCCTGCCATACTAGTCCCTCCGATGGCAGCTGCCGCAATCGCATTTAATTCATAACCCTGGCCAGTGGTCGGATCGCCGGTGCCCAACTTGGCAACTTGAATCATTGCAGCCAAAGCGGTTCCCAGCATTCCGATGGAATAGATGATAATTTTAAATTTATCAATTTTAATTCCTGAGAGTCGGCAAGCTTCCTCATTACCACCAAGAGCATACATATAGGTGCCTAGTTTGGTTTTTGAGAATACAATTGACATAATAACAGCAAGGACAAAGAAGATTACGACTGAAATACGCAGGAACGGCAAAAGTTCTCCGTCCAGCATCACACGGTAATTGGTAGGAACGCCAAGAACCGGATAACCCTTTGTCACGACATAGGCAAGGCCTCGATAAATCGACATAGTACCCATAGTCGCTACAAACGGCTGCAGTTTTAATTTAGCAACAAGGAAACCATTAATAAACCCGGCCAGTAAGCCAATAATCAGGCCGAGTACCAAACAAATTACAGGAGGGAGTCCTGCCACAGCACCCTGTGCCACAACTGCACCTACAAGCGCAAGTACTGAACCAACCGAAAGGTCTATGCCGCCAGTGATAATGACGCCTGTCATTCCAATGCCCATTAATCCGTAGATTGTACCCTGTTCAATAATATCACGAATATTTGACGGTGCTAGATAAATTGGGTTTGCAATTCCAAAAAATATAAACATAATAACGATAGCAATTATAACGCTAAACTCACGCTGATACTGTTTCATTAGCTTTTTCACCGGTATGTCCTCCCACTGCATATGCAAGAATAATTTCTTCATCAAACGGTCCATTTTCCAGTTCTTTAACAATAGAACCCTCACGCATAATCAAAACCCGATCGCTCATTCCAATAATTTCTGTCAGCTCTGAAGAGACCATTATAATAGATTTTCCCTGTGCTACCATTGTCTCCATCAATTTGTAAATTTCCGACTTGGCTCCAATATCAATGCCCTTTGTTGGTTCATCAAAAATTAATACCTGTGAATTGCTGGAAACCCATTTTGCAAGAATTACTTTTTGTGCATTTCCGCCCGATAGGCTGGCCGTCATGAATTCAGGATCATTTGGGGTTACGCCAACCAAACCTCCGGCACGCACAGCGTTCTCTATTTTTGCTTTTTTTTGGATAAAGATTCCCTTCAAAAATTTATCTACACATGGTAAGAAAATATTATCCATATTATTAAGGTTTTTTACAAAACCTTCTTCTTTTCTATTTTCAGGAATAAGGCCAATTCCGGATCGTATTGTCTTGTTAGGACAATTGAAATTTAACGGTCGTCCGTTAAGCGTTACCGTGCCACCCAAAGCAGGATCTGCACCAAAAACAGCACGCATAACTTCTGTACGCCCGGCACCCACAAGACCAAAAAAGCCCAAGATTTCTCCCTTTTTCAAATCAAAACTAACGCTGTGAAACGATACTCCACTCAGTTGGGAAATCGAGAGCACCGTCTGATCCTTCTGTACTGCCGGCGGCATCATACGCCGTGCAAACATAGAAACATCCCTACCGACCATTGCACGTATTAAAGTATCTTGATCTGTTTCATTAACATTAACTGTGGTAATATACTCGCCATCACGTAAAATTGTTGCACGATCGCATAATTCAAAGATTTCATTCAACTTATGACTAATATATAAAATCGTAATGCCCTGTTTTTTTAGGTCATTAATGATATCAAACAGCTTACTAACCTCCGAATCGCTCAGCGAGGCGGTAGGTTCGTCAAACGAAATAATCTTTGCTTTCGTATGAAGCGCTTTCGCAATTCCAACCATCTGTTTCTGTCCGGCACTCAGCTGCTTCATTTTGTCTTGTGCGCGAAAGGTACACCCCAGCGAATCCAGCAGCGGCTGTGTTTGACGAATCATTTCACCTTTGTTCAGCAGAAGCCCCTTTGAGATTTCCTTGCCTAGCATGATATTTTCAGCGACTGTCAATTCAGGAATGGCGTTGATCTCCTGATGTACTTTTGCAATACCATATTCAATTGCTTCATGCGCTGATTGGAAATTCACGGGTTTCCCATCAATCAGCACCTCTCCTTCCGTAGCTTGAAAAACGCCATGAAAAATATTCAACAGCGTAGATTTTCCGGCACCGTTTTCACCTAATAGTGCATGAACCTCTCCTTTTTTCACGGAGAAAGAGACATTTTTAAGGGCAGTATGGCCAGGAAAAATTTTTGTCACATTCTGGAATTCAATATAATTTTCCATCATTCTCCTACTTTCCAATTTAATCATCCCGAAGCGAAGCAAAAGCGACGCTTCGGGATGATTAACTAAACAATTTGCTGAGTAACAATTATTTCTCGAAATTATAGCCCTTCCACCCAATAACTTCCTCTGGGTTTTTGTCAGCATTAGACTTTTCTACAACACCTTGTGGTGCATAAATAACTTTTGGAACAGTTTGCCCACCTAATTTGCGGATAAGCATCTCTGTGCCAATCTGAGCCATATAATACGGGTAAAAGTTGATAGAAGCGTCCAACTCGCCAGCCTTGATGGATTTAATTGCCTCGCTGGTACCATCGGTACCGACAATTAAGCATTTACCCACTTTATTTGCGGTTTTAATCGATTCGAGTGCGCCCATTGCCATTGTATCGTTATTTGCATAAATGCCTTTGAGGTCAGGATATTGTTTCATCCAGATGTCAGCGATTTCTTTAGCTTTCATCCGATCCCAGTCAGCATTTTGTACCGCAACAATTTTCATATCCGGGTTGTTCTTCGCAAACCAAGCCTTAAACCCATTGGTTCTTTCTCTCGCGGCAGGAGACTTGGGAAGGCCTTGAATAATCGCGACTTCTCCCTTGCCGCCTGATTTTTTACTAATCCACTCAGCTGCCTGTTCGCCTGCGTGGTAATGCCATGCACCAACAGTGTTGTCTACATTTGGTACAAATGCATCCATAACAACTGTCATTTGAATGTTGCTCTTCGCCGCTTCTTCAATGCCAGGGACGAGATTTCCATCGGAAATCGGAGAAAGGAGAATACCATCATATTTTTTATTGACCATGTCGCTGAGAATCGCCAATTGTCCCTGTTCATCTGATTCCTGTTGTGCTGCGCGCACGTCCATAGTCACTTTATAACCTGCCGCGTTAAGCTTTTTAGCAGCTTCCTCGGCACCTTCTTTTTGCATTCTCCAGAATTCGTTTTCAAATGTCTTACAAACATAACCAATTTTTAATTCTTTGCTGATCTTTGGCATTGGGCCAAGCTTTGATTCTGCGTCCTGATATGTAACTGCTTTGTCATAATGGTCATAGCCTTGTTCCGCAACATCAGCCGCAGGAAGTTTTCCTGTATCTGCCGCCGCAGAGGCTTTGGATTCTGCTGCCGCTGTGGAAGAAGTTTGAGCAGGTGCAGCCGCCGCGGCCTGGGTGCTTTTGGATGATGAACAGCCTGTTGTCACCGTTAACACTGTTGCAATAGACAGTAGCAATGACATGGATCTTGCATAATAGTTTCTTTTCATTTCTTTCCTCCTACATAATTATTGTTTCATTCTATATCTCCAGCTTCCACGCCGCTTAATCTTATCACGGTGCAGAGCGCTAAAGCCTTCTTAAGATTGAATTGGGACGACCATATTCAGGCTATGATTCAAAACTAACCGAGCCAAAACTAGCCACCGACATTGCACCTGGGCCCTTAACTTTTGAAATACAATTGATGCGTATTAATTTCCCAACTCTAGTTCGCTTGAGAGTACCTCACTGATTACCGGAATGGAAACCGCTGCACCACGCCTTGAAACAGCAATTGAAGATGCGATGGAAGCGATTCTAAGTGCTTCCTCTACAGGTTTTCCCATAGCAATCGAGCTGATAAAGAATCCGGTGAAAGTATCTCCAGCGGCGGTTGTGTCTACAACCGGCACCTTATAAGTTCCATGAGAGCACGTAAATCCTGCCTCATGATACATCACACCGTTCTTGCCAATCGTTAAGATGATCTTCACCTTTGGATAAAACTCAATCATTTTATCCAAAATTTTCTCCGCTGTAGTTTCTCCCGTTATTTCATAACCTTCAATTTCGTTCATTAAGAACCATGTAATTTTACTGAAATCGCATTTTTTAATTTCCGGTCCGATTGGGGATGGATTGAATGCTATGTTCATGCATTTTTTATGAGCGCGGTCAATTAACTTATCAATACCGTTAACTTCATTCTGTAAAACAAGAATATCGTTTTTACCAAACCCTTCAAATACACGATCCATGTATTCGTCTGAAATTTCAAAATTTGCTCCATGGTCAATTAAAATGCAGTTTTGACCTGAGCGGTTAACCTGAATGATTGCACGTCCGGTCAACGAACCGCTATGATCAATCAATTCTGTATGTACGCCGGTGTCTTGCAGTAATTCAACAAGGTGTTCGCCATCGGCACCAATTTTACCAGCTTGGTAAACATCGGCACCAGCCTTGGCGAGTGCTATCGACTGGTTAAGCCCTTTTCCTCCGGGGAACACTTCAGACCCAAGTGATGCGAGGGTTTCCCCGGGCTGCACAAAGTGGTCAACGTTATAGACATAATCTACGTTTAACGAGCCAAAGTTTAAGATTTTATACACTGTATTTCCTCCGCTATATCCGATATCAACCACGTAATATTTTCTCGTAATCAATTTTGAATTAAACATGTGATTGTGTTGCCGGCTACACAAAATGATCAACAAAATCAAAATTGAAAGATCCAATATCCCAGGTTCAGGGAAAAGGTAATTCCCGCTATAATTTGTTGGAAACAGTTTTCCTAAATCATTTTCCTATTGAATAGTACTACAATTTCTAATAATTGTCAACTATTTATGCAAAAAAATACAACCTCTTTGAATACTTCAAAAGAGGTTGTCAACTGCTTATAATGAAATACTATATTAAAGCAATCCGTTGCAATATAGGTTCAGAAGATTTCTGTCAGCTAAAGCTGCCTGCACGCCCTCTCGAGTAACGCTGATTCCGGCCGCAATGGTAGCAATTTCAATAGACTTTGCCATTGAGTAGCCCTCAGCCAAAAACACGACCAAGGCACTGATAAATGCATCACTGGCACCAGTGGCATCCACGCAGGTAAAATCTGCGGCGTCAAAATTCATCTCCTTTTGAGCGCCCATATAAAAGCATCCATGGGCTCCCAAAGTAACGATAATATTTTGTAATCCGTATTTTAAAAGTATCTTTGCCTTTTCTTTTAAATTTTGCCCACCGGGAACCAACTGCTGCAATTCCATTTCATTTGGTACCAACAGATACAATCCTTCTAGCATATCCCGTTCCAATCCACCTACTGGGGCAGGTTTCAGAATCACCTTAATGTTCTTTCTATGGCAATAAGTGACGACTTCGCGC
The DNA here is from genome assembly GCA_023390175.1 of Bacillota bacterium. Lineage (GTDB taxonomy): Bacteria > Bacillota > Clostridia > Oscillospirales > Acutalibacteraceae > Caproiciproducens. The sequence goes on from JAEWDK010000008.1 coordinate 198,040, forward strand.
GTCGCATCCAGAGAAATTTCCGTCTGAACCACACAATATTTCACCTTGTCAAAAACAGATTCACATTTTTTGAAATATTCTGCATTTAATTGCGTGTTCGCACCGGAAAAAACCGTAATTGCATTATCGCCTTCAGGTGTAACATAAATATATGCCGTACCCGTATGAAAAGCATTCTCGAAAGTGACTCCCTGTACATTAACGCCACCCGCGACCAAATTTTCATATACTTCTTTTCCATTGCGGTCATTCCCCAGCTTTCCAATTAAAAACGAATTTCCTCCTAATTTGCTTATTCCCAGAGCCTGATTAGCTCCTTTTCCTCCCGGCCAGGAAGTTTTTGCGGTAACCATAAGTGTTTCCCCTATAGAAGGAATATGGGGAACCCGCAAAACTGTATCCATATTAAGGGTACCCATGACAACAATCTTACTTCCGTTGTTACAGGCAGGTTTTTTTACACTTTGTCTTTGTATGAGTTCAAGCTTGAATGTAGAAATTTTGCGTTCTTTCTTTTGTTTTTGTATAGAATGTATTAAATCGACGGTGCAAGTCTCTGCAATTTCCTCGACCGGGTATCTCATAGTAGTCAAAGCGGGGATCATTTTCTCAGGTGAATCCAAATCTTCTAAGCTAATAACAGAAATATCCCTTGGAATATTAAGATGTTTATCGTACGCAAATTTGTAAACAGTGGAAGCCATTGCCATATCCTGACAAAATACAGCCTGTATACCGGACTCATCAATCAGGCGCATGTTCTCCGATATTTCTTGTTCAGTGGAAAACACAATGCTGTCATCAAACGGGATTCGTACATTTTTCAGCGCGTTTTTATATCCCTCCAATAAGCAATGGGAAATAGATGGACGCTGGTGATTAAGAATTAAACCAATCCGATTATGCCCTTTTTTGACGAGATATTCAGTTCCTTTATCTGCAGCATGCGTATAATCAAAGCAATAAAATGTGTTATCTAGTTTTGTTTGATAGAAATCAATAACGGCAAGAGGTATATCCGTTGCCGACGGCTGAAGCATATCGATGTTATCCGAATGAGAGGGAACGAAAACGATGCCGTCCACCTTCTGAGATAGAAAAATCTGAAAATGCTTCCTTTCCTCTTCCAAGTTATAATCAGTTGTACAAAGGAGTAAGCCATATCCCATGCTCTCCGCTGTGTGCTGGACAATTTTTACCAATCCGGAAAAGATGCCTGTAATTTCCGGAAGAATAATTCCGATGGTATTTGTAGGCGCTCCCATTTTTTCGCGTACCTTAGCATAGGGCACAAACTGATACTCCTTGATAATCTGCAGCACCTTTTGTCGTGTTTCGTCACTGATGCCAGCTTCTTTGTTATTCATTATCTTAGATACAGTAGACACAGATACATTTGCAAGCTTAGCAATATCCCGAATGGTCATAACAACGCAACCTCTCAAGCATAAAGTATTTTATATATAAAATCACATATCTTATACGCCTATCAACTTTTTAATATATGGAAATTAACAGAGCAATAAAATATTATAATAAGACATCAGTAAGTTGATTTATAATGGTTATATCATAAATCTTATATTTTTCAAATGCAACAATTGAATTAAATCTAAAAAGCAACTTTTCTGTTAGAATTTATGATTAAATCTATTATAGTAAACCGTAAGTTCTCGTCAAACTAGGTCAGCAGGTGCTTCTGCATTCGAAGCGTAAATTCAATATTTTAGATTATAGCAAAAAGAAAGCAGCCTAGGAATTCAGCAATAATGCCATTTCTAAGCTGCTATTTGTGTGTCATTTGCTCAATTTAGATGTGCTTCAATATGAGCACTTAACACTTAATATGTATCGAATGAACCTACAATCAACAATCAACTTTTTTATGATGTACCACAGAAATAATATATTGCTTAAATTCTTCCGTCTCAAATAGAATCGTTATCATATTATTTAAAATAATATATCATTTGAGCTTCAACAATGCATGTGGAAATTTTTTGCACATTGCTTAAATATCTAACAAGCGTATCAAAAAGTTTCCATTCTTAACTTTTGATATAAATTCATCCTTTTTAAAGCTGACATTTTCCCTAAATAAAAATCAGTTTAGTCAAAAGATAATTCAATTCGATAGTTTGCATATTTGCCATCCCACTCAATCATTGATATTTTATCCCTATCAATATCATTCTTGGTTGCTGACACAAATTTTCTGCCTAAAATAAATGTATCTTTACAAATTGCTCTAATCATACTGTTCTTTGTATTCTGTTCTAATTATTTATAACATATTCACCCGTCGGTTGAATTGGGTTCCTTTTTTATCTGGGCCCGCAAATCGGAAATTTGAGCATCAATTATACGCATCTTTTTTTAAATCAAGGTTGTAAATGACAACCGCTTTTCTTTTTTCCTTTGGACCCATTTCATAAAATCCGTCGCCTTCCGCATTTAGGATATCATACGTGACTCTGCGGTTCATGCGGGTCGGTGAGTCGTGAATGACTTCTATATTACTGTCTTCAAATGACTTATAATCCAAATATGGGTCAAAAAGAGTAACATGGTTTTCCTCGGAACCGGTAAGCAGAACATAGTGCCAGCACTCAAACCGTACATGCAAAACGGCCACCCCTCCATTATCAAGACATTTTATAATCTTGCTGTCACGGCTCGCGGTCACTTCTTCGCCGGTGATGTACTCACAGCTTACCGGAAATTTACTGATTTTATGATATCGGTTGAGCCAATCACTCAAATATTTCATGGCTATTCCCGAAGTACCACCCTTGCAGATTTCACCTTCGTCATCATATTTATCCAAGCTGTAAGCCATAATATTTTTGATGATGATAGGAGGAATCTCCTCTCTCTCAAATAAAAAGCTGATTGCATTAAGCATGGAAGTTGGGCCGCAGTCATATTCCGTAGCCTGATAATATAAAGGATTTTTCATTTTTATCACCTTAACTAAATAGAATTGACAAATTTAAAAATCGGGTATAACGTCCACATCGATGATATCCGCTAGCGATGCGTATTTCTTCTCAAGTTCGGCATGTATATTTTTAAATAAACTCACTTCGATATATTGGTCTGGAACTTCAATATAAACACTTATCCAAAGACGTCTTCCCGTCTTGACCACATCAAAATCCAGTTGGTCTTTGGAAATCCCATAGGTTTCTGTAACATCGCCGGCAATGGTTTTTACTTTTTGCAGCATCTCTTCGCTTGGACTCAAGAAAAACAACTCTTTCATGCCCGATTTAATTGCTTTCAGCGGAGTGGGAAGTATGTAGAGAACCATTGCAAGTGTAATGATCTGGTCGAAATATCTGGACAAGAAACTTAAGGATGTAAAACGCGTCAAAAACGCCGCAAGGAAAGCCATTCCTGTCCCAATACTGGTAAATATGTCAAGAATCCATTCTTTAATTTCCAAGTCCAGAATTTTTGACTGTGCCTGACAATTTAAACGTTTCAAGATGATATATGCTGCGATTCCGTAAACTCCGGCAAAAATCTCGAAATAGAAAACGATATCCATATTGACATCGTATCCACCGGAGAAAAATGACGATATACTGTTAAATACCATCATTACCGCAATGACAAAAAACAAAAGGCCTTTTAAAATCATATAAAACGGTTCTAGATTTGAATAACCGATCGGACGTTTTTCACTGATCGGCTTATACAGATATCGCATAAGCCGAATGGAGAAAAGCAAAAGAATTGCCTCGCAGCCATCAAAGAGGCCATCGATCAGTACCGCTTTTGAATTTGATAAATAGGAAATCCAGATTTCAAGTACAGTAAACAGAATATTTGAGCATATAGAAAATTTCAGGCCAAAGTTTTCACTTTTTCGCTTTAATAAAATATACATAAAACAGCCTTATTGAAGTGTTAATCGGAATCATGCCCTCAAAGCAGGACAAATCCATAACCAAATAGTTGGGCAACGAACAGCTCTTTCGCCCTTTTTCAATATCAGGCTTCATTTCCTCCAAGAATATTATTTTTATAAAAAGCTAAGCGATGATACTTTAAATCAGTCCACGCCAAGCATCATGTGATGTACTGCTTGGGCTACTTTTGCCATATCCGCCGCAACTGTGTATTCATTGCAGGAATGGATGTCAAACATCGCATTCGCGATAACAAGGCTCGCAATTCCGTGCTTTGAAAAATTACTGGCGTCGCTGCCCCCGAATGTCTTAAAAAGACTTGCCTCAATGCCTGCTTTTTCACAAGCATTTTTATATCTTTGTATAACGGAATGATTTTCCGGCAGCTCATATGCCTGACACCCCAAACGGCCCTGCACCTCGTACTCTGCGCCATAAGAAGCAGCGGATGCCGCAAAATTGTCAATTACGGATTGGAACACGGTTTCAGCTCTTGAATTCGAATAGGAGCGAATTTCTCCTTTTATGACACAGCAGTCCGGAATAATATTAGTCGCCGTACCGCCTGTTATTGTACCGATATTCAGCGTCGTCTCCGAGTCAATGTGGCCCATTTGAAGATGGCTTACGGCATCAGCCGCTGCCGCGATTGCGTGAACTCCCTGTTCAGGAGCAAATCCGGCATGGGAAGACTTGCCTTTCACTTCGACGCAGAAAGACAGAATCGCGGGAGCCGCGTAGGCCGCACCCCCAACCGTACCTGAAAGATCCAGCACATACGCCTCTTTCGATTGTATCCTTGCATAGTCAAACACTTCGCTGCCGCGGTCGTAAGGCTCTTCTGCTACCGTAAAGAGGATTTCCAGCGGACGGTGCGGAAGGCTATCCTCCTGAATCGACGTGAGTGCTTCGAGTATAATGGCAATGCCCGAAACGTCGTCGGCGCCAAGCACCGTATCGCCGGAGCTGGTAATCGTTCCATCCGGGTGTACCTGCGCTTTTTTACCAAAGGCAGGGTCTACGGTATCCATATGACCGGAAAAAACAAGCGGTTCGCCTTCTGTACCGGGAAGAAAAGCATAGATATTCCCTGCGTTCCCGTTTATTTTTTCGCCTGCATTATCTTCCCAGACCGAACATCCCAGGTTTTTTAACTCGCGTATCAATCGGTCAGCCATTTCCCGTTCTTTCAATGACGGACTGTCAATTTTAGTCAACTCTATAAATTTATCCGTCAGTCGGCTCGAATGAATCACTTCATTTACTTCCTTTCCTGCAAAGTTTAATGATTTTTCATTTGCTTGTTTCGAAAAGTCCGCCGGAATTCATCACGGTCGTGGGATCAATCGCATCCCGGAGTGCATCCCCGATAAAGTTAATGGATATGACAAGCACAACCAATACCAACCCAGGCGGTACCCAAAGCCACGGCTTTGTCGTCAGAATGGTGAGTGACTGCGCGCCGTTCAACATGTTGCCTAGGCTGGGAGTCGGCGGCTGCACACCCATTCCAAGGAAACTAAGCGCCGCTTCATCAAGCATGGAAACAGCAAGCACCAGCGTTGCGTAGATTAAGATCGGCGCTACCGTATTCGGAAGAATTTCAGAAAATAAGATATGCCGTTTCGTCATGCCGGAAACAACGCTGCTCTTCACAAAGTTCGTTTCGCGCAAAGAAAGCGTGCTGCCGCGCACCAGACGCGCGACACCGGGCCAATCGACAAAACCGAGAATTAAGATAATATTCCACATACCGGGCCGGAATATCGCCGCTGCGACAAGAACAAGCAAAATATAGGGAAATGACATCACCATATCGGTAAAGCGCATAATCACCATATCAATCCAACCGCCAAAATATCCGGATATAAGCCCCAGAACAACGCCTACCGCCGTTGAAATAGCGGTGGCCATAAAACCGACCAGCAGTGAAATACGCATCGCATATAGAAGCCGGCTGAAAACGTCACGCCCGATCACGTCGGTACCAAAAAGGAATTTGGAATCCGGCGCGCTGCCGAACATGCCTGCGATTGCATCGGGGTTATTCGGTGCGATAAGCGGAGCAAGCACTGCCGCAACCGTCAGAATGACAAGTACAACAAGGCTGATAAGGGCTACCTTATGCTTTGTAAAACGCATCCAGACGATATGCCCGTAGCTTTCCCCTTGTGAAACTTTTTTTTGTAAGAAACCCAATGTGCTGTTCCTCCCATCAATGGTATTGGATGGTCGGGTCAACCACCGCGTAAAGAATATCGGTTAACAGATTACCCAGAAGTACGACAAGTGCGGCTACAAGGCTTACGCCCATAATAACCGGGTAATCCCGGTTGATAATTGCTGTCATCGTCATAAGGCCAAGCCCAGGCCATGAAAACACCTGTTCCACGATGATTGCGCCGCCGAAAAGAGTAGGAATTTCCATGCCGAATACAGTGATTACCGGTACCATTGCATTGCGCAAGGCGTGTTTGTTTATCACCTTAAAATGTCCGATTCCTTTCGCGCGAGCCGTGCGCAAATAGTCCTGTTGCAGTATTTCAAGCACTGCGCTGCGGATATAACGGATATTCGTGCCCGTCATGGACACCGCAAGTACAATTACCGGCATAATCATGTGAACCGCAACATCCCCGGCGCCCAGATTTGCTCCGAGTGTCGTCATTCCCCCAGAAGGAAGCAGATTCAGCTTTATGGTAAAAACGTAAATCAGCAGCATCGCAAGGAAAAAGCTCGGTATGCTGTTCCCAAGGAAGGAAAGACCCATCAGCGAATAATCGCCGGCCTTGTTCTTGTGTGTTGCGCTGAAAACACCGGCCGGAACGGAAATCAGCATACTGATTAACAGGGATGCCCCCATTAAAAGCAAGGTCTGCCCGATATGTGAACCAATCATAGCCGACACAGCCTCGTTGTTTTTTATGGAATATCCGAAATTTCCCGTAAATATCTGCGAGAGCCATGTAAAATACTGCACAATGACCGGTTTGTCCAGTCCAAGTTGGGCACCTCTTACACTAAGGGCTGCCTGTGAAACATGCGCCCCCTGTATCATGGCAAGTGGACTGCCGGCAAGGCTCATCAGGAAATAGTCAATCACGGTTATTCCGATCAAGACCGGAACCGCAATAAAAATGCGCTTTATTATGTATTTCCACATTTTTGTTTTAGTCTTTCTCTCCTTCCGGCTTTTCTTCGCTTGCAAACGGACAGGCGGAAAAGTGGCTGCTGCCCGGAGAAATCGGCAAAAGTTCTGGCTCCTCTTCACAACAAGAGAGCCTTGCGGCAGGGCAGCGCGCACAAAAACGGCAGCCGATATTTTCGCTGCTTTTCCCCGTTTTCACGGTTTGTATTCCAACTTCGCCGCTCAGCACAAACTGCTTGCTGCGGTCATCCGGATCGGGATTCGGTACCGCCGCGCAAAGCGCCCGCGTATAAGGATGCGCGGGATGTGCAAAAAGTTCTTTTGCCTCTGCGATTTCAACGATTTTGCCAAGATACATGACGGCAATTCGGTCGCTTATATAATTTACTGCGCCAAGCCCGTGCCCGACAAAAAGGTAGGTCAGCCGAAGCTCTTTTTGCAAGTCACGCATAAGATTAAGAATCTGCGCCTGAATGGAAACATCGAGCGCACTTACCGGCTCGTCGCAGACAATAAGACTTGGCTGCAGGGAAAGTGCCTTTGCAATGCAGATACGCTGGCGCTGACCGCCGGAAAACTCATGAGGAAATCGTTGCATACTGCTTTTTGGCAATCCCACCAGATCTAAAAGCCGCTCCACCTCGGCATCCATTCCGTTTCTCGGCACTATTTTATGGTAAATCATCGGCTGCGCCAAAATGTCGAATACACGTTTGCGCGGATTCAAGGAAGAATAAGAGTCCTGAAACACCATCTGCAGCTGCGTACGAATAGGGCGCAGCTCGCGGGAATTCTTATCGGAGATCGTTTCACCGTTAAAAACAATCTGCCCGGACGTCGGCTTTTCGAGCGCGACAATCTGTCGCCCAATTGTGGACTTTCCACAACCGGATTCCCCGACAAGCCCCAGCGTTTCCCCTTTCTTTATAAAAAAGCTGACGCCGTCCACGGCTTTCACCTGCGCAACGGTATGCGTGATGATTCCACCCTTAACAGGGTAATATTTTTTAAGATCCTTTACGATAAGCAACGGATTTTCATCAGGCATTGCTGTCACCGGCTTTCTCTTGTGTGTTTAAGCCGCAGAGCAAACAACGGGCATCGTGTGTTTCGGATACGGCAATAAGAGACTGCGGGTCAGCACATCCTTTTCGGGCATATGGGCAGCGATCCGCAAACCGACAGCCTTTTATGGAAGGATAATCCTCCGGAACCACCCCGGGAATCGAGGACAACACCCTCTGTGACGTATCTTTTGTGCTTGGCACGGTCTCAAGGAGCATTTTTGTATACGGATGCGCCGGATGATAAAACAGGTCGTGTACCTCTGCCTGTTCCACCACCTGCCCGGCATACATAACAATCACACGGTCCGCCATCTGTGCGACGAGTCCGATATCGTGCGTGATAAGAATAACAGACATAGAAAATTCAGCCTGGAGTTCACGCAGCAGCTGCATAATTTGTGCTTGAATCGTAACATCAAGCGCTGTAGTCGGCTCATCGGCAATTAAAAGCTTTGGATTGCAGGAAAGTGCCATAGCGATCATCACACGCTGACGCATTCCGCCGGAAAGCACAAACGGGTATTTTTTCATCACACTTTCCGGCTGCGGCAGACCGACGCGCCCGAGCAGGGAAACCGCCCGGCTGCGCGCTTCGACTTTACTGAGGGAGGTATGAGCGCGAATGCTCTCGGTAAGTTGATTTCCTATTGTAAATACAGGGTTCAGCGAGGTAAGCGCATCCTGAAAAACCATCGCGATTTCATTGCCGCGCAAAGCATCGAACTCTCTCTCCGACAGTTTCAAAAGGTCCTTTCCTTCAAATAAAATTTCACCGTTGGTCACCACTCCGTTCGCAGGCAAAAGGCCCATAACGGCAAGAGAAGTTACACTTTTTCCACATCCGGATTCCCCTACAATGCTCAGAAATTCACCCTTCTTTACCGAAAAGCTGACATTTGAAAGTCTGTCTGTCGCGACATTGTCACCGCCGAACGCAACCTTCAGATTCTTAACCTCCAACAAATTCGCCAATGTGTTCCGACCTTTCCTCGCTGCCGTATGCGGTACGGCAACGTAAGACTCTACTCAAATTTAATTGAACTCCCAGTTCTGAATATTGATAAATGAACCGTAAACATTCGGTGTCGCGTTTTTCAGGTTTTTGTTCGCCGCGCAAAGAGAACGGATAACATAGGTGTTTATCATCGGCACCTGCTGCTGAACAACCCTGTCAATCGCAAGATACTGTTCTTTAATGGCGGATTTATCCGATGTCAGCTGTGTTTTGGAAAGTGCGCCGGTGACAACGTCGGAACTGAAATTGGTCCAGCTCCCTTTACCGCCCAGCAGATACTTGACGTCAGGGTACGGGTCAACCGGCGCATAGGTATACTGCACAGCAAAAAGGTCGAAGCTCTGTGTGCCCGCTTTTGACATTAAGGTTGCAAGATCAACGGTACGAATATCCACATTAATTCCAACCGCGCTCAGTTCTTCCTTAATGACGTTGCTGCCGTTCACAAAGGTCGTGTCGCCGGAGTTCACATAAAAAGTAAGGGCTTTACTGCTGTTCCAACCGACTTCCTTTAAAAGTTCCTTTGCCTTTTCCGGATTGTATTCGGTTGGCGTGAGGGATTTATCATAGTAAGGGCTTACAGACGTTACAAAACCATCATCAATTTCGCCTTTACCGTTTAAAAGATTTTTTAGAAGAAGATTTCGGTCAATTGCATACAAAATTGCCTGGCGCACACGCGCATCCGGAATTGTTTTTGTATTAAGGAAAAGGGATTGTGTTGTTACCGGGTCGCTATAGGTTACCTTTACATTATCAAGTTTTTCGATGCTTGCGTAATCTGTTTGCGGTGCCTGTGCCATCGTAGGCTGAACAAAATCAATTTCACCGGATTTCAGGCCGGAATAGATTTGGTCGGCGGTGACGATTTTAATATTCATTTTGCCGATTTTCGGGGCACCTTTCCAGTAATTCTCGTTTGCCTTGTAAGAGATGTAATGGTTTGCGTCAACAGCCGTTGCAATATATGGGCCATCGACAACGGTTGGCTGATTGAACCAGCTGTATTTCAGAAGATCACTCTCGGCAACGCTTGAAAGAATGTGTTTTGGTACGGTCATGATGTAGCGTGCGTAGGAGTTTTCAAAGGTAGTGAGACCCATCGAATATTTCATTGTGAGCGAAAGAGTTTTATCATCGATGATTTTAATACCAGAAACTGTGGTTGAGCCTTTTTTAACAAAGCCGGTGTCATCCGTCCCCTCAAGTGCCGACATGGAGAATGCCGCATTGGCTATGATCGGACTGCACAGTCTTGTAATCGTAAATGCGACATCATCGGAGGTTACCGGCTTGCCATCGGACCATTTCGCATTTTTGTCAACATGAATGGTAAACACTTTATTGTTTGTTACGGTAATGGAATCGGCAAGCGCACCCTCAAACTCAATTTTGCTGTTCAATTCCACCAATGGCAGAAACATCATCGCCGTTGAATATTTATTGATTTCGGTCTGGTCAATTCCAATGGGGTTAAGGCTTCCGAGTGTATCCGTAACGCCGATATTGACGATATCCTTTTTGACATTACTGCCGGAAGAAGTGACGGTCGAACTGGAACTGACATTACCCGTCGAGCTTTGTGCGCAGCCCGCGAGCGTAACCGAAAGGGACACTGCTAAAAGAAAACTGAGAATTCTTTTCCATCTAAATTTAATTGGTTTCATATGTATTCCTCCTAATAATATTTTTTATAATAAATTTTGAGATTTTACTCTGCAAAAATCATATGACGTTCGCCATTAATGAATCCGACATGGTACATCGGCTGCCATTTTGCACTTTATTGTGTTTTAGAAAGTCAGTGAGATTTGATGGAAATTTACATAGCATGAATGATCTCGTCCTTTGCTTCAATTACATTACTTGTTTAATAAAAATCCCGCCTTCCCAATAAAGAAGACGGGAGCAGTTCCCGCATTACCACTTCAATTCAACTATGCTTCACAATACAGACCGAAAAGTGTACCGAATCGAAACGATTATCCTTCACTTGTCATAACGGGCAACTTTCATCGCGCCTAAGCATTTTTGCGTCGGTACGCCACTCCAGAGCCATTTTAGTATTTACATTCTTTACCTGTTACATTTTATTATAGCATATTATTTTTATATGTCAACTATTTATATATGATTGCTATGATTAATTAGTTTGCCAGCTAGAACATGCTGAGATACTGGCGTACCCGCTGATTGGATGAAGAACTTAACTCCTCATAGGATCCGTGTTCCAAAATTTTTCCGTCTTCTAAAAAAACAATTTGGTCGCTCACTTCTTTTGTGAAGGACATTTTATGAGTGATGATTACGATAGTATAATTTTCATCCGAAAGTGCTTTGATAAGATTCAGTACGTCTATCTCAAGTTCCGGGTCAAGGGCGCTTGTAGGCTCATCAAACAGCAAGACCTCCAGAGTTCCATTGCAAGCACCCTTGCAATCGCAATAGAAGACTTGCAAATAAAACCAATAGCAGTACCAAACTTTTGAAATCTAATTGGCCGGAATTTGATCGGGACGTACTAACAGAGTTATGTAAAGAAGATGATTCACCAAAGTCAATTATTACAATTCTTTCTACAAAAGGTTCCGTCCCAAGAAAAGCTGGAGCTGAAATGCTTGTATGGCCCTATGGAAAAATTTTAGGGAGTATAGGTGGGGGCTGTAGTGAAGGAGCAGTAATTAATAATGCTCGCGATGTAATCAGAAATGGAGGATACTAGATTCAAAGCATAGATTCCTTGCAAATTAAATCTTTAATCGTTATATCGGCAATAGTCGGGGAATATTTGCACTTTGATTGCTTACCATTTTCCACTCGATCAGCACATCGCCAAACAATTTCACCGTTCAATCGAGTGATACGGCGATAGTTGCTACCACACTCAGCGCAAACTAAAAGACCACTCAGTACATTCTGTGAATTGTACCGGGTGGCCTTTCTCTGCAAGGAACCCTCGCTATTAACTTGTGTGTTGCTTCGGGAGCCTTTTTCAAACTGAACGGCTACGAACAACTCCATTGGGATTGCGTAAGGCACATACTTACCGTTGCTCAATATTTTATCAATAACTGACCGAGACCATTTTAGATTGCCAGATGGTGCAGTAATCTGATTAGCTTCCAGTTCGGTGGCTATAACACCCAAGCTGGCACCGCCAACGTAACGTTGATAAATTCTTTGTACCACTGCCGCCTGTGCAGCATCCAATGTGACCATGCCATCGGGCAGCTTTCCAAATGCATAAGGGAGTGAGCCTTTCTCGATTTTTCGGAGCGGTTTAAGTAGTGCAATTGGACTGAAATCAAAGAATTACGCAAAATATCTCGTCATGCTGCTTGTTGCTGATAGAACCGTCGCCTGAACTCGCAGAGCGGTATGTTTCCGATGGCCGCGTTGCGGCGCTGGCGATTGTAGTAAATCTCAATATATTCAAAAATCGCGGCTTGCGCCTGTGATCGGGTTCTGTAATGTTCTTCGTCTAGATGGATGAACAACGTCAGAAAAAACAACATACTGATAACGAGCAAAAGCATACCAATTGAAACCGATCTGATACGCCGTTCACCCATCAGATGAACCGTATTTGTAACTTTACTGTACCGCATTTTTCAGCCCTCTCTTGTTCAATAACGGCCAAACAACGGCCAATTCAATATTTCAGGGTAAAAGGAAAGCCTCAAAACCCGCATGATTACTGGGTTTCAAGGCTTAAATTTTGGTGCGGGTGACAGGATACCACTAATATCCGAAAGCTTGATTTTATGCTCGCCTGAATCGGGCCAGTTATAGGTAATAACGGCATTTCCATTCTCAAATACAAAAATAGAATTGATAAAAATGTCAACCATATTTTTGTAAACTTCAGAATCCCCGCCGCCGCTTGAAAATTTCTTTAGCCATGCGGAAATAACCTCTTTGGTTTTTACGTTTGAATGATAGAATCTTGCTGCATCAAGTTGCTTATTAAGAGCATCTCTTTCATGTTCCAGTTCTTCCAATGTCTTAGCGAGAATTTCTGAATATCCACCTTTTTTAATTGCATCAACCACATTATTGATCTCTGTTTGATTCCTATGCTGCTGCTTTTGTATAGCTTTGATTTTTCCTTCATTATCTTCTTCCTTTAATAGTTCCTCATGAACTAAACTCACCAGTTGATCACACACTTTGTCTATTAATATATATTGCTGGGTAAAATCAATTACTGCTCTTTCGATCAATTCTTTTTTTACATTCGACTTTTTGCAAGTCCTTAAGCGTTTTTTAGTGCTGCATTCATAGTAGCCATATTTTATGTGATTCCCTGAGCTTTGGCCTACCATTGCGCCACCGCATTCACCGCAAAACAATTTTCCAGACAAAAGGTAATCAATTTTAGCTTTATGGGCTGCAGGGGCGTGCTTATTTGTAACTATACGCCTTTGCACCTTATCCCAACACTCTTTGGATATTATGGGTGGAATACTGTTCTCAATCTTGATAATTTCATCATTAGGCCTCGAAGCATGGCTATTACGCGGGCCATCCGTATTAGGAATTTTATTATAAGTGTATATCCCGATATAGCGTTCATTCGTGAGCAATTCATGAAGCGAATTCTTTCCAAAGCTCTTTCCGGCACCGGTCTTACGACCTTGCCGATTCAGTTCATCAATGATCTGAGAATAAGATTTGCCAGATGCATACCAGTCAAATGCTATCCGGACTGTTTCAGCATCATATTCATTAATATAATATGTTTTATCCGGATTCACATTATAGCCTAATAAAGGCCTTCCACCAACATGCTTACCCTTCAATGCAACGCCAATTCTTCCACGACTAGTCTTTGCTTTTATTTCTTCTGCATTGTATTGATCCATAGCTTCAACAAGTTTTTCCATTAGATCACCCATTGCCCCGTCAGGAATATTTTCCGTTGCAGACAAGACTTTAACGTAATTCTTTTTAAGTTGGTGTTTATAAACTGCGCTTTCATATTGATCTCGTGAGAAGCGGCTAAATGCCCATACTAAGACAATCTCAAACAGTCCTTTTGAACTGTCTGCTATCATTTGTTGAAATCCAATCCGTTTATCCGTTTTTCCAGATACGGCAGCATCTTTATATTCGTGTACAATTTGTAGATCATGGTCTTTCGCATACTTCTCACAATCTCTTATTTGATCTTCAATACTAGTTTCTTTTTGTGCGTTACAAGAATATCGAGCATAAATAACAGCTTTTTTCAACGTTAAGAAACCCCTTTCAAATTAGCTTTCACTCACTTTAAGTCGAACAATTAGTATCTGTATATAGTATATGTCGTATATAATTTTGGTTTTTATCTATATATAGTATATTATGGATTTTCATGCTTGTCAAATTTTAGAATTAAATATATAAAAAGGCAACCAATCATAACGCGCATAACGTTCAATTGGTTGCCTCAAAATTAACTATTTAAAAATAACTCATATATATTTAGTATAATATCAAAATGAGAAAGTGTCAAATCATCATTTTCAGTGTTTTCTCGCATTTTCGATGCTGTCTCTATAAGTGAATCGTTGCTTCTTGGTTACAAAGGTAGGATCAATATTATAGGGTCACCAATTAAAATTGTGACTTCATGAAATTAAGTCTTTCTCTAAAGACTGGACGCATATCGACAGTTTGAGATCTCCTAAACAGTTCCAAAAATCTCTTTACACCATCAGAAGATTCCTTAAGCGTATTCGTAACATCTGCAGTGAGGAAATCTCTTCCGGTCCCACGAGCATCCAAAGCATGGTCAAAGTCAAAAATTGGCGCCGGTCCAAGATAAGTTCCCGTATCTGCATCACGCAAGAATCCGAAGTTACCTGTATGTCTGTCTCCGTTACCTACTATAGCATCAATAATAATCATATCTATTCCGGTGATACCCAGATGCCGGATAATGTCTTCTTCTGTAAAAAAATTGGGGTCTATAAATCCTGATACATTCGCTGACTCAAGCATCCTATTTGTATTTGTAAAGTTATAAACAGCTATGTTTTTCTTATTGAGTACAAATCCCTTGGCGCAATTCATACCCAATCTTTCGGCCAACTCCAGACATTCAACTTCCAATGGTGAACTGCGCTTTACAAGGGTGTTGGCATCTGCCCATTTCTTACTAAGAAACCCATCTACATATAAAGTTGGAATAGCTCCGCCTTCATAATTCCCAATGCCTTTCCAAAACTCTGAATAATAAGGAGAAATATTTTTAAATTTGATGTCATCATCAGCGTCTGTTATCCAGTAACAGTCTGATAAGCTTAGTTCTCTGGTTGTAGAATTAATCAGATCACGGCTTTCTTGTCCAAAAGCATCTCCTATCAGTTGCATTGCCCAGGCATTGGTATTTGAGGAGTAACGGCTTTCTTGCCAGAACTCAAATCCCGCTTCATTGGGGTTCTTTAACATAATACCCGGCAGAAGATTTTCACATAATACCAATTGCTCTGATATATTATATACTTTCCGATTTTTGCACATAAGAACTTTCATAATACATCCTCAGATATTAAAGCAATTCAGGGCTAAAAAGGGAAAGCTAACCTCAGCATATGCCGAAAGGCTGTTTATCTTTAAAGAAGTTGAATAATAAATTAAACCTGCTTGAATTACTCCATCTTCAAAAAACCCTGCTGAATTGCACTAGGGAAGATAAACGTTTTTTCTGCTTTACCGAAGGAGACGATAATCTTGCCCTCGGTCATATTCAAAACAGTGCCTTTGCCGAACACTTTATGAGTCAGAACAGAGCCGGGTTTTACACCGGAGCAATCAACATTTGGCTTTTCCTCAGTTGCAGGTTTTACAGTAACAGGCGCGGCGATGGGTACGGCGGGACGGTGAAGAGCCATCGGAGCTGGTTCTACCTTGATGGTACGGGTCACAGAACTGTGTGTAGGCTTTTCTACCAGCTCGTCATCTTCGTCACCATCAAAATCTACGGCAAAGGGCTTGTCTGGCAAGTCCAGATCGGTGATATCAGGTGCTTCCATAGAAAATTGCTGCTGACCGGATAATTTATCATAATCGTCATGTGTTAGCACTGTGTTAAACAGGCCAACACTTTGCCCTTGATGTTTGTCTATGCCGGTATAAGAAAGGCTTGCATCTTCATAGCGCCTGAACTTATACACAGCGTCATTCATGATTCCTTTATTGAATAACCCCAAAGACACCAGCAAATTAAAGTCTTTCACTTCCAGTCCTGTAACCTTTTTAAAGAGCCCCGGTTCTAATTGTGTTATGACATCTTCAAGCGAATGTTCACGAAAATCTGTCAGATACATGAAAATTGGTATACGAGTAGCGAACTTGATGAGCTTTTCCTGTATGTCCTTGCGTTTGGATTTATATTCTTTCTCTGCTTCTGTAAGTTCTTGCTTCTCTTTAGGCGTGATTTTGTCTCCGCCTTCTTTTTTCGCCTTTTTCACGGCTTCAGACTTATTGATGATCGTCTGAATATCTGCGTTCAGGCTTCGGAATCCTTCTATCTTCTCTAATGCTGCCATAGCTTCATCATTCGCCATCAGGCGCTGTAAGGTATCGTTATCCACATTGACCAGCAGCGCACTTTCCCAACGCTTAGCGAGCAAAGTTGCCGAGGTTCCGGCCATAGCGATATCCAACACATCCGCCGCACTGATTTGCACCATTGAGCTGCCGTCATAAGCAAGCACGGGTAGAAAACTGATAAACTCGGCAACTTTCTTTTCCGGGTTGCTTTCATTAATATCCAACCGGCAGCTGTATTCTTGAATTTCCTTCAAAGCACGGTCAAGTGCGAAGTCAAATACATAGCATTCCCGTTTCATAATTTCGTCCCGGTTACTTTCAGCTTTTATCACCCACGGGCTTTGCACACGAAAAGCCGCCTGGAAATAGGTTTCCGGGCTGGAAAGATTGCGCAGCATAAAAATGCCAGTCCACGGCTTCACGGTAACGCCTGTGGTTAGCTTGCCACAGGAGAGCGTAATGGTCTTGATGGTCAATGGATCACCCATGGATTTCAACACAGGTTCCAGGGCATTTACTCCAATGCCAGCACTGCTTCCTGCACAGACGTTGATTTTATAATCATGATAGAATGTATTCTGCTTCTGATCTATCAAATTTTTCATGGCATAACAGGATGCCACGTTTGGCATAAACCAGAGCGTATGCGTAAGAACATTGAGCAACCGAGTGTCGGAAAACGGCATAGCTGGCTTTTTGTTTTGGCCAAGCTTGAGGTCATCGGTGGAAGCCGGCAGATAGGCGCCGCGAATTAAGTCCAGCCATTTCTGCACATAATCCTCATAAACGAAGTGTGCTTCTTTCCCTTGCCCCTTCGCAGAAAAAAATAGATTAAGGTCGAACTCGTTGAACTCGCCCTGCATGGCAATTTGCCGAATGCTGTCTGGAATCTTATAGGTCATCATAACCATTCGCGGCAGGGCGGCATAAGGATTTTCAGGAGAATCTCCCCACTTTTCTTTCTCACGCTGTTCGTCGGAATAGGTCCAGTTATAAATTTGTTCTTCGATAAATTCCCCCGAATTCAATGCACGAAACGGTGTGCCGGAGAGAAAGAGGTAGTTTGATGTGGTAATCGGCAGAAAGGTTTCATTGTAAGCATTTGGTGCTTCTTCTTTCTGATATTTTTCGACATCGAGTGTGTCATAGGAATCATCGTCTTCCGATTCAAACAGCTTTTGAGCATTCTCTCTCCATGCTCCGAAGTGGTATTCGTCAAAGATAACCAGATCCCAATTGGTTGTATGAACCCACTCATTCTTCGCTTTAATGCCACCGGTTTCTCTGTTTACGCCAAGATAATCCTGAAAAGAACCAAAGCAGACAATGGGTTTAGTAAGGTCGGCTTGTTCATAGTTCATACCGCCGCGGCAGATAAACTGCCAACCCTCAAAATCCACATGAGTCATCAAATCTTCTTCCCATGCGCTCTGCACAGCAGGTTTGAAGGTAAGAACCAGCACTTTTGTAAATCCCATCCGCTTTGCCAGCTGATACGCCGCAAAAGTCTTTCCGAAACGCATTTTGGCATTCCACAAAAACTTAGGTGTACGGTTTGGCTCTTGCTTGTGAACAGATGTATAATAGGCGCTTGTTTTTGTGACAGCATATTCCTGTTCCGGGCGCATCTTGAAATTTTGTGTGCGGTTCTCCACATTTTCGGAGTGACCGCGCACAGCCAGAATTGCCGCTTTTACATCGTCCACTGTGCAGCGGAACCATTCGCCGCCAACGCGCTCTTTATGCTTCTTTTCCAGCACCCGATGCACATCGTGGTCGGTAAAAGAAGAGCCATCCGAATACATGGCGAATTCCTTCAGCAC
The DNA here is from genome assembly GCA_023390175.1 of Bacillota bacterium. Taxonomy (GTDB): domain Bacteria; phylum Bacillota; class Clostridia; order Oscillospirales; family Acutalibacteraceae; genus Caproiciproducens. Next base: position 216,549 of record JAEWDK010000008.1, read on the forward strand.
GATGCGGTACGGCTTGCTGCCGTCCGGGCGCTTTGTTGGGTACTGCTGTGCCACACGCCGCTCTACATCAATTGCAGTATATCCAATTTTCAGAAGGCCTTCATATTCCGGATTGTTTTCCTTGTAGGCATAAATCATCGGGTGAGAATCCGGGCGCCCGGAAACGAATAAATCAAGTTGGTCAGACATCTTCATCACCGCCGCTTACATCCATGGGCTTTATCATGGATTCAATGAACGCGATTTCATCATCGGTCAGGCCGTATTTTGCATAAAGCTCTTTGTCAGTCCAAGGCTTTGAAAAATCCTGCATGGGAACAAAAGAGTATACTTTTTTCATGCAATCCTGAGTGTTTTTCTTCAGTGTAACCAAAAAGTGAAAAAATCTGGTTGCTATGTATGACCTAACATTATCGCATTCTTCTTTGCTATTAAATGGGCCTACAAGCAAATATGTTTCCGTACAGCAGGAGTTGGGTTCACAATATATTGGCTTAATAACATCAATTTTACTTTCACCCGTACCAACCGCTTTAGGAACAATCAATTTGTGCTTATCAACGGCTTCAATATTTCTCGTAACTTCGCTTCTCTTCACATATTCAATTCTCTTATATGCGAAGAGCTTTATTGCTCCAGGGAAAGTTGTACCACTTGCCTTGTAATTTGTGGTAAATCCAAATGGTTTCTTTGTGCTAACGATAGCATCAAAAGTCAGTTCTTTCTTTGATGTAATTTTATGCAGTATTGGAATGGCCTCGCTATACCTGATGACTATATCGCAATTTGAATCTCGAAGAGGGCGATAAACGTCTGCAACAACATCGTCGCCTTCATGTGTTATAAAATGAGCATCTCCTTTATACGATCTGTCTAAGAGAAAATAACAAATACCGCCTTTGATTTTTTGATGCCCAAGCGAAGGAAAACAATCGTAGGAGTCAGAAAAATCATGTAGTTCACTAATCTGACCGCTATCCATCATTTGATTTCGAAATTCATCAAGCCCCCACCCCCCTGCATACCAGCGAGCAGGGATAATCATAGAGATAAAACGAGGGTTCAGTTTTAATGCTTGCTGAACAAATTTCTGATAAATTGGTTTCGCTTGCGCACCATTATCATCTCCAGCGGTAGATAACTGATATGGTGGATTGCCAATGATAACATCAAATTCCATCTTGAAAATCTCCTCTGGTTTCGTGGTATGGATAAATTCATAAGCGTGGGTTTCGAGGCCAGTCCGTTTTTCAACGCCATAATCTCCGTTCTCCGAAGCTCCGCAGAAAACGCACCGGCCATTTTGCCACCGATGCTGTATATTCTTATACCGGATATTCCCGCTGATATTATCAAAGGCCGACACCGAATAAATGCTGTTCGGATATTTGGAGCAGTATACGCTTCTACGCGACAATAAAGAGGTTAATTCTGTAATAGAAATACCATAAAGCTGATTTTGGAAGATATGGTCGATGCGCTGTTGCAGGTCTGGAATTTCGTCTTTCAGCCCTTCCAGCAGCCTTTTTGCAATTTCACGAAGGAAAACACCGGACTTACAGGCAGGGTCCAAAAACTTTGCTTTTTTGTCGTGCCACAGCTCTTCCGGCAGCATGTCCAGCATTTGATTCACGATTTCGGGCGGCGTAAACACTTCGTCGCTTGATAGATTTGCAAGGCATGAAAGCACATCCGGGTTATATGTGATTGTGTAAAGAGAATCATTCATACTGCTGCACCCCCTTGTAATCTGTTAAAGGGAACTCTTTAATCGGTTTTGGAATTGGCTGATTTGTTTCTGGGTCAATTTCCCAATTTACACCATTGTTCGCACCGCTAAACAGGCTCATTTGGTCTTCGTACATATCCGCATCCCCATTTTCCTTCATCAGCACATCCAGCCGAAAATCCCGCCGTTTGATCAAGGAACCGGATACCAGCGACCATTCGGAAAAAATAATGGGGTTCTTATCGACTGTCTCCATGGTCAAGGCATCACCGCAAAGAATATTGCGCATTAAAATAAACTTTACCGCCGCGCGGCATTCATCATTTGCCTCTTTTTTACAGTTAGCCGTGTATTCTTTATCCCATATTTGAAACAATCTTTCCCGGCATTCCACCACGTTGTCCTGCAATATATCCACGCCGTAGATGCTTGTAGCAGCGACAACGGAGTATTTTTCATAATCCGATGGGTTTTTACGGTAGCGATCTTTCACCACTGCAAGTTTGCGGCGCAAAATTTCAGCAAGGAAGTTGCCGTCACCGCAAGCCGGCTCCAAAAATCGGCTGTCAATCCGTTCGGTCTCCTGCTTGACAAGATCAAGCATTGCATTCACTTCTCGTTCAGCAGTAAAGACCTCACCATGGTCTGCGACTCGTTGTTTGGATTTTACTTGTTTTTTCATGCTTCCCCCGTCATTTGTCTTATTGAAAAAATCGTCTATTATAGCAACGCAAGCAAGCTATAGTTACAATTTATAGTTATTTTGATTATACCACGATAGAATAAAAACCGCTATAAAAATCGGGCTGGATCAATAAAGATTCAGCCCAATGTACCAATTTGGGGACCTTCATACGAATTAGAAGACTAAGCTGCCTGTTGTTCTTCTGTTTCGCGCTTCCGAATTACTGTAAATCTGCCGATTTTTGCCCTGTAATAATCCTCGCTGCAAATCTCATCTAAAATGGATTTAAGGTACCGTGGAATTTGTGAGGGAATACACCCTCTTTGAATCAAGATTCGTTTGAGTTCGTTCAACGGAAGTTCGCTTTTTTCGGCCAACTGCCTTCTGAGAACAACTAGAACATCATTTTTTATTTCAACGTATGGGTTTTTATTCTTTTCATACACCCTAACACCATAGGGCAGCACTTTGTGTGCAACGAAGCTGCCTTCTTTGGCGTACACGTTGTAGTAGGTGAACGTAGAAATGCTGTACCCCATCTTACGCCAACTCAATGCATTTTTTTCAATTTGCACAAGTCTTTCTTCTGTCAAACAAAACACTTGAATTTGATTGGTCGGAAGACCTCTGCCTTTTGAATTCTGCTTTTTTACGTCCAGATACCGACTCATTGACTCGTACCGACGACTGTCCAGCTCGTAGAGACGTAAACGGTGAATAAATCCCAAATATTCCAATTGCGCCAAATAAGGAGAAATTTTAACGTTGTTGTCACCAAGTCCTTCTCTTATCTGATTATTGCTCATTGAAAACGTAACGCTGTCCCTATTGATACAATCAATTTTGTTCAAAGTTCTTCCAAAATCATACAATGCGACCAATACTCCAAGTTCAGTAACTTTAAAAGCTACAGGTGCCAACGTTTGGAATTTCTCAACCAAGATATCAATGTTCTCATCGAACATGTTTTTCGAATGAGATTGATTTTTCTCTTCGATATCTGCGTTAAACGCTGCTTTCAAAAAAGCATAAGTTTCCTGCGTGGTTTTTCCCAGCAATACCTCAACGATTTTTATAATGTTCATGCCTCGATTCCCATGAGGGCACCCTGTCGCACGGCAACGATAGAGCCAGTCCCCACTTGGCGCTTGGTAAATTGAAGCAGAAGGGCTCTTATCGTCATGGAAGATACAGCAAAAATTACTCTCCAGCCCCAGAATTATTCCTAAATCAAACGATTTGACATAACTGTTGAATTCTTCCACCCGTTTGAATTTTCTTGGCGGCAAAATTACTCCGCAGCGGTGAAGATAATTGCGGTATCCCTCAGCATTTCCTGCCTCAATAAGTTTTAAGGTTTCGGTAACTGCGAAGCTTTTATGCGACATGGTTTTCTCCCCCTTTCGCTGAACCTTTTGAAAGAAGTTCGTTGATATCCAGCCTTGCGATATCATCCGCCCAAAAATAGGTCTGACCACCAGCAAACATTGTGTGTGGGGGGATTGTCATTGGATCTGCTAAGAAAATATCAGATAACTCTTTCTGGATCTGCTTTCTCAGCTCCACATCACGAATGATATCAGGAGCAATAAAGACAAGACGGTGTTTTTGATGCGTCGGTCCAAAGTTGAATGAAGGATAAATAATGTTTGGTACGATTCCGCGCCGTTTACAGATTGCAATGCTTTGTGCCACTGTACGCGTGCCATCTACATCGATAAAAAATGCTTGTTGGCCCAAGAAATCCTTATCTGAAGCGCCCCCTTCCGCTAAAATGGCAGGACGGCAGGTCCGCCCGAACGTTATAAATTGTACCAGTTGATTGAAGGTCACGGTTTGCGTTGTCATCTTATAGCTCATTTTTTTGAAGTCCTCACTTGTCGGTTTCTGTTTCCATGATTTCCAGTGAAGCATAAGTGTGATTTCATCGTTTGGAAATTCTGAATCCATAAACTCATCAAAATTAATGATATTGTCGGTCATTTGTATCTCTCCTTTACAACGATTGCTGATAATAATCAGCAGAATAAAATAGACGTCTAAAAAATTGTAGAAAATAGCATTCTAAAAATTCGCTGTCGTGCTTGTAATCTGAGTTTAACTTTTTGCCCTATTACCATTCGAAGAATGGTCTTGAGTTCTTTGATCATTGGTTAACAGGGTGAAAACTCAAGTGATTATTTTTGATAATGCCCCCCCCTCTCTCCAATAAATTCATTTTGGCGCCTGCCATCGAAATCCAAACATGATAATATAGGACCCCTTTGCTTTTTTGTCAACAGAGTGCCTAATTGAATTTTCTGTTTTCCACATAAAGAGCATCAATGTCCGGCCTATTGTCTCCGTGGCCAAGGAAAGCCTTCACAGCTGCCATTGCTTCTCTATCGCTTTTTGTTGCCCTCACACGGTCATAAACGGTCTGTGCTGCAGCCCTACGGAAAGAGTGGCAGCTCAAAGAATCTACGCGCCCCGGGTCGGCTATCTGTTTTCCATAGTTGGTAAAGAAGTTATGGAGCCTTGATTTCTGGCTTTGGACAGCCCCCTTTTGGCGGGAGCAAAACACCTTGTCGCTGTTTGTACTGCCATCAGGATTCAGGCGGCTTGCTTCCAGTTCCTTTACAATGGCCAGTTGGTTGGCTGTCAGAGTCAGGGAGCGCTTCCTGCCGCCTTTGGTGCCGTGCTCAATTACAATTGCTCCAGTCCTTATAGCGTCTCTGAGGCTCCCGTAGCGCAGATTGACCACCTCATTAGAGCGATAACCAAGGCTACGCATTGCCTTGATAGCCAAAGCTTCAAAAGCTTTGCCCTTAGCTGCACAAAGTGCAAGCGCCCGATGATACTCCCATTCTGATACCCCCTGCAAAACTTGATATTTGCGACCGGAGATCCCCAGCTGGTGGTTTGTCACAGTGAATTTCGCCCCCGCTATACAAAGAAAATGCTTAATTCCGGCAACCTGCTTCTGCAGTGTGCGCTGGCTCACGCTGTTATTCAGTTGCTCCTCGATAAACCATTTGATATGCTTGTCCGTCAGGTTTCTGATGTTCTGCGACCTAAAGTGGTCGGAGCAGCAATTGAGGAATTGCCCCATTGCCTGACGGTAACTTTTCTTCGTCTGATAGCTGCCTGTGCGATCCAGCTTAATTAATTTGTTGAATTGATTGTTCAAGTTGTTGTTCATAAAAAAACCCCCTTCAAAATGTAACTTGAATGCAAAACAACGAGTCTTTCTTGTTTTCCTGTCGTTTTCCTTTTTGACCCTTAAAAAGACCAGATTCTATGCGTCATTTCGAAACAAACCCGCCCGTTTCTTTTTTGGCCTATTCAGTCGATGAATCCCCAAGCTCATCTGTTATAGGAGATTCATCATTCCACTTAACGGGTCGGTGCCCAAAAGAAACGGGCTTTGGACTGCTGCGGTTAGTAAAAGTGCCGCCTCATAAAAGAGGATGACAGGATGATCAACACATCATGTCAATTATGGCTGCTTGCCTGTGTTTATACATATTTGAATGTATGAGGTGCAGTTGAAAATTCAACTGCACCTCGGCCAGCTTGCAGATATAAAAATCAGCGGGAAAACTATTGCCGGATTGAGGACTCTGTCCCCGGCACATCCGGCAGTGCATTACACATAAAATAAATCAAATGATGCCAGTTTCAATCAATAGAATTCCTCTCAATTTCATTAATTTGCTCTTGAATTGACCGGTGCTCAGGTTTTAACAGCCCATGCAAAGCAGGAATCTGATAATTGAAGTGACTTTCACAGAATTGGATGCATTCACTCTGTGACGTGCGCATTTTCTCATCATCACCGATAAATATTGTAATGATTTTGTCTACAAGGCACTTAGCCTCATATGCATCGATTACCGACTTGTCGGAATAGTGTCTTGCGTAGAGTTCCAGAAACTTCATCGTAAACTGCTCTCTTAATGAATGAATGCTGAACCATGTCTCTTCAGAAATGGTCAATGAGTCTGGTAAAGGTGCAATTGCCTCTTCGAACGAGTCTTCATAGTTATTAACAAGGTACATAATCTTCTTCCTTTCCATATACCATTAAATTTGACTGCCTTATCGGCATTGGTTCTTAGTGATACTTTTTATTCGCAGCTTTCTTATACCGGCCTTATTACTTACGTCGGCAAAATCAAACTTTGATTTCGGAGTCAGCAAATGCCGCACCGCCTTTTTCTGAAACAGTTTTAGACTTTTGGGGATTTCTCTGCTCTGATTTTTTTCCATTTTATTTCTTCCTTTCGCAAAATAATAAAAGGCAGCCAAACAAAACGCATAGCGTTTCAACTTGGCTGCCTTTTGACAGTGAAAAAATTAACTAATATTAAAATAACTTACATTATAATATAGGGCGCATTTCTGAAAACGGCAATAAAAATAATGCACAAACATTTAGAGAATTTTCAGCAACAATATAGACAGTCCTACAATGATGTCAAAAAACATGCTTTTAGCCTTGACGTTTTCAAACAAGTGACTCATATTATGACATCTGTTATTTTGCTCTACTTAGTTGATTTTTTAGGATTATGTCATTTGACATAATCCTATTTTATTACTCATTAAAAATCAATTTCATGTTAAAGCAAAGCAGAATTTCACCATGACGGAAGGGGGGAGAAATATGTCCATGGAAAATGCTAAAGTAATTCCATATCCTTTGTTGCAGGAGTTTGCTAAAGCAATTGTTGAAGCAATGAAACGGGAAGATAAAATTATTCATGACTCTCAGCAGGGTGATAAGGATAACGAAATTGCTGCCTGATGATAATCGTTTTTATAAAAATAAGCATAAGGAAATGCCCGCTGGAATTTGATCCAGCGGGCATTTCCTATATCTTATAGCTTACAAACCAGGCCGAAAACCTCATTGAGTACGAAGATTTTCGGATTATTTGGTGCGGGTGACAGGACTTGAACCTGCACGGTTTTGCCACAAGAACCTAAATCTTGCGTGTCTGCCAATTCCACCACACCCGCGTGCAAAAGCTATTATACCGTAATAACAGCTTTTATGCAAGTCCTTTATTTTCCCAGAACACCCTGTTCCAGCATGGACTGTGCTGCGAGCATTGCGCCAAGGCGGCCGCTGTGATAGTTTAAGCCGCCCTGCATCCATGCGGCATACGGCTCGCGCAGGGGTGCATCGGCGGAAAGCTCAATCGAAGCGCCGAGCGTAAACGCGCCCGCCGCCATGATCACCTTGCAGTCGTAGCCCGGCATATCCCATGGCTCGGGGGTGACAAAGGAATCCACCGGCGCGCCCTTTTGCACGCCCTTGCAGAACGCAATCAGCGATTCCTCCCTGCGGAGCAGCACGGCCTGAATAATATCGGCGCGGGGCTCATCACATTTCGGCGTAACATCATAGCCGAGCAGGCTGAACAGCGCCGCGGTGAACGCCGCGGTCTTCAGCGCTTCACCCGTAACATGCGGCGCGTGGAACGCACCCATGAAAAGCTCGCGGTTATTGCCGAGCGTCGCGCCGATTTCGCGGCCCGTGCCCGGTGTGGTAAGGCGGTAAGAACAGCTTTCGACCAAATTCCTGCGGCCGGCGATATACCCGCCGGTGGGCGCGACGCCGCCGCCCGGGTTTTTAATCAGGGAACCGGCCATCAAATCCGCGCCGCGGCTGACCGGTTCTTCACGCTGAACGAATTCGCCGTAGCAGTTATCAACCATTACAATACAGTCCGGTGCCTTGCGCTTTGCAATTCCTGCAATTTTCTCAATATCCTCAATAAAGAGGGAAGGACGCAGGCTGTATCCGCGCGAACGCTGAACATACACCATTTTTATTTTTGGGCTGACCCGTTTCTCAATTTCTTCATAATCGGGCGTACCGTCCGCTTTCAGCTCAAGCTGCTCGTAACGCACGCCGAATTCTTTTAAAGAACCGTTCCCGTCATCGGTTATGCCGATGACCCCGCGCAGGGTATCGTAAGGAATCCCCGTTACGCTGAGCATAGTGTCGCCGGGGCGAAGCACGCCGAACAACGCTACTGTCAGCGCGTGAGTGCCGCTGACAAAATTATGGCGCACCAGCGCGTCCTCTGCGCCGAACGCTTTGGCATAAACCAAATCCAGTGCATCGCGGCCGCGGTCACCGTAGCCATAGCCCGTTGACGCGGCAAAATGACTTTCGCTCACGCCCGCCTGTGCGAACGCCGCCATCATTTTCTGCTGGTTGTATTCGGTCGTCTCATCGATTCGCTTCATGGCCTGTTCGGTCATCCGGGCGGCCTTTTCAGCGGCTTCCTGTATTTTTGTATCGATTTTAAAATAAGGATATAACATTTTCGTTCCTCAGTTATTCATTATAATCTGTATTTCCGATAACGGGTTTGCCGTCCTTGCCGAGCAGCACAGTCAGGCCGCCGGCGTAGCCCCACGAAGTCTGCAAATAATGAACGCCGGTTTCTTTGTCCACAAGAATCCGCTGTACATCCATTTTACCCTGCGAATAAACAATCTCAAATCTTTTATCTTTCATGACTGACAACTCCTTTTATACGGATAATTCCGCAAATTCGCCGCAAGGGAGGAAACCAAACGCACGGTAAAAATCTTCATTTTCATCCTGAACCCGAAAAATATAGATTTCGCTTTGCTGCAATCGGGACGCCAGCGCTGTGAGCACAGCCCTGCCGTAACCCCTCCGCTGCTGCTCCGGTTTTACTGCCACTGCGGAAATGACTGCCTTATCCGCTGTTTTTGCGATGCAGACTGCACACGAAACCAACGTTTCCCCCTGCCGGATACCGGCTGCGACTGCGGCGCCGTGGCGAATGCGGTGGGACAGGTCCATATAAAACGGTTCGAATTCAGGCGGAACAAACGTCGCTGTAGCGGACTCACAAAGCAGCGCATGAACCTCACGCAGGCTGGGGTTCAGCTCAAATCCGGCCGGGATTTCCGCTTTTACGGTATTACGGTACGCCATAATCTGCCCGTGGCACACCGCAGGGAAGCCGATTTGCTCCGCTGTCTGCGCGCTGCAGAGCAGCTTTGCCGCACCGGTCATTCGAATAAAATCGGTGATCTCGGTAAAGTCCGCATCACCGGCTGCGTCCAAAACAACCGCGTCATCCAGCTTGCACAGCGCGGCTTTGTCCCCCTGTGTCCAAAACTGGGCGAAGGGCTCGTTCAGGCCGTACGCCTCGGCTGCGGATTGAATCCGGCAGCCGAAAGCTGTTTTCCCGAAAGGAGCAAGCTCCCCGATTAATTCTGTTTTCTTAATCATGCTGTTCTTCGCCCGCAATTCCGGCAGCAAGCGCGGAAATCAGCTTCTGCGCGGCAATCAAGTCCTCCTGCGAAATCATGCCGACAGCGGAATGCAAATACCGACAGGGCAGGGAAACGGCAATGGTGCGCACCCCGCCGCGGGAAACATGGATTGCGCCCGCGTCGTTGCCGCCCGCGACCGCCTGTTTTGCCTGACATTTTACACCAACTTTTTCAGCCGCGGAGAACGCCATTCTATAATATTCCTTATCGTAAATTGTGTGCCTGTCCATAAAGGAAATTACTGCGCCTTCACCGACGCGGCAAACCTGCCTGTCCTTTTCCACGCCCGCAACATCGGCCGCCGTGGTGCTTTCCACCACAATTGCCGCCTGCGGATTGACCGCGTAAGCCGCTGTTTTGGAACCGCGCAGGCCGATTTCCTCCTGTACGGCGAAAACAAAGGTCATATCGTATTCCAGATCGTGCTGAATCATATCGATTAAAATAGCGCAGCCCGCGCGGTCATCCAGCGCGCGGCTTTTAATCATGCCGTGCGCCGTGTCAAATATGGAATCAAAAGTAACCGTGTCACCCGGAGTCACGTATTTTTCCGCTTCCGCTCTGTCTTTGGCGCCGATATCAATATATAAATCCTTTAACGGAACGGATTTTCCTTTTTCCTCTTCTTCCAAAAGATGAATCGGTTTGGCCCCGATTACACCCGCGACCCCGCTTCCGATTGTCACGGCTTTGCCGCAGAGCACACGGCGGTCAATGCCGCCGACAGGGTTAAATTTGAGCAGCCCGTCCTCCGTGATATGCGTTACGATCATACCGACTTCATCCATGTGAGCGTTGAGCATCAGCCTGGTTTTGGGGCGTTTGGCTCCCTTTTTGAATGCAATCAGGTTGCCGAGCGGAGTAACCTCCACGCTGGCGGCGTACGGCTTGATTTCCTCTAAAATAATATTGCGCACTTCGTCCTCGCTGCCGGAAATTCCGCGCGCGGTGCAAAGGCGCTTTAAAAGTGTTAAGTCAGCCATTACTCCACCCCCTTTATGTATTCCGCCATGAGCCGGGCGGTGTTTTCCACGTCCTCCAGGTCGATTACCTCAACCTGTATGTGCATGTAGCGCAGCGGAATCGAAATGAGGGCGGTCGGCACGCCGGTGCGTGTTGCGGCGATTTCATCACAGTTCGTTCCGGTGGAGCCGCCCATGATGTCCAGCTTATACGGCATATTGTTCTTTTTTGCAAGAGCAATGAGCTTGTCCCCCATCGCGCGGTTCAACGGCGGTGCAATTCCGATCATCGGCCCGCCGCCCAGTTTTCCGCATTTTTCGGCGGGTACATCCGGCTGCTCGGCAAAGCTTACGTCCACCGCAATGGCCTGTGTGGGATTGACGCTGTACGTTCCGGTAACGGCGCCCTGACCGCCGACTTCCTCGCGCCCGCTGCACAAAACAGTTAACTCGCAGTTCAGTTCAGTATCGGCGAGAAGCTGCACACAGCGAATCAGGGAAGCGACCCCTGCGCGGTCATCCAACGCGGCGGCGGTAACACGGCTGCCCACAAGGGCTTTCGGCGTGGAATTCAGGATAATCCGGTCGCCGGGCTGAATCAGCTTTTCCGCTTCTTCCTTGGAAAGCCCCGCGTCAACGGCCATTTTATCGATTGGCTCCACTTTATCCTCACTGCCGTCCGAAAGATGGGGCGGCGTACAGCAAACAATACCGGTGAGCACCTCGCGGCCATAGATGGTGACGGGGCTGCCGGGAAGCACACGGCGGTCAACGCCGCCGCAGCGGTCAACACGGAGAAATCCGTTTTCCGTAATTTCCGTTACGATTAAGCCGATTTGATCCATGTGCGCGTCCAGCATAATATGTGTTTTAGCACCGGGCCTGCCAAGTTTTGCGACCACGTTTCCCATCTTGTCGATATGCGCTTCCCCGTATTGGGAAAGCTCCTGCACGGCAACCTGAGCCGCGGTACTTTCATCGCCGGGCGTACCCGGCGCGGCACAAAGCCGAAAAATCAGTTCCTTTAATTCGTTCAATTTATTTCACTCCGTTATCTGCTAAAATTGTTAGTCATTCAATTTTTTCTGCTACTCCCTCAGTCAGGCTTCGCCTGCCAGCGCCCTCCGGGCACCTACACCCTTTTGTCGCTTTGCGACATTTCCCCTATTAGGGGAATCACCCTCGAAGAGGGAGCCTTTTTTCCCCCTAACATGGGCGTCTTTTCATTTGCTCTTCCTTTGCCTCCCTCCTTGAGGGAGGTGGCACGCTCGGCGTGACGGAAGGAGTCATTGTTCACTGTTAATTGTTCATTGAATTAGTTTTGTCCTCATGCCGGACCGGCACTGACTTTCGTTCGCGTTCGAAAGTCAGCAAAGTACGCCCAAGGGGGATTTTGAATCCCATCGAGAGGGCTCCATAAAATCCTTCTTGGATTCCCCCAGTATCCCCATTCAACCATCTGCAATGAACTGTTTACAGTTTTTCATTGACGTTTCTGTCACTTTAGATAGTATAGGGGAATCACCCTCGGTGAGGGGGCCTTTTTTAGCCTCCCTCCATGAGGGAGGTGGCACGCTCAGCGTGACAGAAGGAGTTCGTTCCCAATTGTTCATTGTTCATTGAGTTAAAGCATATTGACCAGCTTTTTAAACTCTTCCCCGCGGGTTTCGTAGTTTGGGAACATGTCAAAGCTGGCGCATGCGGGGGAAAGTGCGACGATATCCCCCGTTACCGCTTCGCGGCGGCAGGTATTCACCGCTTCCCCCAGCGAGCTTACATGAAGAATTTTCGGGCTGCCCTCCCGGTACTGCGGTGCGGCCTTCACGCTCGCTTCAATCTGACCGGCTGTTGCGCCCATAAGTACAAGAGTCTTGACCTTATTCACAACAATCGGGCCGAAGGAGTCAAACGGGATTTTTTTATCGTAGCCGCCGGCAATCAGAATCAGCTTCTGATCAAACAGCGACAGCATCCCGTTGGCTGTCCTGCTCGGGGTGGTGCCGATGGAATCGTTATAGTAGCGCACGCCGTCCAGCTCACGTACAAATTCGCTGCGGTGCTCCACACCGCCGAATGTTTTTGCAACCTGCACCATCACTTCCGGCTTTACGTATCCCCACAGAGCGGCAACAGCCGCCAAATAGTTTTCAACATTATGGCTGCCGGGAATTTTAATATCGGCGGCATCCATAACCGGAACGTCAATGCCGTTCGCGGTCATAATAATTTGATTCTGTTCATTCAGCCACGCGCCGTGATCACATTTTTTTCGGCGGCTGAACATCAGCGCTTCGCCGCGCACCTCGTCCGCAAATTCGGTCGTAATGCCGTTATCCGCATTCAAAACAGCCCTTCCGAAGGCGTTTTGGTGCAGGATTATATTTTTTTTCGCATCGATATACTCCTGCATATCCTTGTGCATGTCAAGATGGTTCGGCGATACATTGGTAACCACCGCCACATCCGGGCTGCGGCGCATGGAAATCAGCTGAAAGCTTGAAAGCTCCACTACAGCGAAATCATCCGGCTGAATCGAATCAATCCGCGGCAGAAGCGGGGTGCCGATGTTCCCCCCAAGGTGAACGGTCTTTCCGGCCGCTTTGAGCATTTCGGCCATAATCGTGGTGGTTGTGGTTTTTCCGTCGCTGCCCGTAACAGCAAAAATTTTGCAGGGGCAAAGGTCAAAGAAAACCTCCATTTCGGAAGTGACAGCCGAGCCGCGCCTGCGCGCTTCATTGAGCTCCGGCAGGTAATATTTCATGCCGGGGGTACGGAAAATAATATCTTCGTTTAAATCGGAAAGGTAATCGTCACCCAGCTTCAGGCAAACCCCGAGCCGTTCGAGTTCCCCGGCCGTTTCGCCCAGCTTTTCCCTGCTGCGGCGGTCGCGCGCAGTAGCATGTGCGCCTTTCTGTGCAAATATTTTTACAAGCGGCAAATTGCTGCCGCCGATTCCGCAGAATGCCACTGTTTTTCCTTTTAAGGAGCGGTAAAATTCCTGAGTATCCATATCTGCCTCCGCTTTTGTAATTTTGACATATCATGATTATTATACTTTTCGGCACTGAAAATAGCAAGGGAATCACGGATTAAATCGAAGCGGCGAATGGATTCACCGGTTCGCACGGCGAAAAAAAGAAAACCCCTGCAGTCAGCCTGCAGAGGTAAATTCATGAGATTAGCTGGGAGGGCTTTCGCCCCATATACTCGGCCGACCGCTCTTTTGGCAGCGGGCGGGCATAGCGGTACCCTTGAATCCGGTCACAGCCGCAAAGCCGCACAAAACTGTCCTGCTCGGGGGTTTCCACCCCTTCCGCCGTTACCAAAAGATCCATGTTTTTAAAAGTGTTTGACATGTTCCGAACCAAGATATAACATTTGGGGTTGTCCATAGAATCCCAGATCAAGCTCTTATCAATCTTTACGACATCAAACGGCAAATCAATGACGTGAGTGAAATTCGAATAGCCTGTCCCAAAGTCGTCGAGCGCAAAGCGGATACCCGCTTCGCTGAGGCTTCGGATTTTTTCGGCAACCATGGCGTAATTGCTCACCAGAATGCTTTCCGTAATTTCAAAAATGATACGGTTCGGCGAAATTCCGCTGCCCCGGATAATTTGCAGAACGCGCGGCACAATGTCCGCCTTCATCAGCTGCACAACGGAAAGGTTAACCGAAACCGTCTCAATTTCAATTCCCTGCTGCAGCAAATATCTTATATATTTGCAAACCTTTTTCAGCACCACATAGCCGATGTTTACGATAAGCCCGGTTTCCTCGGCAAGCGGGATAAACTCTTCGGCAGAAATAAATTTTCCGTCCTCATCCCTCAAACGCACGAGTGCTTCCATTTCGGTGAACCTGTCCTCCCGAACGGAGTAAAGCGGCTGATAATAAACCTCAAATTCGTCGTTCTGCAGCGCGTTGTGCATCCGTTCATTCAGAATATTCCTGCGCCGGACATGTTCGATGATTTCCTTGTCGCAAAACACCGGGAGCGCGCCGCCGGTTTTTTTGGCCCGCTCCACCGCCGATTCAAGCATGCTCACCAGTTCACGGCAGTTGTCCGCCGACGCGGGGTAGTGCGCCACGCCGATGGAAGCTTCAATGCGGCAGGAGCAGTCCGGAATATCCCACGGGTGGGTAAAGCGGTCGGCAATCGCGCAAATATCGGTACCGGCGGTCTCCAGCCTATACCTTTCAAAAATCACCGCGAACTGATCGCCGCCAAAGCGGTAAACACAGTTTGCCGGAACAACGGTTTTTAAAAAATCCGCAATGCTTATCAGGAACAGGTCGCCGTTAGCCTGACCAAATTTATCATTGATAAATTTAAAGTCATTCAGCGAAACAACCATCACCATGATTGTTCGCTTTTTTTCAATCAGGAAGTTCAGCATTTTAAGGTAGGCAAAACGGTTTGGCAGGCCGGTCAGCTGATCTTCGGAAATTCGTTTGTTCTGCAGACACAGGTACGCAATTAAAAGCACACTGACGGAAACGGAGCCGCTGAACAGAACCTGCGGAAAAAGCTGCTGAACAAACACAGCCAAAGAGATGATCAGAGGAAACAGAAAAAGGACTTTTCGGACTTCAAGCGACAGTAAGTTCCTGTTCGCATAAACCCAAACGGCCATCATCAGGCAATAAACATAGTAAAACACATAAACCAGCGGAAACAAAAAGCCGTTTGTAAATTCCCCCGCCACATTTACGGTAAACAAAGCGCCTGTCATCGGATTGGTAAGCACCAAGACAAGGAACGCCGCATACGGAATCAGCGACAGCCACATTGATTTTTTTGGGCTTTTCCCGATTTCCTCATGCACAAACGCCAGCGTGTAAAGCTGGCACATCACCGTGCTGAACGGCGTGACGACATAATGAAGATCCCTGGCGGCCAGCAGGAAGGCCGGGCTCACCCCGGACCGGTTCAGCACCAAAATCATACCGAAAATATTAACGGATATTGAAAAAAAGATCGAAAAAAAGCAACCCCTAAAAATCCAGTTTCTAAGGGTATGCACCATATTGTTTTCATGCGAGTAAACCCAAATAATCCCTAAAAAAGCAGCGGACACAATTTCCGCTTCAAAATGCCAGCCCACATCATCACCGCACCGCAATTATTAATAAAACGCAGACAAAAAATTAGCAGTATTATAGATACTATTGCCTATTTGGTAGCCTATATGATAGCATATTAACAACATAAAGTATATAGACAAGTTAAAATTTGGAAGCGTTCACAAACGCGGAGATTATTTTTTGTTCATCCTGATGTGCCCTCCACAGGTATTCCGGATGCCACTGAACAGCAAGAAAAAATTTCTTATCCGGCATAAAAACACACTCCGCCAGACCGTCCTTTGACCGGGCCGCACATTTCAGCCCAGGCGCAAGTTCTTTGACCGCCTGATGGTGCATGCTGTTTACCATCAGCTCGCGTTTGTTTACGATTTGGGCAAGCGGGCTTTCCGGTTCCACGCGCACACTGTGCACCGCTACGTCATAGGGAGGGTGCTGACTGTGGGCAACCGGCAGGCCGCCGACCTGCGCCGGAATATCCTGGTACAGGCTGCCCCCCAAAGCAACATTGAGCAGCTGTATTCCGCGGCAAATCCCAAACACCGGTTTGTCAAGCCGGTTCACTTCATGCAGAAGCTGAATTTCAAGCGTGTCGCGCCGTTCCTGAATGGCGCCGCAGTACTGCATGGTTTCCTCATGGAACAGCGCGGGATGAAGATCCGGCCCGCCGGTAAACAAAAAGCCGTCGCAAAGGTGCGCGAGCGCTTCAATATCGGTTTGCGCGTCTGTTAGCGGCAGCACGAGCGGAATTCCCCCCGCGGCAATTACCGCGTCCAGATAATTCGGCCGCATCCAAAGCCTTTCCTGTTCCGCGTCATACAGCGGTGTCAGGCCAATAATCGGTTTTGCCATGATTCTACCCCCAAAATTACTTCATTTTTCTATTCGTATTTTATCACAGCATCCGCCGAAAGTCAGCACCCGCAAGCACGGTGCAATGCATAATTTTGCCGCCTTGGTAAAAAATACCCCTGGGGTGAGATTATGAACAGAAAAAAAATAGCAGCAATCGTTTTTGTGTCCGCTCTTGTTCTGACGCTTGGAGGCACCACGGTGGCGGGTTATACATCGGCAAACAAATACCGGACGCAGCTGAACTACAATTACACGCGCGCGATTAACGACCTGAACGGCTGCGTGGAAAATATTGAAACCACACTGAACAAGGCGGTGTACGCCAATACCGCAACGCAGCAAAACGGACTGGCTGCAAAGCTGATGCGGGAAACAAGCATTGCCAAAGCTTCTGTGGCGGTACTGCCGACCACGGGCAATTCGCTGGACAAAGTCAGCAAATTCATTACGCAGGCCGGCGATTTTGCAATGTCGCTTTCCGCCAAGGTTTCCGCAAAGCAAAAGATTACCGACAAAGAGTACCAAACCATGCAGGAGCTGGAAAAGTACGCAAAAACGCTGCGGGGCAGTCTGCTGGGAATTCAGCCGAACCTTGAAACCCCCCAGTTCACCGCCGCGCTGGAAAAGACCGCAAGTGATTTTACGGATTTTCCCACGCTGATTTACGACGGGCCGTTTTCAGACCATATCAACCAGATGAAACCAAAGCTGATTCAGGGAAAAAAAGAAATCCTGCAGGGCAACGCACAGAACACCGCAGCGGAATTCCTGAGCATCACGCAGGATAAGCTGGCGCATACGCAGGACACGGCGGGCAACCTGCCAACTTACAATTTCACGGGAAATTCCGGCGCGGTGCGTATTTCCGTTACCAAAACGGGCGGATATATTTCCAACATGACAAATTCGCGCGAAGTAAACGCGGAAAATTTAACTTATGAGGACGCAGCCAAAAAAGCGCGGGAGTTCCTGAAAAGCCGGGACATTGTGAATATGAAAGAAAGCTACTACGTAATCAATGACGGAATCTGCACGATTAACTACGCGTATATGCAGGGTGATATTGTCTGCTACCCCGACCTGATAAAGGTTTTGGTCGCGCTGGACAACGGAGAAATTGTTGGATTTGATTCGGTGGGATACATTATGAATCACACCGACCGCAATCTTTCCCCGAAGCTCACGGCGGACCAGGCGCAGAAAAACGTAAGCAGCCACCTGAAGGTGCAAAAGCGAGGGCTGGCATTAATACCAACCCCCGGACTGAATGAAGTGCTTTGCTATGAATTCAGCTGCACCGGGCAGGACAGTGACCGCGTTCTTGTTTATATCAATGCCAACACCGGGTTTGAGGAACAGATTTTAATTTTGCAAAGCACCGACAACGGGGTTCTTACAAAATAAAATATAACGACGGCAGATTGTGACAAGCCGCACCGTACAAAATGCGGTTTGTCATGTATCTGTTTATTTTTTGCCCAAAAGCTTAACCAACACCGCTTTTTGCGCATGCAGGCGGTTTTCCGCTTCATCAAAAATTTGATTTGCGTGCTTTTCGAAAACCTCGGTGGTAATTTCTTCACCGCGGTGCGCCGGCAGACAGTGCTGCACCATTGCATCCGGCTTTGCGACGGCCATAATTTCATCATTGATCTGGTAGCCCTTAAAGGCCTCGCGGCGCTCCTGCGCTTCCTTTTCCTGCCCCATGGAAGCCCAAACGTCGGTGATAACCACATCGGCGCCTTTTGCGGCTTCCTTTGGGTCGGTGGTCATGCTGAACGCGGGGTGGGTCACCGCAAAATCAAGGACAGCCGCGCTCGGCCTGTAATTGGCCGGGCACGCCACCGCGACTTCCATCTTCATTTTCAGGCAGCCTACAATCATGGAATTCATCATATTGTTGCCGTCGCCGATAAAGCACATTTTCAGTCCGTCCAGGCTGCCCTTGTACTCGCGGATCGTCATCAGGTCGGCCAGTATTTGGCAGGGGTGGGCAAAGTCGGTCAGGCCGTTGATAATCGGGATGCTTCCGTTTTGGGCAAGCGCTTCCACTTCGGACTGCTTAAAGGTACGGATCATGATTCCGTCAAGATAGCGGGAGAGCACGCGGGCGGTATCCTGAACCGGTTCGCCGCGCCCAATCTGCAGATCGTTGGCGGAAAGGAAAATCGGCAGTCCGCCGAGCTGGTACATACCCACTTCAAAGGATACGCGGGTTCTGGTGGAAGCTTTCTCAAAAATCATGCCCAGGGTTTTCCCCGCCAGGACGCGGTGCTCAATCCCGTGCTTTTGCTCGTACTTGAGCTGGTCGGCAAGATTTAGAATTCCTGTAATGTCCTCGCTTGTAAGATCAAGCATTTTCAGCAGATGTTTCATGGTTGCCCTCCTAATTTGAATTATATTTGCGCAGCTTTACAGCCCCGCCCTCAATACGAATTGATAATTGAATCGCTTTGTCCTTATGCCGGACAGTTACTCCCCTAACAGGAGCGCTTTTTCATTTGCTCTTCCTTTGCCTCCCTCCTTGGGGGAGGTGGCGCGCTCGGCGCGGCAGAAGGAGTCCGTACTCTTCAACTCATATTGCAAACCGCAGGTTTGCCACATTAATTGTTCATTGGCATTACTCCCTCAGTCACTTCGTGACAGCCTCCTCGAGGGAGGTGGTGCGCTCGGCGCGACAGAAGGAGTTCGTACTCCTCAGCTTATATTGCAAACCAACGGTTTGCCACATCAATTGTTCATTGTTCATTCTTCATTGTTCATTGAATCGTTTTGTCCTCATGCCGGACGGCACTGACTTTCGTTCGCGTTCGAAAGTCAGCAAAGTACGCCCAAGGGGGATTTTGAATCCCATCGGGAGGGTCCCATAAAATCCCCCTTGGATTCCCCCGGTATCCCCATCCGCCTGTGTGCCATGATTAAGCTTTCAGGTTTTCATGGACGTTGCGGCCCTTACATTGTCTTTGCCTCCCTCCTTGAGGGAGGTGGCGCGCTCGGCGCGACAGAAGGAGTTCGTTCCTAATTTTTCACTGTTCATTGAATTACATCGTTTTTTCCAGAATTTTCAGTCCCTTGTCGATTTCATCATAACTGATGGTCAGGGGCGGCAGGAACCGCAGCATATCCTTCGCAGTTAAAACAAGAAGACCGTTTTCCACACACTGCGCGGCAATTTCTTTGGCGCTTTTGCTTTTTGGTTTTGCGCCGAGCATCATACCCATGCCGCGCACCAGTTCAATTTCTTCCATCGCACTGAGCCGGTCCGCAAGGTACTTACCCTTTTTCTTGACTTCCGCCATGAACGCATCGTTTCCCACCCGTTCCAGCACGGCAAGCGCACCCGCGCACACAACCGGATTGCCGCCGAAGGTGGAACCGTGCATTCCGGCGCTCATCACGCTGCCAAGGCGTTCGGTGCAAAGGCATGCGCCGATCGGCAGGCCACCGCCCAACCCTTTCGCGCTGGTGACAACGTCGGGCATAATACCGTAATTTTGATAACAGTAAAGCGCCCCCGTGCGTCCGACGCCGGTCTGTACTTCGTCAACCAGCAGCAGGATGTCGCGTTCCTTACATAATTGAGCCAATTCCTTTACGAAATCGGGGTCAAGCGGAAGAACGCCGCCCTCGCCCTGAATCAATTCGATAAAAACGGCGCAGGTGCTTTCATTCAAGCACGATTGAACTCCCTCCATGCTCGGCTCGGCATACACAAAGCCCTGCGTAAACGGCGTAAAATGCTGATGGAATCCGTCCTGCCCCGTCGCCGCCAGTGTGGTTACGGTGCGGCCGTGGAACGAATTCTGCAGCGTAATAATTTCGTTGCGGGTTTCGCCGTATGTTTCGGTACCGTATTTGCGGGCCAGCTTAATGGCGCACTCGTTTGCCTCCGCGCCCGAATTGCCGAAAAACACTTTGGAAAATCCGGTCAGGCCGCAGAGCGTTTCAGCCAGTTTGGTCTGTACCGGATTATAGTATAAATTGGAAGTATGCTGCAGGGTCGCAGCCTGATTTGCAACGGCGGCCGCCCATTTGGTGTCGCAGTAGCCCAGCGAATTAACCCCGATTCCGCTGGTAAAATCGATGTACTCTTTGCCCGTGCAGTCCACCGCTGTCGCACCGTGCCCCGAAACAAGCGCCACATTGAAGCGCCCGTAGGTGTGCATAATGTTCTGCTGATCCTGCTTTTTGATTTCTTCAAAGGTCATAACCGCCACCCCAATACAATTAAAAATTAGTAAAGCATTGTGCCGACGCCTTCGTCGGAAAAGAGTTCAATTAAAATAGAATGCGGGATTCGCCCGTCAATAATGTGCGCTCTGTTCACCCCGCGGCGAACCGCCTCCACACAGCAGTCGATTTTCGGAATCATCCCGCCGCCGATAATCCCCTGATTCTGCAGCTTTGGCACGTCGCTTACGTTGACCACCGGAATGATGGTGCTTTCGTCGTCCTTGTCACGCAGAAGGCCGCGGATATCAGTCATTAAAATTAACTTTAATGCTCCCAGTTCAGCGGCAATCCGCGCCGCGGCGATATCCGCGTTCACGTTATAGACTTCTCCGTTTACACCGCTTGCGACTGTCGCAATAATCGGAATGTATCCGTTTGCCGTGGCATTTGTGATAACTTCGGTGTTCACCCCAGTAATTTCACCGACATATCCCAAATCCTCACCGGAAGCCAGTTTTTCAGCCTTCAGCATACCGCCGTCCAGTCCGCAAAGGCCGACCGCGCGCCCGCTGTGCCGTTCCAAAAGCTGCACAAGGTCTTTGTTGACCTTGCCGGCCAAAACCATCTGTACAATATCAATGGTTTCTTCATCCGTTACGCGCAGGCCGCCGATAAATTTGCTTTCCTTGCCGATCTTTTTCAGCATCCCGCTGATTTCCGGCCCGCCCCCGTGCACCAGCACTACGTTGATACCGACCAGCTGCATCAGAACAATATCGCTCATGACGGCGTCTTTTAAATCTTCGTTCACCATGGCGTTTCCGCCGTATTTTACAACGATGGTTTTGCCCGCATACTTTTGAATGTACGGCAGCGCCTGCACAAGCACCTTTGCCCTGTCGTTGTTGCTGATATCCACATGCTCACTTCCTATATTGTTCATCGTTCATTACGTTAGCTTTGTCCTCATGCCGGACGGGCACTGACTTTCGAGTGCGTACGAAAGTCAGCAAAGGCCGCCCAAGGGGGATTTTAAATCCCGGCGGGAGGGTTCCACAAAATCCCCCTTGGATTCCCCCGGTATCCTCAATAACCGTTATGCAATCAGTAATCCAACCGGTTTTCATGGACGTTGCCACCAAAATTATTCATTGTTAATTGTTCATTCCCCAGCCTCCCTCCCCGAGGGAGGTGGCTCCGCAGAGCCGGAGGGAGTCATACCCCAATTGTTCATTGTTCATTGATATTATGTCCTGTAGTCCCCGTTTATTTTAACATAATCATAGGTCAGGTCACAGCCGAACGCCGTCGCGCCAAACGTTCCGTCATGCAGCGTGATGTCCACATTAATTTCATCCTGCGTTAAAATTTCCTTTGCCCTGTCTTCGTCAAAATCAATGCCCGCACCGTTTTTGCAAACATCAATGCGGCCCGCCTTTGATTCAAACGCTACGTCAACCGCGTTGATGTCGGTGTCCGCCCCGCTGTAGCCGATGGCGCAGAGTACGCGGCCCCAGTTGGCGTCCGCGCCGAACATTGCCGCCTTGAACAGGCTGGAGCAGATGACGCCTTTGGCAGCCAGGCGCGCATCTTCGTCACTTTTCGCGCCGGTCACGTTGCAGACCAAAAGCTTAGTCGCGCCCTCACCGTCCTTTGCGATTTTACGCGCAAGCGCGGTGCTGAGCTCGGTGAGCGCCGCTGTAAAGACCTTGTAATCCGCGGAATCCCGTTGAATTTCCGCGTTCCCGGCAAGCCCGGAAGCCAGAATGGACGTCATGTCATTCGTGGAGGTGTCGCCGTCCACACTGACCATATTAAAGCTGACATTGACCGCTTCCCGCAAAGCTACGTCCAGTGTTTCAGCTGAAATTGCCGCGTCGGTGGTCAAAAAGCAGAGCATGGTCGCCATGTTGGGATGTATCATGCCGGAGCCTTTCGCAATGCCGCCGATATGCACCGTTTTCCCGCCTACAGTCAGCTCGACCGCCAGATTTTTCACTTCGGTATCCGTGGTCATAATCGCCTTGGCCGCCTGGACGGAGCCGTTGGGCGAAAGCGCCTTTACCAGTTCGTGCGCGGAGGTTAAAATCGGCTCGATCGGCAGCACCTGGCCGATTACCCCGGTGGAAGCGACAATCACGTCATCCGGCTGAATGCCGAGCTCCTTCGCGGCGGCTTCGCACATCATCTGTGCTTTCTGTTCGCCGTCGGCGTTGCAGGTGTTGGCGTTGCCGCTGTTGCAGATGACTGCCTGCGCAATGCCGTTTGCAATATTTTTACGCGTGACCTGAATCGGCGCGCCTTTGACCAGGTTCTGGGTGTAAACCGCAGCCGCCGAACAGGGCACGCTGGAAAAGATCAGCGCCAAATCCGACTTTGATTTATTTTTGCGGATTCCGCAGTAAATGCCCGACGCGGAAAAGCCTTTTGCGGCGGTCACACCGCCCTCTGTAAAATTCATAACGCTATCGCTCCTATTATGCAGTATTCCATTCAAATGACTTGCTTCACTGAGCAAGCATAATTAAGATTCATCCATACGCTTCTATCAGAATGCCGGGGGGCACAGCTTTAGCCCGGCGGTTTCGTCCAACCCGAACGCAAGGTTCATATTTTGGATTGCCTGGCCGGCGGCACCCTTTACCATGTTGTCGATTGCGGAAATCGCAATGAATGTATTCGTGCGGGAATCCGCATGGAGCGAAATATCGCAGAAGTTGGAATAGCGCACATTTTTAATGTCGGCTTCCCTGCCCTGCGGCAGCAGCCGGATAAAATATTCGTTCTCATATTGTTTTTGATAAACTGCGTAAAGCTGTTCCAAAGTCACGCCGGACTTCAGCTTTGCGTAGCAGGTGGCCAAAATTCCGCGGTTCACCGGCAAAAGGTGCGGCACAAAGGTGATTTTTACCCCTGTGCCCGCCACATGGGAAAGGCTTTGCTCAATTTCCGGCGTATGGCGGTGGCTGGCAACCTTGTATGCGCTCATGCCCTCGTTCAGCTCCGGGTAATGGGTGTTCTGGGTGGGTTTTCTGCCCGCGCCCGTCACACCGCTTTTGCAGTCGGCAATGATTCCGTTTGTTTCGATCAGCCCGTTTTTTAAAGCCGGGGCAAGTGCGAGCGGCACCGCGGTGGTGTAGCAGCCGGGATTCGCGATAATTTTTTTGCCGCGTATGTTATCCCGGAACAGCTCAGGCAGCGCATAAACCGAAATTTCGTGAAGATGCGGGTGAATGTAGCTGCCGCCGTACCATTCGCGGTAGTCCGCTTCGTTTTCAAGGCGGAAGTCCGCGCCCAGGTCAATGAAGACCTTGCCTTTTTCGTAACATTCCGCCGCCAGTTCCTGGGAAAGGCCATGCGGCAGGGCGGCGAAAACAACATCGGATTTTTCAATAACTTCGCTCTGCGTACCGCAGGCAATGTCACAAAGATGGAAGTAGGCGGGGTACACTTCGGAAAGCGACTGCCCTTCAAAGCTGACCGAGCTGACCGCCGCAAGCTGTGCCTGCGGATGACCGCTCAGCAGCCGCACCAGTTCCGCGCCCGCATACCCTGTTGCGCCCACAACTCCTGCTTTTATCATCGTTATGATCCTTCCTTTCCTGAACCCTGTTTGAAGGGTTTCTCTTTCAAACCTGCGCCCCAAGTTTTTTCAAGATCCGTCGCGCCTGTGCTTCCACATTTTTCGGGGCGGGGCCGCCGGTCACTTTTCTGCCGTTGACGCACGTTTCAAGGGAAATCGCATCGTAAATATCCGTATCAAAGTTTGCGTTGTATTCTTTATATTTTTCAATCGGAAGCGTTTCCAGCGTTAAGCCGCTTTCAATGCATTCCGCCACCAGTTCGCCCGTAATTTTGTAAGCGTCGCGGAACGGAAGGCCCTTTCCCACCAAATAATCGGCGCAGTCGGTCGCGTTGATAAAGCCCTTCGCGGCCGCTTTGCGCATATTCTGCGGCAGCACCTTCATGGTGTCAATCATCGGGATAAAAGCGGTCAGGCACAGGCGAAGCGTGTCCACCGCGTCAAAAACGGCTTCCTTATCCTCCTGCATGTCCTTATTATAAGCAAGCGGCAGCCCCTTCATCATGGTGAGCAGCGTGGTCAGGTCGCCGATGGTGCGCCCCGTTTTACCGCGTACCAGCTCCGCGATATCCGGATTCTTTTTCTGCGGCATAATGCTGGAGCCGGTGGAAAACGCGTCGTCCAGTTCGATGAATTTAAATTCCCACGAACACCACAGGATGATCTCCTCCGAAAAACGGGAAAGGTGCACCATGGCAATTGCGATATCCGCCGCAAGCTCCATGCAGAAGTCACGGTCGGAAACGCCGTCCAGGCTGTTGTTTGTCGCACCGGAAAAGCCGAGCAGCGAAGCGGTCAGCTCGCGGTTCAGCGGATAGGTCGTTCCGGCCAGCGCTCCCGAACCGAGCGGGCACTCGCCCATGCGGCTTTTCGTATCCTCAAGGCGGGAAAGGTCGCGCTGGAACATTTCGGCGTACGCCAGAAGGTGATGCCCGAACGTAACGGGCTGCGCGCGCTGCATATGGGTGTAGCCCGGCATAACGGTGCCCGTGTGCTGAAGCGCTTTGTTGCACAGCACGACAATCAGTTCTTTGATTTGCCCGTAGAGTTGGTCGCACTGCCTGCGCAAATATAATTTTACGTCCACCGCAACCTGGTCGTTCCGGCTGCGGGCGGTGTGCAGCCGTTTGCCCGCCGAACCCAGCCGCGCGGTCAGTTCGCCCTCCACAAACGTATGAATATCCTCTGCTTCGGGGTCAATGCTCAGCGTGCCGCCTTCCACCTCTGCAAGAATTTTTTTCAGTTCATCACAGATTTTTTCCGCTTCCGCGCCGTCAATTACTCCACAGGAGCCAAGCATGGTGGCGTGGGCAATGCTGCCCTCAATATCTTCCCTTACCATACGGCTGTCGAAGGAGATGGACGAATTAAAATCGTTGGTTTTCTGATCCAGTTCCTTATGGAACCTGCCTGCCCAAAGCTTCAAAATACACACTCCCCAATATTGAAATCAGGGGCAAGCCTGCGCCCGCCCCAAACCGGAATTCACCGGATTATTTCTTTTGCTTTTTCATTGCCTGAACCTGAATCGGCAGCCCGAACAGGTTGATGAACCCCGCCGCATCGGCCTGATTGTAAACCACGTCTTCGCTGAAGGTTGCAATTTCCTCGTCATAAAGCGAGTACGGAGAAGTCACGCCCGCGTCGATAATATTGCCCTTGTACAGCCTAAGCTTCACTTCGCCGGTTACCGTCTGCTGTGTGCTTTCCACAAATGCGGTAAGCGCTTCGCGCAGCGGGGTAAACCACTGGCCGAAGTACACGAGCTCGGCAAATTTAATGCCCACGCCCTGCTTGTAATGGTAGGTATCCCTGTCAAGGCAGAGCTCTTCCAGCTTATTGTGCGCGTGGTAAAGGATTGCGCCGCCGGGGGTCTCGTAAACGCCGCGGGACTTCATGCCCACAAGACGGTTTTCCACGATATCTGCAAGACCGATGCCGTTGGCGCCGCCCAGCTCGTTCAGCTTGGCAATCATATCGACCGCGCAGAGCTTTTGGCCGTCCAGTGTGACCGGAACGCCCTTTTCAAATGTCAGCGTAATATAAGTCGGCTTGTCGGGAGCCTGTTCCGGCGAAACGCCCAGCTCCAAAAATCCCGGCTTGTTATAGGCCGGCTCGTTGGCCGGGTTTTCCAAATCCATTCCCTCGTGGGAAAGGTGCCAAAGGTTTTTATCCTTGGAATAGTTGGTCTCCCTTGTAATATTCAGCGGAATGTTGTGGGCTTCCGCGTAATCAATTTCCTCGTCGCGGGATTTAATGCTCCACTCCCTCCATGGGGCGATAATCTTCATGGTCGGGGCAAACGCTTTGATTGCCAGTTCAAACCGAACCTGATCGTTTCCCTTGCCGGTGCAGCCGTGGCAGATGGCGTCCGCGCCCTCGGCCTGCGCAATTTCAACCAAACGTTTTGCAATCAGCGGCCTTGCGAACGAAGTGCCCAGAAGGTACTTGTTTTCGTAAACCGCGCCCGCTTTCAGGGTGGGCCAAATGTAATCTTCCGCAAACGCTTTTTTCAGGTCGGCAATATAAAGCTTTGACGCGCCCGTCTTTTTCGCTTTTTCCTCCAGCCCGGTCAGCTCGGCGCCCTGCCCCACGTCGGCGGCAACCGCTACAACCTCACAGTTGTTATAATTCTCCTTCAGCCAGGGAATAATAATTGAAGTATCGAGTCCGCCTGAATAAGCAAGAACGACTTTTTTAATTTTATTTTCCATTGTAAGACCCCCGTAATTTTACTTGATGTTTTAATTATACACCGTTTATGCAAAAAATCAAGGTTAAAATGAATAAATATTCATAATGTCCCAAATATATAAATTTGCTTTAAATATAATTCCGTCCGTTGTGTGATATATCCAAAAGTGGTAAAATAAAGATATTACAAATGACTGAATGGGGGGGTTCCAATGTTCCGAGAAATAGATATTACAAAGCTGAGCTTTAATCCGTTTACCAAAATTGATAAGGAATGGATGCTGATTACCGCGGGCAATGCGGAAAAGTGCAACACCATGACGGCAAGCTGGGGCGGTTTGGGCGAGCTGTGGAAAAAATACGTTTCGTTTATTTTTATCCGTCCGCAGCGCTATACGCTGGAATTCATTGAAAAAGAGGAGTACTATTCTCTTTGCTTCTTTGACGAAAGCAGCCGCAAAGCGCTGAGCTACTGCGGCAGCCACTCCGGCCGCGACGGCGACAAAATCAAAACCGCCGGGCTGACGCCTGTTTACAGCGAGGCCGCGCCGTACTTTGAAGAGGCCAAGCTTGTCTTTCTCTGCCGCAAAATGCATGGGCAGGTAATCGACCCCGCCGGTTTTATTGACAAAACAATTGACCCGGAGTGCTACCCGCAGAAAGATTATCATAAAATGTTTGTGGGAAGCATTGAAAAAGTGCTTATAAAGGATTAAACTGAGGCCGTACCGGAAAGGTACGGCTTTTTTTGTTTAAAATATTTTTAATTTATATGTCACAAAACGCCCGGCTGATTCGTTGTATAAAGCAGAGGGAAAAGGAGGGGGTTCTTATGAAAAAAGCAATCGCGCTGGCCGCCTGCCTGCTGCTGCTCGGCGCCGCCGTATCCGCAAATTCCGGCCCGACGTACTGGGAACAGGCGCCGTCCTTTTCCATGACGGCCCTAAAGGACTGCCCGGTCACCGTTGAACGGGAGGATCTTTCCTTTGACTTTTCAGCCAACGAACATTCCGACTTCAGCCCCAAAGCGGAAGTAACCGCCGCTTATCAGATGAAAAACCCCACTGAAGCCGCGCTTCGCGTACAAATGGCATTTCCGCTCATCAGCAGCCTGCACGACCTGTCCTCCGCCACAGGCGTCCGTATTACGGCGGACGGAAAAAATATTCCGTTTCAGGTTTTTGTAGGTGACAAATCAGCCAAAACCGGAATGACACGAAATTATTACAATGATGACGGCACGCTGAACGCGAAGAATTTATCGTTCGATCAAATTTTAAACAGTGTAAGTGAGAATGCCGCGCCGCTGCAGAAATTAAAGGACAGCGGGAAGCTGTACCGGTTTTCTTCCGGCGGCAAATCCTGCAACCTCAAGGTCGGCTTTGAGATTGACCCCAAAAAGACATCCATCCTTTGTAACGGATTTAACGGGTTCCGCTTTGACAAAAACGGAAACGGAAAAATCGAACTGATCGGCTGGCAGGCGCAGGGGGAACTGGCACCTGTAAAATTCCTGGCGGTCGGCGATGAGATTAAAAATCTGACTGTCAAAGCATATAAGGTTGGAAGCGACACGGAAACGCTGCCGGATTTAATACCCAAAACGGAAACATCCTCCCAGGGCACCGGGGATTTTATAAAGGAGATGCTTCGCAGCACTTCCGAATTTGCAGAACAGATTTTGCCGGCTGTCGAAAAGCAGATTGACGCGGAGATATCCGAAGGACAGACCGTTATGGATGATTCCATTGTGGCTGACCTTTGCAGTGAAAACCATATTATTGTGCTTGCCTATGAAATTCCTTTCGCCGCAAACAGTGTTTCAAACGTTTCGGTGCGTTACTCCATGGGCGGCGCAATGGACTCGAGCATAGCCTCGCAGCCGGTTTACAGCTACGGGTACCTGCTGAATCCGGCGAAAGGCTGGGCTAAGTTCAGCAACCTGAACATCACGGTTTCCCCGCCGAAGCTGTCCCCCTATGTCGTTAAAAGCAGCGTCGCTCTGACACGGGGCGGTGACGGCACGTATTCCGCAAAGCTGAGCTCGCTTCCGCAATCCGACCTTGCGTTTACGCTCTACGCGAAACCGCAGATTACGCCGGACGATAAGCCTGTCAATAAAAGTTACGACAGCGCAACAAAATTTCTGTTGGTCCTTGCGTCTGCCGCCGCGATTATCATCACCACCGCAATCTTTATAAAATTACGCAAAAGAAAATCTGTACATTAGAGGAGGATTCTTATGTGGACGCGGGCTGAATTAAAGCAAAGCGCCAAATCGGCGCTGAACGACACGTACTGGTCGGCATTCTTCGCTACCATTTTGGCGGCAATTCTTCAAATCAGCTTTTCCGACGTTTATAATTTTGAAAAGCAGCGCAATGTCGCTGCCGGAATGTACCCGTTTACAGCTTTGTGGGTCTGGCGGCTGTTTCCCCTTTTTGCACTGTTCGGTATTCTTGTCTCGAATGTAATCCAGGTGGGTCTGGATTACTATTTCATCCGCAACCATTACGGCGAAACGCAGCTGCGCAACGTGTTCCACGGGTTTCGCCGCGGATACCTGAATGTGGTCGGCGTTCAGTTTGTCACCAATTTCATTGTTTTCCTCTGGTCGCTGCTGCTCATCGTTCCCGGGATCATGGCCGGTTATAAATACTGCATGGTGCCGTACCTGCTCAGCGAGAACCCGGAAATGGACGGCAGGCACGCAAGGGAGCTCAGCGCGCAAATGACCGACGGGCAAAAATGGAACATTTTTGTGCTGGACTGGTCGTTCATCGGCTGGTATCTGCTTGGCCTGCTCTGCCTGATTGTGGGTATTCTTCTGGTTCCCCCCTATCCCTGTGCCACCCGCGCGGAGCTGTACCTTTATCTGCGCGACCAGCATGGCTTGAAAATCTCAGCAGACAGCCCGGAAGGGGGAAATCCAGATGCTCCCGTGGAAATGTAAAGAGGTTTTTACCGGATTTTCACAGCAGGAATTCGTAAAGGTTCAGCAGACGCTGTCCGAAAACGGAATCCGGTTCCAAACGCGCACGGTTAACCCTGGCCGCACGAGGGGGATTTTCACCGAATCCAGAATCGGAACCCCATTTCTGAACAGGGATTTCGTTTGCCAGTACTATGTTTATGTGGCAAATGAGGATTACGACCGGGCCAAATATTTACTGGGCTAATAACAAAAAGCCGCCCCATACCCCGTATTTTCCAAAGCTGCTGCACTTACGGAAAAACGGTGTATGGGGCGGTTCTTTATTCCACAATATATTCTTTTATCTCATCGTACAGAATCGGCGAAATCTGTGCTGTAAGCATTAATCCCGTATCGTTATACTGCTCACTTTCCACAACACCGTCACGGCGAATCTGCGCCGCAATACCGCTTCGTGCAAAAGGAAGCTGCAGCGTAACGCGCCTTGTTTTCGCCGGGAGATTTTCCTCGATTACGCTTAAAAGCCGGTCAACCCCCGCGCCGCTGATTGCGCTGATGCGAACCGAGTTCCCGACAAACGGAATGACGCTCAGCGGCGGCAGCGCGTCGCATTTGTTAAATACGGGAATAACCGGGCGGTCCTCGCAGCCGAGCTCTGCCAAAAGGCTGTTGGTAACCTCAAGATGCACCTGTGCTTCCGGGCTGGAAGCGTCGCAGATATTCAGGATAATGTCCGCTGTGGCGGCCTGCTCCAGCGTCGATTTAAACGCCTGCACCAGCTGGTGCGGCAGCCGGCGCACCAGGCCGACCGTGTCAATCAGCATTACCGTGGTTCCGTTGGGAAGCTTGAGCGCCCGGGCCGTCGGGTCAAGGGTTGCGAACAGCATGTCCTGCGCCAGCACGCCGGCCTGGGTCAGGTAGTTCATCAGGGTCGATTTTCCGGCGTTGGTGTAACCCACCAGCGCAACGGTAACCACCCCGTCCTTTTGGCGGCGGCGGTTGATTTGCTGCCGGTGCTTTTCCACATCGTCCAGCTGCTCCTTCAATGTATCAATCCGCCTGCGAATATGCCGGCGGTCGGTTTCGAGCTGGCTTTCACCGGGGCCGCGCGTTCCGATTCCCGCGCCAAGGCGGGAAAGCGCGGTGCCCTTCCCCGCCAGCCTTGGCATCATGTACTTCAGCTGAGCCAGTTCAACCTGCAGCTTGCCTTCTTTGCTTTTGGCACGCGACGCGAAAATATCCAGAATCAGCATGGTGCGGTCAACGACACGCACACCGCTGATTTTTTCAATATTGCGGAGCTGAGTGGGCGAGAGCTCACAATCGAAAATCAGCAGATCCATTTCGTGCTTTTTACAAAAATCCGCGATTTGCTCCATAAATCCTGAACCGACACATGTTGCCTTATCCAGCGTGGGGCGCTTCTGCGTCATTGCGCCGAAAGGTTCCACCCCGGCGCTGCGCGCCAGCTCGTAAAGCTCCGCCAGAGAAGCTTCGGCGTCGTACTCGTCGGTATCCACTTCCACCAGCAGCGCGCGTTCGGGTTTTATCTCATTTTCATGCAATTCCAGTCCGCTCATCTCCTTTACGTTAAAATTCCCTATCTTTTGTTCATATTTTACTGCATTTCCCAAAATAATGCAATCTTATCGGAACGCAATATACGTGTAGTCATCAATTGAGCTGTTGAAATTATTCAGCGTTCCCCCCGCTGACGGCGTACTTTGGGTTTGGGTTACCGTCAGCTTTGCCGCACTGAGCGACACCCCCATTGTCGAGCCGCTTTTTGAAACAACTGCAAAATTGTTTTCGTTGTACCCTCCGCTTGTCCGGTAAAGGTTTGCCGGCCGGTACTGACAAAATACAATCACCAGCCTTGCTTCAAACGGCAGTGTGATGACCTGCGTGGCCTGCCCGTTTCCCGTATAAGTTCCAACCGCGAAGCCCTGCGTCAGCAGCGTGCGGTCGGCTGCGGAAAGATGCTTCGACAGATCGCTGAAATGGCCTGTCAGAAGCGTGTCCAGCAGCGTGTTGTCCGCCACAAAATCGCTGCGTTTGGGTTTGTCCGTTCCCAGCCAGCTGTTCAGGCCCAAACTTGTTTTACTGTTTGTCGGCATAGTTTCCTCCCTTATAGCTGCAGCATTGCATTTTCATAGCAGTCAATCGAGTCCCAGCTCAGGTCTTTGCCGTCCGCTGTGTCGAACGCATCGTCCGTCTGATCGATATTGTTCCATGAAATGCTTCTAAAATCCAGTTCCGCATCCAAATGAGCCGGTAAGAATAATTTGGCAATTCGCTTTGCGAAGTTTCGCGCCGCTGTATCTGTGCCTTGTGCAAAGCAGTTTACATAAAGCTTTTTGGCGGCGGTGTCCTCGCAGATTTCGCAGGGAACTCCCGCCGCGTTCAGCGCGCCCTGTACACCGGCTTTGGTAAAATCGCCGGGCGTTACTGCGCCGAGCTTTAAAACAGATGTGCGCCTTTCGCCCGTTGCACCGCCCGACTTGATTTTAAACTGCTGCTCGCGCAAGCTCAGTCCGTAATCCGAAGCGGTGGCGGCAAAGCTTTCGTTTTCCAGCTCTGTCAGCGCGTCATACGCCAAATTCAGCCCTTCCGCGTAAGATTGTAGTTCACAATCCACAAGGGTGTTCCCGTCAAGCGTATAAAGACCCGTCGCCTTCAGTTTTGAACACATTGACTCCAGTGCGCTCATCACGATCCCTCCGCATAACTCGCAATATTCATCGTGCCGCATACCGCAAGCTGATTCGCATTCATTTTCCGGTCGGTTGTTACCGAACTTGTAAACACATAATTTTTGATTTTCCCTGTCGCAAGAATCAGAACGCCCAGCGCCGCCAAAATGACCGGTTCCCCGACGGAAAGCGCGCCGAAATAATCTGCGACCGCCTGTGCACAGGCAGCTTTCGATTCCTCCGCCGCGGTATCATCCGCCCGGGTAACGGTAAGGTCAATATTGACGGGCACAATTTGCGCCGCGGCAACTGTAACCGTAACGTTGATTTCGCGTGCCTGGTTCAAATCCTTTTGCACCTGCGCGGTTACCTCCTGCGGCGGAATACCGCCCCTGCCCCCAAGGTAAACGCCGACCGTTCCCGCTCCATTTTCGCGGGGTACGACACTCACGGAGTGTACCCCGTCATACTTTAAAGCAAATTCGCGGTAAAACGAAACGTTGGTGCCGTTGGAAATTCCAGCGTAGCTCTGCATTAAGCGGCTGCGCAGCTCGCCGTCCCCTTCCCCGTCTTCTCCGCCGGTGAAAGCAGCCGAATTGGTCACGCTGTCAATTGCGGGCGGCGGGGTTACCATTACGGTAACGGTACCCGGCTGCGTGTTGCCGCCGCGCCCGCCCTGCTCCGCTTTCGCGGGTACGGCAACGCTCAGTTCCCCCTGCGGCAGTACTGCCTCCTGTGTGGTAACGTACTGAACCGGATTCCCCCCCGCTGTGGCGCAAACCGTGCCAAGCGGAATCCCCGCACTGTACCAAAGCGGCGCGGCGCGCCGGAAGATGAGAACGCCCTGTGCGGCAGCCGGCGGCTTACGCGTAAGCCCGCGCTCCTGTGCGCGCAAATCCAGCTGTTCCCCCTGCGCGCTTTGGGGAAAGGTTTGCATTTTCAGCCAGTCCACCGCGCTGCACAGGGAATAAACCTCCCCGGCAAGCACCTTGATGCGGATTCCGATATCCGAAGCGTCGTCGGGCGAATACCCCGCGAGCGACGTGAATTTATCCGCCATCCTTTTTACTATTTCATCGTAACTGTTCATGACAGTTTCACCTCGATTTCCGTGCTTTCCCCCCGGCAGCTGACCTGAACCGCAAGCAGTGACGGCTGCGGGCAGCGCACCCCTTCCGCTGTGACCGCTGCAATCGGGCGGAGCGCTTCCTGCGCCAGAGCGAGCGCTTTCGCCGTAAACCCGGGGTCGTCTGTTTTCAAAGTATGAAGCCTGCTGCCAAGGGAAGCGTCATACACAAATCCGCCAAGCGGAACCTTCAGGCAGATTGCTGCCCGCTGAAAAAGCTCGCCTGTACCGCCGATTTGCTTGAGTCGCCCGTTGGAACCCAAAGAAAAATCGCCGTTTGCCAAGGCTGTGTCCATGCTACCCCTCCTTTTTCGTGGCGAATACCTGGCCGTTGATAACAACCTCGCCGTTGTTTTTCAGGTAAATTTCCGCGCCACCGGCGGAATAAAGCAGCAGCTCCCCGGGCTGCAGTCCGCGGCTTTCCGATAACACCCCCATGCAGGCCATGCCGGAAGCAGTCTGTACCACAACCGCCCGTGCCGAGCTTGGCGGCGAGTAGTCAATGCCCCATGGTGATACCAGCGGCACGCCGCGATATGTGTTCGTTCCCTGCATGGACGCACTGCCCGTCACTTGGGTCAGCTCCGCCACGGGCCGCTGCTTCGCGGCATCGATCATTTGCTGTGAAATCCACATTACTCCGGCCTCCTCAGCGTAAAGCGGGTCGTTTCCCCGCCTGAATCCAGTCTGTAGTCAATCTCCGATATCGAAAGGCCGCCGATTGTGCCGAGCATATCGTCCCGCACAAAAGCGCCCTGCGAAAGCTGTGCGGGAATTTCGCCGGGGCAGCCAACCTTTACAGCAAACGCCTTGCGTCGTGCCGTGCGAATCACCTTTCCGGCGGTCTGCCCTGCGGCAAGGCAGCGCCTGCGCCGGATACCGAGCGCGACGGCGCTTTCATCCCGCATAACCGTGGAATAGGCGCCGTTCGTACCCTGCATCAGCAGTTCCGACAGCAGGACACCGTATTTATTTTCCGCCGTTATCGCCGAATACCGCACGCCGCCGGCGTTGTCAAATCGGATTTCCCCCTGCGGGCCGGTTCCCGAAGCGTCAAAAACGCCGCCGTAAATCCGCGGCTTCACATTTAAGAACCGGGTGCAAAAGGATGCGGCCGCCTGCCACTCGCTCATGCCCTTGGTGACCGCCAGTTCCCCCGTAAACATTTTTGTATTCCCGAGAAAGCTGTGAAAGCCGTACGGCTGCACATGCCTAGCGAAAATTGTCGGGAGCGACGGCAGGGAATAACTTTGCGGAACCGCTTCATTGTCGAGCAGCAGCGACACCCGGCTGCGCGCAGTCAGCGTAAGGGTCATTTTGCTGCTGCAGCTTTCCTTCTGCTCATCCACGATTCCGTCAAAACAAAGCTCCTGATTTTTATCGTAAATATGGATTCCGATCAGATTCCCGGCACTCTTTTCCATTGGAAAAATCCCGGTAAACCCGTCGGCGGGAGCGTCCTCCGCCCGGTTCAGATGAACCTGAACCGGCTGCGGAAGGGCAGCTTCCTTTCCGTCGGGCGTAATGCCTGTATAAGTCATGGCAGCACCACCTTTTGACCGGCCTGCAGAATATTCGGCCACTGAATCATCGGGTTCAGCGATTTCAACCGGTCAACGGTGGTTGCGTAAGCATTCGCCACACCCCAAAGGCTTTCGCCGCCGGCACACACATAAATATCAGTTCCGTTTTGGCCGGAGCCTGTGTAAGTGAAATCCGCTGATTCCAAAAACTCAAACTCGTACGACACGCAGTCCGGCTGCGCTTCCCCCACCATTTTCAGCGAAGAAAACGCCGCGGCAAAGGGCTCGACTCCGGTCAACTTGAGCATACCGTTCTTTCCGTCCGCAAATACTTCCGCCAGCCGGTTGAATTCCGCCATGCAGCCAGTTCCGACGAATTCTCCCTTGCCAGTCACAACGCGTTTATTGCACCCAAGGTCCTGCAGAATACTGCCCGAAAGCGGCAGTTTGATTTCCCTCAGATTCCTTACGTATTCCATTTGAACCGTTTCGGGATTAAACGGCCAGACATAGCTTTTGTAGCTCATGGGCTGCAGCTTCATGTATCTTCCTCCGTACTCAGCGGGTGCGGATACCGGCGGTAGTCCTGCTCCATTTGCTCCGACAGCTCCTCTGCCTGATTATCCATTGCTTTCCGCTCCTTTCTGCTCCTCCCGCTTCGCCGCGGTGAGCTCCGCCGTTTGGCACAGTTTGCTTCCTGTCGAACCGCTGGCAGCGATGCTCTTCCATCTGCACCCAGAATAAATCACCTTTACGCCCAGCCTTTCGGCCACAAGCGAAAAATCAGCCATTTCATACAGGTCGATCCCGTCAGAGGGGCATACATTCTTCAGCGTAAGCTCGTAACGAACCGCACCACCGGCGGTACCGACCGGCTCCTGTTCGCCCCAGGCGGAAATCGGGCGGCTGTGCTGCACGGCAACCGCGGTGTAGCTGTCAACCGTGGCAGCCCTGCGGCCGTCCGCTTCCAGGTAAACTTCCCTGTCGGCGTCGGGCGCAAGCGCTTTCAGCACCGCCCAAACATAAATTTCTTCCCCGCTGATTTCATAGGTACCCGACCGCTTTACCACATAGCTGCGCGGTGCGGTACCCACTTCGTTCCCGATTTGCAGCTTTTCCCCCACCGGACCGGTGTAAAGATAATGCAGGCTGTCGTAATATTCGGTGGGCAAATTTAAAACTGCGCCGCTGCTGTGCTGCATCGGCTGAATCATGGCGCGGATTTTCCTGCCGTTTATAGTTGCTGCCGTACCGTACCGCTCCAGCATGATTTCAATCATTGTGCGCTGCGTCATGACGGAATCCCCCGGAACAGGAATTCGCTGTCCTCCATGTAAGGCGCGGCGGCAGCGGCAGCTTCCCGCCAGGCTTCTTTTGCCATGGCAACATTTGCACTGCTTTTCGCAACTTTTACATCGCCTGCCCAAAAGCCGCCAAGGTCGCCCGAAGCTGCCATCAGCGCCCAACGGTAAAGCGCCAGCGCAGCAGTCGCGGCACAAAGGGGTCTTTGCCCCTGCGCATCAGCCGTTACCGCCCTGCGGCTGATCTCCGCCATCGTGTCCTCGCACAGCGGGCGGAATTTCTCCGCCCTGTCCGTGCTCAAATCTGCCATCAAAGTAAATCTCTCCATTATGTCCTCAATATCCACAACATCACCTTACGCCTTATAATTCAGCACCTTGACGGCGCTGTCAAAGATTTTGGTGAAGCCCGCAATCGTGCTGATAGCTGCGCGTTCCAGCTGGCGGTCAATCAGTTTGTCGTAATCGGTAAGCACGCCGCCGGCCTGCACCATTTCGAGCGCGCAGGTCTTGTCCAGCCCAATGATTTTGCTGTTGGCCAAATCCGGCACATGCAGCAGGTTTGCGCCGAGCGGCGCCGCGAGCTTGCCCGTACCCTGAAAATTCAGCCCGGCGTTCACATCCTTAAACTCGGGGATACTTAAAATATCCTTCATGGTTGCTGTGGACGCAAGCATGGTGTTCAGCTGATACGGAGCAAGCGAGCCCCAAAGGTTCACCATGTCCGCATAGGCAGGTTTTGCGTCGGCAGTAACCGAAATTCCGGCGGAGCTTTGCCCGTCGTCCCCGTTCAGCAGCACGTCCACCGCGTCGCTGAGCTGCGCCCTTGCAATGTAAGCGCCGATCTGACGCAGCGTAACGGTAAACAGGTCAAGCTTTTGAAAACGAAGCGCCTCATAGCTTGCCACAAGCATTCTGCCGCGTTTGTGAAGCTTCACCAGGTGATCCTGCGTTTTTACCACCGTCTGCGGAATGGAAGCGCCCTCGGCAACGGGCTTCAGCGACTTGTCCTCCTGCCCCGGGTTCGAGGTGATGGTGCGGTAATCCATTGAGCTGATGTTCGTTGTCGTCGCAACTAAATTGGGAAGAAGATTCGCCTGCTCCATCCCCTGCCGCACGGCGCGTGTAACATACTCCGGAAACAGTGCCGTGGAATCACCGGTTTGAAAGAATTTTTCAATCCGGTCGGAATCCGCGCCGCCGACCTTAATGTCAAAGCGCTTCAACTGCCTTTGGTATGCGTCTAACCCGTCAAGTCCGGTGCCCGCGTAGTTTGCCGAAGGGTCCAACTCCTCCAAAACCTGTGTAAAGGTTTTTTGCGGTGTGCCGTACATTCCCTTTTCCAGCTTAATCGATTCATAAAATGCCATGTGTTCTTTCCTCCCGTTTCTTCTTTAAATTCCGAATCAGAGCAGGATTCCGCAGGTTTTCGCCGCGGTATCCACATCGGTAACAAGGATGCTTCTGCCGGTTGCTTCCACCTGAATTTTTCCGTCGCCCGCGCCGTTCAGCGTTTGGTAACCCACCGCCGGCGCCGTTGCGCCGGAATAAGGAACCTGAACATAACCCCCAAGCTGCACCGCCGCAAAACCGCCACGAACGGAAACTGCCACGCCGCAAAAAGCATCCTTTGCAGCACAGGGGCCGACCGTACCGTTCCCGGTCATCTTTACAACCGTTCCTGCTGTAACACCGGATTGTGATTCGAAAGTCGCCACGTTTTCGCCGCAGCCGTTTAATGAAATTTTCATTCTGTATTCCTCCGATTAATTATATTTTGAACTGAGCGTTTCCGCCCGGGAGCTCCTGCTTTTGCGCGGCAGCAAGCTGCGGAGTAAGCGGTAAAATGTCATCCGCCTTTTTCCGGTACGATTTTTCAAAGCATTTCAAGTCTTCCATGCTCATGGTTTCCGCCACACGTTTCATGGTTTCGGCCGGGATACCCGGCTGGGCGATGCCCGCGCACTTTACAAAGCTGTTTTGCAGCTTGTCGCGGTACATTCTGCCGTACTCCGCTTCGGTCTTCATTTGCTCCATGCGCAATAAAATTGCCTGACCCTGCGCCTTGGTCAGGATGATTTCGCCGCTGCTTTCCGTCATGGCCTTTTCAAGCTCTTCCATATTTGCCCCGCCGGAAAAGCTTTTAATGACGCCGGCTTCCCGCTGTGCCGGAACAGCGACGAACGACCATTCGTAAGCGTCGGTCGGCTCGCTCAATACGGCGCAGCAAACTTTTCCGCCGTAGCTTTTGCCCTTGCGGTGCTCGCAGCCGCCTTTTTTCAGGTCTGCCCCGCAGATGCTACACGTTACACCGGCGACCGCGCACCCCACGCTGACCTCTTTTTTGATTCCGCTTTCCAGCTCTAAAATGAAATCCTGATTTTTTTCGCTTTTCGGCAGATACGCTTTCGCTACAAGGCGGCTGTAAGCCTCCCCGCATTTTGTCACGCGCTCTTTGTCCCGCTCGACGGTACAGTCGTAAATGCGGGCGGTTTGATTTTGCGCCTGCATGCTGTGATTAAAAATACCGGTTTTTCCAAGAAACAACACCGCAAGTTTTTGCAGCGCATCCGCCGTAAACCTCTCGTTGTCCCGGTCAATTTCGTTGTCGCACAGCACAACCGAAAAGGTGTAAATTTCGTCGGACTGAAACTCACGCCGCGTGTAGCGGTTGATTTTTTCCAGTTCGTCCTGCCCAAGCTCCTGCCTGCCTTTCAGCACAAATCCCTGTTTCAATAATTCTTCCCCCTATTCTTTCCCCAAAGCAGCTTCTATCTGTGATGCCCGCGCGTTCAAAAGCCTTGCGTTCGCCAGCTCCGTTTCGTCCTGCAGGGTGATGTTGTCCCACACAATTTCAAACTGGCGGTCATACCCGTTCAGCCGCATCCACAGGGAGCAGATTTTATGGATGACCGGGTTCAGCAGCCTGCGGTACGCTTCCAGCTCGCTGGTTAAAATATCCGCCTGCTGGCTGGACATCCGCTCAGTGGACGACCACGACAGCCCCAGCAAAAACGGGGGCAGACCAAGCTTTGCGACAATTTGCTCCAGCATCTGCCGTACCGGCACGTTGCTGTCTAAAATCTGATTATCCGCGCCGATTGCCTTAATGCTCACGTCGCCGACGGCGACAAAATCGCTTACGCTGTCCTTTTGCATCGCGCGGCCCCACTCGCCGGCAATCTGCTGCGCGCGTTCCTTCGCGTAAGCGCGGTCAGTGGCGTCCCCTGTCGGTTTATAGGTGACGGCAAACCGGACATTGCCAAGGCGCTCCCAGTTTACGCCGATGGTGTTGTAAATCTGCACCAGGATGCCGCTCACAAACGGCAGCCCGTGCAAAAGCGAAACACCCTGCGCGCTGCCCGCCGGGGGATTGAGCGCGGAACAAAACACCAGCTCCGGGTATTTCACCTTCACGCTTCCGCCCGTCTCCCTGCGGTAAATGTCGGTTTGCAGGGGTGACGCCGCTTTCATCTCCACATCGTCCAGCCCTGCGTTGTAAAGCGCCGCGATAGCGCCGCCGCTCATCACCATTTCGCCCACCGCGTTGCCGTATGTCAGAAGCTGGGACAGGTAGCTGTTCAAAAAGCTTTGGGCGCCCGTTTCCACCGCGTTCACCTTTACATTTTGTAAAAAGAAGTTCAGCGTATCTTCCACGCTTTGGTCGGTGCATTTCACCGTAAACCCGCCGACCAGCCTTACAATTTTATCTATTGCGGCGTCAATCACCGGTACCGCTTCCCGCAGCGCGGCGTAAAGCCTGCGTTCCCCGGCGGCAAGCGGCACATAGCTGCTCAGCGCGGGAAACGGGGAAACGGGCGGCGCGGTCTGCACCGCCTGTACCGGCGGCGAAGATTTTCGTTTCCTTAATAACATGGTTCTCCTTCCCCGCGCGGCGCGGCAATCGCAAAAAACGCATCCTCATGTTGAAGAATGGTTGTTACAAAATACCGCATATCGTCCATCGCGTGGTCATTTTCTTTCAGCGGAACATCGCGGCTTTGGTCGTCGTTCCACCGGTAAATTCCAAACTCCCGCACACAGTCCGCGCAGCTGCGGCAAATTTTAATATCGCCCTGCTTGAGCGCAACGCTCACACGGCGGATTCCGTCCAGCACGTCGTTGTCGGCGGGCAGAACGCGGTACTTGCCGTGCCGTTTAATCACCTCAATAAAGCTTGCCGCGGAGGGATCAACCACAATGCTCTCAATGCGGCGTGTACCGCAGAGCGCTTCCAGCGCGGCGTAATGCTCTTCGTCCGTGCGCTGAACCCCCGTACTGCGCGAAGCAAAATAATATTCGTCCACACGGTACCATACGCCGTCCTTTTTGCCCCAAAGCCCGAACGAGGACGGGTTCACCGTACCGTAATCGCACGACACCGCAAAGTTTTCACAGCCGTGCGGCACGGAACAGAACATGCCGTCCGTCATAAACGGATACACCAGACCCTGCGCCGCCACCCACTTGCCAAGCACAAACCGCTCGTAAAAGGTGCCGGAGTACAGCCCGTGGTAGCGTGCCAGAATAGCCGGGCTGAGCGAGGGGTTGTCCTCCATGGTAAAGTGGAGGTAGAACGCGTTTTTCGATTCGGTGTTCCGGATCCACTCGCGGTAAAACCAGTGCTGCGGATTTTCGGGGTTGCAGTTGAACCAGAATTTTGAACCCTCCACCGAGCAGCGCGCCAGCGCCTGTTCCACAAAAGAGCGGGGCATCAGCGCAACCTCGTCAAATAAAACGCCGGATAGCGTGATTCCCTGAATCAGTGCGGAGGAGCCTTCGTCCCGCCCGCCGAACAGGTAAAACCGGTTGCTGTTTTTTCCGAACGAAATGTCAATGCGGTTCTCCCCCGCCAAAAAGACACAGTGAAACCCCGCCTCGCTCAGGGCGGGCAGCAGCGTGGTAATCAGGTTGCGTTTCAGTGAACGGATGGTCTTGCCGCAAATTGCGAAGGAGCGGCCCTGAAACCGGTACAGCGCCCACGCCGCGAACGAAATGCCAAGGCAAAGCGTTTTTCCGCTGCGCACCGCGCCGTCGCAGATAATGGCGTCCCTGCTTTCCTGCGGGCTGCCGGGGCACCACCAGCTCAGCGCCTGAAGTTGTTTTTTGGAAAACGACTTATACTCCATCGTTTTCCTCCTTGAAGGAACGCGCGCACTCCTGCAGCGTGCGGTAAAGCGGAAGCTGTTCCCCTCCCCCGGCGCTCAGCGCTTCCAAACATTGCAGCGCCTTAATCCGGTCGAAAAACTTGATTTCCATCCCCCCGCCCTTTGGCCGCTTGATCTCGGCGATATTATACAAATCCATTTTACCGAGCGAAGCCAAGTCGGGCTCTTCCGTAAAAAGCAGCCGCACCGCGTCGGCAATTCCGCCGAACGCCAGCTTTTCGTAACCCCTTCGAATCCGCCTGCGGGTTTTTTCGTCCGTTTCCGAATGATTTTCCAAGGTCAAACCTCCTTTCACCCTACATCCCTTTCTGTTGGAAAGTTTCCCTTGCAAGGGAACTTCCTAAAAATATTTTATTTTTTATTGACAGTCCTAAATATTAGTGATATTGTATATACATTATATATACAATATTTATATTAAACAGCTTGTCACAGTTTCTTTTGTGAGGTGAAAACGTGGACATTATCATCAGCAACTCAAGCGGCAAACCGATTTACGAACAGATTACCGCCCAAATTAAAAACAGCATCATCACCGATACACTCCGGGAAGGCGACGCGCTGCCCTCCATGCGGCTTTTGGCAAAGGAGCTGCACATCAGCGTAATTACCACAAAACGTGCCTATGAAGATTTGGAACGCGAGGGCTTTATTGAAACGGTAACCGGCAAGGGCAGCTTTGTCGCAAGGAAAAACGTGGAATTTATCCGCGAAGAGCAGCTGCGCAAAGCCGAGGAATTTTTACAGAACGCGGTGGATGTGGCAAAACTGGGCGGCATTACGCTCGCGGAATTACAGGAGCTGCTCGGCCTGCTGTATCAGGGCGAATAACATGCGCAACGCGCATTGGAGGTAAATATGGAAAATATTTTAGAAATTGAAAACCTGAGCAAGCGCTACCCGTCGTTTGCGCTTCAGAATATCAGCTTTTCCGTACCAAGCGGGAGCATTGTGGGTTTCATCGGTGAAAACGGTGCGGGCAAAACCACCACAATTAAGCTGATTCTGAACGAAATCCGCCGTAACTCCGGTTCCGTTAAAATCTTCGGCATGGATAATATCCGTGATGAACGCAAGGTCAAAGAACAAATCGGCGTTGTTTTTGACGAAAGCTACTTTCACGGGGAATTCAAGGCCGGGGATATCGGCGCTATTTTGAAAAAAGTATTCCGCACCTGGGACAGCAGCTTATTTGATCAATACCTTCAGCAATTTAAGCTGCCGAAAAATAAAGTAATTAAGGAATACTCCAAAGGGATGAAGATGAAGCTGAGTATTGCGAGCGCGCTGGCGCACAGGCCCCGTCTTCTGATTCTGGACGAAGCCACAAGCGGCCTTGACCCGATTATGCGCAGCGACATCCTCGATTTGCTGCTTGACTTCATGCAGGATGAAACACACGGAATTCTGTTTTCCTCCCACATCACAAGCGACCTGGAAAAGATCGCGGATTACATCACCTTTATTCACGAGGGAAAAGTTGTTTTCGACCGTTCCAAGGATGATTTAATTTACCGGTGCGGCATTTTAAAATGCGGTGCGTCCGACTTTAGCCGGGTTGATAAAAAAAGCCTTGTCCGCTGGCGCAAAACCGAGTGCGGATATGAAGCGCTGGTAATGGATAAAGACGCCGCAAAACGCAGCTTCCCCGATTTGGTTGTTGACAGCGCGACCATCGACGAAATTATGCTGCTGTATGTAAAGGGGGAAAAATAATGACCGGACTTTTATTAAAGGATATTCTTTGCTTAAAAAAGCAGTTCAGGCTGCTGTTGTTTCTTTTTGTCTTCTATGCCATTATTCTTGTGGCGTCAGGAAGCCACATTGAACAGTTTAATGCCATTTTCACCGCCCTGATCGTAATGCTGCCCATGATTATAATCACAAATGCCTTCGCCTTCGACGAACTGTCAAAGTGGGATATTTACTCCCTTTCTCTGCCCATCACAAAAAACGGCATTGTCCTTGTAAAATATCTTCTGCTCTTAATTTTGGCAGGCTTCAGCGCTCTGATTCCTCTTACAGTGAACGCCGTAAGCAGGAACTTAACGCAGGAAACGCTGGCCGGAATTTACGCCGCCTTCGTGGTTGCTCTTGTCCTTTGCTCCGTTTTGATTCCGCTGTTTTATAAATTCGGGACACAGAAAGCCCGGTTTGCGCTGATGGTGATGGTTATGATTCCGACACTTGGAGCGCTTTTACTGAAAAACTTAAAACTTGCCATGCCGGGTAACGCGGAAATTATCTTTTGGCTTAAGCTTTCGCCCGTTATTTTGGTCGCTTTTTTCATGGGTTCTTATTTCATCTCCTGCCACATATTTGAAAATAAAGAAATCTAGGAAGCGGAATGCGTGAATAACTTTATTTTGGTTTTTTGCGCCGCCGTTTTACTCATTTCCACTATTCGCTATATCTTCAGTCAAAAAAGCAAATAATCAGGCAAAAAAAGGAACGATTCAATTTGAGCTGAACCGTTCCTTTTCTTTGCTGTTCAATATAGTATTTAATACTATATCACGCGTTTTTTTATATTATATTTTGTTTCAAATTTCTTTTAAAGTATTTACAACAACAATAATAATATGTTAAACTAATCTTAGTTATAATTTCTAATATTTTACAAATTATAAATAGAATCATAAAAGAGGAGACCTTATATGAACGAATACGCAATTATTACCGATTCTTCCTGCGACATGACTGCGGAAATGGCCGCCGAACTGGAAATTACGGTGCTCCCCCTTTCCTTCAACCTAAACGGAAAGGAATACCACAATTACCTGGACGGCCGTGAAATTTCCTTCCGCGACTTTTATTCCCACATCCGCAACGGCGAAGACTGTACCACATCGGCTGTAAACATGGAAGCGTTTGCCTCCGCAATAGAACCGGTTCTGCAGTCGGGAAAAGATGTAATCTGCGTTGCGTTTTCAAGCGGCCTCTCCAACACCTATAATGCCGCAAAGCTTGCCTGCGAGGAACTTGCCCCCAAATATCCGGAGCGCAAGGTGTACGCCGTGGATACCCTTTGTGCGTCGCTTGGGGAAGGCCTGCTGGTGTACCTTGCCGTGCAGGAAAAGCGCAGGGGCAAAAACATTG
The DNA here is from genome assembly GCA_023390175.1 of Bacillota bacterium. GTDB lineage: Bacteria > Bacillota > Clostridia > Oscillospirales > Acutalibacteraceae > Caproiciproducens. The sequence continues at coordinate 261,474 of JAEWDK010000008.1, forward strand.
ACGAGCTGCGTGACTGGCTTGAAGCAAACAAACTGCATCTTTGCCACTGGTTTACGGTGGAGGATTTAAACCACTTAAAACGAGGGGGCAGGGTTTCAGCCGCAACCGCGTTAATCGGAACCATGCTGAACATTAAACCGGTTCTGCATGTGGACGACGCGGGCCACCTGATTAATATGGGCAAGGCAAGGGGCCGCCGCGCGTCGCTTTCCGCTTTGGTTGACCACATGGAGGAAACGGCAATTGACCCCGCTTCCCAAATCGTATTTATCAGCCACGGGGATTCCCAGGATGATGCGAACTTTGTAGCGCAGGAAGTTAAAAAGCGGTTTGGCGTAAAAACAGTCATTACGAATTACGTCGGACCGGTTATCGGGGCGCATTCCGGCCCCGGAACCATGGCGTTGTTTTTCCTCGGTACACACCGGTAATTTCACAGCAAAAAGGACTGATACAACATCAGTCCTTTTTTTTGCGCCCAAAATCGAATATTGCGTAATAATTGCATTCAAGCATTTTAAAGAGTATACTATAGGAAAATAGTGGAACGGAGGAACAAAATGCTGATCTTTTTACAGGCGATAAAAAATGATTCCGACCGCAGCGCAGTGGAAGAACTTTACCGAACATACGGCAGTACCATGCTTTACATTGCACAGGGAATTTTGAAGGACCGATACCGTGCGGAAGACGCAGTTTCACAGTCATTTATCAAATTAATTGATAATCTTCAAAAAATAACCTTCTCCGACTGTAACAAAACGAAGGGGCTGCTCGTTATCATAGTAAGAAACACTTGCTTGGATATGCTGAGGAGTGAAAAGGGCACGGATGTTCTTTCACCCGATGAGATGGAAAAGGAAACGGACTGCTCACAGGATCTTCCGCTGGAGCACGTTATTTCGGAGGAAAGCTACAGCCGTATGATGAATTGCCTTTTAAAGCTGAATGACAGCTATAAAGATATCCTTCGTCTGAAATATGTGTACGACTATACAAATGCTGAAATTGTAGGAATACTCGGAATTTCCGAAGGAAACGCACGCGCGCGTCTGTACCGTGCCCGCCAGGCCTTGATTCGGGAAATAGAGAAGGAGGAAGTCTGCAATGATTTGTACCGACCTTCGCAGCAAATTATTTGATACTGTTATGGAAGCAGCCCTGCGGGATAATTTTCAGCAGGAGCTGGATGAAATTCCGGGTGAAGCGGTGCTGGCCGCGTCATACAGCCCTTCTTCAGAGCTGAATCAAAAAATAAGAAAGATTATTTCGAAAAGCAATCACAGATTATTCCTGCGCAAGGCCGGGAAAATCTCACGGCGGGCGGCTGTCATTACCGCGGTTATTCTCCCTGTTGCCGCCGCGGGGCTGCTCAGTGTGGAAGCTTCCCGAAACGTAATTTTCAACGCGATTTTGAACTGGAAGTCGAACCATGTTGAAATGAAATATGAAACGGACAGTGCCGAGCGCTCCACGGGCGCTGCGGCGGAAGCCGACGCTTCCGCTCCCGCGTACCTGCCGGACGGCTTTACGGAGAAAAGCTCCGAAACAGTTGGGAAAACCACCGTTACCGAGTACCAAAATAAAGAGAATGTACGAATCCGTTTGACCCGGAGCCCAATATCCAGCGCCGGAACCACCGGAATCGACACCGAGCACTCGACTTATAAAGAAATTATCATCAACGGCTACAAAGCATCCCTTTTTGCCGCGAAAACGTCAAAGGATTCCACCATTCTGGTTTGGCGGAATAAAACCACCAGCTTTATGCTCGTTTCACCGATTGACAAAGAGGAATTAATCAAAATGGCAACCAGCATTTCTGAAGATTAGGCAGTGGAGGCGTTTCATTTGAAACTTACTATTTCACAGGATAAAAGAGTTTTTCTTGTTCGTAGCACCATCCAATGCTGCGAAGGAGGAAGTGCCACATGAAGCCGAAAAAAGTACTCGTTTGTACCGTTATTGTTCTACTCGTAACCGCGGCATTGCTTTCTGTTTATTTTCTGGCTGATTTTCATTATTTGCTTTCTCCGGAAAAAAGCGTAGAAAATTACCTGTCATCCTTCGGCGTGAATGTTTATGAGCATCCCGGCAATACCCGCATCCGTGCAGAAAACATTACTGAAAAAATGCTGGAGTTTATAAAACAGGTACGCGGCAACACAAAGGCAGTTCAGCCGGATGATTATATTAATATCTATTTTAATAAAGACGAAATACCAAAAATCATTTCCACTTCAAAAAGGGAAGGGTTCCGTGCGCCGGAATCATTTCTTACAGAACAGGAACTCATAGCGGGACATAAAGTCTATCAATTAAAGCTATATGGCATTTCCGGGTTTAGCTTAGTCGGAATCTCATCGCCTGCGGACTTCACCGTTTATGCAATTTACCCGGGCAGCGATGCTTCCGCGCCGGATTACGCTTTCATTAAGGCTGAACGATTGGATGGGCTCGTGGATATCCTGCCCATTAACCTAACGTACGATGAGTTTAAATCCTATTACGAAAAAACATTGGCGGAAATAGATGCAAAATCTGAAATTGTTGCAAAGGCGCCATAAGTGTTCCGCTGCAAAATATAAAACAGATTTCGGACAAAAAATGGAAGGAGCAGATATTGTTATGGATAAAATACTATTTTATATCATCACTTATATCCCCTTTTTCTCATTGATTGCCGCAGTGCTCTGTACTATTATTGCCGCTATTCTGGCTCACCGGCATAAAGCATACAAAAAATTAAGAACAGCTGCGTTTATCGGTTATGGGATTGTTCTAGTGTATTTTTTGATTTTCTTTATACTCGGCATGATCGGGTTCGGCCCGGGATTAAGGTCGTGTGGATAAAAAAACATTGCCATACGAAATGAAACGCATGGCAATGTTCTTATTATTATTTTGTTATTTGCGCTTGTGTTTCGCCCTTATCCTCAAGCAGCTTGGTCTTTACCTGGCGTGTGGTTCCGTTGCCGCCGCTTGCACTTGGGCTTACTATGGTGAGCGTAATGGTTTCGCCCGCCTTATGATTGTTGAGCACCGCATAAAGGTCGTCCAGGCTGGTAAGCGCCTGACCGTCGGCCTTGGTGATAATATCGCCCACAACCACATTGGAATTTCTCAGGTCGCTGTCGGCGCCGATTTCACGGATGATTACACCTGCCGGCAGTCCGGTAAGCTCTGCCTGAGCTGCGGTGATGGAACCGGCGGTAATGCCCAGGCGGCTGCGCCCGCTCACATAGCCGTGTGCAATCAGCTGATCGATGATTGTCTTTGCCTTGCTGACCGGAATGGCAAAGCCCATTCCTTCATAACCGGTTGCAACAATTTTGTTGGAGTTGATACCCACAACCTGGCCGTACATGTTAACAAGCGGGCCGCCGGAATTTCCGGGGTTAATCGCCGCGTCGGTCTGAATATAGGTCATACCGTTGTCGCTGTGAGTCTCGATGGAACGGTCCAGCGCGGATACGTATCCGCCGGTAAGGGAGCTGGCATAGCTCAGTCCGCCCGGGTTGCCGATGGCAATCACCTGGTCGCCCACTTCAAGCTGGGCGGCGTTCCCAAACGTTGCCGGGGTTAAGTTTGTTGCGTTAATCTTTAAAACGGCAATATCGGAAGTCTTGTCATAACCGACCACCGTAGCCGCGTATTGCTTGCTGTTGTGAAGAACCACTTTCACCTGATTTGATCTGGAATAGTTCACAACGTGAGCGTTTGTCAGAATATATCCGTCGGAGGTTGCAATGATGCCGGTACCCTGACCGACTCCGCTTTGCCCCGTGGCAGTGTCAGAAATTGTTGTTTCCACACCCACAACGCTTTCCACCACATTCTTGTAAACCTCTTTGGCGCTCAGTGCGCTGCCGCTCGGCGTTGAGTTAATTACAATACCCGTGGAATTGGGGTTCGTTCCGTTACCGGACACACCGCCCTGAATCTGCGCCTGGCTGGAAGAGGAGCTGCCCGCGCCGCCGTTATTGCCGTAGCCGCCGTTCCCCTGCTGCGCCTGCGAGGTTGTGTTGTTCGGCGTGTTTTCCTTTTGGTCAATCGCCGTATAAACGCCGTAAACGCAGAAGCCCAGAACGGAGCCGGCGACAAGGATTCCCAAAATCCACAGGAACACCCTCAGGCCGGTATTCTTTCTCTTCGGCTGTTTGGGCTGCTGCCCGTTTTGCTGCTGATACTGACCGCCGTACTGCTGGTAAGTCCAGTATTGCTGGCCCTGAGAATTGTATTGGCCCTGCTGCTGGTACGGGGTTTGGCCGTTCTGGCCGTACGTTCCGTAAGGATTGTTGTAATTACCGTACGGATTATTGTATTGCCCATACGGGTTGTTGTATTGCCCGTAGGGCGAATAAGGATTTTGAGAGTTCTGGTACTGCCCCGGCTGCTGATGCGGATTGGCTGCCGGCTGTTCTGCGGTCGGTTCGTCGGGTGCGGCAGGCTGTTCTTCCGCCGTGGGCTCTTCGTCCTTCGGCTCTTCTGTCTGGCCCGAAGAAACGTCCTGCCAGTTTTGCTCCGGCTGGGCCGCGGTTTCCTGTTTTGGTTCGGCGGATTCCTCCGTGTGCGCCTCGGCCTGTTCATTTTCCGAGGGTTTTCCCCACGGATCTTTTTCTTCATTATGATTGTTGTTATACTCGTTGTCACTCATAAACAATTACCCTTTCTGTCTATTCTTTGGGCTGTTCCGGCGAATCGTCGGTTAATTTGGGCGGTTCGCCTTTTTTCGGAAGCCAAAATTCAAACTGGCAGTATTCATTTTGCACACTGCTCACGTTGATTTCGCCGCCGTGCAGCCTGATAATGGTTCTTACGATATAAAGTCCCAAGCCCATGCCGTTTTTATCCTGGCTTCGGGATTTATCGGTTTTATAAAATCGGTCAAAAATCAGCGGAAGTTCGTCTGGCGCAATCCCAAGCCCACTGTTTTTAATTGCCACAACGGTTCTTCCCGGCGAATCCGTAATACGGATTTCAATACAGCCGTTTTGATTTGTAAACTTAACCGCGTTTTCAATTAAATTATACACAACTTGGTGAATCATATCCGGGTCGCCGTCAACAAATAAGCTTTCCGCATTTTCAAGGCCGCGGACTTCGATTTTTTTGTCATCAATTGCCTTTTCAAAGGAAATCAGCGCAATTAAAACGGTATTGGTCAAATCGAATCTTGCGGGGCGAAGCCTCAGCTCTCCGCTGTCAATACGGGACAAATCCAGCATGGTGCGCACCAATCGGGAAAGACGCTTAATTTCCTGCGACACAATATTCAGGTAATAGCTCTGCTTTTCCGCCGGAATCGTTCCGTCCAGAATTCCGTCGATAAACCCGGCAATGGTGGTCATCGGCGTTTTCAGCTCATGCGAAACATTTGCGATAAAATTGCGTCGCACACTTTCGCCCGAGGAAAGGGAACTGGCCATGTTGTTGAACGCGACCGCAAGCTCCCCGATTTCGTCCTGACTGGTGACCGGAACACGGATGGAAAAGTTACCGTCCCCGAACGTGCGGGCCGCGGCGGCCATGTCACGCAGCGGTCGCACCAGTTTGTACGAAAACAGCCACACCGCGCAGAACGCAACCATAAACGCAGCAATTGCGGCAAGCACGAACACCCGAATAATTTCATACCGGAATGTATTGAACGAATATACGTTATATGAAGTAAAAACAGCCCCAATTGTCGCTTTGCTGCCATTGATGCTTACAACGATCGGCACGCCGACCGAATAATAAGGCTGGTCGTAAATTCCGCCCATTGTTCCCTGGCTGCTGTACCGCCCGGCGAGCGCCTTCTGCATAATGTCGGCTCCGACTTTTTTGGCGCCGTTCACCTTGCTGTCGTCCGCATATGCCGCAATAACAACCTGGCCGTTCATGTTGGTAACAAAAATATCGGCGTCGGTATTGTCGGAAAATGCCGCAATAAAAGTTTGCATTCGCTCCGTTTGTATTGTGTAAACGTTGTTTTCCACGGAGGTCACGCTGTCCGCAGCGATCGCAGCCACGCTTTGGGCATTTTTTAGCAGCAGATTGCGCTTTTCCGTCTGCCAGTAAGTGGAAACAAACACCAGCATAATGACGCTCAGGATAAAGAAGCTGATTGCGATAATCAGCGACGTAATCCGCAAATATTTTTTAAACAGCGTTTTTTGCATTATTTTATCCGCACCTGCATCCTATCTTTTGGTTAAAGCTTTGCTTCAAATTTATATCCCACGCCCCAAACGGTTTTCAGCGCCCATTTGTCGGAAACGCCTTCCAGCTTTTCCCTCAGGCGCTTTACGTGAACGTCCACCGTGCGGCTGTCGCCGTAATAGTCAAATCCCCAAACCTCGTCAAGCAACTGGTCGCGCGTAAAAACGCGGTTCGGGTTGCTTGCCAGGTGATAAATCAGTTCCATTTCCTTCGGCGGGGTGTCTATCTGCTGCCCGTTGACGCGCAGCTCATAGTTGGTCAGGTTAATCGAAAGCTTGTCATACTTGACTTCTTTCACCAGTTCATCGTTATTCTTGCCAAACCGGCGCAGAACAGCTTTGATTCTCGCCACCACTTCTTTCGCCTCAAACGGCTTCACCACATAATCATCCGCACCAAGCTCAAGTCCGAGCACCTTGTCAAATACCTCGCCCTTGGCGGTCAGCATAATAATCGGGCATTGGGATTTTTTGCGGATCTCACGGCACACCTGCCAGCCGTCAAGCTCGGGCAGCATAATGTCGAGCAAAATCAAGTCGGGATTTTCAGTATCAAAGGCATCGAGCGCTTTGCGTCCGTCATTGGCAATTGCCACCTCAAAGCCCTCTTTTTCAACATACAGTCTTAGCAGTTCACAAATGTTTTGGTCATCATCCACTACTAAAATCTTTCCTACAGCCATTTTCTACTTCCTCCTTATACCCAAACAAATTTTCGTCTATTTTGATTATAAAATAAACCCACCCAAAAGTCATGAATTTTTTATAAAGGTTTTTGAATATTATATGAATAGTGGGGAGCGCTTACACGCTCCCCACTGCTCTATTTCATAATACTGTTTAAAAGGCCGCCCTTTTGAATGATATTCTGAATAAACGGCGGAAACGGCTGCGCCCGGTAGCTTTTCCCGCTGGTTCTGTTCCGAATGACCCCGGTGTCGAAATCGACCTCCACGTCGTCGCCGTTCTGAATTTCGCCCGCCGCTTCGCCGCACTCCAAAATCGGCAGGCCAATGTTGATGGCGTTGCGGTAAAAAATGCGGGCGAACGTGCTTGCAATTACGCAGGAAACGCCGCTTGCCTGAATTGCGATCGGCGCGTGCTCCCGGGAAGAACCGCAGCCGAAATTTTTATCGGCAACAATAATGTCGCCCGGCTTCACATTTTTTACAAAATCCTTGTCGATGTCCTCCATGCAGTGGGCTGCCAGCTCCGCGTGGGAAGCGGTGTTCAAATATCTTGCGGGAATAATTACGTCCGTATCGACGTTATCACCGTATTTATGAACGAATCCATGTGCATTCATTGTTCTTCCTCCTTACTTGATTTCATCCGGGTCGGAAATATAGCCTGTAACGGCGCTTGCCGCCGCAACGGCAGGGCTTGCCAAATATACTTCCGATTCAACATGGCCCATGCGCCCGACAAAGTTGCGGTTGGTGGTTGAAACCGCACGCTCCCCCTTGCCCAAAATGCCCATATGGCCGCCAAGGCAGGGGCCGCAGGTCGGGGTACTGAACACAGCGCCCGCCTCCACGAAAATTTCCGTCAGTCCTTCACGCAGCGCCTGTAAATAGATTGCCTGTGTGCCCGGCAGGATGATACAGCGCACATTTTTTGCCACTTTCCTGCCCTTTAAAATCGATGCGGCAATGCGCAGGTCTTCAATACGGCCGTTGGTGCAGGAGCCGATCACGCTCTGGTCAATCTTGATTTTTCCCACCTCATCAATCGTTTTTGTGTTCTCCGGCAAATGGGGGAACGCAACGGTGGGGCGCAGCTGCGCCAAATCAATTTCGATCACCTCGTCATACACCGCGTCCGGGTCGGCGGAGTATACATCGGGTTCCCGCTGAAAACGGTCTTTTTCGTAAGCGAGCGTGACTTCGTCCACCGGGAAAATTCCGTTTTTCGCCCCGGCTTCAATCGCCATGTTGGCAATGCAGAGCCGGTCGTCCATGGAAAGCGATTTTACGCCCTCGCCGGTAAACTCCAGCGAACGGTAAAGCGCGCCGTCCACGCCGATGCTGCCGATCAGGTGAAGAATCACGTCCTTGCCGCTGACCCATTTGGCCGGCTTGTTCTTCAGTACAACCTGAATTGCGGAGGGCACCTTAAACCAAGCCTTGCCGGTAATCATCCCCGCGGCCATGTCCGTGGAACCGACCCCAGTGGAAAACGCACCCAGCGCACCGTAGGTGCAGGTGTGCGAATCCGCCCCGATGATGCAGTCGCCCGGGCCGACCAGCCCTTTTTCAGGCAGCAGCGCATGTTCAATGCCCATCTGACCCACATCAAAGAAATTCGTGATCTCATATTTTTCCGCAAAATTGCGAACCTGGCGGCACTGCTCCGCGGCTTTTATGTCCTTGTTCGGCGTAAAGTGGTCCAGCACCAGCGCAATTTTATCTTTGCTGAATACGGAGGAAGCTCCGCATTTTTCAAATTCGTTAATCGCAACCGGCGAAGTGATGTCGTTTCCGAGCACCATGTCGAGCTTTGCCTCAATCAGCTGGCCGGCTTCCACCTTTTGCAAGCCCGCGTGCGCGGCAAGAATCTTCTGCGTCATTGTCATGCCCATTGGTATATCCTCCCTGTTTCTTCCGAATTTATCCTGCTTGATTTATTATTGCACGGAACTTGCGCGAAGAATGTATCATATGTTACAATTGAAGCAAATTATACCGTGTAAAAGGAGTTTGTATGAATCCGGTTGAATATGAAAACACATGGGGCGTGCTGGAAAAGTCCCACACGCCCCATACTTACCCGAAAAATAAAATGATTTACTGGCAGGAAGCGCCCGCCGGTGAATTTTACTACCTAAAAAGCGGAAGCGTCAAAATCTTCCTCAGTTCCGAAAACGGCATGGAAAAAACGCTTACTGTTTTAAAAAGCGGCAGTATTTTCGGCGAAGCTGCCTTTTTTGACGGCCTGCCCCGGGTTTCTTCCGCGAAAACGCTTGTGGAATCCGAAATCATCACGGTCACCCGCCAAAGCCTGATGGACTGCTTCCGCCGGGAACCGCAGCTCGCCATGAATCTGCTTATGTATCTGTCACAGACCATCCGCATGCTTTCGGCTCAGGTGGACACCATGACCTTTTTACAGGCCGACCGGCGCATTGCCCAGCTGCTGCTGAAGCTGGCGGCAAACGGAACCGTAAGCGCCACTCACGACGACCTTGCGGGCCTTGCGGGCGTTTCACGCGTTACTGTCAGCCGCATTCTGAACCGATTTGCACAAAACGGCTGGATTGTCCCCCGTTACCGTGAAGTGCAAATTTTAAACGAAGCGGGCCTGAAGAAATTTACTGAGCGGACGTAATCTTATCAAACAGCTTTTTGGAAGCGGCAAAGTACTGTTCCTTGTCCTTCTTGTCCTCCAGCTTTGTTCCTTTAAAAACGCGCATGGACAGGCTTAATTTGTCCAAAATGGCGCCATAAGATGAATTCGTGCTCAAACCGGAAAGTTTTTTGCAGTCCTTCAACGCAATCCGCATATGCGCAAAGTCCGAAGCGTTATCCTCCGGCGTCGAGCCGTCAAGGTACGCAAACAGCTTCTGCTTTTTCTGCTGATCCTGAAAGGAAGCGTCGTCGGTAAGGAAAATCATGCTCGAACCCTCGGACAAATCCGCATCCAGCTTCACAACGCCGGCCATCTGCACGTTCGGGTCGCCGACATTGGAGGAATCGCTTGCGATTGCGGTGGGGGTAATCTGCACAACCACCTTGCCGTCAGAGTTTAAATCTTCGCCGTACTTGGCCAGCTCTGTTTCCAGCGCATCGACCGCTTCCTGCGGATAGCTGCTTTGCGTAATCAGCCCGACCTGATAATCCGGGCGGACAGCGGAGGTCATGTCATGAATCAAAAAGACAGCCAAAGCAATCACTGCAGCACCGATTAACACATGCAATTTATAGTAATACCAAAAATTCTGCCATTTTGCCTTCGGGTTATCCGCCTTTTTCTCCGCACCGGGTTCATTGATTTTTTCCTCGCCCGCGTGGAGGAGATATCGCTCCCTTGCCACTCAAATCACTCCCTAGGTTTCATCGTCGGGAACAACATTCCCGAACAATCACTAATTCTCATTTTTCTTTAAATCCTTATCACTCAAGGCAATTTTGCCTTTTTCTTAAACCATCATATCATATTCTGTCAAGAGATTTCATTAAACAGGCGTAATTTGGTCGTACAAGCGGTGGTATGTGGTCGTAGCTTATAAAGTCTGCTCCTGTTCTTTGATAAAGTCATTGAATGTCTTTATTTCTCGCTTCTGCAAATCGCAAGTACAATCAGCGTATATGTCAAGCGTTGTACTTATGTCTGCATGACCAAGCACCGATTGTATCACCTTTATATTGATTCCACTTTCGCATAAGCGTGTTGTAAAGGTATGTCTCAAAGTATGGCAACTAAAATGCGGAAGTAACACAAGCGGCTCATTTCCTTTTGCTTTATCAATGACTTCTTGATTGCAATCCCTTGTAATGCGTCTAATTGCCTTGTTGAGCGTTCCTTGATGCTGTGCAAGTCCAAACCTGTTTACAAAGATAAAATCGCTGAAACCGTCAATCGTAACATTTGAGGATATACCGCACTGCTCCTGATAGTCCTTTTCCATGTTGAAAGCTTCTTTGACACTTTCAATCATCGGCACGATTCTTTCTCCGGCTCTTGTCTTCGGAGTATTTACACCGAAAGAGCAACCACCCTTATTATGGCAGTAATATACAAGCGTATGATTGACATTGATAATCCCTTCATCCAAATCAATGTCCTGCCATCTTAGACCAGTTAATTCTCCGACACGGAGACCGGTTCCAAGCATTGCCGCAAATATCGGATACCAATGACAGTATTGATTGCTGTTTTTTAGAAAATCAAGAAATATTTTCTGCTCTTGCACCGTCAACGCTTTTCGCTTTTCAGTGTGCAGATTCCTTGCAAGCTTCAATTCCTTCAAAGCATTGTCACTAATATTACTCCGAAGATAACCATCTTCAACTGCCAATGTCAAAACCTGATGCAGCACCGTATGAATATTATCAACCGTTGAGATTTTCAAGCTTTTATCGTCAATCAGTGAATTATAGAATCTTCTGATATCCGACCGCTTCAAAATTGTAATCTTGCGAAGTCCAAAATTCGGCTGTACAAACTGATCATACATGTACTGATAGTTCTGAAAGGTATTATCCTTTAATCCCTTTTTCAGATTTTTCCAAAGGTCGTAAATGTCATTGATAGTCACATTTCCGGCATCTGTACGAATTCCATCACTCTTATCTAGTTGTATTTGCTGTTCTTTTTCGCGAAGTTCTCCGAGATTGCTTGCGTAAACAGAATTGCGTTTTTTGCAAGTACGCCAACGATATTCGTACATACCGTCAGGACGCTGGTATTCGTTTTCTTTGAGGACTCGCCCTTTATTGTCTTTTCTTCTTTCTGTCATTTTCTACTCCTTCCATATGACAGAAAGCCGATGTTAATGCTATTTTAACACATCGGCTCTCTACTGTAAATGGGAGACATCCATTATTAAATTGAAAACGACCTGCCTATATATTCGTCAAACTGTTTTCGCTTGATAAGTCTTTTTCTGCCTACATACAGGACAAAATTACAATCATCCGGTTCTGTAAGTTCTCTAAGTTTATGCTCACCAATGCCATACAAAGACGCGGCTTCATCAATCGTCAATGTTGGCTTGTCTTTAAGTTGCGGCTTCTCTGTCATCCGCGTCCACTCCCTTCAAGCAATCATCATCAATATAGTACGCTTTGAACAACGTTCCGGTATTTGTTAAGAACATACCTTGATCGTTTGGAGAAATCTTGTCTGCACCGTCAGGGTTATCCAAGATAATTTGAGACAACACCTTGTCCGCACGACCACACACCCTATACCCAATATTATTTTTTATTTGCCCTTTGAGTATTTCGACAGACGGTCTCTGGGTAGCAAGAGCAAGATGAATTCCAAAGGCCCTACCTAGCCTTGCAATAGTTGACAATTTGCTCTCTATCTGTTCGACTAAAGCTTTTTCATCCTTTTTCAGTCCGGTCTTATCAAGCACTTCTGCAATTTCATCACACGCGACAATAATCCTTGGCAAAACAACTCCAGTCTTTTCGTTATATTCTCCTATATTCGGCGTTTCAGCTTCAATGAGAAGTTTTCTTCGTTCTTCCATAGTTACAAGAATCTTATCAAGCTGATTTTCAAACTGCTTCGCATCTGTAATTATTGAACATCTCTTGTGCCAAAGTTGCGGATAATCAACGCCACCCTTGAAGTCTGCAAGATATATCTTTGCGCCCTTCTTAACACTCTCCATCAGAATCAGTTTCAACAGGAGGCTCTTCCCGGAACCAGGGCCTCCGCCGATCAAAAGATGCGGAGTGACAGCGATATCAATGCTCTCCGTCCCGAAGTAGCTCTCACCAAGCACAAGCTCAAAGTCTTTGCTGCTCAGATATTTATCATCCCATCGAATTACATCCTGCTTGTCATTTACCGCTGATATAGCTTTGATGACCACATGGCGCATATCTTGACCATAATTAATTGATACAATCTTAACATTTAGCGCTGTTTCAATTTCTTCGCTATGCTCTTTATATTCTGATAATGGAAGTCCATCAGAAAAGAAAACCATAGTAAACCCGTTGTTATCACTCCTTTTGGATAGCAGCATCGGTGCAGCTCCAAGCTTGTCTACAAAACCTATCTTCAGAAGCTGCTTTTCATACTTCTTTGCTTCATGCGGATAGCCTATCAGCGCGAGTATGCCAAATGTGCCGATTACCATTATTTCCGCCATAAAGATTAAGAGAATATAGCTGAATAGTGCCGATGATAAGGGGTACTTCAAAGTATGTAGCACACTTTTTCCCCAACAGGTTACTTCACCCATAATTACCAAGTATAGGGTTGGAATAAGGAATAGCATTTTCTTTTCACGCATCCGCTGTATTCCGACTTTCATCCGCTCACGATTTTTCAATTAATCACCGCCCTTTTTTATTGTCTGATCGCCAAGAAGCATTGATATGCTTCTTAAAAGTTTGTTTAACATATTTGCTTTTGAAATCACGCTCAATATCAGTTATTTCAACTGCATACTCATTTACCTTGGAAAATCCCCCATCTGATAGTATTTCTGTTGCTTCGCCATAGGAGATCTTGGTTACCTCAGGCTTTTTTATGCCTCTCGAATACCGGTATATTCTGATTCCGACAGGTAAAAGCTTGAGTCGAGCACCTTTGATGATCCGTTTGCTTTTACCATTGGTTTGAACTTCCTTTATGCTGCCGCCGACAGCTTCAGTTGGTAAAGCATCATCATTTTCAACCGGTAGGTTTTTCAAATAGCAAACAAGATACTTGCCTATATCGTCAATGTTCTTATCCATTGCTATTATTGAGACAAAACCGAAGCCCCACATTTCAGCAAGCACAGCATTTTCGATAAACGGAGCTTTTTCTGAAAAAATGAATATACCGTGAAGATGAAAAGCGCCTCTCGCCTGAGCTTCTATCGTAATGATGTATTCATAATGCCGGCTGAGCTTTTCCATGTACCTTTTGAACCGCTTATTAAAGTTCCTGAAATCTTTATAAAGCCGTTCTGCGTCCTGCATGTTTTCCCGATATGTAAAAGTCATAAATCGACAACATTCTGCATTTTCTGGTGAAACATTGGCGTTTATTAAATCTGCCAAACTTCGCATGGTTTTTTCAAGATTCCGGGTGTTCCCAGTCCGATTTATTGCATGATGTTCAACCTGTCTCAATTCTCCTGTAGAGACTAGCACATATTCATCTTTTGAAACTGGAACGATAGTTGCCCCGCCGTTCTGCCTATCAGATATAGAAATTTCACTGATATTGCCCATAGATTTCATCGAAACCATTCTCCGAGGGTCGATGTACTCAGGCACATCGACCCTATTCTTAATTATGCTCATGGAATAATATCACCTGTTAATCAAGTTAAAAGGCTCAGACAGCGCCCGTGTAGGCGGGCGCTGCCCTACGCTCTTAACCCTTGTTTACGATGAGAATATCATCAGCCGTACAGGAAAGCTGATTTCTGTAATCTCCGTAAACGCTTGCGACAACACCCTTCGGCTGAATCTGCGTATTTACCGGAACATCCATATCCTTACGCACCTTAAAGGTCAGTTTCTCATACAGATTAGTGACTGTTTCTCCGTCATGAGTATCGTATTCCGTTTCATCACGGGCAATAACTGCCTCAATCTTAGTGCCTAGATGTTCACCAGTGTCGAAGTTCTTCCACTCCGATTTTCCAGTAGCAAGAAACGCCTTACCTTTTGCGAATGCATTCCAATCGAATGTAGTAAACTGGTTTAGCTTTTTCATGATAAAAATCCTTTCTGAATTGAAATTTGTTGATTAGGTTGATGCATCACTTATCGTGCATAAGAATAGCACTATACAATTTTTTCTCCCATACACGCCAAGTACGAAATACGAGATATATTGAGCTCTTTTTCTTCGCCTTTTTTCTTTTTTCGTCACCATATAAAACAAAAAAGCCGTACTTGTTAAGTACGACTTTTCCCTAAATTAATATTTATTTTTTCTGCGGAGCTCTAGCGTATGAACCGAGCCAATGTGTTTCTTCTACACCAAGCCGTTCAAGAATTTCGTTGCACTCGTCCACAGACTTGCCACGGCACTGTGTTAAAAGGAAGATGTAGGCGTAATCTCTTTTACTTTGATAAGAAAATCCAACGCCCAAGCTATCAAACAGCCTTTCTGCCAAAGGATAGTCTATTTTATATCCGACACAAACGGACATTAGCGTATTACGCTTCGGAGGGTCCTTTTTGCTGATATAATTCCTCATCCGAGAAAACATATTTGGGCTAAGACCAGTCTTGTTGGAAAAGGTTCCTTCTGTTTCGCCACCGAGGATTTCATTGATAAGTTCTGAAAAAGACTGCACATTATCGTTATATCTTTTGTAATCCTTTTGAAACTGAACCTCAATCTTTTCCCATTCATCTGATGTATAACAGCTTGGGACATTGATTCTGTCTGCCATAATTATTACTCTTTCTCTTTATATAATGCCACTATACTAAAAATCACTCGGTTTTTTAATACTCAGAACTTTATTATGCTATCAATCGTCAATAAATATGATGACGAATATAATAACTTAACATTTCCCCCCCATATCTCGTAGTAAATCTATTCTGTTTTGTGCCTTAGCTTCAATGTTCTCCATATATTGGCTCATATACTGCCAATCCGGTATATATCCATAATCTGAGTATTTCTTTGTATCATCAATATAAATTGAACCATCATCGCTATGTAAAACGGGGAGTTTTATTAGCAAATTGTTTAAATTGTCACCGGTTAATGCATCGCTATAGTCAAATTTCTTTGCAGATATTTTTATTATGGTGCATATAAACAATCCACTATATTTTGAAAGATTTTGATTGTATAGCATTGAAATCGCAGACCCTGCTCCACCTCTGCCTAAAAAATCATCTTCTTGATAGAAGGATGAACCATCTAATGGACTAACAGTTATACAATTCCCTTTTTCTAATTTTTCATCTTCTTTTGGTTCAAGAAATGATATTATTCCATTATTGATACTTCCGGAAGACACATACGGAATCTCACCCTCATTATAAGTTTTTATGCTTCTTGCTGCAGGTGATTTGATAACAAACAACCGTGACAAAATAAAATCCTGCCAATCATTTATGTCTAACTTAATCAAAATTTTCACCCCTTTCAACATCAATAGTGATACTATTTAGCGCTTCATCCGTAGATATATCACTGAAATAAATAATTTTATTAGCAATTATTTCTTTCAAAACTTTTACATCTATTTCTTCCTTATACATTAAATAATCTACCATTACTTTTATAAAATCTTCTTCACAAGCTATAAATGGTTCTTCATCCTTTTGATAACTCAAGCATTTTTCAGGTTGAATCCATTTTATGCTATCATCACCACACTGCTTTTTAATAATGTCAATCCATTTATCTTCTATATTTTTCCATTTGTGTCTAACATCTTGTCTCCCTTGATTTTTTACCCTTTCAAGCCCATCCTCTTTAATGTAACAAGTAAAAATTTCTTCATGATTTTGAGGAATTCCACTTTCAAATATAAATATTGATGTTGTTGTCCCTTCATCAAAGGTCTTCTCTGGCAACTTAATAATCTTCAATAGTCTATGATTATCTAAAATATCTTTTACCGCTTTATTTGAAGTTTTTTCCAGCTTTTTATCTGGGAGTAAAAAGGCAGCTATCTTGTGGGGTTCAATATTATTTAACACATTTTTTATTATTATTTCTGGGTGGCATTTTCTTTCATAAGGGGGATTCATTAGTACTTTTGTAATCTTTTTGCTTTTTATCCAGTCGCAAGCTTCTTGTGAAGTTGAATCCATTTGTTCTAAATTAGTCTTCCCATCTTTATGTATAAGCATATTTGCACAAGCAAGAGAAAAAATTCTTTTATCAAGTTCTATTCCATATAACTGACTGGACATTATTTCTTCTGCCTTTTTTGTATTTATTCCTCCAGCCTTTTTTATCATATTAGACATCGATTTTGTTAAAAAAGCACCGCTACCACATGCAGCGTCTAAGATTCTGTCATCCATATTTACATTTATAAGCCTGTACATAAAAGATGTAACATGGTCAGGTGTAAACACCTGTCCATTTTCAGATTTTCCTTTATATCTGTTAAACTCATTGAAAAAGATGCCCATCACATCTTCTCCGTTCCAATTCTTGGAATTTATTAATTCGGATATTATTTCAACATTTTCTATAAAATCATCAATAGCTTTTTGATTATTAGTAATATTCATTTGAACTTTTGAATAAGTATCAAGCAATATTTCCAGCTTTTCGTTTTGTTTCTTTGCATTTTCAAGCGACTTAGAAAGTGTATCCAATATAGTGAAATGAAATAGAGAAAATGTCATTCCTTTTGCCAACGGCGCTCCATATCTTTTTGCTACCAAAGCACACGCAGTAAAAACCATTCTATCGTAATAATCATTTACACCAAATTTGAAATGCAAAATATTATTTATCTTCATTGTTGTAAGATAAATCTGTTGTGTGTCAATCTCAAAATCTTCAAACAGTTCTTTATAGAACTGTTTCGGTTGCAAAACTTTAGTAACACTCACATTTTCTTCTTCATTTAAAAATACCTTTGTTTCTTTTCCATTATAAAGAATACCAACTATTTTGGAATACTTAGCACTAGCTATTTTGACATTGTCTTGTAATTCTTTAACAAAAGCTGGACTATTTATATCTTTGTCAGAAGATTTGCTTTCTAAAATAATAGCTACTTCCGTACAATTATCTGGAAGATACCAGCCATCTGGCTTATGATTACTACCTTTCCCACTAAACCCCAATTTTTTAAATGTTGTTAACTGTCCTGTTCCTTGCTGAACATTACTCTCAGCTTTGTCAAATTCTAAAAATTGTTTTGCTCCTTTGTGGAAACCATCTTTATCTGTATATCCATCTCTTACTTCATCTTCAGTTAAGCATCTCACCAATGACATTTATTTTTCCTCTCAATCAATTATAAATTTTTGATGATAAAATTATTTATACCTATCCTCGACAAAGCAAATATAAAGTCTCTCAAATTTTTCTGGTGCTGTTATGTATAGGAATAACAGGTAAAAATGCAGCAGTAAAAGCCTTTAAATAACTGCATTTATGATTTCAATATTAATTGTCAGATATTCATTACCGACAGCAGTAATCATTTCCACTCGTTTCATTGCTAACACTCTGTCATTCTTCCAAATAGTATAAAACCGGCAGGTTTCCCCACCGGTTTAACATCAGCTTTCCATCATCTCATAAAAATCGGTCGTAAACTGGTGGTAGTCATGTAAAGTTGGCTCCCTGAAAGACTTGCTTTTAAGCCATTCTTTATTCCTTAGGCTTCATGGTTGGGAACAGCAGCACGTCACGGATGGAGGCGCTGTCGGTCAGGAGCATGACCAAACGGTCAACACCCATGCCCATTCCGCCTGTCGGCGGCATGCCGTATTCCAGCGCGGTCAGGAAGTCCTCGTCAATCATGTTTGCTTCCTCATCGCCCGCGGCGCGCAGTTCCATTTGGCGCATAAAGCGCTCACGCTGGTCAATCGGGTCGTTGAGCTCGGAATACGCGTTTGCCAGCTCGCGGCGCGTAATAAACAGCTCAAAGCGTTCCACCAGCTCCGGGCAGCTCTGCTTGCGCTTGGTAAGCGGGGAAACCTCAACCGGATAATCATAAATAAAGGTCGGCTGCAAAAGCTGTTCCTCTACCTTTTCTTCAAATGCAAGCGACATAATATCGCCCCACAGGTCAGTCTTTTTCGGCACGATGCCAAGCTCCCCGGCCACTTCCTTCGCCTTTTCGGTGTCGCCCTTGAAGGACAGGAAGTCCACGCCCGTGTATTCCTTTATCGCGTCGTTCATGGAAAGGCGCTTAAACGGAACGGCAAGGCTGATTTCTTCCCCCTGATAGGTAATCTGGTCGGTTCCGCACGCTTTCAGCGCGCAGGCGTTGATCATATTCTCCGTCAGTTCCATCATGCCGTGGTAATCGGTGTAAGCTTCGTACAGCTCCACAGTGGTAAATTCCGGATTATGCTTTACGTCCATACCCTCGTTGCGGAAAATACGGCCGATTTCATAAACGCGCTCCATTCCGCCGACAATCAGCCGCTTTAAATGCAGCTCGGTGGCAATGCGCAGGTACATGTCCATGTCCAATGTGTTGTGGTGCGTAATAAACGGCCTTGCCGCCGCGCCGCCCGCAATGGTGTTCAATACCGGGGTTTCAACCTCAATGTAATCCCTGCTGTCAAGGAAACGGCGCATGGTGCCGATAATTTCGCTGCGCTTTACGAAGGTATCCTTCACTTCCGGGTTCACAATCAGGTCAATGTAGCGCTGACGGTAGCGCAGGTCGGTGTCCTTCAGGCCGTGGAATTTTTCCGGCATGGGGAGCAGCGATTTGGAAAGCAGGAAAATTTCTTTTGCATGAACGGAAATTTCCCCTCTGCGGGTTTTGAATACATAGCCCTTTACGCAGATAATGTCGCCCAGGTCCCAGTAATTCTTTAAATCGCTGTAGCTTTCCTCGCCGACCTGGTCTATTTTAAGGTAAACCTGCATTCTGCCTGTGCGGTCATAAATATCCATAAAGCTGGCCTTGCCCATGTCGCGCCAGCTCATTACGCGGCCTGCAATGCACACATCTTTATTTTCAAGCTCTTCAAACCGGTCGCGGATTTCCTGCATGGATGTGTCGCGCGGGCAAGTGGTAATAAAGAACGGATCCTTACCCGCCTGCTGCAGCGCGCTCAGCTTGTCCCTGCGGATTTTCAGCAGCTCGCTCAGGTCCTGCTCCGGCTCGGCTGATTCGATGGATTGGTTTGTCTTGTCGCTCATTTTTAACTCTCCTAAACCTTTATTGTTCATAATCATTGAAAAAGGGGCAGGGTGAACCCGTCACTCCCGCCCCCGCAAATTATTTGGATATGGCAAGAACCTCATACTCCATGGACCCGGCCGGCACTTCAACACCAATCTTGTCGCCGATTCCGTGACCCAGAAGGGCCTTCCCTACCAGGGATTCATCCGAAATATTTCCTGTGAGCGGGTCGGCTTCATTGGAACCGACTAATTTATAATTGGCAACGCTGCTGCTGCCGGTGGCCGGGTTCGTCACCCTGACTTCTATTTTGGAGCCAATGTGAATATTCTCATTGCTCAGTTCATCCTCATCGATTACCTTAACATTTTTGAGCATGACCTCAATGTCGGCGATACGCGCCTCAACAATGGCCTGGTCGTTTTTCGCCTCGTCATATTCACTGTTTTCAGACAAATCGCCGAAGGAAAGAGCCACTTTAATTTTTTCCGCTACTTCTTTCCGTTTTACACTTTTTAATTCCTCAAGCTCGTCTTCAAGCTTGTCAAGACCTTCTTTTGTCAGGATAACCTGTTTAACCATATAGAATCCCACCTTCTCAATGCAAATACCTTGCATAATCTATAAAACAATAATAGATATATTATAGTGAACCATTGGCATTCTGTCAACACCGACAGGCACAAAGTAAACAGTATTATTTACACGCGACAAAGTTAATCACACGCGTCTGAACGGGACGGTCCATGCCGTTTTTTCCGAAAAATGCAAACCGTGGCCGGCTGAATGAAAACAGGGATATGCAACGCATATCCCTAAATTGCAGGTAAGGCAGCAGACTGCGGTCAGTCCGCCGCCGCGGCCGGCTGAGAAGCAGCCGCGGCGGCCGCACCGGAAGCAGCTGTGCTCCCCGGTGTTTTTTCCACTGCGGCGCCCTGGCGGATTAACGCGGAAACGGCAGCCTGCAGCTGCGGGTCCTGCTCCCCCGCAAGCTGGTTCTTCACAAGAAGCGACTGCTGCGCGTCGGTCAGTTCTTTGTTCACATCCACATCAATGCCTTTTCCGCTGAACACCGCGCCGTTCAGCGTAAGATAATTTGCAACGGAAATAACGATTGCCGAGCCGTCGGAAAGAGGCACCACTTCATCCTTTGTTCCGTACCCCGCGGTTTTTTCCCCGATCAAAAGGCCCTTTTTATAGTCCTTGATGTCGGATGCGAAAATCTCGGCGGCGCCAAAGGTATTACGGTCCACAATCACGCTGACGGGCAAATTCACTTCATTGGAATTCGAGGTGTATTCCACTGTCGTTTTTCCGGATTTATCCTTATAGCTGACAACGTTGCCCGCCGGAAGCAGCGTGTCGAGCATTGCCGACATTCCTTTTATGCTGCCGCCGGAATTGCTGCGCAGGTCTATTATAATGCCCGCTGCGCCCGATTTAATGCGCGCCGCAAGCGCCGTATTAAATTGTTCCGCATTGCTGTCGGTAAATTCAGATATTTTCAGGTAGGCAACATTGCCGTTAATCATGGAGGACGCAATCGTCTGCTCGGCGTATTCCGCCCTGGTAACCGTAATGCTGAGCGTTTCCGCCTTCGGCGCGGCGGCACTTGCGGCGGAGGACGCCGAGGAACTGCCGGAAGGGGCGGCATCTTTACGCAGAATGCCGAGCTTCACTTTTGAGCCTGCGACTCCGTCCAGCATGTTGAGTGCGTCACCGTAAGTCAGGCGAAGAATCTCCTTGCCGTCCATGCTTACAATCGTATCGCCCTTTTTTATGCCGCTTTTTTCAGCGGGTGAATTCGGCAGCACCTGAATGACTTCCATATTGCCGTCGCCGTCCCGAACCGTCTTGATTCCCACGCCGATGCTCTTGTCATTGTTGCCGCTCAGGTAAGCCTTGTATTTTTCAGCGGATAGATACTTCGCGTGGGAATCCCCAAGGCCCGCCAGGTAACCGGCGCTGATCCCGTCATTCAAAGCGGTTTCATTGATCGTACCGATATATTCCTGCCTTGCCTTTTGGTCAATTTCACTCAGCTTGGTGTACATTGCCTGGCGCTCGTTCACATCCGCCATTTTTGCGTTAAAGTTTTTCATGGCGTACTCATAAGTGAGCGATACGGTGACTGCGGCTGAAACGGCGACAAGGGCGACAGCCGCACCCAAAGACAGCTTCTTGCTCATATTGAATTGATCATCCCTTACTGTTGGATTTCAGTCCGTTATCACCTGCTGAACCAGTTCAGCGGATTTTTCGCAACACCGCCCACGCGGATTTCGAAGTGCAGATGCGGCCCGGTGGAATCCCCCGTGCTGCCGACATAAGCGATTACCTGCCCCTTTGTCACGTTGGCACCCGTGCTTACCACAACGCTGCTGCAGTGGCCGTAAAGGGTGGAATACCCGCCGCCGTGGTCAATCGCGACCACATTTCCGTATCCGCCGTACCCGGTACCGTAATTGCCCCAGCCGGCCATCATTACTCTTCCGGAATCGGCTGCCACAATTGCCTTGCCGTAAACGCCGGCGGATGAAATATCAATGCCCTTGTGCAGGCTGCCCCAGCGGTAGCCATAGCCGCTGGTAACGCTGTTGACCCCCGGCACAGGCCACGTAAAGTTGCCCTTGCTGGTGTAACCGCCGCTGCCGCTTGAGCCGCTGTGCGACGCGTAATAATCTTTATACCACTGGTCCATTGCCGCTTCAACCTGCTTGTTCTGTTTTTCAAGCGCGGCGCCCGCAGCCTGTGCGGAAGACACATCCGCGGCAAGCTCGGCAATGACCGACTGGGTTTCTTTCACCAGCGAGGTCAGTTCATTCTGTTTGCTGTCAAGCGCCACCTTCGCCTGTGCCACGTTCTGGCGGTTCGTTTCAATGGCCGCTTTCTGCGTTTTGATGCTCTCCATATCGGATCTGAGCGTATTGATCAAATCTGTGTCATGTGTTGTAATGGCCTTGATTGCCTCGGATTTATCCGCTAAATCCATTATGTTTTTTGCATTGAGAATAATTTCAAGATTGGACGCCTGCCCGGTAAGGTAAAGCGCATGCAGTCTTTCCTTCAGCTTTTCATAGTTGGAGGCAATCGTTTTTTGCTTGGCGGCAATCTGCGATTCCTTTTCATTGATATCCTTGTCCAGCGCCGCAACCTGCTGGTTTAAAACGTCAATCTGGCTTTGCACTGTGCCCACCTGCGCGTCCAGTGCGTCTTTATACGCCTGCTTATTGGCTTTATCCGCTTTCAGGGATTTCAGCTTTGCCGCGTTGTCAGCCTGCTTTTTTTTCAGCGCAGCCTGCTGCTGCTGCAGCGCGGAAATGCTAGTTGCGGAAGCGGGCGGCATAATTTGGGGCGTAAGCAATACGGTAAGCGCCAGAGCGGCGCAAATCATCCCTTTTACAAATTTTTTACCAGCCAACTACATCCCCTCCTTCTTTCTTCAAATACCTTCCGATGGAAATCATCCCGCCGACCGCGCCGAACAGCGTGCCCGCAAGAATAAACGCAAGGGTAATTTTCCATTCGACGGAGCCAATGTCAATCGGAGTAAACAGCGTAATCGATGTAACCACCGACAGCATCTTATTGTAAGCCAAATTTAAAAGCAGGCTTGCAACCGCGCCCGAAACAAGCCCGATAATAATTCCTTCCACAACGAACGGCACCCGCACGAACCAGTTGGTCGCACCGACGGATTTCATAATGCTGATTTCCGTGCGGCGGGAGAACATTGTAACGCGAATGGTGTTTGAAATAATAAAGAGCGACACCAAACTAAGTAAAATAACAATCCAGAATCCTGCGGTCGTAATCAGGCCGTCCAGATTTGTCAGCTTCTGTGCGATGTCGGAATAGTCATTGATTGTGTCCACACCGGGAATCTTCTTGATTTGGGCCGCCGTCTGCTTGTATTGCGACAAATCCTTGAAAGACACTTTAAATGCGTCGGGCAGCGGGTTTTCCTTACCCGTCATTCCCTGCAGCATGGTTCCGTCTTTATCACCCAGAATATTCATGTACTGCTGAATCGCTTCATCCTTCGGAACAAACTCACAGGTTGCGATGTTTTCCAGCTTTTTAATTTCTTCACCGGCCTTAATCGCCGACAGTGTGGGCATTCCCTGCTTCATGTAAACTCTGACCGAGTTGTTTCCTTCAATGGATTTCATCGCGGTATTGATATTCATTGAAAAAAGCACCGCGGCGCCTGTTAACAGCAGGCAGGAAACCAGTACGCCGACCGAAGCGAACGACATGGTGCGGTTGCTCCAGATATTCTTGATTCCCTCTTTTGCAAGGTATTTTAAGCTTCTAATCTTCATGGGGCACCTCCTGTGAGGCAGTGTCCGCTACAATTTCCCCGTCGTGGATTTCGACCACCCTGCGGTGAAAATGTTTTACCAGCGAATGCTCATGCGTTACCATCAGTATTGTGGTGCCGCGCCGGTTAATTTCGCTGAGCAAATCCACAATTTCAAACGACAGCGCGGGGTCCACATTGCCCGTGGGCTCGTCCGCAATAATCAGCTTTGGGTTGTTCACCAGCGCGCGGGCAAGGCCCACCCGCTGCTGCTCCCCGCCGGACAGTTCGCTCGGGTGGCACTTTTCTTTGTCCTGTAAATTAACCAGGCCCAGAATGTATGGCACCCGCTTGCGGATATCCTTCATTGACGCACCGACCACATGCATGGCGAATGCAACATTTTCAAATACGGTCATATTGTCAATCAGGCGGAAATCCTGAAACACAATGCCCATCGTGCGGCGGTAGTACGGCACGTTATGCCGTTTCATTTCGGTGAGCTTCAAATTGTTTACAACAATTTCACCTTCGTTTGGCTTTTCCTCGCACATGATCAACTTTAAAAAAGTGCTTTTGCCCGCCCCTGAGGAACCGACAATAAACACGAATTCTCCTTTTTCAACCTTCAGGTTAACACCCTTCAGCGCCTTTGTTCCATTTGAGTAGGTTTTACTCACATTCTGAAATTCTATCATGCAATCGCTCCATTAATTTTCGTTCCATTATTCTTACAATGAAAGCCATTCCGCTAACCGCCATCAGTTTAAAAACGGAATTCGTCCTAAAAGCGCAAGTGCAGTTTGCACTGCGTTCGCCCCAATTTCCAACCATAATTGGCTTTTGGAAAAACAGTACTAAACCAAAGCCCATTGGCATGTTTACATAATACCAATGGGCATCGGATTTATTATTCTTAATTTGAAAATATTTGTAATAAAATTGTAACAATTTTATTCTTTACAAAAAATTATACTAAAACTTAACAGGATTGGAAGAAAGATACTTTTTGACCATTAAAGCCACTTTAAACACGATTGCATCCTCAAATTCACGCAGATCAAGGCCTGTGATCTTCTTTATTTTTTCAAGACGGTACACAAGGGTGTTCCTGTGGACAAATAGCTTGCGCGAGGTTTCGGAAACATTCAGGTTGTTCTCGAAAAAGCGCTGAATTGTGAACAGAGTCTCGTGGTCTAGCGATTCGATGGAACCGCGCTTGAATACCTCTTTCAGGAACATTTCGCAAAGGGTTGTGGGCAGCTGATAAATCAACCGGGCAATCCCAAGGTTGTCGTAGCTGACAATCGACTTCTCCGTATCGAACACCTTTCCGACTTCCAGCGCGACCTGTGCTTCTTTAAAGGAGCGCGCCAAATCCTTGATTCCGGTAACAATTGTACCGATGCCAACCACGCAATGGGTATAGAACTCACTGGAAAGCGTGTCCACAATGGAGCCGGCCAGCTTGTCCAGGTCCTTCGGTTCGATTCCGGTGCGGATTTCCTTGACCAGGGCAATATCGGATTCATTGATATTAATGATAAAGTCTTTGTTCTTGTCCGGGAACAGGTTCTGTACCACATCATAAGCCGAAATGTCGGACTTATTGGTAATTTTAATCAGCATGCAGACACGGCTCACGTCGGCGTTGAAACGGAGCTCACGTGCTTTGAGGTAAATATCACCCGGAAGGATATTGTCAAGAATCACGTTCTTGATAAAGTTGCTGCGGTCGTACTTTTCATCATAGTATTGCTTGATGCTGCTCAAGGAAACCGCAAGCAGAGTGGCGTAACGGCCGGCCTCCGGGTCGCTGCCTGAAACGAAAACCGCGTACTCCGGGCGCGGGCGGCTGCCAAAGGACTTGTAAGTGTAACCATTCACCACGAAGGTGGCAGGTGCGGCAAGCACTTCGCCAGTAATACTGTCGTTGACTTCGCCGATTCTGCCAAGCTCACTGCATGCTATAATTACCGAGGTTTCATCGATAACGCCGATTGTTCTGTCAATGGCATCACGCATCTGGTGGATAACCCCTTGAAATAATCTGTTTGACATGGTATTCCCTCACTTTATCTAATTTGTCTAATCTTTCCGACTGACAATTAAAGGCTACATACATTTTACATAAATTCCATCGACATTTCAACCTACTATTAAAAATTAATGCAAAAAAATATATGGAAACACGCTATTTTACAAAATATTCACAATTTAAGGATGGATTAACCTCGTTTTGCACCGGTTGCAAGTACAAAATTGGCCGCGCCATAACGGCGCGGCCACAGATTTTAAAAAATAAATCAGTTGAGAATTGTTTTCTCGGTCTGCTTGTCGAACAAATGCAGTTTGTCAAGCTCGAAAGCAATTTTAATCTTATCGCCTGTTTTTGCGGTTGAAGTCGGCTCAACTCTTGCGGTAATGGAGTTGCCCTCACAATTGAGGTAAAGGTAAGTCTCGGCGCCCATGAGCTCCGTTACTTCAACGTCGGCTTCTACAATACCGGCAGTTGCTTTGGCAAGGAATTCCGGCTCATCGTGTACATTTTCAGGACGGATACCAAATACGACTTCTTTGCCGACATAGTCCTTCAAAGCGTCGTCCTTGTTCTTTGCGGCAGGAATCGCAATGTCGTACTTGCCGAATTTAAGGGAGTACTGGTCACCCTTCTGGTCGATGGTTGCATCGATGAAGTTCATTTGCGGGGAACCCATGAATCCTGCAACAAATTCGTTTACCGGGAAATCATACAGATTTTGCGGTGTATCAACCTGCTGTACGAAGCCGTCCTTCATAACAACAATGCGGTCGCCCATCGTCATAGCTTCTGTCTGATCATGTGTTACATAGATGAATGTTGTGCCCAGTCTTTTGTGCAGCTTGGAAATCTCGGTCCTCATCTGTGCGCGCAGTTTTGCGTCCAAATTGGAGAGAGGTTCGTCAAGCAGGAAGACCTTCGGGTCACGTACGATTGCACGGCCCAGGGCAACACGCTGGCGCTGGCCGCCGGAAAGCGCTTTCGGCTTACGGTCAAGCAGATGGGAAATATCAAGAATTCTGGCGGCTTCCTCAACGCGGCGCTTAATTTCATCCTTCGGTGTTTTGCGCAGCTTAAGGCCGAACGCCATGTTGTCAAACACGGTCATGTGCGGATAAAGTGCATAGTTCTGGAATACCATTGCGATGTCGCGGTCCTTCGGGGCAATGTCGTTTGCAAGGGTGTCGCCGATGTAAAGTTCACCTTTGCTGATTTCCTCAAGGCCTGCAATCATGCGAAGTGTGGTGGATTTTCCGCAGCCGGAAGGTCCTACGAGAATAATAAATTCTTTGTCGGCAATTTCAAGGTTGAAATCTGAAACCGCGGTTACGCCACCGTCATATACTTTGTAAATATTTTTTAACACTACGTTTGCCATAATATTCCTCCTAAAAAAATAATTTCATTCTAACCGGAGAACTCCCATAAGAGAACCCCTTCTCTTTCATAGCACCATCATAACAGAACAATCCGCTGATTAACAGTCCCTTTTTGCCTAAAGTTGAATGTCCGTGTTTATATAAATCTGATAAAACACAAAAACGCCATCATAATTTAGTACATATTTGACATTTGCATTGCACAATACCGACGCGAAAATTTAGTATATAATTACTATTCCTCTGAAAAAACCGCTTCCAGCTCGTCCTGTGAAAGCTCCCGCGCGGCGCCGGAGCCAAGCGTTTCGTCCAGCCGCAGCGCGCCGATCTGCACCCGTTTCAGGTGCAGCACTTCGTTGCCCAGCGCAAGGAACATGCGTTTTACCTGATGGAACTTTCCCTCCCGGATTTTCACCAGCACCAGCGGGTTTTCGCCCTGCTTCAGCACGGTCAGCTTCGCGGGAAGACACGTCATATCGTTCAGTTCAAGTCCGTTTTCAAACCGTTCCGTATCCTGTACGGAAACCGGCGCAGCCAAAACCGCCTCGTACAATTTAAACACATGGCTTTTCGGGGCGAGCATGCGGTGGGCAAACACCCCGTCGTCCGTAATAATCAGAAGTCCCTCGGTGTCCTTGTCCAGCCGGCCGGCCGGGAAAAGCCCGCGCCGCTGCATTTCCGCCGGCAGAAGATCAACCACCGTGCGCGCGCGTGTGTCCCGCGCGGCGGAAAGCACACCCGCGGGCTTGTTCATCATATAGTACACAAATTCCTTTACATTCAGAATCTGCCCGTTTACCGTAATTTTATCCGTCTGCGTATCCGCTTTAAAATCTGCTTTTTTCACCGCCTGTCCGTTCACCGCAACAACGCCGCGGCGAATCATCACCCCGGCGTCCCTGCGGCTGGCAATATTTTGCGAAGTCAGTATTTTATCAAGCCGTTCCCTGCTCATCGTTATGAATGTTCCTTTCCCATAAAAAGCCCGGCCTGAAAAATTATCGCTCAGGCTTTTCCCGTCCTGTCAGTTGATTCGTCTTTTTAAGTTGCTGCGCGATGCCCGATGATTTATTCACTGTATTTTCAAATACGCTTTTATCCATCAATTCAGCGGGCAGTTATGTAAGATTCAGCGAATCCGTCGGCCGGAAGATGCCGGGCTGTGCATCCGGATTTCCTTCCATTGTAATCGATTCACCCGTTCCGGTCAACCCCGTCCCGCTCTTAATCGGTCGGCCAGGCATTGGCCGGAATTGCGGAGGACGCTTTGGGGTTTGCCTGCACGGCCGAGGCGGGCGACTTTGAAGCTGCAGGCGCTTTTGAAGACGCAGGCGCTTTTGAAGACGCAGGCGCTTTTGAAGCTACCGGTGCTTTTGATGCCGCCGGTGCTTTCGAAGACGCGGGTGCTTTCGATGCCGCCGGTGCTTTCGAAGACGCGGGTGCTTTCGATGCGGCAGGTGCGGCGGAAGATGGCGCGGAGGAAGTCAGCATTTGTTCAAGCATGTCATCCGAAACCTGCTCCCCCTTAAATCCGGTCATAAACCCATCCAGTGCGGCGGTACTTAAGTCGCCCCCGATTACCCTGTTGTCAACGACAAGAATCGTTGCCCGCACGTCTGTGTTCTGGGGATAGTTTGTCACCGCGTACACCCATTGCTTGCAGGTCTTTCCCGCGTACGGGGTCAGGTCAAGTCCCTGGTCCTTTTGAATATTATTATAGTTTGTATAAACATTATTAAACGTCGCCGGAATGGTTACATCCTTAATTTCAATCGGTTCAGCCGCCACCTTCCAGCCGAACTGGCCGAAAAACGCAACGCGTTCCTCGTTGGTGGCAGCGCTGAGCGTGTACCTTACCCCCGCGCACTCCGCTGTCGGTTTGGAATTATGAACCTTGGTCAAAACAACCGCCGCGGTTACAACAAGCAAAATCGCCGCCAATATTACGCATATTTTCCTTTTGTCGGCCTTAACCGAAAATATAAACATATCACCGCCCCCTTGTAACTGATTAATATGCATGGATGCGGTAAAAAATGCAAAAAAGCAGCCGCCTTTCGGGCGGCTGCAGCGGATAAGTTAAGCAACGGACTGCGGTGAACCGGATTAAGACTGCTCAAGGTTCCCCGCCGCTTTTGCTTCCTCAATCACTTTTTGGGAAACCGGGGGCGGAGCCTCCTCATAGCGGCAGAAGTCAAACGTGAAAACGCCTCTCCCCTGTGTCACCTGACGCACAAATGTGCCGAAATCATACATTTCCGCCATTGGCACCTCGGCTTCCACAACCTGCCCGCCGTCACCCGACGGGTTCATTCCCAGCACGCGGCCGCGGCGCTTGTTGACCTCGCCCATAATATCGCCCATGTTCACGTCCGGCACAATGCACTTCAATGTACCGATCGGCTCCAGCAGCACGGGGTTTGCAATCGGCATGCCGGCTTTATAAGCCAGATTCGCCGCCATTTTAAAGGACATTTCCGAAGAGTCCACCGGGTGGTACGAGCCGTCGTACAGCGTGGCGCGCAGCCCCACAACCGGATACCCCGCAAGCGGGCCTTTCACAATGCATTCGCGCAGTCCCTTTTCAACGGCCGGGTAAAAGTTTTTCGGAACCGCGCCGCCCACGACGCGCTCCAAAAATTCCAGGCCCTCGCTGTCGCAGGGCTCGAATTCGACCCAGATATCACCGAACTGGCCGTGGCCACCGGTTTGCTTTTTGTACCGGCCCTGCACCTGCACCTTTTTGCGGATGGTCTCGCGGTAGGGCACGCGCGGCTTTTGCAGCGTGACGTCAACGCCGAATTTATTTTTCAATTTGGAGGTAATCACATCAAGATGCTGTTCGCCCAAGCCGGAAAGCACCATTTGATGCGTTTCCACGTTTGTCGCAAACCGGATGGTCGGGTCTTCCTCCTCTAAACGCAGGATTCCCTGCGCGACTTTGTCCTCTTCGCCCTTATTTTTAGGCGTAACCGCCATGGAAAGGGTGGGGGTGGGGTACACGATTCCGTCAAGCGTGACCTTGCGCGCCGGGAAGCAGAGCGTGTCGCCCGTGCCGGTTCCCTGCAGCTTCAAGACGGAGCCGATATCGCCCGCGCCGATGTAGGGAACATCCTCCTGCTTTTTGCCGCGCATCATCACGGTTTTGCCAATGCGCTCCGTATTGCCCGTGCGCATATTCAAAAGCTGCGAGTCCGTCGCCACCTTGCCGGAAATCACCTTGAGGTACGACAGCTTGCCGATGAACGGGTCGGCAATCGTCTTAAATACAATCGCGGCGGTTGCGGCGTCGTCATTGACCGAAAGCTCAACCGGGTTGCCGTCCACATCCGCCCCGATTTCACCACTTTTCTCCTCGGCGCTCGGCGCCAGCCAGGTAAGGCCGTCCAGGAACTGCTCCATTCCCCTCATCAGCAGCGCGTCACCGCAGAACACCGGGCAGATCGCGCCGGATTTCACGCCCTTGCTCACGCCGACGATCACTTCTTCCGGGGTAAACTGTTCGCCGGAAAAATATTTTTCAAACATCGCGTCGCTGGTTTCGGCGACCGCTTCATAAATAGCGGTGCGCAGTCCCTCGAGCCTTGTCCCCATGTCCGGCATCTTCACCTCGACAGGCGCGCCGTTCTGGTAATCATACGCTTTATATTCCAGAATATTGACATAAATATTCGCTTTTCCTTCCTCGATGAACGGTACGACAACTGGGCAGACGGAAGGGCCGAAGCTGGCTTTCAAATCTTCAAAAACCCGATAGAACCGGGCGCTCTCATCGCAAAGGCCGTTCACGAAGAAAATCTTCGCCAACCCGCGCGCATTTGCCGCGGCCACCGCCTTTTCCGTACCCACGCTGACGCCGTTTTTGCCGGAAACCGCAATCAGTACGGAATCCGCCGCGCGGATTGCTTCGCACATGCCGCCTTCAAAGTCAAAAAGGCCGGGAGCATCTATTAAATTAATTTTATGATTCTTCCATTCCAAAGGAGCCGCCGCGGTGGACACGGAAGTTCTTCTTCTGATTTCTTCCGGGTCAAAGTCACAAATGGTATTTCCTTCGCCGACCTTGCCGAAGCGGTCGGTCGCGCCGGATAAATACAGCATCGCCTCTGCAATACTGGTTTTGCCTGAGCCGCTGTGTCCCGCAATTGCGATGTTGAGAATGTTTTTCGCATGATATTGTTTCATAATGGATACTCCTTTCGTGGGTTGATTGGTACAAGAGTACAATTGTTCAACCAAATTAAGGATAATTATAGCGTATTCCAACAATAATTACAATGCTAAAACGCTTAAATTTGTATTTTATGTTCCAATACTCTAGAAAAATTTTTATTCATAATGCCCGAAATGCAAATTTGCCTGTTCCCCGGGCGCACGAACAGGCTCCGGGCGCAAAAAAGCCCACCCGGAAAAACCGGATGGGCTTTGAATCAACAATTGATTATGCTTTGCCAGCATTGCCAAGGACTGTGTTGATTTTGTGTTCAACCATTTCCTTAATGGCTGTACGTGCAGGAGCAAGGTATTGCCTTGGGTCGAAGTGGCTCGGATTCTCCGCAAAATATTTGCGGATGGAAGCGGTCATTGCAAGGCGAAGGTCGGAGTCCACGTTGATTTTGCAGACAGCCATCTTTGCGGCCTCACGGAGCATCTCTTCCGGAATGCCGATTGCATCCGGCATCTCGCCGCCGAACTCGTTAATCTGACGTACGAACTCCGGAATAACGGAGGAAGCGCCGTGCAGAACAATCGGGAAGCCGGGCAGACGCTCGGAAACCTCTTTCAGAATATCAAAACGGAGCTGCGGCTTTTGGCCGGGCTTAAACTTGTAAGCGCCGTGACTTGTCCCGATTGCGATTGCAAGGGAGTCAACGCCGGTTCTTGTTACAAAGTCCTGTACCTGAGCCGGGTCGGTATAGTTCGCTTTATCGGATTCCACCGAAACCTCGTCTTCAACGCCGGCAAGCTGGCCAAGCTCAGCTTCTACGGTTACGTTGTACTTGTGAGCGTACTGAACAACCTTGCGGGCTTCTTCCACATTCTGCTCATAAGGCTTGGAAGAACCGTCGAACATAACGGAGGTAAATCCGCCGTCAACGCAGTCCTTGCAAAGTTCATAGGATGAACCGTGGTCAAGGTGAAGCGCGATCGGAATATCCGGGTTCTCAATGACAGCCGCTTCCACCAGCTTGGTGAGGTAGGTGTGGTTGGCATATTTGCGGGCGCCGGCAGAAACCTGAAGAATAACAGGAGCTTTCAGCTCGCCGCAGGCCTCTGTAATGCCCTGAACGATTTCCATGTTGTTTACGTTGAACGCGCCGATGGCATATCCGCCGGCATATGCTTTTTTGAACATTTCCGTAGTATTTACTAATGGCATAAATGGTCACCTTCCTAATCTTTAATTGATGGTTTTATTATACCTCAATTTTGGAAAGAATAAAAGGGATTTTTCCTGCAAAATCCTCATTATGAGATATTTTGATATAATGTTAACAATTTTTCTTATATTTACCGCAAAATATATTCATATTAAAAATTATAGCGCGCAGGCTGCCGAGCCGAGCAGGAGTTTTTCGGCGGTTCCTCAGGCTTCCTTTTGAAACAGCTGCGGGTTCATCCGGCTGTAATGGAAAATATACTGCTGCGCAATCCCCGCGTATTTCCCGAAGGATTCCGGCTCCCTGCCGGGGAAAAGCGCGCCCATTGCGCGTTTCATCCACACGTCCATGGGGAACGCCTCCAGCCTGTGCAGTCCGTAAAGCAGCGCGCAGTCGGCCACCTTCGGCCCCACGCCCACAATCGTCATCAGCTTTGCCCGCGCGTCTGGAAGCGAAATCCGCTTCAGCTCGTCAAAATCAATTTCACCGTTCGCCACCTTTTTTGCCGCGTCAAGCAGGTACCGGGTGCGAAAGCCGCAGCGCACTCCGCTCAAATCCTGTTCGCTCAGCACTGCGAGCGCTTCGGGGGCCGGAAATTCATATTCCCCGTCAATTTCCGCGCCGAATCCGGCACAAAGCCTTGCAACAATTCCTTTGATCCTCGGAATGTTATTGTTCTGCGAAAGGATAAACGAGCACAGCGCTTCCCACGGGTCCTGGTTCAAAATACGCATGCCCGGCGCAAATTTCGCCGCCTGCGCAAGGACGGGGTCGGCCGCCGACAGTTCTGAGCGGATTTTTCCGTAATCCAGTCCAAAGTCAAAATAGTCCCGCCAAAGCGGGTCTTTCAGCACATCCGGTAAATTCTCCCGGGAAATATTTAAAATTCTGCCGAACGCAACGCCGGTGTAAGAGCCGTCGTCCTGCCGGTTCCAGCGAAAGCACTGCCCGCACTCCAGCGTTTCGGCCAAGTCAAAGCTGTTGATCTGATCTGTCATTCTTTTTCTCCCTGTTCAATAGGCTGCTTTTTGTTCGGTATAATAACCGCTATGCGGTTATTATACCATAAAACGTAAAGGCTGGAATACTGGAAGTTTTGAAATATTTCCGCGTGAAGTTGACATAAAAGTTTATGCATTGGTTATACATAAAACCGAAAGCGGCATGTACCGGGGACTTGTTAACACTTTCAACCGAGTTTTCAACCGAAAACGCAAAGTATTCCACGGCTTTATGTAAACTTCTGTAAATACTAACGGTATAAACTCAGCCGCACAGGCATAAAACAGGATGTATATTATTATAAAGAATTATAATTTTCAACATTTTATATTTCTTGAAATAAATATCCTAAATTTCGCGGACTTGTGCTATAATAGTATAGATTATCGCGGAGTGTCGGCTCCAAAATCAGGTAAACCGTAACTGACAATAATAAAAAGGGAGTTAATTCATAAATGGATATAGAAAACAGCCAGCGCGGCGACGATATTATTGCAGGCAGAAACGCAGTCAGCGAAGCCCTGCGCAGCGGGCGCACCATTGACAGCCTGTATGTTGTGCGGGGCGCGCACACCGGCAGCCTGAGCGCTTTAATTGCCAAAGCAAAGGAAAAGGGCATTAACGTAAAAGAAGCAGATATTAAAAAGCTTGATTTTATGTGCGGCAACGCAAACCATCAGGGTGTGGTCGCCGTGGCCGCTGTGAAAGAATTTTCCACCATTGACGATATTTTCAAACTTGCGGAGGAGCGCGGTGAGCCGCCGTTCTTCATTATTGCCGACGAGCTGGAAGACCCCCATAATCTGGGTGCGATTCTAAGAGTGGCGGAATGTGCGGGCGCACACGGCATCATCATCCCGAAGCACCGTTCCGTGGGGCTGACCTATGCGGTCGGCAAAGCCAGCGCGGGCGCGGTGGAATATGTTCCCGTGGCAAGGGTAACCAACATTGCCGCAGCCATCGACGAACTGAAAAAACGCGGCGTGTGGATTTACGCCGCCGACATGAACGGTGAAAACTGGTGCGGCGTTGATTACGCCGGGCCTGTTGCCGTTGTAATCGGCTCCGAGGGCTCCGGTGTAAGCCGTCTTGTAAAAGAAAAATGTGATTTTGTCATATCTTTGCCAATGAAGGGCAAAATAAACTCGCTTAATGCTTCTGTTGCGTGTGGCATTATCTGTTATGAAATCGCCCGGCAGCGCAGCGGAATTAAGACAAAATAGTACAGGAGCGGATATTTTATGGCCGACAAAAACAAAGCTCCGCGCAGCGATTTTTCGATCGATGAAATTTTGGCCGAGGCGCAGACGCTGAACGGAAACGAGCAGCCAAACCCGGCGGTACGGAAGAACGCGGGCACAGGGAAGCCATCTGAATCTGAAGCACCG
The DNA here is from genome assembly GCA_023390175.1 of Bacillota bacterium. GTDB lineage: Bacteria > Bacillota > Clostridia > Oscillospirales > Acutalibacteraceae > Caproiciproducens. The sequence continues at coordinate 296,657 of JAEWDK010000008.1, forward strand.
GCCAGGCCGCCAAAGCCGGCTGCAACGCCTGACCGGATTGCCGAACAGGCAAGGAAGGCGCTTGAATCGAAGCCGCCCGTCCTTTCCGCGCCCCCCATTGCGGAAAAACCAGAAAAGAAAAAGCACTCGCTCTTCGGCCGTCACAAACGGGAAATTCCGGAATTTGACGGGGAAGAGGATATTTATTACGGCCTGCAGCTCAAGTCGCTTCAGGAATACCGGGATGATTATGAAAAAACCATTCTGATCGACTCTAAAAAAATCCGGCAGGCCGAAAGCCAGTCCACTTTCTCGTATCTTTTTGAAAAAGCCGAAGACAGCCCCGTCAGCCCGGAAATTTCGGAGCAGCTTGAACACCTGCACGACGACCGCAGAAAACGTGTGGAACAGGCGCTGCGCAAAGCGGATTTGGAATACGACGACGTGTTTTCCCTTTACGGGGATCAGCCTGCCGCGGCAAAAACCAGCCCGCCGCGGGTGCCCGCCGACCCGGAGCCGGCAGTACGCCCGGAAGCTTCCGATTCGGCTGTCGGTACCGCGCGCCCGCAGGAGGAACCCGTTCCCAAACCGGAGCAGCCGCCGGCCGCCCCTCCCGTTGTGCCGACACCGGCGCCGGCCCCGGCACCAAGGCCGGAAATTTTGCCCGGCCCGCAGCGGGAGCCCGAAATTCCGATGCCGATTACCGAGCCGGTGTTTCAGCCCGGCCCTGCGCAGCCAACCGGCCCGGCGCAGCCCGGATACCGGCCCGAAATGCAATTTCATGGCCCTGAGCAGCCGGTAAAGGAACCGGTTGCCGCCCCGCAGGTAAAAGAGGAGATTCCCCCTGCGCCCGCGGTGAAGGAACCGCCTGCAAGGCCGGCTCCGATTTCCACACTGGCAGGGGAAATCCTGCACGGCTACCGGCCGGCCGCCGGAAAGCCGGTACATATGATTGACCTGAACGATTTCAGCGCCGTGCTTTCGGCGGAAGCCAAAAATTACCCGATGCCGGAGCCGGAATCACTCCCGGAGCCGATTCCAATGATTCAACGGCCGGCAAGACCGGAATTCAAAGCGCCGATTATTATTGAACAGACCTCCGAATTCGAAGCAGTTCAGCCGAACCCGGGCATTGACCAGGCAGAGGAACCCGCCGAAGCGATTGAGCCTTCCCCGGATCAGTTTTCGGAACCGATTCACTTCCCCGAACCGCCCGCGGCTTCGGATGATTTTGAAGAAGAGCTTTTGCAGGAGGAGCCTTCACAGCCCGCGGCTCCCCGCAAAAAGAAGCGGTTCAGCCTGTTCGGCAGCGAAGAGGAGGAAAACGACCTGCAGGAAGAACTGCCAGGCGAACCGGATGAGCTGGACGATTATTCCAGCCCGACGGACGCGCCGTCCGTTCTTCATGAGCTCGGTTCCAGCCTGCGGACACTGTCGCTTCGTCTTGCCGTAACGGGGATCAGCGCCGCGCTGCTTTTTATTTTCGGATTTTTAGGGGAATATTACAGCCTGCTGCCCCAGTCGATTCAGGTAAGCCTGGGTATTCAGCCCTATTTGATTTTAAATCTGATTTTCCTGCTGATTGCAACCGGGTTTTGCATCGGTCCCATCATAAACGGGATAAAGGGCCTGTTCCTGTTCCAGGCGAACTCGGACAGTGCGGCCGCCCTTGCGGATATCGCGGCTATCATTCAGAGCACAGCCCTGCTTTTTACGCAGGACAGCGTGCTGAGCGGAAGCCTTCATCTTTATTCCTCCCTTGTGGTGCTCGCGCTGTTTCTGAACACTGCGGGTAAATGGAATATGGTAAACCGCATCAACAAAAACTTTCATTTCATCGCCGCACCCGACCAAAAACAGGCGGTGCAGCTGTTCGACGACCATAACACCGCGCTGCAAATGGCGAAGGACTGTGTGATCGACGCACCGTCCATCGCATTCCAGACAAAAACCAATTTTTTGAAGCATTTCCTCCGTCTTTCCTATGAACCGGACCCAAGCGACCAATCTTCACAGGTCATGGCCCCCATCGGCTTTGCCTGCTCGCTGGTTCTGTGCATTATAACGCTTCTCCTGTCAAAAAATATGTTCCATGCGCTCACCGCGTTTGCGGCGGCAGCCTGCGTCAGCGTACCGTTTACAAACATGCTCAGCGTAAACCTTCCTTTAAACCGCCTGAGCAAAATCGCCGCGCGCTGCGGTGCAATGATTGTCGGCTACCCTGCGGTGGAACAGTTCAGCAGCACCAATGCCGTAATGGTGGACGCAAAGGATCTTTTCCCAAAGGGCACCGTCATCTTAAACGGCATTAAAACGTTCGGCGGTCAGCGTATCGACGAGGCGATTGTGGACGCGACCGCGCTGATGTGTGCCGTCGGCGGGCCGCTGAGCGACCTGTTTGACCAAATCATCAAGAGCCGCCACGATATGCTCCCGAAAATCGATAACCCGACTTACGAGGACGACAAAGGGGTAACCGGGTGGGTGTCGGGCAGAAGAATTCTGGTCGGGAACCGCGCGCTGATGGAGTCGCACAGCATTGAGCCGCCCTCGCGCGACTACGAGGAAAAGTATATTCACGGGGGTAAAAAAATCGTGTACCTCGCCTCCGGCGGCGACCTGGTCGCCATGTTTGTCGTTTCCTACAATTCCGACCGCCGCAGGGCGCTGGAGCTAAGGCGCGCGGAGGATAACGGAATCAGCCTGATTGTACGCACCTGTGACCCGAACATTACCCCCCAACTTTTGGCGGAGTGCTTCGGGCTTGACGTGCACTGTGTACGCGTGCTGCCCGAACGGCTCGGAAGCATCTATCAGGAGCTGACCGACACCCCGCAGGAACGTTCCCCCTCGCTGCTTGCCACAAAGGGCCGGGCCACAGCAATGCTGCGACTTTTGACCGCGTGTGTGCGCCAGCGCAGCAATATTTCCGCCGCAGTGGCGCTGCAGTACATTGCCGTTATTCTCGGCATTCTCCTTGTGGCGTTCCTTTCCTGCTACTCGGGCCTGCAGCAGCTGAGCACCGCAGCCCTGCTGCTTTACGAGCTGTTCTGGGTCGCGGCGATTTTACTGATTCCAAGACTTCGCAAGCCATAATTATATAAGATCGTGAGTTAATTAAAGGATGAATATGAATAAAAACCTGGTTCAGCGCATCGGGATGATGTGCATTGGCGTATTCCTGCTGGGATTTGCCATTTCCCTCGCTGTTTATGTCAATTTAGGCACTGACCCATGCACCTGTATGAACCTTGGCGTATCGGGCAAAATCGGTCTGCCGTTCGGTACTTGGCAGTTGATTATCAACTGCATTATCCTTGTTTTTATGTTCTTTCTTTCACGCCGACTGATTGGGATCGGCACATTAGTCAACATGGTTTCCATCGGATTTTTGGTAGATTTTTTCGGCTGGGTCTACGCCCGGATTCTTCCAACCCAGCCCGGCTTGCTGCTCCGTATTCTTATCATGATTTTTGCCCTGGTGCTGCTTGCTTTTTCCGCGGCGCTTTACATTTATCCGCAGCTGGGCGTTTCCCCTTACGACAGCCTTGGCTTCATCGCTTCCGAGCGTCTGCACATTCAGTTCCGCTGGTGCCGCATTACCTGCGACGTGCTGGCCGTGCTGATCGGCTTTCTCTGCGGCAGCGTGGTGGGCGTGGGAACAGTCCTTACCGCCTTCTGCATGGGGCCGCTCATCAAAGGCTTCGGCGACCTGATCGCAAAAAAATTCCCCCTTCAGTTTGACTGAGGAAGCGGCTGCAATCATAAGCCTAACGCAAAGGACCCCGCGAATGAACCGGAACAGGTTCATTCACGGGGTCCTTTTATGATATGCGGATTTTCATCCGGTGATTACTTTGTCAGCCCGTCAACAGCCTTTTGGGCTGCCGCATTATCATTTGACACACATAAAACAACATATTTCCCCGCCGTCACCAAAAGCGGATTTTTCAGCTTTGCCATTTCTTTGGGCTGATAATCCTGAAACGCCGCTTTCTGGTCTTCAATCCTTTTTTGAGCCGCCTCCTTGACTTTTGCCGCGGCATCTTCGTCCTTTGCTTCAAAAACCGCGACTTCCTCCGCTGTTGCGCCGGTGCTTTCGTATGCCTTTAATTTTTCCACGGTGCTTTGCTCCAGCCCGTACAGCTTCAGCACGGTTTTGTCCGCAACGGCGGACATCTGGTCGGTAAACTGAACGGAGCTTGCCAGCTTATCCGCGGCGGCGGCCGCGTCCACCTTCAGTCCGGCGTCTTTTTTGGCGCACCCGGCGGCAAGCACAAGCACGGCCGCCAGAATCAAAGCGATCAATTTCTTCATTTCATATTACTCCCTGTCAAACATTCTACTTTGCGCGTGTACGAAGGTACTCACACCACTTTTTACAGTATTCCTGATTTAAATGCACTCCGTCCACCGAAGCCTTCTCCGGCAGATTCCCTTTGCTGTCGGAAACGGCGGAGGCTACGTCGAGGTAGGCTACGCCTTTTTTTACGGTCATTTCCCGAATCATCTGATTGTGCGAAACAATATTGGCATTGCTGTAAATTTTATCCGACTGTGCCTTTTTTGCAGAAACCGGTAAAATCGACTGCACGTAAATTTTCGCGTTTGGCTGATCTTTTTTTATTTCGTCAATTACTTTTCCGTAATCCTGAATAAACGTGGCCGAGCTGCTCCAGCCCAACTCGTTGATTCCGAGCATAATGTATATCTTGCCGAATTTTTGTCCGGAAATCGCCTGCATTACCGTCAGCTTTTTGCCGCCGACCTCCACAGCCGGTTTTGTAAAAATCGTATTGACCATCAAACCCTTCACTGCGTAATAAGCCGCGTTGTCCAGCCCGTCGTAAATTTCCAGTCCCTCGGTGCGGCTGTCGCCGATGAACACGGCGTCGTCAAAATACCCCGCCGGTTTTGAGGAAGCGGCATTCGACTCCACCCGGGGTGCCGCCGCTGCGGCGGAAGAAGGAACCGGCGGGGACTGCCCTGCGCTTTCGGGAAGGGCGGCTGTCGGCTTCGGCTGCTGCGGCTCCAAACTTTTTGCTTCCCGCTGAACCGCCTGCACCATTGCGACCGCGCCCGCCGCAATCAGGTAAACCGCTGTGGCCAAACAAACGCAGACGATTGCTCTGCGAATAAATAATCTAAGTTTGTGTTTTTTAAAATATATATTAAATCGCATGAAAAGTGCACCCCATCATTGTTTCCCAATTATATGACACGGATTCCCGGTTAAAACCGGGCAAATACCCGTGTGAATCAAAAGTCGGTTACCCGGGCGAAAGCCGGTCCTTTCGAACCGTAATCGCCGCTGATAAACGCTTCTTGTGTACCGTTTATTTTACTGCTGGACTTTTTATATTATACCTCTTAATGCAGACTTTCAAAAGCAAAAAATACGGGTATGACAAAATTGTCATACCCTTGTAACCGTTGTAATAATTTCCCGCAAAATTGTGATGTTCCTGTCATTGCTGACTGTGAACTGCGAGCCAACAATCCGTTCGCGCCGCAGTCTGCACCGGGAATTTTTATTTTACAATTTCGAATTCCTGAATTCCCATATAACCGGCTGCAATTGCGTATTTCGGGAAAACAATAACAACGTTTCCCGCTGCATTCAAATAAAATTTTTGCTTGCTGTCTATGCCAGAAAAGCCTTCGCTGCCTTCAAAGAAGGTCAGAGTCGGGTCCTTCGCCACGCGCTCCTTGATTTGCTTGCGCACGCTTTCATCCACAAGCTTTTTATAATCCTTGCCGAGCAGGTCCGTAAGCGTCAGCTCCCTGCCGCTTTGCAGATCAATATTGTAAAAGGTCTGGTCGGTAAAGGCGTTCGCCTGGGTCTGCGTTGTGTTCAGCACGAAGGACAACACCTTTTCATTGCTGCATTTGATTTCATAGTTTACGTCAACGATTGCCGGAATAAAGTCCTTTGGGTTGCCGCCTGTTTCCACATATGCCTTTTTGTCCGCCGCCGTGCGTTCCTCAGCCTCTGCAATGGCGTTCTTGACCTTTTCGTTGATTTCCTTATTGATTCGCGCTTCCAGCGCGGCGTGGCCGGTATTGGACACGACCGGCTGCTCAACATCGATTTTTCTTGTCGTATCTTCAATTTTATACTGCGTGAATGTAAAAACCCTGGCCACATCGCCTATCACGGGAATGGAATTCACGGTTTGGGCAAACGCCCGGTTGCAGTTCAAAAGTGTTACAAACAGAATACACACCGAAGCCGCGGTGCAAAAAATCGCTTTGCTGCGAAATTTCTTCTGCCGAACCGCCCTGCCTATGCTGATATTCACTCTGTCATCAAGCGTTGAGGGAACGGGAACCGAACTATAAATTCTCTTTGCGCCCTCTAATTCCTTCAATTGAATCACTCCTCCCCAATCGATACTTTCAGCAGCTCAAGTCCCTTGTAAAGCCGGGACTTGACGGTGCTCAGATTTGTTTTGGTTATGACGGCGATCTCCTCGAGCTTCATATCTTCAAAAAAGCGCAGAATAATGACCGTTCTGATTTTGACCTCCAGCGCCTGAATTGCATTGTACATATCCATTGACTGCGCCAAATCTTCCCCGTAACCGGGCTCCCCGTCCTCAATGCTTTCCACAAGCACCAGCCGTTTGCTGCGCCGCAGGTGCATCAGGCTTTCATTGACCAAAATACGGTAGAACCATGTTTTTAAGTAGGCGGTGTCATTGAGCGACCCGATTTTATCGATTGCTTTTACAATGGATTCCTGCACTACATCAAGCGCCGCGTCGGAATTTTTGGTATAACTGAACGCAAGTCTGTAAAAATCCTGCTGGTTCAGTTTTACATATTCCTTCAAAGATTCCCGTTTATCCTGCACCGCAATATGCCCCCATCCATTTTTTCCAAGCCGTAAATCACCTTCCATTTCGTAGCGCTGTTGTTTTAGCGCTTCACTCCCTTTCCCTGCTTCTATGTAGCCAGATCATTCCTCCGCCTTTCCCGTCCCGTTGTGCGCTCTTCCGGGGGGATCTGCCTGCGTGGCAGTGAAGCTTTAAAATCACATCTTGGTTACATATGTTAGATGCGGCAGCCTTCAAAAAAGTTTATTCCGCTGAAAAAATTTATTTAAAGCGTCCTGTAAATGATTTCCGCCCAAAGGCAAAAGCGGGATGTGGCAATGCCACATCCCGCTCGCTGGAATCGACCGGTAAAACAGAAGGTTTCACGGTCGATTTTTATAAAACCGATAGAATTATTTTTTTGCTTCGTAAACCGCAACCGCGCATGCGACAGTAGCGCCAACCATCGGGTTGTTGCCCATGCCGATCAAACCCATCATCTCAACGTGCGCAGGAACAGAAGAGGAACCCGCGAACTGAGCGTCGCCGTGTACTCGGCCAAGGGAGTCGGTCAAGCCGTAGGAAGCAGGGCCCGCGCCCATGTTGTCCGGATGCAGGGTGCGGCCTGTGCCGCCGCCGCTTGCAACGGAGAAGTACTTCTTGCCGTTTTCCTGTGACCATTTCTTGTAAGTTCCCGCAACCAGGTGCTGGAAGCGAACCGGGTTGGTGGAGTTACCGGTAATGGAAACGTCAACGCCTTCGTGCTGCATGATTGCAACGCCTTCACGCACGTCGTTTGCGCCGTAGCATTTTACCGCCGCGCGCTCGCCGTCGGAAAACGCTCTTTCTTCAATTACGTTCAGCTCATCATTAAAGAAATCAAAGTCGGTCTTCACATAGGTGAACCCGTTGATTCTGGAAATGATATAAGCCGCATCCTTGCCAAGACCGTTCAGGATAATCCGGAGCGGCTCCTTGCGGGCGCGGTTTGCGGTACGGGCAATGCCGATTGCGCCTTCCGCGGCGGCAAAGGATTCGTGGCCCGCCAGGAACGCGAAGCACTTGGTTTCGTCACGCAGAAGCATGGCGCCAAGATTTCCGTGGCCAAGGCCGACTTTTCTCTGTTCGGCGACGGAACCCGGGATGCAGAAAGCCTCAAGGCCAAGGCCGATTTTTTCAGCGGCTTCGGCAGCGGACTTAACGCCCGTTTTCAGTCCGATTGCGCAGCCGAGGGTATAGGCCCAGGTCGCGTTTTCAAATGCGATGGGCTGTACGCCCTTTACAATTTTATCAACATCAATTCCCTTTGAAGAACAAAGGTCGCGTGCGTCTTCGAGGCTGGCAAGGCCATACTCGGCAAGACACTTCTCTATTTTGGCGATTCTTCTCTCTTTGCCTTCAAACTTAACATCGTTAGCCATATAGTTTAGTCCTCCTTTTTCTGGTCTTAATTATTCTTCACGCGGGTCGATATACTTCGGCGCGTTGTCGAAACGGCCGTATTGGCCGATGTTCTTCTTGTAGGCTTCGTCCGGGCTCATGCCGTGGCGGATATCCTCCAGCATTTTGCCAAGCTTTACAAACTGGTAGCCGATGACTTCGTTGTTTTCATCAAGAGCCGTCTTTAAAACGTAGCCCTCTGCCATTTCCATGTAACGCACGCCCTTCAGGCCGGTGCTGTACATTGTGCCAACCTGGGAACGAAGGCCCTTGCCCAAATCCTCCAGTCCTGCGCCGATTGGCAGGCCGCCCTCGGAGAAGGCTGTCTGGCTGCGGCCGTAAGCGAGCTGCTTGAAAATTTCTCTCATTGCAACGTTAATCGCGTCGCAGACCAAGTCGGTATTCAGGCACTCAAGCAATGTTTTGCCCGGCAGAATCTCGGCAGCCATTGCTGCGGAGTGGGTCATGCCGGAGCAGCCGATGGTTTCAACAAGAGCTTCCTGAACAATGCCCTCTTTTACGTTAAGGGTCAGCTTGCAGGCGCCCTGCTGCGGAGCGCACCAGCCAATGCCGTGGCTCAGGCCGGAAATGTCTTTAATTTCATAGGACTTTACCCACTTACCCTCTTCCGGGATGGGTGCCGGGCCGTGTTTTGGGCCCTTGGTAACTGTACACATTCTTTCCACTTCTGGGGAATAATTCATATCGGTACTCCTTTCGGTTTCAGTATCCTTTGGGAATCGCTGATTCCCTTGGTTTAACCAACATACTGATTTATTATAGAGCATTTTTTCACGTTTAGCAAGAGGATGAAAGTTGATAAATAAAAATTTAACAATACGGTCATTTCCGCCCGCCCCGTACTGCCGCGGGCACGGTTTCCAGTAATTGGAATGTTGTTTTTACAGAATTTTTAGGCTGTTTTATTGTGCTGCAAACGGGAACATGGTATTCTATTTAAGGATTTTTAAGATCACTTGAGGAGGTTTTCACATGGAGGAAAACAACATTCAGAACCAGCCCGGCCAAACCCCGAACTACCGGAGCCCAATGACATACGAAGACGCCACCCCGCTTTCCATAGGCAATTATATCGTGATGATGATCGTGGGCTCAATTCCGGTTGTGGGACTGATTATGATGCTGGTTTGGGCATTCAGCCGAAACACCAACAAAAACAGGCAGAACTATGCCCGCGCGCTGCTGATTATGATGCTGATTGCCCTTGTGCTCGGCATTATTTTCGGCGGAAGTATTCTTGCGGCGGTTTCCTCACTCGGCGGCTCGTATTAACAGCAAAAGTCCCGGATTTTCCCTTGCTCTGCGGCGGACAATGTCCGCCGCTTTTTTCTGTTCTGCACATTTTTACAGGCGGGATTACGGGAATGTTCATGAATTATTCTTTCTTTTTAGATTCCCCTATGTTATAATTATTTTTGATTGTAAACTATTATTTTTAACGATATTTTGAGGTGACTTATTATGAGTAATATCCTGGCCGCGTTTTTTGGGAATTACAGCAAGCGGGAACTGAAACGGGTTCAGCCGCTGTGCGATGCCGTGCTTTCGCTGGAGGACAAATACAAAAAAATGTCCGACGAAGAGCTGAAAGCGCAAACTCCGGCACTGAAGGAACGCCTGGCAAACGGGGAAAGCCTTGACGACATTCTGCCCGACGCGTTCGCGGTGTGCCGTGAAGCCTCCGACCGGGTGCTCGGCATGCGCCATTTTCCCATGCAGATTATCGGCGGTATCGTGCTCCATCAGGGCCGTATCAGTGAAATGAAAACCGGCGAAGGAAAAACGCTTGTCGCAACGCTTCCCGCGTATTTAAACGCGCTGTCTGGAAAGGGCGTTCATGTTGTTACCGTGAATGATTACCTTGCGCGCCGCGACTCCGAATGGATGGGCAAGGTTTACCGCTACCTCGGTTTAAGCGTCGGCCTGATTGTTCATGATTTGGAAAACGACGAGCGCAAAAGCGCTTACAACGCAGACATCACCTACGGCACGAACAACGAGCTTGGGTTTGACTACCTGCGCGACAACATGGTCATTTATAAGGAAGATAAGGTTCAGCGTGGCCACAACTATGCCATTGTGGATGAGGTGGACTCCATCCTCATCGACGAAGCGCGCACCCCGCTGATTATTTCCGGTCAGGGCGACAAGTCCACCGAGCTTTACAGCGTGGCCGACCATTTTTCCAAAACGCTGCACATGGTCAAGGTTGCGGAGCTGAATGATAAAGAGGATAACGACGAGCTTTACAAGGACGCCGACTATGTTGTGGACGAAAAGGCAAAAACCGCCACACTCACCCAGTCCGGTGTAAAGAAGGCCGAGGCATACTTTAAGCTTGACAATCTTACCGATGCGGATAACATCACGATTCAGCATCACATCAATCAGGCCATCAAGGCGCACGGCGTAATGCAGAAGGATATTGACTATGTTGTAAAAGACGGCGAAGTCATTATCGTTGACGAATTCACCGGCCGCCTGATGTACGGCCGCCGCTACAACGAAGGGCTGCACCAGGCAATCGAGGCGAAGGAGGGCGTGAAGGTTGCCCACGAAAGCAAAACGCTTGCCACAATTACCTTCCAGAACTTCTTCCGCTTATACGACAAATTATCCGGTATGACCGGTACGGCTATGACCGAAGAAGAAGAATTCCGTGAAATTTACAAGCTGGACGTTATTGAAATTCCAACCAACAAGCCGATGATCCGCCAGGATTTAGCGGATGTTGTTTATAAAACCGAAAAGGCAAAATTCAACGCTGTAATCGATGATATTATTGAGCACCATGAAAAGGGCCAGCCGGTTTTGGTCGGCACCATTTCCATTGAAAAATCAGAAGTGCTCAGCGGCCTGCTGCACCGCCGCGGCGTGAAGCACGAGGTTCTGAACGCCAAGTATCACGAAAAGGAAGCGGAAATCATCGCACAGGCCGGCCACAAGGGCGCGGTCACAATTGCGACAAACATGGCCGGCCGCGGTACCGACATCGTGCTGGGCGGCAACAGCGAATATATGGCGAAGTCTGAAATGCGCCGCCTGCAGTTTTCCGAAGAGCTCATCAGCGAAGCCACTGCCTATTCCGATACGACGGATGAAGAAATTCTGAATTCCCGCAAAACCTTTGCGGAGCTCAGTGAAAAATACAAGCAGCAGATTAAAAAGGAAGCCGAGGAAGTGAAGGCCGCCGGCGGGCTTTATATTATCGGCACGGAGCGCCACGAATCCCGCCGTATTGACAATCAGCTGCGCGGCCGTTCCGGCCGTCAGGGCGACCCCGGTATGAGCCGTTTCTACATTTCACTGGAAGACGATTTAATGCGCCTGTTCGGCGGCGAACGCATCAACAACCTGATGGAACGCCTGAACGTGGACGAGAACACCCCGATTGAGAACAAGATGCTTTCCAACACAATTGAAGGCGCGCAGCGCAAGATTGAAGGCCGCAACTTCGGCATTCGTAAAAATGTGCTTCAGTTTGACGACGTTATGAGCCGCCAGCGCGAAATCATTTACGGCCAGCGCGACCAGGTACTGAACGGCGAAAATATTAAAGATCAGATTATAAAGATGATCGAACAGGCCATCGAGGCACAGGTCAAACAGTATATGCCGGAAGCCGCGCTGCACGACGACTGGAACTTCAAGGGTCTGCGCGACCACTACATGGGCTGGCTGCTTGCTCCGCAGGATTTGGTTTTCACCAATGACGAGCTGGAAAAGCTGGAGCCCGATTATGTAAAGGATCAGCTGATCGAGAAGGCGAACGATCTTTACGGAAAGCGCGAGGCCGCCTTTGGCGAAGAAATCACCCGTGAACTGGAACGCGTTGTCCTGCTGAAAAATGTTGACTCCGAGTGGATGGATCATATTGACGCCATGGAAGAGCTGCAGAAGGGCATCCGCCTTCGTGCGTACGGCCAGCATGACCCGGTTGTCGAGTACCGTTTGGAAGGGTTCGACATGTTTGACGCGATGATTGCGACCATCCGCGAAAACACCGCGCGCATGATGCTGACCGTTCAGCTTCGTACCGCCGAGGAGCCGAAGCGCGAGCAGGTCGCAACGCCGACTGCCACCAGCGCCGACGACGGAAGCGACACGAAGCGCCCCGTCCGCAAGGACAAAAAGCCCGGCCGCAATGACCCCTGCCCATGCGGCAGCGGTAAAAAATACAAAAAATGCTGCGGCAAAGATGAATAAATAATACAGCAAGAGGGTGCCGGAACTTCCGGCACCCTCTTTTTATTTTATACGGTTTTCCCCTGTGCCGCACCGATTGCCTTGATCAAATCAAAAACATAATTGCTGCCGCGGCTGATTAACACCCCTGTCAGGACGCTGCCAAGGTACGGAACGGCGGTCTGCATCCCCGCCAGCGCAAGTACATCCACGCGGTAAGCCGCCGCCACCAGTACCCCGATTACAATGGAAATCAGCATTTGCCACTGGAATTTCCCGTTTACAAAAAACTCCTTGATATACGTGATGATTCCTTCGACGATAATCGCTAAAAAGACGATGCCAAAATAATTCATTGTATCAGCCTCCTAAAATAATTCTCATCACCGCGGCGGCAATTGCGCCGACAATCCCCGCAAGCAAATAGTTTACAAGCTGGTTCCAGCGCGCGCCCGACACATTTTCCAGCTCCACAATCCGCTTGTCATGGTTGGTCAGCTTTTCATCATGATTTTTCAGAATTTCGCCCATTTTAATATTGAGTTCTTCCAGCTTTTGGCTGCGGTCCGCTTCCTCCTCCTGCTTCTTTTCCAGCTTTTCAATATCCTGCCGGCTTCTGTCAAAACGTTCGTCCATGCGCTTTTGGCGCTCTTCTTCCACTTCCCCCATTTTATCCCTCCTTATCCGGAAATGACCAGCACATCCCCGGGCCGGATGAGGTTCGGATTTTTTACCTGCGGGTTCGCCTTAATCAGCGCCTGCAGAGATACACCGTACTTCACGGCAATGCTGCTCATGGTGTCGCCGGATTTTACGGTGTATTTTTTCTGCACCGGAGCCGGCTTTGCGTATCCGTTCAGCCCGTTGCGCTTCATGATTCCGGGGTAGTCCTTATATGCGATATCCAAATCGACGGCGGTACTGATTCCGTCCACCCTGCCGGTGCTCGAATACTGCCACATTCCCATTCCGTCATAGCCCGGCTCATTGTTGTAGCGTGCAAGCCACAGGTCATACGCTTTGAGCCGTTCCATCTCGAGCCGGTTTTTCATCCAGTCGGGGTTGGTGTAAACACAGGCGTAAAGTCCGGCTTTTTTCATCCTTTCACAGAAGGTAATTGCAATGTCCGTAAGGAGCTTGCGCCCCAGGTTTGCCTGCGACTTATCCTCCATGTCGAACGCTACAGGGTAACCGAACTTACACCCGTTAATGATTTTTAAAAAAAAGTCTGCTTCCAGCTGCGCTTCCCGCGTATTTGTCGCATAGCTGTAATGGTACGCTCCGCATGGAAGCCCGGCCTTTACAGCCTTTCGGTAATTCTGATAAAACTTTTGATCGGTCTGCACGTCCGGATTTTCCCAGCCGTACCCGGCGCGCAGCATGGCAAATTGAATTCCTGACGCTTTTACTTTGGCAAAATCGATTTCCCCCTGGTGATGGGAAACATCGACTCCTTTTACTTCTGACATAAATTTCCCTCCAGTATCTTCAGCTGTTTTGCGAACAGACTCACTACAATATACGCAGCTTTACCTGCGAAAGTTTCCTCCGGGAGGGAAACTTTCTAAAAAGGCAGTAAAAAAAGTCCGCCGAATCCGGCGGACTTTACAAATAATTGGATCTGGAACTTATTCCCCAAACATATTTTTGATCTTGTCAAAAAAAGTTTTGCGTTTTTGGTAGTTCTTTTCTTCTGCAACACTGTCGAATTCCTGCAGAATCGTCTTTTGTTTTTCTGAAAGATTCTTCGGCACTTCAATGGTCACGCGCACAAACTGGTCGCCGCGGCCGCGGCCGCCAAGGCGGGGAATCCCCTTGCTCTTCAGCTTAAACACATCGCCCGGCTGCGTGCCCTCATGAACAGTGTAGCTGACGCGCCCGTCGATTGTCGGCACCACAACCTCGGCGCCAAGCGCCGCCTGTGTAAAGGTGATTGGCATTTCACACCAAACATCGTTGCCGCGGCGTTCGAAAATCGGGTGCGGCCGCACATTCACGTAAACGTGCAAATCCCCGCTCGGGCCGCCGTTGGTGCCCGCGTTGCCCTGCGCGCTCACATTCAGAATCTGCTCGTTGTCAATTCCGGCCGGAACATTGATTTCAATGCTCTTTTGTTTGCGTACTTTGCCGCTGCCGCCGCAGGTTCTGCACGGGCTTTCAATTACTTTGCCGGTGCCGCCGCAGCGGTCGCAGGTTCTTGCGGTCTGCACCACGCCGAACGGAGTTCGCTGATTGATATGCACCTGGCCGGTTCCGTTGCAGTTTGCGCATGTTTTGGCGGAAGTCCCTTTTTGTGCGCCGCTGCCGTTGCAGTCCGGGCAGGATTCGATTCTTTCATACGACACGTTCTTCTGGCAGCCTTTGGCGGCTTCCTCAAAGCTTATGTTCACTACCGCTTCGGTATCGCCGCCCCGCCGGGGAGCGTTCGGGTTAGCTGTACGCGCACCGCCGCCAAAGCCGCCGAAGAAGCTGTTGAATATGTCGCCCAGGTCAATATCGCCCGCAAACGGGCTGCCGCCGCCTGCACCGCCGCCAAAATTGGGGTCCACGCCGGCGTGCCCGAATTGGTCGTAGCGTGCTTTTTTGTCTTTGTCGGAAAGCACTTCATACGCCTCGTTGACCTCTTTAAATTTTGCTTCAGCAGTTTTATCGCCCGGGTTTAAATCCGGATGATATTTTTTCGCCAGCTTGCGGTAAGCTTTTTTTATTTCATCATCGGTGGCATTTTTAGGCACGCCCATAACCTCATAAAAATCCCTTTTGTCAGCCAAACCAAATCACTCCTATATCAATGAATCATGAATTGCGAAGGATGAATGCATCACACGGCCGGAACCCCGGCAGAACAAAAAAGCAGCAATCATTTCCGTTTGCGGCATAAAAATCATTTTCGGAAATACGCGCTAAGGGCAGCCGCTGGGCTGCCCAAATGCGTTTATTGCCTGCTGACGATATGCCGGTTCCTGTTACAGCCTTTGGACGGCCGCCGAAATGATTCATGATTCATTGTATCATCATTCACTCCGATAAGAAAGTATGAATTATTTCTTATCGCTGTCGTCTACGTCCTTATATTCGGCGTTGTAAACCGGATTTCCGTTCGCATCCTGCGCTGCTGCGCCGGGTTCACCCTGTACAGGCTGCTGCGGAGCGGCATTTTTATACATTTTTTCGCTTACGGCGTACATTGCCTTTTGCAGTTCCTCGCTCTTTGCCTTCATGTCGTCCACCGTATTAGCGGAAATTGCTTCCTTCAGCGAGGCAACCTTGGCGTTCAAATCGGTCTTGTCGGCCTCATCGATCTTGTCACCGTTGTCCTTGAGCAGTTTTTCCACTGCGTAGCAAAGGTTCTCGGCTTCATTCTTCTGGTCGATTTCTTCGCGGTGCTTCTTGTCCTCCGCGGCAAATTTCTCAGCGTCCTGAACCGCCTTGTTGATGTCATCCTTGCTCATGTTGGAGCTGGAAGAAATTGTGATCTTCTGCTCCTTGCCCGTACCCAAATCCTTTGCGGATACATTTACGATGCCGTTGGCGTCGATATCGAACGATACCTCAATCTGAGGAATTCCGCGCGGCGCCGGGGCAATGCCGTCCAGCTTAAACAGGCCAAGCTGCTTGTTGTCGCGGGCAAACTCACGCTCGCCCTGCAGCACGTTGACCTCAACCTGGGTCTGGCCGTCCGCTGCTGTGGAGAAGACCTGGCTCTTCTTGGTCGGGATGGTGGTGTTGCGCTCAATGATCTTTGTCATTACGCCGCCCATGGTTTCAACGCCGAGTGAAAGCGGGGTAACGTCCAGCAGCAGCAGTCCTTCGACTTCGCCGCCGAGCACGCCGGCCTGTAACGCCGCGCCGATGGCAACGCATTCATCCGGGTTAATGCCCTTAAACGGATCCTTGCCGGTCAGGTTCTTTACGGCGTCCTGCACAGCCGGGATTCTGGAGGAACCGCCGACCATCAAAACCTTGCTGATCTCTTCAATTTTCAATCCGGAATCGGAAAGCGCCTGACGAACGGGGCCCATGGTCTTTTCAACCAAATCAGCGGTCAGTTCGTTGAACTTCGCTCTGGTAAGGGTTAAATCAAGATGCTTCGGTCCGGTTGCGTCGGCTGTGATAAACGGAAGGTTAATGGAGCTTGAAGTCATGCCGGAAAGCTCAATCTTTGATTTTTCAGCGGATTCCTTCAATCTTTGCATCGCCATTTTGTCGCCGCTCAGGTCAATTCCTGTTTCCGCCTTAAAGGAGGAAACCATCCAGTCCATCACGCGCTTATCAAAGTCATCGCCGCCCAAGCGGTTGTTGCCCGCGGTAGCAAGAACTTCCTGCACGCCGTCGCCCATTTCAATAATCGAAACATCGAATGTACCGCCGCCAAGGTCGTAAACCATGATTTTCTGTTCGTCGCCCTTGTCAATGCCGTAGGAAAGAGCCGCCGCTGTCGGTTCGTTGATAATACGCTTTACATCCAAACCGGCAATCTTGCCCGCATCCTTTGTTGCCTGACGTTGTGCGTCCGTAAAGTAAGCAGGAACGGTAATAACGGCAGATGAAACGCTTTCGCCCAAATATGCTTCGGCGTCACTCTTCAGCTTTTGCAGAATCATTGCGGAAATTTCCTGTGGGGTATAGCTCTTTGAGTCAATACTCACCTTAAAGTTGGAGCCCATCTCCCTTTTGATGGAAGAAACTGTGCGGTCCGGGTTTGTAATTGCCTGGCGCTTTGCAACCTGGCCGACCATACGCTCGCCTGTTTTGGAAAAAGCGACAACGGACGGGGTGGTTCTGGCACCTTCCGCGTTTGCAATAACAACCGGCTCGCCGCCTTCAATAACCGCGACGCAGGAATTCGTAGTACCTAAATCAATACCTATTGTCTTTGACATAATGATTACCTCCAAAAATTTATTCCATTTACTTCAATTTATAATTAACAACGAGCAACGAACAATTTCAGTAACAGCTACACCGTAATATAAAAATTAAAATCGTTCATTTCGTCACTGTTCCTTCACTGACTGCTCCGAAATCAGTTCGCAACCTGTACCATTGCGTGGCGCACCACTTTTTCGTTTAATTTGTACCCTTTTTGAAATACCTGTGTAATGGTGTTTTCGCCGGAGCTTTCATCGTCAATATGGGAAACCGCGTTGTGCAAATCCGGGTTAAACGCTTCCCCGATTTCCCCCATTCCGGTCACGCCGAGCTTGGTCAATGCGGATTTCAGCTGGCCCTGCACCATTTCCACACCCTTGCGCAGGTCCTCCGCGCTGCAGTCCTTTTGCTCCAGTGCACGTTCCAAATTATCCGCCACCGGCAGGAACTCAACCACCGCGGCCGAAGTAGCGTCGGAATAAAGCGACAGCTTTTCGCGCTCGGTGCGCTTGCGGTAATTATCGTATTCGGCAGCCGTCCGCAGCAAAAGCTCCTTCTGCTTTTTCAGTTCTTCGTTTGCCTTGTCAAGCTGCGCCTGCAAATCAGGCTTTTCTTCCGCGGCTTCTTCTTTCGGCTGCGGCTGTTCGGTTTGTTCCGCCTGATTTTCCCGGTCTGTCAGTTCCTTGTCCTTTACTTGTTCATTTTCCTCGTTGCACAAAACAGGTAGCCCCTTTCTATTCCGTATCCATTAACTCCGTCAACATTCTTCCCACGGAGCCGGAAAGGTATTCGATATTTGATATGATTTTACTGTAGTTCATTCTGGTCGGGCCGATAATCGCAATGGCCCCCGCGTCCTTGCCGCCAACGGAATACCGGGAAACAATTACGCTGGATTCGCTTAATTCCGGCCGCTTGGTTTCCTCGCCGATCATTACCTTAATGCTGTTCGCCTGCTGTGTCAGCAGCTGCGAAAGCTCCTGCGGGCGGGAAAGGAAATCCATAATGCGGCGAATGCCGCTCTGGCCAAGCTCATGGTAGAAAAGCAAATTCATTTCGCCGTCCAAACAAACCTCGGCCTGCATGGAGTCCTGCGCCACGTCAAGCACCGCCATCAGAGCGGAGCTCATCAGCATGGTCATCTCCCCAAGGGACGCCGCCAGGCTTTGAATATAGGCGGGGGTAATGGTGGAAACGGGAAGCCCCACCAGCTTTTCATTCAGCACACGGAAGAACACCCGCAGTATTTCCGGGGTAATATCAAAATCACAGTGGAAAACGCGGCTCTTCATTGTGCCCGCCGAAGTCATCAGGATCACCATCGCGGTGTGCCGGCTCGTCTGCACCAGCTGAATCGCGCGGATATCCGCCGCTTTTCCGCTCGGTGTGGTTGAAACCGCGGCAAACCGGGTCATTCCGGCCAGCGCGCGGGCAACGCCGTCAAGCAGCCGTTCCGGGTCATATGCACTGGGCAGGAGCAGGCTGTCAATGTAGCGCTGTTCCTCGCCTGAAATCGGGTGCTTTTTCATTAATGTATCAATGTAAACGCGGTACCCTTTTTGGGAGGGGATCCGCCCCGCAGAGGTGTGCGGCTGCTCCAGCAGCCCCAGTTCGGAAAGCTCGCTCATTTCATTGCGCACGGTCGCCGAAGAAACGGAAAAGTCGAGGATGTCGCAAAGCGCTTTGGAGCCGACCGGTTCCCCGGCAGCGACATAAAGGTCAATCACAGCCGCTAAAATCTTCTGTTTTCTTTCACTGAGCTGCAATTCCCTCACCTCTCTTTTTATTGTTAGCACTCTAATCGTTTGAGTGCTAACTCTAAGATATAATTTACCATTACTTCACAGCAATGTCAATATGATATTTGTAAACTAATTGTGAAATCGTTGAAAAATCAGGCGTTTCCTCTGCATCAGCTCATATAAAGATAAAGCACATCGTTGCCGCCGTACATGGCAAGGCTGCCCGCGCGCCCCGACTTTTGCAGAATGGCCTGTCCATAGCCGGAATCGCCGTCAAATCGGTCGTAAACGTTCCTGCAAAGGTCCTTGCTTTCAAACTTGACGGAAATCAGACTTCCCTTTCCTTTTTTATTGGCGTTCAGCTTTTTCACCGCGTCCGCCGCAAAATTTGCGAAGGTCTTCTTGGTTACCACCAAGCTGTAAAGGCTTTGCCTTGGGCTTACCGAGGTACAGTCCGGGGTGATTCCGCTAAAAATTTTGTTCATTACCGGGGAATCGTATTTTGTTTCCTGCGTTGTCATCGCAAACTTTTCATAGCTGACCGGATTGGAACCGGTGCCCGCGTTCTTGGCCCATTTCAAAAGCTGCTTCGTATAGTTTTCCCCGCCGGAGGCGTCAATATTGTAATAGCTTCCGTCCAGCTTCGCAATATTCCAAGTGTGCCCCACATCGCTTTTAATATCATCCCCCGCGTAAAACACTTTAAAGCATTCAATTCCCGCCATGTTGCACAGCAGCATGTTCGCCGCGGCAAAGCCGTCGCACTGGGCGTGTTTGTTCACCAGCGCGCCGTACAGCGTGCAGACGGGCGAGGCCTGATCAATATCGCCGCTGCTGTCGTAGGTAACATTCGTGACAAGATAGCGGTAAATGTACTCAGCCTTTTCCATCTGCGTTTTATATTTCGGCATTGCGTCAAAAATCCGTTTCGCCGCCTGCATGGTTTGTGCGGAAAGGTTTTTGGCGGTATTGTCCTCTTCCACCTTCGGAACAATAATTTTCGTCCATTGGTGGGACTTGCCCATCGGAATTTTTATGTTATATTTCACAATATAATGTGCAAGCGGATTCGTGCTGTCCAGCATTGTCTGTGTGCCGACGGTATTTATCGTAAACACCGGCGAATCACATTTCACATAGTAAAGAACCCGGTTAAACTGCTCATCGGTGTAGTGCTTTTTTATCTCAATCGTATTTTTGGGGTTCTCATAAGCATATTGAAACGCGTCGTAAAGCAGTACTTCGTCTTCGCTTAAATATTTTTTAAAATATGGCGTTCCGTACGCGTTTTTATTGATGTAGCCGGTAAGCCTGGTATTTTCCAGCACTTCCCCGTTGATGGCGACATCGCCGCCCAGCCCAAAGCGCCAATTTAAATAAAGAAAATAAGCCGCGGCAATCAGGAGCAGCGTGAACGCGACCGCAAGGACGGTTTTTAAAAAGCTTCTGCGCATTTCCGGCCGCCGTCCGTCCGCCGGGCTATGAAGATTCGGCTCCAAAGCAATCACCTCAAATCGTTGTATAACAGTTCCGCAATCAGCGTGTTTGAAACCAAAAATCCCTTCCGGGTAAAACGGAACCCGCTGCCGGTACAAACAGTCAGCCCGCCGCTTTCGTATTTCCCTGCGGCCTGCATGACATGCGCCGGGATTCCGTGCCCGAAGCGCTTTCGGCAATCCTGCTCCGCCAGTCCTTCGGTCAGCCGCATAGCGAGCATGGCGTATTCCTCAAAATCGCCCCCCGCGCCATCCTGCACCGGGTCGCACCCGCGAAGAAACGCGCTGAGGTTCCTGTCGTAATAAAAGCGTTTTCCGTCCATAAAGGAGTGTGCCGCGGGGCCAAGTCCCAAATACTCCTCACAATGCCAGTATTTTAAGTTATGGCGGCTTTCATACCCCGGTTTTGAAAAATTCGAGATTTCGTACTGTAAGAATCCGCGTCTTTCCAGCTCCTCACACGCGAAAAGGTACAGATCACTCGCTTCGTCCTCGCCGGGAACCCGAAGCTGCTCCCTGTTTTTGTAGTAAGCCGTGTGCGGCTCAATTTTAAGCAGATACGCGGAAATGTGCTGCACCCCCGACTCCGCGCAGAATTCAATCGAACGCAGAAGGCTTTCTCTGGTCTGGTTCTGAATTCCGAGCATCAGGTCAAGGGACAGATTGGAAAATCCCGCTTTCTGTGCATCGCGGACTGCCTTTTTTGCCTGCACGGCGGTATGCCTACGGCCCAATAGGCGCAGCTCCTCTTCATCTGAAGACTGTAAACCGATGGAAAGGCGGTTTGCGCCCGCGTTGTGCACTTCCTGTAGAAAAGCGCTTAAATCCTCGGCCGGGTTTGCCTCCAGCGTGATTTCGGCGTCCGCAAGCCCAAAGCTTTCCCGCGCTGCCGCAATCAGCGCCGCAAGCCTTTTCGCGCCAAGCAGGCTGGGCGTGCCGCCCCCGAAATAGAGCGTGTCCGCGCGCCGGTTTATAGAATTGCCATAAGTATTAATTTTATCGATAATACTGCTTGTATATTCATCCATGCGTTCTTCGCTCCCCCGCATGGAATAAAAATCGCAGTAAGGGCATTTACCGTCACAGAACGGAACGTGGATGTAAAGGCCGAAAGGCGGTTCCCCCCCGTCATTGAAGCGCCGGCTTATTTCTTTGTTTGGAAATTTATTTTCACTGTTCATTTTTAACTCTTCATATTCATTGAGCCGGATAACCGCTTTACGGTTCACCCGGCTCAGATTTTTTACTCATCCAGCTTTAAAACGCTCATGAACGCCTCCTGCGGCACTTCGACCGTACCGAGCTGGCGCATGCGTTTTTTGCCTTCCTTCTGTTTTTCAAGCAGCTTCTTTTTCCGCGTAATATCGCCGCCGTAGCACTTGGCAAGCACATCCTTGCGCATTGCCTTCACCGTTTCGCGCGCGATAATCCGCCCGCCCACGCAGGCCTGGATCGGCACTTCAAAAAGCTGGCGCGGAATTTTCTCCGCCAGCTTTTCCGCCATTTTTCGTGCGCGGGGATACGCCTTGTCGGCGTGAATAATGAACGACAACGCGTCCACCACATCGCCGTTGAGCATGATGTCCAATTTTACCAGGTTGCTCTTCTGGTACCCGTTCAGTTCATAGTCAAACGAAGCGTACCCGCGGGTGCGGGATTTCAGCGCGTCGAAAAAGTCATAGATAATTTCATTCAGCGGAAGCTCATAATGAATATCGACACGGTCGGTGTCAATGTACCGCATATCCTTGAACACACCGCGCCTGTCCTGGCAAAGCTCCATAATATTGCCCACATATTCGCTCGGCGTGTAAATATGGGAGTTTGTCATCGGCTCCTCGGCCTGCGCAATCAGCGTCGGGTCGGGGTAGTTCGTCGGATTGTCGATATAAATCACTTCACCGCTCGTTTTCGTAATGCGGTACACCACACTCGGCGCGGTGGTGACAAGGTCAAGGTTGTATTCGCGCTCCAGCCGTTCCTGAATAATCTCCATATGGAGCAAACCCAAAAATCCGCAGCGGAACCCAAAGCCCAGCGCAATGGAGGTTTCCGGTTCAAAGGAAAGCGCCGCGTCATTCAGCTGGAGCTTGTCGAGCGCATCCCGCAAATCGGGGTAACGCGCGCCGTCCGCCGGGTAAATTCCGCAAAAAACCATGGACTGCACCGTGCGGTAGCCGGGCAGCGGCTCTTTGGCCGGTTTTTCGGCAAGGGTGACCGTGTCGCCCACGCGGGCCTCTTTCACCGCCTTGATGGAAGCGGCAATGTAGCCGACTTCGCCGGCGCTCAGCCCGTCGCTCGGCTCCAGCCGGGTCGCGCGGCCGTATCCGCACTCCACAACGGTAAACTCCGCGCCGGTCGCCATCATGCGGATCGTGTCGCCGGGGTGCACCTGCCCGTCCTTCAAACGGACATGAATGATAACGCCCTTGTACGCGTCGTAATAGGAGTCGAAAACAAGCGCCTTCAGCGGTGCGTTTTCGTCGCCCTGCGGCGGCGGCACACACTTTACCACCTGCTCCATCACCAAATCAATATTGGTGCCGAGCTTGGCGGAAATACAGGGAGCGTCGTCCGCCGGGATGCCGATCACATCCTCAATCTCGGCGCGCACCTTTTCGGGCTGGGCGCTCGGCAGGTCGATTTTATTAATGACCGGCACAATTTCAAGGCCGGCGTCCACCGCAAGGTAAGTGTTGGCAAGGGTCTGCGCCTCAATGCCCTGCGACGCGTCCACCACAAGCACCGCGCCCTCGCACGCCGCGAGTGAGCGCGAAACCTCGTAGTTGAAGTCCACGTGGCCGGGAGTATCGATTAAATTAAAGACGTAATCCTGCTCGTCCTTCGCATGATACACGAGCGTTACGGCATGCGCCTTAATGGTAATGCCCCGTTCGCGTTCCAAATCCATATTATCAAGGAGCTGGTTTTCCATGTCACGCAGGGCGACGGATTTGGTTTGCTCCAGAATGCGGTCGGCAAGCGTGCTTTTTCCATGATCTATATGCGCAATGATGCTGAAATTGCGTATTCTATCGCGTGATATCGACAAATTGATCACCTAATCCTTAAACAAATTATAATAAAAAGGGAATAACGGTAAAAGCAGCGCAATTTCCCCGGCCCAAAACGGCGAAGCCGCAGGAACATAAATTTCGGTATAATAATCGCTATGCAGTTATTATACCATATAAAACGCAGAATGGACAACGGTAATTCACAAAGGGAACGACAGCTTTACTGGAAAAGGCGCGGCCGAAGCCGCGCCTTTTATTAATACTTTATATTCCGGTAATACTTATCATTCAGCAGCCGTTTTTTATTGGAACGAACTTTTGGGCGGTAACGCTTGCGGCCCGGGCCCCCCTTGGGCGGACGGCGGTTGCTGAGCACCACAATCAAAACAACAAGCACCCCAAGTATGATGCAGGCCCATGAAATAATACCGATCCACTTCATTTTCTGGTCCTGCTTCGTGTTGACAATCACCGAGCTGAGCGGGTTATCCTCCGCCACACTGCCCACGCTCGGCAGAACGATTTCACTGGAGGACGGCTCGCCGGAAGCTGTACTTGAAATTTCACCGGAGCTGCCGGAGGACGGGTCGCTTGAAGAGCCGGAGGAATACATCCTGCTGGTAATTGATTTTCTTGAACTAGCAGCGGACGCCGTGCTCTGCACCTGGGACGACTGGGTTGCCGCATGGGCAGCGGATTCGGCCAGCGCCTTCTGCACATCCTCCGGGGTGATAACCGTGGCAAACGCAGAAACGGAACCGCATGAAAACAAAAATAGAATAATAAGTAAAAGCAGGCCTGTTTTTTCCCGTCTTTTCATTTTGATTCCTCCACGTTATTTTTCGTAAATACTAATACCAAATTATTATACCATGTTTTCACAGCATTGCAAGATTCCTGCCAAGTTTCGCCGGTAAATTGGTAAAGAAGCGTTTTATTGTCGCCAAAGCCGATTCGGCGCGAATTGGCGTCCACCTCCGCCATGCCGAACAGCAGGGCGAACACACACAGCGTGCCGAAAAACGACGCGAAAAAAATTCTTCTGTCTCTTCTTTTCATTCTTTTTCACTTCTTTCCTGTTCCGTCAGCTAAGCTGGTTCAGCGTGGCCACAAGCGCTTTCCCCACAAGCTCACCGGCATATTTCACTTCGTCAAGCGTGTTGACCTCGGTGCCAATTTCAATCAGCAGCGAGCCCTTCGTCAGATTTTCATTGTATTTGTTCGGGGAGAATTTGAGCGGCCTTGCAAGGCCGGGGTATGAGTCGGAAAGCGATTTCTGAATCCGCAGTGCAAGCCGCAGATTATACTCCCAGTTGGGGAACCCAAGGGTTCCGTCGTCGTCGCAGCCGGAAATAATCATGACCTGCGCGGCCTTCTTTCCGTTGACCGTCACCGTCGGCTTAATCCGTGTTCCGTCGGAAGTTCCCATGGCGTCACGGTGAATGTCGAGCGTGACCTGAAGTCCGGGGTATTTTTTTAAATTGTTCTGTATGGTTACCTTTGAACGGTCATAGGAGCCGTTGTACATCGGGTAATCGTGCACAGTCAGGTCATGAACGGTATTGATTCCGCCTGACTGAAGCTGCGCCGCAATTTGGTCGCCCACTGCGACCACACTCCTGCTGAGGTCCTGTGTACGGTTGTCATCACCGAAAAACGCCTCGGTGGTATGTGTGTGATAAATCAGCACCTGCGGGGTGGAGTTCTTCTTGATTTTCACCGCCGGCTGCTTTGCAAGCTCGGCGGCAATGTCAAGCCCGTGACTTTTATTGTAATTTTTTACCCAAATATTGTTATATTGCGTCCCGGTGTTCGCAATCGCAATTTCCTGAATCTTTCCGGGAAGGGTTACCGCACTGTTTGTTGTACCGGGACCCGTACTCGAAACGGAAGCTGAAGCCGCACCGGAACCGGGCGTGCTTTGCCCCTGCGGCGCGCCCGACGAAGCCTGACTGGGAGCGGCGGACGATACGGCCCCCGGCTGTGAGTTGTCTTCCTCCTCTTCCTCCCAATAATCGGATTTTATCGCCTCTGCAGCGCCGCCCGGCATTATAAAGCCCGCGGCGGCCATCGCGGTGTTCTGCGCCGCAATGGCCGGCAGGCGGCCGGCCACACACGCGACTGCCACCACAGCCAGTACGGCGGAACAGAATCCCGCCGCCTTTTGTGCCCATCGTTTCATATCTGCCCCCATCAAATGATACTCATAAAGTCAGTTACGGCCAAAAGCAAATGCTCCAAGCAGGAAGGGTTTGGCCAACAACTGACTCCGCCGCGCAAACGCACGGCAAATAATATAACAGCCTGTATGAAATTTTATGCGGGCAAGCTCGTTTTCATGATACTTCACGTCAATTCTTCAAACTCTTCCAGTGAAAGGCCGGGGTTGAGCGCCAAATTGATTCCCATTGCCACAAGCCGCGCCCCGCGGGAAATAATCAGGTCAATCTCCCTTGGGGTAACCATCATAACGGCTCCGCGGGGTTCCACCTTTTCCATTGCATCCTGTAATTCGCCGCCCAGCAGGTCGGCCGCAAGCGTGGCAGCGTCAACCACGGTCGGAATGCCCATGGCAATGACCGGTACGCCGAGCGTGCTTTCATCAATCTGCGGCCGGGCATTTCCGACCCCCGCGCCGGGTGATATTCCGGCGGAGCAAAGCTGAATCGTGCACCCCAGCCGTGCGGGGCTGCGCGCAGCCAGCGCGTCAACGGCGATTACGGCGGCGGGCTTGATTTTCTGCACGAGCGCCTTGATCAGCTCAACGGCCTCAATTCCGGTGCAGCCCAGCACCCCGGGGCTGACCACCGCAACGGGGCGAAGGTTTTCCAGCCCCGTAACACGCGCGACCTCGCCCGTAATGTGCCGCGTCGCCATTACTTTTTCCGCGGCGAGCGGGCCGATTGCGTCCGGCGTGATGGCGCGGTTCCCAAGCCCCGCCACAAGCACGGCGCCGCTTTTCGGCAGAAGTGACGTCAGCTCCTCCACAATCAGCTTTAACACCCCGTGGCTGCTGTCCAAATGGTCTGAAATCGATTTTACCTCAAGCGTAATAAACGAATTCCCGTTTTCATCAATGTGGGTAACGACACAGCCGTCTTCCTCCCGCCTTACCTGTTTGCCCGGCTCGGTGCTTTCCAGCGCCAAATCAGTACGAAATATCAAAGAATCAACCCCAATCATATTTTTTTGAAAATTACTTGCAATTTTGGCTTGCAGATGATATTATTATTGATACGTGACAATATCAAAGGAGGTGTAATTATGCCAAACATTAAATCAGCAAAAAAGCGCGTAAAAGTTATTGCAGCGAAATCTCTGATTAACAAGTCCATTCACTCCGGACTCAAAACAGATATAAAGAAGGCAAGCCTTGCCGTTGAAAGCGGAGACGCAAACAAAGCGGAAGCTGTTAAGGTTGCAATCAAGAGAATTGATCAGGCTGCCGCAAAGGGAATTCTGCACAAGAATACCGCCGCCAGAAAAAAATCCTCCCTTGTACGCAAGCTGAACGCAGCAAATTTATAAATTTCATACAGGCCCGTGCTCACCGCAATGGATGCATGCTTTATGCCTGCATGAAATTTTGGCCATGTGCGCGGCTGCCGCTTGTGTGCAAAAGCGTATGGCTTCTCTCTCTTTATTGCTGTACAAGCAGGAATAATCATATGCGGTTTAAAAGCAAAAGCAGAGCCTTGTGCCCTGCTTTTTTACTTTTCATCGGATTTTTCCGGAGCAGTCCGGCTGTTAAAATATTTACGGTGATTGACTTTTTCGCAATTATTGGTTATCATAGAGTATAATATCTCATATTGAAAAGCGGAGGTGCTCGTTTTGAAGAAGTACAATACATTATCCATACTGATTTCGGTTGTTTCCGCGGTTATTGCTGTGTCTGCTGCCGTCGTTGCCGTTGTTCTCTTTTTTGAAAAGAAAAAGAAGGATGAAGAGGAACTTGAGCACTACCTCGATTGTTCCATTCAGTAAGGAAAACCGGTAGGCGCATAATGGTGCGGGCAGGTATTAACCTGCCCGTTTTCTTTTGCTTATCTTCTTATGTCCGCTGGAGCAATGCCGCACAAAATGAGCATCGCCGTATTTGCGTGATGATTTTTGGGTAAGACAAGGACAAAAGCACAGGAATCCTACCGGATTCCGAGCATTGGGGACGAAGTATCTGCACAAAAATCAGCGCAAGGCGGTGTGTGTGAATTGTGCGGTGTTGCTCTAGCTTTTGTCCCCGGATTTGGAAACCAGCGCCGCAAGATACCCGAAAAATACCGCGGCCGCAATTCCCGCCGCGCTTGCCGCGACCCCGCCGGAAAACGCCCCAAGCAGCCCGCGCTGCTGCACCGCTTCCATTGTGCCCTTTGCCATCAGGTAGCCGAACCCTGTCAGCGGCACTGTGGCGCCGGCACCTGCGAATTTCACCAGCGGCTCGTACACCCCCAGCCCTGTCAGCACAACGCCCAGTGTGACGAAAAGCACCAAAATGCGCGCCGGCGTCATTTTTGTAAAGTCAATCAGCACCTGGCCGACTACACAAATCGCGCCGCCGACCACAAACGCCCATAGATAATCCACGTCTTTCACCTCGGTTTTAGTTTCGCCGGAAATGGGAAAGATATACATTATGAGGAGTTTCACATGAATAAAAAAACCATATTCTTCGATATTGACGGAACCCTTTTGGGCACAAAGGGCAGCGAACATTTTTACATTCCGCCCAATAACCTGAAAGCGCTTGAACTTCTCAAGAAAAACGGCCACCGTATCGCAATCTGCTCCGGCAGGCAGGAGTCTTTTATTCATAAGCTTTTCCCCGACTGCTTCACAAGCTATGTGGCTATGAACGGCACGCACGTTGTTTTTAACGGCGAAACTATATATGACTTCATGTTTTCCACTGAGAGAGTTACGGAACTGATTTCATATTTCGACGCTTTCGGATGCAGTTACGCCTTTGTTGGAAAGGACCGGGGATGGAGCCGCAATATTCCGGAAAGTTACCTTGAGGAATTGAATGCCCTTTACGGCTTCGATGATTTTTTACAGGCGAAATGGAAGCCGGAGGAAGTGCGGGCAAACATGATGGATTTTATTTTCCGTGATGAAGCGGATTACCTGCGCTGCCGCGGCGCTTTTACCGAATCGATGACTTTGAACCGCCACCCCGGCAACGTTTCCGCCGACCTGAGCTTTGAAGGAGCCGACAAAGCAAACGGAATCCGGTTTTTGCTGGAACATACCGGGATTGACAAAGCCGACACCATCGCATTCGGCGACGGCTATAACGATATTACCATGATGGGCGCGGTGGGCTTTGGAATTGCCATGGGAAACGCGGTCAGCGAAGTTAAGCAGGCTGCGGATTATGTGACCGATTCCATCTTTGAGGACGGCATTTACAAGGCGCTGAAGCATTTTGAACTGATCTGAATCCATACGGAAAAGGGGTGGCCGAACGGCCGCCCCTTTTCGTTTGCATATAAGCCGGCTTGCTAACGGAAGCCGGTTCTATTTTTCCTGAACAAAAGTGCCGTTGCGAATTTCCTCAAAAGCCTGCTGCAGCTCCCGCTCGGTGTTCATTACAATCGGCCCGCCCCACGCGACGGGCTCCTTCAGCGGCCGCCCGGAAAGCAGCAGGAACCGGACGCCCTGTTCCCCCGCTTCGGCAAGGAACGTGTCGCCGGGATGAAACAGCAAAGCTCTTTTGCTGCCGTGCGGTGTTTCGTCGCCGAACCGGCCTTCTCCCGCAACAATGTAAACAAACAGCGTTGCATCCGGGTCCGTTTCCACGCTCCAGTGCGCCCCCGCCCGCATGTCCACATCAAGGAACTGCACCTTCACATAGTCGCCTTGAACCGCTCCGTCAACTCCCTTGTACCGGCCGGAAATGACCCCGGTTGTGCAGCCGTCCTTCGTGACCTTCGGAACATCGTTCGCGCGGATGTCGCGGTACTGCGGCTGTGTCATTTTATCCTTGCGCGGCAGGTTGAGCCAAAGCTGAACCCCCAGCATTCTTGGCGACGCTTTGGGCATTTCCTGATGAATAATGCCGCCGCCCGCCGTCATCCACTGGCAGCAGCCATCTAAAATGCTGCCTCGGTTGCCAAGGCTGTCCCCGTGTTCAATGTCCCCGTGAATCAGGTAGGTAACCGTTTCGATTCCCCTGTGCGGGTGCCACGGAAAGCCCTTGGTATAATCCGCGGGGTCAACGGAGTCAAAAGCGTCCAACATTAAAAACGGGTCAAATTCCTTTACGTCCGCCTGGCCGATTACCCTGACCAGCTTTACCCCCGCACCGTCAAACTGGGTTGCGCCGCCAACTGTTTTGCTGACTGTTCTTACTGCCATTATTTAAGCCCCTTTCGTTGTATCAGTCCTGAATTGTATTATTCCGAAAAAACATAGGACGTCATGGACAAGCTTCCCAGCGTACAGGAATCATTATATACGCTGACCCCGTCGTTTGGGTTTACCGCCCCAAGCACATACAGAAGCGGGTCAAAGTGCTCCTGTGTCGGGAAGGCAAGCCGAGCGCTTTCGCCCGCTTTTTTGTAGTCGATTACGCCGCTGTAGTCCCGCGCCTCAATCCTGCCGCGAATATACGCATCGAATTCTTCGGCCCAGTCGTAGCCGCCCGCCGCTGAAAAATCCACATACCGCAGGTTGTGCACCACATTCCCGCTGCCAAGAATCAGAACGTTTTCAGCCCGGAGCGATTTTAATTTTTCCCCGGTTTCGTAAAGCTCCTGCAGTGTCATCCGCCGGTCAATGCCCATTTGGCACACCGGAATATCCGCGCCGGGATACATCCGCTTCAGCACGCTCCATGTGCCGTGGTCAAGCCCCCAGGAATTGTCTTCCATGGAGTTATCCAAAAGCCCGAGAACCTTGTTTGCCAGCGCCGGCGCACCGGGCGCAGGGTATTCCATATCATATAGCTCTTTCGGAAATCCGTAAAAATCATGAATCGTTTTTGGCTTATCCGCCGTTTGCAGCCGGGTGCCTTCCGTGTACCAATGGGCGGAAATCGCCAAAATCGCTTCCGGCTTGGGGATTGACTCGGAAATTTTCTGCCATCCTTCGGTATAAATATTTTCTTCCACCACGTTCATTGGGGAACCGTGCCCCACGAAAACTACAGGCATCATAAAACAGCCCTCCTGTCAAATATTTGTATTTTTCTTCATTATAGCACAAATCGGAAAAACCCAATACTTTTTTTAACGTCAGGGTATGGTATTTTGCCGTAATGAAAAAAACGCAAAAGGGGCGGCAAATCATGATTTGCCGCCCCAAATTAAGATATTTTTATTTCATGTCCGGCAGGTCGCCCGGTTCGTGCGAGCCGCCGTTAAAATAGATATCGTACCAAATGAGGAATACAAAAATCGTCCAGATTTTGCGGTTGTTGTCGCGCTTTCCGTTGAAATGATCGTCCAAAAAGCCCATCAGCACATCCGTGTTGAAGAACTGCTTTGCCGTGTCGCTTGTGAACGCGTCTTTCACGATCGTATAATATTTCTTATCCTTAAGCCATACTCTTGTAGGCACGGGGAACCCGAGCTTCTTCTTCTGCGCCGTGGCAGCCGGCAAGTGCTTCATGGCGGCCTGACGCATGGCGAACTTTGTATTCTCCCTGTTCACGCGCAGCTTCCTTGGAATGCGTGAAGCAACCTTGAACACTTCCTTGTCAAGGAACGGCACACGCAGCTCCAGTGAATTGGCCATGCTCATGCGGTCGGCTTTCAGCAGAATATCGCCCACCAGCCACACGTTGATGTCAAGGTACTGCATTTTTGTTACGTCGTCCTTGCCCTTAACCCGGTCGTAATATTTTTTCGTCATTTCCTGCGGGCGGGTAATCGGAATATCGCTTTTCAGCAGGCTGCGCTTTTCGTCGAGCGTGAACATGCTGCAGTTGCCGATAAAGCTTTCCTCAATCGGGAGCGCCCCGCGAATCAGGAAGTTTTTGCCCTTAAAGGCGAACGGGAGCTTCTTCGCAAAAGACGCCAGCGCCTTGCGCAAACCGAGCGGCAGCTTTTTGTAGCCTTCAAAATCATCCGGCTCATGGTAAATGTTGTAGCCGCCGAACAGCTCGTCCGCACCCTCGCCGGAAAGCACCACCTTCACGTATTCGCTCGCCATTTTGGAAACAAAATAGAGCGCAATACACGAAGCGTCGGCGAGCGGCTGGTCCATGTGGTACTGCACCTTGCGGATATTCCCCCAGTATTCGTCCGCGGAAATCACCTTGCAGTGGTGCTCCACACCGACTTCGGCGGAAAGATTCTTCGCCCAGTCGATCTCATTGTATTTTTCGCCGTAATCAAAGCCGACCGTAAATGTTTTCTGCCCCGCGAAATAAGTGGAAACATAACTGGAATCCACGCCGCTGGACAGGAAGCAGCCAACCTCCACGTCGCTGATTTTATGCGCGCTGACCGAATCTTCAAACACCTTCTCAATTTCGGAAACGGCCTGTTCCTGCGTCATGCTGTCGTCCGCTTCAAACTTCGGCTCCCAATAGCGGTGGGGTTCCACCTTGCCGTCACGGTACCACAGGTAATGCGCCGGCATCAGGCAGAACACATTTTCAAAAAAAGTTTCCGGCGGAACGGCGTATTCGAATGAAATATAGTTATTCAGCGCATTCTTATTGAATTTCTTTTCAAACCCGGGGAAATCAAGAATGCTTTTAATTTCGGAAGCATAAACAAAGCTGCCGCCAACCTGGGTGTAGTGCATCGGCTTAATACCGAAAAAGTCGCGCGCGATAAACAGGCTGTGATCGACCGTGTTCCAAATGGCAAACGCGAACATGCCGCGCAGTTTGTTTAAAAGCTCTTCGTGCCATTCCTCAAAGCCGTGAATCAACACTTCGGAATCGGTCTGCGTATAAAAGGTATGGCCTTTTCCGATCAGAATTTCGCGCAATTCCCGATAGTTGTAAATTTCGCCGTTAAACATAAGCACAAGGGTCTTGTCCTCGTTAAAAATCGGCTGATCGCCCGTGGAGGCAACATCGATAATACTCAGGCGGCGAAATCCCATGGAAATCGCATCATCCGTAAAGATTCCGCTGGAATCCGGCCCGCGGTGGGTAATTTTATCCGTCATATTTTTAATCACATCATCGCGGTCAATCACTTCACCTGTAAATCCACAAAGTCCACACATCTGCTTTATACCTCCTCACGGTAAGCCCGAAGCACCTCCTGCGCGGCAGCGGAATCCACAGAGCGGAATTCCCCGCCGGCCGCCTGGGTGCCGACACTCTCAACAATTTCCAACGACTTATTATAAACGTCCATGCGCGTGCTTTGGCGCACCGGATCCTTTTCCCCTTCCAGAAAAAAAGAAAACTCAATCCGCCCGGCTTCCTGTTCTGCGGAACAGAAATAGCCCTCGCTGACCGTCTCGCCATGTTTTTTGCCCGCCACATCGGTGAGCGCCAATTTTGCCAGTTCGACCGCATAATCGTTTAACCCGGATTCAAAGATCAAAATTTTCTCTTTTAATCCGGCCAACGACGTGACCACCCGTTTCATCATCCCGTTGTACTGTGGGAACTCCCCGCTGACATCCACTGCCTGAAGCGAACAGTCATTTCCGTTCGGCACAACATAAATCATGAATTTTTTGCTCCTGTCATGGTAAAGGCAGGGGTAGACGAACTGCGCTTCATAGCCGCAGCCCGGGCATTTCCAGTCGAACAGCGTTTCGTCAAGCACATGGGCTCTCAGTTCCGGGTTTTCCTGCGCGTCAATTCCCGGCCACATCTGCGTTTTTACCGCGGCTCCGCAGTGCGGGCAGCACACATCCTTGTTCATCTGCGTTGACATTCCAGTTTCCTCCTTAGCCTTTGCGTATTCGTCAATTATATCACACCGCCATAAAAAAAGAAACAGAATTCAAAAATCACACCTGTTCTGAAATAATACTGTTTTTTTTCCCTTTTTTGAGATATAATAACTGCAAAGGGATTCCCTTAATTCATTACCGCGTCAGCGGCCGGAGGTATGCTATGAATTTGTTCCAATCCGTATCCAGCAACGTTACAAAAGCGGTCGATTTTGTGGTTGAAAAGAACCGCAAAGCCGCGCTTATAAATCGAATCAGAATCGTGATTAAAAACGAACGGGAAAATGAATCCCGCGCCTATGTCGCCTTGGGCAAATATTACTTCGAGCACCTTCGCGACACGCAGAACGAAGAAACGGAGCATTTGTGCCGGGCAATTGATTTTTCGGACAAGCGCATGAAAAAGGCGTTCGCCAAGCTGGACGAAATCACCGCGCCGGAGGACTGCGCCGATTGCAGCGATGACTGCGATTACTGCCCGTACTACGATGAAACGGAAGAAAACACAGTGCCGGCCGCTTCTGCGGAGCACTGCGACGAATCCAACCCAACCGATTCCTGCATTGTTGACAAGGCAAACGAAAACTTCGCTTCAAGTGAAAGCTTTGCCGCTGCCTTTGCGGACGCGGTGGACGAAGAAGCAGCCGATGATGAAAAAATGAGCCCGGAGTTATAAATGAAGAAAAGAGTAATGCTCGGCATGAGCGGCGGAGTGGACAGTTCTGTGGCTGCACTCCTGCTGCTGAAGGCCGGTTATGAGGTAACGGGGGTTACCATGCGGCTGCGTCCCGATGAATACATGCAGCAGAGCGCTTCAGGCGGCTGCTGCTCGCTGGATGACATTGACGACGCGCGCAGGGTTGCCTACAAGCTGGGGATTGACCACATGGTGCTCAATTTTCAGGACACATTTGAAAAAGACGTAATTGATTATTTTGCAGCGCAGTACGCTGCGGGCCTGACGCCGAACCCATGCATTGCGTGCAACCGCTATGTGAAGTTCGACGCCATGCTGCGCCGCGC
Organism: Bacillota bacterium; assembly: GCA_023390175.1. Classification (GTDB taxonomy): domain Bacteria; phylum Bacillota; class Clostridia; order Oscillospirales; family Acutalibacteraceae; genus Caproiciproducens. The sequence goes on from JAEWDK010000008.1 coordinate 331,120, forward strand.
GCAGGCGCTGGATTTTGACTATATTGCAACCGGTCACTACGCGATTATCGAACAGAACAGCGCGGGCCGGTGGCTGCTGAAAAAAGCGCCCGCCAGCAAAGATCAAAGCTATGTGCTGTACTCCTTCACACAGGAGCAGCTCCGCCAAACGCTGATGCCGCTTGGCCAATACACCAAGCCGCAGGCGCGCGTCATGGCGGAGGAGGCCGGCCTGCCCGTCGCCCACAAGCCGGACAGCCAGGAAATCTGCTTTGTGGAAAACAACGATTACGCGGGTTTTATCGAAAACTATACCGGCGCAAAGGCGCCGAAGGGCAATTTTCTGGATGAAAGCGGCGCGGTTATCGGCCGCCACCTCGGCATCACCCACTACACCATCGGCCAGCGCAAAGGTTTGGGCGCCGCGTTCGGCAAGCCGATGTATGTGACAAAAATCGATACGTTACATAACACGGTTACGCTCGGCGAGGAAGGCAGCCAGTATTCCAAATCGCTTGTCGCGGCCGACCTCAATTACATTCCGTTTGATACACTGGAAACCGAAATGCACGCGCAGGTGAAGGTTCGTTACCAGGCGCGGCCCGCGGCGGCAACGCTGATTCCGCTCCCCGGCGGCAAGGTCCGCGTAGAGTTCGAAACCCCGCAGCGCGCCGTGACCCCCGGGCAGGCCGTTGTGTTTTACGACGACGACATCGTGCTCGGCGGCGGAACCATACAGGCTGCTCAATGAACAATTAACAATGAACAGTGAACAATTACTGTGGCAAACCTGCGGTTTGCAAATAAAAAGCGGAGGGTTTATATGTAACCCGCCGCAACGTCAATGAAAAGCTGTAAACAGTTCATTGCAAATAGGTAAATGGGGATACCGGGGGAGTCCAAGGGGGATTTTATGGAGCCCTCCCGCCGGGATTCAAAATCCCCCTTGGGCGTACTTTGCTGACTTTCGAACGCGAACGAAAGTCAGTGCCGGCCCGGCATGAGGGCAAACTAATTCAATGAACAATTAACAATGAATAGTGAACAATTAAGGTGCGGACTCCTTCCGGCTCTGCGGAGCCACCTCCCTCTGAGAGGGAGGTGAAGGAAAGCCCCCTCCCAGAGGAGGCTGGCAGGCGTAGCCTGACTGAGGGAGTAAATACCAGATTTACAATGACAAAGGGGCAAAGCCAACCCGGCTTTGCCCCTTTTATTCAATTCAGCCTGGAAAAGGAATAGCCCACAACCGTGCCGAGCCGCTGCCTTGCCTTTTTCAGATGTTTGGAAGCGGTGGGCGGTGTTACGCCAAGCTCCGCGGCAACCTGCTTCACACTTTTCCCCTCCATATACCGCAGCCGCACGCATTCCCGCTGGCGTTCGGTCAATTCTCCCTCTACCGCGCGCCGGAGCACACGCAGCATTTGCCTGTGCTGTGTGTCTTCCTGCTCCGGGCCGCTGCTTACATTCAGCCTGTCCCCAAACAGGTCGAGGCTCAAATTCGTTCTTCTCATCTTTTCCCTCCGCATTCAATCAAATACTTTCCCGTGTGCAGGCAGTCAAGATACATGTCGTTCAGCACCGCAACCCTTCGGTACAATTTTGACGCTGTTTCATTGTCCGCCTTTCTCGCCTGCCCGCGCAGCAGCGTAAGGTGTTCTTTCAGCCTTTGCGCTTCCTCCAGATACTGCATGCCCCATTCGTTGTAATCCATATTGCTCCTTTCTTTTGCAGCGGTCTATAATTCAATATTAGTACGAAAGGGGCAGTGGCGCAATATTTATTCGAACATTTGTTCTTTAATCAGACAAGCAAGGGACATTATTGGTACTTTGACTGTTTGATTATTTTGAATTATATTCCATTTATTCAAAGTTGTTACAATTCTTCAATCCGCCTTGTTAAATGAACGAATAAATGATAAAATAATCATACACAAAAGAGCAAAGGAGAACTGCAGATGAAAACAAGAAACTGGACTGTTTTGCTGGCTGTGTGTCTGCTGCTGTCCCTCGCCGGGTGCAAAACCGTTGCGGCCAACGCAAACGCCGACAGCATTGTCGGTACCTGGAAGGACTCCTACGGACTTACGGAATACAAATTTGAGCAGAACGGAAAAATGAAAATTGAGGCGCTGAACCTTGGTTCCTTCAAGGGCACCTACCAAATTGACGGCGACCAAATCACAATAGAATACCGAGTTGTTGTAAAAGACGTAAAAGATACCTATCAGTTAAAGCTCGACGGTAATACCATGTATTTGAACGAAAATCAGTTTACCCGAAAAAAATAGGAGGAAGCTTCGGCTTCCTCCTATTTTTTATCTCTTAATTTCTGAAAGAACTCGGTCAGAAGACGGGCACACTCGTCTGCCAGCACGCCGCTCACAAGCTCCGGCTTATGGTTATACGGCAGCTCAAACAGATTGACCACCGAACCGCACGACCCGGCCTTGTGATCCTTCGCGCCGAAAGCCACGCGGGGAATACGGGCGTTGATGATCGCGCCGGCGCACATTGGGCACGGTTCCAGTGTAACAAAAAGTTCACACTGCCAAAGCCGCCAGCCGCCCAGTGTTTTGCAGGCATGGTCAATCGCTTCCAGTTCTGCGTGGCAAAGGGCGTTCTTCCCGGTTTCGCGCCGGTTGCGCCCCGTTCCGACAATCGTATCACCTTTCACAACGACCGCACCCACCGGCACTTCGCCTTCGGCGGCGGCTTCCCGCGCCAGCCGGATTGCTTCACCCATGAAAAATTCGTCCCTGTTCATCAGTATTTCGTCAAAACCACGACGGAAGAATATGCCGCAAAAATCAGCACTGCAACTCCGCCCGGATTTGCAAAGAGCGCCAGCATTTTAGACGAAAACCGGAGCAGCGGATCGGGAGCGTCACTGCGGAAAAAGTGTTTTTCTTTGGTCAGAATATAAATCAGGGAAATCAACCCTAAACCGAGTAAAACTCCCATTACAATATAATTCAGCTGATTCGCCGCAGCGTCCCCGGCGTAGCGTTGTGTCATCTCGATTGCCAGGGAAACAGAGTTGTTGATAAAATGAATCAATACGGAAGTCCAAAGCGAGCCGGTGCGCACAACAACAAGCGCCATAATCAGACCTGCAATAAACGCAAAGACCATTTGCACAAAGTTGCCGTGGTAAAGCCCAAAAAGGAGCGCCGACGCAATAATCGCAAAGCCGTCCCCGTATTTTCTCAGGCTGTGCAGCACCATTCCGCGAAATAAAAGTTCCTCCACAATCGGGGGAATCACCGCAATCGTAATGCCGTACAGCGCAAGCACCCACGGGTCGTCTGTCAAAGGCATTTCGGGCATATTGCCGCTGAAGCCAAACACCTTCTCCACGCTGACAACCAGGTTTGCCGGAATATTGGCCAGCATGCACACCGCAGCCCCCAGAAAAACGCACGCTGCTGTTTTTACGAAGCCGATTTTCTGAAAGGGAAGCGCATCGCCCAGGTCAATCCTTTTAGCGGCGAAATAAAGGAATACCGGGGCGGCCAGTCCAACAACATAACCCAAGCCCACGGCAAGGTAATACATCACCGGCGTAAATCCCTGAAATTCGCTGTTGGAGTAGTCCCCGACGTACCCTATTTTCCGCATGTAAAGTCCGCCAAGGTATAAAAAGCTGCCCATCAGGAACATGGCGGCAAGCAAAGTCCAGCAAAGCGCGTTTGAAGTTCTTTTTAAGTCACGTTTGGCCCCTTGAGCCATAGTGTATAAACTCGGGTTATAGAATGGATACTGCGGTGGATAAGACATGGGGCACCCCCTTTTATTATTGTGCGAATACGGATTTTAAAAGCGTATTTATAAAGCAAAACGCGCCCTAACATAATAAGAGCGCGAGTGAGTGGCGGAGAGGTTTAAGTCCTCCCAGCCTGCAGTAGGCTGAAAATTAAGTTCTTGGCGCGCCTGGGAGGATTCGAACCTCTGGCCTGTCGCTTAGGAGGCGACCGCTCTATCCTGCTGAGCTACAAGCGCATATAACTTTACCATTATAAGATAATGCTCAGCCTTTGTCAATTCATAATGCCGAACTTTGGCTATTTCTCTTTCCGGTTATCCTCGTCCCTGTCATCCGGCGGCGCAGTGCTCAAAAATCCGAAGATCAGCAGCAGCAGGGATGCAAGGGAAACAATCACAATCAGATACGGCAGATTTGTCATGGTGGCGTAGTCCACCATCCTTTTTGTGGCAGCGCTGTAAAAGCACGCGGACGCCGCTAAGTAAAACGCGCTCAGCACGGTTGCAATTCCAAAATTTTTCCTGTCTTTTAAGACCAGAACGCAAAAGATAACAGCCGACGGAAAAATACACGCCAAAATCATATAGAACCGCGCGTCGTCCGAAAATCCCATGCCCGCATAGCGTTCAATCATCCCAAACACGCTCAGTGTGCCGTCGCCCGTGCCGGTGTTCTCAATAATTCTGCCTGCCGGCAAAAACAAGGCCCCGACCAGGCACAGCTGCAAAATAATGACAACGGTCTTAACCTGCTTTTTCATGAACTTGATCGGCCTCCCATTATTTCTTTCTCTTATCATACTCCAAATTTTCTATGTTCGCAATCGTCCGGTTTTCCAAATAAGCCATTGTCCTTATGAACAGCGCATATTTAGGCTAATTTTCAGATTGATTTTACACGGATACAAAAGTTTGTTTCCCTATATGTAAAAAGGCTCCCCCATACCCAGCGGGTATGGGGGAGCCTCCTTTATTCGGGAGAGCGCTTACTTGGCTCTCTTTTCTTTTACAGCAGCCTGAGCAGCGGCCAAACGTGCGATCGGCACGCGGAACGGTGAGCAGGATACATAGTTGAGGCCAACCTTATGGCAGAACTCGACGGAAGTCGGGTCGCCGCCGTGTTCGCCGCAGATGCCAAGGTGGATGTCGGGTCTGGTCTTGCGGCCAAGCTCAACTGCCATCTTAACCAGCTTGCCAACACCGTTTTGGTCAAGGTGAGCAAACGGATCGGACTCATAAATCTTATTCTCATAGTAGTAGTTGAGGAACTTGCCGGCGTCGTCACGGCTGAAGCCAAAGGTCATTTGGGTCAGGTCGTTTGTGCCAAAGCTGAAGAATTCAGCATGCTTTGCAATTTCATCAGCGGTCAAGGCTGCACGGGGAATTTCGATCATGGTACCAACCTGGTACTTCAGCTCGACGCCTGCGTCCTTAATGACCTTATCCGCAGTGGAGGTAACAATGTCCTTCACAAATTTAAGTTCTCTTTCTTCGCCGACCAGCGGAATCATGATGCGCGGCTCAGTGTTGAACTTCGGATTCTTTTTGTTTACGGCAATTGCCGCGTTAATAACGGCAGTGGTCTGCATTGCGGCGATTTCCGGGTAGGAAACGGCAAGGCGGCAACCACGGTGACCCATCATCGGGTTAAACTCGTGCAGGCTTGCAATAACATTTTTCAGTTCTTCCACGGTGATGTTCAGTTCGCCGGAGATTTCCTTAATGTCTTCTTCCTTTGTCGGGAGGAATTCATGCAGAGGCGGGTCAAGGAAGCGGATAATAACCGGGCGTCCTTCCATGACTTCGTACAGGCCTTCAAAGTCGCCCTGCTGATACGGCAGAAGCTTCTCAAGAGCCTTCTCGCGGTCGGCCGTTGTTTTGGCAACGATCATTTCACGCATTGCCTTAATACGCTGGCCTTCGAAGAACATGTGCTCGGTACGGCAAAGGCCGATGCCCTGTGCGCCGAAATCTCTGCCCTGCTTGGCGTCCTTCGGTGTGTCCGCATTGGTGTAAACCTCAAGTTTACGGAAATCATCGGCCCACTTCATGAAGCGGTCGAAGTCGCCGGAAATGCTTGCGGCTGTTGTCGGGATTGCCTGTGCGTAAATATTGCCGGTAGAACCGTCAATGGAAATATAATCGCCCTCTTTGATGGTCTTTCCTGCGAGGGTGAATTTCTTTGCGTCATAGTCCACTGTGATTTCGCCGCAGCCGGATACACAGCAGGTACCCATTCCGCGCGCGACAACCGCAGCGTGGGAGGTCATGCCGCCGCGAACGGTAAGAATACCCTGTGCGACTGCCATTCCTTCAATATCTTCCGGGGATGTTTCCAAACGGACGAGAACAACCTTCTCACCCTTTTCATGCCACTCTTTGGCGTCTTCCGCAGAGAAAACAACCTTGCCGCATGCTGCGCCCGGGGAAGCTGCAAGACCCTTGCCAATGACTTCGGCCTTTTTCAGCTCTGCCGCGTCGAACTGCGGGTGGAGCAAAGCGTCGAGCTGCTTCGGCTCAACTCTTAATACGGCTTCTTCTTCGTTGATCATACCTTCGTCAACAAGGTCAACTGCAACCTTTAAAGCTGCGGCTGCGGTTCTCTTGCCGTTTCTGGTCTGCAGCATGTAGAGCTTGCCGTTTTCAATGGTGAACTCCATGTCCTGCATGTCGGTGTAGTGTTTTTCAAGGTTGTTTGCAATAGTTGCAAACTGCTCGTAAACTTCGGGCATATCCTGCTGCAAATGGCTGATCGGGGACGGAGTGCGGATGCCCGCAACAACGTCTTCGCCCTGCGCATTGATCAGGTATTCGCCGAACAGCGCTTTTTCGCCGGTTGCCGGGTTGCGGGTAAACGCAACGCCTGTGCCGGAATTGTCGCCGGAATTACCGAACACCATTGCCTGCACGTTAACGGCTGTACCCCAGTCATAAGGGATTTCGTTCATGCGGCGGTAAACGTTTGCACGGGGGTTGTCCCAGGAGCGGAACACAGCCTTTACGGCTTCCATCAGCTGAGTTTTCGGGTCAGTCGGGAAATCTTCACCCTTCTGCGCTTTATAGAAAGCCTTGAACTTCTTAACAAGGTCTTTCAAATCGTCCGCGTCCAGCTCAGTGTCCAGCTTAACGCCTTTTTCCTGCTTTTTGGCTTCAATGATTTTCTCGAACTCTGTTTTGGAAAGCTCCATAACAACGTCGGAGAACATCTGAACAAAGCGGCGGTAAGAGTCATAAGCAAAGCGAGGGCTGTTTGTGATTTTAGCAAGTCCCTCGACAACAGTATCGTTAAGGCCGAGGTTTAAAATGGTGTCCATCATGCCTGGCATGGAAGCGCGGGCACCGGAACGAACGGAAACAAGCAGCGGATTTTCCGGGTCTGCGAATTTCTTTCCGCAAATTTTTTCCATTTTTTCAAGATATTCATAAATTTCCGCTTGGATGCCGGCGTTGATTTCGCGTCCATCCTCGTAATATTGTGTGCAAGCCTCAGTGGAAATTGTGAAGCCCTGCGGAACAGGCATTCCGAGAACCGTCATCTCGGCTAAGTTAGCACCTTTTCCTCCCAGCAGCTCTCTCATTTTGCCATTGCCTTCGGAGAAAAGGTAAACATACTTGTGGCCCATTAATAATACCTCCTAAAATTTGTATTTAGCGAGCTCTATTTTATCTGTTTATATTTAATCGCTCAAAGTGTATTATATCAAATAAAATCGGGAATTGCTATAACTTTTTTAATAAAAGGAACTGATATTTTCAAATAATTCTAAGTAAATTAGAGTATCTTTAACAAAACACGACCAAATATTTAATTTTAGCTTGAAAAATCTATTTCTTATGAGATAATAGAGTTACGTGAATGACATATTATATACAATGAATATAAATAATAATAACATCGTTAACCTAAAGAATATCACGGAGGGAAAACAATGCCAGACCAAAACTGTGCAGTGATTCTTGCCGCCGGCGAGGGGAAACGGATGAAATCCAACCGCCCCAAGGTACTTTCACCGGTGCTCTTTAAGCCGATGCTTCAATGGGTCATTGACTCCGCGCAGGGCGCCGGGGTGGATGCCATTTGTGTTGTGACGGGCTATATGCACGAAAATGTGGAACAGTACCTTGCCGAGTTAAACCTGAGCGACCCCGGCCATCCCGACATTGCGTTTGCTTTGCAGGCGGAGCGCAAGGGCACCGGCCACGCCGTTATGATGTCTTCCGACTTCCTGCGCGCGCACCGCGGCGGAAATGTTTTAGTTTTAAATGGCGACGCGCCGTTTGTCAATTCGAAAATCATTGGGGAAGCACTGAGGGACCATGTGGAGAGCAGGAATTCCGTTACCGTAATTTCCGCTGTGCTGGACGACCCCACCGGTTACGGCCGCATTGTCCGTGACGCGGACACTCACCTGATCAGCGCCATTGTGGAGCAGAAGGATGCCGACCGGGCAACCCTGGCTATCTGCGAAATCAATTCCGGCGCCTACTGGTTCAACTGTAACGACTTGCTTGACATATTATACCGGATTAAAAACGACAACGCGCAGGGTGAATATTACCTGACCGACGCCGTTAAGCTTTTGATTGAATCCGGGAAAAAAGCCAACGCCCATACTACAGGGGACGCAAACACCGTACTCGGTGCAAACGACTGCCTGCAGTTAAACGCGCTCAATTCCATCGCGCGCGAGCAGATTCTTTCGGCGCACATGTTTGCCGGAATCGAAATTCCTTGCCGCGATGGTGTTATTATCGGCCCGGACGTAACCATCGGCAGCGACACCTGTATTTTACCCGGCACCATTCTGCGGGGTAAAACGGCAATCGGCTGCGGCTGTACATTGGGGCCGAATTCGTTTGTTTCCGACTGCTCGGTTGGTAACCGCGTTGCACTGAATTCGGTTCAGTGCGAAAATTGCACAATTGCATCCAATCAGGCCGTTGCGCCTTTTTCGGTTATGAACAGCAGACAGACAAACTAAACAGAATACAGGGGGATATGCAAATGAATTTTCACGGCAAGGAAATTAAGATTTTTGCTGCCAACGCCAACCAGCGTGTAGCAAAACAGATTTCGGAATGTTTGGGGCTTCCTATGGGGAAAAGCGAGGTAGGAACCTTCAGCGACGGCGAAATCTCAATGTCGCTCTTTGAATCCGTTCGCGGCTCGGACTGCTATATTATCCAGTCCACCTGCGCACCGGTCAATAACAACCTGATGGAACTGCTTATTATGATTGACGCGATGAAACGTGCTTCCGCAGCCCGCATTACCGCCGTCATGCCGTATTTCGGCTATGCACGTCAGGACCGCAAGGCCAAGGCCCGCGACCCGATTTCAGCCAAGCTTTGTGCCGACCTGATTACCACCGCAGGCGCCGACCGTGTGCTTACAATGGACCTTCATGCCGCGCAGATTCAAGGTTTCTTCAACATTCCCGTTGACCACCTGCTCGGTGCGCCCCTGCTTTCTTCTTTCCTAAAGGAGCGTGTTGCCGACGATGTCAATGATTACGTTGTGGTATCCCCCGACCTCGGCTCTGTCACCCGTGCGCGCAATTTTGCAACACGCATCGGCTGCCCGATTGCCATTGTGGACAAGCGCCGCCAAAAAGCCAATGTCTGCGAGGTTATGAACATCATCGGCGACGTAAAAGACAAGAAGGTCATTTTGGTTGACGATATGATCGATACCGCCGGAACCCTTTGCAACGCAGCTTCCGCCATTATGGAAAAGGGCGCCAAAGAAGTTACCGCATGCGCAACGCACGCCGTGCTTTCCGGCCCTGCAATCGACCGCATTAAAGCAAGCCCGATCAAAGAGCTCGTTCTGCTCGACACCATTCCCCTGCCGCCGGAAAAAATGCTCCCGAATTTCACCGTACTGCCCGTGGCTCCCCTGTTTGCCGAAGCCATTGAGCGCATTTACGAGGACAAGCCGGTTTCCCCCATGTTTGTCTGATTAATTTTATGAATTGAATAGTTAGGCGGGGTAGAAGTAATCTATCCCGCCATATTCCTTTATCTTGGCTTGGAACGAAGACCTCCGTAGGCCTGTCCCGACCGGCAGGCCCGGGGTAGAAATGTCTATCCCGCCATATTTCTTTATCTTTTTACAAGTAATCGAGACGTCCATGAAAACCCAATGGATATCTGACACAGCCGAAGCTGATGAGGATACCTCGGGGGATGCAAGGGGGATTTTGTGGAACCCCCTCGCCGGGATTTAAAATCCCCCTTGCGCGTACTTTGCCGACTTTCGGACAAGACCGAAAGTCGGTGCCGGTCCGGCATGAGGACATATATAACAATTTTCACATCCACAACAATTGTAATGGTAAATAAATACAGGTTGAAAAGTATTCAATGTATTTGTAAATTAGAGGTATTTTATGTTTAAAAATCCGTTTGCAAAAAGCGCCGAGCCCACAGGCCCGGTTGAATACATCATTGTTGGCCTCGGCAACCCGGGCAGCAAGTACGAGGGCACACGCCACAATGCGGGCTTTATGGCGCTGGACTACATTGCCGAAAAGGCGGGCGCCGAAATGGTGCGCGTCAAGTTCAAGGGCCTTTGCGGCTTTGCGTCCGTCGGCGGAAAAAAAGTGCTGCTGTTAAAGCCCTCCACCTTTATGAACCTGAGCGGGCAAAGCGTGACCGAAGCCATGAGCTTTTATAAGCTGCCCCCGGAAAAGGTAATCATTTTATTCGATGATATTTCTTTGGAGCCGGGGCATATGCGTATTCGTTTAAAAGGCAGCGACGGCGGCCAAAACGGCATGAAAAACATCATTTACCTCAGCGGTACGGACACTTTCCCCCGCATCAAGCTCGGCACGGGCGCAAAACCCAACCCCCAGTGGGACCTGGCGGACTGGGTTCTGTCGAAATTCTCCGCGCAGGAGCAAAAAGCATTGGATGAAGCAATTGACCACGCAAACTCCGCAGTCGCGCTCATGGTGCAGGGAAATGCAGCCGAAGCCATGAATAAATATAATTCCTAGGTTCAAAGCATATAATACAATGGCAATTAACAATAAACAATGAACAGTAAATAATTTCGAGAATCATTTGTAACGACCGCAACGTCAATGAAAAACTGTATGGTGATTCATTGCATAAGGTTGGATGAGAATACCGGGGGAATCCAAGGGGGATTTTATGGAGCCCTCCCGATGGGATTCAAAATCCCCCTTGGGCGTACTTTGCTGACTTTCGAACG
>JAEWDK010000013.1 GCA_023390175.1 Bacillota bacterium
TACACCTCCTTAAACTGTTTAAAAATATCCTGGATGACTGCCATTCTAGGGTCTGTAGGCCTAATATCGCAGTCACAAGTCTCACGATTGAGATTTGTTCCACATCTATTACAAATCCCCTTACAGTCTTCACTGCAGAGAACCTTCATAGGCAGGTTCAGTATGAGTTCATCACAAACCAACTGGTCTACATCCAGATTATAACCACTAACATATGGTTGTTCATCGAGATCTTCTTCACGCTCTTCCTCTGATTCACCTAAGTCAATCGTACGGATGATATCAAAATCCAAATCAATTGGAACAGGTTCCAGGCAGCGGTCACATGGAATAACAAGGGTAAGCTCTGCTTTCCCTTCCACTACCAGCTTTTTGCCTCCCAGATTGATAATCCGCAGCGTAACTGGTTTCTCAGCCGCTACTTTATAATCACCGTTTGGCCCATGATAGACTGTCATCTCGATATCTGGCGTATAAGTTTTCTCTTTCCCTTCCAGGGTAAACAACTCGGTTAAATTAATAAGCATATTAGTCTCCTAATACGCACCTATGTAATTATACATAGATGCGCACTATTTGTCAACAAAATATTTCCATATTTGATGTTACATCACTAGGATGTACCACCCTGTCCAGGATTATACCAGAGCTTTTGTTTCTCTTGCGATTGCAAGCTCTTCGTTGGTAGGAATTACACATACCTTAACCTTGGATTCCGGTGTGGAAATCATGTTATCAAATCCTCTCTTGCTGTTAGCTTCGTCGTCAATTTCAACACCAAGGTATCCTAAATAGGAACAGATTTCTGCTCTGATTGCTCTGTCGTTCTCGCCAACGCCTGCAGTAAATGCAATTGCATCAACACCGTTCATTGCTGCTGTATAAGAACCGATGTATTTAGCTACACGGTATACATAAGCACTGATTGCTGTATCAGCAAGGTGGTTTCCTTCTGCCTGAGCTTTCTGAACATCACGGAAATCGCTGGAGATGCCGCCGGACATACCAAGGATACCGGATTTCTTGTTTAAGATATCGATTACTTCAGTAACAGTCTTTCCTTCTTTGTCACAGATAAACTGTACAACCGCTGGATCAATATCACCGCTTCTGGTTCCCATGATAAGTCCCTCTAATGGAGTAAGACCCATGCTGGTATCTACACATTTGCCGCCGATGGAAGCAGAGATGCTTGCACCGTTGCCCAAATGGCATACGATTACTTTGCCCTTGTTCTCATCAAGGCCACAGAACTTTAAGGTTTCCTTAGATACATAGCTGTGGCTTGTACCGTGGAAGCCGTAACGACGAATGCTGTATTTCTCATAGTATTCTGTAGGGATAGCATATAAAGCAGCCTTCTCTGGCATACCCATACCAAATGCTGTATCAAATACAGCTACGTTAGGAACGCCTGGCATAGCAGCTTCACAAGCTTCAATACCCATTAAGTTTGCAGGATTGTGAAGAGGTCCTAAATCGAAACAATCACGTACTACTTTCTTTACATCTTCTGTTACAACGATAGAATCGCTATAGATGGTTCCGGCATGGAGAACTCTGTGTCCTACTGCGGAGATTTCACTTGTATCTTTGATTACGCCGTATTGAGGATCAACCAACGCCTTCATAACGTGCTCGATCGCTAAGGTATGGTTAGGCATATCTTCTTCGATTACCATCTCGCCTTTTCCTTCACCCTTATGAACTAACTTTGAACCAGGGATACCGATTCTCTCACATAAACCTTTTGCTAAAACTCCCTCATTCTCCATATCGATCAGCTGATACTTTAAGGAAGAACTTCCACAGTTGATAACTAAAATTTTCATAAAAATATAATTCTCCTTCGATTATTTAACGATTTCGCCGTACTGCTCTCTACCGCAGCCAGCTGCGTTAGATTCATCGGTGTCAATATGCATAGCCAGAGCATAGGACTCGCTTACACGAACAACTACATCTCCAAAAACAAGGCTTCTGCCATCAGTGTCAATTTTTACAGATACGATCTCGCCGTTCTTTACGCCAAGCTGTTCTGCATCTGCAGGTGTTGCATGAATGTGACGCTTTGCAGCGATAACACCTTCTGCAAGTTCAATCTCACCTGCTGGTCCAACGATCTTGCAAGCACCGCTTCCAGCGATATCACCGGATTCTTTAACTGGAGCTGCAATTCCAACGGAACGAGCGTCGGTCAGGGAAAGTTCTACCTGAGTTGCTTTTCTTACGGGTCCTAAGATAGAAACGCCCTTGAACTCACCTTTGGAGCCAACAACCGCTACTCTCTCTTCACAGGCAAACTGCCCTGGCTGGGATAAATCCTTCTTCTTTGTGAGTTCATATCCCTTACCAAATAAAATCTCAAGATCTTCTTGAGATAGATGTACATGACGTGCTGATGTTTCAACAATAAACTTCATGTTTCGATATTCTCCTGTTCTCTTCCTGAAAGTTTTTAAATTAACTCTCACTCTATTCTATGAGCATTCCTCAAAATTTTCAAGTCTTGTCTTTAAATTATTTGCATTTTTTGCAAAACAATAGCATAATAGAGTATAAAATATCATAAAAAGGACTATTTTCATGGCAAACCATACTCATTGCAGTGCCGTTGGCATCATTGCTGAATACAATCCATTCCACAATGGACATGCATATCATATCAAAAAAGCCAAAGAATTATC
>JAEWDK010000024.1 GCA_023390175.1 Bacillota bacterium
TGCCCCGCGCCCTTCTCACTATAAAGGGAAAAACATGAAAATAATTCCTATGAAGCGTAATCATTTTAATGCAATATGATAATATAAACTAAAATATGTAATGTTTAAAACTATATAAAATGATGAATATGGGAAGTGCTTTTATGACCTGGAGTATCATTTCGGACAGCTCCTGCGATTTACCGTCAAATGCATTTGACGGTCAGAATTTATACTTCGCAAAAGTGCCTTTGAAAATTATCGTCGGCAGTACAGAATACATTGATGACGACACCCTGATTGTAAACAGTATGCTGATAAAGATGAAAAACTACAGCGGAGCGTCTTCTTCCGCCTGCCCGTCGCCGGAAGAGTGGGCGCAGGAATTTCGAAAGAGCGACTGTACGATTGCTGTTGCAATGACCAGTGCACTGAGCGGCACGTACAACAGTGCCGTAATTGCCAAAAATCTGGTTTTGGAAGAATTCCCAAACAAAAAAATTCATGTAATCGACTCCCGTTCTACCGCAGGGGACATTGTGCTGATTCTCCGTAAGGCTGCGGAGCTGATTGCTGCCGGCTTGAATTTTGAAGAGGTGGTAAAACAAACGGAGGAGTACTCGAAGGGTCTGATTTTACTGTTTGCGCTGGGCTCTTACAATAATTTAATCAAAACAGGGCGGATGAGCCGCGTAGCCGGAATCCTCGCAACAACGCTCGGTATTCGTGCGGTTGCTTCCAACACACCCGAAGGGGAAATACGGGTTCTCCATAAACCCCGCGGCGAGGAGCGCGCCATTCAGCGCATAGTGGAGACGATGTCTGAACTGAAAAATATGGCCGGACAGCCGGTTGTAATCAGTCACTGCAATAACCCGCAGGGGGCGCAGCGCCTAAAAGAATTGATTATTCACACCTGCTTTACCACGAAAGTCACAATTTTGCAGACACGGGGGCTTACCAGCTTCTACACGGAAAGCGGCGGTTTTTTGGTTGGATTTTAATGTACGGAACAAAGAATAGATCTTAAAAAATATTTCGCGCTGTTATAAAATATCACTTGACAAACACAATAATGTTATATATAATTCAATTGTAATCAATTTTATTATATAAAATAAAAAATGAAAGGAAATATAGATTATGACAGTTTATGATTTTAAAGTAAAAGATGCTAAAAACAACGAGGTTTCGCTGGCCGATTATAAAGGCAAGGTGCTTTTAATTGTGAACACAGCAACAGGCTGTGGATTTACTCCGCAATATGAAGGACTGGAGAATCTGTATAAAAAATATAAAGATCAGGGATTGGAAATTCTGGACTTCCCATGCAATCAGTTCCTGCATCAGGCGCCGGGCACAAATGATGAGATCGTAAGTTTTTGCCAGCTGAAATACGGAACAACTTTTCAGACTTTTTCAAAAATTGACGTAAACGGTAAGAACGCCGACCCGCTGTTTACCTATTTGAAGCAGGAAGCCTCCAAGGAAATTGAGAACAGCGCGTCCGGTACTTTTGCGGATAAATTAAAAGGGCTTGGGCAAAGTGTACTCGGTACGGATATTAAGTGGAATTTCACCAAGTTCCTGATTAACAAAGACGGTAATGTGGTTGCCCGCTTCAATCCGACACTAACCCCGGAAGACATCGACGGCAAGATCGCAGAACTGCTGAAGTGAGTTGTATCAAATTCCGTTGTGTGTTATGATAATGACGAAATACATGCAAGGAGACTTGATATGAAATATGACAGCTTAATGCTGAAAAATCAGCTTTGCTTTCCGCTCTATGCCTGCTCTAAAGAGATCATCAAAAAGTATAAGCCTTTTTTGGACCCTTTGGGTCTGACCTATACGCAATACATTACCTTGATGGCCCTTTGGGAGGAAAACGGCGTGACTGTCAAAGCACTGGGTGAAAAGCTTTATCTGGACTCGGGAACGCTTACCCCTCTTTTGAAAAAGATGGAAACACAGGGTCTTGTTACAAGGGAACGCAGCCCGCAGGACGAGCGGAATGTTTATATCAGACTGACGGACAGTGGCCTTGCGCTGAAGGATGACGCGCTTGCCGTGCCAAAACAGATTGGCAGCTGCATTTCTCTTTCCAGGGAGGAAGCGGTTTCTTTGCAGCAGATGCTGAATAAAATATTGAAGCAGCTTTCGCAGTAACAAATCGGCACAAAACCTTATTCTTAAAACAGACAAAATAAAAGGGCGCTTAAACTCTCTCACGGAGCTTAGGCGCTTTTTAATATCGGTTCGCTTTCGTGGGAGGGCTAAAGCCAGCAGCAGCAGCTTCCGCTTTGCTGCTTGCTTTTCTTTTTAATTTTAGCCAGCTCTTCTGTAAGCTCATATATGTTTGAAAACCGGTGGGACTTATTGCTGACCCCTGCAATCGACAGGGAAATCAAGGGGAATTTTTCAATTGCGCCGTGCCGGTCTTCCGCAATAATATATCCGTTTTGAATGTCCTGCGGATTGTAGTACTTCAGCACGTTTTTATCAAACTCATTGATAATAATACCGCAAAGGCTTGCAGCTTCATAATTATCCAAAATCATAACAAAGTCGTCGCCGCCAACATGCCCGGCAAACTGTTCATCGGGCAAATGCGAGGTAATCAGATCGGCCAGCAGCTTAATGATTAAATCTCCGTTTTCAAATCCGTAAACATCGTTGTAAGCTTTAAAATTATCAATATCCAGGTAAATAACGCAATACGGCTTTTCATTCAGAATAAACTGCTTCATTTTTTGTTCTATAATTAAGTTTCCCGGTAAGCCTGTGAGCGGGTTTTGGTATTTTGCATTGACTACTTCAATTTCGGTTGTTTTTTGCAGCAAATCCTTAATGGTGACGGTTCCCGCATACTTATTCTCTTTTGTGACAACAATAAAATCATACAGCTTTTCTGCCGGGCGGGACATTGCCAGCTGCGAAACCGCGTCAATGGGTGTTTGGTAATCAACAGCCAAAAAATCACAGTCCATCAGGCACGAAATCGGCCTTTTTTGATTCAGACTGAATCCATATCTTCCGCTGAGCTGTAAAACCAAACGGGACTTTGTTACAACGCCCAATACTTCGCCGTCTTCCACAACGCACAGCCCAAAGGAGGAGCGGTCGCGCCGCAGCTTTTCAAAAACAGTTTCCACTTGGGAACAGGGTGAGATTGTTTCCGTTGCGGTGCAGATGTTTTCAATATAAATATTGCTGGCTTTCCCGCCGAAAATATGATTTTTCCTCCGATTTGCCTCATTTAAAATTTCAAGCACTTCCGGGTTGATTTCCTGCATGGTGTCGCTCGGTCTCTGCAGAAAGTACCCCTGCGCATACTGAACGCCCAAATTGATCAGTGTGGTCAATTCCTCTTTTGTTTCCACTCCTTCGGCGATCAGGCTGATATTTGAAATATGGGAAAGCTCCAGCATGCTTCGCACAAGTGCGAATTTGATACTGTCGGAGTCAATGTTCCGAATTAACTGCATGTCCAGCTTAATAAAATGAGGGTTCACGTCGCTGATCAGGTTCAGCCCGGAATACCCCGCACCGGCGTCATCCACCGCAATTTTATAGTTTTGCTCTTTATAGTGGGAAATTGTGCCTTTAAAACCGCCCATATCGGAAACGGCGTTGCGCTCGGTTATTTCAAAAATAATGCTTTCCGGCGTGATTCCGTACTGTTCCAGGTATTCCTTGGTAAAGCCCTGCTTGAACTTCACATCATGCATAATATTGGGGTTTACATTCAGAAACAGCTTTTTATCGTAAGGAGGCTGCAACTTGTGGTACGCTGTGTGAAGTGCCGTTGTACGGCACAGCAGTTCAAGGTCCCAAAGCCGGCTGCCTTCACCGGCAATTCGAAACAATTCCTCGGGGTTTGCAATTTCGCTTTCACAGGTGATTCGGCTCAGCGCTTCATGCCCGATAATAGAACCGTCGCGCAGGGAAACAATGGGCTGGAATACCGTTTTCAAATGCTGCCCGTCAATAATTTCATCTAACTGCTCTTTTGTTTTTTCTTCCATCTTATTACCGCCACTTCTCCAAGTTCCTTAACTTTTTTAGTTTACAACCGATATGTCGGCTATAAATCGATTTTAACATTAAGGTTGGGTTAATTCTTCCTTATAAGTGCGTAAAGCTTTCACAATAAGGGGCGGGTGGACTTTCTTTAAAAAAGTATGGCGCTGATTTAGATTGTTTTTTCGATTGAATCGTATAAAATCGATTGATAATTTTAATAGCTTGGAGTATAATTAACTGAAAATTGCACTAATTTAGAGCGTGAGTGGAATTGACGGACTTATTCTAAACTAAAACGAAAATAGGGGACGGAAAATTCTAATGGAAAAAGATAATCGTTTTGCCGTATTGATTGATGCGGATAACGTATCAGAGAAGTATATTAAATATATTCTTGACGAGGTTTCCAATGACGGGGTGGCTACGTATAAGCGCATCTACGGCGACTGGACGAAGCCTGCTCTTGGCATGTGGAAAAATGTTTTGCTGGATTATTCGATTACTCCGATTCAACAGTACGGCTATACAACGGGGAAAAATGCGACAGATTCCGCCATGATTATTGATGCGATGGATATTTTGTATTCCCGTAATGTTGAGGGATTCTGCATTGTATCCAGTGACAGCGATTTTACCCGGCTGGCTGTCCGCTTACGCGAATCCGGCATGAACGTGGTTGGAATGGGTGAAAAAAAGACACCGTCACCCTTTATTTCAGCCTGTAATAAATTTCGGTATCTCGAAGTTTTGGCACAGGGGGCCGACCCCAGTCCGCTGCCAATAAACGAGGATGATGAAACGTCTTCGGTTGAAATGACCCCGCTTGAAACCATCAAGAGCGCGGTTCGGACTATTGTGCAGGAAATATCGGATGATGACGGCAGGGCGTTCGTCGGTGAGCTCGGCAATATGCTGGTGCGTCGCTATCCTGATTTTGACGTAAGAAATTACGGCTTTCGCAAGCTGACCCCAATGCTGAAATCGATGGAAATATTTGATATTTATTCCGAGCGCAACAGCGATGGGTACAACAAGCTTGTCTATGTAAAAGAAAAAAATCCTGCGGGCCCGCAGCGCCTTAAATTTCAAAAGGGCACAAAATAAAATATCAATGATAAAAGCAACCGAAAGGAAAATCCTTTCGGTTGCTTCTTTGTGCATATAAAATTCTGCAAGTCAGTCCAATCCGTTGAACGCGGGGTACGCGGATTCGCCGTGCTCGGACATATCCAGTCCAAGCTCTTCATCATCGGAAGATACCCGGATATTCTTTACAACCAGTTTTGCAACGCCGACCGCGATAAAGGTGCCGACTACAGCAAAAGCCGCCGCTACACCGATTGCCACAAGCTGCCGCAGAAACAGGTTCCCGTTTCCGTAAATCAGACCGTCCCATTGTGCACCCGGGTTAATAGAAGCCTTTGTAAAAATACCGGTTGCAATACCGCCCCAAATACCGCCTACTCCATGGCAGCCGAAAACGTCCAAAGCATCATCGTAACCGAATTTCTTTTTTACAACGGAAATAAAGAAGTAGGAAATGGGGCTTGCCAAAGCGCCGATCACGATTGCCGACCAAATCGGCACAAAGCCCGCGCCCGGGGTGATGGCGACAAGACCGATCACCATGCCTGTGGAAGCGCCTACAAGGGTTGGCTTGTCGCTTGTGATTTTTTCAATCAGCATCCAGGAAAGCATTGCCGCCGCCGCGGAGGTATTGGTTGTCATGAATGAATGCACAGCAAGTTCATTGGCTGCAAGTGCGCTGCCGCCGTTAAAGCCGAACCAGCCGAACCACAGAAGGCCGGCGCCAATAAAGACAGAGGGCACATTGTGGGGATGATAGGAAATACCGTCAACGGTTCTGCGTTTGCCCAGTACAATGGCCAGCACGAGCGCGCTGATGCCGGAGGTAATATGTACGACATTGCCGCCTGCAAAATCGACGGACCCGATTTTCATGAGGAAGCCGCCGCCCCAAACCATGTGAGCCATAGGGTAATATACAATAACCGACCAAACTATTACAAAGATAAACAGAGCGGAAAAACGCATTCTTTCCACAACTGCTCCTGAAATCAACGCAGGTGTGATAACTGCGAACATCATTTGGAAAATTGCAAAGGTCATTGTGTTCGGATAGGGAAGTGTGGTATCTTTAAATCCGTCAAAGTTTAAACCAAACCATTTTAAATTCCCGATAACGCCGCCAACATCGCCGCTGAACGAAAGCGAAAAACCGACGAGTACCCAAAGAAGGGATGCAACACCCAAAGTGAACGCGCACGACATAATAGTGTTAACCGAGTTTTTTCGTTTTGCCAAACCCGAGTAGAACAGTGCAAGGGCGGGTGTCATAAGAAAAACCATCGCCGAGCACAAGAGCATCCAAGCAACATCTCCATGATTCATTAACATTTCCTCCCATATTTGCTTTTCGTACATAGAATCGACCCAAATTTCATTCAAACAAAAATGGGGCCAACAATTATCATCAGCGATGATAATTGTTGGCCCCATTGCCCGTACAATATGGGTATAATATAACATGTATTTTTATAAATTGCAAGATGTAAACTTAAAATATTCAAGTCAAATTGATAAAATACAAGCTTTTATATACTTTTCGGGTGAATTTTCCTTTTTAAATATAGAGAACTGAAAAACTCTTCCAAAATATTTCTCAAGAAAACACCCGGAAAAATGTCACTTTTTTCTATGAAATAAACAGAAACCTGCCAAGAAAAAACGAGGGCTCATTTCGATGTTTTCCGTATTTACAATTTTATTTTTGCATGAAAATTCAAAAAAGCTGCAAAAATAAAAAGGGAGCAGAATGGCGGTTCTGCTCCCTTTTGCCAAGGGCTGCCTGAAACTCTGATTACGTGCCGTGTTCAGGAAAGCTCTAACAGGTTCCCATATAATTTTTAACGCAGCGCAGCAAATCCTCCAGGGAGCAGATTTGTTCCCCACAGCCGGAAACCGCGTTCTGCACATTGCCGGGCAGCGACGAGAAATATTGACTGACCTCCGAATTATTTTCCAAGAGGTCGTTTAATCCATTCGCCATATCAATCACCCCGTTGATAGTGTACGACGCGGGGCTTGAAATATTGGAGGAAGATTGCGGAAATTAAAATACGGCAGTTCCATCGAACTGAATTATCTTACCGCAAATTTATAAATTGTCGTGTGCTGGTATGCTTCGCCCGGCTTTAGGTTTTCAAACGGAAAATCCGGGTGATGCACCGCATCCGGGAAGAACTGAGTTTCAAGGCACAGCGCGTGGTGGGTCAGATGCTTCGCACCGCCTTTTCCCGTTGCACCCGCATCAAAGCTGTTTCCAGTGTACAGCTGGATTCCCGGTAAATCGGTAAAAATCATCATGACTCTGCCGCTCGCCTGGTCGTAAAGCTCACCGGCTTTTTTCATGGTGCCTGCACCCTTCAGAACAAAGTTGTGGTCGTAACCCCCGCACTTTTTCAGCAGGCGGTCGTCTGCTTTTATGTCCTGCCCAATCGTCTTAGCGTGATTAAAATCATACGGTGTGCCTTTAACCGGGGTTAATTCACCGGTTGGAATCAAATCTTCCCGCACGGCGGTAATATAGTCCGCGTTAAGCTGCAGTTCATTTGAAAGGATGTCCCTGCGAACATCGCCGCTGATATTAAAGTAGGAGTGGTTGGTCAGGTTGACCGGCGTTTCGCTGTCCGTGCGTGCGCCATAGTCGATAATCAGCGCATTATCCGTGGAAACGGTATAAGTGACGGTAACGTCCAAATTGCCCGGAAAGCCGCATTCGCCGTCCACGCTTCGGTAGGCAAACGTAATGGAGGGCGCGTCATCGCTGTTGTCACTGCATTTTACGCGCCACAAGCGGTCCTGAAAGCCCCCAGGAGCACTGTGAAGGGAATTTGCACCGTCATTTGCGGCAAGGGTGTAATTTCGGTCGTTTATTTCGAAGGCTGCATCGGCAATCCGGTTGGCAAAACGGCCGATCGCCGCGCCTAAAACATCGCCGGGCTTGCGGTATTCTTCGAGTGTATCATGCCCCAAAACAACATCGCCAAAGTTTCCGCTTTTATCCGGCGTCAGAAGTTTTACAATACGGCAGCCATAGGTCATAATTTCAGCTGTCATTCCGCTTGCGTTTTTCAATTTGTAAATGTCGACTGCGGTGCCGTCCGGCATTTTCCCAAAAACGGACTTTTCAATACTCACTCAAAACCCTGCTTTCTGTTACGTATGATTGGTTGGTTATGCGCCGATCAGCGCAGCACCGATAATTCCCGCGTCATTGCCGAGCTGAGCCTTACACAGGATGGTCTTTTTCGCGGTGTTGATCGTATATACCTCGTGGGCGACATATTCGCGCAAAGGCTTTAAGAGGGTCTCGCCTTCGTTGCAGATGCCTCCGCCGATGCACAGAATGTCCGGCTGGAAGGTGTTGATGCAGTTGGCGAGCCCGCAGCCAAGGTAAGCGATGTATTCATCCACTACCGCTTTGCCGATCGGGTCGCCTGCGCGCATTGCGTCAAACGCGGTGCGGCCGCTCACGTTGTTCAGGTCACCGTTCACCAATGTCCAAATCGGGCTGTTATGGTTGGTCGTTTTTTGCATGGCTTCCTTTGTCTGGGCAATTAAACCCGTGGCGGAAGCGTACGCTTCCCAGCAGCCGTTGCGCCCGCAGGTGCAGTGGCGCCCGTTGAAAACAATAACGGTGTGGCCCATTTCGCCCGCGGCATAGTTAAAGCCCGCGTAAATTTTGCCCCCAAGAACAATTCCGCTGCCGACACCCGTTCCAAGTGTAATCGCAAGGCCGTTCTCCGCTCCTTTTAAGGCGCCCGCCTTGTATTCGCCGTAGGCTGCCGCGTTGGCGTCGTTCTCGACAATTACTTTTTTGTTCAGCCTTGCTTCCAGTAAATCCTTCAGCGGATAATTGTTCAGATACAGATTATTGGCAAATTCCACAACGCCGGTGTGGCGATTCACTGTACCCGGTGTGCCTACGCCGATCCAGGGAATATCGTTAATTGTAATTTTTGCATTCTCAAGAGCTTCTAAAGCAGTGGTAGCGAGCTGCTCGCAGAGGTCGTCCGGGGCAGAAGGCACTCTGGTTTTTCTTTTGGCAGTTGCAAGAATCTGGTAGTTTTCATCCACGACACCGGCAGCAATGTTTGTCCCGCCCAGGTCGATTCCTAAGTAATACATAATATGGTCCTCCTTATTTGTGATATCGAATCAATATTTATCAGTATAGCATCTTCTTCTGCTAAAAGTAAATATATTGGACAGGATATCAGAAAAAATTGTTACTCTGTGTAAACTTGTGCTATAATATCAAAAGTTAATTAGCTACAAATAAAGTCCGCGGACTTGAGCCATAATTGGCTTGATTAAAATAAAATCCGATTGGAGTAAATGCAAGTGATCTATGACGAACTTCCCGAAAGCATGAAAAGCGAACCTGTCAAATCTTATGTGCAGCTGCTGAACGGGCGGCGTTTTTCACTTTCCGCGAAACGCGTGTTCGACCTTGTGGTGTCCTTCGTTATCCTTGCGGTGCTTTCGCCGCTCCTGCTGCTTTTGGCGCTTGCAATCAAGCTTGACTCCAAAGGCCCGGTATTTTACCGCCAGGTGCGCGTCGGCCGCTATAATCAGGATTTTAAAATTTTCAAATTCCGTACGATGGTGCAAAACGCGGATCGGGTCGGCCCGCCGCTCACAGTGGGAGATGACCCGCGTGTCACCCGTGTCGGCCATTTGATCCGCAAGCTGCGCCTCGACGAGTTCTCGCAGCTCCTGAACGTGCTGGGCGGCAGCATGAGCCTGGTCGGCCCGCGGCCGGAGGTTCGCAAGTATGTGGATGTTTACACCCCCGAATATATGGCAACCCTGCTGATTCGTCCCGGAATCACCGCGACCTCGAGCATTGCCTTTAAGGATGAGGACAGGCTGCTGAATTCCGGCGGAAATCCGGAGGAAATTTATGTGGAGCAGATTCTGCCCCCGAAAATGGTACTGAACCTTGCGTATCTGAAAAAAATCAGCGTTTGGAACGACATTAAAATTATGTTTCAAACGGTTGCCGCCGTTTTTTTGCCGCAGGGCAGGCCCGAAGAAAAGCCCCCGGAAAAATAATTGCAAACTGTCATATTTCACCTTGTACCTGACAATAATAGGTATGAGGTGATTTTTATGTTCCAGCTTAGGCCGGATGAGCCGAAAAGCCAAAAAGAAATCGATAACGAAATCAGAATTATGGCGGCAACCCTGCTGAATATGAACCGGGGCGTTATTCCGACGGATGTGATGGGCAGCTACACCGGAACTGCGGAGGACGGGGAAGAGCCGACACAGGACGCCGACGATCTTTAAAAATTCAGCAATATTTTTCAATCATTCATCATAGTAATGGGTAACGGTGGAGGAATCTGCCAATACGCTCGCTTCGCTATCCTTTTGGGCGGAGCGAACCATGCGGGACGGTGGGTGATTGTTTGATTAGCCGTATTTTAAAGATGAAAAAGATTCTGGCTTTACTGTTTGTCGCGCTAATCGCTGTGGCGGCCGTGGGCATTTCGTGCCGCTTTGCGGCTCCCGATTCTGTTGCCGCGGAAGCGGAAACGCAAAAAAGCAATTATATTAAATGGGTCCAATTTGATGTGCCGTATCTCGCGCTGCAAAAGGCACTCAAAATTGATATCGATTCCCATGAACACGGCGGCAATGTCAGCTGGATTCAGCTCCTTGCATATTTGGGTGCGAAGTACGGCGGAAATTTTGCCAATTACAAAAGCAACGATATGGACGCGCTTGTAACAAAACTGCAGTCAAAGAGCATGGAAGAAATTACGTCAGGCATGAAGCTGTATTCCTATTACAATGAAGCGTATTCTGCGGTGCTCGGCGGCCTTGTGGGAACCTATAAGGTCAATGGAGAAGAAAAATACGGGTTAATGGGATTTTCCCCGATTGCGAAAACATTTCCCTATGAGGATTATGACGACTTCGGCACACGGCGCACCTACGGCTTTACGCGTCCGCATTTGGGTCATGACCTGATTGCCGCTACCGGTACTCCGGTTATTGCGGTAGAATCCGGCGTGGTGGAAGCGCTGGGTTGGAACCAATACGGCGGCTGGCGCATCGGTATCCGCAGCTTTGATTCACACCGTTATTATTATTACGCTCATTTAAGGCAAAACCGGCCGTATGCTGAAGGGCTTGCAGTCGGCCAAACGGTAACAGCCGGTGACGTGATTGGGTATGTTGGGCATACGGGGTACAGCACCACGGAAAATGTGAACAATATCCGGCTTAGCCATCTGCATTTCGGTCTTCAGCTTATTTTTGACGAAAGCCAAAAGGAAAGCAATAACGAAATATGGGTGGATGTTTACCCCCTTACAATGCTGCTTCACAAAAATCAGTCCGAGGTTGTCCGCGACAACACAACCAAAGAATATCACAGTAAAAATACAATTGAAATAAATAAATAATCAATCGTAAAATTTCATTTGATTTTGCCGCCGCGCTATGCTATAATATCAAATGTTGATTTGCTGGTGTGGCGGAATCGGCAGACGCAAGGGACTTAAAATCCCTCGGTGGCAACATCGTATCGGTTCAAGTCCGATCACCAGCACCAAAACAGGGAATACCCATTTCGGGTATTCCCTGTTTTTGCGTGGATGGTCCCATTTCTCGAACCATATTGCAGGTTGGGAGAAACATTAAAAAATGAAACCCTTCGGAATAAATGCAGGGACTCGCGGAACGCGCGCCGTTATTGCGCCGCCCAAGTCCGATCACCGGCACCAACGCGGTTCCAACCCCAATACCTATTTTGGGTATTGGGGTTGGAATTTTTTTATTATAAAGTCAGTTCAAAAGGGCTTAATTCAGCTAAGATTGACGTAATTGGTCTTGCTTTGCCTAAATTAGCCCCGCCCGTGGGGGCACGGTTATATTTGTGCATTTTAACTGTACTATAGGCAGGCAGGACTTGACTTTTCATAATATAGGTATAAAATCAAAGTGACGAATACATAAAGTCTAAAGTTAATGGCGTAAAACCAGAAGGAGTATTTTTATGGAAGAGATAATTTTAAAAGCAGCGGCAAGAAGTGAAAAACCGAAAAAAGTCAGGAATGAAGGTTTTATTCCAGGTGTTCTTAACGGCCCCGGTACAGCTTCTGTCCCCGTGCAGTTCGAAAGCGTAGCACTGAACAAAATCATCACAAGGCACGGCACAAATGCCAAGCTGTGGGTTGAATTGGGTGATGAAAAAAAGTTTGGCTTCATTAAGGAAGTTCAAAAGCATCCGGTGGAAGGAAAAATCATTCATATTGACATCCAGCTGGTCTCGAAAGATCAGGATGTTAAAATGCAGCTGCCGATTGTTTTCCATGGCCATGCTGATCTGGAGCACAAACTGCTTCAGCTGCAGGTTCACAAAACAGAGATCGAGGTTGAGGGAAAAGCAGAGCTTATGCCCGATGAGGCCGTAGTTGATGTTTCAGAGAAAAAATTAGGGGAAACCATCACCGCTGCCGATTTTCACCTGCCTGCAGCGATTAAAATACTTGATCCGGAACACGAAGTTTATGCCTCTGTCAAGGCGGTTAAGGAAGAAGCCGTTGAGGAACCCGAAGAAGCTGCGCCGGCCGAACAGTAAATTATCAAATGGTAGCCGCATGTTTTTTTCACAGCTTTTGTTTGTTCCATTGGCGGCATAAAAGTAAATCAATATCAATGCAACCCTCGCCGGCCTGTTGGCTGACGGGGGTTATTTTATTTCAATTTAGAATAAAAATTTTAGCGCTGTTATTTTTTTAATCTGAATTTCAAAGTTTTCATGGCCTCCGTAATCACTTTTTCAATGCTTTGCCCGTGCGAGCGGCATATCCGTTTTAAATCATATAAACTGTCCCTGTCCTTCGTAATTAAATTTACACCGTAATCACAGGAAAGGGTCGCCTGAAAGCCGATTCCTTTTAATATTGCATCCGTACTTTTACTTGATTTTCCGTAAGGGTACGCAAACGTATTGGGGGTTTTTCCTGTCATAGATTTGATTTCCTCCTGAAATTTGCCAATGTCATCCGTCATTACTTTCTCATAGTGTGATAATGTTTCCCCCGACATTTGTGCGCATCCGATTCTTCCTTTGCTGAAAAAATGTAAATTGTATGTATGGTTCTGGACTTCAACATATCCGGAATCAAGCATCTCGTTCAGCTGGTCCCACGTTACATGGGAATAGTCGAGATTATTGTCGGGTATTCTGGTAAAGTCATCCGTGTTTTTCCCGATAATCGAGAATACAATTTTTGTATTGTACTTTTTCAGCAGAGGAAGAACATATACGTAATTATTCAGGTAACCGTCGTCAAATGAAAGGATAATCGGATTTTTGGGGAGTTCTTCTCCGTTGTACACATAATTAATCAGCTGGGTCATTGTTATTGCCGTGTAATTGTTTTTTGATAAATATTTCAGGTCGCTTTCAAATTCATAGGGGCTAATCACATCTTTTCCCAGCTTATAAGTTTTTACTTCGTGGTACATAATGATTGGGACACAGGTCGTATCTTTATTGAGCGAAACGGCGTCAATTTCAGATCTGCTGTTTTTGACTGATATAAACAATACCGCTGCAAAAATCAGCAGTAATAAAACAATGCCCACGGTCTTGTATCTGATTTTAATAATCATGCTTGATTCCTCCATGCTCGTTCTTTATACTGAACCAAGGCCGGCCGAAAACCGGCAGTAATTCAGTATATGTAACTTAAAATGGAAAAATATCAGCCGGTCACCATTAATCTGTTCGCTGAAGCGGAAGAAGGGGCAACATAACAAGGGCTGAGTCCGATACAATACCGGGCTCAGTCCTCACTCTTATATAAGAAGGTTCTTTCATCGCATTATAAATCAATTGCGATTTCATACTTTTTCAGCCAGTAATTGATTTGCAGCAGGTATGCCATCATCTGCGGCCCCGCCATCAGCTGCCCGAACCACGGCTTGCCGTAATCGGACTTTTCACCCATCAGGTCTGCAACCGCGTTCTTGCTGACGAGCGTATGAATCGGTTCGTTTTTATCCGCCATTACGCTTTGCAGCCTTTGCCTTACAATCATTTCATAGGCAGGGTTGTGGGTTTTCGGGTATGGGCTTTTTTTGCGCAGCAGAACGTCTTCGGGCAGCCATGGCTTGGCGGCGTCGCGCAGAAGCCCCTTCACTACGCCGTCGTGGCATTTGTACTCCCATGGGGCGTTAAACACGTACTGCACCAGGCGGTGGTCGGCGTACGGCACGCGCACTTCAAGGCCGCTGGCCATGCTTGCCCTGTCTTTACGGTCGAGCAGAGTGGACATGAACCAGTTAATATTGAGGAATGAAATTTCCCGGCGGCGTTTTTCCTGTGCGCTTTCACCTTCCAAAACCGGTACGGCGGAAATGGACTCTTCATACCGCTGGTTCACATATTCATCAATTTGCAGCGCGTCGGCAATTTCGGGAATCAGCAGACCGGTTCGAACCGACAAATCCGGCGACCATGGGAAACAGTGGCCCTCGAACGCTTCTTTTTTGTGGAACCATGGGTAGCCGCCAAACACTTCGTCGGCGCACTCGCCGCTGATTCCAACCACATGGTTTTTCTTTATCAGGCTGCAGAAATGCAGCAGGGAGGAATCCACATCCGCCATGCCGGGCAAATCCTTCGCCGTGACGGAATCGTAAAGCCGGTCGGCCAGGCTCACGTTGTTGCATTCCAAATACTGGTGGTTCGTTTTGCAGAATTCCACCATTTTGTCGACCCACGGCCGGTCGGCGTCCGGCTGAAAAGCTGTCGGTTTAAAATACCGGTCGTTTCCGGTAAAATCAAACGAATAGGTGGAAAGAGTCTGGCCCGAATTGCTGTAGCTCCTTGCGGCCAGTGCGGTGATAATGCTGGAATCCAGTCCGCCCGAAAGCAGTGTGCACAGCGGCACATCCGAAACCAGCTGCCTTGTAACGGTATCTTCCAGTAAATACCGCACTTTTTTTACCGTATCCTCATAGCTGTCGGGGTGCTCCCAGCTTTTCAACCGGAAATACGGCTCTGCTTTAAAGCCATCCCGGTTAAATACGGCGCAGTGGCCCGGCTTAATTTCAAAGATGTTTTTGAATACACCAACCCCGGCGGTTCTTGCCGGCCCAAGCCCGAAAATTTCACACAAACCCTGCCGGTCAATAATCGGGTTGATTCCCGGGTACTCGAACAACGCTTTTATTTCGGAAGCGAACACCAGCCGCCCATTTTCAATGGAATAGAACAGCGGCTTCACCCCAAAACGGTCCCTGCACAAAAAACAGCAGCCGCGTCTTTGGTCATCCACAGCAAAAGCAAAGATGCCGTTCAGCTTTTCGGCACAGTCAAATCCGAACTGGACATAGCATTTTAAAAGAACTTCCGTGTCGCTTCTGGTTTGAAACGTATGTCCCAGGGCCTTCAGCTCATCCCGCAGCTCGTCGCTGTTGTAAAGCTCGCCGTTGTAAACGATTGTGTAGTCAAAGTCATCGGCGACTGTACTCATCGGCTGCTTTCCGCCCTGAATATCCACGACCGCCAGCCTTGCATGCGCAAGCGCCGCGTGAGCGGATACATGTATTCCGCTGTCGTCCGGGCCGCGGTGCTTTAACCGGCTGCCCATCCGTTTTGCCAGTGCACCCCAAAACAGCACTTCATCGCTCAAGTCGTCGTTATAATCACAAAATCCTGCAATTCCGCACATAACAATACCTCGCTTTCATAAAGTCAACTACAGCCGGTGTAATTGACTTTTCTATATTATGCGGAGATATCATTATGGTTAATGGTTTGATTTTGAAAATATGGCATCATGAAAAAAGCCGCTCCCGAAACGGAAGCGGCAGCAGACTGTGAAAAAGTTGTACGGTTCTCAGGTTGAACGGCAATTATTCTTTCTTCTCGTTCTTTTCCCGCTCGGCGGCGGCGGAAAGCTCGCTCAGAATCCGTTCGGATGCCGTGCGGCGCGCGTTGGCTTCAATGGAAAGCTCAATGGCAAGGCGCGTCAGTTCTGCTTCACCCTGCGGTGCGGCAGTTTCCACGCGCTCACAGACTTCTTTGAGCGCAGCGGACTGGGCAGCGCAAAAACGGTCATACATTTCATTTTGGGATGCGTCTTTCAGCAGCGTTTTAATCAGCCAGGAAACGTCCTGGATGGAAAGAACCTGCTTTAGCATACAGATGACCATCAGCAGCGCCAAATGTTCGCGCGAATACTTCTTCTGCTCCGGGCGGGGCAGAACACCGTCCTTTACATAATTGTTGATCATGCTTGAAGTCAGCAGGGTAGCGTTGCTGCTGCGCTCGAAAAGATGGAGCTGCTTATCCATGTAGGTTAATACCTGGTCCATATACAGGTAAATTTCCGGCAGTCTGTCCCATTCCACAGCGTTATATTCTTTGGTGTTCTTAGCCCATTCTGCAATAATATCGGTTGCTTCACTCATTTTATATCCTCCTTTTGCCCGGAGCCGGCGTAACGGCTTGGGGGTACGCCCATATATTTTTTAAATACGCGGGAGAAATACAGCTGGTCGGAAAAACCGGTTGAATAAGCGACTTCCCCCACGGAAAGGCTGTTGCCTTCAAGCAGCTCGGCGCTTTTACTGATACGGTAGCGCATCAGGTACTCGTTAGGCGGCATGGAAATATGCTGCATAAACAGCCTGTATAAATGGCTGCGGCTGATTCCGGCGCTCGCGGCCACATCATTGATGTCAATATTGCTGGAGTAGTTATAGTCTATAAATTTAATCGCTTTTTGTACATACTCATATCCGCTGGTATGTTCCGCTGCCGGCACGCCGTAGTGTTCCATCAGTTCCGCAAGGAAGAGCAGCAGGCCCGACTCCATTTTTGCTTCCGCACTGGGGCCCGAGCCGGAGGCGCCGCAGATGTTCATCAGCAATTCCTGAAGCCGGCTGTCCTCCCCGTAATGAAAAACAGGGCCAAGGGTCAAAAGCCCGGTCTGACTCATCAGCCGTTTCGCATCGCTTCCGTTAAATCCCACCCAGCAGTACTCCCACGGGTCATTTTCGTCCGCAATATACGAAACAACGTGCGAGGGAACAACCAAAAAGCCGTCACCCGCCGAAAGCGGATAGTTTTTTCCTCCGCATGAAAAGACGCCTTGTCCCGACGTAATATAATGAATCAGATAATGGTCACGCACAGCGGGCCCCCAGGAGTGGTGTGCGCCGCAGCGCTGTACCCCGCAACTGTAAACCGCCAGACCAAGGCTGTTGTGAACCGAAACTTTAAAAGAATGCCGGAATTCGTCATTCGTCATCATAAGAGGCTGCCCCCCGTCCGGCAGGATTTTCTTCTATTATAATTTAAAGTAGTAAGATATTCAATAAAAAACAAAAATGTATAGAAATAAATTGAATTTAATGACTGTATCGGTTATAATAAATACAATATTAATATTTCATAATGTTGTAAAAGAATATCCGAGGGGATGTGCGGAACACAGCCGCTGCCCGCGTGGACAGATAAAATTGCAAAAGGGAATGGGGAAATACAGAATGAGTTTTGACCAGAAAGTACAGCTTTCTTTAACCGTACTGTTAATCGGGTTGGTAATTGTTTTTGTAATGCTGATTTTCGTAATGAATCGTATTAAGAGTTTTGGCGCGGCAAAAGATACCCCAAAATCAGCTTCTGCGGAGCCTGTGCTTGCTGCCGGCAATGGTCAGCATAAAGCTGCTCCCATAGCCGAAGCCGGAATTCCGGAAGAAGTCATTGCTGCTATTTCCGCTGCCGTTTACATGATGTACGGGACTTCCGGTGCCGCGGTAACCAGCATCCGCCGTTCGGCGCAGCCGGCGCGCTCCGCGTGGGCCATGGCCGGTTTACTGGAAAACACACGGCCGTTCTGAGTACTCCCGGCTTAATCGTTTTCCCGGCTGATATCAGTTGAATGATTGAGTGATACCCGCACACGAACAGTGTGCGGGTATTTTGCGGGAATTTTCTGTTTACGGAATGATTCCGAAAAGACGGATCTGCGCCGATTCAACATAGATACTCGAAATGATTTGCTATTGTCTACAAAATATTGTACAATAAAGATTATGCAGTTAAATCTAAATGGGCGGTCATACGCCTAAATTATAAGTTCTGGCGGTGGATTCATGTTTGAAATAACAAGCGAAAAATTATTGGAACTCAGAAAGAATGTTCTGGAGAAAGAATTTTCCAGAATGAACAATATGCAGCGGCAGGCTGTGTTCTGTGTGGACGGCCCCTTGCTGATTCTGGCCGGTGCAGGCAGCGGAAAAACCACGGTGCTGGTAAACCGTATTGCAAACCTGATTCGCTATGGCAGCGCCTACACAAGCAAATTTATTCCGCAAAATTTCAGCAGCGATGAAATTGACGCGGTCAACAATTATCTGAATAATAACGAACCCCTGTCGTTACAGGTAAAGGAGCGCCTTGCGGTCAGCCCGTGCCGCCCGTGGCAGATTCTTGCCATTACATTTACCAACAAAGCTGCCGGTGAACTGAAAAACCGCTTGGTTGCCATGCTGGGGGAACCGGGCAATGAAATCTGGGCCTCTACTTTTCACTCAACCTGTGCACGTATGCTACGTCACGACGGTGACAAGCTGGGGTACACCAATCATTTTACGATTTACGACACCGACGATTCCCGCCGCTTGATGAAGGAATGCCAGAAGATGCTGGGAATTGAAGACAAGGTGCTTTCCTACAAGTCGATTTTATCCGAAATCTCCCGTGCAAAGGACAGCATGGTTGCGCCGGATGAATTTGCGCGTCAGGCCGGAACGGACAACCGCCTTGACCTGATTGCCAAAGCGTACAAGCTTTATCAGGCAAGACTGAAGGAAGCCGACGCGATGGATTTTGACGATTTGATTTGTAATTGTGTATTCCTACTGCAAAACCATGCGGATGTGCTCGAATATTATCAGAATAAATTCAAGTATGTGATGGTGGACGAATATCAGGATACCAACCATGCGCAGTACCTGCTTGTGAAGCTGCTCGCGCAAAAGAGCACCAACCTTTGCGTTGTCGGCGATGACGACCAGAGTATTTATAAATTCCGCGGCGCCACAATTGAAAACATCATGAGCTTTGAAAAGACCTATCCAAACGCCAGGGTAATCCGCTTGGAGCAAAACTACCGTTCAACGCAAAATATCCTGAATGCCGCGAATGCGGTGATTGAAAAC
The DNA here is from genome assembly GCA_023390175.1 of Bacillota bacterium. Classification (GTDB taxonomy): domain Bacteria; phylum Bacillota; class Clostridia; order Oscillospirales; family Acutalibacteraceae; genus Caproiciproducens. The sequence goes on from JAEWDK010000024.1 coordinate 19,294, forward strand.
AACACTGCCCGCAAAGGCAAAACCCTTTGGACGGACAATAAAGTCGGCGAAAAGCTCGGCGTACATACGGCCTACAGTGAACAGGACGAGGCCGAGTATATTTCTAAAAAAATTCTGGAAGGTGTTGCGGCGAACCGTAAATTTTCGGATTACGCAATTCTGTACCGAATGAACACCCAATCCAATATTCTTGAAAAAATATTTGTGAAATCCGGTATTCCGTACCGCATTATCGGCGGCTTGCGCTTCTATGAGCGCAAAGAAATCAAGGATATGATCGCGTATTTAAGTGTGATCAACAATCCGTATGACGAAATCCGGCTGCGCCGCATCATCAATCAGCCAAAGCGCTCCATCGGCGACAAGACCATTGCGCAGGCTTCCGAAATTGCCACACAGCTGGGGGAAAGCGTGTTTGATGTCATTAAACACGCCGACGAATACGAGCCGTTAAAGCGCACTTCGCCAAAGCTTTTGCAGTTTGCCGCAACGTTACAGGAACTGATTGACGCCGCGAACAGCGAGTCCACCAGCCTGAATGAGCTTTATCATTTGATTCTGGACAAGACAAATTATATTGAAGCGCTGCAGGCCGCTGAAAATGACGATGCGCAGGACCGCATTGACAACATCAACGAACTTGCTTCCAACCTGATTAAATATGAAGAGGACAACGGCGAGGAGGCAAGCCTTTCCGGCTTCCTCGAAGAAGTTTCCCTTATGACGGACATCGATAACTTCGACGAGCATTCGGACAGTGTGGTTATGATGACCATGCACTCCGCGAAGGGACTCGAATTCCCGGTGGTGTTCCTGCCGGGCTTTGAGGAAGGTATTTTCCCGGGAATCCAGGCAATTTACAACCCGGTTGAAATCGAAGAGGAACGCCGCCTTGCCTATGTCGGAATTACAAGAGCAAAAGAGGAGCTGTATGTTTTAAATGCGGAAAGCCGCATGATTTTCGGAAGTACCTCGCGCAACAAACCGTCCCGTTTTATTCAGGAAATTCCGGAGGATCTGATTGTGCGCAGCCGTTCCCGCTCGTGGAAAAAGCCGCAGCCGGGCACCAGCCTGCCCACCTCCGCGTTTGAGGCAAGAGTCGCCACCACCGAGTCGGCGCGTATTTTTGGGCCCGCGGGCGTTACGCACGGGGAACCGCCGGTTGCCCATTTCCAAACGGGAGACAGCGTGGTTCATAAAACCTTTGGAACCGGAATGATTGTTTCAACTTCCCCCATGGGCAACGACACCCTTTTGGAAATTGCCTTTGACACAGTCGGCACCAAAAAACTGATGGCTAATTTTGCACGGCTGCAAAAAGCCTGAACAGTATTATAAAGCCCGGCAGCAATTTTGCTGCCGGGCTTTTTCCGTATTGTCCGGCTGATTCCGCTTATCTTGGCCTGTGGCCATGATCGTTGCAGCCGCAGTCGCTGACTTTCGGCGGGAAGAATTCGTCGGTCGGGAAGTCGATGCGCTGGAACATTGTGCACGGATCGTCTGATGCGGTGACGCATTCTTTTTCCGGAATGCAAAAATCGTATGCCGGAATCAGGATTTGTACATTTCTGACAATCTGAACAATCGTAAAAATTCCGAGTGTGACATAGACGGCACGGTTTGAACCGAAGTCCAACTCACCGCCGAAGCGCCTGCTGATGCAGTCGGGAATCCGGCAGCAAGTATCGCAGCTATGGGGCGGGCAGTCACAAATTCTGGCAGAGAGTCCGATTGGCTCCGCAACCTGGCAGGTCGCTTTCGGCAGTACGTCTCCTCCAGCATTTTGAATATTGGTATCGTCCGGCGCGGAGTCGGAAGTAAACATTTTTACATTGCCTTCGCTGCCGTACAAAATCACCCGTTTGCTGAATATGGATACGCCGCTTACAACTGTGGGGTTCGTCGCCGCTGAACAGAAAACGTCCAGGTATACGTTGAAGAAGAAAGTCAGATCAACCGAGTAAAAGCCCTTATTAAACGGCACCGGCTCCAAGTCAAGAAAAACTGTAATCACTTCAGCCCCTCTTAGCCTGACGTTGGTTGCGTGTTCAATCACTTCGCGTTTATCCGGCGGGAAATAGACCCTCAAATCCTCAAGGCAATCTTTATCACAACAGTGGTCATCATCAATACAGCGGATTCATGTATAGTTCGAGTGAAAACTCCGCGGGCCTTGCTCTTTTTTGCTTTTGATATACGATTTTATGTATCATCGCTTTTAATAGCATGTTTTTTTGCTGGCAGGAAGCTGCCTGGTAGGCGGTAAAGATATTTGTAATTGATTTCCGAATCATACCGGAGTTATTGAGGTTGTTGTATCTGTCCGGGTTTATGCTTTCCAGTCCCGCCAATTTTTCATTCAAAGCACACCGCCGCATGTCAAATGTCTGTGTATCGTAAACGCCCTGTTCCAGAAGATCGTACAGCCTTTCTATTTGATGTGCAATGGTATGGCGCTGTGCTTCAACGGCGATTGCAATTTCTCTGCTTTTATCCCCGGGGGAAAAAGGGACGGCCTCCTGATTTATGATGAACTGCTCCATTTGACCGCGCAGTTCATTCAGCACCGCCTGTTCCACGAGCGGAAGGGAAGAGGATACGATACATCCCGGATTGGGGCAGAGCAGGTAGGCACAGCCGGGCCGAAGCACCTGCCGTTGCATCAGCTGCCCGCATCGGGAACAGTAAACAAGCCCGGCCAGGGGGTTTTCTAAAATGCCTTTTTTGGCTGGCGGATGGCGGCGCCCCGCCGCTATTTTCTGAGCCTGCTCAAACAAGCTCTGCTCAATGATCGGCGGGTGCATTCCGTCGGCAAAAATCCATCTTTCCTTCGGGTTATGTATGGTGACATGTTTTTGGTTGCCTTTTGAACCCTTTCGAAACTGCGACGTTCGGTTCCACACAATTTTTCCGGTATAAACCGGGTTTCGAAGAATCTTCATCACAGAGGTACGGCCGAACCGATCTGACCGGTGCGGTTTTGCATTCAATACGTTGACCGCGTCCGCAATCTGCTGGCAGCCCATGCCTTTGTTGACGTACAGGTCATATATCATCCGAACAAAACGGGCTTCTTCCTCAATCACGGAAAGGGTGGGGCGTTTGTTCCTCGTTGCTTTTTGGTATCCGTACGGAGCATTGGCAACGTATCCGCCCTCTTCCACGGTTTTTCTGACACCCCGCTGCATACGCCGCTTGATTGATTTCAGCTCCTGCCGTGCCATGAACGTTTCAAACTCTGAATACGTTTCATCCATTTCATTATTTAAATCATATATTTTCCGGGGTGTAATGATTTTTGTATCGGAATTTTTCAGCGTCTCCAGAATGATTCCCTGATCGCTCATTGCACCGCGCCCAAGGCGGTCAATATCCATGCAGAGCACAGCGTCATAGGTGCCCTGCTCCACGTCGGCCAGCAGCTCCAGCATGTGCGGCCTTGCGTAAAGCGATTCGCCGGATACCACCTCCTCATATATCCTCGTAATGGTCAATCCGTTATTTTGCGCATAATCCAGAAGAATTTCTTTGTGCCGCTTCAGCGTTTCATCCACGCTGTCGCTGAGTTCTTCCGCGCGGCTTTTGCGAAGGTACATAGCCGTATTCACTTCATCGCCCTGCCTTTCCAAAAGAATGATTCACTAAATTCTACTTTTGGAAATCAGCGTTTAGAAGTGAATCGATTACAAACGCATAGGACAAACCGGCAGCTGCATATTTTTACAGGGGTGATAAAATGCATGACATCGGGATACCGGTTGTAACCGTACATGTTTTACCCGGAACACCGGAGGAAGCTTCCAACAGCAGGGAGAATCTGCGCACTGTCTGCGAACAGATTTGCTGTGAAGCGAACGGCCATCCGGTCAAAGTTACAATACAATCAGCAAAATGGCCTCCCGTCCGCAACAGCGGATAGGAGGCCATAAAATATTTTAACAGGTTTTAGAAAATCATGCTTCCTGCTCATCATTGGCAAGATGAAGACGGTCAATTACATAGAAGAGCAGGCTCAGTACCATGCCTACAATGGTTGCAAGGGCCATGCCTTTCAGTTCGACCGCGCCGATCGGAATGGACGCGCCGCTCAGTCCGGTAATAAACACAATGGATGTCAGGGCCAGATTCCGTGAACGGCTGTAATCAACCTTCGCCTCAACAAGGAGGCGGATGCCGGATGCCGCGATCATGCCGTAAAGAAGGAAGCTTACGCCGCCGATGACGGGGCCGGGAATCGACTGAATGAATGCGGAAACTTTACCGATAAAGGCAACAATAATTGAAATCACGGCTGCTCCGCCAATAACCTGTACGCTGTAAACCTTGGTAATTGCCATAACGCCGATGTTTTCGCCGTAAGTAGTGGTCGGGACGGCGCCGCAAAAGCCGGAAAGCATAGTTGAAATACCATCTGCAAGCAGGGTCCGGTGCAGCCCCGGTTCTTTAATTAAGTCACGGCCGACAATTTTGCTGGTAACCAGCTGGTGACCGATGTGTTCGGAAATGACAACGAGGGAAGCGGGGATAATGATGCTGATCGCGTTAATATCGAAAATCGGGGTTTGAAAGTTCGGAAGAGCAAACCAGCCGGCTTGCTGCACAGCTTCAAATTTAACAAGTCCAAGAGCGCAGGCAAGTGCGTAGCCGACTACAATGGCAACCAGAATCGGAATGACGGACAGAAATTTACGGAAAAGTACGGAACCGAAAACGGCAATCAGCAGGGTAACAAGGAAGACTGCCACGGATTTTGGGTCAATGCCCTTTGCGGCGCCTGCTGCTACGATGCCGCCTGTCTGGGCGGCGGTACCTGCAAGTTCCAGTCCAATCAACGCAACAACGGCGCCCATGGCTGCGGGGGGAAGCAGAATATCAATCCAGTTCGTACCGAAAAAGCGAATCAAAATAGCGACAATACAAAAAATAGCTCCGGCTACGATAAAACCGCCAAGTGCAAATCGATAATTCATGGATTGCTTACCGATAATCAGGAGAACAGGCGATATAAATGCGAAGCTGGAGCCTAAATATGCAGGTGCTTTGCCTTTTGTTATCAGGATAAAAATCAATGTGCCGATACCGTTCATTAATAATACAATAGCCGGATTAATTCCAAACGTCAGCGGAACAACCACGGAAGCGCCAAACATGGCGAACATATGCTGGAGACTGAGCGGAACTGCCTTTGGCAGTGGTACTTTTTCTTCGACCTGAATAATTTCTCTCTGCATAGCTGACACCTCATTCTTTCATTTTCATAACTCTTCGCGAAGCTTCATTCTGTTTTACCGCGTCCGGCCTAAACGATCTAATGTTACTCGTTTTTCGACAAAATGTCAATTCATTTATCCGAAAAAAATTGAAAAAATGAGAATAATCTTTTATTTAACGGTATGAAAGGGCAGAATAGCACCTTTTTTTGCGCTCCCAGTGAAAATCAGGCAGTAAAGGGGGATCGTTTTTCATCTGATGCTTATATCATGATCACTGCAGTTCGCTGCATGAATCATATACGCGCGCTGCGTCTATGCATACTGCTTCTTTGAAATATCCTGTATCTTGCACGTTTGCAGATGTTTCTGACAGATTTCCATCCATAAAATAGTCCTCCTAACACGTTTACTGAAACCTTGTTTCTCAATACCATTTTATGGCGTCTGATTAATTGTGTTACAGGATTCTGATTAAGATTGAATTTGTATTGGAATTCCGTCGTTCAGTTATATAAATAAAATAAATTTGAAAGAATTAGGTTGATTATATTATAAATAAGAATAATAAAACGGCATAGATATAAAAATATGATTAAATATAAAAATAAGATTAATATTAATATATTTATCATATTAATATTTGACAAAATCCGGCATAAAGCACAAAAGTAAAAAAGAACTTTACCTGTATTTCGTCTGATTATAGGGACAATGCTTATTTATATTTGGTTATATTTCTGTTATACTTAGGTTAAAGATTTGTAAAGAATGTGTTAAGTACAATTTTCAGACAAGCAATTCGTAAAAACGAAATGAGGTTTTTGAATGACTCCTGTGCTTTTCGTTGCACTTCTCCTTGTGTGTGCTTCCATCTTCGTAAACGGGTGGACGGACGCGCCGAACGCGATTGCAACCGTCGTTTCAACCAGGGTTTTGCCTCCCCGCGTGGCTGTTATTATGGCTACGATTTTCAACCTTGTCGGCATTATGTGCTTTGGCTCGGCCGTTGCCAGCACCATCGCCAATTTAGTTGATGTGGGAACCGGTTCCAATCCTCTGGTAGCTATTTGCGCCGCTCAGCTTTCCATAGTAATATGGTCGGTTTCAGCGTGGAAGTTCGGCATTCCCACCAGCGAAAGTCACGCGCTGATTGCCGGGCTTATGGGTGCGGGCATCGCCTACAACGGCATGGCGGCTTTCAAATGGGTTGAATTTGAAAAAGTCCTTTGGGGTATCGCTATTTCAACTGTTGTCGGTTTTATCGCTTCCTATCTTGTTACAAAGCTCGTTGGATATTTATTTAAGCACGTAAAGCGCGCTAAGGCAAACCGTTTCTTTTCTTTGGGGCAGGTTGCCTCGGCCGCTTTAATGGCAACAAGCCACGGCGCGCAGGACGGCCAAAAATTCATGGGCGTTTTTGTGCTGGTTCTGCTCCTTGCTAAAAATCAACCGATTCCTTCGACCGTGCATATTGATATTTGGATTATGTTCCTGTGCTCGCTGGTTATGGCGGTCGGTACTTCCATCGGCGGCTACCGGATTATCAAAACAATGGGAATCGATATGGTAAAGCTTGAAAAGTACCAGGGCTTTTCTGCGGAAATCGTTGCTTCACTTTGCATGCTGATTACCACTGTTAAGTCGGGAATTCCGCTTTCCACCACCAACACGAAAGGCACTGCCATGATGGGTGCGGGCGCCGCAAGGCGTTTTTCGGATGTAAACTGGGGAATTGCCAAGGAAATGGTCGTGGCGTGGGTTCTGACCTTCCCGGCCTGCCTGATCCTGGGTTACGGAATGACCAAGCTTTTTATTCTCATTTTTTAAATAGAATATACAAGTAATTTATATTATGTTATTTTGAAGGGTAAGGGAACTTGAATGAGTAATTTTTTTGCTAAAGGGCCGGACTATTTTTCCTTGTTCGAAAAGGGAATCAGTATTTCCTTTAAGGCTGCAAAAGTACTTCAAACTTCGTTTACAGACGGTATGATCGATAAAAATGAGATTACGCAGCTGAAAGAAATTGAGCACGAAGGCGACAGGCATGTGCATGAGTGTTCCAATTTAATTGCCGACGCGTTTATTACCCCGATTGACCGTTCCGACATGATGGACATGGTCCGCTCGATTGAAGCGATTACCGACAGCATTGATGATATCGGTAATCAGATTTACATGATGCATATCACCAAAGCGAACGAAACCACGGTGAAGCTCGTGGAGCTGATTGTGAAAAGCTGCGAAGGGCTTTGCACACTGATGTCGGAGTTTAAGCAGTTTAAGAAAAACCTGAAACACATCAAAGAGATGTCGGTTTACGTGAACCATATTGAGGAAGAGGGTGACGCGATTTTCAGCGAGGCCATGCGTCAGCTGTTTGACCCGGCCAACAAGATGGAAATGATCGATGTCATCCGTCTGCAAAATCTGTATAACACCATGGAGAATTCACTTGACTACTGTGAAGATGTGGCTGATATTGTGGAGCAGATCATTATCTCAAACACATAAAATGACATGAAAACGGCTCACCTGATTTTCGGGTGAGCTTTTTTGTGTTGAAGAGTTTGACATAGTTTGGTATAATACAATCATTAATGATGAAAAAATATGTGTATAGGGAGAGTGTTTATGGCAAAGGTTACTTTAATTGCCTATACTCCGAATCCGGAAAAGGTAATTGCACAGGCCGCCCGGCTGTGCTATTCACCGGCTTCCATCGAAAATATAGCAGAGGGGTTAACCGAGGACAAGGTCGCCTCTTTTGTGGACATGCTTTCAGAGATCGGGCATGAAAGCCCGATTGAGCACGCTTCGTTCACCTTTGGCATCGAAGGGGTATCCCGTTCGCTTTTGGCGCAGATTACACGCCACCGCATCGCTTCCTACAGCGTACAGAGCCAGCGCTATGTGACGGAAGCTCATTTTGAATACGTAATTCCGCCGGAAATCGACGCGATTCCGCAGGCGCGCGCCGAATTTCTTGCTGCGATGGAGGAAGACCAGCGCCACTATGAAAACTTAACAGCGCTGCTGAAGGAAAAACATAAAAATGAACTGATGGCTGCGGGCAAGGACGAAAAATCGGCGGACCGTGCCGCGCAAAAAATGGCAATTGAGGATGCACGCTTTGTGCTGCCGAATGCCTGCGACACCAAAATGGTGTGCACGTTCAACGCGCGTTCACTTTTTAACTTTTTCTCGCACCGCTGCTGCAATCGCGCCCAGTGGGAAATTCGGGCGGTCGCGGTACAGATGCTCGCCCTTGTGCGTGAAGCTGCGCCGCACTTATTCCAAAAATCCGGCCCGCCGTGCCTGCGCGGAGCCTGCCCCGAGGGGAAGATGTCCTGCGGCAGAATGGCTGAAATGCGCGATTTTTTCAATGGAATAGGGGCAGAATAATGAATGGAAAATTAATTTCCATGGAGGGGCTTGACGGCAGCGGAAAAGCGACGCAAACCCAGTTGCTTTGCGATGCACTTTCCGGGCAGGGCGTAACGCTGCGCCACATTTCCTTTCCAAATTACGCGGAGCCGTCTTCCACTTTGGCTAAAATGTACTTGGACGGTGAATTCGGAGCCGATCCCGACGCGGTGAATGCTTACGCTGCCTCGTCGTTTTATGCGGTTGACCGCTACGCAAGCTATGTAAAGCATTGGCGCGAAGCGTATCAGAGCGGCACACTGATTGTTGCCGACCGGTACACGACTTCCAATATTGTATTTCAGCTTTCGAAGCTCCCCAAAAGCCAGTGGGAAGGCTTTGTCGGCTGGATTGAGGATTATGAGTACGGCAAGCTGGGTCTGCCAAGACCCGATTTGACCATTTACCTTGACATGCCGCCCGAGGTTTCGCAAAAACTTTTAAAAAACCGATACCACGGCGATGAAAATAAAAGAGATATTCACGAAAGCAATGAATCTTATCTTTGTGCGTGCCGCGAAAGCGCCGCATATGCTGCAAAGCAGCTGAACTGGAAAGTAATCCGCTGCGCCGACGGTGAAAACCCGAGGACGGTGGAGGAAATCCACACTGATGTTATGAAAAAAATAGCGGAGGAACTGCCTTTTTATGTTTCACTTTGAATTTCCGACCATTGAAGACCGAAAGTGGATGCAGCCCATCCTGTCCCAAAGCGGGAATATGGGAAGCGAGTCCGCCTTCGGCACACTCTTTTTATGGAGCGACACTTATTTTTCCAAGGTATGCCGGTTTGAAGATTTTATGCTGCTCTGTTCCGGCGGCCATTTTCACACGTATAATTTACCGATCGGCGGCCAAAAACCGTATCACGCGGTGGAAGCAATCATTGCGGACGCGCATGAACGGGGAATTCCGTTTAAAATGTGGGGCATCACACAGGACGGCGTTGCCGAGCTGCAGGAACTGTTCCCGGATCGGTTTGTATTTCAGCTTGACCGGAACGGTTCCGATTACGTTTACGAAACCGGCGATTTAATCAATCTTCCCGGGCGTAAATTCCACGGAAAGCGCAACCATCTTGCACAGTTTGAGCGCGATTACAATTGGAGCTACGAAGATATTACACAGGATAATATCGAGGACTGCAAAATTGTTGCGCGTAAATGGTGCGAGGCAAACGGAGGCTGCGACCAGGGGAACAGCAACCAGAACGAAGGCTGTGCGATTCGCAAAGCGTTTCGGTATTTTGATGAACTGCAGCTGGCCGGCGGCCTGATTCGTATTGACGGCGAGCCCGTTGCGTTTACCGTGGGGGAGGAAATCAACCCCCAGACTTATCTGCTCCATTTTGAAAAGGCGCTCGAAGGCTACAACGGCCTTTACGCCGCAATCAACCATGAGTTTGCCGCCCGGCATTTGGCGGGCTACAAATATGTGAACCGTGAAGAGGATTTGGGACTTGAGGGATTACGCAAAGCAAAGCTTTCGTACCGCCCGGCGTTCTTAATTCAAAAATATTTGGTCACTCTAAAAGAGGAGACAAAGGAAGTTTCAGAATGATTCGTTTTGCGGACTGGGGAATGCGCGGTGAGCTGGCGCAAATTTGGCGGACTTGCTTTGATGAGCCGGCACGTCCCGCAAGATATTTTCTAAACAACTATTTCCGCCCCGAAAATTGCCTGATTTATCAATTTGGCGGGAAGACCGCGGCTGTGGTTTATCTTTTGCCAGCACAGGTTGCTGCGGGCGAAAAAACTGCGCAGGCGCACTATATTTATGCCGCCGCTACTTTGCCCAAGTACCGGTCCCACGGGTATATGGCCGCTTTGCTGGCCAGCGCTGCGTTGGTCGGTGCGAACCGGGGCGACCAGTATTCCGTTGTGCTTCCGGCAACGCCGGAACTGTATCCTCTTTACCAAAAATCGGATTATTCTACTTTTTATCATATTCAAACTGTTTCGCTTTCACTCAGCGAGCTGTGTGACCTTGCCGAGTCGGGGCGCATCGGGAAAGCTTTGTTTACCTACCATCAGCTGAGCTCCCTTCGTAACGCGCAGCTTTCCGGCAGGAACGGGTCGGTGCTGTGGAGCGGGGAGGCTTTTGCGTTTGCGGCGGGAATGGGCGCTGTTTACGGCGACCGGCTGGTTTGCTCACGAACCGGCGACAAAGCCGCGTACGCCCTTTGCCGCAGAATGGATGAAAACACCTGCAAGGTACTGGAGGTAATGGCCGACAGCGAAACCATCCGTGACCTTGCGGCCAACATTATTTCTGCCGTACCGGCGCAAATGTACAGCTTTCGCCTTCCTGTCGGTCAAACCCTTCTTTCGGGGCAGGGCGAAATATCCGACTTCGGCATGATAAAACCCATTGGCGGGGCAGTGATGGAAACGGTTCAGCCGGGTTCCGGCGTTCCCTATCTCGGGCTGCCGCTCGATTAATTTACGGAGGTACTGTTATGACCTATCTTTTTCTTGCGCCCGGATTTGAAGAAATCGAAGCACTTGCGACTGTGGATATTTTACGGCGTGCCGGCTGTGAGCTTGCTACTGTGGGTGTGGGCGGAAAACAGATTACCGGTTCCCACGGCATTGCGGTTACCGCCGATTTGGATGAAAAAGAGGTTCGAGCCGATTCTGCCGACATGGTAATTCTGCCGGGCGGACCGGGCACGAAAAATCTGGAGCAATCCTCTGTCATGCGGCAGACTGTACAATACTGTGCGGAAAACGGAAAATACATTGCGGCAATCTGTGCCGCCCCCTCTATTTTAGGGCATATGGGTTTGCTCAAAGAACATGCTGCGACCTGTTTCCCGGGCTACGAGAAAGAGCTGAACGCAAAAGAACTGTCCGCAGAATCCGTCTGCGTCAGCGGAACTGTTATTACCGCCAAGGGTGCCGGCGTTGCAGTAGACTTCGCACTGAAAATTGTAGAGGTGCTTTACGGCACTGAAAAATCAAACGAGCTTAGGATGTCAATACAATGTATGTAAAGAATATTAAGGAAGTTAAAAAGAACCTGCGCGCGCGCTACCGCCAGTTCCGTGAACGAATGGATGCGGAGCAGAAAATCGGACTGGATTCCACAATTCAGAGCCGCCTGCTCGCCCTTGGCGAATACGCGCGGGCGGATACGGTATTTACCTATGTGAGTAAACCCATTGAAGTGGATACGATTGCACTGATTCAGGCGGCGCTCGCCAATCACAAACAGGTAGCCGTGCCGCGCTGTGTGCCCGGTACTTACGATATGGAGTTTTATTACATTACTTCCCTTGATGATTTAGGAAAAGGCACGTTTGGCGTTCTGGAGCCGGATTCTTCCAAGTGCCGCCTTGTTCCGGCGGACACCTTGGGTCTGTGTGTCGTTCCGGGCCTCAGCTTTGACGCGCAGGGTTACCGGCTGGGTTACGGCAAGGGTTACTATGACCGTTTCCTTGCGGAATTCAAGGGCGATACCGTCGGCATATGCTATGCCGGCTGTGTGCAGTGGAACTTACCGCACGGCTATTATGACAAACCGGTTGATTTATTGATTACGGAAAAATATATCAGAAGAATGGCGAACCAGCAGCACTAACGGTCAGCAGACAGGAGGACGGGTCCATGAATGACGACAATCTGCAAAATGATGCATCCCACCGCAGAAAGGTGGAAAATTTCCGGCTGAATATCTCAGATGACGAATTCGACGATGAGTCAGGCACAGAACTGTATTCCGACCTTCCGCGTCCGGATGCCCAAAACGAGTCCGACACGGCGATTCACAGCTACAGTGACCCCCGTGCGGCGCAGAAGGAGAAACAGTCGATGGAAGAAGCCGAAGCCCGTGCCGAAAAGGCGCACAGGTGGCGCAACAAGGAAAAAGGAAGGAAAAACAAGAACTTTTTCCGAGTTGTCTGGCTGATTATGGTTTTGATTATTTCCGCTTTGCTGTCTCAGTTTGCAATCACCGGAATTAACGACATGCTGGCGGTCGGCCGCGAAAAGGTGACCATAACGGTTGAAATCCCGAAAAATGCCACGACGGCTCAGGTTGCCGGAATTTTAAGCGATGCCGGCGTAATTCATGATGTTAATTTCTTTAAATTGTATTCCAAGCTGACCAAGGCCGACGGTCATTATAACAACGGAAGCTATAAAATCGACACGAACATGGACTACGAAGCCATCATAAACAATCTTCAGTCCAATCTGAACAGGGTGGACACGATTAAAATAACCTTTCCGGAAGGAATTAATGCGCTTGAAATGGCTAATCTGTTCGAGAAAAACGGTGTTTGCAGTGCGAAAGAAATACTTGCCATTGTAAACTCAGATCAGCTTGATCAAAATTTTGAAATTATCAAGGCGATTACCAATACAAAAGACCGTTACTACAAGCTGGAAGGGTACCTGTTCCCCGATACGTATGAGTTTTACAAGGATGAGGACCCGAAGCTGGCAATCCAAAAGCTTGTGAACAACTGCAATAAAAAGCTTACAAAGGATATTCGCAGCAAAGCTGCGGCTCAGAATATGACAATAGACCAGATGATGACACTGGCCTCCATGATTCAGGCAGAGGCTGCGAACAAAGAGGACATGTACATGGTTTCCTCCGTGTTCCACAACCGCCTTGCAAGCAACGGTGCGGGCGACCTTCTCCGCCTGCGTTCCGACCCTACAACCTACTACCCCTACCGCACCAAAGCCGCCGTTCCGTCCAATATCCGTGCGACATACAAGAGCAAATATGATACTTATACCATCAAGGGCCTGCCCGCCGGGCCAATCTGCAACCCGGGTGCCGACGCAATTAACGCGGCTTTGAATCCGGCCGACACAAATTACTATTATTTCTGCCACGATGCAAAAGGCAAAGCGTATTACGCAAAGACGAACGCCCAGCACGAAGCAAATCTGAAAAAAGCAGGGCTAAAATAAACCACATTTGGAGGAGATTCCTTGACTACCAATCGCATTGAGCTTCTTGCGCCTGCGGGCGATATGGAGCGCCTGAACGCGGCAATCCGCTTTGGCGCCGACGCAGTTTACCTTGCCGGGCAGGAATTTGGCATGAGAACCGCATCGTCCAATTTCAGCATGGATGAGCTGAAAAAAGCCGTCGCGCTCGCACATGACAAAGGCGTAAGGGTACACCTGACCTGCAACACCATACCGCACAACGACGAGCTTGACCGGCTGCCGGATTTTTTGCAGTCCGCGCAGGGAGCCGGAGTTGACGCGTTTATCATTGCTGATTTCGGCGTGCTGGCAATGGCTAAAAAATACGCACCGAAGGTGGATATCCACATTTCCACACAGGCCGGCGTTACCAGCTATGCTTCGGCCAATGCATTTTATGAAATGGGCGCGGCGCGCGTAGTGCTTGCCCGGGAGCTTAACCTTGATGAAATTGCGGAGCTCCGCGCCAAAACGCCGAAAGAACTGGAAATTGAAGCTTTCGTGCACGGCGCGATGTGTGTTTCCTTTTCCGGCCGCTGCCTGCTTTCCAGCTATCTGACGGGCCGCGACGCCAACCGCGGGGACTGTGCGCAGCCCTGCCGCTGGGAGTATGCTTTGATGGAGTCCAAACGGCCCGGGCAGTACATGCCGATTTCCGAAGATAAGTCCGGCACTTATATCTTAAATTCCAAGGATATGTGTATGATTGAACACATTGCGGAACTGGCAAACGCCGGTGTGACCAGCCTGAAAATTGAAGGCCGTGCAAAATCGGCTTACTATGTTTCGGTTACCACGAACGCGTATCGCTGTGCCATCAATGAATACCTGCAAAATCCACAGGGGAAAGTTTCACCGTGGATTGTGCAGGAGCTGGACAAAATCAGCCACAGGGAGTACAGCACGGGTTTTTATTTTGGAACCGAACCGGGGCAGGTATATTCGAACGGCGGCTATGTGCGCGACTATGATGTCATCGCCGTGTGTGAAAGTTATAAGGATGGCGTCGCGGTGCTTTCCCAGCGCAACCGCTTTTTTAAAGGCGATACTGCAGACGTGCTCGAAGCCGGGAACCAGCCGTATTTCGTTTCTCTGAATGATATCTATGATAAGGATTGGAATCCGATTGACAGTGCTCCGCACGCAATGATGACCGTATTGCTGAAAACCGACCATCCGATTGAAAAGGGTGCCATCCTTCGGAAGGAGCGCTGCGCATCCGGTGCGGCAGAATAAAAATCAGCCGTACAGTTTTCCATGCATTGGAAAAATAATTCATGTTTAAATCCCTTCGTTTTGGAAATAATACCCAATACGGAGGGATTTTATGATGGGAAAAAGAACAGCTATATTTTTTGGAATTTTCATGCTGAGCATGTTTGTGTCCATTCTAAGTCTTTACAGCGTTTCCAGCGGCGCACAGCTTGCGCAGACTGCTGCAAACCAAAGCAGCTACAAGCTGGTGATAGGCAACACCCGGGGAACAATTTATGACTGCAACAAAGTTGCTTTGACCGGTGCGGGCAGTGATATTATGGCAGCCATAGCTCCAAGTGTGGAGGGGGCCGCTGCGCTCAGCAAGGTATTGCCCGCAAAGACGATGGAAAGCGTTTACCCCGCGCTGACCGCCGGGAAACCGTTTGCCATTAAGCTCCCCCAGGGCATCACCGCACCCGGCATTGATGTATTTAAGCTGCAAAAACGGTATTCGGACACGCAGATTGCCGCGCATATCATTGGGTATCTCGACGGCAGCGGCGCGGGAGCGGCAGGCATTGAAAAATTTTTCAATCACCAGCTTACCGAAAATCAGGGTCAGATTTCCGTCACTTATAAGGTGGATGCTTTAAACCGCGTTTTGGGCGGTGAAGACAAGAAAATCAGCAATACCGCCTACCTTCAAAATAAGGGGGTGGTTCTGACCATTGACAAAAATATTCAGGAAATTGCCGAGCAGGCCGCGAAAAAACACCTGAAACAGGCCGCGGTGGTTATTACCGAAGTCCCTTCCTGTAAAATCCGCGCCATGGTCAGTCTGCCTGATTATTCACCGAATGACGTTGCCTCCGCGCTGAAAGGCGAGGGTTCACCGCTTTTGAACCGATGCCTCGCGGCTTACAATGTGGGTTCGGTCTTTAAGCTCGTTTCAGCGTCTGCTGCGCTGGAATACGGTATTTCGCCGGACACCGAATATACGTGCACCGGTGCAATCGATGTTTCCGGCGGGCTGTTCCACTGCTTCAATTCCGAAAGCCACGGGAAGGAAAATATGCTCCAGGCAGTCGCACAGTCCTGCAACGTTTACTTTATCAACCTGATGCAGCAGGTGCCGCAGCCGCAGTTCCTGCTTATGGCGCAGAGCATGGGTTACGGGCGTTCCTTCGAAATCGCGCCGGGGTTTTCTTCTTCTGCGGGCAATCTTCCCACTTTGCAGAGCCTGAAGATTCCCAGGGCACTTGCGAACTTTTCATTTGGGCAGGGCGACCTGACCGCAACACCGCTGCAGATTGCCGCCATGGTGAATGTAATCGCCAGCGGCGGATATTTTACCCAGCCTTATCTTTATGAGGGCATTGTGGATGAAAACCTGAATTATACCGCAAAAGCGTCCAAGCAGAAAAGCACCCAGGTCATTACCGACAATACGGCAAAGCTGATTCAGCAGTTTATGAAGGCGTCCATTGATACGGGTACCAGTAAAAAAGGCAAACCTACGAACGGCGAGGCGGGGGCAAAAACGGCAACCGCGCAGACCGGGCGGTATATCAACGGTGTCGAATCTGTGGAATCGTGGTTTTCCGGCTTTTATCCGTACGACAGCCCTAAATACGTTATCACAGTGTTTGCGGAAGGCGGCACGGGTGGCGGTGCTACCTGCGGCCCGGTATTTAAGGAGATCGCCGATGAGATTTACGCCAAAATCCAGTGAGCCGTCACAATTAAGATTGACAAGTCTTGTAAATCAGTTTATAATCATGAGGAAATTAAATGTGCCCTTTCGGGGCACTTAAAAGGCAATAAAGGGCAGAATTGGGTCGGGCAGTGCAAAAGAGAGGAAATCCACGGCTGAAAGATTTCCGCATCCGCCGGCGCAAAAGCCAACCCTTGGGAACTCATAAGTTTTCCGGCCCTGCGGCGATGAGCCGCGGCGTTTCCCGCGTTAAGGGAATTCGAGCGGCGCATTTGCGCAATTTGGGTGGTACCACGGATTTCTCCGTCCCATGTTGGATGGTGAAGTCTATTTTTTTTGCCGTTTGTAAGAACCTGTTCTCACAGTATTCCTGCGCTTTTCGCCTTGCTTGGCAAAAAAATCGCTTGCCAATTCGGTGTTTTACACTTATGAGAACAGGTTCTGAATTATTTGCCGTTTTAGGCGGAATGGAGTTATTGTAATGGAATGGACAGGATTAAATGAACTGCGGGAAAAGTATTTATCATTTTTTGAATCAAAGGGGCACTTAAGGCTGCCGAGTTTTTCACTGATTCCGAAGGATGACAACAGCCTGCTGCTGATTAATTCCGGTATGGCGCCAATGAAAAAATATTTTACCGGCGAGGTAACCCCGCCGCGCAAACGGGTGACCACCTGCCAAAAATGCATCCGTACACCGGACATTGAGCGTGTCGGTATTACCGCACGCCACGGCACCTATTTTGAAATGCTGGGTAATTTCTCGTTTGGCGATTACTTCAAGCATGAAGCCACCGCATGGGCATGGGAGTTTTGCACCAAGGTGCTCGAACTGCCCGTGGATAAGCTTTGGGTGACAATTTATACCGATGATGACGAAGCGTTCGAAATTTGGACAAAAGAAGTCGGCGTTGACGCTTCCCATATTGTGCGCCTTGGCAAAGAGGATAATTTCTGGGAGCATGGCTCAGGCCCCTGCGGCCCCTGCTCCGAAATTTATTTTGACCGCGGCGAGCAGTACGGCTGCGGTTCCCCAACCTGCGGCGTGGGCTGCGACTGTGACCGCTACGTTGAATTTTGGAACGTGGTGTTCTCCCAGTTCAACAGCGACGGCAAGGGCAACTACCCGCCGATGGAGCACCCGAATATCGACACAGGCATGGGCCTTGAGCGTCTTGCATGTATTATGCAGGGCGTGGACAATCTGTTCTTAGTCGATACTGTCCAAAACATTATGAAACATATTTGCCGCATTTCCGGCGTAAAGTACGGTGACGACCCGAAAAAGGATATTTCCCTGCGCGTTATTACCGACCATATCCGCAGTACAACCGTCATGATCGGCGACGGTGTAATGCCTTCCAACGAAGGCAGGGGCTACGTATTGCGCCGCTTGCTGCGCCGTGCCGCACGCCACGGGCGTTTACTCGGAATTGACCGCACCTTCCTTGCGGAAGTGGCGGACACGGTCATTGATGAAAATAAAAATGCATATCCCGAGCTCAATGAAAAACGTGCCATGATTACCAAGCTCATCAGCGTGGAAGAACAAAGCTTTGCAAAAACCATCGATCAGGGATTGCAGCTTTTAAACACTTATATTGATAACGAAGGCAGCAAGGTGTTTTCCGGCGCAGACGCGTTCCGCCTGAATGACACCTACGGCTTTCCGATTGACTTAACCAAAGAAATTGTCGCGGAGCGCGGCATGACGGTGGACGAGGATGAATTTCGCCGCCTGATGCTCGAACAGCGTGACCGCGCAAGGGCTGCAAGGAAGAATGCCGGAGCGGATGCGTGGGAAGGCGAAAGCAACCTTCTTGACGGCATTGCGGAAACGGAGTTCCTCGGCTACAAGCAGTTTGAAGCCGATGCAAAAGTGATCGCCATAGTAAAAGACGGCGAACGTGTAGAGTTTGCAACAGCGGGCGATGAAATCGTTTTGGTACTTGACAAAACTGCTTTCTATGCCGAAAGCGGCGGTCAAATTGGCGATATCGGTACGATTGAATCCGCCGATGCGATTTTAAGCGTAAAGAATACGACGAAAAACCACGCCAAAAACTATTTACACCATGCGGTTGTGACTGCCGGTCAAATCAGTGTGGGTGAAGACGTAAAGGCTTCCATCGATTCCAAAAACCGCCTTGCAATTATGCGCAATCATACTGCGGCTCACCTGCTGCAGGCCGCTTTGCGCAATGTTTTGGGCAACCATGTGGAACAGGCCGGCCAGCTTGTTAACGAGCAGCATGTGCGCTTTGACTTCACTCATTTCTCTGCCTTGACAAAGGAGGAATTGGCGAAGGTTGAAACGCTCGTTAACGAAGTGATTCTAAATGGCGTACCGGTTGACTGCCGTGAAATGCCGATTGAGGAAGCGAAAAAGCTCGGCGCAATGGCGCTGTTCGGTGAAAAGTACGGTAAAGTTGTCCGCGTTGTTTCAGTTCCCGATTTTTCAAAGGAATTCTGCGGCGGCACTCACATCGACAACACCGCAAAAATCGGTTTATTTAAAATCGTATCTGAAAGCTCCGTGGCAGCCGGCGTGCGCCGCATTGAAGCGGTAACCGGAACAAATGCACTGGATCTTTTCAATCATGCGTTAAATGAAATCGATGAGACGGCCTCCGTTCTCAAATTAAATAATTCTTCCGAACTTGTGCAGAAAGCCGGCCAGCTTTCCGCTGAAATAAAGGAAAAAGACAGAACGATTGAAATGCTCAATTCCAAACTGGCTGCGCTGCAAATTGACGGTTTATTCGCAGGCGCGAAAGAAGTGAACGGCGTGAAAATCATTACCGGTATATTTGCCGGTACCGAGCCGAACGCACTGCGCACCATGTGTGACAAGGTGCGTGACCACGCGCCGAACATGGTGGCGGTTTTGGCCGGAACCCTCGACGGTAAAGCCAATATTGCAGCCTGCGTTGCCAAAGACGCGCTGCAAAAGGGTGTAAACGCCGGGCAGATTGTACGTCAGGTGGCACAACTTGCGGGCGGCAACGGCGGCGGAAGGGCGGACAGCGCCATGGCCGGAGCAAAGGATTTAAACAAACTGGAGGAAGCTCTTCAGGCTGTTGAAAAAATTGTTGCTAATATGATAAAATAATATTATAATAGCATTGTTGCGTTTGAAAGGAAGTGTCAGTTTGGACTGTGTTTTCTGCAAAATTGCGAATGGTGAAATTCCATGCAAAAAAGCCTATGAGGACGATAGGGTTCTGGCGTTTTACGACCTGGAACCGCAGGCTCCTGTGCATATTTTGATTATTCCGAAAGAGCACATTCAATCCGTTGAGGAAATCACGCCGGAAAACAGCGCGATTGTCGCCCATATATTTGAAGTGGCGGCAAAGCTGGCAAAAGAAAACGGTCTGACAGGCGGATTCCGTGTTGTCAGCAATGTTGGAAAAGACGGCGGCCAAAGTGTGCCGCACCTTCATTTCCATCTGCTCGGCGGCCGTTCCATGAAGTGGCCTCCCGGCTGATTTTAAGCAGAGTATTTAAATCTGAAAGGTCGAATTATTATGGGTGAGTATTATAAAATGACAATTGCCGGCTGCGAACGCGAGCTGCCAATTTGTTCAATCAGCGACAAGCTTGATATTGCAGGCTTTGTCATGCTGGGCGATGTGGAAATTACGGAAAAAACGGCTGCAGCGCTTTTGGCAAAATGCCCGGAGCACGACGTTGTCGTTACCGCTGAAACAAAGGGAATTCCGCTTTGCTACGAAATGGCGCGTCAGGGCTGCCGCAGGTATATTGTTGCCCGGAAAAGCGTAAAGGCGTACATGCGCAACCCAATCCATGTTGAAGTGAAGTCCATCACAACGGACCATGTGCAAAAGCTGTTCCTTGCAGAGGATGATTACAAGGGCTTAAACGGCAAACGCGTTCTGATTGTGGACGACGTAATCAGCACCGGTGAGTCCCTTGCCGCAATGGAAGACCTTGTAAGGCAGTTTGGCGGCAATATTGTCGGCCGCGCCTGCGTACTTGCCGAGGGTGACGCAAAGGACAGGGACGATATCATTTATCTCGAGCCACTGCCGCTTTTCTTTAAGTAAACACCGTTCGGAGGAATTGTGATGAAGCGACCGCTTGCGTTAGTAGGTTTTTGTTATCTGCTGACCTTGGCGGCCGCTGTTTTTTTTGGAGCGAAATGGTCAATGCTTTTGGCCTGCTGCTGTCTTGCTGGTTTCCTGGTTACGCTGTTTTTGCCGAAGATTCGCTCTGTCGGCGTGTTCCCCATAGCGCTGCTGACCATGTCGCTGGCATTCGGCAGCTTTTATGCGGGTGCGCAGTCTGCCGCACCGTCGCTGGCGCTCGCCGAAAAGGACGCGGTAATTGAAGGCACGGTCTGTGAGCTGCCATATCAGTCCTACAACCGATTTTACTATGTGGTGCAGGTCAATGACCTTTCACTCCCAAACGCGCCCAAAACGTTCAAGATACGCCTTTCTGCTCAGAATGCGCTCCATGTGGAGCCGTATTCCCACATCAAAGGTAAAGTGCGCCTGTTCCTGCCGAGCGGCGGGGAGGGGTATTCCTCGCGTTCTTACTATGCGTCGAAAGGAATTGCCCTGTTTGCGTTCCTGTATGAGTATGAGAATGTAAAGATTACGCCGCCAACGCAAAAGCCGCCGTATTACTACGCGCTGAGCCTGAGGAGCGCGCTTTTAAAATCCGTGCGTTCCATGCTGCCGCCGGAGCAGGCAAATTTAATCAACGGGGTGCTGTTCGGCGACCAGACCAGCCTTTCCGCAGAAGTCTCCGCTGACTTCCGAACGATTGGAATTTCGCATATTCTGTCCGTTTCCGGCCTGCACATGGCGACAATGGCGGAACTAATCCTGTTGCTGCTGCTGTTTTTCAAGGTGCCAAAAAAGCTTTCTGCGTTGATTGCGGCAGGGGGAGTGCTTGGGTTCATGGCAATTACCTGCTTTGTACCCTCCGTCACGCGCAGCGGGGTCATGTGTTTGATTTACCTGTTCGGAATTCTGCTTTCCCGCAGGCCGGACGCCCTTAATTCGCTTGGCATGGCAGTCCTGCTGATCGGTTTTTCCAACCCGTATGCCGCGGCGGATGTCGGACTTTTGCTTTCGTTTTTTGCCACGCTCGGATTAATTCTGCTTTCCGGCAAAGTTTCCCAGTATTTAAATGAAAAGTATGATAAAATAAAGAGAATCAGTCCATTGGTGCGCGGTGTGAACGGAACCCTTGCCACAACGGTCAGCGCGGTGCTTTTTACCCTGCCGATCATCATCATTTCATTCGGCACCGTTTCTTTGATTGCACCCGTTTCCAATTTGCTGGAGCTTGTACCGTCCACGCTGATGATGAACTTCGCGGCAATCGCCGCCGTAATAAATCTGATTGCGCCGCAGTCGTTTTTGGCAATGCCATTTGCCTTAATTTCCGGGCTGCTCGCAAAGTATATGCAATCCTGCGCCCACTGGCTCGCACAGATTCCGTACGCCAGCATTTCCGCTTCCTACGGCTTTGTATTGATTTGGATTTCCGGCAGCATTTTGCTTGCCGCCGCGACTTTGCTCATCATGAAAACACCTCGCCTTTTTAAGGCGACTGCGTGGCTTTCCGCAATTGTGCTCCTTGCCGGTATTTTCTCCTATCAGGTAACCGTGTGCAACGTTACCCGGCTTGCTGTTTTGGATGTGGGCAGCGCCGAATCCATTGTGCTTACACGGAACGGGCGCGCGGCGGTGATCGGCTGCGGCGGCTTTTCCTCAAATACAATCAGCCGTTATCTGCGCAGCGAAGGGATTACAAAGCTGGATTACATTCAGCCGCTTTCCCAAACAAGGGAGGAATCTGTCAACTGTGCGGAGCTGATCGATGCGTTTCATCCCGAGTATCTTATTATGCAGAGCGACGGCAGTATGGACGGCTTTTTGAAATCGTCTCTTTCCAATGTGAAAAAACGGGGCACCTATGACGGCTCCGCCTCAGCTTCCTTGTGGGGCAGCACTGCATTAAGCACTGTATCTGTGGGGAAAACCAGTGCGGCCCGCATTGTTGTCAATCAGGTCTCCATTTTACTTTTGCCAGGTGGAGCGGAACCTTCCGCACTGCCGCAGGACTGGCTCCGTTCCGACTTTTTGGTCGCCGACTCCCTGCCGCAGAATACCGCGATGCTTCGGCCGCTCTATACCGTGCTTTCCGTGGATGGCGAAGACCTGCGCCAAATGGGTTCCAAAGCAAACAGCCTGAACCCAATACCGACCGGCGGCAGCGGAAATATTGTATTGGCAATTAAAAATAATAATACGCTACAGATAAGGAGGGAATAACATGCCCGAAATTACGGAATCAGAGCTAAAGAAACAGATTGAAAAATCCGATTTTTCCAACTTGTATTTTTTGTACGGGGAGGAAAAATATTTGGTAGGGCATTATGCCCAAAAGCTGATCGGCAAGGCCAAAGGCAGCGTGTTCGAGGATTTTAACCTCCAGCGGTTTGACGGCGGAGCATCTTCCATGGATGAAATCGCAGCGGCTGTGGAAGCGCTCCCTTTTATGGCGGAACGAAAATGCGTTGTTGTTTCCGACCTGAATGTGGAAAGCCTGCGAGCGAACGAGCTGAGTAAGCTGGAAGAACTTACGGCGAATATTCCGGAAACGACAGTGCTGGTTATATATCTTCCCACTGTGCTGATTGATATAAAAAAAGATAAAAAATGGAAAAAGTTTATTGCTTCAGCCGGGAAGCAGGGCTGTGTCGCTGAATTGAAAAAGCGTTCGAATACGGATTTGGAAAAGCTTTTGTGCGCGGGCGCCGAAAAACGAAACTGTACGCTCTCCCGCCAAAATGCGGGCCGCATCATCGGGTACAGCGGAAACGACCTGCAAACGCTTTATAATGAACTGGAAAAGCTCTGTTCCTTTATCGGGGAAGGCGAAATCAGCGCGGCAATCATTGACCGGATGGTGGTCAAAAATCTGGAGGCCAGGGTTTACGACCTTTCCAAGGCGATTTTAGCCGGGGAATATGACAAGGCCTATGGAATCCTTGACCTGCTGTTTTATCAGAATGAAGAGCCTGTCTCCATTTTAGCGGTGCTTTCTTCCGCTTATGTCGATATGTACCGCGTCAGGGTTTCGGTTCAGAGTGGCTGCGGGGTGACGGAACCGGCCAAATATTTCGATTACGCCCGGAAAGAATTCAGGCTGACAAATGCCGAGCGTGATTCGAAACGGCTTTCCACCGCAATGCTGCGCGAAAGCCTGTGTACGCTGCTTGCGGCAGATACCTCTTTAAAAAGTGCCCGCGGCGACCGCCGCATCACAATGGAAAAGCTGATCGCTCAGCTTTTATTGATTGCAGAAAAGGAGCGAACCGCTTGATTAAAGTAAAAGAAGCGGTCATTGTGGAAGGCAAGTACGATAAGGTAAAGCTTGCTTCCCTCATTGACGGTCTGATTATTGAAACCCATGGGTTTCAAATCTTTAAGGATAAAGAGCAGATGGCCCTGATTCGCCGTCTTGCAGACACCCGCGGTATCCTGGTTTTAACCGACAGTGACGCCGCCGGATTCGTCATCCGCAATTATCTTACCGGCGCCATTTCTCCGGATAAGATCAAGCATGCCTATATTCCCGATATTTTGGGCAAGGAAGGCCGTAAGGAGAAACCGTCGAAAGAGGGTAAACTGGGGGTAGAAGGCGTTCCGGCAAAAGCAATTATGGAAGCGCTCGGACGGGCCGGCGTTGTGTGCGGCAGCAGTGAACCGCAGGGGCGTAAAATCACAAAGACAGATTTGTACCTTGCCGGCCTTTCCGGCGGTGAAAACAGCGCGGAAAAAAGGCAGCTGCTCCTGAAAACGCTTGATCTTCCGGAACATTTGGCGCCGAATTCGCTGGCGGGCGTATTGAACAGCATTATGAGCTACGAGGAGTTCCAGCAACTGCTCGACAAACTTTTTAAAAAAGTTTAATTATGGGTTGACAAGCAGCCTCGCATAATGATATAATAATTCTCGCTGAGTCGCGCGAGTGCTGGAATTGGCAGACAGGCACGTTTGAGGGGCGTGTGTTGTATGACGTACGGGTTCAAGTCCCGTCTCGCGCACCAACTAAAAAATTCCGGAAGTTTAGCAGAAATGCAGCTTCCGGAATTTTTCTTTTTCCTATGAAAGCTGTTATGCAATAATTTTCAGAAAAGAGTGTAATCATGTTAAAAGAAAATTCTGTTCGTTATCATGTTGAAGCTTGGGACACTCTGCAACATTTGTTTAAGGTGAAAAAAATTAACGATCATACGCTTCATTTTGTAGCGAGGCTTTCAGGAAAACTTGATTTAGACCGCCTGAAGCATGCGGTTAATCTATCAGCTGACGCTTTTCCATTGATTCGATGCAGATTTCATGAAAGCAACGGCCGCTCCTATTGGGAAGACCAAGGTTTTACATCGGATGAAATGGTTAGGCTGATTGAAACGAAAAGCACACAGGAAAGCATCCGGCAATTGATATGCAAAGAATCGGATGCCACGAACGGGCCCCAATTAAAAATAGGCATTATACGAAGCGGAGGAATTGATACGCTTTGTGTTACAATAAACCATATGCTGTGCGATGCAGCGGGATTTAAGGATTATCTTTATCTGCTGAGCTCCATTTACACTAAAATTGGACAAAATCCTGACTATTGCCCGGAATCGGCAATGGGTGATCGTAAAATCAATCAGGTGCTGAAAACATTTTCAACCCGCGATAAGCTTAGAATCCTGTTTCAGAAAAACGATATGAGTACACATGACAAGGCAATGTTCGATTTTGAAGAGGACCTTGAAAATCCTTTTATTGAGATGCGAACGGTTCCGCACGAACAGTTTTGTTTGCTTAAGGCCTACGCAAAAGCGCACGGTGCCACTGTGAATGATGTGATGCTTACGGCTTTTATACGCGTCCTTTTTCATTTGTTCGGCCGCGTTATTTCCGTACCCTGTACAATTGATTTAAGAAAATACCTTCCAAATCGAAGGGCGGATGGTATCTGCAACTTAGTTACTAATCTGACCTGTAATATTGGGGCGGATATTGGCGCAGAATTTGACGGCACACTTGATAAAGTGAAGCTGGCGATGAAGAAGGAAAAAGCAAGCACAAGCTGTATAAAAAGTGTCGCGCTGATGGAAATTATTTTTATGATGCTTCCCTATAATACCGTAAGAAATATTATTAAGAAGAGCTTTTCCAATGCGCCGATCGCGTTTACAAATGTAGGCATACTCGATAAAAATCAGCTTCGTTTCGGAGAAACGGAAATGACAGGAGCTTACATGACGGGTTCCATTAAGTACAACCCCTATTTTCAACTTGCCGTTTCAACGTTTGACAACGAAGTGACATTTAGCGTTAATTTTTACGGAACACAATCCGACAAAAATAAAATAGCATGCTTTTGCGACGAATTTGCTTTGGAGTTAAAGAATGCGATATAATTGCATGCATGATAATAAAAAGCCGTAGTGTTGACAGCACTGCTTTGGGCACAAATATATAGTGCTGTGCAGTCAACACCTTGGGAATAAGCCGAATAGGGGGAAGCGGATTGTCTAAAATAGAAGCGCCAAAACTGACAGGTTCATTCATTGAATCGGCTGAAATTGAAAGCCTTGTCCGTAATGCCGTTAGCGAAGAACAAAATTTGAATGAATATCATTTTAGCAATGTAAACGCGGAAAACTTAGAAGTGGAAATAATTGAGTTCCATGAATGTGTTTTTGAAGCCTGCAGATTTGCTGCGTGTACATTCCATGCGGTTTATTTTGCCGATGTCGTATTCCGCCAGTGCGACCTTTCCAACCTGGATTTTTCGGGATGCTTTTTCCGCAGGGTTCGTTTTGAGGATTGCAAGGAGCTGGGCACAAATTTTTCCGAGGCAACTTTCGACAATGTTTCTATGCACAGCTGTAATTGCAGGCTGGCCAATTTGTCCTCGGGTAAATTGAAGAATGTTCTGTTTGAAAAGGTTGATTTTTCGGGCGGCGGGTTCCAGCAGTGCGGGCTAAAATCGGTATCGTTTCAGGAATGTAATTTGGCACAGTCGGAGTTCCTGCATACGCCGCTGAAAGGCATTGATTTTACCTCCAGCGAAATCGATGGCATCCTGCTTTCGGGCCCGGAACTGCAGGGAGCAATTGTCACAGCCGTACAGGCCTGTGACCTGTCGCGATACCTTGGGCTGATCGTTCGGTAGAAAGCCCAAGTCGGTGAACCCAGGTTTTTTATAAAAGCTCAGGCAGTGATTGATTTTATAAAAAACATAATCAAAATCAACCGGAATGATTAGGAACGATAAAAAGAATTTTAAGCAGGCGTTTTGGTAGGCGCTGTAGGCGC
This sequence comes from Bacillota bacterium, assembly GCA_023390175.1. Taxonomy (GTDB): domain Bacteria; phylum Bacillota; class Clostridia; order Oscillospirales; family Acutalibacteraceae; genus Caproiciproducens. The sequence continues at coordinate 46,160 of JAEWDK010000024.1, forward strand.
AGAAATTAAAGTATCGAGTGCCGCACGGGTATCCTCTATTATTTTTGGTTTCAGAGCCATATAAACTTCATGAATCATTTTTATGTTTGCATGGCCTGCCAACTGGATGGCGATTTCTTCCGGTACGTCGGTCATGCAGAACATAATACTCATGGCGGAACTGGTATGCGCAGGCATCGACGATCCAGTCGGCTGCAAGGTAGGTATACTTTATTCCATTTCGCATCCTTTGTTGCTCTCTAACAATAGTGTGCGTTATACATGCTTGTGGTATAAAAACGCCGCCCTTGTTACAGAACGGCGAAAAATTACATTGTTGGGTCGCTGTCTCTTGTACTCCCAATGTTCTTAGCGGAATTTTTGTGCGTATTCTTTCCTTTAGGAAGTGGCTGTGTTGGAGGAGTAAGCACGGATTTCGGCTCAACCGAATCAATGACAGGTGAATTTTTATTATTCTTTTTACTATTCATAATGCATCCCCTTTCAAGCTTAGTTTATCCAACAAGGCAGATTTTATTAAAAAAGTAGCTCCTGCTATAAAGCAGAAACCACAAATATTAGTATCCCAATTTAAAGATGATCTTACATTCCATGACGGTCTGCTCGACTCCATCATTTGCTTGCAAGACGGCATCCCATTTCAAAGGCTCTCTGACAGTCAATTGGAAATTGCTCCGCTTTTACACGTGCCTTATGTTCTTCGTTAAACATGGATGCTTCGTATTTAGAATAGTCATTGAACTGATAAGTATCATTGCTAGTGAGAATTTCAGATGGCCCCCCTAAGCGTTCCAACAAAGATTTATAATGATCAAACAGTACATTGTAGCCAGACTCCTCCATTGCGTCTTTTGGAACGTTCATTGTATAGATAAATCCTGACGATAGTTTTCCTTGGAAGGTGGCACGGTGCCCGGTATTGTAGATCATGGCAGAAAACAGCAAACGTTCGAGAAACGATAGCATTTCCCCCGTGATATTTGAGAAATAGATGGGTGTGCCAAGCAAGAGCACGTCACAATGGATGATTTTATCAAGTACATCCGTTAGATCATCCCGCATTGCGCAGCGACCTAATATTCCGCCTTTTCTTTTGCATGCAAAGCAACTGGTGCAACCCTTGTATTTCAGATCGTATAAGTGGACAATTTCAGTCTGTGCCCCAACCGATGCTGCACCGTCCAGCGCTTTCTGCAACAAGGTAGCTGTATTCCACCTTTTTCTTGGGCTTCCATTCACAGCAATTACGTTCATACGGGTCATCCTTTCGAAATATTTTATCGTATGGCATCATTATACTCTTCTTGTCAAGGTCGCTATTTTAAAATTTCAGAAAGTGGTATTAAAAAAGCCGCCCCTTTTACGGGGCGACAATTTAGAGGGAAATTATGAAAAAGAGTTTTATATGAATCCTCATATTGAGGCTTGTAAGCTGTTTGGCATGCTTACAGTATAAGCAATCAATGTGGGAATTAAGTGAAGAACAGGTTAAAATTTAGAGAAAATAAAAAAACGGCTCCTGCCGTAAAACAAGAGCCGTATGCAAAAATCTTATTTTTTTAGCTTATACCTTTCAATGCAATCTCGCAAATCTCTTTCGGAGTGGAGATCTTCATTGATTAGAGCTTTCTGTGTGTCCTCAGGTAACGATAAAAAATATTTCTCAAGATCGGAATTGTTGTTAAAAAGCTGCTGAAAGGCTAAAGGATACATAGTACCTGAAATGCCGTTTATATCATACACAATAATCACCCCGAAATTATCATGTGTAAATTAATAAAGTTTATCCGTCCAGCCGGCAAATCAAGAGCCGACCCGATTGGAGCGGCCAGCAGGAAGAAAAAAGAAAAATACATTATATCTCACTGGGATAGTTTCGGCAGTGAAAATTCAAATTATGTAGCAGCTTATATGTCTATCGTAGGAATATGAAATTTGTGTATTATCTCATTAAGGCCGTCATTGATTTCTTGGCGAGAGAAATCATTCTCTTCTAATTCAGCTTCTGTTAATTGATTTATAGACTGATAACAGTCCAGAGCTATCGCTAAGTATTCAATATTATTCGTATTAAGGTTTTCGAATAGTAGATTTTCGGCTTCACAAATCCTGCGTTCCATAATTAAATCTTTTAACTTTTTATAAAGTAAATCCGCTTGGGATGGTTTTAATTCGTCGCTGACCTCGTAACTGATTTTATCTTTATGGAGAATTCTCCTCGCAATATACTTACCTACTATTTCCACATTAAGCATATCCCAGTCCTGTTGGTACATAAGTTACAGCCTCCCACATATGAATTATTTTTATTATATCATAAAAGCGAAGCTTTTGTGATATAATCGTCCATCTCCGGCGGTCGCCGTGTAAACGGCGAACCCGGAGGGACGTAAAGTTCGATATAATAACCGCTATGCGGTTATTATATCTGCAATATGATAACATCAGATATTCCGCAATTGAAGAGCGGAAACGATTAACAAATTAATGGACGACACGAAATTAAGCACCTAAAAAGGAGGACATATAACACGAAGCAGATATGTGCAATACAGTATTTCAACATTATTTTATATACTGTTATGATAAACTTTTTGGCAACTGCTAACGTAGCCAATACCGGCCCAATGTATAGCAATAATAAATGTCGCCTGTAATCTTATTTACGCGACGTTTATGCTCAAAATTTAGTTTTATGTGTAAATGCTGCTTGCCGACCACCTGCAAACCATTGATATTACCGACTTTCTCCAGATTCTATAATTACACTCCGACCAAAATTGCGTCTATAGGATCTGAGATTATCGTCGTATAGACGCGATTTTTATTTTGTGATATAATTCAAACATAATTATATCAATTTGGTGGAGAGAATATCACTGATGTAATAAGTGTATTAGCAAAATTTGAATGTAAGGTTGATTCTATGGCTAATTTAGATTATGATTTCTTTTTGAAACAATTAGTAACCGGGGTATCAATAGATGAAACATGCTTCTACTTTACGGATGACCCGTCGGAATCAGAACATTTTCTCGGGTTTCTTCCACAATATGAAAAACCATATTGGGTTGGATATTGTGACATTCCAGATGGTACCGAATTTTATAGCGCAGAAGAATTAATAAATGCAGAAATTTTTAATAGGAAATCGTTAAGAGAACGATGGAACAATGTATGTTTTATAAGCATCGGGGGAGTAGACTTGGATGGCTGGATGGAATATTTTATACATGAAAAATAAGGCCAATTTTATTCGTCAAACTCCATTTATTAGTTTGCTCAGCGAACAAATGGTGTAATATTCGTTTGCTTGATGCCGAAGCCTTTATTTTATGCTGGTTTCCAAGTTTGTCCTTATGAACATTCACATCAACTAAAAATCCATGTGTCCGAATTTGAGCTGGCACATGGATTTTTCTATCTTTTATTTTGGAAATTATATGCTATAATGAATTTAGATTGCCTATATAGATGAAGGTGTTTTTATGATTGGAGATATTGTTACGGTAAAGGTTGATCGGGCAATGGGCACATATCATCCTGAGCATCCAGATATGTATTACCCAATAAACTATGGATATATTGAAGGAATTTTTGCACCTGATGGAGAAGAACAGGATGCATATATTTTAGGAGTGCCAGAACCTGTTAAGGAGTTTACCGGTAAAATCATTGCTATAGTTCATCGGAATAATGATGTTGAGGAAAAATGGGTTGTGTCACCCATAGGAACGGATTTTACAAAAGAAGAAATAGAAAGACAGATTAGCTTTCAGGAACAAGACTTCGATAGTGAAGTACGATTGTGATAATAAATATAATACGAAGCAGTCATATTTCAATTATTTTAAAAGAGGCCGATTTTGAATAATCGTCTTTTTTCCTTTTATATGGTAAAATATTAAACAATTCAGATTATCAATAAAGAATAAGGTAAATAGAAATTTATCGGGGGGATAATGAGATGGTGGATTTTTTATTGGCAGCCTTACCGTGGGTAATAATGGGGATTGCAGTTGCCGTTATGGCAGTCAATTTCAGTAGGATAAAAAGAAAACCTAATACAAAAGAGCAGGAGAATTCGGTTGAAGCAAATTCCCAAAATACAGAAAATGGGGAAAATTACATGTCCGTAGGAATGTGCCTTGGAATGTGCGTTGGAACCGTATTCAGTTCAACAGGAATGATACCGCTTTCCTACGGGATCAGTTTTGGTATGCTTATTGGTATGGTTGCAGGGATGCGCATTCAGAAAAAATAAATTTCAGTTTGGGGTTCCTTTCGTGCGCATTGCAGTGCAATATTTGTTTGCCTGATGTCGAAAACCTTTATTTTATGTTGTTTCCCGAATTTGCCGTTATCGAACAGTAGGAAAAGCTGTATAGCAGGATTCTAACCTGCACATAGCTTTTTCTTTCCTTTGTATGATACCCCTTAGAATTGATTATTATATTACGTGGACGGTGATCATCATAAAAAACATATCAAATATGATTACTGCAAGTAGAATTTTTCTCTCTGTGACATTATTATTTATAAAACCATTGTCTTTTTTGTTTTTTCTCATTTATATTATTTGCGGGTTAAGCGATATTGCCGATGGATATATTGCAAGAAAAACCAAATCTGAGACCACGGTGGGTGCAACGCTCGACAGCATTGCCGACGTTGTGCTTTTTGGTGTTTTGTTGATTATATTTGTGCCAATTGTAAATCTACCTTCAGAAATATTGATATGGGTCGTGGGCATTGCGTTAATCCGCATTTTGTCTTTAATCATAGGCTTTCATAAATATCATGCTTTTGCCTTTCTCCATACATATGCCAATAAAATATCGGGCGTGGCATTATTTTGTTTTCCGTTGTTGTATCATTCGGTTGGGTTGATCGTTACGGCATGTTTAATTTGCGGCATTGCAAGCCTTTCAGCAGTTGAGGAATTACTAATAAATATAGTATCGAAAAACCTGTCACGCAATATTAAGTGCATATTTGCAAAATGAATATTTTAAATGGCCAAATTTTACATCTGAATTATGGAAACAGACAAAAACCGCATCGGACAGTCATTTATCGGCTGTCGATGCGTTTTTTTCTCACTGCGACCTTATAACGTTATTTTATGCTGTATATCCTGAAGCTTGATTCGATAAAAGATTCTATTCAGAAGCTTCATGATTATATCCGTTAGCGCTATGAATGAAAAGGGATGAGCCCGATTGCAGATCGAGCTCATCCTAATTCGGTTTCTTCATTCAATTTTGTTTAACTTTTTGCGGCCGATTCAATTGAAATCCTTCAGCAAGGCTCTTAATCCTGCTGTGAGCGGCAAGATCGGTGTAAAGCTCCGCAGTATAGGGATTGCGCTTTGTCTTCGCAATGTGCGCAATCATGTAGACAAAGACCGCTACATTGGCAAGCAGCGCCAGAAGGCTGACGATAAAGAGCGCGGTGGTGCTCGGCGATGCTGACGCAACTTGGTAAATGCCGGGGGCAACATTCATGGTATAGCCGTTTGCCGCGAGAATTCCCTGTTTGATGGCAGCCTGTGAAATTGCATGACTTGCAGTGGACTGCACCATCCAGCTGCTTGCGTCCTGAAAAGCGGGGAAGGTTTGGGCGAACATGCACCACAGGGCCAGCGTTTGTGCGCGGTGCTGGAGCCACGCGCCCTTACCGAGTGTGAAAGCACAAAGCGTGGGTGCGAGCAGCAGGGCAAAGCCGCAGTACCATGCATGAGTGGGCAGGCAGTTGTAGGTATAGGCAAAGTTCCAAAGATCATACGCGATGATCCAGAACCAAAGCATATCCGGCCAAAGCATATCACGGCTCTTGTCTTTCGCGGTGACAGCGCGGATACAGATGCCAAACCAGCCGGTAATCGTAATGATATTAAGAATACCTGCAATCCCGTTCATATAATTCCACGCGCCGCCGATGTAGTATTGAATCTGATTGTTGGAGTATTCTACAACAGGGGTAGTGTAGCGGCCGACCTCAAAGTCACGCATAACAGCCTCGCAGATATTAATGGCAAGGATGAGGGGCGGAAAGCAAAGGGCAATCTTGTTTTTGGAAAGGCCTTTAATATGGCGGATACACCAAAAGCCGATGCAGCCTGCCGTTGAAGAATAGACCTTTGCAAGATGGAACCAGTCCATATAAGCGCTGCTGCGGAAAACGGTCAGCCACAGAACAGTCAGAACAACTGGCAACACCACAAAGAAGCTGAAGCCGACCCATTTGAAACGGCGGCCGACCTCGTTAAGCAGAAAGAGGCTTGCGAAAACACAGAGCCAAACCAGAAGAACCAATACGGTGGGAATGCCTTCATAAAATACAAACACGCCAATTTCCTCCTCTTTAATAAAAAATATACATATTCTTATTCCTACCGGCAGACGATCTCCCTTACGATCATATCGTTGCCCTCGAGAATCTCCAAATCCTGCCCGCCGCATTCGGGGCAGCGCAGGTCATTCGCCGCGGCGTTGAAAATCTGCCCACAGCCGCGGCATTTGACAATACCCGGTACAACGATAAGCTCGAGCGCCGTTTTTTCCATGAAGGTTTTGTAGACGGCAGCGGGATAGCATTGTTCTATGTAACGGGGGACAATGCCGGAAAGCTCACCTACCTCAATAACAATCTTTTCAACCTCGGTCAGCCCCTCATCCTGCACAATCCCCTGAACGGTATGGACAAGCGAACTGAGGATGCCCAGTTCATGCATGGAATCAGTCCTTTCTGAACCGTTCCTTCACTGAAGCGGTAACAATTTTTCCGCTGCGCCAGATGGCGTTGGCCGCAATCCTGACAGGCAGCTTTTCGTATGTATCGGGGGTTGTGGCATAGCTGCGTTCAAGGTGTATGGCGTCAAATTTGCACTTTGTCGTGCACATGCCGCACCCGACGCACATATAGCTGTCAACCTGGACTGCGCCGCAGCCCAGGCAGCGCTCCGTCTCCTTCTTGAGCTGCTCCTCCGTAAAGGTCAGGCGGTCGTCCGCAAAACTGCCTTTTTTCTCCGGAGAATGACCGGGACGCTGGCGCGGGGTATTATCAAAGCTGATGAGCGGTACAGCGACGTTGGCTTTGTCAAAAGCGTGGTAATGCCGGCGGTCGCGGCCGAGCGTAAGCGTTTGGCCGGGCTGTACAAATCGGTGAATCGAAATTGCGCCCTCTTTTCCGGCAGTGATGGCGTGAATGGCGAATTTCGGGCCGGTGCAGCAGTCGCCGCCCACAAAAACGTCGGGCTCGTCTGTTTGATAGGTCAGGCTGTCAGCCTTTGCGGTGTAACCCCGGCCGAGCTGCACGTGGCTGCCCGCGAGCAGATTGCCCCACTCAATCGACTGACCAATCGACAGCAGCACCGTATCCGCCGCGACGGTGATGGTGATGTTCTCATCATACTGCGGAGCAAAACGATGCTCTGCATCAAAGACTGCGGTACAGCGTTTGAACTCCACACCGGTGACCTTACCGTTTTCAGTTAGGATGCGTTTCGGGCCCCAGCTATTGTTAAAGATGACGGTGTCACTCTCAGCCTCTGTAATCTCGTCGTCAAGCGCAGGCATCTCCTCGCGGCTTTCAAGGCAGTAGAGGGCGACGGAATCGGCACCTTCACGCGTCGCGGTGCGTGCCACGTCGATGGCTACGTTGCCGCCGCCAATGACGATAACTTTACCCGAAAGCCTTGCGTCATGCCCAAGATTGACTTCGCGCAGGAAATCAACGCCGGAAATGACACCCTCGGCATCTTCTCCCTCAACGCCCAGCCTGCGCCCGCCCTGCGCGCCGATGGCAAGGTAAAATGCCTCGTAGCCTTCGCGGCGCAGCGTATCGAGTGTGATATCACGGCCGATTTCGACCCCTGTTTTAAATTCGACGCCCATTTCACGCAGCACATCAATTTCGGCGTTCAGCACGTTCTTCTCGAGCCGGAAGGAAGGAATGCCCAGTGCCAGCATGCCGCCCAATTTTTCCTGCTTTTCAAAAACAGTAACACGGTAGCCGTCGATGGCGAGGTAATAGGCGCAGGAAAGCCCCGCCGGGCCCGCGCCGATTACAGCCACCCTGTTGCCCAGATGGTAGCGCATGGGCGGAATGTAGCGGGCAGAGGAGTCGAGCTCCTTGTCTGCAATAAATTTCTTGATTTCATCAATGGCAATCGGCTCGTCAATATCGCCGCGGGTGCATTCGCTTTCGCAGCCGTGCGGGCATATACGGCCGCAGACGGCGGGGAAGGGGTTTTCTTTTTTAATAAGCTCAAGTGCCTCGCTGTAGCGCCCCTGTGCTGCAAGCTGAATATATCCCTGAACGGCAATGTGCGCCGGGCAGGCAGTCTTGCAGGGGGATGTGCCTTCCTCGGCAACATCCTCGCGGTTCTCGCGATAGTCCTTGTTCCAGTCCTTTTCGCTCCAAACGTGGTCACGTGCTGTGTGAACCGTACACTCGGGAAGGGGCTGCTTTGCACACAAACGCTGGCCAAGCTTCAGGGCATTGGTTGGGCAGTTTTCTACGCATTGCCCGCAGGCCACGCATTTTTCTGCATTGGCCACGGCGCTGAAATTGGAGCGGATCGCGTCCGGAGTTTTAAAAAAAGTTGCAAGGCGCATGGAGAAGCAGGCGCAGCCGCAGCAGTTGCAAATGGCTGCGGATTCGCCAAGGCCGTCGGTGTGGGGCATCTCGTGCATCAGACCGTTGTCCTCGGCAAATTTTATAATCTCCTCTACTTCCTCGCGGCTGACCTGCCGTCCGCGGCCGGTGCGGATATAATACTCCGCACCCGTACCCATTTGGATGCAGATATCCTTTTCCAGATGACCGCAGCCTTCGCCCAACACGCGTCGTGACTGGCGGCAGGAACAGTCTGACACACTGAATGTGTCGTATTTGTCAAGGTAGTAGGAGAGAAGCTCCCACGGCTTTGTGCCGGGAATGTCCCTGACCGCGCTCTCAACAGGGATGACGCGCATCATGGCCAGCCCTTCCGGGAAGAGCGCTGCCATCGGAGCGAGGCGTTTGCGGGTGTATTCCTCAAACGCTTTGCCGACTTCGGGATGGGCCGCGAGCTGCTCGCGGTTGTTCACCATCATTTCGAGCATGCCGGGTGCAAAGATGTTGACAAAGAAGCGATCCTTGCCGTCGTCTTTATCCGTCCATACTTTGCACACGCCGGTTTCGGCAAGCTTCATCAGCAGGGTATGGGTTTCCTCACGGGATTTGCCGCATTTCTCGACAATATATTCGAGAGTGCGCGGCTGGCGCAGCCCGATTGCAAGTGCCACATCGGCCATTTCGTCGCTGACCACGGCATTGAGCGAGTAATATTCAGGGGCGTTCTCATCAATTTTGTTTATCGCGCCCGCAATGCCGCCTACCATTTTTGCCAGTTTTACAATCTTCGGTCTTAGTTCTGCCATTCTGTTTCTTCCTTTCATGAAAGCCTTATGACTTAAAGCCGGTTTATTGATGTCGCCATGACATGACTTCGTCGAGCAGCCAATTTGCCCACAGATCGATACCTTCGCCCGTGCGTGCACAGACTGGGATAATTTTCGCCTTCGGGTTGCGCATCCGGATATTGGCAGCACATTTTTCCATGTCAAAATCAAAGTAGGGGAGAACATCTGTTTTATTGATGAGCACCACGTCACATACCGAGAAAATCAAAGGGTATTTGAGCGGCTTGTCATCGCCCTCCGGCACCGAGAGAATCATTGCGTTTTTGACCGCGCCGGTGTCGAATTCCGCCGGGCAGACCAGGTTGCCTACATTCTCGAGGATTGCAAGCTCCACGTCACCGGTTCCGAGTGCCTCAAGACCTTGCCGGGTCATGTCGGCGTCAAGGTGGCACATGCCGCCCGTATGCAGCTGAATTACCTTTGCACCGAAGCTTTCGATTGTCCGGGCATCCACATCCGAGTCAATGTCCGCCTCCATCACGCCGATCTTCAGCCTGCTGCCCAGCGTTTCAATGGTACGGGACAGAAGGGTTGTTTTGCCTGCGCCGGGACTCGACATCAGGTTGAGCAGGAAGACCCGGTGTTTTTTCAGCTCCTGCCTGAGCTCTTCTGCCCGACGGTCATTGTCCGCAAAAACACTCTGCCTGACTTCCAAAACCTTAAATTCATTCATTGCTTTATGCTCCCTTCTGTATGAAGCCAACCGTTCGAACCAAAACGCATCTGTGGCATTACCAGATAATTATCAGCTGTTCATACATATGTGAATATTATAACAAATATATATAAAACTGCAATAATAACGCTTTAAAATTAGCACTATATCTGAATAATTCCTGTTGAATCAGGCTAAATTGTATGGTAAAATTATTCTGGTTCTGGTTATACCACAGCCACATCAGGAGGTGTTTCCATGGAATTCAAAAGGCTTAGCGCACCCAGCTTAAAGGAACTGTTCATTCGTCAAATCCGCGAAAACATTTTATCGGGACAGCTTTCGGTCGGAACGCGGCTGCCGCCGGAGAGGGAGATTGCACAGCAGATGCAGGTCAGCCGGGCCGTGGTCAATGGCGGATTTGCAGAACTTGAACGGCAGGGCTTTCTTGAAATACGCCCAAGGCAGGGGGCTTTTGTGGCGGATTACGGCCGCAGCGGCAATATCAGCACACTGAACGCTATTATGGAATACCACAGTGAAACACTTGGCCGCGCTGAAATCCGTTCAATTCTCGAAGTACGCCGCGCGCTGGAGCATTTGGCGACGGATGCTGCAATCGAGACGGCGACGGACGACGATATGGATCATCTTCAGCGCCTTGTTGCCAATGTGGGGGCTGCCGGCGCGGTCAATGAAACAATTGAGGCGACTTTCGCCTTCCATCATGAGCTGGCTGCTGTTGGCAGCAACAGCATTCTGCCGCTCATCTATATTTCCTTCAAGCCCGTTGTCACCCAGCTTTGGCTGCAGTTCTGCCGCCGCTACGGCACGGACGCGCTTTACGACAGCACACGCTGCCTTGCGGAATGCATTTTCGCACGTGACCGCGAGGCCGCCCGACACTGCACCGACGAGCATCTTGACAGCGCCATCAGCGGCCGTCGGCAGATTTATTGATTTCCAGAGAAAAGCAAAAAGGCCGGCACAGATACAGGCGTTGTATCTGTGCCGGCCTTTTTAGGTACCGTGTTATAAGTCGTCCACAAGCGCGCCGCTTTTGGCGTAGGCGGTGCTGCGGGCTTCAAAAAAGTCGGTTTTAATGTTGTTGGCGTTGCTGTACTGGTTAACCCATTTCATCGCTTCGGGCTCTTCGTCATGCCCCTCGTACAACTTTTCAAATCCGAGCCCGCTGCAGCGCAGATTGCCAAGGTACTGCACATAATCGGTGATCATCTGTTTGGTCAGGCCGCTCACATCATCGCCGATTGCATAATGTCCCCATGCAATTTCCTGTTCGCAGCCGGTTCGAATCATCTCACGGTAGGCCGTTACCTTTTCGGCGGTGAATAATTCGGGGTTTTCCTTTTTTAACTCCAGCAGCATGCTGCGGAACAGCCACAGGTGGGTGTTTTCATCCCGGTTAATGTAGCGGATGATCTGCACCGAGCCGGGCATGCGGTTATTGCGCCCCAAATTGTAAAAAAACATAAATCCGCTGTAAAAATACACACCTTCCAGAATGTAGTTTGCCACCACCGTACGCATCAGGTTTTCAGGGGTCTGGCTGTGATAAAAGGTGTTGTACTGCTCGCCGATAAAGGTGTTGCGGGCAAGAAGATGCTCGTCATCCTTCCACTGGTACAGAATTTCGTTCCGCTGCTGCGGCTCGCAGATTGTGTCCAGCATATAGCTGTAGCTCTGGCTGTGAACAGCCTCCTGATACGCCTGAATGTTCAGGCAGAGGTTGACCTCGTTTGCGGTGATGTATTCTCCCACATAAGGCAGGTTGGCGGTCTGAATGCTGTCCAGAAAGATGAGAAACGACAGAATCTTGTTATAGGCCCGGCGCTCGGCAGTCGGCAGATGGGGATATTCTTTCACATCGGCGGACAGGCTGACTTCCTCCGGAATCCAGAAATTGTTCATCGCCTGACGGTACCAGTCACTGGCCCACGGGTATTTCATATTATTAAAATCATTTAGGTTGGTAGTATCACCACCGATCATCCGGCGATGGTTCAGGTCAATGTCCCCACTTGGGTTAAACAGCGGTTTTTTGGGCATAACTTCCATGTCGTTTTCTCCTCTTCTTCCGGTTCATGGGATACCGGTTTTCCTTTTCTGTGAAGCGTTGTTCTACTCAGGAGGAGCAGGCCTCACACTCTTCGACCTCCAGACTCTTGCTCCGAATGTAGTAAATGGTTTTCACACTCTGCTCAAAGGCCAGTATGTATAAGTTCAGCACCTGACGGAAGGTGTAATTGTTGGTAATATACAGGTTCATGCTCTGTGTTTGGTCAATGTGGCGCTGACGAACACCTGCCGCACGCACCGACCACGTTTGGTCGATAAGATGGGCGTTTTTGTAGTACCAGTAGGTTTCGGCGTTCAGGTCCGGTGCAACGCGGGGCATCAGCCCGTTCTTTTTTTCTTCAAGGAAGAAGCGATTCATCACGGGGTCAATTCCCGCGGTCGTTCCGGCAATAATGCTGGTGCTGCTGGTGGGGGCGATTGCAAGCAGCCAGCCGTTGCGCATGCCGTGCCCGGCCACCCGGCGGCGCAGCTCCTGCCATGCGGGGCTGGTATAGCCGCGTTTGGGAAAATAGTCACCTGTTTGCCAGTCACTTCCGGCAAACAGCTCATAGCTTCCCTTTTCGGCGGCGTTTTCACAGCTGGCGCTGATGGCGGCATAATTGATTTTTTCAAACACCTTATCTACAAAGGCCAGATGCTTGTCACTTTCCCACGCAATGCCATTTTTGGCCAGCATGTGATGGTAACCGCTGACGCCGAGCCCGATGGGGCGGTAGCGCAGGTTGTTAATTCTGGCGTAGGGTACGGGGAAGAAGTTCAGGTCGATCACGTTGTCCAATGCGCGTACCACACTGCGGGTAAGTTCGTCGATTTCATGGTCGTCGCCGACATCAATATGCCCAAGCGAAAGGCTGGCCAGGTTGCATACCACAAAATCACCGGGTTTGGTTACGGTAACGACTACTGTTTCGCCGTTCACCGTTTCCACGCGCTGATCAACGCTTTCAATGGCGCTCATGTTCTGGGCGATTTCGGTGCACAGATTACTGCAGTAAATCATCCCCTTGTCCCCGTTGGGATTGGCACGGTTCACCGCGTCACGGTTAAACGCGAAGGGGGTGCCGGTTTCCACAGCGCTTTTGATTATCAGCCGTACGATATCTTTGATGGGTACCACGCGCTTTTCAATAGCGGGGTCGTGCACGCATTCCCGGTAGCGTTTTTCCCACTCCTCACCCCAATAATCCTCCAAGGCATACCCTTTGTGGGTGAGAATATCGTGGGGGCACATCAGGTACCAGTCGGCATCCAGATTATCCCGTGCCGTCTTCCAGAACAGATCGGGGTAGCAGACTGCCGGGAATACATCGTGCGCCTTCATGCGGTCGTCGCCGTTGTTGGTACGCAATGCCAAAAACTCAGGTAAATCCCTGTGCCAGGCATCCAGATACACTGCGACGGCACCCTGGCGCACCCCCAGCTGGTCAACTGCCACGGCGGTATCGTTGGCAAGGCGTATCCAGCGGATAATCCCGCCGGCCGCGCCTTCAAAGCCGCGGATGGAGCTGTTCCGTGCGCGCACTTTTCCAAAATACAACCCCATACCGCCGCCGTATTTGCTCACCTGTGCAAAATTGTCAATGCTGCGGTAAATACCTGTCAGACTGTCGGGCACGGTGTCGATAAAGCAGGATGAAAGCTGGTGGAACGGTTTGCGGGCGTTGGACAGGGTGGGGGTTGCCATGGTCACCTTCAGCGTGCTCAGCATGTCATAAAACCGGTGTACCCAATTCAGCCTGTCCTTTTTTTCAAGCATGGCCAGATGCAGCGCGATGCCCAAATACATTTCCTGCGGGGTTTCCAGTGGCTGATTGGCGTGGCTGCGGATAACATAGCGTTTCAGCAGCAGCTCCAGTCCAGAATAAGTGAGCAGCTCGTTGCGGCAGTCGTCAAGGAACCCGGCTGCCTTGTCAATCTCTTCTTTGGAATAATTGTCCAGAATATAACTGCCGTACAGTCCCTGTTCGGTCAGAAAAGCAACCTTCCCATAAAAGCTGTGCAAATTGTACTTGTCCAGAACGGGCGCCAGGCTTTGGGTGAACTGCAGCATCAGGAAACGAGCGGCTGCAAATTCCCACCGCGGGGCCTGCTGGGTGGTAAGCTCCACCGCCGACTTAATCAGCATTTCTGCCTTTTCGTTCTGAGGCATGCCCGGCTTTAAAAAAGAGGTGAATTTCTCGTCCAGTCGGTCCATCCCGTAGCTCTCGCTTGGAAAATCCTTTTGTATTCCGGTCAGAACGGCCTCTACCGCTGCGGCGTCATCAAACTGATTTGCAATGCGGCGGCGTAGTTCACGGCGGCGGGCGTGTTCGCTGCGGTATAAAATATAATTCTTGCTCTGCGGATAAAAGCCCTGTTCCATCAGGGTTTGCTCCACAATATCCTGAATGGTTTCCACCTGTACCGCGCCCTGCAGCGCTTTGACTTTTGTTTCCGCTGCCTGCGTGATTTCCTCCAAAATATTTTCCGGCGCAGTGCCGTCCACACTTAAAAACGCCTTACGGATGGCTTCCTTTATTTTTTCAGGCTGGTAGCGCTGGCTCCGGCCGTCTCGTTTGATAATTTCCATACTTCGCCTCCTACAAATTGTGTATTATCAATATTTTAGCACAAGATTTTGTATTGAACAATACTTTTAATCTATTTTCCCATTTTATTATGCCAGGATTTTGAATATATTTTATTGCAAACTGAAATAACGCTTGACAATAAGTGAATGATCGTTTATTATAGAATCAATCCTCAATTTTATTTAGAAAATTCAGGTGGTAAGCATGAGAAAAAAAGATGACGAAAAGCAAAGGTGTATTAAAGATGCAGTAGTTCAGTTGATTTTGGAAGTAGGGTTCCAGGGGGCATCAATTTCAAAAATAGCAAAAGCCGCAGGGGTATCTCCCGCAACAGTGTATATCTATTATGAAAATAAAGATGCCATGCTGAGGGATATTTATCAGGAATATGCAGAAGACACAATCCAATCCCTGCTTCAATGTCTGACCCCCAATATGACCGGGGAAGAAATTATCGATACACTAATCCGTCAATACTATTCGTTTATTATGGAAAACAAAGAGGTTTTTCACTTCATTGAACAGTTCAGCGGTTGCCCCGCACTTCAAAGCAGCTGTGGATTGATGAACGGCCCGACGGATCTGAATCAGATGCTGTCAGACTTGAAAAAACGGCAAATTTTTAATAACTATAACAATGACAATTTATATGCGCTTTTGTTTTATCCTGTAAAATCAATTGCAGGGAAGACCTGCGGTTCTGAAAACACAAAAATGGAGCGTCTGGATGAGCTGATTTATATTGTTCAAAAAGCGCTTATTAAAAATTCCTAGGCGACTGTTGGTTCTTAAAATAAGCACATAGCTTTTAAGCGGGTAATCATATCCCGCTTCTTATATAGGAATTTTATAAACGAACATTCATTTATATTTGAAAGGACAATGGATATGTTAATACAAATACAAGATCTCGTTTTATTACCGGGCATGAATTATCCGCTGCGAATCGCTCACCTCAGTGAGGAAGAACTGCGTATTATCCATGGAAAAAATGAGGAAATTATTGCGGTTCCGTTAAAGAGGGACCGTAACAGACACGAAATAAAAGCCGAGGATTTTTACAAGGTTGGGGTTGCCATTGAAATTCTGAGCGTGAATTCCGACGAAAAAGGCTACCGTCTTCAGGTGAAAACCTTAAATCGTGTGGAAGTGACGGACATCGATATCACGGAAAACAGGATTACAGCGAAAACAGTTCCACTGCCGGACGTAATCGACCTGAACGAAAGCAGTCAAAAGGAAATGGTTACATATATCCAGAATATATCTCATCAGGTTGGAGCACAGTTCAGGGATTCCGATGATATTGTAAAAGCAATCGATGAGATCAAGGACCTCAATGTTCTGATAGGGTATATCTCCCAGTTAATTCCGTTCTCAACAGAAGAGAAATACACCTTGATGGAAACAACGTCATTGAAAGAGCGCAGCTTGACGTTTATTGACTATTTCCTGCATTACAAAGAATCTATTCAGCTTCAGATCGAAATGACGGAGCGCTTTTCCGAAAGGGCAAATAAAGATTACCGCGAAGCGGTATTGCGGGAGCAGCTGAAATCAATTCAGGAAGAGCTGAATGAAGAACACCCATCCTCCGCCAGGAAGAAAAAGGATTACAAAGCTCTTATTGAAAGCGCGCATATGCCGGAAGAGGTTCAAGCAGCCGCGCTGGAAGAGTTGGGCAAACTGCAAAGTCAAAATCCTGCAAGTCCCGACTACAATGTGATTCAGAATTACCTGGATCTCCTTGTGGAGCTGCCTTGGCAAATGAAGCTGGAAGAACCCGTGAATGTTGCGGAAGCCCGGCGTATATTGGACGATCAGCATTATGGCCTCGAAAAGGTAAAAGACCGCATCATACAGCATCTTGCGGTTATGCAGCTGAAAAAAGACAAACAGGGTTCCATCCTGTTGCTGGTTGGCCCTCCCGGTACCGGAAAGACCAGTTTAGGCAAGAGCATTGCGGAAGCATTGGGCCGGAAATATGTCCGAATCAGCTTAGGCGGTATTCGTGACGAGGCGGAAATCCGCGGTCACCGCAGAACGTACATCGGCGCAATGCCCGGCCGTATCCTGCAAACCATCAAGAAGTCCGGCGTAATGAATCCTGTTATGGTTTTAGACGAAGTGGATAAGCTGATGGCCGGCTATAACGGCGACCCTGCTAGTGCATTGCTGGAAGTGCTGGACCCTGAACAGAACAGTACCTTTACGGATCATTATTTGGATTTGCCGTACGATTTGTCGAATGTATTCTTTATTGCAACCGCAAATTCGCTTGACAGCATTCCAAGACCTTTGCTGGACCGTATGGAGATTATCCAGCTTTCAAGCTACACGACGAACGAGAAGTTTCAAATTGGAAAAAACCATTTGATCGACCAGGCTTTGGAAGAACACGGACTGACAAAAGACGATGTTCAAATCAGTGATGAAGCACTGAAAGCAATCGTTTCGGATTATACCATGGAGGCAGGCGTCAGGGGACTGAAGCAGCAATTGGCTGCAATTGCAAGAACCGCAGCGGAAAAAATCGTGCTTGGAACTGTCGAAAAGCCTTATGTTGTTGAGGCGGATGCGCTGGAGGAAATTCTGGGAAGAAAATTCACAAGGCACGACATGGCTCAGAAAATGAATCCGCCCGGTGTTGTTACCGGGTTGGCATGGACGCCGGTCGGCGGTGAAATCCTGTTTATCGAAGCGACGCAAATGCCCGGAAACGATCAGGTTATCCTGACCGGTCAGCTGGGGGATGTCATGAAGGAATCCGCAAGGATTTCCCTCAGCCTTTTAAAATCCCGTTTGCCCGTGAATGCCATTCAGTTTAAAGAAAAAGATCTGCATATTCATGTACCGTCCGGCGCAGTTCCAAAGGATGGGCCTTCGGCAGGAATTACACTCTTTACAGCGCTTGCTTCTTTGATCACCGGAATTAAGGTGAACCCAAAGCTGGCAATGACGGGAGAAATTACGCTGAGAGGCGCGGTTCTTCCAATCGGCGGACTGAAAGAAAAGCTGTTGGCCGCTGAACGTGCGGGCATCACAAAGGTTCTGATTCCAAAAGATAATGTGCCGGATTTAAAAGATGTTTCGGAAGAAGTTACCAATAAGATTCAGATTGTCCTGGTGGAAACCATTGAAGATGTTTTGAAGGAAACGCTTGGGATTGCATTGCCTAAAATTGAACAGGTTGTTGCAGAACCGCTTTTTTTCACCAGGTTAAAGCAACAGTAAGAATGGTTTGAATGCTCAAATTCATATGATGAATTCCAGCGCGCTTTTCATCCCGCTATGGCCGGACCACTTGGGTCGGTTTGAGTAAAAAATCAACTAAGAGCAGCCCTTTCGGTCAGTTTGGCCGGAGGGGCTGCTCTGCGTTTCAGGGGCCTTCTTTACTCTTCAGCACAAAAATCAGGATTTGTTTGCATACTAATTTGCGCTTTCTTTTAAGAAATACTATTTATTTGAACCTTTTTGGTGTATAATAAATCATTAAAGGAAGTTGGCAGGATCTCGTCAGCAGATATCTTTATCTGTTAATTTTGACTTTTCGTGAGGAATACTATGCAACAAGCAGGCAAATCATGGCTCAAAAAAAACATTCTTTTTCTAATTACCGTTATCTTTTCAATCGGGTTTTTGATATTTGCCATGCGCACAGAAGACGGTATTAAAAATTTAAGACATGTCCTTTTCCATCTTCAGCCGGTTTGGCTGGGCTGGATCGCTGTAGGGATACTTGCGGGCTGGCTGCTGGAGGGGTATGTATTACATCTGTTTTGCAGACATCTGAATAAGGACTGGACTTTTGGCCAGTCCTTTTATGTTGGTATGGTCGGCCTTTTTTACAGTGCATTGACCCCGTTTTCCATGGGGGAGCCGATGGAAGTTTATAACATGACCAAAATGGGGATGGATGTCGGCGCAGCAAGCTCCATTATTGCGGTTAAGTCGCTGGTGCACCATGCGGTTACGTTCGTCTATTCCCTGGTTCTTATCGCATTCGAGTTACATTATTTTCAGTCAAGTGTGAGCAACTTCTCTTTTATTACGATTTTCGGATTGCTTACCAACAGCATTTTCATCTTCTTCGTTCTGATGTTTATGATAAATGAAAGGTTTACAAATTCTTTATTGGAGGCAGTCGCAAGGTTCCTGGATAAGATTAAAATGCACAAGCTGTCACAGAAGATCTATAATAAAGTGCATGAGGAGCTGTTGATTTTTCATGACAGTTCAAAAACCATGGGGAAGTCCTATCCTTTATATTTGGTTACAATTTTATTGACATTGGTTCAAATTACAATCGCCAGCTTAATTTCATATTTTGTCTATCGCAGCTTCAACTTAAGGGGCGTATCTGTTTTTACAATGGTTGCGGCTGACACGTTTGTTACGATGGTTGCATCCTTTGTTCCCCTGCCGGGTTCTTCCGGCGGTGCCGAAGGCGGATTTTATCTTTTTTTCCGCGAGTTCTTCGGGGCTTCGATTATTCCGGCCATCGCGCTTTGGCGAATTTCTACCCTTTATGTCAACATTCTTTTGGGCGGCATTATTGTTTACATCGGCCGTAAAAAATTTAGGCTGTAATTTTATATGATGTGTTAATACTATTAAAAAAGCCGCAGTATAATAATAAATACTTTTTGCTTGCATTGCAGATAAATTTTTATATACATTTGTATGTGGCGAAAAATTTTATTAAAAAATCAAAAAATAATTTTCCAACCGAATATTATCGGTGTTGTAATTTATAGTGTATTGTGGTAATATGTGTCATCATTAATATTATGAACAAAATGAGGCTGTATTGAAATGGAAGAAAAGAAACAAGTTTTAAATGAAAGTATCGAAGGTATATACAAGCTTACGTTTGAGGACGCATGTAAAGTAATGAACACAAGGGCCGAAGGCCTTACGGCGTCCGAGGTACAGAAAAATCAGGAAAAATACGGTAAGAATGTAATCAGTCAGAAAAAGGGAAAGCCCGCTATTTTGATTTTCCTGTCCAACTTTGTCAGCTTAATGGCCATTCTTTTATGGGTGGGCGGCGTGATTGCTTTTGTAGCCGGTATGCCTGAATTAGCAATCGCCATTTGGCTTGTTAATGTCATAAACGGCGTTTTCAGCTTTTGGCAGGAGCATCGTGCCAGTAAAGCGACCGAAGCTCTTAAAAAAATGCTGCCGACCTACGCAAGGGTTATCAGGGACAATCAGGAGCAGCAGATATCGGCTGAGGACTTAGTGCCGGGGGATATCATGCTTGTTGAAGAAGGCGACAAGATATCCGCTGACGCCCGTGTGTTCGCAAGCAGCGATCTTCAGGTGAATCAATCAACGCTTACCGGTGAATCCAACCCGGTTCGTAAAACCTATGATCCTATTTTAAAAGAGGGTTTGGCCAGCTCAGAAATTCCCAATCTTATCTTTACCGGAACCAGTGTGGCCAGCGGTACAGCCAAAGCAATCGTCACGACAATCGGCATGGAAACCGTCTTTGGTAAAATTGCAAATCTGACACAAACCATGGACGACGTACAAAGCCCTTTGCAAAAGGAATTGGATATACTGACCAAACAGGTTTCAATGATTGCAATCGGAATCGGTGCTGCCTTCTTTTTGGCGGCTGCATTTTTTGTAAAACAACCGATTGCCCAGGCTTTTATTTTTGCATTGGGCATGATTGTTGCATTTATCCCCGAAGGGTTATTGCCTACCGTTACGCTGTCACTGGCCATGGCTGTTCAGCGTATGGCCAAGGAACATGCACTGGTGAAACGCCTGTCGGCTGTTGAAACACTGGGCTGCACGTCAGTAATCTGCTCCGACAAGACCGGAACGCTGACACAAAATGAAATGACGGTATGCAATTTATGGCTTCCGGAGCAGGAATTTGAGGTGACAGGCCTTGGGTATGCCCCGGTGGGGAAAATCCTTGCAGGGGACCGCGAAGTAAGCGCTGCCGATAACGAGGATTTGAAATTGCTTCTTACTGCTGCCGGCCTGTGCAGCAATGCCCGCGTTGTGCCGCCGAATGATGAATCCGACCGTTATACTGTTTTGGGTGACCCAACGGAAGCCTGTTTGGGAGTAGTCGCTCAAAAGGCCGGAATCGATATGGATAAGCAGGTGGCGCTGACCCCTCGGCTGAGGGAATTGCCCTTTGATTCAAGGCGTAAAAGAATGAGCACCATCCACCAGCTGGAGCTGCCCGTAAACGGCAGTCAGCGGGTTGCTTATATTAAAGGCGCACCGAAAGAAGTAATGGAATTATGTACGGGAGTGTACCATCAGGGTACCCGGGAGGAACTGACTGCTGAGCAGCGCAGCCGGATCATGCAGGCCAATGACAGTTACGCCAGTAAAGGACTGAGAGTCCTTGCTGTTGCTTGCCGCTTTATACACCGCGAGGATAACCTGCCTGCCGCGCTGAGCGCATATACCCCCGAACTGATTGAGCAGGATATGATCTTCATTGGCCTGGTTGTTATGGCGGATCCTCCGCGGCCGGAAGTTGCGGACGCTGTTGCACTGTGCCGTAAAGCAAATATTCGAATTATTATGATAACCGGCGATTACGGTCTGACTGCCGAAAGTATTGCCAAACGCATCGGTATTGTGAAAGGCGAGCATCCCCGTATCATATCCGGTTTAGACCTGGAAAAAATGTCGGATGAGGAATTGAAGGAAGCATTAAAGGATGAAGTGATTTTTGCAAGGGTTGCGCCGGAGCAAAAGTATAAGGTAGTTTGCAGCCTGCAGGAAATGGGGCATATCGTTGCTGTAACCGGCGATGGCGTAAACGATTCTCCTGCGCTGAAAAAAGCGGATATCGGCGTGGCTATGGGCATTTCAGGCACGGATGTTGCCAAGGAAGCCGCCGATATGATTTTAACAGATGATAATTTCGCTTCAATTGTCAAGGCAATTGAAGAAGGGCGCGCGGTGTACAGCAATATCCGGAAATTCCTTCTTTATATCTTCAACAGCAATATGTCTGAAGCAGTGCCTTCCGCTGCGTTTCTGTTCTCAAAGGGCGGAATTCCGCTGCCCTTGACCGTAATGCAGATATTGTCCATTGACCTTGGCACAGACATGCTGCCGGCACTTGGGCTTGGTACAGAATTGCCTGAAGAGGGTATTATGGACCGTCCGCCGCGTTCCATGAAAGAAACTCTGCTGAATAAGCGGCTTGTTATTTTAGCATTCTTTTGGTATGGCCTGATAGAGTCCGTTATATCAATGGGTGCATATCTCTTTGTGAATATGACAAACGGCTGGCCGGGTGTTCCGCTGGCGGGTTCTGGCATGATTTACAAAGAGGCTACCACCATGGCACTGGCGTCCATCGTGTTCTGCCAGATCGGCGTTGTACTGTGTGCCCGTACCGAAAAACAATCCGTCTTTAAAGTTGGCCTGTTCAGTAATAAAAACGTACTCAAAGGCATTGTTTTTGAAATCTTTTTAATTACCGCCATCATCTATGTACCGTTCCTGCAGGGGATTTTCCAAACTGCGGCAATTGGCTGGAAAGAATGGGTGTTCCTTATTTTCTGCCCAGTGCCGATTTTGGCGCTAGATGAAATCAGAAAAGCAATCTTACGCCGATTCCGTAAAGTGGATAAAATAAAAAACGGGGGGAAATAAAATGAAAGCGATTATAGTCGGTTGTGGAAAACTGGGTTCAGGATTGGCCCAAAATCTTATTCGAAAAGGGCATCAAGTGACTGTTATTGACACCAACCCGGAAGCGTTTCAATTGCTTGGCAGCGACTTTAAAGGGGAAACGATTGTTGGTATCGGCTTTGACCGGGATATACTTGAGAAGGCCAAAATCCGTTTGGCCGATGCAATTGTTGCCTGCAGTAAGAGCGATGAAACCAATGCACTGATTGGCAGAATTGCACGGAATGTTTATAAAGTCCCCCATGTTATTTCCAGGTTATATGACCCGCGCAAGGCGGAAATTTATCGCAGCCTTGGAATTCAGACAATATCCACAACGACCTGGGGCGTTCAGCGCACAATGGAGATGCTCAGCTATGATTCGCTTGACAGCATTTTGACCATTGGGGACAGCAATGTTGAGCTGGTCAGGGTGGAAACTCCCGCCCTTTTGGTTGGCAGAACTGTAAATGAATTGACCGTGCTGGGCGAAATTCGCGTTATTGCAATCAGCCGTAATAATAAAACTTTTCTTCCCACAATGGGAACGCCGTTGCAAAAGCATGACATAATCTATATTGCTGTCTTAACCGCTTCTGCAAAAAGATTGAAATCATTACTCGGCCTGGTTTAAAAAGGAGGGGAATAAAATGAAAGTTATTATTATAGGCGGAGGTCAAGTCGGAGTTTATATTGCAAATTTACTTTTGAACAATAACTGTTCGGTTAAAGTAGTGGAAAACCGTGAAAATGTGTTTGCTAAATTACAAAATGACCTTCCTACGGAAAACATTGTCCGCGGCAATGGAACGGACCCCGCCGTCTTGGAATCTGTCGGAATAGCGGATGCAGATGTTGTTGTTGCCGTCACCGGTGCGGATGAAATCAACCTGGTTGCTTCAACAATCGCGAAATTCGAATTTGCGGTTCCCCGTGTTATTGCGCGTGTAAATAACCCTAAAAATGCCTGGATGTTTAATGCCAGCATGGGAATTGATGTTGGCTTGAACGAAGCTGACTTAATGGCTCATCTTGTTGTTGAGGGGATAGACCTCAAAAACATCATGACACTTTTGAAAATCAACCGCGGCGACTATTCTATTGTGCAGGTACATGTTGAACCTCATTCCGAAGCCGTGCATAAGGTAATAAAAGATTTGGTTATTCCGGCGAATGCGGTGTTGATCGCAATTTCCCGTGGAAACGAAACGATTATTCCTCGCGGTGATACGGTTATTTATGGGAACGACAGCATTCTTGCGCTGGCGGATGAGAAGTCTCAGATTGCAATAAACAAACTTTTCAGCTCCGCTAAATAAGCCGAATCACGGAAACTGTGCACAAGTAAAAAGCAATTCAAAAGGCGGTTATCTTTGTGATAGCCGCCTTATTACGGTCTATAGCGATTTACAGAAACAGCTGTATGTACAGCTGTTATGCACCGATTCACTGCTTCTTTAATATAATCTAACAGACTGTATTAAGGAAAGAACGGTGAATATACAATGTCTTTCGGCCTTGCGTTATCAGGAGGAGGAACAAAAGGAGCGGCCCACGTTGGGGTGCTGCTAGCTTTGGAAGAAGCGGAAATGATTCCGACTTCCATTGCCGGAACAAGCGCGGGTGCTTTAGTGGCTGGTCTGTACGCAACGGGAACTTCGCCCCAAGCTTTAAAAGAAATCGTACTGAAAATGTCCAAACACGGTGCGTTTTACTGTGATGCGGATTTGACTGGAATATTAATGGCAATTCCTCAATTGGTCTTCCGCCATAATATTGAAATTTCAGGACTCATAAAAGGAAATCGTTTTGAGCGCTTTTTATCTAAATACACAAACGCAAAAAATATACAGGACACGATTCTTCCCACTATCATCCCGGCAGTTGACCTCAACTCCGGAAAAACAATCGCATATACAAATTCTTTGGCAAATGCGTCACCGTTTGATGGCGTGGAATGGAAAACGGATATTCAAATCAGTGAGGCGATGCGGGCAAGCATGGCCGTTCCGGTCGTGTTCAAACCGAAAATAATAGACGGAATGTGCCTTGTTGACGGTGGTGTAACCGACGTGCTTCCGGTTGACCTTTTAATCGCGGCAGGGGAACGGAACGTATTGGCCGTCGATCTTGCGGGTGAATATGAAACGCCGAAAAAGCATAACATGATTGATATTTCCACTCATTCCCTGTCCATTATGAGCACGCGGCTGAAAGACTGCCGCTCGCGCGGTGAAAAGCTGCTTTTGAATCCGAACCTTCCCAAAGAGTCGGGACTGCTGACCTTTGAGCAGATGGAGGAGTGCATGGCCGCGGGATATGACGCTGTGAAATCAAATTTGCAGACAATCAAGGCTATCTTTGCTTAAACTTTGAAGTTCCCGGAAAAGTGCAGCTTTTGGAAGAAGTATGGGTGACGGGCGGAACTGCCAGAACGCTTGTCACGCAGAACCAAAAGGTTGAAAGCCCCATGGCAAACAGGGTTTTCAACCTTTTACTCATGCTATATAGAGCATCGCATGCTGCCTGTTTTTGCTTATGATTTTTTCATCAAATCATCCACATAACTTCTGATTTCACCGATCGAGCTAAATTCTCCGCGGTGCGTTTCGATTTCATTCCTTACGCCTTTCGGCAATGAATTGAAGTATTCCTGTATCGCAATATTATTTGCAAACATCATATTGAAACCAAGTGGAAACTGGTCTGATCCATTCTGCATTATATCACCCCGTAACTATTGTGCGCACGGGGTCAGGTTTCATACCGCATTTTGTTTTTTATTACTGTCGGAATCATCATTTCCTTTATTCTGTTTTTTATTACTGCCAGAATCATCACTCGATTTATTCTCTTTTTTATTGCTGCCGGAATCATCGCTTACCTTTGTTGCAGCAATTAACGAAAGCTGGTCTCCAATTACATTAAATAGCGCACCCAAAATATTCATTTCGTCCGCGTTGATCCCGCTTGAAATTTGAATTGCAATTGCCGTACCCAGCACTGCAAGCGTTTCTCCGCTGCACGAATTCATCGTATTTGGCCAGCCGTCATATTGTCTTCCACAACCCGCCAGTCTATTACATGAAACCAGTCGTCAATATAATCGGCCCTTCTGTTTTGATGCTTTAAGTAATACGCATGCTCCCACACATCAAGCGGCAGAATCGGTATCAGGCGGGTTTGCAGCAGGGTGTCCTGATTTGCGGTAGTAACGATTCTCAGCCTTCCGGACGGCTCAGCAGCAAGCCACGCCCAGCCGGAGCCAAACACGGCAAGCGTTGCTCCCTTCAAGCTCGATTTAAACTCATCATAGCTCCCGAAGGAAGATTCAATGAGCCTTTTTATATTTCCGGTTGGTTCATTATTCATGTTCCCCATTGTATTAAAATACAAATTATGATTATATACCCCGCCGCCGTTGTTCTTTACAGCGGTGCGTATTTGAACGGGAAGCCGGTCGAGATGTATGAGCAGCTGCTCCAGGCTCCACCGGTGGTACCGCGGGTAATCTTTCAGTGCTTTAT
This sequence comes from Bacillota bacterium, assembly GCA_023390175.1. Classification (GTDB taxonomy): domain Bacteria; phylum Bacillota; class Clostridia; order Oscillospirales; family Acutalibacteraceae; genus Caproiciproducens. Next base: position 72,144 of record JAEWDK010000024.1, read on the forward strand.
TTAAATTATCCACATAGGTTTTCAGATGCTTGTCATGATGGATTTCCATAGTTTCCGCATCAATATATGGTTCAAGCGCCTGATAATCATATGGGAGTGGGATTAGCTCAAACGGATAGTGATCATTCAAATCGCATCATCTCTCTATCTCAAATATTATATTATACGCTTTGCTTACTAATATTGCCAAAAGGGAAAGGGTGAATTATTGACTAAATTTGTATTATAATAAGTTAGAAATCGTTAAATAAATCCCCAGACAACTTTCACAGGTGGTGACAGGATGTTAAAATACCCCAAAGACAGTATAAAGAAATTCCTCTCCGCTTTTGCCGTAATTTTGGTTGAACTTGGGCTTATGGTTGCGGCAACAGCGGCTTTTATAGCGGCCTTCCATTATGTGGACGCAAGGCATGTGGAATATGCCTTGCCCAGCAGTTCACAAAATTCGCAGTCTTCGGCTTCTTCATTTTTGCAAAGCCATTCCGGCCCGACAGAATCAAAAGCGCAGGAAGTAAAGATTGACGATTGGCAGCTTACTCTGGTCAATTATGACAATAAAATGCCGGACGGCTTCCAGCACGTCATCGTTCATGAATTCGATGTGGATATTGATTCGAGAATTGTAGAACCGTACCGTAAAATGCATGATGCGGCACTGAAAGACGGTGTAAAGCTGTGGATTTCCTCCGGCTATCGAAGCCCGGAAAAGCAGCAGGTACTGTTTGAGCAGGAAATACAAAATTATGCAAAGACGGGGCTGCAGTATGTTGATGCCGTCGCCAAGGCGGAAAAATCGGTCGCCCGTGCGGGTTACAGTGAGCACAACACCGGTCTTGCCATCGACTTAAATGGTGTTTTGGAAAACTTCGGCGGAACGGCGGCTTCAAACTGGCTGCTGAAACACGCTGCGGAGTATGGTTTTGTGCTTCGTTACCCGGCGGATAAACAGGAAATCACAAAAATAAAATACGAGGCGTGGCATTATCGTTACGTTGGCGCGGAACATGCGAAGAAAATGAATGAATTAAACATGTGCCTTGAGGAATATATCGACTATTTGAAGAAAAATCAAACGGACAGCAATTGAATAATCCATTTTGTTTTGGTATAATTATTAGATTGATTAAAATAACTGAGAATCCAAACGAGAGGGGTTTCATAATGCGGGAAAATACAGTAAGAACAAGGTTTGCGCCAAGCCCGACCGGATTTATGCATGTCGGGAACCTGCGTACAGCCTTATATGAATATCTGATTGCGAAATCACTGAACGGAACCTTTGTGCTTCGCATCGAGGACACCGACCAGGAAAGGCTTGTAGAGGGTGCGGTAGATGTAATCTACAATACGCTTCGTCAAGTCGGGTTACAGCATGACGAGGGCCCGGATATCGGCGGTGAATTTGGTCCGTACATTCAAAGCGAACGGAAAGCGATTTATCAGCCCTATGCGGAGCAGCTTGTGAAAGAGGACAAGGCCTATTATTGCTTTTGTACAAAAGAGCGCCTTGACTCTTTGCATGAGAGCAAAGGAGACGGCGAGTTTTCCGGCGGATACGACCGCCATTGCCGCGATCTGCCAAAAGAAGAAGTCGAACGCCTGCTGGCGTTAAATACACCCTATGTAATTCGCCAGAAAATGCCGATTGAGGGCTCCACTACTTTTGTCGATTCGGTTTATGGTTCCATCACCATTGAGAATAAGGAACTGGAAGACCAGATTTTAATTAAATCCGACGGATATCCTACTTATAATTTTGCAAATGTCATTGACGATCACCTTATGCATATTACCCATGTGGTAAGGGGAAGCGAATATCTGACCTCCACGCCGAAATACAATTTGTTGTATCAGGCCTTCGGCTGGCAGATTCCCACTTATGTTCATCTGCCCTTGATTATGGGTAAAAATGAAGACGGAAGCGTTTCAAAGCTGTCCAAGCGCCACGGTTCCACTGGGTTTGCCGATTTGATCAAAGAAGGCTACCTGTCCCAAACGATTGTGAACTACATAGCACTTTTGGGCTGGTGCCCCAAAGACAATCGCGAGCTTTTTACTCTTTCCGAGCTGACTGAAAACTTTTCCATTGACGGCATCAGCAAATCACCCGCTGTTTTTGATTATGACAAGCTGACATGGTTTAATGGCGAATATATCCGTGCCATGCCGCAGGATGAATTCATTACAGCGGCTATGCCGTACTTTACTGAGGTTTTCGCCGGCCGTGAGCTGAACTGGCAGGTGCTTGCCTCCATTCTGCAGCCGCGTGTCACAAAGTTTACGCAAATTCCTGAAATGATCGCGTTTTTAAAGGATCTGCCGGATTATCCGACTGACTTTTTTGTGAATAAAAAAAGCAAAACCAATCTTGAAAATTCAGCTGAAATGCTGCGGGAAGCCATTGCCGTGCTCGGTACAATTGACAACTGGACGGTTGACGTGCTGCACGACGCGCTGATGGAACTCGCCCAAAAGCTTGAAGTGAAGAACGGCACGCTGCTTTGGCCGGTTCGTATTGCCGCAGCGGGAATGACGGTTACCCCGGGCGGTGCAATGGAGATTCTTGCGATTCTTGGCAAGCAGGAATCCATTCAGCGATTGAATATCGGGCTCGAAAAATTAAAGGCATAAGGAGCGGAAAAAATGAGTGACGAAATCATAACAGCGGAAGAAACAGAAGGCACGAGTAATTTTATTCATACCTTTATTGAGGAAGATGTCGCTTCCGGCGGCCGCTTTGAAGGCAAAAAGGTACACACCCGCTTCCCGCCCGAACCGAACGGGTATTTGCACATCGGTCATGCCAAGGCGATTTGCATTGATTTTGGTACCGCTGAAAAGTTTGGCGGCATATGCAATCTGCGTATGGATGATACAAACCCCACCAAAGAAGATACCGAGTACGTCGATGCCATTCAGGAAGACATTAAATGGCTCGGTTTTACATGGGATGACCGGTTTTATTATGCATCGGACTATTTTTCAAAGATGTACGAATTTGCAAAAAAGCTGATTCAGGAAGGGCTTGCATACGTTTGCCAGCTCACCCCGGATGAAATGAGGGAAAACAGGGGCGACTTGACCCACCCTGCCGTCAGCCCTTACCGCGACAGGCCGGTTGAAGAAAGTCTTGACCTGTTTGAGCGGATGAAGAACGGCGAATTTGAAGATGGGAAAATGACACTGCGCGCAAAAATTGATTTAACCTCCGGCAACTTCAACATGCGTGACCCGGTTATTTACCGTATCAACCACATGACACATCACCGTACGGGGGACACATGGTGTATTTACCCGATGTACGATTTTGCCCACCCGATTGAGGACGCGCTTGAAGGAATTACCCACTCGCTCTGCTCTTTGGAATTTGAAGACCACAGGCCGCTGTATGACTGGGTAATCAATCACATTGACCTGCCCGCCAAGCCAAGGCAGATTGAATTTGCACGGCTTGGCATCAATAATACCGTAATGAGCAAACGCAAGCTTCGCCAGCTTGTTGAAAACAGTTATGTCAGCGGCTGGGACGATCCCCGTATGCCAACGCTTTGCGGGCTGCGCCGCCGCGGATACACCCCGGCATCCATCCGCAATTTCTGCGACAGAATCGGCGTCGCAAAAGTAAACAGCACTGTGGAATACAGCTTTTTGGAGCACTGCCTGCGCGAAGACTTAAACCATAATGCACAGCGCACCATGGCTGTTTTAAACCCGGTAAAATTAATCCTGACAAACTATCCTGAGAATCAGTCCGAGGAATTTGAGGTGGAAAACAACCCGGAGCGCCCGGAGGATGGTACAAGAACCGTTTCTTTCTCCCGCGAATTGTGGATTGAAAAGGAAGATTTCATGGAGGAACCCTTCAAAGGGTATTTCCGCCTTTTCCCGGGCAATGAAGTCAGGTTGAAAACGACCTACATTGTTCGCTGCACAGGGTGCAAGAAGGACGAAAACGGAAATGTGACGGAAGTGTACGCCGAATACGACCCGCTCACCCGCGGGGGAAATGCACCGGACGGCAGAAAAATCAAGGGAACCATCCATTGGGCGGACGCCAAAACGGCAATTGATGCTGAAATCCGCCTTTATGACAGTCTGTTCACCGTACCGGATCCGGAAGCGGGGGATTTTCTCCAGGAACTGAATCCAGATTCGCTCAAGGTGTTAACCGGCGGCAAGGTGGAGCCTGCGCTTGCGAAAGCGGAAGCTTCGCAGTCCTTCCAGTTCATGCGTCAGGGCTATTTCTGTGTGGATAACCGCGACAGCACACCGGAACACTTGGTATTTAACCGCTCGGTTTCCCTTAAGGACGGTTTTAAAAAGAAATAATATGGTAAAATAAGCTCACTGCCATAACAGCAGTGAGCTTTTGCTATTGTCCGTAAATCCCCTGAACAGTAACTTCCCCGGAATAAATCGAAACCAGCGTGCCGTCGCTGCAGCGCACCATCAGTTCACCTTCGGGCGAAATATCCACTGCAATCCCGGTCATCGGCTTTTTGTCTCGGGTAAATCCGACCTCCCGATTTAAAGAAACACACAGTTGTTTGTAGTCCGAAAGAAGAGTGCTGCTCCCATTTGTTTTCTGCGATTCCAGCAGGGCTTCCAACTCCCGCAGAGTCTCCTGCAAAAGATCAATGCGGCGCACAGGGTACCCGGTTTCCAGCTTCAGCGAAGTTGCTTTGACCTGTAATTCTTCCGGAAACGATGCATTGTTTACATTAATGCCGATTCCGAGCACCACATAGTCCACCCGGTCGATTTCCGCGGCCATCTCGGTCAGAATACCGCAGACTTTTTTGGAACCGATTACCACGTCGTTTGGCCACTTAATCATTGCGGGGCACCCGGTACAGGTGCGAACCGCACCGCACACCGCAAGCCCGGCCAGCAGTGTCAGGCTGGTTACCTGCTTTGGGATAGAGTCCGGCCGTAAAAGAATGCTGAACCACAGCCCTGTTCCCGCGGGCGATGCCCAAATCCGGCCGAGCCGTCCCTTCCCGCCGAGCTGCTGCTCCGCAATAAACAGGCTGCCGTTTGGCGCGCCGAGCATCGCCTGCCGCTTTGCCTCTTCATTCGTTGAATCAATCTCTTTATAACAATAAATATTTTTTGCTAAAAATTTAGTGTTCAATCCGGCAGTGATTTCTTCTTCAGAAAGAATATCCGGGCGCGAAATCAGCCGGTATCCCCGATTTGTAACCGATTCAATTTCATATCCCAGGCTGCGCAGGGTATTGATGTTTTTCCAGATTGCCGTGCGCGAAACACCAAGACTTTCGCTCAGCTCCTCACCCGAAACATAACCGCTGCCGCTGCGCAGACAGCTTAAAATTTCCTCTTTGGTTGTCATTGTATTTCACAGCCTTTGTCATAATCATTGATTCATTATAGCCTCTTTTATGCCTTTTCGGCAAGTAAATGTCAAAAATATATTGTCCAAGGTACCATTTTGGTGATATACTATATAATACTGTACGTAATCAGTATGGATCAGCTCCGCTTAAGAAAGTGAGGTGCGGAACATGGATGTCAGGCCCGGCGATATTTTACAAATGAAAAAAGCTCACCCGTGCGGGAGCAAAACCTTCCTCGTGCTCCGTTCTGGTATGGATTTTAAAATCCGCTGCACTTCCTGCGGCCACGAAATTATGGTGCCAAGATTGAAATGTGAAAAGAACATTAAAAAGATTATTCGTGAAAATACAGAGGATGAATTATAGCTACCCTTAATTTATGATTTTTTTAATATAAATTAAGGAGAGAAAATAATGTTTGAAAATTTAGATATATTTGAAAAGCGCTATGAAGAGCTGAATCAAAAGCTCTATGATCCTTCCACCCTTGCAGATCAGTCCCTTTATACGGAACTGATGAAGGAGCACAAGAATATCACTCCGATTGTGGACAAATACCGTGAATACACAAAAGCATGCAATTCAATGCAGGAGGCCCGCGAGCTTTTGGATGAAAGCGGTATTGATAAAGACCTGAAAGAAATGGCGGAGGACGAATTTCAGCAGGCGAAAGCAGACATTGACCGTTGTTCGGAGGAATTAAAGATTTTGCTTCTTCCGCGCGACCCGAACGACGACAGAAATGTTATTGTGGAAATCCGCGGCGGGGCCGGCGGCGAGGAAGCCGCACTGTTTTCCTCCGTCCTGTTCCGCATGTACAGCATGTACGCGGAATCAAAGGGCTGGAAAACAGAGATTTTAAATCTGAACGAAACGGAACTTGGCGGCTATAAGGAAATCAGCTTTATGATTACCGGCGACGGCGCGTATTCCCGGCTGAAGTACGAAAGCGGCGTCCACCGTGTTCAGCGGGTGCCGGAAACGGAAACGCAGGGAAGGGTTCACACTTCCACCGCCACGGTCGCCGTTTTGCCGGAGGCCGACGAGGTTGAGGTAGAAATCAATCCGAAGGATTTACAGATTGACACGTTCCGGTCCAGCGGTGCCGGCGGCCAGCACATTAATAAAACATCCTCCGCCATCCGCATTACGCATCTGCCCACAGGTACGGTTGTGGAATGCCAGGACGAGCGCAGCCAGTATAAGAATAAGGATAAAGCAATGAAGGTTCTTCGTTCGCGGCTGTATGAAGCCAAGCTGGAAGAACACGACGCGAAAATTGCCTCCGACCGCAAATCACAGGTTGGCACGGGCGACCGTTCCGAACGGATTCGCACCTACAATTATCCGCAGGGCCGTCTGACCGACCACCGTATCGGACTGACAATTTATCGTTTGGATGATATTTTAAATGGAAATATAGAAGAAGTCATTGATGCTTTGATTGCGGCCGACAGGGCTGAAAAAATGCAAAACACCATCGACAATCAGTCGGAAGAGAGAGATTAATTCATGCAGACCAAGTTGTTAAATGCAAAAGATAAAGAAGCGATTCAAACCGCCGCCCGGTTTTTAAAAGACGGCGGTTTGGTCGGCATGCCAACGGAAACCGTGTACGGTCTTGCCGCCAACGCCCTGAACGGCGCGGCGGTGGCCCGTATTTTTGCGGCAAAGGGCAGGCCGATGGATAATCCGCTGATCGTACATATTTCGGAATTTGACCAGCTTTACCCGCTGGTGAAGCAGGTTCCGGAAGCGGCCAAAAAGCTGGCTGAAAAATTTTGGCCCGGCCCGTTAACCATCATTTTGCCAAAGGCGGATATCATACCCGATGAAGTCAGTGCAGGGCTTGACACCGTTGCGGTGCGTTTCCCGTCGCACCCGGTGGCACGTGCGCTTATTTCAGCGGCAGGCCTGCCGCTTGCCGCACCGTCCGCCAACCTTTCCGGCCGTCCCAGCCCAACCACCGCACAGCATGTTATGAATGATCTTTCTGGCAAAATTGAAGCGGTGTTGGACGGCGGAGCCTGCGGGGTGGGCGTTGAATCCACCGTTATTTCTCTTGCCGTAAATCCGCCGTGCCTTTTGCGGCCGGGCGGAATTACACTGGAACAGCTGCGCGGTGTTCTTGGGGAAGTAAACATGGACAGTGCGGTGCTGAACCCCTTGAAAGAGGGCGTCCGTGCTTCGTCGCCCGGTATGAAATATAAACATTATTCACCAAAGGCAAATGTTGTCATTTTGGACGGGAGCTTTTCTGCATATAAAAGTTACGTAAATCGGCATAATACACAGGGGACGGCCGCGCTTTGCTACAGTGGGGAAGATGCGGAGTTAACTGTTCCCGCTGTGTGTTACGGCGGGGAACAGGACTGCAGCGAGCAGGCGCGCGAGCTTTTTGACGCGCTGCGTAAGCTGGATGAAATGAATGCGAAAACCGTTTATGCGCGCTGCCCTGAGCCAAAGGGCGTGGGACTTGCGGTGTACAACCGCCTGATTCGCGCTGCGGGGTTTGAGGTGCTTCATCTTGAGTAAGGTCGTCATCGGGCTTACCGGGCCAACCGGCGCGGGAAAATCCACTGTCGCGGCTGCGCTTGAAAAGGCGGGGTGCAGGATTATTGATGCGGATCGAATTGCCCATGACGCTGTCATGCAGCCGGAATGTATCATTAGGCTAAAAGCGGAATACGGCGCTGATATTATGAAAGCAGACGGCAGTTTGAACCGCCGCCTGTTGGCACAGCGTGCTTTTTCCACTCCCGAAAAATCCGCACGGCTCAATGAAATTACCCATCCGATCATTATGGATGAAATACTTGACCGTATTGCGCGGGAACAGCAAAGCGATGCCAAGGCCATTGTTTTGGACGCACCGCTTCTGTTTGAAAGCGGTGCAGACCATTACTGTACGGCTACGATTTCCGTAACGGCGCCAATTGAACTGCGCCTTTCCCGCGTGATGAACCGCGATTCCATCACGCTTGAACTGGCCAAAGCGAGAATCGGCGCACAGCACGACGATGTTTATTATGATTCCCGCGCGGATTATGTATTTGACGGTGCGGCTGCTGCGGAAGGTATCCCCGAAAAAGCGCAAAAGATTTTAGAACGAATTCTTGGAGATGTGCATGAAAAAGTATAAGAAAACCGCAATCGTTTGTGCTGTCCTTGTACTGCTGCTTTTCATTGGATCTTTCTTTTTAAACCGTGGTTATGAGTATTTTATGAAAAAGGCATATCCGATCAAGTACACACAAACAGTTGAAAAGGAAGCCGCAGCAAACCATCTTGACCCCGCTCTGGTTTATTCCGTGATTAAGGCGGAAAGCAATTTTAATGCCGACGCAATGTCCCGAGCCGGGGCAATCGGACTGATGCAGCTGACGCCGGACACCTTTGACTGGCTTCAGACGAAATTAAAAAGTGAAACAAAATACACAGCGGAAGACCTAAAAACGCCGGAAATCAACATTCGTTACGGCTGTAGATTCCTTTCGCTGCTGCTTGAAAAGTATCCCCAAAAGCGAACGGCGCTCAGCGCTTACAACGCGGGAATAGGCACAGTGAATATTTGGCTGAAGGACTCCAGCATTTCTCAGGACGGAGCCACACTCAACAGTATTCCTTATGCGGAAACCAGGAAGTATGTTGATGCCGTTTTGCAGAATTACGATAAATACACAAATTTATACCAATTTAACAGCAGAGGAGAAAATACGAATGGCTAAGAAAATGGAAAAAGAAGAAGTAAAAAAGCTGACGGAGCAGCTCCTGATTAACCGTAAAAACGGATATTTTCAGGTTCCGGACGAAAAAGTGAAAAAGGCGGATCATTTTTGCGAAGGCTATAAAAAGTTTTTGAACCTTGCAAAAACAGAGCGGGAAGTGGTTGACTATTCAGTAAAGGCAATCGAACAGGCCGGCTTCGAGCTGTACAGCTCCGATAAAAAATACAAGGCGGGCGATAAAGTTTATTACAACAATCGCGGCAAAGCGCTGATTGTAGCTGTAATCGGCAAAAACGGCTGTAAAAACGGCGTTCGCATAGCCGCCGCACACATTGATTCACCCCGCCTTGATTTAAAGCCGCATCCGCTCTATGAGAAGGACGACATTGCGTGGTTTAAAACACATTATTATGGCGGAATCAAAAAATATCAGTGGACCGCGATTCCTCTTTCCATGCATGGCCGTGTTATGCTGAAAGACGGCACAAAGGTTGACATCCGTCTTGGAGAAGAAGAAGGGGAGCCTCAATTCTGTGTTACGGATTTACTTCCGCATTTAAGTGCAGAGCAAATGGAAAAAACACTGGCAAAAGCAATTGAGGGCGAGAATCTTAATATCGCCATCGGAAGCTGGCCTGTCAGAGCGGACGAAGGGGAAAACCTTGTCAAGCTCAATATTATGAAGCTGATTCATGAAAAATACGGAATGACCGAGGAAGACTTTGTTTCCGCGGACATTGAATTTGTTCCCGGCTTTAAGGCGGCAGATATCGGGTTTGACCGCAGCATGATTGGTGCTTACGGTCACGATGACAGAGTATGCGCTTACCCGGCTTTGATGGCGGCGCTCAATGTTGATACACCGGAAAATACGGTTATCACTGTTTTGGCCGACAAGGAAGAAGTGGGAAGCGACGGAAACACCGGCTTGAATTCCCAATTTATGCATTATTTTATTTCCGATTTGGCACAGGCCGAGGGTTTGGAGCCGCGCCATGTTTTAAGTAAATCCAAATGCCTTTCCGCCGATGTAACGGCAGCATTTGACCCCAACTATGCCAGTGCCTATGAGTCGATTAATTCCTGTTATGTCAATAATGGCGTCGGCATGGCAAAATACACAGGCTCAAGAGGTAAGAGCGGCAGCAGCGAGGCGAGCGCGGAATTCGTTGCCGAAGTCCGCAATATTTTCGAGCAGAACGATGTGCTTTGGCAAATCGGCGAGCTTGGCAAGGTGGACGCCGGCGGCGGCGGAACAGTAGCGCTGTATATTGCAAACCTCGATGTTGACGTTATCGATGTTGGCGTACCCGTGCTTTCCATGCACTCCCCGTTCGAAGTGGTATCGAAACTGGATGTTTACATGACCTATCAGGGCATTAAAGCATTTTACGAAGCAAAATAACAATACCGGCAAAACGACGGGCCCAAACAGGGCCCGCCATTTTTGTGTGCAGCGCAAAGGCATAAAACAAGGGGATGCACATTTGTGCATCCCCTTTTGCCTGACGGCAGAGCCATATATTAAGGTGTTAAGAGTTTCTTACATGATTTGCCGCAGCCGGAATGATATTACCGGTTATTTTTCACATTTTTCGACTCCGCTGAACACGATTCCGCGCGCCGCGTCAAGTGTAACGGTAGTCCCGCTTTTTAAAATTTGGGTAGCATGCTCCGCGCCTATAATTACCGGTTTATCCAGTGCCAGTCCGACAATTGCGGCGTGGGAGTTCATTCCGCCCAACTCGGTTATGATTCCCGCCGCACCCTTTATAATTTTCAGTATTTTATTGCTTGTTTGCGGGATGACGAGAATATCGCCTTCCTTAAAAACCCTTGCAGCCTCGTCTTCATCGGCGCAGACACACAGGTTCCCGCAGACAGCGCCTTTGGTAACGCCCATGCCTGAAACAAGCACGTCGCCCACAAGCTGAACCTTCAGCAGGTTTGTCGTGCCGGAAACGCCCAGCGGAACGCCTGCCGTAATTACAACCAAATCTCCGTTTTTCACCAGGCCGTGCTTGCGCGCCTCGTCCACAACATGGTCAAACAATTCATCCGTATTGTTTTTTTCATCCACCATGATCGGAACAACGCCCCAGGAAAGATTCATTTGGCGCTGTACGGTCGGGTCGGTTGTGCCGCTGATGATCGGGCATTCCGGGCGGTATTTTGAAATCATGCGGGCAGTTTTTCCGGACTTCGAAACGGTAATAATCGCGACTGCACCCAGGTCGTGCGCTGTAGTGCAGGTTGCGTGCGAAATAGCGGAAGTCACGTTCGGCTGCTCGGTAAAATCGCGTTTGGCAAAACGGGCTTTATAATCGATGTCACGTTCCGTGCGTTCGGCGATTAACGCCATGGTCTTGACTGAAAGGATGGGGTAGTCGCCCGCAGCTGTTTCACCCGAAAGCATAATTGCGCTGGTGCCGTCGTAAATTGCGTTTGCTACATCCGTTGCCTCCGCTCTTGTCGGGCGCGGATTTTTCATCATGGAATCCAGCATCTGGGTTGCGGTGATAACCTGTTTGCCCGCGTTATAGGCTTTTTTAATCAGTTCTTTTTGAATCACGGGGATTTCCTGAAGCGGAATTTCCACTCCGAGGTCGCCTCTTGCAACCATGATCCCGTCGGAAACCCGGATAATTTCATCAATATTATCAACGCCGTCCGAATTCTCGATTTTTGCAATAATTCGGATTTTATGGCAGTTAAGCTTCTCCAGCTCGGTTCGCAGCTCAATAATATCCTGCGCGGAACGTGTAAACGAAGCGGCAATAAAGTCAAAATCTTCTTTTACGGCAAAAGCAATATCCTCTTTATCTTTTGCACTGATGAAAGGAAGCGACAGCTTGATTCCCGGAACATTAATTCCTTTATGAGCAGATATTGTGCCGCCATTCATGACTGCGCAGTGAATATCGGTTTCGGTGCAGGATTCGACTTTCAGCTCAATCAGGCCGTCGTCAATCAGAATTCTGGCGCCGGCGGATACTTCCTGCGGAAGACTCTGAAAAGTGATCGAAGCAATTGTTTCGTCGCCGATAATATCTCTGGAGGTCAGCGTGAATTTGCTGCCGGTTTTAAGTGTAATCTTAGCCTGATTAAAATCTTTTACCCGAATTTCAGGGCCTTTTGTGTCCAATAAAAGAGCAACGGGAAGTTGAAGCTCGTCGCGCATCTTTTTCACCGCGTCCGAGCGAACCTTCTGTTCCGCCGCAGTTTGGTGTGAGAAGTTGAGTCTTGCAACATTCATGCCGGAAAGCATCAGCTGTTTCAGCACGTCGTCATTGTCTGTCGCAGGGCCGAGAGTACATATAATTTTTGTTTTTCTCATCTTTAAGACTCCATTTCAACGTAAATAAATAACATTTAAAAATTCACCCAGTATATATGATACTACACTTACAAAATTAAATCAAACGCAAGAACATATCTTGGACACTAACCCGAAAATTACAAATCGGTTGAAATTTTTTAATATAAGTTATACAATATTTTATAAGAAGAGTGTAATATTCACCGGCGGTGCTGAAAAAGCAGCCGTTTTGTATAGAACAATTGCAATAACAGAAAGAGGGAATGTACAAAAGTGCGTAAGCAGGGGGAAAGAGTAGTAAAAACACGCGCCGGCTGGCGAAAAGCCGACCAGGTGAAACGGATAAAAATTGTAATGACGATGATTGCTGTGGCACTTTGCCTTTCCGTTGCCGCAGGGGGAGTGCTCGCTTGGGTACAGGTAAAACGCCCATTTAATCAATCTTCTTCCAGCAGTGCTTCGGCCAGTTCGGCACCCATATCTTCGGCAAGTGAATTGCTTCCGGTTTACGATGACAAGTATAATTTGCTTTTGGTCAATGCAGCATCTCCTTTGAAATCCGATTTCAGCGTATCACCCCAGAAATTTGACGGAGTGATGGTGGATGATCGGATTATTCCGGCGCTTAAAAAAATGACGGAGGACGCAAAGGCTGCCGGCTGCCCGTTAAAGCTGACGGGCGGCTATGTCGATGCCAAACAGCAGGAGGCGTTGTTTCAGGCTGCGGTGCAGAATCTGATGAAGAGTCAGCGTTACACACAGGTCAGGGCGCAAAATCAGGCGCAAATCACCGTTGGACGTGCGAACTACAACGAAAATCAAACCGGTATGGCGGTTCTTTTCTCTGCCGCGGGTTTGGCGGCAAATGGTGATTTTACCGCTACCGCCCAATACAAATGGCTTGTGAAAAACAGTATTTCCTACGGCTTTATCCTGCGCTACCCCGAAAATAAAGTAGGTGCAACGGGCATGGCGTTCAATCCCTCCCATTTTCGCTACGTAGGTTCGGAACACGCCGTAAAGATGCGCGAGTACGGGATGTGCCTTGAAGAATATGCTTCCTATATCAAACATCAGGCTCAAAACGGCTGATTTTATATTATTTGTTGCTTATTATAATTTTAATTGCAATTTATGCTTGCAATTTAATTTTTACTATGGTAAAATTCAAATGTTGAGTTGCATTTTGGTCGAAAGAGGTGACAAGAATGAAGGAAGCTATCCATCCAAAGTATAAAGAGACAACAATCACATGTGCATGCGGAAATGTTATTAATACAAAGTCCACAAAAGAAAACATCCGCGTTGAAATATGCTCTAAGTGCCACCCGTTCTTTACAGGTAAACAAAAGCTTATTGATACAAGCGGACGTGTTGATATGTTTAAAAAGCGTTACGGCATCGATAAGTAAACATCTTTTAATTGTCTTGATTAGCTTAGGCGGCGCAGTATCTGCGCCGTCTATTTTGTGTTCGTATTTCTTAAGGAGCCACTGATTTATTCTGCATACTCTTCATTAAATCAGTGACTCCTAAATGATTCTTGGCGGAGGGCTTATGACGGAATATAAAACGGTTGCACAGGAATCTTCTGCACAGTTTACCGAGCGGCGTTCGCGTTTTATCGGTTTTGCAAAACCTGTCAATACGGAAGAGGAAGCCGTTTCGTTTATCAATGCGGTCAAGGCAAAGCATTGGGACGCAACACACAATGTTTACGCCTATTCCGTCCGTGCAGGGCAGATTAAGCGATATTCCGACGACGGGGAGCCGCAGGGTACGGCGGGCATTCCGACACTGGACGTAATTTTAAAATCCGATGTAACCGATGTGGCCGTCGTAGTGACACGCTATTTCGGCGGGGTTCTGCTCGGTGCGGGCGGCCTTGTCAGGGCTTATTCGCACGCCGCTTCCATTGCTCTGGAACAGGCGAAGATCATCACGATGCGCACCTGCCTTATGGCGGAGGTAAACTGCGATTACAACCAGTACGGGCGGCTGGCCGCGCTGATTCCCGAAAGCGGGGGTGTGATCGACCATGCCGACTTTACAGATACTGTAAAGGTCCGTTTTCACATGAGTGACGATAATATGGATACTTTCCGCCCAAAGCTGGCCGATGCGACCTGCGGCCAAAGCGAAATTTTGCTTCATGGTGAAAAATATTTTGAAAATTTATAAAGATATGCAGGAAATGTGTATGATTCTGCGTATATCTATTTGAAGTACATGATAATAGGTGGTGTCGCTATGACTGTGAGCGAACGCACGATGAATATAGAAGAACAGATTCTGTCACCCTATGCCGCGCTTTCAAAAAATACAAAGGGCAGGGATGTACCGGAAGAGGAATGTGAATTAAGAACGCCCTATCAGCGCGACAGGGACAGAATCATTCACTGCAAGTCCTTTCGCCGCCTGAAACATAAAACGCAGGTCTTTCTTTCGCCGGAGGGAGACCACTACCGTACCCGGCTGACACATACACTCGAGGTTTCACAAATTGCGCGCACTATTGCGCGGGCGCTGCTGGTAAATGAGGATTTAACAGAAGCAATTTCTCTAGGGCATGATTTGGGGCACACCCCTTTCGGCCACGCGGGCGAACGCGCGCTGAATGAACTGTTCCCCGGCGGCTTTCGCCATTACGAGCAAAGTGTCCGTATTGTTGAGAAGCTGGAAAAAAACGGCCAGGGTTTAAATTTGACCACAGAGGTGCGCAACGGAATCCTCTGCCACACCAGGGGTACCGAAGCTGTAACGCTGGAAGGCCGGATTGTCCGTTTAGCCGACCGCATCGCCTATATCAATCATGACATTGATGACGCCGAGCGGGCGGGGGTCTTGACGGAGAATAACATTCCGGGCGAAATCACCTCTGTTTTGGGCAGCCGTCGTTCCGAACGGATTGATACGCTGGTTCACTCGGTTGTAAAAAACAGTCAGGACGGCGCAATCCGGATGGATTCTGCAATTCAAAAGGCGTTCGACCAGCTGCATGACTTTATGTATGAACATGTTTACCTGAATCCGTATGCAAAGTCGGAAGAGAAAAAGGTTCCCTGCCTGATTGACGCGCTTTTTGATTATTTGAAAACGCCTGACCATCTTCCCGACGACATGCGCCGTATTGCGGAACAGGATGGAATCGAGCGTGCCGCGTGTGATTATATTGCCGGTATGACCGACCATTTCGCCATACAGCTTTTTCAAAACATTTACGTTCCGAAATCATGGAATATTTAATAGAGCCGGTTTGGGACAGGGGGTGACTGTATGCCATTACCGGAAGCTTTTTTACAGGAACTGAAAGCCCGCAGCGACCTTTCCGAGGTTGCCGCATCCTATGTGAATCTGCGGCGTGCCGGCAGAAACATGGTCGGGCTCTGTCCGTTTCATAATGAAAAAACACCGTCCTTCAACATCTTTCCCGAAAATGGTTCTTTTTACTGCTTTGGCTGCGGAGCGGGCGGTGACGTAATCACGTTCGTCCGCCGGATTGAAAACCTGGACTATATGGAAGCCATCCGCTTTTTGGCTCAGCGTGCGGGGATTCAGGTGCCGGAGGGCAGCGCCGATGACGGTATGAGCAGGCTGAAGGCGCGAATTATGGAGATTAACCGGGAAACCGCTCGCTTTTACAATGCTGTTTTAAACTCGGCACAAGGGGAAGCGGGTATGAAATACCTGACCGGCCGCGGTTTAACCCAAAACACCATTCGCCGCTTTGGGCTTGGGTATGCACCGTCTTCCCGTTATACCCTTGTTGATTTTCTTGAAAAAAAGGGTTATACCCAGAATGAAATGATCTTGGCAAATGTTGCGTTCAAAGGAAGAAGCGGACGGGCCGTGGACCGTTTTTACTCCAGGGTAATGTTTCCGATTATCGATTTGCGGGGGAATATCATCGCTTTTGGCGGCCGGATTTTGACCGATGAAAAACCGAAATATCTGAATACAGCCGAAACCCCGGTGTTTAATAAAGGAAGCTTTCTGTTTGCTTTAAATTTTGCCAAAAGCAGCGGCAGCGAGCAGTTGATTCTGTGTGAAGGCTACATGGATGTGATTTCACTGCATCAGGCGGGCTTCACCAACGCGGTTGCAACGCTCGGTACGGCCCTGACGCCAAGTCAGGCGCATTTAATGGCCCGCTACACCAAAGAGGTAATCGTTTCCTACGATTCCGACGAAGCCGGGCAGAAAGCAGCCTCACGCGCAATTCCCATTCTCCGTGAAACAGGGCTGCTGGTCAAGGTGCTTACAATTGCCGGCGGGAAGGATCCCGATGAATACATACGTTCCAACGGTCAGAATGGCCGGATTAAGTTCAAACAGCTTTTGGAAACCTGTGGAAACGACGTGGAATACAGGCTGCAGAAAATCAAACAGGGCTGTAACCTTCAAAACGCCGAAGGGCGGGTCGCTTATCTGACAGGTGCGTCGTCCGTGCTTGCAACGCTTGAAAACCGGATTGAGCAGGAAGTGTACGCCGGAAAACTTTCGGAAGAAATCGGTGTGGAGCGTTCCGCAATTATGCAGCAGGTTGACAAAAACCGCGGCAAACTGAAAAAAACTCAGGAGCAAAAGGAATTCAAAGTTTTTCAGCAGCAGGCGGCCGGCATCCGCGACAGTATCAATCCCGAAAAATCGCAGTATCTTCGGGCTGCAAGCGCCGAAGAAGCACTGATTGCGTATATTGTGAAATACCCGGAGCACGCTATATCGATATATGGCATTTTGCCGCCTGAAAAATTTGTCACAGCCTTCAATCGCCGTGTATATTTGGTAATTATGGGCAGAATTATAGACGGCAAGGCAATCAGCCTTACAGACATATCGGAGGGCTTCTCCGTTGAAGAAATGGCTGCGATTGCAAAAATTCTCGCAAGATTTAATTCCGTTTCTGTTACAAGGCAGGACGCGGATGAATATATAAATGTAATCACACAGGAACATGCAAAAAAGAATGTAGAAAATGCTGCTTCGACACCGCCGCAGGATATTGAGAGTTATTTGAGGGAATTGAAGTCGCAGAAAAAATAGGGGGACTTATAATGGGAGCACCGGATAAGAAAACGGTAATCAGGGATTTAATCGAACAGGGAAAAAGCAAAGGGCAGCTGTCCACAAAGGAAATTTTGGACGCAATCGGCGAGCTGGATTTTGATCCGGAGCAAATAGAAAAATTTTATGATACGCTGGAATCCCAGGGCGTCGAAATCATTGAAGACTTTGCTGACACACCGCTTGATGATATTGACTTTACGGTTCAGGTTGATGAAAACGAAGACATGGAAGCCGCGCTAAGCACCGAAGGAATCGCTATCGATGATCCCGTTAAGGTGTATTTAAAAGAAATCGGCCGTGTGCCGCTTCTTTCTCCTGAAGAGGAAATTGACCTCGCTATCCGCATTAACGACGGTGACGATGCTGCAAAAAAACGTCTTTCCGAAGCAAACCTCCGTCTGGTTGTCAGTATTGCAAAGCGTTACCTGGGGCGCGGGATGCAGTTCCTTGATTTAATTCAGGAGGGCAACCTCGGCTTGATTAAAGCAGTTGAAAAATTTGATTATACAAAAGGATTTAAGTTTTCGACCTATGCCACATGGTGGATTCGCCAGGCGATTACACGCGCCATTGCGGACCAGGCCAGAACCATTCGAATTCCGGTGCATATGGTTGAAACAATTAATAAGGTGAAAAAGGTTTCCAGCCAGCTTTTGCACACCAATGGCCATGAGCCTACAGCGGATGAAATTTCGCTTGAGCTTGACATGCCGGTTGACAAGGTGCGTGAAATTATGCGCGTGGCACAGGAGCCGGTTTCACTCGAAACGCCGATCGGTGAAGAGGAAGACAGCCATTTGGGTGACTTTATTCCGGATGATGACGCTCCCGCTCCGGCGGACGCAGCTTCCCACACACTGTTGAAGGAACAGCTTGCCGACGTGCTTGACACGCTTACTCCAAGGGAGGAAAAAGTGCTCCGCCTGCGTTTTGGTCTGGAAGACGGGCGCTCCCGCACCTTGGAAGAGGTCGGAAAGGAATTTAACGTTACCAGGGAACGCATTCGGCAGATTGAAGCGAAAGCGCTCCGTAAACTGCGCCATCCGAGCCGCAGCAAAAAGCTGAAAGATTTCTTGGATTAAGGAGGATGGCAAACATGGTCATGACGCTTGAAGCCGACTATGCAGTCAGAATTGTTGAAATGCTGGCGGTGTCCAATAAAAAAGTAGACGCGCACACCATTTCAGATGAAACGCACGTTCCGTTAAGATTCGCGCTGAAAATTCTTCGCAAGCTGGTTGCCGGCGGGTTGATCGTATCCTATAAAGGCGCCCGGGGCGGATACATGCTTGCCCGCGAACCGGGGAAGATTACGCTTCGCCAGGTGATTGAATCGGTCGAGGGGCCGTACATGATCAGCCGGTGCCAGCAGGATGAGTACGCCTGTTCCCATACTGCCTGCCGATTTCATGAAATTTATAATGAGATCTCATCGGTTGTGCGCACAAAGCTGGATTCATACACATTTGACTCCCTCAATGGCCTGAATCCGGCGGAAAATAAACAAAATAGTTGAATTAACGACAAAAAGCCGGCGGTCAAATGACCGCCGGCTGATTTTAAATGAAAAAGTAAAATATAGCTTGACAAACACTACATATTGTAATAGAATAATATACTGCATCATCATGGAAACATATACTCATGTCTATCCTCAACTATAATATCACAACATATGAAAAAAGGCAAGAGAATATCACAAAAGCTTATAAAAGCAATGATGGATGCAAACTATTTTTGTGCTTAATTTATGCCGCCGATGGTAAATATATGAATGGAGTGATTGAGCCAATGGTGAATGTCAAACCGGTGCAAGTTGGCAAAAATGTCCGTATGAGCTTTGCGCGTATTGATGAAGTTCTGGATATGCCGAATCTGATTGAGGTACAGAAGAATTCCTATAAATGGTTTCTTGATGAGGGCCTCAAAGAGGTTTTTAAGGACGTTTCGGGAATCACAGACTATACCGGCAACCTTGTTTTGGACTTTGTGAATTACAAGCTGGACGACGATAAACCGAATTACAGCGTGGAAGAGTGCAAAGAGCGTGACGCAACTTATGCTGCTGCTCTGCGAGTAACCGCCCGCTTGCTCAACAAGGAAAGTGGAGAGATTAAAGAGTCCGAAGTTTTCATGGGCGATTTCCCTCTGATGACCGACAGCGGCACCTTTGTCATCAACGGTGCTGAGCGCGTAATTGTTTCTCAGCTGGTTCGTTCTCCCGGCGTTTATTATAAAATGGAATATGACAAAACCGGTAAGGAATTATTCAGTTCAACCGTTATTCCAAACCGCGGCGCATGGCTTGAATATGAAAACGATGCCAATGACGTATTTTACGTACGTATTGATAAAAACCGCAAAATTCCCATTACTGTGTTTGTCCGCGCTCTTGGGCTCGGTACGGATGAGGAAATCCGCGAGTACTTCGGCGACGACGACAGAATGAATGCGACGATCGAAAAAGACCCGTGTAAAAACACAGAGGAAGCTCTTTTCGAAGTTTACAGAAAATTAAGGCCAAGCGAACCGCCGACAATTGAAAGTGCGCAGTCGCATATCAACGGCTTGTTTTTTGACGCCCGCCGTTATGACCTTTCCAGAGTAGGACGCTATAAATATAACAAAAAGCTGAATCTTGCCGGGCGTATTACCGGACAGCAGCTTTCTCAGCCGATTGTTAATCCGCTGACCGGCGAGCTTATGGCCGAAGCCGGTGAAATTGTTTCCCACGAAAAAGCAAGGGAAATTGACAATGCCGGTGTAACCGTCGCATTTGTTTCCGTAAACGAACGCGAGGTAAAGGTGATTTCCAACGGCATGGTCGACATCAACAAGTTTGTCGGCTTTGACGCAAAGACCGAGTGCAATATAAACGAGAGAGTACGGTTCAGCGTACTTGCCGAAATTCTTGACTCCTGCTCCGGTGATGAAGAACTGAAAGAAACCATTAAGGCAAGAGTGGATGAATTAATTCCCAAGCATATCATCATCGATGATATTTTCTCCTCTATCAACTATATGAACTGCCTTGCAATGGGTCTTGGCAACATCGATGATATCGACCACCTTGGCAACCGCCGTATCCGTTCGGTCGGCGAACTTCTGCAAAATCAGTTCAGAATCGGTTTCTCCCGTTTGGAGCGTGTAATTCGTGAAAGAATGACGCTGCAGGCACAGGATCTGGAAGTTCTGACTCCTCATTCTTTGATTAACATTCGTCCGGTTGTGGCTGCGATTAAAGAATTTTTTGGTTCTTCTCCGCTGTCCCAGTTCATGGATCAGACCAACCCGCTTGCGGAATTAACGCATAAGCGCCGTCTTTCCGCTTTGGGCCCGGGCGGTTTGTCAAGAGACCGTGCAGGATTTGAAGTGCGTGACGTTCACTACAGCCACTATGGCCGCATGTGTCCTATTGAAACGCCTGAAGGTCCTAACATCGGCTTGATTTCCTACCTGGCAACTTTTGCAAAAATTAATGAATACGGCTTTATTGAGGCGCCTTTCCGCCGTGTGGATAAAGCGACCGCCTGTGTCACTTCCGAAGTTGTTTATATGACCGCGGACGTGGAAGATGATTATATCGTAGCTCAGGCGAACGAACCTTTGGACGAGCAGGGGCACTTCCAGCACACCAAGGTCAACGCACGTTATCGTGATGAATTTGTTGAAGTAGAGCGCGAAAAAGCCGACTATATGGACGTTTCGCCAAGGATGGTTGTTTCCGTCGCTACCGCGATGATTCCGTTCCTTGAAAACGATGATGCCAACCGTGCTTTGATGGGTTCGAACATGCAGCGGCAGGCTGTTCCGCTGCTCAGCACGGAATCCCCAATCGTCGGAACCGGCATGGAGTACAAGGCCGGCGTTGACTCCGGTGTTTGCGTTATTGCAAAACATGCGGGTGTTGTTCGCAGTGTCAGTGCGAATGAAGTCAGAGTTGTCTGTGATAACGGTGAAATCGACGTTTATCATGTTACTAAGTTTATGCGTTCCAATCAGGGAACATGTATTAATCAGGTCCCTGTTGTGTCTGTGAATCAAAGAATCGAAGCCGGTTCGGTAATTGCCGACGGCCCCGCAACCAAGGACGGAGAAATCAGCCTTGGCAAAAATGCCTTGATCGGATTTATGACATGGGAAGGCTACAACTACGAAGATGCTGTTCTTATCAGCGAAAAGATTGTTCGCGATGATGTTTACACTTCCATCCATATTGAAGAATATGAAATGGAATCCAGGGATACCAAGCTCGGGCCGGAGGAAATTACAAGAGATATTCCGAACGTGAACGAAGACCTGCTTCGCGACTTGGACGAAAGCGGCATTATCCGCGTCGGCGCAGAGGTGCGTGCGGGTGATATCCTTGTGGGCAAGGTTACCCCGAAGGGTGAAACCGAGCTTACCGCAGAAGAGCGTTTGCTGCGTGCTATCTTTGGTGAGAAAGCCCGCGAAGTCAGGGATACCTCCCTTAGAGTGCCGCATGGTGAATCCGGTATTGTTGTGGATGTTAAGGTATTTAACCGTGAAAACAGCCACGACGAATTAAGCCCCGGCGTCAATAAGGTGGTTCGCTGTTATCTTGCCCAAAAACGTAAGATTTCAGTCGGCGATAAAATGGCCGGCCGCCACGGCAACAAGGGTGTTGTTTCCCGCATCCTTCCGGTTGAGGATATGCCGTTCCTGCCGGATGGCACTCCTTTGGATATTGTTCTGAACCCGTTGGGCGTTCCTTCCCGTATGAATATCGGGCAGGTGCTCGAGGTTCATCTTGGCTACGCCGCGAAGGCGCTCGGCTGGAAGATTATGACCCCCGTATTCGACGGCGCTCATGAAAAAGATATTGTCGAGTGCTTTAAAAAGGCGGGAATCAGTGAGGACGGCAAAACCATTCTGAAGGATGGCCGTACAGGTGATTTCTTCGATAATCCGGTTACCGTCGGTATTATGTATTACCTCAAGCTGCATCATCTGGTTGACGATAAAATCCATGCGCGTTCCACCGGCCCGTATTCTCTTGTTACACAGCAGCCATTGGGCGGCAAAGCCCAGTTCGGCGGCCAGCGCTTCGGTGAAATGGAAGTTTGGGCTTTGGAAGCTTACGGCGCGGCATATACCCTTCAGGAAATTCTTACGGTCAAGTCGGACGATGTTGTCGGCCGTGTAAAGACCTACGAAGCAATTGTGAAAGGCCAGAATATTCCGAAGCCGGGTATTCCGGAATCATTTAAAGTTCTGATAAAAGAGCTTCAGTCGCTCGGCCTTGACGTTAAGGTGCTTGATAAAAACGAGGATGAAATTGATCTGAAACAGAACTTCGATGATGATGACGATATCGGCTTTAATCCTTCCGACGCAAACTTTGACGAACCGGTCGTTGCCGAGGAAATGGAAGGCTATTCTGTTGACGATGCCGAGGAAGATGACAGTCTGTTTGATGATACGGACGGATATGTGGACGAAGACGGCAGCGGTGAAGATGATTTTGATAAGGAAGAACCCTTTGACATTACTTCTGAAGACGGCGATGAAATAGAATAGAAAGGGGTTACAATATGGAATTTAATACTTTTGAATCAATTAAGATCGGACTTGCTTCACCGGAAAAAATCAGAGAATGGTCGCACGGCGAAGTAAAAAAGCCGGAAACGATAAATTACCGCACCCTGAAACCGGAGCGTGACGGACTTTTCTGCGAGCGTATTTTCGGGCCCCAAAAGGACTGGGAGTGCCATTGCGGAAAGTACAAGAGAATCCGCTACAAAGGTAAAATCTGCGAACGCTGCGGTGTTGAGGTCACAAGGGCGAAGGTACGCCGTGAGCGTATGGGCCATATTGAACTGGCCGCCCCTGTTTCACACATTTGGTATTTCAAGGGCATTCCCTCCAGAATGGGTTTGATTTTGGACATCTCCCCGCGTATGCTCGAAAAGGTGCTTTATTTTGCACTTTACATCGTAACCGACCCAGGCAATGTGCGCGAGCTTCAGAAAAAGCAGCTGCTGAATGAAAAAGAATACCGCGACATGCGTGAAAAATATGAAGATGATTTCGAGGCCAGCATGGGTGCGGAAGCGATTAAAAAGCTTCTGACAGAAATTGACCTTGACCAGTCCTCAGAAGAATTAAAGGACGAACTTGTAACCGCTTCCGGCCAAAAGCGCGTCCGCATTTTAAAGCGCCTTGAAGTGGTTGAGGCATTCCGCCTTTCCGGCAACCGCCCGGAATGGATGATTTTGGATGTGGTACCGGTCATTCCTCCGGATATTCGCCCAATGGTACAGCTCGACGGCGGCCGTTTCGCGACTTCCGACCTGAACGACCTTTACCGCCGCGTCATTAACCGCAACAACAGACTGAAAAGACTGTTGGAGCTCGGCGCCCCGGATATTATTGTCCGCAACGAAAAACGTATGCTGCAGGAAGCTGTTGACGCTTTGATTGACAACGGCCGCCGCGGCAGACCGGTAACCGGCCCGAACAACAGGCCGCTCAAGTCGCTGTCCGACATGCTGAAAGGTAAGCAGGGACGTTTCCGTCAGAACCTTTTGGGCAAACGTGTTGACTATTCCGGCCGTTCCGTTATTGTTGTCGGCCCGGAACTGAAAATGTACCAGTGCGGTCTTCCGAAGGAAATGGCACTGGAACTCTTTAAGCCTTTCGTAATGAAGCGCCTGGTGGAAACCGGTGCTGCCGGTAACATTAAGGCTGCCAGAAAAGCGGTTGAACGTGCGAAGCCCGAGGTTTGGGATGCTCTAGAAATCGTGATTAAAAATCATCCGGTTCTGCTGAACCGTGCGCCTACGCTTCACAGACTCGGTATTCAGGCATTTGAACCCGTCCTGGTTGAAGGCCGTGCCTTAAAGCTTCATCCGTTGGCCTGTACCGCTTACAACGCGGACTTCGACGGCGATCAGATGGCTGTTCATGTGCCGCTTTCCGCGGAGGCTCAAGCCGAAGCACGCTTCCTGATGCTGGCTGCAGGCAATCTGCTGAAGCCTTCCGACGGACGCCCTGTTACGGTTCCTACTCAGGACATGGTGCTTGGCTCGTACTACCTTACCTTAGACAAGGACGGCGAGCTGGGCGAGGGCAAAGTATTCCGTGACTATGACGAGGCAATTATGGCCTATGATTCGAAATCAGTCGGCCTTCACGCCAAAATCAAAGTCCGCAGAACAATGGAAATAGACGGGAAACAGGTTTCCATGCTTGTGGATACTACCGTTGGCCGTATGATTTTCAACAAACCGATTCCGCAGGATTTAGGGTATGTTGACCGTACAATACCGGAAAACAAGTTTAAATTTGAGATTGACTTCCTGGTTGGCAAAAAGCAGCTGGGGATTATCATTGATAAGTGCATCAAAGCACACGGCACCGCTGAAACGGCGGACGTTCTTGACAGCATTAAGTCGCAGGGCTACAAATATTCTACTTTAAGCGCCATTACGGTTGCTGTTTGTGATGCGACCATTCCTCCCGAAAAGAAGGAAATTATTGATGCGGCTGAAAAGCAGATTGATGTTGTATTTGAACAGTTCAAGAACGGTTTGTTTTCCGACAGTGAGCGCTACGCGGCAGTTCTGAAAATTTGGGCAAAAGCAACGGAGGATGTTTCCGTTGCACTGCAAAAAAATCTTGACCGTTACAACCCGATCTTCATGATGGCTGATTCCGGAGCGCGTGGTTCCATGAGCCAGATTCGCCAGCTTGCCGGTATGCGCGGACTGATTGCCAACACATCCGGTAAAACCATTGAAATTCCAATTCGTGCGAACTACCGTGAAGGTCTGAATATTTTGGAATACTTCATTTCTTCCCGCGGCGCCAGAAAGGGCTTGGCCGATACCGCTTTAAGAACGGCCGACTCCGGCTATCTGACCCGCCGTCTTGTAGACGTTTCGCAGGATGTTATTATCCGTGAGGATGACTGCGGCTCGACCGAGGGCCTTGAAGTCTTTGATATCCGCGAGGGTAAGGAATCCATTGAACCGCTGCATGAACGTCTGCTTGGCCGCTATCTTGTTGAAGATTTTGTTGACGAGAAGACGGGCAAGGTGCTTGTCTCCAAGGATAAGCTCATGACCGATCAGGATGCGGATATTATTGTCAGCAGCGGCACCCAGCGCATTAAAATACGCTCCATTCTCAATTGCCGCGCAAAGCACGGCGTCTGCAAGAAGTGCTACGGCGCAAACCTTGCGAACGGTCAGCCTGTTTCCGTCGGTGAAGCGGTTGGTATTATTGCCGCGCAGTCCATCGGCGAACCGGGCACACAGCTTACCATGAGAACCTTCCACACCGGCGGTGTTGCCAGTGCGGAGGATATTACACAGGGCTTGCCGCGTGTTGAAGAACTTTTTGAAGGACGTAAACCGAAGCATCTTGCCATTATCAGCGAAATTGCCGGCGTCGTTTCTTTTGAAGAAATCAAGAAGAACCGTCATGTCGTTGTTACGAATTCTGAAACAGGGGATTCCAAGTCCTACCTCATCCCGTTCGGTTCGCGTATTATTGTTACCGAAGGGCAGGAGATTAAGGCTGGCGCCAGAGTTACGGAAGGTTCGGTCAATCCGCACGATGTTCTGGCTATCTCCGGTACTCAGGCGGTTCAGGATTACCTGATTGAGGAAGTTCAGCGCGTTTACCGTATGCAGGGTGTTGATATCAACGATAAGCATATTGAGGTAATCGTCCGTCAGATGATGAAGAAGGTTAAAATCGAGGATGCGGGCGACACCACGCTGCTCCCGAGTTCTTTGACGGAGAAGATTGAGCTGGAATCGGAAAACGAAATAGTCCGTGAACGTATTGCAGCAGGTGAAGCCGACCTCAGGGAGGCTACCTCCTCACCGGTTCTGCTCGGTATTACGAAGGCTTCTCTTGCCACCGACTCCTTCCTGTCTGCTGCTTCATTCCAGGAAACGACCCGAGTCCTTACGGATGCAGCCATTAAAGGCAAAAGCGACCCGCTGCTCGGCCTGAAGGAAAACGTCATTATCGGTAAACTGATTCCTGCCGGAACCGGTATGAAATGTTACAGCGACGTTGAGATAGAGCCGGTAAATCAAGTATTGACAAATGACGCTGTGTAGCGTTATAATAACTAATTGTGATGGTTTGTTAACGGAAAACTGATTCCTATTCCGGGGTTTTGCTCCGGAATAGGAATTAAGCTGTTTCAGACTAATATGCTGTTATTGCGGATATAATATATTCGCTTAACATATAAAATTTATGTGAGGAGGTGTCTTATGCCAACATTTAACCAGTTAGTTCATACGGGCAGAGAAGTTGCCGTAACAAAGGCCAAGGCTCCTGCGCTTTTAAAAGGCTGGAATTCCAAGAAGCGTGTTGCAATTGATCAGGATTCCCCGCAAAAGCGTGGTGTGTGTACCACTGTTAAGACTGCTACCCCGAAGAAACCAAACTCAGCGTTAAGAAAAATCGCCAGAGTAAGGCTTTCAAACGGAATTGAAGTCAGTGCTTACATTCCCGGTGTCGGCCATAATCTTCAGGAGCACAGCGTCGTTATGATTCGTGGCGGCCGTGTTAAGGATTTGCCTGGTGTGCGTTACCATATTATCCGTGGTACCCTTGATGCTCAAGGTGTTGCACAGCGTATGCAGGCCCGTTCAAAGTATGGCGCAAAGCGTCCGAAGGCTGGCGCGGCGAAAGCTGCAAAAAAATAAGGTAATTTAAATTGACAGAAACCTAACGGCTGCATGTTTTTTAACACAATGCGGCGGCGTTTATATATAGAACGCCTCTGTATTGGCCACGGGAGTTTGTCGCTTTCGAGTACCTATGATATCATTCATGTGAAGGAGGGAAGTAAAGTGCCAAGAAGAGGTAATATTGCAAAACGTGATGTTTTGCCAGACCCGCTTTATAATTCAAAGCTTGTAACTCGTCTTGTTAATAATATTATGGTTGACGGTAAGAAGGGTGTATCCCAGAAGATCGTTTACGGTGCATTTGATATTATCAGCGAGAAAACAGGGAAGGATCCGCTTGAGGTTTTCGAGGCAGCTATGGAAAATGTTATGCCTGCTCTCGAGGTTAAGGCCCGCCGTGTCGGCGGTGCTACCTATCAGGTTCCAATGGAAGTCCGCCCTGAGAGAAGACAAACATTAGGCTTACGTTGGATGACTAATTATTCAAGACTTAGATCTGAGAAGACAATGAAAGAAAGACTTGCCGGTGAAATTCTTGATGCTGTAAATGGTGCTGGCGGTGCTGCTAAAAAGCGTGATGATACGCACAAAATGGCAGAAGCCAACAAGGCATTTGCTCATTACAGATGGTAATCCGACTTTGTCGGCCAGATTACTTGAAATAATGTCCGAATCCGAACATTACAGATTTTAAGGAGGAAACTATGCCAAGGCAGGTATCACTAGAATTAACTCGCAATATCGGTATCATGGCTCACATCGATGCCGGTAAAACCACAACCACAGAACGTATCCTGTATTATACAGGTATTAACCATAAGATAGGCGAAGTGCATGATGGTGCCGCAACTATGGACTGGATGGTGCAGGAGCAGGAAAGAGGTATTACAATTACCTCCGCCGCAACTACCTGCTTTTGGAAAGGCCACAGAATTAACATCATTGACACCCCGGGCCACGTTGACTTTACGGTTGAAGTGGAACGTTCCCTTCGTGTACTTGACGGCTCTGTAACGGTATTTGATGCCAAGGGCGGTGTTGAACCGCAGTCCGAAACTGTTTGGCGTCAGGCTGAGGAATATCATGTTCCGCGTATGTGCTATGTCAATAAAATGGACATCATGGGCGCGAATTTCTTCCGCACCGTCCAGATGATGAAGGATCGTCTTAAGTGCAATGCTGTCCCGATTCAGCTTCCGATCGGTTCCGAAGATTCCTTTAAGGGAATTATTGACCTGGTTGATATGAAGGCCGACATTTATTATGATGAAATGGGCAAAGAAATGCGTGTTGAGGATATTCCGGAAGACATGCTTGAGCTTGCCGAACAATATCATGACGAGATGATTGAGCATGTCGCCGAGCTGGATGATGTGCTGATGGAGAAATACCTTAACGGGGAATCTCTTACGAAGGAAGAAATTGTCGCAACGATCCGCAAGGGTACGATTGAGAACAAATTTGTTCCTGTCACTTGCGGTACTTCCTACCGCAACAAGGGTGTGCAGAAGCTGCTTGACGCAATTATCGCGTATATGCCGGCTCCTACCGACATTGCGGCTATTAAGGGAACAAATCCTGAAACTGGCGAAGAGCGCGACTGTCATTCTACTGACGATGAGCCGTTTGCAGCTCTTGCGTTTAAGATTGCAACAGACCCGTTTGTCGGCAAACTGTGCTTCTTCCGTGTGTACTCCGGTACACTGGCGGCAGGTTCCAGTGTGTATAACTCCACAAAGGACAACACCGAAAGAATCGGGCGCATTCTGCAGATGCATGCAAATCACCGCCAGGACATCGAAAAGGTGTACGCGGGTGACATTGCGGCCGCAGTTGGTTTGAAAAATACCACAACCGGCGATACGCTCTGTGACGAAGCCCATCCGATCATCCTTGAGTCCATGGAGTTCCCGGACCCGGTTATCGAAGTCGCAATTGAACCGAAGACGAAATCCGGCCAGGAAAAAATGGGTCTCGCTCTTGCAAGGCTTGCTGAAGAGGATCCGACCTTTAGGGCATATACCCATGAAGAAACAGGTCAAACTATCATCGCCGGAATGGGTGAACTTCACCTTGAAATTATTGTCGACAGACTGCTGCGTGAATTCCACGTGGAAGCCAACGTCGGTAAACCGCAGGTTGCTTACAAAGAAACCATTCGCGGCAATTCCGATGTTGACACCAAGTATGCACGGCAGTCCGGCGGCCGCGGCCAGTACGGTCATGTTAAGATCAGAATTGAGCCCAATCCGGGTAAGGGTTACGAATTTGTCAACGCGGTTGTCGGCGGATCTATTCCGAAGGAATACATCGCGCCTGTCGACCAGGGTATTCAGGGCGCTATGCTTTCCGGTGTTCTTGCCGGTTATCCGGTTGTTGACGTAAAGGTTACTCTGTATGATGGATCTTACCATGAAGTTGACTCCTCTGAAATGGCATTTAAAATTGCCGGTTCCATGGCTTTCAAAGAGGCTATGAGAAAAGCGGATCCTGTTATTTTGGAGCCGATCATGAAGGTTACGGTTACTGTACCTGAAGAGTACATGGGCGATGTCATCGGCGATTTGAACTCCCGCCGCGGTCTCATCGAAGGTATGGACGCTATTTCAGGCGCTCAGCAGATCAGAGCTCATGTTCCGCTGTCCGAAATGTTTGGCTATGCAACTGATATGCGTTCCAAAACACAGGGCCGCGGCCAGTTTGTTATGGAACCGGCTACTTCCCAGGAAGTGCCGAAGTCGGTTTCCGAAAAAATTATTTCCACACGCGGGAAAAAGAGCGAATAACATGAAAAAATATGCTTGATTTTTCTCAATTTAATTGATAAAATGGTAGGCATAGTTTAACAGTAAAATTTATTATCTGTATAATAAAAAGGAGGAATTCCAATGGCAAAAGCAAAATTCGACAGATCAAAGCCCCACGTTAACATTGGTACCATCGGTCACGTTGACCATGGCAAGACTACCTTAACAGCAGCCATCACAAAGGTTCTTCATTTCAGTGGTGAGGCTGACTTCGTTGATTACGCAAATATCGATAAGGCTCCGGAAGAAAGAGAGCGCGGTATTACAATCAACACCGCTCACGTTGAGTATCAGACGGCTGCCCGTCACTATGCTCACGTTGACTGCCCGGGCCATGCTGACTATGTTAAGAACATGATCACCGGTGCTGCTCAGATGGATGGTGCAATCCTTGTTGTTTCTGCTGCTGATGGCCCGATGCCTCAGACCAGAGAGCACATTCTGCTTGCCCGTCAGGTTGGCGTGCCTTACATTGTCGTATATATGAACAAGGTTGACCAAGTTGACGATCCTGAACTCCTTGACCTTGTTGAAATGGAAATTCGTGACCTTTTGAACGAGTACGAGTTCCCGGGCGACGATACACCGATTATCCGCGGTTCCGCTCTTGTTGCACTGGAGTCAAAATCCACAGACACCAATGCACCTGAGTATAAGAGCATTCATGAATTAATGGATGCTGTTGACAGCTTTATCCCAACTCCTGAGCGTAAAGCTGACCTTCCTTACCTTATGCCTGTTGAAGACGTATTCACCATCACCGGCCGCGGCACTGTTGCCACAGGTAGAGTGGAACGCGGAACAGCTAAGGTTGGCGAAGAAGTCGAAATTATCGGCTTGACCGAAGAGCGCAAAAAGTGCGTTATCACAGGCCTTGAAATGTTCAAGAAGACTCTTGATTTTGCAGAGGCTGGCGATAATGTCGGTGTTCTTCTCCGTGGTATTCAGAGAAATGAAATTGAGCGCGGCCAGGTTCTTGCAAAGCCGGGCACAATTCATCCTCATACAAAATTCCGTGGCCAGGTTTATGTACTGACCAAGGAAGAAGGCGGACGTCATACTCCGTTCTTCAACAATTACCGTCCTCAGTTCTATTTCAGAACTACAGACGTTACAGGCGTTATTTCCCTCCCAGAAGGAGTTGAGATGTGCATGCCTGGCGATAATGTTGAGATGGATGTTGAACTCATCGCTCCTATCGCAATTGAAGAAGGACTCCGCTTCTCTATTCGTGAAGGCGGCCATACAGTTGGTTCCGGTGCTGTTATTAAGATCAACACCGACAAATAAGTTCCTTTTAAGCATATTAATGCCTCATCCTGTTTAGGATGAGGCATTTTTGCGTGCTTTCGTCATTTTGGTTTGTCACTTCACTGAAGCAGAAGCCGGTTTAGTCATAATCCTGAAGCAAATATAGCTATTAATACGGTTTCGTGCTATACTAAGTGAAGTTTTTATATGAATAGGAGCTTTTTATGAGCAGATATCGTAAAATAACAAAAGGACAAGCTGCGGTGCGTGTTTTGTCGGCGGTATTCCTGGTCGGAATCTGCATAACCGGGCTTGTTTTGGTTCTTCAGAACGCGAACAGGGCAGGAACTTCCTCTTCTTCCGGCTTGGCGTCCGGCCGTGCGGCGGTGTCTTCCAGTGCGTCTGCAAGTCCTTCTTCTGCGGCACCCGAGTCCGGCTCTGCACAAAAACCGGTATCGATTACGATTTTGGGTGCGGGGGATGATTTAATCCACGACGTTATCTACCAGCAGGCGAACCAGCGTGCCGGCGGAAAAGGATATGATTTTAAGCCTGTGTACGCCCGTATTGCCGACGATATTAAGAACGCAGATATTTCTGTCATTAATCAGGAAACGGTGTTAGCGGGCAAAATAGCGCCGCCTTCGGGATATCCCCGTTTCAATTCTCCGACGGAACTGGGGGATGAACTGGTTAATCTCGGGTTTGACGTAGTGAATCACGCAAATAACCATGTGCTTGACAAGAACGAAAAAGGCCTTGCTGCTACCCTGGACTACTGGGATACGAAACCTTCGGTGAAGGTCGTCGGTGCTTACCGGAATGACGCAGATTTGGAAAATATTCGAATTGTGGAGGCAAAAGGAATTAAGACGGCGCATATTGGCATAACAGAAATGACAAATGGCCTTGCACTGCCCAAAAATTCAAATTTCAGGTTGATTTATGCCGACAATACCAAGCTGATTGAGCAGCTGATTAAAAAAGCGAAATCAATGGCGGACGTAGTTGTGGTTTCGGTTCATTGGGGCACGGAAAATACATATACATTAACCGAAAAACAAAAAACGCTTGCGCAGAATATGGTGGACTGGGGCGCCGATATCGTCTTTGGCAACCATCCGCACGTGGTTCAGCAGCTTACTGTTTTAACCCGGAAAGACGGCACCAAATGCCCTGTTATGTATGCGTTCGGCAACCTTGTTTCCGCGCAGCAGTCCGGCATGAATATGGTAAGCGGACTATTGACTGTTACTGTCACAAAGAATTTTGAAACAAATAAAACAACGTTTACGGATATGAAGTTTAAACCCATTGTTACTCAATACGGCGCGCATTGCTCCAATATTACAATTTATCCGCTAAGCCAATATACCGATGCGCTTGCAGCCGCACACGGTGTGCGCAAGTTTACTCCGAACTTCAATTTGAAGTTTATTCATGATATTATTGACCGCAACATTCCAAAAGAATACCAGGATGTCGCTTGACAAAATTAAAATTCGGTGTTATGCTGAAATCAACAAATAAATAGTTGTCTTCGGGGCGGGGTGTAAATCCCCACCGGCGGTAATGCGGTAAAAGCCGACGAGCCCGCGAGCGCAAGCTGATTTGGTTTGATTCCAAAGCCGACGGTATAGTCCGGATAAAAGAAGAACACGCTTTTCGCGTATTTTCGTCCCGCAGTTTTTACTGTGGGACTTTTTTTCGTTGACAGCCTATTTTTTGAAGCGCCCAGGTTGCTGCATACGGGAACGATTTCCGGGCACATTATTGCCGGATAAAAGTACCGCTGCAGCGGCACAACAACTGAATAAGTCTTCGGGGCGGGGTGTGATTCCCCACCGGCGGTAATGCGGCGAAAGCCGACGAGCCCGCGAGCGATGGTTATCGCAGATTTGGTTTGATTCCAAAGCCGACGGTTTAGTCCGGATGAAAGAAGATATGAACAAAGAGCCTCGATATTTTTTTATCGGGACTTTTTTAATTTCAATTCATATCTTAACAGGAGTATTATGAATACCATTTCAAACACGCAAAAAAAAATCGGAATTTTCAGCGCCAAAGGGATTGCTCAAATTGGGGTCATGTCCGCTATTTCGATGGTATTAATGATGATCGAAATTCCGCTTTGGTTTGCACCCAGCTTTTATAAAATTGATTTGAGCGAAATTCCGATTCTTATCGGAAGTTTTGCAATCGGTCCGCTTGCCGGCGTATTTATGGAGCTTATTAAAAACCTGCTTATTTTGGTAATTAAAGGATCAACAACCGGGGGAATCGGGGAGCTTGCCAATTTCATAATCGGCTGTGCGCTGGTGGTGCCAAGTGCAGTCATTTATCAGCGCGGCAAAACAAAAAAGCACGCGGTGATCGGTTTGGCGGTGGGAACCGCATTCCTGATTATTGCCGGCTGCCTTTTAAACAGCTTTGTGCTTCTTCCCGTTTATGCCAATGTATTCCATATGCCGCTTAGCGCCTTGGTTCAAATGGGCAGTGCGGTCAATCCCGCTATTACCGATTTGACAACCTTTGTCCTGTTTGCGGTTGCACCGTTTAATTTATTAAAGGGAGTCCTTGTTTCGGTTATCACCATTCTGGTTTACAAAAAAGTGAGCCCGATTCTGCACCGGTAAACGGAGCGGCGACTGCAAGAGGTGGAATTTTGTAATAAAGTCCAGTTTATCACAGAAGAAATGCTACACTTTGCTGTTTTTGTATATTTACTTGTCGTTGTTTGCATGCTATAATAAGTTCGAAAATTAAATATGTCCTTATCAAGAGTGACGGAGGGAACAGGCCCTGTGATGTCCGGCAACCTGCTATGAAGCAAGGTGCCAAATCCTGCGGTAAAGCCGATAGATGAGGTAGTTATACACGCCGTTCGGACTTTCCGGGCGGCATTTTTATTTATCAAATATTTTGGAGGATTATTATGGCAAATCATTTTTTTACATCTGAATCCGTGACAGAAGGTCATCCGGATAAACTCTGCGACCAAATTGCAGACGCTGTGCTTGATGAAATCATAGCGAAAGACCCGCAGGCACATGTTGCCTGTGAGGTAACGGCGACCACCGGAGTCATCCATGTAATGGGCGAAATTTCCACTGAATGTTATGTGGACATTGCCTCCATTGCACGTGAAGTCGTTAAGGAGATCGGCTACGATGACCCAGCCTGCGGCTTTGACGGCAACACCTGCGGCGTTATCACTTCCATTGATATTCAGTCGCCCGATATTGCAATGGGCGTAAATGAGTCCCTGGAAGCGAAAAACGGTGCAACCGATACCAATGATTTAATCGGGGCTGGCGATCAGGGCATGATGTTCGGCTATGCATGTGATGAAACGCCGGAGCTGATGCCGCTTGCCATTTCACTTGCGCATAAGCTTTCCAAAAAGCTGAGCCAGGTGAGGAAAGACGGCACGCTCTCCTATCTGCGTCCGGACGGAAAAACACAGGTAACGGTTGAGTATGACGGCGACAGACCCGTGCGTGTTGATACTGTTGTCGTTTCGACCCAGCATGACCCTGACGTAACATTGGAGCAAATCAGAAAAGATATTATTGCAACAGTAATTAAAGCCGTTATTCCCGCACAATGGCTTGACGAAAAAACAAAATTTTATGTAAATCCGACCGGCCGCTTTGTAATCGGCGGCCCTGTGGGTGACAGCGGGCTTACCGGCAGAAAAATTATTGTTGATACTTACGGCGGCTATGGCAGGCATGGCGGCGGCGCTTTTTCAGGCAAGGATCCGACAAAGGTGGACCGTTCCGCAGCGTACGCGGCTCGCCACGTGGCGAAAAACATCGTTGCTGCCGGCCTTGCAAAAAAATGTGAAATTCAGCTTGCCTACGCCATTGGAGTTGCGCGCCCGGTTTCTATTATGGTGGAAACGTTCGGTACTTCAATTTACAGCAATGAAGAACTTTCCGCGGCAGTTTCCAAGGTGTTTGACCTGCGCCCAACCGCGATTATCCGCGACCTTGACCTTCGCAAGCCGATTTACCGCGCTATCTCCAATTATGGCCATATGGGCCGTGAAGAATTGAATGTCACATGGGAAAAACGTGACAAAATCGACGCGTTAAAATCAGCGCTGAAGAAATAAGCTTAGCATTTTTTCACCTCATCACATAAACTGTGGTGAGGTGATTTTTATGCTTGAAACAGTGGCGACGATTGCATTTGTTCTTTTGGCGGTCGCCGGTGCCGCAGACCTTGTTCGTTACCTGGCACATTGGATGCTGAAATCCGACAACCCCGGAAAGCTCTATCTGGTTGTACCGATCAAGGGCCACGAGGAAGGTGCGGAGATGATGCTTACCAGCGCAATCGAACGGCTTCAATGGATTGCGGGGGAAGACAAGAAAGTAATCTGCATGGACTGCGGCATGGACGAGGAAACACGCAAGGTATGTAGGATTATCGCAGCGCAAAATGCCGGGGTGGAGGTATGCACCGCTGAAGAACTGTCCGAAATATTGGGGCAACAGGTTTACAATACATAACAGATGTATTATACTGAACTTATAAAATAATAATGCTGAGGATGTAAAATGCAGGAAGATGCGCTGCTTGAAATGACCGGCTCCGTGGAGCAGGTCATTTTTCGAAATGAAAAAAATGGTTATTCCATTATTGAAATGAATAACGGGGAAGAATTGGTAACCGTGGTTGGCAGTATGCCCTGGGTCAGTGTCGGGGAAGAACTGCGCGTTGTGGGAAACTGGGTAAATAATCCGAATTACGGAACTCAGTTTAAAGTGGATGCTTTTGAACGCTCAAAGCCGAAAACTTCGGCGGCTATGCTGAAATATCTGTCGTCGGGTGCGATTCGGGGAATCGGCCCGGGTACCGCGGCGAAAATTGTAGATATGTTCGGTGAAAATGCTCTGAATGTTCTTGAGAAGGAACCGGACCGT
Source organism: Bacillota bacterium (assembly GCA_023390175.1). Lineage (GTDB taxonomy): Bacteria > Bacillota > Clostridia > Oscillospirales > Acutalibacteraceae > Caproiciproducens. Next base: position 108,290 of record JAEWDK010000024.1, read on the forward strand.
CTTTGCGCGATCAAAGGAATTACCCGGTCAAAAGCACGGAAAATGAACGATGAATTTCAGAAAATTCACGGAATTAAGGAAATAATGCTTTATCTTGGCAGCTTTGGAATCTCGCCGGAAGAGGCCGTGCGTGTATGGAAGCTTTTTGGCACGCAGTCGGCGGACCGTGTTCAGGAAGACCCTTACTGCCTTTGTGATGACAGCCTTGAAATCGGTTTTGACCGTGCGGACTCAATCGCCGCGGCGCTGGAGCGCCCGCAGGATGACCATTGCAGAGTACGTGCGGGCATTGTGCATGTCCTTAAGCATAATATTAATAACGGCCATACGTGTCTGCCCAAAAGCAAACTTTTGGCTGCTTCCATGCGATTATTGGGTGTGGAAGAAGAATTTGTGGCCGAAACCCTTGAAGAGCTGAAAGCGGAAGGCTCGGTTATTTCAGCCGTCTTTCATGACAAGGAATATATTTTTACTCCGAAGCTGTACCGCTCCGAAGTTTACACGGCAGGCAGGCTGAACATGCTGCTGCGCTACCCCGCCCAGTCCATTATAGGAATTGAAAATTATATCACGGGCATTGAGCAAACGTTCCAAATCGAATATGCCGAAGGGCAGAAGCAGGCGATTCGCGAGGCGCTTTCGAAGGGAATCCTGATTTTGACCGGAGGACCCGGCACGGGCAAAACAACCACGCTGAACGCAATTATTAAGATTCTGGAACAAAAAGGGGAAAAGGTGCTTTTAGCCGCGCCAACGGGAAGAGCTGCAAAACGTATGTCGGAACTCACCGGGCAGGAAGCAAAAACAATTCACCGTCTGCTTCAGGTTGAGTGGGATGAAAATGATCTTCCGGTATTTGCAAAGAACGAGAAAAACCTTTTGGAGTGCGATGCGCTGGTAATAGACGAGCTGTCGATGGTTGACACCACCCTTTTTGAAGCGGTGCTGCGCGCGCTGCCGCTTGGCTGCCGCCTGATTATGGTGGGGGACTGCGACCAGCTTCCCTCTGTTGGCCCGGGCAATGTGCTCGGCGATTTAATTGCGACAAATTTGCTGCCTGTTGTACAGCTAAAGCAGATTTTCCGCCAGTCCATGCAGAGCCTGATTGTAACCAGCGCACATCGGATTGTGAGCGGGCAAATGCCCGAGCTGGCGGTTCGAAAAAGTGATTTTTTCTTTTTACCGTCCAATGATCCCGCGGAAATCAGCTCGACCATTGTTGACCTGTGTTCCGTGCGCCTGCCCGCAAGTTACAGCTATTCTCCGCTCACGGATATTCAGGTGCTTTGCCCTGGCCGCAAGGGGGAGCTCGGCACTGCGGAGTTGAATAAAAAGCTTCAGGCGTCGCTGAATCCGCCGGATAAAAAGAAAAATGAAATCGTGATCAACGGCACACTTTTCCGCGAAGGCGATAAGGTAATGCAGATTAAAAACGATTACAATTTGCCGTGGACAAAATCGGATGGGACAAGCGGCGAAGGCATATTTAACGGCGACCTGGGGGAGCTCTGCAGCATTGACCGCAGGGCATCCGTTGTAACGGTGCAAATGGACGACCGTATTGTGCTTTACGAGCTGGAAGCTGCAAAAGAATTGGAGCTGGCTTACGCAATGACGGTGCATAAAAGTCAGGGCAATGAATTTCCCGCCGTAATCATACCCATGTATCCCGGTGCGCCTCAGCTTTCTTACCGCAATTTGCTTTACACCGCCATCACACGCGCAAAGGCCCTCTTAATTTTGGTCGGTACGCAAAAAGCAATTCAGGCGATGGTCGACAATAATAAAAAAACCCGCCGTTATGCGGGGCTGTACTATTTTTTAACGGGGAGCACGGAGGATGAAGACTAAACCGAATCTTTCCGCTTTTATGGATCTTATTTTTCCGCCGCGCTGTGTTTTGTGCGGTGCTGTCATTCGCTCCGCGGATAAGGTGTGTCAGGCCTGTGCACAGGAAATTGAGCATATTCATGCCAAAAAATGCATTTATGTGCCTGGGGCAGGGCAAACTATCCTTTGCACGGTGCCGTATGTGTATGACGGCAAAGTCAGGGAATCCATTATTCGTTTTAAGTTTTACGGGCAAACCGGTTCCGCGGATTTTTTCGGCGGGCAAATCGCCGGGGAGCTTTTAGAAAACGCATCGGAGTTCGATTTTATTACGGCTGTGCCTATCTCTGTGCCGCGCCGCAGGCTGCGCGGCTATAATCAGTCCGAACTCATTGCGCGGGCTGCGTCAAAGCGTTTGGGGCTGCCGTACCGTGAGTCCCTTGTAAAAACAACGGACAATAAAGAACAGCACAAGCTAAGTGAAAAGGAACGCCGTAAAAACGTTTGCGGTGCTTACAGGCTGGTCAGTAAAGATGAAATTTATGGGAAACACATTCTGCTCGTGGATGATATCGTTACGACCGGAGCGACGCTCTGTGAGTGCGCTGAGGTCTTGTTTCAAGGCGGGGCAAAGTCAGTTTCCTGCGCTGCAATTGCGGAAGTTGAGCTTTGACGAGTTGAAATATTTCGTAATGTGTACTATAATAAATTCATTATAGGATAGGATGTGATTATGTGCTTGGTACCGATATTGCGATAGACCTGGGTACATCGGCTGTTAAGATATATCTTGACGGCAAAGGCATTATACTTAATGAACCGGCAATTATCGCCGTTAATGTAGAAAACGATCAGGTCGTGGCAACCGGAAAAGAAGCGTATGCGATGGTAGGCCGCACTTCCGATAAAATTGACGTCTGCCGTCCGCTTTGTAATGGCGTAATTTCAAATTTTGATTTGGCACAGTACCTCATCAGCGCTTATTTGAAAAAGATCAACAGCAGCAAGGTTTTTATGCCGCGTGTTGTGGTGAGCGTGCCCTGTCAGATTACCGAAGTGGAAAAGCGCGCGGTTGTTGACGCGATCAGCGCCGCAGGTGTGCGTAAAATCTGCCTGATTGAAGAACCGGTTGCTGCCGCGCTTGGTGCCGGCGTGGATATTTCCAAGCCATATGGTACCTTAGTGGTTGATATCGGCGGCGGAACAACGGATATGGCCGTATTGTCCCTAAGCGGCATTGCCATTTCCCGCTCCATCAAGGTTGCGGGCAATACGTTTGATGAATCAATCATCAAATATATCCGCAGAAAATACAATCTGATTATTGGCCAGCATATGGCGGAACAAGCGAAATTTGCCATAGGCTGCGTGTATCCCCGCAAGGACTTGGACAAGTACAGGGTCAAGGGAAGAAATGCAATGACAGGCCTGCCCCAGTGGGCCGATATTTCATGCGACGAAATGCTGGAGGCTCTCATTGAACCTGCAATGCAGATTGTACGCACCATTCAGGAAATGCTTGAAAAAACTCCGCCGGAATTAATGGGTGACGTCTACAGCGACGGAATTATTTTAACAGGCGGCTCCGCTCAGCTTTTTGGCTTTGATATGCTGATTTCCAAAAAGGCAAAAATGCCGGTGCATATTGCGTCCGAACCTCAAATTTGTGTTGCGCTCGGCGCGGGAAAAGCCATTCAGTTTATTGACGATATGGAAAACAAGGAATACGGAGTTTTAAATCCGCTCAGCGCCGCTTATTAATAAGAGCATAAAAATTGCCGCCGTAATGTACATTACGGCGGCACGCTTGTTTTATAAGCTATTATTTGCTCATCATGTAATTGATGAACATTAATTCATCTTCCGGGTTTTCAACATTTAATTCTGCTGAAACGGTAGAGTTTTTCGCACTTTCCAAAAGAGCTCTTACGCCATATAACTGACAGAGTTTACTTTTCAGATTCAGCGTATTGCCGTCCTCTGTTACAAGATATACATTTCCTTTGGCTTTGTCTAAAAGACCGATCAGCTTTACAACGTCGATGTCATATAATTTCATAAATTAACCTCCAATTCAAAGTGTATATTTAATTATAAAAATTATAACATGCTATTTCAATAAATACAACAATTATCTGACTGAATTTCCTCTTTTTGTGTAGTGATTCAACAAATACTGCTGAAACATGATTGCGTCATCTTTATCTTCAATTTTGATTTCAGGGGAAACTCCTTCACCGTTGTTACCCTCCAGCAGCATCCTGATACAATAAAGCTGTGAAAGTTTGCTGCTAAGATTAAAGTAAACTCCATCATCGGTAACCAAATAAATATTCCCCTTTGCCTGTTCCAGCAGAGTTATGAATGCGTGAACATTGATATCATACAGTTTCATGGTTTACCTCCTTTTGTTTACATACTTATAGTATCATATATATTGCACAAAATCAATTGAATTCAATTGTTGAATACGGAGAATTATTAGGCTGTTGTAGCACTTATTTATCTATCTTTTTCCATCAAATTTATTAAAGTGTAAAATTTACATATTGTTAATTAAATGATAGGCAGGAATATAGTAGAATAGCTATGTTAACAAGTTTCATGTTACATTAAGGAATGGTTTTCGTGTTTGGTTATATTAGGCCGCAAAAGTCAGAACTTCTTGTTCGCGAATACGAACAGTACAAGGGTATTTACTGCTCGCTGTGCCGCCAGCTGGGGAAAAGCTACGGAATTGCTTCAAGGCTCACCTTGAGCTACGACTGTACATTCTATGCAATGCTGCTCCTGGCAATGAATCCTGAATGCCCCGGTTTCGAAAGCGGCAGGTGTGTGGTAAATCCGCTGAAAAAGTGCACATTCTGTACTGCCGGCGAAAATGAGCTGGTTGCAGCTTCCGCACTTTCCGTTCTTATGACTTATTATAAAATCAGGGATGACATTGACGACTCGGGCTTTTTCGGAAAATTAAGGGGTTATCTCCTTCTTCCCATTGCCGCACACGCCCGTAAAAAGGCGGCGCGCGACTTTCCGCAGATGGATTCGGCTGTATCGGCTGCAATGGAACAGCAAAAAATTGCGGAAACAAGTGAAAATCCTGGAATCGATTTTTGTGCCGAGCCGACGGCTGTCATGCTTCAGCAGGTGTTTGAAATGACAGCAGGCGCAAATTCCGGTGAGGACAGCGCCAGAGCCCGCGTTTTGCGTCAGCTCGGTTACTATTTGGGCCGCTGGGTATACTTAATTGATGCTGCTGATGATCTTGAAAAGGATATTAAATCAAGCTCTTTTAATCCGTTTGCAATACAATATCATTTGGATCAATGCGCTGCTCAGGAAGAAATCGGCAAGGCAAGGGAGAATGCAAATTTGGCTTTAAATGCGACTCTTTCCCAGCTGACAGCCGCTTTTAATATATTGGATTTACAGCATTTCGGTCCTATTCTTCAGAATGTAATCTTCAAAGGACTGCCCGAAATTCAAAAAGAATTACTGTTTACAAAGGAGAAAACGAATGTCAGATCCTTATAAAATATTAGGAGTCTCCCCCAGCGCAACAGATGAGGAGATCAAAACCGCTTACCGCGAATTGGCGAAAAAATATCATCCCGATAATTACTCCGGAAGTCCCATCGCCGATTTGGCGGGGGAAAAAATGAAGGAAATTAACGAAGCCTACGATGTTGTTGTTGCCGAACGCAAAAGGCAGAAAAACGGCGGCGGTGCAGGGCCTTACGCAGGCGCAGGCTATGGGAATTCTTATGGTGATCCCAATTACAGCTCAGGTTATTCCGGCGCGGGTTCCAGCTTCAGCGATGTGAGGAATCTGATTGTGGGCGGCCGTATTGCCGACGCGGAACAGATTTTAAACGGCGTGCCGGCGGAGGGCCGCAATGCCGAATGGTATTTTTTAAAGGGAACTGTTCTTTATAAACGCGGCTGGCTTGAAGAAGCCTATAACGACTTTTCCAGAGCCTGCCAGATGGATCCGAACAACGCGGAATACCGTGCTGCAATCAATCAGGTAACCAACCAGAGGAATGGTGTTTATGGGGGCTACAACCCCGATATTTCGCGCACAAATAGCTGCAGCTCCTGCGATGTTTGTTCATCCCTGCTTTGTGCCGACTGCTGCTGTGAATGCATGGGCGGCAACCTGGTTCCATGCTGTTGACCGCTTGAAGGAGGAATCCGATTGAGCAAAAGTATCCGCGTGGCGTTTTGCGGTATATTAACGGCTGTTTGTACTCTTCTGATGTTGTTAACCGGCCTTATCCCGATTGGCACTTACGCTTTACCGGCGTTGGCGGGTGTGCTTTTGGTTGTTCCCGTCATTGAGCTGGGAGCGGGCTGGGCGTGGCCTGTTTATATTGCTTCCTCCGTTCTTTCCCTTCTTTTGGCGGGGGATAAGGAAGCGGCAATGCTGTTTATTGTTTTTTTCGGCTATTATCCCATCTTAAAAGCAGCCTTTGAAAAATTACATCGGAAATATTTGTCCTATCTTTTGAAGCTTTTGGTATTTAACGCTTCCATGATAACCGGCTATTTTCTCAGTATTTGGGTGCTCGGTGTGCCGGAGGACAGCTTCACCGTATTTGGCGTGTATCTTCCCGGCGTGCTGCTTCTTGCGGGCAATTTGGTGTTTTTCGTTTACGACTACGCAATTTCTACTTTGGTGGTAACGTACTGCCAAAGATTTCATAAAATTGTAAGCAAATGGCTGCGTGTGAAATAGCCCGGAATCCGCAAGTCGGCGCAGCCCCGGGCTGAAATAAGCGTATCAGGCTGAGCCCCCATCGGGGCTTTTTGTTTTGTATTTCATGCGATTCGTGTATGTGAATGAATTTCTAATCTTTTCCTCCTGCAAAAAAATAGGGAATATACTTGATTTTTATGCTGTTTAGAATTAATATGAATAACAGGAGTTGGTAGAATGAATAATTTATTAGCGGTTCGAATTCAAAAGAAAATGTCCGAATTTTCAAAAGGACAAAAGTTAATTGCAAAATATATTGAAGAGCATTATGACAAAGTGGCATTTATGACGGCTTCAAAGCTGGGTGCTACCGTTGGCGTCAGTGAATCCACAGTGGTGCGTTTTGCTACTGAAATCGGCTATACGGGGTACCCGGAGCTGCAGGAAGCAATGCAGGAAATGATCCGCAACAAGCTGACCTCTGTGCAGCGCATGGAGGTTACGGCAAACCGCATCGGCAATTCAGACGTGCTTGATTCCGTATTTGTTCAGGATATTGATATTATCCGCAGAACGATGGAGGAAACTTCACACGAAGCGTTCTACAGTGCGGTGGATGCGATTATTAATGCGCGTAAAATTTACATTCTTGGTACAAGAAGTTCATTGGCTCTTGCAACCTTTTTATCCTATTATTTTAACCTGATTTTTGAAAATGTACTTTTGATACAGTCCACCAGCGAAGGTGAAATATTTGAACAGATGATTCGGATTGACAGTAGGGATGTTGTGATCGGTATCAGCTTTCCGCGCTATTCGCGCAAAGCGGTTAAAGCGATGGACTTTGCCCACAAGCGCGGCGCAACCGTCGTAGCAATTACGGACAGCTCCCTTTCGCCGCTCGCTAAGCCTGCGGATAATCTGTTGCTTGCCCGCAGCGACATTGCTTCCATTGTCGATTCCCTTGTGGCTCCCCTCAGCCTGATTAACGCACTGATTGTAACCACTGCGCTGAAAAAATCGGGAGAAGTGTCACAGGTATTTAAAAGACTGGAAGATATTTGGGATGAATACGGAGTATATGAAAAGGTAGATGATAAATCAGTTGAACCGCCCTTATGATGTTTTGGTAATTGGCGGAGGAGCCGCCGGATTGATGGCTGCAGGCACTGCTGCGCAGAACGGCCTTAACGTTTGTTTGGTTGAAAAGAACGCGCGTCTCGGCCGCAAAATCATGATTACCGGAAAAGGCAGATGCAATATTACAAACCACTGTGACATACAGACCTTTATTGCGTCCGTTCCGACAAACGGACGGTTTCTCTATAGCGCTATTAATCAGTTTACCCCGCAGGACACCATCGATTTTTTTGAGGAGCTTGGCCTTCCCGTAAAAACAGAACGCGGCAACCGCGTGTTTCCCCAGTCCGACAAGGCGGGGGACGTGGTGGACAGGCTGACGCGTTTTATTCAAAGCGGCGGCGTACATTGCATTACCGGTGAGGTAAAACGATTATTATTGAAAGATCATATTGTCTATGGGGTTGAACTGCAGGGCGGAGCCCAGATTTTAGCCGATACGGTCATTGTATGCTGCGGCGGCGCATCTTACCCCGGCACCGGTTCTACCGGCGACGGTTACAAGCTTGCGCGTCAGGCGGGGCACACTGTGACAGAACTTCGTCCGTCCCTTGTTCCGCTTGTTGTTCACGGGAATGAATGCCCGGATATGATGGGGCTTTCCTTAAAAAATGTTGCAGTCCGCGTTTTTGATACGGATAAAAAGAAACAGATTTTCAACGATTTTGGGGAGATGCTTTTTACACATTTTGGCCTTTCCGGCCCAATGGTACTGAGTGCCAGCGCACACATGCGGGATATGGCGCCCGGCCGGTATCATGTTTTTATCGACTTAAAGCCGGCGCTCAGCCCCGAACAGCTGGATGCCCGGCTGCAGCGTGATTTTGAACTGAATCACAACCGGGATTTTTCCAATTCGCTCGGCGCACTGCTTCCGAGCAAAATGATTCCGGTCATCATAAAACGTTCCGGCATTCCGCCTGAAATGAAATGCAATCAAATTACCCGGGAATTGCGCCGCTCCTTTGCGGAGCTGCTGAAGTCCTTTGAATTGACCGTTGCGGGGTTCCGCCCGGTTGAAGAGGCGATTGTTACCTCCGGCGGCGTAAAGGTCAGTGAAATCAACCCGAAAACAATGGAATCCAAACTTGTTAGCGGACTCTATTTTGCCGGGGAAGTAATTGATGTGGATGCCTACACCGGCGGGTTTAACCTGCAAATTGCGTTTTGCACAGGCCGGCTTGCGGCCAATTCCATTGTTAGATAGGATGATTAAAATGACTGCTATTGCGATTGACGGCCCTGCCGGTGCGGGGAAAAGCACGATTGCGAGGCGTGCGGCCAAAGAAATCGGTTATATATATGTCGATACCGGTGCACTGTATCGTGCAATCGGGTTTTATATGCTGGGAAAGGGTGTCGATACGGCGGATGCCGAACAGGTTTGTCCGTTGCTGGGCAACGTAAAAATCGAACTTGCCTTTCAGCGGGGCGAACAGCATGTAATCCTTTGCGGCAGGGATGTTTCCGATGAAATCAGAACCGCAGATGTGTCAATGGCGGCTTCCAACGTTTCGGCGATTCCAAAGGTGAGGGAGTTCCTGTTTGCATTGCAGCAGGACATTGCAAAGGAAAATAATGTTGTGATGGATGGGCGAGATATCGGTACAGTAGTCCTGCCGCATGCGCAGCTGAAAATTTTTCTGACCGCTTCGCCGGAGGAGCGTGCTGCAAGAAGATATGACGAAATGATAAAAAGCGGCCATAATGTTGCATACAGTGATGTATTAAGCGATTTAATAACTCGCGACTACAATGATTCCCACCGTGTCGTCGCGCCGCTTGTGCCTGCGAAAAATGCCATAATCGTTGACACCACGGGCAATACATTGGAGCAGTCGGTAGAACAGTTAATTTCCATTATTAAGAGCAATCTGCAATAAAATGAATGAAAATGGTGAGACTATGAAACGTACTCCGCTCTACAATTTTGGTAAAATTTTTGTCCAGTGGTTTTTAAAGTTTTTTATTCCTTATGAAGTGCATAACAACGAAAATATGCCCAAAACCGGGAAAGTGATTGTTTGCTGCAACCATGTCAGCATTTCCGACCCGGTTCGGCTTGCTTTTACGCAGCACCGGCAGATTTTTTTTATGTCTAAATCCGAATTGTTTGAAAACAAGCCAATGAAACTGTTGCTTTCTTCTTTGGGAGCATTCCCTGTGCAAAGGGGAAAGGGCGATAAAACCGCCATCAATACAGCAAGTCAGATGCTTGAAAACGGCCAGGCACTCGGAATTTTTATTGAAGGAACCCGCTCTAAAACGGGCGATCTTCTTCCGGCAAAGGCCGGTGCTGTGATGATTGCCCACAATAATCACGCGCCGATTCTGCCCTGCTGTATTACCGCAAAAGGTGGCAAAGTGCCGCAAATTTTTCATAAATGCATCGTTTCGTACGGTGAACTGATTCAGCCGGAGGAACTCGGAATTGTGGAAGGTTCGGGCGTGGAATACCGCAATGCAACCCGTGAACTGATGAACAGAATTACCCTGCTGCGTGAGCGTGATATCAAAGCATTTGAACAAACAAAGGCCTGACTGTAATGCTGTACTTTTTTTGTCTTCGGTTTTTAACTCCCATTGCAAAATTCATTTTTCCGTTCAAAGTAAAAGGCGTGGAGAATATTCCCAAAGGCGGCAAGCTGATTGTTTGCTGCAACCATAAGTCGGTGTATGATGTACTTTTTCTTGCGGCTCCGTTTCAAAGGCAGGTTCGCTTTATGGGAAAGTCGGAGCTGTTTCAGGACCACGGGCCGTTTGTGCGCCGGCTGCTCTATCAGCTAGGGGCCTTCCCAGTAAAACGAGATAAAGGCGATGCGGAAGCAATAAAAACCGCAATGCAGATTCTGAGCGACGGCGGAGTGGTAGGAATTTTTCCGCAGGGGAAATGTGTTTTTGATAATACGCCCTTTAAGCCAAAGGCGGGCGCTGTTTTAGTGGCGTTACGGACACATACGCCGATTTTGCCCGCTTCAATCTACTGTGACGGTATTATCAGGCCTTTTCGCCGCATTACGGTGCGCTTTGGCAAGCTGATTCCATATGAAGAACTCAACACGGGGAAAGAGTCCCGTACTTCTATTCGCGAGGCAGCCGAAATTGTTTCACAGCGTATCAATCAACTGTTGGAGGAAAAAATTTGAGAATTTTAGTAGCACAGTCTGCGGGCTTTTGCTTTGGTGTAAACCGTGCGGTCAACATCGTCCACGAGCTGCTTGAAAACGGCAGGAATGTTTATACGCTCGGTCCAATCATTCATAATCCTCAAACCCTTGCAGAGCTGGCCTCCCGCGGGGCGAAAATTGTGGAAACACCTGACGAGGTACCGGGGGGCGGAACCCTTGTGATCCGTTCCCATGGGGTATCACAGTCTGTTCTGGACCGTATCCTCGCGTTGAAACTGGACTATGCCGACGCAACATGTCCATTTGTCGCAAAAATTCACAGCATTGTTTCCACAGCGGGGGACGAAGGAAAAACAGTCCTTATCGCGGGGGATGCCCTGCACCCGGAAGTTCAGGGAATTCAGGGGCATTGCCGGGGCAAGTGCTATGTATTTAAAAATACCAGTGAACTCCAGAATATTACAGAAAATATTTTAAAAGAGAAAAATAAAGCTATCTGTGTAGTTGCGCAAACAACTTTCAGCGTATTTGAGTGGGAAAATTGTTTGAAAATAATAAAAAGGGTATATACAAATGCAACAATTTTTGATACAATATGTAATGCTACTGCAAAACGTCAATCGGAATCAGAGCTTTTGTCACAGCAATGTGATGCTATGATTGTTATTGGTGGCAGGCAAAGTTCCAACACCGCGAAATTACGTGACGTGTGCAGCCAGAACTGCACCACCTATTTGATAGAAACTGCGGACGAGCTTCCGCTGTCAGCACTAAAAAAGGCTGATTGCATTGGCATTACTGCCGGCGCTTCAACACCGGCAAGCATTATAAAGGAGGTACTTGATACCATGTCAGAAATTATTGAAGGCGCGGATCAAAATTTAATGGAGAATAATGCCGAGGGAAACTTTGAGGAAATGCTCGAAGAATCTCTAAAGAGCTTAAATACAGATGAAAAGGTACACGGTGTGGTTGTCGGCATTACTCCCAGCGAAGTATATGTCGATGTGGGCAGAAAACAGGCCGGATTTATCTCTGCATCTGAGCTTTCTGCAGATCCGAACGTAAAGCCGGAAGACATTGTCAAAATCGGTGATGAACTGGATCTTCTCATCATGCGTACAAATGACCAGGAAGGCACAATTATGCTTTCCAAAAAGCGTTTGGATGCAGCGAAGGGTTGGGAAAATGTTGCGGCAGCCGAGGAAAACGAAGCTGTGCTCACCGGTGTTGTGACTGAAGTCATCAAGGGCGGCGTAATTGCTGTAACCAACGGTGTCCGCGTATTTATTCCTGCCTCTCAGGCGACTTCATCCCGCAGTGATTCCCTTGAGAATTTGCTGAAGAAGGAAGTTCAGTTCCGTATTATCGAAGTCAACCGCAGCCGCAGGCGTGCTGTCGGCTCCATCCGTTCCGTGTTGAAGGATGCAAAAAAGGCGTTGGCTGAAAAATTCTGGGAAACTGCAGAAGAAGGCAAAGAATACACCGGTGTTGTCAAGTCTTTGACTGCCTACGGTGCATTCGTTGATCTGGGCGGTATTGACGGCATGATTCATATCTCCGAGCTTTCCTGGGGCAGGATTAAGCACCCGTCCGAAGTAGTAAACGTCGGCGATACTGTAACCGTGTATATTAAGGGACTCGACAAGGAAAAGGGCAAGATTTCTCTTGGCTACAAACGTGCAGAGGACAATCCTTGGGAAGTATTGAAACGTGATTATCCTGTTGGAACGGTTGCAGACGTAACAATCGTCGGCATGACCGCATTCGGTGCTTTTGCGAGAATTATTCCCGGCATCGACGGATTAATACATATTTCCCAGATTGCCGACCATAGAATCGAAAAACCGCAGGATGTTCTTAAGGTAAACGATGTTGTAAAAGCAAAGATTACTGAAATCGATTTTGACAAGAAGCGTGTCAGCCTGTCGATCCGCGCACTTTCTGAGCCGGAAGAAGGAACAGAAGCGGCGGAAGAAACTCCGGCCGAATAAGCAGTTCAAATAAGTTTATTACAGGCACAAAGAGCTTTGTTTCTTTGTGCCTTTTTACTATTTTTATCAATATTTCCGACTGGCATATTATTTCTCACATTTTTATTCCTCCCGAGTATTATACAGTATGAGTTTTGGGAGGTGTGCCTATGAGAAGATGGCGAAGAGTTCCCAGGTATCATGTGCGTTGGAAAGCCGTTCTGATTATAGTCTTGTTTTTTGTGCTAATAATAATGGTTGACAATCAGCTTCGGCCGATTATACAGTCCATCACCACGAATCAGGCGCGTATTAAATCAGTGGATACCATTAATACCTCTGTGGCGAATGAGCTGAAGCAAAACGGCGTGACATACAATGACTTGGTTACCGTTGAGCGCAATGATTCCGGTGAAGTGCTTTCAATTACCACCAACATGGTGAAAATGAATGAGCTGAAGGCAGTCATCATTACGGATGTACAAAGCCAGCTCGGCGCGGACAGCCATAAAGATATCGGTGTTCCACTCGGAACGCTGCTTGGCAATGATTTTCTGCATGGGTATGGCCCCAACGTTCCGCTTCGGGTTACCCTCAGCGGCAACGTGACTGCCGATTTTAAAAGTTCGTTTGAATCTGCAGGGATTAACCAGACCAAGCATCAAATTTACCTGAACATACATACCAGCGTCTATTCCTTCATACCGGGATTTAATACCACCACGGAAGTTGAAACCAATGTGCCTGTGGCTGAAACGATTATCGTCGGCCAGGTTCCTCAATTAGTTACAAGCTTAAAATAATCTGTTATATACTGATAATAGATGAGAGGACTGATTATTATGGATGTTAAAGAAGCCGGAAAATTAATCAAGGAGTTAATCGGGCAAATCAATTATCACAACAGAAAATACTACGTTGAAGATGCACCGGAAATCGACGATTACGAATATGATATGCTTTACCGCCGCCTGCAGCAGGTTGAAGCGGAGTTTCCCGAACTGATTTCGCCGGATTCCCCCACACAGAAGGTGGGTGGAGCGGCGTTGAATAAATTTGAACCCGTTGTGCATACCGTAGCCATGGAAAGTCTGCACGACTCTTTTTCGGAACAGGAACTGATTGACTTTGACCGCAAGGTGCGTGCCGTGGTAGAAGATCCGGTTTATATTGTAGAGCCGAAATTCGACGGCCTTTCCGTTTCTATTGAATACCGCGACGGACTGTTTGTTCGCGGCTCCACACGCGGGGACGGTTCCGTGGGGGAAGATGTCACGGAGAATATCAAAACCATCCGCACCGTACCGATGAAGCTGAATAAGCCGCTGCCATATATTGAGGTGCGCGGTGAAGTTTATATGTCGCATGAAAGCTTTGAAAAGCTGTGCGAGCGGCAGGAGCTGCATGACGAAAAGCCGTTTAAGAATCCGCGCAATGCGGCGGCAGGTTCCCTGCGGCAAAAAAATTCGCAAATTACAGCTTCCCGTGTATTGGATATTTTCGTATTTAACGTGCAGCAGGTAAATGGTGCGGAACTTCGCTATCATGACGAAGCGCTTAACTTTTTAAAAGAACTTGGTTTTACTGTACCGCCTTTTTTCCGGCCCTGTTCCACTATTGCAGAAGTGATTGAGGAAGTCCGGCGAATCGGGGAGCTGCGCGGGTCGCTTGGCTATTCCATTGACGGTGCGGTCGTTAAGGTGAATTCCTTTGCGCAGCGCGACATTCTTGGCAGTACGGCAAAGTTCCCCAAATGGGCGGAAGCATTTAAATATCCGCCGGAGGAAAAGCAGACCAAACTGCTGGGTATTGAAATCAATGTCGGCCGTACAGGCGTTTTAACGCCCACAGGGGTGTTTGAACCGGTAAATCTTGCAGGTACCACAGTCAGCCGCGCAACACTCCATAATCAGGATTTTATTGCGGAAAAAGGGATTCGTGTCGGGGATATAGTTATTCTGCGAAAGGCCGGAGAAATCATTCCGGAAGTAGTATCGGTTGTATCACACCTTGACGGCTCACAGAAATATCAAATGCCGGAAGTGTGCCCATCCTGCGGTGCAAGGGTAACACGCGGGGAGGGCGAGGCAGCAACACGCTGTACCAACCCCGAATGCCCGGCACAGCTGCTGCGGCACATGATTCATTTCAGCAGCCGCGACGCGATGGATATTGACGGGCTCGGTCCGGCTGTGATTGAGCAGCTGGTGGCGGAAAAGCTGCTTTCTTCGCCTGCGGATTTGTATGAGCTGCATCAGTCCCAGCTGATTGAATTGGAACGTATGGGTGAAAAATCCTCGCAAAACCTGATTGACGCCATTGAACGTTCCAAAGAAAATGATCTTTACCGGCTTGTGTTCGCCCTTGGCATTCCGCATGTCGGCTTAAAAGCGGCAAAGCTGTTGGCTTCTTACTTCCGTACGATTGATGGAATTTTCCACGCGTCGGCGGAGGATATTGCGGGCATTGAAGGCTTTGGCATGATTATGGCGCAAAGTGCTGCAGATTTCTTCCAGCTGCCGAATACGGCGCATTTAATTGGCCGTTTGCGCGACGCAGGTGTGAACATGCTCTGCAAAACGGTTATTGACGACAGCCGGTTCACCGGAAAAACATTTGTGCTTACCGGTACGCTGCCAACCCTGACAAGAACGGAAGCAACAGCCGTAATTGAAAAATTCGGCGGCAAAGTTTCCGGCAGCGTTTCCAAAAAAACAAGCTACGTTTTGGCGGGCGAAGACGCCGGTAGTAAGCTGATTAAGGCACAGCAGCTTGGCGTGCAGATTCTTTCCGAAGACGATTTCAATCAAATGATAGAATAATCCGGTTCAATTAAGGTAAATGAAAAGCGCAAAGTACGGGTGACTGTACTTTGCGCTTTTTGCTGTTAATTATGCCGGCATAAATCCAGGAAAAGCTTTATAGCTTAATTATTGAACTACGAATAAAATATATTGATAAACAATATAAATATATTGATATTTGTGATTTTACGTGTTATAATAACAATCGAAAAACATTTTAATAGGGGGAACCGCTTATGTGGAATTCTTCGAAATCCTTAACGCTTTCCATATTTTGCACCAGGCTGTTTGCTGTGCTGCTGTTGATTGGAGTTTGCGCCGCGCCGTGGATTGTAAGCTGGTATTTCGGTGATGCAGCAGGAGTACAGGCACTGCATTTGCCTTTCCGTATTACAATTTACCTTTGTGCGGTGCCCGGATTTGTACTGCTTCGATGCCTTGACATTTTGCTGAAAAATATTCGTGAGGGCAGTGTGTTTGTCACTGATAACACGAAAATGCTTCGCATTATCTCATGGGCCTGCATTGCAGTGGGTGTGATTACTTTTGCTTCAGGATTTTACTATATGTCATTTTTTATTGTGGCAGTTGCCTCCGCTTTTTTTGCACTGATTATCCGGGTGATCAAAAATATTTTTGAACAGGCCATTGAATTAAAAAGCGAGAGTGACTTTACCATTTAGTGGAATGGAGAATAACATGCCTATTATTGTGAATTTAGACGTAATTATGGCAAAACGGAAAATTTCATCCGGGGAGCTTTCCGAAAAGATTGGAATCACCCCTGCAAATTTATCTATTTTAAAAAACAACAAAGCAAAAGCAATCCGTTTTTCAACTTTGGAAGCATTGTGCCGTGAGCTGAATTGTCAGCCTGCGGACATTTTAGAATACAGCGATACGGAATAAAGGAGTATAAATATGAATATAGCAGAAGAAACCGGGGTCAATTCGGCACCCCAAACCACTGGTGCGCCCAATCCGCCCGCGGTGCTCGGATATGGTCAGATTTTGAATCAAAAGAGGGCTGAAATTCCCGTTCCCTTTACAAATTCAGATGCCGTTTTTGCGTTGATTGCCTTCGTATGCGGATATTTTTTTGTTTGGCTCATCCATCCGTTTCGATTAGGGTTTGGAGTAACACTGTTTACGTTCCTTTTTTGCGGTGTAACGCTGATGTATGTGAAAAAACGGATGTTATCAATTCCCAGGCAAAGCCATTTCTGGCTTGCGTTAATTCTTCTCTCGGCGGTAAATTTTTCGCTCTTCTCAAACGTTTCACTCCAATTTTTAAATTTGCTTTTCCTTATGGGCTGTACAGTCTATTGGGTTGCGGCATTGACGTCTAACCGGATTGAAAAATCGATTGGCAGCTATTTTTTGCCGGACATGGTAAATCAGTTAATTAAAGTGCCGTTCGGCAACTTTAACTGTGCGGTAAAAATCATCAAAGGGACCGCGGTCAAAAACAAAAAAAGTAAGGTGCTGTTCACCGCGCTTTGCGGTGTGCTGGCGATCATTCCGGTCATTTGCGTCGTGGTTTCGCTGTTGATTCAGGCCGCTGAATCATTCCAAACCATGATTCAGCGGCTCACGTCAAGCTTTGGACAGGAGTTTGTGAATTTTCTGCTTCGCCTTTTACCGTCTTTTTTAGTGGGCAGCTATTTATTTGGGTTATTGTACGGAAATATTGAGAAAAGGCGTGTGGATACGATTACCGCGGAAAAGGTCGAAAGCGTTTCACAGCGCTGTAAAAAGTTCCCTGCTGTCGCTTCAATTACCGCGCTGTGTTTGTTGTGCGGGGTATATCTGCTTTTTTTTGGCACACAAACCGTCAGTCTGTTTTCGGCTTTCTACAATCAACGCCCGAACAGCGTTACTTATTCGGAGTATGCGCGGCGCGGCTTTTTTGAGCTGTGCAAGGTCGTTTTTATTAATCTTGGCGTCATGGCGATATCGTCCGTCTTTACATCCCGGAATGACCGGGAGCATAAAATTTTGCGTACTGTAAATGTTGTCCTTTCCGTGGAAACGCTGCTGTTGATAGCAACGGCGCTCAGTAAAATGATTCTGTATATCAACAGTTACGGGCTGACGCAGAAAAGGGTGTACACCAGCTGCTTTATGATTTTGCTGTTTGCCGTTTTTTGCATTTTGATTGCAGCACAGTTCAAAAAAATCAATTTAACCAGAAATATTGTTCTGACCGGCATCCTCTGTTTTATGGTTGTATGCTACGCAAATGCGGACGGATTGATTGCAAGATATAATATTGACCGTTACCAAAACGGAACATTGCAGACGATTGACGTGAATCTGATGTATCATGCACCGGACGCTTCAAAGCCCTATGCTTTGGAGTTATATCAGAATACTTCGGATCCAAAGTTAAAGGAAGAATTAAAACAGTTTCTGCTGAGTCAGAATGAAAACACCGGGTCGTTTCAGGAAATGAATTTGCAGCAGTTCCTGGCGCACCGCCTTGATGTGAAATAGAGAAACGATGAATTACTCCGCGGGACTTGTCCTGCGGAGTAATTTTTTTGTTCTAACACGGCGAAGTTGTCCATATCTATGTGATGTAAGGGAGGACAAGTGAATGGATACTTTAAATGATTTAAGATTTGATTCGGCCTCAAAGGCGTTAAGCGACCGAATCAGAAAATACCTGAATTTTTTACCCCATGATATTAAAAATCAAACGCAGGAACTCAGACTTCGCGTGAACAGGCCGGTTTCGGTCTGCTGCACAAGCGGAATTTACTTTCTGACCAAAAGCGGAAGGCTCACATGCTCCCCATGCGGGGATATGATACTCGCGGAAAAAGCGGACATTGAGGAAAGCTTCCGCAATATCTGCAATTATTCAATTTACAGCCATCAGAATGAAATTAAGAATGGATATATCACGCTTAGCGGCGGGCACCGGGTGGGAATCAGCGGCAGCGCGGTGTTCCACGAGGGAGCCATTACCGGTATGCGGGATATTTCTTCTGTCAATATCCGGATTGCGCGTGAAATCACCGGAGCCGCGGATGAAATTTTTCATGTGCTGAAAAACAATGTTTCATCCGGATTGCTGCTTGCCGGGGCACCGGCAAGCGGAAAAACAACCATTTTGCGTGACATTGCCCGGCAGATTTCCAGCGGAATCTGCGGCGACATCAGGAAAGTTACAGTGGTAGATGAGCGCGGGGAACTCGCCGGTACATACATGGGAATGGCGCAAAATGATTTGGGTGTTTGCAGCGACGTGCTGGACGGCTACCCTAAAGCAGACGGGATCATGCAGGCCATCCGCTCTTTGTCACCGGAATTTATTATCTGTGATGAGCTGGGCGGAAATGATGAAGTAAGCGCCGTGGAGCAGGGCCTGAATGCCGGAGTAAGCATGATCTCCAGTATTCATGCGGGCAATATTGAAGAGCTATTAAAAAGAAAACAGGCGATTGCGCTGCTTGAAACAGGCGCGTTCGGCAGTGTTGTCATGCTGAACGGGCACGATACGCCCGGAAAAATCGCAGGAATTTACAAGGCGGGTGATTTGCTTGCTAAAATTCATCGGGGCGCTGATTCTGATCTTGGCGGGAACCCTTGCGGGATATATGGAGTCGCATAGGCTTACGGAAAGGGTAGAGCAGCTTGAGGCATTTCTTCGCTTCCTTTCCGCGGCGCAGACGGAAATCCGCTTTGCGGCGCTGCCCGTGGAACAGATTGTGCAAAGGCATGGCGGTGAATTGGAATTTCTTCGCATCTGTGCGAAAAATTGCAGTCAGGAAGGGCACTTTGCCGCGGTATGGGATGCGAGTGTGGATGCAGGTACCAAAGGCCGCGGGTTCCTTTCGGGGGACATTGAATTGCTGCGCGGCTTTGGCAAGGGGTTTGGAACAAGCGATGTGGAAGGGCAGATTTCCCACTGCACACTGTATGGCGAACTGGTAAACGAGAATCTGAAAAACGCAAGGGAAGAGAAAAAACGGAAATCAAGACTTTATCAAATACTGGGTACCTTTTCTGGAATGGTGGCGGCACTTGTGCTGTGCTGAAAACGGAGGAAATAAAATGGATGTGGATTTAATCTTTAAAATTGCCGCGATTGGCATTATTGTGGCGGTATTAAATCAGCTGCTGATTCGTTCCGGACGGGAAGACCAGGCGATGATGACAAACCTTGCGGGTTTGATTGTGGTGCTTATGATGATCATTCAGCAAATAGACACACTGTTTAAGTCAATTAAATCAATTTTTGGGTTGTAAGCCATGAATATAATTGCAATCGCCGGAATCGCTGTGATCGCGGCTATCCTCGCGGTCATGATGAAGCAGTATCATCACGAATATTCGGTCGTTATCAGCATTGCTGCCGGGGTTATAATTCTGTTTGAAATATTTGCAAACATTTCCCCGGCTGTCAAACAGATTAATACACTGCTTTCTTCCGCGGGCTTATCGGCTCAGTATGCCGCAATTCTATTTAAAGCGCTTGGTATTTGCTTTTTGACGCAGTTTGCTGCGGATTCCTGCCGCGACGCGGGGGAAAGCGCGCTGGCTTCCAAAACGGAGCTTGCCGGAAAAATCGCTATTGTGATTTTGTCACTGCCTCTTTTTGAAAGCATAGCGAACACGGCGGTCGGATTAATTGGTGCATGACGATGAAAAAAATAGTATGTTTTTGTTTTTTAACAATTTTGATTTTTGCGTTTTCCGTGCCCGCTTTCGCGCAGGAAAAGCAAAATGATTATTATAATCAGCAGCTTCAGCAGAGCGGCGCACAGGACTTGCCGGACTATTTGCCGAACGATACGAAAAAGGCGCTTGACAACCTTGGTGTGGAAGGAACGAACTGGCAGAGCATCACCTCAATTACACCCCAAAGTATGTTTAATCAAATTCTTTCCATGGTCGGCGGGAATGTTGCCCAGCCGCTGAAGTCGGCGGTATCGGTTCTTGCGGTAATGCTTTTGTGTGCTCTGCTGAACGGAATGAAGCTCTCCTTTGGCGAAAGGCCAATGGGCGGAGTCATCGGGATGGTTGGCACGCTTTGTATCTGCACGCTTGTGATTCAGCCCATTGTTTCCTGTATTGCCAATGCGGCGGAAGTAATTAAAGTAGCAGCCGGGTTCCTGCTTGCGTGTGTGCCTGTTTTGGTTGGCATCATGATTGCGGCCGGGCAGCCGGCGACGGCGGGCTCTTACAATCTGCTGATGGTGGCGGTCGGGAATGCCATATCCTTGCTATCTGCCAACATTCTTGTGCCGATGATGAATATTTTCCTCGCCCTTTCTATTATTGCCGCAGTTTCCCCCGGTATTAACCTGGGCGGACTGTGCCAGGCTTTCAGTAAAACAGTGAAATGGACTTTGGGCTTGTGCATGACTTTTTTCAGCGGACTTCTTACCATGCACGGAATTGTTTCAACCGCTTTGGACAGCACCGGGTCGAAAACGGCAAAGTTTATTGTAAGCAGCTTCGTTCCCGTTGTGGGCAGCGCGCTTGGGGAGGCGCTCCACGCCATCAACGGCTGTGTGAAAATGTTAAAATCAGGAGTAGGCGCGTTTGGTCTGCTTGCCGGAATCTTTATTTTTCTGCCGATTATTATTCAATGTGTTACATGGCTGATTACGATTAACGTTTGCTCGGGGATCAGCGATATTTTTGACCAAAAAGAAATCAGCACTGTTTTGAAAGCTGTTGTAACGGTACTCGAAATGATGCTCGGTATGATCCTGTGTTGCATGGCAATTTTAACCGTCTCAACGGTTGTAATGCTGGTAATCGGGGGTGTGGCATGAACGCTGTGAAAGAATGGTCCGCGGCTATCTGCATGGCGGTGCTGGCTGCGGCAATGCTGCAAACCCTTGTGCCGAACGGTTCCATGGAACGCATGGTAAAGTTTGTAATCGGTGCGTTTGTAATCTGCGCGCTGATTCAGCCGCTTGCAAAGGTCGTACCGCAAATTAATATTGATTTGCAGGAAAGTACACAGAATCCGGTGAATTCTCAGCTGAAAGGCACGGTCGAAACACAGCTGACTACGGCGGCGCAGCAGAGTATTAAAAATCTGGTGATAACAGAATTAAATAATATCAATATAAAATGTGAAAATGTTAATGCGATTATGGATACAAACGAAGATGGCAGCATATCAATTAACAAGGTGGTTGTAATACTCGCAAAAGGATATGGTGCCGACTGCAAAACAGCTTCGGATCACCTTGAAAAAGCACTGGGACTTAAAATGGAGGTAACCGCCGATGAAGGAAAGAGGTAGTGTTGAAAAAGAGGAGAAAGGATCGCTCTTTGACAAGCTGGCCGGAAATGAATCCTACCGCAAAATCATTATTATTGCCTGTGTCGTCGGCGTTGCGCTTATCTTTTTATCCGGGTATTTTAAACCTGATACTACAGCGGCCCAGTCAGCTTCATCCCAACCCACTATGACGGCCGAGCAGTATGCTTCCAAACTGGAAAGCAGCCTAACGGACATCGTAACGCAGATTCAGGGGGTGGGAACGGCGAAGGTACTTGTTACACTGGAACGAAACACTGAATATGTCTATGCGACCGAACAAAAAAGGAGCAATCAGACCACCGAGGACAAATCCAACGGCTCTGCTACAAAAAATGAAGCAAATGATAATACTGAAACAAAATATATTCTTGTGAAGGATGCCGACGGCGCACAAAAAGCGCTTGCGGTAACCGAGGTGCAGCCGATTATAAAGGGTGTGGTCGTTGTATGCGGCGGCGGCGATAATCCGGCCGTACAGCAGAATGTCATAAACGCTGTGACAACGGCGCTTGGCATTACTTCCGTACAGGTGTGCGTGATAAAAGCAAAATAATTTTAAACAGGGGGAATCTATTCTATGACTATGGGAAAGCGTCAGCTTGTTCTTGCGGCTTTGATTGTGGCGCTCGGTGCGGCGGTATATTTAAACTGGCAGTTCTCGGGCAATAATCAGCTGCTTGCAACCAATGCGGTAACCTCAACATCGGATCGTGAACTTGGCCAAGCGCAGCTTGTGGATAACTCGGCGGCGTCCGGCACATCCAGCAATTCCTCATCCGCTTCTTCGATTGCCGTGCAGACAAGTGTAAATGCGGATACCTATTTTACACAGGCAAAACTGTCACGTCAGCAGGCAAGGGATTCTGCGGTTGCAATTGCGGAGAAGGTACTTGCGGATGCAAATTCAGATTCTGCCGCGAAAAAGGAAGCTGTTGCGCAGGCGGCCGTGATTGCAAACAATAAGATAAAAGAAACGAATATAGAAGCCTTGATTAAGGCGAAGGGTTTTTCAGACTGCCTTGTATTTTTGCAGAACAACGAATGCAGCGTGGTTGTTAGAAGCAAAGACTCCTCCCAGAACAACGCCATTGTAATCAAGGATATTGTTTCGGGACAGTCCGGGGTTACTTACGACAAGATTAAAATCAGTTTTATTTGAAACGTCGCCCTTCCAATCAGATACATATTGGATTTTTATCAGGGTTGTGGTATAATACGCCTGTGGACGTTTGAAAATATAATGAGCAGTCAGAACCCTCCACATATTTTGTGGAGGGTTCTTTTATTATCAGTGATTTTTAAATCCAAATAATTGCATGCAGATGCGGTAAAACGGAGGAAACCATGAAAAGACGCGAGGCGAGGGAACAGGCTTTTATCCTGATTTTTGAAAGGAGCATTAACCACGATACAACCGAGCAGATAATTGACGCGGCGGAAATGTCAAGTGATATCATGATTGATGAGTTTGCTGAAAAAACAGCGATTGGCGTTGAGGAGAACGAGGACACCCTGAACGCGCAGATTGAAAAAAATATTCGCGGGTGGAAAATGGGGCGCCTTTCAAAGGTTTCTCTTTCCCTGCTGAAGCTTTCTATTTATGAAATGATGTTTGCAAAAGATATCCCCGTCAGCGTTTCCATCAATGAGGCAATCGACCTTGCCAAAAAATACGGCGGTGCGGATGACGCCCCGTTTGTGAATGGGGTGCTTGGTTCGGTGGCCAAAACACTCGGTGATAAAAATGAGTGACACGCTCGGCATTGATACCAGCAATTACACAACCTCCGCCGCTCTTTTTCAGGGGAGTACGGTTTATCAGCAAAAAATGCTGCTGCCGGTAAAGCGGGGGGAGCTGGGTCTGCGCCAAAGTGACGCCGTCTTCCATCATGTGCAGCAGCTTCCGCAGGTGCTTGAAAAATTGCTGAACAAAAATGCTTCCATCCGTGCGGTGGGAGCGTCAGCCCGTCCGCGGGACCTGGAAGGCTCCTATATGCCCTGTTTTACGGTTGGAACCGGCACCGCAAAGGCGATTTCGCTGTCGCTCGGCGTACCGATGCACACATTTTCCCATCAGGCGGGTCACATAGCCGCGGCACTCTATTCCACAGGCAATCTTGGCCTGATTCATAAAAAATTTATTGCGTTCCATGTTTCCGGCGGCACAACCGAAGCGGTTCTTGTTACGCCGGATAAACAAAACGTTTTTGGTGCAGAAATTATTGCACAGTCGCTTGACCTGAAAGGCGGACAGGCTGTTGACCGCGTTGGCGCGATGCTTGGAATTCCCTTTCCTTCGGGCCGTGAACTGGAGCAGCTTGCGCTGCAGACCGATGTCCGGTTTTCAATAAAGCCTTCGATGAAGGGAGCGGATTGCTCGCTTTCCGGTATTGAAAATCAGTGCAGAAAGTTATTGAATAAGGGAAGCCCGAAGGAAGAAATTGCCGCATATTGTTTGCAGTCCATTTTATCCGCACTTGACGCAATGGCCGCTGTGCTGTTAAAGCAATACGGTAATTTGCCGCTGCTGTTTGCGGGCGGTGTTATGTCAAACAGCATTATCCGGACAGCACTCACCGAAAAATACGGCGCATATTTCGCCGCACCGGAATTTTCAGCGGACAATGCAGCGGGCATTGCGGTATTAACTTCGATACAGGAAGCATAATGCATGAGACTGATTCGATGTATGATAGGAAACAAAGTTGTGAAGCCGTAAAAGTTTATAAATTTTTGCATTACAGAGGAAATGAAACATGATTCATGAGCCGGTAATTTTGAGTGTTACACAACTGAATACGTATCTTAAATCACAGTTTGACGGCGATGAAAATCTGTCGAACCTATTCCTGACCGGTGAAATTTCCAATTTTACGAACCATTATAAATCCGGGCATTTCTATTTGTCACTCAAGGACGAAAAATGTGTGGTTCGCGCAGTGATGTTTGCACAGAACGCACGGCGGGTTCGCTTTTTGCCCCAGGACGGCATGAAGGTGATTGTGCGCGGCAGGGTCAGCGTTTACGAAGCTACGGGCCAGTACCAGCTTTATATTGAAGATATGCAGCCGGATGGTCTTGGCGCGCTGAATTTAGCGTTCGAGCAGCTTAAAGTAAAGCTGGAAGCCGAAGGTTTGTTTGCAGCCGAACGCAAAAAGCCGCTTCCGAAATTCCCGGAGAAGGTCGGTGTGATTACTTCCCCAACCGGTGCGGCCGTACACGACATTACAACGATTTTGGCGCGCAGGTATCCGCTGGCGCAGGTGGTTTTCTGCCCCGTGCTGGTGCAGGGCGAGGGTGCAGCTCCTCAGATTGTGGATGCTTTGGAACGGTTCAACCGGCTGAATTGTGCCGATGTGATTATTCTTGGCCGCGGCGGTGGTTCACTCGAAGACCTGTGGCCGTTTAATGAGGAAATTGTTGCCTGCGCGGTTGCCGCTTCGCAGATTCCGGTTGTTTCCGCAGTCGGGCATGAAACGGATTTCACCATCTGTGATTTTGCTGCCGATCTTCGCGCGCCCACGCCGTCCGCAGCCGCTGAATTGGCGGTGCCGGACAGTGCGGATTTACTTTATACCATTCAGTATGATGCCGCGCTTTTAAAGCAAAATATGAATACGAGGCTGGGCAGTTTGCAGCAGCGCCTGAATGCAATTACGGCAAGCTATTCTTTTCGCAGGCCGCAGGATTTGATAGAGCTGCACCGCATCCGTACCGACCAGCTTTCGGAAAGGCTTTCAGCCTGCGTTTCTCATCAGCTGACTGCCGCAAAAGCCGGGCTTGCTTCGGCAGGCGGCAGGCTGAACGCGCTCAGCCCGCTTGCAACGCTTTCAAGAGGATATTCCATCACCTATGACGCGAAACATCATCCGGTTTTAAGAGTCGGTCAGGTGCAGGCAGGGGAACAAATTACCGTCCGTTTACAGGATGGGTCGCTTGGCTGTTTGGTTGACAGCAAGGAGGAAACACATGAATAAGAACATGACCTTTGAATCAGCTATGAAAAGATTGGAAGAAATCGTTGCTAAGCTGGAAGACGGCAGCGAGTCGCTTGAAAGCGCTTTAAAGCTGTTCGAAGAAGGCTCCGCGCTTGCATCCGTCTGTTACGGCAAGCTGCAAAACGCGGAACAGAAAATAAAGCAGATTACGGAGTTTGAGAAACCCGGCGGTGATGAGAATGACTAACCTGCGGCAAAAAGAATATTTGGCAATGATCGAAGACAGGTTAAAGAAGTATTTGCCGGGAGAGGATTTAAATCAAGCCGACTTGTTCAACGCCATGCGCTACAGTTTACTTGCCGGCGGCAAAAGAATCCGCCCGATTTTAGTGCTTGAATTTTGCAGAGCCTGCGGTGGGGATGAAAAATCCGCATTGCCGTTTGCCTGTGCGGTTGAGATGATTCACACCTATTCGCTGATTCACGATGATCTTCCCTGTATGGATAATGACGACATGCGCCGCGGCCGGCCGTCCAACCACAAAGTATTCGGCGAGGACATGGCACTGCTTGCGGGTGACGCACTTCTGACAATGGCGTTCGAAACCATGCTTTCAAAGGAAGCGGTGGAAGCTGTCGGCGCGCAGCGCGCGGCTCAGGCAGCCGGGGTTCTTGCCGACGCAGCCGGGGCGCACGGCATGGTTGGCGGCCAGGTGATTGACCTGATGAGCGAGGGAAGAACGATTTCACTTGAAACCCTGAAAATGATGGACGAGTGCAAAACCGGCGCGCTGATTGTCGCAGCGGCAAAAATGGGCTGCGTATTGGGCGGTGCGGATGAAAAACAACTGAGCGCCGCAGAAAGCTACGCGAAAGCAATTGGCCTTGCATTTCAGATTTTGGATGATATTCTGGATGTTACGGGTGACACCCAAACGCTCGGTAAACCGGTCGGCAGCGATACGGAAAATGATAAATGCACTTATGTTACGCTGATGGGGTTGGATGGCGCCAAAAAAGCCGCCGGCGAACTGACCGAAATCGCGGTTAACGCACTGGACTGCTTTAAACATGACGGTGAATTTCTAATCCAGCTGGCACAGGAGCTTGCATTCCGCAAAAAATAACGGGATTCGGCGATAATCCTAAGTATTTTCATCAGACTGATTGACAAAATTGACCGAATATGATAATATTGTTAAGCCGCATATTACGGGCATACAAGTGGGAAACCCACCCGATAGTAGCGAGATTATAAAGAAGGCAGGACCTTTTATTCATGTTTGCAGTAATTGAAACAGGCGGCAAGCAGTACAAGGTACAAAATGACGATGTCATTTATATCGAAAAGCTTGCAGCAGAAGCAGAATCCGCAGTCGATTTCAAAGTAGTTGCAATTGGCGGAGACGACGGACTTAAGATTGGCAGCCCCTATGTTGAAGGCGCTACCGTAACCGGTAAAGTCATTAAGAATGGTAAGGGCAAAAAAATCACAGTCTTTACTTACAAGTCAAAAAAGACAGAAAAACGCAAAATGGGCCACAGGCAGCCATACACGAAGGTGCAGATCACCGCAATTAACGCATAATTAAAGCAATGATTTGTGCAGAGTTTTATACTCAGCCGGACGGTGAACTGGTTGGATTTCGCATTAGCGGCCACAATGGAACAGCAGGCGAAGATATTATTTGTGCGGCGGTATCGTCCGCAGCATATCTGACTGCAAATACCATTACCGACGTAATCAAGGCAGATGCCAAGGTTCACGCGGAAGACGGGTACATGCTTGTGCGGGTTTCATCAAAGGAAGCCAAAGACTGCCGCAGCGTTTTTGCGGGTTTCAAGCTTCATATGTTAGGGCTTGAAGAACAGTATCCTCAAAATATTAACGTAAGCTATACGGAGGTGTAAGTAATGCTAAAAATAAATATTCAGTTATTCGCTCATAAAAAGGGAATGGGTTCCACCAAGAACGGCCGTGACTCTGAGTCAAAGCGCCTTGGTGTGAAGCGCGCCGACGGTCAGTTCGTTTTGGCCGGCAACATCCTTGTAAAACAGCGTGGCACTCATATCCATCCGGGTGAGAATGTCGGCATCGGTTCTGACGATTCTCTGTTTGCCTTAGTTGACGGCAATGTCAAGTTTGAACGCCTTGGCCGCGACCGCAAGCAGGTCAGCGTTTACGCAACAGAGCAGTAAGCCTTTTTAGGTGAATTAAAATCCCGGGCTTGTTTTGCCCGGGATTTTTTGACTTTCGGGATACTTTTTACGGTAATATAAAAGCACGGCATCTCGTTTTACTCAGAGCTAGGGAATGAAGTACAAAGCAAAAAACACATCCAAGTTTCGTTTTTACGTTTTGTGTGAAGTTTTAAGAAAAATATGGTATAATAATATTGAAAAATATTATTTCACAGAAATGGCGGTAAATCATCGAATGTTTATAGACAGCGCAAAAATTAATATAAAAGCAGGGGACGGCGGCGCAGGCGCGGTTGCTTTTCACCGTGAAAAATTTGTAGCTTCCGGCGGGCCGGACGGCGGTGACGGCGGACGCGGCGGAAATATTGTTTTTCAGGTGGATGACAACGTTTCTACTTTAGCAGATTTCCGCTATAAACGTAAATATGTTGCTCAAAATGGGGGAGATGGCAGGGGAAAGCGCTGCTCCGGTAAAAAAGCGGATGATCTGATAATCAGAGTGCCGCGCGGTACTCTGGCTAAAGACGCAGCGACCGGCAGGCTGATTGCGGATTTATCCACCGATGAGCCCCAAATCATTGCAAAAGGCGGCCGCGGCGGCTGGGGGAACAGCCATTTTGCCACGCCGACCCGCCAAACCCCTCGCTTTGCAAAAGCGGGTACTCCGGGGGAAGCAATGGAGCTTCAGCTCGAGTTGAAGCTTTTGGCCGATGTTGGCCTTGTGGGTTACCCGAATGTAGGCAAATCAACGCTCGTCTCTGTAATCAGCGAGGCAAAACCGACGATTGCCAATTATCATTTTACCACCATTACGCCTGTTCTTGGTGTTGTGCGCATGGGCGAGGGAAAGTCTTTTGTTATTGCGGACATCCCCGGCCTGATTGAAGGCGCTGGGGAAGGAGTCGGCCTTGGCCACCAGTTTTTGCGCCATGTGGAGCGCTGCAGGATGCTGGTTCATATTGTCGATGTTTCCGGCAGCGAGGGGCGCGACCCAAAACAGGATTTTCAGGTTATTAACGAGGAATTGAAAAAGTTCAATCCCGATTTGGCCGGAAGACCGATGCTTGTGGCCGGCAACAAATGCGACCTTGCCACGGAAGCGCAGATTGCGGATTTTAAAGCTTTTGTGGAACAGCAGGGTTATACCTTCTTTCCGATTATGGCGGCAATCCGTTATCAGGTTGACCCGCTGTTAAACCGGATTATGGAGATGCTCAGCAAGCTTCCTCCGGTCAAGCAGTACGAGCCCGAGCCTCAGCCGATCATCCCGGCGGATGAAATTGACCGCAGGGAGGTTAAGGTCACCAATAATGACGGTGTGTTTACTGTGGAAGGCGAATGGCTGCCGCAGGTGATTAATTCGGTCAATTTTGACGACTATGAGTCCTTGCAGTACTTCCAGCGTGTACTTATTAATACCGGTGTTATTGACGCTTTGCGTGAAGCCGGGATTCAGGAGGGCGACACCGTCAGCATTTATGACGTTGAGTTTGACTTTATGGAATAAGAAATTCACGCCCGCTGTACGGAGAGTCTGCGGCGGGCGCGGAATAGAACAGGAGTGCTTTTTTGGAACGCTTATACAATGCGGACTGTGATCCGAAACTGTTAAGCCCGCTGACCCTCGCCTTTGTCGGAGACGGCGTTTTCGAGCTTTTTGTTCGCGAACGGCTGGTGTGCGCCGGGAATTGCCCGGTGAATGCCCTGCACAAAAAATCTGTTGCTCAGGTTTGCTGCAGCGCGCAGGCACAGGCTTCACAAAAACTTCTTCCGGTTTTAACGGAACAGGAGTTGGAAGTGCTGAAACGCGGCAGAAACGCACACACAAACCATGTGCCTAAAAATTCAAGTACAGCCGATTATCATGCTGCCACCGCATTTGAGGCTCTGTTTGGATATCTTTACTTAGAAGGTAAAATTGACCGGCTGCGGGAGCTTTTCAATATCATGTGTGATGAATAAATATAAATTGGGGGTGCTTTTGTGGTTCCCAGTACTCACAAGGAAAGAATGCAGGAAATTCTTAAGGACATTTTATTTTTTGCTGCAGGAAGTTTGATTTACGCTGTTTCAATTAATGAATTTACCGCTCCGAATCACATTGCTCCGGGCGGAGTTACCGGTATCAGCACAATGGTGAATTATATTGCAGGGTGGCCTATCGGTATGCTGAGCCTTTTGCTCAACATTCCTATTTTTATTTGGGCTATTATTGAAATCGGATACCGGCTTGTCGGAAAAACCATTATAGCGACGGTGCTTTTATCCGTTACCATTGATTTGGTCGGTAAGGTAATACCGGCCTATACCGGCGATCAGATGCTTGCTGCTCTTTTCGGCGGAATTTTGGAAGGAATCGGATTATCACTGGTATTTATGCGGGGAGGCACAACCGGTGGCTCGGATTTAGTCGCAAGGCTGCTGGGAAGGCGGCTGCGTAATTTATCCATGGGGAAGCTTATGCTCGGGGTTGACCTTACCGTTGTACTTGTGTCGGCATTTGTGTACAAGAGCATTGAAAGCGCACTTTATGCAATCATTGCGATTTTTGTTTCAACCAGGCTGATCGATGCAATCCTTTACGGTACGGATATTGGCACCGGAAAGCTGCTGTTTATTATGTCTGCGAAAAACGATGAAATCTCGCAGGATATCTTAACCGATATGGATCGCGGCGTTACAGTTCTGAAATCCCGCGGAGCTTACAGTGGGCGCGAGGGTGAAGTTCTGCTTTGCGCGGTTCGCCGTTATGAAGTGGTTAAGGTGAAAGATATTGTTCGGCAACATGATAAAGACGCCTTTATGATTGTCGGTGATGCCGGTGAAATTTCCGGCGAGGGCTTTCGGGAAGTAAAGTCTGACGATAAAACATTGAAGGAATTAATTGCACACGCAAAAAAGAAATGATAAAACGGGCGGTGTTGTATATCATACAAGACCGCCCGTTTTGCAGCGACTAATCCGTTCAGTTATTAAATTGTCTTTCAATTATTGGAGTTTTTGTTTTGTGTTGCCTGAGTTGCTTGAGTTGTTCCGTTTGTAGAATTGGTGTGATTATTTGAGCGTGTTGTGCTGTTTGTTGAACGGTTTGTCCCGTTGGTAGAGTTGGTGCTGTTGTCTGAGCGGGTCTTGCTGTTATTCGAATTGCTTCCGCCGTAATTCTGCTGCTTGTTTGAACCTGAAGATTGTTTATCCATAAATTCACCCCTTTCGCCACCTATTATTAACTTTTGCAAGGAAAATATACCAATATTTTTGGAGCTGATTGATTTGGAATTACTGCCGCAAGAATTCAAAATTAAAATGAAAAAGATGCTAAATGAGGAATTTGAAACGTTTTTGGACTGCTATCAAAAGCCGCATTATCGTGGAATCCGTCTGAATCCGTTAAAATGTGATATAAAAACATTAGAAGAGGCGGTTCCGTTTTCAATTCAACCAGCGCCGTTTTCACCGTTCTCTTATTATATTCCAGCCGGAGCAGAAAAAATCGGGTCACTTCCAATGCATCATGCGGGAGCGTTCTATTCCCAGGAGCCATCCGCCGCTTCCGCCGTAACCGTGCTGAACCCTCAGCCGGGGGAGGTTTTATTGGACTTATGCGCCGCGCCGGGCGGCAAATCAACGCAAATCGCAGCTCTGTTGGGTGGCAGGGGCTTGCTTTGGTCGAATGAAGTAGTTCGGAGCCGGGCCAGCATCCTGATATCGAATTTTGAACGGTGCGGTGTTGCAGACGCAGTGGTGTCTTCCTGCCATCCGGAGGTCCTCTGTACGGCGCTTTCCGGGTATTTTGACAAGGTTTTGGTTGACGCACCCTGCTCCGGTGAAGGGATGTTCCGTCGTGACGATCAGGCAATTCTTGACTGGAGCCAGGCACATGTGGAAGCCTGCGCCGTACGCCAGCTCGCTATTTTGGAAAGCGCGATGCTTGCACTGAAGCAGAACGGAACCTTGGTTTATTCGACCTGTACGTTTTCTCCGGAAGAAAACGAAGGGGTGGTAAGCGCTTTTTTGGCGCGCCACAGTGATTTTGAATTGGTTGACTGCGGCCAGAGTTTTGGCCGCTCCGCATCACTTGAGGGTGCGCGCCGGATTTTCCCAATGGATGGCGGGGAGGGCCATTTCGTTGCCGCGATGAAACGGCTTTCACCGAATGAGCGGTACACACAACCTTATGTGAATAAAAAAGTGGATAAGTCTGACTTGGCGGATGATTTATACCGGCAAATTTTTAAAGCCCGCCGCACCCGTTCCATTGAGCAGATTGGAAATTCCTTTCTGCTGCTGCCTGAAATCCTGCCCGATATAAAAAATCTTGGCGTAATCCGCGCGGGTGTCATGCTTGGGGAAGCAAAAACAAACCGTGCTGAACCGGCTCACGCAGCGTTTATGGCGTCAAAGCCGCAGGAACTGAATCAGGTGGTAAACCTTGCGCATGATTCCCGGGAAATCGCGGCCTTTTTACGCGGGGAGGAAATTGAGGTTGACGCCGGGCTTCGGGGATTTGCGGGTGTTGCGGTGGACGGTGTAATTACCGGATTCGGGAAGTGCTCGAACGGCCGCCTGAAAAATCATTACCCAAAGGGATTGAGAAATAATTGACAATCCATATAATTTACCGGCGCTTTAATCGGTTAAAGCTTGAATTTGTGAAAATTAAATGCTATAATAACCGGTAATTAATTTGAAAGAGGGCACTTAAAATGCAGGAAATCAAAGTGGAATTGACAGATCATCCGAAACAAAAACCGACTGACTCGACAAAGCTTGGCTTTGGTACGATATTTACCGACCATATGTTCGTTATGAACTATGATGAGGGAGAGGGCTGGCACAATGCCAGAATTGTCCCGTTTGGACCAATCGAGCTTTCTCCGGCGGCAATGTGCCTGCATTACGGCCAGTCTGTTTTCGAGGGAATGAAGGCCTACCGCGCAGTTGACGGCAGAATCCTGCTTTTTAGACCGGATAAAAACATGGCCCGTCTTAATTCATCCAATGACCGCCTTTGCATTCCGCTTATTGATGAGGAATTTGGAAAACAGGCAATTGAAAAACTTGTTTCTGTTGAAAAGGACTGGATCCCGTCAGCCGAAGGCACTTCGCTTTATATCCGCCCGTTTATTATCGGTGTTGACCCGCATATCGGTGTTCACCCTGCGCAGCATCTGATGTTTATCGTTTTATGTTCACCGGTGGGCGCGTATTATCCGGAAGGGCTGAACCCGGTCAAAATTTACGTTGAAAAGAACTATGTCCGCGCTGTAAAGGGCGGCATGGGTTACACAAAAACAGCCGGAAACTATGCGGCTTCTTTAAAGGCGCAGGATGAAGCGGAAAAGCAAAACTATACTCAGGTGCTTTGGCTCGACGGTGTCGAGCGTAAATATATAGAAGAAGTCGGAACCATGAATGTATTTTTCGTCATTGGGGACGAAATTGTAACACCGGAATTACAGGGCTCCATTCTTCCCGGAATTACCCGCATGTCCTCTATTGAATTGCTGAAATCATGGGGGCTGAACGTGGTTGAACGCAAGCTTTCCATTGATGAGCTTGCCGAGGCTGCCGCAAGCGGCGACCTGAAGGAAGCGTTCGGTACCGGCACAGCCGCCGTTATTTCGCCGATTGGCCACTTGAAGTGGGGCGACGATCTGATGGATATCAACAAAGGCGAAATCGGCCCGATTTCTCAGCGTCTTTATGATACTTTGACCGGTATTCAATGGGGTAAAATCAAAGATACCTTCGGCTGGACAGTTGAAGTAAAATAAAAAAACAACGTCAAAGGCGGCGGCAATTTGTCGTCGCTTTTGTTATCTTGTATTGCGGGGGGATTTTATACGCGAACTTACATTTCCGGTTCCGGCCGAATATGACGGAATCAGGCTGAAAGGTTTTCTTCGCGGGCACTGCGGAATTTCCTCACGCCTTATGATTAAGCTGAAACGCGAACCGGCCGGGATCACCGTGAACGGGCTGCATGCCATTGTTACCGATACATTAAAAGCGATGGACATTGTGCGGCTGTTGATGCCGGATGATGAAAAGCATCCGGAACCGGCCAGCCTTCCGGTTTCAGTGGCTTATGAAGATGATGACGTTCTTATTCTGGACAAACCCGCCAACATGCCGATGTATCCCACGCCCGGCCACAATTGCGACAGCCTGGCCAATGCTGCGGCTGCTTATTTTTTGGAACACAATAAAAAAATTGCGTTTCGGCCAATATACCGTTTGGATAAAGATACAACAGGGCTGGTGGTGCTTGCGAAAAATCCGTATGCAGCAGCGCGCCTGGCACACACGGTAAAAAAGGAATATCTTGCGGTTTGCGAAGGGGAGCTTTGCGGCAGCGGTGTCATTGACAGGCCGATTGGATTAAAAGAAGGGCACAGGATACAGCGTGCAGTAACACCGAAGGGGGAAAGGGCGGTTACAAGATGGCGGGCGCTTTGCAGTGCGGCCGGTCACAGTCTGGTATCATTGGAACTGGAAACCGGGCGTACACACCAAATCCGGGTGCACTTGTCGAACGCAGGACACCCTCTTGCCGGTGATGATATGTATGGCGGCAGCCTAGCGCTGATTGCACGTCAAGCGCTTCATTGCAAAAAAATCCGTTTTATTCATCCTTTTACAAACAAGGAGATGTGCTTTAACAGTGAATTACCCGGCGATATTCAAATCCTGCTCAATTCATGCGGTGTGAAAAATACACAAAAATAGCGTTACACACTGCATCAAAAAAATATTGTTGCATAAAAGTGAATTTTTATTTAACAAAGCGCTTGATTATTGCATAATTATGCGTTATAATACAATCACATTAACAACAAGTTAAATTGAACTTTAGATTTTAACGGAGGGTAATTAACATGAAAAAGTTATCTAAAATTGCGGCATTTATTCTTGCGGCAACCATGATTGTTTCTATGAGCGCCTGTTCCAGCACCAGCAATACCGCTTCAACGGCAGCAAGCACCGCCGGAAGCGAAGCCGCCAGCGCGGCAGCCTCTTCCGCAGCTTCCACAACCCTGGATAAGATTAAAGCGGACGGCTTTGTTACCATGTCAACCAATGCGGAGTTTGAGCCGTTTGAATACAAAGACGGTGACAGCATTGTCGGAATCGATGCGGACATTTCCCAAAAGATTGCGGATAAGCTTGGCGTTAAATTAAAAATAAACGATGTTGCTTTTGACACATTAACTACCGAACTGAGTGCGGGCAAGACCAATTTTGTCGCAGCAGGAATGACTGTCACAGATGACAGAAAAAAGAATGTGGATTTCTCTGATACTTACTTTGATGCCTCACAGGCCATCATCGTACTGAAAGGGAGCGCGATCAAAGCCCGTACGGACTTAAACGGCAAAAAAGTCGGTGTTCAGCAGGGCACAACGGGCGATACCTTCTGCACGAACGAGGACGGTAAAAGCGATATTAAAGTCGGTTCCGTTGAACGGTATAATAAAGGTGTTGACGCAATTACCGATTTGATCAATGGCAAGATTGACGCGGTTGTTATTGATGATTTCCCGGCAACAAAATTTGTTGAAAAAAATGCTGAAAAACTCGTAAAACTGAGTGATGCACTGACCGTTGAAAAATATGCAATCGCTGTGAAAAAGGGCGATGAGGCAATGCTGAAAACCATCAACGATGTTCTTGGCGAAATGAAATCAAGCGGCGAGCTGACTAAGGTAATTGAAAAATACAAAGCTGCTTTGGGCGCCTAATCAGCCGGATTCCTTATTATAAACGCAGGGTCAGCGGAACATTCTGCTGCCCTGCTTTTCTCAGTTTAAAAAGGGAGGTTCAATATGAACACACTGCTCACAGCGCTGCAGCTTTCATTTTTCTCGGATTTGACACAGAAATTTTATGATGCATTTGTTCTTAAGAACAGATACAAGTACATTGTCACCGGTTTAGGCAATACCCTTTTAATTACTGTTTTTGCGGTGATTATCGGTGTGGCTTTGGGTACGATTGTCGCACTCGTTAAGGTAGCACACGGAAACAACAAAAAGAAATTTAAAATTTTAAATGCGTTATGCAGCTTATATCTGACCGTTATTCGCGGTACTCCTGTTATCGTTCAATTGCTGATCATGTATTATATCATATTAAGTTCCACTAATGTGGATAAGATTACGGCTTCAATTCTTGCTTTTGGCATCAACTCGGGCGCTTATGTTGCCGAGGTGATTCGAAGCGGAATTCAATCAGTCGATAAAGGTCAAATTGAAGCAGGCCGTTCCCTTGGTTTGAATCAGCGGGACACAATGATTAAAATTGTATTTCCGCAGGCTTTGAAAAATGTTTTGCCTGCAATCGGCAATGAGTTTATTGCCTTACTCAAGGAAACTTCAGTTGCAGGATATATCGGGGTACAGGATTTGACAAAGGGCGGTGACGTCATCAGAAGTATTACTTATGATGCATTTACTCCCCTACTCAGCACCGCAGCAGTGTACCTGATCATTGTTATTGGGCTGACTTCTGCTTTGACTAAATTCGAAAGGAGGCTGCATAAGAGTGATTACCGTTAAAAATCTGCACAAAACCTTTCATACTCTGGACGGAGATCTTGCTGTGTTAAAAGGTATTAATCAGAACATAGAAAAAGGGGAAAAGGTGGTTATTGTCGGCCCTTCCGGTTCCGGAAAAAGCACGTTTCTGCGCTGCCTGAATCTGCTTGAGCAGCCAACGGACGGCGAGATTTGGTTCGAGGGAATTCAAATCAACAAACCGGACTGCAACATTAATCAATTGCGGCAAAAAATGGGTATGGTGTTTCAGCATTTCAATCTTTTCCCGCATTTGACTGTTTTACAGAATATTACCCTTGCACCCGTAACGCTGAAGCTGAAATCGCAGGAAGAAGCAAATGAGCAGGCGCTGCAGCTTTTAGAACGTGTCGGTCTTGCGGAAAAGGCGCAAGCCTACCCGGCACAGCTTTCCGGCGGTCAGAAGCAGCGCATCGCAATTGTCCGCGCGCTTGCAATGAACCCGGATGTGATGCTTTTTGACGAACCGACCAGCGCACTTGACCCCGAAATGGTGGGTGAAGTATTGCAGGTCATGAAAGAACTTGCCAACGATGGCATGACCATGGTTGTTGTAACGCATGAAATGGGGTTTGCGCGTGAGGTTGCAACCCGTGTGCTTTTCATGGATGACGGTCAGGTTTTGGAGGAAGCAGAGCCGGATGAATTTTTCAGTCATCCGAAGAATTTAAGACTTCAGGACTTTTTATCTAAAGTTCTTTAAAAACCAATCGGAATATGATAGAATAAAAGGCACAGCAATTTGCTGTGCCTTTTATTCTATCTGGAGGTGACTTTATGCCGGCAGCGATTACTCACTTTCTTCAGGCTGAAAGAGTAATGGAA
The DNA here is from genome assembly GCA_023390175.1 of Bacillota bacterium. GTDB lineage: Bacteria > Bacillota > Clostridia > Oscillospirales > Acutalibacteraceae > Caproiciproducens. The sequence goes on from JAEWDK010000024.1 coordinate 145,697, forward strand.
GAACTGAGAAAGCAGAATGATTCCATATTATTGAATCGCGACGCGTTCCTGTGGGGAGCCCAGGGGCCGGACTTTTTGTACTGTCACCGATATCTTCCGTGGCAGCGCGGGAACAGCTTAAAAGAATACGCAGAAAAGCTGCACCGTGAAAAACCTTCTGAAATTTTCACTGCGATGTACGATTATTACAACACAACTCAGCATGACCGTATTGTACTTTCTTACATATATGGGTTTGTTTGTCACTACTGCCTTGACCGCATTGGACATCCGTTTGTTCATTGCGGCGCACAGCTTTTGCTGCAGCGGCAGCCGGAACAGAGCGAGGAAATTCTGCACAATCAAATCGAATCTTCGCTGGATGTCATCATGCTTCGCTATGAAAAGTCGGAGCTTCCAATTGATTTCAATTTGAAATGGACTGTTCCGAAAAACCAGGTGGTTCAGGTAAAAATCGCGGATTTATATGCGTTTGTTTTAGAACGGCTGTACCATCTGAAGGATGCGGGCACCGTGCTGCTTCAGGCAACTGACGACTGCCGGCTTCTGTTTGGTCTTTTAAATGATCGAACAACATTGAAGAAGTCGCTCATTGAGCGCATGGAATCGAAAAACGGTAAGCATGACATTTCCTGCCATATCCGTGGAGTGAGTGAAGGCGATGAATATGACTACGCCAACACACTGCTGGCGGATTGGCATTGGCCGCCGACCGACAGCAGGCAGAGAAACGAGAGCTTTTTTGACCTTTACGAACGCTCGGTGACGGAAAGCGTGGAATTAATTCAGAACTATTTAATCACTGATAATTTCAGTGAATTGACAAACGAACTTCCGTTTGTATAAAGGAGAGTAAAATGGATAGAATCGCAAGCTTTTGTGTTGACCATAACACCTTATTGCCGGGCATTTATACCTCCCGTGTTGACGGCGATATTGTAACATATGATATCAGAATGAGAAAACCGAATGTACCGCCTTACCTTGCAAACCCCGCAATACACACAATTGAGCATTTATTTGCTACCTATGCCCGTAATTCTAAGCTTCGCGACCAGGTGATTTATTTTGGTCCGATGGGCTGCCGCACAGGTTTTTATTTTTTGGTCAGAAATATGGATGGATCGGATGCGATTCAGCTGATTACAGACGCTTTTTCTTTTATCGCAGATTACAATGGAATCGTGCCCGGAACCGCTGCTTCCGAATGTGGAAATTATTTGGAGCATGATCTTGACGCTGCCAAAAAGGAGGCAAAAGAGTTTTTGCCAATTATTAGTGGGTGGAATGAGGAAAAACTGAAATATTAAGCCGAATTTTGTCGGCCGCTTTGTTTCCTATTTGTAAATTTATCACAAATAGGTTGCAAAATTGTTACTTTTGTTATATCATATTCAAGAACATTACAAACTTGTAACAATTGAATGATGCGAAAGGATTTGGCTTCATGCAGATTCCTAAGCTAAAAAAGCTGTTTATTTACGCATGTGAAAACACACATGATTTTCTATATATCGCCGGAATACAGACGATTCGCATTTTAAAAAGGGTTGGGCGCAGAACGGCCCGTTTTCTCCGTCCTGTTACCAATCTTTTTAAGCGTCTGTATAACCTTACCGTCGGCAGACAGATTGCAAATTTGAAAAGAGAAATCCGCTCGGTACAAGAGGGCTTTTCCATTGCACGCAGGCGGATAGCCGAGGCAAGAACACAGGGCTTCCTTCGTGTATTTAAAGAGTATGTTTGGGTGACCGGAAAAAGTTTGGTTCGCCACAGGGGATTTCTGTTTTCAATTCTTAATATTGCAGCCCCCGCTGTGGCTGTATTTTTTCTGATCGTTACCATTCAGCACTGGAACAGCCTCAACTACGGTCTCGTACTTTCTTATGACGGACAAGCGGTTGCGACAATTCAAAATGAAAAGGTTTTCGAACAGGCGACTGAAATGGTAAGCCAGCGCATGGTACATGATACGGCTTCAAGCAACAACGGAATGAAATTCACCCCAACCTTCCAGCTTTCCGTTGTGAATGCGGGCAGCTACGTTCCGGTAAGCGATGTCTGCGATAAAATTATCCAACGGTCTAACGGGATTATTGAAGAAGCGAGCGGGCTTTATGTTGACGGTGAATTGATTGGCTCGGTAAAAAGCAGTGCCGATCTTCGTTTTATTTTGCAGAACCTGCTGAACAAAGCTCGTGGTTCCGACGCCTCGGCTTCGGCTGCATTTGTGCGGAATGTGGAAATGATCAATGGCCTATTTCCCACAACAACAATCATGGCTACTGAAACAATGGATAAGCTGCTTAACGGTACTTCTAAAGCAGCAGTTGTCTATACAGTAAAGGATGGGGATACAGCAACCTCCATTGCCAAAGAGAATCACACCACGATTGCCGATCTTAATAAAATCAACAATAATCAGATCGGCGATAATTTACACCCCGGGGATTTGATTAATCTTGAAGTGGCGACTCCCATGCTCGGCGTTGAGTTAATCAAAGAAAATACCTATCAGGTTCCGCTTCCTTATAAAACGACGACAATTCAGGATGATTCCCAATATACGGATTATTCCAAAGTGAAAACGGATGGAGTTAACGGTGTACAGCAATGTGTTGACAAGGTTTATTATGTCAACGGCGTGGAATCAAAACGTGACATCGTCAGCCGGACAACAGTTCAGCCCCCTGTGGATAAGGTCGTTATTACCGGTACGAAAAAAAGGCCGAAATACAGCAGTTCCGGGGAAAGCACAGGCAATTTGATGTGGCCGGTTCCTTCGCTTCATATGATTACAACATATTTTACATGGCGGTGGGGCAGTTTCCACACCGGCATTGATATTTCCGGCGGCGGCGCCTATGGCAAAACGATTGTAGCTGCGGACGGTGGAGTTGTAGTTTCTGCCGGCTGGAAAAACGGCTATGGAAACTGTGTTCAGATCAGCCACGGCGGTGGAATTCAAACCCTATACGGCCACGCCAGCAAACTCCTTGTTTCTGCGGGGCAAACAGTTTCAAAGGGACAAGCGATTGCACGGGTTGGAAGTACCGGCAATTCTACCGGGCCGCATTGCCACTTTGAAGTAATCAAAAACGGAACAAAAGTAAACCCCCTTAGTTATGTCGGAGGGTAACAAACTGAACTTCGATTCAGTTTAAAAAAAGAAGTGTTCTGCCCCCTTTGGAGAACGGAACGCTTCTTTTCCATTCCATTACAAAACAGTAACTTATTCCGCTGCTTATTGACTTTTTAATTTATAAGTATTATCATCAATTAGTGTGTTGAAATATAAAATTCAGAATTTTATTTGATTCAGGATTTACTTAATTTTCTGATTATAATTTCAAAATATTAACAATGATATATTAGTGAAAACCGCTTGATATTTTACGAAAAAATGCAATAATAGTATTGTTATAATTTAGATTGGAGCGTGCCGCATTGGACAAATTCGTTATTAAAGGTGGCAATCGGCTAACCGGCGAGGTTAACATCAGCGGAGCTAAGAATGCCGCGATCGCTATTATCCCCGCAGCAATTCTTGCCGACGGCGTTTGCCGCATTGAAAATGTACCAAATATTACAGACGTTTCTTCCATTACAAGAATTCTTTACGATATGGGTGCTAAAATTCGCAATATTGATAAATGTACAATTGAAATCGATCCAAGGCCGATTCGTACCCATGTGGCGTCTTATGAATTAGCCCGCCATATCCGCGGTTCCTATTATCTTTTAGGCGCACTGCTCGGCCGTTTTAATCACGCGGTTGTCACCATGCCCGGCGGATGCGATTTCGGAGTCCGTCCGATTGACCAGCATTTGAAAGGCTTTGCCGCATTGGGTGCCGCCTACAAACTGGAAGGCGGTATGGTTGATGTTTATGCAAAAAACCTGAACGGAGCCAATATATATTTGGATGTGGTTTCCGTCGGAGCAACCGTTAACATCATGCTGGCCGCAGTGAAGGCGAAAGGCATCACATTAATTGAAAATGCTGCCAAAGAGCCGCATATCGTTGACCTTGCAAACTTTTTAAATTCTATGGGTGCGGACGTAAGAGGTGCAGGCACCGATGTAATTAAAATATACGGTGTGGACCACTTAAACGGCACCACCTATTCCATTATTCCCGACCAAATTGAAGCGGGCACATACATGGTTGCCGGCGCGGTAACCGGAGGCGATATTCTTGTAAAAAATGTAATTCCCAAGCATCTTGAATCCATTTCCGCCAAACTGGAGGAAATGGGGGTAACCGTAGAAGAATATGACGATGCTGTTCGCGTTTCCCGCAAAGGTAAATTGAATAAGTGTAATATTAAAACAATGCCCCATCCCGGTTTTCCTACGGATATGCAGCCGCAAATCGCGGTGCTCCTGTCTATTGCGAGCGGAACAAGCATCATTAACGAAAGCGTTTGGGACAACCGCTTCCGTTATGTGGAAGAATTAAAGCGCATGGGTGCGCAAATTTCGGTTGATGGAAAACTTGCTGTCATAGAAGGGGTTGACCATTTGAATGCCGCGCCTGTCAAGGCGACGGATTTGCGTGCAGGTGCAGCAATGCTGATTGCAGCGCTTGCTGCAAAAGGAACTACTCAGATTGAAGACATTAATCACATTGAGCGCGGATATGAAGATGTTGAAGAAAAGCTTCGCAATTTGGGCGCAGATATTGTACGTGTTCACATTCCTGAACCGGCAGTGGCACAGGCAATTTAATCCATAGAATACAGGAACGGGTGGGGGATAGACGCTTGTCTTTCCCTTTTCTCATATGCGGAGGTTGATTCATGGCGAGGTTTTGTCCGCTTTTCAGCGGAAGCAGCGGAAACAGTTATTACATAGGCTCGGCTTCATCGGGTGTTTTGATTGATGCCGGCAGAACCGCAAAACAGTTAACAAATATGTTGGATTTTTGCGGAATAGATATCAATGCAATTAAAGCTATTTTTGTGACGCATGAGCATTCGGACCACATAAAGGGTTTGCGTGTGCTCGCTTCCCGTCGTCATATTCCTGTTTATTCTTCTTTCGGTACGTTGAATGCACTGGAGGAAATGGACTGTCTGACCGGTTTTCAAAGCGATGTGATTGACGATAACGGAATGGAATGTGCCGGAATGTATATCAAACCATTTCATACTTCTCACGACAGCGCCGAAAGTATCGGATACCGTGTGCAGACACAGGACGGACGAAGCGCAGCGGTTTCAACCGATTTGGGGTATATGTCGGAAGAAGTTCGCTCTGCTCTTTTTGGTACGGATTTGGTCGTTTTGGAATCGAACCATGATATCGGAATGCTGAGCAACGGACCTTATCCTTATCCGCTTAAAAAAAGAATCCTTTCGGACACCGGCCATCTTTCCAACCTTGCCTGTGCCGACGAACTTTGTACCCTTGCCGGAAAAGGCACCTCGCGCTTTGTGCTGGCACATCTCAGCTCGGAAAATAACACTCCCGAACTGGCCTATCAAACAGCGCTGTGCTCACTCACGCTTGGAGGGCTGAAATCTGGAATCGATTTTGAGCTCTGTGTGGCGCCGAAAGAAAATACCACCGGGAAAATTACGATATTTTAGGAGTCGTCATGTTAACGGTTCAAATCATATGCATCGGTAAATTAAAAGAAGCGTATTGGCGGGAAGCCTGCGCTGAGTATGCGAAGCGGCTTCAGGCATTCTGCCGGTTTTCCATTGTGGAGCTTGCGGAAAGCCGCCTGCCGGAAAATCCTTCCCAGGCGCAGATCGAAATTGCTTTAAATGCTGAGGGCAAAAAAATTCTGTCAGCGGCGGCGGGTTCATCTCTGTTTGCACTCTGTATTGAAGGAAAACAGCTTTCCTCCGAACAATTGGCAGAAAAAATAAACACGTTGAGTGTAAACGGAATGAGCTCGGTCAGCTTTTTGATCGGCAGTTCGTTCGGCCTTAGTAATGAGGTAAAACAAGATGCCGACTTTCGGCTTTCTATGTCGCCTATGACATTTCCTCATCAACTTGCACGTATCATGCTTTGTGAGCAGACTTACCGTGCGTTCCAAATTATGAATAACGGCAAATATCATAAATAAAAGGAGTCTTGAAACCGTTATGAAGAACGTGGGAACGCAAAAAATTATAACAGACAGACTGATTCTCCGTCGATTTACTTTGGATGATGCAGAAAATATGTTCAATAATTGGGCCAATGATCCGGAGGTTACAAAGTACCTTCGCTGGCCTCCCCATTTGAATATTGGTGTTACCACAAAACTTTTAGACGAATGGATTGGCTGCTATAACGATCTGGCTTACTATTCGTGGGCGATTGCACTTCGTGAAACCGATATCGTAATCGGCTCCATTGGCATTATGGGGGTCAGCGAAGTTGACGAGTCGGGTGAAATCGGTTACTGCATGGGTAAAAAATGGTGGGGCAAAGGGCTTATGACGGAAGCACTGAAAGCAGTGATCTCATTCAGCTTTGAGCAGTCCGGGTTTAACCGCTTAGAGGCTGATCACTCCGTAAATAATCCTGCATCGGGCCGCGTGATGCAAAAGGCCGGTATGACGCTTGAAGGGATTGCCCGCCAGAAATATAAAGCAAATTTGGGCTTTCAGGATTGTAAAGTCTATTCGGTTATTAAAGACGATTGTCATCAACTTCAGCCGACGGTCGGGTCTGTTGAGAAAGCCTTTAAAATTTGAATCATAATTAATTTTTATAAAGTAAAAAGCGCTGCCGAATGAGTTGCTCCATTCGGCGGCGCTTTGATGTAACAGTACGGAAATTTCTATCAGACCGTACCCTGTGCCAGCATTGCGTCGGCAACTTTTATAAAGCCGGCAATATTTGCACCTACCACGTAATTTTTGGGATAACCATATTTTTCGGCTGCATCCGAAGCACTTCGGAATATGCTTTCCATAATGCTCTTCAGCTTTGCGTCAACCTCATAAAATGTCCAGGAAAGACGCATGCTGTTTTGGCTCATTTCTAAAGCGGAGGTTGCAACGCCGCCTGCGTTGGCCGCTTTGCCCGGCGCAAACAGCACGCCGTTGGATTGTAAGTACTGGGTGGCTTCTATGGTTGTCGGCATATTCGCTCCCTCTGCTACGGCGAACACGCCGTTTTGAACAAGTATCTTTGCATCGTCTAAAAGCAGTTCGTTTTGCGTTGCGCAGGGCAGTGCGATGTCACACGGAATGCTCCAAACGCCCTTGCCTTCGTGGTAAACGGAACTCGGGCGGTATGCTTTGTACTCGGATAAACGGCCGCGCTTTACTTCCTTAATTTCCTTCACTGCCTTCAGGTCGATTCCCTCAGAATCGTAAATCCAGCCGGTGGAATCGCTCATGGTAACAACCATTCCGCCCAGCTCCTGTGCTTTTTGGCATGCGTAGATTGCCACATTCCCCGCACCGGATATTACGATGGTCTTTCCTTTCACAGACTTGCCGTTTTTCCGCAGCATGGCGTCTGTAAAATAGAGGAGCCCGAATCCGGTTGCTTCCGTGCGTGCAAGCGAGCCGCCATAAGTCAGCCCCTTACCGGTGAGAATTCCGGAGTATTCGTTGCGGATACGTTTGTACTGGCCGAACAGGTAGCCGATTTCACGGCCTCCCACGCCGATGTCCCCGGCAGGTACGTCTGTGTCCGGGCCAATGTAGCGGGAAAGCTCTGTCATAAAGCTTTGGCAGAACGCCATTACTTCACGGTCGGATTTTCCCTTCGGGTCAAAATCGGAACCGCCTTTTCCGCCGCCGATCGGCAGCCCGGTAAGTGAATTCTTCAAGATTTGTTCGAAACCAAGGAATTTTAAAATACCGAGGTTCACAGATGGGTGAAATCGAAGCCCGCCTTTGTAAGGCCCGATCGCATTGTTGAACTGTACCCGGTAGCCGCGGTTCACTTGTACCTTTCCACTGTCGTCAATCCATGCGACGCGGAATTTGACTTGTCTGTCGGGCTCGGTCAGCCGTTCAAGAATACCTGCCTCTTGATACTGCGGATTCTGCTCAATAACCGGCGCCAGGGATGTTAAGACCTCGGTTACTGCCTGAATAAATTCAGGTTCGTTTGGGTTTAGCGCGACGACATTTGCCAGTTGCTCGTCTACATAAGACATGGGAATATCCTCCTATACATATGTTGCGGGTTACATTATTCCAATTAATAATGTCCACACACTTTAATAGTTTACCATAAGTAAGATTAATTTACAATATTTTCATTTTTTAGCAATGTGTAACTTTTTTATTTTTGCAGGGAGTCAGTATAAATGCTGCAAAAAGACGGAAAATATGAGAAGCAAACTGAAAAATTGTGCATAAAAATGAAATGCGCCTTTCAATTTGAAAAGGATTGACACAGAATACGAAATAGAATAGAATAGAACTAATAACTAAACTATTTTGACAAGGAGGTTCTTTTTTAAGAGCAGCCTTGTTATTTTATTTTTTAGGAGGTATTCGATTGAGCAGATATTCAAAAGAAGATATTATTCGGATGATCGAAGAGAATAATGTCAGATTTATCCGGCTTCAGTTCACGGATATTTTGGGTGCGCTGAAAAATGTGGCAATTACCACCAGCCAAATTGAAAAGGCGCTCGACAACAAATGCATGTTTGACGGTTCGTCCATTGAAGGGTTTGTACGAATCGAAGAGTCCGACATGTATCTGCGGCCTGACTTGGATTCTTTTGTAATTTTACCGTGGCATACGCAGCATGGCAGCGTTGCCAGACTGATCTGCGATATTTACAAGCCGGACGGCACACCGTTTGAAGGTGACCCGCGTTATGTGCTCAAACGGACTATTCAGGAAGCTGCCGATATGGGCTATACCTTTAATGTCGGACCGGAGTGCGAGTTCTTTCTGTTCAACACGGACGAATTCGGTCACCCTACAACCGTTACGCATGATACGGCCGGCTACTTTGATTTGGGGCCTTCCGACCTTGGCGAAAGCGCCCGGCGTGATATTTGCCTGAATCTTGAAGACATGGGCTTTGAAATTGAAGCATCGCATCATGAGGTTGCATTTGCCCAGCATGAAATTGACTTTAAGTACAGTGAAGCGCTTTCCGCTGCGGATAATATTCTTACCTTTAAAATGGTGGTAAAGTCCTGTGCGGACGCGCACGGACTTTGTGCAACCTTTATGCCGAAGCCTGTTTACGGCCGCGCCGGTTCCGGAATGCACACCAACATGTCGCTGTTCAAAGACGGTAAAAACGCCTTTTATGATCCGGAAAGCGAGACCGGGCTGAGCCATCTTGCATATAGCTTTATTGCGGGTGTTTTAAAGCATGTTAAGGGAATGTGCGCCATTACGAATCCACTTGTTAATTCATATAAACGGCTGGTGCCCGGTTACGAGGCGCCGTGCAACATTGCATGGACTTTGAGCAACCGCAGCGCGTTAATCCGCGTTCCCGCTTCCCGCGGGCTTGGCACCCGAATTGAGCTGCGCAACCCTGACCCCGCCTGCAACCCATACCTTGAGTTTGCGGTTTTGCTTGCGGCGGGTCTTGACGGAATTAAAAACGACTTAACGCCGCCGCCGGCTGTTTCAGCCAATATCTATGACTTTGATCAGGCGGAGCGCACCGCGGCGGGAATTGATAATCTGCCGTCCGACTTGAACGTTGCAATCGGCGAAATGAAAGCCGACTCGTTTATTGCCGAAGTATTGGGCGATCATGTTTTCAGCAAATATACCGAAGCAAAAGAAAAAGAGTGGTATGATTTTTCCACCACCGTCACGGAATGGGAATTGGATCAATACCTGAATAAGTTTTGACCCAGCATATTAGATGTCATATTCCTTTCCACGGAGTTGTTGTAATATGAGCAGTATACTTGTAGCGAATTCCAATGCAGATTCCGCTAAAAAAATAGCGGCGGTGCTTCGCTCCGGTGGGTTAAATGTAAGTGGCGTGTGTACATCCGGTTCACAGGTGATCGATTTTACCAACAGGCATTATCAGGGTGGAATTGTTGTTTGCAGTGAAAAGCTTACGGATATGCTTGCGCTGAATCTGCCAAGAGTTGTTGGCCCAGGTTATGATTTTTTGTTTCTGCTAAAATCCCAGCAGTCCAATGTTTCAGATTCGCTTGCCAGCACAAGTCTAATCCTCCCGATAAACCGCATGGATTTGATATTCACAGTAAACATGCTTCTGAATATTTCTGACTTCAGCAGCGTAAGTGTGAAAAAGAAAATGGCAAGCGGCACTTTGGATGAGAAACAGGTCATTGAGTCGGCAAAAAGTATTTTGATAGAGCGCAACCATTTTACCGAGCCGCAGGCGCATCGTTTTATTCAAAAGAAAAGCATGGATATGGGCAGAAAAATGGTTGAAACCGCTCTGATTATTTTAAATCAATAAGGGGGTGATTTGTTCAATGAAATTTACAAAAATGCAGGGAATCGGCAATGATTACATCTATATAAACTGCTTTGAACAAAAGGTTGAGCACCCTTCCGAGCTTTCCGTCAGGCTGAGCGAACGGCACTTCGGGATCGGGTCCGACGGCATTATCCTGATCGAACCCTCTGAAACTGCCGATTGTCGCATGGATATTTATAATGCCGACGGTTCACAGGCTATGATGTGCGGCAATGGAATCCGATGTGTCGGAAAATATGTTTATGAGCGAGGAATTGCAAAGAAGGAAGTTTTGAAAGTTGACACAATGAGCGGAATAAAAACGCTTCGGCTTGCGGTGCAAAACGGAGTCGTGACTTCCGTAACGGTGGATATGGGTAAGCCGGGTTTGGATGCAAATGATATTCCCGCCACTTTGCGTACCGGTGAAATTATTGACGAGCCGATTCTAATTGACGGTGAGGAATACCGCATTACCTGTGTCTCAATGGGGAACCCGCACTGTGTTGTTTTTGTTGAAGATGTGAATAGAATTCAAATAGAAACGATTGGGCCAAAACTGGAGAAAAATAACATTTTCCCCCAAAGGGCAAATGTTGAATTTATTCAAATAGTGAATAAAAATGAAATAAATATGCGCGTATGGGAACGCGGTTCAGGTGAAACATGGGCTTGCGGAACCGGCGCCTGTGCCGCTGCGGTTGCCAGCGCGGTAAACAAAAAAACCGGGCGCAGTGTGCAGGTCCATCTAAAAGGCGGCGATCTGAGCATTGACTGGGACGAAAACACAGGCTCTGTTTTTATGAAAGGCCCGGCCGAGTTTGTTTTTGACGGAACCATTGAAATCTGATATAATGTATTAGTATGCAGTAGAATGAATGAAGGGACTGTGCGAATTGGTAAAGGTAAATGAAAATTTCGTAAAACTTCCTGCAAGTTATCTGTTTGTGGATATCGCTGCCAAGGTTGAAAAATTTTCCAAACAACATCCCGAGGTTGAAATTATTCGCTTGGGAATCGGAGATGTAACACGTCCGCTGCCAAAAGCTGTTGTCAATGCAATGAAAGATGCGGCTGATGAAATGGGCGATGCGAAAACCTTCCGCGGTTACGGGCCGGAAGCAGGGTATGAATTTTTGCGCAGTGCCATAGCAGAAAATGACTTTTTAAAGCGCGGTGTGCAAATCGGAACGGATGAAATTTTTGTCAGCGACGGTGCAAAAAGCGATACCGGGAGCATCGGCGATATTTTTGGCGTGGATAACATAGTAGCGGTTTGTGATCCGGTTTATCCGGTTTATGTCGATACAAATGTGATGACCGGCCGTGCGGGGGATTTTGAAGAGGGCAGGGGCTGGAGTAAAATTGTTTATATGCCCTGCTTAAAAGAAAATCATTTTCTTCCTGAACTTCCAAAGCAGCGGGCCGACCTGATTTACCTCTGCTTCCCGAACAATCCTTCCGGGGTTGGTATCAGCCGCGATGAACTGAAAAAGTGGGTGGATTACGCACTCGAAAATCATTCTGTTATCCTTTATGACGCCGCATATGAGGCGTATATTACCGAAGCGGATATGCCGCACAGTATTTATGAAATTGACGGCGCAAAAAAATGTGCCATCGAATTCAGAAGTTTTTCCAAAACCGCAGGCTTTACAGGCACACGCTGCGCGTTTACAGTAATTCCAAAGGAACTGGTTATTGACGGCGTTTCGATGAATAAGCTGTGGAACAGGCGGCAATCAACCAAAATGAACGGTGTTTCATATGTGATTCAGCGCGGTGCTCAGGCGGTTTATTTCGCTGAGGGAATGCGCGAAGTGCAGGAGAATATCGCTTATTATCAGGCGAATGCAAAGATTATCAGTGATGGGCTGAAGCAGGCGGGCTTTGAGGTTTACGGCGGCGTGAATTCACCCTACATTTGGATGAAAACACCGAATCACCTCACTTCGTGGGAGTTCTTTGACTTGCTGCTTGAAAAAACAGGCGTTGTCGGTACCCCGGGCTCCGGTTTTGGAATCGGCGGCGAGGGCTATTTCCGCCTGACCTCCTTTAACACGAAAGAAAATACACAAAAAGCGGTTGAAAGAATTGTAAAATTCTTTAAATCATAAATAATAGGAAGCTGCTTAATAAAAGAATGGTTGGTGATTAAATGAAAGCATTGCTGATGCTTGAAAACGGAATGACTTATGAGGGCATAGGATTCGGAGATGAAAAAGACGTTCTGTGTGAAGTCGTTTTTAACAGTGCTATGTGTGGTTACACAGAACTGTTGACGGATCCCTCCTATGCAGGACAAGGTGTTGTTATGACATATCCGATGATTGGAAACTACGGAATTTGTTATGATGACGCGGAATCCGTAAAACCTTGGCTGAAAGCGTTTATTGTTCGTTCAGTTTCCGGAGTAGCCAGTAATTTTCGCTGTGATGTTGATTTGAATACATTTTTATTGCAAAATCATATTCCGGGAATTAAAGGGATAGATACTCGTTCTCTGACAAAGGTTCTGCGTGAAAGCGGTACGATGCGCGGTATGATTGTCTATGGCGATACGATTGATACCGCTGCGATGAAGCAGCAAATTGATGCATTTTCTATGGAATCCTGCGTCCCCGTTGTAAGCAACCGGGATTCTAAAGTGTATGGCGATGGCTCCGTTAAAATTGCACTTGCCGATTATGGAGTGAAAAGCAACATTATTCGTTCCCTCGTAAAGCGCGGCTGCACCGTGAAGTGCTTCCCGTACGACGCTTCCTTTGAAGATATGATGGCTTTTTCACCGGACGGCATCATGCTCTCCAATGGCCCGGGTGACCCGAAAGAATGCACGAAAGCAATTTCTGAACTGAAAAAAGTGTACGCGAACGGCATTCCTACCTTTGCTATTTGCCTTGGTCACCAGCTGATGGCTTTGTCGCAGGGCTTTGACACTTACAAATTAAAATACGGCCATAGAGGTATTAACCATCCTGTAAAAGATTTGGCGTCCAACAGGGTTTATATTACTTCTCAGAACCACGGCTTTGTGGTGAATGGCGATACAATTAATCCTTCAGTAGCCGACATCAGCTTTATTAGTATGAATGATGGCAGTATTGAGGGATTAAACTATAAGAGCGGCAAAGTGTTTTCGGTGCAGTTCCATCCGGAGGCTTCCCCCGGGCCGCTTGACACGGGCTTTCTTTTTGATAAGTTTATGAATTTGATCGGAGGAGGCCAATTATGAAGAGACAGGAAATTAAAAAGGTAATTATCATCGGTTCCGGTCCGATTATCATTGGTCAGGCAGCCGAATTTGACTATGCGGGCACGCAAGCCTGCCGCGCGCTCCGTGAAGAGGGCGTAGAGGTTATCCTGATTAACTCAAACCCAGCTACCATTATGACGGACAAGCAAATTGCCGACAAGGTTTATATTGAGCCGTTAACCGTTGAAACGATTAAAAAGGTTATTTTGAAGGAGAATCCGGACAGTATTCTGCCGACGCTCGGTGGTCAGAACGCGCTCAATCTTGCGGTTGAATTGGAAGAGTCCGGCTTCTTAAAAGAAAACAATGTGGAAATGATCGGCACCAATGCGGATACCATCCGTATGGCGGAAGACCGGGAGCTTTTCAAGGAGGCAATGGAGCGCATTAATCAGCCCTGTGCGGAAAGCGCAATTGCCGAAACAGTGGAAGACTGCATTAAAGTTGCAAAAAAAATCGGGTACCCCGTTATTGTACGCCCCGCTTACACCTTGGGCGGCAGCGGCGGCGGAATTGCAGCCGACGAGGAACAGCTGATTTCCATTTCAACGCTTGGGTTACGCCTTAGCCGTGTGAATCAGGTTTTGATTGAACGTTCTATCTCCGGCTGGAAAGAAATTGAATATGAAGTGATGCGCGACCACAACGGCAACTGCATCACAGTCTGCAATATGGAAAATTTCGACCCGGTCGGTGTTCACACCGGCGACTCCATTGTTGTTGCGCCGTGTCAAACCCTTGCGGACAAGGAAACGCAGATGCTGAGAAGCGCTTCGCTGGCCATTATTACCGAACTGAAGGTGGAGGGCGGCTGTAATGTACAGTTTGCGCTAAACCCGAAAAGCTTTGAATATTGCGTAATCGAAGTGAATCCGCGTGTCAGCCGTTCTTCTGCACTCGCTTCCAAGGCAACAGGCTACCCGATTGCGAAGGTTGCTTCTAAAATCGCACTTGGTTATACTTTGGATGAAATTCAGAACGCAATTACAAAAAAGACCTATGCCTGCTTTGAACCGACACTGGATTATTGCGTTGTAAAAATTCCAAAGTGGCCTTTTGACAAGTTTGTTTACGCGAAGCGCAGTCTTGGTACACAGATGAAAGCGACAGGCGAAGTAATGGGAATTGCTCCGAATTTTGAGTGCGCTTTGATGAAATCCATCCGTTCACTGGAACAGAACACATTCAGCCTGCTCGAGAAAAACCTGGCGAATCTTTCGGACAGCGAGTTGGAGCAGCGGCTGCATGAAGTGGATGACCGCAGATTATGGGTGGTTGCCGAAGCACTCCGCCGCGGAACATCCCCCGAAACAATCCATGAAATCACGAAGATTGACCCCTGGTTCCTTGACAAGCTTCTCTCTATTATTTATGTGGAAAAATCACTCGTTTCACAGCCGTTGGACAGGGAGCTGCTTTACAGAGCGAAGGACTTTGGGTTCCTTGATAAAACCATTTCAGAACTGAGCGGCACAAGTGTGGAACAAATCCGCAAGCTGGAAAAGGAATGGGATGTCATTCCGGTTTATAAAATGGTTGACACCTGCGCGGCGGAATTTGATGCTGAAACGCCGTATTACTATTCCAGCTACGGAATTCAGAATGAATCCCAGCCGCAGTCGGACAGAAAAAAGGTATTGGTTATCGGTTCAGGCCCAATCCGAATTGGACAGGGCATTGAATTCGATTTCTGTTCCGTTCACAGTGTTTGGGCTTTACGAAATCTCGGATATGAAACAATTATTGTAAATAATAATCCGGAAACGGTAAGTACGGATTTTGATATTGCCGACAAGCTCTATTTTGAGCCTTTGACGGAAGAAGATGTCCTCCATATTGTCGAACTGGAAAAGCCGGACGGCGCGGTGGTGCAATTTGGCGGCCAAACCGCAATTAAGCTGGCAGGTGCGATTGAAAGCATGGGCATTCCGATTCTCGGTACCTCCTTTGACAGTATTGACGCGGCGGAAGACAGGGAGCGGTTCGACGCGATTCTTTCGGAATGCGGAATTCCGCGCGCCGCGGGCCGGATGGTATTTACCTGCGACGAAGCCATCAAAGCTGCGAACGAACTCGGTTACCCGGTGCTGATTCGTCCGTCCTATGTGCTGGGCGGGCAGGGTATGCACATTGCGTATGCGGACGCCGACATTGTGGAGCAAATCGGAATCATTAACCGTATTGCGCAGGAACACCCCATTCTGGTTGATAAGTACATTATGGGCACTGAGGTGGAGGTCGATGCCGTGTGCGACGGAATCGACTCCGTAATCCCCGGAATCATGCAGCACATTGAGCGTGCCGGCGTTCATTCCGGCGACAGCATTTCGGTGTACCCGGCCATTGATGTCACGAAAGAGATGCAGGACCTTATTGTGGAATACACACGCCGCCTTGCAATGTCATTGAAGGTAAAAGGCTTGCTCAACATTCAGTTTATTGTAAAAGACAATGAGGTGTATGTAATTGAAGCAAATCCGCGCTCTTCCAGAACGGTTCCTTACATCAGTAAGGTTACCGGAATTCCGATTGTGCCGCTGGCGGTAAGCACATTTTTCGGCAAAACTCTGCCGGATATGGGCTATCACTATGGCTTGCAGCGGCAGCAGGATTTAATTGCCATTAAAATGCCCGTGTTTTCCTTTGAAAAATTATACGGTGCGGATGTAAACCTGGGGCCGGAGATGAAGTCGACCGGTGAAGTGCTTGGAATTGCAAAAACCTTTGATGAAGCGCTGATTAAGGCGTTCTACGGCGCAGGCGTTCACATGATTAAAAACGGCAAGGTTATTTTCACTGTAAAAAACAGCGACAAAGACGAAGCGCTGCCCATTGCCCGCGGACTTTATGACCTTGGCTGGACAATATACGCAACGGCCGGCACTTCGGATTTCTTCAATGACAATGATATTCCGACCATCCGCACGAATAAGGTGGGTGCGGGCAAACCGGATATTCTTGACCATATTACATCCGGAAAAATCAATCTGGTAATCAATACCCCTTCCAAAGGTGTAGTGCACAACCGTGACGGCTATAAAATCCGCAGGAACGCCGTAGAAGCCGGAATTCCGTGCTTAACGTCACTTGACACGGCCAATGCGTTCTTAACCTGTGCGCGTCATGTCGACACGACACAGCTTTCCGTAATCGACATCACAAAAGTATCCACATTCTTAAATTTCATCTAAGTAATCACAGATTCCATCAAGTGCGCATCCTGCAGGGCTGATTTTTTTTGACAGGATGTGTACTGGAATATATTCAATTGAATTAATATAATTATGGAGGAATTCAAAATGAAAAAAACAGAACTTCTTTACGAGGGCAAAGCAAAAAAGGTTTACGCAACTGACGACAAAGATTACTGCATCGTTGATTATAAGGACGACGCAACCGCTTTTAACGGCCTGAAAAAAGGCACGATTACCGGCAAGGGCGTTGTCAATAATAAGATGTCTAACTATATGTTTAAAATGCTGGAAGAAAAGGGTATTAAAACTCATTTTGTTGAAGAGTTAAGCGACCGCGAAACTCTTGTGAAAAAGGTGCATATTGTTCCTTTGGAAGTAATTGTACGCAACAAAGCTGCCGGCAGCCTTGCCAAACGGCTCGGACTGGAGGAAGGCACCCCAATGAAGACCCCTGTTCTTGAGTTTTGCTACAAAAACGATGAGCTGGGCGACCCGATGGTAAACGAATATCATATTCTTGCCGCAGAATTTGCAACAAAAGAAGAAGTTGACCAAATCAGCAGTATGTCTTTGAAAATCAATGAAATCCTGCAAGAGTTTTTCCTTTCCGTAAATATTGAATTAATCGATTTTAAATTGGAATTTGGCCGCTGTGCCGACGGAATCATCCTTGCGGATGAAATTTCCCCGGACACCTGCCGCTTTTGGGATGTAAATACCCACGAGAAGCTGGACAAAGACCGTTTCCGCAGGGATTTGGGCGGAGTCGAAGAAGCGTATGCCGAGGTTATGAGAAGAATCGGACTGTAATTTTGATAGGATGGTGAGCATTTGAACTGTTCAGTAATGGACTACGATAGTTCCAAACCGCACGAGGAATGCGGAGTTTTCGGCGTCTATTCAAACGGCGATTTAAACCCCGCATACATGGCTTATAACGGCCTTCTTGCTTTACAGCATAGGGGGCAAGAAAGCTGCGGAATTGCGGTCAGTGACCGTGGGGTCGTTTCCTACTCCAAGGATATGGGACTGGTTACGGAAGCCTTTAGTGACAAGACTTTAAATAGCCTTTCGGGCCAAATAGCGGTGGGGCATGTTCGTTACTCCACCGCCGGCGCCAGTGTACGGGAAAACGCTCAGCCGCTTGTTATGCGCTATATCAAAGGAACGCTCGCAATTGCCCACAACGGAAATCTGACCAATGCATATGAACTGCGTCAGGTACTGGAGCACCGGGGCTGCATTTTTCAAACAACAATCGATACGGAAGTAATCGCTTATATTATTGCACGGGAACGTGTTGACGCTCCTTCTATTGAGGAAGCAGTTCATCGCGCTCTTCCAAAAATACAGGGCTCTTTTTCCCTTGTCATCATGAGTCCGCAAAAACTGATTGCGGCACGCGACCCCCACGGGTTCCGCCCGCTCTGCATCGGCCGCGTTGATGATTCTTATGTTTTTGCATCCGAAACCTGTGCGCTTGACGCGTGCGGCGCGGAGTTTGTACGCGACGTGGAACCCGGCGAAATTGTTGTTGTGGATGAACACGGACTGCGTTCCATCAAAGACCCGGTCAGCACAAAAAAATCGCTCTGCGTTTTTGAGTACATTTATTTTGCCAGGACCGACAGTATGATTGACGGCATCAGCGTATATGAAGCCCGTAAGGAAGCGGGACGGCTGCTTGCAAGACAGCACCCGGTAGAGGCGGACATGGTAATCGGCGTGCCGGAATCCGGTATTGATGCCGCTATCGGTTACAGTGAAGAATCGGGGATTCCGTTCCAAAAGGGCATTGTTAAGAACACATACATCGGCCGTACCTTTATCAAGCCCAGCCAGTCCGAGCGGGAACGCAGTGTGCGCATTAAACTGAATTCTCTTGCTTCCGCCGTAAAGGGAAAGCGCGTTGTCATGCTGGACGATTCCATTGTCCGCGGTACCACCAGCGCGCACCTTGTCACGATGCTGAAGGATGCAGGTGCAACAGAGGTTCACCTCAGAATCAGTTCCCCTCCGTTTTTATGGCCCTGCTATTACGGTACAGATATCCCGTCAAAGGATGACCTTATCGCGTGCCAGCACAGCGTGGAGGAAATTGGAAAGATGAGCTTTGCGGATTCCATCGAATTTTTAAATCTGGAAAATCTTCCGAAGATGCTTGGCGGCAGCTGTTCCGGTTATTGTGACGCCTGTTTTTCAGGCAAATATCCCGCACCTGTTCCGGATTATCAAACCGCGAGCAAGGACATGGACTACTGTACACCAATCAAACGATATAATAATTCGTAATAAATTCCTGTTTGGAGGAGAGTTAATATTGAAGAACACTTATGAATCACCGCTGTCATCCCGCTATGCAGATAAAGAAATGAAGTACCTTTTTTCCCCGGACAAAAAATTCAGAACCTGGCGCCGGTTATGGATTGCTTTGGCTCAGGCGGAAAAGGAACTTGGATTAAATATTACGCAGGAACAGATTGACGAGATGATTCAATTTCAGGATGATATCAACTATGAAGTTGCCGAAGCGCGTGAAAAGGAAGTACGGCATGATGTAATGTCACATGTTTACGCGTTTGGGCAGCAGTGCCCCAAGGCAATGCCAATCATTCATCTTGGCGCAACCTCCTGTTATGTCGGTGACAACACTGATATTATCATTATGACCGACGCGATGAAGCTTGTAAGACAGAAGCTGGTCAGCGTAATCCGTGTACTCTCCCGTTTTGCGCTGGAATACAAAGCGCTGCCGACACTTGCATTCACCCATTTTCAGCCGGCTCAGCCGACTACGGTAGGCAAACGCGCCACGCTTTGGATTCAGGATTTGATGATGGATTTAGAGGATGTGGAATATCAGCTCTCCAAAGCAAAGCTGCTGGGCTCCAAAGGAACAACGGGTACGCAGGCCAGTTTTTTGGAACTGTTTGACGGCGACCACGTCAAAGTAAAAAAGCTGGACAGTATTATTGCGGAGAAGATGGAATATAACGCCTGCTTCCCGGTGTCCGGTCAAACGTATTCCCGCAAGCTGGATTCACAGATGCTTTCCGTTTTGAGCGGAATTGCACAAAGCGCGGCAAAGTTTTCGAATGACATCCGTCTTTTGCAGCACCTGAAGGAAGTGGAAGAACCATTTGAGAAAAACCAAATCGGCTCCTCTGCTATGGCATACAAACGCAACCCGATGCGCAGCGAGCGTATTGCGTCGCTTGCGCGTTATGTGATTGCCGACAGCCTGAATCCGGCCATTACCGAAGCAACGCAGTGGTTTGAACGAACCCTTGATGATTCTGCCAATAAGCGAATCAGCGTTCCGGAAGCATTTTTGGCTGTGGATGGCATCTTGAATCTTTACATGAATGTTGCCGACGGTCTGGTTGTGTACCCGAAAGTGATTGAACAGCACCTGCGCCGCGAACTGCCCTTTATGGCGACGGAGAACATTATGATGGACGCCGCAAAAAACGGTGCGGACCGCCAGCAGCTACACGAGCACATCCGTGTTCACTCCATGGCTGCTTCGAAGGTAGTCAAGGAAGAGGGCGGCGAAAACGACCTGCTGAGCCGCATTGCCGGCGACCCGATTTTCGGTGTTACACTGGAACAGCTGAATGCGATTGTCAGCCCGGAAAAATACGTAGGCAGGGCACCAAAACAAACGGAAGAGTTTATTTCCGAAGTTGTGAATCCTGCAGTCAGCGCATATGATTTTATACCGGAAGAAAAAGCGGAAATAAATTTATAAATTTCCGTGAAATTCGGAAAAATCATTTATTCTTTTTTTACTTTGTTTTTGCGCTCATTTGTGATATTATAATTGAGTTGTCATAATTAGTCACTGCCCAAATTCGGCCGCTGGGCAGTCAGGTCAGTTTCCGTTGCGGCACGGCGGAGTGAATGTTTATATGATTAAAGCCATTGTTGGTGCAAACTGGGGCGATGAGGGCAAGGGAAAAATCACAGATGTGGAAGCAGCCCGGTCCGACATTGTAATTCGTTTTCAGGGCGGCAGTAATGCCGGGCACACCATCATTAATAATTACGGAAAGTTTGCGCTGCATCAATTGCCTTCGGGTGTCTTTTACAGCCATATTACAAATATTATCGGTAATGGGGTAGCGCTCAGCGTGGAAAACTTCATTAAGGAGTTAAAATCACTGGAGGAACGCGGTGTTCCAAAACCGAATATTATTATTTCGGATCGTGCACAGCTGGTTATGCCGTATCATATTCAGCTCGACACCTTTGAAGAAGCACGTCTTTCCTCCCGTTCTTTCGGTTCAACAAAATCGGGCATTGCTCCGTTTTATTCCGATAAGTTTGCGAAAATTGGCTTTCAGATCAGCGAGCTTTACGATGACGAAGCAAACCTGAAGGAAAAAATCGAACACGTAATTACTCTAAAAAATGTGTTATATGAAAACCTGTATCACCAGGCGCCTCTTACGGTCGATGAGATTTATCAAAAACTCATGGAATATAAAAAACTGCTGGAACCCTATGTGGCGGACACGTTTTCGTTCCTGCATCAGGCTGTAAAGGATGGTAAAAACATTCTTTTGGAAGGTCAGCTTGGGGCACTGAAGGATCCCGATTTCGGTATTTATCCCATGGTTACTTCATCTTCTACTTTGGCAGGGTACGGTGCAATCGGCGCAGGACTTCCGCCTTACGAAATCAAGGAGATCATCACAGTAGTCAAGGCATACTCCAGCGCTGTCGGCGCTGGTGAGTTCGTAAGCGAAATTTTTGGCGCAGAAGCGGATGAACTTCGCCGCAGAGGCGGCGACGGCGGGGAATTCGGTGCAACAACCGGCCGCCCGAGAAGAATGGGGTGGCTTGATCTTGTCGCTTCCCGTTACGGCTGCCAGGTACAGGGCGCAACCTCCGTCGCGCTGACCGTGCTAGATGTGCTGGCTTATTTAGATGAAATTCCTGTTTGTGTTGCCTATGAATTGGACGGGAAAAGGATTGATTCGTTCCCGCCGACTGTTCAGCTAAAGCGCTGCAAGCCAATTCTTGAAACCCTGCCGGGCTGGAAGTGCGATATCCGGGGAATTAAGAAATATGAGGATTTACCGGAAAATACGCGCAACTATATTGAGTTTGCAGAAAAAGCGATTGGCGTACCGATTCATATGGTTTCAAACGGCCCGTCGCGCGATGATATTATCTATAGATAATCTTTAAAAGAAAGCGTCAACATTCCCGGTGGCTGTGTTGGCGCTTGTTATTATTTTAAACACCGCCGGAGAAGGTGCATGATTATGTGTGGAATAGTTGGTTACATTGGTGACGATCAAGCTGCCCCGATTCTGCTGAATGGTCTGGAGAAACTGGAGTACCGCGGGTATGATTCTGCCGGCGTCGCCGTTTACGACGGCACCTCGCTGCAGGTTGTAAAGGCAAAGGGAAGATTAAAAATTTTAAGCGATATGATAGACGGTGGGAAAGACGTTCCCGGAACCGTTGGCATCGGTCACACAAGATGGGCAACCCATGGCCGGCCTTCGGATATCAATTCCCATCCCCAGGTGAGCGACTCCGGTAAATTTGCAGTTGTTCACAACGGTATTATTGAAAATTATCTTGCGCTAAAAGAGCTTCTGATTAAAAAAGGAAAATGCTTTGTATCTGAAACGGATACCGAAGTAATTGCACAACTTTTGGAATACTACTATAAAGGCGATATTTTGGATGCTGTCATTAAGGTTATCAGTAAAGTCGAGGGTTCCTATGCGCTTGGAATTATCTGCGAGGATGCTCCGGATCAGCTGATTGCTGTGCGCAAGGACAGCCCGCTGATTATTGGCCTGGGCAAAGACGAAAACTTTATCGCTTCTGATATTCCTGCAATTTTAAGTAGAACCAGGGACATTTACCGTTTGAATGACAATGAAATTACAGTTTTGAAACGTGACGGCGTTACCGTTTTCAATTCGGATAAGGAAATTGTGCCCAAAGAACCCATCCATATAGATTGGGACATATCCGCAGCAGAAAAAGGCGGATACGAACATTTTATGGCAAAGGAAATCATGGAGCAGCCGAAAGCTGTAAGGGATACGATATCCCCCAGAATTAAAAACGGCAAAATTGTTTTGGACAATATTACTTTGACAAGCGAACAGATCAAAAACTTTTCCAAGATTTTTATTATAGCTTGCGGTTCAGCCTACCATGTGGGTGTGGTCGCAAAATATGTTCTTGAAAAGTTTGCACGGATTCCGGTTGAAGTCGATGTTGCCTCCGAATTCCGGTACCGTGAACCGATTATCAATGATAAGGTTTTGGTTCTGGTAATCAGTCAGTCCGGCGAAACGGCAGACACGCTTGCCGCCCTGCGCGAGGCAAAACGCCTTGGCGCGAGGACTCTTTCCATTGTCAACGTGGTGGGCAGTTCCATAGCCAACGACTCCGACGATGTGATTTACACCTGGGCGGGCCCGGAAATTGCCGTTGCCACAACGAAGGCCTACAGCACACAGCTGGCTGTTGTTTACCTACTCGCAATCTATTTTGCTGATAAGCTGGGAGTTCTTTCAGAAGAAGACTATGCGTTTTATGTTTCCGAATTGCAAAGCCTTCC
The DNA here is from genome assembly GCA_023390175.1 of Bacillota bacterium. GTDB lineage: Bacteria > Bacillota > Clostridia > Oscillospirales > Acutalibacteraceae > Caproiciproducens. Next base: position 169,129 of record JAEWDK010000024.1, read on the forward strand.
GGAAAAGATAACGGAAATCTTGAGCAGCAAAGAAAATATTCAGTATCTCGCTTCCAAGTTCTTTAATGCAAAAGATATTTTCTTCATCGGAAGAAATCTTGATTATGCTATGTCGTTGGAAGGCTCGCTTAAGCTGAAAGAAATTTCATATATTCATTCGGAGGCGTATGCAGCCGGCGAATTAAAGCATGGTACCATTTCCCTGATTGAAGAAGGTACATTGGTCGTTGCTCTTGCCACACAACAGGTGCTTTTTGATAAAATGATGAGCAATGTCAAGGAAGTAAAGGCTCGTGGTGCAGTTGTTCTCGGTTTAACAACGGAGAATAATACTAATATTGAACAGGAAGCCGACCATGCCCTTTATATTCCTCAAATCTGCGATATTATGCTTCCGTCTTTGGCTGTGGTTCCGTTGCAGCTGTTTTCCTATTATGTAGCGTCCATGAAGGGCTGCGACATTGATAAGCCGCGCAACCTTGCGAAATCTGTAACAGTGGAATAAAAATGTTGTTTTAATGACCGCGCTGATAAGCGGAAAAGAAAAGAATGGTGTGATTTACAAATGATTCATAACGAAGCAGTACTCATATTGGATTTTGGCGGGCAATACAGCCAGCTGATTGCACGCCGGGTACGTGATTTAAATGTGTATTGCGAAATAAAGTCTTATAAAACCACTGCCGAACAAATCAGCGCAGCAGGATATAAAGGGATTATATTTTCTGGCGGACCGGATACCGTTTATGACGAGAATGCGCCTAAATGCGACCCTAAGATCTTTGAATTGGGAATCCCTGTTTTGGGTATTTGTTATGGCGCGCAGCTGATGGCCTATGAACTGGGAGGCACGGTTGAGCCCAGCAAAGTGCGTGAGTACGGTAAAACTATGGTCGATTTCAAATCCGGTTCCGCACTGTTTCGCGGGCTGGAAAAGCAATCGGTGTGCTGGATGAGCCATACGATTTATATTGCAAAGGTTCCTGCGGATTTCTGCGTTACGGCAACCAGCGGAACATGCCCGACGGCCGCCATGGAAAACGAAGAAAAGCGTCTTTATGCACTTCAGTTTCACCCCGAGGTTGAGCATACGGCTTACGGCAATGAAATGCTGAAAAACTTTTTGTATGATGTATGCGGCTGCAGCGGCGACTGGATTATGTCATCCTTTGCCGTCACTACGATTGAGCAGATCAAAAAAACGGTAGGGGATAAGAAAGTGCTTTGTGCGCTTTCCGGCGGAGTGGACTCCTCTGTCGCGGCTCTGCTGGTTCATAAGGCGATCGGGAAAAACCTTACCTGCATCTTTGTCGATCACGGTATGCTCCGCAAAAACGAAGGTGACGATGTGGAGCGTGTGTTCCGCAAGCAGTTTGACATGAATCTGATCCGTGTGAATGCACAGGAGCGCTTCATGTCCAAACTTGCCGGTGTGGCGGAACCGGAGCATAAGCGTAAAATTATCGGGGAAGAATTTATCCGCGTTTTTGAAGAAGAAGCCAAGAAAATCGGCCACGTTGATTATTTGTGCCAAGGTACGATTTACCCGGATGTTGTGGAAAGCGGCGTGGGTGACGCGGCCGTCATTAAAAGCCATCACAATGTCGGAGGGCTTCCGGAAGATGTTGGATTCACAGGTATTATTGAGCCGCTGCGCAATTTGTTTAAGGATGAAGTGCGCAGGGTTGGACTTGAGCTCGGCATACCTGGGCCGCTGGTTTGGCGCCAGCCATTCCCCGGTCCGGGGCTCGCGATCCGCATCATGGGGGAAATCACCTCCGAAAGGTTAGAAATATTAAAGGATGCCGATGCGATTTTTCGTGAGGAAATTGCAGAAGCTGGACTGGATAAAAAAATCAACCAGTATTTTGCGGTTTTGACCGGGATTAAGAGCGTTGGAGTAATGGGTGACGGCAGAACCTACGACAATACCATTGCGCTTCGCGGCGTTACCACATCTGATTTTATGACAGCAGATTGGGCACGAATTCCATATGATCTGCTGGCTAAAATATCGAGCCGCATCATCAATGAAGTGAAGTCTGTAAACCGGGTGGTCTATGACATCACAAGCAAGCCACCGGCTACCATTGAGTGGGAATAAATAGATCTATGCTCAGCCATGTAAAGAATAAATGCTTTACATGGCTGAATTCATATGCCTCTTGCTGTTTCAGGCGGGAATAATATGTAAAGTAAGATAACATTACACATAAGATTTCATTTTCTTGCCGATTTAGTATTGACACATGCACTTCGATATGATACTATAGTCTAGTCGCAAATGCGAGAGTGGCGGAATTGGCAGACGCGCTAGATTCAGGTTCTAGTGAACCTTTCGTTCATGGGGGTTCAAGTCCCCCCCCTCGCACCAGACCAAAGGCCCCGAAACTGGCAGTGTAAACCAGTTTCGGGGCCTTTCTTATAAATAAATTATGGTGTTTTAATTAACAGTGCATATTTAATATGCTACATTAGCTATGTTCTAATAATGCAAAATCAGTTTACGCGGCAGCATTTCTTAATGCGTCTGCGACCGCCTGCATAATTCCGTTGCTGCTGAATGTGGCACCCGAAACCGCATCCACTTCGGCCGACTGGCTGCTGATAATCTCTTGCGAAACTGTTGAATAAGCACGGTTAATAAATCGTCTGTCATCTCCGGAAGAGTCTATGCTGATTGAATTGATTTTGCCGCCCGAAACGACAACCGAGACTGTTGTGGTCGCGCCCCGGAACCCTGTGCCAGAGCCCTGATATGTTCCGTCTTTATAGGGTTGGTTTGCAGAGTCGGAGTTTGATGAAGATGAAGATGCAGAGGGACTCGCTTGACCGACTGTGCTAATGGTGCCGGTACTGGTGTTGATTTGAGCTGCGTTTACGGTGAAATCGCCCGTGTAATAAATACCCGTCATGGCAGCCACCGTGGCAACACCTGCCATAAGTGGGCGCATATCATTTTTCGCAATTGTAAAATCAACGTTTCCGCGCGGACATGCGGTAACGCATTTCATGCAGTTGATACATTCTGCGCTGTTAACAACGTCCATTTTATAAAGAGGGATTCCCATAGCGCAGTTATTTGTGCACACTCTGCAGTTGCCGCATTGAGCGGAAGGCTTTTTTATTTTGGCAACCCTTAATTTTGAAACAAGGGTGAAAATTGCACCCATTGGGCAAAGATAGCGGCAAAAGAACCGTTCAATGAAGGCAGATGCAGCGACAATTGCCACAAAAATCACGAATCCAACCGTAAGGTTTGTTATCACGTAGGAGAAATCCGGGGCTTTGCCAACGGTTGCAATCATTCCGAATACATCCCATGGGCTTGCTGTACTGAATGCGGTTATATTGAAGCTCCAGACAGCAACAACCAGTATAGCAAGGATAACATATTTTAAAGCCTTCATCCATGCGTCGCTTTGCACATTAAATTTCAATTTTTTCTTGAATGCTTTTTGAGAAATTCGGTAAACAAAATCGGTGAAGGAGCCAAAGGCACACATCCATCCGCAGAAAAAGCGTCCCAATAGGATTGTAATCGGAATGATTGCAATAACTTCAATCAGCTGGGGCAAAATATCAGTAGGGATACTCTGATGGATTACAGCAAGATAAATCTGTTTGACTCCGTCCAAAACGCCAATATAGAGCGTGGGTAAAAAAATAAAAAAAACAACTTGCAGCAACATCCTCGAAAGTTGTAGAATTGAAAATTTTTTCTTCGTTTTCATTTGTTAAAACCTCTCCTGTTCGTTATGATACAAATTTTTAAAATGGGGGAGCAGCCCTCGGGTAGCTGTAACCGTTAAGTCGTCAGCAACAAAAATAGCTTCTGCTTTAACCTTGCTCAAAAGCGGAAAACCCATTTCGGGGCCAAGTATGAAAAGTGCTGTGGTAAGCGCGTCTGCGTCCGCGGAACATTCGCAAACAGCTGTTACGCTGAGCAAAGAGCTTTGTGCGGGCTTTCCCGTACGGGAGTCCAAAATATGATGGTAGCGAATGCCGTTTTTCATAAAAAAGCGTTCATTGCTGCCGGATGTAACAACGGTTTTGTCTGCTGCGGATAAAATTCCAAGATACTGGCCTGTGGGCGCAAGCGGATTTTGAATTCCAATCTGCCAAGGCTGCCCGTCAGGGCGTTTTCCAATCGCAATAACGTTTCCGCCAAGGTTAACTAAAGCGCTTTGTATTCTGTTTTCAGTCAAAATCCGCCGGATTTCATCTGCGGCAAACCCTTTTGCAATTCCGCCCAAGTCCAAAGCCTGGCCCGGCCTTTTCAAAAATCCGCTCAATGATTTATTATTCAGCCGGATATCGTGATAATCGACCAGGTTAACAGCCTCCTGTATTTCAGAATCAGAAGGAATATAGCTTCCTTTTTTATTGATTCCCCAAAGCTCAACCAGCGGGCGTATAGTTGGGTCAAATGCGCCGTTTGAAAGCTCAGCAAATTCAATTGCTTTACGAATCAGATGAAAAGTATCCCGGTGTATCATCTGAGCGCCTTTTCCGGAATTTTCGCGGAGCTTTGAGATATCGCTTTTCGCTTTAAACGCAGACATCCTATTTTCAATTTCAGTGACTCTCTCAATTGCTTTTTCAACAACGTATTCTTTTGTATCATCAAATATTTTAATATAATTGATTGTTCCGAGTGCGAAAAAGGCTTTGTCAATCGGATGGTTTGTTTTTGTTCTTTTTAGCATCATAACACCTTTCACTTAGTATCTTATTATTGCGATAAAATAAGAATAGCATGTTAAGGTGAAAACTCAGTGAAAAAAAGAAAAAGAAATTATGTATCTATGATTAATATCCGATGAACAAAATAGAAGTCACTTTGTGTTTTTTAACGCGTTGAACTTGAGCAGAATGAGGTTTTTAGTATTCGAAATTAGTAATTAAAAAAACAGCAGCCCTATATTAACCGGGGCTGCTGTTTCGTACGGATGCGTATTCTTACATGTGGCTGCTATTTGACTGTGAAATGTTATTAAGAGCTTTCTCTGCATTATCCTGAAGGTTCGGTTCAACCGAAATGTCGCCCAAAGCAACAATTCCTACCAAATTATTGTTATCAACAATGGGGAGCCTGCGGATTTGTTCTTTACTCATGATCTTGGCAGCTTCATGAATGTCCATTTCAGGGGTTCCGATAATCGGATTGGAACTCATGATATCACTGACCTTCTGCTGCTTTGTATTCTTGCCTTGTGCTGTAGATCTCAATGTAATATCCCTGTCCGTTACCATACCGACAATTTTTTGCTGATTGCATACGGGAATCGAACCTACATCGTACTGCTTCATCAACTGCGCAGCTTTTTCAATAGAATCATCGGAGTTTAAACTTGCAACGTCTTTTGACATGATATCTTTTACTTTCAAAATACTCACCTCGATTATAGATTGCCCATTTACAGCGATCTTTATTTAGATTAAAATTTGGAATATCCATAGTTAAATGAAGCATATGATGTTTTTTGAACTTTGCATAAAAAATCGGTATAGCGGAAATAGTGATACGGTTATACAGAATAGCGGTTCGTGCCACTGCCATTTAAGCAGAAGCGCAGAGCGCTTGGCTTAACAGGGTGAGTTGTTGACTTTTTGCATTATGGAGTGTATTCTTGAAGCGAAAGGGTGAGCAGGAATATGGGTGAAATAAACGAAGTAATCAAACAACTTCAGGAAAGAAAATCCGTGCGTGTTTTCGAAAAAAGGAACGTTCCTCAGTCGGTTAAGGATGAAGTGATTGCAGCTGCTTTCCAGGCCCCGACCGCAGGCAATATGATGCTTTATACGATAATTGACATAACCGACCCTGAAATTAAAAATCAATTGTCGGTGCTTTGCGATAATCAGCCTTTTATTGCGAAGGCCCCGATTGTTTTAGTCTTTTTGGCCGATTACAGCAAGTGGTACGACACTTATCTTGCGGCTGAGCTTTCGCCGCGGAAACCGGGGGCCGGCGATTTGCTGCTTTCCTGTGCGGATGCATTGATTGCCGCGCAAAATACCGTAGTGGCGGCTCATTCGTTTGGATTGGGTTCCTGCTACATAGGGGATATCATTGAAAATTGTGAGCAGGTTAGGAAGCTTCTTTCTTTACCGGAATATGCATTACCGGTGACCATGGTCGTGTATGGTTATCCTACACAGCAGCAGCTTGACAGAAAAAAGCCGATTCGTTTTGACAGCAGCCATATTGTTCATACCAATGCGTACAGAAAAATGCCGCCTCATGAGCTGATTGACATGTATAACGAGTCAGGTACAAAAGAGAGCCTCCATGATTTTTGTCAAAGAAAATATATGTCCGATTTTTCTTTGGAAATGAATCGTTCTGTTGCGGAGTACCTAAAGAATTTTAACCATTCCTAAACAAAACCTGCTTTTCATGGAAAGCAGGTTTTTCTTTGTGCTAAGGCTACAAAACAAGCAGCGTCGAAATTATTTCGGCGCTGCTTGTTTTGTTAAAATAGAATTGCCAATGGGTGCGTGCAATGGGAATTGTTAAGCTTTGATTAAAGTTTAAATTTAGATGTCATAGTTGAAAAAAATATGGAAATAAATTCAAATTAATGATATAATTTGACAATCCATAACTCTAAATCGACAAAATACCGCATTTTTTAATAATTGATAAAAAGAAGGAATGAGTAAAAATGGTGGAACAATTTGCGCAAGATTTTATCAGGCAGTTTCCTTTGGCATGCGTGTATCACAAACTGATTTGTAACGAAAACGGTAAAGCGATAGACAGCATTTTTCTTGACGCAAATTCCGCTTTTGAAAATATTACCGGCTGGAAAAAAGTGTCATTGGTCGGCAGAAAAGCATCGGAGCTTTTCAAAAACGCTTATTCCGGCGCGTTTGACTGGCTTGGTTTCTATGAGGAGATAGCGCTTTCCGGTGATGCGAAGAAAATCACCAGGTATTTTGAAACTTTTGATCGATGGTTGAACATAAGCGCTTTTTCCCCGCAAAAGGAATACTTCGTGACTATTGTGCAGGATGTTACTGAAGAAAAAATTGCACGCAACGATTTGGCGGAACAAAAAAAAGAACTCGAAAGCGCACAGGAGGATTTGGAATTTATTTTTAATAGCACGCAGGACGCCATGTTTTTAGCCGAATATAAATGCGGAGAAATTTATTATATCCGAATTAATAAGGCACATCAAAAATTATCGGGATTTTGCTATGACGATGTAAGGGGAAAAACGCCATCCGAAGTATGGGGGAAAAGGGTTGGCGAGCCTCTTCGTGAAATATATCTGAAGGGGATAAACTCGCAAGAGGGCATGACCTACGAGGAGTTTTTAGATCTTCCGGGAGGAAGGCGGTTCTTTTTAACCAGCCTGACCTCGGTGTGTGAAAACGGAAAACCAAAATATTTGATTGGCTCACGGAAAGACATAACGGAGCATAAAAAGCTTGAAAAAGCACATGGCGCCCTTTTACGCCGTTTGGAATCCATGTTTAATGAACATATTGCGGTTATGCTGATTATCGACCCTACAACGGGAAAAATTCTGGATACAAATCCTGCCGCCTGTGAATTTTATGGCTACAGCAAAAGTGAAATTCTGAATTTATATATTCAGGATATTAATATGATACCGGCAGAAGAAATTGCAAAGCGGACGGCGTTTGCTCTTCAAGGGAAGGAAAATTATTTTATCTTTCCCCATCGATTAAAAAACGGAGAAATCAGACTGGTGGAAGTATATTCCTGCCCAATCGGAAATGGGGAGGAAACACCGCTCTATTCTATTATTTTCGATGTTACCGACCGAGAGAGGTTTAGAGAAGATTTATATCAGGAAAAAGAGCTTCTGAGCACAACTTTAAAATCAATCGGCGACGGGGTTGTTACTACCGATGTTTTTGGCAGAATTACATCACTGAATAAGGCGGCGGAGGAAATTGTCCTTTGGCAGTACGATGAAATTGCTCAAAAGGAGTTTTCTGAAGTATTTATTTTAAAGAGCGAAGAAACAGGCAGGATAGTTGAAAATCCGGTGGATAAGGTTTTGCACACGGGAAAAGTAATCGGCCTTGCCAACCATACCGTTTTGATTAATAAGCATGGAGAAGAGATTCCAATCGCTGACAGCGCTGCACCAATCAGGGGGGAAGACGGGCATACACATGGTGTGGTGATGGTTTTTCGTGATATTAGAATTGAAAAGGAGCAGCAGGAAAAAATTCTTTTCCTTAGCTATCATGATTCGCTGACCGGCCTTTACAACCGCCGGTTTATAGAATCCGAGATTATGAGGCTGGAGGCAGCTAATCAACTGCCGGTTTCTGTAATCATGGGCGATGTAAACGGCTTAAAGATTGCAAATGATGTTTTTGGGCACAGAATGGGTGACAAGCTGCTGCAAAGAGTTTCGGAAGCACTGAATGAAAATTGCGGCAGGGATGATATTATTGCCCGATGGGGCGGGGATGAATTTTTAATTCTTCGTCCGTTTTCCACTCAGGAAGAGTCGGAACAGCTGATTCATCGGCTGAAAAAAAGCTTTGCGGAAAAAAGTGAAGGAACGATCCAATTGAGCGTTTCACTTGGCTGCTCTGTAAAAACGACTGCAGAGCAACAGCTCCTTCATGTTATACAGCAAGCTGAAGAGTGGATGTATCACCAAAAACTTCTTGAAGGAAAAAGCTATCGAAATACGATTGTCAATACGCTGCTTGCCACGCTTTATGAAAAGAGTATGGAGACAGAAGAGCATGCGCAGCGGCTCATTGACTATTGCCAGGCGATTGGAAAAGAGCTCAAATTTTCTGACGAAGCGATGAATGAATTGTCCCTTCTGGCCGTTTTACATGACATTGGAAAAGTCGGAATTCATGAAAATGTTTTGAAAAAGCCGGGTGCGCTTACCCCGGAAGAATGGAAAGAAATGAAAAGGCATCCTGAAATAGGGTATCGCATTGCTCAAAACACACCGGAATTATCAATTGTTTCAGAATACATTCTGTCACATCATGAGCGGTGGGACGGAAAGGGATATCCAACTGGGTTGGCAGGCGAAGAGATTCCGCTTAATTGCCGTATCCTCGCGGTTGCGGATGCTTTTGACGCGATGACCAATGACAGGGTTTACCGAAAGGCGTTAAGCTTGGAAAAAGCGGTTGAGGAGTTAATCCGAAATTCCGGCACTCAGTTTGATCCAAATATTGTAGGTGCGTTTGTACGTATTTTAGTTCAGTAACCAAACGTCCCTTCGGGTTCGTCGTTTGCACGGCGACCGCCGGAGATGGACGGTTATATCACAAAAGCTTTGCTTTTGTGATATAATAAAGAAAAAGAAAATTTTGAAGTCCATATGATTCGGCTGGCCCTTCATGGTTTAAAGCAAGCTGATGCTTATGCCTTAATCATATGGGTGATAATAAAGTTCCTGAACAAAAGGAGGGAATTTTGCAATGAAAAACAGCGCAGCTTTTTTTGATATTGACGGAACGATTTCCCGTGAGGGAATGATCAGCGAAATGTTCAAAAAAATGGTTAAATATGAGTTGATCGACAACAGTAAATGGTACAACGATGTGGAACCGGCCTTCACAAGATGGGATAAGCGTGTGGGGGACTACGACGCCTATTTGCAGAAAATGGTGGATATCTATACGGAAACAGTCAAAAACACTGATTCTTTTCATATTGCCTACATTGCACGAAAAGTAATTGAACAAAAAGGTGAACGGGTGTACACCTATTCACGTGAGAAAATTAAATGGCACAAGGCGCAGGGGCATGTTGTAATTGCCATTTCCGGCTCCCCGGTAGAACTGGTGCGCGAGATGTCGGAAAAATATGGAATGGATGACTATAGGGGAACAATTTATCAAGTAGGGGAAAACGGAATTTACAATGGGAAAATTATTCCCATGTGGGATTCCGACAGCAAGCGCAAGGCAGTTTTTGAAATGGCAGAAAAATATAATATTGATCTTTCCACAAGCTATGCCTACGGGGACACCAACGGTGATTTTTCCATGCTTAAACTTGTGGGGAATCCTTTTGTAATTAACCCAACCAGGGAATTGCTTACCCACATACAAGGGGATGACCAGCTCAACAATAAAATCAATATTATTGTTGAGCGCAAAGATGTAACCTATCGGCTGAATGTAAATTGCCTGGATTTGATTTAAATACAGAGCATCCGCCGGATGAACTATGTTTGCGAATTGCGATTAAGCGGGCGAATCGGCCAGGCCAATACTGACGAATCCGCCTCCAAGCGTTGTTGTGCGAAACCATTGAACAAGGTCAATCTTTTTGATGCCGCCTTCATCTAAAAAATGGATGAAGGCGGCACTTGCGTCCTCCGCATATTCCAAGGAGATAATTGTAACCCAGTGCCAGGAATCAAGCTGCTTTTCGGTGCCGTTGTTTAAGTTGAGAAAGGCGACCAGCGTATTATTGCTCAGCGCCAAGTCCAAAAAAGATAAAATGCGGGAAAACTCTGGGCGAAGGAGCTGCTTTTCAGGAATATCGATGACGTCAAGCTGCAGATTCAGCGCTTTTGCCTTCGCGTAATCAAGCACATCGTGATACAGCATTTTTGTTGAGGGGATACCCCGCAGCGTAGGGGTTACATACCGCCAGACCTCTTCCATAAGGGACACGCAGTCACTCTTGGTAAGTGGGGAATCATCCGGCACGGAATCAGTGTGCGTACGATTCAGGTAATATACGATATTGGATACCGCAGTGGGCCCGCACCCGGAAAGGCGCTGCCATTTTCTTTTGTACCACTCCTGGTCACAGCCATAGTAGGTTCTTTGTGCAGCCTCGTCATATATCTTAAATAGGTTCACGTTCTGTATTGATTTTGTCAGCATATATTTTCCTCTTTTATTTAAAGTTTTGTTTAGGCACTTAAAAGTGCTTCCTGTTCGTAATTGTTGGATTAATATATTGTATCACATTATCGTGCATGTAGAAATAACGATTTGTTGAACTGTTATATATTGTTATATTATGCGGACTTTCCGGTTAGATAAAAAATGAGCGAAGCCTGACGGTTTCGCTCATTTTTTTATTCGTTTCTTAACAGATTTTCGGCGTAATCGCGCAGGCTTGCCAATGAATTGATATTTTGTTTGCGTGCATCAATGGACTGCTTTACATAATCCGGAAGGGATTCATAGTACTTACTTGCCATGCTGTCCTCCTGAATAAGCTCGTTCAGTCCGCTGTATTTTTTTTGCATTTGATTCACCTCGAAAATAGTTTTCACTGTTTTTTTAAAAATAACAGGAGAACGTTTTTACCATATGATTTTTATTATTGAAATACCGATTGTTCGGACGGGCAAAGCTAAAACAGTCAGATAGATAAATGAACAAAAAATATAAATATGAGAAATTTTCAATAATTCTCAAACTTTAATTTGATATCTTTTTTTTTCGTTGTATAATAAATTATTAAGATAATTTAGCTATCTAATTTCTGAGGAAGGGTAGTAAAATGGAAAGTATAAAAATAATAAAATTTGTGATATCGGCATTGTTTCAGGATGCTGGGGAAGCGACCCGTGCAATTGAGCTTGCAAGGGGGCTGCGCGAGGAATGCCCGCCAAAAATTAAGCTGGAAGTTATTTTTTTAAGCCATGAAGATTCTTTTAACAGCAAAATTCAAAATGACGGTTTTGAAATATTTCAAGTCAGTCCCAAATTACCGGGAATTGGGTTTCGGGACGACCTGAAAACAACCGCGGATAACATGATTGGCGACGAAGACCTGGCATATCGTTTGCTGCAGGGGGAGGTTGAAGCGCTCAAACAAATTCAGCCGGACGTCTTCATTCATGGCTTTTGGCCGATTGCCGGCATCGGTGCCAAGCTTGCCAGGGTTCCGCTGGAGATCTCTTATTTGCCGATTCCTTTTGAACAGGAAGCTTTTTCCACATATTTAATGAAGGATATTCCCGATTTCATAGAACCGTTAACGCGTATGCCCGCAGGGGTGAGAAAATTCATTATGTCGAAAATCCCAAAATCAGTCAAGTTGAAGGCACCTATGCTAAAACAGGAAAATATTCTTAAGGCATATGCCCGCATTACAGGGAAGCAGGAAACACCCGAAATGCAAAATCTTTTCGATATGCTAAAATCCGATTTTACGATTGTAAATGATTTTCCGATTTTTTACGAAGGAGTAAAACTGCCGGAAAAATTTAAGGTCGTCGGCCCGCTTTATTCCCCCAGTGAACCGTTTGAAGAGCTTGATATCAAAATACGACAGCATTTTGACCCGGAAAAAAAGAAGATTAAAATATTCTGTACATTGGGCAGTTCCGGCGGACGTGAAAATCTGATAGAGGCAATAAAAGCGTTAACGGCCGGTGCCAGCCCTGAATGGGACTCGGTTGTGCTTTGCCCTGCTTCGGTTTGTCCTATTCAGGAAGCTCAGGCTCTTGCGGCCGGTTATCAGAATATCTATATTACAGACGCCTTTGTGCCGGCGTTGAAAATAAATTCAATGGCTGATCTTGTTGTTTCGCACGGCGGTCAGGGAACAGTCCAAACAGCGATTGCAAGCGGAACGCCGATTGTCGGCTTTGCGGCTCAACCGGAACAGCAGATAAATTTGGACAATATTGTTATGCGGGGTGCAGCAATCCGCATTCCGGTTCAGCAGTGGAAAGCGGAAGAAATCAGAAATGCGATTATTGAAGTTTCCGGTTCCCCGGAATATAAACAAAATATGAAAGAGTTGCAGGAAATTCAGCGTGGCATAAACGGAAAAAAGAATTCTGCGATTGCTATTTGGGAAAAGGTAAATGTGGGCAGAACGTAATTTCAAAATATTTGCTTGTATATTTAGTTCATAAAATATATGAACCCATGCCGATGAACAGCATGGGATAGTTGTTTGTCTGTCCTGTCTGCCGGGCTGGTATTCCATCCACTTCGGCAGACTTCAACAGTATTGATTTGAAAATCATTCTCACAAAATTGATTATACTATTTATTTGCGTGAATTATTCTCGAAAATTCAGTAATGTTTTTCTCATCCCCTAAAATTGATTATGCTTATAGTGTAGCGCCAGTTTGTGAAGGCTGTTTGTGCTTTCGTTTAAAATTTGGTAAATAAGCTGTGAATAGCATTTCTATTCCCAATTAATATTAGCGTCAGAATGAACGATTTCTTTCAATATATCTCTTTTACATTTTATCCTTTTTCAGCATTTCGATTGACTGTAATTTGATTCAATGCTAAAATTGAGAAATGAAAATGGAGGAGAACGATATGAATGATTATGCTGTCATAACCGATGCCACATGTGACCTTCCTGCTGAAATGGTTGAAAGCATGGGGATTACCGTAATTCCAATGGAATTCACCATGAGCGGGAAAGTTTATACGCATTATCCGGACGCACGCGAAATGGATTTTCATACTTTTTATGAGCGGACAAAAAATGGGGAAGTTTCCGTTACTTCTCAGATTAACGGTATAACATACGAAAAATATTTCAAACCGGTTTTACAGGCCGGAAAAGATATTCTGTACATTGCATTTTCTTCCGAGCTTAGCGGTACATATCAAGCCTCCACAATTATTGCAAACGAACTGCAGGAACGTTATCCTGAAAGGAAATTATTTTGCGTTGATTCCAAGGCTGCTTCGGTGGGCGAGGGAGTGCTTGTTTACGATGCCATGCTGAAAAAGGAAGAAGGCTTAAGCCTTGATGAACTGAAGGCGTGGGTGGAGCAGAGGCGGGACCATCTTTGCCACTGGTTTACTGTTGATGACCTGAACCATTTAAAGCGCGGCGGAAGGGTGTCCTCCGTAACTGCAGTCGTTGGCACCGCGCTGGGAATTAAGCCCGTACTGCATGTGGATTCCAAGGGGGATTTGATCCCGGTCACCAATGTCAGGGGACGGAAAAAATCCCTTGAAACTTTGGTTGAACACATGAGGAAAACCTGCGTGCACCCGGAAGAACAAGTTATCTTTATCGGCCATGGCGACGATATGGAAGCCGCTCAATATCTTAAATCACTTGTGGAAGAACAGTTCCGTGTGAAAAAGATTATTATTACTGACATGGGGCCGGTAATCGGTGCCCATACGGGCTGCGGAATTGCCGCACTGTTTTTCTTTGGAACTGAAAAGTAAACACATAAATAACAAAATGCTGCCGGTGAATTTACCGGCAGCATTTGTTATTTGTAAAAATCAGGGATTTATTTAAATAATGACATCGTAAGGAACATGGTGGACATTAGCGAGGAGACGAGCGATACAACGGTGATCTGTGTGTTAATGGAAGGGCCTGCAGTGTCTTTAAACGGGTCGCCCACAGTATCGCCCACGACTGCGGATTTATGTGCGTCGGAGCCTTTGCCGCCGTGATGCCCGGACTCTATGTATTTTTTAGAATTATCCCACAATCCGCCGGCATTGCTCATGAACAGTGCAAGCAGCAGTCCGCTCACGATGTTTCCGCAAAGGAAGCCGCCGATTGCCTGTACTCCGCCAATAAATCCGACGATGATTGTTGCAACAATCGTGAAGAGTCCTGCAGGTACCAGTTCTTTCAGCGCGCCGGAAGTAGCAATTTCAATGCATTTTCCGTATTCGGGGGTAACGCCTTCCTTACCTTCCTTCAGGCCGATAATCTCCCTGAACTGGCGATGAATTTCACTGACCATTCTTTGTGCGTTGCGGTCAACGCCAAGCATCAGCATTGCAGAGAATACCGCCGGAATGGAAGCGCCGACGAGCAGTCCGAAGAATACTACAGGATTCATAATATCGAAGCCCGTCAGGCCCTGTAAGCCAAGCGCGACAGCGGAATCATTTACCTGGCTGATGAATGCACCCAGCAGAGCAATTACAGTTAAACCTGCCGCGCCGATAGCAAAGCCCTTGGTAACCGCTTTTACAGTGTTACCCGCGCTGTCAAGCGCATCAGTAATATCAAGAACCTCGTCACCCAAATTACCCATTTCGGCAAGGCCGCGGGCATTGTCAACGATTGGGCCGTAGGCATCATTCGAAATAATCATGCCAACGATGGAAAGCATTCCGACTGCCGCCATGGCAATACCGAACATTGCATAGCCCGGGCCAATCGGTTCACAAAGCTTATACGCTGCAAGGGCAGAAATGGCAATGCCGATCATTGCGGGCAGCGTACTGATGAAGCCATAAGAAATACCGGAAAGAATTGTAAAGGCTGCACCGCTCTCGGAAGCTTTTGCAACATTATGTACAGGCTTTTTTGTGTCGTCCGTAAAGTAATCGCTTGCGATTCCGATGATGACGCCAACCAGCAAGCCGACGGCGCTTGCTCCCCAAATCCGCCACTGGAAATGAAATACCAGAGTTGCCAGAGCCGTTAAAACTCCGAAAATTACGGTGGTGACATAAGTGCTGCTGTTCAGCGCTTTGGTAGGATTGCCGTGTTTCCCCATTCTTGCTGTGGCAACGCCGATTATGGAAGCAAACAGGCCGACTGCAGCATAACAGAATACCATGCTTGCGTTTCCTGTTCCGCCGGATGCTTTGTCAAGTGAAGAAGCAATAACAAGTGCCGCGGCCATAGAGGCAACGTTGGAGTCAAATAAATCCGCGCCCATTCCGGCTACGTCGCCAACATTGTCACCGACATTATCTGCAATGACGGCGGGATTTCTGGGATCATCCTCAGGGATACTCAGTTCGACTTTACCGACCAGGTCAGCGCTGATATCCGCCGTTTTTGTAAAGATGCCGCCGCCCGCTTTTGCGAACAGTGCAAGGGAGCTTGCGCCAAAACTGAAGCCCAGCAAAGCGGTGGTATTGTTCGTAATCAGCATTACCAGCGTTACACCAAGCAGTGTGCCGCCTACAACAGCCATGCCCATTACCGCGCCGCCGCGGAATCCGGACATAAACGAAGGCTTGATTCCTTTTTGAGCCGCTTCAGCTGTTTTTACATTGGCGATTGTAGCAATTCGAATACCGACTACTCCCGCCACAGCAGAAAAAACAGTGCCGCAAAGATAAGACAATGCCATAATAATATTATCCAGAATATTGCCTTTCCAAATTGGAGTGGGAAGGAGAATAAGAATTAAAAGAGCAGCCACGCCGGCGAACCTGGCAAGAACACTGTATTCTTTAGCAAGAAAAGTGTTTGCGCCGTTTCGGATTAGTTCACCGATTTCCGCGATTCGCTTGTTGGAGGACGGCTGCTTTTTAACCCACCTGTAAAGCCAGGCGGCGAAAAGAAACGAGAGCGCGGAAATAATGAGTGAGACGATCAGGAAAAATGTGATGTCGAAGTTCATGCTATCAACCCCTTGTTAATAAAAATTTAATTATTTTTGATTATAGCATAGCATTATTTGTAAATAAAGGTTAAAAAACACGATAATTGTTATAAATTATTGTACAATAATATTAATCTTATTGTTATCCGTGAATTTTTCTCCTTCAGAACGGTTTCTAACCTGACTTGAGTGCAGCTTTATAATATTTATATTACTGCAATAACCGTATTTTACATATTAGCATTTGTTAAGCCGTTAAGAAGAAACGATTCGCAAAAAACAAAAATGTTTTAATGTAATCAAGCATCCTTATTATTGATTTTTTTCCTCAGTTCAAGTATTATATTGAGGTGTGTAAAAAAATATGTGCGAAATTCCGAGTAAATAAGTTAATTGTGGTCGTCTAAAGCCGGGGTTTTTGAACCGTAATTGACTGTAATAAAAAGGATTGTGATTATGGCTTCAACAAAATCAGAAAAAAATGCGATTTCACTCATGGCCGCCTGTGCCGGGCTTTGGAGTATTGCCGGTATTTTTATAAAAATGATTCCATGGAACCCATTTGTAATATCGGGGCTGCGCAGCCTGATTGCTGCGGCAGTAGTTGCAGTGTTTATGTATGTGACAAAAAAACAAGTCAAAATCAACAGGGCTTCTGTTATAAGCGGCCTTTTTATTATGGGAACTTTTTTTGCCTTTGTGTCCGCCAATAAGATGACCACCGCGGCAAATGCAATCGTTTTGCAGTTTACTTCTCCTGTGTTTATTCTAATTATTTCAGCACTTGTGTTCCATCAGCGGTTTCATAAGGCGGACCTTATTACCGTTGTGGTTACGCTTTTTGGAATTTCGCTGTTTTTCTTTGACAAACTCGGTTCGGGCAGCCTGCTGGGCAATTGCCTGGGTATTATTGCCGGGCTGTTTATGGCGGGGATGTATGTTGTTACTGGCCGTACCGACGAAGATTCACGCATGAGTGGAATTCTGCTTGGGCATGTGTTTACTGCGTTAATTGGTGTACCGATGATTTTTGTTTTTCCGACTCCGGTTTCCTCAACGGCGATCTGGAGCATTCTGGCACTCGGCGTTATACAGCTTGGAATACCGTATATTTTATACGGACTGGCTGTAAAAAGCTGCCCGCCGCTGGCGTGCTCGCTGATTGGTGCGATCGAACCGCTGCTGAACCCTGTTTGGGTATTTTTGTTCAATGGGGAAGTGCCGGGGCTTTACGCATTGATTGGCGGGGTCATTGTGATTTCTGCTGTTACAGGCTGGTGTGTTTGGCGTGACCGCTTTGTTTCAAAGCACTCTGCAGCTTAGAATACATAATCCTGTTTATAAAATTATTTAAGGCCGGCGATAATCGCTCGACCTTATTTTTTATGGCTGAAATTTGTGATATAATAACCGCATAGCGGTTATTATATCGAACTTTACGTCCCTCCGGGTTCGTCGTTTGCACAGCGACCGCCGGAGATGGACGACTATATCACAAAAGCTTTGCTTTTATGATATAATAAAAATAAGATCAAGTGGAAGGGCTGGATGTAAAAACATGACGGAAAAGCTATATTATGAAAACGGCTATTTGAAAACTTTTACGGCGACGGTAACGGAATGTTCCGAACAGGGGGCATACTGCGAGGTCGCTTTAAATAGGACGGCATTTTTTCCAGAAGGCGGCGGTCAGCCGGCCGATATCGGGGTACTGAATACCGTAAATGTAATCGATGTACAGGAGCACGGTGAACAAATCATTCATACCACTGACCGTCCCATTCCTGTCGGTACTTCGGTAACGGGCGGAATCCATTGGCCCTACCGGTTTGAGCTGATGCAGCAGCATTCGGGGGAACATATTGTTTCGGGTATTGTTCATCGCCTGTTTGGCTTTGACAATGTCGGGTTTCATATGGGAGCCAAATCAGTTACCGTTGATTTTAACGGGGAATTGAATGAAGAAAATCTGCGGACGGTTGAGTATCTTGCCAATGAGGCGGTTTACCGCAACCTGCCGATTCAAATCAGTTACCCTTTGCCGCAGGAGCTTGCGGTGCTGAAATATCGCAGTAAAAAAGAACTGAGCGGGGCAATCCGCATTGTTACCATACCGGGTTACGATGTTTGCGCCTGCTGCGGCACACACGTGGCCCGCACCGGGGAAATCGGAATCATCCGGGTTTTATCCGCACAGCGATACAAGGGCGGCACACGGGTAAGCCTTCTGTTCGGCGGTAAGGCATTGGTCGATTGCAGGGAAAAATCACAGAGTGTAAACACAATTTCCACCCTTCTTTCGGCCAAGCCGGAAGAGGTTCCCTCTGCAGTAGAGCATTTGCTTGCCGAAAACAATACACTGAAGCAGGAAATCGTTGCTCTGCATGATCGAATTTTTGAAGCAAAGGCGGCTTCTATTCCAAACGGCACCGGTAATATCTGCGTGTTTGAATCAAACCTCACACCAAACGATTTACGCAAATTCTGTCTGCTCCTGTGTGAACGCTGCAGCGGAAGTGTGGCTGTATTCTCGGGGGATGAGGAAACCGGTTATAAATATGCGCTGGGGAGTGCAGGCGAGGATGTGCGTCCGCTTGGCAAAGAACTGAACCAATCGTTCAGCGGGCGAGGCGGCGGTTCCAAAGAACTGGTGCAGGGCTCGGTAAAAGCGACTCAAAAAGAATTGGAGCATTTTTTAACGGACAACCATTCATTTTAATAATTCGGAGGATTGTAAATGTACAGTTTTAAAAATGATTACAGCGAGGGTGCCCACCCTAAAATTTTAGAAGCGCTCGCAAGGGCAAGCCGCGAACAAAGTGATAATTACGGTTATGACCGCCACAGTATTCATGCGGCTGAATTGATTCGGAAGGAAATGGGTGGTTGTGATGCTGACGTACACTTTTTAGAAGGCGGCACACAAACAAACATGGTCGCAATTTCCTCATTTTTGCGCCCGCATGAAGCAGCTATAGCTGCAGCGACCGGGCATATTAACGTACACGAAACGGGTGCGATTGAAGCGACCGGCCACAAGGTTGTAACAGCTGCTTCGGGAAACGGAAAACTCACGCCGGAACTGGTAAAAAGCGTGCTGGATACGCATCCGAATGAACATATGGTAAAGCCCAGGCTGGTGTACATTTCCGATTCAACGGAAGTAGGAACGATTTATACGAAGGCAGAACTTACGGACCTAAGTAAATACTGTAAAGATAACGGACTTTACTTGTACCTTGACGGTGCGCGGCTCGGCTCGGCGCTGACCGCATTGGGAAATGATGTGACACTGAAGGACCTGGCGGAGTTGACCGATGCATTTTACATCGGAGGTACAAAAAACGGAGCACTTCTAGGGGAAGCGCTTGTTATTTGCAATCCGGGACTGAAAGAAGATTTTCGGTACCTTCTGAAACAAAATGGAGCAATGCTTGCAAAGGGAATGGTATTGGGCGTGCAGTTTGAGGAGTTGTTTCAAAATAATCTGTATTTTGAACTTGCTGCACATGCGAATCAATTGGCTGAGCAGTTGAAACAGGCAATTTCAGCCGCAGGGTTTGACTTTTTGGCAACGTCGCCGACCAATCAGCTGTTTCCTGTTTTTCCGGATTCCTTAGTAGAAAAGCTTCGTCAAACCTATGACTTTGAAGTTTGGGAAAAACTAAATGACTCGACTGCTGCAATTCGGCTGGTAACCTCATGGGCGACGCCGGAAAGCGCGGTAAAAGATTTTATCCGGGACTTTCAGAGTTTTTTGATTCAATAAAAGCAAAGGTGGAGAATAAAATGAAAAAACTGAACTTTTCAATTCTTTGTGCGGGAAACATTGCGGAAACCATGGCGAAAACCGTTTCACAAATGAGTGAGGTGACCCCTTTTGCAATTGCAGCAAGAGATTTGGACAGAGCGCAAAATTTAGCTGATAAATATGGCTTTCAAAAAGCATACGGCTCCTATGAAGAGCTTGTAAAGGATGACGATGTGGACCTGATTTACATTGCTTCCCCGCATTCCCACCATTACGAGCATGCAAAGCTTTGTCTGGAGCACGGAAAAAATGTATTATGCGAGAAGTCGTTTACCGTTAACAAAAAGCAGGCGGCAGAATTGTTTGAACTTGCGAAAAGAAAAAAGCTGTTTATTATGGAAGCGGTCTGGACGCGATTCCAGCCTTTTGCAGCAAAAATGCATGAAATTATCGATAGCGGAGTGATAGGAACCCCGCACACGCTTACGGCAACATTTGGGGAGAATCTTACTCATATCGAACGCCTTGTTTCCCCTGAACTGGCCGGCGGTTCGTTGTTGGACCAGGGGATTTATACGATTACCTTCGCATCCATGTTTTTTGGGTCAGAAATTGAAAAGATTCAATCTGCGGCTGTAAAATCGGATCGCGGTGTGGATGCGCAGGAGAGTATTACGTTTGTTTATAAGGATGGCCGCATGGCGATCTTAAATTCTTCATTTTTATGTAAAATGAAAAATCAGGGAATTATCTATGGCAGCAAAGGCCGAATTGAAGTGGAGCCGTTTTGGTATCCGAAAGAAATTCGGGTGTTTTTCAATGATGGGGCGGAGCCGAAAGTATTTGATGTACCGTTTGATTTTACCGGCTACGAATACGAAGTGCGTGCTGCGGTAAAAGCTATTGAAAACGGAGAATTAAGCTGTACGGAAA
The DNA here is from genome assembly GCA_023390175.1 of Bacillota bacterium. Classification (GTDB taxonomy): domain Bacteria; phylum Bacillota; class Clostridia; order Oscillospirales; family Acutalibacteraceae; genus Caproiciproducens. Next base: position 190,109 of record JAEWDK010000024.1, read on the forward strand.
TGCCACCCGAGGAAACGCTGCGCGTCATGGGAATTATGGACCAGCTTCGCGCCGACTGGGGAATTCAGTACCCCTTTGAATAAAGTTAGGAGTTTGCAAAATGGAGATTCAGTACGGCAGCCATATTTCGGCAGCTGATTATAACAGACTTCGCAAATCGGTTGGCTGGAGTGAAATTTCACTCAGGCAGGCACAAACAGGATTAAACAATACTGCTTTTCAAGTAGTTGCGCTTGCCGGCAATACGCCGGTCGGTATGGCAAGAGTAATCCGCGACGGCGGTTATGTGGTGCTGATTTCGGATGTTGTGGTGAATCCGGAGTATCAGGGATACGGAATCGGCAGAACCATGATGAATCGAATCCTGGATTACCTTCGCGCAGGGATGGAACCCGGCGACAAAATCTTAGTAAATCTTCTTGCGGCAAAGGATAAGGAGCCTTTTTATCTGCCTTTTGGTTTTGAACAGCGGCCAAACCGGGAATATGGTGCCGGAATGTCGCAGTGGATTGTGAAATAATACAGGCTCATTGTTATGCATACAAAACATAAAATCAATTAAATTATTGATAATATTATTTAATAATGATATAATAAATTGAAGATAATCCCATTTGTGGATTATTCATGAAATGATTTAAAAGATGGAGGTTTCGTATGGAGAGCAGGTCAATTCAAATTCAATCCGGTCATAATAATAAAATGTCGATCACGATTATTCCGGGCCATTTTGCCACCACGCATTCCCATGTGAATTACTACATCGATATGACCAGCATTAAACATCATCACAGGATGGCTCTTCAGGCCGCGGAAGCTATGGCGGAAATGTATGCGAACGGGGAGAAAGTTGACACGGTCATCTGTATGGACGGCTGTGAAATTATCGGCGCTTTTTTAGCAGAGAAGCTGGCCGGGGCCGACGAAGCAAATACCGACATCAATGTGGTCACGCCCGAGTTTAATTCCAATGGGCAGCTAATTTTCAGGGATAATCTGCAAAAGATGATTTGGGGGAAGAATATTCTTCTCTTAGTTGCTTCTGCCACTACAGGTAAAACAATCAACCGCTCCCTTGAATGCATTAAATATTATGGGGGAAAGGTAATCGGAATATCGGCTATTTTCAGCGCAATCCGTGAAATGGGCGGGGTGAAAATCAATTCTGTTTTCACCAGTGAAGACCTGCCGAATTACAATACCTATGGGTTTCAGGAATGCCCTTTCTGCAAAGAAAGGCAAAAAATTGACGCAATCGTAAACAGTTACGGCTATTCAAAAATTTGATACGCTGCTAATTCAGCAAAACAGATGCGCGGGAAAATTCCGAGTATCTGTTTTGCTGTTTTTTACCATAGGAAGCTGCAGCAAATAAGCCATTTTACTGAAAAGTACTAATTTTACGTTATTTTCTGATGGATCTGATTTATATTGTGCAAGATGCTGAATATCAGGGGTAAACTTAAGCGTTTTTTGAATCTTGCTAAAAATTTAACAAATATACGCGTATTGTATTGCATAATGAAGAACATTGTGATATATTTAACATATGCTCAAAAACATGTTTCAGTTCAATAATTATCGTTCGCATTTTTTCGATTATGACAGGAAATGAATGGAGGAAAAATTATGGCAAAGAAGATTGTATTAGCAGGTGCTGTTCGTACGGCAATTGGCAAAATGGGTGGGGCTCTTACAAATGTTCCCGCAGTTACCCTCGGTTCCATTGTAATCAAAGAAGCGTTAAATCGCGCTCATATTTCCCCGGATCAGGTTGATGAAGTTTTAATGGGTTGTGTAATTCAGGCCGGACTTGGCCAAAATGTTGCACGTCAGGCATCCATTAACGCAGGTGTCCCTGAAACTGTTCCTGCACTTACGCTGAACAATGTTTGCGGTTCCGGATTAAAGGCTGTCAATATGGCGGCTGCTCTGATTGAAGCAGGCGAGGCCGATATCATTGTTGCCGGCGGTATGGAAAATATGTCCGCTGCTCCGTATGCTTTGAATCAGGCACGCTACGGTTACCGTATGAATGACGGAAAAATCGTTGACACAATGGTGAAAGATGCCCTTTGGGACGCTTTCAACAATTACCATATGGGAATTACCGCGGAGAATGTTGCTGAAAAATATGGCATCACCCGCGAAATGCAGGATGAATTTGCAGCCTATAGCCAGCAGAAATGCGAAAAGGCACAGGCAGAAGGCAAATTCGATGAAGAAATTGTTCCGGTTCCTGTAAAAGTAAAAAAAGACATTGTTATGTTTAATAAAGACGAAGGCCCACGTGCCGGTGTTACCGCGGAAGGCATTTCAAAGCTGAAGCCTGCATTTAAGCCGGACGGATCCGTAACCGCTGCTAACGCTTCCGGCATTAACGACGGTGCCGCTGCAATCGTTGTAATGAGCGAAGAAAAAGCAAAAGAGCTTGGCGTTACCCCAATGGCTACCTGGGTTGCAGGCCAGTCTGCCGGTGTTGATCCCGCCATTATGGGTGTCGGCCCCGCATACAGCACCAAGAAAATCATGGAGAAGACAGGCCTTACTGTTGACGACATGGACTTAATCGAAGCGAACGAGGCATTTGCCGCGCAGTCACTCGCTGTTGTAAAGCTTTTGAATCTTGACACCTCCAAGGTGAATGTAAATGGCGGCGCAATTGCACTCGGCCATCCTGTCGGTGCGTCCGGCTGCCGTATCCTTGTTTCGCTGCTGCATGAAATGAAGCGCAGAGATGCGAAATACGGCCTTGCTACTCTGTGCGTAGGCGGCGGAATGGGCGTTTCTTCCATCGTAAAAATGGGCGAATAATAACAGACAAGGGGCAGCGATTAGATTATGAATTACGTAAAATATGAGCAAAAAGATTTTATCGGCATTCTCACAATCGACCGTGAAAAGGCACTGAATGCCTTGAACAGTCAGGTTCTTTCCGAACTGGAAGAAGCCATTGACACCGTCTCTGTTGAAGACACCAGGTGCCTGATTATTACCGGTGCCGGTGAAAAATCGTTTGTTGCAGGTGCTGATATTGCCGAAATGAGCAAGCTGACCAAAGCGGAAGGCAAAGCGTTCGGCGAAAAGGGAAACGCGGTATTCAGAAAAATTGAAAAACTTGCAATCCCTGTTATTGCGGCTGTAAACGGCTTCGCACTCGGCGGCGGCTGTGAGCTTTCCCTTAGCTGTGACATCCGTATTGCCTCCGAAAATGCAGTCTTTGCACAGCCGGAAACAGGGCTGGGAATTACTCCAGGCTTTGGCGGCACACAAAGACTGGCCCGTACCATTGGGATTGGCAAGGCAAAGGAACTGCTTTACACCTGCGGTAAGGTAAAGGCGGATGAAGCTTTGACGTTGGGCTTAGTCAACGCGGTTTATCCGGCGGATCAGCTGATGGATGAATGCTTAAAGCTTGCCGGTAAGATTGCCAGAAATGCTCCCATTGCGGTTCGTGCTGCAAAAAAAGCAGTGAACGACGGCATGCAGGTTGACATTGATTCTGCGATTGCAATTGAAGCAGAACAGTTTGGCAGCTGCTTTGAAACCGAGGATCAGAAAAATGCGATGGAGGCTTTCTGCGAGAAGCGCAAGCCGGATCCATTTGTAAACAAATAATAACTCTACATTACTTAGGAGGATTATCATGATAGTTGGTATTATTGGCGCAGGAACCATGGGCTCCGGTATTGCGCAGGCATTCGCTCAAACCGAAGGTTACACCGTTAAGCTTTGTGATATTAATGAAGAGTTTGCCGCAGGCGGCAAATCAAAGATTGCCAAAGGGCTCAGCAAACTTGTTGCAAAAGGCAAAATGGAGCAGGCCAAGGCAGATGAAATCCTTTCCAAAATTACAACCGGCACAAAAGAAATTGTTTCCGACTGTGATTTGGTTGTAGAAGCAGCTCTTGAAAACATGAAGATTAAGAAAGATTTGTTTAAGGATTTGCAGGCGATCTGCAAACCGGAAGCAATTTTTGCTACAAACACTTCTTCTCTTTCCATCACCGAAATTTCACAGGGCCTTGACAGAGCCGTTGTCGGCATGCACTTCTTTAATCCTGCTCCTGTTATGAAGCTTGTTGAAGTGATCGCCGGTCTTACTACCCCGGCCGAGACTGTCGAGAAAATCAAATCCATTTCTGAGGAAATCGGAAAAACTCCTGTTCAGGTTAATGAAGCCGCAGGCTTTGTTGTAAACAGAATTCTGATTCCGATGGTCAATGAAGCAATCGGGATCTATGCCGACGGCGTTGCCACCGCGGAAGATATTGACACCGCTATGAAGCTTGGCGCAAATCATCCAATGGGGCCTCTCGCGTTGGGTGACTTAATTGGTTTGGATGTTGTGCTCGCAATCATGGAAGTACTGCAGGCAGAAACCGGCGACAGCAAGTACCGTCCTCACCCCCTGCTGAAAAAGATGGTTCGCGCAGGAATGTTAGGCAGGAAAACCGGCAAGGGATTCTTTGATTACACCAAATAATCTGTATTAAGTCCTATTTTCGTTTCTCTCGTCTGCCGCAGCAGAGGAGAGAAACGAATTAATGTTTTTCAGGGACAGTATTCGTACTGGTGTAAATTTTAATTTGGAGGAACGAGTATGGATTTCGCATTGAGCAAAGAACACGAAATGGCCCGCACTCTCTTTCGGGAGTTTGCGGAAACTGAGGTAAAACCACTGGCGCAGGAAGTGGACGAAGACGAACGTTTTCCTGTTGAAACAGTTGAGAAAATGCAGAAACTCGGATTTATGGGTATCCCCATTCCGAAGGAATACGGCGGACAGGGCTGCGATACACTTGCCTATGTTTTATGTGTTGAGGAGCTTTCAAAAGTTTGCGGCACAACCGGAGTTATTGTTTCTGCTCATACTTCCCTCGGTTCCGACCCAATCAAAAAATTCGGAACCCCGGAACAGAAAGAGAAATACTTAAAGCCGCTGGCATCCGGTAAACTGCTTGGTGCGTTTGCCCTGACAGAGCCGAATGCGGGTACGGATGCTTCCGGTCAGCAAACGAAGGCAGTCCTTGACGGGGATCATTATGTACTGAACGGCAGCAAAATTTTTATTACAAACGGCGGCAAAGCCGATACCTATATTGTGTTTGCGATGACGGATAAGAGCAAAGGTACAAAGGGAATTTCAGCATTTATCGTTGAAAAAAGTTTCCCGGGCTTCAGCATCGGCACCAAAGAAAAGAAGATGGGTATCCGCGGCTCTTCTACCACGGAATTAATTTTTGAAAACTGCATTGTACCGAAAGAAAATCTTTTGGGTGCGGAAGGCAAGGGCTTCGGAATCGCAATGACAACGCTGGACGGCGGCCGTATTGGCATTGCCGCGCAGGCGCTTGGCTTGGCGGAAGGCGCTTACGAAGAAACTGTCAAATATGTAAAAGAAAGAAAACAGTTTGGCAGACCGATTGCGAAATTCCAGAATACCCAGTTCCAAATTGCCGACATGGCAACAAAAATTAAAGCGGCCCAGCTGTTGGTTTACCGTGCCGCAATTGCAAAAGATACGCAAAAGCGTTTTTCGGTGGAAGCTGCAATGGCAAAGTTATATGCAGCCGAGGTCGCAATGGAGGTTACTACCAAAGCGGTACAACTTCACGGCGGCTATGGTTACACTAGAGAATATCCGGTTGAGCGCATGATGCGTGATGCAAAAATCACCGAGATTTATGAAGGAACCAGCGAAGTACAGCGCATGGTAATATCCTCTAATGAACTTTAATCGCTAAAAAGCCCAAAAGGAGTGACATTTGTTGAATATAGTCGTTTGCATAAAACAAGTTCCAAATACCAATGAAGTAAAGCTGGACCCGGTAACCGGTACCCTGATTCGTGAAGGTGTTCCGAGTATTATTAATCCGGATGATAAAGCTGGCCTGGAAGCCGCTCTCCGTATAAAAGACGAGCAGGGCGCCCATGTTACGGTTCTTTCAATGGGGCCGCCGCAAGCCGACACAGCCCTGCGTGAAGCACTTGCAATGGGTGCCGACGAAGCAATTTTGGTAACAGACAGAGCCTTCGGCGGTGCCGATACTCTTGCAACCTCCACCACAATTGCCGCAGCGCTCAAAACTCTTGATTATGATCTGATTATTACCGGCCGCCAGGCAATTGACGGTGATACCGCACAGGTTGGCCCGCAGATTGCCGAGCATCTTGGCATTGTAAATATCAGCTATGCGGAAGATATTAAGGTGGAAGGCAATGAAGTTACGGTAAAACGCCAGTATGAGGACAGATACCATGTTATAAAGGCGAAAATGCCGTGCCTGATTACCGCGTTAAGCGAACTGAACAAACCGCGTTATATGACGCCGGGCGGCATTTTCGACGCTTACAGGGATACAGAAGTAAAGATCATTAACCGTAAAGATATTGATGTTGATGATGCAAACATAGGCTTAAAGGGCTCACCGACCAGAGTATGGCAGACATTTACAAAGAGCTTAAAGGCTGCCGGCCAGCTTGTTACACTCGACCCGCAGGAATCGGCCGACTACATGCTGGATAAACTCAGAGAAAAATTCATTATATAGTTGAAAGTGGTGAGCGAGATGGATATTCAAGAATATAAAGGCGTATTTATTTTTGTACAGCAGGTGGATCATAAAATTGCAGGCGTTTCCTTTGAGCTTCTTGGCAAAGCCAAAGAGCTTGCAAAAGACATGGAGACAGAAGTTACGGCTGTTCTGCTCGGCTATCAGGTTTCCGACCTTTGCAAGGAACTGTCACGCTATGGCGCGGATAAAATCATCACAGTGGATGACAAGGCGCTTGAAACCTATACCACTGAGCCGTATGCACATTGCATGTATCACATTATTGAAAAACACAAGCCGGCAGTCGTACTTTATGGCGCAACCGCAATTGGCCGTGACCTGGCGCCGCGTGTTTCTGCAAGGGTAAAAACCGGGTTGACCGCAGACTGCACAAAGCTTGAAGTTGCGGCGGACGGCACCAAAAACCTTCAGATGACCCGCCCGGCCTTCGGCGGCAACATCATGGCTACCATTCTTTGCCCGGAACACCGCCCACAAATGGCTACCGTACGCCCGGGCGTGATGCAGAAAATCAAACCGATTGACGGCGCACAGGCTCCTGTTGAGAAATTCGAGCTTGAAATTGGTGCGGAGCATCAGAATGTTGAAATTCTGGAAATAATCAAAAAAGTATCCAATAAAATGGATATTCAGGATGCAAAAATCCTTGTTTCCGGCGGACGCGGCATGGGCGGCCCGGAGAACTTTAAGATTCTTCAGGATTTAGCAAAAGCGCTCGGCGGAACCGTCAGTTCATCTAGAGCGGCTGTAGATGCAGGCTGGGTTGAAAAGGATCTTCAGGTTGGCCAAACCGGTAAAACGGTTCGCCCAAACCTTTACATTGCCTGCGGTATTTCCGGTGCGATTCAGCATCTTGCCGGCATGGAGGATTCCGACTTGATTATCGCAATCAATAAAGATGAGTCCGCTCCGATTTTTGAAGTCGCAGATTACGGTATTGTCGGAGATGTACTAAAGATTGTTCCTCTGTTTACAGAACTGGTTAAAAAGGCGATGGCTACCCGCAACGCTTAAATCTATAACAAGCTTTTGGCTCCGCACACAATGTGTGCGGAGCTTTTTTATCCGTACTTTTACACAAATATCATTGACCAAAGAAGCCGAAGCTGTTTTCAGCTTCGGCTTCTTAATTTGAAGGGTGTTTTTATCAGACGGATTCTTTATAACGGTCAACAATTTGATTGGCACATTTATATACGTCGCCGCCGCCAAGGGTCAGAATTAAATCACCGGGCTGCGCGTTTGCAGTCACGTAATCGGTAATTTCATTAAAGGTTTTAAACCATACGCTGCCGGGAATTTTATCCGCCAAATCTTTCGCATAAATATGATAGGTGTTCACTTCACGCACCGCTAGAATTTCGGAAAGAACAACTTTTTCCGGAATCGCCAGCGCTTTTGCGAATTCATCAAGCAGCAGGTACGTTCTGGAAAATGTATGCGGCTGGAATACGGCCCAAACACGGTTGAAGCCCATATGTTCCGCAGCTGTCAGTGTTGCTGTCAATTCCGTTGGATGATGCGCGAAATCATCCGCAACGGTGATTCCGTTGAACTTGCCCAAAATTTCAAAACGTCTGTGTACGCCGGTAAATTGATGCAGGCTTTCCGTAACGCTCTGTATATCAACACCCATATAATCGGCTACTGCGAAAGCAGCCAGGGCATTGTAAATGTTGTGTCGGCCCGGAATACTCAGCGTAACATCGGCAAGTTTTTTCCCATGCTTCATAATGCTGAAATTTTCTTTGGCTTCTTTTGTGCCGGCTATGTTTTCTGCGTAATAATCATTGTTCGAGTTTATGCCGAACGTGATAACAGGTACATGTGTAATATCGCTGACTGATTTCATCGAATTTTCATCGTCACCGTTTACAATCAGGGCTTTTGTGGTTTGTTTTGCAAACTGATGGAATGACTTAATGATGTTTTCCAGTGTGCCGAAATAATCAAGATGATCCGCGTCAACATTTAAAATTACGGAAATTGCAGGATTCAGCTGCAAAAACGTATCCACATATTCACAGGCTTCACAAACAATGGTGTCTGTTTTTCCGACACGGCCATTGCCACCGATAAAGGGCAGCTTGCCGCCAATCACGGCGGAAGGGTCAACCCCGGCGTTAATCAGGATTTGTGTAATCAGTGCGGTTGTTGTCGTTTTCCCATGGGTCCCGGAAACGGCAATGGAATTAGAGTAACGGCGAGTCACCATGCCGAGCATTACGGAGCGCTCCACGGTTGGGATTCCCTTTTCGCGGGCAGCAACCAGCTCGGGATTATCCTGCTTTACAGCAGCAGTATAGACCACCAGTTCGGCATCGCCGATATTTTCCGGTTTGTGGCCCATGGTAACAGGAATTCCGTAAGAACGGATTCTTTCCAGCGTATCGGATTCATTGGTATCGGAACCGGTCAGTTCGAACCCTCTGTGATATAAAATTTCGGCGAGGGGGCACATTCCCGAACCGCCAATCCCTACAAAATGTAATTTTTTAACCTTGGACAAGGTATCGTTATACTCCATGACAGACGCGCTCCTTAATGTCAGATAATTTAGAATTGGTTCTATATATGTTTATTATATTGTCATACCTATTTATAATAAACACATTTGATAATATATGCAATATAAAAATGAAATTCCCTCTCTAATCTATAAGGTCAATCACACAGAGCATGGTCATTCCATAATATGTTGGGAGAACATCATGGAGGTCGTGAATATGATTGATATAAATAGCTTTGGGGTTTTAGGCGGGGATAAACGGCAAATTGCGCTGGCTGAATCCATCGCATCCGACGGATACATGGTGTATGCCATGGGTTTTGAAAACATTGAATTTTCAGGGGACGTTAAAAAAGCGGATTTGGAAGAGACCGTGGAAAAATGTGAAAATATTATTCTTCCGCTTCCGGTTACAGCGGATGGAAGACATCTGAATACAATATACAGCGAAAGCAAAATTTTACTGAACGATGACTTCGCCGAGCTGATGCGAAAGAAACAGGTTTTTGGCGGCATGATGGGGAAATTATATCAGACGAGCGAAATTTGGGATTCGATTGAAACCTATGATTATTATACCCGCGAGGAGTTTGCTGTTCACAATGCTGTTCCCACTGCGGAAGGTGCAATCGAAATCGCAATGCATGAATATCCGGGAACCATCAGCGGAAGCAGCTGCCTTGTTGTCGGGTTCGGCAGAATCGGCAAGGTCATTTCGTGGATGCTGCGGGGAATCGGCGCGAATGTGACGGTCAGCGCACGTAAACAGTCGGATCTTGCGTGGGTTCAATCCTATGGATATTCCTCCGTACTAACCGAAAATATTTGCGATAAGGAGCAGTACGATATTATTTTTAATACCGCCCCGGCTATGATATTTAACCGCCGCCTGCTTTCAAAATTACGCTCCAATCCCTTAATTATTGATCTTACCTCCATGCCGGGCGGGGTGGATTTTGAAGCCGCGGTAAAGCTGGAGATCAAAGCAATTCATGCTCTTTCGCTGCCGGGCAAGGTGGCCCCGAAAACCGCCGGAGAAATTATTAAACACACAATTTACAATATGATGGAGGAGTGAGGGGATTGAACAGCATAACATTCGGGTACGCCATGTGCGGTTCGTTTTGCACGTTTTCAAAGGCGATTGAGCAAATGAAAAATATAGCACAGGCGGGCTATAATTTACTTCCTATTATGTCCCAAATTTCCTATTCAACAGATACCAGGTTCGGGCGGGCAATTGATTTCATTGAAGAAGTCGAGGAAATCTGCGGCAGGAAAATTATTAAAAGCATTGTAGAAGCGGAACCGATTGGGCCGAAAAAAATGGTGGACCTGATGATTGTTTCACCCTGCACGGGAAACACCATGGCGAAGCTGGCAAACGGTATTACAGACACAACCGTAACAATGGCTGTAAAATCCACTTTGCGCACGGGAAGTCCGGCATTGCTGGTTCCTGCCACAAATGACGCGCTTGCGGCTTCCGCACAAAACATAGGAAGACTGTTAAACAATAAAAATATATTTTTTGTCCCCATGAAGCAGGATGACCCCGTGAAGAAGCCTTATTCCGTTGTTGCGGATTTCAGTCTGATTCTTCCTGCGGCACTCGCCGCGCTGGAGGGAAAGCAGCTTCAGCCGATCTACCTGTAAACAGAGGATATTTATTATTGTAAATGGACGGATAAATATGATAGAATAAGAACAAGGAAATGGAAGTGGATGAAATGCTTTATTGCCCAAAATGTCAAATGCTCAGCACTGATAGTGAAACCTGCCCGTCCTGCGGCGGGAAAAGGCTGAGAGAACCGCAAGCGGAAGACCCTGTATTACTGATTACGGCGGATGAAACGAAAACGGAAATGATTGAAGCGGTTTTTGAGGATAACAACCTTCCTTATGAAGAACGTATCAGCGGACTCGGCGGGCCACCGTCCGTTATTTTTGGGAAAAGTACAAATACCAATAAAAATATATTTGTTTCATATGGTGAATTGGAAGCTGCCACGGCGCTTTTAAACGGAATCGGGATCTTAGATTCTTCAGATATGCCGGAGCAGGGGTTGGGGGAGCAGGACCCGGAAGAATTAAGCTCGCGTAAAAGAACATTTTTACGCATTGTGTCGGTTATTCTTTTTATTTTGGCTGTTTGGGGCGTTGTGACTGTTTCCGATTATGCGGCGAACGGACTCAAGGAATTTTTTTCAAATATGAAATAACGTAAGCCAATATAGAACATGAATTCAATAATCCATAATAACAAAAAGAGGAGCTTCGGCTCCTCTTTTTGCGTAGTATAATCGTTATTCTTGCTGCATTTCACTGTTTTCCTGTACTTTTTTCGACTTCAAAAAAGAAAGCTTGGTTTCCGAAATTAAAATTGCTGCAAAAATCAATAAAAATCCGCCAAAGGTTTTTAAAGTCAGTCTTTCATTTAAAAGAAGAATCCCAAAGAGCGTGCCGAAAAGCGATTCCAATGACATAATCAGGGACGCTCTTGCAGGGGGAACGTACTTCTGGCAGACAGTTTGCAGCACCAGGGCAATCAAAGTGCTGAATATACTTACATACAAAAGCGACCACACGGTTTCGGTTGCCAGCTGCAGCGGGAAACTTTCCGTGCAAAGCGCAACGGCAAGCGCGATGATTGCCGTAAAAGCGAATTGCGTAAACGAAAGCAGAATAGGGTCACATTTTTCGGTTAAAATACTTATGCCAACAATCTGTGCCGCAAAGGCAGCACCGCCAAGCAGTGAAAGAGTATCACCCGCATTCACAGTGAAGCCGGAGCGTAGGGATAAAAGTCCGATGCCGGCGATGCATATAAATGCCGAAAGAATATTGTACGTGTCCGGCCTGTCCTTCCTGATGACCCAGTATAAAAACGGAACCAATACAACATAAATAGCGGTTAAGAATGCATTGTTGCCGGCCGTTGTATATTTGACCCCAATCGTCTGAAGATAGTAGGCCACATAAAGCAGCACAGACAAAATTACCCCTGCTTTGACCGATTGAAGGTCAATTTTCCGAATGCGGGGAAAAAAGAAGACCAGCATTAAAATCGCGGCAACACCAAAACGAATCGCAATAATATAACTTGCCGGCATGGAAGCGGTTGTATTTTTCACAACCACAAAAGCACTGCCCCAAATAATTGTGACGAATAAAAGTCCCAATTCGGCAGCCAAAGTTTTGTTTTTAATTTTCAAAAGATGCACCTCGTTCTTTACATTCTTTTTATTATAGCATCGTTATATTTTCGCTGCAATACAAATTCCTTTTAATCGCGTGAATATACAGAAAATTCTGTATGTTCATGAATTATTAAGAATAATATTTCTTTTCTAAAGCGATTGAATGTGATATAATAAAGCTTGATTTTAGCCAAGCTTAATTTGGAGATGAATATTAAATGATAGAGATTGAACAGCGTTCCGTTTGTGACGGCGTTAATTTCAGAAGTATTAAAGACACCAAGTTCAAAACGGTTCGCATGTCTGTTAACTTTATGCTGCCGCTTCAAAAATCTGCGGCTGCGTCAAATGCGATTCTGCCTTTTTTACTTAGCCGCGCCAGCAGGGAATACCCTGACTTTACAAAACTGGGTGAGCGTTTGGCGGAGCTTTACGGTGCGGAGATTAATGCCGATGTGCAAAAGCTGGGCGACGTTCAGCTGCTTTCGATATCCGCAACCGGAATTTCCGACCGGTATGCACTGAACGGGGAAAGCATATCCGCAGAACTTTCCAAACTGCTGTGCAGCATTATTTTCGACCCGCCGTTTGAAAACGGCCAGTTTCCGAAAGTCGGATTTGAGCAGGAAAAACGTCAAACACTTGAGCTGATTGATTCGGAGTATAACGACAAGCGCACTTACGCGAAACTGCGCTGCGAAGAGGTTATGTGCTCTGAGGAGCCGTATGGAATCAGCCGCTACGGTAGTAAAGACGATATAAAAAACTTGAAACTCGAAGGACTCACCGAAGCGTGGCAGTATTTGATCCGCAATGCTAAGATTGAGATTGTGGTTTTAGGTGACTGTGATCCAAAACATGTTTTTGAAAGGTTTTCGCATGCATTTCAGCAGATTAATCGGACCTCAACCGTACCTTGTCCGACTGAAAATGTAAAAAGAGCGGAAAAGGTAAACGAAGTCACAGAAAAAATGGATATCGCCCAGTCCAAGCTTGTACTGGGCTTTCGTACCGCCACATCGGTTCCCGATGAGGAAATCTCTGCGGTAAAATTGATGACGGCATTATTTGGCGGCACTCCAAGTTCAAAACTGTTCCTGAATGTGCGTGAAAAGCTCAGCCTCTGCTATTACTGCAGCGCAATGTATAATTCCATGAAGGGAATCATGCTGGTGCAGAGCGGTGTGGAAACCAAAAATATAGACCGTGCAAAACAGGAAATTTTATTCCAGCTTGAAGAAGTTAAAAACGGTAATTTTGATGAGAATGAGTTAAATTCCGCCAAACTGTCCCTGTGCAACAGTTACCGTACAATCGGCGATTCACTTGGCGGGCTGGAAGCGTGGTATCTTTCCCAAACATTTTCGAATCAAATTAAACGTCCTGAAGAAGCGGCCGCAATTATTCAAGCGGTGACCCGTCAGGAAATTATTGACGCGGCAAAAAATGTCACGCTCGATACGGTATATCGTCTGGTAGGAAGCGGGGAGGAAGCGCAATGAATCTGATTAAAGAAATAAAAAGTGAACGCATCGGCGATAAGTATTATGAGATTAAGCACTCCTCCGGATTAAAAATATTTATCTATCCAAAAGAAAATAACAATTCCACTTATGCTGTGTTTGGCACCAAATACGGTTCAATTGACATGTGCTTTAAAACATCCGAACAAAATGAGCCGAACAAGGTGCCCGCCGGTATCGCCCACTATTTGGAGCATAAGCTTTTTGAAAGCGAGGACGGCGACGCATTTGAGCGCTACGCAAAAACAGGAGCCTCCGCAAATGCCTACACCTCCTTTGACGTGACCTGCTATTTGTTCTCCTGTACGGAAAATGTTTATGATTCCCTTGAGATTTTGCTGGACTTTGTACAGTCGCCGTATTTTACGGAGCAGACCGTACAAAAAGAGCAGGGAATTATCGGGCAGGAAATCAGAATGTATGACGATGACCCCCAGTGGCGCGTCCTGTTTAACCTTTTGGGTGCGTTGTATCAAAACCACCCGGTTAAAACAGATATTGCCGGTACCGTGGAAAGTATTGCAAAAATTACACCCGATCTGCTGTATCAATGCTACAACACCTTCTACAACCTCAACAATATGGCTTTGAGCATTGCCGGAAATGTTGATGTAAATAAGGTGCTTGAGCTGTGTGATAAAATATTGAAGCCCTCCGCCCCTGTCAGCGTGGACAGAATGTTTGAAAAAGAACCACAGGAAATCGTAAAAAACGGGATAGAGCAAAAGCTTTCCGTAGCAGCGCCGATTTTTGAATTCGGCTTTAAAGAACTGGCCGGCAAAGAACGCGTTACTGTGAAGGAATTAGCGGAAACGGAAATTTTGCTTGATCTTTTGGCTTCCGATGCATCACCGCTTTTCCGCCGGCTGCTTGACGCGGGGCTTATCAATCAATCTTCCTTCTCTTACGAGTATTTTGAAGGCCCGGGCTATGCCTCCGTTATTTTTTCCGGTGAATCAAAGGATCCGGATGCTGTCGCGGAAGAAATTAAAAAAGAAATTGCAAAAGTACGGAAAGACGGAATTGACAAAGCGGCTTTTGAGCGTTCTCAAAAAGCGGTTTACGGCCGTATTGTTTCTTCATTTAACAGCGTGGATTATCTTGCCAATTCAATGGTTGCAGATGCGTTTTCAAACCGGGAACTGTTCAGCTACATTGACTCGGTTGCGTCGGCAGACGTTGCTTCTGTGCAAAACCGCTTAAAGACCCAGCTTGCGCCGGAATATTCCGCGTTGTCTATTGTAAAACCATTGGATTAAGAATTTATTTTAACATTATGCCACCGATATTTCCCACGCGAAAGTCGGCCGGTCGGTTGAATCTGTTTGACGCGTGGAGAAATGGTGGAGAATATGTATAATGTTCAATTCCCTGGACTTGGTATTCATATCAACATTAATCCCAGAGCTTTTTCGATTGGAAATTTATCGGTTCAGTGGTATGGTGTGATTATCGCGGTCGGCTTCCTTTTGGCCTTTCTGTACGTTATGGCAAGCTGCAAAAAATTCAATATGGATGACGACAAGTTGCTGGACGCCGTTATTATCGGCATCATCGGCGGTATTATCGGCGCGCGGGCTTACTATGTTCTTTTTTACACCGGCGATCAATACATTAAGAATCCCATCAGCGCGCTGTACATTTGGGAAGGCGGCCTTGGAATCTACGGCGGTATTATCGGCGGCATACTCTGCGGCGCGTTAGTTGCAAAATTGCGTAAAATTAATGTTGCTTCCGTATTGGACCTTGCTGCCCTTGGCTTTTTAATCGGACAAACCATCGGCCGCTGGGGCAATTTCGTGAACCAGGAAGCCTTCGGTGTTGAAACAAACCTTCCGTGGGGCATGGTCAGCGAAAACACCGCAAAAATTGCAAACGGCCCGGTACACCCATGCTTTCTTTATGAATCGCTTTGGTGCCTGTTGGGCTTTATTCTGCTACATATTTTCAGCCGGAAGTTCAGAAGATATGACGGCCAGGTGTTTCTTGTTTATTTAATTTGGTACGGTACCGGGCGCTTCTTTATTGAAGGTTTAAGAACGGACAGCCTTATTACACCTTTCCTTCCGATTCGCGTGTCGCAGCTTGTAGCCGCTGTGACTGTTCTGACTGCGGTTATCTTGTTGATCGTGTTCCGCAACAAAACTTCGCTTGTTGGCTGCGGTTCCAGGAAGGTAATGGAACTAAACGGTATTGTTGATGAAGTGCCGGAAGAAATGATTGACGACGATACCAGCACAATTTTTGAAAATACAGAAGAAACTGAAGATGCTGGCTCGGAAGATTCAAATTCAGATGAAACCACTGTCTCTGAGGATTCCGCTGCAGATTCAACAATTGAAGCCACAACCGAAACGGATACGACTGCTGAACCGGAACTGAGTGAAATCAAGCCTGTTGAGGTGCCGGAGCAAACTGAATCGGATGAAATTTCCGAAGATAAGAAATAATACCGGGAGGCAGACGCATGGCGAAGCGAATTGATGGCAAAGCGGTTGCCGCTGAAGTTCGGGCCAAGGTTGCCCTTGAAGTGGAATCCTTGGCGCATAAGGGCATTGTACCGGGGCTGGCAGTCGTCATCGTCGGTGACGACCCGGCTTCCAGAACCTACGTGAACAATAAAAAGAAGGCCTGCGCACAGGCAGGCATCTATTCCGAAGAATATGCGCTTCCTGCGAATACATCGCAGGAAGCATTAATGGGTTTGGTACAGAAATTAAACACGAAAAAAGATATTAACGGCATTCTTGTACAGTCTCCTCTTCCAAACGGTTTGGATGAAGAAGCCGTTGTGGAAGCGATTGATCCGGAAAAAGATGTCGATGCGTTTCATCCTTCCAATGTCGGCAGAATTATGATTGGAAATTTTCATTTTCTGCCCTGTACCCCTGCCGGAGTAATCGAGCTGCTTCGCTCGGAGAAAATTGAGATAGCAGGTAAAAATTGCGTTGTGGTGGGCCGCAGCAACATCGTGGGCAAACCAATGGCAATTCTTCTGCTTCACAACAACGGCACGGTTACGATTTGCCACAGCAAAACTCAAAACTTGAAAGAGGTCTGCAGGAGTGCGGACATTCTTGTTGCCGCGGTAGGCAAACCGAAATTTATAACCGCAGATATGGTGAAACCCGGTGCAGTGGTTATTGATGTCGGCATGGATCGCGATGAAAACGGCAAACTTTGCGGGGATGTCGATTTTTCCCCTGTTGAAAAAATTGCTTCCTACATAACGCCGGTTCCGGGCGGTGTCGGCCCAATGACAATTGCGATGCTCCTGAAGAACACGGTTGCCGCGGCGAAGCGGCAGAATGGGATGATTGAATGACATCCTGTTTTATGATATAATTTTTGCATCAAACGTATAACTGAGGTTTACAAAATGGACAACCTTTTAAATAAAATAGATTCTCCCGAGGATTTACGGGAGCTTTCGCTGTCTCAGCTGAATGAATTATGCGGTGAAATACGCGAGAAAATCATTCAGACTGTTTCCAATAACGGCGGGCATCTATCGTCAAATCTCGGTGTAGTAGAACTTACAGTTGCTTTACATCGGGTTTTTGGTTCCACAGACGATAAAATTGTTTGGGATGTGGGGCATCAGTCCTATACCCATAAAATTTTAACCGGAAGACGCGACCGGATTTCCACCATAAGGACACAAGGCGGCCTTTCGGGTTACCCAAACCGTTCAGAAAGTGAGTATGACCCCTTTAATGCAGGCCACAGCAGCACCTCTATTTCCGCTGCTCTCGGAATTGCCAACGCAAAAGTGCTGAGCGGCCAGCCCGGCCATGTTGTCGCCGTTATTGGCGACGGTGCGCTTACCGGCGGGCTTGCTTATGAAGGCTTGAATAATGCCGGGCGTTTTAACAAAAATTTTGTTGTTATTCTGAATGACAACAAAATGTCGATTTCCCGTAATGTTGGCTCAATTGCCCGCTACCTTGCCCATATCAGAACAAAGCCGGGGTATTTTAGGGTGAAGGGCAATGTGGAAACGATTTTGGACCACGTTCCCCTTGTCGGAAAACCTGTTCACCGCGTACTTTCCAAGTCAAAAGCGGCACTGAAGCAAGTCCTTTATGATAATACAATATTTGAGGACATGGGCTTTTATTATTACGGCCCATTTGACGGCCATGATTTAAAAAAGCTGATGGATGTTTTAGAAAATACAAAAAATATCGAGCATCCCGTTCTGCTGCATGTTCTGACACGCAAAGGCAAGGGATATCCCTTTGCAGAGCAAAATCCGGGTATTTTTCACGGTATTTCCAGTTTTGATGTTGAAACGGGGAAGTCCGAATCTTCTGGTGAAAATTTTTCCAGTGTATTTGGAAATCATATTTGCACTTTGGCTTCCCATGACGATAAAATTTGCGCGATCACTGCCGCCATGCAGCTTGGCACCGGGCTTACGGGCTTCGCAAAGCAGTTCCCCACGCGCTTTTTTGACACCGGAATTGCGGAACAGCATGCGGTTACTTTTGCAGGTGGGCTCGCTGCCGGCGGGATGCTGCCTGTCTGTGCAATCTATTCAACTTTTTTGCAGCGCGGGTACGACCAAATTATTCATGACGCCGCAATTCAGCGCGTGAAGGTGGTTCTTGCGATTGACCGTGCAGGAGTAGTTGGGGAAGACGGTGAAACGCATCAGGGCATTTTTGATGTAGCGTTCCTGAATTCAATTCCGAATATCACAGTTTATTCTCCGGCTTATTATGATGAGCTTTACTTTGATTTTAATCAGGCGCTCTATCACTGTGAAGGCGTTGCTGCGGTTCGCTATCCCCGGGGAAAGCAAATGTTTAAACCGTTTGATTTCGAAAGCAGCTGTAAAGCGTTTGACACTTACGGGGATGAGAATGCTCAAATTGCAATTGTAACTTACGGTCGTTTATTTTCTTTTGCGTGTAAGGCGCTTGCAGAGTTAAAAGAGGCAGGGCTTCAGGTTCGGATTATCAAGCTGAACCGAATAAAGCCGATTGACACGGATGCGGTAATCAGTTCCGCAAAGGCAGAAAAAGTGTTCTTCTTCGAAGAAGGAATTGAGCAGGGCGGAGTAGGCGAACATTTTAATTATTTACTAAGTGAAAACGGCTTCCATGGAAGATTTTATCTGCATGGAATTACTAACTTTGTTCCTCATGCCACAATGCAGCAATCACTGGATGCACTGGGACTGGATGATAAGGGTATGAAGAATCTGATTATGACGGAGTGCGAAAAGTGATAGAAAAGAAGAGACTTGACTGCCTTATCTTTGAACGCGGACTTGCCGAGAGCAGAGAAAAGGCCAAGGTTATTGTCATGATGGGAAATGTATATGTCGATAACCAAAAGTCGGATAAACCGGGTACGATGCTGCCGGAAAATGCCAACATAGAAGTCAGAGGAGAAGCTCTGCGCTATGTAAGCCGCGGGGGCTTAAAGCTTGAAAAAGCGATGGCTGCGTTTCCGATTCAGCTGAAAGATAAAATTACAATGGATATCGGTGCCTCAACCGGGGGCTTTACCGATTGCATGCTGCAAAACGGTGCAAAAAAAGTATATTCCGTCGATGTCGGTTACGGGCAGCTTGCCTGGAAGCTGAGAACGGATGCCAGAGTGGTAAATTTGGAGCGCACGAATGTGCGTTACCTTACACCGGAGCAGGTTCCGGACTTGGTGGATTTTTTCAGTGTGGATGTATCCTTCATTTCACTCTGCCTTGTTCTTCCCGTTGCGCGCAAATTCATGGCAGACGACGCGCAGGCAGTTTGCCTGATTAAGCCCCAGTTTGAGGCGGGGCGCGGCAAGGTAGGAAAAAAGGGTGTTGTTCGCGAACAGTCCATCCATATTGAAGTGATTGAGAAAATTGTTGGATTTGTTTTAGAACATGGTTTTTCTGTTTTGGGATTAACCTTTTCCCCTGTAAAAGGGCCGGAAGGGAATATTGAGTACCTGGTTCATCTGCAGAAATCTGAAGAACCGGTCAGTGTGGAATTGGATGTTAAGGCTCTTGTGGAGGAATCCCATAATCAGCTAAATGGCGGTGAATAATTTGAAAATTGTTATTATGCCGAATTTGAGTAAAAAGGACGCTCAATTTCATACTGCAAGGGTAATTGAAAAACTGCACGAGTTCGGTGCAGAAGTGCTTATGAAAGCAATTCTTCAGGGCCCTTTTTCAGACTGCGGCGTTGTTTTTTATGATGATTTCAGCAAAATGGTTCAGGATTGCGATGCAATTATCGCGGTTGGCGGCGATGGCACTATTATTCATTGCGCAAGGCATGCTGCTGCGGCTGAAAAGCCAATTCTGGGGATTAATGTAGGACGGCTCGGGTTTGTTGCCGGGCTTGAAACGGATGAACTGGATACCTTGAAAAAGCTGGTTGACGGGGACTATACCATTGAAGACCGGATGATGCTTGAGGTTAAGCTTGAAAACGAAGGAAAAACAAAAATATACCGCGCTTTGAACGATGCCGTACTGGCGAGGGGTGCTTTATCCAGAATTCTGGATTTGAAGGTGAACTTTAACGATACGAATGTTTGTGATTATCGTGCGGATGGACTGATTGTTTCAACACCCACAGGTTCCACAGCCTATTCGCTTTCCGCCGGCGGGCCGGTGATTGACCCAAGTATTAACTGTATTTTACTGTCTCCGATTTGCCCGCACTCGTTATTAACGCGGTCTGTCGTTTTCGGGCCGGACGCCCGGCTCAGCGTTCGGGCTTCTTCAAATTATGACAGTGAGATCTTCCTGACCATTGACGGTGAAACCTCTGTAAAAATTACAGATCACCAAAACATTGAATTTTACCGCTCCGCTCAAACGGCGCGGATTATTAAATTAAAACAGGATAATTTTTATGAGGTAGTAAACGAAAAATTAGCGGAGGGGAGAAACTGACTTTGAAAACACGACGACACACAAAGATTCTTGAACTGATTAACGAATATACCATTGACACACAAGAGGAATTGCTTCGCCGCCTGCGTTCGGATGGCTTTGATGTTACCCAAGCAACTGTTTCCCGTGACATTAAGGAGTTAAGGCTGATAAAAACACTTTCAAACGACGGGAAATATAAGTATTCTGTCGGAAAGGACAACACTAAGGATTATTCCTCGAAATTCTATTCTCTTCTTGCCGACTCGGCGGTATCCATTAATTATGCCGTTAATCTGGTTATAATCAAATGCCTTACCGGGATGGCTCAGGCGGTATGTGCTTCCATGGATTCCATGCATTGGGAAGGCGTAGTCGGAACACTTGCCGGGGATGATACGATTTTTATCGCCTGTAAAAACGAAACAAATGCGGAGCAGCTTGTTGCTGAACTGAAAAAAATGGTTGGGTGATTGCTATGCTTTCTCAGCTGTATATCGAGAATATTGCTGTAATCGAAAAGGCCGAAATTGATTTTCATTCCGGTTTAAATGTGCTGACCGGTGAAACCGGCGCGGGCAAATCGATTGTAATTGATTCAATCAATGCGATTCTCGGGGAACGCACCTCACGTGAACTGGTTCGTACCGGAGCCCGTTCGGCGTTTGTCAGTGCGTCCTTTTTGGAGTTAGGTGCTCAGGCCTCTGCAAAGCTGGCAGAGCTTGGCTACGCACCGGAAGAAGACGGCACTCTAATCATTCAGCGCGAAATTAATCCGGAGGGCAAGGCGGTTTGCCGAATCAACGGCCGTCCGGCCACCGTTTCCGTATTAAAGGAAATCGGTTCCTATCTTATTAATATTCATGGACAGCACGAAAGCTATGACTTGCTTTCTCCCGACCTGCATATTAATTATATCGACAGTATGGGCGTGCCAGAAAAATTGCGTTTGCAGTACCGCGCGGCCTTTGAAAAGATGCACCGAATAAAAAATGAGCTTTCCGCCTACAGCATGGATGAAGCGCAGAAAGCAAGAAAAATTGATTTATTAACCTATCAAATTGATGAACTGGACTCGGCGGATTTACATATCGGTGAGCAGGACGAGCTGAATAAGCTGCGTACAATGTACCTGAACAGCGAAAAAATTGCCGGTTCACTGAACGCGGCAAAGTCCGCTCTGGATGGGGACGATTCCATGGAAGGCGCGCTGGCCGCTGTTTCCGCCGCCGCGGCTGCTCTTAGCGACGCACAACGTTATCTGCCCGAAATTCACAGCCTTGCGGAACGGATGCAGAATATTGAATACGATTTGCAGGACTGCAGCAGTGAAATGCGTGACTTTTTCTCTCAGCTTGAATATGACCCGGAGGAGCTTGAAAGAATAGAAGCAAGGCTGGATATTATCTATCGGCTGGGCTTGAAATACGGGAATACAGTGGAAACCATGCTCGATTTTCTTGCGCAGTCCAAGGAAGAGCTGAAAAACATTCAGCTTTCGGATGAAAATATTTCAAGGCTGACATCGGAGTATAACAAAGCAAAGGCGGATGCTGAAAAATTTGCCGAGGAAATCTCAATTTGCCGCAGGAAAACAGCGCAGGTGTTTACGGAAAAGGTAAAGCAGGAGCTTGCGTTTTTGGATATGCCAAACATCGATTTTGAAGCGCAGCAGGAACGCTGCCCGCTAAACCAGCTTGGCTGCGACAAGCTGCAGTTTTTGATTTCGACCAATGCGGGGGAACCGGCAAAGCCGATTGCAAAAATCGCTTCAGGCGGTGAACTGTCCCGCATTATGCTGGCGATTAAAACCGTATTGGCGGGGAAAGATGATATTGATACACTTATTTTTGATGAGGTCGATACCGGTATCAGCGGAAGCGCAGCACAGAAGGTGGGGCTGAAGCTGCGGGAAGTTTCCGGCAACCGTCAGGTTGTCTGCGTAACGCATCTGGCTCAAATTGCCGCACTTGCGGATACACAGTATTTAATTAAAAAACACGTTCAGGAAAATAAAACATATACTGATGTAATTCAGCTGGATTTCGACGGAAGAAAGCAGGAACTCGCCCGGATTATGGGCGGCGCGCAGATTACCCCGCTTATGCTTGAAAATGCCGCTGAAATGCTGAATATGGCTCAAAAGACTTCTAAGTCTTGACAATGCGGACTGAATTCGCTATAATGCATTATAATAGCTTTGATGGAAAAAAGTACGCTGATGAGACCGGCAAAGAGAACCTGCGGTTGGTGCGAGCAGGTAAGGCCATGAGCAGAAATACATTCCGGAGCCGCCAAACTGAACGGATTCTATTAGGTTTGGCCGTCGCAGCGCACGTTACAGCGCGTGGGTATGAAGTACCCGTAAGGCCGTATCTGTGAAGCTGCGGCGAACTGAGGTGGTACCGCGGTGATTCCGCCCTCTGCAACAATGCAGGGGGCGTTTTTTATTTTATGCCCCCAAAAAAAATTGGAGGAAATAACAATGGGAGTTTTCGAAGAATTAAAAGCGAGGGGCTTGATCGCCCAAATGACGGATGAAGAGAAAATCAAAGATCTTCTCGACAACCAAAAAACAACCTTTTATATCGGATTTGATCCGACTGCCGACAGCCTGCATGTCGGTCACTTTGTGCAGATTATGGTAATGGCACACATGCAGCGCGCGGGTCACACCCCAATTGCCCTGTTTGGCGGTGGTACGGGCATGATCGGCGATCCTTCCGGCAAAAGTGATATGCGTAAAATGCTCACTTCAGAGGAAATCAATCATAATATTGACTGCTTCAAAAAGCAAATGTCCAGCTTAATCGATTTTTCGGACGGGAAAGCAATTATGGCAAACAACGCTGACTGGCTTTTGAACTTGAATTACGTTCAGTTCCTGCGTGACGTTGGTGTGCATTTCTCTGTGAACCGGATGCTTGCGGCGGAATGCTACAAGCAGCGTTTGGAACGGGGCCTTTCCTTCTTTGAACTGAATTACATGATTATGCAGAGCTATGACTTCCTTGAATTGAATCACAGGTACAACTGCCAACTTGAGCTTGGGGGCGACGACCAGTGGAGCAATATTATCGGCGGTGTGGAACTGCTTCGGCGCAAAGAGGCCAAGGATGCTTACGGAATGACCTTTACGCTTTTGACCACCAGCGAAGGTAAAAAGATGGGCAAAACGGAAAAGGGTGCGGTGTGGCTTAACCCGGAAAAGACGACTCCGTTTGAGTTCTACCAGTACTGGCGCAATATCGGGGATGCAGATGTAATTAAGTGCCTTAAAATTCTTACTTTTATGCCGCTTGATGAAATTAATGAGCTTGCAAAACTGGAAGGCGGAGAATTGAACAAGGTGAAAGAAATTCTTGCGTTTGAAGTCACCAAGCTGATTCACGGCGAAGAAGAAGCAAAAAAGGCGCAGGAGGGTGCAAGAGCTCTGTTTGGTGCGGGGACGAACACCGACAATATGCCATCCAGTGAAATTACTTCGGCAGACTTTACCGACGGAGAAATCGGTGTGCTTGATCTTCTTGTGAAAGTAAAGCTTGTCCCGTCGAAGGGAGAAGGCAGACGTTTAATCGAACAGGGCGGTGTTGCGGTTGATGATGAAAAAATAGCTTCCGTGACGGCAAAGCTTTCCCTGAAAGATTTTGAGAAAAAATATGTGATTATTAAAAAAGGTAAAAAAATTCACCATAAGGTTATCCTTGCCGAATAACCTGCTTTACAAACCGCCCATGCTTAATTCTGTTGAGCATGGGCGGTTTTGATTGATTTTTATATAATAAATCATTATAATAGAACCACTGGTCTTTATGGAGGTGAAATACAGATGAAGAAAAAACGTTCCTGCATCATTGCGCCGACCGCAGTAATGCTGATCATGATGTCTGTGTTTTTTTATTACCGAATGTTTCCGTTCGGCGATAAAACGCTGTCCTGGTGTGACATGAACCAGCAGGTTATCCCTTTTTTGATGGATTTCAAAGATATTTTATCCGGTAAGGCAAACATGTTCCTGAATATGCAGAATGCAGGCGGCATGAGCTTCTGGGGCGTCTTTTTATTCTTTATTTCAAGTCCGTTTACTTTTTTGGTCACGCTGGTCAATAAAGCGGATATGTACCATTTTGTTAATATTTTAGTTGTGCTAAAAATGATGGTCTGTGCTTTGACCGCGAGCGTTTTTTTCAGCCGTCAATTCAACAAACTGAATACCGCTCAAAATGTTGCGCTTTCCGTGATGTATGCATTTTGCGGTTATACCATGTTTTACTACCAAAACCAGGTTTGGCTGGATGTGATGTATCTTTTCCCGATTTTATTGCTGGGCTTGGCTCAACTGGTGGAGGAAGACCGGATTTGGCTGTATGTTTTGGCCTTTTCTGCAATCCTTACTGTCAACTTTTATCTCAGTTACATGGTATGTATCTTTTTGGTTCTTTCCTTCGGTATTTATCTGATTTTTTGTGTACCGGCGGAACACAGACGAAAAAGCATTGTGCTGCTTGGTATTTCAACACTGGTCGTTGCTGTTATAACTGCTGTGGTTTGGCTGCCGTCGTTGATGCAGTATGTCAGTTCCGCAAGAACGGGCGATTTGATATCAAGCTTGAAGATAGGCCGGCTTTTTACCCGTTTTGACACCACGCTCGCCGTCATTCTTTGCTCGGGGGCAATTTTTGCCGCGATTATTTTGTATCTTGCTTTTACTTCCGGCCACACAAAGAAAGCTGCCGGTGTTTTTTGTATTCTTATTCTCACACTGATTCCTGTTTTTATTGAACCGATCAATAAAATGTGGCAAACCGGGAATTATCAGGCTTTTCCTGTGCGCTACGGTTATATTACAATCTTTTTCGGCTTAATCCTGCTTGCTGCGGTCATAACTGCAGTGAATGACAAGCACGCATTAAGGCAGAGCAATTCCTTTTCCTTATTTGGGGCAATGCTGGCAGTCGGCGCCTTGTTCATTGCCGCATGTGTTTTAATTACGAAGGACTATGATAAAATTACGATCTATACAAAAACGCTGTGGGGGGATAAAAACAGCTTTGTGCTGCTGCTGGCATTTTCTTTTGCGGCAGGCCTTGCGTACCTTACAATTTTGCTGCTGTATCGGTTTAAGCAGCTGAGCAAAGCGGCGTTTTCAGCTTTCCTTTGCGTGATTGTGCTGGTGGAATGCATCTTTAATTCGTGCGTTTATATTGCTTCCGCAGCCAACAGCACGGCCATTTATACACCGGTAATCAGTTTAAGCGATAAAATTAACGACACCGGATTTTACCGTGTAAAAATGGATCAAAAATACTTCGACGTGAATTTAGCCGGAAGCATGGGGTACAACACGCTAAGCCATTATACCTCACTTACCAACGAAAGCTTTATGTACACCATGAAAAAGCTGGGGTATTCCTCCTACTGGATGGAGGTTAACTCAAACGGAGGAACAGAACTTACAGATGCGATTTTGGGCAATCAATACAGCATCATAAAAGCGGATAACATCAAAAATAACGACAGCATTGTTTATAAAAATTCAGCTTACGCAATAAAGAGAAACAGTCCCGTTCTTCCTTTTGGGTTTGTAATAAATAATTCCGATATTCAGTCCTTAAAGCTGCTGCCGGATACGACTCGTTTGAATATTCAGCAGTCGCTCTTTCAATCTGTTTTTCATACGAGTCAGAACCTTTTCACCCAGTATGAGCCGATTCAGATGAATAACATTTCGATCAAAAAAGACGACAAATACACAATTACTTTTCCGGATAATACGCGGAATGGCATTATTAACTATAATATTCCCGTAAAGGGAGCGCAAACGCTGTATTTCGATTGGTTTGACCGGTTGTCCAACAGCCTGATCGAACACATCAATTCAAGCTTTAATATTTTTGTTAACGGAATAGCAGTACAGCCGGACTATCCGAACCAATCAAACAACGGTCTTGTAAAGTTAGGAACATTTACAAATGAGACTGTGAATGTGCAGATTGAAGTACTGAAGGAAGTCAGTGCAAAATCCTTCGGGCTGGCCGGTCTGGATTTAAACGTGCTCAATACTGCGGTAAATAATACCGTGCCGGCTAACTTAAAACAGGTGAATAATCAGATTATCGGAACAGCATCTGCGCAAGATGACAACGCGTACCTTTTCCTGCCGCTGACCTACGGGAACGGGTACACTGCTTATGTAAATCATAAAAAAGCGGAAGTTCTGCGCGTGTTTGATTCAATGATTGCAGTCAAGCTTGATAAAGGAAATAATGCGGTTTCCATCAGTTATCTGCCGCCCGGTTTTCAAACGGGTGCTTATCTGTCCGCAGCGGGACTATTACTTTTGCTCGGTATTATGATTTTTTTGAAAAAAGGATTGTACCGCAAGATTAAGTTCCTTGAAATTCCGGCATCAATTCTTTTTTGGCTGCTGTGTGTCGGAATTTTTACGGCAGTTTACATTTTTCCCCTGATCGTTTATTTCAAAAGATGAAACAGCGGGCCCGCACCGTAAGGTACAGGCCCGCTGTTGGAATTTTATAGACTTTTTATGATTGAATACCACTTTCAATCGCGTGCAGTGTTTCGTTAAAATCTGCCGCAGTAACCAAAAGAGAAATATCAACTTCTGAAGTTGTAATAATTCGAATATCAGTTTCCACCTTTGCCGCTGCAGCAAAAACCCCTGCAGCAACACCGGGGGAGTTCTTCATGCCCTGATCGTAAACGGAAATTTTGCAGTTGCCGCTGCTCACAATCGTTTTAATATTGGAATTGTCATGCAGATCAGATGTAAAAGTAAGAATTTTACCCAAATCATTATCGGCTATCGTAAATGAAATAGAAGTGAACGCGCCGTGTGTGGGTGCGAGCGAAATCATATCAACATCTACGCCAAAACCGGCAATCCTGCGAAATACATTTGCAATAAACGTTAAATCGGATGGGCAATTTTGCAGCGTGATTAACGTGATGTCATTGGAAGTAGTAATAGTCGGAGCCGTAACCATAATGAAAAAACCTCCTTATTTTAATAAATCAGACATGTTATAAAGTCCCGCAGGCTGTTCGGTTAAGAAAAATGCCGCATTCACAGCGCCTAAAGCGAAAATCTCTTTTGATTGGGCGGAATGTGAAAGCGTAATTACTTCATGTGGACCTGCGAAAATCACTTCGTGTTCACCGACTATGGTGCCACCGCGAACCGAGTGAATGCCGATTTCCGCTGTTTCGCGTTTTTTCCGCTGGGAATGGCGGTCATAAACATAATGTGCCGCGGTATCCCGAACAGAGGAGATTCCGTCGGCAATCATCAGCGCCGTTCCGCTTGGTGCGTCAATCTTTTGATTATGATGTTTTTCAATAATTTCAATATCAAAATCATGGTCCAAAACCTGAGCAGCCTTTTTAGAAAGCTCAATCAGCAGATTGACGCCGAGCGACATGTTGCCCGAATAAAAAATCGGAACACTCTTTGATACTCGCGTAATCGATTCTACTTGAGCGCTGTTGTAACCTGTTGTGCAAAGAACAAGCGGAACCCCCGTTTTCTCCGCATACTGGAGCAAAGAGGGGAGAAGCGCCGGGTTGGAAAAGTCAATCAATACATCTGCGTCCACATTGACTTGCGCAGGTTTTGCGAAAACAGGGTAATTGTTCGGAAGTTCCGTATTCAGGTCAATTCCGCCCACAACCACGCAGTTTTCACGCTGTGCCGCACAGGCGGAAATTTCACGGCCCATTTTTCCATTGCATCCGCTTATAATAATCCTTGTCATTAAAACGTCCCTCCGAAAAGGTAAATTTATTTTATCAGTTCGTACTTTTTCAGTACGGAGGCGAGCGTTTGCAGTGCTTCGGCGCTCATAGAAGTAAGCGGTAACCGGCATTCGCCACAGTCAGTTCCCAGCATTTTCATAGCCGCTTTTACCGGTATAGGGTTTACATCCATAAACAATGCATCCATTAATTCAAAATGCTTCAAAAAAGCCTCCCTGCTGGCTGCAAGATCGCCTGCGAAATAGTCCGCACAAATCTGATGCATCACATGGGGCAAAACATTGGCGAATACGGAAATAACGCCTTTTCCGCCCAAAGCCAAAATGGGGAGGGTTTGATTGTCCTCACCGGAATACACAGCGAGATTGTCGCCGCAAAGGGAAATTGTTTTTGCAACAGACGAAATGTCGCCGTTTGCTTCTTTTGTCGCCGCAATATTGGGATGCTTTGACAGCTCAAAATATGTTTCCGGTTTAATGTTGCATCCTGTTCTGGACGGCACATTATAGAGGATAATCGGAAGATCAACCCGGTCGGCAACGTAATTATAATGCTTTACCAAACCGGCCTGAGATGTTTTATTATAGTAAGGCGTAACCATTAATAAAGCGTCGGCACCCAGCTCCTGTGCGGAACGGGAAAGCTCCACCGCATAGTTTGTATCGTTGCTGCCGGAGCTTGCAATGACAGGTACCCTTTTGTTCACGTGATTTACAATAAATCGAATTGCTGCGCAATGCTCTTCATGATTCAGCACAGGGGACTCGCCGGTCGTAGCACATGCAATAATCGCGTCTGTGCCGTTATTAATATGGAATTCAATTAAATCACTCAGAACTTCATAATTGATTGAGCCGTCTTTTTTCATAGGAGTTACCAGTGCAACACCGGACCCGGTAAAAACGAGCTTTTTCATAATGAATTACCTCCAAATTTGCAGTGTGCTCAGTCGATATAACCTTTTGCGCAAAGGAGTTCCGCCATTAAAACAGCGCCGCCTGCCGCGCCGCGCAGCGTGTTATGGGAAAGACATACAAATTTGATATCATACTGTGTGTCCGGACGCAAACGGCCGATGGAAACAGCCATACCGTTTTCTAAATTACGGTCCAGCCTTGTCTGCGGACGGTCGTCCTCACGGAAATAATGCAAAAATTGCTTTGGCGCGCTTGGAAGCTGAAGCTCCTGGGGAACACCCTTGAAGCTTTCCCATTTTGATATGATTTCTTCCATTTCAACTTTCTTTTCAAAGGAAGCAAATACCGCAGCCGTATGGCCGTCGGAAACAGGTACGCGCAAACATTGGGAAGTAATGCAGGGGGAAACGGCATTTACAATTGCACCGTTTTCAACGTGCCCCCAAATTTTAAGGGGCTCATTCTCCGATTTCCCTTCTTCGCCGCCAATGAACGGAATAACATTATCCACGCTTTCCGGCCACGTTTTGAATGTCTTTCCTGCGCCGGAAATCGCCTGATAGGTGCAGGCGAGAACTTTTGTCACGTTCAGGTCAAGCAGGGGATGAATTGCAGGAACATAGCTTTGCAGCGAGCAGTTGGATTTTACGGAAATAAAGCCGCGCTTTGTTCCCAAACGCTTACGCTGAAAATCAATGACAGCTGCGTGGTCCGAATTGATTTCGGGGATAATCATTGGTACGTCCGGTGTGCCGCGGTTTGCGCTGTTGTTTGACATGACAGGGCATTCCGCTTTTGCATACTTTTTTTCCAATGCTTTAATTTCTTCTTTTTTCATATTTACAGCGCAGAATACAAAGTCAACCAGCGAAGTGATTTTCTGTACATCCTCTTCCGCATTGTAAACGGTCATCTTTGCCATGCTTTGCGGCATCGGGGTGGTCATAAGCCAATGGTCGCCAACCGCTTCTTCATAGGTTTTTCCTGCAGAACGCGCGCTGGCAGCAAGTGCGGTAACGGTAAACCACGGGTGGTTTTCCAGTAAAGTTGCAAACCTTTGGCCCACCATTCCGGTAGCTCCAATAATTCCTACATTATACTTTTTCATTTATGGTTCCTCCTAAATATATTATATGATAATATGAAACAAAAATATCAGCCTAATAAAAAAACCGGTTGCAAACCGGTCGTCAATAAAATATAATAAAACTATTCGCCATTTGCGGAACCTGGCAGCAACCCAAGTACCGGTATGTCGATAGCGCTCCATCATAATCATGACGACAGTTGTGTTGATGTTCACAAAACAACCAGGTGAATGCCTGCCGCAGCATTCCCTTCGGCGAGTTTACCTTTCGCAGACCCTCAACAGCTTCGGCAGCCTAAAATCTGTTACTATTTAAAATCGCGCCTCTATCTTTGTATAAATTATTAATTATAATAACATGGGTTGCTATTGGTTGTCAATTTATTTATAATTAACAATTGGTAATATTAATATAGGAGATATTCAAAATGGAATTAAATTTGCAGGACATGCAGACAAAGGATTTTTTTTACGATTTGCCAAAGGAACTGATTGCACAAACTCCGCTGGAACCGCGCGATTCTTCCCGGCTGTTAACACTCAACAGGGAAACGGGTGAAATTTCACATCAGCATTTTTATAATATCACAGACTATTTAAATCCGGGCGACTGCCTTGTATTAAACGATTCCCGTGTACTTCCAGCACGGTTATACGGTATCAAAGAGGATACCGGGGCGAAGGTTGAATTCTTACTGCTGACGCACCGTGAAGGTGATGTTTGGGAGGTACTCTGCGGCCCCGGAAAACGGGCAAAACCCGGTTCGCATTTTGTATTCGGCGACGGGCTGCTAAAAGCAGAGGTACTTGAAATTATTGAAGAGGGCAACCGACTGGTGCGCTTTTCCTATGAAGGCAATTTTTACGCGATATTGGATGAGATCGGCCAGATGCCGCTGCCGCACTATATTACGGAACATCTGAGCGACAATGAGCGCTACCAAACTGTTTATGCAAAAGAGGTAGGTTCCGCCGCTGCGCCGACCGCCGGCCTTCATTTTACGCCTGAATTGCTTGAAAAAGTAAAAGCAAAGGGCGTTAAGGTTGCTTTTGTAACGCTGCACGTTGGCCTGGGCACTTTCCGGCCCGTTACCGCGGAAAAGGTGACCGACCATAAAATGCATTCGGAGCATTACTATCTGCCGAAAGAAACAGCGGATGCTATTCTTGAAACCAAAAAAAATGGCGGCCGTGTTATCGCAGTCGGCACTACGAGCTGCCGCACGCTTGAATCGGTCGGAACAAAAGAAGGCTGCATCAAGGAAAGCGCCGGTTGGACGGATATTTTCATTTATCCGGGCTATCAATTTAAGGTGCTGGACGGGCTGATTACGAATTTTCATCTTCCGGAAAGCACGCTGATTATGCTGGTTTCGGCTTTGGCGGGATACGACCATATTATGAACGCGTACCGGGTTGCCGTTCAGGAAAAATATCGGTTTTTCAGCTTTGGGGACGCAATGTTTATCTATTGAAAGGAATTGACTGAATGTATCAATTAATCAATAATACCGGTACGGCAAGGCGCGGTGAATTCACTACGCCGCACGGAACCGTTCAAACCCCGGCATTTATGAATGTTGCCACCTGCGGCGCGATTAAAGGCGCTGTTTCCGCACTTGACCTGAAGGAACTGAAATGTCAGGTGCAGCTTTGCAACACGTATCACTTGCATTTGAGGCCGGGAGATGAAACAGTCAAAAAGCTTGGCGGCCTGCACAAATTTACCCGGTGGGACGGCCCGATTCTGACCGACAGCGGCGGATTTCAGGTCTTTTCCCTTGCAAAGCTGCGGAATATCAAAGAAGAGGGCGTCACGTTTGCCTCGCACATCGACGGCCATAAAATTTTCATGGGGCCGGAAGAAAGTATGCGGATCCAGTCAAACCTTGCCTCCACGATTGCAATGGCTTTTGACGAATGTGTGGAAAACCCCGCTGAATACGATTATGCGCGTGATTCATGCAGGCGTACGGTTCGCTGGCTTTACCGCTGTAAAGCTGAAATGGATCGCCTGAACGCGCTGCCGGGCACCCTTAACCCGAAGCAAATGCTTTGGGGGATAAATCAGGGCAGTACCTATGAAGACCTTCGCATCGAAAACATGCGTCAAATCCGCGAACTTGACCTGGATGGATATGCCATTGGCGGATTGGCGGTAGGGGAAAGCGCAGAGGAGATGTATCGCATTATAGAAGCGGTAGAGCCGGAAATGCCGAAGGACAAGCCCCGGTACCTTATGGGCGTTGGAACTCCCCTGAACATTTTGGAATCGGTGAAGCGCGGTGTGGATATTTTCGACTGCGTAATGCCTTCCAGAAACGCGCGCCACGGCCATGCGTTTACCTGGGACGGCTGCCGCAACCTACAGAACGCGAAATATAAGCTGGATGAGCTTCCGCTTGATGAATCCTGTGATTGTCCGGTTTGCCGCAATTTTAGCCGTGCATATATTCACCATTTGTTTAAGAGCGGAGAAATGCTTGCAATGCGTCTTTGCGTTATGCATAACATCTATTTTTACAACTCGCTTCTTGAAAAAATTCGAGATTCAATGGATGCAGGTAATTTTGAAGCATTTTACAATGAAAACCGCGAAAAAATTGGTATTAGAATATAATACTACTTGCATGAAAATGGATTTATTGATATAATCATAACATTAAATGGAGGTGCAGTTCTATCATGAATATTAATGCTTTAACAGGTACCAGTACTGCTGCTGGAGGCGGCAGTATGTGGGTCATCATTCTTCTTTATGCGGTAGTAATCGGTGGTTTGTATTTTTTCGTAATGCGTCCGCAGTCAAAGAAAAAGAAAAAAGAAGAAAAAATGCGCGGCAATGTACAGATTGGGGATGAAATTACCACAATCGGCGGAATCGTTGGCCGTGTAGTCGGAATCAAGGAAGACGCGGATTCCATCGTGATTGAAACCGGTTCTGACCGTGCAAAACTTAGACTGAAGCGTTGGGCAATCGGCAGTGTTGACACAATTCACGACGACGCAGAATAACAAGTATATCTGTCGCTCTCTCTGAATATCTATAGTAATAGATATTTGAGGGGGCGCTTGCTTATGAAAAGCACAAAGCATTTAAAAGAGAATCCGGTTTTTGGGGCGCTGCGCGCCATCGTCATTGGTTCCGTCACGGGGGCGGCGCTTTGCGCTGCGTTGCTGGGTGTATGTGCTTTGGCGTTTGTGTCCGCGGGGCATATTCCTCAGAACCTTATTTCGCCGCTGGTTATTGCACTTTCGGTGCTCAGCTCATTTTTGGCAGGGTTTGTTACGGGAAAAATCTCCCGTAAACGCGGGCTGGCTTACGGCACGCTTTCCGGGCTGCTGTTATTTGCTTTGTTCCTCGTTTCCGGCCTGATTGCTTCCCATGAGGCGATTTCCATAGCAGCCGGAATCCGGATGCTGGTCATGGTGCTTTCCGGTGCTGTCGGCGGGCTGCTTGCGGTAAATAGGAAGTCAAAAATAAAATAATACTTTAATTATTAAAATTCATGTGATATAATAATTAAGTGACAAAAGTTGACATTGGAACGGAGGTTTTAAAATGAAGCAAATTAAGACACTGAATAAAGCGAATCTGAAGGAAAGTGCAGTAAAAGGCGGTTGCGGCGAATGCCAGGCTTCTTGCCAGTCTGCCTGCAAAACTTCCTGCACCGTTGCAAATCAGAAGTGCGAGAACGCTAACAGATAATGAAACTTAGAATTGAATTTTGACCGCTAAGGGACAGAAATCTGTCCCTTAAATTTTGTGTAGATGGAGAAAAGTAAATGATTCACAAGTATTCCCTTAACGGGTATCATATTGTTATGGATACCAACAGCGGAGCTGTACATATTTTTGATGATGCACCGTTTGATATGCTGGATTATCTTGACGACAGTGTGCCGGAACATCCGCCGGAGGCGCTGCTCACAGGTTTGAAAGATAAATATGATGCTCAGACCATCCGCGAGGCTTATGAGGAGCTGAAAGAGCTGTATGAAAACGGACAGCTGTTTTCCTCGGATGAGTATGAGCAGTTTGCCGGCATGATGAAGGACGCGCCCGTTAAATCCCTGTGCCTGAACATTGCTCACGACTGCAATCTGCGGTGTGAATACTGCTTTGCCGCAAAGGGTGATTTTGGCCGCGGAAGAATGCTGATGCCTTTTGAAGTCGCCAAAAAGGCCATCGATTTTCTGATTGAAAAATCCGGAAACCGGCACAACCTTGAAGTGGACTTCTTCGGCGGTGAACCGCTGATGAACTTTGAAGTAGTCAAGCAGGTTGTCGAGTATGCACGCAGCATAGAAAAGGAACACAATAAGAATTTTCGTTTCACCATTACCACAAACGGCATTTTACTGACTGATGATAAAATCGACTATATTAACCGGGAGATGTCCAACTGTGTGCTTTCCCTTGACGGCAGAAAAGGCGTGAATGACCTGCTGCGCGTCAGGGCGGACGGCACCGGAAGCTACGATTCCATTGTTCCGAAATTCCAAAAGCTGGTGGCCACACGCGGTGATAAAGACTATTATGCGCGCGGAACTTTTACAAAGCATAATTTGGATTTCACAAATGATGTGCTTCACATGGCTGACCTGGGCTTTGATCAAATTTCAGTGGAACCCGTCGTTTCCGACATGAAGCTGGAATATTCCATTAAAGAGGAAGATCTGCCGAGCGTATTCAAGGAATACGAACACCTGTCCAAGGTTATCATTGACCGCAAAAAGGCAGGGAAGGGCTTCAACTTCTTCCACTTTATGCTTGACTTGCAGCAAGGCCCCTGTGCGATTAAGCGTCTGCGCGGCTGCAGCTGCGGCAACGAATATGTCGCAGTTACCCCGGAAGGCGATATTTTCCCATGCCACCAGTTTGTCGGTGATGACACCTGGAAGATGGGCAATGTGCTGAACGGTACCTATGATATTGAAAAGAAGCATGAATTTGCAATGACGAATGTATATTCCAAGCCGGAGTGCAAGAACTGCTGGGCCAAATTCTATTGCAGCGGCGGATGCAATGCGAACAACTGGCAGTACGAAGGGGATATTCGTAAAGCACATAAAATTTCGTGTGACCTTGAGAAAAAGCGTTTGGAATGTGCGATTATGATTCAGGCGGCTTTGGCTGAATAAAAGAAAAATTGCTGATCGGCACACGCTTGCTGAAGAAATGTAAGCGTGTGCATTTTTATGCATTTGATTTACATAAATAAGTTTACATAATTTTCGTTAGGTTACATAATGTATTTAACATAATTTTTTACATTATGAATAAAAATGGAATTCATGTATATTTTTGTATTGCTAAGCGGGTTAAAATGTATTATAGTATATATTCACAAGGTAGGTGTTCTGTTTGGAAGATGAAATAATAGGGTTTGTGGGTGCCGGCAACATGGCTGGGGCAATTGTTAACGGCATTGTGGGGACGAAGACTTTTTCGCCCGAACGAATTTATGTGTTCGATATTCACAAGGAAAAGCGTGAAGCGTTACAGACTTCTGCGGGAGTTCATACGGCTGAATCCCTGATAGAGCTTGCCCAAAAGTGCGATATCCTGTTTCTTGCGGTAAAGCCGCAGAATTTCCCCGAGGTTTTAGCAGACTTAAAGCCTGCTGTAAGTGTGCAGAAGCTGTTTGTATCCATTGCTGCGGGTATTTCGTCAAAATACATTACCGATTCGCTCGGTTGCAGCTGCCCGGTAATCCGTACTATGCCGAATACTCCCCTGTTAATCGGTAAAGGCGCCACTGCAATGTGCAGAACAGAAAATGTTTCCGACCATAGTTTTAACTTAGTCAAATCGTTATTTTCGGCCTGTGGCACCGTGACGGTTTTGGAAGAGAGCCAAATGAACGCTGTAATCTCTGTGAGCGGAAGCAGCCCCGCTTATGTTTATCTGTTTGCCAAAGCGATCGTAGACAGCGCCGTAAAGCAGGGAATTGATGCGGATACAGCACTGCAGCTGGTTTGTCAGACCCTGGAAGGCAGTGCCGGCATGCTGCGGCAGCCGGATACTACTCCGAAAGCACTGATTAAGATGGTATCATCGAAGGGCGGTACCACGCTCAAGGCGCTGGATGTATTTTATGATCGGAATTTTGAACAAATGATAGATGACGCTATGACGGCCTGTACAAAAAGAGCGGAGGAACTCGGTAAGTAATCATATAATTCCAACCCTATTCATACAATTTATAAACACCCTTTGCGGGAGGAATGTATGAGTATGATTAGGATAAGCCATAGCTTTAAACCCCGGGCAGCCGGGAAGAGTAAAATAAAGTTTTTTTTTGAAGCACTGCGCAAAAACTATGGATTAGTGCTGCTGTCCGTCTTTTTAATTTGCGGAATGGTTTTGGGCGCAATTTTCGCAAGGAATGCCGGAATCTCCGCACTGAGCAAATTGGATTTTTTGTTTTACAGCAATTTTAAATCCCGTGCTGCACAGCCGTTTATCACCATTTTCTCCGCGTCTTTTGCTTCTTCATTCCTTTTTATTTTATTTTGTTTTCTTTGCGGGCTTTCCATGTGGGGCATGTTCATCATCCCCGGAGTGGTTTTTTTTCGCGGATTTGGTTTGGGACTGACCTCCGGTTATATTTATGCGGCATACGGTGGGAATGGAATTCTATTTAATTTGGCGGTAATTCTTCCGGGCGCTTTCATTTGTTGCCTGGCGATTCTTTTGGCGGCAAGGGAGGGTACGCGCTTCTCACGAAAAATTGCGTCCTGCGGCGCTTCGGCTCAAAACGGGACAATCAGCCGGGGCAACATGAGGCTTTATTTATTGCGTTTTGGGGCAATTCTTGGCATTGCATTTTTAGCGGCTCTGATGGATGTATTTCTTTCAGCGTGCTTTGCCGGCATGTTTTCTTTTTAAACTAGAGGGGATAGAATAAAAATGAAGGACTATTGTGCGGACTTTAGTGATTATTTGATTCATACAAAATCGGTTTCGGCAAATACGCTGGATTCGTATCTCCGCGATGTGGAGCATTTTTTATCCTTCGTTGAAGAAGAGGGGCTGAACAGCCCCGTTGCTGTCGATGTGGATTTTATAAAGCGCTATGTCAAAAAAATGACGGATTTAAAAAAAACGAATTCCACAATTACCCGCAACATTGCTTCGATTCGTTGTTTTTATCAATATTTGATTATCAGCAATCAGACTCAAAGCAATCCCGCAAAAGCGATTAAAATTGAAAAAACACAAAAAAAACTGCCGCAGATATTGAGCGGCAAGGAAATTGAATTACTGTTTGCACAGCCGGATATAAAAGAGTTGAAGGGCTGCCGCGACAAAGCGATGCTGGAACTGCTTTATGCAACCGGAATTCGCGTTTCAGAGCTTGTGGACTTAAATGTTGAGGACATTAATTTACATACCGGAATGCTCAGCTGCAACAAAGCAAAAGCGGAAAGAATAATCCCCGTATATTCCACTGCAATTTCTATCGTTTCGGATTATATTTTAAGAACCAGAAGCCTGATTATTACTCCGGATGGAGGACAGGCACTGTTTACAAATCTGAACGGCCGCCGCCTTACAAGGCAGGGCTTTTGGAAAATTGTAAAAGGCTACACCGAACAGGCAGGAATTGTAAAAGAAATTACGCCGCACACATTACGCCATTCTTTTGCCCTCCATTTGCTGGAAAACGGAGCGGATTTGAAAGATATTCAGCTTATGCTCGGCCACGCGGATATTTCCTCAACGCAGGTTTATGCTCATTTGCTGAATGACCATTTTAAAGAAGTTTATAATAATTGCCATCCACGTGCAAAATTAGGATAGGAGTGAAAACCTTTGGGTTTATTTCAAAACAATTATAACCGGCCAGGGCCAGGCGTCAGCAAGGATGAGCCTGATAAAAAACCATTTTTTCGTTTTTGGGAAATTTTCTTTCGCAAATTCTGGCAATTGATTCAATTGAACTTAATTTTTTGTGTTCCGGTGATTGTCGCCGTAATTCTGATGTATTTTTTAAGTAAGGTAACGACCTTAACCCTGATTGCTTTTTTGCCGTTGGTTCTTGTTTTTCCGTTCGTGGCAGGACTTACAATTATAACACGAAATTACGCAAGGGAAGAACATGCGTTCATTTTTTCGGATTTTATAGACGCGGTTAAAAACAACTGGGCTTCATTTTTGATTAATGGCGTTGTTTGTTATGCGGTATATTTTATCATCAGTGTCGCGGTTTCTTATTATACCGCACAACTGTCCTCAAACAATATCTTTTTTATTCCACTTGCACTATGCATCGGCATAGCGGTCCTGTTTATTTTTTCTCAATTTTATATCCCGATCATGATCGTTACCTTCGACCTCAAGCTGAGTATGATTTTTAAAAACGCATTTATCTTTTCTATCATTGGGCTATGGCGTAATCTGTTGCTTACAGTACTGCTTGCAGCCATTTTGTTTGGATTCTACGTGTTGATGATCTGGATGCCCCTCACGGTCATGATTGCACTGCTGTTGGCTGTGCTCATTCTATTTGCATTTTGTATGTTCTTAATCAATTTCACGGTTTATCCGTTAATTGACAAAAACATGATCCAACCGTATCTAAAAGAAAAAGAGAACGCTGAAGCTGAAAAGTCGGAAGAGAATTCCGATTTTAGAGATTAAAGAAAAAAGAGCCGTTATTTCGGCTCTTTTTTTGTTGTTTCACTGTCAGAATTTATTTTGGCAAAGTCCCTTTGTTTTATATTCGAAAGCGGATTTGCCTTCGCAGCATTGGCCATCTGTTCATCGGACAGATGGGTATAAATTTGAGTAGTTCCAAGATTTTCATGCCCCAGAATGTCTTTTAGAACCCGGATATCGACGTGACCGTGCTGATACATCAGCGTTGCGGCCGTATGCCTGAGCTTATGTACGGAATACCCGGGACCGATTAAATCAATTTGCGCTAAGTATTTTTTTACAATATACTGCACGGTTTTAGGACTGATTCTTTTATTTTGCTTACTGATGAACAATGCGTTTTTATCAATCAGCGCATCCTTTGGCCGCACCGCTACATAGCGGTCAATCGCGTCAATACAGGCATCATTCAAATAGATAATACGTTCCTTATTGCCTTTTCCGGTAATTTTCATGGTAGAGGTTCCGTGGCGGACATCGCTCAAATTAAGGCTTACCAGCTCCGAAAGGCGCATACCGCAATTCAGGAACAGTACCAGCATGCAGTAATCGCGTTCTTTTGTCGGGCCATCCACCTTCGAAAGCAATTCTATGCTTTGCTCCAATGTTAGATATTTTGGAAGGGATTTCTTTAATTTTGGAGTTTCAAGTTCCTCAACCGGATTCACGGCAAGCTTTCCTACTTTATTGGTCAAATACTTAAAAAAAGCGCGCAGGCTTGAAACTTTGCGGGAACGTGTTGCTGCCTTATTATGGCGGTCAACGCCCACATAATTCATGTATTCGTAAACATCAGTCAGTGTTATGGTTTTAATCAGATCTATGTCGATATCGGAAATATTAATTGTTTCGAATTCCGCGGTGGGGGGGGCAAGCCCGCGATTTTTCTTAATATACCTGAAAAATGTGCGCAGGTCCAGGTAATACTCCTCAACAGTCTTGGGGGACTTTCCCTTAATCGTTTCCACATACCCCAAAAATTCTTTGATAATTGGCGGGGCTTCGGTAAAAAATTCCGCTTTCATTCTGTTAACTCCAATCGTTTTGTATTTCAATAAAATGATAATATAAAAGGCGAATTCGTGGAACTGTTTCACAAGATGGACTTTGATTTCAGGATAGATAAAGATAATGTAAATCACGAATAACCTTGCCGCGCCGGATGTTTCCCAATCATTCGGGTTTTGAAATTCACGGCTGGTTTACAACCGTTTCCAATCTAATTAATCATGCTGCAAAATCGCAGCTGCATTCAGCCCCGGAATATTTATAAAAATATTATGTCTTGCCAAATTAAACCGCACTGCAGATAAATTTGAAAAATACAGAAATAAAAGTTTAGCAGTTGGCAAATACAAATTGACGAATACAAAATAATTTTAAATTAGAGAGGCAAAAATGATGCATGGATCAAAACTTACACAGCAAATCGCTGCAGAGTGCAAATTACTGGATTGAAGAGCTCAAGTTGGCTATGGAAAAATATATCAAGTTTTATGGATTTCAAGGAATATTACGGATTTTGCCCCTACCTCAATTATACAAAATATTCATTTTGTATAATCATATGTTAAATTCTAGGATATGTCAAGTCTAGTCCCCACCTTTCAGATTGTCAAGTTTCTGCAATATAGTATCCAGACGTTTTAAAACTTCATCTTCGCGAACCCACTTAC
This sequence comes from Bacillota bacterium, assembly GCA_023390175.1. GTDB lineage: Bacteria > Bacillota > Clostridia > Oscillospirales > Acutalibacteraceae > Caproiciproducens. The sequence continues at coordinate 230,926 of JAEWDK010000024.1, forward strand.
GCTTAATTTTAAAATGCCGACTAGACGTGTGGACGTTCTCAAAGTAATCACATTCAATACACTTCGACATTTCGCCATTTGAAGCCACGCATGACGCACAACGGTATTTATAGATATTATCCCGCCAACCACGCTGATACGGACACAGGCGCTTTGTGCAGCTATAACAGCAGCATTGCAGGCACTGAAATGAAAAGCCATGCATTACAAATCCCCTATTTTTTTGTTTTCCCATCATTCACACCCCTTAAAACGGCAAAGGCATATCAATTAATTTCCTTTGTTCTTCCGACATAATAAAAGTATGTTCCAAAGCTTCACGAACAACATCATTCAAGTTTTCGCCAGTTAATGCAGATATTTCAGTAAGACGAGCAATATAACCATCAGGCAAACAAATCAATAATTTATCCATCATTCACACCCCTTTAAGGTAATTCCTAAAATGACATAGCCATCTTTCAAATACTCAGAATCATCCAAAATATAAGTAACAGAAACGCGAATACACCTACCCGTATAACGACCGAACATAAAGAGATATTCCTGCAAACACAAAATATCACCAACTTTGAAATTACGGTCATTTTTTCTTACTTCAAAAGTTTTAACACCAGAATCAACAGCATCAAAATATCTAGGCCATATTTTTAACTCATGAACCATCATTCACACCCCTTTAAAATTCTAAATCCTGTTCAGCCAATGCCGACATTATCCGTTCTCCGTTTGCCGTGGCCTGTTGGTCAAGACTGCAACCTAACGGAGTCCAATGCTTAAACCGATCATCATATTTCGCCTGGTCCTCATGAGCCTTTTTTAATGCCGCCGACTGTGAAGGAGTCAGTGCAGGAGCAACGTTTTTCAAGCACATATCCGGTGCATAATCATCATACATTTGATCGATAAGAGGCTGTGTTTTCAAAAGGAAATCCTGCTTTTTGTTGTATGTAGCACCCTGTGCAATCTTCACCAACTCAGTGACATCACCGCCATGAGCCGCCAAGTATGTTTTCATACTACTGGACGTTTGATTATTAAGATACCGTTCTAGGCTTTCAAGGTTGTACTCTAGGCCACCAACATAGAACCCTTTAATTTTCTTTGCATTGCCACAAAACGTTCGCCACCACCGTGTGACGGTCATACGTGACTGTTTATTATTACCTGCTTCATTCACTTCCCGAGTAAATCGCAAATAATCAAACAACATGCCCTGATATGCCTGTCCAATACTGCCACACTCCAAAGCGCGCATATAAAAGCTAAGAGCAGCTTCATTCCTCAACTGAAATTCTGCACGAATCCAGTGCGAATCTGGAACACCACGTTCAATAGCCTTGTTATAAATTCTAAGCCGCCTATCGCTTTTTGGAGAACCAAAATACATTGACTGTTCCGAACCACTTGAATAGACAACATACTGTGAAAGCGATATATACCGCCGTTGCATTACATGCCTAAAAAGCGTAGAAAAAGCAAGAATACCCTTTTCCCCATTTTCTGCTTTATCATCACAGGCAATATCCAAACGTGCAATGTGCGACCCTTCCAAACACAAAAACTGCTCAATAAAATCTATCCAGTTTAATTTGATATCATACAAGCTTTCAAGAAAACGACACCCATGGCCAGACATTTCAAGTATGATGTACTCGCCATAGTGTATCGAAATACCGCCAATATAAAGCCGTTTCCCAAGCCACCTACTATAACCCTCTTCCATTTTTAAATTTTCAAGGTGCAGTATTTTTAGCAATTCAGCAAGTTCAATTTGCCGAATAGATAGTGTCAAATAGTCAACTAATATGTTCATTTTTGACCCCTAAAAAGTGCAAATTTTTGAAAAAAAATAATCGCCGTTTTATCCTAGAGCCATGCAGATTTCAGGACTTTCGATTGGGTGTCATTACCCCCGTGCTACAGAGCGGGGGTTCAGCTAAAATCCGCGAGGATTCAAAACGTTTTTAATCTGCTTAATTATCCAACGGACAAGACGATACAATAGGCCAACAATTAAAGCCAACAAGCCATAAGCAAATATATAATTCATAGAAATACTCCCTTGTTGACTATATACCTACCTGCCGCCCCTCCGTTCGTCGGGTGTGGCAGGTAGGCAATAGTCAAGATATAGCTTTCACCCATCTTAAAATTGCTGATATCGCATAATAAACCGCAATTGCAGTTAGCCATGCTTCCGTTGCTGTCAAAAAAAACGATATCGGCATAAACCAATTGACTATACCCAAATAAGCCGCCACAGGCGAATTGTTAAGCATTGTAAAAGGTGAATCAGGCAAAACACTAAGAACATATTTTAAAGCCTTAGTAAGCCATGAAACGATAGTATCAAGCATTTATATCACTTCCATATCAGTTTCTTTGTAAGAAATATTAATCCAACAATCCATAAAGCGCTAAATCCCCAACGACAAACAACCGCGACAGGCTCAAATTTTTCCATATCGATTGTTATATCCTGATTTATATTCCATGCCGCTATATGTAAAAATGGGACAGTATATTTTGGTACAGTTGGGGGCGCAGCAAGCATAGTTACAGATGCATACAAATCCCAAGGCAATGAAAAGGGGAATTTTTTTGTAAGTATTTGTGGCAATGTTAAATCAGGTATATCCCCCGGTTTAGGCAGTGACGTATCCTTGTCAGTATTTGTTGTTTTATCCTTATCTAAGTCAGCATCAGTAGCAATATCTTTACCCAATACAGTAGGTTGGTCAGTGTCGCGTGCCTTATCAGTATCCGTTTCAGCACCAACAGGGATACGAAGAGGGATTGAAATACTGCCATCAGGATTAGTGACACCGACTGCAGTACCGACCCGGCCAACAACATCTGAAACAGGATTATTGAGTATAGACAAACTATCAGCATAAAATTTATCCGAAGCAACATTAATTACATCACGCCCAGGAGCAGTACCAACCGCAGAATCAGAAACATATTGACGGCAAACAACTTTTGCCGTGCCGGAATACAATGCAGTAAACAAAAATGCATAATAAGCAGTAGTACCTTGTACATATTTTACTAAATAAACACCCGGACACGCCCCATCAGGCCAAACATACATAGGGCCATAATAGGTAATATGGTCAAGCGTTCTAAAATAAATTTCTGTATAAGCAGAATACATAGTAATTAAAAATTCATTAGTTGAATTTATTGGATAAGTGAATGCTTGACCAGTTTTAATTATAGGATAATAATGCAATACATCTAAACTTTGTGCACCAATTGGAGAAACTCCTGCTTGGTCAAAATATGCAATAGGTGAAGCAGAAATTAAACTTGTTAATCCTGCCATTGTAACATTGTCCAAATGTGACCCATTCGGCAAAGATTCCGAAAACAACAAAGCATTATATGTATCCATAAAAACATTGCCTACCGCTTGCAAAAATTGAGAACTAACAGTATAGATTTGCTGACCTGCTACTGTAGCAACCGTCGCAGATGCCGCCAAATTCACTACCGTGCTTGTCTGCATATTTTTGATTATTTGCTTATAAATCGGTTCAGTAACCGTTCCGGCAATACCGATACCCAAAGCAGCCAAAGCCGCTTGTATCAATACATCAACAACAGGCAAAGCAACCTCAGCGGCGTGAGCCGTTACAGGCTCTTTATAGCTATACCCTACAATTAGTGCCAGACATAAGCAAAGACAGACCGTTGTTTTTGCAACCTGTTTCATCATTTTACAAATATGTTGCATTTCATACCCCCCTAAAAATTACGGAATGAATCATAGAATGTATCAAACATTTGACTAAACCGAAACAGCCGGCTACTTTCCTTTTGATTTATTGCGCGCCAAATCCGAATTGCGGCAAACTGACAACCGCCGCTAAAGAACTGAACAAGCCGACCACGAAAGCCATAATTAGCAAGTTTTCGGTGCACGTCCTCATACTCAATATCATACTGAATTGCCTTATCAATCAATTTGATACTGGGAGCAATTAAGATAAAATCATAACCATAATGACGGTGAGTTTCAAAAAAATGACACCACTCTTGGCGGTCAGAATTATTCCAACTACGATTCCCAAACAGCTTATCGCTTTGTGCTTCATCGATTACAACAAGGGTTTGACTTTCTTCCCTTGGCTTGTGCAACCGAGCAGCAAACTGATACAAAAATTTTGCATTCAAATGGTTATTGTCAACGTAATAAAAATGACCATACTTTTTCGTATTTTTCGGAATATAGCTATCATCTTTTTGCATCTTTTTATATTCCGACCAACCGTATTTTAAAATATCAGTATGTATTGGAAAATTTGCTATTACATTACAAGATGTCAAGGTTAAATGCTTATATATAATATTAGCGGCATCAAGTGATTTACCCGAACCACCAGTACCAGTAAAAATTGTTACCATTAAAACACCCCTAAATAAAAATAAATGGAGAAAAAGTTGCCCTTTTCCCCATTCGTTTAAACCGCATTTATTCACTCAGGCCGACTTATTTGCTGATGATTTGCTTGAACATTTTCTTGGAAAATGCAACCATGACATACATGGCGAAAATTCCAAGGCCGATAGGAAGAACTGTTGTCAACACGCTTGTGCAATTGGTGACAATGCTAGTTAAAGAAGTGCTGATTGCGGCAATCACCGCAGTGCCTGTCTCTGTGCTCATTTTTCACTACTCCTTTCCGAAGAATTTATGTTATGGATTATGGGCGGTAATCAAGAATAACGGTATAAATTCCCCGGATGATATACCCAAGGAAAGAAAAGAAAGCCGCCAACCCAAAACCAGCTAATGTACTTTGGGTAAGTATAGTCACGAAATCGTCAACAGTCATACGCCCACCCCTTACGGAATCACATGGAAATTATGCAATGCCCAAATCGCGCAAAAAACAATAAATGCAAATAAGAAAACATACGTTAATATTTGCCCTGCATTCAATTTCCGAACTGCTTCAAAAAATATGCGTCTGCGTTTCCCCATTTTTACCACCACCTCAAGCAACGAAATAGAAAAGCACCAAGGAGTAAACCACCTAGAATAGTACACGCTACAACCGTTTCCATTGTTTACCCCCTCTTTTCATGAATTAGGCCGTTTTAGCGGCGATTTTCAATGTAAAATCTTCGACTTTGCCGTATCGATTGTAAATCAAAACAACTTCGGAGCCGACCGGGATTTCAAGCAAAATTTCCGGCTTTACACTGATTGCTTCAGCGATACTCCCTTGCAGACCGGACACCGTGGAATCCTCGTAAGTTACATATAGCTTACCATATTCAACTTCTCTTTCCGTGCCCTTTTCCTTGAACGAGCCGATACGCTTTCCTATTACTTTCATAGCCATTCTTACCCCTCCTTTCATATACCCGGTGTTTAAACCGTTTTATTTCCCTTTAGAGGGAAAGTTTTTAGAAGATATTTACATTGTAATTTATAATTACACACTAGACAACACTCAAATATGACCATTTATGTAATTTACAATTACATTATCGTTATAATGCTTCGTAACACGCTTTATTTCGCGATATTACTATGTTATTATAAATTACACGGAGGTGATTTCATGGAAATCAAAGAAATCCTAAAATCAGAACGTACAAAGCACAACTTAAGCCAACAGGAAGTAGCAAACTACCTCAAAATAAAAAGGGAATCATATACCATGTACGAAATCGGAAAAAACGTTCCACCAACTGAAAATATAATAAAACTTGCAGAATTATATAAATGCTCAACTGATTACCTTTTGGGAAGATACAGCTAAATGAGTGCCGCACTATAGTGCGGTCACAGTCTACCGCCCCCACGTGCTGAGGGGCACACCGCTCCGCAAGCGGAGCCTAACCGTTTTACAAATAGAGATGGGCATAAAAAAAGACCGGAGCGAAAGCCCCGGCCTTTTGTGTTTTATAAAATTGCAGAATATGCACAAACCAAAAGATAAGATAAATACAACATCAAAGCTATTATAATGCTCCAAAGAAATACGCGTAAAACAGAAAGCCAAGGTATTCCCCACTGAAGCTTATATGAAGTTTTAGGAATATCAGAATCATATACAGGTGGTCTAGGTGACAATTCTGGCGAACCATAAGCACCCATTTTTTTCACATCCTAATATTTTACAATTGCGAATACAGAATATTCATTTTGTATAATTATATCCTGCTTTTTAAGGGATGTCAAGTTTTCTCTTTCCCACTGTCTGCATTAACTTTTAATGGAAGAATTCCGCCCACATCCAATAACTCGCCGCCAAACAATGAAATCAGTTCAACATGCTTGCAGCAACAAAAGCTTTTTATTTTTTCATAGTCCGGATGTGTTTTAACATTGCCGGCAAACGCCAGCTTGTTTTTACCGATTAATCCGCAGGCTCCGCCAAGGAAGCCGTATTCATATCCATCCAGCTTCACGTAGCCCGGTGTGATTTTCAGCACGTCCACATTCGCAGCCTCAGCTGCCGCTGCGATGGATTGATCCGCTGTGATAATGGAATTGTTATTCACCACTACAGTCGAACATTTGGTATATCCCTGCCTTACCGGGATCACTTCGATCCGGTTTTGTGCGCAATATCTGCTGACTGCAGCGTTCAGCGCTGTTTTATTGGCAAACAACCGATTTCCCACACGCGCAGCGTTTAGTACGGCATCATGCGGATATACGTGTGAAATACATACGTTCGAGTGTACCGCTTCAAACCCATATTGCTGCAATTCTTCCATCAGATAGGATTCCCCATTTACCGCAACGACCCAATTTCCCCCCAGGTGATGCAGGATCATGTCCGCATGACTGTTCACCGGGCTGCTTAGCTTATCGCATGGCTTTATTTGAAGAATCTCAATTCCGAATGAACGAAGTGCATCAATTACGATACGGTATGTACCGGACACGGCCACAAGTGCCGCATCCGATTCGGGTAAATTGGGTGTTTGTACAAATCTCATTGATTTACTCCAGTCTTAGCGCGTCAACAGGCTTTAAGCTTGATGCTTTATATGCCGGGTAAACCCCAAAAACCGTGCCGGTGAAGATGGAAAATCCCACTGCCAGCAGCATAATATCCATTCTGACACTCAACACCATTCCAAAATAAGCTGCTCCTGCAAAAGACACGAAATATCCCACGGCAATACCAAAAAAGCATCCGATTACTGAAATCAGGATAGCCTCGAACATAAATTCTAACATAATAGAACCTCGTTTTGCCCCGATTGCCTTTTTAATTCCGATTTCCCTTGTTCTTTCATTGACGGATACAAGCATGACGGTCATAATGCTCAAGCTGGCTACCAATAAAGAAATAGCCCCTACCGCGGAAAGAATCAGCGTTATAATCCCCAGCATGCTCGTAAGGCCGTCTTTTTGCTTGGCAAGGTTATTGGAGACAAATGCATCGGAAGTGCCATTATTGCGATTCAAATTGTCCACAATCGTCTTTCCGATTGTATCTACGTTTCCACCGGATTTTACCTTGACAGCAATTTGGTCAAAATCATCCCTGCCGACAGCGGCCTGAATGGTAGTATAGGGCACGTAAACAAAGGTTGGAACATAATCACCGATAATATTCTGCAGCAGGCCGCTTCCTGTCTTAATAATGCCGACCACCTTAAAGTCCTCAAGCACTCCCCCGCAGAGAATAGAGACCTTTTTACCGATCATGTTGCTTCTGGAGTAAGCATTTTTTGAAAAATTTTCATCTACCAAACATACGTTTGCACATGTGCTGATATCCTCGTTATTAAACAGGCGGCCATAAAGTAAATTAATCGAAATAATTTGGCTTGCTTTGGTGTCTATCCCCCAAACAATTGCTTTTGAATTCAGCTTACGTGCGGCAACATTGGTACTTTGCAGAATAACGGGAGCGGCCTGTTCCACTTGATCGCAATTTCTGATAACCGTTAAGTCATTCTCATTTAAGGATACGCTCTGTGCGTCCGGTGAAGAGGAAATTGAAAGTCCGCTTAACCCAAGGCCTTCCAGTTCACTCGTCAAGGCAGTTGTTCCGCATTGGCTGATATTTCCGATAATCACGACGGAGGCAACACCGATTGCAATTCCGAGTATGGTCAGCACGGTTCGGATGCGCTTTCTGCCCAAATTCTTAAAAGCTGATTTGATATAGTCAGTCATTTGAACTCACCGTCCCCTTTGCCGATGGGATCACATGAGTGCCGTTTGAAATATTATCCGGATTTTCGATAATGATATCGTTGTTTGATAATCCGCTGACTACTTCAAAGCCGCTGTCGAATTCCTTTTGCGTCACGATTTTGGCCTTTACGGCCTTATTTCCCTTTAATTTGAATACGTACTCGTTTCCGTTTTTATCGGCTCTTACGGCCTCGTAGGGGGCAACAAGCACACCCGAATTTCGTGAGGTGATTATTTTGACTTTTGAAGTGTAACCGGGTTTAATATCATCTCCGGCATTGTCAACGCTTACAATCACCTCCACCACAGTTTCCTGCCCAGTGGTGGAAACAATTTGCTTCGCATCGGATGATATCTGTTTCACTGTCCCGGAATAGGAAGAATTTTTAAAACCGACGCCTGTGATTACTGCTTTTTGCCCAACTTTTATGTCAGAAATCTGAGATTCGTTTACCGAAAGCCGAACCTGCAGTCCGGAATCATCAGCAATGACAGCAACCGGAACACCTGCAGTTACAATACCTTCGTTCGTAACGGATACGGACGTTACCTCCCCTGTGACGGGTGCGGTGATGGTTTGAGTTGTCGCAGCACTCTGGCTCTGTGCGCTTTGCAGCTGGCTGCTGTATTGATTCAGAAGACTTTCATATCCGCCGGGCAAATCGGACGTGCCGATTTTCTCCGCCGGAACCTGCACAACCATCAGGGACTGGCCTGCCCTCACCTTGTCTCCGGCTTTCACATAAATGTTTTTTACAAGAGCGGCAGACGGTGCGTAAACGCTGTTTGTAGTTATGCGTTCCACTCTTCCGCTGCAGGTTATCGAGTTCTCCACTGTAAGTGAATCGACCTTTACAGTAGTTACCTGTACCACTGAATTTCTGGAAATTGTTCCGAAAATTGCCACTGCGGCGATTACAATTGATGTAAAGGCAAATAGCATTACGTATTTTTTCATTCTCATTCCCCCAACAAATCTTATTCTATGATAACAGGGGGAAAATATTAGTGCGATTCAGCCCGAGTTCATGAATAATTTCCGCAGGGATTAGAACAATACTGTTGAGGTGAAAACATATGAGCATCATTCAATGTGATGAAGATTGCATTTATCAGCGTGAAGGATACTGCAGCCTTGAAATGCCATCTGCTATTACCAATTATACTGGTGACGGCTGCGTACATTGCATTAAAGTAACGCCAAGAATACCGGCTCCTAGTCAATCGAAGCTTCAAACGCCTCTCTCACGTTTTTGACCCCAATTAACTTAATCTCACTGAATTTTGTATTAACCTGCTTCAGGTTATGAAACGGAAGAACACATTTTTTAAAGCCCAAACGTTCTGCCTCGCTGATTCTTGCATCAATGTGGGTGACCGAGCGGATTTCTCCGGCCAGGCCAATTTCGCCGAAAACGATCGCGTCATCGCTGATCGCTACATCCTTAAGACTCGATACCAGCGACATGGCGACCGCCAAATCGGATGCAGGCTCGTCCAGCCGCAATCCGCCGACCACATTGACGTATGCATCCAAATTAGAAAAGTAATACCCCGCGCGCTTTTCCAAAACCGCAAGCAGAAGCGACATTCGGTTGTAGTCAAAACCGGTTGCCATCCTTCTGGGGTTGCCAAACCCGGTGGTAGTAGCCAGCCCCTGTATTTCAGCCAAAATTGGACGTGAACCCTCAATAATACAGGTGACACAGGTACCAGAAACATTTTTAGGTCTGCCGGACAGCATGGCGAGGGAAGGGTTGTCCACTTGGTGCAAGCCATTATCGCCCATGTCAAACACGCCGATTTCATTGGTTGAGCCGTAACGGTTTTTTACTGCTCGAAGAATTCGGTAAGACATTTGCCGGTCGCCCTCGAAGTAAAGCACCGCGTCAACAATATGCTCCAATACCTTGGGGCCGGCGATGGCGCCGTCTTTATTGACATGGCCGACAAGAATTGTAGGGATTTCCAGTGACTTTACGGCACGCATAACGGCATTGGTACATTCCCGCACCTGTGTAACGCTTCCGGGTGATGAATTTAAATCGGTAAAGTTCATGGTTTGAATGGAATCAATCATCACTAAATCAGGCTGATCCGATCGGATCTGTTCGATTACATATTGAATATCCGTTTCAGTTAACACATAAAGGTTTTCGCTGTGAACGCCCAGCCGGGCCGCACGAAGCTTAATCTGCCTGCTGGATTCCTCCCCGGACACATACAGTATTTTTAATTTCTTGCCAAGGTATTCGCATATCTGTAAAATAATTGTGGATTTTCCAATACCGGGCTCCCCGCTGATTAAGATTAACGAGCCCTTCACAATACCGCCGCCAAGTACGCGGTCAAGCTCTGTAAGGCCGGTGTGATAACGCTCTTCGTCGGTCGTGCTGATCTCGTTGATTGCAACCGGGCGCGAGATACTGCGGGATGCATTTCCCATGGAATTTTTGGAAACGATCTCTTTTATTTCTTCATTCATGCAGTTCCACTGGCCACAGCCAGGGCATTTTCCGTACCACTTGGCGGATTCAAACCCGCATTCTGAACAGATATATACATTTTTGGATTTTGAAGCCATTTTAAAATCCTCTTTTTTTGTTATTTTTTAAATTATAGCCTAATTAATAGGTAAATACAAGATATTATGAATTGGAATGAGCATAATCCAATATCCCGCTGCAGATTGCAAATGCCATTTGTTCCTGATAGGTTTTATCGTTCAGCTTAGCCGCTTCCGACGGATTCGAAAGGAATCCGCATTCAACTAGGACGGCCGGTATTTTTGTATTCCACAAAAGGTAAATTGAATCGGTGGCCGGCTTTGTTTCCCGTTTGTTTTCCGGCTGCAGCAGTTCCACAACGCGGCTTTTTATATTTTCGGCTAAATCTTTGCTTCCGGCATTTTTTGTGGAATAAAACATTTGTGCGCCGCTGTACTGGCTTTCTGTGAAGTGATTTTGATGGACGCTGATTAACAGACAGTCATCCTGTGCTTGAACGATTTTCAGACGGTTATGAATGTCGCTTACCTTACGTTCTCTAACCGTATCCAGGGTTTTGTCACCAATGGATACATCGGTGGTACGAGTCATGACTACACGAAACCCGGCCGTTTCCAAAAACTTCTGCAGCTTCAGTGAAATTGAAAGGTTCAAGTCCTTTTCCAACGCAGCAGAGGAGGCTCCACCGGCCCCGCCGTCTTCCCCGCCGTGGCCGGGATCAATTACGATGGTTGGATTTTGCTCGCCTGCAAGCGCAGAGGCCATTTTATCAATTTTATTATAAGAGATATAGGAAAGCAATAAAAACGCCAGGCAGCACAAAATCAGGACAGTAATGGGTATAAAATTAGTTTTTGTCGCTTTCAATGCAATCACCCCATGCATCTATATGCACGGGGTGATTTTAGATATGTATTTAAGTTGTATTTGTGAGCAGTTTTACCTTTGCAGTCTACCGTTACCAAGCAAAGGTTTGGGCACAGATAAATAAAATCGCACCTAAAGCAGCCAAAGCCAAAAGAGTAAACAGCAAACAAATTTTTCTACTATTCCGTTTCATAATTTACCCCCCTCAATGTCTACATTATATATAACGATTCAAAAGGGGGTTATGTTACACCAATTAAAATTATTTTATTAAATTATTTGTGTGATAAAAAAACCTCAAAAGCAATTATTGCTTTTGAGGTTTTTAACTTAATTGGAGGCGTCACCCAGATTTGAACTGGGGAATCAGGGTTTTGCAGACCCTTGCCTTACCGCTTGGCTATGACGCCAAAATTGGAGCGAACGACGAGGCTCGAACTCGCTACCTCCACCTTGGCAAGGTGGCGCTCTACCAGATGAGCTACATTCGCATTAATGGTGCCTCCGGGCGGAATCGAACCACCGACACGGGGATTTTCAGTCCCCTGCTCTACCGACTGAGCTACAGAGGCAAATTGGCGACTCGGATCGGGATCGAACCGACGACCTCTAGCGTGACAGGCTAGCGTTCTAACCAGCTGAACTACCGAGCCACAAATGGTGGGAACAATAGGACTCGAACCTATGACCCCCTGCTTGTAAGGCAGGTGCTCTAACCAGCTGAGCTATGCTCCCGTGTGTCGCGTTATCGGCGACGTGTTATATAATACTATATATTGTAACAGTTGTCAACACTAAAACTGCATTTTTTTATTTTTTTACCATTATTTATTTTATCCCTGCAAAACGGGCGATTTCCTCCAGTTCCTGCCTGGATAATCGATAGGTATGATTGCAGTACTGGCATTTTGCTTCTGCGTATCCTTCCTCATTGGCAAGGGAAAGAATGTCATCCGGCTTCAGTGTGGCAATTGCGCGCTCTACACGCTCTTTGCTGCAATTGCAAACATAAGAAACAGGAAACTCATCCAGAATTTCCATTTCAAAACCTTTTAGAGCCGCTTTACACATATCTTCAATACGCATGCCTTTCGCCAGCATCGTTGTAACGGGTTCCAGTTCACTGATATTCTTTTCAAGCTGTGCGATTTCCGACTCCTCAGCGCCCGGAAGAATCTGAATCAGAAGTCCGCCGGCCAAAACCTGCCTGATGTCGTTTTTATCAACCAGCACACCCAGAGCACACACGGTAGGAATCTGTTCGCTCACGGCATAATAATGTGTGATATCTTCTGCAATTTCACCCGACTGAATTTTCACCTGGCCGCTATACGGGTTTCCTTCGCCGAAATCGCGTATTACGCCCAAAAATCCATTTTGGCCCACTGCTTTTCCCACATCAAGTTTTCCGTTGGGTTTCAGCGGCAGTTCCACTTCAGGGTGGTCAATGCAGCCGCGGCAATTTCCGTTGCTGTCAGCAATTGCGACAACGGAGCCCAGCGGCCCGCCTCCGTTTATTTTAATTGTTAGGGAAGCATCCGTTTTTTTCAGCATGGCGCCCATCATAGAGGACGCTGTAAGCAGTCTGCCAAGGGCAGCCGTTGCAACAGCGCTGGTACCGTGAATTTGCTGTGCGGTAGCGACAATATAGGTTGAATCGATTGCGGCGGCCATAATACCGCCGTTCGAAGTGATACATCTGATTATTCTGTCCATTCTGTTAATCCTTTATCTTTTTTGCAACAACAATAATTCGTTCCGTTTGATCGTTCGGCGGGTTAAAAGTGAGGTCATCAAATAAACCGACAGTTTCCATCCCCGCCTTGGACAACAAAGAAACGATCAGCTGCGTGTCATAGGCACGCTCATAAAAGTGTTCCGAGCTTCTGTAGTAGGCATTGCCTTCGCGGCCAAAAAAATCAAGCGTAATAGCAACACGATTTGTTTTTTCTTCAAGCCGGTTTTGCCACACACAATAAACATCATCGGTATCATACAGAAATACATGGTTGGCCAGTACCTGTTTGTGTTTGTATATTGTGTTCATATCAAAAATAAAATATCCGTCCGGAGCCAAAAAGAGTGAAACACGCTCAAATGCTTTCAGCACCTCATTTTCACTGGTGATATGGTTGATGCTGTCGAGCGCGCAAATCACGGTATCGACGGTACCGTAGAGGTCGATGCTCTGCATCTGCTGGCACAGAAAAAGAAGATTGAGTCCGTTTTCAGCTGCTTTTTGCTGTGCAACCGAAAGCATGGAAGAAGAGCCATCTATTCCGTAAACATCCAGCCCGCGTTTTGCGAGCGCTATGGTAAGGCTACCGGTTCCGCAGGCAAGGTCAAGCGTAATACCCGCTTTGTGATTCAGCCGTTCCAACAATGCGCAAAAATAGTCGGCGCGTTTCTCGTACTCCACATTGTGTGTCAGACTGTCATAATAGCGTGCAAAGGAAGAATAACTCATTTGGACTTTTCCCCGTCGTTCAGCCGTTTGAATACCAGTTCATAGCCGTCGCATCCATAATTCAGTGAGCGGTTTACGCGGCTGATGGTTGCGGTAGAAGCGCCGGTTTCAGCAACAATGTCACTGTAAACACGTTTTGTGCTCAGCATATGGGCAACCAGAAGGCGCTGTGACATCGCTTTGATTTCCGGGACTGTGCACAAATCTTCAAAAAAATTATAGCACTCATCAACCGTTTTTAAAGAAAGAATGGCTTCAAATAAGAAATCAACGCTGTCGTCTTTAATTTTAGAATTCAAGTGATTTCACTCCTTAAATAATTAATCCGATAAGATTTTAGCACGCGAAAGCATAAAAGTAAAGTGAAACTAAAACAGAAGAGATGCCATTCTGTCAAATATCGTTTTGTAACAAATTTTCATAGCAATCATCCTTGGCGACAGCGGATCTTGGAATCCGGTTGTAATTCGGTACCATTGTATGTTCCGGTAGAAAGCACGGCCAGCTTATCCCCTTTGCTCATGTAGCAGACTCATTTTCACTGATACCGTCAATGATATTCCTGATTTCCTCAACACCCTCGGCATTGACCGCGGAAAAAGGAATCAGCCTGGCCTGCATCCCATCAAATTGTTCGTGAAGGGACGCAAGCTGTGCAGCATGCTGCGTTTTGTTAAGCTTATCGCTTTTTGTCGCCGCAATCAGGAAGGGATACCCCGATTGCAGCAAATAGTCGATCATGTGCAGATCATCGCCCGTCGGGTTATGGCGCATATCAATAATCTGGATCACTAATTTAATATTTCGCTGCGCACTCAGGTAGCCTTCCACCAGTTCCGCCCAGCGCAGCTTTTCCGATTGGGAAACCTTTGCATAGCCGTAGCCCGGCAGGTCAACCAACCTGCATACTTTTAAATTATAAAAATTAATCGTGCCCGTTTTCCCGGGCGTTCCGCTGACCCTTGCAAGGGATTTCCGATTTAAAATTTTATTGATCAAGGACGATTTTCCAACATTGGAACGGCCGGAAAATACAATTTCCGGCATGGTGGATTCCGGAAGCTGATCCAGCTTTCCGGCTGCAAATTCAAAAGAAGCGTTTTCTAACCTCATATTTTTACTCCATTACTGTGAAAGACCGGGTATTTTAGCGGAGGAACGACCGGATGGATCGGGCAGCAGGTCTGGTGCCTGAAAACTAAGCGGATTCGGCTCCGGCATTTTCGTCAGTGCAGCTTCCAGCACCTGGTCAATTTTTTCAACGGGCAGGAATTCAAGCGCGTTTTTCACTACGCTGTCAATCTCCGCCAAATCGGAAACATTGTCCGCAGGAATAATCACTTTTTTGATACCGGAACGGTAAGCCGCCATGGTCTTTTCTTTTAATCCGCCGATTGGCAGAACCCGGCCGAGTAAAGTGATTTCACCTGTCATAGCAATGTCATGCTTAATCGGGATATTGGTAAGCGCAGAAGTAATGGCCGTTGCCATTGCAGTACCCGCCGACGGTCCGTCTTTCGGGATTGCCCCTTCGGGAGCATGGATATGAATGTCATATTTACTGTAAAAATCATGGCTAATTCCAAGTGAAGAGGCCCTGGTACGGATACAGCTGATTGCGGTTCTTGCAGATTCCTTCATTACATCGCCCAATGAGCCGGTAAGTTCAATTTTACCCGTGCCGTCCATCACCGCAACTTCAATCGGCAGAATTTCACCGCCGACACTGGTCCACGCAAGCCCGTTCACAAGCCCGACCATATCGATTTTGGAAAGTTCATCGGTTTTAAATCTTTTTGGTCCCAAAAGCTCCTCCAGATTTTTAGGAGTGACCGTAATTTTGGCTTCGCTTTGCTCAACAATCTTTTTTGCAGATTTCCGGCAAATTGCCGCAATCTGCCGTTCAAGATTCCTGACGCCGGCTTCTCTGGTATAACCGTCGATCAGCTCATGCAGCGCGGCGGGGGTCAGTTTCAGCATTTTAGAGCTGATTCCGTGTTTTTTTAGCTGTTTGGGAATTAAGTGCTTTAAAGCAATATTATATTTTTCCTCATGAGTATAGCTGCCAAGGGTAATCACATCCATTCGGTCGAGCAGCGGTTCCGGGATGGTGCTGTAATCATTTGCAGTGGTGATAAACATTACTTTGCTTAAATCAAAGGGCATATCGATATAATGGTCAAAGAATGTAGAATTTTGCTCCGAATCAAGTACTTCCAGTAATGCGGAAGCCGGATCCCCCCGAAAATCATTGCCCAGCTTATCAATTTCATCCAGCAGGATCAAGGGATTGTTCGTGCCAGCCTGCTTCATGGCGGCAATAATTCTGCCGGGCATGGAGCCGATATATGTTTTGCGGTGGCCCATGATATCGGATTCATCCCGCACGCCGCCGAGCGACACGCGAACATAATTGCAGCCAATCGCTTTTGCAATAGAACGGGCAATCGAAGTTTTACCGACACCGGGAGGGCCAACAAGGCAGATAATCTGCCCTTTTATGTCCGGCGCAAGTTTTTTGACTGCCAGAATTTCAATCATGCGTTCCTTAACTTTTGTAAGCCCGTAATGGTCGCGGTCCAAAACTCTTTGCGCTTTTGCAAGGTCGATGTGCTCGCGGCTGGAAGTGTTCCATGGCAGCTCAAGGCAGGCTTCGATATAGCTTTGAATTACGCTGCCTTCATGGGAGCCGTACGGCATTTTGGAAAGGCGGTCGCATTCCTTAAGCAGCTTGTCATTTTGAAGCTGCGGAAGCTTCAGCTTTAAAACGCGTTCACGAAGGCTGTCTGCTTCCTCCTGCGGATTATCGTCATCCCCAAGTTCATAGGAAATTGCTTTCATTTGTTCCCGAAGATAGTACTCACGCTGATTATCGGTAATTTGCTCTTTGGCCTTTTCGCTGATTTGGGTTTCGATGGATAAAACCTGAATCTCATTTTTGAGAATTTCGATCAGCTTTTCCAGCCGTTTTACAGGATGGAGTTCTTCCAGAATATACTGCTTTTGCTCATAGTCAAGCATAATGTTTGAAGTAATATAATCCGCCAATTCGCCGCAGTCTTTTTTTTGCACCACACCGATGATGATATCTGGAGGAATGCGGGTATAATTTTGGATATACTCTTCAAACAGTTCCTGGGTATAACGAATCAACGCCTCTGTTTTATGAGACGAGCGGTAAGATTTTGTTTCAACTGTTTGCACATCCGCAAGAATGAACGGACTTTCACTGATTACAGATGCAATTTCCGCGCGGTACAGGCCTTCCGCAAACATGCGCACTCCTTCATCCGTATGGCGGATAACCTGTTTGATTTTTGCCACAACGCCCATTTGGTAAATTTGCTCGCCATTTGGTTCATTATCGCCTAAATCCTTTTGGGCGACAAGCAAAATCTGCTGGTCGTCCTCCATGGCTTGTGATAAAGCCAGAATGGATTTCTTTCTGCCGACGTCAAACTGCAGCAGCATACCCGGGAAGATTACCAGTCCTCGCAGTGCAAGCACCGGAATGGGGTTGGTTTCAGTTTTTTGCAGTTCAAGGTTATTACTCATAGTTTGCTCCTTAGCATAAAAGGCTGTTGCCAGTGATAACAAGAGCTACCACGCTGCAACAGCCATGATTCTATAATTATGACGCAGTATCTTTACGACCGCGTTTCCTTGGAGTCGTTATCTTAATTTTTACCGGCTTTCGCTCCGGATTATAGACAATTTCCGGTTTTGCACCCTGTTCTACCATTTCGGCTGTAACAGTTACCTTTTCAACGGTATAATCGGAAGGCACGTTAAACATAAGATCGGTTAGCAAATCCTCCATAATAGACCTTAGACCTCTTGCACCCGTGCGGCGGTCAATGGTCTTTTTGGCGATTGCTTTCAATGCTTCCGGCTGAAATTCCAGTTCAACCTTATCAAGCTGGAACAGCTTTTTATATTGGTTGAGCAGGCAGTTTTTGGGTTCGGTCAAGATTCTGACCAAAGATTCCTCATCCAGCCCGTTAAGGGAAGCAATAACTGGAAGACGGCCGACCAGCTCCGGTATCAAACCGAATTTCACCAAGTCATGCGGAACAACGCTTTGCATCCATGCAGTGGAATCAAGCTCCGTTCTGCTTTTCACTTCGGCGCCGAATCCCATGGCGGAGGACGCCGTACGTTTTTCAATGATTTTATTCAAGCCGTCGAAAGCGCCGCCGCAGATAAACAGGATATTGGAAGTGTCAATTTGCAAAAATTCCTGCTGCGGATGTTTTCTGCCGCCTTGCGGCGGCACATTGGAAACAGTACCCTCCAAAATTTTAAGAAGCGCCTGTTGAACGCCTTCCCCGCTTACATCACGTGTAATGGACGGGTTTTCGGATTTCCTTGCAATTTTATCAATTTCATCAATATAGATGATTCCGCGTTCGGCTTTTTCAATATCGAAATCAGCGGCCTGAATCAGACGAAGCAAAATATTTTCAACATCCTCACCCACATAGCCGGCCTCCGTCAACGTTGTAGCGTCGGCAATAGCGAATGGAACATCCAGTATTTTCGCAAGCGTCTGTGCCAGCAAGGTCTTGCCGACACCGGTCGGACCAAGCAAAAGAACGTTGCTCTTGGTAAGCTCCACATCGTCTTTTCCATAATAGATACGCTTGTAGTGGTTATAGACTGCAACAGAAAGAGCAACTTTTGCGTCCTCCTGCCCAATCACATAATCATCAAGCATTTTCTTGATTTCATGTGGCTTTGGCAGTTCAGCCGAGGATTCATTATAGCTGGTTTTGCGATTCGACAGGTTCTTTTCATCGTCAAGAATTGACATGCAAAGTTCGATACACTCATCACAGATATAAACGCCCGGCCCTGCAATCAGACGGCGCGCTTCATTCTGCGGCTTGCCGCAGAATGAACAGCATATTCCTCTTTCTTTGGTATCGTCGTTATTTGGCATTTCATCACCAACCTAATTTAAATTATCGATTACTAATGACTTTGTCAATCAAGCCATAGTTCATGGCTTGCTCCGCGGTCATAAAATTGTCGCGCTCGGTATCCTTTGAAATTACTTCAAACGGCTGGCCTGTCTTCTCGGCGAGAATCTGGTTCAGCTTTTTCTTTGTGGCGATAATATGGTCGGCATGAATCATAACATCGGTTGCCTGACCCTGTGCACCGCCGCTTGGCTGGTGGATCATAATATCACTGTTCGGCAAAGAGAAACGTTTTCCCTTGGCTCCCGCTGCAAGCAGAAATGCACCCATGCTGGCAGCCATGCCCATGCAAATGGTGGAAACGTCGCATTTAATATATTGCATAGTGTCATAGATTGCCATTCCGGCTGTAACAGAACCGCCGGGGCTGTTGATGTAAAGGCTGATGTCCTTTGCAGGATCCTGGCCTTCAAGGTATAACAGCTGCGCAACAATCAGGCTGGATGTCGTATCATTTACTTCTTCGTTTAACATTACGATTCTGTCATTGAGCAAACGGGAAAAGATGTCATAGGAACGCTCACCGCGGTTCGTTTGCTCTATTACATATGGGACTAAACTCATTATAGCGTACCTCCATAAACGGCATAAATTCAATATTGGCAGGAATCACATTATTTATTCAGCGTCTTTCTTACCTTCTGTGACAACTGCAGAGTCGCGGACAAGATTAATGGCTTTTTCCACAACAATGTCCTTAACCAATTCATCCTCAGGAATAAAGGTTTTCACCTTGTCAACTTCAATTTCATAGTTCTTGGCCAGCTTTGCAAACTCTTCTTCAATTTCTTCCGCAGTCGGTACAATTGCTTCAAGCTGTGCAATTTTTTCAAGGGCAAGGCGCACCTTAACCTGGCGCTCAGCCTGCGGCTGGAACTGCTGACGAATGGAATCCTTGTCCATGCCTGTGTACTTCAGATAGGTGTCAATATCCAGACCCTGAGACTGCAGACGATAACCGAATTCACGGATGTCCTCGTTGATTTTGTTGTCAAACATGGCCTGGGGAATCTCCGCCTTCATCTTTTCAATCAACTGGTCGATCAGTTGATTTTCAACAGCGTCTTTTGCTGCGGTTTCTTTCGCAGTGGTCAGCTTTGCTTTTACATCTTCCTTGTATTTGTCAAGGGTATCAAAGTCGCTTACATCTTTTACGAAATCATCGTCAACTTCCGGCAGTTCCTTTATTTTGATTTCGTGCAGCTTAATTTTAAACACCGCATCCTTGTCAGCTAAATCAGCTGCCTGATAATCTGCGGGGAATTTCACGTTCACATCAAACTCGTCGCCTGTTTTATGTCCGATAACTTGCTCTTCGAAGCCAGGAATAAACTGACCTGCGCCCAAAGTCAGGCTGTAATTTTCAGTCTTGCCGCCATCAAATGCGACACCATTGACAGAACCGTCAAAATCAATCACGGCAATATCGCCGTTTTGAGCTGCTCTGTCTTCTACAGTGACCATTCTGGAATTGCGCTCCTGCACCTTTTTGATTTCGGAATCGATTTCTTCCTCAGTTACTTCGATTGGTTCCTTTGTGGCAGTCAGCCCTTTGTAGCCTTCGATTTCAACTTCCGGCTTTGTGGTGACAGTCGCTTTAAAAACAAGACCTTCTTTGCCGGAGGAAACTAAGTCAAAGTCAATTTTATCTTCAATCAGTTCAAGCTCAGCCTCTTTTACGGCCGCGTCAAGTGCGTCGGGATAAACGGCGTTAATTGCATCCTCATAGAACACCTGTTCGCCATAATATTTTTCAACAAACGCACGCGGTGCCTTTCCTTTGCGGAAACCCGGGATAGCTATTTTTTTATTTTCTTTATGATAGGCCTGATCAACTGCTTTTTCGAAAACTTCAGCGTCAACCTCAACCTCAAGTTGGTAGCGGTTTGTGTCAACCTTATTTGATGATTTTAAACTCATTTATTATTCCTCCTGCAAAATTGCAAATTATCTAAATTATTATAACACATGTAATATCATTATTCTATATATCGATTGAAATATTAACAATTTGTTCACCGTACTAGAACCGGCATAAAATCGGCGTGGTCGCAGGATATGAGGTGCATTTTGATTCCGTCATAATCCCCCGTTATTGCCCTTTTAGCAGCTTGATTGCCATGAATGTGGCCGAAATAGCATTGCTTGATTCCTCGTTTTTTCAGGACATCCAGAATTTCCGTGCATTCGCACTCGTCATAAACCGGCGGGTAATGCAAAAATACAATCGGTTCCGCGCCCTGCCTTACCGCATCGTCAATGGAGGCATTCAGCCGGCCGACTTCCCGGTTTACAATTTTAATATCTTCCTCCGACTCTGAATTATAAAGCCAGCCGCGCGTACCGCAAACTGCCGCCTCACCCACAACAACCGCGTTGTTATGAACAATTTGGATTGTGTGGAACCCACGGGAAGTAAGATATGCGTCTATTTTTTTTTTAGTTGACCACCAATAATCGTGGTTTCCTTTAATAATCAGTTTTTTCCCGGGCAGGGAATTGATAAACGCAAAGTCTTTGGCCGTGTCTTCCAGCTTCATAGCCCAGGACACATCTCCGGCGATTACGACGGTATCCTCATTCTTTACAACCGACCGCCAGTTTTTTTCCAGCTTAGCGGTGTAATCCTGCCAGCCTTCAAACACATCCATCGGCTTATCGCTGCCGAGGGAAAGGTGCAGATCCGCAATAGCAAATAGTGACATTGTGACCTCTTTCAGAATTGTTACTTAATATCCGCCATTTTCAGCACAATTTCGCCCATGGTACCTTTCGTGCAGCTATTGTTGAAGCGCACGGGCTTTGATTCCAGTGTGGCGATCGGCGCAGGAATCGGCGTTCCTGTTATTGCAGAAAGCTCTTCTACTTTTTTGAATTCCGACATGTTCTGACTGTATCCTTTTTCAATGGAACTCAAAACGCTGTCCGCAAATTTATAGGGGCTTGCAGTTGAAACAACAATGGTTGGTGTTTCAATATCATTTGTATCATTCACATACTGATGATATACGTTAACCGCTACCGCAGTATGCGTGTCACATAGATAATTTTCAGTATGATGAATTTCTTTTATTGTTGCTTTGGTCGATTCATCATCACAGAAACCCGCATAGAAGATTTCATGCAGTTCATTTAAAACCTTTTCATCAACCTGATATTTTCCGGCAGAAGAAAGCTCCTTCATCCAACCGGCAACTTTTGCGCTGTCCTCCCTTGTAAGGTCATAAAGAAGACGTTCCAAATTGCTGGATACGAGGATATCCATGGACGGTGAAATAGTGGGATGGAAAGGTCTGCTGCGATTGTAGATTCCCGTATTTAAAAAGTCGGTTAGTACATTATTGGAATTGGACGCACAAATCAATTTATGAATTGGCAGCCCCATCTTTTTTGCGTAGTAAGCCGCTAAAATATTGCCGAAATTCCCGGTTGGAACAACAATATTTACTCTTTTGCCTTCACGGTCAATTTCGCCGTGAGCCATCAGGTCGCAGTAAGCAGAGAAGTAATAAACAATCTGCGGCAAAAGCCTGCCCCAGTTAATGGAGTTTGCGCTTGAGAACATCATATCGTTCTGCGACAGCAAATCGTTGATTTCTTTATCAGCAAACAGTTTTTTCACGCCGGTTTGCGCGTCGTCAAAATTGCCCTCGATTGCGCAGACGGAAACATTGTTGCCTTCCTGCGTGTTCATCTGCCGTTTCTGCATTGGGCTTACGCCGTTTTGCGGATAAAACACCAGAATACGCGTACCGTCAACATCCTTAAAGCCTTCCAGCGCGGCTTTGCCGGTGTCACCCGATGTTGCAACCAAAATAACCGCAGTTTTGGATGAGTTGATTTTTTTCAGTGACTTCGTTAAAAGATGCGGCAGCAGCTGAAGCGCCATGTCTTTAAAAGCGCAGGTAGGCCCGTGCCACAGCTCCAGCATGTACATATTAATTCTGCCGTTTTGCAAATGGGATAAAGGAGCCGGCATATCTCCATCGAATTTTTCACCCGTGTAGGCTTTTTCAACGCACTCTGTAATTTCTTCCGCCGTAAAGTCGGAAAGAAACGCAGAAAGAATGCGGGCGGCCCGCTCAGTATAGGTTGCGTGCTGAAGTTCACACAAATCCGCATAGGAAAAATGCGGCAGATTTTGCGGAACAAAAAGCCCGCCGTCACCGCAGATACCCTGCGCGATTGCCTGTGCTGAAGATACGCTTACATCGGCGCTCCTTGTTGATTTATAATTCAAGGTGATTCTCCCTTCATTAATCTGCTGTTTGTATTTATAATATAACATGATTTGTGTCAAAGGGAAAGAAAAAATTGGTGTGCGTTATCAAATAAAATCGAATCCACAAGAGTTTCATTATAATTATGGCGCAGCATCAGTTCCGCAACATTTTCCACCGATTCGATTCCGGTAATTCCTTTTGGCAAGTCGGTTCCGTCAAAGTCACTGCCGATTGCCACACACTTCTCCCCGCCAAGCGACAGAAAATGCTCAATATGGCGAAGAATATCTTCCGGCCCGGCTTTTCCGGAATTATTTAAAAACTCCGGGACAAAATTAATGCCGACCAGGCCGCCCCGCTCCCGAATGAAGCCAAACTGCCCGTCGGTGAGATTTCGCCTGTGGCTGCATAACTTACGTGAGTTGGAATGTGTTGCAATAAACGGCTTTCGTGTACTGTCGCAGACATCTGAAAACAGCTTGTCGCTTGCATGGGAAATATCGATTACGATATTCAGGCGTTCCATTTCCGCAACCGCGCGCTTTCCGAAGTCCGTAAGGCCGTTTGAAGGATCAACGCCGGCCCCGTCGCCGAATTCACAGGAAGAGTTCCATGTAAGCGTCATCACCTTTACGCCACAGTCGGCCATGTATTTTAACCGTTCCAGGCTGCCCGCTGCCGCCGCACCGCCTTCCGCCGTTAATACCGCCCCGATTTTCTTCTGCTGTTCCGCAGCTTTAAAATCTTCCGCGGTTTTACAAAGCATGATTAAATCGGAGTGCAGTTGAATTTCGCGCTGCAGCTTCAAAAGTACGGCGTCAAAATAATCCAGTGCCGCTTTCCCTCGTTTCTCATCCGGAATCCAAATGGCAAAGCACTGAACCCATGGCGCGTATTTTCTTCCGCGCAGGAGCGAAACCTGCTGGTCACCGTCATACAGTGATTTTTTTTCATTGTAACATTCCGATATGGTATCGCAGTGCAGATCAAAATATTTCAATAGTACCCTCCACCGTTGAAAGCATTTTCAATGTGTTCAACGGATTTTATGGTGTAATGATTGCTCGTCGTTGTAATACCGATCACATCAAAGCGGGGCTGCAGCGGTGTTGCGTGGGACTGCAGATAAAGCAGTGCTGTTTTATACAGCTTTCTTTGCTTGCTCACAGTAACCGCTTCCAGCGGGCTGACCGAGTAGTTTTCATCCCGTGTTTTGACTTCCACAAATATAATATAACTGCTGTTTTGAGCTATGATGTCAACCTCACCGAACCGTGAATGATAATTTCGTTCGATAATTTCGTACCCTTTTTTCAGCAGCAAGTCTGTGGCACAGTCCTCGCCTATTTTCCCGGAAGCGTTATTCACACAAGCCATCCCCTAAAATCTTTTTCAGAAAGGTTTTCCGGTGTACCGGGCACGGGCCGTATTTTTTCAGCAATTCGGTATGCAGTGCAGTTCCGTAACCCTTATGTTTTGCGAACCGGTACTCGGGGTAAAGTCGGTCTATTTCATACATCAGCCTGTCACGGCTCACCTTTGCAAGGATGGAAGCCGCTGCGATACTGGCGGAAAGCGCATCGCCTTTAATAATCAGCTGTGTTTCCACCCCAAGGTTCGGCATACGGTTACCGTCCACAAGGGCAAAATCGGGTTTGATAGTCAACCCGTCGCAGGCACGCTTCATTGCCAGGAATGTCGCCTGCAAAATATTGATTTCATCAATTTCAGCTTCCGTCGCAAAGCCCACCGACCAGCTTAACGCGGTTTTTGTAATAACATCATAAAGTGCTTCCCGCTTTTTTTCACTGAGCTTTTTGGAGTCGTTAATTCCATCGATTACCGCATTTTCGGGTAAAATAACTGCGGCAGCGAATACCGGGCCGGCCAAGGGGCCGCGTCCGGCTTCATCGATGCCGCAGATGCTGTGATATCCGTTTGCCTTTACCGTGTTTTCGTATAAAAACCAGTCCATCTCATTTCCCAACCTGTTCCAGTGTGATTTTTCCCAATTTGGCACTTCTGAACTCGTCCAAAACCATGATGGATGCACGCAGGGTGTCGGTTTCGCCGCCGGAAATCAGCATTCCGCGCTTTTTACCGACCAGTTCCAGCAATTCATATCCTTTCAGCTCCGATAAATCCATGCCTTCCATCCGGTAGCGCTGGGTTAAAGCACCGGGGTAACTGTCCCGCAATACTTCAAGCAAACGGGCGGCAAGCTGCTCCGTGTCCACAACGTCATCCTTTACGGCTCCGGTAAACGCAAGCCGTTCTCCAACAATTTTATCATCAAATTTCGGCCAGAGCACCCCCGGCGTATCCAAAAGGTCGAACCCCTTTGCAATGGTAAACCACTGGTTGGAACGCGTTACACCCGGCCTGTCTTCCACATTGGCCTTGCTGTTTTTTGAAAGCCGGTTAATCAGAGAAGATTTTCCGACATTTGGGATTCCCACCACCATAACCCTGATTTGGCGGCCGACCATTCCTTTGGATTCCCATGCAGCAATACGGTCGCTCAAAACATTCTTAACAAGCGGAATAAAACCGTTCAGGCCTTTTCCGGTGCGGCAGTCAATCGGCAGCGCGGAAATTCCTTTTGATTTATAATACTCTATCCACCGTTTTGTCTGTGCGGGGTCAGCCATATCACTTTTATTCATCAAGATTACACGTGGCTTGTTTTCGATCAAGCTATTTAAAATGGGATTGCGGCTGCTGACCGGAATGCGCGCATCAATTATTTCAGCAACAATATCGACTAACTTTAAACTTTTTTCTATTTGACGCTTGGTTTTGGTCATGTGACCCGGAAACCACTGGATTGATTGTGCTTCACTCATGTTTTAAATTCGTCCCTATCTTTGATTTCATCTGCTTGCCTGCTATTTTATATTTCCAACACGATCGAATGGAAATACAACAAATTGGGCCTTGCCGAGAATATATCTTTCATCGACCATACCCACATCGCTGAACCGGCTGTCGTTCGAAACGGAACGGTTGTCCCCCAATACAAAAACATGACCTTTGGGAACCGTCAGCGGAAAAGTGTAATCCGGGTGCTGGGTTGTAATCCCATTTTTTATATAAGCGGATTCGTCAAGCTCCGCTCCGTCAACGGATACAACTCCGGTTTGAAAATTAATATCAACCACCTGGTTTTCCAGCGCAATCACACGTTTGATAATGGGCTCATTCAGCTTGGCGGTATGTGTGATAACCACCACGTCACCCCGATGAGGCTTATAATAATAACTTGCCAGTACCACACGGTCGCCGGATTTTAAATTTGGCAGCATGGACGGGCCGCTTACATTTACAATTCGAAATAAAAAAGTAAAAAGAATCACAACAGCAATTAATGCCGTAATCAAAGCCTCTACCCATTCAAAACAATTTATAATAAAGCTGCTTTTCACAGGCTTTAAAGGCGTCGCTTCAACATTGCCGCATTTGCCGGTAATTTGATTCAATGGAGGCACAACTCCTTTATATATGCAAAGGTTTTACCCTGTGTTTCATAGTTTCCCGAATTTAGAAATCGGTGCAATCATAAACTGCACCTTGCCAATGATGTACCGCTGGTCAATCATGCCAACCTCTTTGAAACGGCCATCTTCTGAAACAACGCGGTTATCGCCAAGAACAAAAACATGCCCTGCCGGAACTTTCTGCGGAAAGGATACGTCTCCCTGATCTTTCGTAATTCCGTTTTCAATGTAGGCAGATTCATCCAGTGCGACGCCGTCGACAGAAACCACACCGGTTTGAAAATCAATGTTAACCGTCTGTCCTTCGGTGGCAATTACCCTTTTTACAATAATCTTCCCCAAATTTGTGCCTTTGCCGTCCACTACGACAATATCACCGCGTGAAAGATGCCGGTCAAAGCAGGAGACAAGAACCTTGTCGCTGTTATGAAGATTTGGCTGCATGGAGGGGCCATCAATGGTGATAACTCTGAATAAAAAAGTAAACAAAATTAAAATCACAATTAACGCGGGAATTAAAGCCTCAATCCACTCAAAGCAGCTTGTTGTAAAGCTATGTTTAGGCAGTTGTATTGAATTTTGATTTTTTGAAATTTCAGTTTTCTGCTCCAACAGATTACCCTCCCCTTGTGCGTTTCTATTTTATCCTGCATATTATAATTTACCGAATTTTGAAAAAGGAGTAATGAACAATTCCGCTTTACCGATAATATAGCGCCGGTCAATCATGCCGACTGCTTTAAAACGGCTGTCCTCCGATTTTGTACGGTTGTCCCCTAAAACGAAAACGTGACCCGCGGGGACTTTCTAAAGACAAAATATAAGGAACCGGCTGCTATCGACAATGGCTGTTATTCCATAATTAATAAAAAGAAACTCACACAGCAATAGCAAAAAAGGGACACATACATGTCCCTTTCGTTACAATACAATAATTATCTGA
Organism: Bacillota bacterium; assembly: GCA_023390175.1. Lineage (GTDB taxonomy): Bacteria > Bacillota > Clostridia > Oscillospirales > Acutalibacteraceae > Caproiciproducens. The sequence goes on from JAEWDK010000024.1 coordinate 258,594, forward strand.
TTTGTTCCTTGACCTTTGCGGATTTACCGACTCTGTCACGCAGGTAGTAAAGTTTTGCTCTGCGTACGCGGCCTTTGCGGATGATTTCAACACCCTTTACGTTGGGCGAATGAATCGGGAAAACTCTCTCAACGCCAACACCATAGGAAACGCGTCTTACGGTGAAGGTTTCAGAAATGCCGCTGCCTTTACGGGCGATTACGGTTCCTTCAAAAAGCTGGATTCTTTCTCTTTCGCCTTCTCTGATGTTTACGCTGATTCTAACGGTATCACCAATCTCGAACTCAGGCATTTCCTTTTTTACTGAATCTTCAGCAATTAACTTTAGTGCATCCATGTATTTTCCTCCTAATAATTCAGACATTCATGCCACTGCAGGCAGAGGACTGTCAGCTTCAATGTCACGGTCAAACCGGGCATTGAACCCCATCAAAATAAATTGACGGTTTCCAAATGCCTATATATAATACCACAATACGTCAAAAGGTGCAATCATTATTTTGTCTTTATTCAAATATTTTGAAGTTCGTGTCATAAATGTTGGTCCTTCGGATATCCGCGTATAAATCAAGCTTTAAATATTTTTTAATCGCATCGTTCAGCAGCACGGGATTTATGTTTATGGTGCTGCCAGCCGGAAGTATCGCACTGATTTCCACTTCATCATTTTTTGCGGTTATGGTTGTTTGGTTCAGATAGGGCTTAATGTCAAAATCGATCCAGCCGCTTTTTGTGTGCTTTGGAACAATGACCGCATCGGAATTAAACAGATTTTCAATTTGATCCGCAGTTTTTTGTGCATCCGCTTTTTCGGTGTCCAGCAGCATGATGTAGGAGGCGCTGCCAATCTGCCCCGGTTTCATTACCGGTTCCGTTGCATCGAAAACAGGAATATCGTCCGGCAGGGCGGAATTCAGCCGTTCAATCAGTTCATCGCGCGTAATTTCGTCACCGTCCAGCTTAATATCCATGCTCTCCCTTTCGCCGCTGATGCCGAGCGACAGAGGGAGCGCGAAGGTAATAAACGCATGCGGATTAAAGCCCTGCGTGTACCACAATGGAATTTTTGCTTTGTGAATTGCCCGGGACATGCACCGGTTTAGGTCAAGATGAGAAATGTAGCGTGCCGTACCGATTTTTTTAAACCAAATTCTAACGGTTTTCACAGCAGATTCCCCCTTTAAAGCAGGCTGCTCCGCAGGAAGAGCACTGTTCACGGCAGTTCGGCGTGGTCGCGTCTGAATATGCTTTTTTACATTCTTCAATCAAAAATGATTTTCTAATTCCATAATCAATATGATCCCATGGAAGCACTTCATCAAAGCTTCTTCTGCGGTTGGCGTAAAATGCCGGGTCCACACCGCATTTTTCGAATAGCTCCATCCATTTCGGCAAAGAAAAGAAATCCTGCCAGCCATCCATTTTACAGCCGCTTTTCTGCGCTTCGAGTAAAACAGCACCAAGGCGCCTGTCACCGCGGGCAAACACGGCTTCTAAAAAAGTAGTATCCGCATCATGCCAGTTCGGTTCAATTTTTTTTGTTTTGACGGAGCCAACCAGATGGCGCTGCTTTTTATGAAGCATTTCAATCGTATCCTGCGGTTCCCATTGGAACGGAGTAAACGGCTTCGGTACAAAGGACGAAGCGCTGACTGTAACCTTTACGCCTTTACCCCTTGGTTTATTCGGATTGTCGTAATAGGCATCCACTACGGTTTGGCCCAGGTTTGCAATGCCTTCCACGTCTTCCATCGTTTCAGTGGGCAGCCCTATCATGAAGTAGAGCTTAATGGTTGTCCACCCGCCGCTGAAAGCGGTATTCACTGTTTTTAAAAGCTCTTCTTCCGTTACGTTTTTGTTGATTACATCCCGTAAGCGCTGTGTTCCCGCCTCCGGCGCAAAGGTAAGGCCGCTGCGGCGCACCGAATTCAGCTTCGACATCAGCTCGGTGGAAAAGCCGTCAACCCGCAGGGACGGCAGGGAAATTCCGGTGTTTTGCCCCGGCGTCCATGTATGAAGTCGGTCAATCAGCTCGTTCAGCTGTGAATGGTCACTCGTGCTGAGCGAGGAAAGCGATATTTCATCGTAGCCCGTGCTTTCGCAAAGATCATAGCACTGCTTGTCGATCACATCGACTGATTTTTCACGGAACGGACGGTACAGAAAACCGGCCTGACAGAACCGGCAGCCACGGATACACCCGCGAAGCACCTCCGCAACCGTCCTGTCATGCACAATTTCGATATACGGAACCACAAATTTATCCGGAAAATAAGACTGATCGATATCGATCATAATGCGTTTTTTTACCGCCTTGGGCGCGCCGCATTTAGGCGTAATGGCGTTTACGGTACCATCCTCGTTGTAAGTGATATCGTAAAGCGACGGAACATAAACGCCCTGAATTTGTGCCGCAGCAATCAAAAATTCCTGTTTCGAGCCATTCTTCTTTTTGAATTCCCTGTAAAGGTCAACCACTTCGCAGTCAACCTCTTCGCCTTCTCCGATAAAGAAAAGGTCGATAAAATCGGCAAGCGGCTCCGGGTTGCAGGCACAGGGCCCGCCGGCCACAACAAGCTGGGAAAGCGAATGACGGTCACTGGATTTAATAGGAACCCCGGCCAAATCGAGCATATTCAGAATATTGGTATAGCTAAGCTCATACTGAAGCGTAAAACCGATAATATCAAAATCCGCAACACTGTCGCCGCTTTCAAGCGCATACAGCGGCACGTTGTTTTTTCGCATCTGCTCTTCCATATCCACCCACGGGGCAAATACCCGCTCACACCAAACATAAGGCATGGTGTTCAGCTGGCTGTAAAGAATTTTCATGCCAAGGTGTGACATGCCGACTTCGTAAATATCAGGAAAGCAAAAAGCAAAGCGAACATCAACCTCATCTGTATGTTTCATCACACAGTTCAGTTCGCCGCCGACATATCTGCCCGGTTTTTGCACATTTGCAAGTAATTTTTCGATTTTCTTATTTATCATTCATATCCTCCGCGCGTTAACAATTGTTTATTATTATACCGCCCGGAGGCAAGGATTGCAAACTAATAATATCTGCCGTTCTTAAACAGCAGCAGTATCATCAGGTATCCGCAAACCAAAAGCAGCGAATAGTTCCCCTGTGAGCGAAACACCGTAAGGAACCCGATAACGGCAAGCGGAGTCAGCACTGCAAATGAAATAACCGATACGGCTTTCGCAGACTGATCGGCGCTGAATTTCATGCAGAGCAAAGAATACAGTGCCTGACCCCCGTCGAGCGGTTCAATCGGCAGCAGGTTAAACATTGCAAAAATTAAATTGATAAGCACAAAACGGTAAAGCGTCGCGGATTGCAGTGCGCTGAATAGGAATACCGCTATGATATTTGTACACGGTCCTGCAAGGGAAATCAGTACGTCACGCTGATAGCTCCTGTCTGCACAGCAGGACTTTACAATATCGATTCCAAATGGGGTAAATCGAATTTGTGACGGCTTTACCCCGAATATATGCATGACCGACAAGTGGCCGGCTTCATGCAGCGCAGCTGCCGCAAAAGCCAGCAGTGCCGTTCCGCTTTTATCCTCCAGCAATACCAGCGCAATCATTGCAACAAAAAAGAAACTGACGGTAATGCGGCAGTTCTTTACAGTAAATGACATCAGCCAATCAGTTTCTGTGATTCCACAGGCATCACCGAGCTTGGGGCAGCCTGTGACCCGGTGGCCTGCCGGGAGCTTGCGGCGGACTGAGAATTCACGGCATTCTGCTGTGAAGCGGTACTTGATGCTGCGCTGCCGGTTTGCTGCGAACTGGCGCCGGCCTGCGAGCTTCCTGTTGACGAAACACCGGAAGATGCCGGAAACAGCTCAATCACCCTATGCTTTATGTTGTCTATCTGTTCGTTGGGAACAATAGTTTGGTTAATATTCTGAACATACCAGTTACGTACCACAGTGTAGGCGTTTCCGCCGAAAATCCGCAGCAAAATCATAGTAACCAGTATCACGGCGCAAACTGTAATCTGAATAATGGTCAAAAGCCTTGTACTGACTTTTTGAGCATTGTTTTGCGTACTTTCGTACTCAATTTCTTCATCATTTTCATACTCATTTTCATCGTAGTCATTCATTGTTATGCCTCCTGTAAAATTAATGTCCAAGTAATAATATGTTGTCGCGTACAGGAAGATAACTGAATAAAAAGAAAAAACCGCCGCATTCTGCGGCGGTTTGAACGAATCTTATTTGGACTTGATATATTGATCGATTGACTGTGCTGCTTCTTTGCCGCCGCCCATGGCCAAAATAACGGTAGCGGCGCCGCTTACGGCATCCCCCGCGGCATAAACACCCTTGCGGGTTGTCGCCATTGTGGCATCGTCAACGATAATGCAGCCGTGGCTGTTGGCGTCCAATCCTTCGGTTGTAGTGCGAATCAACGGGTTTGGCGTGTTGCCGATTGCCATAACCACACATTCCACCGGAATTTCAAAGTTTGAATCTTTCTTCTCAATCGGCTTGCGTCTGCCGGAAGCATCCGGTTCGCCAAGCTCCATCTCGACACACTCAATGGCTCTTACCTTACCGTTTTCGTCACCGTGAATGGCAACCGGGTTGCGAAGCAGGCTGAAAATGATGCCCTCTTCCTTAGCGTGGTGGACTTCTTCTTTACGCGCAGGCATTTGCTCTTCCGCACGGCGGTAAATAATATAAACATTTTCCGCACCCAGGCGCTTTGCCGTTCTGGCGGCATCCATAGCAACATTTCCGCCGCCGACAACGGCAACGTTCTTCGGGCGGATAATCGGGGTATCGTATTCGTCACGGTAAGCCTTCATCAAATTTACTCTGGTGAGGAACTCATTTGCGGAATAAGTACCGACAAGGCCTTCGCCCGGAATATTCATAAAGCTTGGGAGTCCCGCTCCGGTACCGATAAAAATAGCCTCGTAACCCATTTCAAAAAGTTCATCTACGGACAGCACTTTACCGATTACCATATCGGTTTTTATTTCAACGCCCTTGGCTTCTAACGAGGAAATTTCTTTCTGAACAATTTCCTTCGGAAGTCTGAACTGTGGAATACCGTACATCAATACGCCGCCGGCAACATGAAGCGCTTCAAAAACCGTAACGGAATAACCCATAGCCGCCAAATCACCTGCACAGGTCAGTCCGGCAGGTCCCGCGCCAATAATTGCAACCTTATGTCCGTTTGGCTCAACATTGAATTCTTCCGGCTTCCCGTTTTTCATGTTCCAGTCAGCTACAAAACGTTCCAGGCGGCCGATACCGACCGGTTCACCCTTAATTCCGCGCACGCAGTTGTGCTCGCACTGGGATTCCTGCGGGCAAACCCGCCCGCAAACCGCAGGAAGAGAATTTGTCATTTTGATTGTTTGATAAGCGGCTTCCATATCGCCGTTTGCAACATGGCCGATAAATTCAGGAATGCGAACGCTAACAGGGCAGCCGCTGACACACGGTTTATTTTTGCAGTGCAGGCACCTTTGTGCTTCTTCTACCGCCATTTCCTGAGTATATCCCAATGAAACCTCATCAAAGTTCTTGTTGCGTACATTTGGATCCTGTTCCGGCATTGGTGTTTTTGTAGGGGTCATATTAGGCATTTTTTGCACCCTCCATTAAGCGGCAGTTGTATTCGCGCGCCGATTCTTTCTCCATATCAAAATAGGTTCTTGATCTTTTAATTGCCTCGTCAAAGTCAACCTCATGACCGTCGAAGTCAGGGCCGTCAACACAGGCGAATTTCGTTTTTCCGCCAACTGTCAGCCTGCATCCGCCGCACATTCCGGTGCCGTCAATCATAATCGGATTCATGCTGATAATAGTTTTAATATTGTATTCTTTTGTCAAATTACAAACAGCGCGCATCATGACAAGCGGGCCGATTGCGATAACCAAATCGTAATTTGCTCCGTTTTCAATATTGTGACGGAGCGCGTCGGTCACAAAGCCCTTGTTTCCGTTTGAACCATCATCGGTGGTCAAAATCAATTGATCGCTGGCCGCTTTCATTTCGTCTTCAAGGATAATAATATCCTTGTTGCGGAAACCTGCAATCATATCGACTTTGGCGCCCATGTTGTGCAGAGCCTTCGCCTGAGGATAGGCAATTGCGCAGCCGGCACCGCCGCCAATAACGGCAACCCTTTTGTAACCCTCTAATTCGGAGGCTTGTCCCAAAGGCCCTATAAAGTCCAAAATAGCGTCGCCAACGTTCAGCTCATCCAGTAGCAGCGTGGTTTTGCCAACCTTTTGATAAATAATGGTGACGGTACCCTTTTCACGGTCATAATCAGCAACCGTCAATGGGATCCTTTCCCCAAATTCATTTACACGCAATATGATGAATTGGCCGGCTTTTGCCTTTTTTGCAATAAACGGCGCGTCGACCACCATTAAAGTCATCGAATCATTCAATTTGCGCTTTTCTACGATAGTAAACATAATGAAACACTTCCTTTTATCTTGCAACTTAAAATATTGCTATGACTATTATAAATGCTAATTTAAATTTTATCAATCTAAAAAAGATGATTCAGCCCTTTTTTCTCGGCTGAACCATCTTTTTCAATTTTGTTTTATAAAATAATGCAAATCAGTCCGTTACAGCCATCGTTTATAATACGTTCGATTGTTTCACGCACTTTATCACGCGCATCGGTTGGCATACGGTACAGTTTATTGTGCAGGCCTTCGTTCACAAGCTCATGCAGGTTCTTGCCAAAAATATTCGATTCCCATATTTTTGCGGGATTTTCTTCGAATTCCTTCAGTAAGTACATCACAAGCTCCTGCGATTGCTGCTCGGAACCGACAATCGGCGTCAGCTCGGTGGTAATCCGGGTTTTCAGCATATGGATGGAGGGAGCAGCCGCTTTTAGGCGAATTCCGTATTTACCGCCCTGCTTAATGATTTCGGGCTCTTCAAGGGTGAGCTCTTCAATTCCGGGCATTACGATACCGTAACCGGTTTCCTGAACATCCTCGTAGGCCTTTTTCAGCTTGTCATACGCTTTTTTTGTTTCGGCAAGGTTCAGCATGCAGTCAAGCAGGCTGCCCTCATCTTCAATATTGATTCCTGTTTTCTCGCCCATTACCTTATAGAATAGGTTTTGGTCAAGCGTAACTGAAATTCTCGTATGCCCTGTTCCAAGATTAACCGATTCTGTTTTCGCATTGTTCACGTATTCACATTTTTGAATTTCATCAATAATGTTCCCAACCTCACGGATTCTTGAAATTTTCACAGCGGACTGCTGAATCGCCGTATAAACAGCGGAACGAAGCCAATGTGATTTTTCAAGTCCGGAAAGCCAGCGCGGCATATCCACTTTAATCTCTTTTACAGGGAATTCAAAAAGGACTTTTGAAAGGATGTTCCGGATTTCATTTTCTTCCATTTCAAGGCAATTTACCGGAAGCACCGGCACGCCGTACCTTCTTTGAAGCCCGGCCGCCATGGAAACAACTGATTCGGAATTCGGACTGATACTGTTTAAAAGCACGATAAACGGTTTTTTGATTTCTTTTAATTCATTGATAACCCGTTCTTCTGCCTCTTCATATTCCGCACGCGGAATATCGCTGATCGTACCGTCCGTCGTAACAACCAGGCCGATTGTTGAATGCTCAGTAATTACCTTCTTTGTTCCGATTTCAGCCGCCATGTTAAACGGAATCGGCTCATCATACCATGGCGTCATCACCATGCGCGGCATATCGTTCTCAATGTATCCAAGCGCGCTCGGCACGATATACCCCACGCAGTCGATCATGCGCACTGAAAAAGTCGCGCTGTCATCAACGTTCACCTTCACAGCCTGTTCCGGTACGAACTTTGGCTCGGTTGTCATAATGGTGCGTCCGGCAGCCGACTGCGGCATTTCATCAATTGCACGGTCCCGCCGGTAACTCGAATCCATATTCGGGACAACGATCAAATCCATGAACTTTTTGATAAAAGTCGATTTTCCCGTTCTGACAGGCCCGACCACCCCTATGTAAATATCTCCGTTTGTGCGCTGTGAAATATCGCTGTAAATATTGCGTTCTTCCATTTTACCTCCCCCTCAGGCAGAGAAATATTATTTAGCTTGCGTGTACTCTAAACACTACATTGGAATCAGCAGCATCCCCCTGTTCTCAACGAATTCGCCGGTAAGGTCGTTTTCCAGCTTAATCGCGTCAACTGAGGTGCAGTATTCCCTGGCAATATTCCAGAGGCTTTCGCCGGCATCCGCATAATAAATGCTCAGCGCTGCCGATTTATCCTGCGCCCGTGGTTTGGTTTCATCGGCTGTTACGTCTGTAATCATTTTAAACGTTTCCTGACTGTAAATATTCGAACTCAGTTTTAATTCGGCTTTCACGTCAATTCCATTTCCTGTAATCCGATAACTGATTCCGGCGACACAAACATCCGCACTGCACCGGATATTTTCGGCGGTACCGGAATAAGGACGGGAGTACTCAAAGTCAGCCATACGCTCAAAGTAGAACGGTCTGTTTTCCGCATTCAACGCAAGTACGCACAGATTGATTTTTCCCTTATAAACAATTTGCCCGTTTTCGGAATTTGCAGCAACCGTGCTCATTTCATTCCAGATATCCATAATTTTTGTAACGGTCGCGTCTTCCGCGCTCAGTGTGGTTTTTAAAATGTAGGTATCGCTGATTGGCTGAATTAAATTATCGATGCTTTTCTGCTTCGTGGCAATGTTGAGTTCAAACTGTTTTGAATATGCGTCGGTAACCATTGTAATTTCAGAATTCCGATAAGCAACCGCGCTCGCATACACTTTAATCTGGACATCAAAAAAGATTTTATCACCAGAATAATCGTTTTTAATCTGCGCTTCCATACCGACCACGCTTAATTTGATATCGCACATGCAGTCTTCGGTGACTCCGTCGCAGTCAAGCATTTGGTTAAATGGAATTGCGTATTCCATTGCTTCAAGAGAGGAGTCCTTCTCACTGGACGAGTAAAGGAACTTGACGTAAACCTCGCCCTTGACCATCACTTTATTTGAAACAATTTTAAAATCCTGCAAAGAGGTAAATGCGTCCGTGCGGATCAGGTTATCCGCCTGCGGCTTTCCCTGCCCTAATTCCAGAACTTCATCAATACTGAACTGCTGCTGGCTGAATCCCGCAACCCTGTTTAGGGTCAGCGTGTTCTTTTGCTGCTCCACCCCTTCGCCGTCAATGTTACTTACAATTTCGGTTTCCCCCTGGCAGATTACTCTGGCGCACACGGAAAAAGCGCCATGAATATCCAGGCGGCGCGGGCTGGTCGCTCTGCAGTTAATATATTCAACTCGGGTAAAGGCCACAATCTGCGCGTTGTCGGCAGTCTGTTTCAAGGTGATTGCCGTGGAAAACGATTCGCTGCTCTCACTGCACCGAACAGTCATTCCACCGGAGTCAAGGTAAAAAACTTTTACCAGGTAGTTACCTTCCAGTTCCAGCCTGTCGCCGGTGATTCCTCTTGAAATAATTCGCGGATAAACCTGACATTTTAAAATGCGCTGTATATCCGGGCAATAGTCAGGCAGACTGATGTCAAGATCAACAGGCTGCTCCTGGCAGCCATCGTAAATAGTTTCGCTGGCAGCCAATGCCTCACGGTTAAGCATATAATCCATAAAGGCTCTCTCCTTTTCCTGTTTCTACCTAATTGTTATTCTAATCTTGTACCTTTTATGCTTACGCGTGTAAAAAAAGTACCGGCTGCATCAGCAGCCGGTACGGATTGTTTATCGTTCTTTCTTTATATTAAAAACCGTGCGCAGTAAAAATCCTAAAAATTTAGGGCTCTTAAATACAACTACCTTCATGACGCTACCTCCTAATTATGTTCAGCACCTTAACAGTGCGATACCCAGCGCAACAATGATACATGCTATAATAAACAGCATCAGTCCCGTCGGGCAAAAACAAGAGATAATCAGCCCAAGCCCGAATGCCACCGCAAACTGGCCCCCATGATTTTCTTTATTGCACCGCATTCGGACCACCACCTTATCAGAATAAAGCCGCCATCTCTTTTGTCTTATCCCATTATATTCAGGTGAGGTTTATTTGGTGCGATTATGTCAATACAATAATCAGGGCGTTCCCGTCGTGAACGATGATATGGGCGTCATCAGACTCAATCACATTACTGACACCGAGCGGGTAATCCGCGCACAGGCGCACTTCCGTAAGCGGATACTTCAAGCCGTCGTAAGTAACCGTACAGGAAAAGGTGCCGAACGGAAATACGGAAACAGTGCGGCCTTTCAGTTTGCTTAATGAAAGCCTGCCGCCGTTCAGCAGAAAGATACGGCAGCCCTCACCGGCTATCATTGCCTTGCAGCCCTGTGCGGCAAGGTACTGCAGCACGCAAAGATTTGCAAACGAGTGGTCAAAACGGCCGCCAAGCGCGCCAAGCAGTACAAAATCCCGAAAATCCCGTTTCAGGCCGACCCGTATCGCCGCCATCATATCGGTATCATCTTTTTCAATTTGGAGCTGAATTGTTTCGATATCTTTTGGAATTTCAGTCTGGACTGAGTCGAAATCCCCAATGATTAAATTAGGGGTTATATTATGGCGGAGCGCAACATCCAGCCCGCCGTCAGCACAAATAATAAACGAATTTGCCCGATCAATCTCACTGAAAGCGTCGTCATTTTCACAGGGTGCGGAGCCGATGATCACACATTTGTTCATTTCATTTCCCATTCTTTTAAATCCTTAACCTCGTTATACATCGTAATATAGTTTTCATGGCGGGACACATCGATTTGGCCGTCTTCCACCGCCTGAATAACCGCACAGCCCTTTTCACAGGTGTGCGAGCAGGAAACAAATTTGCACCGGTTTAGATAGGGCGCAAATTCACGGAAACAGTATTGAAGGTTGTCTTTATTTACAATATCGTAGCGTTCAATCTGAATGGAGGAAAAGCCGGGCGTGTCCGCAACATAAGCGTCATCCTGCAGCTGAATCAGTTCCACCTGCCGGGTAGTATGCCGCCCGCGGCCGAGTTTTTGGCTGATTTCCCCGGTTTGCAGATGAAGCCTATCATCAATACAGTTTAAAAGTGAAGATTTGCCCACACCGGAATTACCGGTAAAGGCGGTAATTTTACCGCGCAAAAGGTTTCGAACCTCATTTACCCCTTCCCCTGTCACGGAAGAAATGGAGTAATACGGAATGCCGGTTTTTGCATAAATCTCCCGCAGCCATTCGGAATCCTGCAAATCGGATTTAGAAACCACAAGAATTGGTTCAATACCCTTGTCTTCAGCCGCGGCGATGGTTTTATCAATAATCAGTGTGCTTGGCGCCGGGTCGCAGGTTGATACGACAATTATCAACTGGTCGATATTAGCGACTGGCGGCCTGATAAGAAAATTCCTGCGGGGCAGGATCTCTTCAATTGAACCGGTGCCATCCCCCTCAACACTGATGTTTACATGGTCGCCGACAAAAGGAACAATCTTCTTCTTTCGAAAAATTCCCCTGGCTTTGCATTCATATATTGTACCGGCGGCTTCCACATAATAGAAGCCGCCGATTCCTTTTGTGATAATTCCGTTCTTCATATCCATATGCATCAATCGGACGGTGTGATTGCGCCGCTTTGTACACTGCTGCTCGCACTGTTCCCAACGTATGGGTAACTTTCAGTCTGAGTGGGAACACCGGTGTCAAAATTAAGCATATACACTTTGTATTTACTTCCGTCCAGCTGAATAATAAGCTGTTTTTCACCGCCGGTACCTGTAAACGTAAGCTGGCAAACATCATTATAGGATGGATTTACTGTTTTTTCCTGTTGAAGCTCATTTCCCAAATATGCCTTGAGCGCGATGTCGTGAGTTACTTCTTTGGGAAGCAAAACCGGAACGGTAATTGACTTTTTCGATTGATTACCCGAGCTTACCACAAGATTAACCGCACTGCCTTTGGCTGCCTTCACGCCGGGCAAAGGATTGGTTTCAAGGACGGTGTCTTTTGCTTTACCGCTGTCATCCTTGGTTGTAACGTCACCGACTGTTAAGCCTGCGGCAACAATTTGGGCTTTTGCGTCTTCCAGCGTTTTATCAATCACTGGAGGAACCGCAATCTGCTCATTGGCAGTTCCGGTACTTACATACACTTTAACTATAGTGGCTCCCTCAACAACCTGGGTTCCGGCTGCGGGATCCGTATTCTTTACGTAGCCTTCCTGGGTTTTATCGTCCTCTACAGGATGAATTTCAGGTGTCAGGTTAAGCTGCTTTAACGCCGCGACCGCTTCATCCTGTGTTTTATTGGATAAATCCGGTACAGGAACGGTCTTGCCGCCCGCATTAACCACAAGGGTTACTTCAGAATTCGCTTTTACCGTAGTACCGGCCTTAGGATTCTGGTTTAAAATAATGCCCGCTTTTTGTGTGGCGTCATTTTGCGTTTCCGTTACAAATTTAAAATTTTGATAGTCTTTATTGTTCTTGACTTCATCAAGGGTCTTACCGACAAAGCTTGGAAGAGGAACATCGCTTACCCCGCTGTTAAAGCTGTGGAACAAAGCTGCAATTCCAAAACCGACAGCAACAATCAGGAATGCAGCTGCAATTCCCGCGACGATCAAAACCGCGACAGATCTTTTCTTTTTTGGAACAGATTTGTCCAGTTCTTCTTCATATTCATAATTATCATTGTAAGCGGGCTGTTCCGCATTTTTTACCGTATTGATTGCATCAATGTATTTTGTCGGTTTTTCATCAACAAAATATTTATACTGAAAGCTAATGCTTGGATTTCTGCGGAATGCTTCAATGTCACGCAGCATTTCCGCCGCGGACTGATACCTTTGCAATGGATTCTTCTGCATTGCCTTTAATGTGATTTCCTCCAGACCGTCCGGAATGGCAGGGTTAATTTCCTTAGGAGGTTTTGGGTCTGCCTGAAGCTGCATAATCGCAACGGAAACAGCATTGTCCGCTTCAAAGGGCAGGCGCCCCGTAATCATTTCATAAAGCATGACGCCCACGGAGTAGATGTCCGCTTTTTCATCGGTCAGGTCGCCCCTGGCCTGTTCAGGCGCAATGTAGTGAACGGAGCCGATTGCTTTATCCGTCATAGTACGGGTTTCACTGCGGGAGAAACGGGCTATTCCAAAATCGGTTACTTTAATTGTACCGTCTTGAAGAAGCATAATATTCTGCGGCTTAATATCACGGTGTACAATTCCCTTTTCGTGGGCATGCTGCAATGCGCGCAGAATCTGAACCGTAAAATGGATTGCTTCCTTCCATTTTATCTCTTTTTGCTGGTCAAGGTAATCTTTTAAGGTGATCCCGTCGATAAACTCTTCAACGATATATTGGATTCTGTCGCCGAAACTGACGTCATAAACTTTCACGATATTCGGATGTGACAGAACCGCGATGGCTTTGGATTCATTTTTGAAGCGGCGGATAAATTCATCGTTTCCTAAAAATTCGTCTTTTAATATTTTGATCGCAACAATACGGTCATCAATAATGTCATAGGCGCGGTAAACCACCGCCATACCGCCGACTCCGATCAATTCATGTATCTCATATCGTCCATCAAGCCTTTTGCCTGTATATTTATCCATACAAATCAACTCCTGTCAACAGTTAGTTTTCGACAATGGCAACCGTGATATTATCACTGCCGCCACCCTCTTTCGCCAGCGTTATAAGCTTTTCTGTTAAGGCATTTCCATCCAATTCTTTGGAAAGCTGGTAGATTTGCTCGGCATCAACATAATTCGTCAGCCCGTCCGTGCAGATGAGAAGAAAATTGCCGGGTTGAATTTCGTTTTCGCAATAATCGAGCTGAATGGATGCTTCCACCCCCAGCGCACGGGTTATAATATTTTTCTGCGGATGTTTTTTTGCCTGCTGCTCCGTAATATCACCGTTATCGACCATTTCCTGAACCATGGAATGGTCTGTGGTAAGCTGCCGGATTCCCTCCGCTGTAATTAGATAGGCCCGGCTGTCCCCCGCATGAGCAATATGTGCAATACCACGCGAAACAATTGCGGTAACAACGGTTGTACCCATTCCGCTAAGCTCGGTTTCTGTGCGGGCCCGGTCATGTACAGCCAAATTTGCATTGAAAATGGCAGACGTGATTAGGTTCTTGATTGAATTGTCAGAAATTCCGTCATGATAGGATGAGAGAATTTGTTCTGAGATCTTATCAACAGCTATGCTGCTTGCAATATTGCCTCCATTGGCCCCGCCCATCCCGTCACAGACAACGACCCATGCGGATTGATCCGGAAAAATTCCATTTTTGCAGGCATCCTGATTTGATTGCCTCACCAGGCCAACATCACTCTTGCTGAACACTCTCAACATTGGCCACCTCCTCTTTAAACCTGCGCCTCAACTGACCGCAGGAAGCGTTTATATCAGAGCCGAGGGTTCTTCGAACCGTAACCGTAATCCCTTTGCTTGAAAGAATCTGGCTGAATTTTTGCAGTCGGTCGGCGGAGCTTTTTCTGAAGTTTGCGCCGGTAACATTATTGACCGGAATTAAGTTAACATGGCTCAGGGTACCTTTTAGCCGCTCTGCAAGCTCCCTGGCACAGTCATCACTGTCGTTTACTCCGCTGATCATGGCATATTCAAATGAAATCCGGCGCCCAGTCAGTTTGCCATAATAACGGCAGGCCTTTAGCAGTTCATCAATTCCCCATTTACGATTTACCGGCATGGTTTTGGAACGAATTTCATCGTTCGGCGCATGCAGGGAGATGGAAAGGGTTAACTGAAGCTTCTTTTCAGCAAGATTATATATTTTGTCCACTATACCACAGGTGGACAGCGAAATGTGCCGCATTCCGATATTTATTCCTTCATCAGAGGAAACGAGTTCCAAAAAGCGAAGGACGTTATCGTAATTATCAAGCGGTTCCCCCATGCCCATCATAACAACATTGGAAATCCGGATTTCAGCATCGGCCTGTGCGGCCTGAATTTGCGCAAGCATTTCCGAAGGGGTCAGGTTGCGAAAAAATCCGCTTTTCCCGGTCGCACAAAACGAACAGTTCATTCTGCAGCCCACCTGCGTTGAAATACAGATGGTGTGTCCATGGTGGTAGTCCATTAATACCCCTTCAATGTATTCCCCGTCATTCAGGCGGAATAAATATTTGATCGTTTTGTCCAGCTTGGATTCAAGCCTTTTTTCGATGACAGCATTGGCTATGTAGTATTTTTCAGAAAGGTCGTGCCGAAGCGCTTTTGAAAGATTGGACATTTCATCAAAGCTTGTTACTCCCTGATGCAGCCATTTATAAACTTGCAAAGCACGAAAAGCCGGTTGGCCGGCTGCGGCAAAATCGGCTTTTAATTCAGTGAGGGTCATTGATTTGATATCCTGCAGACTCAAAAGATTCACTCCTACCTTTTTTGGAAGGCAGCGACAAAAAAACCGTCCGTGCCGTGAACATGGGGCATCATAGTGAATTGGTTGTCCGGTTCATCAATCACGTGAAAAAGCGTATCGGGAAGATGAAGCGTGAACGGTCCAAACCCGCTGTAGTTTTTTAAAAATTTTTCCGCTACCTGAAAATTTTCTTTTGGGTTTAAAGTACAAGTGGAATAAATTAAAATTCCGCCGGCTTTAACCAACTCAGAAGATTTACACAGAATACGGTACTGCAAATCGGGCAAACTGTCAATAGCTGCCTGCGATTTATACCTAATTTCCGGTTTGCGGCGGATAATTCCAAAGCCGGAACAGGGCGCGTCGCAAAGGACACGGTCGGCTGGCTCCTGCACTGCTTCAGCACTTACAGCGTCCCGGACGGAAGCCGTGATAATGGACAGCTTTAAGCGCTGAGCCCCCTGCTGAATCAGCCGTACTTTCCCCTTGTACTGGTCAAAGGCAAGAAGCTCGCCCTGGTCCCCCATAAGCTCCGCAATCGTAAATGCCTTGCCGCCGGGAGCGGAACAAACATCAATAACTCTTTGGCCGGCCGCCGGGTTCAGCAAAGAACAGCAAATTTGAGAAGAAAGATCCTGAATATGGAAAAAGCCCTCCTGAAAGCAGGGGGAACTGCTGATTGCTCCGGTCTGTTGAAGTTCAATCGCGTGACTAAGCCATGTAATGGCCTTTGCCTTTATCCCCTCCGAATTCAGCTTTTCAATTAAGTTTTCCTCAGAAATCACAATATTATTCACTCTGGCAAAAACAGGAGGCTTGTTTAAAGAACTTTTCAGCAAACCAAGGGTACAGTCCGCACCGTAAGCTGCCTGCCAAAGGGAAATAAGCCATTCCGGGTAGGAATACTGGATGCTTAGGGATAATAAAGGTTCCTTTTTTTCATCCGGCATCTTAATTCCATCGATATTTCGAAGCAAAGAATGCAAGACCGCATTGATAAAGCCGGAAGCCTTTACAAGGTGATTTTCTTTGGCAAGGTTTACGGATTCATTGACGGCAGCCGATTGCGGTATTTTTTCGAGATATAATATTTGATATACTCCCATGCGAAGTATTTCCAAGACCTGGGGCGAAAGCTTTTTGACAGGAATTTTTGAAAACTGGCCGATAATATAGTCGAGTGTAATCCTCCGTTCCAATACGCCGTAGAAAATTGCCGATGCAAGTGCTTTGTCACGCGGTTCCAGCGAAAATGATGCAAGTGTTTTATCCAGTACAAGATTAGAATATCCTTCGTTTATATCCACGTGCAGCAGCGCGGAAAGTGCTGCGGATCTTGCTTTATTCATCAATCCCTCCGCCTGCCGTTTGCAATTGTCAAAAGTCTGAGTAAATTCATAATCGCGGCAAAGCTTGCGGCCAAATAAGTCATTGCGGCAGCTTTGAGTACACTCTTTGCGCCTTCAAGTTCATCCGGATATAAAATTCCTGCATCGTCAAGCGCTTTGATTGCGCGAAAACTTGCATTGAATTCAACCGGAAGCGTGATAAGCTGAAACAAAACAGCAAAACTGTACAGCGCGATTCC
This sequence comes from Bacillota bacterium, assembly GCA_023390175.1. GTDB lineage: Bacteria > Bacillota > Clostridia > Oscillospirales > Acutalibacteraceae > Caproiciproducens. The sequence goes on from JAEWDK010000024.1 coordinate 275,613, forward strand.
AATCGTCACAACAAAATCATATTGCACGGGTAAAATCAACCCGAAGATTACCATAGGAATCCCAAGGTTGGAAGCGACATTGGTGATTGGAACCAATGCGGTGCGGATTTTATTCGGAAGATAGCCTGTGGCGTTCTGAATAGCATGGCCGGCTTCATGTGCTGCCACACCGACCGCAGCGATGGTTGACGCGGAATAAACGTCATCCGAAAGGCTGATTGTATTGTTGCGCGGGTCAAAATTATCCGTAAGGCTGCCGGAAATACGCTGAACCTGTACCCCGTTCGCACCGCCAAACCTTGCCACGGCTTCCGCTGCCTGAGCACCGGTCATATTCCTTGCTGTTGCAATGCGGGAATATTTTTGGAAAGCCGATTTCACCCTAATCTGCGCAATCATCGTAACAATCATCGCGGGAATTAAATATACAAAATATGTATAGTCAAAGTAATAAAAGCCCATGGTTACACCTCTAACTTGTTACCCTAAAATTGTATCTGTACCGGCGGGATGCCCGCGGAGAAAATCCTTTCCGCTCATCCTTTTGCCGCCTTCATATTGTACTTCAACCAGTTCAATCGCCGTGTTCTCGCCGCAGCAAACGATAAACGAACCGTTTAAGTCCGCAACTTGACCGGCGCCTCCGGCGAACCCACCCACTGCTTTTGACTTATAAATCTTCAACAGCTTGTCATGATAAACCGTATTCGCAATCGGCCACGGGGAAAGCCCGCGGACTAGATTGTGAATCTTGTCCGCCCGATTGTTCCAGTTTATTCGGGAAAGCTCCTTTGTCAGGATGGAAGCGTAACAGGTATTTTCTTCTGTCTGAGAAATGCGTTTCACCGTTCCGTTTTCCACCGTCTGCAGTGTTTTTACAATCAGCTGCGCACCCATCAAGGACAGCCTGTCATACAGTTCGCCCGAGGTTTCGTCCGGGCCGATTTCCGTCTGTTCCGTTAAAATCATATCCCCGGTATCCAGACCCTCGGCCATATACATGGTTGTCACCCCGGTAACCCTGTCGCCATTGATTACGGACCACTGAATCGGCGCCGCACCGCGGTATTTCGGCAAAAGCGAACCGTGGACATTGATGCATCCGAACTTGGGGATATCCAAAATTTCTTTTGGCAGTATCTTTCCGTAAGCAACAACAACAATAATGTCCGGGTTTAGGCCGCGAACGGTTTCAGCCGCCTCTGCCGTACGCAGGGTAGCAGGCTGAAATACCTTGATATCGTGCAGGACAGCCAGTTCTTTCACCGGGGGTGGGGTCAGCGTATAACCCCTGCCCTTCGGTTTGTCAGGCTGAGTGAAAACCGCGCAGATATCATGCCCCGCATCCAGTAAACTTTTCAGGCAGGGCACCGCAAAATCGGGTGTACCCATAAAAATAATACGCATAGAATCACCTGCTCTGTTATTTTAAATGTTCCAGTTCTTCTTCGTCCAGCATATGGATTACATGCGACTTAAACAGGACGCCATCCAAATGATCGATTTCGTGGCAGCATACTGTCGCCGTCAATTCTTCGCCTTCTAACTCGAAGAACTCCCCTTTGCGATTCTGCGCCCGGATTTTTACATGCATCGGGCGCTTGGTAATCCCATATTGTCCGGGGGAAGAAAGACAGCCTTCCACGCACTCCTGTTCCCCGCTCTGTTCCAGGAAAACCGGGTTAATCAGTTCAACAGGGCCTTCTCCAACATCAATTACCACAGCGCGCCTTAAAATACCAACCTGCGGGGCAGCAAGCCCAACGCCATCCGCGCCTTTCATTGTTTCATACATGTCGTCAAGAAGCATTGCCAGCTTTGCGTCGAATTTTTCGACCGGATGGCAAACCCTATTTAAAAAAGGATCTCCTTCTTTTATAATGTTTCTAATTGCCATATTTATACCTCCAGTTTACATAATTATATCAGGATTCATATCCACAAAAGCCGTGACATTGGAAAAAACCCGGTTTTCCTCGAACTGAATCAGCAGCCGGGAGATCATTTCTCTGAATTTACAGTTGTTACGGCACTTAATAATCAATTTATATCTATATTTATTACTTACCTTACTGATTAATGCAGGTGACGGATTTAAAACTCGCATTGGCTGATCTGAGTAGTCGCTTTGTGCAATCAGACTAAGCATACTGAGAAAAACATTGCTGGCTTTTCGTACACTGTCCTGTTTTGAACCGACAAAACCAACCATGCAGATGTCCGAAAACGGCGGATAAAGCATTGCTTTTCGCATTGCAATTTCATTTTCATAAAATTCTAAATAATTTTGCTCCGCAGCAAGCTTAATAATATTATTTTCAGGCGTAAAAGTTTGAATTATCGCACGGCCGACATATTTACCTCTGCCGGAACGGCCGACCACCTGAGTCAGCAGGTCGAACGCACGTTCATAGCTTCGAAAATCATCCCCGTAAAGCGCCTGATCGGCTGAAAGAACCCCGACAAGGGTTACGTTTTCAAAATCAAGACCTTTAGCCACCATTTGCGTACCTACGATGATATCATACTCCCCTTGGGAAAAAAGCTGAAGTTTTTTCTCATATGCAAAGCGTGTCATGGTCGAATCGGTATCCAGCCGCAGAATCCTGGCTTCGGGCAAAAGCTCCTGAAGCTGCTCCTCCGCTCGCTGAGTTCCGATTCCGGTGTAATGCACTTTATTTTCATGGCAGCCGGGGCATTCCTTTGTAAAAGGAATGGTATAGCCGCAGTAATGGCACATCAGCCGATTATTTGCGGAATGATATGTCAGGGAGATACTGCAGTTAGGACAGGTAATTACCTGCCCGCAGGCTTTACAGGAAGCATATGTATTATACCCCCTGCGGTTCAGTAAAACAATCGATTGTTTTTTGTTTTTCAAATTCTCATTCAACGCTTCTAAAAGCTCTGTGCTGAGGATTGTACTGTTGCCCTTTTCCAGTTCTAAATTCATATCCACCACAGTAACCTGCGGCAGCTTTGCTTCTCCGTATCTTATTGGCAATGTATTCAGGCTGTAGCGGCCATTTTGTGCAAAGTAATAACTTTCCATAGAAGGTGTTGCAGAACACAGCAGCAGCAGCGCTTTATGGTACGCACAGCGGAACTTGGATACATCACGTGCATGATAGCGCGGTGAGGATTCCGATTTATAAGTGTATTCCTGCTCCTCGTCCATAATAACAAGGCCAAGATTTTGAAACGGCGCAAATACCGCCGAACGGGTACCTACGGCAATCAGCGCTTCACCGTTGTTCACCCTTTTCCATTCATCCAGCCGTTCCGCAAGGGAAAGCCCGCTGTGAAACACTGCAACACTGCGGCCGTACCGCTGATGAAACAGCGCAATCGTTTGCGGCGTGAGTGAAATTTCAGGAACCATGACGATAACGCCGCGGCCGTCCGCTTTCACCTCATCAATCAAGCGCATGAAAACCGATGTTTTGCCGCTGCCGGTAACACCGTATAAAAGTGAAACGCCCCCCGTACCTGATTTATATTGACTGTACAGGTTTTGATACGCAGCATGCTGTTCTTCTGAAAGAACAATTTCTTCGCAGGATTCTGGGTTTTTCACTTCGCCATATGGATTTCGGTATATTTCAAAGTCATAGTATTGTGCAGCACCCTTTGAAACGAGCGTGTCAACTACCGAAGGGGTCACTCCGGCAAAATAGCAAAGCTCCTTCAGGGAAGCACTGCCAACATCGGAAAGAACCTGATAAACGCTTTTCTGTTTTGGCGTAAGCTTGGCTAGTTCCGGATTATCAACAAACCGAACCATTTTTTGGGTTGCATCGCCAATCACCCTGACCGCACCGCTGCTTTTTTCCAGTATATTAGCTTTACACAGCTTTTCAGGTACGGGCGAGTCCGGCACAAGCCCGATTGCTTTTAATAGTTTTTCACGTTCAACAGGGACTTTTTTATGGGAGAGAAACTGAATCACCTGCTGTTCTGTTTCATCAAATGAAGCGAGCTCATCTGGATCAATCTTGTGTGATAAAGAATATGAAGTTTTTATTTTAAGATTGATTCCGGACGGAAGCAGCAGTTTTGCAGCGTCAAATAATGTGCAGAAATAATGCTCCTTCAGCCATGTAACCAGTTGCACCGCTTCATTTGAAAGAAGCGGTGCTTTGTCGAGCACCGCCAATACAGGCTTTATTTTGTCCGTATCACTTTGCTGTTCCAAAGCCAGTATCATTCCCTGCCGTTTGCTGTTGGCAGAGCCAAACGGAACCAACACTCTGCTGCCGGGTTTTACGGCGGCGGTAAGTTCGGCAGGAACAAGATAATCAAAAGCCTTGTCAAAATGATAGACAGTATTTTCTACCGCAACTTTTGCAACGGTCATATTGGGCAAGACGCTCCTCTCAGAAGAATCGATTATTCCTCCGTATCATCGTTTGGTTCGGCATGCTCAATAATGATAAACTTATGCTGCATAAAATCATGAACCGCCAAGTCAACTGGCTTTTCTACTAATATTTCGCCTCTCATTTCGGCGTCTCCGGCAATTTGTCTGGCCCTTTTGGCAACGGCCACAACAATGGAATAGCGGCTTTCGTCTGGAGCAATAATTAAATCTGCTGATGGTTTAAGCATTATTTAGCATCCTTTCAATTAAATCTGCGTCGCGGTGTGTTCTGTGCTTTTCAGCGCAAATTATTTGGTTTATTTCATTTACCGCGTTTTCTACGGTATCGTTGATTACAAGATAATCGTAATGGCTGGCCTCTGAAATTTCTTTTCGTGCAGTGGCAAGCCGTTTTTGAATTACTTCATCCTCTTCTGTCCCGCGGTCCCTTAAGCGCTGTTCCAGCGCATCGAGTGAAGGAGGAAGAATAAAAACACTTGCACAGTCCGGGCATTTCTTTTTGATTTGCGCGCCGCCCTGCACTTCGATTTCCAAAATCACGTCGTAGCCCTCGGACATCCAGTTCCGAATCGGTCCGCTGGGGGTTCCGTAACAATTGCCGCAATATTCCGCACTTTCCAGCATTTCGCCCTGTTCGAGCATGGTTTGAAATTGTTCCTTCGTAATGAAATGATAATCAATTCCGTCCGTTTCCCCGGAACGCGGCATGCGGGTGGTAGCAGATACCGAAAGCTTAATATTCGGATTTTTTTCTAAAAGACGCTTTAATATTGTATCCTTGCCGGCGCCGGAAGGCCCGGAGAAAACAATCAGCAATCCTTTACTCTTCATCTTCATCCAGCTCCTCTTCGGTGAGGTCTTCGTCGCGGTCATTCAACCTGTTGGCAACCGTTTCCGGCTGAACCGCGGATAAAATAACATGGTCGCTGTCTGTTACAATAACAGCTCTGGTGCGGCGGCCGTATGTTGCGTCAATGAGTGTTCCTCGTTCCTTTGCATCCTGAATAATACGCTTTATCGGGGCAGATTCGGGGCTGACGATGGCAACCAGCCTGTTGGCGGAAACCATGTTGCCAAAGCCGATGTTGATTAGTTTCATAAACGAGCTCCTTCTATTGCCGTGGCAATCATTATTCAATATTTTGAATCTGTTCGCGGATTTTTTCAATTTCCGCTTTAATATCCACAACCATGTATGCAATTTGCGAATCAACACATTTTGAACCGATTGTGTTTGCCTCACGGTTCATTTCCTGCACAATAAAGTCCAGCTTGCGGCCGATCGCCTCATCTGAATTGAGCATTTTCAAGCATTGCTCAAAATGGCTGCGAAGCCGCACGGTTTCCTCCGCAACTGCAATTTTATCGGCAAAGATTGCAGCTTCCGTCAATACTCTCTGCTCATCAATATTTGTATCGCTCAGCATTTCAGCAAGTCTTTGATTTAGCTTTTGCTGATATTCTATTACAGTCTGCGGAGAACGCTCCTCAATTTGGCCGACAATCCGCAGGATGGTTTCGGTTCGCTGCAGAACATCGGTTTTAAGGCGTTCCCCTTCTGTTTCCCTCATACGAATGAGCGCTTTTATCGCACGGTCCGCTACTGATTTTACAGAGCTCCAAATGATTTCCTCATCGTCCGGCGCCTTGTGTATTGTAAAAATGTCGTTGTATTTTGAAACTGTACTGACAGAAATATCGTCACGAAGCTGATACCGTTCAGCCAGTTCCCGCAGCGCGCTCACATAACCGGCCGCAAGGGAATGATTCACTAAAACCTGCGCGTCGGTATCCTCCAGGGTTTCAATAGAAACATAAACATCGATTTTTCCACGTGAAATTTGGCTTTGCAGATAGGACTTCAACTTTTCATCCAAAAAACCGTATCCGCGGCTGATGCGCGAAGAAAATTCAAAATACCTGTGGTTTACTGATTTAATCTCAACAATAATGTCACGCCCGTCAATTGTGTCCTCACATTTTCCAAAACCGGTCATACTTTTAATCACGCGATATCATCTCAATTCAAAACAGATTGCAAAATGGCGATTCCGGCAAAATCGTCATAGAGTATTATTATCTATTTTAGCAGTTTCTTATAGTGATTGTCAACCATAGTAAAAGCAAAACAATTCAGCCCCGGGAATGGGGCTGAATTGGAAAAATAAGCTATTAGACCGGATGAACCATTTGCTCGGCGTTTGCATGTTTGCCGTCAATTCCATACTTCTTTTCCGCGCGTTTTTTAAAGAAGTCGGTCGCCACCTTCGGGAATTGAGCATAGGAAAGCACATCTTCTTCCTGCTCCGTCCACTGGGCGCACTCTTTGCGGAGCGTTTCCAGTTCCGGTTTAAGCAGATCGGCGGGCCGGCAGGTAACTCTTGGAGCATCCCCGATGATTTTTTCGACAAACGCGTCGTCAATCGGAAGCGGAGTTGTTCCGTATTTTCCGGCAACAAGGTCTTTGAACTCATTGGTACACATTTTGTAGCGTTCCCCGGTAATTACATTGTAAACAGCCTGTGTTCCGACAATTTGGGAAGTCGGAGTAACAAGCGGCGGGTAACCGGAATCCTGACGGACACGCGGTACCTCCTGAAGAACGTCAATCAGTTTATCCGCTTTTCCTGCCTGTTTAAGCTGGGAAAGCAGGTTGGAAAGCATTCCTCCCGGAACCTGGTAAACCAGTGCGTTTGTATCGGTTGCCAGCATCTTCGGGTCCAGAAGACCGCTTTTAATATATTTTTCCCTTAGGGTCATAAAGTATTCTCTGATTTCATTCAGGAGGATAAGGTCAAGACCCGTATCGTATTCCGTTCCCTGCAGCGCGGCAACCATGGACTCTGTCGGCGTATGGGAAGTACCAAGAGCCAGCGGCGACATAGCCGTGTCAAGAAGGTCAACGCCGGCCTCCACTGCCTTTAACTCGCACATCGAAGCAAGGCCGGAGGTGTAATGGGTGTGAAGCTGAATCGGAATTTTGACAGCCTGTTTGAGCGCCTTTACCAAATCATATGTTTCATATGGTGTTAAAAGAGCTGCCATGTCTTTCAGGCAGATGGAATCTGCCCCGGTTTCCTCTATCTTCTTCGCGTAATCAACGTAATATTCATGGGTGAAAATCGGGCCGGTTGTATAAGAGATAGCGACCTGTGCATGTGCGCCTTCTTTTTTGGCGGCCTTGATGGCGACTGTTAGGTTTTTAATGTCATTTAGCGCATCGAATATCCGGATGATATCAATTCCGTTTGCTGCCGTGCGCTGGACAAAATATTCCAGAACGTCGTCTGCGTAATGACGGTAGCCCAGCATATTCTGCCCCCTGAACAGCATTTGGAGCTTTGTGTTCGGGCAGTTTTTACGAAGGGTTCTGAGCCTTTCCCACGGATCCTCATTTAAGAAACGCAGGCAGGAGTCAAAGGTTGCGCCACCCCAGCATTCCAGTGAATGGAAGCCAACCTGATCCAGCTTTCCTAAAATCGGAAGCATATCTTCAATCGGCATTCTTGTGGCAATCAGCGACTGGTGTGCGTCGCGCAGAACAGTTTCGGTAATTCCAATTTTTTTAGCCATTCCCGCGCCCCCTTACTGGAGGGAAACAAGAGGAGTGCCGGATTCAACGCTATCCCCTTTGTTTACATGTACGGCTGCAACAACTGCGTCGTGAGGAGCCATAATTTCATTCTCCATCTTCATTGCTTCCAGGATAACCAAAACATCGCTTTTCTTTACGCTTTGACCGGGTTTAACATTTACGGAGACAATGGTGCCTGGCATTGGGGACGCAATTAATTCCGCGTCTGCAGGCACTTCTGCTTTTGCAGCGGGTGCCTGCGCAGCAGCCGGAGCCGGTGCCGAAACTGCGGCAGCCTGCGGTACGGCGGCAACAGGAGCGGCAGGAGTGGCAGGAGCGGCAACAGACGCGGTACCGCCCGCTTCTTCTACCTGAACATCATATATGGTGCCGTTAACCGTTATTTTAAGATTTTTCATATGTTTGACCTCCTAAAATATTTGAAGTTTTATGAATGAAAGAAAAGCTACATTTGAATATTGCTGTGCTTTTTCGGGAGGCCGGTAACCCTCTTGCCGGAAAGCATTTCAAGGCAGGAAATGATTCTGGTTCGCGTGTCTTGTGCAAGAATGATATCCTCGATAAATCCGTTAGCCGCCGCCGCAAACGGAGCCGCTTCGGTATTCTTGTATTCTTCAATCAGCTTTTTGCGGTCCTCTACCGGGTTTTCCGAGCCGGACAGGCGGTCGTTCCACAGGAAAACGGTTGCTGTTTCAGGTGCAAGCGGGGAAATAACCGCGTTTGGCCATGCAAGGGTATAATCGGAATTCGCGCCGCGGCCGGCCACGGCAATGTAAACAGGGCCGCACGCTGTGCCGGTAATTACCGAAAGCTTCGGTGTGGTTGCTTCTGAATAAGCGCTTGAAAGCTTGGACGCTTCCCGAAGGGAGGTGAACTTTTCAGCGTTTACAAATGTGACAACAGGAAGCGAAAACGCATCACAAAAACGGATAAACCGCGCTGCCTTTGAACAGGCATCCGCATCAATCACACCGTTCAGCATAACGATTCCGGCGGTTGAACCGCCAACCTCGCAAAGGCCGGTTACGGTCGGTGCCCCAAACTTTTCACCCATTTCAATAAAACTGTCTGCGTCGCAAACAGCGGCGATAATTTCTTTTGCACCGGACTCGTCAGTCAGCGCCGGTACGCCGTTTTCACGCTGTATGTTCAGGATGGAGCTCCCGGAAAGATTATTGGACGGAAGGACTGTAATCAGTCTGCGCACCGTTTGAACTGCGTTCTGTTCATCCTTCGCCGCAATATGACACACGCCCAGCCTTGCAGCTTCATCCGCAGAGCCGCCTTCCCCGTTGGTAGCAATGGTAAGTTCCGCTTTGTCCGACATTACCACAATATCCGCTCCGGCGGCAATCATTGCGGAGGTGCCGACACACGGGCCAAGAATCAGTGCAATTTGCGGAACCACGCCGGAAAGGTTGTTGGAGTTTAATAAAATCTCACCATAGGCTGCAAGCAAATCGCTGCCCTCGGCTAAGCGGCCGCCTACGGAATCATAAATTCCGATGATCGGTGTTCCGGTCTTTACAGCTAACGCATAAATTTTATTGATTTTGGCAGCCTGTGCCTTCGACATTGCTCCGCCCTCAATATCGCTGCTCTGCACAAATGCGTAAGCAGGGCACCCTTCGATTGTGCCAAAGCCCGCCACTGCTCCGCTGTAATTTTCACCCGATTTTGCAAAGCAATCAATTTCATTGAAGCTGCCTACATCAAATAAAGAAGTGATACGTTTATAGCCGATGTCATCTTTTTTCGCATCACGTACTTTTTGCAGCAGTTCGGCATTGCCGGCGTTACTCATTTTAACTCCTCCGTTTATATAAAATATATTTGTTAATTTATTTACAATAATTATAATATATTCCCAGTAAGTTGGCAAGTATTTCAACGGTATTTATCAGATTTGCCGACTAACGATTGCATATTCTAACAATTTTCTCAAGCGGACACAGCATTTTCCCTTGTGAAAGCACAAATCCGCATGATTGAAACTGTTGATTGAATGCAAGAACAAAGGATTCTATCTGATAAGCCCCCACTGTTGCACCATAGGAAGCGGCCGCCCTCATCATACCGTCCGCACACATATGGCTTTGTGCGTCCGACTGGGAATCATTCCCGCACAATTCCATTTTTAATATGCGTAACGTGGAGGATTTTACATCCACAACCACATAACCGAGTTCTGCTCCCGCTTCGTTCATTACAAGGATTTCAGCGTTGTCTTCTGCGCCCTGTACCGCCCGAAGGATTCCGTCTTTCCTTGCGCCGTTCATCAGCGGCAGTATGGTGATCATCCGGTTCGCCCCCCATATCCTCGTACTGCTTGTCCGCTTTTGCCCCGGCGGTAAGCTTTTTTACTTCTTCCGATGTGAGCATCCGCCATTTTCCGGGCTGGAGCATGCCAAGCTTGAGCTGCCCGATTGCAATGCGTTTCAGCCGGGCAACTTCGAGCCCCAGCTGCTCACACATTTTTCTGATCTGGCGGTTTCTGCCTTCATACAGCACAATTTCAAGCACCACACGCCCCGCTTCCTGCGAAATTACATTTACTCTGGCAGGAGCGGTTTTTCGGTCATCGATCACCATGCCGACAGCCATCTGCGTCAGCTGATCTTCCGAAATGGAAGGACGTATGGTAACGCGGTATGTTTTTGGAATGTGAAGGGACGGATGCGTCATAGCATTTGCGAACTCACCGTCGTTCGTCATGAGGAGCAATCCCTCGGAATCCCGGTCAAGGCGGCCAACGGGATAAATTCGTTCCGGAACATCGCCGACCAGCTCGGCAACACATTTGCGGTCCATCTCATCACTCATGGTCGTAATAAAGCCGCGCGGCTTATGCAGCATAAGGTAAACCTCTTTGACATGGGTGTCAAGGGGTTTGCCTTTCACGCTGATTTTGTCTTTTTTAGGATCAACCTTATCCCCTATTTTTGCGGTAACGCCGTTTACCTTAATATCACCGGCGGAAATCATCTCTTCCGCCTTCCGTCTGGAAGCAACCCCGCAGTCCGCAAGCATTTTTTGCAGCCTAACATCTTGTGCCATTGTATTAATTCATCCTTTATGTTTATTTATATCGTAAATAAATTTTTCAATTTATCTAAAAATATCTGAAATATGTTTTTTCCCGCAACACGCGGGGAAATCTGCACGGACGCAACCAGTTCGGTGGAAGCAATGGTCTGCGAACCAAGCATGTATCGCACTGTTCCGAGCACCTGTCCGTCTTCGACCGGAGCATAGACAAAATGCGGTATTTCAACGGATCTTATAATATTGGAGATGTCCGCGGCATTTACCACCACATTGCTTCCTGCTGTTCCGCACACCAAAGTGCTTTCCTGCATTCCGCCGACAACAGGAAGGGACACCGAATAGCCGGAATCGTCAATTGGGTAACTGATCAGCTTTGTAAAACCGTAATTCAGCATCTGCTGATGGTCGTTCCAGTCATCCGGCGCATTCAGCGTAACTGCAATCAGACTGACTCCATCCCTTTGTGCCGCCGAAACAAGGCACCTTCCGGCCTTTTTTGTAAAGCCTGTTTTTACACCGATACACCCCTGATACATGCTTAACAGCTTATTGTGGTTGGTGAACCGACGTGTCTGATCTGGATTTTCGTACTGAACATTCATCAATTTATTCCCGGCAATTTCAGCAAAATCAGGATTTTTCATTGCAGCAGCCGCAAGCGCAGCCAAATCACTTGCAGTCGTATAGTGTGCGTCATCGTCAAGGCCTGATGGTGTAACAAAGTGCGTATTTGAAAGATTCAATTCCTTAGCCCGTTTGTTCATTAAATCCGAAAAAGCTTCTGTAGAACCGCTGATGGCAATCGCCGCCGAATTTGCGGCGTCATTCCCCGAAACAGTCAGCATTCCTGCCGCCAACGATTTTAAGCTGAGCTGCTGACCGGGTAAAAGACCCATGGAAGAGCCCTCGATCCGAACCATTTTGTCGGTAATCGTAACGATTTTATTGTTGACCGCTGCGGCCTCCAGCGTAAGTAAAGCGGTCATAATTTTGGTCGTACTCGCCATTGGCCGCTTTGTATTTTCATCCTTAGCAAACAATATTTGTCCACTGTCCGCATTAATCAGCACTGCTGATTTTGCGGAAACCTGCGGCTGCGTATCTGCAGAAGCAGCAAGCGGAAAACAGGTGTACAGCAACAGAATGAATACAAATGATATTATTTTCTTTAACAAAGCAACCACCTACCTATAATGAAATATATGCAGGCGGTTACTTTTTTATTTGATTTATTATACCTGAGGGTCTTCCAGTTTCACGTCTGCAGCAACATGGCCCTGCGCACTGCTTTCCCCGGATTGTTTGGATTTTTTGCCGTTTTTACCGCTTAACATACCGCTGATTTTGTCAACAACTTCCGGGACCAAGCCGATCATTCTGTCCGCAGAATTGTTGTATGGGTCAATTTGCAGCATCTTAACGCTTCCGTTGCAGATTGTGATGAAAGCAACAGGGCTAATCGAGACCCCTGCCCCGGTGCCGCCGCCGAAAAACTCTTTATCCGACTGAACTTTCGTTGGGAAGTCCGAGCCGCCCGACGCAAATCCATAACTGATTTTAGACACCGGAATGATAATGGAACCATCCGGCGAAGTGATCGGATCACCTACAATGGTGTTAATGTCCACCATTTCTTTAATCTTTTCGAGTGTGGTATTCATCATACCTTCAATTGGATGTTCACTCATTAAAATACACCGCCTTATTTTTAAATTAATTTTCTGGAGTTTGTTTGATTGCCTTGAATATCTTCATGGATTGGAACAGCGCCGACAACGATGAAGCGACAAGAAAAAGCAAGAGAATATGAGCCTTAAAATGAAATCGAATTTTACATGTTTTCGCCTGAAAATTCGGAACAATATTAATATGATATTGTTTGCATTTCAAATTGTTAACCAACATTCCCATTGGCGTGTACACCGCGGCACAAATTCCGCCGAATAGAATAGCTGTCTGCGCGGCGTCCTCATCCCCAACAGCGACATCGACAGAAATACTGTCAATCACCATATGGGAAAATACCTTTTTTGCGGTTCCCGTTGCCATCGAAGCGAATTCACGAAGAATACTCAAAAAGCCCGATAGGCCCTTTTGCTCTAGTATGCCCCGAATTCTTGATTTTGCATCATTCCCGGCTGCCTGCTCTTTTTTTTCTTTTGGTCTTTTTTCCTCTTTTGGTTCCACTTTTTGCGGTGTTGGGGCAATTTTATAGGTAAAAAATAAATATCTGATTCTGGCACCCAGCTCATTTTCAAAATCAGCATAGATATGCACGGGGCAAAGCAACAGAATCAAAAAAAATAACAGAACCCCACAAATAACTATGACAGCAGTCATAAAGCCTCCATAAAACGATTTGAACTCCCGGTTCAGGCATCCGCTTTCTCATCTTCTTCATCCTCCGGCTGCTTTTGCGGAAGCGGAGGCAGCTCGGTTAATGATGAGATATTCAGGCACCTTAAAAAGTCGGCAGTCGTACCGTAAAGCAGCGGTCTGCCCGGCAGTTCCAGCCTGCCGCGTTCCTCTACAAGCCCTTTTGCAGTCAGGCTGCCCAGTACACCGGAGCAGTCAACGCCGCGTATCTGCTCAATAAATGCTTTTGTAACAGGCTGATTGTAAGCCACGATGGCAAGCACTTCCATGCCGGCCTGTGAAAGCGGCGTGTTCCGGCGCATATCCAAAATACACCGGATTGGGGCGGCATAGACCGGATTTGTACCCATTTGGTAATTATCTTCTAATTTTAAAATGTGAATTCCGGCGTCCTCCGTGTTAAACTCATCCATTAGATTCTGAAGTATTTTCGAGGCGGTAATCTTGTCCAACTCCAAAGCCTCGGCAATTCGGTCAATTGAAATCGGATCGCCGCTTGCAAACAGCATTGCTTCTATTGCCCCCTGGAGCTTTTTGATTTCCAATTTTTCATCCCGCCATTCATAAGTTTTATCGTTGCGTCCCGGTTCTCCCCTTCGATGCGCACCCGCTTGCCCTTTACCAATTCGAGTACAGCCAAAAAGGTGGCTACCAAGTCGGACTTTTCCCTTTTTTCGTCAAACAAATCCCCATATTTCATTTCGTCCTTTCGCCAAAGACGCCGAAGCACGTAAATAATTTGAGAAGCTACCGAAACAATTCTATGGGTAACAATGCCTGAAAAAGCTTCAGCCGGCGGCGGAATAAAGCGCCTGCCGCGCCCGGCCGCATTCTGATAGGCTGCTAAAAGCTCCGCCGGTGCGTGGGAGCGCCGGTAAGTCTGGTCAACTTCTATTTCCGCCGGCTCACGGACGAAGGAATTGAAATTGAAATGCTCTGCCATAAGCTGCGCAACACACCTGCACTCCTGGTATTCCAAAAGCTGGCCGCTCAGTTCTCTTTGCAGTTCCTCCGCTTCCTCATGTTTGGGAAGCAAATACACCGTTTTAATGTAAACCAAGCGGGAAGCCATTTCCAAAAATTCACTTGCAACATCCATATCCTGCTCTTTCATCGCAATAATATGCTCCATATATTGGTCTAAAAGTTCGGAAATTTGTATATCGCAAATATTCAATTTGTTTTTGGCAATCAAAAAAAGCAGCAGATCGAGCGGCCCTTCAAATGCAGGTAATTTATAGGATAGTTTTTCCATAGTACCCCACTTTTATAACAAACCGAAAAGATGATAAGGAAGCTGTGCCAGCCACAGTACGCCGTTAAAGCATATGCTTTGTAAATAGCCGAGCGGCTGACTCAAAAAGCCGCTGAAAAGAACAACAAATGAAATCATCACGATGATATTTTGATATCTGTAAAAATTATAGAGCGCTTTATTGGACAAAAATGCACCGAGGATTTTGGAACCGTCCAGCGGCGGCAAGGGAATCAGGTTAAATACCGCCAGCGCAACATTGATTGAAATATACGCGATAAAAAAATTCTGAGCAAATACAGGAACCGAAGTTTTTGTTGCAATGACGATTCCCCAAAAAATCAATGCTCCGATAAAAGAAGCAAGCAAATTGGAAACCGGGCCGGCCAATGCGGTAATGGCCATGTCACGTTTCGGATTTTTAAAATACCGTGTATCCACAGGCACCGGTTTAGCCCAGCCAAAACCAAACAGCAGAAGGAACAGCGAGCCGATCGGGTCGATACTGACAAGCGGGTTCAGCGTAAGTCTTCCGTTATACTTCGCTGTGTTATCACCAAGCTTGTACGCCACCCAGCCGTGGGCGCACTCATGGAGCGGCAAAATGAAAAATATGATAAACAGTGTAGCCAGTATTTGGGAAACCACAGCAGCCATGTCAACCGGCTGGCCGTTAAAAACGTTGCGAATCATATCAAGCAGCATATATTACTCTCCTTTTTATTCTGTAATTATAATACTTCGTTGTAAAAAAAACAAGCAATGTACCGATTTACCGGGTGAAAATACAAATATATCCGCATTTATATAAGAATATAAGAAAAAAGGCTTGCATTTACTTGCTATATCTGATAGAATACCAATGTTGTGATTATACAAACAGCCCTTTTGAAGGAGGTGCAGACACATGGCAAAGTGTGAAGTTTGTGGCAAAGATATTGCTTTCGGTATACGGGTTTCCCATTCTCACAGACGTGCGAACAGGACCTGGAAGCCTAATATTAGACGCGTTAAAGCAGTTGTTAACGGTACTCCTAAGCGTATTTACGCCTGCACCCGTTGCTTGCGTTCCGGCAAGGTAACCCGCGCCGTCTGATGCAAAACGAACATTAAGTTTAGAGGAGCCTGTAAAGGCTCCTTTTTTCTGCCCTAAGAACCGCAAAGGCAAACTGTTTTAGCAGTTTGCCTTTGCGGTTCTTATTATTTGCGGTGGACGGTTATTTTCTTTTCCGTACCGCTTATAATTCTTTCAATATTTGTTTTATGTTTTACGATCAAAATAACAGCCATTAAAAGCGCAATAGCCGTCGTAATAAGTACATAGGAAAGCGAAACAGGGCCAGCGGCGGATCCCCCCCCGCGATAGTCTATAAAGAACGTAATGATAAAGGTTGAAACCGGGAACATCGCTGCGGCAATGATGGAAGAGAGAGAAACGATTTTTGTAATAAGCAAAAGGATAATAAACACAGATATTACAATAATGAACACACGCCAGTCAATTAACGCGATCATGGCTGCACTGGTCAGAACTCCTTTTCCGCCCTTAAATCCGAAATAAATTGGGAAGATATGACCAATTACACAGAAAACACCCGCAATGTAGGCGCCGTAATACATTGTAACAGCCGGTGCGCCTACCAGAGTGCCAATATACTGAAAAAAGTATCTGCCGATGATAACGGAAACGGCGCCCTTTGCAAAGTCGAAAATAAAGGTAAATACAGCGGCCTTTGCACCGACGGAGCGAAGCACATTGGTTGCTCCCGCGTTGCCGCTGCCCAATGAGCGGATATCCGTGTCGTGATCAAATAATTTAGTAAAGATAATCGAAAAGCTGAGGCTTCCCAAAAGATAGGCGACAACGGCCACCAAAACGGACGGTATGGCAAAGTCTTTCAAATAACTCAACATCAGCAAATCCCCCTATTTATCCCCGCGCTCACGCACGATAAATCTGATTGGAGTTCCCTCAAGCCCGAATGTTTCACGGATTCTGTTTTCCAAATACCTTTGATAGGAAAAATGGAACAGCTGTGCGGAATTGACAAAACAGACAAATGTCGGCGGCTTTACGGAAGCCTGAGTCATATAGAATATCTTAAGCCTTCTGCCCTTGTCCGTCGGCGGCTGAACACGCGCGGTCGCCTGAGCCAGCACGTCGTTAAGCATCCCCGTGGCGATTCGCATGGAGTTGGAGTTTGCAACATGTTTAATCAATTCAAAAAGGCGGTCAAGCCTTTGCCCTGTCTTGGCCGAAATAAAGATCATCGGCGCGTAGGACATGAAAGAAAAATCACTTTCGAGTGATTTTCGGTAATCAATCATCGTACGGTCGTCTTTTTCCACCGCGTCCCACTTGTTGACCACAATTACGCAGCCCTTTCCGGCTTCGTGCGCCAAACCGGCTACCTTTGAGTCCTGATCGGTAAAGCCAACCGTTGCGTCAAGCAGAATCGCGCAGACGTCGGCACGCTCAATTGCCATTTGCGCGCGGATGATGCTGTATTTTTCAATGTTGTCGTCCACTTTGTTTTTTCTGCGCAGACCGGCGGTATCAATCAGGGTAAAACGCCCATATTGATTCTCTACGGTAGTATCAATTGAGTCGCGGGTAGTCCCGGCAATGTCCGATACGATACATCTTTCCTCACCGGATATTTTATTGACGAGCGACGATTTGCCGACATTCGGTTTTCCGATAATCGCAACCTTAATCAGCTCGCTGTCCGTCTCCTCTTCTTCCTCTTCCGGAAGCTGTTTTACGATCAGGTCCAGCAGGTCGCCGGTACCATGGCCGTGTACGGAAGAAACAGCCACAGGGTCACCAAGCCCCAAATTGTAAAACTCATAAAATTCCGCAGGCGGATTGCCGACGGAATCACATTTATTTACACATAACACAACAGGCCGTCCGCTTTTTTGCAGCATGGTCGCTATGTCGGAATCCGTTGCGACAACACCGGTGTGAATATCCGTAACCAATACGATTACATCCGCCGCATCAATCGCAAGCTGTGCCTGCATCCTCATCTGTGATAAAATCACATCGGTAGTGTTCGGCTCAATTCCGCCCGTATCCACAATGGAAAACTTGCGTCCCTCCCACTCGCAGTCACCGTAAATCCTGTCACGGGTAACACCGGGTGTGTCTTCCACAATCGAAAGACGCTGGCCGATTAATTTATTAAAAAGGGTTGACTTGCCCACATTTGGCCTGCCAACAATAGCTACCACCGGTTTAGACATTGTTCTCACTCCCTAATATCGCATTTAAAAGCCCATATCCGTCATTCGGAACCACCGTAATTTTAGTTTGCAATTCCCTGCGCAAATCGTCCAGGGAAACATCGTCCAGAAAAATATCGCCTTCACGGCGCAGCATTACATTCGGCAGAATCAGCTCATCGCCTAAATCCATACCTTTTAGCTGATCTATGATATCCCCTCCGGTTAGAAGGCCCGTTACATTAATAGTATGACCAAAAAAATTATTGCTGATCGGAACAAGATTGCAAATAAGATTATGGCATTTTATTCTTAATTCGTCAAGCAATTCATTTAAAAACGGATAAACGGCAGTTCCTGTAATCAGCGTTACATGATGCTTTTCTGCAGGTTCTTCAAAATCAAGGAAAGCCTGTTCGAACTCCTGCTTTAAATTCGCCATCAGGCCAACTCCGTTTTCAAGCTGATCGAAGTCGCCGTAGAATTCAGCCGGCGGAATCGGGCGCTGTGCTTTCAGGTAGAATTCATCTGCGGCATAGCAGATTCTCTGCCCATATTCCGCTTCAAATTGGTCACCGAAGCGTTCCACCATTTGCACCACCGCTTCCGCTGAAGACTGATCATACGGCTCCAACGGAAAAAGGCCGTCCCTGAATTTGGTGATGCCAAGAGGAACCAGCGCTATGCTTTGAACGGAAGGGTGCAGCTTACCAAGGTCCGACAAGCTGCGTTCCAGTTCTTTTCCGTCATTTATACCCCTGCACAGAACAAGCTGGGAATTGATTTTAATCCCCGCGGCGGCAAGCCGATACAGGATATCGAGCGATTTACCCGCAAAGCGGTTTCCCATCATTTTTACTCTGAGCTCGGGGTTTGTTGTGTGTACCGAAATATTGATTGGGCTGATATGCATTTTTATAATGCGGTCAACATCATGCTCACTCATATTGGTAAGCGTAATATAATTTCCGAACAAAAACGATAAACGCGAATCATCATCCTTAAAATAAAGGCTGCTGCGCATTCCTTTCGGCAGCTGATCAATAAAGCAAAAAACGCAGTTATTACGACAGGAGTGCTGCTTGTCCATTAAATACGTTTCAAACTCGAGCCCGATTGACTCATATTCCCCTTTTCGAATCGTTACAGTACGGCTGTTCTGCTTATGGTCCAATAATACGATGGATAAGCTTTTACTCGTTTCGTAAAAACGGTAATCGAGGACATCATAAATCTCATTGGAATTAATGGAAACCAGCGTTTCCCCCGGCAAAATTTTCACCAGCGCCGCCGGACTGTCTTTATCAACTGAAATAATCTTAACTGGCATGACGACTCCTTCTGCAAACAGACTGTGAATAAAAAAATAAGAGAAGGATTCCTCCTTCTCTACATTTCCGGAAAATCAAGTAAAAGCTTAAGCTTCCTTCTTAATAACTTCCCTGCCGTTGTAGTAACCACAACTGCCGCAAACTCTGTGAGGGGCCTTGAACTCACCGCATTTGGGACATTTCACCAGAGTTGGAGCACTAATTTTCCAAACATTTGAACGTCTTTTATTTTGTCTGGCACTTGATACTTTTCTCTTTGGTACCGCCATTGTCAGCACCTCCTTATAAAACTCGGGCTAATCTATCAGCTTTTTAAGAACCTCCAAGCGAGGGTCAATCTGATGCGAGTCACAATTACACGCTTCGTCGTTTCGGTTCTTGCCACATATAGGACATAAGCCCTTGCAGTCTTCACTGCATAAAAACTTTGACGGAAGTTCGAGCAGAATATCCGCTCTCATTAACTCGTCCAAATCCAGCTTATAGTCTTGAACCTGAATGTAGCTGTCATCGTCTTCATTCTCTAAAGATAAAACCAAACCATGCGAAAATGTGTAATGATAGGATCGATTGATTTGTTTGGTGCAGCGATCACAAGGAATGGAAAAATCAAATGTCACTTCAGCATTCAGCTGAGCAAACCCATCGTGGTTTTCCACAGTACCCTGTACCGACACAGGTGAAACAAACGGATAACATCCGTTGATGTCAACAGAAGATAAATCGAAACTGTAATCGAAAGAACAGCTCTTTCCTTCTTCTAAAAACACTTTTTTTAAATCAAGAAGCATAATTACACCTCAGCGCTACATTCGTTAATTATATAGGTTTATCTATGCTTTGTCAATAGAAAATTAATGTATCTGCAATATTTTGTCACAAAGATACTGCCGGAGGCATTTCGCCCCCGACAGTATGTTGAAACGCAGCCGGATCAGCTTAAACCAAAGCTGCTACGGATTTTAATGCTTCGGGCAGTTCAGCCGAATCCACTGAAACCAAAAGCGTGATTTTTGTGTCGGCCAGAGCGGAAAGGGCGTTCATTTTTTCTACAAAAGAAGAAAGCACTTTCAGGTCAAAACCAATAATTTTCAATGTGGAGTCCACAAAGATATCGGTAACATCATAATTTCCGGCACAAATTCCGCTGATGAAGCCACACAGTGCATCTGCTCCCTGAATGTCGTAAGCGTCGGTGTCAATCAGCCTTGCCTGATGAGAAATGTCGTAGGTTAATTTTAAGCCTTTTTCAATTACAACCACATTGCCGTTGGAGTTTGCGATGGCATCATTTGCACGCTCAATCAGTTTTTTTGTTTTTCCAGAACCTTTTTTGCCAACGATAAGAGTAATCATGAAGAACTCCCCCTATATTAATATTATTTCCGCCAAGCGGATAAGTCCTTGTACCTTTTATTTTTTTAATCTTGCTTCAAGCGCATCCTTTTCGGATTCATAACCCGGCTTGCCAAGAAGTGCAAACATATTCTTTTTGTAGCTTTCAACACCCGGCTGATCAAACGGATTCACACCCATCATATAACCGGAAACCGCACACGCTTTTTCAAAGAAGTAAATCATGTATCCAAGCGTATCCTCCGAAAAATCCGGAGCATGCAGTACAATGTTCGGCACGTTGCCGTCTGTGTGTGCCAGCACTGTTCCCTCAAACGCTTTTTCATTAATATAAGCCATACTTTTGCCTTCAAGGAAATTTAAACCGTCCACATTTTCAGGATCATTGCCAATAAACAGGTCTTTTTTCGCTTTGTCGAACAGAACGACCGATTCAAAAAGGGAACGTCTTCCGTCCTGAATGTATTGACCCATGGAGTGCAGATCGGTCGAGAATACAACGGAAGCCGGGAAAAGGCCTTTGTTGTTTTTCCCTTCACTCTCGCCGAAAAGCTGCTTCCACCACTCGCACATCATGGTGTAGCGGGGTTCGTAGCTGACAAGAATTTCAATTTCTTTCCCTTTACGATAAAGAATATTGCGCAGGGCGGCATATTTGTAGCAGTCGTTTTCAGCTAAATCAGCATGATCCAATTCCTTCTGCGCTTTTGCGGCACCCGCCATCAGGGAATCGATATCCGCACCGCTGACAGCAATCGGAAGCAGGCCCACCGCGGTAAGAACGGAGTATCTGCCGCCAACGTCATCCGGAACAACAAAGGATTCGTAGCCCTCTTTTGTGGCAAGCTGCTTTAATGTGCCGCGCGCTTTATCTGTTGTGCAGTAAATTCTTTTCCGCGCTTCCTCTTTTCCGTATTTTTCTTCCAGAAAATTACGGAATACTCTAAACGCAATAGCCGGTTCCGTGGTGGTGCCGGATTTTGAAATCATGTTGATGGAAACATTTCTGTCCTCACAGATTTCAAGCAATTCGCTCAAGGCGGTGGAGCTGATACTGTTGCCGGCAAAATAAATATCCGGCGTGTCTTTTTTCATAGAGTTATAATTTTGTGATTTTAAAAATTCAATTGCGGCGCGTGCCCCGAGGTAAGAGCCGCCAATACCGATTACGATAAAAACATCGGTGTCGGATTTAATTTTTTCCGCAGCCGCTTTAATTCGGGCAAATTCTTCTTTATCATAGTCGGTGGGAAGCGTCACCCATCCGATAAAATCATTACCCATGCCGGTTCCGGAGTGCAGCATTTCATGGGCAAGTTTAACCTGCGGTGCGATGGCAGCGTACTCATTTTGATTGACGAAACTAGACAGATGCTGTGCATCAAACTGAATAGACATATAGTTTCCTCCTAAATGTTGCTGTTGGTATGAATATATTTTACAATATATTGATAGCATTTGCAAGGAGGAGTACTATATTTTATAAATTTTTCATATATATATTTTTATATCATTTTTAAAAGGTATCTTGCCATTAAACGGAAAACGGAAGAAAACGTAATTTGAGCGACATCTGTTTTGGCACAGATATTATACTCTTTTACGACTTCATTTCCGAGCGTATATGTAATTTTTCCCACGATCTGCCCCTTTGAAACAGGCGCGGTAACAGATTCATTGATGGTTACTTTATACTTAATGTCGGCGGCTTTCCCCTTCGGCACAAGAATACTCCCATCCGCGTTTGCAGTTGTTTCGACCGTGCCGCTCATACCGTTTGTTACAATTACGGGCTGAAGCGCCTCTTTTGGCAAGGCGGGCGTGGTAACCGACCAGTTGGCAAAACCGTAATCAAGCAAGGTGGAAGCCGACGAAAAGCGATCTTTGGTACTGGACGACCCAAGCACCACGGCAATCAGGTTTACTCCGTCGCGTTCTGCGGTCGCGGAAATACAGCTTCCTGCTTTTCCGGTTGTTCCGGTTTTTAATCCGGTGATTCCCGTATAGGCATTGATCAGCCTGTTTGTATTTACAAGCTGTGTTTTGCCGTCACGAAGGTAATCAATTCTGGTTTTCGAATAATCGAATATTTTTTTATGCTTGGTCAGCTCGCGCGACATAACCGCGACATCATACGCAGAAGTAACGTGGCCGTCTTCATCCAGGCCGTTGCAATTTTTAAATGTGGTGTCCTTCATGCCCAGTTCCTTGGCTTTTTCATTCATCTGCTGCAAAAATTCATCTTCGCTGCCCGAGACAAATTCGGCAAGAGCAACCGCCGCGTCGTTCGCGCTGGCAATGACCGTCGCTTTCAGCATCTCATCCACGGTCATGGTTTCCCCGGGCGCCAGCCAAATATCCGAACCGCCCATGGAGGAAGCGTGTTCGCTCGTCGTTACGGTATCGGTCAGCTTGATTTTACCGGAATCGAGCGCTTCCATGACAAGCAGCAGGGTCATAACCTTGGTAATGGATGCACAGGGGCGCTTTTCGTGGGAGTTTTTTTCATAAAGAAGTTTTCCCGTTTGTGCTTCCATCAGCACTGCTGACGGAGCTTTTACCTCTGTGTCGGTCAGCGCGGCCGCTTGCACCGGCAAAACAGAAATAACCATTAGTACAGTCAAAACGCATGCCGACAACTTTTTAAACTTCATATCCAGCACCTCCTATTTGTTAGTAATTCTTATGCCTAACAATGGGGTTCTATCCATAAAATTTAACAGAAAACGCACCGCAGTGTCATAATACGCAAAAAAAGGAATACGACATGAAATTTTCGGTGGACGTAAAGGCTGCCCGCCAATATTCCCCGTAATTGATTTTTGTAAAAAATATAGGAGCTGAAAAATTTCAGCCCCCTAATTGCATAATTATAAAAATTCAAAACAGTTTACTGTCTGACGGAAATCCCTTTTTGTGCGAGATAAGACTTCAGCTCGGGAATGGAGATTTCGCCGAAATGAAACAGGGAGGCTGCAAGCACCGCATCCGCCTTTCCGGCAGTAAAAGCGTCATAAAAATGCTCCAGCCTCCCCGCACCGCCGGAAGCAATCACAGGGATGTTCACGCTTTGTGAAACAGCCGCAGTCAGTTCAATGTCATAGCCGTTTTTTACCCCGTCACAATCCATGCTGGTAAGCAGAATTTCACCCGCGCCAAGACGCGCGGCTTCTTTTGCCCATTCCACAGCGTCCTTGCCGGTATCAATCCGGCCACCGTTCAGGTAGACCGTCCATCCCCCTGTGCTTCTGCGTTTTGCGTCGATTGCACACACCACACACTGGCTGCCAAATTTTTTTGCAGCCTCGCTGATAACGGCCGGGTTTTGCAGCGCCGCCGAATTCACCGAAACCTTATCCGCTCCCGCCCTTAACAGCGCGGTAAAATCCTCAACCGTCCTGATTCCGCCCCCAACCGTGAACGGAATAAAAATACGGTTTGCCACTTTGCTGACGATATCCAATATAATGCCGCGGGCCTGCGCCGATGCAGTAATGTCCAGCAGCACAAGCTCGTCCGCGCCCTGTTTATCATATTCAACAGCCGCTTCCACAGGATCACCGGCATCCCTTAAATTGATAAAGGTTGTACCCTTTACAACCCTGCCGTTATTTACATCAAGGCATGGAATAATTCGTTTTGCGTACATAGCGTTCCCCTCCGCATAAATTTCAGCCAATCAGGCCAGCAAAATTCCGCAGCATCTGCAGCCCGGTTTTTCCGCTTTTTTCAGGGTGGAATTGTGTGGCAAAAAGGTTGCCCCTCTGCACCGCCGCATCAATCGAAACGCCGTAGTTTGCAACAGCGGAAACTTCCTCCGGGTTTTCGGCTTTCAAATAATAGGAATGCACAAAATAAACATACGGGTTCGGCTCCAAACCCTGAAACAATCCGTTTGGCTGCTTAATGTCGAGTGAATTCCAACCGATATGCGGAATTTTCAATCCTGTTTCCGCCGGTATTTTCCGAATGGTTCCGTCTAAAACACCAAGTCCGCTCACGCCGGGTGATTCCTCGCTACCTTTAAATAGAAGCTGAAGTCCAAGGCAGATACCCAAGAACGGTTTTCCGGTGCCAATAAAATCAAGTACCGGGTTTACCAGATTTGAATCTTTAAGGCATTGCATGGAATCGCCGAACGCGCCAACCCCCGGCAAAACGGCGGCGGAAGCGCTCAGCAGCTCGTCTTTATCGGCCGTAACCTGAACATCACACCCTATAAAGTCAAACGCCTTTACAACACTTTGCAGGTTCCCTGCTCCATAGTCAATTACAGCAATCATGGCATTGTTTCCTTCGTATTAATTAATATGTATATTTTATCATTTTTTTTGAATAAAGGCAAATGTTCAACCATATTATTTTGAATTCATGGTGAAAAATAGAATTGAGGTGAGTTTTAACAGCCGATTCAAAAGAATTTAAAGTAAATTGGAATGAAAAGATGATAAATTCGGAATAAAGTTGGACTTCTTTTCCCCGTTATCAGCTGCTGACAAACAAACCGGCAGGAGCAGTGATACATACCGCCATCCCCTGCCGATGAATCAGTCTTCCAGTTCCCAGCCACGGCAGCGTTCGACCGCCTTGTGCCAACGTGAGATCAGCTTTTTCTCTTTTTCCGGATCCATGGAGGGCCGGAATGAAATTTGCGCTTTCCACAGGTTTTGCAGTTCCTCCGCACTTTCCCAAACCCCTACGGCGATTCCGGCAAGCATTGCGGCACCCATCGCTGTTGTTTCCACACAGGATGGCCGGCAAACCGTGCAATGAATCAAATCCGCTTGGAACTGCATCAGACAGCTGCTCTTGCTGACCCCGCCGTCCACACGCAGCTCTTTAATCGGAACCCCCGAATCCTTCTGCATGCACTGGAATAAATCATAGCTTTCAAACGCGATGCTTTCTAAAACTGCTCTTGCCACGTGAGCATCCGTGGTTCCGCGGGTTATTCCGATCAGCACCCCACGCGCATACATATCCCAATAAGGAGCGCCAAGGCCGGTAAATGCGGGTACAAACATTACCCCGCCGCTGTCCTCCACGCTTTCGGCCAAAATATCAACATCATGCGGTTCTTTAATCATTTTAATGCTGTCACGCAGCCAATTGATTGCCGAACCCGCATGGAAGGCGCTGCCCTCCAATGCATAGGTAACCTTGCCGTTTACGCTCCAGGCAATTGTAGTAAGCAGCCCGCCGGAAGATTTTACAGGCTGATCACCCGTATTCATCAGCGTAAAGCAGCCGGTTCCATATGTGTTTTTTGCCATACCCGGTTCAAAACAGCATTGGCCGAACAACGCCGCGTGCTGATCGCCCGCAATGCCCGCAATCGGAATTTCCATTCCAAGTACGGGGCTTTGGCACATTCCGACGATTCCGCTGGATTCCACTACCTGCGGCAAAGCGCTTCGGGGGATACCAAACTCCTGCAGAAGACGGTCATCCCACTGAAGCTTATGAATATCAAACAGCATGGTACGCGATGCGTTGGAAACATCCGTAATATACGTTTTTCCGTCTGTCAGTGAAAATACAAGCCATGTGTCAATGGTCCCGAAGCGCAGCCTCCCCTTTGCCTCGAGTTCTTTCGCAGCCGGAACGTTGTCCATAATCCACTTCATCTTTGTGCCGGAAAAATAAGCGTCAATAATTAAGCCGGTCGTGTCATGAATATAGCCTGCCAGGCCCTTTTCCTTTAGCCGTTCACATTCCGGCGCGGTTCGCCTGCACTGCCAGACGATTGCATTGCAAATCGGAACGCCCGTGACGGAGTCCCACGCAACAGTAGTTTCACGCTGATTGGTTATGCCGATTGCGGCGATGTCATCCGCTTTAATGCCCGCCTGTGCAACTGCTTCGCGCATGGCATAAAGCTGAGTTTCCAAAATTTCAACCGGATCATGCTCAACATATCCGGGCTGGGGATAATACTGCCGGAACTCTTTTTGCCCCTTGCCCACAACTGCGCCATACGTGTTAAAAATGATAGCACGGGAACTTGTTGTACCCTGGTCTAATGACATAATGTATTTTCCGATTTGCATAGCACGATCTCCTTTAAAATAAAATGGTACGATATTCTCTTCTGCCGGCGAAAATAAAGTGTTGCAGCCATAATTGAAAGGCATGCTTAGCTGAAAAAAATTTGACAATGATAATAAATAAATGTATTATAATTTTCATTGCTTATTTGATTCGGAGGTTACTATGGACTACATTTCACTGGTCGGCATTGCGATAGGGCTTTCAATGGACGCTTTTGCCGTAAGTATTACAAACGGCGCAATCACCAAGAGAGTAACCCTTGCTTTTGCGGTAAAGCTTGCGCTGTGTTTTGGCATTTTTCAGGCCGCCATGCCGATGATTGGCTGGATGGTAGGAAAAGCCGGTGAAAATTTTATTAATGCGGTAGACCATTGGGTTGCACTGATTCTGCTTGCTTACATTGGAATCCAGATGATTGTGGAATCCCGTAAAAAAGCGCATTGCGGTGAATTCAGCAGCAAACAGGATAATATCAGTTTTCAAAAATTAATTGCACTTGCTGTCGCAACAAGCATTGATGCACTGATTACCGGAATCATTCTGCCCTCCGCCGTAGGTGCGTCAACAATCCCGTTAATGCTTTTGTCAATCGGAACCATCGGCCTAATCACATTTCTGATTTGCCTGACCGGTGTTTATATCGGTAAAAAATTCGGAATTCTATGCTCCTCGAAAGTTGAAGTGGTCGGCGGGATTGTGCTGATTGCAATCGGCGCGAAAATCTTTCTTGATCATATGTTGCTCAGATAATCTGATACGCGGTGTTCAACCCGTTTATTTGCCTGATTATTTCCTGCCTGAGCTGACTGGGCGATTGAACGGTAATCCGGCCCCCGTACTGCAGCAGCCATTCGACCAATCCGTCACTGACGCATACATGTGCCCTTACGGTAAAGGCATTCTCATCGTGACAGCAAAATTCGATTTCACTGCCGAATTTGTCAATCACTGCTTCCAAAATACCGTTTGCACAGCGAAGCTCAATCATCTCCTGTTCCCCGTTATACATATTAAATGTTTTTCGCAGATAGTCGGCCGTGTCAAAATATTGCCGGTACGGGCTGACCTCGCTGAAAGGGCGGGAATCCACGTCCGTGACTGCTGCATGTTTCATGCGGTCCAAACGATAATTGCTCACTGTATTGTATTTGCTGTAATTCCCCGCAAGGTAATATTTGTCGTTTTCCCATAACAGAGCATACGGACTGATCCGGAATTCTCTGCCTTTGTCAAGCTTCGCTTTTTTATCTACAATGATCCGATGATGATACAAAAATGAAATTTGTTTGTTGACCGCAATTGCCCTGTTAATTGCATCTATCGTATAATAGATTTCTTCATTTTCAAATTTGACACGCTGCTCCACATAAATTTGTTTCAATACACTTTCAGCCTGATAACAGCTTAAAAGCCCGCGAAGCTTACCTGTTAGTTCGGCTGTTTTTTTATTTGTGATGAAAGGCGCAGTAAGCACGGCGTCCAGAAGAAGACGAACCTCCGGCAGTTCAAAGTCGCGCTTCGCTACAAAAAAACCGGGCTTCGGCAAACGCGTATGAATGATATCGATGCCGTACTCAGTTAAGACGGCAATGTCGCGGTAAATGGATTTTCGTTCACAGGGAACGCCACGTTTTTGTAAAAGATCACACAATTCACCGGAGGACAGCGGATGTTCTTCATCTGAAAATCGGTTTAACAATTCCAGCAATAATAAAAGCTTTATTTTATTATTTCCGTTATTTGCCATTTTATTTACCTTCTTACCCATATATTAAGCATATTCTACCATATTAATATCGAATATTACAGATATTTTATTAAAATTATGTAAAAACAAAGAAATTTCTGCAAATTAGGATATTTAGAGATTTTTCACATAATTTTGGGAAGTTTCGGCTTCGATTATCTTGAATTTCAACCAATAGAATGATATAATATTAACAAAGTTTGCTTTGAAGGGGTATAATGAATATGAAGATATTAACCGCGCGTCAGGCAGCCGACTTGATTCCGAATAACGCCAACTTTGCGACCAGTGGCTTTATCGGAGCATCATTTGCGGAAGAAATTGCAATTGCAGCTGAAGAACGTTTTTTAGAAACGGGTGCTCCAAATAACTTGACTTTACTTTTCTGTGCCGCACAGGGTGATACAAAAGACAAAGGACTGAACCACTTCGCACACGAAGGCATGACACGCCGCGCAATCGGCGGACATTGGGGCCTTGCCCCTAAACTTGGAAAAATGGCTGCCGACAACAAAATTCTCGCTTATGATTTCCCCCAGGGAATCACCACCCATATGTTCAGGGATGCCGCAGCGCACAAGCCGGGTACGATTACCCATGTGGGCCTTGGCACGTTCGCCGACCCCAGGCTGCTCGGCGGCAAATTAAATGATATGACAAAAGCAGCGGAAGATCTTGTAACATTGATGGAAATCGACGGGAAGGAATATCTTTTTTACAAAACACATCCTGTGGATTTCTGTATTTTATGCGGAACTTATGCCGACGAGGACGGAAACATTTCACTGGAGCACTGCGGCGTTATGGCTGAAACCCTCGCCGTGGCGCAGGCCTGCAAAAATTCCGGCGGTACTGTGGTGGTTCAGGTGGAACGCGTTGTAAAAGCCGGTTCCCTTGACCCGCAAAAGGTTGAAGTACCGGGAATCCTTGTGGATGCCGTTGTTGTGGTTTCCGACATGAAAAATCACATGCAGACCTTTGGAACACAGTACAACCCCGGTTTTTCCGGCGAACATCAAATGGGTCTTGGGGAATTCGTGCCCGCTCCCCTCGGCAATAAAAAGATTATCGCACGCCGCGCCGCAATGGAATTAAAGGACAACAGCATTGTAAATTTGGGAATCGGCATCCCCGAATTTATCTCCTCCGTTGCAATGGAGGAAGGAATTACAAGTAAGTTTACCTTAACCGTCGAATCGGGAATTACGGGCGGAAATCCGCAAAGCGGGTTGGATTTCGGCGTAAGCCTGAACCCAAGATGTATTATGCCGCAGCCATCCATGTTCGATTTTTATCAGGGCGGCGGTCTTGACCAGGCGTTTCTGGGCTTTGCGGAGTCCGATAAAGACGGAAATGTAAATGTGTCAAAATTCGGCCCAAAGCTTCCCGGCTGCGGCGGATTCATTGATATTTCACAAAATTCCAAGCAGGTGATTTTCTGCGGAACCTTTACGGCGAAAGGGCTCAAAACTGAGGTTTCGAACGGAGAGCTCCATATTATCAGCGAGGGCAGCATCAATAAATTCCGTGAAAGCGTGGAACATATCACCTTCAGCGCAAAGCAGGCAGTTAAAACCAACCAGCCGGTTTTGTACATTACCGAACGTGCGGTATTTAAGCTGACCAAAGACGGAATTGTGCTGTGCGAAATCGCTCCGGGTGTTGATTTGGATCGGGACATTCTTGCCCACATGCCAATGAAACCGATTATCTCCCCCGATTTAAAGTTAATGGATGAACGCATATTTAAAGAGGAAAAAATGGGATTGAAAAATTAACATACAGACAATATAGTATAAAAATAAATACAAAACGGGTTAGCTAATTGGCTAACCCGCTTTGTATTTATTTATTCAGCATTTTCTTTAAATATTGCCCTGTGTAGGATTCCGGTACTTTTGCAACTGCTTCCGGAGTACCTTTCGCAATGATTTCTCCGCCGCCGTTGCCGCCCTCCGGGCCAAGGTCAATCACATGATCGGCCGTCTTGATTAAATCGAGGTTGTGTTCAATGACCAAAACTGTGTTGCCGCTGTCCACCAGCTTTTGCAGTACTTCAATCAGTTTGTGTACATCAGCAATATGCAAGCCGGTCGTCGGCTCATCCAAAATATAAATGGTTCTCCCGGTGGGGCGTTTGGAAAGCTCGGTTGCAAGCTTTACCCTTTGTGCTTCACCGCCGGAAAGCGTGGTTGCCGGCTGGCCGATTTTAACATATCCCAAACCAACGTCCTGAAGCGTTTGCAGCTTGCGCGCAATTCGCGGAATACTTGCGAAGAAATCCAGTCCTTCCTCCACAGTCATTTCCAAGACATCGTAAATGCTCTTCCCCTTGTACTTGATTTCAAGTGTTTCGCGGTTGTAACGTTTTCCTTTGCACACGTCGCACGGAACATAAACGTCGGGAAGAAAGTGCATCTCAATTTTAATAATGCCGTCGCCCTGGCAGGCCTCACAGCGGCCGCCCTTCACATTAAAGGAGAACCGGCCGGAATTAAAGCCGCGCAGCTTCGCGTCCTGCGTGGAAGCGTACAAATCGCGGATATCGGTAAACACACCGGTGTAGGTGGCGGGGTTTGAACGCGGTGTGCGCCCGATCGGAGCCTGGTTGATTTCAATCACCTTGTCCAGCTCCTGTACGCCTTTAATCTCTTTAAATGCACCGGGGCGTGATTTGGCGCCATTTAATTCCGCCGCAAGATATTTATAAAGGATTTCATTAATCAGTGAAGATTTTCCTGAACCAGAAACGCCGGTGACGCATACAAATTCGCCAAGCGGAATTTCCACATCGATATTTTTCAAGTTATTTTGGGAAGCACCGATGATTTTCAGCTTCTTCCCATTGCCTTTTCTGCGTTTTTTCGGGACTTCAACCCGTTTGACTCCGCTCAAATACTGGCCGGTAATGGATTCTTTACAATTGAGAATATCCTTTACCTTACCGTTAAATACGACATCACCACCGTGAATTCCCGCACCCGGGCCGATATCCACAATGTGGTCGGCAGCGAGCATGGTTTCCTCATCATGTTCCACGACGATTACGGTATTGCCCAAATCGCGCAGCCGCTTCAGGGTAGCCAGCAGCTTGTCGTTGTCGCGCTGATGCAGGCCGATACTCGGTTCATCCAAAATATACAGCACGCCCATCAGCGATGAACCGATTTGTGTTGCCAGCCGGATGCGCTGGCTTTCCCCGCCCGAAAGAGTTCCGGACGAACGGGCAAGCGTAAGGTATTCCAGTCCTACACTTTGTAAAAAGCCGAGGCGATTTTTAATTTCCTTCAAAATCGCAGTGGCAATCAAAGTTTCCCGCTCGGTAAGCTGCAGGTGATCGATAAAGTCGAGCGCCTCTGAAACCGATTTGTCGCAGAAATCGCTGATATTGATCCCTCCGACGGTTACGGCCAGGCTGATGGGAGAAAGACGCTTCCCATGGCAGGCATCGCAGGGAATGGCGCTCATGTAGGATTCAATTTCTTCTTTAATCCAGTTGCTCTGCGTTTCGCGGAAGCGGCGTTCCAGGTTATTGATAATGCCTTCAAATTCTGTTTTATAAATTCCACTGCCGTATTCGTTGCTGCGTTCAATCTGTATTTTTTCGCCCTTTGTTCCATAAAGAAGAATATCTACAACCTCCGGCGGCAGCTTCCCGATTGGGGTATCCAGTGAAAAATGATAGTGCTTTGCAAGCGCGGTCATGTACATGGAGGCGATTGTACTGCCCTCCATTGCCCAGCCGCTTGCTTTTAAACCACCCTTGTGAATGGACAGCGATTTATCCGGCATAATTAAGTCCGGGTCAATTTTCATGAACACACCAAGGCCGGTGCACTTCGGGCAGGCGCCGAAGGGATTGTTAAAGGAAAACATGCGGGGGGTCAGCTCTTCCACGCTGATTCCGTGCTCCGGGCAGGCGTAGTTTTGGGAAAAAGTAATATCTTCCCCATCCGCTACACTGACAACGGTAATTCCACCGGAAAGTGTGGAGGCCGTTTCAATGGAGTCGGAAAGCCGGGAATGAATCGACGGGTGAATGACCAGCCTGTCCACTACAATTTCAATTGTATGTTTTTTGTTTTTCTCCAGCTGAATTGTTTCTGATAAATCATAGATGCTGCCGTCCACACGCACACGGACGAACCCGCCTTTCCGCGCGGCTTCCAGCTCCTTTGTATGCTCCCCTTTTCGTGCCCGCACGACGGGGGCCAAAATTTGAATTTTGGTGCCT
Source organism: Bacillota bacterium (assembly GCA_023390175.1). GTDB lineage: Bacteria > Bacillota > Clostridia > Oscillospirales > Acutalibacteraceae > Caproiciproducens. The sequence goes on from JAEWDK010000024.1 coordinate 308,215, forward strand.
TCTTTTAAGTTCAGCACCTGGTCAACAATTTGGTCAATTGTCTGCTGCTTAATTTCCCTGCCGCAGACAGGGCAGTGCGGAATACCGATCCGTGCGTACAGCAGGCGCAGATAATCGTAAATTTCCGTTACGGTACCGACTGTGGAACGCGGATTTTTTGATGTGGTTTTCTGATCAATTGAAATTGCCGGAGAAAGGCCTTCAATGTAATCAACGTCCGGTTTTTCCATCTGCCCTAAAAACTGACGGGCATAGGAAGAAAGGGACTCCACATAGCGGCGCTGACCTTCGGCGTAAATGGTGTCAAACGCTAGCGATGATTTGCCGGAACCGGAAAGGCCCGTAAAAACAATCAGCTTATCCCGTGGTATTTCAATATCAATATTTTTTAAATTGTGTTCTCTTGCGCCTTTAACGTAGATATTCTTTGCTGTCATTCAACTATTTCCTCCGTAATATGTGGATACCGGTTATTTTTCACCGCTCAATTGTTTTATCTTGTCACGCAAATACGCGGCATGTTCGAATTCAAGCAGCTTTGCGGCCGCTTTCATTTCCTTTGTCAGCTGCTCAATCATCTGCTTTCGCTCAATTGCGTTGAGGCGTCTTTTCTTTATCCCTTTCGTATCGTCCTTATGCGAAGAAATTTCAAGCACATCGGACACTTTCTTGATAATTGACTGCGGAATAATACCGTGCTCCTTATTGTATGCGGTTTGAATCGCGCGGCGGCGCTCGGTCTCCCGTATTGCATTTTCCATGGATGGCGTAACCGTGTCGGCATACATGATAACCTGTCCCTTTACATTACGCGCGGCGCGACCAATCGTTTGAATCAGTGAACGTTCGGAACGCAAAAAGCCTTCCTTGTCCGCATCGAGAATCGCAACCAGTGAAACTTCGGGAATGTCAAGGCCTTCGCGCAAAAGGTTAATACCAACCAGCACGTCAAATTCCCCAAGACGCAGGTCACGGATAATTTCCATACGTTCCACGGTATCAATATCATGATGCATGTACCGAACACGGTTGCCCATACCCTCCAGGTAAGAAGTAAGGTCCTCCGCCATCTTTTTGGTCAGTGTTGTAACGAGGACACGCTCCTTGTTGGCAGCTCTTATATTAATTTCGGAAATCAGGTCGTCAATTTGCCCGTCGGTCGGCTTCACAATAATTTCCGGATCAACCAGCCCGGTTGGGCGAATCACCTGTTCCACAATTTGAGCGGATTTTTCCTTTTCCAGGTCGCCGGGGGTCGCGCTGACAAACACTGCCTGATTCAAGTGGCTGTAAAACTCGTCGAAATTCAGGGGCCTGTTGTCATAAGCCGACGGCAAGCGAAAACCGAAGTCGATCAACGATTGCTTGCGGGCACGGTCACCGGCGTACATTGAGCGAACCTGCGGCAAGGTGACATGGGATTCGTCCACAAAAAGCAAAAAGTCCTTCGGAAAATAATCCAAAAGAGTAAACGGCGAACTGCCCGGCGCACGGCCTGACATAACGCGCGAATAGTTTTCAATTCCCTTGCAGAAGCCAATCTCACCGAGCATTTCGATGTCATACTGCGTACGTTCCTGAATACGCTGCGCTTCAATCAGTTTGCCGTTGCTTTTGAAAAACGCCACACGTTCTTCCATTTCCTGTTCAATTTCATTCAGCGCACGCTGCATTTTTTCCCTTGGAACAATGTAATGCGACGCCGGGTAAATGGCAACATGTTTTAATTCCGATTTCAGCTCCCCGGTCAGTGCGTTAATTTCACTGATCCGGTCGATTTCATCCCCGAAAAATTCCACTCGAATAATATTTTCATCAGACTGTGCGGGGAAAATTTCAACAACGTCGCCGCGCACACGGAATTTATTGCGGATAAAATTAATATCATTGCGCTCATATTGAATTTCAACAAGTTTTCGGAGTAATTCATCCCTGTTTTTCTGCATTCCGGGACGAAGTGAAATCACCATGGTACGGTAATCGATTGGGTCGCCCAAGCTGTAAATACACGATACGCTTGCAACAATAATTACATCACGGCGCTCTGAAAGAGCCGAGGTTGCCGAATGCCTCAGCTTGTCGATTTCATCGTTAATGGCAGAATCCTTTTCAATATAAGTATCCGTTGTGGCAATGTATGCCTCCGGCTGATAATAATCGTAATAGCTTACAAAATATTCAACGGCATTTTCCGGAAAAAACTCACGGAACTCGGAACAAAGCTGCGCAGCAAGAGTTTTGTTGTGCGCCAAAACAAGCGTGGGGCGATTTAACTGCGCAATCACGTTTGCCATGGTAAATGTTTTACCGGAACCCGTAACCCCCAGCAAAGTTTGTTCTTTATATCCTTTTTTCAGTCCGCTGACCAGCTGCTGAATCGCTTTGGGCTGGTCACCCGTTGGTTTATATTGTGAAACCAGTTTAAAATCCATATTTTACTCCATATCCGATTGGGAATCAAAAATCTCAGCCATAATTCCGCTCTTTGCCATTGAAAAATAATCGTTTCCGCTTACAATTACGTGGTCGGTCAGCTGAACCTCCACCGTTTGAAGCGCTTCATAAATCCACTGAGTCGTATTTAAATCCTGCTTTGAAGGCAAGCAGCTTCCGCTTGGATGATTGTGTGAAAGAATTGCATAAACCGCATTGTACTGCACCGCAAGCCGTACAATTTTTTTTATATAAATATTTGCGGTAACCGCCGTGCCCTCGTTTACCATATCGCAATAAAGAACGCTGCTTTTACTGTCAAGCAGCATTAAAATCACAGCTTCATTTGTACGGCCGATAAATTTATTAATCAGGAATTTACCGGCTTCATCATAGCTGAAAATTCGTGTTTTATCTTTGCTTAAATTTTCCTGATACCTCCGGCAAACCTCGGGGATCACTTTAATCAGTGTTGCGGCCGATTTTCCCACACCCTCCACTTGAACCAGCTCTTCAAAAGGAGCGTCGAACACACCGGAAAGCGAGCCGAATTTTTTGAGAAGGGCATGGCCGATGGAATTTGTATCTTTTAACGGAATGCCAAAGTAAAGAAGCAGTTCCAAAATTTCGTGCGATTCAAAACGGTCAAGACCGTCTGATAAAAATCTGTTCTTTACGCGTTCCCTGTGCCCACTGTGAACGGATTTGGCAGTGTTGTTTTTATCAGACAGATTTTTGCTGCTTTTTTCCAACGCCGCCACTTCCCTTCCAATCAAGCTCAGATTTTTCTGCTGCCTGGCTTAACCGGCGCCGGAGCACCCGCTTTGCACAAAGGGCATTCTTCCGGTTCCCAGGACTCCACATCAACAGAAATAACTGCTTTGAACGGTACTCCAAAATCAATTTTTCCCCCGGTGCGGTCAACAATGGAACCGACACCAACCACAATGCCGCCCGCTGATTTTACAAGCTCAATCACTTCACGAACGGAGCCGCCGGTGGTCACCACATCTTCCACTACAAGCACCTTTTCACCCGGGTTCACAACAAAACCGCGGCGCAAGGTCATTTTTCCGTCTTCATCCCGCTCTGTGAAAAAGTTTTCACATTGAAGTGGGCGGCTGACCTCGTAGGCCATCTGAACCGCTCCCATTGCAGGGCCGATTACAACCTGCACGCCGTCGTTCTTATATTGCTCCGCGAGAGCGGCGCAAAGCTCTTCGCTGTATTTTGTATTGCGAAAAATTTTAGCACACTGAAGGTATCGATTGCTGTGCCTGCCCGAAGTCAGCTTAAAGTGGCCTTCCAGCAGAACCCCTGCTTCTTTCAAAATTTCCATTACTCTGTCATGTGTAATCATCATAGCTCTCCCTTTTTTCTCTTTCATCTTATTATATACTAAAATATATTTTTTGAAAAGTATTTTCACCTTTCACGGACAAGCAATTCATGCTATAATCTTTCCTGTGCAGTCATTACAGGCTGCGCTGAATGTAATAGAATTGGGAGCGCCTTATCAATATGAAAGAAATTATAATCGGTGTCAATGATGCAGGACAGCGGCTGGATAAATTTCTCACCAAGTCCTTTGGCAACCTTCCGCAGTCCATGATGTATAAAAGCATACGAAAAAAAGATATTAAGCTGAATGGAAAACGGTGCGATATTTCCACTCGCCTGAACGAAGGCGACGTGCTGTCCATGTACCTGAAAGATGAATTTTTTCAGCAGGAGCCGAAGGAATATGACTTTTTAAAAGCGCCGAACCAGTTGAATGTAATTTATGAAGATGAAAACATTATGATTCTCGACAAAAAGCCGGGATTAATTGTCCACCCGGACGAAAACTACCACTTTGATTCTTTAATTGCCCGCGTACAGCATTATTTATACAAAAAAGGAGAATACGATCCGGAAAATGAAGCTTCCTTCGCACCGGCTTTAATCAATCGAATTGACCGCAACACCGGCGGAATTGTGATGGCTGCCAAAAATGCGGAAACGCTCCGTATTATGAATGAAAAGGTGAAGGCACGTGAACTGCAAAAGCTTTACCTTTGCATTGTTTCCGGCAGAATACAAAGAAAAGAGGCAACGCTTGAAGCTTTTCTTGAAAAAAATGAGAGCCAGAACCGCGTGTACATTTCAAAAAATGCAACGCCGGAAACAAAATCAATCCGAACCCGTTACCGCGTGCTGGAAGAACGCGGCCAATACAGCCTTCTTGAAGTAGAACTGCTGACAGGCCGCACGCATCAAATTCGGGCTCACCTTGCTTCGATCGGGCATCCGCTCGCCGGCGACGGAAAATACGGCACTAATGCGATTAACAAGCAAACCGGATTTCAGTACCAGGCATTGTATTCCTACAAGTTGAAATTCACCTTCACAACAGACGCGGGTATTCTGAACTATTTAAATGATAAAGAATTTGAAGCAAAGGAAATTTGGTTTTTAAAAGAGTTTAAAAACTGGAAATAACACTGCGAACAAAACAAATGGCTTGGAGCAAATTTGCTTCAAGCCATTTGTTTAACTGTTTTTATCTACTTGATGAAAATTTTTCAGATTTCCGGTTTTCTCACTGCGCTTTTCTAATTCTGCTTCCACTTCTTCGAGCGTGATGCCCTCGTTCACCATCAGCACGGTCAGGTGATAAAGCAAATCGGAAATTTCAAGCACCGTTTCTGAATTATTGCCGTTCTTCGCGGCGATAATTACCTCGCTGCACTCTTCCCCGCATTTTTTCAGAATTTTATCAATGCCCTTTTCAAATAAATAGCAGGTGTAGGAGCCTTCTGTATGCGTTGCTTTTCTGCTTAAAACCGTATCGTAAAGTTCCTGCAATGCGTTATTCATCGGTATCCCTCCAAATTTCATTAAAAAAGCAACTGTGTGAACCGGTGTGACAGGCAGGCCCGGTTTGCTTGACAACCACCAGCAGCGTGTCGTCGTCGCAGTCGCCGTAAATGGTAACGATCTTTTGCAAATGACCGGAAGTAGCGCCTTTATTCCAAAGCTCCTGTCGGGAACGGCTGTAAAACCAGGTGTATCCTGTTTCTAAAGTCATTTTCATGGATTCGCGGTTCATATAGGCGAGCATCAGCACCTCATTTGTACCGTATTCCTGAACAATTGCCGGAAGCAGATCGGACTTCTGAAAATATTTATCTATAAAGGTATCTGACTTTACACTATTGTTATCCGTCATTTTTTCACTCCTTGGCAAAGGTGAATGGCTGCATTTAAATCCAAACCACTGGTATAGACTGCTTTGCCGCAAATTGCTCCATACAGGTTCAAATCCAGCAAATCAGCGATATCTTTAATGCTGCTGACTCCTCCGCTTGCAATAATGCTGCACGAAACAGCACAATTCAGTTGATCGAGCATAACTAAATTCGGGCCGGTCAAAGTACCGTCGCGGGAAATATCTGTAAAGATAATATACTTTACACCTGCTTGCTCCATTTGTTTGGCAAGTTCAATGTAATTGGTGCCCGATGTTTTTGTCCAGCCCTCGGCAGAAACCTTTCCATCCAGTGCGTCTATGCCGACAGCGATCTTTTCCCCATATTTTTGTACGGCTTCCTTCACCAATTCCGGATGATTCAATGCCGCGGAGCCTAAAATTACCCTGGAAATACCATTTTGAATATAAAAATCAATGGTTTCCATTTTGCGGATTCCGCCACCGACTTCCACTTTTAGTCCGGACTTTTCCAGCACATTGAAAATTAAATTTGAGTTGACCGGTTCGCCGGCTTTGGCGCCGTCCAAATCAACCATGTGAATCCATTCCGCGCCGGCAGACCGAAAAGCGTTTGCGGTGTCTACCGCATTTTCAGCAACCTTATGAGCTGTAGCATAATCCCCCTTTACAAGGCGGACACACTCACCGTTTTTTATGTCAATCGCAGGTAAAATAATCATGTGCCTGCCTCCTGATTTCTGTGAATTAAGAAAGGGAGCCTTTTGTGGAAAGTGTTCCTTCAAATGTTTTTGCCATAGCCAAACGCATGGCGTGTGCGACCGCTTTAAACATTGCTTCTATTTCATGATGCGAATTCACCCCGTATTCCACACGGGTATGCAGTGTAATTCCTGCGTTTACCGCAAAAGCGCGGAAAAACTCTTCCGTCATACAGGTGTCGAAATCGCCGACGCGTTCCTGCTGAAAGTCAGCCTGGAATACGAGGAAAGGCCTGCCGCTGATATCCACCGAAGCAAAAGCAAGCGCTTCATCCATCGGAATAAAGAAGCTGCCGTAACGCGCAATGCCGGATTTATCCGCCAACGCGTCTGCAAAAGCTTTACCGAGCACAATTCCAACGTCCTCAACGGTATGGTGGCAGTCAACCAGTAAGTCCCCCACCGCGTCGATTTTTAACCCCAATCCGCCGTGAACGGCAAAGGAATTGAGCATATGGTCAAAAAAGCCGATTCCCGTAGAAATATCAATTTCTCCCCCATCCAGTGCGAGTTCGATTTTGATATCTGTTTCACGCGTCTTGCGCTGCTGAACCGATGTTCTCATATTATGACCACTCCTTTTTCATCAGAAACATAAACCCAGCTTGAAAAAGTTACCCCTCAAACCGGCATCCCTTTCTAAATGGAAACCGCTGCTTCAAATGCTTTTATTAACTCTGCGTTCTCTCCCCTGCTCCCTGCGGTGATTCTAAGAAAATCCCCCATAAAGCGAACGGCAATACCCGCGTTTAACAATGCCTGAAATACTTCCTTTGCCTCATCCATCCGGACAAATATAAAATTGGTAACACTGGGGTAAACAAACATATTGTTGCTGTGGCTTGCTTCAATCCGTTTCATTTCAGAATACAATTCATCCCTGGAGGAAATAATCTCCGAAATCGAAGAATGAATCAATTCCTTTTCTTTCAGCACGAGCGAGCCAATCCTTTGGGTGAGTGAATTCACATTATACGGAGATTTTACCGCTTTCACCGCACTGGTCAGCGTTACGTTTGCAACCGCAAAGCCGAGCCGAATTGCCGCCATGCCAAACGCTTTGGAACAGGTGCGCAGAATAATCAGATTATCGTAATTTTCAACCTCTTCGAGTAAGGATTCATCCCAAAAGTCCATATAGGCTTCATCCAAAACCACCAGAGCGCCTACGGAAGTAATCAGTCGTTTGACCTCTTCCTTTTTCAAGCCAAGGGAAGTAGGATTGCATGGATTGGAAAATAAAATCATTTTTACGCTGTGTTCCTTTGCGGTAGAAATTAATTTATCTACATCAATGGTCAAATCGGGGCTTTTTTGGTATTCAACACAGTTTGCCTCAACAATAGAAGCATAAAATTTATACATTGAAAAATCGGGCGACACGGTCATCATAGTATCACCCTTCATTAAAAAGGCGTTACAGATAACGGAAATAAGTTCATCAGAGCCATTACCGGCGGTTACATTCCTTGCATTAATGCCGTGATATTCCGCAAACCTGCCGCAAAGCTCCGCCGCGGCAGAGTCCGGATAACGGTTAAAAGACGTGAATGCCGCCTGCTCCAAAATTTTCGACACAACCGAATTCGGAATGGGCAGAAAGGATTCATTTGCGTCCAGCCGAATCGGATAATCCCCGGTGATTGGGTCATACGGCTTTAAGTCCTTTATTTTGTCGTTTAATTGGTATGCCATGGTGTCAGCCCCTTACTTTGATCGAATTTGCGTGGGCAGTCAAACCCTCAGTTTCAGCAAGCTTGACAATGTCCTTCTGTGCCTGCTGTAAAGCAGCTTCCGTGTAATAAATAAAGCTGGACTTTTTAATGAAGCTGTCAACGGAAAGCGGAGAAAAGAAGCGGGCTGTTCCGCTTGTGGGGAGCACGTGATTTGGACCCGCAAAATAATCGCCAAGAGGTTCCGGTGAATAGTTGCCCAAAAACACGGAACCGGCATTGTCAATTTTTCCGATGAATTCCATTGGATTTGCAGTACAGACTTCAAGATGCTCCGGCGCCAGTTCATTTGCGAATTCCACAGCTTCTTCTGTATTATTGCAGACAATCACCGCGCCGAACCGGTCAAGGGACTGATTGATAATCTCTTTTCTGGAAAGAGATTTCATTTGTTCGTAAATCTGCTTTACAGTTTCTTCCGCAATCTTTGCAGAAGTAGTAAGCAAAATTGCGGATGCAAGCACATCATGCTCCGCCTGTGACATCAAATCCGCCGCCAAAAATTTCGGGTTTGCTGTTTCATCCGCGATTACCAAAATTTCGCTTGGACCTGCAATCATGTCGATATCCACTGTACCGTAAAGCTGCTTTTTCGCCGCAGCAACATAGATATTGCCCGGGCCAACGATTTTATCCACCTTCGGGATGCTCTCTGTCCCAAACGCCAGTGCGGCAACAGCCTGTGCCCCGCCGACCAAAAATACCCTGTCAACCCCCGCCGTAAGCGCAGCCGCCATAATGTCCGGATTTGGCTTTCCGCCTTTTCCCGGCGGTGTAACCATGATGATTTCACCTACCCCGGCAATTTTTGCTGGAATCGCGTTCATTAATACGGAGGACGGATAAGCCGCCGTTCCACCCGGCACATAAATGCCAACCTTGGAAAGGCCGCGCACACGCTGCCCCATAATAACGCCGTCCGAGTTCGTATTCAGCCAGCTTTGCTGCTTTTGGCGCTGATGAAAATCTTTAATATTGTCGGAAGCGCGGGATAGTGCGGCTGTAAAATCCGGGTCGCATTGCTTTACAAGCTCCTGCATTTCCGATTTACTGATTTCGACGTGCTCCGGCATACTGCCGTCAAACCGAAGGGTATATTCCCGAACCGCTTTATCCCCATTTTGGCGGACATTATTAATGATTTCAGCAACAGCGGCATCAACCTGCCGGCTGGAGCTTTCGCTGCGCAGCTTCAGCTGTTTGATAAAATCGCGGCCAAAGCTGCCGCCTTCTTTTACTACCTGAATCATTTTTTGCCCTCCTTTGCACGTTCCATTTGTTCCGCAAGCGTTTCAATTTCTGCTTTTCTAAGCTTTAAGCTTGCGGAATTCACGATCAGTCTGGCTGAAATATCACAGATTGTTTCAATCACTTCCAGCCCGTTCTCTTTTAAGGTGGAACCCGTTTCCACAATATCGACAATCGCGTCGGACAGTCCCAAAAGCGGGGCAAGCTCCACCGAACCTTCTATTTTGATAATGCGCACATCCATTGCTTTTCGTTCAAAAAAAGCCCTTGCGACATTTGGATATTTGGTTGCGATTGTTTTTGCGGAATAGCCGCTGAAAAAATCCCCACCCTTTGGGCCTGCCAATGCAAACTTACATTTTCCAAACCCTAAATCAAGCACCTCGTAAAAGCTGCTGCCGTTCTCCATGATGGTATCTTTGCCGACAACGCCTAAATCGCATACCCCGTGTTCCACATAAGTAATCACATCCGCGGCTTTTGCAAGAACGGCTTCAAACTGATGATCGCCAATCGGCAGAATCAGTTTGCGGCCTTTATTTTTTACGGCGGTACAGTCAAACCCGATTTCTTCAAAAAGGGCAACGGTGTCTTTTTCCAGTCTTCCCTTTGTCAGGGCAATTCTCAGTGGCCTCATATTCATCAATCCTTTAACGTGGTCGTTTCGATTGTATCACCAATAAAATCAACGCGCTTCATGCCGCATGCTTTGGCGTAATTCAGTGCCTCATCATGCGTTTCAAATACACTGTTTTCACATTTGAAGCCCTGCTCCGCAAGGCCGGACGCGTATTGAAGCGCTTTCATCTCATATCCGGTTTCCCCATGCACTAAAATACCGGCTGGTTCCGCTGCAGGAATTTTTCCTTGCTCCAACATGATTTTTGCAATTGCATCCACGTTGACCGCAAATCCGATTGCGGGCATCGGGAGGTCGAAACAACCGAGGAGATTATCGTAGCGGCCGCCAAGCAACACGGCATCTCCGCAGCCCTCAACATAAGCACTGAAAACGATATTGGTATAATAATCATTGCGCTGAACAAGGCCCAAATCAACAATAATTTTATGGTCAAGACCAAGCTGTGTAAGGGAACGGTAAAGTTCGTGAAGATATTCAATCGTTTGGCTGGATTTTTCATCACCGCACAACGGTGATGCCTGACCGAACACCTCTTCGCCGCCGAACAAACGCGGCAGCCTTCTCATTGCCATGACCTGCCGGGAATTTTCAAGTCCGTCCAGTATTGCGTTCAGAGCGGCATAATCCTTCGATTCGATGGTTCGGCGGATATCTTCGCGCAGATCATCCGAAATAGGCAGCTGCTCTGCCAAAGCGCGGAAAAAGCCCGCGTGGCCAAGTTCAAGGCGGAAATTCGGCACACAGGTGCCAAGCGCTTCCATGGCGGTGACAATCACCTCCAAATCGGCACGCATTCCACCGGCTCCAAGCAGCTCAATCCCGGTTTGCACCGTTTCATCGCTGCGTCCGGTTAAGCCGGGATTGTTGCGGTAAATCGGCTGGGTGTAGAAAAGCCGGATTGGTTTGGGGCGGTTTTGCAGCCTTGTGGCGGTCAGCCGCGCAATTGGCATGGTAGAGTCCGGCCGCATTACTATGAGCCGGCCCCGCCGGTCCGTCATCTTATACATGACTTCCTGACCAATTCCGGAAGCTTCGGGATGAAACACATCGTAAAACTCCAGTCCCGGTGTTACAACCTCGTTAAAACCGTGGGATAAAAAAACCTTAGTAAGTGTCTGTTCCACATACCTGCGGGCAAGACAGTCTTCGAAAAGAAGGTCATTGGTACCTTCCGGTGTAATTTTATTATACTTTTTCATATTGTTAAGCCGCTCCTATGAACAGGATATCGAGCAATCGCTTTAGTATGCTAATATAATAGCATACTAAACTAAACTTTGTCAACTTAAAATAAAGTCATTTGGCTGCTTTCCGGCAATCCCGCCAAAGCACCGGAAGCGGTAAGCGTTTCAATTACAGATTTTGAAACTTTGGAACGGGTCTGCACATCATCAATTGAAATGTAGACTCCTTTATCTTTTGCAGCGGCAAGGCTGTTTGCGGCAGCTTCCCCCACACCGGCGAGCGATGAAAACGGCAGCCTGATTTTTCCGTCCTCCACCAGATATTTTCGGGCGTCGGATTTGTAAAGGTCAACCGGAAGCACTTCAATGCCGCGTGCCAGCATTTCATTTACGATTTGGAATGTAGCGTACGCGCCCTCTTCCTTTGCGCTTGCCTCCTTGCCCTTCATGCTGATTTCATTCATGCGGCGGCGAACTGCGTCACGGCCCTGAATCACAGTCGCACCGTCAAAATCTTCGCCGCGAACGGTAAAGTACGCAGCATAGTATTCAACCGGCCTGTGCACCTTATACCAGCCAAGCCGCAGAGTGGAAATCATGTATGCGGCCGCATGTGCTTTCGGGAACATGTATTTTATCTTCATACACGAATCAATGTACCACTGGGGAACGCCGTGTTCCTTCATCGCATTGATATGCTCCTCCGTCAGCAGCTTGGTTGCTTTGCCCTTACGTGTAATTTCCATGATTTTAAATGCCATTTTAGGCTCCAACCCCTTAAGGAGCAGGTATGTCATAATACTGTCACGCGTTCCGATTACATCGGAAATTGTGCAGGTGCCGTTTTTGATCAAATCCTGTGCGTTGCCGAGCCAAACATCCGTGCCGTGCGACAAGCCGGAAAGCTGCAGCAGGTCGGAAAAAGTTTTTGGTTTGGAATCCATGAGCATTTGCCGAACAAAGCTTGTGCCTACTTCCGGAAGAGAAAATGTCCCGGTCTGGGAATCGATATCCTCCGGCGTTACTCCAAGCGCTTTTGTAGAAGTAAACAGCGACATCACTTCCGGGTCGCTCATGGAAACCTTCATAACCGGAATACCGGTATAATCTTCCAAATAACGGTAAATCGTCGGAACATCATGGCCGAGCTCGTCCAGCTTGCAGATTGTGTCATGGATGGAATGGAAGTCGAAGTGTGTGGTGATGTTATCGGAATTCTGGTCGTTTGCAGGATGCTGAACCGGGCAGAAATCGTAAATCTCCATTCCTTTTGGTACGACAACCATGCCGCCCGGATGCTGCCCCGTTGTGCGTTTGATTCCCGTGCATCCGCCGGCAAGGCGTAGTTCCTCCGCGCGGTGCATCACCATACCCTTGCTTTCGGCATATTTCTTTACAAACCCGATTGCCGTTTTATCCGCGACAGTTGCGATGGTTCCGGCTTTGAAAACATTGTCTTTGCCAAACAGTGTTTCTGTGTAGCGGTGTGCGCTGGTCTGATATTCACCGGAAAAGTTCAGGTCGATATCCGGCGTTTTATCACCGTCGAACCCCAAAAAGGTTTCGAACGGAATGGTGTGGCCGTCGCGGTTGTAATCCGTGCCGCAGACAGGGCATTTTTTGGGCGGCAGATCAAATCCGCTGCCGTAGCTGCCGTCGGTGATAAATTCACTGTGCTTGCAGTTAGGGCAGACATAGTGCGGCGCAAGCGGATTAACTTCTGAAATACCGGACATGTTTGCAACAAAAGACGAACCAACCGAACCACGCGAGCCAACCAAATAGCCGTGTGCTTCGGAATCGGCAACCAGCTTTTGCGCGGTCATGTACAAAATTGAAAACCCGTGCTTTGTAATGGAACCAAGTTCGCGGTCAAGGCGCTGCTTTACGATATCCGGCAGCGGGTCGCCATAAATTTCTTTTGCCCTGGTCCAGGTAATACTGGTCAACTGTTCCTCCGCGCCCTCAATAAACGGAGGGAAAGTTCCCGGCGGAATCGGGGTGATTTCCTCCACCATATCGGCAATCAGATTGGAATTTGTTACAACGACCTCATATGCCTTTTCCTTGCCCAAGTAAGAAAACTCCTCGAGCATTTCCTCCGTGGTGCGCATATAAAGCGGCGCCTGCATGTCGGCGTCTGTAAAGCCCTGCCCGGCCATGAGAATTTTTCGGTAGTCCGCGTCTTTCGGGTCCATAAAATGAACGTCGCAGGTGGCGACAACGGGCTTGTTCAGCTTTTCCCCAAGCTTAATCACCGTACGATTGAATTCGCGCAGCTTTTCTTCATCGGGTACTAAGCCTTCCCGCACCATGAACTGGTTGTTGCCAATGGGCTGAATTTCCAAATAATCGTAAAAATTTGCAATCTCACACAGTGTTTCCCACGGCTGCGCATTGGTAATAGCCCTGAAAAGCTCCCCGGCTTCACACGCGCTGCCGATGATGAGGCCCTCGCGGTGCCGAATCAATTCTGTTTTCGGAATACGCGGATTCCTGTAAAAATAGTTCAAATGTGCTTTTGAAATCAGCTTATAAAGGTTTTTTAAACCAGCTTTATTCCTCACAAGAATGATTTGATGGTAGGACTTCATTTTTTTCGGATCGCCGCCCGCCAGTGAAGTGTTAATGTCCATCACGGTTTTGGCCTGCGTGTCCTCATGCAGGCGGGTAAGCAGCGCAATGAAGATTTTACCCAGCACAGTGGCATCGTCGCTTGCGCGATGATGGTTGAAGGGGTCCAGTTTTAAATATTTCGCGACCGTGTCCAGTTTGCAGTTTTTAATGTCTTTCAGCATAGAACGGCACATAGGAACGGTGTCAATGTATGTATAATGGAACTCCATGCCGCTGCGCTGCGCTGCCACACGGATAAAGGAGGTGTCAAAATCAGCGTTATGCGCCACCAGCACGGCGTCCTCACCACAGAATTGATAAAACGCCTGTATCGCCTCTTTTTCAAGGGGCGCGCCCTTTACCATTTGGTTTGTAATGCCGGTCAACTCGGTGATTTTGGGCGGAATCGGTATTTGCGGGTCAACAAAAGTATCAAAGCTGTCGATAATTTCACCATTTTTAATTCTGACCGCGCCGATTTCGGTGATTCGCTCTTTGCTCGGGCTTAACCCCGTTGTCTCAATATCGAATGAAATAAATTCATCCTGAAGTGTTTTCGCGGATTCCCCTTTGACGGCAGGAATTAAATCGTTGACAAAATAGGCTTCCACCCCATAAATCACTTTGATGTTCTTATCTTTCTTCTTCAGATCATTTACCGCATTCATTGCCTCCGGGAAGGCCTGCGCCACGCCGTGGTCAGTAATTGCGATTGCGGTCTGCCCCCAGTCGGCAGCTCGTTTGATAAGGTCGCCGGCAGGATTTACGCCGTCCATGCTGGACATATTGGTATGAAGATGAAGCTCCACCCTCTTCACTTCCGCATTGTCCTTTACTTTAATTTGTTCCGCAGTACAGATGCTTTTGGGGCGAAGAACAATTTCATGGTCATATTTATCGTATTCCACATCGCCGCGCACGACAAGCGACATTCCTTTGCTGAGCGTGTCCAGCGCTTTGCACTGTGAAACCAGTTCGATTATTTTGAGCGTCATGGAGCTTGTATAATCGGTAATATTGATTGTGATGATTTTTCTTTGCTGGTCACGGGTAATTTTCTCCTCAATGGAGAAAATTTCACCCCAGATTGTCACACTGCCGATGTCGGGAGTAACCTTACTGATTGGAATCGGCTTCGATTTTGGAGCGCGGCCATAAAGCTCACGCACACTTTCCGGAATAATCATGGGCAAAAGCGTTTCGCCGCTGCGCACACTGATGGTTTTGGGCGCTTTTTTATGGTTGATATTTGCCTCATAGTCTTCCATGTCCTGTATTACAGCTTCCCGCTTGATTGTTTCCTGCTGCTTTTTTTGCTTTTCAATGTAAGCGGAACTTTCGCTGTCAATGGAAAGGGTTCCGTCGAATTCAACATTCATATTCACGCCGAATTCTTCACTGATCAGATTTGAAAGCAGGCGGTCAATATGGCGGGAACGCAAAAGTTCGCCCCCTCCATGTGTGAGTGAAATAATCAATTTTCCGTTTTCAATTCGGGGTTCGGAATTTGTCAGGATTCCGTTCACGCTTGCTTCACGGCGCTTTAACTCCGTTACCAGGCTTTGGTAGTAGTCAAGGCTAAAGCTGGTGGACGGGAACTTGGGTATGATTTTCGCTTTGGAAATTTGGAGCTCCTGGCATGATGCCATGCTTTTTTCCACAGCATAAAGCACGCGGCGCTCCACCAACGATGGAAACGCCACTTCAGCCGTAATCATTCTGTTTCCGGTATCGATTTGCAGTGACGAAATAAAGCCGTCACAAACAGGCGCAGGCAGCTTTGACACTTCTATGTATGCGCTAAAAAATTCGCCAAAATTTTTCACCGGGTATTCATCCTTTACAGTTTGTCTATCTCTTCCATTAAGGTCTCTATTAATTTATTTTCAGGAACTTTACGGATTATTTCTCCATTTTTGAAGACAAGGCCAACCCCATCCCCGCCAGCAATGCCAATATCGGCCTCACGGGCTTCCCCGGGGCCGTTCACGGCACAGCCCATGACTGCGACCTTAATATTTTTTTTGCAGCCGGAAAGCCGTTTTTCCACTTCATTCGCGATACCGATTAAATCAATCCGCGTTCTGCCGCATGTTGGGCAGGAAATAAATTGAACGCCTTCCGAGTTCAGGCCGAGCGCTTTTAAAATATCAAATCCGGCCGCCACCTCTTTTACCGGGTCGGCGGTCAATGACACCCGAATTGTATCGCCAATCCCACGCTGTAAAAGCGAGCCGATTCCGATAGCTGATTTAATGATTCCCATGCGCTCGGTGCCGGATTCCGTTACACCAAGGTGAAGCGGATAATCGCAGCGCTCCGCCGCAAGTTCATAAGCACGAATCATTGTATCAACATTTGAAGATTTGATGGAAAGAACGATATCGTTAAAATCGAATTTTTCAAGAAGAGAAGCATGGTACAAAGCACTTTCCACCAGCGCCTCGGGCGTGGGGCTGCCGTACTTTGTAAGAATTTCCTTCTCAAGGGAGCCGGAATTTACACCGATTCGAATCGGAATGTTTTTTGCACGGCAGGCGTCGGCGACCGCTTTTACACGGTCATCCGAACCAATATTACCCGGATTAATCCTTATCTTGTCGATTCCGGCTGCAACCGACTCAAGCGCAAGCCGATAGTCAAAATGGATATCTGCAACAAGCGGAATCTGCACAGCGCTTTTAATCGCCGGTATCAGTTTTACCGCTTCCATATTGGGAATTGCAGCGCGGATAATATCACATCCCGCTTTTTCCAACGCAACCGCCTGCCTGACGCTGCCCGCCACATCAGTGGATGGGATATTCAGCATCGACTGTACGGATATTTTTGAGCCGCCACCAATCGGCAGATTGCCGGCGAACACCGTCCTGGTTTTTTTCATTACGCACCCAGCCCTTTTCCGGTGACCAGCCTTAATATATCACTGAACGTTATAATTACCATCAGACCGATCAGTAGGCAGAAGCCCGCTGCATTTACCCAGCCTTCGTATTTGGGGTTCACCGGTTTGCGGCGGATACCCTCTACAATCAAGAAAACCAGCCTGCCGCCGTCCAGAGCCGGAAGCGGAAGAAGGTTGACAACTCCAAGATTGACCGTGATAATCATCATCATCATCAGGATATTGTTCAGCGCCGCGATAAAGCTTTGCTGCAGCCCAATGGAAGCAGCTTCGCCAATGGCGTTTGCCGCCCCGACAGGCCCCGCAACATCATTAAACCCATATTTTCCTGTTACAAGGCCAATCAGGCTGTACCAGATCATTCTGACTGTGGAAACGGTATCCTGTACGGATTTCGCGATCAGCGTTCCAAAATTCTTCTGAATCGGCTGAACGTAGAAATCCAGCTGAAGAATATTCTTTCCGTTGACTGCTTTCGTATTAAACTTAACATCGTGAAATGTAAGCGGTTTACCCGCGCGCGAAACCTCAATATCAACCTTTGCCGGGTTCGCGGTGGCAAGCGCAAAGCTTAAATCACGATCGCCATAAACTTTATAGCCGTCAATGCTGGTAAAAACATCACCGGCTTTTAATCCGGCTGCCTGCACAGCGGAGCCTTTGGTAAATTCCGCAATTGCAGTGGAGCTGAACGCAGGCTGCTGCCCCAGGATAATCATCATGATGATTAGGCCAAGGATGATATTCATTACCGCACCCATAATAACGACCAAAATGCGTTTCCATACAGGCTTATTATTAAATGCGCGGTCGTCACTGCTTTCTTCGTCCTCGCCTTCCATTGCACAGAAGCCGCCAATTGGGAAGGCCCGCAGCGCATATTTGGTTTCACCCTTAGTAAAATGAAAAAGCGTCGGCCCCATGCCGATGGCAAATTCATTTACGCGGATTCCGGAAAGCTTCGCGGTAAAGAAGTGACCGAACTCATGAATAAAAATGATAAAGCCAAACAGAACAATTGCAATAATAACCAATATAACCTTTGTAATGTGTATCACCTCATAACTTGCCGACGGACTGCAAAACGAAATTGCGCGCAGTTTGATCGGCGTCTAAAATATCATCAACGGATGTAATCTTTGCATCCGGCTGATTATCCATTGCCCTTTGAACAAGATTCCCGATTTCGAGGAATGAAATCTGATTTTTCAAAAACAACTGAACCGCTACTTCGTTTGCTCCGTTTGCCGCGGCGGGAGCAAGCCCCCCTCGCTCAATCGCTTTTTTACAAACACGCAGGCACTGAAAGGTTTCGTAGTCCGGTTCATAAAACGAAAGGCTGCCGTATTGAGTAAGGCTTAATTGCTTTACAGGGGACGGGAACCTTTGCGGCCAGGTAAGTGCATACTGAATCGGGATACGCATATCCGGCACGCCAAGCTGCGCAATCACCGAATTATCTTCATATTCAATCATGGAATGAACCACGCTTTCGCGGTGAACCACAACATCGATTTGACCGGCCGGTACATCGAACAGCCAGGAGGCCTCGATAATCTCCAGTCCTTTGTTCATCATGGTTGCCGAGTCAATGGTTACCTTTGCGCCCATATTCCAGTTTGGATGCTTCAGCGCCTGCTGCGGCGTAACATTCTGAAGCTCCGCAATGCTTTTCCCAAAAAACGGACCGCCGGAAGCAGTCAGAATAATCCGTTTCAGCGCTTTCTTTTCCGGGCAGCCCTCAAGGCACTGAAAAACGGCAGAGTGCTCGCTGTCCACAGGAAGAATTTTCACGTGATTTTCTTTTGCGGCCCGCATTACAAGAGAACCGCCGGCAACCAGTGTTTCCTTGTTTGCAAGCGCCACATCTTTTTTCGCGGCGATGGCAGCGAGGGTCGGCGTTAACCCAACCATGCCGACAACGGAATTCAAAATCACATCCGCTTCGCTGATTGCCGCTGCTTCGCACAGACCTTCCATCCCCTGCACAACGCGAACAGGCGTGTCGGCAACAGCAAGCTTCAGCTTTTTTGCCGCATTTAAGTCAAAAACCGCAACTAATTGCGGTTTAAACTCTCTTATCTGATTTTCCAAAAGGGCTGTATTCGCATTTGCAGCCAAGGCGCAAACACGCAGATTCAAACCGCGCACAACATCCAGTGTCTGAGTGCCGATTGAACCGGTTGAGCCCAAAATTGAAAGACTTCTTTTCATTATTATTCACCATTTTGCTGTTTTATTGCAGCTAAGATAATTATTTTATTACGATCGGCATAATCTGAACGAGTAAGTACACGAACGGAGCCTCAAATATAACACTGTCAAAGCGGTCTAAAATACCGCCGTGGCCCGGAATAATTTCACTGAAGTCCTTAATGTGGCAGCTGCGTTTAATCAGTGAAAAGCTGAGGTCGCCCAGAATGGACATTATCGTACCGAAAACTCCGATAATCAACAACGTAAGATAGGAAATTTTCACACTGTGCTGATAGTAAATTGCCTGAAAAAGGTACCCGAAAATGAGCATTGCGGCAATATTTAATATAAATCCGCCAATCACGCCTTCAATTGTTTTTTTGGGGCTGATATTGGGGCACAGCTTGTGTTTCCCCCAAAAGCTTCCTGCCAAAAAAGCGCCGGTGTCGGCAATCCAAGCGGATGATATTGCAATAATGACATAAAACATGCCGTGCTCTCCGCCAATATTGCGGATATTGACAATCGTTTCCAGTGCGGTAGGAATCAGGAGCGCCATACTGTAAATCACGCCGAGCTCACGAAAGGAAACAAACTGATGGTAAAAAATAAGGGCCGCAAACATGATGACCGTATAAATGAAATATGCGGCCTGCTGTGGAAAGGAAGCTCCAATAAACGGGAGTACCGCTGAGAACAGAACGCTGGGGATAAATAAAATCAAATTTTTAGACAGCCCAAGCGCAGAAATAATTTCATACACAGACAATACGGAAATGAGAGCAATCGCAATATTCAGTGCACTTGGAAAAGTGCCGTCAAACAAAACAATCGCCGCAAAGAAGAACACAATCGTAACTGCGGATGTAATTCTTTCTTTCAATTAAACCCCTCCAAAGCGCCTGCTGCGATTGGCATACTCTTTTAATGCACGGTCCAAATCCTTCGGTCTGAAATCCGGCCAAAGAATATCCATAATGACATACTCGGAGTAAGCCGATTGCCACAGCAAAAAATTAGAAACGCGATTCTCCCCGCTTGGCCTGATAATCAAGTCCGGGTCAGGCTGCCCCGCGGTGTATAACCTTTGCTCAATGGAGGCTTCGTCAATTTGTTCCGGGGTTAATTTCCCATCTTTCACATCCTGAGCCAAAAGTCTTACCGCCCGGGTAAGTTCAGCACGCCCGCCGTAATTCAGAGCGATATTCAATACCATGCCGGTTCTGTTTTCCGAAACGCTTTCCGTTTTAGAAATCAGGTCTTGCAATTCGAGCGGGAAAGCCGCTTCGTCGCCAATAAAGCGAACCTTAATA
Source organism: Bacillota bacterium (assembly GCA_023390175.1). Classification (GTDB taxonomy): domain Bacteria; phylum Bacillota; class Clostridia; order Oscillospirales; family Acutalibacteraceae; genus Caproiciproducens. The sequence continues at coordinate 328,458 of JAEWDK010000024.1, forward strand.
TTTTCATTTAAAAAATCACGCAGAGCATCTTCCAGATACTGCTTAAATAACCGGATTAAAGCGCCTACCTCTTCAGGCGGCCGCTTCCAGTTTTCAGTCGAAAAAGCATAAATTGTAAGATACTTAATTCCGATTGAACTGCAGTAGCGAACGATTGTTTTAAAGACGGCCGCTCCGGCGGTATGCCCCGCCGGCCTTGGCAGACCCCGTTTTTTTGCCCAGCGGCCGTTTCCGTCCATAATAATCCCAAGATGCTCGGGCAAATAGCTTTGTTCCATTCTTACGACCTATATCTCCATAATTTCTTTCTGTTTTCTTTCAAATATACCGTCGATTTCCTTACAGTATTTATCGGTTAAATCCTGTGTTTTCTTTTCAGCCTGCTTTAAGTCATCCTCAGTTAATTCCGCATTTTTTTTCATTACTTTTAATTTGTCCATCGCGTCACGGCGAATATTGCGAACGGCGATTTTGCATTCTTCCGCCATCTTACTGATATCTTTTACCAAATCACGGCGTCTGTCTTCCGTAAGCTGGGGGAATGTAAGGCGAATTACTTTTCCGTCACTTTGGGGATTAATGCCGATGTCCGAAGTTTGAATTGCTTTTTCAATCGCATGGCAAACGGACAGATCCCACGGCTGGATTGTAAGTACTCTTGCTTCGCTGACGGCAACCGCGGCAAGCTGGCTGATTGCGGTTGGCGCGCCATAATAATCCACACGAATCTTTTCCAAAACAGCCGGGTTTGCTCTGCCTGCTCTGATTGCGGCAAATTCGTCCGACAGAGCGGCAATGCTTTTCTTCATGCGTTCCTCCGCATGCGCTAAAATTTCTTTCATTACAACTCCTCCTTCACAATTGTACCGATCGGTTCGCCGCAAACGACCTTTTTGATATTTTCCGGCTCGTTAATGCTGAAAACCAATATCGGAATATTATTGTCCTTACACAATGTAGCGGCTGTGCTGTCCATAACCTGAAGGTTTTTATTCAGTACGTCCATAAAAGTAATCGACTCATATTTTACCGCGTCTTTATTCTTTTTCGGGTCACTGTCATAAACACCGTCAACCATGGTAGCCTTTAAAATAATATCAGCATCAATTTCCGCAGCTCTTAACGCTGCAGCGGTATCTGTTGAAAAGAATGGATTGCCCGTTCCGCAGCCGAATACGACAACTCTTCCCTTTTCAAGATGGCGAACGGCACGGTTGCGAATGTAAGGCTCAGCGATCTGCTGCATGGAAATTGCGGTCTGCACACGGACAGGCACGCCGAGCTGTTCCAGTGCGTCCGCCACGCCAAGCGCGTTAATGGTGGTTGCAAGCATGCCCATATGATCGGCACGGGTTCTGTCCATTTTGCCGCTGCTGCGGCCGCGCCAAAAGTTGCCGCCGCCGACAACAATACCGATTTCAACGCCCATTTCCGCACATTCCTTAATCGGATCGCAGATTTTAAGCACCGTATCAAAGTCAATGCCGTGTGTTTGGTTGCCGGCGAGTGACTCCCCGCTTAACTTTAGAAGGATTCTTTTATATTTAGGCTGCAATTTCAACACTCCTGTTTTCATTTTATTTTATTTTACAATAAGCCCACTGCAAAGTAAAGCCTTTCATTTCTTATATAGGTTATTATTGTCAAGATTTATAGTTTAGAAACATTTTCAAAGAACAGACAGTTCAAAAAACGCAAAAAAATAGCGCAGGAAAAATCCCGCGCTATTAAAATTTATAATTTTATTTTATCATGTTGGCAATTTCTTCTGCGAAATTATCTTCACGCTTTTCAATGCCCTCGCCTTTTTCAAAGCGAACAAACTCAACAATTTTGATTTCTCCGCCGAGCGCTTTAGCGGTTGCATCGGTATATTGCTGAACGGACAAGTCGCTGTCCTTCACATACGCCTGATCTACAAGGCAAATTTCTTTGAAGAATTTGCCCAGTCTGCCAGTGACAATCTTGTCAGCAATTGCGGCGGGTTTGCCGTCGTTAATGATTTGCTCTTTCAAAATGCCTTTTTCATGCTCAACCACTTCAGCCGGAACAGACTGTTCGTTAAGGTACTGCGGCGTAATAGCGGCAATCTGCATGGCAATATTCTTTGCATACTCTTGGAATTCTTCCTTTGCCGCGATTTCGGCAGAAGTATCGAATTTTACAAGGACGCCGATTTTGCCGGCAGCATGGATATAAGCTGCAACAACGCCTTCCAGGCGCTTAAAGCGGCGAATCTTGATGTTTTCGCCGATTGTTTGGATTTTTTCTTTCAGCATTGCATCAATCGTCTGATCTGAGCCATATGCCTTGCATTGAAGCAAAGCGTCAACATCGGCAGGATTGGATGCGATTACGGTTTCCGCGCAAGCATTCACAAAATGCTGAAATTCTGCGTTCTTGGCAACGAAGTCGGTCTCCGCATTTACTTCAATATCAACACCGACATTTCCCTCGCTGTTTACACAGGCAAAAGCAACGCCCTCGGCTGCAATACGTCCGGCCTTTTTTGTGGCGGCAGCAAGGCCCTTTTCTCTCAGGAAGTCGATTGCTGCATCCATATTTCCGTCAGTCGCTGAAAGCGCCTTTTTGCAGTCCATCATTCCGCAGCCTGTCTTCTCACGAAGTGCTGCAACGTCTTTAGCTGTAAAAGCCATTCTTTTTTCCTCCGCTTCTTCATAATTAGTTATAGTATGATTTTGCACAAACCGATTATTCAGCGGCCTCTGCTTCGTTTATTTTATCTGACTCCGCCGCTGCGGCAGCTGCGCCCATCTGGCCCTCTTTGCCCTCGATGATTGCGTTTGCAACGGTTGCGGAAATTAATTTTACTGCACGGATTGCATCGTCATTGCCCGGAATTACATAGTCGATTTCGTCCGGATCACAGTTGGTATCAACAATTGCGACGATCGGAATACCTAATTTCTTTGCTTCTGCAACAGCGATTCTTTCTTTACGCGGGTCAACAATGAACAATGCGCCCGGAATTTGCTTCATGCCTTTGATACCGCCGAGGAATTTTTCGAGCTTTTCGATTTCCAGGCGGAGTTTAATAACTTCCTTCTTCGGCAGAAGGTCGAATGTGCCGTCGGATTCCATGTTCTTCAACTGATTCAAACGGTCAATTCTGCGGCGAATAGTGCGGAAGTTGGTCAGCATGCCGCCGAGCCAACGGGCATTGACAAAGTAAGCGCCTGCGCGCTCTGCTTCCTCTTTCACGGAATCCTGAGCTTGCTTCTTGGTTCCTACGAACAGAACGGATTTGCCCTCGACGGAAAGGTCACGGACAAAATTGTAGGCCACCTCAAGTTTTTTAACTGTTTTCTGCAGGTCAATGATATAAATACCATTGCGTTCTGTGAAGATGTATTCCGCCATTTTAGGATTCCATCTTCTTGTCTGGTGACCGAAGTGAACACCGGCCTCCAAAAGCTGTTTCATAGATACTACTGACATTTTTTGTTCCTCCTTGGTTTTTTCCTCCGCCGTGTCTAAACAGACGCAACACCCTGATTGGGGCACCAAAACCGTCATAACATCGGCGTGTGATTTGCGGAAAATATTATATCACATATAAGAACATAATTCAAGACCCTTTTCAGCCTCCGCCGAAAAGGCCCCCGCGCGGCCGCTTTTTCGTGCGGCAAAAACTATTATAGCATACTAAAATCGTATCGTCACCTATTATTTGTATATCCTGCCACTTTATAATAATGTCATCCTCCCTGCCCAACAGGCCGAAACAGCGCAGGCGGCCGTAAATCACAATGGAAATCACCCGGGCGTCGGTCGTGTCAATTTCAACATCACAAACACATCCAAGGCGTGTACCGTCCTTCACATTAATTACTTCCTTATGGCGCATATCAATTATTCTGCAAGTCACGCTGCCACCCCCATAACAGATTATATGCCGATTTCTAACATAACATTAATTAATTGAAAAATCATTGAAAAAATGGTAAGATAATATTCTAACCATATCTGCTAATAAAGCCAATTGGTTTTATTGCGGCGAAGCAAGCTGAAAGCACGGGGAAACATTCTAATTTTAAATTACGTAAAAGGAGAAGAAAAATGAATATTTGGCATGATATATCACCCAAAAGGATCAAAGCAGAAGACTTTTGCGCTGTAATTGAAATTCCAAAAGGCAGCAAATCCAAGTACGAGCTGGACAAGGAAACCGGGCTTCTCATTTTGGACCGTATTCTTTACACATCCACCCATTACCCCGCGAACTATGGTTTTATCCCCCGCACCTACGCCAGTGATAACGACCCGCTTGATGTGCTGGTGCTGTGCTCGGAGGATATTCATCCGCTTTCATTGGTACGCTGTTACCCCATCGGCGTGATTTCCATGGTGGACAACGGAATGAGGGACGAAAAAATTATTGCGATTCCATTTAACGACCCTACCTATAACGGCTATTCCGATATCAGCGATCTGCCCAAACATATTTTTGACGAGATGTCCCACTTCTTTTCTGTTTACAAAGCACTGGAAGGAAAGGTTACCGCAATCGACGAGGTAAAAGGCAAAGAGGAAGCAAAAGCCATTATTCAGGAATGCATTAATTCCTACTTAGAACTCTATTGTAAATAACATAAAGTCACGTAAAGCCGCTGTGAAAACTTCACAGCGGCTTTGTCATACCCGAATTTATTGAAAATGATATAATGTTCCGCCCTGGCCGCCCATCGGGCTGCCTGTTGAGCTTGTGGAACTGTACTCGCTGGAATCGACTAATGTTGCATTTTCTTTTACATAGGAAAGCAATTCGGAATTGCCCCCGCCGTTTTGGGAAGAAACAAGGAAATAAGTGATTTTCCCTTCGGCGACGTATTTTTTAAGCTGCTCGAGCGTAAGGGAATTATCGGAACCTAAAAATCCGCCGTAAGCATAGCACGGTAAACCCGTATCAATAATATACTGTGCTACGTCGCTTGAACGTTGGGAAACGACCAGGAAACTGCCTTCCGTATAATTTTTAACCAAATAGTCTTCCAAACCGGAGGCCTTCGTCTGGCTGCTGTCCGACTTTCCGTCTGAAAATCCGCGGTTTCCCCCACCGCTGTTCCCTGCAAGCTCCGGCCCTGCATACGGCATGGTTGCGTTCGGTACATATAAAACCGGGGTAAGCGCCCAGTAAAACGGAGCCGCCAGTGCCGAAATAATCAGTGCCGCCGTGGAAAGAACCAAAACCGCACGTTTTGATTTGAAGAAATACACAACGAGCAAAATCAAACCTATGGCAGCCGATACTGCCATTATTGGTAAAAGCCACGTTTTCAGTGCCGCATAGCTCAAAACATACTTAATCTCCAGCGCAATGTTTCCTAACAGAGCAGCAATCAGGAACACAGGGCGAATATAGCCTTTCCAATTCTCCTTTTTATGCCTGAATCCACGATACATGGTTACAATGCCTACACCGCTGAGAACCGCAATTGCGGGCGCCAGCATACACAGATAATAGCGGTGGTAAAACCCTGCAAAGCTGAAAAATCCAACCATGGCGGCCAGCCACAGCGCCCAAAATACAATTGCCGCCTGATTCATTTCTTTTTTGCGCATTGCAGTTTTCTGAATGCACCCGAAGATGCATAGAATTGAAAACAGGAGCAGCCATGAGCTCTGACCATACAGGTTTGAAGTCCAAAGACGAACCGCGGACGCCGTACCGATTTCGGAACCGCCCATCTGACCGCCGCCGAAGCCGCCCTGCCCGTCAGACCGGCCGTCCCGCATTGTTTGCCCATCGGTATTTCCGGGCATTTGGGGCGGTGTACCGTCATTGTTGTTATTTATTTGAGGGGGTGTCCCGGCGGTATTGCCATTCGCCTGTGGTGTTGCGGAAGTATTGCCGTCTGTTTGTGATGTTGCGGAAGAACCGGAATCTGTTTGAAGGGTGCCGTCATCGGAAAGGGATCCGTCTGCTTTTGTTCTGTTCCCGTCCATTTGTGAAGCGCCGCCAAAGCCTCCGCCCATTCCGCTGCCAAACAGGCGCTCGGTGCCGTTGTGGCCGACAACCAGTTCAAGCATGGAATTGTTGCTGGTGCTGTCAACATAGGGCCGGCTTGAAGCCGGAGTCAGTTCTACTGCAAATACCCACGCAAATGAGATTCCCAGCATAATCACAACGCTGATTAACCCTGCAAGCGCGCGTTTCCAAAACTTTTCTTTTGCAAAAATTAAATAAGTTACAGCAATTGCAGGTAAAATCATATACGCTTGAAGCATTTTGATATTAAACCCAAGCCCGACAAACAAAGCGGCAAAAAACAGGAATCTCCATTTCCCGCTGTCAATTGATTTGAACAGGAACCATGCGGCAACAAGCAGCACAAAAATAAGCTGCATATCCATTGTGTTGTTGCGGGAAACCACAACCACTGCCGGAGTCAGAGCAAATATCAGCGATGACACCAGCCCGGCGGGCCGGCCAAAATGCTTTGCTGCCAGAATATAAATCATGATGCAGGAAGCCGTACCGGCAAGAGCCTGCGGAAGAAGCATTGCCCAGCCGTGATATCCAAAAATAAGTACCGAAATTGCCTGCGTCCACAACCCGAGCGGCGACTTGTCAACCGAGACCATTCCAGACGGGTCAAAAGCAACAAAGAAAAAATTATGAAAACTCTGCGTCATGCTTTTAATGCAAGCCGCGTAATATTCGTTTCCTGTTCCATTGTTGGAAATTGCGTAAAAGTTTAAGGCAAACGACAGAGCCGCAATGAATACCAGTGCAATAATGTGATAATTGTTTTTTAATTTGCGCTGCATAGAAACATCCCTCCGAAAATCTATTACAGCGCTTAGTATATCGTTTCATTGTGATGGGTATATGATGGTTATCTAAATATTAACGAAAAAGTCACTACGGATGAATTGAGATACACAGCCTGGTTTGCTCATATTTTGGTTTGCTGCGAAATTGATTTTATGATTTTTTAAATGTCCTTTTTGATTTTATCGAGCGCCGCCTTTTCAAGCCGGGAAACCTGCGCCTGACTGATTCCGATTTCCGAAGCAACTTCCATTTGTGTTTTTCCTTGAAAAAACCGCATAGAGAGAATTCGTTTTTCCCTGTTGTTCAAGTCCTTGATTGCTTCTTTCAGCGCAATTTCATCCAGCCAGTTGGAATCATCATTGTTGTCCCCCACCTGATCCATTACATAAATTGTGTCGCCGCCGTCTGAAAATACCGGCTCATTCAGCGAAACAGGTTCCACGATGGACTCAAGTGCCAAAACAACATCCTCGCGCGGTAATTCCAGTTCCTTTGCAATTTCATCAATGGTCGGCTCACGGTTGTTCTGCGCCGTCATTCTTTCCTTCGCCTGCATCGCTTTGTACGCCGTATCGCGCAGGGAACGGCTGACGCGGATGGAATTGTTGTCGCGTAAATAGCGCCGTATTTCACCGATAATCATCGGAACGCCATAAGTTGAAAAGCGCACTCCCTGCCCGATGTCAAAGTGGTCAATCGCTTTAATCAGGCCGATGCAGCCCACTTGAAACAAATCGTCCAAATTTTCCCCACGGTTGGTAAATCGCTGTATTACGCTTAAAACAAGGCGTAAATTTCCGTTGATCAAATCATCACGGGCCTTCATATCACCATCTTTTACCCGGCGCAGCAATTCCATTTTTTCTTTTTCCGTAAGTACCTTTAATTTGGATGTATTCACCCCGCAGATTTCAACCTTGTTATATTGCATTTTGCACGCCCCCCATGTTGGTAATACAGTTTCATTATTGCCATCAATAAGGGATATCATGCAGAGCAAAAGATAAATATTAAATCGGGCAAGAATTGCTTTTTCGACACAATTTCGATATACTATGATTGATAATTATGAGTTAACAGGCATTGCGCTGTGCATGAGCGCCTGGGTATAATATTTTTTATTGGATCAGACAGATGAGGCAGAAAAATGAAAATCATCATACCGTCACAGGTTGAAACGGTAATCGAAAAATTAAGAAATTGCGGGCAGGAAGCTTTTATTGTGGGCGGCTGTGTTCGTGACAGCGTGATGGGCCTGACACCCCATGACTGGGATGTTGCAACCTCCGCCCGGCCGAACGAAATTAAGGCTGCTTTCAGCGGCTTCAGGCTGGTGGAAACCGGCATAAAACACGGAACCATTACGGTGCTGATGGACAAAATGCCGATTGAAGTCACTACTTACCGGGTGGACGGCGAATATTCCGACAACCGTCATCCGGATCAGGTTCACTTTACGAGAAGCCTGAAGGAAGACCTATCACGAAGGGACTTTACTGTAAACGCGCTCGCGTATAATCACGCGGAAGGAATTATCGATTGCTTCAACGGTTTGGAGGATATTGAAAAAGAGCAAATACGCTGTGTCGGTGAGCCCGACCTGCGTTTTCAGGAAGATGGCCTGCGAATTTTAAGAGCGCTTCGGTTTGCTTCGGTACTTGGATTTTCAATTGAGGAAACAACCGCAAAAAGCATTCTCCGCAATGATGCATTGCTTGATTTTATCGCCAAGGAACGCATTAATGCGGAATTCACAAAGCTGCTCTGCGGAAAAAACGTCAAGGATGTGTTACGGGATTACCGCACGGTCGTTGGGCGGTTTCTGCCGGAAATCAACGCCATGTTCGAGTTTCATCAACATAATAATTATCATATTTATGATGTATGGGAGCACACGCTCGAAGCGATTGCTTCCGTGGAGCCGACCGCGGTGCTGCGGCTTACCATGCTTTTACACGATATTGGAAAGCCGTCTTGCTTTACGCAGGATGAAAAGGGAGTCGGTCATTTTTACGGTCATGATAAAAAAAGCGTTGAACTTTCCATCGGAATTTTGCAACGGCTCAAATATGACGGCGGCACAATAAATCAGGTATTAACCCTCGTACAGTATCATGACAGCACACTTTCGCCGGAAGGGAAATCGCTTCGCCGGCTGCTCAGTGTCTTAGGGGAAGAAAATCTGCGTTTGCTCTTGAAAGTGAAGGCTGCCGATATTATGGCACAGAACCCAATTTACAGCGGCAGGCTGAACGATTTAAAGGAAGCCGAGGCCGTTCTGAATCACATCATCAGTCAAAACCTTTGCTTCTCCTTAAAAAATCTTGAAATTAACGGGAAGGATCTTCTTTCCCTCGGCATACCGCAAAGTGCCGAAATCGGCAGAATCCTGTCAGTTCTGCTGAACGAAGTTATCGATGACAAATGCCCCAACAAGCACCGGGCACTGATGGACCGTGCAAGACAGATAAAGGAAAAATCATAATGGAATATATTGAACACACCATTGAGCCCGTTTATGACGGGAATTCAAAAATATTGATTTTAGGAACCATGCCGTCGCCAAAGTCACGCGAATACGGCTTTTACTATTCCCACCCGCAGAACCGTTTTTGGCATGTTATTTCAGATTTGTATGGGGAGCCGCTTCCCGCAACAAACGAGGAAAAAACAGAATTTCTCCTCAAAACCCACATTGCGCTTTGGGACGTGCTGAAAAGCTGCCGAATTGAGGGCGCGGACGACAGCAGCATCAAAGACCCCGTACCGAATGACATTGCGGGATTATTGGCTCAAACAAAAATTCATACAGTATTTACCACCGGTACAAAGGCTGCGGCGTTTTATAAGCGATTCTGCCAAAAGACGGCTGGGACTGCCATTGCGCTTCCCTCCACCAGCCCCGCTAACTGCCGGCATTACAATTTTGAGCGATTAAAAGAAGCGTATCGGGTTATTTTACAATACACAGCTGAAAACCGATAAATTCTTTTTCAGCTAACCGCAATTGATTTTACTAAAGACATTAATGCAGAAAAGATTTTTCCTTTACAAATGAAGCCGCTCAGGCGCATTTATTGCATTCACCCTTCCCCGCGCTAAGTATAATCGGATAATCGAAGCCGCTTTCAATTATACAAAAGAATTCATTTGTATCATCTGTCTCCGTATAAAAGGGGCGGGCATCAAAAGATGCCCGCCCCTTTGGCTACTCAGCTTACACGCTCCAAATCTTTTTTCAGCCTTTCAATAATTCGTTTTTCCAGGCGTGATATGTAGGATTGGGAAATTCCGAGCGTATCGGCCACCTCTTTCTGTGTGTGCTCTTTTGTGTTGTTCAGCCCGAACCGAAGCTGCATAATTTCCCGCTCACGCGGCGCAAGATGCGAAACCGCGTTGCGCAGCAGATCACGCTCCACTTCCTGCTCAATGTCGTGGTTTACGGTGTCCTGCTCACTTCCCAAGATATCGGAAAGCAAAAGCTCGTTGCCGTCCCAGTCCACGTTAAGCGGGTCGTCAATGGAAATTTCATTTTTCAGCTGTGAGCTTTTCCGCAGATACATCAGTATCTCGTTTTCAATGCAGCGGGAAGCGTAGGTTGCCAGCTTGATGTTTCGCTCCGGGCAAAAGGTGTTTACTGCTTTGATCAGTCCGATTGTGCCGATGGAAATTAAATCTTCCACCCCGGCACTGCTGGATTCGAACTTCTTGGCAATATAGACGACAAGCCGAAGATTGTGGGTAATGAGCGGCTCCCTGGCATTCGGAACATCGTTCATGATGTTCTGCATCACCTTCTCTTCTTCGGGCTTTGTCAGCGGCGGCGGGAGGGTTTCGGGCCCGTTAATGTAGTGAACCTCCCCGTTCAGGCCAAGTCGCAGCCACATTAATGACAGCTTATTTCTGATTTCCCTTATCAGTTTATTCATTCCCATTTTCACACTTTCCCTTTTGCCGCTGCCGCCGCGGCTTGATAAACGCGTCTGCCTACGGCCAAATTTAGGCTGACGTTTTTTGCAACAAATCCGGGTTTAACAGTGCGCTGAACTCGCCCAACTTTACTTTGGTAACCGCCACATAGACATTATGTATTTCAATCTGTTTCTTTCTGCACACAATTGTCAGCAGATCGGGTTTAAACGCAGGAAGCAGACCCCCGCCCGAAACTGCCTGAAACGGAATCAGCCGGATTTTCCCGCTGTCCTCCGGCGGAACAATCGAAGCAATACTTTCTTCATACACAACTGCAACAGGATAATTTGAGAATGGCTCGGTCAATGAATTTCCGGTATCCACTTTTGCAAAACAGGAGCAGGATTTCCCGTTATAATCAATCTTAATTTTACATAAAATTTGGTCCGAAGCCTGCTGCCCGGTCAGCCGGTTAATCAGCCGGATAATCAGGTAGCACATTACGGTCAGAACAATCAATAAAAACGGGGAAATATTAAAATAAACAATAGAATTTTTAATAATCAAACCCTGCGGCGCAATAAAGTACCACAACGCGAGCATGAATCCGGCGAAAGCAAAGCTCATAATATAAAACGACGCCAGTTCCCGTAAAAGCTGTTTCAATCCGTTGAACGGATACGCCGCAAGTACAATGGTCGCCGCCATGACAAGCTTCATAAAAAAGGACAGAAACAAATTGATTTCCGGCAAAAGTATGGTAAGGGAATATGCTGCGCCCAGTGCCGACGCCGCCAGAAGCCTTGGCCGCTTTATAGGCAGGGATAAAAATTTTGAAACAGCCAGAAGCAGAAAATAGTTGATAAAAAGATTTACTCCCACCAAAACATCGATGTAAACGGTCTGTTTCAAGGGCCATCCTCCCCTTCGCTTTACAATCAATTATACTGAAGGGAATTAAAACATTGTGTCATAAATTGTATCCGTAATGAAAAACTCAGACAACGCCATATCATAAAATCAGCGCCGGTTTCTTTTGGAACCGGCGCTGATTTTATGAATTTTTATTTCTGCTGACTCATATTTTGGAATTTTTGTTTGGCCTGCTGAATTTTCTGCTGCTCCGCGGCCGTAGTCGGGTACCATCCGCGTTTACTCATTTCATCAAATACTTCTGCCTGAATCTGATGCTCTTCCGTAAGAATTCTCATGAATTCGTTGCGGATGGTCGGCGTTGCACACTCATTTGCAAAAGTATTGTACGTATCCGTAATAAAGTTTTGGGAAGAAAGTACGTCGTCAAAAAGCTCTTTTTCCTGCATTTGTCCGTTGTTCATTTTTATTTCTCCTTAGTTTAAAAAGCTTAAAAGCTGATCATAATGAGTTTGATGCTTACACGCAATGTTTTCACATTTCTGCTTTAATGCCGGATCTGTGCACATCTGTGAATATGCTCTGATCTTCGTGACAAGAAGCTTTTCCCCGCTGAGCTGATCCTCAATTGCCGTTAGTTCTTTTTCAGTTAATGCCAATTTGAACACTCCTTTATTAGTTTAATATCTTTATTGTTTTACATTGCTTATGAAATATACGTTTATTCTAATAATTCCAGGCATCCTCTATGTAGCCTCTCGCTCTTCTTCTTCCTGTTCAAGACCAAAGCTGATAGACAAAGCCTGATCAACCTGCAGCATAGACGTATTATCAAGGCGCCCCATACGTTCCTTTAGCCTGTGTTTGTCAATTGTGCGAACCTGTTCAAGCAAAACGACAGAGTCCTTTGCAAGACCTGTGGTTTGTGCATTCAGCATAATATGAGTGGGCAGGTTCGCCTTTGCCCTCTGACTTGTAATGGCCGCCGCAATTACGGTTGGGCTGAAACGGTTTCCGACATTATTTTGAACAATTAATACAGGCCGCACTCCACCCTGTTCAGAACCGACCACCGGACTAAGGTCGGCATAATAAATATCTCCTCTTCTAATGTTCACGTTTTTCACGCTCCGCAAAATTTATTCTATTGAACCTGCGAATATTGTTGGCATTCTCTTATGGATTTATTCGCCTGCAGTCCCTAACACATAATATTATTTGGAAGCTGGGGTTGACATAAAATTAAATTGAAAAATGGCCGTAACATTCGTTACGGCCATAGTAAAAATTGATTTTATTCTGTTTTAAGCTCCCAATTCACTGTAATCGTATAAACTCGCGGTAATACCGTACTTGGGAATATCAATTTTTTGAATTTCGCCTGAAGCTTCATCGACAGTGACGGTAAAGTCAAAGCCGGATGCACTGCCCGAAAACTCACTGCCGTGCGTTTTGGTAAGTGCCCCGCTTTTTTCAGCGCAGTCAACTGTTTGCTGCAAAACAGAAGCAAATGAGGTTTTTGGAAGAACGCATTCCTCGCTTTTCGCGGTCATGCCCCCGTAGGAGATAGTAAAGTCTTCCCCGCTCCAAAAGTAAGTCAGCCCGCTCAAGTCCCCGGTTAACAGCCGAACCGTCGCAATTCCGGGCGCCGCCCGGCTGAACGTACAGGTTACCTTTTGCCCGTTACAGGTAAGGTCGGCTTTGCATTGAAAGGAAAAATCGATATCTTCCGCTTTCAGTTCAGGCTTTGCACAGCCGGAAAATAAAAGCAGAAACAGGACGGAAAATAATAAGGAAAGGATTCGGCGCATACAGTACCAACTCCCTGCGTACAAAATACCGAACGCCGAAGCGTTACGCGCACCTGCTTTACCGCTCGATTTCCAAAAACAGCTTTGGAAGCATGTCGATTATGTCAGTCGGCAGCATGGCGCACTGGGAAAACTCTTTCGCACAGCGGTCGCCCGCCGCGCCGTGAAGATACACAGCCCCAGCTGCGGCTTTCGCCGGTTCAGCACCCTGTGCAGTGAAAGACGCAATCATTCCGGCAAGAACATCGCCGCTGCCGCCCTTTGCCATGCCGGCGTTGCCGGTCATATTAAGATGAACTTTTCCGTTTGGCTCTGCAATTACAGTCCCAGCGCCCTTCAGTACCAAAATCACATTGTGCTCCATCGCAAAGTGCCGGGCATACAACACCCTGTGTGCCTGAACATCCTGCACTGATGTTTTCATAAGGCGGGCCATTTCGCCCGGGTGCGGCGTCAAAACGACCGGGACACGGACTGTTTCCAATCTATTTATATGCTCCGCAAGGATGTTTATGCCATCCGCGTCAATAATTAACGGAACCCGTGCATTGGAAAGAATACTGCATACCATGGCAGAGGCGGTTTCGTTTTTGCCAAGGCCGCAGCCGACAAGGCACGCGCTTGCCTGGGAAAGCGCTGTAAAAAGGGCCGCCTGCGCAGCCGGAGCCAATTCCCCGCTTTGACAGAAATCAAGCAGGGTGAAAACAGGTTCCACCGCGTGCGAGGCAACAATTCCGTAGATGGAACGGGGAAGCGCAACATGGACAATTCCAGCTCCGCACCGTGCCGCAGCCTTCGCACTCATTACAGCGGCGCCGGCCATCCCCTCGCTGCCGCAAACGCAAAGCAGCCTGCCGTAATCACCTTTGTTGCTTTCCGGATTCCTTGGTTTGAGCAGGGCTTTGGCTTCGTCCGGTTCGGTTACCTCAATATCGGATTCCTGTGCGGAAATCAATTTGGAATCAATTCCAATCGGCACTACTACAACCTGCCCGCAAAAGCCTTGCGCCGGCTGAAGGACATGTCCGTTTTTTAAAGTTGAAAACGAAATGGTGTAATCCGCTTCCATGCAGGCTCCCTCCACCGCGCCGGTATCGCAGCCCGCGCCGCTGGGCATATCAAGGGAAACCAGCACAGCCGGGGATTGTTTCACCGCGCTGAAAAGCGGGAAAAGGTTCTGTGGTGCGGTGCCGTGGAACCCGGTTCCGTAGACCGCATCAATAATATAATCCGCGGTGCTGAGCATGGAATGAATCATTTGCGTATCTTCATCATAACTTACAACTTTCACCGAAGCACTGTGCAGCCGGGAATACATGGCTTTCGAGATTTCGGTTGCGGGAAGCCCCTCCACGAGCACGGCAACGACCAGCGCGCCCAGCCCCGAAAGATAGCGAGCGGCAACATATCCGTCCCCGCCGTTATTCCCCTTGCCGCAGAGCACAACCACGTGCTTTTGGGCAAGACTGAATTTCCTGCTTAAAAAACGCACGGCGGAAGCCCCGGCGTTTTCCATCAGCTGCAAATACCCGGTTCCGGCTTCCACCGCACTTTTTTCAAGCGCCTTTGACTGCGCGCTATTCAGCACTTTCATGATTCCGCCTCCTGACCGACTACAACAGCCGCCGCATAATTCCGGGTATGGGTTACACTGACTGAAAATTCCCAATTGTGCTCCTGAGCAATTTTAAGCGCCCGGCCGCTCAGGTTCAGGCTCGGTTTGCCGTCTTCACCGCGAAGAAGCTCTACCTCCGCCAATGCAAAGCCGCGCAGCCCCGTACCGATCGCTTTGGAAAATGCTTCCTTTGCGCTGAAGCTTGCTGCCACGCTTTGAACAGGAAATCCGCGCATTTCAAGCTGAGAGTACTCGGCAGCACCGAGCACTCTGCGGCAAAAGCGCGGATTCTTCATTGAATTTTTTATTTTTTCGATTTCGACTAAATCAATTCCGACCAAAAGCATTGATTGATACCTGCCTTGCAAGAAAAGGTTTGATTGCGGCGAGTACTTTTTCATTTGGACTGAACACAACCAAAACGGAACCCTTTTGCGGATGACTCCCTGTAAAATACCAAGCGTCCTTCCCGTCATCGGTTACGGAAACGGTAAGGCGGGCAGCATAATTTTTGGCGCTGTGCTCAGCGGGATTATACTTTCCCATCGCGTCAATATTATGGGTATCCATAGAAATAACCCGTTTTCTGCTGCGGCGATTGATAATTTTGTCAATCGTAATATCGCCGTTGGTAACACTGTACTCATATTCAAGATTCCGGGACGAAATCAGGTAATACGCGCCCACACAAACCGCCGCTAATACAATCACCGATAAAGAAGGGATAAAAAGCATGCTTGCAAAAATAAGGACACAGCCAACCAAAATCAAGCCGAAAAAAACAAGAAAATCTTTTGTGCCAAACTTTTTCTTAATTATTTGCTCAACAAATATATCCATATTTATCCTCCCGTATGTCAAAAGTTCCTAAATATTGTATCATATCGGGAATTACTTTACAACTGCTATTCGAAATGGATGTAAAAACATTATGGCACACTCTTATATTCCCCAAATTTCCGATGCATATTGCTGAATGGTTCTGTCACTGGAGAATTTGCCCGCGTTGGCCGTATTTAGGAAGCATTTTTGCGTAAACCCGAAGCGGTCGCCGTAATCGGCGTTGGCTTTCAGCCTTGCATCGCAATAAGAAAGAAAATCGTGGAGCAGATAATAGTGATCCGCCTTGTGCCAGCTTGCACCGACCAGGATTGAATCATACAGCTCGCGGAACATCCCGGTGCCTCCGTCGTCGAACATGCCGTTGATTAAAGTATCAACAACCGCTTTAATCCTTGGATTCTTCTCATAAATTTCCTTTGGATTATAGGAATCCGCTATCGCTTCAATTTCTTCCACGCGCGCTCCGAAAATATAGTTGTTCTCCGCCCCGGCCTGCTCAACAATTTCCACATTGGCGCCGTCATAGGTTCCCAGCGTAACCGCGCCGTTCAGCATAAACTTCATGTTGCTTGTGCCCGAAGCCTCGGTGCCGGCGGTTGAAATCTGTTCGGAAATATCCGCGGCGGGCATGATTTTTTCCGCGTAGGATACATTGTAGTTTGACACGAACACAACCTTCATCTTCTCATTGACTGCCGGGTCCTGATTGATTCTGTCTGCGATTTCATTGATAAACTTAATAATTCCCTTTGCCCTGTAATAGCCCGGCGCGGCCTTCGCACCGAACAAAAAAGCGGTTGGGTGAAAGTCGCGGATTCTTCCGTCCTTCAGGCCAAAATAAATATCCAAAATAGAAAACGCGTTCAGAAGCTGGCGTTTGTACTCGTGAAGCCGCTTGACCTGAACATCGAAAATAAAGTCCGGGTTAAGCTGAACCCCGTCGCGCCTTTTAATGTACTCTGCAAGCTGCTGCTTTTTAATGTGCTTAATTTTTTCAAACTGGGCAATTACATCGGGATTATCCTTGTACTGCTCCAAATTTTTAAGCTTATCCAAATCAGTCACCCAAGCGCTGCCGATTTTATCCGTGATAAAGCCTGAAAGCTCCATGTTGGAAAGGGCAAGCCAGCGGCGCTGTGTAATGCCATTGGTTTTATTGTTAAAACGGTTCGGATAAATTTCATACCACTCTTTCAGCACGGTACTTTTTAAAAGATCGGTATGAATCTGCGCAACCCCGTTGGTGGAATGTGTGGCGAAAACAGCCAGACGCGCCATGTGTATTTTACTGCTGTCGTCAACAATCATGTATTTTTTCTGTGCGTCCCCGGTAATGCCCATGGCAGCAAGCTCTTTTTGCAGCGCTTTGTTCATCATGACGATAAAGCGGTACACATTCGGAAGCACTGATTTAAACAGCTTTACATCCCACTTTTCCAGCGCCTCTGCCATAATGGTATGATTTGTGTAGGCGAAAGTTTGCTTTGCAAGCTTAAGTGCCCTGCTGAAAGAAACGCCTTCATCGGCAAGCAAACGAATAAATTCCGGAATGGAAACCACCGGATGGGTATCGTTCAGCTGAACCGCGTATTCGTTCCCAAAATGAGAAAAATCGCTACCGTATTTCACCTTATAAGTTCGAATCATGTCCTGCAGCGATGCACTCGAGAAAAAGTATTGTTGTTTTAGTCTGAGCTTTTTGCCTTTGTCCGACTCATCGTTCGGGTACAGCACGCTGGAAATGGCTTCGGCGTCATCCCTTTCCCGAACCGCCTGTTCAAATTTCTGATCGTTAAAAAGCTGGAAGTCAAATTCGTGAACCGGCTCTGCCTGCCACAGGCGAAGCGTATTGATCGTTTTGGCCCCGTAACCGATGACCGGCATGTCGTAAGGTACGGCAAATACGGTCTGATCCTTGAACTTCACCTCGACCTTTTTCTCTTCCCTGCGAACGGACCACGGGTCGCCGAAGCGCTGCCAATTATCATCCGTCTCTTTTTGGAACCCATTTTCAAAATACTGCTTGAACAGTCCATATTTATAGCGGATTCCATAGCCGTTCAGCGCAAATCCCTGCGTTGCGGCAGAATCCAAAAAGCAGGCCGCAAGACGACCAAGACCGCCGTTTCCGAGCGCCGCATCTTCGATTTCTTCAAAAATATTAAGGTCAATATTATTTTCATTAAAAAGCTCGGCCAGTTGGTTCAGCAAACCAAGATTCAGCAAATTGCTGTAGATTAACCTGCCGGTTAAGAACTCGGCTGAAAAATAACATGCTTTTTTCCCTGCCGAAGTCACTTCCATCTTTTCCCTTACATTTTTCATTGCCGCGCGGGACACTGCGTTGTAAAGCGTGACTGTGTCTGCATCTTTGATGCTTTTGCCGTAATCCAATTCCAAAATACTCAAAATATCATTTTTAAATGTATTCATTAGAATTTCCTCCTTATATTGGGCAGAAAATCATCTGCCATAGACCGTCACCAGGTGATTAAGCTGCAGTGCAAGCTGATTTGTTAACTGGCCCTTTGTAAGCCGCCACTTCCAATTGGTACCCATTGTGGATGGGAAATTCATTCTGGCGCTGTTTGGCAGCAGCAAAAGATCCTGCGCCTGAAAGATCACCGTATTTGCAACACTATCATAAGCGGCGCGAATCAGTGCCGGGGAAATATCTTTTTTTCGGTTTACTCCCAAATATTCCTTCGCATATTTCGCATCCTTTGCTTTCGCAGATTCGAAATGCCCTACCAGAGTTTCGTTGTCATGTGTACCACCGTAAACAACAATATTTTGCGTATAATTGTGAGGCAAAAATTCATTTTTGGCATTGCTGTCAAATGCAAACTGTAAAACCTTCATACCCGGATATCCCGTTTGACGCAGAAGCTTCCTTACTTCAGGAACGACAACACCTAAATCCTCCGCAATCACCTGCGCGCTGCCGATTGCGGAATCAATCGCGTTTGTCAGCTTTTGCCCCGGCCCCGTCTGCCAACAGCCGTTAACGGCTGTTGTACTTTGGGCAGGAATCGCGTAATACCGCACAACACCGATAAAATGGTCAATTCGAATCACATCGTATATTTTTGCGGAATATGCCATGCGTTTTTTCCACCAGTCAAATCCGTCCTGTTCCATCATATCCCAATCATACAGCGGATTTCCCCAAAGCTGACCGTCCTTCGAAAAAGCATCCGGCGGAACTCCGGAAACAAGAACCGGGCGCCGCTCCTCATCAAGCTGGAACAGCCTGCTGTGGGTCCAAACATCCGCACTGTCAAGCGCGGTGTAAATCGGAATATCGCCGATAATTTTAATGCCGTTTTTATTGGCGTATTCTTTTACCCTTGCCCACTGTTCAAAAAATTTAAACTGACAGAATTTCCAAAATTCTGTTTCATTTTTTAATTTGCGGGAGTAGCTTTCCACAGCATCCGGCTCGCGAAGCCGAAGTGCTTTCGGCCAGGATTGCCAGGACTGGTTGTCAAATTCGAATTTAAGAGCCATATAGAGGCTGTAATCGTCCAGCCAATATTCATTTTCCTTGCAGAACACACGGTACTCCTGCATGCCGTTATGTTTGCTTTTTAAAAAAGCAGTATGTAAAATTTCAAATCTGGAGTAAAACAACTTTGCATAGTCCACGTCATCGTATCTTTCACCCCAGTCATAACCCGTTACCTCATCCGCGGTTAAAAGCCCTTCCGCGATTAAAATATCCAAATCAATAAAGTACGGATTGCCCGCAAAGGCGGAAAAGGACTGGTACGGGCTGTCGCCAAAGCTGGTCGGCCCCACAGGAAGAACCTGCCAATATTTCTGCCCGGCTTCCTTTAAAAAGTCAATGAATCGGAACGCTTCCGCCCCGAAGGTTCCGATTCCGTAATCGGACGGAAGGCTGCTCACCGGAAGCAGCACACCGGCCCCTCGCGGGAGCTGTTTTGTCTTGGGTCTTAGCGGCATTTCAATCATCCTTACAACGAATTTGCGCGGTCATGCGATGGCTGGTTTAACAAAAACGTGACTAAATATTTTCGTAATATTTCGTAATTCTTTCAGAATAATACCATTTATTGCGGGTTGTGTCAATAGAATTTAATATTAATTTGCTTTTGAAACTATAAGTGCTTTTCTGAACGATATTGAAGCATCTGTTTTTTCAAAAATTCAGACGTAAAGGTATTGAAATCAGCCACATATACAGTATATACTTGAAATAAATTCAGAAATGAGGGATACCATGCCGACAATAAAGGACATTGCCAATAAGCTTGGGATTGCGGTAAGCACTGTTTCCAAGGGGTTGAACGGCGCCAGCGACGTAAGCGAGGAGACGCGCCAGCTTGTGCTCGACACGGCTGTTGAAATGGGCTATGCCTCGAAAAAAGTGCAAAGGCTCGGCAACCGCAAGGTTTGCATTTTAATAGAAAATATGGAATATGAAAACATCGATCAGTTCGGCTACGAAATTATTGTAGGCTTTAAGCTGAGCGCGGCCAGGCGTCACTGTGATATCTCGGTGATTCCTTCCGACCTGAACCTGCAAACGCAGGAAAAGTTTGATTCCTTTATGCTGAAGTACGGATACAGCGGTGCGTTCCTTCTTGGGTTCGCGCTTCATGACGACTACATTAAGCAGCTGTACAAAACAGCAGTCCCCACCGTGCTGCTCGATAATTATATTCCGAATAAACATGTCGGTTATGTGGGTACGGACGGATATAACGGAATTGATTTGGCTGTTCAGTACCTGGCGGAAAACGGCCACAAAAAAATTGCGCTTTTGAACGGTTCGAAAAACAGTATGGTTACCGATGAACGATACCTGGCTTTTACGCAAAGCATGGCCAAGCACTCCATGAAAATAAATCCCGCGCTGATTGCAAACGGCTACTATGTGCCGGAGTGTGCTAAAGACCATGTCGGCTTTTTCCTGCAAAACGGGGCCACCGCAATCGTGTGCGCCAGCGACCTGATTGCTTCGGGGGTCATTGCCGAGCTGAGCCGCCTTGGCAAGCGGGTGCCGGAGGATGTGAGCGTGATTGGGTTTGACGACCTTCCCATCGCACAGCACCTGACCCCAACGCTGACCACAATTCGGCAGGACAGGGTTGCAATCGGCAAAAGCGCATTCATGATGCTGGAGGAGCTGATTGGCGGCGTAAGCATCAGCAAGTTACTGTTAAAACCCGAATTGATAATTCGGCACTCGACCGGGCCATGCCCCGGCAATGCGTAATTTGCTTGCAATTTATGACTAAAGGTGATATTATCAATTATTATGATAACACGTTGAAAAAGGAAGTACCTTTTTACCCGCTTACCAAGAGAGAGCGTGCCGCGGCTGAAAACACGCTTGTAAGCAAAAAAGGGAAGTTCCCTTTGGAGTGGCGCGGCTGAACATTCAGTAGGCTGCGACGGCGGGCACCGTTAAGGGCCATAAGAGTTAAATTAGGGTGGTACCACGAAGTGAAAGCTTTCGTCCCTTTCGGGGGGATGCAGGCTTTTTTTATTTTGTTTCTGACTAATTTTCATAACTGAAAGGATGATTATGCAATGAAGCAGCAGCTTGAGGCAATTCGGGAAAACGCCATACGTGAGCTGAATGAGGCAAAAGGCCAGCAGATTTTGGAGAATCTGCGGATTAAGTATCTTGGTAAAAAAGGTGAACTGACTTCCATTTTAAAACAGATGGGCGGACTTTCCGCGGAGGAACGCCCGCAAATCGGCCAGCTGGCCAATGATGTGCGCAGTTTTATTGAACAGGATTTAATCAAACGTGCGGCTGAATTAAAAGAAGAGGAAACTGCCCAAAAACTGAAGCGGGAAAAAATCGATGTAACCCTGCCGGGTATTCACCACGAACTTGGTGCGAAACATCCGCTCAGCATTGAACTTGACGCCATAAAGGAAATCTTTGTCGGCATGGGCTTTGATATTGTGGAAGGCCCCGAAGTGGAATATGACTATTATAACTTTGAAGCGCTTAACATTCCGAAGGATCACCCTGCCAGGGATACGCAGGATACGTTCTATATCAATGAAAATATATTGCTCCGCACACAGACTTCCCCTGTTCAGGTGCGTGTAATGGAAAAGCAAAAACCGCCGATCCGTATTATTTCACCGGGCAGGGTTTACCGTTCCGACGCGGTTGACGCCACCCACTCCCCCCTGTTCCATCAGATTGAAGGCCTGGTCGTTGACAAGGGAATTACCTTTGCAGACTTAAAGGGTACACTCGAAACGTTCGTAAAGCGCATGTACGGAGAAGATTCTGTTGTGCGTTTCCGCCCGCACCATTTCCCGTTTACCGAACCTTCCGCCGAGGTTGACGTGCAGTGCTTCAACTGCCACGGAGAAGGCTGCCGCCTTTGCAAGGGCGAAGGCTGGATTGAAATCCTTGGCTGCGGCATGGTACACCCAAAGGTTCTTTCCAACTGCGGAATCGACCCTGAGGTGTACAGCGGCTTTGCGCTCGGCATGGGGCTGGAACGCGTCGTTATGAGAAAATATAACATCAATGATTTGCGCCTTTTCTATGAAAATGACGTCAGATTTTTGAAGCAATTTTAAGGGGGCGTAAAAATGAATCTTTCAATGAGATGGCTAAAAGAATTTGTAACGCTGGATGATATGCCGATTCGCGATTTCACCGAAGCGATGACGATGAGCGGCTCAAAAGTCGAAGGCTGGGAAGTCGAAGGCAGTGAAATCGAAAATGTAATCGTAGGTAAAGTGCTTTCACTTGACAAGCACCCGAATTCCGACCACCTGTGGATAACGCAGATTAACATCGGCGCAGAAGCACCGATTCAGATTGTTACCGGTGCGCAGAACTTAACAGTTGGCGATATAGTACCGGTTGCAATGAATAACTCCACCCTGCCGGGCGGAAAAAAGATTAAAAAAGGCAAGCTGCGCGGTGTTGAAAGCAACGGAATGCTTTGCTCTCTCGGCGAACTCGGCCTGACAAAACACGATTTTCCCTACGCGGTTGAAGACGGCATTTTTGTACTGCAGGAAGACTGCCGCCTTGGCGAGCCGATTTGCGAAGCGCTTGGCTTTAACGACACCAAAGTGGAATTCGAAATCACTTCCAACCGTCCGGACTGCTTTTCCGTCATCGGCCTTGCTCGGGAAGCCGCGGCAACATTTCATAAACCACTGCTGCTGCACAAACCTGTTGTGAAAGCAGGCCATGGTTCGTGCAAAGAAATGCTCGACGTAAAGGTGGAAGCTGCCGACCTTTGTTCCATTTACACTGCGCGTATTGTAAAAAATGTGCGTGTAAAGCCTTCCCCGCTTTGGCTAAGGGAACGTCTGCGCGCTATGGGCGTTCGCCCAATCAATAATATTGTGGATATTACCAACTATGTTATGCTGGAATACGGCCAGCCAATGCATTCTTTTGACCTGCGCTTTATTGATGAAAATAAAATCCGTGTTCGCCGTGCCAATGACGGAGAAACCATTACAACGCTGGACGGAGTGGAACACAAGCTTACAAACAACAATCTGGTGATTGCCGACGCCAATAAGCCGATTGCAATCGCCGGCGTTATGGGCGGAGAATTCAGCGGGATCGTGGATGACACGAACACGATTGTATTTGAATCCGCCTGCTTCAACGGTGCGTCCGTACGTACCACGGCAAGGGATCAGGGCATGAGAACCGATGCTTCCTCCCGCTATGAAAAAGGCCTTGACCCGAATAACTGTCTGCCGGCACTGGAGCGCGCCTGCGAACTGATTGAGCTTTTGGATGCGGGCGACGTTTTGGATGATGTGATTATTGACAACCATTCCAGTAGCGAACGCAGGAGAATTCATTTGGACACAGATTGGATTAACCGGTTCCTTGACCTGAATTTAAGCGCCGATGAGATGAAAGTAATCCTGAAAAAACTGGACTGTGAATTTGACGGCGACGAGATTCTGGTGCCGACCTTCCGCCCGGATTTGGAGCATAAAGCAGATATTGCCGAAGAAATTGCAAGATTTTACGGCTACAATAAGATTCCGGGAACAGCGCTTTCCGGCGGAGCACAGGGCAAATACACCCCCCGTCAAAAATTCGAACGCACCATTAACGACACTATGCTTGCACTGGGTGCCAGCGAAATTATGACTTATTCCTTTATCAGTCCGAAATACTATGACAAAATCCGTATGCCGGCTGATTCACCGCTGCGTAAATCTGTTACGATTTCGAATCCCCTGGGTGAAGATACCAGCATTATGAGAACCACCGCTCTCCCCTCCATGCTTGAAGTGCTTTCGCGCAACTACAACAATCGCAACGCGACTGCCTGCCTGTTTGAGCTTGCCAGCGAATATATTCCCACGACGGACGACAAACTGCCGATTGAAAAAACCAATTTAATCGTAGGCATGTATGGCAACAAGGCAGATTACTTTACAGCAAAGGGTATGGCAGAGCAAATTTTGGAAAAACTGTGCGTATCCGATTATGAAATAGAAGCATCAGCCGAAGAATACAGCTACCACCCCGGGCGCTGCGCCGTATTAACCATCGATGGCAAACGCCTTGGCATCATTGGCGAAATCCACCCGAAAACAGCCGAGAATTACGGTATTAACGAGCGGATTTACTGCTTTACGCTGGATGTTGACCTGATGTTTGAATGTGCGAAGTCAGAGAAAAAGTATGTACCCCTTCCGAAATTCCCTGCGGTTACCCGCGACCTCGCACTCTTATGTGACGACAGCATTCCTGTGCTTACACTGGAACGGGCGATTGTCAAGGGGGCCGGCAGCCTTCTCGAAACAATTAAGCTGTTCGACGTGTACAAAGGTGAGCAAATCGAAGCTGACAAAAAGAGCGTTGCATTCAGCATTGTACTTCGTTCAAACGACAGTACACTGACGGAAGAGCATACAACAAGTGTAATGAAAAAGGTAATGAAAGAGCTTGAAAAAGCAGGTGCAATTTTACGTTCTTAAGCACATGTTTATAAAATAGTTCTTGAATTTATTTTTTGTATGTTGTATTATGACATTATTGGAGGTGTTTCCATGCTTGATAAGACGATGACTTTTTCACTCGGTAATGATCGGGAAGGAGATATCAAAAAGATACTCACCCTGGTATATGATTCTTTAAAGGAGAAAGGATACAACCCCATTAGCCAAATTGTGGGTTACATTCTTTCGGAGGATCCCACATACATTACCACCCATAATAACGCGCGCAGTCTTATTCGCAGGATAGACCGTGATGAATTGTTACAGGTGCTATTGAAATCTTATTTGGGGGAGTAAATCACAGCACAGGGGCTCGAACACTGAACCAATCGAACAAAAGGAGGACACTTGAATGAATGAGACAAATGAAAGCGCCGCGCAGTTCCCTACTTACAAGGGCAAGCCGCTGGTACGCTGCGGTGATGTGATTTATTACGGAAGCATGAAAGATAAATATGTTGTAAAGCTCGAAATCAAAAGCAAGAAAAAAGTTCAGGATTTGGAAGTTGCCGATAAGGTTTTGATTCAGCTGATGTACACAGATCAAAACATCCGCGCACGCAAGCAGATTGTAAAGTCCAGCGAGAAAAACGGGCTGTACCTTGCAATGGATATCGCCGACGCGTGGCTGACAAGGGCTTTGACAGAATAAAAGCAATATAAGAATTAAGGCGATACGGAATTTTCCGTATCGCCTTTTTGCTGTTAATATTTATCTGCCGATATCATGGCGGAAATGCGCACCTTCAAAGTGAATCCTGTCCACAGCAGCGTATGCACTGTGCAGTGCTTCTTCGAGCGTAGCACCCAGCGCGGTAACGCCAAGGACACGCCCGCCATTGGTGTAAAATCGATTCCCTTTACACGCCGTTCCCGCATGGTAAACTGTTGCGCCGGCAATTTGACCGTTTTCATCCAGGCCGGTTATCTCGATCCCTTTTGGGTATTTCCCGGGGTATCCGCCGGAAGCCATTACCACACAGGCACAAGCTTCCCCGCTCCATTCAATTGGCTGCTCTTCCAAGCGTTCCTCAACCACTGCTTCCAGAATATCAACCAAATCGGTTTTCAGGCGTGGCAAAACAACCTGTGTTTCCGGGTCGCCGAAGCGGGAATTGTATTCAATGACTTTCGGGCCGTCCTTTGTAAGCATCAAGCCGAAATAAAGGCATCCCTTGAATACTCTTCCCTCTTGATTCATTGCGTGAATTGTCGGCAAAAAGATGGTGTTCATGCAAAGTTCGGCCAGTTCCTCCGTATAATAAGGGTTCGGGCTGATGGTACCCATGCCGCCCGTGTTTGGGCCCTTATCATTGTCGAGCGCACGCTTATGGTCTTTGGAGGAAACCATCGGTTTCACACATTTTCCGTCTGTAAAGGCCAGAACCGATACTTCCGGCCCGGTGATAAATTCTTCAATTACAATCTGATTGCCGGAAGCACCGAATATCTTATCCTCCATAATCGTTTGAACCGCGTTCTGCGCTTCTGCAAAATCGGCGGCAATCACCACGCCCTTTCCGAGCGCAAGGCCGTCTGCCTTAATAACAACCGGATACTGATTGTTGGACTGGATATATTCCAGCGCTTTGTGCGAATCATCGAATACCGCATAGTCAGCCGTTGGAATATGATAGCGTTTCATCAGGTCTTTGGAGAACACCTTGCTGCTCTCGATTACCGCAGCATTCGCACGCGGCCCAAAGGCGGAAATTCCGGCAGCTTCAAGCGCATCCACCATGCCGGCAGCCAACGGGTCATCCGGAGCGACAAAAACCAAATCAATTTGATTTTCTTTTGAAAATTTTACAACGCCGTCAAGGTCGGTTACGGGAATATCCACGCAAACCGCGTCTTTTGAAATGCCGCCGTTGCCCGGCGCACAATAAATTTCATCTGCTCTCGGGCTTTCCCTAAGCTTGCGGATAATCGCATGCTCACGGCCGCCGCCGCCGATTACCAATATCTTCATATCATTCGCCCCTACCTGTTTTAATTCATAATTTGCTCGGCACGGCCGCATTAATGATGGAACAGCCTCATCCCGGTAAACGCCATTGCAATACCGTATTTATTGCAGGTGTCAATTACATTATCGTCACGGATGGAACCGCCCGGCTGCGCAATGTACTTAACACCAGTTTTATGAGCGCGTTCAATGTTATCGCCGAACGGGAAAAAGGCATCCGAGCCAAGCGAAACGTCGGTCAGGGTGTCAAGCCACGCACGTTTTTCCTCCCGGGTAAGCGGCTCCGGCTTTTCGGCAAACAGATTCTGCCAGGTGCCTTCGGCCAAAACATCCATATATTCATCGGAAATATATACGTCGATCGTATTGTCCCTGTCTGGGCGGCGAATGTCTTCCTTGAATTTCAGGCCGAGCACCTTGGGGTGCTGGCGCAGGAACCAGATATCCGCTTTATTGCCCGCTAGGCGGGTGCAGTGGATTCTGGACTGCTGGCCCGCGCCAACGCCGATAACCTGGCCGTCTTTCACATAGCAAACGGAATTGGACTGTGTGTATTTTAGCGTAATAAGTGAAATCAGTAAGTCACGTTTTGCATCAGCCGGAATTATTTTATTTTCCGTAGGAAGGTTTGACAGCATGTCGTTATCAATCACAATTTCATTTCTGCCCTGTTCAAATGTAATACCGTAAACATCCTTGTGTTCTACCGGGCTGGGCTTATAATTTAATTCCATCGATACGATGTTGTAGCCGCCCTTGCGTTTGGATTTCAGGATTTCAAGCGCTTCATCCGTGTAGCCGGGGGCAATAATTCCGTCGGAAACTTCACGCGCAATCAGTGTGGCCGTTTCTTTGTCGCAAATATCGGAAAGAGCAATCCAGTCGCCGTAGGAGGACATTCTGTCCGCTCCTCTGGCCATAGCGTACGCGCTGGCAAGAGGAGAAAGCTCCAAATCATCCACGAAATAAATCTTTTTTAGCGTATCTGAAAGCTCGGCAGCAACCGCAGCACCGGCCGGGCTGACATGCTTGAAGGAAGCCGCGGCCGGAAGCCCGGTTGCTTTTTTCAGTTCCTGAACCAGCTGCCAGCTGTTAAACGCATCGAGAAAATTAATGTAACCCGGCCTGCCGTTCAGCACCTGAATGGGCAGTTCACTTCCGTCCTGCATAAAAATCCGCGATGGCTTTTGATTTGGGTTACAGCCGTATTTTAAAGTGAGTTCGTTCGACATTTCAGCTACCTCCAATATTTTATTGATTCTTATTCATAATACGGGTGTCAGTCGCGCCGGTTTTCAAATTGATAAGCCGGGTAAAAAGAGACACTTTATTTTCTTCATTCAGGCTGTTCCAAACCGTATGGGTAAATTGATCAATCTCTCCCGTAATGGCAACGAGTGTCGGTTCCCCTTCAAAAGAAGGCAGCGGATTGCCGTCCCCCCGGTAAGTATGAATCAAATGCCCTTCCCCGCTGACCGGGGATTCATATTCATAAAAAAAACGCTGCGTGGAATCGGGGTTACCGTTTGCGCTTTTTAAAATGGAAAGCTTGTAATCTCCGTTCGCTTCCACAATACCGGAAATGCGCGGGGTGAAATTCGGCATATCCGGTTCAAAGGTACGGGTGCGCAGCGCCGCCGCAAATGTTTTGCCCTGCTGCATGGAATCGTAAATCGTGTCCGTTTGGTCACCGTTTGTAACGATTGTAGCCTTCCCAAGCACACGGACAGGGGAATAAATAATCAAGGATGGATCAACCAGCTTTGCGGGGTCAAAGGCCTGCGTTTTAATCCCATTTTCATCCTCCACAAAGATGCGGTTGCGGCTGTTTTCGCTGCGCCCCATAATAAAATAGGCAATAACAGCGTTGTTGCCGTCGGAGCTTCTGCCCAAAATAATTCCGCGGCCCGGGTACGCATTCGTTCCCAATACTGCTTCTATGTTTTTCATTTATATGACCATTCCTTTCTCGAACAATACGGGGTGTCTGTTTTCGGTTTTCCGGAATTTAGTTTGAGAGATTTATCTATCAAACTTCATCCTCCTGAATATATGCTCTTCCGTTTTTGACAGAAATCCTTCCCTGGCAGAACAGTGATACCGCTTTGGGGAGCAGCTGCCATTCCGCCTGTTCCATCACCCTGCGCTGCAAACTCTGCGGCGTATCATTCGGAAAAACCAAGACCGCCTTTTGCAGGATGATCGGCCCGCCGTCACAAACCTCATTTACAAAATGAACGGTTGCGCCGGTAACCTTCACTCCTTTTTCGAGTGCCGCTTCATGTACTTTTAATCCATAATAGCCCTCGCCGCAAAAAGAAGGAATCAACGCGGGATGGACATTGATAATTTTATTTTCATAATGCCGAATCACATTTTCACTGATAATGGTCATAAACCCCGCAAGAACAATCAAGTCAATTCTATTCCGGTTTAGAATCGAGAGCAAAGCCTCATCATATTCCTGCTGACCGGAGTAATTCTTACGCAGCAAGACTTCGGTAGGAATATTAGCCCCGGCCGCACGTTCCAGCGCATGGGCGTCCGTTCTGCTGGAAATCACAAGCGCGATTTTGCCGCCCGGAATTTTCGAATTAACCTGCGCGTCGATCAGTGCCTGAAGATTTGTACCGCCGCCGGAAACCAAAACGGCAATATTCAGCATAGGGTTACGCCCTCCTCACCGGCAACCACGCTGCCGATGACAAAGGCGTGCTCACCCGCTGCGTTCAGCTCGGAGACCGCCTGATTCGCCTGCTCCTTCGCAACAATCATGCACATGCCGATACCCATGTTAAAGGTATTATACATTTCACGCTCCGGAATATTTCCCTGCTTTTGCAGCAAAGTGAAAATCGGCAGTTTAGGCAATGATGCCAGTTCAATTTGAGCCGTAGTGCCGGGTTTGAGCATACGCGGAATATTTTCAAAAAATCCGCCGCCGGTAATATGGGAAATCGCCTTAACTTGAATTTTCCCCAGTAAAGACAGGACAGGCTTTACATAAATTTTGGTTGGGGTTAAAAGTTCTTCCCCAATCGTATGTCCCAGATCGTCAAGATGCATATTGATGTTTTTATCACTGATATTGAATACTTTCCTTACGAGGGAAAAGCCGTTGGAATGCACACCGGAGGACTGAAGCCCGATGATCGCATCGCCTTCTTGAATCTGTGAACCGTCAATGATTTTATCCCGGTCCACCATTCCCACGGAAAATCCTGCTAAGTCGTATTCATCTACCGGATAAAATCCCGGCATTTCAGCGGTTTCACCGCCGACAAGCGCGCAGTTTGACTGAACACAGCCTTCTGCGACACCCGAAACAATCTGAGCAATTCGTTCCGGATAATTTTTTCCGACCGCTAAGTAGTCAAGGAAAAAAAGCGGTTTTGCCCCGCAGCAAATTACGTCGTTCACGCACATGGCAACACAGTCAATCCCAATGGTATCGTGCTTGTCCATAAGAAAAGCAATTTTCAATTTTGTGCCGACTCCGTCCGTTCCGCTGACCAAAACAGGCGCATTCATTCCGCCCAAATCCGGCTGAAACAGCCCGCCAAAGCCGCCGATTCCTGAAACCACACCCGGTATGTTGGTACGGGAAACATGACTTTTCATCAACTCAACCGCTTTGTAACCCGCGGTTACGTCAACCCCGGCCGCTTTATAACTTTCGCTGAAGCTTTTCATATGTGATCCTCCGTATTTTTGTATTCCTGATTATAATTCCCAAATTTTCGCCTGAATTGCCTGATCCTTTTTCAAAACATCCTCGGCCATCTGCCGTTTCATTTCCGTAAGCTTGGCCGCAAGCGCTTCGTCGGAAAGCGCGAGCATCTGTGCCGCTAAAATTGCAGCATTGTCCGCCCCGTCAATGGCAACAGTGGCTACCGGAATGCCTCCCGGCATTTGTACCGTTGCCAAAAGCGCGTCCAGACCGTCCAGCGTTGAGGATTTCACCGGGATACCAATTACAGGAAGCGTGGTGTGCGCCGCCAGAACTCCGGCTAAATGAGCCGCCTTGCCTGCAGCCGCTATAATTACACCATAACCGTTTTCTTTTGCTGAAGAAGAGAATTCCGCAGCTGCCAGCGGGGTACGATGCGCTGACATCACATGTACTTCCACGGGAATATCAAAGGATTTCAGTCTTTTGATTGCAGCCGAAACAACTGCAAAGTCACTGTCACTGCCCATAATAACCGCTACTTTTTTGAGAGACATATTACACACTCCTATTAATTCAATGTCATTTGGCAAAATAAAAAACAGGCTGCGCCGATAAAACGTCGCAGCCTGAAAATCATTTTAACAAACGGGATATTGGCGCAGTTTGGCAGTATGTCATTCGAATACCACTGCTTTTCTGAACGGAAGATACTGTCATTACGCTTACCTCCGACAACATATTATGTGTTTATTGTAGGTGATTATGACAATAAATTCAATAGATGTTAAGATGAAAAGTCAATTTTGTTAAGTTATTGTGATGAAGCGGCTTTGCACTGTCATAATTTGTGTAATATGACACGGCTATTTAGCCAAATTGGAATCATCCGTCACCAGTTCTTTTAAAGAGGTTGCAAGGCCCGCAAGCGATTGGATGTTGGATGGAATAATAATCTTTGTCGCCTTGCCGTCCGCTGCTTTCCCGAACGCTTCCAAGCTCTTGATTGCAATAACGCGGTCATTTGGGTTTGCGTCGTTCAAAAGCTTAATGCTGTCCGCAAGGGCTTGCTGAACCGACATGATTGCCTGCGCTTCACCCTGTGCTTCGCGGATTTTTGTTTCCTTCTGGGCCTCGGCGCGCAGAATGGCGGATTCTTTCTCGCCTTCGGCGACCAAAATAGCGCTTTGCTTTTCGCCTTCGGCAGTCAGAATCAGGGCACGGCGTTCACGCTCGGCTTTCATCTGCTTCTCCATGGATTCCTGAATTTCCTGCGGCGGAATAATATTCTTCAGCTCCACACGGTTTACCTTAATGCCCCACGCGTCGGTGGCCTCATCAAGGATAATACGGATTTTCGTGTTGATTACATCACGTGAAGTGAGGGTATGGTCAAGCTCCAGTTCACCGATAATGTTGCGGAGCGTGGTAGCCGAAAGATTTTCAATTGCGGAAACCGGGCGCTCAACGCCATACGCATATAGTTTTGAATCGGTGATCTGAAAATAAACAACGGTGTCGATCTGCATGGTTACGTTATCCTTTGTAATAACCGGCTGCGGCGGGAAATCGATTACCTGTTCCTTAAGGGATACCTTTTTCGATATTTTATCAATAAAAGGAATCATAAAATGCAGGCCGGTTGACCATGTGCTGTGGTAAGCGCCAAGACGTTCAATAACATACGCGTGTGCCTGCGGTACTACCTTCATATTGAAAATAATAATAAAAATTACTACCACCGCAAGCAGGATTAAAATAATTGCTCCAAGGTTCATGATAAAAATCTCCTCTCTATTTTTCGATTACTTCAACAATCGCATTGCTGTACAAATACCTTTTGCCATTTAAATCGAACTTCACTCTGCCGGAATCATTTATGTCAACATCAAACTTCCCCTCGTAGGAGGCAATTTTCTTGCCGTCGAGGCTATAAATATTGACAGTCCGATTCAGGCCGCCCGTAAGGTCACTGTGAACATCCTTTCCCCATCGTTCCATTGAGGCACATCCCGCAAAGAAAACGATAAGCACCAGCAAGATTACGCTGACAATTCCCAGTAAAACTTTTTTCTTCATACGCTTCCCCTAAATATTATTTTATTTTTGTAACAATAACTTTCACGCCTTCAATGGATTTTATCAAAACGTGTTCGCCGACTTCAATGACTGAACTGTCCTCGCTGCGAGCCGTCCAAATGCTGCCGAGTACATTCACCTGCCCGACGCCGAGCATATTGTTGATTTCGATAATTACAATTCCTGTCTTTCCAATGTATCTGCCCGCATTGGTATCAACCCTTTTAAAATTCAGCAGCTTTTTCACAAGCGGCCTTGTCGCCAGAAGTGTAACGGCACTTACCACAACAAAAACGACTGCCTGCAGCCACAGGTCGGCTCCGCATAAATCTGCAATCAGCGCACCCACACCGCCTGCTACAAACCAGATGGACACCAGCTGTGCGGTTGCCCCCTCCACGACAGCGGCAACAACGATAACCACCAGCCAAAAATACGGCAAATATGCTTCCATGTTTTCACCCCCCTTGGTGTTGAGAACATAGTATCACATGTGATATAGGAACACAACAGCGCGAAAAAGCTGAAATAGTCTGATTTTGGCGTATTTTTCAGAATTGGTCATTTCTCCTCATTGGAATGAAACAGGGCGAGCCAGAGCTTATCGGCGCGCATTATATCGTTAACATTTTGACAATTTAAGATTTATTTATGCCGTTCCGGGCAAAATATATTCACCGTCATGAACAAACGGTTCATTTTAAAATATAAATTTACTGTTCATAATAAGCATAAAAAAACGGACGCCGTAAAGACGTCCGTTTTCAAAATATATGCTTTTAGCTGTGAATTAATACATGCCGCCCATACCCGGGTCTGCGGGCATTGCCGGAGCAGCAGGCTCTTTAATATCGGTTACAAGGGATTCCGTTGTCAAAACCATTGCAGCGACGGAGGCAGCGTTCTGCAGAGCGGAACGGGTTACCTTAGTCGGGTCAACGATACCGAAGGAAATCATGTCGCCGTATTCTTCTGTAAGCGCGTTAAAACCATAACCGACCTTGCCGGCCTTCTTGATGTTTTCAACGATGACAGAACCTTCCAGGCCCGCATTCGCTGCAATTTGACGGATTGGCTCTTCCAAGACCTTGAGCACAATCTTAGCGCCTGTCTTTTCATCGGCTTCGCTCTGCTCAACGACCTTTTCTACGTTAGTGATGGCGTCGATTAAAGCAACGCCGCCGCCGGCTACGATGCCTTCTTCAACAGCTGCCTTTGTAGCGGCAAGTGCGTCTTCAATGCGGAGCTTCTGCTCCTTCATCTCAACTTCTGTTGCGGCACCGACTTTGATTACCGCTACGCCGCCGGAAAGCTTTGCAAGACGCTCCTGAAGTTTTTCACGGTCAAAATCAGAAGTGGTGGATGCAATTTGTGAACGGATCTGGCCCACTCTGGATTTAATCTCTTCCTTATCGCCGGCACCGTCAACAATGATCGTATTTTCTTTGTCAACTTTCACCTGGCGTGCACGGCCAAGCTGCTCAACGGTAGTTTCCTTCAAATCCAAGCCCAATTCTTCGGAAATAACCTGGCCGCCTGTTAAGGTGGCGATATCGCGGAGCATATCTTTCCTTCTGTCGCCAAAGCCGGGGGCTTTTACGCCGACGCAGGTAAAGGTGCCGCGCAGTTTATTCAGAATCAATGTGGTAAGAGCTTCGCCCTCAATGTCTTCTGCGATGATGACGAGCTTTTTGCCGGACTGAACAATTTTTTCGAGCAACGGGAGGATTTCCTGAATATTGGAAATTTTCTTATCCGTAATCAGAACATATGCGTCGTCGATAACTGCTTCCATCTTATCGGTATCGGTTACCATATAAGGGGAAATATAACCGCGGTCGAACATCATGCCTTCCACAACTTCGGAATATGTTTCGGCTGTTTTAGACTCTTCCACCGTGATAACTCCGTCGGAAGTCACCTTTTCCATTGCTTCTGCAATTAATTTGCCAATGACCTCGCTGGAAGCGGAAATGGTCGCTACGCGGGCGATATCTTCTGAACAGGAAACCTTCTTGGAATGGTCTGCAAGTGACCCGACAGCAGCGTCAACCGCATTTTGAATTCCCTTGCGGATAATCATCGGGTTCGCGCCGGCAGTCACGTTCTTCATGCCCTCGCGAATTAACGCCTGTGCAAGCAGGGTGGCTGTTGTGGTACCGTCACCGGCAACATCGTTTGTTTTGGTGGCAACTTCTTTTACAAGCTGAGCACCCATGTTTTCAAACGGATCGTCAAGCTCAACTTCTTTGGCAATAGTAACACCGTCGTTAGTGATGAGCGGAGCGCCGAATTTTTTATCGAGAACTACGTTGCGGCCTTTCGGTCCAAGTGTGATTTTAACTGTGTCTGCAAGCTGGTTGATGCCGCTCAAAAGAGCTTTTCTGGCATCTTCGCCGTAAATAATCTGTTTAGCCATATTAATTCCTCCAATTATATTAAAATGAAATTTTATTCAACAACCGCTAGAATGTCGCTCTGGCGAACAATGGTGTATTCCTCACCATCAAGCTTGACCTCGGTGCCGGAGTACTTGCTGGTAATAACCTTGTCGCCTTTTTTCACGTACATTGTAACTTCTTTTCCGTCCACTAAGCCGCCCGGGCCAACCTCGACTACATTTGCGATCTGTGGCTTTTCTTTTGCGGAACCGGCAAGAAGAATGCCGCTTTTCGTTGTTTCTTCAGCTTCTTCCATTTTAATTAGAACTCTGTCTGTTAATGGTTTAATTGTCATAATATGTCCTCCTTAAAAATTCATTTAAATTTGTTTAGCACTCGCTATCTTTGAGTGCTAAGTCTATTTTATCTACTTGAGTATGAAAAATCAATAGATTTTTCACTAAAATTTGCAATTTAATAAATTATTTACAATTTATCTAAAATACCCGTAATTATTCAGGGACAATAAAGCGGATTGCTTTTGATGCTACCTGAAAACGGACATGGTCAATGGCACGGCACTCCCCGTCAAAATTGGCAATCACGGGTTTTGGCGCAGCAACATCCATTTCACGGCCGCGGCAGAACGTTAAAATGTCTTTAAACAGCGGGGATTCAAGATGCCCGCCGGCTTTGTAAACCTTAATCAGTGATGGAATTTGCAGCAGAGGCGGTTTTTTGATTAAAATAAAATCAAGCAGGCCGTCATCGGGAATTGCCTGCGGAGCGCCGCAGTATCCGCCGCCGTAGTACCGGCCGCTTCCTGCAAGGGCAAACAGATAGTTTCCCTCATACGTTTTATCCCCATCAATTGTTATTTTTAAGTGTTCCCCAATCTTACCCAAAAGCACTTTTCCGACCGCCAGGTTATACGCCGCAGGGCCGCTTAGGAACGGAATATTTTTAAATTTCACCATTTCATAGGCTACCTTTGCGTCCAGCCCGATGGAGCACAAATTAATGGAATAATGTCCTTCAAATTCAATCATATCCACCCAGCGTGATGATGCGCCGCGTTGTTTTTCAAATGATAAAAAGTTTTCGATCGGGCCGAAGGTTTTTACATAATCATTCCCGGAACCGCAGGGAATAACCCCTACCTCAACGTTTTCCATTCCAACCGCGCCGGCGGCAACTTCGCTGAGCGTTCCGTCCCCGCCAACCGCATAAACACGCACCGAATCGCCCTTCGAGCCCTGCTGCCGTGTTAATTCGGTTGCCTGCTTGGGCTGATTCGTAATATGGCAGACACATTCCATCCCGGCTTGACGAAAATGCTCCTGAATGAGCGGGAAAACAGAATTGTATGGATTTTTCTTACCGGCCACCGGATTTACAATAAACACATAGCGCATAGCGCAGCCTCCTAAATGAAACAACTGAACCGACTAGAAATGCCGGTAAGTTCAATTTGCGGCTAAAGCCGAATAACACAGGTCAAGGTCCTAAAAGTGATTCTTTTTATAAATTACTGCGCTTTGCGCTTATTTAAAATACATATAGAACTGGCATTTAATCATCCCGTTGTAAAGCTTCCTGCGCCTGTCCGCTTTGCGGCCATAGCACTCCTCAAAGGTTTCATCCGGGCTGATAATTGAGTAGCTCCAGCCATGTTTTTGCTCAAACACATTGCCCATCGTTCTGTAAAGTTCTTCAGCTTGACGGATATCCAAGAGGCGTTCCCCATACGGAGGGTTGCAGATTACGCAGCCATACTCCCCAACTGATTTGAAATCGGAAATATCGCGTTTTTCCGCACGGATATTGGCAATTACGCCGGCTTTTCTCGCGTTTTCAAGCGTGAGGGAAACCGCGGCGCCGTCGATGTCGTAGCCCTGTGCGGCAAAGGTGGAATCCCGGCGAATCAAATCCTGTGCGCGCGCCTTTTCACGCTGCCACACACTCTTGTCAATATTTTCCCAGCGTTCAGCGGAAAAATGGCGCTGCATTCCCGGCG
Organism: Bacillota bacterium; assembly: GCA_023390175.1. Classification (GTDB taxonomy): domain Bacteria; phylum Bacillota; class Clostridia; order Oscillospirales; family Acutalibacteraceae; genus Caproiciproducens. The sequence continues at coordinate 365,418 of JAEWDK010000024.1, forward strand.
CGATATTGAGCGCGTACATGGCGGCTTCAATCAAAATTGTGCCCGAACCGCAGAACGGGTCAATAAAGTTTGCATCGCGGCGCACACGGGCAAGGTATGCCATGGAGGCGGCAAGCGTTTCCTTGATTGGAGCTTCGGTGGAATTTGCGCGGTATCCGCGTTTGTGAAGTCCCGCTCCGGAGGTGTCAATCATGATGCTGACATTGTCTTTCATGATTAAAAACTGGATTTGATAAAGGGTTCCCGTTTCCTCAAACCAGCTCACATTGTACTTTTGTTTCAGGCGCTCCACGACCGCTTTTTTAATAATCGACTGGCAGTCCGGCACACTGGAAAGTTTGGAATTAAGGCTTCTTCCCTTTACAGGGAACGCATCGCTTTTCCCGATCCAGCGTTCCCACGGAAGTGATTTTACGCCCTGAAAAAGCTCCTCAAAGCTAAGCGCGCGAAAATTCCCCATCTGAACAAGGATTCTTTCCCCATAGCGTGAACCGATATTGGCTCTGGCAAGCATTTCATCCGAACCGTCGAAAACGACTCTGCCGTTCTGCGGTTCGACATTTTTCGCATCCATCCATCTTAATTCTTCGGCAACCAGGCCTTCAATTCCAAGAAGGCAGGGACAAACAAGTTTAAACTCTTCCATATTTTTCTCCAATATAATAATTATGGGGCTGCGTGTTACGCAGCCCCAACAGTCAATTTAATCTATTAGGCACCGTGCACTAAGGGTTTATCTGTATTCGGGTGCGGCGATTCTATTATTCCATATCCGGCTCCAATAATCCGTAATTTCCATCTTTCCGCTTATAAACTACATTAATTTCCCCGCTGGTTTCATTGCGGAACATGAAGAACTGATGGCCGAGCATGTTCATTTGTAAAATTGCTTCTTCCTCGCTGAGAGGCTTGACAAAGAAATGCTTTGTGCGCACAATCTTGTACTCTTCCGTGTCCTCTTCTTCCGTACTGTGCAGATAATCCTCCACATACTGATCAAACGCGGCGGAATGAATTGATTTATCCAGCCGGTTTTTATTCTTGCTGATCTGCCGGCTCAGCGAGCTGACAACCTGGTCGAGTGCGTCGTTCATTTCAAAGTCAGTCGCTTCGGCGCGATAAATCATACCGCGGGATTTTATTGTAATTTCAACTGTCTGACGGTTCCGCTCCACCGTTACCACAACGGCGGCTTCAGCGTCCTCGTCAAAAATCCGGTCGAAGCGTGACAGCTTTTTCTTGGCTAATTCCTTAAAATTGTCCCTTAAATTAACTTTTCTGCCGGTAATAGTGATTTTCATACCAACATCTCCTTAATCTAAATACCTGGATCAAAAAGGGAATCCATTACCTATAATATAACATAATAACCAAAGAATGAAAAGCGTCAACTTACTAAATTGTAATGTTTTTATGACGGGTTACGTGACATCCGACATTCACCGCTACGGGCAGACCCGCAATGTGAGTCGGAAACGGTTCAATATTAACGCCAAGGGCCGTTGTCAGCCCGCCAAAGCCCTGCGGGCCAATATTCAAAGAATTTACCGCCTTCAGCATCCTTGCCTCCAGATCGGCGTAGAACGGGTCGGAATTCGGCTGTGAAATCGGGCGGCAGAGCGCCTGCTTTGCAAGCTGGGCGCATTTTTCAAAATCCCCTCCGATTCCCACCCCAAGCATCATGGGCGGGCATGGATTGCTCCCGGCAATCCGAACCGTTTCCGTAACAAAACCGATAATATCCTCCACAGTTGCGGACGGCGTAAACATTTTTATGCGGCTCATGTTTTCACTGCCGAAGCCTTTCGGCGCAACCGTAAGCGAAAGCTTATCACCCGGCACGATACGGGTATGCAGGACAGCCGGGGTATTATCCCCCGTATTGCCCCGCCGGATTGGGTCGGCGACAACCGAGCAGCGCAGAAGGCCTTCCACATAGCCCTGATGCACGCCTTCATTTACTGCGTCCTCAAAGGAACTTCCCGTAATGTGAACTTCCTGCCCTATTTCTGCAAAAATAACAGCCATGCCGGTATCCTGGCAAACGGGAATTTGAAGTTCACGCGCCGCATTCATATTCTCGCATAAATCCGATAAAATCGCTTTTCCGGTCGGGGAAGTCTCCTGTTCCGCAGCGGCTGCAATGCAGTTTTCCAAATCCGGGGGCAGAACGCGGTTTGCATCAATGCAAAGCTGTTTAATGGCCGCAGTAATGCGGGAAGTTTCAATCTCTCTCATAATTGCTTCACACCTTCGGAATTACTTTACCGCCGGCAATAACCAGCTTCGGCTTAGATGTCATGTCAAGCGGATTCGATTCAAGCACAACCAAATCAGCATCTTTTCCAACCTCAATGGAGCCAACCCTGTTGTCGATCCCACAGATTTTAGCAGGGTTAATAGTAATTGCTTTCAGCGCATCCTCAGCTGTCATGCCCTCCCGCACGGCAAGGGCTGCGCAGGTTGCCAAATATTGCAAAGGAATAACCGGATGGTCGGTAATAATGGCAGTCGGAATTCCTTTCCCCGCCAAAATTCCGGGATTGGCCGGGGTCAAATTCCTTAGCTCCGGCTTTGAGCGGTCGCAAAGGAACGGCCCGGCAAGAACGCGTGTACCTACTTTTTTCAGCCGGTCTGCAATAAGATGCGCTTCCGTACCGTGAATAATTACATAATTCAAATGAAATTCTTTTGCAATGCGAAGGGCGGTATCGATATCATCGGCTCGGTGCGCGTGAAAATGCACCTCAATTTCGCCTTTCAGCGCGGGAATGAGGGCTTCCGATTTCATATCAAATTCAGGTGCGTCAACATCTTCGTCCTCCTGAGCACGCTGCAAATCTTCCATATAGCGCCGTGCTTTAAAAAGCTCCTCCCGAATCAGGGAAGCGGTAGCCATGCGTGTGGAAGGCGCCAAATTCTTGCCGTGATACACAGATTTCGGATTTTCGCCCAATGCCATTTTAATGGCCACGGGCGCCTTAACGATCATCTCATCGATGCAGGTGCCGTAGGTTTTAATCGCCGCCAGCTGACCGCCGATTGGATTGGCACTGCCCGGGCCGGTCACCACAGTGGTAACACCGGCGGCGAGCGCTTCCGAAAAGCAGCGGTCAAGCGGGTTAATTGCGTCAATTGCGCGAAGCTGCGGGGTGATTGGGTCGGTTTCCTCGTTCCCGTCATCACCTTCAAAAGTTAAGCCGTCCTCCCACATGCCAAGGTGCGTATGGGCGTCAATAAAGCCCGGGTAAACCCCGGCTCCCTGAACATCAACAACCTCTTCGCCGTCAAGCGGCTGCTCCGGCATAGCGCCAAGCGCGCTGATCACGCTGCCCCGGGTGCGAATCCAGCCGTTTGGAATGTCACCGTCCGCCATTGTGTGAATATCTGCATGAATAATAATCATATTTTTCCTCCGAAAGTTTCATGTATTCCTTTTGTGTAATATAAAGTAAAAAAGCGGAGTGCGCGCACTCCGCTCAAATTATTTCGGTTGATTTGTACCGCCATGTTTTGAAAAACCGCCGCGTTTTGACTCCATGCATTTTTTGAGATCCGACATTTTTTCATCACTTGTCTGCTTGAACCGGGACATCATATCCTCAAAACTCGAGGCATCATTTTTTCTGCTGGCCTGCCACTCGTAATTGCCCGGCCTGGAGGCGCGGGGAGCGGGAGCGCTGGTGCGCGGCGCAGGAGCAATCGCTTTCTTAATGGAAAGGCTCACCTTGCCGTCTTCACTGATACTCATCACTTTAACTTTAACTGTTTGATTTTCGGTTACGAAATCGCGAATTTCTTTGACAAAAGTTGGGGCTACCTCAGAAATGTGCACCATACCGGTTTTACCGCCCGGCAACTCTACAAAAGCGCCGAACTTCGTAATTCCTGTCACTTTTCCTTCCAGAACTGTTCCTACCTCAAGCTGCATATGTAAGTGATTTCCTCCTTAAAAAATAGAGCCCTTAGTTTCCGGCTATATTAACAAAAACACGCTCGCCGGGTTTTGCCAGATTAAGTCCCTCGCGGGCAACGCGTTCAATGTAGTCGCTGCTTTCATTGGCGCCCGTGCTCAAAGCATGTTTTATGTCTTCATTTTTAATTTCCTGAATTTGAATCTGCTGTTTTACCGATGCAAGCTGCTGACGTTTCTCGCTGATCTGAACCTGCTGATTAACAAGCGCAACAACAGTATATACCGCGAAAGCGAAAATCGCAACACGCAGCAATAAACTGCCCTTTTGCTTTTTTACCTTGATAACCTTCATCGCCCAGCACCGTCCCCTGCGTTTTTCCGTTTCCTTTTCTGTTTTGCCCTCTTGTTTTTAAGGGCATTACGCTTCCTCGTTTTACGCTTGCTGATAATTTGATTATACACTATTTCTCTATGCTGTTTCAAGCGTTTTTTCTGATTATAAGCCACTATTTTTACTTTTTTGCCAATGATTTTAATTTTTTTGCCAATCCAACGAAATAATTTAGCAATGATTCTCTTAATTGGGTCTGTGAGGAATTTATGCAGAATGTGGGAAACAAATCGAAACACCTGAATGGTAACCATGCCGACCGTCAAATAGTAAAGGCACCAGCCAATAACCTCGCCGGCTAAAATATAAAACCGCACATCGCCGTAGTTCACACCCAAAGCCAAAAGGAACGTAACAAAGGCGGCACAAAGCATATAGAATAAATCCTGAAAAAATACCGCCCGCTTTTCCGAACGAAAGACCGTGCGAAAAATACGAAAAACATCGTAAAACGCGCCCAAAAGGACACCGGCGCCAACAGAAATTACGAAGCCCTGGAACTGCGAAGCAAGAGAATAATTCAAAAGGCCTCACTCCTCATTTGAACAGCCTTGAGAAAATTCCCCCCACAGGCTTGTTGTCGGAATAGGACATGGAAATGATATCCCCCGTCAAAGTGAGTTCCCCGGTTTCAATATTCAATTTATTGATTTTCAGCTGAGAACCGCGAATAATCAGTTCCCCCAAATCGGTGTAGGCCACAATGGTCTGTTCATCGAAGCTGTCAACATTGGAAACGCCGGTTGCAGTAAGCGCACGGCGATTTTCCACAATCAGGCTGTGAGGAACTTTCGCGGGCTTTTTTTCTTCTGTCATCTGAATTACCTCCTACCTGTTCATACCAATTTGTATGCATCAGCAGAAGGACATATTCTAAAGCTATTTGGGCTCGTCAGACAGAATTTTATACATCTCCTCAGCCGTATCTTTTTTGGCGTACTCGTTAATGCTGAGAATTTGCGCTTTTACCCCGCGTGAGCCGAGCTGAAGCTCCAAAATATCGCCGGGCTTCACTTCATAGGAAGCACGGGCAGGTTTTCCGTTCACAAGCACTCTGCCGGCATCGCAGGCCTCGTTTGCAACAGTACGCCGCTTAATGATGCGGGATACTTTTAAATATTTATCCAGTCTCATATAAATTCCTTTCCGGTCAATCCGGCCAATATTACTTCACGCTGAAAATCCGCTGAAAACAGCTATAATTCAGTGCCGCGCAATATAAAGCAAGGGGGCCGTAACCTTTTGTTCGTTACAGCCCCTAAATATGCAAAGCCAACTACCATCAGCTTTCGCTGATCGATTCAAACCGTAATTAACTTTATAAATTATATTATTTTGCAGTAGCGTCCTTGAATGCCTTGCCTGCTTTGAATGCAGGAACCTTGGAAGCAGGAATCGTGATTGGGGAATTTGTTCTTGGGTCACGGCCTTGTCTCTCGCTGCGGGAACGAACTTCAAAAGTTCCAAAACCAACAATTTGAACTTTCTCGTCTTTAGCAACAGCTGCAACAATTGTGTCGATTACCGCATTAACAGCATTATCAGCATCTTTCTTAGACATACCGGCTTTTTCTGCAACAGCAGCAATTAATTCTGTCTTATTCATTTTAATTTGACCTCCGTTTTTTTATTATTCAACAGCATAAAGCTGAGAATGATTAATTCGCCTTGGCTTCGTTCCAAAGTAAATTGAGTCCATCCAGAGTTGACGAATTCATGTCAACACCGCGTTCTTTTGCAAGTTGTTCCATTTTCTGAAACCGTGAAATAAATTTATCACACGAAAGGCTTAACGCCTGCTCCGGCTCAATATTTAAGAAACGGGAAACATTTACAGCGGAAAATAAAAGATCGCCCAGCTCCTCCATGCGGTCGTCCTGACTGCCGGAAGCAATGGCCTCCTTCAGTTCCCGTGTTTCCTCCTCTACCTTATCAAGCGCACCGGAAATATCCGGCCAGTCAAAACCCACTTTCGCGGCTTTGTGCTGCACCTTGGCGCTGCGCATCAGTGAAGGCAAAGACTTGGAAACGCTTTGTAAAACCTCGGTTTGTGTGGTTTGGTTTTTTGTTTCCTTTTTTATGACATCCCAGTTAACCAAAACCTCGTCCGAATTACTGACAACCGTGTCGCCGAAAACATGGGGATGACGCACAACCATTTTTTTCGCGATTCCGTCCACCACGTCTGAAAAGTCGAAAGAATCCGCTTCGCTTTCAAGCTGAGAATGGAACAGAACCTGCAGCAATACATCACCAAGTTCTTCTTTCAGAAGCTCCGGGTCGCTGTTATCGATTGCCTCAATGGCCTCGTAGGTTTCTTCGATCAAACAATTTCGAATACTTTGGTGAGTTTGCTCTTGATCCCACGGGCAGCCGCCTGGAGAACGAAGTATCCTCATGATATCAAGCAAATCATCAATAGTATATCTGTCTTTCCGCTTAAAATCCAAATCAAAAATCTCCCATGGTCATTTTATCGGCTAAACTGCTACTATTTTACCTTATCCAATTATGTTTTTCAAGTATTTTTGCAATTTTTTGTCCTTTTGGAAGCATAAGAATATCACTTTTATGAAGCGCCTTGAACCAAAGCATGCAAACGACATAAACAGTACCGGCTACAACGATTGCAAAACAGGTTGCAAGTTTGCCGGAAGCAACCGCAGCAATGACTTTTTGTACAAAAAACGCCGCCCCAACGCAAAGGATAGAAGCCAAAAGGGGTTTTACAAATATTGCGATAAAATTCGGTATAATGTTGGTTTCCCTGCAAAGGAAATAGAGAGAAAAAACAAAAATAAACAGATAACACACAAGGGTACCTGTTCCGGCGCCCATTACATTGATTTCCGGAATACCGACCAGCGTATAATTCAGAACCAATTTAATTGCCAAGCCGAACAAGAGCAGCTTAACCGGCAGGTCCACCCGGCCGACAGCCTGCAGCATGCTGTTAATCGGCGTGCTCATGGCGGCAAAAATGGAGCCCAGGCCCAAAATCACAAGGATTTTTCCGATTACGGACGGAGCGTTATTCCCGCCATACAATAAGCCGGCAATTGGAGTCGCCAGCACCGAAAGCCCCAAACCGGCAGGAATTGTAATCATTGCGACAATGCGCAGAACCGACTCGATGCTTTTTTTGATTTTTTTAGGATCTCCGCCCGTCCATGCCACGGTTACGTTTGGCAGGGCGCTCACGCCAAATGCCTGCGTAATGGCCGGAACCAGCATAAACAAGGTGGAAGCGTTGGAAAAGCAGCCGAACAAAAAGGTTGGCACATTGTTCATTTGTATAACGGAAGCAGGAATTACGTCCTTATACATATTCAAAATTACGTTTGAATGGGAACCCATAATATCATTGATACGCTTTTGCAGAAAAGTGCTGTCGATAAAGGTGGAAAGATTCACAGCCAGCGAACCCAGCGCAATTGGGATTGCCGTGCCGATCAGCCGGGACGTCGTCTTTTTCATTGCAATCGGGCGCGGCGAGGACTGAAGCATTTCCGCCGTAATTCCGTCGCTGTTTTTCTTATGATAAATAAATAAGAAAAGGAACCCGATGACAGAGCCGATCGTTACGCCAAAAATTGCTCCGGCCGCAGCATACGGCAGCGTTGCAAGCTTGGCAAATTCCGCAGTAGCGCGCTTTACGCCGTAAACGGTGCCGCTCGCGGCATATTCCCGCATTCCGGACTGAATAATCAGCGCGGCTGCGGTTAAGCCGAAAACCAGCTTGGAAAGCGCCTCCACAATTTCGGAAATTGCAGTCGGGTACATGTTGCGAAGGCCTTCGTAATAGCCGCGGTAAATCGCCATTAGACTGTTGAAGAAAATTGCCGGGGCTAAAGCGTAAATGGCGGGCAGAGCTTCCCCGGGGTTATTGCTGACAGCATATTGCACATACGGCTTTGCGCCGAAAAACATGACAGAAAACGCAGCAACGCCCAAAACCAGAAATATTTTGATTGAAACCGTGTGAATCTGCCTGATATCACGATAGCGGCCGCGCGCCGAATTTTCTGATACAAGGCGGGATATCGCAATCGGAAAGCCCGCCGTCGCCAAACTGAAAATCGGGAAATACAGCGCATACGCATTTCCAAAATATCCGTTTCCAACAGGCGTAAGAATCCAAGCCAGCGGAATTTTAAACAGGGCGCCAATGATTTTGACCAAAGCGATCGCCACCATTAAAATTAAGGCGCCGTGCAAAAAGCTTTGTTTGCCGACTCTTGCTGCCCTTCTGTCTTTCATCGTGACACATCCGTTTCCATTTAATCAATGAGTATCATTGTACATACAAAGTATACTGAAATGATTAAGATATTATGAACATTCAAACGCATTGAAAAAGAGGGGTTCAACACCCCTCTTTTCTAACAGGTCGAATAAAAATCAATCTTCCGACAGTTTATGGCCGCACTTGCTGCAATAAACCGAGCTTTGCGAATTTTCCTGCCCACAGTTTTTGCAAACGGATTTGGCGCGCATTGCAACCAGCTGTTCATTGACAGCGTCCAGCTGCTCGTATAAATCATCTATTGCGGTGATGCATTCACTGACTAAGTCGGATGAATCATTATCCGTTTTTTTCGCTTCGTAAACCGTCCTGCCGAGCGATTCATAACGCTTTGAAATTTCATTATTCAAATCGGCAGCGCTGATTCTGAGCTTGGAAACGTCAACGATCTGACCGGCTTTCTTGCCAACCACGTTAACCGCTGACTTTGCATTAACAACAACATCTTCGAACAGTCCCATAATAGCACACTCCTCTTTATTAGCTGTTTTTATTGGCTATTTGTTTGTTAAATTATAGCACTAATGACACATGAAATGCAATATGGTTCCTCAATATATCCCTCCGCCGATAAATTCACGGATGATGGAATTTTTCGGCACCAAATCGCAGCTGATCGGCCCAAATTTTTGCAGGCTGCTCATCAGCTTTTGCGCCATACCGTATTGCCCGCTTTTTTCGGATACGGCCTGCAAAATGGGAATTGCCTGTGTTTTGAGAACACAGGTCTCGTAAAGATGCAGCGAATTGATGGTATAATCCACTTCGCTCCGGTATGGCTTAATATATTTCCGTTCTCCCTCCATAACCATCGGCCACATGCCAAGCGTGCGCTCGGCATTGGTGCCTCGAAAATTATAGTCCCGCACGATTCTGCGCACAAGGCGCATCCCATTTGCGGTAAAGAGCTCATCCTCACCGCTTTGAATTCCCTGTTTTACACTGATATAAATTTTTCGAACTCCCTGTGCCGGCAGCTTTGCCGTGATCACGGGATTGAGCGCATGAATTCCTTCCACAATGGCGATGTCATGTTCCTGTAATACAACATGCCGCCTGTGCGGGTACGGCATGCGGATTTCAAAATTGAACACCGGCATATCGCAGCGGTTTGTATCCAGTAAACTAAAAAGGCATTTTTCAATTTCGGGAACATTCAGCGCATGAACCGATTCATAATCGTGCTGCCCGTTTGGCAAAAGTGGCGCCTGGCTTTCCCCGCGGTAAAAATCATCCAAAGAAATAATTGTGGAACCGATTCCGATTTCCCGGAACGCGTCCTCCAAAAGATGCGAGGTGGTGGTTTTTCCGCTGCTCGACGGCCCAAACAGCATTACCAGCTTGCAGTCACCCGACTTTGCAATGTCCTTCGCAATATTTCGTAAATTCTCGTGGTATGCTTCCTCTGTTCCGGTTACAAATGCTTCCGGCGCTGTACTGGCGGCAGTATTAATCCGGCTTAATTCATTCGGATATTCTACGAAATTTGTCATAAACAGCTTTCACCCGATCTTTTCTAATAATCATTTCCTCATATCGGCTAATATATTCATATGGATATTTAAAGTTAAATATCCGTTCCAAGCGTTCGGATGCCGGATCCTTGATTTTGCTGGAAGCCCCTGCACCGCAAGCGAGAATTGTGTGGGTTTCATCCATAATATAGACGTTATAAGGGCTTTCAAAGCCAGGCTTTGCCCAACCGGTATTTTCCAAATTGCCGACCATGCGGCTTTGCCGATAAAGATAATACGGCGCATATTCATTTTGCAGAAGTTGTGCGCCGGCGTAATCCAGCATCTCGCCTGCTGCTTCGGCATCGTTTACAAACGGCTTGCTTTCGTCCTGAAATATTCTGGCCGAGCGCTTTAACGCTAGCGTGTGCACTGTAATACTTTCCGGTGCAAGCAGCAGAACACGGTCAAGCGTGGACCGGAAGCTTTGCACGGTGTCCCCCGGAAGGCCGACAATCAAATCCATATTGATGTTGTCAAAACCCAAACTGCGTGCTAAACCGTAAGCGGAAAGCGTTTGCTCCGTCGTGTGGCGGCGGCCGATGGTTTTAAGCACCTCGTCATTCAGCGTTTGCGGGTTAATGCTGATGCGGGTTACGCCGCGGCTTTTCAGCGCAGCAAGCTTCTCCGGCGTAATCGTGTCCGGCCGACCGGCTTCCACGGTGAACTCGCGGCAGGTTGAAAGGTCAAAGCTGCGGTTGACTGTGTCAAGCAGAACTCCGAGCTGCTCAGCAGAAAGGGTCGTGGGTGTTCCCCCGCCGACGTAAACCGATTCAAGCCGCAAATGCAGTTTCTCCGCCGTTTTCGCCGTGTATTCGATTTCGCTGCATAAAAGCGAAAGGTACCCCGGAATCAGCTTTACGGTTTTTTCCACAGAAGAGGAAACAAAGGAACAGTAGGAACAGCGCGTGGGACAAAAAGGAATGGAAATATAAAGACTGAATGACTCCGGTTTGGAAAGAGCCAGCAGCTTTCCTTCGTTTTTCATGGTTGTAAAGCATAGATTTGTTTTTTCGGGGGAAACAAGCAGATGGGTCTGAAAATAATCCAGCGCTTTTTCTTCCCCCATGTCCGCAATAAGGCGGCGCAGGAGCTTTACCGGGCGTACGCCGGTCAAAATTCCCCATTTGGGCGTGAATCCACAGTAATCAGCAAGCAGACGGAACAGAAGAATCGCCATGCGGCGTGACTGCTCCCGTTCATCCGCCGCTTCCTCCCCGCAGAGCAAGTCGGAACTCTCCCTATGGCAGGAACCCATTTTGAGCCTTGCTGTAATCGCCAGGCCTTCCGGTCTTGCTTCCATTCCGGTGTAAATGAGAAATTTATCTTCACACGGTTCTGAAGTAACGATTATTTTTTGAGACGGGAAAAAAAGGCGGCACAAATTTTCCATTTCATAGTGGAAGGAATGGCCCTCAATCATTAAAGTCATAAGCTGTTTCCCATAAACGGATTGTTTTTTCTTTCATATTCGAGCGTTGTTTCGCCCTCGTGCCCGGGGTAAATATGATAGTCCCCCTCAAGGTTTCGAAGCTTTTGCAGGGAATCCGCCATTTGCGGGTAACTGCCTGTGGGAAAATCAGTTCTGCCGCAGCTGCCCTTCATTAAGGTATCGCCTGTAAAAATAGCGTTTTCTACCAGATAACAGCAGCTGCCGATCGTATGGCCGGGCGTGTGCATTACGCGGATACTAAGGCTGCCAAGTTCAATCACATCGCCGTCATTCAGCACAGCATCCGCCGTAAAAGTCCTCGTCGGGGCAGGCATCATCATGGATGACAAATTCAGTGAATTATCTGTGGGAAACATCATGTCATCGGAATAAATATAAACCTTTGCATGAGTTATTCTTTTGATTGAGGCTACCCCCATAATATGGTCAAAATGACCGTGAGTCAACAAAATTGCGGTTACATTTTCAGCGCCTGCGGCTAAAACCGCGCCGGTCAGTTCCGCATTGTCGAAACCGGGGTCAATTACCGCCGTTTTATCGGTTACATCGTCAGTTAACAGATAGCAGTTGGTCGGCAGGGGGCCGCCGGTAATTCTTGTCACTTTCATTGTAAATTGAAGTCCTTCCGTATTTCATTTATATCGATATAACCGCATAACGCATAGAAATCCACAGTCTGACTGGTGCTGTTCCATTAAGAACCTGTTCTCATAAGTGCAAAACACCGGATTGGCAATCGATTTTTTTGTCAAGCAAGGCGAAAAGCGCAGGAATACTGTCCGTATTCCGAGCATTTTTAACGAAGCTTGGCGGGAAAATCGCCGCCAAGACGATCGTTTCGAGCTATGAGAACGGGTTCTAAGAACGCCGGATAGAAATAATTCCCTCAATATTATTATTGAGCCGGGAAACGATGCTGTTCAGATGTTCCAGACCGTTAATGGTAATTGTTGCGTAGATAACGGCGCTGCCGTCCTTTGTCTCCCGTGAATTCAGGGAATGAATGAAGATATGCATATTAAACAGCTGCTGGGTCAAGTCTGCCAGCAGACCGGAACGGTCATTTGCAATAATTTCAAGCGTGGACTTAAATTCTTCCTTCACTTCGCCGGTCCAGTGCGCACGAATCCATCTTTCCGGCTCGGGCGCGTCGCTTAAATTCCGGGGAACGTTGGTACAGGTGCGCTTATGAATGGAAACGCCAAAGCCGCGCGTAATAAAGCCGATGATATCATCACCCGGCAGCGGATTACAGCAGCGCGAAAACTTAATCAGGCAATTGTCCATACCGTCCACCGTCACACCGCCGACAGCCTTCCTGTTGGTGGTTTTTGGTACGGTCGGCGTTTCAATCGGCACAGCGGGACGCTTTACCTTCATATAATCTTCTTTTATTTTCGGCATGACCTTCCAAAGCTGGATTCCACCGTAACCGATGGCCGAATACACGTCATCCGCCGAAGTACAGTTCTGCTTCGCGCCGATTTTTTCAAGGACGGCTGCAAGCTCAGTGTCCGTCAGGTCAATGCCGTTGCGACGAAACTCGCGTTCCAGCTCGGCCTTGCCCTCAACGATATTTTCCTCACGTTTTTCCCGTTTAAACCATGCTCGAATTTTGTTGCGCGCTTCACTCGTTCTGACAATCTTCAGCCAGTCGCGGCTAGGACCGCGGGTTTCCTTTGAAGTCAAAATTTCGATAATTTCGCCGGTTTTCACCTTGTAGTCAAGCGGAACAATTCGCTTGTCCACTTTTGCGCCCACCATTCTGTTGCCTACGGCGCTGTGAATCGCATAGGCATAATCAATCACGGTGGAACCGGACGGCAAACTGATTACATCGCCTTTCGGTGTAAATACATACACTTCCTCCGGCGCAAGGTCTGACTTGATCATGCGCACAAGGTCTGTGGCATCCTCGTTGTCCTGCTGATTTTCGAGCATCTGGCGAATCCACACCAGCCGCTGTTCAAGCGAATCCCCGCTTTTAGCGCCCATGCCGAGTTTGTATTTCCAGTGCGCGGCAATTCCGTATTCCGCCGTGTGGTGCATTTCCCACGTTCTGATCTGCACCTCAAAGGGAATGCCTTCCTTGCTGATTACGGTCGTGTGCAGCGACTGGTACATGTTCGGCTTCGGTGTGGAAATGTAATCCTTAAAGCGGTTGGGAATCGGTCGGAACATATCGTGGATTACGCCCAAAACGTTATAGCAGTCGTTGACGGTATCCACAATCACGCGGACAGCATAAATATCATAAATTTCATCCATTGTATGATTTTGAATAAACATTTTGCGGAAGATGCCGTTAATGCTTTTCACACGGCCTTCAAGATACACATTGGGGATAAGGGGAGATACGCGCTCATAAATTCGATTTTTGGTAAGCTGAATAAACTCCTTACGCTCGCTGCTCCTCAGTTCAAGGTTGCTTTCAATCTCCTCGTAAGCGACAGGGTCCAGGCAGCGCAGGGAAAGGTCTTCCAGCTCCTCTTTTACTGCGCGGATACCTAAACGGTGCGCAATCGGAGCATAAACCTCCATGTTTTCGAGCGCCTTGTCACGCTGCTTCTGCGGCGGCATAAACTCGATTGTGCGCATATTGTGCAGCCGGTCGGCCAGCTTAATAATAATAACACGGATATCGTCCGCCATAGCGATGAGCATTTTGCGCAGATTTTCCGCCTGCTGCTGCTCGCGGGAGGAATACGGGATTCGGCCAAGTTTGGTTACACCGTCAGTCAGGTTGGCAATTTCAGAGCCGAAATCTTTTTTAATCTGGTCCAAATTCACGGGGGTGTCTTCCACGACGTCATGCAGAAGACCGGCCGCAACCGATTCGGTGTCCATGCCGAGCTCCACCAAGATACATGCGACCGCAACAGGATGGGAAATATACGGTGAACCGGAAAGGCGCTTTTGCTCCTCATGTGATTTCAGCGCAAGCTGATAAGCGCGGTCGATAATTTTCATATCGTAATCGCGCTCGCTTGCTTTGATTAATTCAAGCAGGTTATCATAGGTTTTCAGAGGCCACGCCACATAGTTCACCGTCTTTTCCTAATTTTTTTAAATTCATTATTATTTTTGAATCAAATAAATCGACTTTTTGCGTCACCTGTTTCAATGTAACAGCGAAATTGCTGCCAAACCGTTCCTGCATGATTAAATCATGTTCCGCAAGAACGTCAAGCGCAGTTAAGAGCTTTTGTATTTCGGATGACGGGCGCGATAAACGCTCAAGCAGCACCTCCGGTGCTCCGCTAAACCCATTTTCCGCACGGAGAAGGCGGTAAAGCACCGCAAAATCATCACGGCCCGGTAAAAGGCTGCATAATTCCGCTTTTGAAAGAGGTTCCCCCCGCCGGGATTTTTCGTAAAGAGCCCATCCGGAAAGAATTTCATCAACGTTCAGACCGGCAAGCTTCAGATCTTTTATATAAATTGACAGGGTGTTTTTTCCGTTGTATTCTTTCGCGTCAAGCGTCACCGCAAGGTCCAGCAAATCACCGGGGCGGTATGGAAATTCTTCCAAGGTGGTGCCGAACTTCATACAGCGAACCGTGTAATTGCCCTGTGACACGCTGACACGCAGATGCTTGCCCCCGCCGACCGGCGTAATGTCGGATACGGTCATCCCGTAAAGCCCGAACAGCGGGGACGGGTTCCCCATTCCGAACGGTTCCAGCCCTTCTATACAGCGCGGAATATCAACGCTCAGCTCGTTCGGCTTTAAAAGGCAGTCTATGCGCAGATTCTGAACAGGCATCGGGCCGCTGATAGACGCTGCATAGCGATTGATGGAACGGCGGAATTCCTCAATGTTTTCCGTGGGCATTGTAAGCCCGGCGGCCATGGGATGCCCGCCGAATTTCGTTAAAAGCGTTCCGCAGGAGCAGATGGCATCAAAAAGAGAAAAGCCCTCAATGCTTCTGCCGGAGCCCTTTGCTTCCCCGCCGGAGTACGAAATAATGATGCTCGGTTTGCCAAACTGGTCCGTAATGCGGGAGGAGACAATTCCGATGACGCCGTGATGCCAATTTTCACCCTCTATTACCAGAACACGGTCAAAAAGGCGCTCCGGCTGATTTTTAAGCTGTTCCACCGCTTTTTCATAAATTTCAGTTTCAATCTGCCGCCGGTAGTCGTTGTCGTCGCAAATTTCAGCGGACAGTTCACCCGCCTCATCCGGAAATTCAGAAAGGAGAAGCCGCACGGCACGGTCGGGCGAACCGATTCTTCCGGTCGCGTTAATGCGCGGCACCAGTGTAAAGGCTACATTTCCTGCTGTCAATCGACGGCCTTCCAACCCCGCCTGTTCAATTAAAGCCTTTAACCCAATTCGGTCAGTGCGGGAAATCAACCTTAAACCGGCCTTCACAAGGGAACGGTTCTCCCCGGTGAGCGGTACAATATCGCCAATTGTCCCGATTGCAACCAAATCAGCATAATTTTCAATCAGAGCGGTAAGATCGCAGTCTTCGCCTTCCAAGGCCATAATCAATTTAAAGGCAACACCAACGCCGGAATAATTCTTATACGGGCTTTTGCAGTCCTTGCGATACGGATCAACCACCGCACAGGCAGGGGGCAGAACCTCACGCGGGCGGTGATGGTCAGTAATGACAACATCCATGCCAAGGCTGTTCGCATAGCCCACTTCATCAACAGAAGAAATTCCGTTGTCCACAGTGACAATCAGATCTACATCCTGTGCATGCAGCGTATCGATCGCATTCAGGTTGAGTCCGTATCCCTCCCCTTCCCGTTCCGGAATATAATACATTACGTTTGCACCGCAGGATTCCAAATATGAATAAAGCATTGCAGTCGCAGTTACGCCATCGGCGTCATAATCCCCGTAAACCGCTACGGTTTCAAAATTGTCGATTGCAGCCAAAATACGGTCAGCTGCCTTTCGCATATCCGCCATTAAAAACGGATCGGAAAAATGAAGACCCGCATCAAAAATTTCGTCGACCTGTTCCGGCTCTGTAATTCCGCGTGTTTGCAGCAGTACCGCAAGCAGCTTTGGAATATCCAACTGTTCGGCAAATTTCGCAGCAGCCTTGTAATCGCACGGAATCACGTTCCATTTTTTAATACTCAAGCTTTACACCTACCCCATAATAGTTTATTCTACCATTTTGACTTTGTTTATTCAATATTTTTATTTCTGTAAAGAGTGATCCGTGCAAAAAACGGCGCACTCAAAAGAGTGCGCCGCCTACAGAGCTATTTTTACTTTTGATTTACACTGATATTTGCCATATAACTTCCGTAAACCCACGAGCTTGCGGTGTTGCTGACACTGATCGTCGCCGGCATTTCCGTGTGGCCGGTGAAATTCTCTTTGCCGGCCATGTCAATTTGGGCAACCAGATTATTTTCGGTTAACTTTGAAAGCTCGCTTTCCGGCCCAACTACAGTAACCGAAAGGTTTTTGGTGTAAATACTTGCCTGTTTATCGGCCGCCAGATTTTTAACAATGAAGTTGTTCACCACCAAAGTCCGCGTGGTAAGTCCGCTCAAATTCAAGGTAACCTTGGCAACCGGAATGCTGCTGAGGTTTTTACAGCTGGCCGGCAAAGTGACACTTACATCGAACGTGTTTTTCGTTGGGCTGATATTGGCAAAATCAAGCGGGATAAGACTGATATCGTTCATGCCGGAAAGGATATCCTGCGGCCCGGCAACTTCGATACTCTGAGGGTCAAGGGTAACCTGATTCGGTGAGAGCAGCAGTCCTTCCGGCTTATTCGTAAAACTGACCTGTAAAGGCACAATTTTTCTTGCAAGCACAGGGATGGTAACATCAACCTTTGTTTCGCTCATTTTCAGCTTACTGCTTGTAATTTTGTTCCCGTTCGCGTCAAACATAATTAAATCAGAAGTAAAATTTTTGCTTTCCTTAAGCGTTTCACTGATTTCGTACTGAATGGCGACCTTATTAACCTGTGAAACTTCTTTTTCCGGCCCGGAAATCGTGACTGTGTCATTGCTTAAAGTAGGAGCGCTAACAAAATAATTGGGGTCGGATTTATAATCGGACTTATATTTAATTTCGCTGGTGTCAACGGTAAAGGTCTTTTCCTTGTAGCGGTCCACATTAATAATTGCCTGGCTCGGCGAAATGGATGCCCAGTCAAAATCAGTGAGCGTCCCCTTTTTATGCACGGACAAATTAAATGTATAGCTGCCCGGGGCTGTGATAGACGATGCAGACTGCGCGACAACTTCCATATCGGAAGCCTGTATCTGATTTACAATCAAGCTGTTTCCTTTAATGTAAACTGTCGCCGTTGTATTTACCGGACTGAAAACTTTCAGTCCGTCCGCCTGTGCGGCATCCGAAAGAGTAATTACAACGGGTACATCGGCGACCGCACGCGGGAATTCCTCCGAATTAGTGGACGCCATGACGATCCACAAAACGATGGAAGCAAAAACAGAAAACACCATTACAAACTTATTATTATAAAACAAACTGCCGATTCCGAATTTATTACGTTTCATTACTTTTTTACCCTCCAAATGGAAGGAATTCTGCTCTGCCGCTTTTCTCCCTGTTCCTGTTCACTGGGAAGAATCAAGCCCTCGAGCTCACTTTTTAACGTCTCCCTGGTATAATTACGGGTCAGAACACCATTTACCGTAACAGAAATTTGCCCGGTTTCTTCCGAAACCACAACAATAACCGCATCGGAATTTTCGCTCATTCCGATTGCAGCACGGTGGCGTGTCCCAAGCTCAATGCTGACCTTGTCGCTTTTCGTAAGGGGCAGAATGCACCCGGCGGCATGCACCATACCATCACGTATGATCATCGCTCCGTCATGAAGCGGAGCCTTATTGAAGAAAATATTGCAAATAATGGGTGCGGAGGGAATTGCCTGCACAACCGTGCCGGTGTCAATAATATCGCCCAGCTTTGTCTTTCTTTCAAAAACAATCAAAGCGCCTGTTTTCTGTTTTTGCAAAACCGCAGCGGCATCCACCACAGCGTTTACCCCCCTGCGGTTTTGCTGAATTAATACTTCGCTGTCCGTTGATGAAATGCCGAACGTCCAGTGCTTTTTCCCAATTCCGCTGCGGCCAATCTGCTCAAGCGCCCGGCGAATCTCCGGCTGAAAAACAATCAGCAGAGCCATTACACTGAATTGGAAAAAATACGTCAAAAGCGTTTTCATCATGTAGAGCTTTAGCAGGTTGGACGCACCCCAAACCAGCAAAAGGATCATAATGCCCTTTACCAATTGCTCTGCCCTTGTTTCACGCATCAGCTTAATGGTGCTGTAAATAATAAAAGAGACCAGAATTACATCCAACGCATCGGAAACCCGAAACATTTTCACAAGGCTGATAAACGAATTCCATGCGGTTATGATATAATTCATAGCTTTCTTCCTTCCTATTAAGATAAAATATCTATTTAATTTTAGCATATATAATCCGATATGCAATCCTTTTATCTCTATTTTTACATAATCTTCATTAAAGACAAAGTGAACGACCGTATTTCGTTCATGTTGCTGAACTCCGACGGGCATACCCGCACCGCGCCTTGCCTTATTGTTCCCATGGCTGCATGTGCCGCCGGCGCACAGTGGAGCCCCGCACGCACTGCTATTCCGTAGGAATTCAGCTTTTGAGCCACAACCTCACTCGGCATGTCTGCCACATTAAATGACAAAACCGGAACAAAATTCGGCTCCGACGGCTCCTGTGTGTAAAGACGAACATTCTTTATTTCGGACAATCCCCGATATAAATATCGGACTAAATCCATTTCATGTTTATAGATATTTTCAGCTTTGCGTTTTTTGACGAACTCAATTCCCGCGCGAAGCCCTGCAATGCCGGGCATATTCTGCGTTCCGCTTTCCATACGGTCAGGCATTGTCTCCGGCTGCGCCAATGAAATGGAATTTGTTCCGGTACCGCCCTCAATTATAGTGGACAGGCCGGCGCCATTGGGCGTAATCAGCATGCCGATACCCATGGGCCCGTAAAGCCCTTTGTGACCCGCAATGCAAAGGTAATCAAATCCGTTTTCCTCCATATTGATCGGAAGAACCCCGGCTGTCTGCGCACAGTCAACTGCAATGGGAATGCCATATTCATGCCCCAGCGCGGCAATCCGTTCAATAGGAAGGCGAATTCCCCACACATTGGAACCATGCGTACAGACAATCAGCTTTGTATTTTCGTTCAGCGCATTGCGGAACGAATTTACTGTAGCGTCGTTATCCCCCGGAAAAACCTGCGCAACGGTATAGATAACCCCATTTTCTGCAAGCGATTGCAGCGGCCGCATAACCGCATTGTGTTCAAGACAAGAGGTGACAACATGATCCCCGGGCTTTAGCAGGCCCTTCAAAGCATAATTCATCGCATGGGTACAGTTGAGCGTAAACGCAACGCATTCCGGACCGGGAGCGTGAAAAAAATCGGCCGCTGCCGTGCGGCAACGGTAAACTTCTTCCGCCGCCGCCATTGACATATTATGGCCGGCGCGCCCGGGGTTGGCTGCATAGTTCTTCAATGCATTGTTTACCGCATTTTCAACAGAAACAGGTTTTGGATAAGTGGTGGCGGCATTGTCAAGATAAATCATGAAATACCATCTCTTTCCACGCGTCCAAGAATCTTGATCCCATATTCTGTCAATATTCTTTCCGCTTCATCGATATTCTGCGGAACGTATATACTGTAACCGCATCCAGCATTTCCGCTGTTACGTGGTGTTCTTTCAACATATGATTTAATTCCGTTTTTAAATAGAATATCACGGCTTTTCATAGCATACGTGATTGAGCTCAGCATAATCATAGGCTTGCCCACAACAATCACCTCTCTGTTTTTATTACAGAGTATGCCGGAAACATGCCTTTTGATTATTCATTTCTACTCAATAATACAAACCGCGTGGGCTGCGATTCCGGCGCCCGAACCCGTAAAACCGAGGCTTTCCTCGGTCGTTGCTTTGACGCTGATTTGTTCCACGTTTATTTTGCAGGCTGCCGCAAGATTTTGCCGCATCCCTTCAATATATGGCTTTAACTTCGGTAATTGTGCTACCACAGTCGAATCAATATTCCCGACTCGGTACCCGTGTTCCCTAAGCAATTCGCATACTTTTGAAAGCAGCATCAGGCTGTCCGCATCCTGATAAGCCGGATCAGTGTCCGGAAAATGCCCGCCGATATCCCCCAGAGCGGCAGCACCCAGCAGCGCGTCCGCAATGGCATGGGCAAGCACATCCGCGTCGGAATGGCCGAGCAGACCTTTTTCATACGGAATTACAACACCTCCCAAAACCAGCCTGCGATTTTGCACTAACCGGTGAACATCGTAGCCGTGCCCGATTCTCATTGTGCGCCCTCCCTGTTTTTAATTATTGTTTCCGCAAGGATAATATCGTCCCCTGTGGTTAACTTTAGATTCGTATATTTCCCCTGGCACAAATGCACCCTTGCCCCGGATTTTTCGGCAAGCTGACAGTCATCGGTATAATCCGCACCGTCCTTTTCAGCCTGTGCCATCGCAGCCAAATAAATTCCGCGTTCGAACACCTGCGGGGTTTGAACCGCCCAAAGCGCGGAGCGCTGCGGTGTGGAGCTAACAAAGCCTTCTTCATCAACCAGCTTGATGGTGTCTTTCACCGGAACCGCAAGCGCCGAAGCACCGAACCGGATCCCGTCCTCGACTGCACCATCGATTTCTTCCGGCGTAATCAGTGCCCTGGCGCCGTCATGAATGGCAAAATACGCGGTTTCGCCCGGTGCGGCAAGAATACCGGCCGCCACAGACTGCTGCCGGGTACTGCCGCCCGAAACAACCGCCATCACTTTTTTAATGTTGTATTTCTGTATATATTCTTGTAATTCTGAAATATCTTCGCCGCGGCAGACAACCACAACGGAATCAATCCGGCTGGCTGCGTCAAATGCGGAAAGTGTGCGTACAATTGCCGGGATACCGCAGAGAAGGAGAAATTGTTTTGAAAAGCCGAGCGCCATACGGGTCGAATTACCGGCGGCAACAATAATCCCGCAGCAATTTGATTTTGTTTTCATATTCTGCTATCCTCCAACCAAATTAGAACAACGTATCATATTATAGTATTTTTCAGTTCGGGGCGCAATTCAATTCAGCCACTTTACTCAAAATTTAGATTATGTTAATATTTTCGTTTTCCGGAAAAATATTACGCTTGAAATTATTGGAAAATTATTATATATTGATACTAAAAGGATATGGTAAATACGATGAATGAACTGACATCAAAGCATGTTGCGGATTCCGAAACCGAGCAGGTCCAAATGATTTTTGACAACCATCTGAACGGCCAGGGCCGCGTATTCGGTGGGCAGCTGGCTGCCTGGATTGACCTTGTAGCCGGAGTCGTTGCGCGCAGGCACTGCAATCATAATGTAACTACAGCGGAAATTGATTCACTGCAATTTAAACAGCCTGTTTTTGCAAACAGCGCCATTGTAATGCACGGCAAAATTACATATGTCGGAAAAACGTCAATGGAAGTACGTGTGGACAGCTTTGTCGAGGATTTGTCCGGTGAAAGAAGACTTGTCAACACCGCGTATCTGGTTGAGGTAGCGCTTGATGAAAATCAAAAGCCAGTTCCGGTTCCAAGACTGATTTGTGAATCATTTCAGGAAAAAGCCGAGTGGGATGCAGGGGAAAAACGCCGCCAGTTACGGCAGAAACGCCGTTTGGAAGCGTATTAAATAGAAACACAGCCTGCACCATTGTGATGCAGGCTGCTTTTTTAAAGTTTTTTAGCTGGCTGTCTTCATGTGAAGGCGCAGCCGGTCACTAATCATCGCGATAAATTCGCTGTTGGTCGGCTTACCGCGGGTATTGTGAATGGTATAACCAAAATAGGAATTGAGAATATCAACATCACCGCGATCCCACGCTACTTCAATTGCATGGCGAATTGCGCGTTCCACACGGGAAGCAGTGGTCTCATAGCGTTTGGCAACACTGGGATAAAGTCTTTTGGTAACTGCATTGATAATATCCGGAGTTTCGATTGCCATAATAATAGAATCCCGTAAATAATGATATCCTTTGATATGCGCCGGAACACCGATTTGATGAAGAATTTCTGTTACCTGAATTTCAAGCGACGGCTCAGCTGCCGCCGGGCTTTGTGATTTTGTCTGATTTTTCGGCATTAAACCGGAGATAGAACACAGTTGTAAAATGCGGTCGGACAAATCGGCAGCGTTAAACGGACTGATTGCAAAATAAGAAGCACCCGACATCATTACCTCCCGCTCCAAAGTCGGACTTGTAAAATTTGAAATAATGACAAAGAGCGGCTTGATTCCGGATAATTTGGCCTGTGTCGCTTTCATTACGCCGATTCCATCCAAACGCGGCATAAATAGATCTGCGATCACAACATCGGGACGAGTTGACTCGATTTTTTCGAGCAGTTTCATACCGTCTTTTTGTGTGTAGATTGTCTCCATGCCGGATTCTTCAAAATTGCGACCGTAATCACGATTAAAATCGACACTATCATTCGCAATCAGTAGTTTTATACGCTTTTCCATATTTAGTCCCCCCAATAGATTTAATATAACGTTATATTACCATATATTGGTAAAAATGGCAATAGATTGTAAAGATATTTTTTGAGAAAAAGGGGAAAAATATCTGCGTATTCAAGTTAGGAAGCTTTTGATTTTGCATTTGATTTTATATTTTGCGAAACAGCGAGCATATTTTCAGCAAAAATGCCGTAACCGCGGGTTGGGTCATTTACAAACACATGCGTAACCGCACCGACAATTTTATCATTCTGAATGATGGGAGAGCCGCTCATTCCCTGAACGATTCCTCCCGTCGCATTCAGCAGCTTTGGGTCGGTAATATGCAGAACCATATTTTTGGATTCCACATTTTCACGGTAATCAATTTTTTCAATTTCAACATCATAATATTGCGGCCCATTGCCGTCGATCGTCGCCAAAATTTTTGCGGCACCGGCTTTTACCTCCTGCTTCATTCCAACTTCCAATGCTTTGCCTGTGGGAGCGGAATTCAAAGTACCGTAAACGCCCGCCGGGACATTTGCGTCAAGACTACCCATTGCGGTGTCTGTCGTAAAATATCCGCGCAGTTCGCCCGGACTTCCCGTTTCCCCTTTGGTGATACCGTTAATAGTAACAGGGACGATTTCCCCATTTAAAAGAGGCATCAGAGCATTGGTGTCGGTGTCGCACACGCCGTGCCCCAAACCGCCAAAACATTTTGTTGTCGGGTTGTAAAAGGTGAGCGTGCCGATTCCGGCTGTGCTGTCACGAACCCATAAACCGGCTTTATACGTGGTATCAGCTTCTGATTTGACCGGCTGCAGATTCGTGGAGAAAACGAGGTTATTTCTACGCACCGAAAGCTTTAAAACTTCACCGTTGCCGTGTGACACAATGTCCGAAACCTCAGCGTTGGTGTACACTGCTTTTCCATTTACAGCAGTAATTACATCGCCGACCTTTAATCCGGAAACAGCGGCAGGATTTACATTTCCTGCGGCGGTCTGGATATCTGCCACGCCAACAATGACAACACCGTTGGTAAACATTTTTATGCCAAAGGGCGTACCGCACGGTATCAGCATTGTATCGCTGACAACATCTACATTAACCGTCTTAATCGGAACAATCTTGTAGAGCATCAACTGAGCTTTGTAGCTTCGGGTCGGCTTCATTAAAGAATTTGCGGAAATATCGCCACTTTCTGTAACAGCGGTTATTGCGGCCATATTCCACTCCAGACTGCTTCCTGCAGTCACCTGAAAAGAATCGGGTGTAAAATAGTTAGCCACCATAACATTAACAGTTAACAATAATGCGAGTACGGCTGCAGTTGTGGTTATTGCTTTAAAAAACTTTTTCAAATTTTCACCTCCTTGCGCCGCACTATATAATCTGCCACCGGACGGTGAAAATATTATGACAATTATCCTTTTTATTGGAAATAATTGGGATTAAAAAGCCCAGATGCGCTTTCTTAGGGCCAGAATAGATGATATTACATGAAATGGGAAAAAGTCGGAACTGAAAATTCATGCAAATTAAATTTCCGATTTCTAAAGACAGACAGCGGATTTTTGAAGGTATAAATTTTTATTGCAAAAAAGAAGAACACCGGAAGCGCTTCGCGGCACTTCGGATGTTCTTCTTTGCTTTTAAGAATATGTTATTGTAATTCACGTTTTGCTTTGATTTTTTTATAGATGACAATTCCGATGTAAACCAGAAGAAACGCCGCCAGCACAGCAACCAGCGTTGCGGTTTGACCCGGGCCGCCCATTTTTACTTCAGCCCAAAGCGTGTCAATCAGCATATTGGTGTCCTGCGGAAGATTTACAAACGTTTCCGACTGATCCAAAATGCTCTGATCCGGATAAAAAATCGGGTTGTTTACGGTTTCTTCCGGTAAAAGTTTTTTGGCAGCCGCTTCCGGTGTGGAATAACCGATGTAGTCCATATTAGCCGCTGCGATTTCCGGG
The DNA here is from genome assembly GCA_023390175.1 of Bacillota bacterium. Taxonomy (GTDB): domain Bacteria; phylum Bacillota; class Clostridia; order Oscillospirales; family Acutalibacteraceae; genus Caproiciproducens. Next base: position 390,544 of record JAEWDK010000024.1, read on the forward strand.
TCGCACAGGAAGTTAATATAAGCTTCCGCCTCTTTTTCGTGCTGTGCACCGGTCGGTATGCAGATAGCGTCCACAAAGAAATTGGTTCCCTCTTTTGTGGGAATGGCAAAACCGATATTGGGGTTATCCGCCACCAGTGTTGCAGCGTCGCCCGCATAGTACGGAGCAAGCCAGGCGTCGCCGCTGGCCATTTTGTCAAAAATCTGATCCATTACATAAGCCTGTACGAGCGGCTTTTGCTCCTTAAGCAGCTTTGCGGCGTTTTCCCATTCCGCTACACTGGTGCTGTTGTAGGAATAGCCGAGAATTTTTTGCGCAATACCGAAGGAATCGCGCGGATTGTCAAACATCAGAATTTTTCCGGCATATTTTTTATCCCATAAAATCTTCCAGCTGTCCACAGGTTCCTTCACATAATTTTTATTGTAAAAGATGCCGACTACACCCCAGGTGTACGGTACGGAATATTCGTTGGAAGCGTCGTATTTGGGGTTGCGGAACTGCTTGTCGATATATTGAAAATTTGGAATATTTTTGAAATCCAGCTTTTCAATCAGTCCTTCGTCTTTCAGCTTAGACACCATGTAGTCCGACGGAATAATGATGTCGTAGTTGGCACCCCCGCTGGCCAGTTTGGAATATAACGATTCGTTGCTGTCAAAGGTGGTGTAGTTCACATCGATTCCCGTCCGCTTTGTGAATTCCTTGTTTACGTCAATGGTGCCATCCACGCCGTTTGAAATGTATTCACCCCAATTGTAAACATTGATAGTCACCCCTGTTTTTGGTGCGTCAGGTTTTTGCTGAGCAGATTGAGCCGAAGCCGAAACTGAAAGCATGCTGACAATGAATAAGACGGCGGCGGTTGCAGCCGCTATTTTTTTCTTCAACAGCTTATACCTCCTCCATACGGTTTTCTTCCGCGGTTTTATCCTTCGTACGGCGGAAATTCACAATCAGAAGCAGCACGATAATAATACCGAACAGCAACGTGGAGAGCGCGTTAATTTCCGGACTGATGCGCTTGCGCGTCATAGAGTAAATGAAAATCGGCAGCGTCTGCGTTGTACCGCTTGTAAAGTAGCTGATTACAAAGTCATCGATGGAAAGCGTAAACGCCATAATCATGCCTGTGATAACACCCGGTGCGATTTCAGGCAAAACCACTTTAAAAAAAGCGAGAATCGGATTGCACCCCAAATCCTGCGCCGCTTCATATAAATGAGAATCCATCTGCCGAAGCTTTGGAAGTACGGAAAGAATAACATAGGGCAGGCAAAACGTAATATGTGCCAACACAAGGGAAAGCATGCCAAGCGAAATATTGCCCATTCCCTTTGCGGCAAATACAAACAGCAGCATCAGTGAAACGCCGGTTACGATTTCCGGATTCACCATGGGAAGGTTTGTCACATTCATGACGGCGCGTTTCATCCACCGGTTCATTCCGTTGATTCCGATTGCCGCGGCTGTGCCAAGCACCGTGGAAACAACTGCGGCAATCAGGGCAATCACAAGGGTGTTGCGCAGTGCCTCCAAAATCATCCTGTCCTGAAACAGCTTGGTGTACCATTTGAGTGAAAAACCGGACCAAACGGAACGGCTCATCGTTGTAGAATCGTTAAACGAAAAAACAATCAAAATGAAAATCGGAGCATACAAAAAAAGAAAAATCAGTACGGAATAGATTTTAGCAATTGATTTCATATCATAATCCCTCCCCCGCTGGTTTCACCGTCGTCAAACTGATTCATTATGCCCATGCAGATCAAAATCAGTACCATGAGTACAAGGGAGATTGCCGAGCCAAGATTCGGGTTATAGGCGCTGCCCAGGAATTGCATGTCGATCAGGTCGCCGATGAGAAGGTTTGCGCCGCCACCCAGCATTTTGGAAATGATAAAGGTGCTGACAGCCGGAACAAAAACCATGGTAATGCCCGAAATTACGCCCGGCATGCTCATGGGAAGAATTATCTTCGTGAAAACACGCATTTGGTTTGCGCCCAAATCCTGCGCCGCTTCGATTACATTATTATCAATTTTGGTTAAAATGGAATAAAGCGGAAGAATCATGTACGGAATATAATTATAGACCATTCCAAGCACTACCGCACCCTGCGTGTTAATCAAGTGGAGCTTTCCCATGCCGAAGGACGCAAGAAAGCTATTAATAATGCCATTGTCTTCCAGAAGTGTCATCCATGCATACGTTCTGAGTAAAAAGTTCATCCACATGGGCAGCATTACAAGCATAACCATAACGCTTTGCCTGCGTGCACTGATATGGGAAATAATATAGGCAAGCGGATAACCCAAAATCAACGATATGAGCGTTGCGACCGCACCAAGCCAAATGGAGCGCAAAAACACATTGGAATATTGGCCGACTTCCTCAATGTTTTTCAGTGTGAAAGCTCCGCTTTTATCCGTAAACGCAAAAATAACAACTAAAACCATTGGGACAATGATAAAGATTGACATCCAGACGGCATATGGCGCCGCCGCAGATTTAGCTTTCATTCTTAATTCTCGACCTCCCCACTTTCAGGCTGGCTGTCTTCATCCATTTCATCGCTGAAGGTGCTGTAATCACCGAACATGCCGGAATACTCCGATTTATGCATGATATGAATGTCGTCCGGCTGGAGAACGAGGCCGATGTTTTTGCCGACCTCCTGAAAATCCGTGGACTGTATCATCCATTTAAAGCCGCGCACATCGACGATAATTTCATAATGCACGCCTTTAAAGTTTACACTTGTAACCGTACCGGAAAGATGGCTTGCATCCGCTTCCACCACATCGATATCCTCAGGACGGATGACCACGTCAACCGGTTCATCCGGCTGGAAGCCCTTGTCCACGCACTGAAACTTATGCCCGGCGAACTCAGCCCAAAAATCCTCATGCATAATTCCGTCAAGAATATTGCTTTCACCGATAAAATCGGCTACAAAGGCATTTCGCGGTTCATTATAAATATCCTGCGGAGTGCCGATCTGTTGGATTTCGCCTTTATCCATTACAACAACCGTGTCCGACATAGAAAGGGCCTCTTCCTGGTCGTGCGTGACGAACAGGAAAGTAATCCCGGTTTGCTGTTGTATTTTTTTCAGCTCAACCTGCATGTCCTTGCGCAGCTTTAAATCGAGCGCGCCTAAAGGCTCATCCAAAAGCAAAACCTTCGGCTCGTTTGCGAGCGCTCTGGCAATGGCTACGCGCTGCTGCTGGCCGCCGGAAAGCACATTCACATTCCTGTGGGCAAAGCCGTTCAGGTTGACCAGGTTAAGCATTTCTTTTACTGTTGATTTTACCTGACTTTCACTTTTTCCGTGCACCCGCATTCCAAAAGCGACATTATCATAAACATTCAGGTGCGGAAACAGCGCATATTTTTGGAAAATGGTGTTGACCTCCCTTTTATGCGGCGGAAGGTCGTTGATTTTTTTGCCATTGAAAAAAACATCGCCCGTGTCAGGTTTGACAAAGCCCCCGATAATCCTTAGGGTTGTGGTCTTTCCACAGCCGGAAGGGCCGAGCAGGGTGACAAATTCGCCGTCCCTTATGCTGAGGTTAAAATCCTTCAGCACTGCTTCCCCGTCAAACGATACTGCGATGTCCTGCAATGTAATAATTGATCTGTCTATCAATTTGTGCATCCCCTTTGCGGTAAAATTAGTCACGTTAAGCCAAAGCGGTTAAACGCAATCCCAGCTGCGCCGTCGCCATTGCCCTCCGCAAAGGATTTTTCGCAATCAGTGGTGACTGCGGCAATGAAGCGCTGCCGAATATGTAGTTAGATGCAAACGCAACATATCAAATATAGATGTTAATCGATAAATTGTCAAGATTTTTTTCAAAATTTATACAATTTTCTACTGATTTCTTAATTTATACATGAAAAGCAGTTGATTTTCTCCGTATTGCTTTGAAATGCTTCATTTTTCATGGTTCAAGCTGCAAAATACGACAAAAAATCCCCTGCAGCCGTACTGCAGAGGATTTCAAATTCAAACAGAACCCGCCCAAAAGACAAGATTTTGGGTACGATTGATGATCAATTCATTTCTTTGCGGGTCTTTATATTGGATGAAAAAGTTTTTACCCGCATTACCTGCTGCATCAGAAAATTTGAATCTTTGATGCCACGCTTTTTGATATTCTTCAGCAGCATGAATGTTCCGGTCAAAAAGCCGGAAGCTAGCACAAAGAACAAGGCAAAATAACCGCCGGAATTTTGTTTTTCTTCCGTTTTTACAACAGTTGCCGCATTTGCGGTTGGAACCATATCGTCATATATATCAACTTTATTTTCAGAAGTTAAAGCCGGCGTGGAAACAGTTGAAGTACCGGGCACCTTGCCGGAGCTTACCGCAGCTTTCACCGCAGAACCTGAATAGAGCTGGTTCAACGCAGCCGGGTCCATAATCCCCGTCGGCGAAATTCCAGCCGCTTTCTGATAAGCAAGCACAGCCTGCTTGGTTACATCACCGTAAAACGCGGAGGTTTCTCCTGTCATATAACCCAATTCAATTAATCTGGTCTGCATTTTTGCAACGAGCGACGAATGAAGACCCGGTGTCAGCGTTCCGTTTTTTGCATTTTTAGGAGCGGAGGCAGCGTACATGCTGGCAAGCGTCGCAGCATCGGCAGTGCCGGTAACTTTAAGCCCCGCGGCGTTTTGATAGGCGCTGACAGCATCCACCACACAATAATCATAATAGGTATTTACACCTTCGTAGTAATATCCAAGGTCTTTCAGCCTTTGCTGCAGCTGCTTCACCGCGTCGCTTGTCGAATCGACCTTCAGTGCCGCATAAGTGACAGTGCTGATTTGAACGGAAGGAACTGTTTTTGACGATGACAATGCTTTTACGGCTACCGATTTTTTCGCTGACGTTGGCGTTATGGCTGCTTCCACTTTAGAATCAGTCGTTTCAGCCGCCGCAGAGGAAGAAGTTATTGTTCCGGCCGAGCCAAAGGTGTAAGTTGTACCGTCTACCGTTTTTGTTGTGTTTATAACATATTGTCCATTTTCATAATAATATTTATTCCCGTTAAAGGTTACAAAACCAGTGGTCGGATATGTAATTTGGGGCAGTTTAAACCACATGGTCCACTTGGGGGATGTCCGCCCGAAAACTTTTTCATATTTAATATTGACGCCCGTAGTACGATTGTCAACCGCCATATTGTTGCCGACATAAACGCCGACATGACCCGGCTGATAGAGAATTAAGCCATGAATCCGAGGCAAGGAGGAAGAAGAGGAATAATTAATCTTACCGCTGGAAGAAGCCGAACTGAGCATTGAGCCAGAACTGCCGGCAACAGAAACAAGACCGGGGCTTGGATTGGTTGTTTCACCCGTCCACCAAAGGTAGGATTTAATTAAGCCGGAACAGTCAGTGGAACGAACGCCGTTCACAAACTGGCCGTAACAGGCCGAACGGTATTTCCAGCCCTGCTGATAGGCTTTGAGTACATGCTCGGAAAGGCCGACGCCTGTTTTGCTGCTTGCCGCACTGGCAGCAGGAGCGGTATTTATGGAAATTGCTGCAAAAGTGAGAACTGCAGCAACCAATATTGAAAGAAAAACAAATCTCTTTTTCATCCTGCACCTCCTGCCGGAACCCGGCAACACTCTATTCATTACAATATATTACAACGGTTACAAATTGGTTACATTCTATCATAGAATTGAGTCTTATGCAAGTCCAAAAGGCACATTTATTTAAAAAATTCACAAATTGTATTTCATTCGCTTTTAAATTTTGTTAATTTATTGTTATTTACTCCAATGGTCCCTCACAGCAAGTCATGGAGTAAGGCTGGCTGATTGCCGCCCTGAGGTGCACAATGCGCAACAGGGGAGCTCCGCAGGCGGTAAAAATGCTAAACTACGGTTCATAATAAAGAAGGCGGCGAACTGAAAAGTTCGCCGCCAAACCCGGTGCTATGGGATAAAAATAATCGCTGACTTTATTAAAGCAGCGCTTTTACAATTTGATCGGTATGCATTCCGCGCGAGCCCTTTATCAGCACGGCTTCACCGCCGATAAGCGTTGACTTTAGTTTTGCAATCGCTTCTTCGTTATTCTGGAAGCTGAAACAGTCAATCGCCGGGTTGACCGATTGCGCACCCTTCGCGATTTCGCGCGCCTGCTCACCCACCGTCAGCAGGAGGTCCACGCCGGCACGGGCGGCATAAACGCCCACATCAAAATGGGCTTTTTCCGAGAAATCACCCAGTTCCAGCATATCGGCAAGCACGGCAATATGTTTGCCGCCGCGGAAGCTGCAAAGCACGTCAACGCTGCTTTTGATCGCGTCGGGGCTGGCATTATAGGAATCATCGATAATCGTAACTTCATTAACGCGGTGAATCTGCTGCCGCATTGCAAGCGGCTGGTATTCCGTCAGCTTTGCGGCTGCCTTGTCCAGCGGCACTCCCAGCGTAAACGCAACAGCCAAACCTGCGAGCGCGTTCGTCACATTATGAATTCCCAGAACCGGCAGCTTTACCTTTTGCGTGCCGTGCGGCGCACAAAGCGTGAATTGGGTAAAGCCATTGGAAAACGCGATATCTTCCGCGCGGAAATCACACCATGGCTGCGTGCCGAAATAAATGATTTTTACGTTCAGTTTTCCGCGCAGTCCCGCGAGCAATTCGTCATTGCCGTTGAGAAACAGAACGGAGTTTTCATGAAACCGGTCAATAATATGCAGCTTTTCATTTAAAATGTTCTGCTGTGTTTTCAGCTGCTGAATATGGGAAATTCCGATATTGGTCATAACCGCAAAATCCGGTGCGGCAATTTGAACAAGGCGGCCCATTTCCCCAAAATCACTCATACCCATTTCAATTACGGCGGCCTGATGCGCCTGAGTCATCCGGAACATGGTAAGCGGCAAACCGATTTGGCTGTTGAAGTTGCCCTCCGTCTTCATTACGTTCAGCCCGGCGGAAAGCGCAAGCGCGATCATTTCTTTTGTGGTTGTTTTGCCCACGCTGCCGGTCACCCCTACAAACGGGATGCGAAACCGGCTGCGATACGCGGCGGCAATTTGCTGTAATGCCCGTTCCGTGCTTGGAACGCTGACCCACGCGTGGGAATCCGCCATTTCATGGTGCTCCTGCGTCAAGGTTGCTGCCGCGCCGGCGGCAAACGTTGCGCTGATATAAGTATGGGCATCGGTTTTTTCCCCTTTAATCGGAACAAACAGTGTTCCGGGGGTAATGCTGCGGCTGTCCGTGCTGACTGATGTAATGACCGTATCCGCGCTGCCGCAGAGCAGTTTTCCCCCGCATGATTCCGCTATCTCGCCAATCGTCATATTCATGTATATCACCTTAAATCTTTTGATTTATAATATCCGCAATTACTTCACGTTCATCCAAATGGTACTTTACGCCTTTGATTTCCTGATAGTCCTCGTGTCCTTTGCCCGCAAGCACAACAATATCGCCGTCCTCGGCATTGTCCATACAATATTTAATTGCTTCCTTCCGGTCGGGTATCACAACATATTTCCCTTTTGTTTTATTGATGCCGACCTTAATGTCTTCAATAATATCCATTACATCTTCAAATCGGGAATTATCCGCCGTGATAACCGAAAGGTCCGCCAGCCTTCCGCTGACCTCCCCCATTTCATACCGGCGGGAGCGCGCACGGTTCCCGCCCGCTCCAAACAGGCAGACAAGGCGGTTCGGCTCATATTCGCGCAGCGTTTCAAGGATATTTTCCATGCTGACTGCGTTATGGGCATAATCAATTAGCAAAGTATAATTTCCCGGAACCGGGACCGGTTCGACCCTGCCCTTCACCTTAACCGTGTTCAGGCCGTCGATATAATTTTGCTCCGTTACAGGGAAATGCCTGCAGACGGCGACGGCAGCCAGCGCATTGTAAACGCTGAACTTGCCGGGGATATCGACATTCACCGGAAAGCGCAGCAAACCTTCAACATCAAAATGTACGCCGAGATAACCGGGGCGCGAAATCAGTTTTTCGTTTGAAGCGCGCAGCTCCGCTTCGGAACGGAAGCCGTACGTTTCAATCGTGCAGGTATGGTTTGCCGTAATGCCCTGCCAATTTTCGTCGTCAATATTAATCACGCCCGTTTTGCACTGACGGAACAGCATGCTTTTGCACTGCATGTATTCTTCCAAACTTTTGTGCTCGCTGCCGCCGATATGGTCGGGGGAAAAGTTTGTGAACAGACCGATGTCAAAGGTAAAGCCGGAAACGCGATGATCCTTCAGCCCGATAGAGGAAGCCTCAATGACCGCGGCTTTGCAGCCCGCGTTTGCCATCATACGCAGGTAGCGCTGCACATCGTAGGATTCTGGGGTGGTATTGTTGGTTTGAATCACCTGATCACCGATGATCGTGCCGATGGTGCCAATTAAGCCGGTTTTGATTCCCGCAGCTTCCAAAACAGAACGAATCATGTAAGACGTGGTTGTTTTCCCTTTTGTCCCCGTAATGCCGACTACACGGATTTCATCTGCAGGATGACGAAAATACGCGGCAGAAAGCACTGCCAAGGCGTACCGGGTATTCTCAACCATAACGACGGCAGCTCCCCGCACATTCACTTCGCGCTGCGCGACAATAACCGCCGCGCCGGCATCCGCCGCCTGCTGGGCAAGGTCGTGGCTGTCAATTGAAGAACCGCAAAGACACACAAAGGCGCAGCCTTTTTCTACCTTGCGGGAATCATATATCAAATCCGATATTTCAATATCCGTGCTGCCGGAACAAGTATAGGTTAATCCTTCCAATAAGTCCGTTAGACACATGATCTAGCCTCCATATTCCTATTTTATGAGCTCTTTTGATGATACAATAAAGCAAAGTCAAAGTCAATTGCATAAATAATGTTGCCGGGAATTATAATTGTATTACATTTTCCATATTTTGTATAAATTTTATACTTCGCATCCATTTTGTATGATTACATTGAAGAAAAATCATGCTAGCATAATAGAAAATAGCGTAGGGGAATACGCCTTAGATGAAAGGAAGCATTGAAATGGGAACAGTGAATGAAAAGCTGAAAGCTTTCGGTCTGAAAAAAGTACTGGGCTATTTGGATAATAACCCCGAGGAAAACGTGCCAAAGGTTCTTAGCTGGGTGCGAAAATTTGACAAGGAAGATTATTATCATAACGCTTACGATATGGTGGAGGAGGCGCTTAAGGACCCGGAGAATAACTGGTATAAACTGATTATGAGCCTTTACTCCGACCTTGATGCGGGCGTAAGAAAAAAAGCGTTTGAAAACTTCCTCGTAAACTCTGCCATTGTAGGATGCCAGCGAAAAAACAAGAGTGAGGAAAAATACAACTGTAATATTCCGTGGGCAATTCTGATGGACCCTACCTCCGCGTGCAACCTGCATTGTACCGGCTGCTGGGCGGCGGAATACGGCAATAAACTGAACATGAGCTTTGAACAGCTTGACAGCATTATTGAGCAGGGTAAAAAGCTTGGTACATACATGTATATCTATTCCGGCGGCGAGCCGCTTGTACGCAAGGACGATATTATAAAGCTGTGCGAAAAGCACAATGACTGCGAATTCCTGGCGTTTACAAACGGTACGCTGATCGACGAAAAATTTGCCGATGAAATGCTGCGCGTTCAGAACTTTGTACCGGCAATCAGTATTGAAGGGTTTGAAGAAGAAACGGACTTCCGCCGCGGGAAGGGCACCTATCAGGCAGTCATTCACGCGATGGAACTTTTAAAAAAGAAAAAGCTCCCCTTCGGCGCTTCCCTTTGCTATACCAGTAAAAATGCGGAAACCATCGGCAGCGAGGAATACATTGACGACCTAATTGCAAAGGGCTGCAAATTCGCGTGGTTCTTCACGTATATGCCGGTCGGTGTGGACGCGGTGCCGGAGCTGATGGCAACGGCTGAACAGCGCAAATACATGTACGAACAAATCCGTAAATTCAGGGGAACCAAGCCGCTTTTCACCATGGATTTCTGGAATGACGGAGAATATGTGAACGGATGTATTGCGGGCGGACGCTGCTACATGCACATTAACGCAAACGGCGATATTGAGCCGTGTGCGTTTATTCATTACGCGGACTCCAACATCAAGGAAAAAACACTGCTTGAAGCGTATCAGTCCCCCCTGTTCATGCAGTACCGCAAAAACCAGCCATTTAACAATAATCTGCTCCAGCCTTGCCCGCTGCTCGACAATCCCGGGCGGCTTGCAAAAATGGTTGAGAAATCCGGTGCGAAGTCAACTGATTTAACGCACCCCGAAAGCGTGGAGGAACTTGGCAAAAAGTGTGTGGACGCCGCAGAACATTGGGCGCCGGTTGCCGCCGAGCTTTGGGGAAATTCGGAAGGCCGGGAAAGATCCGAAGAAAAGATTCGCAGGGAACTTGAAGCAAAAGCAAAAATAGAAGAGAAAGCCAAGGCAAAATATAAGGTTGGCGCGAAAGTCGGATAATTCGCAATGTTAAGGCTCTTACTTTGGAGGACTTCCAAAGTAAGAGCCTTATATTTTATTCTATGAAATTCATTTTATAAATGGTATTACTTTTTTATTTTATGGTATAAATTCAGGACAAGGTTTGCAGGAAATAAACGCTGCTCAAACAAAATGAGCGCCGACAAACCGGCCTGGATTAATCCGATGATAAAAAATATAATATGCAAAGAAGCAACTGAACCGAGCATAATGCACTGAACAATAATCCAGATAACCAAAGCCCAGCTGAAAACGCTGCTGACATATCCCTGAGCCTTCAGTTTAAAATGGAACAGGAACGCACTTACCACATTGCCAAGACCAATGACGGTAAATAAAATAATACCCGGTATAAGGAAATCGGTAAACGGCGAGTTCTTTAAAGAAGCTGCCGGCACCCCAAGCGGCGCCAGCGGATTTGTAATTGCTGCCAAGCCGCCCGCCATGCCGCCTATTCCCACAAATAAATGTAATGCAAACAAAAAGCGATATACCATTTTCATCCGTAAATCATCCCTGCTATAAATTATTCTGCAAAGCTGCACCATTTTTGGAAAATGCAATTTTAAAAACGGCGTTACATGTAAAACGCACTGACCGCCAGAAGATAAACCGCAGGATAGTATAAGTACATAATCATCCGGTCCTTCACCTGAGTCACTGTACCAAGCGTGGTGTCGGCTAAAATAGAATCTGAAATTACAAACAGCCCCGCGCCGACTGCAATACAAACCGCCCCGGCGCTGTTCAGGGAAAAGGGAAGCATAACCGCAACGGAGAACATCAGCGCAAGCACCGCGGGGTACACCGCAAACGGCACAAGCCGCCTGCCAAGCGTGGGTACATAACGCCAAAAAAATCGAGCCACGCACGCGTACAGCACAACGAAAATGATCAGGCTGATTCCATTGAACGGCGCAAGCGTAAGAAAATAAGCAATAAAACAAAGATGTGCGATAAGAAAAGTGAGCATTCCCGCAATAAACTGAATTCCAATGACTACATCGGCGGCCATACAGATAAACACACCCGCAAACAAAAGCCATTTCGTGGCTGCGCCATTTGTTTTAAGCAATGCATACAGGCAAAGCAGAACGGGAATGAAAGTGCAGGAGGCCTTCACAGCCAAAGATCTTGCATTTTCCTGGTAATTTTTACGCTGGAGAAAATACGTTTGTGTCAAAATTCCCAACAGTGCGACTGAAATCAAACCCAGGTAAAGGCCCATAATGCGGACATCCCTTCTTGTTATGATTCACAGATCAGGGCATACAGCTTATTAATCTCATCTTCGTTGGTGTAGTCGGATTCTGCCAGTACTGCGGAAAAATGTGCGCGGCGTTCAGCGTTCAGCAGCAGATCTTTCAGTCCATCGGCAACGCCTTCGCTTGTCATGGGCACAATCAGGCCGTTTTCCCCGGAAGTAATCTGGTCTGCCGCTGTGGAAAAGTCCGTTAACAATATCGGGCGGCACATAACCATGGCTTCATCAACAGCAATGGACTTTCCTTCAAAACGGGACGGCTGAAGATAAATATCGCATGTTTTTAAATATGGGTACGGATTTGCCCGTTCCCCCATAAACTGAACCGTATCGCCGATTCCGAGCTGATCGATCATTGCCTTCAGGCTTTCTTCCTCGGGGCCGATTCCGATAATATACCACTTGAATTTCAGGCCCTCCTTTTTCAGAGCAGCAATTGCTGGAAGAGCAATGTCCAGCCCTTTTTGGTGCGACAGGCGCGCAATGGTCAAAATTCGCATACCGGTGAAATTGTCCTCAAAATCAGCCGTTTCATTTGCCATGTTGCGCATAAAGGTTGAGGAAATAATATTATAGATCACATGGAATTTATCCGTAAACTCCGGAAATGTGCGGTCAAGCGCGGTTTTGCAGGATTCCGAAACCGTACAGAGCGCATTCAGGTGCCGGACAAAGTCATAATCATAAATTTTGCTTAGTCCCATTGCAGCATAATCGCCATGAATAAAGCCGATTTTATTTTTGCTCTTAACCTTGCTGACCGCATAATAAATCGGCTGGCCCTCCATAAAGGCGATTACCGTATCGTATTCTTTTTTAGACGGCCGGATAAACCGCCGTTCCACATTCCACATACGAACCAGCCGTTCCCCCATGGTACCCTTCAGGCCGGCGAAAGAAACCATCAGGCGGCAAGCCGCAGTAAGCGGACGGCCCTTGCGCACCAGGGCGGGAAACGCCTGACGAATATTTAATTTATATTCCGCAGGAAAAAGCGGCGGCAGCAGGTGAACCGCTGAGGGAACCCGGCTTAGGAACATGCCGTCGTTTGCAAAAAGCTGCAGGTCAACGTCGTAGGTTTGGTAATCAAAAAGCGAAAGCACGGTAACAAGGCTTTTTTCAATTCCCCCGCTGTGCAGACTGTAATTGATAAAGAGAATCTTTTTTTTATCCGGCATTATTTTTTCCTCGCGTTTTTAAATAAGATATGGGAATAAACAGAATAAAACAGGTAAACAAACGGTGTCCATCCGGTGCGGATTACACGCAGAATCAAACGGTCCGCTTTTGTTCCGCTTTTCAGGTAGTCGGATTTTGACGCCTGCCTGAGCAGGGGGGTGTGAAGAACACCGCGAAGCTCACGGTAGCGCCTGGAAAAACCGACTTCATTTAACGGGCTGAAGCAGTTGACAAACGACGAATGCGCCGCGTTGCGGAGCAGCCACGCCATGTGGCGCTCATTATATTTGTCATACAGCTTATGTTCCTGCAAAAACTTTCGAATAACATTGAAGCAGCCGGTCATCATTTCCATTTTATTGGGGCGGTACCGGATGCTGAGCGACTCGGGGTTGTATCGGTAATGATAATACGCGCCGCCAACCACCAGAACCCGCTCGGCAAGGCAGTGCGACATAACGGCAACGGGCAGGTCCTCCAGCATAATTTCCTGTTCGTTATAGTACGCAAGATGATTTTCCAAAAACCAGTCCCTGCGGTACATTCTTCGCCATGCGCAGCCGAGCATTTCAACCTGCCTCCACACGGTATTGCCCGCATCGGGGCCAATCAGCTCAGCCAACAGGGTTTCCTGAATTTCCGCTCCGTACTCCGGAAAATTTACCGGGAGTTTGCAGATACGCTGTTCCCCGTCAATTAAATTTTCTCTTACAAAGTTATACACAATCATGTCTGAGGAATATTCCTCCGCGCACGCAAAAAGATTTTGCAGCATTCCTTCATCGATCCAGTCGTCCGAATCAATAAACACCAAATATTTTCCTGCTGCGCGGGCCACGCCGTAGTTGCGTGTATCCCCCAGCCCGCCGTGCGGTTTATCCAATACCTTTACACGTGAATCCTTCTCATATGTATGTGCGATTTCAAGTGAACGGTCTGTTGAAGCGTCGTTGATTAATAGAATTTCAATATCTTTCAGTGTCTGCGCCAAAATGCTTTCCACACACTGCGAAAGATATTTTTCCACATTATATACCGGTACGATAACACTTATCTTTGGCAAAATCAGACCTCCCGTCTTCCTGTGGCGGTAAATTCAATAATTCGTTTCATAATTACACGCCAGTCATAATGTTTTTCCGCAAACTTTCTTTCTGCCTGGGCAAGGCGCGGATCCAGCCGGCAGCGCCATACAAATTCACCAATAAGCGAAATATTGATTGGCGAATCGTTGTTGACAAGCTTTAATGCAAAGGGGATGTTGTCATCCAACCCCAAATCTTCATAAGCATAAACAAACGGAATCCCTGCCGCGCAAAACTCCTTGGCAATTTCCGGCGATAAATAAGTTCTTCCGGAACGGTACAGACCAAGGCACGAAACGGCAACCGAATGGGTATCATACAGACCGTTCATTTCCTCCGGACTTTTTTTGCCCAGAAAGTGAACGCAGTGGTTCAGCCCGCTTTCATCTGTCATCGTTTTTAATTCACGAACCGCTTCGTCATCTCCGACAATATCAAACGTAATTTCGTCTTTGTGAAGATTGGACTGGTATGTTTTCAAGCCGTGAATGATGCGGTCATACCCGCAGAGTCTGGAATGATCGACCACCCCCAGAACAGCAATAGGGTCACCGTGAATTTCGGTCCTGCTCCGCCGCCCGATTCCGCTGACCGTAATTCCCGTGTCAACCGTGATGGCCGGAACGCCCCAAACATGGTCGACCGGCGTGCCGAACACGACAACAGTGTCAATAACACGGGTAAACCTGGAAAGCAAAAGCGTATGCTGCAGGATTCTGCGGCATAGCCCTGTGTATGCTGCTTTATCGCCGCTTTCACGAAATGACTGAAGCATTTGCCTGCAAATGATTCGGTCGGGGTATCTGGCCGCTTCAAAAATGACTTTCGCTCCGAAGCATTTCGCCTTGGCGCAGGCAGCAATATCCAAAAACAGATGCTCGGCAAGGAATCCTCTTATATATATATAGTCATACTGATTTTTCTCAATAAAATTGCAGATCGTATTACAAAGATATTTTCTGCGTTTTTCCGGCTGTTCCGGCAATAAGCAGCGTGTTTGCTCACCCCCTGTGCAAAAAAGCAGTTTTCCATCCGCAATGCAAGCAGAATGTGCTTCGTTTCCCAGCTGGCTCACCCCGTTCACCTGGCTGGAAATGCGTTGAAAAAGGTCAGCCTGAGATTCGTTGAACGATTCCAAGCCGACATAAAAGAATTTCATTACTGTCCCCCATTTTATAATCAAAATGGCAACATACTCAGCACGACCGGATCGGCCCATAAGTCATGTTGCCCAATAAAGACCAGAAAGACATATGATAAATAATTATAACATCGCTCACAATTGAATACAAGAATAATTTACCCGTAACGAACTATATGTTGAAATGCATGATTCAGTATGCTATTCTTTAGTTATTATGAATATGGAGGTAAGCTATGAAAGACTGTTTGGTATTATTAACAAAAATTTACCCTTTTGACAAGGGGGAAGAATTTATTGAAAATGAAGTTCCCCTGCTTGCAGCAGCCTTTGAAAAAGTGATTATTATTTCCACCAGTACGGCGGACAAGCCGATTCAGACCAGAAAAACGCCGGAAAATGTAAGCATTTATCATATTAGCGCATCCAAAATCAAGAAAGGCCTGCCGTTTGCGGCGGCAAGCCTGTTCCCCTTTACCGGTTTTAAGGGCTATTGCGGCGCTGAAGAGAGGGAGGCACTTGGCCACTCTTTCAAAAAACGGATGTACCTCGCCTATTTTATTGCAAAATCCGATTTGGTATATGATGAGACAGTGAAAATTTTGAATAACTGCGAACTTGAACAATACCAAAGCGTTACCTTTTACAGCTATTGGTTTTACGACGTTGCCTTGGTTGCGCTGCGGCTTAAAAAATGCTGCGGCGCGGCCTTAAAACGTGCTGTATGCAGGGCGCATGGCTATGACCTTTACCCTTACCGCAACTCTGCCAATTACCTTCCTTTGCGAAGCTACATCTTGAAGTACATTGACACAGTGTACCCCTGCTCCCAAAACGGAAGCAACTTTTTAAGCGGATTATATCCCGGTTACAGCGACAAAATTCAGACCGCGTATCTTGGCACAAACGACTGCGGACTGTCCCCCGAAAAGGAAGGCAATATGCTTCATATCGTAAGCTGCTGCCATATTGTTCCGGTAAAGCGTGTTGAACTTTTGGCACAGGCGCTTGAAAAGCTGAAGGACAGCGGACTGAAGCTGAAATGGACTCATTTTGGCGGCGGCGACGGGTTGGAAGCATTAAAAAAATTTGCGGAGGAATCACTGACCTTTATGGAATGCCATTTTGCCGGTGAGGTTAAAAACACCGAACTGATGCAATACTACCAAAATAACCATGTTGATCTTTTTGTCAATACAAGCAGCTCTGAAGGGCTGCCGGTCAGCATTATGGAAGCGTGCTCGTTTGGAATACCGGGGATTGCGACCGATGTCGGCGGGACGGGCGAAATTATTCGGGACGGTGAAACCGGATACCTGCTGAACGCCGATGTTACTTCGGATGAGCTTGCCGAAAAAATCCGGTTCGCCGCGCTGCTGCCGTCTGAAAAGATTCAGGAGCTTCGGACTAACTGCCGTTCCCTTTGGAAGAAGGAGTTTTGCGCGGAACAAAATTTTGCACAGTTCGCGCAAAACATCAAACCTTTATAAAGTAATCCCGTTCGTGTCAAATTTATAAAGACAAATATGGACAAGCCCTTGTTCTGCCTTTAAAAGCACAAGAGTTTGTCCCTTTTAAATTTAAGATGCATTTGTTTTGTTATGCTGTTTGCCTCAAATATCAAAGAGCTGTCCTGTCAGACCTGACGATCCGCTTTAGCAGGTGAAATTGACTTTGTTTTCGGACATTTTCATACATAAATGTTCGGGAAGCGGTTCATACTATTTTCGGTGATGAAAATGACAATATCCTTGATTAGAACCATACTGCTTTACATAGTAATTATTGCAGCGGTAAGGCTGATGGGCAAACGGCAGATCAGTGAACTTCAAACCAGCGAGCTGGTGGTAACGCTTTTGATTTCCGATATTGCATCCATTCCTATGCAGGACACGGGGCAGCCGCTTGCAAGCGGCTTGATCCCGATTTTAGTGTTGATCATGTGTGAAATCGTCGTATCGGGCCTAATGCTGAAAAGCTCAAAATTCCGCAGAATTGTGTGCGGGAGGCCGCTTATCGTGATAAATGACGGAAAAGTGGATCAAAAAGAGATGCGGCGGCTGCGCATGACTACAGAAGATTTGGCGGAACAGCTCCGGCAAAAGGATGTGTTCAGCATTGAAGACGTTGCTTATGCAATCGTTGAAACCAACGGGAAAATGAGCGTAATTAAAAAGCCGGACAAAGAACAGCCGTGCGCCGGAATGCTGGGCGTTGCCCTGCCTGACACGGGGATTGAAACCGTTGTGATCAGTGACGGTGTAATTTCCGATTTCTCCTTGAAGCTCTGCAACAAAGGGCGTGAATGGCTAGACGGCGTTTTACGCGGCAAAAATGTAAATGCAGATGAAATATTCATCATGACAGCCAACCGAAAGGGTGACATTAACATTATAAAAAAGGATGAATGCAAGTGAAGCGCTTATGGGTTTCGGCAATCATACTGGTGGTGCTTACAGTTATTTGTATTTTCGGGACAATCACAACAAACAGAATCAGCTCCGATTTGGCAAAAACCGTAGAAAGCGCAAAAAAGGCCGCTGAAAGCGGAGATAACAGCACCGCTTTTACACTGAGCAAAAAAGCCGTTTCAGACTGGCACCAAAGCCACGAAGTGCTGTGCACCTATATGCCCCACGCAAAACTGGAGGCAATTGACCAAACGCTCGCGGCACTGCCGTCGCTTATTTATTACGGTACCACCGACCAGTTTACAGCGGAGTGTGACCGCGGTGTAACGCAGATTGAATACCTGAACGAGTCGGAGACCCCGATTCTGCAAAATATATTCTGATATGAAAACGGCGGCAGGAAATTTCCTGCCGCCGTTTTCTGCTAATTCAGGTTTTATTTTTTATCATACGGTTTAGCTCATCCATAAAGGTATTGATATCCTTAAACTGACGGTAAACAGACGCAAAGCGAACATACGCGACCTCGTCCACCTCTTTCAGCTTTTCCATGGCGTATTTTCCGATTAAGCTTGACGGAACCTCGCGGTCAAGTGAGTTTTGGAGCATATTTTCAATTTCATCGACAATACGTTCCAATGTATCAAGGGACACCGGGCGCTTTTCACAAGCACGGAGCAAACCGTTCAGAAGCTTATTGCGATCAAAAGCTTCCCTGGACCGGTCTTTTTTGACGACCACGACGGGTACCGTTTCAATCACTTCATACGTTGTGAACCGTTTCGAGCAGTTTAAACATTCCCTGCGTCTTCGGATACGCTCCCCTTCGTCGGTAGGGCGCGAATCGATAACCTTAGACTCAGAATAACCACAGTATGGGCACCTCATCGTTTGATCACCTCTACTACATTTTGTGTAATTATAACATATTTATCATATAATTATCAAGTAGAATATCAAAAAATATCAAATTAATGCATTTACCGTCTGTTTTGCTTTTTCCAATTCCTGCAGTCTGTTAAAACTGCGCCGGTAAACTTCAATAATAAAGTCCCCCGTGTATCCGAATTTATCCAACTGGCGTTTTAGAAGGTCAAAATTCATTGTGCCATAACCGGGCAAAAGGCAGTCGGACTGGGTATTATTATCATTGATATGCACATGAACAACCCTCTCCCCCATTGCGCCGCACATTTCATGAGGGTTCTTTCCGGCGCGCACAGCCTGCTTGATATCGAGCACAAATGCACATTCCTGTTTCAGGTATGACCGCATGCGCGTAATAAACGCCGGGTCGTCGCTGCGAAACAAATTGACGTTTTCCTGTGCGACAGTAATACCGAATGTTTTTCCAAGAGCAAACAGCCGGGCATAATGCTCAAAATAATTTTGTTCCGTAGTCCTGCTGCGTTTATCATCACGCTGACCGTGAAGAACTACAATTTCTGCGCCTAACAAATTGGCTGTATTAAAATATTGCTTATAAAACTCCAAACCGTCGAGGAAGCGCCTTTCATAATCGGAAAAGAGCAGAAAACTTTCAAACCCGGAGGTAAACGGATGGATCGATTTTACGGTACTTCCGCTTTCATCCAACATCTGTTTTAAGCTTTTAATATAGTCCGGTTTCAGTTCGCTGAATGTATTGATAAAGATTTCAAAAAGATGAAAATCCATTGAAATTAAAGTTGGCAGCGCTTTTTCCAATTCAAGGGGATAAAGGCATGCTGTTGAAATGCCGGAACGCATACAAACCACCTGTTTCTCCGTGCAAAGCCAAATTTACTGGGAAGTCCGCCGAATCCGCACGGAAAACACGGTGGATTTTGCTGCCCAGGCAAGGGCAAACACCCGTTGAAAGCATTTGTTTATAATACCTTTTAGAGTAAATTATATCCTGCCGGTACGCAAATGTCCAGTTTAATCAATATGGAACTGGGTATTATAGTAGCACAGGATTATGAATAATACCTGTTCTATCTATTAATGATTCAAAAATAACAAATAAGAAAATATAATCAGCAGGAAAAGGAGATGTGAATATGGCCAGAGAAAACAAAAATCTTCTGGAAGAAATTTACAAAGCGACAAAAATGGGTCTTGAAGCAACCCAGCTGGTCATCCCGAAGGTAAAGGATGAATCGCTTCGGGAACAAATTGAGCTGCAGGGTAAAAACTATAAAGGTATGAACTCGAAGGCAAAGGCAATGCTGCGGGAAGACGGGCGGCTGCCGGAAGAACAGGACTCCGTAAAAAAGGCGATGCTGTGGGGTTCCATTAAAATGAACACACTGGTTAACAAAAAGCCGGGTCACATTGCAGAAATGATGATTACCGGTACAACCATGGGAATCGTGGATATGACGAAAAGGCTAAACGAACTTGACGACGCTGACGCCGGAGCAAAAAAGCTGGCCGAAGATTACATTGTAAACGAACAGAAAAACATCGAGAATCTGAAGAAGCATTTGTGATGCGGCTTGATTTAATCGCGTTATTTCATTATAATATGTGAGCGGGGCTTTTACGCTCCGCACTTTACATACAAGGAGTAATACAATGGGTTTGCTAAGCACCGGCAATTTGAGCAAAATGTTTGGCACCGATGTTATTTTTACCGGTGTCTCTTTTGAAATACAGGAAAATGACCGCGTGGGTCTTGTGGGAATTAACGGTTCCGGCAAAACCACGCTTTTTAAACTGTTAACAGGCGAACTGCAGCCCGACGGCGGGGATATTTTCAAAGCAAACTCCACTGTACTTGGGTATATGGAGCAGCATGTGTGCCGCGACCTTGACCGCAGCGCGTACAGTGAAGTGCTGACAGTCTTCGGCAGCCTTCTGCAGCTTGAAAGCGAGCTGGAGGAAATCAATCTTCAATTACAAACAAAGCCGAAGAATATGGATGAACTGATCGAAAAGCAGGCCGCTGTCAACGAGCGGTTTGTTTCACTCGGCGGGTTGACCTGCCGCAGCAGGGCGCGCTCCGCATTGCTGGGGCTGGGCTTCGACGATGAACAGATGGGCATGCCGATTGCTGTTTTAAGCGGCGGCCAAAAGGCAAAGCTTCAGCTTGCAAAAATGCTGCTGTGCGGTGCGAATCTGTTGCTGCTTGATGAACCGACCAACCATCTTGACATTTCCTCCGTGGAGTGGCTGGAAGACTTTTTGCGCTCGTACAACGGGGCATTTATTGTCATTTCGCATGACCGTTATTTTTTGGACCGGATTACCAACCGTACCTTTGAACTGGAAAACAACCGCCTTACGCTTTATAAAGGGAATTACTCCACTTACCTTGCCCAGAAAGATGAAAACAGCCTTTCCTTGCAGCGCAAATATGACAACACCCGCAAAGAAATCAAGCGCATTGAAGGAATTGTTACACAGCAGCGCCAATGGAACCGTGAAAAAAGCATTAAAACCGCCGAAAGCAAGCTGAAAGTAATCGACCGGCTGGAAAGCACGCTGGAAAAGCCGGACTCAAAACCCGACAGCATTCATTTCGATTTTGAAATCAATCAGCGCGGCGGCAATGATGTTCTGACTGTGGAAAACCTTGCTTTGCAGTTTGACGAGAAAAAGCTGTTTCACAATGTGAATATGGAGATACACCGCGGAGAACGGGTTTTTCTGATCGGACCGAACGGCTGCGGCAAAACATCCCTACTGAAAACACTTTTGGGCATTTACCCCCCCGCTGCCGGTGAACTTCGTTTTGGCGCCGGGATTGATGTTGGTTATTATGATCAGATTCAGGCGGGACTGCATCCTGAAAAAACCGTGATCGATGAAATTTGGGATTCCTACCCAAAAATGACGCAGACTGAAATTCGGAACGCGCTGGCCGTTTTCCTATTTAAAGGCGATGAGGTGTTTAAATCCGTTGCGGCGCTGAGCGGCGGTGAGCGGGCAAGAATTTTATTGCTGCGCCTGATGCTTTCACGCGATAATTTTCTGTTTTTGGATGAACCGACGAACCACTTGGATATCGGCTCCTGCGAGGCGCTGGAAGCCGCGCTGCAAAGCTACGAAGGCACCCTTCTAATTGTTTCCCATGACCGGTATTTAATGAACAAGATAGCGGATCGGATTTATTTTCTGGATACAAACGGAGCAACGGAGTACATAGGAAACTACGATGCTTACATAGAAAAAAGCCGCGGCGAGGTTCTGAAAGCTGCCGAAAAGGAGCCGCCAAAGGTCAATGAGTACAAGCTCCAAAAAGAGCGCGAAGCGGCCATCCGAAAAGAAAAATCCGAATTAAAGCGTACGGAAGCCCGCATCGGCGAAATTGAAACAGAAACGGCAGAGCTGGAACAAAGGCTTCTCGACCCGGAGGTCGCAAGCGATTATGAGGCCGCCATAGAAATTTCCGAGAAAATCAGTGCGCTAAAACATGAAAATGACGAGTTGTTTCAGCGCTGGAGCATACTTGCACAAAAATACGAGGAATAAAAAAACCCGGTAAAAACCGGGTTTAAGTTCGGGACTGGTTTATTTTTCTGACTTAAACTGCTCAAGCTGAGCAATAAAGTCGGATGAGTGGTCGTTTTCGACCTCAATCTCTACAGGCTTTGACAAATCAAGGCTGAAAACCCCCATGATGGACTTTGCATCAATTTTGTATTTATCTGTAGTGAGGTTGATTGGAAAGTCATAACTGTTTGTCAGGGTGACAAATTTCTTGACCGCCTCAATGCTGGACAGCAGGATAGAAGTTGAATACATTATATGTTACCTCCATATTTCGATGTATTCTCCAATGATATAGCAGGACACTTAATTGGTCAATATTCATTTTTACCATACATTATGTCAATTATCCAATTAAAATATATATTTTTATTGAAAGGGCACAACATGAAGGTTTCTGTAATTACACTTGGCTGCAAGGTCAATCAATATGAGTCGCAGGCCATGCTCAATCAGCTTGTTTCGGCCGGTTTTACCGCCTGTGACGCAAATGAAGAGAGTGACGTGGTACTGATTAATTCCTGTACTGTTACTTCGATGAGCGACCATAAAGTGCGCCAAATGCTGCACCGCGCGCGGCACAAGAACCCCACAGCGGTGATCGTGCTGACCGGCTGCATGCCGCAGGCGTTTCCCGAAGCAGCCGAGGCACTGAGCGACGCGGACATCATCCTCGGCAATTCCAACCGCGCTTCACTGCTCCCCCATATTCTTCAATATCTTTCGGCACATCAGCGTATTGTGGATATTGTTCCCCACGAAAAGGCACCTGAATTCGAAAGCATGAGCGTTAACCGATTTTTCGAGCGCACGCGCGCTTTTATTAAAATAGAGGACGGCTGTAACCGCTTCTGTTCCTACTGCATTATTCCTTACGCCCGCGGAAGAGTGCGTTCAAAGCCGATTGATCAGCTGAAACAGGAAATCAGTGAAATTGCCGCGAACGGCTACCGTGAAATTGTTCTGACCGGAATCAACCTTTCCGCTTATGGTCAGGAGCTTGGCCTTCACCTGTGCGACGCCGTGGAAGCCGCCTGCGCACCCGACGGAATTGAACGCGTACGCCTTGGCTCATTGGAGCCGGAGCAGCTCAGCGAAGATGTGATTGCCCGCCTGCGCCTTCAAAAAAAGCTGTGCCCACAGTTTCATCTGTCGCTCCAAAGCGGCTGTGATGAAACGTTAAAGCGCATGAACCGCCATTACGACACAAATGAGTATCGCACCATTGTGAAAAATTTACGCGCCGCCTTTGAAAACGCCGCGATCACCACCGACCTGATGGTCGGCTTTCCCGGCGAAAGCGAGGAGGAGTTTAAAGAGTCACTCGCCTTCGCAGAAGAAATCGGCTTTGCCAAGGTGCATGTTTTCGCCTATTCCCGCCGCCCCGGCACCAGAGCGAACGACGCGCCGGATCAGGTTGCACAATCGGTGAAGGAACAGCGCAGCCGTGAAATGATTAAGGCAACACAGAAAACAAAAGAGGAATTTTTCACCCGGCAGCTTGGCCGAATCGAACCGGTGCTTTTTGAACGGGAATGTGAAAAGGGTGTTTATGAGGGATACACGGAAAATTACACTCCTGTTCGGGCGCACAGCGGGAAAAACCTTGGCGGGCAAATTCTTCCGGCACGCATTACCCAGGCTTTAAGCGACTTTTGTATTGCGGAAGTTTTGGAATAGAATGATATGAAAGCGGCAGCATTAATGCTGCCGCTCTGTTAATTTAATACCTTCATCACATTCTGAACTTCTTCCTTTGTCTGGCTGCTGTTCAAATAGTCCCAGGAATAAAACATGAAGCCGTCACAGGCGGTTTTTCTTCCCAATTCAACCTGCTGTGCCAAAATATTGGTGGACTTCTTCCAGGTGCCGCTGTCCACGTCGGAACCGGCCTTGTAAACCGCCAGGCCGAGATACAGCTTAATATTTTTATTTGTTACCAGCTTGCGCCAGCTTTCTGCCGCTGTGTTAAACGGAAGAACCGGATTTTCAAAATTCACATAAAGCTGCGGACAAATATAGTCAAGATACCCCTGTGTGGTACACCATGCGTTGACGTCCGCCCCCATGTTCAAATCGTTTTCCACATTTCCCTGCGGAGCGATACCGAATGGCAAACTTGGTTTTACAGCTTTTATTTCGCTGTAAACCAGGGAAACAAGCGCATTTACATTGGCGCGCCGCCAGTCCATCAATCCGAGCGGTGTACCGTTTTTTGCGGCAGCGGCAGAATAACTGTCATAGGCCGGTTTGTCGAACGCGGCGTCCTGCGTTGGGTAAAAGTAGTCGTCAAACTGGATGCCGTCCACATCATAATTCTGTGCAATTTCCTTTACCCCGTCAGCAACCAGCTTGCGCACCTCCTGATAAGCCGGATTGTAATATTTTCCGCTTCCGCTGTCCACCACCCAACCGGCCTTTGCCGTGTCGTTTTTCCATGTATTATATAAATTTGCCTGTGCTAAAATAGACGGCACACCGGAAATTTGAATGCGCAGAGGATTTACCCATGCTTGGATTTTCAATCCGGCCTTATGTGACGCATCAACCATGTCCTTCAGCGGGTCATAACCGGGGTCAACGCCCTGCGTGCCGCCCACAACGTGGCTCCATGGGAAATATGCAGATTTATAAAGTGCGTCGCCAAACGGGCGTACATGAACAATGAGCGTATTCATGCCGCAATTTTTCGCTCCGGTGATGATTGCGTCAAATTTCTTCTGAAATGCTTTTTCGCTTTTGTCGGTTTCCTTACTCATGTCAAGGCTCATATACGGCACCCAGACCGCGCGCATTTCGCCCGCGGAAGCAGCGGTTACCGCAGCCGTAGTCAGCCCGGAGGAACCGGCAGCGGAATCCGACACACCCGACACAGGCGAATTTTGCCCGGAATTTACACCTGACGGGTTGTTTTTAGCCATATGGCTAAAATTAATTGCCATTGTAATAGCGATGGCGACAGCCAAAAGGCAGGCACACACTAAGATGCTGTGCCGGTTAAACAGCTTGATTACCATATGAACATCCCTTCCGAATGAATTTTTTCTTCTTTTTATTTGACACAAGCAGCGGAATCGTGTAGGATAAGATAACAAAATTACGGGAGGCGCGCAATGTTCTTCATCATCGGAATTACAAGCGGCTCAAAAGATCTTGGCACACGCAGATGCAGTGCATTTTCCTGCTGCGGCAGCTTTGGCGCAATGGGTACGGTTATCTGCACTTTTCAGCAGTTTACACTGTTTTTTATCCCGATTTTTCGCTTTGGCAAACGGTATTTCATCACCTGCCCGAACTGCGGCACGGTTTATGAGATGACAAAAGCAGAGGGTCAGCGTATGGAACGGGATACTGATGCTGAAATTAACGCTGACCAAATTTTTGCTGTGCAGGGCGCAAGCAGAAAAATCTGCCCCGGCTGCCACTGCTCAATTGACCCAAATGCACGGTACTGCCCGAACTGCGGCACCCGGTTATTTTAGGAGTGTAAGACATGCCTTATTATATATATTGTTTTTATTACCTGATTATTATTAATTTATTGGCCGTTATTGTTACTGTGAGTGACAAACGCAGGGCAGTTTCACACCGGTGGCGTATTCCTGAAAACACCCTGCTGCTCATTGCGGCGCTCGGCGGCTGCCCCGCCATGCTTATTACGATGAGGATTATCCACCACAAAACGCAGCATAAAAAATTCATGCTGGGTATTCCGGTCATCCTCACACTGCAAATTCTTACAATCTATTACCTATTTTATAAAAAATAGCACAAAGGGCGGTGCCGGTTTGTAATCGGTGCCGCCCTTTGTTTATGGTGCTTTTTTAACTTTGATGTTATCGAAAAATTAAATTGATAAAAATTTATTTAAATAAATTATCGGGTACAATATACAGTCGGCTGATTTGTGCTTTTTTATCTTTAGATGTTACAGTGAGTTGCCCGCTTTGTGATGCGGAGGTCTCTTTTCCGGATTTTGTGTGTTTTAGCACCAAGTTAATTTGAAAATCACAGAAAATATTATTGTCTTCCTCTTTTGTTTTGGTCAGTTCCACATCTTTTACTGAGATTAAAACACCCTCTTTTTCAGCCAAACTAACATATTTTGTCGCTAACCTATCTGCTACAAAGCTGCTAAATGCTTTTGATGTAAAATACACTTCATATGCATTCTCAACCGCTTTTTCGTATTCGCTTCTATCATTGACATGTGCTAAAGAATAATCGGAAACAGTAAAGAGCTTTGTCAGCGCATCTTCCGATACTTTTATCCACTCATTTTTTTGTCCGCATCCTGTAAGAATATATATTAGTACAGGAATTATAAAAATAGCAGAATACCATTTTCTTTTTGCCATAATACCTCCTACATTTTATTAACTAAAGATCTCCATACCGAAATTTATAACCGGAAATACTATTGCTGCCCGTATAATTCGTTTGGTTTCTTGATGTAACAATGTCTGTTCCGGTAAGGTTGATTGGTTCATTATAGTTCAAAACAGCATATTTCCCAATTGCAGTGGGATAATCCGGAATAATATCGTGTTCTGTAATCATGACCATATTACAAGCCTTACACTGCCAGCAAGCCCCCCAGGAAATATATGTTTCTAAGGAACCATCTGATAATCTAATGTATGCATTGCCATATGAGCGCGAAACCATGTCGTGATACGGCTTTCCATTACATACTTCTTGGAAAAAAGGAGTAATACTGTCGGAGTTTGTAGCTTTTTCAGTAATTCCCAATCCAATTATCGGGCGATTTGTATGTTCTGCTGCAAACGCAGGCACAGAAATTGTCAAAGCCATTGCTAAAATCAAAACCAAGCTAACGATTTTTCTTAGATTCTTTTTCATAATATTAAATTCTCTTTCATTTTAAATTTCTTGTTTATATTTGTACAGGAATTGCCGGTAATTTAAAAGAGAAATTTTTCACCCCGTTACAAGTCCATTGGATTCACCCCTTTCCTCAAAATCTTTATTTCAATGCGCGCACATGAAATTCAAATTTTTTCTTCTACTTATATAACTGATTTCGGTTGCGTTTTGTTACAGATTTTTCTTTATTTTCTTAAAATTATCACATTGTATAAATATAACAATGATTTATTATATCATATATACAATAAAATTATTATTTTTGCTTCTCATCGCTATAACGTTTTTAAATGGCATTTTGTTACAGGTTTTTAAAATATTTTTATTCGATAGAACAAAGCCTAAAATAATTCCAAATAAATATTATTTAATAGCATTTATAGCTTATGCTCAATTTGAATATTTGTCAATACGAATAACAAATTTGTGATTATATGGAATTATTTATAATATTATATAAGTCATGCGTGCAAAAAAGCGGCACCGATTTAAAACCGATGCCGCTTGCTTTATGTTCATTTATGGATTACTTCGCTACAATGTTGACCAGCTTGCCGGGAACATAAAGTTCTTTTATAATATTCTTTCCGCTGAGCTCGGCGGAAATCTTCTCGTCAGCCTTGGCCGCGGCAATTGCATCCGCGCCGGAAATATCTGTGGAAACATTCAAGCGCGTGCGAACCTTGCCGTTTACCTGCACGGCGATTTCAACACTGTCTTCCTTGCATTTCGCTTCGTCATACTCCGGCCACTTCTGCTGGCAGGCCATACCGCCGCCGAACTTCATGATTTCCCACATTTCCTCCGTTACATGCGGTGCAAACGGGTTCATCAAAATCGTGTAAATTTTCAGTTCTTCCAGCGTAATGGAACCCACGTCGGTAATATCGTTCATTAAGGCCATCAGCGTTGCAATAGCCGTGTTGAACTTTAGGTTTTCAATATCTTCGCCGGTTTTTTTAATCGACTTGTTAAAGGCAATTTCAAGGCTTTTGCGAACACCCTTTTCATTGCTTAACGTGTTCTGCAAATTCCAGTAGCGCTCCACAAAACGGCGGCAGCCCTTGATGCCCGCGGAGCTCCACGGTGCGGCCTTTTCGAAGTCACCGATGAACATTTCGTAAAGACGCATGGTATCGGCGCCGAACTCGTTGACGATTTCATCCGGATTCACAACGTTGCCGCGCGACTTGCTCATCTTTTCGCCGTTCTCGCCCAGAATCATGCCGTGGCTTGTGCGCTTTGCGTACGGTTCGGGCGTGGGAACCTCGCCGATATCGAAGAGGAACTTATGCCAGAATCGGCTGTAAAGCAGATGCAGTGTTGTATGTTCCATTCCGCCGTTGTACCAGTCAACCGGCGCCCAATAGTTCAATGCATCTTTCCCTGCGAACGCTTCGCTGTTATGGGGATCCATGTAACGCAGGAAGTACCAGGAGGAACCGGCCCACTGGGGCATGGTGTCCGTTTCACGCCTCGCTTTGCCGCCGCAGTGCGGGCATGTGGTTTCCACCCAGTCGGTCATATGGGCAAGCGGAGATTCCCCGTTATCGGTCGGCTCATAGGACTTTACATCGGGAAGACGGAGCGGAAGCTCGCTTTCCGGCAGCGCAACATAGCCGCACTTTTCACAATAAACAATCGGAATCGGTTCGCCCCAGTAGCGCTGGCGGGAAAACACCCAGTCGCGCAGCTTGAAGTTTACCTTGGAACGGCCGATATTTTTTTCCGTTAAGAATTCCGTAATCTTCTTCTTGGCTTCTTCCACGGTCAAACCGTCAAGGATGCCCGAATTTACCATAATGCCGGTTGCACAGTCGGTGAAGGCTTCTTTCTGCACTTCGCCGCCCTTGACCACTTCGATAATCGGCAGGCCAAACTTTTTGGCAAACTCCCAGTCACGGGTATCGTGGGCAGGAACAGCCATGATTGCGCCCGTGCCGTAGGAAACAAGAACATAATCTGAAATAAAGATCGGAATTTCTTTCCCTGTCACCGGGTTAATCGCGGCAACGCCGTCAAGGCGGACGCCGGTCTTATCCTTTGCAACCTCGGTACGCTCAAAATCGGATTTTTTGGCTGCTTCGTTCTGATAAGCGCGGATTTCATCCATGTTATTGAGCTTGTCCGCCCATTTTTCAAGCATTGGATGTTCCGGCGAAACGACCATGTAGGTTGCGCCGTAAAGTGTGTCCGGCCGGGTGGTGTAAACGGTAAGCACGTCGCCGCTGGTGGTCGAGAAATCGACCTCGGCGCCGGTGGAACGGCCGATCCAGTTTTTCTGCTGCGATTTGACGCGGTCAGGATAATCGACAAGGTCAAGGTCGTCAATCAGGCGCTGGGCATACTCGGTAATTTTGAGCATCCACTGTGATTTTACCTTGCGCACTACCTCGCTGCCGCAGCGTTCACAAACGCCGTTGACCACTTCTTCGTTGGCAAGCACACATTTACAGGAGGTACACCAGTTGACGGCCATCTCTTTTTTATAGGCAAGTCCATGTTTGAAGAGCTGAAGGAAAATCCACTGCGTCCATTTATAATATTCGGGGTCGGTGGTATTGATTTCACGCGACCAGTCAAAAGAAATGCCAAGCGCCTGAAGCTGCTGCTTAAAGCGGGCGATGTTCTTTTTTGTCACTTCCGCAGGATGGACATGATTTTTAATCGCGAAATTTTCAGTTGGCAGACCGAACGCATCCCAGCCGATTGGATAGAGCACATTGTAGCCCTGCAAACGGCGTTTGCGCGCAATGATATCGATTGCCGTGTAGGAGCGCGGATGGCCGACATGAAGGCCCTGCCCCGACGGATATGGGAATTCAATCAATGCGTAATATTTCGGTTTATCGGAAGTGTTCGAAGCGTGAAAAACGCCAGATTTCTCCCATTGCTCCTGCCACTTTTTTTCCACTGGTTTGTGATCGTATTTCATTATTTCCTTCGCTCCTATATTCTTCAAGATTTCGCATAATTCCCTATTCTATAATACCGGGCACCGTAACCGCTTCACCGTCCTGCCACAGGCGGTCAAGGTCATAAAACTGACGTGACTCCGTGGTGAAAATATGAATGATCACGTTGCTGTAATCCAAAATGATCCATGAATTGGAACGATATCCCTCGGTGTGCAGCGGGCTGATTCCAAGCTGCTTCAGCCGGACCTCAGTCTCATCCGCAAGGGCTTTTACCTGGGTGCTGCTTGTGCCCGTCGCCAGCACAAAATAGTCCGCAAGAACCGAAATATCTTTAATGCCGATTATTTTAAGGTCAAGCGCTTTTTTATCGTCTAAAACCTTTACGGCTTCTTTGGCAAGTTCAAGTGATGTCATTCTCAACAACCTTTCATTTAATAAATTATTTATACAGCAAAACCACCTGATTATAGGCGGCAATTGTGTCCGGATGGATTGGCCTGTAGCTTGAAGCAAGATCTTTGATGTTAAACGTAATTCCCTCGACCATTGCCTGTTCAAGGCTGATATTTACCGCCTTGCGCATATTTTCCACACCGGGATAGTCGCGGTCCGCGGAAACAAAATCCGCAATAAAAATTACCTTTTCCAGTAAGGCCATGTCTTTACGCGCGGTGGTGTGATAACGCACGGCGTCCAGTATTTCGCGGTCGGATATTCCAAATTCATTTTCAAGATACGCCGCGCCAAGCATGGCGTGCCAAAGCTTTTGCGCACTGCGCTCCACGTCGCTCAGCACGATATCGTAGCGCGTCATCATTTTCAGCTGTTCCTCCGGCGGCGTATCCTTCATGATATCGTGCAGGATTCCGGCAACCGCAGCTTTTTCCTCGTTCGCGCCGTATCTTTTTGCAAGAATTACGGCCGATTCACTGACGCACACGGAATGGTAAAAGCGCTTTTCACCCAAAAAAGGCTTTATCATATCTTTATATTGTTCTATATCCTTCATTTTCCACACTCCAAATACAAATTATTTTTCACAATATAGTCCGCAACCACAGGCGGAACAAGTTCAGAGATACTTTTTCCGCTTTTAACTGCGCTGCGTACCATAGTAGATGAAATCGGAAGGTAGTCAATGTTCTGAATGATTGTTTTTGCACCGCTTTGCTCCAAAACACGCGCATGATCAAGCAGCGGCTGCAGCCCTTCTGTGCTGCGCGGGGCGGCGCAAAGAGTGGCAAGAGAATAGATGACCTGCACATGATACCAGTTCTGAATCGTTATGAACATATCCTCACCGGTAATCAGGTAAAATTCGGAATCCGGATTCTGCTTTTTCAATTCCAGCAAGGTATCTGCGGTGTAGCTGGGGCCTTTGCGCCCGATTTCAATATCGCTTACTTCCAAAATACTGCCCGAAGCCGCAAGAGCGCACATTGCGAGCCTGTCCTTCGGTGAAGCAAGGTCAACCGCCTGCTTGTGCGGCGGAACGCGGGTGGGAATCAAAAGAACCCTGTCGAAACCAACCGACCGCGCAAACTGTTCCGCCAAGTGGATATGGCCGTTATGAATCGGATTAAAGGTTCCTCCGTAAATTGCAATCTTCCGCATTGTTTCCCCTTTAACTGTATTACATCATATCATATTACTTTTTAGGCGCTTTGGGAAGAGTAATTTTCGGTTCTTTGGGGTTTTTGCGGTACAAAACAAATTTTGAACCGATCACCTGCACCACTTCGGACTGTGTTTGCCCCGCAATCTGTTCCGCGGCATCCTTTGAGGAAATCTGCGCGGTTTCAAGCACCTTGGCCTTAATAATTTCACGTGCGGTAAGCGCGTCCTCCGCCTGCTTGATGATGTCCGGGCCAATGCCGGCTTTTCCAACCATTAATATTGTATCGATTTCGTTGGCAAGGGAGCGCAGAAAAGCGCGCTGTTTACTTGTTAACATGAATGATTCTCCTTTTTTGTTTGTAACTGCGCCGCCAGTTTGGCAAGCGCGCGGCCGCGGTGGCTGATACTGTCCTTTTCCCCTGCGCTCAGTTCCCCGAACGATTTTTCGCCCACGAGGAAAACCGGGTCATAGCCGAATCCGCCGTTTCCCTGCGGAGCAAACGCGATGGAGCCCGGGCACTCGCCCTGCACATCAATTCGTTCCCCGCTGGGGTAAACACAGCAAACAGCGCTCACAAACTTCGCCGTGCGTTTTTCCTTTGGAACATCCTTTAAATTTTCCAATAGCTTATGGATTCGATCCAAATCGCTCGCGCCTTCCCCGGCGTACCGCGCGGAGTAAACCCCCGGCTCACCGTTTAAGGCATCCACCATCAAACCGGAATCATCGGCAACCGCGGGCAGCCCTGTTTCGCGGCAGGCGGCATCGGCCTTTAAAAAGGCATTTTCGGAAAATGTGGTTCCTGTTTCCTCCACCTCATCCAATTGAGCCGTGGTAACATCAATATTCAGCGGAGCCAAAATGCGCTGAAGCTCTTTCAGTTTATTCTGATTATGTGTTGCAATTACAAATGTTGTCATACGTTCCCTCTATCTTGTAAATAAAGCTGCGGCAAATTCGTCTGCGTCAAACGGCTGAAGGTCATCCACCTGTTCGCCTACGCCGATAAATTTTACAGGCAGGTTCAAATCTTCACGCACCGCCAGCACGACGCCGCCGCGCGCGGTACCGTCAAGCTTTGTCAGAACAAGGCCGGTAATGCCCGCCGCATTTTTAAATTCACGCGCCTGATTTACGGCATTTTGGCCGGTCATCGCATCCAGCACCAAAAGTACTTCCTTATCCGCCCCCGGCAATTCCCGGTCAATTACACGGTTAATTTTCGCAAGTTCCTCCATCAGGTTCTTTTTATTGTGAAGCCGCCCGGCCGTGTCGCAGATTACAACGTCCGCACCCCTGGCTTTTGCCGCGGCAATGGAATCAAAAACGACGGACGCGGGGTCGCTTCCCTCCGCCTGCTTAATCAAATCCGCACCGGAACGCTTGGCCCAAATTTCCAACTGGTCAATTGCGGCAGCGCGGAAGGTATCCGCCGCGCCCAAAATAACTTTTTTATTCTCTTTTACCAACCTGGAGGCAATTTTACCGATGGTCGTGGTTTTGCCCACGCCATTTACACCGATTACGAGAATAACCGACGGTTTTGTTCCGATATTCAGTTCTTCGCCGCCCCTTAACATGTCGGCAACAGTGTCACGAAGCATATTAAAAATTTCCGTCGGGTCGGTGACTCCGTTTTCCTTTACCTTTTTCCGCAGCACGTCGCAGATGCGCTCCGCCGTGTGTACGCCGACATCCCCCATGACGAGCAGTTCTTCCAGCTCCTCAAAAAGGGACTCGTCAATCTTGGTAAAGGAGTTCAGCATGGTTTCAACCGACTTGCTCATGCTGTCCCGCGTTTTTTTGAGCCCTTCTTTAATTTTTGCAAATAAACCCATTTGGAGGTTCTCCTTTATTAGTGTTCTTCTTTCATCCCAAGCTTAGCTTCCAGTTCCGAAACACGCAGCTCAAGGAGCTTGGAAACGCCCTCATCCTGCATGGTAACGCCGTAAAGCACGTCCGCTTCTTCCATACTGCCGCGGCGGTGCGTAATGACGATAAACTGAGTGTTTCGATTCATCCGGCGCAGGTAGGTGGCAAAACGGTCCACATTCACATCGTCCAGCGCGGCTTCAATTTCATCCAAAACGCAGAACGGCGGCGGATTGACCTTCATAATTGCAAAATACAGTGCGATTGCCACGAGCGCTTTTTCACCACCCGACAGGGACTCAAGGTGTGTTACAATTTTGCCCGGCGGCTGAACGGAAATATCAATGCCGGAATTTAAAATATCATCCGGCGCGCTTAACGTCAGCCCGGCCGTACCGCCGCCGAACAGCTCACGGAATGTCTGCAGAAAGTTTTCGCCGATTTGCTGAAAACGTGCGACGAACAGTTCGCGCATCTGATGCGTCAGTTCGCCGATCAACTGTTTCAGTTCATCGCGGCTTTTTTCCACATCGGCTACCTGACCGGTCATAAATTCGTAGCGTTC
Organism: Bacillota bacterium; assembly: GCA_023390175.1. Lineage (GTDB taxonomy): Bacteria > Bacillota > Clostridia > Oscillospirales > Acutalibacteraceae > Caproiciproducens. Next base: position 424,468 of record JAEWDK010000024.1, read on the forward strand.
GGCAACCTCTTTGTATTCTTCGACCGCCGCCACATTGACCGAACCGAGTCCTTTGATTTTATTTTTCAGCTCATTCAGGTTTTTTTGCGCCTGTACGGGGTTTTCGATTTTTGCGCCGACATTCTCGGCTTCACGCCTGGTTAACTCATATTCTTCCCATAAGCGGCTGATAATTTCATCATATTCCTTTTGCAGATTGGCTTTTCGCTCTTCCAGCCGTGCCAGGTCATGGCCGATTGTTTCCTTTTCTGCGGACTTTTCACGTTCTTTCGCACGCAGCTCCGTTGTAAGGCGTTCGTATTCCATGCGCTTCCTGTTCAGCATTTCGATCTGCTCTTTGGATTGTTTTGCTGCTTCCCGCAAAGCACGCGCCTGTTCTTTTCGCTCTTCTATCTGTACAGAAAGCGCGGCGCTGGCATTTTCCACCGACCTGATTTCATCCAGCAGCGCTTCGGCTTTGCCTGCATGGTCAAGCTTTCTGCGTTCAATATCCGCAATCGCCGCGCGCAGGGATTCAATATCCTTTTCCGCTGTCAAACAAGCAATACGGATTTCCTGAAGATTTGCGGCCAGCTCGTCGGATTTGCGGTTCTGTTCGCTGCGGCTGCCGCTGAATTTGTTCAGCTCGGCCTGCAGTGAAATAATTTGTTCCGTTATTTTCTGTGAATTTTCAATGGCTTCCCGCTGAATTCGTTTTTGATCCGCCAAACGGACGCCCGCTGTTTCCTGTTCCAGATTCAGCACGCCGATATCGTTCTGAACGGTTGAAAAATCTGCCTGAGCGCGTTTCTGCTCGGCTTCGATTTTATAACGTTCCTCCTGTGCGGATGCAAGCTCGCCTTTGGAGGCGGCCAGCGATGCTTCCGCCGCGGAAACGTCTTCCCCCGCGGCCTTCAGTGCCGCAGCGGCCTGTTCCGCTTTGGTTTTCAGCTCTTCCGCCTGTGCTTTCAGCCGTTCAATCTCCGAAGCGCGGCTGAGCAGCCCCGAATTCTTGGCAAGCGAGCCGCCGGTGAGTGAGCCGCCCGCGTTGACGACCTGCCCGTCCAGCGTTACGATGCGAAAGCGGTAGCCGTACCGTTTGGCGATTGATACCGCGCTGTCCAAATCCTCCGCCACGGCAATGCGGCCCAACAGGGAGTGTAAAATTCCGTTGTATTTTTCATCGCAGCTGCAAAGCTTTCCGGCAACACCGACAAAACCGGGGCAGTCGTCCAGCCCGTTTTCCTGCAGCAAATTCCCGTGAATTGTGGAAAGCGGCAGGAAGGTTGCACGGCCGGAATCCTTTTGTTTTAACATCTGAATCGCGCGTTTCGCGTCCTGTTCGTTGCCGACAACAATATTCTGCATGGCGGCGCCCAGTGCGATTTCAATGGCGACGGTGTACTGCGGCGGCACCTTAATTAAGCGGGACACCGGGCCGTGAATCCCGCTGATTGTGCCGCGCCCGGCCTCTTTCATCACGATTTTCACGCTCTGTGAAAAGCCTTCCAGATTGCGTTCCAGTTCCTCCAGCAAATGTGCGCGGCGCGAGCGTTCCTGCGCATCCAGATTCAGCTTGTCGCTGAGTTCTTTCGCCGCTTCCATGCGCTGGCGGCGTGAAGCAAGACGAAGTTCGTAACCTTTGACCGAATTAGTAAAGGATTGAATGCGCCCGTCGGTGTCGGACAGCATTTTTGCGTAATCGTCCGCCGCTGCTTTCAACTCCTGCGACTGCGTCTGCTTTGCCTTTATGGTTTCATCCACGGTGGAAAGGCGAAGCTCAATTTCGGAGATGGACGACGCGGCGGTCATTTCGGCTAACTTTGCATTGGTCACGTCGGTGCTCAGTGCCGCAATCTTACGGGTATAATCATCGATGCCGGCATCCGTTTCGCTCATGCCCAGCCTGATTTGCTCAAGCTGTGCGGCACAGGCGGCGGAGTCCTTATTTTTCTCCTCTATGTATTGGCTTTTCTGCTGAATCAGCGTATTCTTTTCACTGATTTCCGTATCCATGTCCTGCCCGGATAAGGCGCTCTGCTCAATTTCGCGCTGAATACGCTCAATATTTTCCCGGTTATGCAGGATATCGTTTTCAAAAACAGAGGCTTCCCCGTCTTTTTTCGCCGCGCTTTCTTCCAACCCGGCGGCCTGCTGACGGATTTCGTCCACCTTTGCGGTGCATGCATTGGAGTTGCTGAAATTTGCTTCAATCTGCGCATCGATTTCGGTGAGCTCTTCCTCCACCGCTTCATGCTGATTGCGGGCAATCATGATCTTGTCGTCATGCTCACGCAGCGTATGCCCGGACTGGTCGAGTGTGTTGAGCCAAAGTCCGATTTCAAGCGTTCGTTTTTGTTCGGCATATTTAAGATATTTTTCCGCTTTTTCAGCCTGTTCTTTTAATGGGCCGACACGGTCTTCCAATTCCGAAACAATGTCGCGCAGGCGCAGCAGGTTTTCCTCCGCCTGGTTCAGCTTGCGCTCCGACTCTTCCTTCCGATAACGAAAGCGGGAAATTCCCGCGGCTTCTTCAAAAATTTCGCGGCGGTCTTCGGAGCGGGCGGCAACAATGCTGTCGATTTTACCCTGCCCGATAATGGAATAACCGTCGCGGCCAAGGCCCGTATCCATGAACAGCTCATTGATATCCTTCAGCCTGACGGCAACCTTATTGATGAGGTATTCGCTGTCGCCGGAACGATAATAGCGGCGCGTCACAGCCACGTTGTCATTGTCAAACGGAAGCTGACGCGACGTATTATCAATGTTTAATGTAACTTCGGCAAACCCCTGTGCTTTTCGTGTCGGCGTTCCGTTAAAGATTACATCTTCCATTTTGGTGCAGCGGAGCGTCCTTGTGGACTGTTCGCCCAAAACCCAGCGTACGGCATCGCTGATATTGCTTTTGCCGCTGCCGTTCGGGCCGACTACCGCGGTGATTCCATTATTAAAACTGAGGGTTGTTTTATCGGGAAAGGTTTTAAAGCCTTGAATTTCAAGTGATTTCAGCAGCACATTCTCGCCCCCGCAATTATTTTAAAAGAAAGTCATTGATGTTGATTGATTCATCCGGAATAATTTTTGCCTCATAGCCCAAAGTTTTCAGCGCCAGCAAGCTGCTTTTGTGCTGCCCGATTGCAACGGAGAGCATCTTCGGATTTACGCTGATCGTGATATTGCCTTTTGGCGTATGATTGGCTTGTAAAAATGATGTCACCTTTTGAAGCAAGCGGCGGCTTTCACAAAGCTCACGAAACGCCGGATGCCACGGGCCTGAAAGCATGTCGCGCTCCAGTTCAGGGGAGCTGTGCAGCCCAAGGCGGATAACGCAAATTCCGTTTGCTTCAAAAAAGTCAAGGAGCCTTGCACAAAGCGATACCGTTTCGTCAAGACTCAATGTTTGGAACTCCCCTGCCAAATATTTTTCACCCAATTCGGTGCCGCGCATGATAATGGCCGGATAAATGCGAACTGTTTCGGGATGCAGCGCCGCAAGTTTTTGCGCGGTTTGAAAAGCGCCCTGTGCCGTATCGCCGAAAAGGCCGGTCATCATTTGCAGCCCAAGTGAAAATCCGTATGACTGAATCCGTTGTGACGCTTCCTCCACCTGCTGTGCCGTATGACCCCGCCCGTTCAGGCCGAGCACACGGTCATCCATGCTTTGGGCGCCAAGTTCAATGGCAGTCACACCGTACGTTTTTAAAAGCGCCAAAACCTCGTTGTCAACCGCGTCGGGACGGGTGGAAATGCGAATCCCGGCAAAGGTGCCGTCTTTTACGAATGGCAACGCAGCTTCCAGTAGCGAAACCATGTAGCCGCGTTCCACGGCAGTAAAGCTGCCGCCGAAAAAAGCAATTTCCGCATTGCGCGTTTCACCCTTAAGGCTTGCCTTTGCTACCTGAACCGCATCAATTACGTCCTGCGGCGTCGGCTGGGTGTTGCAGCCGGTAATGCTGCGCTGATTACAAAAGCTGCACCGGTGCGGGCAGCCGTTGTGGGGTACAAAAAGAGCCACGTTTGCGTGCTTCAATAGCCCATCAGCTCCATTGCTTCGCGCGCGGCCTGCTGCTCCGCTTCTTTTTTGCTGCGGCCGCCGCCCTTGCCGATTACATTGCTGTTCAGGTGCACCTCCACGGTAAAATGTTTATCGTGGTCGGGGCCGCTTTCCCCGGTAAGCACATATTCCAAGCGTTCCTCCGGATTTTGCTGAATAATTTCCTGAAGGGCCGTTTTATAATCCTTAAAGGCTTTCGGCTTAGCTGTTTGCAAAAGCGGCAATACGAAACGAAGGATGAACTTGCGCGCTTCCTCCATGCCGCCATCCATATAAATTGCGGCGATAACGGATTCAAACGCATCCGCCAGAATGGAGGAGCGGGTGCGTCCCCCGGAATTTTGTTCGCCGTGGCTTAACAAAAGGTGCCTGCCAAGGTCAAGCTGCCGGGAAAAACCGCAGCAGGCCTTTTCACAAACAAGCGCGGCGCGCTTTTTGGTAAGGTCGCCTTCCGGCAAATCGGGAAAATTCTTAAACAGATAGTCCGCAACGACCACACCCAAAATAGAATCGCCCAAAAACTCAAGCCGTTCGTTGCTGCCGCCCGCCGCCTTTGTTTCATTTGCGTAGGACGAGTGGGTCAACGCGGTTTTGAGATAGCCCTGATTCTTGAAATGATACTCAAGCTTCTCTTCTAATTCATTCATAATACACGCTCCATAAAGCGAATTTCAGATTACTCCTCAGAGTCTTCCCCGGCATCCTGCTTATGATTTTTCTTATAATCCGAGACGGAGTCGGAAATTTCCTGAACTACATTTCCTTCCACATAGGCCTTGGTCAGCCGAAGCGCGTTATAAAAGGTTTTCGCCTTCGCGCTGCCGTGCGCCTTAAACACCGGCTTTGCACAGCCCATAAGCGGTGCTCCGCCGTATTCGTTGTAGTCCATTGTCTTTTTCAGCACTTTGATATCTTTATAAACAATTCCGGCCGCCATTTTGTTGACCAAGCTCTTGGTAAAAATAGTTTTGACCTTGCCCATCAGCATCATGGCAACGCCCTCGAATGTTTTCAAAATTACATTTCCGGTAAAACCGTCAGCTACAATCACATCACCGGCGTCAAATGGGATGTCGCGCGCTTCGATATTGCCGATAAAATTGATATCGGATTCCCGCAGCATTGCGAAGGCTTCGTGCTGAAGCTGGCCGCCCTTGTGGTCTTCGGTTCCGATATTGGCCAGCGCGACACGCGGGCTTGGGACATTCATAACCTTGTGCATGTAAATGGAGCCCATAACGCCGAACTGACGGAGCATGTCGGCCTTGCAGTCCACATTTGCACCGCTGTCAATGAGCATAAAGCAGCCTTCGTTTTTCGGCATAATCGGTGCGAAAGCAATGCGCTTAATGCCCTTGATGCGCTTAATAATCAGAGTTGCGCCAACAACTAAGGCACCGCTGTTGCCCGCGGATAAAAAGGCGTCTCCTTCGTTCGCGGCAAGCCTGCGCAAGCCTTCCGCCATGGAGCTGTTGGATTTTGACTTCATGATTTCACCGGCATGGTCCTCCATTGTGATCACGTCGGGGGTATCGATAATTTCCATTCGGTTTAATGAAATGTTGTTCTCTTTTGCGACCCGCCGGATTTCATCCTCACGGCCGACCAGCAAAATGTCAAGGTCAAGTCCTTCGACCGCCTGAGCGCATCCCTTCAGTATTTCCAATGGTGCATTATCCCCGCCAAAGGCATCAACTATGATTTTCATATGGCACACCCCTATTTTAGTCTGAATTTTGCATTTTATTTATTTTCGGAAAAAACCGAATCAAAAGATTCTAAAGCACGGGCGGCAATTGCGGCGTACCGCTCCTTTTTATCACGAATATGCGGTTCAAGCGGCGGCATAACCCCGAAGTTCGCACCCATGGGCTGAAAGTCCGATTCCCCGCCCGCGGCAATGTAACGGCTTAAAGCACCGATCATGGTGTTGCCGGGCAGCGTTAATGTTTCCCGCCCGTTTAACCGGCGAACCGCGTTGATTCCCGCCATGATTCCCGACGAAGCGGATTCCATGTAGCCCTCAACGCCGGTAATCTGACCTGCGAAGAAGAGATTGGAATTTGCCCGCACACTGTAGTCGGAATTGAGTACCTGGGGAGAATTCAGGAACGTATTGCGGTGCATTACCCCAAAGCGGGTAAACTCAACATTTTCAAGCCCTGGAATCATGCCGAAAACACGTTTTTGCTCCCCGAATTTCAAATTGGTCTGAAATCCGACCAAATTCAGCAGCGTTCCCTGCTTGTCCTCCCGCCGAAGCTGAACTACAGCCCACGGGCGGTGGCCGGTATTCGGGTCGCGCAGGCCGACCGGTTTGAGCGGGCCGAAACGCAGGGTGTCCATCCCGCGCTGCGCCATGACCTCCACCGGCATGCATCCCTCGTAAACCTTGGGGTCCGCCACGTCAAAATCATGCACCGGCGCGCGCTCCGCATGAATCAGCGCATTGTAAAAACGTTCATATTCTTCCTTATTCATCGGGCAGTTCAGGTAATCGTCGTCGCCGCCCTTGTCGTAACGGGACGCAGCAAAGATTTTATCCCTGTTAAGGCTTTCGGCTGTTACAATCGGCGCTGCCGCGTCGAAAAAGCTAAGCCCGCCGCCGCACAGGGTGTAAATTTGAGACGCCAGCGCGTCCGCGGTAAGAGGCCCCGTGGCAATCACTGTAATTCCGTCCGTGGGAATTTCTTTGATTTCCTCATGATGAATATGGATTCGCTCATTATTTTCAATTTCACGCGTTACCTGTTCGGAAAACGCGTCGCGGTCAACCGCAAGCGCACCGCCCGCAGGTACCCGACAGGAGTCCGCACACTGCATAAGCAGCGAGCCCAGCCGACGCATTTCTTCTTTCAAAAGGCCTGCGGCGCTTTCCACGCGCTCGGCTTTCAGGGAGTTGGAACAAATCAGTTCGGCAAAATTCGGGCTTTGATGCGCCGGCGAAAACTTGACCGGCTTCATTTCATACAGCTCGACTTCGATTCCGGCCTGAGCGATTTGCCACGCGGCCTCGCACCCGGCAAGGCCCGCGCCGATCACTTTAATGCTCATTCTTCCTCCAGCTTTTCATAACCGCAGTCCGGCGTAACGCAATAGTACTTCGGGTGCTTTCCCTTTTTCTTCAGCAGCGTTTTGCCGCAGCGCGGGCACTTCTGCGTAGTAGGCTCATCCCAGGAAATAAAGTCGCATTTGGGGTACTCGGAACAGCCGTAGAAGATTCTGCCCTTCTTCGACTTTTTCACGATTACCTTGCCGCCGCACTTCGGGCACTCCGCGCCCGTTTCCTGAACCAGCTTTTTAATATTCTTGCACTCGGGGTAACCGGGGCAGGCGATAAACTTGCCGAAACGCCCCATTTTGATTACCATTTTGCGTCCGCATTTTTCGCAGATAATATCGGTTTCGTCTTCTTTTAGCTGAATTTTCACGCCCTGCATTTCTTCCTTGGCCTGCTTCAGCGTCTGCTCAAAGTCACCGTAAAAATTGTGCAACGTTTCAACCCAGTCGGTTTTACCGCTTTGGACATTGTCAAGATCACTTTCAACCTGTGCGGTGAATTTCACATTCACAATTTTAGGGAAACGTTCCTTCATCACCTTGGTCGAGACCTCACCGAGTTCGGTCGGCTTGAGCGCTTTTCCTTCGCGGACTACATATTCACGCCCGGTAATGGTGGAAATGGTTGCGGCGTAAGTTGACGGACGCCCGATTCCGTTTTCTTCAAGCGCCTTAATCAGCGAAGCTTCCGTGTAACGCGCAGGCGGCTGGGTGAAGTGCTGATTTCCGGCGATTTCTTTCAGTTTTAGCTTCATCCCGTTTTCCAGCACAGGCAAAGCGCCCTCGCTGTCGCTTTCTTCGTCCCTGCCCTCTTCATAAAGGACAGTAAAGCCGTCGAAGGTGACAGAGTAACCTGAAGCTTTGAAAATGTAATTTGCTGCCTGAATATCCGCCTGCGTTGTGCTCTGAAGGCAGTTGGACATTTGGCACGCAATGAAGCGCTCCCATATCAATTTATATAATTTGAACTGGTCGGCGGAAAGGTTTGCTTTCACCTTGTCGGGGGAAAGGCTCGGCATGGAGGGGCGAATCGCCTCATGGCCGTCCTGTGCGTTGGCCTTGGTTTTAAAATGACGCGGTGTGTCGGGCAGATACTTCTTGCCCCAGCGCTCCAGAATATAATCGCTCGCATCTTTAATTGCGTCTTCGGAAATACGCAGAGAATCGGTTCTCATATACGTAATTAAACCGACCGCGCCCATACCCTCGACTTCGACGCCTTCGTACAGCTCCTGAGCCGCCCTCATGGTGCGGCGCGCCTGAAAGCCAAGCCTGCGGGAGGCTTCCTGCTGCAGGGTAGAGGTGATAAACGGCGGCGCGGGGGATTTTCTGCGCGTACCTTTTTTTACTTTGGCAATTTTATATTCCGCATCTTTTAATTCATTGAGAATTTGATCGGACTGCTCCTGATTTGCAATTTTAATTTTCCCGTCCGTATTCCCATAAAATGAGGCGCCGAAAACTTTGCGTGAGCCCTGCGGCGTTAGCTTCGCATCGATTGTCCAGTATTCTTCCGGAACAAAAGCACGTATTTCTTCCTCGCGGTCCACAATAAGGCGTACCGAAACGGACTGAACACGCCCGGCGGAAAGACCGCGGCGGATTTTTTGAGAAAGGAACGGGCTGAGCTTATAACCCACAAGACGGTCTAAAATCCGGCGCGCCTGCTGCGCGTTGACAAGGTCAATGTCAATGCTGCGGGGATGCTCCATACCGGCTGAAACGCCGGTTTTGGTAATTTCATTAAAAGTAACCCGGTTTTCCGCCGCGGTATCCAAACCCAGAATATACGCCAAATGCCAGGAAATAGCCTCCCCTTCGCGGTCAGGGTCGGTTGCAAGAAGAACAGAGTCGCTTTTTTCCGCCTTGTCCTTCAGCTCCTGTACCAGCTTTTCTTTGCCCTTAATGATTTCATATTTAGGTTTGAAATCCTTTTTAACATCAACGCTCAAACGGCTTTCCGGTAAATCGCGCACATGACCCATGGACGCAATCACATCGTAGCCCGAGCCCAAATATTTTTTTATTGTTTTGGCCTTGGCCGGTGACTCAACGATCACTAGCTTAGACATAGAACCACCTCATTCGTACTTTTTAATCATGACAATCCGCAGAAAGCACGGTATCAACATGTATCATACCATATATCGACGTTTCCAACACACTGTTCATACTAATTTGGAAAAATAAATTAAACATTTTTAAAACCTGCTGAAAAAATCAGCAAGTTTTAACAACATTTAGCGTGGAAGACTGTAGCGGCGGCCGGAATGCGAGCTGATTTTTTCAGCCAGTTCCAGTTCTGTTACAGCTGTTAAAAGACGCGGAACCGAAATACCGGTTTGACTTGCCAGTTCGGAAATATGACGCGGCAAAACCGTTAATTCCGCGTAAAGAGCAGCCGCATCGGCTGAAAAAGCATCCAGGTTAAGCGGTTCGGGTGCAAAACCGCGCTCCGGAATTTCCGGCAGCGATTCGTCTTGGACAAGCACATTGGTAGTGACATCATCCAGACTAATTTTATCGGGAAAACGGGCAAGATATTCTTCTAATATTTCCCCGGCATTCGAAACCGGCTTTGCTCCGCTTTTTATCAGGTTATTCACGCCCTGTGAAACCGGACTGTAAATTCCCGCGGGAATCGCAAAAACATCCCTGCCCTGTTCAAGCGCATAGTCCGCGGTAATCAGCGAACCGCTTTTGCCCGCGGCTTCCACCACAAGAGTGCCCAGGGTAAGCCCGGAAATAATGCGGTTGCGAATCGGAAAGTTGGAGTTAACTGCCTGCGTGCCCGGGGCATACTCCGAAATGACCGCGCCGGAATTTGCAATTGCCGCACGGAGCAGCGCGTTGCCCATAAGATAGTTAAAGTCGATTCCGCAGCCCAGAACACACACGGTTTTTCCGCCGGCCTGGAGCGCGCCTTTATGCGCGGCGGTATCAATGCCCAAAGCACCGCCGCTGACGATGACAACGCCCTGCTTGGCCAATTCAAAAGCAAAGCTGCGCGCCGCCGCCGCCCCGGTTGCGGTGGCCTTGCGTGTGCCCACAATGGAAATGCCCAAAGCCGAAGAAAAATCCGGCAGCGTACCCTTTACGTAGAGCGCACAGGGCGGATTGTGAATTTGACGCAGCGTTTCGGGGTAATCTTCACATTCGGGCGTAATGACCCGCTGCCCGATTTTTTCACTGTAATCAATTAAGGCAGCCGCATCCGTGGGGGAAAAGGAGCTAAGTTTATCCAGCTCCTTCGGCGTAAAGCAGCCCTGCAATAGCCACCCCTGCATGCCGGCGGAATAAAAGTCGGCAAGGCTGGGGTAGTTTTCAAAAATTCGGTTCTGTTTTGAACTGCCCGCGCCCAAGGCGTGCTGCAGCCATACCCAAAAGATACGGCGATCAAGACTCATTTGAGCGGCCTCCCGACTTTGTACGCATCATTTCCCACATTAAAATTGCAGCTGAAGCCGACGCATTCAGCGACTCTGCCCGGCCGAGCATAGGAATGGTAACGGACCGGGAACAGGCGGCAATCGCTTCGCCTGTAAGCCCGCTGCCCTCGTTTCCCACGGCAATGACCGTGGGCTGCCAAAAGTCAAACTCCGTCACTTTCTGTGCTTTTTCATCCGGTACGGCGGCCAGAGTAATGAATCCCTGTTCGTTCATCTGCTTTGCCGCGGCGGCCATATCATTCGCAATAAAAAACGGCAGGCGAAAGACTGCGCCCATACTTGCCCGCAGCACCTTGGGCGAGTAAACGTCGCAGCAGCTGCCGGCCAAAACCACGCCGCCCACGCCCAGTGCTTCCGCAGTACGGAGCACCGCGCCCAGATTAGCCGGGTCCTGAATATTTTCCAAAGCCAAATAATGGCGGTCCGGTTTCATGTGCGAAAGCCCCTGTTCACGCACGGACATTTCACACACGCAGAAAATGCCCTGCGGTGTTTTCGTTTCCGTTAAAAGCGCTGCAACATGGGGTTCCACTTCATACACCTGCTCGGCAGCGGGCTGAATCACATTCAAATAATCGCCGTATTTTTCCTGTGCCTGCGCGGTGAAAAACAAGGCGCGGACAGCGATACCGCTTTTTGCGGCGTCGCCGCAAAGGCGCGCGCCCTCCACAAGAAACAGGCCCTGCTCCCGGCGGTATTCCGAAGAGGAAGAAAGGCGGGCGGCGTGCTTTATTATTTCATTTTTACGGCTTGTTATGAGTTCGGGCACTGTTATGTCCTCCCCATATAAAATTTGCGCCCGGGTACAATCCGGGCGCAATTACAGCTTTTTATAGAGCTGCCTTTGCTTTCTCAATCAAGGTCTTAAACGCTGCTTCGTCAGCAACAGCAATTTCTGCAAGCATCTTACGGTTTAAGACAACATCCGCTTTTTTCAGTCCGTTCATAAACACGGAATAGCTGATGTCATTTGCGCGGCATGCAGCGGAAATGCGGGTAATCCACAGGCGGCGGAAATCCCTTTTCCTGGCTTTACGACCGATAAAAGCGTAGTTGCCGGACTTCATAACAGCCTGTTTGGCCATTTTAAAATGTCTGCTCTTGGAACCCCAGTAGCCTTTTGCAAGCTTTAAAGTCTTTTTTCTTCTTTTGCGTGTCATCAACGCACCTTTTATACGTGCCATTGTATATTACCTCCAATAAATGGTTATATTTGATTTTCGGCGATTCCTTATTTGTAAGGAACCAATCTTTTGACCTGTGCCACATTTGTCTTATCGGCAACAGTGGTCTTTCTGAGGCCCCTTTTGCGCTTTGTGGTCTTCTTGTTCAAAATATGCGATTTGTTGGCATGGCCGCGGATGACCTTTCCGTTCTTAGAAAGCTTGAAGCGCTTTTTAGCGCCTGAGTGTGTTTTAATTTTAGGCATGGTATAGTCCTCCTTAATAAATGATTACTTAGCGGGTTTGGATGCAAGGAACATTAACATATTGCGTCCCTCAAGCTTTGCGGGCTTTTCCACATTGGCAATTTCACTGAGTGCTTCGGCGAAACTCCGCATAATGACATAGCCCTGTTCGGGATGCCCCATCTCACGCCCGCGAAAGCGGATGGATGCCTTGACCTTGTCGCCATCCTTCAAAAAGCGGGTTGCATGGCCGACCTTTGTGTTAAAGTCGTGAGTGTCAATGTTTAAAGACAAACGAATCTCTTTGATATCGACAATACGCTGATTCTTTTTTGCTTCCTTGTCGCGCTTTGCCTGTTCAAATCTGAATTTGCCGTAATCAATGATCTTGCACACCGGCGGCACCGCCTGCGGTGATATCTTGACAAGATCAAGATTCTGTTCAAACGCCTTTTCCAAAGCCTGGGATGATGGCATCACGCCAAGCTGAGAGCCGTCCGAACCTATGACGCGCACTTCTTTGTCACGAATTTCCTCGTTAATCTGCAGTTCCTTGTTGCTAATTGTTAAGCACCTCCAAAACACGTTATCGACTTAAATTAAAGCGCGGGCAGAAATTCCGCCCGCGCTGCAATACATAATTACCCCAAAAGAGAAATTTTCGTATTGACCCATGACGGACGAAACCCCACAGGTGTGAACACAGACGTGTTCCGCTTTGTTTTACGTAATGAGTTTATCAGCATTTGTTCTGTTTGTCAAGTCCGAATTTTCTATTTCTGTATTTAAACCGAAGGAATACAGCAGACACGCGCCCACTTTCAGGCCGGTACACTGTTCCAGCGCGAGCCGGTAAAGGGCAAGCTGGGAGCGGTACCGTTCCCAAAGCTCCGCGGGATTGTTTGTTTTATCTGTTTTATAATCGACGATAATCAACTGCGCGTTTTCCTCAAACGCGCAGTCAACGGCCCCCTGAAGCACAACCGGCTGGTTTTTCAGTTCGCCCTGAAGCTCCGGCTTTATGATTGAGGCCGGAATTTCCACCGTAAAGCGGTACTCCCGCATAACATGGCCGGATGCGAGAATCCGTTTTGCAATGCGGCTGCCGAAGAACGCGCGCACCCGCTCCAAATCGACCGCCCCGCCCTGTTCCGCAGTGAGGAATCCCTGTTCGACAAGACGCGCAAGCTCCTCGCCGGGGTTTTGAGACGCTTTTGGATAATCCGCAAACTGCATATAGGCGTGCAGCGCGGTGCCGCGTTCCGCGGGAGTCAGCCCCTTTTTGCTTAAAAAAGCAGGACGGGAGGTTGCGGCGTACTGAGCGGAAAATTCGCGCGCCGCTAAATCGGAAGCGGCAACCTTTGCCTGAACTCCCTGCAGCGCGGCAAAGGGGTAAACATAGTCCATCCGCCGTGCAATCTCCGCTTCCAGCGCTTCGTCCGGCTGCGCAGGCAAAACTTCTTTCTGCTCGCTGACCTGTTCTTCGTCCTTCGGCGGATAAACCATATTGATACTCCACGCTTCCCCCGCGCTTGCCGTAATGCCGGGCAGCGCACCCGCAAGGTCACGCAGGGCACCGCCGCTGGGATGCCGCAGCGCGCAAAGCAGCAGCCAGTCGGAAATACTGGAAACACTCCGCACCACATAGGGCTGAATCCGGCTTTCCTCTGTCAGGCGTGAAGCCAGCTTTCCCAGCGTTTTGGCGGCGTCCTTTACCGTGGTAATCAGAATGAGTTTTTCCTTTGCACGCGTCATGGCAACATACAGCACACGCAGTTCCTCACTCATTTCGGCGCGGTCAAGCTCCAGCGCGACCGCTTCGCGCGGCATTGTGGTGTAACGGCAAAGCGTGGCGGGGTCTTTCAGCTTTACGCCAAGGCCCAAAGCCGGGTGCAAAAGCACGTCCGCCCTATCCTTATTAAAGCGCCGGGAGCAGCCGGCTAAAATGCACACAGGGAACTCCAGCCCCTTGGAGCGGTGGATACTCATAATTTTTACAACATTGGCGGCTTCGCTGACAGCGGAAGACGGAGCCAAATCGGAATTATTTTTTTGTAAGCGGTCGATAAAGCGGATAAAGCCGGAAAGGCCGCTGTAACCCGAAGCTTCGTATTTTTTGGCGTATTCCAGAAGCAGACGCAAATTTGCAAGACGCAGTTCGCCGTTTGCCATAGACTGCACCAAATTCTGAAACCCGGTTTTTTCATACACTAAATTAATCAGCCTGTCGGAGGGCATGGTAGCGGCAAGCGAGCGGTACGTTTCCATCTCTTTCAAAAAAGAGGACGCACGGGCATGACCGGACTGTGCCGCCGTAACCAAAGCAAGGTAAAGCGAACCGTTGCGGGACGGAATACGGATATCTGCCATATCATCCGGCGTAAAGCCGTAAATCGGGCTCATCAGGACGGCGAGAAGCGGAATATCCTGCATTGGGTTGTCAATAACACGCAAAAGTGAAACCGCCACGCCTACCTCGGCGGCGGCGAAAAATCCGCCCGCCGTGTCCGCCCACGCGGGAATGCCGAGCATGGTTAGCGCGCGGGCATATTCATGTGCATATTTATTGGCGCTGCGCAGCAGAATGCAGATGTCGCGGTACACAATCGGGCGCTGAGCGCCTTTTTCCGTAACAGTTTCACCGCTTGAAATCATTTCGTAAATCAGTTCGGCAATATGGCGGCTTTCGGCCAAAATCAGATCTTCATCCTTTTCCGAAACGGATAAGTCAATGATATCGAGCCTTGCGGAGGGTTCGCTGCACGGCGGGTACGACGCGCCGGGAACAAGCTCCTCCGCTTTGGTGTAGTCAAGCTCACCCGTCTGCTCGCTCATGAGCTGACGGAATACAAAATTTACCGCGTCGGTTACGCCGGAACGGCTGCGGAAGTTTTGGTCAAGCACGACACAGGCGGGATAGATATCCTTATTCCTGTCGTAATCCGGGTACAGTGCGCGCCGGCGCAGAAAAATCTGCGGCATGGCCTGACGGAAGCGGTAAATGCTCTGCTTTACGTCGCCGACCATAAACAGATTGGTTTCGTTGCGGGAAACGGCGCGGAATATCATATCCTGCGCTTCGTTCGTATCCTGATATTCATCCACCATCACTTCGTCGAAGCGCGAAGAAAGTTCTTCGGCTTCCGGGGTGCGTTCAAACCCCTCGCCTGTATCGTTTACAAGCAGCTTCAGCGCCCAGTGCTCCAGGTCGCCGAAGTCGGCCGCGCGGCGTTCGGTTTTAAGCGCGTCAAGCGCTTCGCCAAACCGGGTGGTGATTTCAAACAGCTTTTGCACCAGCGGCGCAAGGCGGGCGATATCCGTGGTGCACTGCTCCTCTTGTGCACTGAACAGTTCAGCCAGTTTTTTGACCGTGGCCTGAACCTCTTTACGGGAAGATGACAGCTTGTTTTTCAACGGGTCTGCATCATAGCCGCGCAGGGGTTTTAACCTCATAAAACTAAAATTATTTGCTTCATATGAGATTTGATTCCAATTTCCGGATTCCACTGCTGTTTTCAAACTCATCAGTCCCGCCAAATCGGAGGTAAAGCCGTCGGAATATGCTTTGGCGATTGCTGCATCCTCATTCATCAGCGAAAGCGCGTTCTGCGTTAAAGAAATGCCGTAGCTGACCGCGTCATCGGCAAAGCCGAGAATTGTTTTTCCCCATACTGTCTGCGGTGCGGAAACGCCGGGTGAATACATGGCCGCTTTTTCAGCGAGCCAACGTTTCGGAAACGGATGGGAACGGACAAAATCATACAGATTATTGACAGTCTGAATAATACGGTCGTCATCGCGGCCCGACGCGAAGGCTTCCACCAAATCCAGAAAGACCGGATCATCCTGCGCGTAAAATTCCTCCATCACAGTAGAAACCGCGTCGTTGCGAAGCAAATCCATTTCGTTATCATCCATAATACGAAAATCCGGAGAAATTCCCAGCTTGTAAAAGTTTTCACGCACTATTTCACTGCAAAAGCTGTGGATCGTACTGATATGCGCGCGTGTTAAAAGAATCTGCTGACGCTGCAGGCGCACGTTAAAGGGGTCGGCTTCGAGCAGCTTGGAAATTTCAGCAGCGATTCGGCTGCTCATTTCGGCAGCGGCGGCCTTGGTAAAGGTAACGACAAGCAGCCGGTCGGCATCCGTTGGGTTGTGGGCATCGGTAATGCGTTCGATCACGCGCTGCACCAAAACCGCGGTTTTACCCGAACCGGCCGCAGCGGAAACAAGCAGTGTGCCGTTACGGGCAGAAATCGCGTCCTGCTGGCTCGGCGTCCATTTGCGTTCACTCACTGTACCCACCCCCGTTCTCATCCGTTAATTCCTTGATAACTTCCTCCCTGTCCCACTTTTGCATTTCGCGGGTCGGGTCGTCCCTTTCGTGGCCGCAGACAGCGGAATAAGGGCACCACGCACAGGCGTCGTAATCCCCGGAAAGCGGAAGTGCCGCTACGTCGCCGCCGTGCAACTCCCGTGCCATTCCCCCGACCAGACCCTTGATGTGGCGCATAACGCCGGTAAGCTCCTGTTCCGAAACCACATGGTCGCGTTTTGCAGGTGCACCGTCTTTTAATGCAACAGGAATATACTTTCCTTGTGCGCTGTGTTCCATTGCGGTGATTACCTCCGCGTCATCGAGCACAAGGCCGTCCATCCGCAGCTTTTTTGCGGCTTCTTCATCCAGTTTTTTCTGTTCCGTACCGCGGGAAGCCGAGATAACAGGCCGGTTTGCGGGCATGTACAGTACGCCCGAGGGCTTGACATCCCCGTAGCGGTCATCGCCGTTTTCACTGAGGGCGGCAAGATAAATCAGCATTTGCATGTTCACGCCATAGATTACGTCGGATAATCTGAATTCCTTATGCCCGGTTTTATAATCGATTACGCGCAGATAGCTGACACGGTCGCGCGTCATCAGATCCACACGGTCAATTTTGCCGTCAATTTCAACCTCACCGCCGTCGGGCAGCGGAATTTTAAGCGGAGGGATGCCGCCGCTGCCGATTGCAAGCTCAAAGTCAACGGGCTTAAACTCGCTTTGAGAAAGTTCCTCTGCAATATGTAAAGCAATCACCTGAGCCGAATCCGCAAGGCGCGAAAACAGATAGGCGAAACGCGGGGTCTTATTTTGCATGCCGCCGAGCTTTGTTTCCACATATACATTTAATAACCGGATAATTTCCTGCTTCAGCTCATCCGGCTTCATTGCAAGAATTTTTTCATGGCCGATATTCCGGAACAGCTTTTCCAACAAAAAATGCATTAAGCTGCCATATTCCAGCGCGTCGAGCTCTGCCGCACGGCGTTCCTTGGCGTTCAGACCGTAACGACAGAAATACTGGAATCGGCAAAGGAAAAACTTTTCAATTTGGGTGGCCGAAACGTGCATGGCTGCACCGAACAAAGCGCGCGCACGGCCGGTATCGGCAAAAGCGGCGACACGTTTTTGCGCGGCGCGGTCAATTGCCTGCAGCCGGTACTCCTCCCCACGTTCACGGAACAGATCTTTCAGTGTGGCGGAAAGGGTTGTATTGTGGTTCCACTGCTGTGCCATCAACTCAAAAGCAGATTCTTTTGAGTTGGCAAAATAAGTCTGCGGAAGCATCAATTCATTTATCACTGTGATGTTTTTTAACACAGAGCAGGCTTCGCCCGGAATAGAGGACGGTGAACTCGGCTCACCCGCTGCTCCGGAAACAGGATAGGAAATGTACAGCTTTTGTGAAGCGGCGCTCATGGCGGAATAAGCAAGGAACCGTTCCTGCACCGCCACGCCTTCCATGGTATCGTTCAGGGGCAGGCCAAGCTGAATCAGTTCGCGGCGCTCCCCGTCGCTGAACACACAATTGTTGCCGGGAGCAAGAGGGAACCCTCCCTGCACCGTGCCGATCAGAAACACCACTTTCGGCGCGTTGGTTCGGATACGGTCGGCTGCGCCGACCGTAACTTCGTCGAGTCCCTGCGGAATACTGGCCATATTATTGGCAAGTATGACAAGGTGAAGCAATTCGGCGTAACGCGTGTAGGTTACCGGGCAGCCGTGCAAAACCAAAGCGGTTTGGTCAAGGATATCCATCAGCAAATCCCAAAGCCGAAGCTGGCGGTCGGCAAGGCCTGGTTCACCGCAATCGGAAAGGTGCTGCGCAAGCGCCTTCAAATGCTCCGGCGCTTTGATTTCCTGTAACAGGCCGTACACCGCAGCCGCCATGCCCTCGCCATCCGTGTCCTTCAGTTTGTCTGCAAACCGGATCAGCGGAACCGTTACAACAGCGCGGCCGGCGTTGATCTCCTTTAGTTTTTGTACATCGTGGTCGGTCATCTTTTCTGTGAAGCCCTGCGGGTGCTCCGTCCACTCTTCCTTCCATTTTTTACCCGATATGTTCCAAATAAAAGCATAATTTTCCAGTTGGGAAATCTCCTCGGTATTCAACCCCGCAAGGCCGGTTTTCAGGTAAGAAAAAACAGCGTCGGAAGAAAAGCCCGACTGTACAATTTGAAAAGCAGAAAGAACAAGGCGCATCAGCGGTTCGGCATCGACCGCCTGCGGCTTGTCCATAAAATACGGCACCTGGCGGCGTTCCAGCGCGGTGTCCAAAATACCGCGGTACTGGTCCGGTGAACGGGCAATCACGGCAAAATCACTGTAGCGGTACTGCTCCTCTATCACCAGGTTTCGAATAGTGGAAGCAACGAAAGCAGCCTCATCATATCCGTTTTTCGCTTCATAAATAACAACGTCATTATTTTTGCAGGAAGCCATGCTGCGACCGAACCGGTAAACACCCGATTCAATTGCCGCAAGGGCGGGGTTTGCAAAACGCCGGCCGCTTTGCAGAAGTTCAGGCGCGGCGATTTTTACATTGTTCTGCTTTGCCATACGCATCAGACTTTTCGCTGTGCGGCGAACCAGCGAAAAAAGCCCCATGCCGCACTCGGGGTCGTTGAGCTGGTCGGTGCAAAGCGCGGCGTAAAGATCATCCGACTGCGCTAAAATCAGATTGATAATATCATATTCCTGTACCGTAAAGCTTTGGAAGGAATCGAGCGCGACAGTGTATCCGGCAAAAAAATCATGCTCCTGCAAAATATTCTTCAGCCTGGTAAGGTCGTCAAGCGGGTCAATGTAGCTTTGGGCGACCAGCGCGTCATAAGCGGAGAGGATCAGCGAAAGCTCGGTCATCTTCTGCCTGAGCGTTCCCTGCGGCATCGACTGCACCGCCTGCCCCAGCTCCAACGGCTTTACGCCACACATTTTAAATTCAGCGGAGGCGGAAAGCATCAGGCCAATCAGCTCGGTGTGCTCCGCGCTTTTACGGTAAAAGCTAAGTTGTTCTTTCACCTGTTCCAGCGCAAGGCTCATGAAGATGCTCCGGCCGCCGTCGTCAAGCCGCCTGCCCGCCGCACCGCCGTAACGGCGAAATGCCGCGTCGGCTAAGCGGGAAAAGCTGGTGACCTGAACACGCTGAACATCTTTCGCACCGAGCA
This sequence comes from Bacillota bacterium, assembly GCA_023390175.1. Taxonomy (GTDB): domain Bacteria; phylum Bacillota; class Clostridia; order Oscillospirales; family Acutalibacteraceae; genus Caproiciproducens. Next base: position 443,912 of record JAEWDK010000024.1, read on the forward strand.
GGCGGAGCATGGCGCGCTCGTTTTCAAACGAGGACTGCTCCGGAACAATCAGCATTAACTTTTTTTGTGAAGTCTGTGCCATGCCCTTCAGCACGGAACGGACAGCTTCGGTTTTTCCGCTTCCGGAGCGGCCCAAAATAAAACGCAGCATCGTATGCCCCCAATCGGTAGATTACTACTGATTATAGCATAGATGCTGCGAAGAAAGAAGTACCGCGCCCAAGATGGGACAAAAATGGTACCACGGATGTCAAAACATCCTAATGTTTCTCAAAATAAGCTTTTAGTTTTTCATACCACTCCAATGTAATGAACTTGACTTCAAATCCGCCTTTTCCCTCGACAATGTGAAGCTGGTTTGCGTTCAGAACATCGCTGAGTTCCTTCGGTTCCTCCGCGGCCGGCAGGCACATGGGGGGGAAAATTACGCACCACCAGTTGTGGCCCTCCGCTTTTCCGATTGTAACCCGAAGCGCGTCGTAGCTGCCCGCGGGCAGTGTGACGGTGCTGTACTGCCGCGTGGTAAAATACATGTTCGTCAGCTCCACATTCACCGGATAATTATAGCCCTGCTTTTTAATTTCATCCGCCGCGGCAGCAGTAAGTTCGGGAATGCGGGATTTTACTGCAGCTTCCGCATCGTTTTTATTTGCGATCCGGTCAAGCATCCCCGCGCTTTCCGTCAAAATCCGGTCGCGCACCTTTAATTTCAGCGCCTGATCCCCGTCGGAATCCGAATTGGCCAGCACATGCAGGCGCAGCACCCGGCCGGAAATATCCTCGCAGCCGGCTGCGAAACCGGCAAAAGAAAACAGCACCGTTAAAATCAGTGCCAGACAGAACGATTTTTCGAGTAATTTCATAAGTAAATCCCCTTTGCTTTATGTTGCAAAAGGATTATTGGCACGAAAAAATATATTTATTCGTTGAATTGTAACATTTTGTGGTATATAATCAGAGCAAAACTGAACTAAAGAAGGATTGTTATGACCAAAGTCATCAAAAATATTTCGTTTCCATCGCTGCCCAATGTTCCTTTCCTGCCGGAAATCGCAGCCGGGCTGGTTTTGTACCTGATTTGCCTGCTGCTGTTTTTCAGGCATAAAAAGATTTCTCAAAAAATTTTTCTTGCAGTCTTATTCGTCTACCTTGCCGTGGTCGCGTCGCTTACGATTGCCGTTACACCGCCGAGCATGTGGCATATCAGTGCGAAATCAACTGCTCTTGCGGTGAAAAGTATCCACTGGGTTCCGTTTGAATCAGCCGGAAACATGCTGCATAACTCCATTGCCGCGAACAACTATAAGGAGTTCCTGCGGATTGTCGGCGGCAATTTTATTATGCTGATACCGTTGGGAATCCTCGTTCCGCTGATTAATCCCCGCTTTCGGCTGGGGCGGATGATTGCGGTGGCGATTCTTGTTCCGGTCGGAATTGAAGGGCTTCAGCTGCTGAACAATATTTTAATGGGTGCGGTCATTCGCAGTGTGGAAATGGAGGACGTTGTTTTAAACGCAGCCGGGTGCATCATCGGTTATCTGATCTTTGCCGGTCTGCAAAGGCTGTTCAAGCCGAAACGCAAGGGGCATCATTATTCATGACAGCATCTATTTAAATAAGAAGGTATTTATTATGGCTGAAAATAAGAACATACTGGATTACTATAAAAACGAATTGAACTGGAACCCGCCTTTTGCGGAACTGCTTTCAAAATATTCCCCAAAAGGCTTAGAGGGATATTTAACAATACGTCAATCGGTTCAAAACGGAGCATTGCCAAAAAAGACGAGCGAATTAGTTTTTACGATTTTAGACAGTATTGATAACGAAGTAAGCGGAGCCAAGGCGCATGCAGTGGCGGCAATCGAAGCCGGGCTGACCATGGAGGAACTGGCGGAGGCATTTGTAATTGTTACACTGGTAAAAGGAATTAATGTGCTGTGTAAAGCAGGCACGGAGGCGATGAGCGCAGCTGAACAAAGGTATTTGGAAATAACCGCGGAACAGGATTGCTAGCATAAAGAAGCCCCGGCTTAAGCCGGGGCTTCTTTATGCTTTATATCTGATGGACAGGCTCACAAAGGAATACTTTATAATACTCTTTTTTTAAGGACGCTTTACAGGCGGCGGCCGCCGCCGCGTCATCAAAGATACCGTAAACGGCGGAACCGCTGCCGGTCATGCACGCGCCGAGCGCACCCATTGATTTCATAAGCTGCTTAATGCGGGTAACATCCTCCAGGTGCAGCACCTGTTCAAAGTCATTGCCCAAACTTTCCGCCACCGCACGGATATCGCCTGCGTGAACGGCGCGGAGCATGGCATCCGAAAACGTGTCCGTCACTTTGGAGGAATCAACAAGCGCAAAGGCCTTTTTGGTGTTTATGCCGACCGGCGGCTTACAGATAACCACATAACAGTGCGGCAGCGGGGGCAGCACGGTCAGCCGCTCCCCAATACCCTCAGCCAGTGCAGTTCCCCCAAGAATACAAAACGGCACATCCGCACCTGCTTTGACCCCAATTTCACAAAGCGTCTCCAGGGAATAGCCTGTGCCGTACATTCCGTTCAACGCGTGAAGCACGGCGGCGGCATCCGCACTGCCGCCGCCCAGCCCGGCCCGTGACGGAATGTTTTTTTGAATTTCAATGGTGATGCGCGGTTCTGTTCCCGAAAACGCAAAAAAAGCAGCGGCCGCCTTATAAGCGGTGTTGCTTTCATTGCAGGGAACGCCGACGCGGCCGCAGCGGATATGGATTCCCGGTTCGCCTTCAGTAAGCGTCAGGCGGTCGCAGAGCGAAACCGACTGCATTACCATACGCATAAGGTGGTAGCCATCCTCGCGCTTTCCGGTGATATCAAGCGTTAAATTAATTTTTGCATAAGCGTTGATAAAGGTGGACATTCTGTGCTCCCCTTATAATGTATAAAACTACAGAGTTTTAATAAAATGTTCAATGCGCGACAGCGCTTCGGTAATATGTTTGATGGAGTAGGAGTAGGAAACGCGCAAATACCCTTCGCCGCAGTCGCCAAACGCATTGCCCGGCACCACCGCGACATGCTCGGCGTAAAGAAGCTTTTGGCAGAATTCTTCGGAAGTAAGACCGGTACTTTTGATGCATGGGAACACGTAAAACGCGCCCTCCGGCTCAAAGCAGGTAAGCCCCAGGGAATTAAAGCCGTCCACAATCAGGCGGCGACGCATATCGTACTGTTCGCGCATATAATCAATGTCGCTGTCCCCGTTTTTCATTGCCTCAATCGCAGCATACTGCGCCATGGTCGGCGCACTCATAATTCCGTACTGATGCAGCTTTGTCATTTGGCTGATAATTTCGTTCGGCCCAACAGCATAGCCCAAACGCCACCCGGTCATGGCAAACGCCTTGGAAAAGCCGTTTACAACGATGGTACGTTCCTTCATTCCTTCGATTGCGGCAATGGATACATGGCGGGTATCCCCGTAAGTCAATTCGCTGTAAATTTCATCCGAAAGCACCATGAGGTTGTTTTCGCGCACCACTTCCGCAATTTCCTTCAAATGCTCGCGGCGCATCACCGCGCCGGTCGGATTGTTTGGAAAAGGAAGAATTAAAAGCTTTGTTTTCGGCGTGATTTTTTCACGCAGGTCACGGGCGGTAAGGCGGAAATTATCCTCCTGCTTTGTTTCGATTGTAACTGCAACCCCTTCCGCCATTTCTGTCAGCGGCTTGTAGCAAACGAAGCTCGGCTCAGGAATCAATACCTCATCACCGGGATTTACAAGGCAGCGAATGCATAAATCGATTGCTTCGCTGCCGCCGACGGTAACAATCACGTCAGTTTTCGGCTCATATTCGATATGGTAGCGGCGCTTCAGCCAGCGGCATATTTCCTCCCGCAGTTCAACAAAGCCGCGGTTTGGGGAATACCATGTTTTACCGTCTTCAAGGGATTTGATTCCCTCCTGCCTTACATGCCAGGGTGTGGAAAAATCCGGTTCGCCGATCGACAGGGAAATCACATGCTCCATTTCATTCGCAATGTCGAAGAAGCGGCGGATGCCGGACGGCTTTATTTGCTTAACTTCATCATTGAGCATGAGTTCATAGTCAATCACAGAGCACACTCCTTCTTTCATCCCGCTCCTCGTCCTGGTTGAGGATGACCCCGCCGTCTTTGTAGCGGGTTAAAATAAAGTGCGTTGCGGTGGAAAGGACGGAGTCCAGCGTGGAAAGGCGGCGCATAACAAACATGGCAATTTCCTGCATGCTGCGGCCATGCACCTTGACAGCCAGATCATAGCCGCCCGACATCAGGTACACGCTTTCAACCTCTTCAAACTGCATAATACGGCCTGCAATTTCATCAAAGCCGCGGTCGCGCTTCGGTGAAACGCGCAGCTCGATTAAAGCGCTCGCCTTGTTTTCGTCCACTTTTTCCCAATTAACCAGTGCCTTATAGCCGCGGATAACCCCTGCTTTTTCATAAGCGGCGATCTCTTCGGCAACCTCATTTTCCGTCTTGTTCAGCATTGCCGCCAACTGTGCGGTAGAAAGACGCGCGTTTTCATCCAAAAGGGTTAATAAACGATCCATAACAATTCGCTCCTCCTATAATTTGCTTCTATTCAGTTATGCCCCTCCCATCGCTTTCCGGCAGGAGGAGCAATCACTCGATCGGTAAAAATTTCGGTTCGTGCTTAATATAGATGTTGAAGTGGGTGAACCCGGCCTGCCGCAAAAGGGAAAGCCCCTGCTCGACCCCGCCGCCCACATCCGCCCAGCGGTGCGCGTCCGAACCGACGGTAACCAGCTTGCCGCCAAGCTCGTAATAGCGCCGGAGCACGGACAGGTCGGGCATGGTTATGCCCAGTTTTTGGCGCAGTCCGGAGGTGTTCACCTCAAGCGCCTTGTGTTTTTCAATCAGCAGCTTCAGGACCTGGTCAATTTTATCATGATACAGATTATCGTTAATGGTTAATCCCCGTTCGCCCACAATGTACCTCCACGGGTAAGTCAGGTGAGAAAGGGAGTCAAACATGCCCCAGGAAATCATTTCAAGCATTTCATCAAAATAACGGTTCAGGGCATCGTACACTTCCACTTTGGAATAATCCAGCTCAAAAAAGTCCGCCAAACCCTTTACGTTATGGACGGAGGCAAGGGCAAAATCAAAATCGCAGTTGTCCAGTATATCCTGTGCGGCAGCTTTATCCTGCATGGGCTGTCCGATTTCAACCCCGGCATATACATGAAGGCGGTCACGAAAAACAGCCGAAGCTTTGCGCGCTTCAAAATAAGACTGACGAACGCTTCTGTCATAAGCTTCCGAAACATAAGCGTTGCATTCACAGTGATCCGTCATGGTCAGCGCATAAAGTCCCAAGCGGGCCGCGCTTTCGCACATCATCATTGTCGGATCATTGCCGTCGCGGGAACAGTCGGAATGAACGTGGCTGTCCGATATATATCGATACTTCATTGTTTTCCTCCTGTAATCAGAAGTCTTGCCGATAAAAGGTATTTATATTTTCTTTATCTTCTTATTTTGTATAAATATATAGTAACATAAAACGATATATATTTATACGTCATTAATAAATATTTCGCCAAAAAAAAGAACAAATATTTTGAACAGTTTGACCACCGCCCCAAGCCAGCAGGCTCGGGGCACTATTGACAAGATTTCAATTCTCGTCCATAATGACAATAAGTTTCATAATATACATTTTGGAGGTAATTTTATGCGTGCTGTAATTACTGTAATCGGCAAAGATATGGTTGGGATTCTTGCCCGCGTTTCCACAATTTGTGCGGAAAACGGAGTGAATGTCGTCGAGGTGACACAGTCCATTCTGCAAGATTTATTTGCGATGATTATGATGGTGGACATTTCAAAATCCACAGTTCCTTTTAACGAACTTTCGGACAAACTGACGGCAATCGGCAGCGACATGAATTTGACGGTACACGTGATGCATGAGGACATTTTCAATTCCATGCACCGTATATAAAACGGTTTGCTTTCAAAAGAATTTTAAGTATATTTCAGCTGGAAAGGTTTGATAATAGAGATGGTAGATACTCACGATATACTGGAAACCATTAATATGATAGATAACGAAAATCTGGATGTGCGGACAATCACAATGGGAATCTCACTGCTCGACTGCATCGATTCAGACATCGACAGGGCCTGTGACAAAATTTATGATAAAATTTGCCGCTACGCCGGCAATTTGGTGAAAACCGGTGAAAATATCAGCAAGGAATACGGAATTCCGATTATTCACAAGCGGATTGCCGTAACGCCGATTGCCATGATTGCGGCGGCCTGCCCCGGCAAAAGCCCGGTGCATTTTGCCAAGGCGCTTGACCGTGCGGCCAAAGCAGTCGGAGTCAACTTTATCGGCGGATATTCCGCCCTTGTGCACAAGGGCTTTGGGCCCGGCGACTACGCGTTGATTTCAAGCATTCCGGAGGCGCTGAGCCAAACCGAGCTGGTGTGCTCCTCCGTTAACATCGGCACAACAAAAGCGGGCATAAACATGGACGCTGTGGCAAAGATGGGCGCCATTGTGCGCCAGCTTGCCGAAGCGACCGCCGACCGCGACTGCATCGGTGCGGCAAAGCTGGTTGTGTTCTGCAACGCGCCGGAGGATAACCCGTTTATGGCGGGCGCGTTCCACGGAGCGGGCGAACCGGACTGTGTAATCAATGTGGGCGTGTCCGGCCCGGGCGTTGTTCGCGCGGCACTTGCAAAAGCAGGTGACTGCGACATTACCGGTGTTGCCGACATTGTTAAGAAAACAGCATTTAAAATTACACGCATGGGCCAGTTGGTTGCGCAGGAAGCTTCGCGGCGTCTTTTTGTGCCGTTCGGCATTGTTGATCTTTCACTTGCCCCCACACCCGCCGTCGGTGATTCGGTAGCGCATATATTGGAAGAAATGGGCCTTGAAAGCTGCGGAGCGCACGGTACGACCGCCGCGCTGGCACTGCTGAACGACGCCGTGAAAAAGGGCGGCATTATGGCTTCTTCCCATGTCGGCGGACTTTCGGGCGCATTTATCCCGGTTACAGAGGACGCGGGTATGATTGACGCGGCAAGATGCGGCGCGCTGAGCATTACAAAGCTGGAAGCGATGACGGCGGTTTGTTCGGTTGGCCTTGACATGATTGCAATACCGGGCGACACGCCGGCTGAAATTATTTCGGCAATTATTGCGGATGAGGCCGCAATCGGCATGGTGAATTCCAAAACAACCGCGGTGCGGCTGATTCCCGCAATCGGCAAAAAAGCAGGCGAAGAGCTGAACTTCGGCGGGCTGTTGGGCGGCGGCCCTGTTATGGAAGTAAACCGGTATTCCCCGTTGAAATTTATTCAGCGCGGCGGAAGGATTCCGGCGCCGATGCAGAGTTTAAAGAATTAACTTAACTTTTTGACAAATGCAGCACAATGTGGATTTATTGGGAAAATATGTAATATAAAGAAATTTCAAAATTGGTACTTTTTTACTCTTGTTTAATTATAATTGCTAAAAATGTGATTGGTTTTTTGATTTCATTGCATAAATTTCATCTTGTAAAACCAAAATTCCAGGGCTATAATATGTTATCGCCACGTACATTTTTAATTTAGTTTTACCATGATAAGGAGGTGCGGTCAAAGTGCAGGATTTAATCAAACAGATTGTGGACATGGACCGTAAGGCCAAGGAAATTACAGACGCCGCTCAAATTGAAAAAATCAGCTCTGAAAAAGAAGTTGTTGCGAAGCGCGAGCAAATTCGAAACGACTACCTTGAAAGAGCAAGAAAACGGATTGCCATAAACGAACCGAACGAGCGCGCTGCTGCGGAGACCGGCTGGGAAGAAAAGAAAAAGAAATACGATGAAATTTCACAAAAGCTTGATGAGCTATACAAAGCAAAGGGTGACGAATGGGTCAGCGCGATCGTCGCAAGAGTTACAGGGGAGTGATGCAAATGCTTTCCACCCTAGCTTCCAATGCAATATTATCAAAAGCACGCGCCATGTACGGCAGACGGCTGACCGAAGAAAACTATAAAGACCTTTTGGCCTGTCAAAGCGTAAGCGAAGTTGCATCATACCTGAAAAATAAAACGGCTTACAGGAATGCGCTTGCAGGCATTAATGAAAATGCGATTCACCGCGGCCAGCTTGAAGCCAAGCTGAAACAAAAGCTGTTTGAGGATTACGCTTCGCTTTGCAGATACGAGCTGTCCGTCGGGGAGCATTTCTCCCGGTACCTTATCATGCGCAGCGAAATCGAACAGATTCTGCACAGCATTATCCTGCTGGAAGCCGGCAAGCCGGAGGAATACATTTTCACAATGCCGATGTATCTGAACCGCCACACGCGAATTGATCTGGATGCTTTGAGCGAGATAAAAAGCTTTGACGATCTTCTTGATGCGTTAAGCCATACGCCGTACCGTGCGCTGCTGGAATCGTTCAAACCGGTCAAAGGGATTCCCGTGAATTATACAGGAATTGAAAACGCCCTTATTAGCTATCTTTTTTCGGATATATTTGACATCATCAAAAAATATACGCGTGGGGAAACCGCAAAACAGCTCAATGAAATTTTTAACTCCTATGTGGATCTCATCAATTACACGCGTATCATCCGGTTGAAAATTTCATACAAAGAAGGGCCGGACTTTATACGCAGTTCGCTTCTTCCTTTCGGCAGCATCAGCCCGCGCCTGTTAAATGAAATGATTGAGGCGCAGACAGAGGAACAAGTTACCACTGTAATGAAAAAAACATCGATTGGGAAGCACTTCCTCAAAATCGATCATACGTATCTTGATGAAATTCCAAACCGTGTTAAATATATCACCAGCCGCCATGATATCCGGTTTTCCACCCATCCTTCGGTCGTTATGATGTCGTACACCTTTCTCACCCAATGTGAGCTTACGGATATCATTACCATTGTTGAGGGCGTCCGGTATAAACTTGCCCCGGAAGAAATTGCAAAATTACTCATTATTTTCAATTATAAGAGAAAGGAGTAATTGACTATTGGCTGTTTTAAAAGTTGACGTAGTTAGTATTATAGGAAGAATGGCCGACTTGGATCAGGTAACGGCACTGTGCGGAAGATCCTGCGTATTTCATCCTGACAATGCGCTGTCTTTTTACTCCGACACATCTGAATTTTCTCCTTTAAATGAAGAAAATCCTTATTCGGAATCTTTGCAGCAATTGACTGAGGCGCTGGCCGGCTCGAAAAAAAAGCTGGAGCTTTTGAGCCCCGACGAGATGGCAAACATCGACATGAGCCCTGAAGAACTGCGCTCCTATGTAGCCTCTGTTTCCTCAACCTTTCATGATCTGCAAAATGACCGTGCCGACGCGCAGGAGAAAGTTCAAACCTACACCCGCGAGATTGAGGAATTCAGCCACTTTGTCGGCCTGGACCTTAATCTTGACCAAATCCACGCCTGCGAATACATAAAGGTTCGCTTTGGCTCGTTACCGAAAGAAAGCTACGAAAAATTAAAATCCTACAATCAAAACCCATACATCGTGTTTTTCCCATCCACCAGCAACGAAACGAGTTACTGGGGCGTGTATTTTTCCCCGATTGATATGGTAAGCGAAGTAGACCGTATCTTTTCGAGTCTTTATTTTGAAAGGACACGCCTTGCCGAGATGAACGGCACGCCGGAAACTGCCCTGGAGCTGCTGCGAATTAAGCGTGACATCGAACTTCAGCGCATCCTCAAAGCAGATGCAAAATTCGAGGAGCTTTGGAAAAGTGAAAAACTGATATACCAAAAAATTTACTCCTGGCTGACCGAGCAATCTGTTTATTTTAACATTCGGCGCTACGCAGCAAGGTACAACGGCAGCTTTATTCTTACCGGATGGATTCCAAAGGAAAAAGAAAGTTACTTTAAGACCGAACTGGACCGAATGGATTCCATTGAATATACCTTTGAAGGGGCAGAGGAAGAGCTGTCCCACTCCCCGCCGGTAAAGCTGAAAAACAAAAAACTGTTTTCACCGTTTGAATTCTTTGTTGACATGTACGGCCTTCCGTCTTACGACGAGGTTGACCCTACCCCATTTGTCGCCGTCACCTATCTGCTGCTGTTCGGCATTATGTTCGGCGATCTTGGTCAGGGGCTGGCTGTTTCCGTGATCGGCTGGCTTATGTGGAACAAAAAGAAGATGAAGCTGGGCAAAATTCTGATTCCCTGCGGAATTTCATCCGCGGTGTTCGGCATGATTTTCGGCTCGGTATTCGGATATGAAAACGCACTCGATCCGTTTTATAAGCTTGTCTTTGGCCTGGACGAAAAACCCGTTGAAGTAATGAAACCGGCCACCACAAACATGATCATCTATTCCGCCGTGGGAATCGGCGTTACGCTTGTCCTGATTGCGATGCTGATTAATATCTACTCCTCGCTGAAGCGCAGGCATTACGAAAACGCCCTGTTCGGGCCTAACGGCTTGGCTGGCTTTGTGTTCTACGGTTCCCTTGTCGTCGGCTTCGGCGGTCAGCTTATTTTTGGCTGGCAGCTAGTCAACACAGCTTATGTACTCTGCTTCATCATCCTTCCCCTGCTGGTTATTATGTTCCGTGAGGTTCTTGGCGGGCTGGTTGAACACCGCCCCGACTGGAAGCCGGAAAGCTGGGGGGGCTACGTGGTACAGGAATTCTTTGAAGTTTTTGAATTTTTGCTGAGTTATGCGAGCAATACCATTTCCTTCCTTCGTGTCGGTGCGTTCGTACTGGTGCACGCAGGTATGATGATGGTTGTATTCACACTTGCAAACATGTCCAGCGGCGTTGGTTACATTTTAGTTGTTGTCTTAGGCAACACATTTGTAATGGGCCTTGAAGGGCTGCTTGTTGGAATTCAGGTGTTAAGGCTTGAATTCTACGAGATGTTCAGCCGGTTCTTTGACGGCAACGGCCGTCCGTTCAATCCTGTTGTTGTTCGCGCCGAGCAGTAATGTTCGCGCATATAACTTAATAATTTTGTTAATTTGTTGGAGGTTAATGTTATGAATTCAGTATTATTTTGCTTGCCCATCGCGTTCCTGGTAGTTTCCGTGGTTATGTCCATTCGGGCCGTAAAAAACGGTAAAAAGACACGCAGTGCAGTCGCAACACAGCTTTTGGCGTTCATGGCGGTCTGTGTCATAACCTTTGCAATTCCGGTGGTCGCTTCCGCTACCACAACGGCTAATGCAGCCACAGCGCAAACGACCACTTCCGAAACAGCCGCATCAGCAGCCACAGCCTCCTCAAAAGGCCTGGGCATGATTGCAGCCGCTCTTGCAGTCGGCATTGCCGGTATCGGCGGCGGTATTGCTGTTGCCGCAGCAGCCCCTGCGGCAATCGGAGCGACAAGCGAAGATCCGAAGGCATTCGGTAAAGCGATTATCTTCGTTGCTCTTGGCGAAGGTATTGCACTGTACGGCTTGCTGATTTCAATCCTGATTCTTCAAAAGATATAGCGGAAAGCAGGTGCACCGATGCGCTTTTATCTAATCAGCGATAATGTGGATACTCAGGTTGGCATGCGGCTGGCTGGCATTGACGGCGTTGTGGTTCACGAAGCCGCCGAAGTAAAAAAGACCCTGACGGATGTAATGGCAATGGAAGACGTGGCCGTTATTTTAATTACGGAAACGCTTCGCACCCTTTGTTCCGATACGGTGTATCAATTAAAGCTCAGCCAAAAGCGGCCGCTTATTGTTGAAATTCCGGACAGACATGGCAACGGCCGCACCAAGGACTCCATTACCCGTTATGTCCGCGAGGCAATCGGGGTCAAAATTTAGGCCGCTTGTTAAGGCGGATCGGGGGTTACATGATGGCTTCTAACGAAGAAAAGATGAATAAATTCTATCTTGCCATAAATCATTATGCCGAGGAACAGCGCAAAAAAATCGAGCAGGAAGTAACTGATTTTAAACGCAAAGAGCTTGATGAAGCTGAAGTTGACGCTTTAACCGAAGCGTACAGGCTGATTCAAAAGGAAATGGCAGAAATGCGCAACGGGATTTCCCGTGAAATGGCGCAGCGAGAAATGAGCAGCCGCAGGGAGCTGCTGGAAAAAAGAAAGAAAATATCCGACGATGTTTTTGCACGCGCGACAAAACAGCTTTTCGACTTTACTCAAAAAAGCGAGTATGCCGCCCTGCTTCAAAAATTCGCAGGACAGCTGCCGGGCAAGTTTCATAATTCCGACACAGTAATCTGCATAAAAAAAGATGACGAAAAGTTTAAAGACCAGATTAAAGACGCCTTCGGCGAAGACTGTACCTTTAAAGTCGATGCCGGAATTCATATCGGCGGAATTCGCGCCTACAACTCTGAAATGGGTATCATGGCCGACGAAACGCTGGACTCCCTGCTGGAAGACCAGCGCGCGTGGTTTGAAGAAAATTCAGGAATGGCTGTGGTCTGAGCCTGTACCTATTGTTTTATCGGAGATGAATTAGATGGAAAATGAGAATGTGATATACGGCATTAACGGCCCTGTTGTTACCGTAAAGGGCACACGCAGCTTCTCCATGATGGAGATGGTGTATGTAGGGAACGAGCATCTTGTCGGTGAAATCATCGGAATTACAGACAAGCTGACAACCATTCAGGTTTATGAGGAAACAACCGGGCTGAATCCGGGTGAGCCGGTCTTTGGAACCGGCAGCCCGATGAATGTTACGCTGGGCCCCGGCATCATCGACAATATTTTCGACGGAATCGAACGTCCGTTAAAAGGAATTGCGGAAAAATCCGGCGCGTTTATTTCGCGCGGCAGCAGTGTTTCCGCTTTGGATGAAAACAAGCTTTGGGACGTAACCGTGACCGCAAAGGTCGGGGATACGTTAAAAGGCGGCGATATTTATGCCGAATGCCCGGAAACAACCATTATTAAGCACAAATGCATGATTCCCCCAAGGCTTTCCGGAGTGGTTACGAAAGTAAACAGCAACGGGCAGTACAAGGCAAACGATACCGTTTTGGAATTAACGGACGAAAAGGGCGAGGTGCATAAGCTGACCCTGTGCCAGAAGTGGCCGATCCGTACCCCGCGCCCGGTGGCGGAGCGTTTGCAGACCAAGGTTCCGCTCATTACCGGCCAACGGATTATTGACACCCTCTTCCCTATTTCAAAGGGCGGTACCGCGGCGATTCCGGGCGGATTCGGCACGGGAAAAACGATGACGCAGCACCAGCTTGCAAAGTGGTGTGACGCTGACATTATCGTTTACGTCGGCTGCGGCGAACGCGGCAATGAAATGAGCCAGGTACTGGATGAGTTTTCCGAGCTAATCGACCCAAAATCCGGCAGGCCGATGACCGACCGTACCGTGCTGATTGCAAACACCAGCAATATGCCTGTTGCGGCGCGTGAGGCGTCCATTTACACCGGGATTACGCTTGCTGAGTATTATCGCGACATGGGCTACCATGTGGCAATCATGGCGGACTCCACTTCCCGCTGGGCGGAAGCTCTTCGTGAGATTTCGGGCCGTTTGGAAGAAATGCCGGCCGAGGAAGGCTTCCCGGCCTACCTGCCGAGCCGCCTTTCCGAGTTCTATGAGCGTGCCGGCATGGTGAACAACCTGAATGGCAGCAACGGTTCCATTACAATTATCGGCGCCGTTTCCCCGCAGGGCTCTGATTTTTCCGAGCCTGTTACTCAAAATACAAAGCGGTTTACACGCTGCTTCTGGGCTTTGGATAAAGCTTTGGCTTACGCCAGACATTATCCGGCCATTAACTGGACACAAAGCTACAGTGAGTATTTTATTGACCTTGACCCATGGTTTGCCGAGCACATAGGTGAAGACTTTGTAAAATACCGCAAAAAAATCAACCGTATTTTGCAGGAAGAAAACAAGCTGATGGAAATCGTAAAGCTGATCGGTTCGGACGTTCTGCCGGACGATCAAAAGCTGGTAATAGAAACCGCCCGCGTCATCCGCGTCGGCTTCCTGCAGCAAAACGCGTTCCATGCAGACGATACGTTTGTCCCCCTTGAAAAGCAAAAGCTGATGATGAAAGTAATTCTGCATCTTTATGAAAAATCAAAGCAGATGATAGCGGCGAGTATTCCGATTTCCGGAATTTTGGAATCCGGCCTGTTCGACAAACTTGTAAAGATGAAATATGATATTCCGAACAACAAGCTGGAAATGTTTGACGATTATATTGCGGAAATTGACAAAACGCTTGCGGGCATAATGGCTGCCTGAGAAACAAATAATTTTACCTAAGAAGGTGGTTACACCATGATTCTTGATTATATTGGCGTGAAAGAAATCAATGGCTCTTTGATTGTTTTGGACGATGTTGAAAACGCTTCATTTGAAGAGGTTGTCGATATCCGGATGGATGACGGAACCATGCGCCAGGGCAGAATTGTGCAGATGGAGGGCAACCGCATTGTCATTCAGGTTTTTGAAGGCACACGCGGTATTTCCCTTGACAACACGCGCACAAGGCTGTTGGGGCATCCAATGGAAATGCCTCTCTCCCCTGAAATTCTCGGCCGTGTTTTCGACGGCGCGGGCCGTCCGATTGACGGACTGGGCAATATTTTTCCTCAAAAGCGTGCCAATATTAACGGCACCCCAATCAACCCGGTATCCAGAATATACCCGAAAAACTATATTAATACCGGAATTTCGACCATCGATACGCTGATGACGCTGATCCGCGGTCAAAAGCTCCCGATTTTCTCCGGTTCCGGCATGAAGCACAATGAGCTTGCGGTGCAGATTGCAAGGCAGTCCAAGATCAGCGACGACAACGGTGATAATTTCGCAATTGTTTTTGCCGCCATGGGCGTAAAAAACGACGTTGCCGAATACTTCCGCCGTTCGTTCGATGAATCCGGCGTACTGCAAAAGGTCGTTATGTTCCTGAACCTTTCCAACGACCCGATTATTGAAAGAATTTTAACGCCGCGCTGCGCTTTAACTGTAGCTGAATACCTTGCGTTTGAACTCGGCATGCATATTCTTGTGATTATGACGGATATGACTTCTTATGCGGAAGCATTGCGTGAATTCAGTTCCTCCAAGGGTGAAATTCCGGGCAGAAAAGGGTTCCCGGGTTATTTGTATTCCGATTTGGCTTCCCTGTATGAGCGCGCAGGTATGGTAAAAGGCAAAAATGGCTCCGTAACGCAGATTCCGATTCTGACGATGCCGAATGATGACGTTACCCACCCTGTGCCCGATTTGACCGGTTATATTACCGAGGGGCAGATTGTGCTTGACCGTTCACTGGACAGCGCCGGCACATACCCGCCGGTCGCGGTGCTGCCGTCCCTTTCCCGTTTGATGAAAGACGGTATCGGCGAAGGTTACACACGTGAGGATCACTCCGCACTTTCCAACCAGCTGTTTGCCGCTTATGCAAAAGTAATGGACGCGCGTTCGCTGGCTTCGGTTATCGGCGAAGAGGAGCTCTCCCCCACCGATAAAAAATATATTGAGTTCGGCAAGCACTTTGAAGCGCAATTTGTAAATCAGGGTGCAAATGAAAACCGTACGATTGAGCAAAGCCTTGACTTAGGCTGGAAGCTGCTTTCCACCCTTCCGCGCGAAGAGCTGGACCGTGTTGACTCCGCGATTCTTGACAAATACTATGAGAAAGCAAAAGAGCAAAACACAACGGCAGCAGATGAGGAAGCCCCGCAGCAATAATTTCTGCCCGGCAGAATCACATTATTTTAACCCGAATCGCTGTGGTTGAGAAAGTTGTGCAATCCATGTATTTTTCTTTCAGGAAACAGTATTGTGCAGTTTTGCGACCAAAGGAGGTGAGCCACCTTGAGTAACCAAATAGTTCCAACCAAGGGCAATTTACTGGCAACGAAAAAATCGCTTGCGCTTTCACGCACGGGATTTGAGCTGCTTGACCGAAAGCGCAATATATTGATACGGGAAATGATGGCTCTGATTGGCAGAGCCGCAAAAATTCAGGATCAGATAGACAATACGTATGACCAGGCATATGCGGCGCTGCAGAGAGCCAACATTACACTGGGAATATGTGACGAACTTTCCCGCACCGTACCACTGGACAACAACTTAAATGTTGCATACCGAAGTGTTATGGGTGTGGAAATTCCCATGGTTTCACTCGACACAGTAAGCATTCCCATTCCATTCGGACTGAACTCAACCAATATTATGTTGGATGATGCATACAATAAATTTTCCGAAGTAAAGCGCCTGACTGCCGAGCTGGCCGAAGTGGAAAACAGTGTTTACCGGCTTGCCGACGCAATTAAAAAGACGCAAAAGCGCGCCAACGCACTGAAGAATATTATGATTCCCCGTTTTGAGTCAACGGTAAAGCTGATTACCGACGCACTTGAAGAAAAGGACAGAGAAGAATTTTCACGCTTGAAGGTAATTAAGCGCCAAAAGAGCACTCAGGCTCAATAAAAAAGGATGCATCCGGTTGGATGCATCCTTTTTTATTGCAGATTCAGCAATGAATAAATGTTAGATATCTTCAAGGTCTACTACTGTTTTATCTTCCGTGGAAGCATAGTTCAGCTTTTCCACGATCTCTTTTGTGTCGCGTGCTATGACAAGCTCCTCGTTGGTAGGAATGACATAGACCGCCACCTGAGAATCAAAAGTTGAAATTTTACCCTCATTGCCGGAAACCATCTTATCGTTCAGTTCCGGATCAATCTTGAGGCCAAGATATTTTAAGCCGCGGCAGATCGCGTAGCGCAGATGCGCCTGATTTTCACCAAGGCCCGCTGTGAAAACAATGGCGTTTACGCCGTTCATCGCAGCAACATAGGAACCGATATATTTCGTAATTTGATAAACCAGCATTTCATGGGCAAGAATTGCTCTTGGGTCGCCTTCAATTTCAGCCTTAGTCACATCACGGTCATCGCTGTAACCCGCAATGCCGAGCAGACCGGATTTCTTATTCAGAACATCATCCATCTGAGCCGGTGTCAAGCCTTCCTTTTCCATCAGGAAGGTAACGACGGACGGGTCCAAAGAACCGGAGCGTGTGCCCATCATAAAGCCGTCCAGCGGGGTTAAGCCCATGCTGGTATCAATTACGCGGCCGCCCCTGATTGCCGCGATGGAAGAACCGTTGCCAAGGTGGCAGGTAATCATATTGATATCTTCCAGGGGCTGGTGCATCAAATGCGCGCAATGGTTGCTCACATAACGGTGGGATGTGCCGTGGAAGCCGTAACGGCGAATCTTGTATTTTTCATAATACTCGTAAGGGATTGCAAACATGTATGCCTTTTTCGGCATGGTGGAGTGGAAAGAGGTGTCGAAAACGACACATTCGGGAACTTCCAAACCAAATACCTCACGGCAGGCAAGGATTCCCTGGAGCTCCGGGCCATTGTGCAAAGGTGCCAGCGGAATCAGGCTTTTAATGCCCTCAATCACGTCGTCATTGATGTAAAGAGACTTACTGAATATTGCACCGCCCTGTGCGACACGGTGACCGATTGCAGTAACCTCGGAAAGATTTTTAATAACACCAACCTGCTTGTCCACCAAAGCGGCGGTAACAAGTTTGAACGCCTCCGTATGATTGGCCATTGTGACCTTTTCATCCTTTTTGCGCCCATCTGCGGTTTTATGGCTGAAAGTGCCCCCCTCAATGCCAATTCGCTCGCAGTTGCCCTTTGCGATCATTGCTTCGGTTTCCATATCAATCAATTGATATTTCAGCGAAGAGCTGCCCGCATTTATGACCAAAATCTTCAATGCCTTTGTCCTCCTAATAATGCTTTTTATATCCTATGCGGCTATTGAAACCGCACAGTGAATACTGTATATTATAATAGTACATTAGTAAACTAAATTCAAGGAGTTTAAGGTAAAATGCTGTCTGCCGGTATCATTTCCGAATATAATCCGTTCCACCTTGGGCATGCCGCGCTTATTTCACGCACACGCCTTGCCGGAGCGACCCACATTGCCGCTGTAATGAGCGGAAATTTTGTACAGCGGGGCGAACCGGCGATTCTTTCAAAATGGGCCCGAACCAGGCAGGCGCTTGAAAACGGCGTTGATCTTGTCGTGGAGCTTCCGCTGCCCTGGGCGCTTGCAGGCGCCGAAAAATTTGCGTTCGGCGGGGCTGCCCTTTTAAACGCACTGGGTGTTGACTGGCTGAGTTTTGGCAGCGAATGCGGTAATATTGACGACTTAAAAAAAGCGGCGCAGGCGCTGCTCTCGCCCGCGCTGCGCGATGCAATGCAAAATGAGCTGAAAAGCGGCACCACCTTTGCCAAGGCAAGGCAAAATGCGGTTTGCAGCCTGTTTGACGAAGAAACCGCACAGCTTTTGGCCGAGCCGAATAATATACTTGGAATTGAGTACCTGAAGGCGCTGGCAAAACTGGATTCAAAAATTACCCCGTTCACCATTCGGCGTGTGGGCGCGGCGCACGATACAAAAAGCGCAGAGTGCGGAATTGCTTCCGCTTCGCATATTCGCAGCGTAATTCATAGCTGCGGGGATTACGAAGTGTTGATGCCGCGGTCGTCCGCGGATATTTTAAGCAGCGAGGTTGCCGCCGGGAACGCACCGGCAGGATTTGCCCCCGTGGAACGCGCAATTTTGGCAAAGCTGCGAACCATGAGCCGGGAAGAATTCAGCGCGCTTCCGGACATCAGCGAAGGGCTGGAAAACCGCGTTTACGCCGCCGCGCGCAAAGCAGGAACGCTGGAAGAAGTTTATGACCTGACGAAATCAAAGCGATACACCCACGCTCGCATCCGGCGAATCGTACTGTCCGCCTTTTTGGGACTGACTTCCTCCATGAGTAAAGGGGCTCCCCCCTACCTGCGCGTAATCGGTTTGAACCGGCGCGGGGCGGAACTGCTTCGATATGCAAAATCCAACACAAATATTCCTATAATTACCAATTCATCAGATATTTTATCCCTTGACAATAATGCAAAAAGTATGGTTGAATTAGAGGGAAGAGCGGCGGATCTTTATGCGCTGTGCATGCCGAACGCTGCTCCCTGCGGACTTGACAGGACAACAGGTATTATTTCTGTTTAGCCGACCGGCTGAAAGGATGTGTCTTTTTTGTCTATTGAGATAAAAGAAATTAATTATGAAAATTACGGCAGGTGTGTGCAGATAAGCAACGGTTTGGTCGATGTGGCTGTCACCATTGAATGCGGCCCGCGAATCGTTCGCTTTGGTTACGTAAATGAACCCAACATGCTGTATAACGATTTGGAACGCAGCTATGTAAACCGTGACGAAAGCCTGACCGAACGATACGGCAAAGACGCTGTGTTTTACCCCTACGGCGGTCACCGCGTATGGCTCGCCCCCGAGCGTGTTCCCGAAACCTACTACCCGGACAACGATCCTGTTGTGTACGGAATTCTGCCGGAGGGTGTCAGCTTTACCCCCGCGCGCCAGAAGCGCAATGAAATGCAGCTGAGCTTTGAAGTGATGCTGAGTGAAGCTGCAACCGACATTATGGTAATCCACAGCGCAAAAAACTGCTCTAAAGAAAAACAGACCTGCGCATTGTGGGCGATTACAATGGTGAACGGCGGCGGGGTTGAAATTATTCCGCAAAACAGGGACAACGGCAACAGCGTTCTTCCAAACCGCATTGTCGCGGCCTGGCCGTACACAAATATTCATGATGAACGAATCTCCATTACAAATAAATTCATCACAGTGAGCCATGATTCGGGCAGAGAAGACCCGCTGAAGCTTGGCACAAACAACGTTTTGGGCTGGGCGGCATATTGCAGAAACGGCTATACCCTTGTAAAACGTTATGTGCATAATGTACAGGCTGCATACCCGGACTTCGGCTGTTCCTATGAAACCTATGTTTGCAAGGACTACGTGGAAATGGAATCGCTGAGCCCGCTTTACTGTATTGAACCGGGAGAAGGAATCCGCCATGTGGAAAATCTTTCGCTGTTCAAATCGGACCGCTGCCCTGCAGAGGAAGAATCCATTGACGAATATATTGCTAGTTTAAAATAAATGTCGAGACAGCAAAGCACCGGGCCAAAAGCCCGGTGCTTTATTTTATGCTTTATCAGCGATATTTTAACATTATAACGTGCCGAAAATGCGGTCGCCGGCATCGCCAAGGCCGGGAACAATGTAGCCGATCTCGTTCAGGTGATCGTCAACGGCGGCACAGTAAACCTGAACGTCGGGGTGCGCCTCTGTCAGCGCCTTCAGGCCTTCGGGGGCTGCGATAATACACATGAATTTAATGCTCTTCGGGCTGCTGCGCTTAATGATGGTAATCGCATCAATTGCAGAGCCGCCGGTAGCAAGCATTGGGTCAAGCACAATCACATCGCGCTCGTTAATATCGAGCGGAAGTTTGCTGTAATATTCAACAGGCTGAAGCGTTTCGTGGTCACGGTAAAGTCCGATATGGCCGACCTTCGCAGCAGGAACCATTTCAAGCACACCGTCAACCATGCCGAGCCCCGCCCTTAAAATCGGCACAAACGCAAGTTTTCTGCCGGCAATCACTTTGGTTTTTGCTTCACCCATCGGGGTTTCAATTGTGGTTTCCTGCAGGGGCAGGTCGCGGGTAGCCTCGTAGCACATCAGCAATGCAATCTCACCGACAAGCGCGCGAAATTCCTTTGATCCGGTGTTTTTGTCGCGTAAAAAAGTCAACTTATGCTGAATCAGCGGGTGATCCATGACGAATACTTGTTTGTCCATTTGACAGCCTCCATATATTATATTTTACAATAGCTTACACTTCTGCGGTCATACGCCGTAAATGTTACAATTCCCCACGCTCAATCGCGGTAATTTCGTCAAGACGGCGCTGATGGCGCCCGCCTTCAAAGGGTGTTTCAAGATATATTTTTGCAAGCGCAACCGCTTTTTCTTCGTCGATTACCCTTCCGCCAAGGCAGAGGATATTGGAATTATTGTGGCGGCGTGTCATTTCCGCACAGAATTCGTCCGTGCATACAGAAGCGCGGATGCCCTGTACTTTGTTTGCCGCAATGCTCATGCCGATACCCGTACCGCAGCACAGAATGCCCCGCTCAGCTTCCCCGTTTACAATGCTGTGTGCTACCTGTGCCGCAATTGGCGCGTAATCGATGGATGCTTCATCAAATGTTCCAAAATCATGATAAGCGATTTTTTCCGAATCAAGATACTTTTTAATTGCCTCTTTTAATAATACTCCGCCGTGATCGGCTCCCAAAGCTATCATTTACTTTCTCCTTTTAAACGTTTTTTTAATTCACGTTCCGCCTGCGGAAGCCGCAGGTAGATGGGCATCAGGGCTGCCGGAGTTACCGCTTTGCCCTGCTCAAATGCTGTAAGTGCCGATTTTGCAACACCGCACGCACGCTGATAAATCAACGGCTCGGGCGGCAGAACGGCATTTAAGTTTTTAAACCGTTCATTATTATAGCACAACTTCGCGCCATCTCCAACAAGAAACAACGGTTTTGCGTAATTTTCGCATTCTTTCGCAAGTTCTTCGATTCCGAGCGCACGGTCGGCTGTAATTCGTTCCAAACAGCCGTTATGCGCGGCGAAAATTGCATTGTAAACCTGCTGGCAGCGCGCGTCCATAACAGAACAAATTGTTCCCTCAAGATGTTCCAGATTGAACGCCATTGCCTCCAGCGTAGAAACACCCACACAGGGCTTATTCTGCGCCATAGCGAGCCCCTTAATACTTGCAACACCGATACGGATCCCCGTAAAAGAGCCCGGCCCTGCGGAAACCGCAAACAAATCCACTTCGGAAAGCCGGGTTCGGGTGCATTTCAGCACGTCGTCAATCATGGGCATGAGGGTCTGGCTGTGCGTTAAATGCGTATTAATATAAAATTCGCCCATTACTTTACCGTCTTCCGTCAGTGCCGCGGAAGCGGCGGTTGCCGACGAATCAATCGCCAAAATTCTCATAGCTCCATCCCCTCAATCTGAAAAATACGCTGATTCTCCGTTTCACCCGGCTGAATTTCAATTCGCACCGCTTCCTGCGGCAGCGCACCTTCAATATTTTCGCTCCACTCAATCACAAGCACTCCCCCGGTTTCCAAATAGTCGAAAAAGCCGGTGGAATACAGGTCGTCCCAATTCGTGACACGGAACATATCGAAATGATAAACAGTAAGCCTTCCATGATATTCGTGAACCAGCGCAAAGGTGGGGCTGGAAACGCCGTCTTCAATTCCAAGGCCGCGGGCAAGCCCGCGTGTGAAAGCGGTTTTCCCCATTCCCATGGTGCCAAAAAGCGCCAGAACCTCCCCGCCGCAGAGCTTTTTCGCAAGCTTTTCGCCAAGCGCTTCCGTTTCCGCCGGAGAATCCGTAATAATTTTCTGCATACAGTCACCCAATATCGTTAAAATAATCCTGAAATTTTACCGGACGCGTCCACATCAATCTGTTCGGCGCAGGGAACCTTCGGCAGCCCCGGCATTGTCATGATGTCGCCCGCGTAAGCAACGACAAAGCCCGCTCCATTTGAGAGGCGCAAGTCACGGATTGTAATGCGAAAACCGGTCGGTCTGCCCAAAAGTGCGGCGTTGTCCGAAAGGGAGTACTGCGTTTTTGCAATGCAGATCGGCAGTTTGTCCCCGCCCAAGACTTCGATTTCCTTAATGGACTTTTCCGCCTGAGCGGTGTAATTTACGCCGTCGGCGCCGTAAACCTCCCGGGCGATGGTTCCGATTTTCTCTTTCACCGAGGATTCCGCAGGGTAAATCGGCCTGAAATCGGATGGCTTTTCAGCAGCTTCGCAAACCTTTCTCGCCAAATCCATACCGCCTTCCCCGCCCTTGGCAAACACTTCGGAAAGCGCAAAATCCGCGCCGTTTTCACGGCAGTAGCTTTCGATGTATTCCAGTTCCGCGTTGGAATCATTGTAAAAACGGTTGATTGCCACAACAACGGGGACGCCGTATTTCTTCATGACCGAGATATGAGCGCCTAAATTTACGATGCCCTTTTTCAGCGCTTCTAAATTTTCCTCCGCTGTCAGGTTTTTCGGCACGCCGCCGTTGTATTTCAGCGCGCGGGCAGTCGCAACCAAAACAACCGCGTTTGGCTTTAAATTGGCCAGGCGGCATTTGATATCCATGAATTTTTCGGCGCCGAGGTCGGAACCGAAGCCTGCTTCCGTAATACAGTAATCCGCAAGCTTTAACGCAAGCCGTGTTGCCCGCACCGAATTACAGCCGTGGGCAATATTTGCAAACGGGCCTCCGTGCATAATAACCGGCGTTTGCTCGAGCGTCTGCACCAAATTCGGGTTAATCGCATCCTTGAGCAGCGCAGCCATTGCGCCCTGCGCCTTTAGGTCGCAGGCATAAACAGGGGCGCCGGAATAGCTGTAAGCAACCAGTATCCTGCCGAGCCGGTTTTTTAAATCGACCAAATCGGAAGCAAGGCAGAAAATAGCCATAATTTCCGAAGCAACGGTAATACTGAAGCCGTCTTCCCGCGGAACGCCGTTGATTTTGCCGCCAAGCCCGATTACAATGTTGCGAAGCGCGCGGTCATTCATGTCAAGGCAGCGCTTGATGAGAATCCTGCGCGGGTCAATTTGCAGGGTATTTCCCTGCTGCATGTGATTGTCCAACATTGCGCAAAGTAAATTGTTTGCCGAGGTAATCGCGTGAAAATCACCGGTAAAGTGCAGGTTAATGTCCTCCATCGGCACTACCTGCGCATAGCCGCCGCCCGCCGCACCGCCTTTGATTCCGAACACGGGGCCAAGGCTGGGTTCACGCAGGGCGATAATGGCGTTTTTCCCAATCTTCTTCATTGCTTCGCCCAAACCGGCCGTTGTGGTGGTTTTCCCCTCCCCCGCCGGAGTGGGGTTGATCGCGGTGACCAAAATAAGTTTGCCGTCTTCTTTTGCGGCAAGTCTGTTGAAGAGAGAGTCGTTCAGCTTTGCTTTAAAGCGGCCGTATGGCTCAAGTTCCTCCTCCTGAATTCCGAGTTCAGAAGCAATTTGAGCAATCGGCACCAGCTTTGCCTGCTGTGCTATTTCGATGTCCGTCAGCATTGATGCATTCTCCTAACAAATAAATATGATAAAATTATATCATATTTCAGCGTGGAAATGAACAAGGAACGGGCAACATTTTTTATTTTGCCCAAATGTTGCTTGAAAGTATTTTGAATTCCATGAATTTATTTACTTGCATGTTAAGCGCTCTCATAATATAATAAATAAGATTAAGAGGTGAAGCCATGCGAGTATTAAGGTCATTTTTAGACTACTTCAAGCGGACGGACAAGCTGTATTGGCTGATTATGCTTACCATTTCGGCCTACAGTCTTTTGCTGCTCAAAACAGTGCCGAACAGCTCAACAGGCAAGTCCTATTTTACAGTGCAGGTAATTGCGATTACGTTGGGCTATTTGGGCGCGATCCTGTTTACACTGGTCGACTACCGTGAAATTACAAACTACTGGTATATTGTGGCGGGCTTCTGCCTGTTTTTGATTATTTACACACAGATAAAAGGAATTGCCGTGACAAGCAGCGGCGGAATTCATGCCAAGGCTTGGATTGATTTGGGTGTTACAACCTTCCAGCCGAGCGAATTAGTCAAAATTGGATTTATTCTTACGTTCGCAAAACATATTTCCGCACTGAAGGAGCGGGATTTACTGAAGTCCTTTCCGCAAATCGCGCTGCTGGCCTGCCATGCTGCGGTGCCGATTGTTTTGGTGCATTTTCAAGGCGACGACGGCACGGCGATTATTTTCTTTTTCATGTTCATTGCCATGTCGTTTGGTGCGGGGGTGCAGCTCCGGTATTTTGCGGCTGTGTTTTCAGCGATTGCCGTGGCTTTCCCGCTGGCGTGGAAATATGTGCTGGCAGATTATCAAAAGCAGCGTTTTCTGATTACGTACCGTTTAGACAGCCCGAATTTGGGCTCCGAAGTGCAGGGTTATGGCTGGCAGCAAATACAGGGCCGGCTTTCCATCGGCAGCGGCGGCTTGTTCGGGCGAGGACTGTTTAACAGTCCCCGGGTAAACAAAGGTCTTGTTCCGGTTCAGCAAAGCGACTTCATTTTTTCTGTTGCCGGGGAACAGCTGGGATTTGTCGGCTGTATTCTGATTATACTGCTCATTTTTCTGCTGCTGTTAAAAACACTGCGAATCGCACGAAAATCCGGCGACGATATGGGCAGTACCATTTGTTTTGGATTTTTCGGTATGATTGCGGCACAGGCGCTCTTTAATTTGGGAATGTGCCTGAATTTACTGCCTGTTATGGGCGTAACGCTTCCGTTTTTCAGCGCGGGCGGTTCTTCCGCCGCGTGCTTATACCTTGGGTTCGGGCTGGTGCTCAATGTTCACATGCACAAAATGAACCCGGATAAAGTTAATCTGCGACGATAACAATGCTGCAGATTGTCCGCATCCCAGAAACAAAAGAACCGCCGGAAAATTCCGGCGGTTCTTTTGTTGTGTAAACGCAGTGTAAAGTTAGGCAACTTTTTACACCCTATGAACAAAACATGCTCCGCATATCACGTTTTTATGTGACTCGACAATCACCAAAAATTCCCCTTCCCCATATATTAAAATACACAGATTTTGATTTCTGCTCCGAACAACCCAAGCGGAACGGTATTTTACAGCAAAAGTCCTTGCCATATTGAGAGGAAGGTGGAATCCCATTGATTTTATCAGCACTGTTATTCAGTTTATCCTTTAATTTGGATAATATCGTAATTGGCACCGCATACGGCATTAAGAAAATAAAAATCGGCGTTTATGCAAACCTGATTATTGCGGCCGTAACCTCCGCGGGAACATACTTATCCATGACAGCCGGCACATATATCGCAAAATTACTTCCCGATTCCTGCGCTAATACACTGGGTGCGGCGGCGGTTGGACTGTTAGGCCTGTACTTTATCATTCAAAGTGTCATTAAGCTGTTCAAAACAACAAAGCCAAAAGAGCTCGCGTTAAAAGACATCTCCGATATGATGGAATACGCGGAAGATTCCGATTCAAACCAAAACGGCAGGATTGATAAAAAAGAAGCTTTTCTTGTGGGGCTTGGATTAATGCTCAACAACCTTGGCACAGGCATAACCGCAAGTATTACAAAAGTGAATATCCCGCTTACCATCACTGCAACTTTCATATTGAGCATTCTTACGCTCCTGCTGGGGGAAGCGATTGGGAATCATGCTTTGGGAAAGCTGTTCGGCAAATACGCACCGCTGTTTTCAGGGATTTTGCTGGTTGTACTCGGTATTTTTGAATATTTTCATTAAAAAGCGAAGAAGCACAAAAAACGAAATGACTGTCAAACATAATAAACCCGGCAGGGACAGCCACACCGGCGGCCACTGTCGGGTTTATTATGTTTTAGAATATGGAATTCAGTTTAAAATGCCTGCCTTTTTTGCAGCGTAGAATATGGATGCGAAAGGAGGTTGCGTCTTACCCGCGAAAAAGTTTGTCCTGCAGTTTCTTCACCCTGGAACGTTTTTCTGCGGTTGCTTCCGCATTGATGCTCAATGTACCCTCGTTGTCATCCACATTCAGCACATCGCCTTCC
Organism: Bacillota bacterium; assembly: GCA_023390175.1. Classification (GTDB taxonomy): domain Bacteria; phylum Bacillota; class Clostridia; order Oscillospirales; family Acutalibacteraceae; genus Caproiciproducens. Next base: position 470,489 of record JAEWDK010000024.1, read on the forward strand.
GCAGCGCCTTTGGGGAGTTCGGAAGTTTCAATGGCAAAAAATTTTTCGTCGCTGTCCTCACAGATGGCGTAGGTTCCTTCAAAGCGGTCGATGGTAAGCGTTTTCATGTTCCTGTCTCCTTTTACATTTATAAATAGGGTCAAATTTTTTTCGGATTCTATTTTATTGTTTTGAACGCCCGGTGACAACGGAAACTGTCTTGCCGTTGCTCAGAAAAATCACGGTTCCGCTGATATCGGTGCGGTAAATTTGAGCACCCGCATCGTTCAGCCTTTTCAGCACGCTGTCGTTGGGCAGGTGGTTTGTGTCATCTGCAACAGAAATTGCGGCGTACCGCGGCCTTACCGCATTTAAAAGGGAAACTGTTGTGGAAGTGCCGCTGCCGTGATGGCCAACCTTTAAAACATCTGCGGAAAGCTCCGCTTTGCTCGCAATCAGGCCGCTTTCCTCTTCTTTTTCGGCATCGCCCATCAAAAGGAACTTGGTATTGCCGTAAGTAAGGCGGAGAACGATGGAATTGTTATTGGTGCTGTTGCCTGGACTGACAGGCGCAAGCACCTGAATTTTCAAATTTCCGAGGGAGAAGGATTCCCCGCATTTGGGTGTGGTGACGGACAGATTTTTTTTGTTCAGCGCCGCCTGCACCGCAAAATACTCCTCACTGGAAGGAATCAACTCCTTCGGTATATCGGGAGCCAAATAGCAGCCAACGGGAAACCGGGAAATCACTTCACTCAGCCCGCCGATATGATCGTCATCGGGATGCGTATTCACAACATAATCCAGCTGTTTCACACCGCGCCGGTTCAGGTATTCTGCAACAAATTCACCGCGGTCCGCCGTGCCGCCGTCCACGAGCATATATTTCCCGCCGCACTCGACAAAAATACTGTCGGCTTTGCCGACTTCAAGTATATGAACGGACATCGGGCTTTGATCGGCCGCCGCAGAAAAATCATTTAACCCAAAGAACGAAAAAATTTTATGCCACGAGGCCGCCGCCCCGTATGGCAGCAGCGCAACAACCGCGCCCACCGCCAAAAGGAGCAGTAAGACAACCTTCAGCGCTTTTTTGCTGCCTTTTTGCTGCTCCATTTGACGTGCCTCTCCCCATTTTTCATTTGGGCGCGCCGCATTTCGGGGTTGGGGCGAACCAAACATTTATCGCCCATGCCGATTAAATCACTGCGGCCCGCCGCCTTTAACGCGGCTATTACCAAATCCTTGTATTTCGGATTGAAATATTGCAGGAGCGCACGCTGCATCGCCTTTTCGCGGTCAGTGCGCGGAACAAAAACTTCCTTTAAGGTGTATGGGTCTAAACCAGTGTAAAACATGCAGGTGGAAATCGTGCCGGGAGTCGGGTAAAAATCCTGTACCTGCTCGGGCCGCAGATGCTCCCGTTTCAGGAACAGAGCCAGCTCGACCGCATCCTTGAGCGTGCTGCCCGGGTGCGACGACATCAGGTACGGAACCAGGTATTGCTCCTTGCCATCCTGTTTGCACAGCTGAAAGAATTTCTTCTGAAATTTCAGGTATGCTTCAATATGCGGTTTGCCCATGGCGTCAAGCACCTCTGGGGTACAATGCTCCGGCGCAACCTTAAGCTGACCGCTGACATGGTATTTGACAAGCTCCCGAAAGAACGTGTCGTCTTTGTCTTCCAACAGATAATCGAAACGAATACCGGAACGGATAAACACGCGTTTCACCTTTGGCAAAGCGCGGAGCTTTTGCAAAATTCCAAGGTATTCCTCATGATCTACTTTAAGCGCCGGGCAGGGCTTGGGCGCAAGGCATTTTTTTCCGCCGGCGCAAAGACCGTGTTCGGCCTGTTTCTCACAGGAAGGATGGCGGAAATTGGCGGTCGGGCCGCCCACATCATGAATATACCCCTTAAAATTCGGGTTTTCCGTCAGTTTTTTTGCTTCCTTCAGAATGGATTCCTCACTGCGTGCGGTAATTGCCCTTCCCTGATGAAACGCGATGGAGCAAAAATTGCATGCGCCAAAGCAGCCGCGGTTCTGCGTGATGGAAAACTGTACTTCTTCAATGGCGGGAACCCCTCCCCTGCTTTCGTAGCAGGGATGATAGGTGCGCTCATAGGGTAAGTCGTAAACCGCATCCAATTCCGGCTGCGTCAAAGGCATCATCGGCGGATTTTGCACCAATATCATGCCGCCGTGGCGCTGAATCACCCTGCGCCCGCGCACAGCGTCCTGCTCGTCCTGCTCCTTGCGGCAGGAAACCGCATATTCCTTTTTATTTTTACAAACCTGTTCAAAGCTTGGGCAGTCCACTGCCGGAACAGCGCGGTATTCGCCGGTAGGCACAGCAAAGCAGGTGCCGCGGATATCCGTAATGGTACTGATTGGCTCGCCGGAATAAAGGCGGCGGGCAATTTCCACCGTTTGATTTTCACCCATGCCGTAAGTAAGCAAATCCGCACCGGAATCAAGCAGAATGGACGGACGGATAGCGTCGTCCCAATAATCGTAGTGGGCGAAACGGCGAAGGGATGCTTCCAGCCCTCCGATGACCACCGGGGAGTCGGGGTAAATTTCCTTGATCTTTTTTGTATAAACAATCACGGCTCTGTCCGGCCGCAGCCCGGCTTTGTTTCCGGGCGAATAAGCGTCGTCACTGCGGCGGCGGCGCGCAGCGGTGTAATGCGCCACCATGGAATCAATGTTGCCGGAGCTGACCATGAAGCCGAACTTTGGTTTGCCGAAACGCGTAAAGTCCCTGTCACTGCGCCAGTCCGGCTGGGCAAGGATTGCAACACGGTAGCCAAAGCTTTCGAGCACGCGCGAAATAATCGCCGTGCCGAAGGTCGGGTGGTCAACATAGGCGTCGCCGGTCACCACCACAAAGTCGGGGGAGTCCCAGCCCAAAGCATTGATTTCTTCTTTTGTAATCGGTAAAAACGGCATCTGTTTATTCCTTTATTTTCTATTTCGATTTATTCTTTTCCCTGTGGAGCGGAGTTGGCCGCGTCATTTCGGCGCATGCTCATTTCCAGCCACTGCTGGTATGTAATCAGGACCTGACGCGGTTTGGAACCCTCGTGCGGGCCGACAATCCCCATCTGCTCCATCTCGTCAACCAGCCTGCCCGCGCGGGCGTAGCCAAGCCGCAGCCGGCGCTGGAGCAGCGATGTGGAGGCCTGACCGGCTTCTACCACGCATTTCACCGCTTCCGGCATCATCGGGTCGGTATCGTCGCTCATGCCGCTGTCGCCGGAGTCCTTCTCCGCGACGGCGTTTTTCTCGATTTCTTCCACGATATTCTGATCGTAACCCGTTTCCTGTGTCTTTTTCACGAAGTTAACGACGGACTCGATTTCACTGTCGCCGACAAAACACCCTTGAATTCGAACCGGCTTTGGGGAGCCGACGGGGGCAAACAGCATGTCGCCGCGGCCCAGGAGCTTTTCCGCCCCGCCCATGTCCAAAATAGTCCTGGAATCCACCTGGGAGGATACGGCGAAAGCGATTCGGCTTGGGATATTCGCTTTGATAATACCGGTAATAACATCCACGGACGGACGCTGCGTGGCAATCAGAAGATGCATTCCAGCCGCACGGGCCATTTGTGCCAGCCGGCAGATGGAATCCTCTACTTCGTTCGGAGCGGCCATCATCAGGTCGGCCAGCTCGTCGATGATAATTACAATTTGCGGCATATGCTGCATTGGCTGGTCATTGGCGTCTTTGTAGCCGGAGGAAGCGGCAAGCATATTATAACTGCTCAGGTCGCGCACATTGTTTTCCGCAAAAATTTTATAGCGTTTGAGCATTTCCGTAACGGCCCAGCCCAAAGCGCCGGCGGCCTTGCGCGGGTCGGTCACAACCGGCACCAAAAGCTGCGGGATCCCGTTATAAATTCCCAACTCCACAACCTTTGGGTCAATCATAAGAAAACGAACCTCATCCGGTGTGGACTTGTATAAAAGACTGATAATAAATGAGTTGATACAGACGGATTTACCGGAACCGGTGGAACCGGCAATCAGCAGATGGGGCATCTTTCCAAGGTCTGCGGTGGCGATGCCGCCCGCGATATCACGCCCGAGCACTACGGTCAGCCGACTTTTCGCGGCGGTGAAGCTGTTGGATTCAACCAGCTCGCGCATGCGAACCACGCTGACTTTTTTATTCGGCACCTCAATGCCCACGGCGGCCTTGCCGGGAATCGGCGCTTCAATACGGACACCGGAAGCCGCCAAATTCATGGCGATATCATCGGCGAGATTTGTGATTTTACTGATTTTGACCCCGGCGGCGGGCTGCAGCTCGTAACGGGTTACGGCCGGGCCGCGGCTGATATCCACAATTTTGGTCTGAACGCCAAAGCTCTTTAAAGTCTGCACCAGCATTTGGCCGTTGATTTTCAGTTCCTCCGTAACATCCTGCTCAGCCAGCTCCTTTGTTGTTTCGAGCATGGTAACGGGCGGGAAATGGTAGTTCCCGTCCGCCGGCGGCTCGTCGGTAAACATGGTAAGCTGAACCGGGGCGCCGATTGGGGAACCGACGGGCTGCTCTTTTTCATCCGGCTTTTTTGCTTCCGTTTTACGGGCGGCATACGCCGCCGCGGCTTCCGCCGAGCCTGTTTTATCGGAGGGCACGGGTAGGGGAGCTGCCGGTTCGATTTTTTCCACAACCGGCTCTTTCATGCCAAATACTTTTTCAAGCTGCTCCAGCTTTTTGTTCTTCTCCTGCTTCACTGGCTGTTTACCTGGCGACTGTACCGGATGCTGCGGAAGCGCGTCTTCATGGTCGAGCGCGATATCAATGTTCGTCTGGCGGTCGCGTTCCAAAACCTTCTGTTCCCGCGCACTGCTGATATTGGCGGCAACCATGTCGGCCGGTTTGGTAATCGCGCGGAAAAGCTGCACCAAACTGGTACCCGTCAAAATCATAATCGCAACAAAAAGGGCCAGAATAATAACGACCTTCGCACCGGTCGAACCCAACCCCGCGACAACCGGAATTCCGATCAGTCCGCTGAACAGCCCCGCGCCGGAACGGCTCATACCGTTCAGGTAAAGCTGCTTGAGATTGTCCCCAAACGATGCAATCGTAATTTTGTCTTCGGCGGTAAAAATGTAAATTGAAGCGCAAAACAAAGCAATAATGACGACAATCATAATCACCTTATTGCTTAAACGGTTGTTCTGCCGTTCGAATGCCGTAACGAGCGATATGTAAAAAAGAAGGATTGGCCAGGCAATGGCGCAGCTGCCAAATAAACCGAGCAGCACGTTATGGCACCAAAGCCAAATATTGTCGCCCGAAACCAGTACGAGGAAAACCATTAAAATAGAAACGGCAAACAGCACAATCGCATAAATCTGATTGTGCTGTTTTACGTATTCAACATCTTTTATTGGCTTTGCCTTCGTGCTTGGAGCGGTATGGCGCGCTTTTGACGCACCCGGACTTTTTTTAGGAGTCGGTTTTTTTGCTTTTGTAGTTCGATTTGCCACTGTCAGATCACCTTATAGTTTCATATTCTGTATTTTTTCAAGTCTGTAATCAGTATTTCATCTAAAATTTAAAAATGCAGAGCGGCTCCGGTCACAATATTGACCCCTGTGTTATGCTCGATAATTCCCAAAACAACAATCACCACACCTAAAACAAAGGTATAAACGGCGAACACCGAAAGTTTATCGGTAGTAACCATCCAGCGCAGAAGCTTGATAGCCAGAAAGCCGACAACGGCCGCGGTAACAACACCGGCAAGAATTGGCGCAACGCCGATCGTCATCGGTGCATGTGCAGCATCCTTAAGTTCCAATGCAACGGCAGCTATAATGGACGGAATTCCGATTACAAAAGAATAATCGAGCGCCGTCTGGCGGTTAATGCCGCGCATTAAGCCCGCGGAAAGCGTGGAACCGGAACGGGAAAGCCCCGGGAACATGGCGGCCACACACTGGACAATACCAACGGTAATTGCGTCAATCACATTGAACTGCCGCCTTCCGCCGGCGGAAGCGGTGCTTTTTCTGCTGTGAGCGGCGTGATTGGAAGCGGTTTTATGGCTTGCCAAAATACCGAGGGTCAGCAGAATACTGGTCATAATCAGCGAGCAGCCCTCAATAATAATATCGCTGTCCGTCGCCCACTTGTCGGCAAAATCCTTCAGCTTCATGCCCGTTCCGGGAACCGGAAGAAACAGAAGGAAAAGCGGCACAAGGCCGATAATCAGCATAATCAGCAGCCTGCGTTCAGGATTCATTTTATGCCATTTGAATTTTCCGGTAAAAATATCGCCGATTGTCAGAATAAATTCACAGATCAGGCGCCAAACGAGTTTGCGGTAAACGACCAATACCGCGAGCAATGTACCCAAATGCAGCATGACGTCAAACAGCAGGCTGGGAACCTGAAGTCCCATAAAATGCTGCGCCAGTGAAAGATGGCCGCTGCTGGAAACCGGTAAAAATTCCGTCGCACCCTGAATAATCCCCTGAATAATTGCTTGCAGTATGTTCAATGTTGTTTCCTCCGTTTTATGTATTGGGCGGCATTCGCCGCCGGCTGCTAAACTTTTTTAGCAGGTTTCTTTTTTGTCCTGGGCTGCGCTTTTTTGTGATTTTCCCTGTCCTCGTCAATCATCTGATACAGGCAATCAATGGCGTCGGAAAGGCAGCCAAGCGAATCAATCAGCCCCTCGCTGACTGCGTCCGGCCCGTCAAGAACCGTGCCGACATCCATGACAAGCTCCTGCGTGTTCATGGCAAGCTCGTAAAAACGTTCCTCCGACATTTTGGAATTCTGCGTAACAAATTTGGTAATGCGTTCCTGCATCCGCTGAAAATAGTCCAGAGTCTGCGGTACGCCGAGCAGCATGCCGCTCATGCGCACGGGGTGGATGGTCATCGTTGCGGTCTGAGCAATAAAAGAATGCTTTGCAGCGACCGCAAGCGGCACGCCGATGGAATGCCCGCCGCCCAAAACCAGGGACACCGTCGGCTTTTTCATTCCCGCAACCAATTCAGCCAGCGCAAGGCCGGCTTCCACATCGCCGCCTACCGTGTTCAAAATAATCAGGAGTCCGTCGATATCCGACGCCTCCTCGATAGCAACAAGCTGTGGAATGACATGCTCGTATTTTGTGGTTTTGTTCTGCGACGGCAGAATATAGTGACCCTCAATCTGACCGATAATTGTCAGGCAGTGAATGACATGGCTTCCGTTGCCTGTAATAATGGAACCCGTATCAATAATTTGGCCAATCTGTTTGTCGCGCTTTTCTTCTTTTTCGTCTGTATCGGCATCTGCAATGCTCATATGCGATCCCTCCTATCAGTTTAGTTTGCCGTAGGAAAGGGATTCTCATACGTGTTGAAACATATTTTAATGATATTAAATAGTATTATAGCATTTGTTGTGTTATTCATCAAGAAAATAAAGCCCGAAATTGCAAAATGCCGTGATTATTGTTCGTTGGAAGATTGACAATCAAGCCTTTTTATAAGATAATAGTTATATATTTAACTAACTGTATTTCGGAATAGGAGGATTACTTCAAAATGGGCTTAACTTTAGCACAGAAAATTATTAAAAGTCATCTTTTAAGCGGAGAAATGACTGTAGGAAGCGAAATCGGCTTAAAAATTGATCAAACGCTGACACAGGACGCAACCGGAACGATGGCTTATCTTGAATTTGAAGCAATGGGCGTGCCGCGCGTAAAAACGGAGCGTTCGGTAGCTTATATTGACCATAACACACTGCAAACCGGTTTTGAAAATGCCGATGACCATAGGTTCATTCAGTCCATCGCCAAAAAACACGGCATTTACTTTTCACGCCCCGGCAACGGAATTTGCCATCAGGTTCACTTGGAGCGCTTTGGCATTCCTGGCAAAACGCTGATCGGTTCGGACAGCCACACCCCCACGGGCGGCGGAATCGGCATGCTCGCCATGGGCGCGGGCGGCCTTGACGTAGCCGTGGCAATGGGCGGCGGCACGTATTATATTGCCATGCCGAAAATGCTGCGTATCAATTTAACGGGGTCGCTTTCCCCCTGGGTCAGTGCGAAGGACATCATTCTTGAGGTTCTGCGCATTCTGACCGTAAAAGGCGGCGTAGGTAAGATTGTGGAGTACGGCGGGCCTGGTGTTGCTTCCCTGACTGTGCCCGAACGCGCAACCATTACCAACATGGGCGCGGAGCTTGGCGCGACCACTTCCCTGTTCCCTTCCGATGAAATTACGCGCGGCTTTTTAAAGGCGCAGGGCCGCGAAGGCGACTGGATTGAATTAAAGCCGGATACGGACGCACCGTACGATGAAATAATTGAAATCAATTTATCCGAATTGGTACCGATGGCAGCCTGCCCCCACAGCCCCGATGCCGTGAAAAAAGTGGATGAAATCGGTAAAATAAAGGTGGATCAGGTGTGCATCGGTTCCTGCACCAACTCTTCCTACCTTGATTTAATGCGTGTTGCTTCTATTCTGAAGGGTAAAACAGCCAATCCGGACGTAAGCCTTTCGATTGCGCCGGGTTCGAAGCAGGTTTACAATATGCTCGCGCAAAACGGTGCTTTGGCCGATTTAATCGCCGCCGGCGCCCGTATTTTGGAATGTGCGTGCGGCCCCTGCATCGGCATGGGGCAGTCGCCGAATTCGGCGGGTATTTCCCTTAGAACGTTTAACCGTAATTTTGAGGGCCGTTCCGGTACCGCCGACGCGCAGATTTACCTTGTCAGCCCCGAAACAGCCGCTGCTTCCGCATTGACGGGCGTGCTCACAAACCCGCAGATGCTGGGGAAAGAAGCGCCGATCGCCCTGCCAGAACAATTCTTAATCAATGACAACATGGTGGTTGCCCCCGCGAGCGAAGCAGACGCAAAGAACGTGGAAATTCTGCGCGGGCCGAACATTAAGGCATTCCCGACCACAGCCGCACTGCCGCAAAGCATTGAAGCGAAAGCGCTTTTAAAAGTGGGCGACAACATTACAACCGACCACATTATGCCGGCAGGCGCAAAAATTCTTCCCTACCGTTCCAACATCCCGTACCTTTCGAACTTCTGTTTTGCCGTTTGCGACAAGGAATTTCCTGAACGCTGCAAGCAAAACGGAAAAGGGATTATCGTCGGCGGTGCAAACTACGGGCAGGGCTCCTCACGCGAGCACGCGGCGCTGGTGCCGCTCTACCTTGGCATTAAAGCGGTAATTGTAAAAAGCTTTGCACGCATTCACTGTGCAAACCTTGCCAACGCGGGAATTCTTCCGCTGGTGTTCCGCAAGGAAAGCGACTATGACTCCGTTGACCAGATGGACGAGCTGGAGCTGCCGGACATTCGCGCGGCGATAGAGAATAACTCCAAAATTATTGTAAAAAACAAAACCAAAGGCACATCTTTTGAATGCGAGGCTGTTTTAAGCGATCGTCAGCACAAAATGGTACTGGCCGGCGGTTTGCTGAATTACACAAGGGAACAGAATTAATTGCGGGTTTAACTCGTAAATCCGCTGTAATAACAATTGATCAGAGGAGGAAAAAGGTTGGATAAAATCAAAATGACAACACCGCTCGTCGAAATGGACGGCGACGAAATGACAAGAATCATTTGGAAGATGATAAAAGATATCCTGCTTACACCCTACGTCGACCTGAAAACCGAATACTACGATTTGGGGCTGAAAAACCGCGACGCAACCGGGGACAAGGTTACATTTGATTCGGCTTACGCTACGAAAAAGTACGGAGTCGCCGTAAAATGCGCCACTATTACGCCAAACGCGGAAAGAGTGAAGGAATACAGCTTAAAGGAAATGTGGAAATCACCGAACGGCACCATCCGTGCCATTTTGGACGGTACGGTGTTCCGCACCCCGTTGCTTGTAAAAGGCATTACTCCGTATATTTCCAACTGGAAAAAGCCGATTACCATCGCCCGCCACGCTTACGGCGATGTTTACCGCAATGTGGAGCTGACCGTTCCCGCAGGGGCGAAAGCCGAACTGGTGGTGACCAAAGCGGACGGCACGCAGGAACGCGCATTGATTCACGACTTCGAAACAGCCGGAATCATTCAGGGGCAGCACAACATTGATAAAAGCATTGCTAGCTTTGCAAAATCCTGCTTCAACTTTGCGTTGGATATGAATCAGGACTTATGGTTTTCCTCAAAGGATACGATTTCGAAAAAATACGATCACCGCTTCAAGGATATTTTTCAGGAAATTTACGATGCGGAGTACAGGGATGCGTTTGAAAAAGCCGGAATCACTTATTTTTACACCCTGATTGACGACGCCGTGGCGAGAGTGATCCGTTCCGACGGCGGCTACATTTGGGCATGTAAAAACTATGACGGCGACGTAATGAGTGACATGGTGGCAACCGCGTTCGGCAGCCTGGCCATGATGACCAGCGTGCTTGTTTCACCGGACGGCGTATATGAGTATGAAGCGGCGCACGGCACGGTACAGCGCCATTATTACAAATATCTGGAGGGAGAAAAAACCTCCACCAATTCCATGGCTACCCTGTTTGCCTGGACGGGAGCGCTGAAAAAGCGCGGCGAACTGGACAATACGCCGGATTTGGTTCAATTTGCCGAAAAGCTGGAAAAAGCTTCACTGCAGACCATTGAGGACGGCATAATGACGGGGGACCTTGCAGCCCTTTCCAATTTGCCAAATAAGAAATCGGTTGATACAGAAAGTTTTCTGAAAGAAATTAATAAAAGACTTATCCCGCTCTTATCATAAAAGCAGGATAAATGGAGGTAATGCGTTATGCAAAAACGCGAAAATATTTCGATGTCCGTGATAAGAAGGCTTCCACGGTACTATCGCTTTTTAAGGCATTTAAAAGGCAAGGGAGTTGTACGGATTTCTTCCACCGAGCTTTCCGCTAAGCTGGGGCTCACCGCATCACAGATACGTCAGGATTTAAATTGCTTCGGCGGGTTTGGTCAGCAGGGCTATGGTTACATAGTGGACCAGCTGTGCGAAGAAATTTCCAATATACTGGGGCTTTCCCATGGCTATAAAGCGATTCTGATCGGCGCCGGCAATTTGGGGCAGGCGATTGCCTCACACCTTTCCTTTGAGGCGGAAGGCTTTCAGCTTGTCGGCGTATTTGACAGCTCGCCGCAAAAAATCGGAACAACCATCAACGGGCAGGTTGTCCGTGATGTTGCGGGCATTGAAGAATTCTGCAAAAATGAAGAGCCTGTCATGGCGATATTCTGCATTCCCCGCGACGGGGTGGGTTCGCTTTTGGAACACCTGTATCATTTGGGAATACGCAATTTCTGGAACTTCAGCCACTATGACATCAGCATGAAATACCCCGATGTTCTGGTAGAGAATGTTCACCTGAACGACAGCCTGATGACGCTGTGCTACCGAATTTCGAATCCGATTGAAAAGCCGCTGTAAGAAACGGTACGAAGCGAACACAGAGCATGAGTCGCTGCCTGCAGTGACCCGAAAATCACAGTGAATCACACTGCTTTTCGGGCTGCCGTTCACAGCGGCCCTTTTTATTTTATGGCGCCTGTTTTCTTTGGCCGCTCCGTTTATTTTTAAGCTTTTATACAGCGGTTTGTTTTATTCTTTTCTTTTGCTGCAAATTGTGTTACTATTTCATTAATATAATTAAGGAGGAATTCCATTATGAATTGGTTACCGTGGGCAATTATCGGTGCAATTATTCTGATTCTTATCATTTGGATTGTCAAAAGCTATAACCGGCTTGTTTCTTTCTCCGTAAGGGTGGACAACGGCTGGGCCCAAGTGGACGTACAGCTGAAAAAGCGCTTCGACCTGATTCCGAATTTGGTTGAAACCGTAAAAGGATATGCGGCGCATGAAAAATCGACCTTTGAGGAAGTAACCAAGTGGCGCAGCGCGGCAATGAGCGCGAAAACCCCCGAAGAAGCAATGGAAAGCAACACAAAGCTTTCCCGCGCTATTGTTAACTTGTTTGCAACCGCAGAACAGTACCCCGATTTAAAAGCAAATCAGAACTTTATGGATTTGCAGGGTCAGCTTCAGGACATTGAATCAAAAATTGCGATTTCCCGTCAGTTTTACAACGATACCGCAATGAAATACAACGAATACGTTATGCATTTCCCGTCAAACATTATTGCTTCCATCTTTAAGTTTGTCCAAAGAAAATATTATGAAGTGGACGAGGCCGAAAAGGCTGTTCCGCAGGTTAAGTTCTAATCCGCGGTTCATTTGGAGGGCATATGCGCAAAGTGATGAAAACACTTCCAAAAAAGCTTGCAGCGGCGGCTCTTATTGTGCTGCTTACCCTGCTGCCGCTGTACGGCTGCTCGCTTAACTCTTTTCGGGGCAATGCGAAGCAGGTAATGGAAAAGCTGAACATTGCCGCACAGCTGATGGAAAACGGCGATATGAAGGTAAAGGAAACATGGAAGGTGAGTTTGGCGAACCGAAACAAAGCTTACCGAAACCTGTACCGCAGCTTCTCCGTCAACACTGAAAAAGCAGACGGCATTACCGGACTTTCCGTTTACGATGAGGACAATCAAACGCAGTATCAGTATATCGGCGATATTGACCCGGAAAGCTCCTATTCTGTTCCCGACAACTCCTGCTATATTCACAATACGGGCAGCCAAACGGAAGTCGGATGGTTTATGCCGGCGATGGATGCGGGCGTTCGTACTTTTACCGTCTCCTATACCATAAAAAACATTATCGCAGTTCATCAGGATACCGCGGTGCTTTACAGCATTTTTTGGCCTGAAGACTCCAGTTTTCCCGTTGCAGAGCTAAACGGCACAGTTCAGCTTCCCAGCGGGGGTGATAAAAACGCGCTGCACCCATGGCTGCATTCCACGGCACGCGGGAACTTTACGGTCGATTCGGCAAATCAAATTTCCTTTCATGTAAAGGAAATACCGGCGAAAACCTTCGTTGAACTCCGGCTTTGCATGCCGCCGCAGCTGTTTTCCGCATCTGCAAAAAAGGATGCACAGATTGTTCTTCCACAAATTACTGCGGAGGAACAAAAATGGGCTGACGATTACGCCGCAGAGCAGAAAAGACAATACCTTTTGGGTATTCTTGACGCCGCTTCGGCCGGAATTGTGTTAATTGCCGGAATCGCAGTGCTCATTATTGTTAAGCGCAAAAACAGAAGGCTTGTTGTCGAAGTGCCGGAATACACCCGTGAAATTCCACAGGGCGATTCCCCGGGAGGAATCGCCAATTTATTCTATTTTTATTCGGGCGGCATTACCGAGAAGGTTAAGGGCAGAATTTCCAGCGCAACGCTGCTGAGCCTGGCCCGAAAGGGTTATGTAAAATTTAGCGGCAGTGAAGAGGATGCTTTTACCGTCACGATGACCGGAAGCACCCGGAATATGCCCCTGACCGAAAGTGAACAAGTATTTTTAAATATGATTACGACTGTGGCGACCCATTTTAACGGTTCGTTTACAATGAAGCAGTTTAAAAAGTACGCGGAAACCGGCTACAAATACATCGACAGCAACATGAACAGCTTTTTTGCGAGCGCAAAACGTGAAATTTCACAGCGCGGCTATTACGAGACAAGGCCAATTTACCTTACCGTTCTGAAAGCAGTGGGCTTCATTGGTATTTTCTTTGCATTTGCCGCATTTTCACTCAGCTCCTCCTTAAAAAGCACACTGGTCTATCTTCCCCTTTCCATATTTATTACGGGAATTCTGCTTTTAATTGCGGGCAGCGCAAAACAAAAGCTGAGTGAAAAGGGCGAGTATGATTACGGCGTTTGGCACGGGCTGAAAAAATACATGCTCGAATTTTCCCGAATGAATGAATACAGCGTCCCCCAGCTTGAGCTTTGGGAGGAATTTTTGGTATATGCAACCATGATGGACATTTCAAAGCGGGTCTGCGACCAGCTGAAAATGGTTTATCCCGAACTGAATGACGAAGCCTACCTGAATACCAATTTCGGCGGAAGCTACATGTATTACATGCTTGGCAGCCGTATGGGTATGGGCGGGTATGGTTTTTCCGGCGTTGATTTCGGCGCTTCACTCGCGTCCACCATCAGCGACATCAGCAGCGCAGCTACAAGGCTTTCCAACCCCCCACCGACAAACAACGGCGGAGGCGGATTTGGCGGCGGCGGCTTCGGCGGTGGCAGCTTTGGCGGTGGCGGCGGCGGATTTGGCGGCGGCGGCGCCGGAGTCCGGTAAGCGGCAAAGAATAATCTGCAGAAATAACAATAAGACGGTCTCTTTACGATTCTAAAGCGTAGAGAGTCCGTCCTTTTTGTTTATTTAAATTTATTCCCGTTTACCAATCCCGGCAGCGAATTTTTCATTTTACAACAGTATTTTGCACGGATTATATCAAAGCAAAATACCGGATTTCAGATTATTCCTTTACACAATAGCCATAATTGCCCTGCAAAAAGAGTGAGTGTAAAATACACCCACTCTTAAACTATACTTAATCGTTATGCTGGGATTTGTATTCCTTCGCCGCACCGACAAGGCCCTGGAAAAGCGGGTGCGGGCGGTTTGGACGGGATTTGAATTCGGGGTGGAACTGGGCACCCAAATACCACGGGTGATTTGGCAGCTCCATCATTTCAACAATATGGTTGTCCGGGGATTTTCCGCAGAATACAACGCCGGCTTGCTCCAAACGGTCGCGGTAATCGTTGTTCACCTCAAAGCGATGGCGGTGCCGTTCGGAAATCAACAGCTGCTGGCCATACAGCTCAAAAGCCTTTGTGCCCGGAATCAGCTTGCAAGGATACTGGCCAAGGCGCATTGTTCCGCCGCGCTGGACAACATCCTTTTGCTCCGGCATAAGGTCGATTACGTGATTCAGGCTTTGCGGGTCAAACTCCGCGGAGTTCGCATCGGCAATGCCGAGCACGTTGCGGGAATACTCCACAATGGCAAGCTGCATGCCAAGGCAAATGCCAAGGAATGGCAGATTGTTTGTACGGGCGTAATGAATCGCGGTAATTTTGCCCTCAATTCCCCTTTGGCCAAAACCGCCGGGAACAAGCAGTCCGTCGGCATCGGACAGGACTTCCTGCACATTTTCTTCCGTAATGGTTTCGGAATCAATCCATTTAATATTTACTTTCACTTTGTTGCCGATGCCGCCGTGTGTCAGCGCTTCGGCAACACTTAAATACGCATCATGCAGTTCAACATATTTGCCGACAAGGGCAATGGTAACACTTTCGGTTAACGACACGGCGGTGTTTACCATGGTAATCCAATCGCTCAAGTCCGGGCCCGGAGTGTCAAAGCCGAAGCGCTTGCAGACGATGTCATCCAAACGTTCCTCTTTAAGTGCCAAAGGAACCTGATACAAAAGCGGAAGGTCAAGATTCTGAATTACACAGTTCTCGTTCACATTGCAGAACAGGGCAATCTTGTTCTTAATGTCATCCCCAACGCTTTGCTCGGAACGAAGGACGATAATGTCCGGCTGTATCCCGATGGAAAGAAGCTCCTTCACGCTGTGTTGCGTCGGCTTTGATTTATGCTCGTGGGAACAGTTCAAATACGGAACAAGGGTAACATGGAGGAACAGGCAGTTGCTGCGGCCTACCTCGGTGGCAAACTGGCGGATTGCCTCCAGAAAAGGCTGGCTTTCAATGTCGCCCACCGTACCGCCGACTTCAATAATCGCCACATCAATATTATCCTTGCCCTGACGGATGCGATCCTTAATTTCATTTGTAATATGAGGGATAACCTGCACTGTGCCGCCGTCATAATCCCCGTTGCGCTCCTTCTGGATTACATTCCAGTAGATTCTGCCCGAAGTCACATTGCTGTTCTGGCTTAGGCTTTCATCAATAAAGCGCTCATAGTGGCCAAGGTCAAGGTCAGTTTCCGCTCCGTCATCGGTAACGAAAACCTCGCCGTGCTGGAACGGATTCATCGTTCCAGGGTCGACGTTGAGGTATGGGTCAAACTTTTGCATCGTAATCCTTAATCCTCTGGCTTTCAGCAAACGACCCAAAGAAGCCGCCGTGATTCCTTTTCCCAAACCGGAAACAACGCCACCGGTCACAAAAATGTATTTCGCAGACATAGTTACCCTCCATATATAGTACATAAAAATATTGCACCGCAAAAAAAACAATTAAATTAATTATATCGTCAATCGTATATTGTTGTCAATACGACTGACGATATTTGCTGAAATAGGCTATTTTTATTTCAGAATTTGGAAAAGATTCCCGATAATTGGCAAAGGTTCCTGCCTGTCCTGTGCCGCATGCATCACACCAATAATCGTAAAGGCAACAAAAAAGCCCCAGCCGGCAAGGGTCAGCAAACCGTTTATTGTTACGCCAAGCGGAGAAATAACAAAAATTCCATTGAAAACCCCTGAAAAAATGGAACCGATAAAGCCCTTTAGAATGGAAATTATGATATTGAGGGCAAATTCAAAAATCGTGAGGATAATTCCCTGATTGACATGAAAGCGAACCTTCGGGTTGTACCGGTCCGCAAGCAGGCCGACCAGCCAAAGAATGCTGATGTAAGATAATATGGAAAAGGCCTTTGCATTGTCTGCCGTTCCGTACTGGGTGTAAACCGGCGGGGTCGGCGGGATTGGCGGCTGCTGGGGCTGTTGCGGCTGGCCCCGGTAACCCTGTGGCCCGTTCGGCTGCTGCGGGTTGTAATACTGCTGATTCTGCTGCCTGTAATGGGCCTGATAATCAAACGGTTGCTGCGGGTTTTGGGGCTGCTGATCATTCTGAGGATGCTCATTCCCCTGGTTGCTGTTCTGGTTATTGTCGTTCATGTGAATTCCTCCCCATCCGATGTTGATTTTAAGCTTTATATTTCTGTATTTCTGCTTTTATGATTTTAACCGGTGTAACCGGTTTGCTCTTTTCCCCCTGGGCGTTTTCGGTAACAGGAACCGCTGCAATTTTATCGACAATGTCGAGTCCCTCAATTACCTGTGCGAACACACTGTGGCCCTTCTGCGCAATATTGTAGGCGCCGTCCAGATTCGGGTTGCCGCCCTGTGCATCATACAGCTTTTTATAATCACCGGTTATTTTGGTCATATCAGGCCAGCCGTCACCGTATTGCTGAACAAACGTATCCCCGTATTGTTTGTAGGCGTCGTAGGCCTGCTGATAATAATTCCAGTTGATCGCCTCTGAATTGCCGCGCTGGTTAATGAAAAACTGGCTTCCGTTGGTGTTTTTCCCCGAATTTGCCATGGAAACGGAACCGCGGATATTGACAAGGTTGGCATTGTATTCATCATTAAACGCCTTGCCCCAAATGCTTTCACCGCCGGTGCCGTCCCCTTTGGGGTCACCGGTCTGAAGCATAAAATCATTGACAATACGGTGGAAGGTTAACCCGTTGTAATACCCCTTTTTAATTAAGCCCTTAAAATTCTCAACTGTTTTCGGCGCGGCTTTTGGGAACAGGCGAAGTTTAATCACACCCATACTGGTGGTCAAAACCGCTATTTCTTCCCCGTTTGCCGGCTTTTCCAGCTGGTACCCAAGCTTTTGCCCGTCACTGGGCCGAATCCGGCCGTCGTTCACGGCAGAAGCGGTGGAAGCGGCAGCGGAAGAAGCTGCCGAACTTACCGCAGCAGCGGAAGAAGCCGGCGCGGAAGAGGCCGCCGTGGTGCCCGCGCAGCCGGTCAGGCTAAGAATCAGTGCGGCAACAGCGATAACGCTGATTACTTTTTTATTGTTTTGCATCTTATGAAACATCCTCTCATCATACATAGTTTATATTTTATAATATTAAGCATTAATATTCAAGAGAATCGGGGGTAAATTAACAATTTAATAATTTATTAGGATAGTATTACCTTCGGATTCCAAGCATATAGATGAACGAACACAAAAAGGAGGTACTAAAATGTTTGAATACTATCCTGAAGGTTGGATGATTGATACGCCTGAGAACCGCGCGGCGGAGCAAAATGTATCCGCGCTGAACGACGCCTGCCGGGATGGACAAATTTTGGAAGGACGCGCGCTGGTTTGTGATAGCTCGCATAATTTGCTAATCGATTTAGGCTGTATGAAGGGGTTTATACCGCGCGACGAGGGCGCTTTGGGAATCCGCGAAGGCACGGTGCGTGACATCGCAATCATTTCACGGGTGAACCGGCCGGTTTGCTTCGTGATTACAGGGTTCCAAAAAGACGCCGACGGCCATATGAACGCCGTCCTTTCCCGCAGAGCCGCGCAGGCAAAATGCATGGCGGATTATATTGCCAAACTGACACCGGGCGACGTAATTAACGCCAGAGTAACGCATTTGGAAAGCTTTGGTGCTTTTGCGGACATTGGCTGCGGCATAATTGCGCTGCTGCCGATTGACGCGATTTCCGTTTCACGCATTGACCACCCGAGGGAACGCTTTTCAGTGGGCATGGATATTAAAGTAATTGTAAAATCAGTCGAAAACGGACGCATTACGCTTAGCCACAAAGAACTCCTCGGAACATGGGAGGACAATGTTGCGCTGTTCACTGTGGGCGAAACAGTCGCGGGAATTGTGCGTTCCGTGGAGCCGTACGGAATTTTTGTGGAGCTGTCCCCCAATTTAGCCGGATTGGCGGAAGCAAAGGACGATGTAATTCCCGGCCAGCAGGCCAGCGTGTACATAAAAAGCATTATTCCCGCCAGAATGAAGGTAAAGCTTGTAATTATTGATACATTTGACTACACTTACCGTTCCAGCCCGCCGAAATACTTTTTTGAAGGCCGCCGGATGGACCGGTTTGTATATTCCCCGCCCGGAAGCGAAAAAGAGATTTCGACGGATTTCACTGCAAAATAGAAAATTGAATATTACTTTTACCGTACCTTAATTTGTCGGCTTATCACGGTTTCATATGCTGTGATAAGCCGATTCTTTTTGTAGTAAAATTCTATGATAGCAAGAACTATTTTATAGTATTTTCTAAATTTCAAGGTTATTTTGCCGATATTAAGAATAGGAATATCAAACAAAGGATGTGTTGGTACATGCGGATTACAGGCTCAACTTCCGGATTCAAGGTTGGCTCACAGTCTGACAATACTTCGAAAGACCGTATTTCCAGCCTGGTAAAGCAAAAACAGGCAATTAATGATTTAAAGCAAAGCTACCGCGAAAACGCACTCAAAACAGGGAAATCTGCAAAAGAGATTGAAGCCAAAATGCAGGAATACGACAGTATGATTACTGAAATTGATTCGGAAATTTCAAAAATAACTGCAGATAAACAGAAAAAGGCCGCACAGAGTGAGGCTAAAAAAGCAGGAAATCAAAGTGGGAAAAAAAACCAAGATATAAATGAGATTGGTAAAGGAATACAGGCAGCTAATCAGCAAATCATTACCGGGCTTACCTCCATTCAGAAAAGCCTCAAAATAGCCAAGTCTATTCAATTTGCTCAGGGAGTTTTGAAAACAGAAGCACTTTCGTATAAACCAAGTTTCGCTTCTCATGGCAACCCTGTAAAAGCAGGCAATCTAACAGCAAAGTCGGAACTGCTGGATCAAAAGCTGGACAACCTGCGAGAAAAGATAAACAAGACAGCCGACAAAATAAATGATGCTTCAGATGATACCGAGGAAAGAAATAAGGATCAAGATGCCGCCATTTAATGGTCCATAGAATATTATAACCTAGCCGCAATGTATGTTTTGTACTTTGCGGCTAGGTTTTTTTTGCCAAAACTACCCTATTCGCTTAAACTTTATAATATCTTCCACTATTTCTGCAATTTGCTCCGCTTCCTGGGACGAAAGGCCTTTAATCAGAGAATGGATTTTTTGAACAGCTCTGGCTTTTCGGTCCGTTTCGCCGCCCGTCTCTTCTGTTCTGTCAAAATCAAGCAATTCGGAAAGGGTTATGTTCAGCGCGGATGCTATTTTATTAAGGGTATCCACAGTGGGGCATTTCAAAGAACGTTCAATATGCCCTAAAAAAGCAGGGTTCAGCCCGGCGGATTCTGCCAGTGCCTCCTGACTCAGGCCACTTTGTACGCGAAAATGTTTAATTTGTTTCGCTGTTTTTTGTGTAATTTCCAGTTTACTCTGATCCATATCAATCACTATTCCTTGATTACTCAAAATAATTATGTAGATTTTTTGTAAATTCTGTAATAATATCTATAGATATTAAAAAAATATGACTATAGGTATTGAAATATCATAATTTTTCGAGTATTATTAATTTATGCACAATGAAATCGATAGATAATTGCGCAATTACACAAATTGTTTCGAATTCTGCTATACATATTAATTCGTTAAATGATTGAAATAATATGGGATTGCTGAATAAAGGGGAAAGAAAGATCTCATCTGCAGATTGGCAGCAATTTACCGGAATATAGATCCGGTAAATGAAAAAAGTCAGTATTCATTGATATTATCGGCATTTTTTTAATTTATTTCACGGAAAATAGACATTCTATAAAAGTAATTTTCCAATTCCGCCAAAGGCTTCCTGACTTAATTCAAAAAGCTTTTGTGCATGGACTGGGTCGTGGATATAAAAGCCAGCACACGAATATCAAATTACAGGAAGAAGAGAATTGTTCATGTTGAAAAATATGAAAATCGGGAAAAAATTAGTTCTTACTCACCTGGCTGTAGCAGTCATCTCCTGCATCGGGGGAATTATCGGCCTAAGCGTAATGAGGAATGTTGGCAATATAACTGCTGCCGGCCTGTCTGCGCAGCAAAGCATTGCAGCAATAACTATTTTTGCTCTTATTTTAGCTTGCATTTTTATTTCTATTCTGATTGGACTGAAAGTTGCACGTGAAATCAGCAAGCCGATAAAAGAAATGGCGCAGGCCGCCGAAAGGATGGCCGAAGGGGATTTGAGCGTACAGGTCAGCGTAGATTCCAAGAATGAGATCGGGCAGATGAGCACCGCTTTTTCCAAAGCCATTGAAACAACAAAAGCATACATAACCGACATTGAACTTTGCCTTTCCAAAGTGGAACACGGCGACCTGACCGTTACTTCTGAGATTCAGTACAAAGGGGACTTTTCGCACCTGCAAATGTCAATCCGCGAAATCGTCACATTGTTCCGCAACACAGTTATGAAAATGCGTCAGGCTTCCGAACAGGTTTCAAGCGGTTCCATTCAAGTGGCCGACGGAGCGGAGGAGTTGGCACAGGGTGCTTCGGAGCAGGCGAGCTCCGTAGAAGAGCTTACCGCTACAATTGAAGAAATATCGAGCCATATAAAAGACAACGCTGCACACGCGCTCAACGCCAGCAAAAGCGTAACCAATGTGAGCGACGAAATTGAAGAAAGTAACCAGCACATGAATGAAATGATATCCGCAATGGCCGATATCAACACATCCTCCGGTGAAATCGGAAAAATTATTAAAACAATTGAAGATATTGCTTTTCAAACAAACATACTTGCGCTTAACGCTGCCGTTGAGGCGGCGAGAGCGGGCTCGGCAGGCAAAGGCTTTGCAGTTGTAGCGGATGAGGTCAGAAGCCTTGCAAGCAAAAGTGCGGAGGCGGCAAAAAACACGACTGCTTTAATTGAAAATTCGGTGAGACAAGTGGAAAACGGGACCAGAATTGCGGATGAAACCGCGAACTCCCTTTTGCAGGTTGTAGAAAGTGCAAAATCTGTCGCAGGTACCGTGGAGCAGATTTCACAGGTTTCCAGCCGCCAGTCAAGCGCCATCGGCCAAATTACGCTTGGGATCGAACAGATTTCAGCCGTAGTGCAAACGAACTCCGCAACTGCGGAAGAAAGCGCTGCTGCGAGCGAAGAACTTTCGGGACAGGCTAAAATGCTGGAATCGCTTGTGCAGAAGTTCCGGATAAAATCCTAGTCCGGTCAAAAGCGGGCTGGCCCCGTTTTACAGCATGAACTTCCGAAGCAAGCTCATGTAGCGGAAAACAGGAGCCCATGTATCCCTATCAAGTGAATTTTAGCCGAAGAGCATCAAATGTATTCTTCGGCCTTTTTAATGGCCGGCAAAATTGCCGCACAGGTAAGAATCTTATAAAAACGGAGCCGCTTTGACCTGCGGCTCCGTTTTTATAATAATCATGCTCCAAAACCTTCCCTTTTATAAGGGGTTGTTTTTGACTAAGAACAAAACAAGAGTTTAACAAATTAAACCTGACTTTAAAAAAGTGATTTTTGGGTCGGTTTATCTTCCTGAAGCTTTAAAATATGCGCATCCAAAAGCTGCTGAAACACTTCGTTGCGGCGTACGGTTCCGCGGGCATCGGTGTATTTGATCAGATCGTAATATTTACTTTTCCTTTGCTGCATCAGGAACATAAGCGCTTCTTCCCGGCCGTGCAGCTTTGCAATCACATCCGCTGCTTTAATTGCGTTCATGGCACTGTACGGCTCAAGGCGGTATGCCTCCATGAAGTTAAACAGTGCCGATTCCAGCTTACCTGTCCCCTCCTGTGCCCTGGCAAGGTCGATTAAGATGGAAGCGCGCTGTGCGGCCGCATAATTGATTGTAATCCCGTCCTGCTCTGTTGTTCGGCCCGGCAATTCATCCCAGCCCGCGGTATGTAAATATTCACCCGCATACTGAATTGTTTGATCGAAATACTTTTTTCCAAGCCAGCTGTAAGCTTTCGTGGCAAGATAAAGCTGTTGGGGCGTTTGCAGATCATCGCAAAGCTCAACTATCTTCAGTAAGAGTTTTTCCCGGTCTTTTATTTCATCCCTCAGATGAGTGGCCTCATCAACCAATGAGCTGCGGTGCGGTACTGTTTCGCCAAGTACGGAAAACAGTGCCGCCGCCAAATCCGCGTTATTCTTTGCCAGTTCTTCCATCATTATCATCCGCCTTATCTGCTTTATTTTTTAAGATACCGTTTACAATTTGAGCGCGCAGAACATGCCTGTCGTTTGGGGTCAGTTTTTTGCCGCTGAGAAGCATTAGAGTAGCCGGCTGCACTTCAATCATCAGCTTGTTGATTTCATTGTAGCCAATATTTTGAATCAGGCCCACGGAAACACCAAAACGCACATTGGAAATCAGAAGCATAAATTCATCGTTTGTCAAAACGCGCGCATTCTGCAGGATTCCCAATGAACGGAAAACAGTGTCCTGAACGTCAAGGCTTGCGGCAAGCTTTTGACGGGCGGAACGTTCCTGCGAAATAACCTGCATTGCAATGCTGCTGAGGTTGGCAATGGCTTCTTCCTCGGAAAGACCGAGCGTGACCTGGTTGGAAAACTGATAGATTGCCCCCTTTGATTCGGAGCCCGTACCATAGATACCGCGAAGAGAAAGCCCCAACTTGGAAAGGCTGGCGGAAATTCTCGCGATCCCCCCGCCTTCCTTCAGCGCAGGCAAATGTACCATTAAAGAAGCGCGCATCCCAGTGCCGAGGTTAACCGGGCTTTGGGTAAGATAGCCGAGGCCTTCGTCAAAAGCAAAATGCAGGGACTTATCCAGTATGGTGTCCAGCCGGTCCGCTGCTTGATATGCCTTGTCCAAATTCAGTCCTTCCACAGTTGCCTGAATGTGGAGGTGGTTTTCCGCATTCAGCATGATGCTGACAGATTCATCCTCTGTAATCAGCATCCCGCGGCCATCGCGCTCCGAAATAAATTCAGGGCTGGTTAAATGCCGTTCCACCAAAGAAACAGCCTCCGCGTTGGAAACATCCTCTAAGTCAATAAATCGGAAGCGCTGCCCGATTGCGGTGTTTTCATCCGTAACCGACTGCACCACACGCTGCTCCAACGCCCGACGGTCAGCCTTGCTCATTTTAACCGGAAACGGAATGTCGCGCAGATTACGAATCAGACGGATGCGCGTACTGATGACAACATCGCTTTCAGGTCCGCTTTTTTCATACCACTTATCCATTGCGCTCGCCTCCCTCCATTTCCCTGATGCGGTCCCGCAGTGCCGCGGCATGCTCAAAGTTTTCGGAATCAATTGCTTCACGCAGTTCAATACGCATCAGGCTAAGCTCGCTTTGCGGCTTCGGCTGCGGCAGGCTGCCGCCCGGCACTTTTCCGCGGTGCTTCGTATTTCCGTGAATACGCTGAATCAGCGGAATCAGCCTGTTATAAAAGGTATGGTAACATTCGGCGCAGCCGACTTTTCCGGTGCGCGCAATGTCGTCGAAGCTTGAACCGCAGCATTTACAGCGAACCGTATCTTCCGCATCCGGGTCCGCGTCACTGAAAAAGCTGCCGAGCAGGCTGCTGAAATTGCGGCCAAGGCCGGTCAGCAAATTTCCGTAGCCAAGCTTTTGCGAACACTCCGCACAAAGAGAATACTCGGTCAGTTCCCCGTTGATAATTGTTTTTACATGTGTGGTTGCCGAGTTCTTCCCACAGGATTCACATATCATGCCCATTTCCTCCGTAATCCCATAATATAGTAATTATCATATATTATTATTATTAATTCACTGTTAATAGAAGAAGGTTTACACGCCCTTTTTATTCAAACACAGAAAACAAAAATTTGTAACACGTTTTATGCCTGTGCAATATTATATATTGTAAACCGAAAGGAGGCAAACAAGTATGTGTAACAATGGCTTTGGAGGTTTTGGTGGCGGCGGATGCACTTGGATTATCATTATTCTTGTTATCTTATTCTGCTGCTGTGGCAACAACGACAACTGCAACGATCACTGCTAACCAAGCAAAAAGGGCTGCGAGGCACAACTCGCAGCCCTTTATCTATCTTTGTGCCTGATGCTCCATCGCCTGAAGCAGCGCATTCGCAAGCTGGTCCGGGCAGGAAGTCGGTTTAAAGCCGCATTTAATCCCTTTGCAGCGCATGATTACATCTTCCGCTTTCATGCCCTGCACCAAAGCGCACAGTCCCTTTGTGTTCCCATTGCACCCGCCGACAATTTTTACCGACTTGATTGTATCCCCGTCAAGGTCAACAAGCATTTCGGATGAGCAGGTGCCTTTTGTTTTATAGTGATATTCCAACCGGATTTCCTCCACTTACTGTTTTTTTAAACCCGCCTTGCACTTTTTCAGTGCCGTCAGCTGGTCGTCCGGCGTTACACAGGTACCGATCGGCATTTTTACTGTTGTGTACATGCCGTGGAAATCTGTGCCGCCCGTCATAATGAGCCCGTATTTTTGTGCCACGGCAATAAACTTTTCCTCATCGCCGGGTTTATTGCGCGGGTGCCAAACCTCAACGCCTTCAATTTCATGATTTGCCGCAAGCTGTTCCAGTAAATCATAGCTGTCATATTCACCGGGATGCGCCAAAACCGCTACGCCGCCGGCTTCATGTACCTGCGCAATCACATCATGAACATCCGGATAGCTGACGCTGCAATAAGCCAAACCGGTTTTGGAGTTAAATAATTTCTGGTAGGTCGCACCGAAAAAATCCTCGGCGTAGCCTGCGTCAATCAGAGCATGCATGATGTGCTGTTTAAAAATATTGCTGCTGCCGTGAGCGCGGCGCATAATCATTTCAGCCGAAATAGGGTAAATGCGCATTACCTTGCGCACCATGACCCTGGCAGCCTGACGGCGGCTGTCCCCCGTTCGTTTGCACAGGCCTTCCAAACGGTCGGTGCAATCGCTGAGGTAGCACAAAACATGCGCTTTACGGCCGGTTGCGGGGTCAACAGTCGATAACTCAACCCCGGAAATCACTTCAACGCCATGCCTTTCACCAAATATTTTCGCCCGGGTGGAACCTGCAAACGTGTCGTGATCTGTGATGGCTATCGTGGAAATCCCGCATTCTTTGGCAAGCAGAACCACTTCATCAATTGCAACCGAACCATCGGACATTTTTGTGTGACAATGCAAATCTGCAGCCACTCAATCACCTTCCAGTCTTAATCATTCATTATATTATACAACACTATTATAATACAATATCGCAATTAAGGCAAATTTGGTGTTATTTCAGCAGTTTTTCAGGCGTGAACAAACGGGAAGCAAGCAGAAGAAGGATGAAATCAATTACAATCATACCTAAGGATACGAAAAGAAGAATCAGCGCGTTAAGCTGAAAGAGCCCGGTAAACTGGCCGACAAAAAGTAAAATAAACGGAAGGACAATATAACCGGAGGTTTGAATGGATTCCATGTAACTTTTGCTTTTGCCTGAAACCATAACCATAAAGATTACGCCGAAAACAGTGACTGCGGGCGCCAAAAGCAATAACAGTACAAGCCAGTTCCAATTCAGGAAAAACGGCATTTTCAATAGAATGTCCCCGGTTGAAATCACAATTGTAAAGACAAAAAACGAGATTGCCGTTGAAATTGCGGATAAAATAATGCAGCCAAGTACCTTGGCGCGAAAAATCTGTTTTACGCTCAGCGGAGTTAAGAGCAGCGTTTCAATTGTGCTGCGCTCTTTTTCACCGACAAAGCTGCACGACGCCGAAACGGTGGAGTTCATCAGCGGTATCATTAAAAAGAACATCGGGCACAGAAGATTTGTCATAAGATAGAACATGCTCTGCTGAACCGTATAGCCCTGAGCCTCCGGCGGGAGCATCTGCATCATTTTATCCAAACCGTTTATCTGATCGGTCGGGATGAAAAAAATCAGTACAAGATACATAACGGGCAAAGCAACCATAAGAATGACAGGCAAAGCAATCAGTGTGCTTCGCGCCATTTTTGTGTTCCAGACTTCACCGAAATCCTTCTTTACAATTGCCTGTTCCTCTGTTGAAATAAATTTCATTGCCGCGCCTCCTGACGTTCCACGTACCCGAAATAAACTTCTTCCAAAGTCGGCTGAATCAGCCGCGCTTCAAAAACGGAATGACCGCCGTCAACCACCTGTTTGAGCAACTTCGGCATTTCGTCCTCCCGGAGCACATCGGTCTGCCACCAGCCGTTCTCAAGGTTAAAGCCCTCCAGCATGTCACCGGCAGGCAGACGGAAGCCGGCCTTGATATGGCAGCCTATGTCGTCGCAAAGCGACTGAAGATCACCCGAGGCAAGAAGCTCTCCCCTGTTCAGAATCCCGTAGCCGCTGCAAAGATCCTGTGCGTAACGCAGCTGGTGCGTGCAGAGAAATACCGTGGTGCCCACGTTTTTTGCAAGCTCGGAAATCAGTTCGTTGACGGATTGGGAGGACTCCGGGTCAAGCCCGCTGGTAGGCTCATCCAAAAACAGAACCTGCGGCCAGTTGACCAAGGCGCGCGCAAGGGAAAGGCGCTGCGCCATACCGGTGGAATAGGCGTTCAGCTTTTTATCGCGTGCATCCCATAAATCCAGCTGTTTTAGAAGTTCGCCCGCCCGCTGCGCGCAGGCGTCCTGCTTCATGCCGGCGGTCTGTGCAAAGAAAACGAGGTTTTCCATTCCGGTCATTTGGCCGTACATTCTTGCGCTTTCCGTCATAACACCGCAGACGCGGTGAACCTCGCACGGTTCCTTCGCCGGCGACAGGTCAAGCACCGAGCATTCGCCTTCGGTCGGCTTGAGCAAACCGGTCAGCAGCTTTACGGTAGTTGTCTTGCCCGCACCGTTCGGCCCTAAAAACCCGAACACCCCTCCCTGGGGAACCTCCAGATTCAAGTCCTTTAAAGCCATGGTTTTGCCGTCATAGGACTTCGAAACATGCCTTGCACTGATTGCATTCACAAACAGTCACTCCTTTACCCCTTTCGCGGGATATGTGTATTTGGAACTATCGGGATTGAGTTCCTAAATTAATATGAGAGAAATCATGAATCTTCTCAATATTTTCTTTGATACCGCGCTGGTCGGCAGAAGCCAAAAGCTTGCTGCGGTTTTTCATCAGCTTCTGCATGTCCTCTACACCGCCCGGCCCGGCAATACAGCCGCCCTCGCAGGCCATGCCCTCGACCAGATCGTCCGGCAGACGGCCGGCGTTCAAAATCATCAGCGTTTTTTTGCATTCCTCTGCACCGTTGCACTTTACACAGGTAAACGGCATATTGAAGCCCTCGTCCTCCAAAACACGCCCCACAGCGCCGGAAACGCCGCCGCTTTGCGCGTATCCCTTGCCGGCGATGCTGCCGTCCTGCTCATTTTCGGCGGGATCAAGCACATTTACTTCTTTGGCAGAGAACATGGCACCCAGCTCTTCAAAGGTCATAACATAATCGGCGGTATCCTCAATCTTTTGGATTTCAAGCTTTTTTGAAATGCACGGGCCGATAAATACCACTTTCGCGCCCGGATGGTTGGCTTTAATATAACGGGAAACCAGCGTCATCGGCGAGCCGGTATGCGAAATTAACGGAACCAGCTTTGGATAATGCTTTTCAATCATGTCCACAAAGGCCGGGCAGCAGGAGGTTGTCATTTTACTGTTATTTTCAAGCGCTTCCTTAAGTTCCTGCGCCTCATGATAGGAGGTTGCGTCCGCTCCGAGGGAAACCTCGAAAACGCCGGCAAAGCCCAGTTTTTTAATCGCGGATTTCAGCATTCCGACATTCGCCATGCCAAAATGGCCCTCAATAGCCGGGGCAAACGCTGCGAAAACAGGAGCTCCGCTTCTGATTTCTTCAATGATGTCAACAATGCTGGAGCGGTCGGTAACCGCGCCGAACGGGCAGCTTTTGGTGCAGGCGCCGCAGCTGATGCAGCGCGAGTAGTCGATTGCAGCGCGCTGATACTCATCCTTTGTAATCGCTTTTACCGGGCACGCGCGGATACACGGACGCATGGTGTCGGAGATCGCGTTATACGGACAGGCTGCTGCGCAGCGGCCGCATTCCTTGCACTTGGTAGGGTCAATGTAGGCACCCTTCGGCGTAATGGAAACTGCCCCGAACGGACAGGCCGAATAGCATTTTTTTGCAAGGCAGTGCTGACAATTATCTGTAACCGTAAAGCGGCTGATCGGGCAGCCTTCACAGGCGGCCGGAAGAACGGCGACAATATCCCTGTCATCCTGACCCGGCAGATTTTTCCCCTTTGCGGAAACAATGCGCTCCCGGATAATTTCGCGCTCACGGTAAACGCAGCAGCGAAACTTGGGCAGCGGGCCGGGGATGATGTCGTAGGGGATTTTGTCAAGGTTCTGTTCCAAAGTGCCTTCATAAGTATATTTTGCTACTTTTGCAAGCACTTCATACTTCAACTGTTTTGCGTCATTATCATATTGCATTCGTTACAATACCTCATTAATAATAAATTTTTTGAACTTTTTTGCCTAACCGCTCAACCAAGGTACAGAGCTCCTCGATCAAGTGAATCTTGATACTGAGGTCAGCCGGAAGGCCGGGGTTCTGGTGGGCGGGGTTGATTGCTTTGCCGATGAACACCTTCAGGTCGGTACAGTCTTCCAAAAGGATTTTTGCAACTCTGGCCGCACCGTTCGGCTTATCGAGCATGTGAAAGTAGAACGTGTCCGCTTCACGCGAAAGATAGCTTTTTAAAATTTCCACCGTTTTGCTTAAGGTTAACACACCTTCGGTAACAAGGTCAATCCCCTCGATTTGGCCGGTCGGCGGAAGCTCCGGGTCGGTGTAATGAGTTGTGGTTTCGACCTTGCGGTTCAGCACCCTTGCAACAATGTTGGCGCTTGTCCCGCCGCACACAATCCGCATTCCCGGGGAGGTCATGTAATCGTGTACCATGCGGCTGTCGTCCTCTTTGTGTACCGGCGGGCCGGAAAACAGGTTTACAACACAGCGCGGCGCTATTTTTAAAATAAGAACTGTCGAATCGTCCCCCGGCTTATTCAGGTAAAGCTCATTCACAGCCTGAGAAAGCGAAACCGCGAGCCGCGGCGCGGAGGTTTCCTTCAGCGATGTTTTGGCAAGCCATGCGGTAACATTGCCCAAAGTCCAGCCAAAGTTAAGCGCCTGCCCAACGCCAGCATAAACGACCCCATCGCTCACGAGCGCGAGCACATCGCCCGGCTGCACGGTGAAATGACTTTCGGTTACGCTTTTTCCGGCGCATTCCTTTACTTCGGAGCAATACTCCAAATCAACCGGCTTGCCATTGCGGATAAAAACACACGGCGGATTGTCAAACTCGACCAATGAAACATCCCCGCTGTCAAAAATCTGAACTATGCTGAATGTAGAGTAAGCCAGCTGGCGCACATTGCAGACCGGCAGCGTATTCACAATGGTTTCAACCGCTTCCACCACAGTTGCGCCCTCGTCGATCATGGTGGAAAGGATGGTGCTGGTCAGGGTGGAGAGGATATTGGCTTTTACGCCGCTGCCAAGGCCGTCGGCCAAAACCGCAATCACAGAATCCGCCGTGCGTGAAATCCGCACTTTGTCACCGCAAAGCTCTTCACCGTATTTATTTAAACTTCGATAGGCGGCGTCAACATGCATCTTCATTGTTCATCACCGTCAAACACAATCATATTTTTCAGCTTTGTAAGCGTAACCTTGGTTTCCGCGGTAGTCTCCCCCAGCAGGCTGGCAATTTGCTGCGCGGCGACCATCTGCTTATCAATAACCTTCTGTGCCATCTCCATTGTTTCGCTTCTGAGCCTGTACTTATTTTCGAGCTCGGACTCCTCCTGCGTAATATCCTTGAAGATACCCATTGCAATATTTTCCTTTGCAATATAAACAATCGTCTGCATCGTGGTAATGCCGTATTCTTTGTAGGCGACCTTTTTATCGGTAATGGACTGTTTTGAATCAAACACATATTCAAAATCGGAAGAATCCATAATCTCATACACGCTTTTCTGCAGAGCCTCGCGGCGTGAAGTCTTAAATGCTCTTTCCGCGGCCGTGTTAAACTCGATAATATTCAAATCTTTATCAACGATAATTGTTATGTTCGGCGTTTCAGTCAGCACGTAGTTGGAAAGCGACTCCGCGCGCTCTTTCATGTACGGCATACACATGGTCAGCTCCGCTTTGTTCTGGTAAACGGCAATCGCCTTATCCCGGCAGGTTGGGTAGCCGCAGGAACCGCAATTGAGCTCCTCCTCCGGGGTATCCTTTCCGATTTTGGACAGAATTGAACGGATTGTCGCTTCGTCCGGAATTTCCTCCTTGGCGGAACGGTCAACAAACTGCATGCCCATTGGAATCTGCTCCGGAAGATTCGGGTACTCGCTGCAGTCCTCATCGGCATACTGCCTGACCTTCAGGGAAGTGGAAAAGCGTGAAACCGAGTCTTTTATGGAAATCGGGCCGTTCACACAGCCGCCCCTGCACATATTAATCTCGATAAAGCAATGCTCCAGTTCGCCGCGCTCCATTGCCTTGAAAAGGTCAATGCACTCCGCGGAACCGCTGACACTGAGCAGCTTCCAGTCACCAATGTCACCTTTTGAGCGAAGGGAGGCAAGAATACCGTCCGAAACCGGATACATTCTGAGTATTTTTGAGCTCGAGTTGAGGAACGGCTCCGGCTCTGCTTCGTTAATTACGATATTTTTCTCCTGAAACCAGTTGGCAAGATCTTCAAAGGTAATAACGGCATCCACTTCGTTGTTGTGGCGGATGTCGGCAGCTTCATCAATTTTCGCAATACAAGGGCCGACAAAAATCACGCGCACACCGTGGCCGTAACTCTGCTTCAGCAGCCGGGCATGGGCAACCATAGGCGAAACAACAGGGGCCATTTCGTCCACAAGGGCCGGATAGTACAGCTCGGCAAGACGGTTTACCGACGGGCAGCAGGTTGTAACAATGTTCTTCATCTTGTTTTCCTGCATGAGCCTGTGATACTCGGCGGTCACATAGGCCGCCCCCATACTGGTTTCGGCCGCGCCGTAAAAGCCCAGAGCCTTGATGGCCCCGGCAAATTTTTTCACGTCATCAAAATCAAAAGAACCGTAATAGGAAGGGGCAACGGACAGAATCACCCGTTCTCCTCTTTTAATAAATTCTTTTACCAGCGCAACATCGCTTGTAAATGTTTTCGCGTTTTGCGGGCACTGCTCCAGGCAGGTGCCGCAAAGGACGCAGTCGCGGTCAATAATCTGAGCCTGCGCATTGGAAACCTTAATTGATTTTACGGGACAAACCTTTACACATTTATAACAGTTCTTGCAGTTTGCCGATTTTAAGCCGATAATACTCATTGAAATTTCACCCATTCCCACTATTATTCGTGCATTCTTTTTTTGATTTCATAGTTAAAAAATGATTCAATTTCCAAAGGGGCAACATTAAAACGTTCACCATCCAAACAAATGCATACGCCGTTTTTCGAGCACTCCCCCATGCAAAAAGACCCTTTGAGTGTAATTTGTTCTTCAAGGTGGTTAAGTGAAATCAGTCTTTCCAAACTTCTGATGATGTCACGCGAACCTTTTAAATGACAGGAACTGCCGATGCATATCGTAATTTCCATTATGTCACCCTTTCTAACGGGTTATCCGGCAAGCGGAATATTTCGTTAATTTTTTAACATCGTTCATATTATAGCATTCGAATCCTTCCATGACAAGGGGTTTCGGCAAGCGCCGCCCGATTAAAATACAGGCCCGGATACTCAGCCCTGCAAATCAATTGCCGTCGGATAAAATCCGGCAGCTTGAACCAATTCTGTTTTCAGATTCAAAACGAAGTTCACCCGAAAGCAAAGGCGTTAAACCGGAGTCGGATTGGTAGATATAAAGTCGATTCCCTCCTATTATAAGTGGAACAGGCACAATTTTCAATGACAATTATTCCTGTTTCTCCATTTGGGTAAAAACGCACACAAACGACGTCACTTGAACTTTTTTTATATAAAATAAGGCGCGTCAAACGACGCGCCCCCAAGCTGTATTTGCGTAAAGCTTATTCCAAATTCAGTTTTCTTCTTAACATCCAGTCGGTTATAAAGTAATAAGCGACGCCAAAGACGAGGCAAAAAACAATCACTGCAAGCATCAGCAGCTGTACTACTGTGCAGATCTGCGCCACATTGGACGTGGAATTAAGGGAATCAAAGTACTGTGCAATCTTGGTGCCGAAAGCACTGATTAAGATGGAAGAAACAATCTGTTCAATCACACCGCAGCCAAGATATGCCCCGAGGCCCACAAGAAGCTTATGTTTTGAACTCATATTTCCGATTGTAATCGCCACATAGATGGAAATAATGCTGCTCAGCGTTCCGACAATCAACAGCACGATGCCCTCCAGCAGGATCACATACCCCGCACCGCCCAGGCTGTTAAACGCGGGAATCATTTGGTCAAGCGCATGCCTTATTTTTTCAAGTGTCTTGCCGTCCACTGCCATGACGAAAACAGCAAGCAGAGAAACAACAACGCTCAGAATTGTCCACATGAAGCTGATGATCATTTTGCAGTCAATGTGGGTGTGCGCCTTCACGGGAAGCGTAAAGGAAAGGTAGCCTTCATCCGTCAGCAGGTTCTTGTTAAACCGCTGTATTGTAACAACAAGCGTCATAACGCTGATACCGACAATAATGATGACAAATATGCTCATGGAAATAAACTGTGGAATATTAAAAGACTCGGAATTAACTGTGATGAAAAATTTATTAATGAATGCAAAAACAATCAGCAGCGCGTACATTGGCAGGAAGATTCTGCTGGTCGCTTTGATTTCATATTTTAAAAGCTTACCTAACATTTAAATACCTCCCTGAAAAGTGTGTCAACGCTCTTGTTTTCGTTTTCTCGGATATCATCCACCGTAGAAGTCAGAACAATGCTGCCCTTGTTGATGAAAATTACTTCATCGAGCACTTTCTCAACGTCCGAAATAAGGTGGGTTGAAATAACGATTGTTGCGTTTTCGTTGTAGTTGCCGATGATTGTGTCGAGGATGTAGTCCCTTGCCGCAGGGTCAACACCGCCGATTGGCTCATCCAAAAGATAAAGTTCCGCTTCGCGGCTCATAACCAATATCAGCTGAACCTTTTCCTTGGTTCCCTTACTCATGGTTTTCAGCCTTTGTGTGGGATTAACGCCAAGCCGCTGGAGCATGTCGTATGCCTTTTGGCGATTAAAATTCTCATAGAAATCGCTGAAAAAGTCGATCATGTTGTTGACGGTCATCCAGTCGTTAAGGTAAGTCCGCTCCGGTAAATAGGAAACAATCTTTTTCGTTTCCACACCGGGCTCCATTCCGTTAATTAAAATTTTGCCGCTTGTCGGGGTTATCAGGCCGTTTGCCAGCTTAATCAAGGTGCTTTTGCCGCTGCCGTTCGGGCCGAGCAAGCCCACAATCTTGCCTTTTGGCACGGTCAGATTGATTGCATTCAACGCCATACAATTCGGAAAAAACTTCACCAAATTCTGGCATTCCAAAATGTTTTCCATTATTGTTCCTCCTCCGCTGTGCTTTTGATCAGTGCGATAGCCTGCTGTTTGTCGTAACCCAGATTGCTCATGTTTGCTATAAATTCATTGATTAAATTCATTGCAAGACTGTTTTTCGTTTGCATGATTTTCTCCACATCCTCTGTAACAAATCTGCCGCTTGTTCGCTGTGAAAACAACAAGCCTTCCGTTTCAAGCTGTGCGAGCGCGCGCTGCATTGTGTTCGGGTTAACCGAAGCGGCACCTGCCAAGTCACGCACGGACGGCAGCTTTGCGCCGGCAGGGTAAATTCCCGAAACGATCATTAATTCTATTTGTTCAATTAGCTGCGAGTAAATTGGCCGATCGGATTTTAATGCCCAAGCCATAAGTTCACCTCCAACTGTATTACTGTACTAATATCTTAATACAATGATATAATTTGTTTCTCCTTTTGTCAATAGTTTTTAAAAAATATTTTGCGCCGTATCAGAAGCTCTTGATTCAAACCGGTTCCCCCTCCCCTTAATTGATTTCCTGCCGTTTGAAAAGAACAATGCCAAGACCTGTGAACACAACGATGTGCGCAAGTGCAATCCACACCGTGGTCATCAATTGTGATTGGGGCGTAACTGCAACAATCTGGCTCTGCATAAAGAGCATTCCGTTTTGAATACGGCCAAAAACAGGATTCACAAGCTTGAGCAGTTTAAATACTAAAACCGGAACAATGAGCAGGCCGAAATAAGCAAAAGTAAATAACGCGTTCCGCTTAATGATGGCAGCCAGCAAGGTAGCGAGCGCAACCGCGGCAACATAAATTAAAAGCACCACGGCAATTCGAAGGGCGAAATCAGAAAGAAGCGCCGAAAGATCGCTTTTTTCTGGTTTTAGAAGGAGAAAGGCACTTGCAAAATACACAGCCAACGTTACAACCGCCACATTCAAGGCAACAAAAATTGCGCTGATATTTTTCGCCAAATAAAGTTTCGTTCTTGAAACGCCAAATGAAATTGTATTTTTCAGCGTGTGTTCCTTATTTTCCTCCGCAGTTACGATATCCGCGAACATTGAAATGAAAAACAGCGGATACATTAGGAGTGCCAGTGCCATTTGAATTGATGCTTCAAGCGGCATCTTCATATGAGCAAGGACAGCATTCACAAAAATGGACGCCGCCGCCATAAACGCCATGAAAACGAAAAGATAGATTCTGTGAAACGCTTTATATAAATCTGCGTTAATTAATTTAAGCATGATGTGCTCCTCCGATCAGTTCAATAAAGTATTCTTCCAAATTCAGTCCGGACTGGTTGACCCCGGCCACCATTACCTCATTTTTCACGAGCGCCTGCACCAGTATTTCAGGGGTATCCATAAACTCATCCAATTGAATTTCCTGATTGTCCAAAACACGGGCTGTTTTACAGGAAAGCTGTTTTTCAAGGACTTCGACCGCTTTTTTTGTATCGTCCACTTTAATCTTCAGACTGCGCCTGCATTTCTCTTCCAGATCCGCGGAGGAAATATGCTCCACCAGCCTGCCGTTATGAATAAAGCCGTACGTGGTTGCGATTTGTGACAGCTCGCCTAAAATATGGCTTGAAATTAAAATCGTCGTATTTTTTTCACGGTTCAGCTTTAATATCATTTCACGAAACTCCGCCATACCCATCGGGTCAAGGCCGTTAATCGGTTCATCCAAAATCAATAAATCGGGGTTGCCCATAATGGCTAAGGCAAGGCCAAGGCGCTGTTTCATGCCCAGCGAAAAATTTTTGAATTTTTTCTTTCCCGTGTCACCAAGGCCAACAAATGCCAAGGATTCTTTAATGCAGCGCGGATCGTAAATTCCTTTTTGAATCCGGTAAAATTCCAAATTCCTTTCCGCGGAAAGATATGGGAAAAAACTGGGCGTTTCAATAATGCAGCCCGTTCTCGAGCGTGATTCATTCAGACCGTGCTGAGATGTTTCGCCCAAAAGCTCCAGCTCACCGGAGCTGGGGACGGAAAGCCCGCTGATTATTTTGAGCAGCGTTGTTTTCCCCGCTCCGTTCTTACCGACAAGGCCGTAAATTTCGCCTTGCTTTACTTCAATGTCCATGCTGTCCACCGCGGAAAAGCTGCCGTACTTTTTGGTAATATTCCGGGTTTTAAGAATCGTGTTCGACAATTTGTCCATCCTCCAATTGTATTGTTGTATTATTGTGTTGTTGTACTAGTCACTTAATACAATAATACATCAGATTTTGAATTTGTCAAGGGATTTCCAAATAAATATTTTTGCATAAAAAAACGCCGGAAGGTTTCCCTTCCGGCACAGCGATCATTTGAATTATTTTTTTGCATTAACCGATGAAGTACCTTTTTCCCAAAGATAAGTACTCTCCAGATCGGCAAGATGCAGTTTGACAGCAATCGGGTATTTCTGATACGCAAGGCTGATAGAAAAGCTGCCGCCCTTGACAGCCTCGTCAAATCCGCCCATGTGCCAGCGAATGGCAATGGCTTCAGATGTTTTCAATCGCATAAAGCGTTCAATCAGATAAACCGATTTTTCCCCGTGACCGTAAGGATAGCTGTCTTCAATCGTATAATACGGGCGTTTTTCCCACGCCCCTGTTTCCTCATTCTTTACGTTGCGCACGCTTTCTTTATAAAACTGCGCCTTGCAGACGTCGTGCAGCAAACCGCAGATTGCAAAGCTTTCTTCGCTGTCCGTATCGGGGTCGAACTGCTTGTTCCGCATCACATGATACACGCTGACACTGTGCTGAACCAAACCGCCAAGACAGGCGCAATGAAATTTTGTACTGGCCGGTGCGGTAAAAAAATCCGTGGTTTTCAGCCACTCCAGCAACTCGGCGCTTCCGGCACGCGTAACCTTTGACTGATATATTTCTTCAAACTCTTCCTTATAACCCATTACCATGCCCCCATATCAATTTAATACACAGTATAGCACATATATAGGAACAATAACAGTGATAAATGACAGCATGCGGGGGAATTCAAAACGAAATCAATGGGCGCGGGCCGGCGGGTCAGCTTTGGCCCGCAAGATAAGGGAAAAGATTTATTCCACGGTTCTTTAAAATTGGCGCGTAAAAATATCGCTGTTTTCAAGAAGGCTTTCCACTGTGTCAAAGCCCAGACGGTGCAGAAGCTCGATCACATACGGGTTGTCAATCGGTGTGGGATACGCGGCATCCTCCCCGTACTGAATGACATGCTCGCGTCCTTCGTCACGGTGAATCAGGGCTTTCGGGCCGCCGACACAGCCGCCGACACAACCCATTCCTTCAATGAAGTTCGCGGTAATATTACCGGCCATTACGTCATTCAGCATTGCCTTACAGGCAGGAACACCGTCGGCCTGACAGGCGTTCACCGTGATTTTACGGTCGGGGTTCAGCCGCTTTACCGTACTTTGCACCGCTTCACTGACACCGCCGGTTCTGGCGTAAATTCTGCCCGCGCGCGACGAGTGGTCGCGTTCATCCTCCGGGAATTCAGCCGGGTTGATTTGAGCAAAGTCGAAGATATCCTGTACCTCCTGAAAGGTCAGAACAAAATCCGTGGAAGCGGAGACATCCGGCTCCCTCGCTTCCGCTTTCTTTGCAAGGCAGGGCCCGATAAATACCGTAACAGCGTCGGGATAAAGCTGCTTGATTGCTCGGCCGCAGGCGACCATTGGCGACACTGCGCCCGGCACGTGGGGAATCAGGTCATGGTACACCCTGCGGATCATTGCAATCCACATTGGGCAGCAGCAGCTGGTCAGCTGAAAATCTTTTTCATTAACTATGTTTTTATCAAATTCAAGTGCTTCCTTCAAGGTGAGGATGTCCGCAAACAGCGCAACCTCCACCATGCCGGCAAAGCCAAGCCGTTTGAACGCACTGCGCAGTTTTCCGGGAGTAACTTCTTTGCTGAACTGGCTGATAAAAGCCGGCGCTATCATTGCATAAACCGGAGCTTTCGCCTCGTTAATAGCGGCAAGTGCGGGAAGAATATCCTTACTGGCAGTCAGCTTTTTGGCGCGACAGTTTTCAATGCAGTCCCCGCATCCAACACACAGGTCTTTATTGATTTGAATATTGCCCTTTTCATCTTTATAAAGCGCGTCAAAAAAGCACTTTCCGGTACATGCGGACTGTTCGCTGTCGGAACACACACAGTCGCCGATACGCCAAACAGGAGCATGCTTTTCCGGGTTCAAAAGGCAGTCCAGATGATGCGGGTCAAATTCCTCCTGCCTGATTTTTTCGAGTTCCTGCGGCTCCATATTTTCCAGTGACGCTTTCACCAGCCGGTGATACAATTCATTGAATGAAGTCATATTCGTATTCCTCCGTATTTTAATTTTCTTCTTATAACGGCTGTTTATGATTCCAATCTGTTTTTCAACAGTCTGAGGGCCGCGCCTATTGCTTCGATTCGGTATAAACCCTGCCGTCAATTTGTGACCTGCTTTGATGCTTTTGTAAATATTTAACTATATTATATCTTATACCATTAAAAATCACAATATTCAGAGCGCGCTGATTTAAAAGTATGTTTGAATTCGTTCCCATCCATCCGGCAGCGGATTCAATTCTTACATGCGCTTAATATATTCCAAAGAATTTTATTTTGAAGTGTTGACTTTTCTGGTTAGCAGTGGTAAACTTTAATTGTAAAAAATGTGATATTATACCATTACGTTAGAAAGAAGGATTTATTTATGTTAAGTAAAGATATTGCAAAACTGATTAACAATCAAATTAACAAGGAGTTTTTCTCCGCATATTTATACCTCGACATGTCAAACTACTACAGTATAAAAGGACTGAACGGCTTCGCAAACTGGATGAAGGTTCAGGCACAGGAAGAGCGCGACCACGCAACACTGTTCATTACCTATCTGCTCAATAATGATGAATCCGTTTCGCTGGAGGCAATTGATGCCCCCAACAGAGAATATGCCGATTTTAAAACCCCGCTTACGGCTTCGCTGGAGCATGAGCAGTACGTTACTTCCCTGATTCATACCATTTACGGCGAATCGGTAAAGGTCAACGACTTCCGCACAACACAGTTCCTTGACTGGTTTGTAAAAGAGCAGGGAGAAGAAGAAAAAAATATCGACGATCTAATTAAGCGCTATGACTTGTTTGGCAGTGATTCCAAAGGGCTGTATATGCTTGACGCGGAACTGGCTACAAGAATTTATGCCGCTCCATCGTTGGTGCTATAAAAACCTTTTACCGTAAATATAAGCAAAAGGCCTTTGACGCGTTCGCCAAAGGCCTTTTAACATACACAATTATAAAGATGCACGACTGTTTTAATTCTAATAATAAAATTATTGCTTCTTATTCATAAAAACCCTCTGCAGATTACTCCTGTATTTATGTGGTAATAATTACCAAATACTATTTTACAATTTTACCATGAAAACCGTTTTATTTTCTGTAATCTCATCACAGAATAAATCAACAATTCTTTTGTATAATATAGTTATAAAAAGTACAGCCCCGCAATCGAATAAACGAATGTGGGGCTGTACTGGAGCTACTGGTCAGACTCGAACTGACGACCTGCGCATTACGAATGCGCTGCTCTACCAACTGAGCCACAGTAGCATTATTTAACTGACCAAACTATTATACAAAATCAACGTGCTTACGTCAAGACTTTATTCTAAAATCTTTCAGAAAGTTCGCTTTTTTGTTCCTTCGTTTTCGTGAATAAAAGTCACGGAATTACAGTTGAACACTAAATAGAATATATAATCGTGTAAGTATTGTTTGTTCCATATTTTGTAGGGAAGGCGGTGTGTTTTATGGGGAAAATATGTATTAATGAAAGATTACGGGAACTTCGTGTAAAAAGCGGCTATACGCAATATCAAATTGCAAAACTGCTGAACATTGATCGTTCAACTTACTCTTATTACGAAATCGGCAAAACAATGCCCGATATTACCGTACTCCTTACCCTTTCAAGAATTTTCAACATTCCGATTAATGAAATGCTTGCCGACGAAGATTTTGCGGATGGGGTTTCAGACAGCGGCGCCATGCCAAGCTTTTTGCACAGCAAAAAAAATACAAGCCATATTTACGAACTTTCTAACCGGGAAAAAGAGTTGGTTGGTGCTTTTCGAGTGTGTACGCCAGAAGCGCAGGACAAAATTTTAGCATTTTCAAAAAGCAGCATTAGCTACAGAAAGCCCAAAACGGATAGTACAGATTGAAAATCAATCCAAATTGTGGTAAAATTATAATACGGAAAACGGGATATTCAAGTCAAAGCCAAGCCTTCTTTGCCAAACAGGGAGCTTGTTTGCTTTGGCTTTTTTGTGTAGGAAGCTTTTAGTTGTATCGTACCGCATCGGGGTGCGGTGCAGCGGCGTTTGCTTTGCCGTGAAAACGAACGAGGATGAATTTCTGTCTATATTTTGGAGGTGTTTAAAATGGCCTTTGATGCTTTTACCGGAGGAGTGGAACCGGGCGGACTAAGAACCAAAAACGAGATTTTGATTTTAATCTGTTATCTTTTGGCGAGTGTGAACGCACCGCTTTCCAAAAGCGATATTGTAAGTATCATTCAAGACAACGGACTTGCAAACTATTTTGAAGTGACCGATGCCCTTTCCGAATTGACTGAACACGGCAACATCATTCCCGGCGGGGAAAACGGCGAGCTTTGCACCGCAAGCGAGAAAGCGCGAATGATTGCCAAACAGCTTGACTCCGCCCTGCCCCCCACGGTGCGCGAAAAAGCTGTAGCCGCCGCGATCAACCTTTTGGCAAAAGCAAAGAGGGAACGGGAAAACAAGGTTGAAATTGTAAAGGACGAACGCGGCTACAGCGTAACCTGCCATATTTCCGGCGGAGATATGGATTTAATGAATTTCACCCTGCATGTTCCTGACACCTATCAAGCGCAAATGGTAAAAGCTCACTTTCACGACTCACCGGAAACGGTTTACCGGATGCTGCTCGCGCTGGTCACCGGAAACAATGATATGGCCGCCGGAATTTTGAAGGAAGGCCGAAAATAATCAGGCATCCTCCAATATTTTTCTGGATGCGGCAATTTCCTTGCTGTCTGTTTCCCAAATAAGATATTCGCTCATTAGGGGCAGCCCCATTGATACCCCGCTTTTGCGGAAGATCATGGCGCTGCTCCTTTCTTTTTTTGCGGACATATGGTAACTTTTCGCGCCCGTCGCCACGATCAGTTCCGGCAAATTTTCGGCGGTCACACCGCTGCCGACTAAAATATCCACATGCTCTGAATTTTGAACCAGTTTGTAAATCAGCTCTTTTCCGTCAAGAGCGGTATTCTTCTGACCAGAAGTAAGAATTGTTGTTACCCCCAGATTTCCTGCCTGCTTCAGGGCAGCAAACGGTTCGGCACACACATCAAAAGCGCGGTGAAGCGTGAAATTCCCATTTCTGCAAAGATGGATTGTTTCCTCCAGCTTCCGTTCATCCAAGCATCCGTCCGGATTCAAAAAGCCGCTGACAATTCCGTCCGCACCAGCCTCAACAAACATGTGGATATCATTTTTCATAATTTCATACTCATAATCAGAATAGCAAAAATCGCCGAAACGAGGACGGATCAGCACATGAACCGGAAGATTGGTGTGGCGGCGAACCTCATGATACAGGCTGATTCCCGGCGTAGTACCGCCAATAATCAGGTTTGCACAGAGTTCAAGCCGGGTTGCCCCGCCCTTCTGTGCGGCAACTGCCGATTCCACACTGTCAACACAAACTTCCAAAGTAAAACCGTTCATAACAATCCTCCTTTATTTCCCTTATTCTATCACATCCGAATCAGAAAAGCACTTCAAACAATATTTTGCGTATGCCGACAAAGGGCCTCCCGCAGTGATGACTGTGGGAGGCCCCGTTTGGAACATAAAAATCAATTCTATTTTGACCGGTTCAGCCTTTGTATCAGGATGCCTGCGATTGACTGACACGGAGCCTGTTTCATAACGGCACCGATATCATTTGCAACCATCGGCATTCCATAAACAACACAGGACTGCTTATCCTGTCCAACGGTGAAGGAGCCGCTGTTTCTCATTTCAAGCAGCCCCTGCGCGCCGTCACGGCCCATGCCGGTAAGAATTACGCCAATGGCGTCTTTCCCGGCAACCTGTGCAACGGAATGAAACAGAACATCCACGGAAGGGCAATGGCCGCTCACTTTTTCGCCCTCCGCACATTTAACATAATAGCCCTTATAATCCTTTGCCAGCGTCATATGTTTATCACCGGCCGCAATCAGCGCTTGACCCTGCCTGACACGGTCGCCGTTCTGCGCTTCCAGAACCGTGAATTTGCAAATCCGATTCAGCCTGTCCGCATACATTTTCGTAAACCCAACCGGCATGTGCTGAACAATCACAATGCCCGGAATATCAGCCGGAAGCTGCTTGAGTATTTCCAGTGTTGCTTCCGTACCGCCGGTGGAGGCGCCAATCGCAATGATATGCTCGTTTCTGTCACCGGGCTGCAAATTGGGGACCGGCAAGGAGTCAATGGGCGACACCGATTTTTTGACTTTTGCAGAAGAGGCAATTTTGACTTTAACAGACAGTTCATTGCAGAAAAGCTGAAAATCGCTGTCGTTCTGGATTGACGGCTTCTTGACAAAATCCACCGCGCCCGCGTCCAGCGCTTCGAAAATTCCTATATTTAAAGAACTTACCAGAACAACGGGCAGCGGATTAGTGGGAATCAGCTTCTTTAGAAAATCCGTACCTTTCATGTCGGGCATTTCAACATCCATAGTAACAACGTCCGGAGAAAGCTCTTTAATCTTTTTTTCTGCTTCCAGAGCGCTCCCGGCATTGCCGACGATTTCTATCCCTGAGTCATTGCTCAGCACTTTTTGCAGCGCTGTTCTAAAAAAGAGGGAATCATCCACAATAAGGACTTTAATTTTTCGAGTAAGTGACATCTTTACCCTTTCTGGTAAACGGAAGGCTCAATATAAAGGAATTTTGAACTCTCCCTTTGTACCGTTTCAGAATGCCCGATGAATAAATATCCACCCGGCTTCAGAACATCATAAAATTTGTTGATCAGTACATTCCTTGTTGGCTGGTCAAAATAGATCATCACGTTCCTGCAAAAGATCAGGTCAAACGGCTGTGCAAAGTGAAAGGGT
The DNA here is from genome assembly GCA_023390175.1 of Bacillota bacterium. Classification (GTDB taxonomy): domain Bacteria; phylum Bacillota; class Clostridia; order Oscillospirales; family Acutalibacteraceae; genus Caproiciproducens. Next base: position 513,837 of record JAEWDK010000024.1, read on the forward strand.
TCCATAAGATTCAGGCGCTTGAAAAGAACCTGCTTTCTCACTTCTTCATTTAAAACGAAATGATCGTTCCCCTGTTTTGTAAAATACTTCTTTTCCCATAATGCGGGAATGTTTTTCAATGACTCCCGCCCGTACAGGCCGACCTGCGCTTGCTGCATGACTTTTTCGGAAATATCCGTTGCAAGAATGCGGTAATCCCAACTCGATTTTTGCAAGCCGAAATAATCCATGATGACCATAATGGTGGTGAAAGCCTCTTCGCCGGAAGAACAGCCCGCGCTCCATATCCGCAGGTCTTTGCGCCGGTTCGTCTGTTCCTGGTTCGGAAGAATCACATTTTTTAAAAAATCAAAATGTGCCGGTTCCCGCAAAAAATAGGTATGGTTTGTCGTTAGCTTATTCAGCATCGCCGTGACTTCACCGGAATTATTTTGTTTGATTAATGCAAAATAATCCGTAAAATTTGTTAAGCCCTTTTCGGCTAATGTGGAATACATTCTGGCTTCAATCAGCTGCCGTTTATTTATCAAATTAATTCCGTAATTACTCTTGATAAAGGTGACAATATCGTTAAACTCCTTGTCGGTCAAGCGTATCATATGTTCCTCCAAAATTTCGTTGCCGGGATAAGCGAAGCATTAATTGTTGTTGTAAAGATCAAGGATGTCCAGAATCAGGCTGATGCTGCCGTCGCCAAGAATGGCGCAGCCTGCGATTCCCGTTTCCTTAATGCCGAATTGATTGATGTAAGCCGGCAGGCCTTTTACGACCACCTGCTGCTCGCCGAGCAAATTATCGGCAAAGATGCAGTATGCCTTTTCATGATTTTCCACCAAAATAACAATACCTTCGCTGATATCCTTAACCTGAGTTTCAATATGAAACACATTATGAAGCCGAACCACCGGATAGTACTGGTTCCTTACCATGATAATTTCATTTTCATCCGTATCATGAAGCAGGCTGTCATTGGTGACTTTAAACAATTGCTTAATGTTGTTGATCGGAATGGTGAAAACAGTATCACCGACGGAAACCTTCATACCGTTTACAATGGCGAGTGTCAGCGGAATTTTAAAGAGAATCTTCGTCCCTTTTCCGAATTCGCTGCTCAGGCTTACATCGCCGCCAATTTTTTCCACGTTCTTCTTTACAACATCCATGCCGACGCCGCGGCCGGAATATTCCGTTACCACCTCATTTGTGGAAAAACCGGGCATAAGCAGGAAATTGTAAATTTCCCTTGTGGTATAGTCTTTTTCAGGCTTTTTCAGCATGCCCTGCCGTTTTGCTTTATCCAAAACAGACTGTCTGTCGATTCCTTTGCCGTCGTCCTGCACCGAAATTAAAATTTCCCCGCCGGTATTCTGCGCCGAAAGCGTGACGGTTCCTTTGGCCGGCTTGTCGGTAAGGGCGCGCTCTTCTTTCGTTTCAATGCCGTGATCCATCGAGTTGCGCACAAGGTGCATAATCGGGTCGCCGATATTGTCGATGATAGTCTTATCCACTTCGGTGTCTTCACCGACCAGTACAAGCTCCACATCCTTGTCCAGTTTCTTGCTCATATCCCTGACGATGCGGTTCATCTTTTGGAATACGCCGGAAATAGGAACCATTCGAATTGACATTACAATTTCCTGAAGCTCATCCGTAAGCTTGCGCAGCTGCCGGGACGCTTTGTTGAAATTATTGTCAATGCCCGCTTTTTGTGAGCCCGGCGTAGATGTTACCATGGATTCCGTAATTACGATTTCGCCCATCAAATCCATAAGGTTGTCCAGTTTGGAAAGATTGACATTGATTAAATTCTGTTTCACTGCCGTATGGTTACCCGCAGACTGTTCCACAGTTTGCTCTGCCTTTTCAGTCCCTGCGGCTTTTTCCGCCGGAGCTGCCCCCTGAGCAATTACCGGAGGATTAATTACGGTATAATTTTTGGTATATACAAAATTTTCAATCAGCTTCAGTACTTTGTTTAAGCCCTGCTCTTCTTTAAAGAAGATTTGGAAACCGTTTTTGATAATATCGTCCGCACTTGCCGGATTGGTTTCGATATCCTGCGGCTGATATTTGATATCCGTATATACATCAAGAATCTGCTGAACCAGCATAACCGCACGCAGATTTTCCATTTGTGTCTCTTCTTCAAAAAACACACGAACAGAGTATGGAAAAGCCTCGTTATATTCCGCCGGAGCCGCCTGCGCCTCGGTGCGAATCGGGGCTGCCGCCGGAGTTGGGGCCGCCTGCTGCTGTGCAGCCGGTTCAGATGGCGCAGCGGGTTCGTTTTGTACCGGAGTTCCTGAAATCTTTTTCAGAAAACCGTTAATTTCCTGCTCAAATGAGCCGATATCTGTAGTTAGTGGCTCATTGTTTTCAACTCTTGCGATTTCTTCCTTAATGAAATCACTCGATTTGAACATCAGATCGAAAAGCTCGTCGTTATACTGGGAATCAATTCCGTTTTCCCGTACGAAGAAGAACAAGTCTTCCACCTTGTGGGAAATCGTCGCCAGACTGTTAAACTGCATCATTGCAGAAGAACCTTTGATGGTATGCATAATTCTGAAAATCTCATTGATGCTGTCGGAGTCAAAGGCATTTGCTTTTTCACAGCTGAGCAGTATTTCATCGAGGTGTTCGAGCAGTTCATTTGCTTCGAACAAATAAACTTCGAGCAAAGATTCCATATTATTATCCATTGTTATTTCACCGCCTAATAAACTTTATAATTATATATCGATACAAATGTAATTAAATTAACTGTTAAAATTTATTTTTTGAGGTGTTTTTATGCCCGACAACTTAAGGATAACAACTCCGGTTACAGGCAACGAGGGAATTAACCGGCTTCAGCCGTCAAAACACGCAGATTCAATGACAACAATCGATCCCTCAAAAATAGCCCAGCCTACAACAGAAAAACAGACGGAGCAGAACACCGGCTTTGATTTTTTACTGAGCCGAAACTCTGTTTTCAGTAAGTTTGTTGAGCAGTTGAACCAAACGCCCGGCCTTTCCCAAACAATGCAGAAAATTATGTTTGCGCTGTTCAGCAGAACTGCAAACCCGCAGGACACCAAGGCTGTTTCCGACTTAATGAAGCAGCTTTCCGGCGCAATGCAAATGGATGAAGCCGATATTGTAAAAAATCTGATGTTTCAAAGCAACAATCAAACTAAATTTTCCGGATCTGTTTTTGATATGTTTCGGGAAATTTCAAACCGTTATCCCAACAGTGACCTTAACACGCATCTTTCTGCGCTGCTGAAAGCGTACGACGGATTTTTTTCAATTGCAGACACAACCTCTGCAATTGAAAAAGGATTAAATACAATGACGCGGCAGATTCCGAACCCGTTCAGCGCGAAGCTGCAGTCTTTGGCAAGTGAACTGGTGACGGAGCAGCCTGTTGAAAATTTGGAAAAAAATCTTGTACTTCTAAAAAATAAAATTATTCCTCTTTTAAGCAATTATGTATCTTCGACTAATGATTTCGGACAGGCTAGGAACAGCATTACCCTTCTGGTTCACAATATTGCCCGGCTTAATATCAGCTCGCGGCAGGAAATGGCCGACAAGCTCTCCTCGCTGCTGGATTACTGCAAATATGATTTAAATATTCCCGCTGTAAAAATTGAGGCAATTAAAACAGCATTCATCAATCATTTGAATGAAATCGCCGAAAAACCGGAAAATCAGCTTTATGACTCTTTGCTTCAGGTTTTGACCGAAGGCGCAAAGCAAAGCACCTCTAATTTAAGCCAATCCCTTTATAAAGACACCATTTCTTCCCTGCTGCTGGACAAAAGCGTTTACATGCCCTTTACGCATCTTTTTCTGCCAATCAACTTCAACGGCCAGTTCATGTTTTCCGAAATATGGATTGAAAAGGATGACAAAGGCAATCAATCCGCAAGAAGAAATGCGCTGGGCGAAGAAAGTCCCACTAAGCTGTTCTTAACGTTCGACATTAAATCATTGGGCTACTTTGAAGCGTCCATCGAGCTTTCCAAAACGAATGCGAAAGTAAAAATAAACTGTCCGCCCGCACTGGCGGAAAACAGCCGTCAAATCGGCGCAAATATCACAGAAATCTTTTCGAAAAACGGACTGACAGCTGAGAATGTAGAGCTTTCCCCGAACAATACCCCCAAAATAGAACAACAGATTATGAAAAAAGTGTACGAAAGGAAGAATGTGATCGATGTCTCAATATGATAAGACACAGCGCGCGGCGGCCTTACGATATTCGCAGGATAATTCCCGCAGCGCCCCGGTTGTGGTTGCGTCGGGGCTTGGGTATGTTGCGCAGAAAATTATTGATGTTGCACAGGATAACAATGTTCCTGTGTATCAGGATGATTCCCTCGCTTCCCTGCTTTCCCAGCTGGACGCCGGCAGCGAAATTCCGCCGGAACTGTACCAGGCGATTGTGGACATCTATGTGTACTTTTTAAATTATCAAATGGGGACACCGCCCGGGGAAAACCTGCAGGATCAAAACGCACCGGGGGAATTTGAGCTGTCCGAACAAAAGCAGGAACAAATAAAATGATATTTTTGTCCTGTATTCGACTAATTATTTTAAAAACAAGCCGATATATAAATTATAGGAACCGTTGATTCAACGAAAGTGTGCAGTTTGTCAGGTGGATTTTTCATCCGACACAGAGGTAAATACATAAATTTTGCCGTATTCAATGCATTTTGACGCTGCGCAAAGAATTGATTCTGCGATTCCGCGTCCTGCAGAAAGCATAATTTTAGAAGTGCCGCCAAATACGCCGAGGCTGGCAGCATCAAATATCCCCGCCGTAACGGCAGCGGCAGAAGTGGTGAATGACATGGAAAATAAAATAGAAGACGCCTTTTCCAAAGACGGCGGTTCTTCCGGTGAAAATGTACCAACCGAAAAATATCTTACTTTCTTTATTGAGGAACAGTTATTTGCAATTCAGAGCAGTCAGGTGGTTGAAATTATCCGTATGCAGCCAATTACCTTTATGCCGAACCTCCCCTCTTTTGTAAAAGGTGTAATCAATTTAAGAGGAAAAATCGTTTCTTTGATTGACTTAAGGCTGAAATTAAATAAGGATCCAATGGAATATGACGATCATACCAGCATTGTTGTAACAGAGTCCGGGGATTTCAGTGTCGGTTTTATTGTGGACCGTGTAAATGATGTTACAGACATCTCCAAAAATCAGATCAGTGACTCGCCAAAGCTGGCAAAGGACGCCACGAAAAATTATGTAGCAGGGATTGCAACACTGGAAAACGGAGTTGCAATGCTTTTGAATGTCACAAAGCTATTGGAGAAAAGTGATGAGGAAATAAAGGCGGACCAGCAGCCCGCCGATGCAAAATAGTACCTTTTTGTGATTAAATTGCTTTTTGGAGGAAGTTCCTATGTTGCCAATTTCCAAAGATTATTTACAATCGGTATGCGAAATCAGAACCGCTGACAACAGGCTGCTTGGAACCGGAATTTTGGAAACTATTGCAGAAGAGACCTTGCAGATTCACCAAAGCTCCGATATTTTACCCACACTGCACTGTGACACTTTTGTAAATATCCACGTTCTTAATAAAACCCTGCCGTCCAAGTCATTGGTTGGGAAAGTTTTTCTTTCTGCCCCCGAACTGATTCGTATTGCTGATGTACAAAATCTGACGGACTTTGAGCGCAGGAATTTTTTTCGGCTGAAAATTAATATTTCAACACAGGCGTATATGATTCAGGAAGATGTACCGGCCGGCCAAGCAACACAGTTATTCCCTGTTCGCGTGACCGACCTGAGCTTAAGCGGATGCTTGATTGAAACAAAAAAGAAACTTGAAATTGGCGACCGCTTTGTTGCGGCGCTGCCAATAACCGACGTCCGAATTTCTTTCAACTGTGAAATTCGGCGAAAGCCAAAATCAGAAGGAAGGTACAGCAAATATGGCTGCGTGTTTTTGGAAAACACAAACAGGCAGTCCGATTTATTGTGCAAATATATTTTTGAAAAGCAAAGGGAACAAATTAAACTTGCAAGAAGAAGCCCTGATTATTCCGAGTAAAATAAATGAATTATTTTGATGAGGTGATAAAATGGCAGCCATAAATGAAACCACTGTGATAAGCGAAGAAGTAGATACGGATGAAATGAAAGGAAAATACCTTACATTTTGGACGGACCAACAGCTGTTTGGCGTTCCGATTTCCGACGTTGTACAGATTATCGGAATCCAGGAAATTACCCCGATTCCGGATTCCCCTGTTTATGCAAAGGGCGTAATTAATCTGCGCGGCAGCATTATCCCTGTTATTGATGTGCGTGTAAGATTCGGAAAGACAGAAGCGGGATACAGTGAGCGCACCTGCATTATTGTGACAAAAATTGACGAAAGCTATATCGGCTTTATTGTTGATTCAGTCGATGAAGTCACCACGATTGGCGACGACAGCATTTCCCCGCCGCCAAAAGTTTCAAGGGACCGTACCAATGCGTATTTAACCGGCATCGGTAAAGTTCAGAATAAAGTAGTCCTTCTTCTTGATACAAGCAGAATTTTAAACGAAAGTGAATTTGAAGTAGTTCATAACGCAGTACAGGATTTAATTGTGGAAGAAAAGGGGAAAAAAGAATGAAAATAAAAAAATCATTGCTGCTTATCTATGTGATTACCACACTGGTGGCAGTAGTATGCGGAGGAGCCGCTGTTTTTCTGTTTCAAAAAACCAATTCGGTAATTCTGCCCATCGTTTTAGTAGCCGTAGCATTTGTGTTTGTTGTACTGGTAACCATTAAAGTTGTAAATGCAATCCTAAAACCGATTCAATTGATGCACGATGCGTTAAACCAAATTGCTGAGGGCGATTTGGATGTAACGATCGCCTATGAATCGAAAAAAGAACTTGGCGGCTTGGTGCAGTCACTGGCCCAGGCAATTGATACATTGAAAACATACATGGTTGAAACAACCACTGTTTTAACTACGATTGCCGACGGAAATTTGAATGTTGAAGTCGACAACGAGTTTAAAGGAAGCTTTGCACAGCTGAAGACTGCTCTGGAAAGCATTATAGCGATGTTGAACATGAGCGTTTCTTCCATCAGCCGCTCTTCCAATGAAGTGGCTAACGGTTCCGAACAGGTTTCAAGCGCTTCCCAGGCACTTGCACAGGGCGCAACAGAACAGGCCAGCGCCATTCAGGAGCTTTCCGCCACCATTACCGAGATATCCGAGCAGGTTAGGCAAAACGCGTCAAATGCTTCGGATGCAAACAGAGCGTCGACGGACGCACAGACAAAAATTCAGGATGTATCACATGAAATGGACCAGATGCTTCAGGCTATGGCGGACATTTCAGAATCGTCCACCAAGATCAACAATATTATCAAAACAATTGATGATATCGCGCGTCAAACCAATATTTTAGCTCTGAACGCCGCAGTTGAAGCAGCGCGTGCCGGTGCGGCCGGAAAAGGGTTCGCCGTGGTTGCGGATGAAGTCCGAAATCTTGCAAGTAAAAGTGCTGAAGCCGCTCAAAACACAACCGACTTAATCGAAGGTTCCATTTTAGCGGTTGAAAAAGGGAAAACAATTGCAGACGAAACTGCCAGAACACTGGGCGCGGTAATCGATGCCACGACAAAATCCACACAGCTGATCAACAAGATTGCAGAGGCCTCCAACGTACAGGCAACTTCCATCGGTCAGGTAAATCTTGGTGTGGAGCAAATTTCCGCAGTTGTTCAGACAAACTCCGCGACCGCAGAACAAAGTGCGGCCTCCAGTGCTGAAATGGCACGCCATGCAAAAACTCTGAAATCATTCGTAAAGAATTTCACATTGAAACGTGCATAAAATACCCTGAAGAAAACCGGGCGGAATGCGATAGAAACAATCGCATTCCGCCCGGTTTTGTGTTATTTGAGTTATTCGGCTGCAACGCTCAGCTGGCCGGTTGTGATGTTGCAGACATCATCAATTACAATATTCTGAAAATCACGTTCCTCATATAAATCCAATATTTTTTCCGGCTGATTAAAAAGACGTATTACCGGACGCAACGGGTGGCGTTCATTTTGCTGTGCAATAATAGCGATTTCCCCGTTGCTTAATTTTACACACGACCCGATCGGGTAAGGAGAAACCTTGTTCAAGAATGCTTCTACAACCGAAACGTCAAAAGCACTTCCGCTTGAGCCCATAATATACTCAATCGCCTCTGCCGGAGAAGAAGGGTTGCGATATGGCCGCACGGAGGTAAGCGCGTCATATACATCCGCAACGGAAATAATCCGCCCAAACAGAGGAATCTGTTCCCCTGCAAGACCGTTGGGGTACCCTGTTCCGTTAAACTTTTCATGATGTGTCAGCACACCCGCGCAAATTTTATTATTCGCAAGGCGGTGCTTTAAAAAGAACTGCGCCCCCTTCGTCGGATGCTGTTTCACGATTTGAAATTCATCGGTAGTAAGTCTTGCAGGTTTTGCAATAATTTCAATCGGAACCGACATTTTCCCAATATCATGCAGCAGGGCGCAAAAACCAAGTTCATACAAATCGTTTGTTTTTAATCCGAGGGAAAGCCCGATTGCGATAGACAGCACGGAAACGCCGAAGGAATGATTATAGGTATAATCATCATATATCTTCAGATTTTCAATGCTGAGCTTCGCTTCCCGATTGTTTTTCAACGCATTGACCAGTTTTTTGGAAACATCCATTGTCTGGTTAATACAGCTTATATTAATATTCTGCGCGGTTTTATCGAACATTTCAAAAACGCGCTGAACACTGGAAATGGCTTCCTCCTTTAATTCCCGTTTAATCGGAGAGCTCGATTTAAAAATCTCTTTTTTTTCATCTGAATGAATATAGGCGCCTAAAACATCCAATTCATCCAGTTTGTTGATATAATGCTGCGTTAAAATCTGACCGGATCGCAGCATTGCGATTTTACATGTTTTGTAATCATACAAATACACGTCCCGGTCCAGCATCATTCCTTCTTCAAGTTGGTCAATTGGAACAAAAGTCATGCAATATCATTTCTCTCTCATATTATTTTTATTTCCATGGCTATTGCTTTTAGAATTATTTTATTATTATATATTATATATCGGTAAATTCAACCATATATTTACTTATTTTTCAAGGATAACTTTTATAATTCACACTAAATTTTTTATCCGGTCGGTACGATATATGTATTGAGAAGAATTTTTTTATTAATATAATCCGTCAGGAGGTTTTATAAAATGATAGTTTCAAAAACAACCGGTACCACTTCCTCGCTTGCCACTGCGACTTCTTCAAAAAGACTGAGCGGTCTGGTTTCCGGTTTGGATACGGATACCCTGGTGCAGCAGATGTCGGCAGGGACGCAGAGTAAAATTGATAAACAGATGCAGAACAAACAGATTGCACTGTGGAGGCAGCAGTCTTACCGCGAAGTTACAAAAGCGCTGACGGAATTCCAAACCAAATATTTTTCTTCTTCCAGCAGCAGCAGCAGTATTTTGAGCACTGCCTTTTTTAATTCTACTTCAATTAATAATACATCCTCTTATGTAAATGTTTCCGGTTCATCCAGTGTAGCGAAAAATATGGTAATCAGCGGAATTTCAAGCCTTGCAAAACAGGCCGGCTTTTCTTCCACCCATCCGGTTTCAAACGGAAAAATCACAACGGGAGCAATTTATGATGACTTTGCCAGCAGCAAAGTTTCGGGGGAATTTGTTACCGTCAATTATGGCGGCAAAGACTACAAGCTTACCGTAGACAGTGATTTGATGCTGGGATCGGCTGCTGATTCAACCGGTAATCTAAATACCATTATAGGAAATTTGAACGATCAGATTAATAAAATAGCTGATTTGAAAGGTAACGTGAGTTTCTCTACTGACGGAGCTGCCGTTACTTTAGCAGCAACAGCAAGCGGAACGGGCAATGTCGGTATTACCGATGGCAGCACCGACCTTCTAACAGGTTTGGCCCTGACAAAGGGCACCCCATCTGCCTCATCCTTAACCGGGGGAGCTGTTGTGACGGCCAGCCTGTACACCTCGACAAATTTAGGCGATACTTTGGCGGGTTCCACCCTGTCATTCAGTTTAAATGGATTAACGAAAAACATTAAGTTTGATGAAACGGATAAAAGCAAATACGCGACTCTGAACGGTGCACCGGACAATTTAGTTACTTATTTACAGGGGAAATTAGACGCAGCTTATGGTACAGGAAACGTTACTGCGGTATTAGATAACGGGGGCATTTCTTTCAAGGCAACAAATTCGACCTCTGTTCTTACTCTTTCCTCTTCTGACAAATCCGGTGTTCTCGGAATGAACGGTGCGCTGCGTATTTACGCGGGCGAGACAAACCGCATCAACACAAATAAAACGCTGGAAGATGTTTCAGCTAATTTGACAACACCTTTATCCGGTGCGGCTGCTGACGGAAGTTACAAAATAAACGTCAACGGGAAGGATTTTACCTTTCAAAGCACGGACACCATTAACAGCATCATGACCACCATCAACAATGACAGCGATGCCAATGTTACGCTCACCTATTCTAACACCACAAATACATTCAGTGCGGTTGCAAAAAACGGCGGCGCCAACAGCAAAGTTGATATCAACGATGTAACCGGAAATCTTGCGGCTTCTTTATTCGGTACCGTCGGCGAGCGTACCGTTACTACCGGCAAAGATGCGGTAATGAACATTAGCTTTGACGGCGGTGTGTCAACGCAAACAATTACCCGCAGTGAAAACAGCTTTACACTGGACGGCGTAAATTTTAATTTGCTGGCTGAGGATCCTTCCGGCACTTCAGTAAATGCAGCTACTCCGATTAAATTTACAGTCAATAATAAAACCGATGATTTAATGACCAAGATTAAGGATTTTGTAACGGATTACAATAATATCATCAAATTGGTCAATAGTAAAGTAACTGACAAGAAGCCGACCGACGGAACATACCTGCCGTTGACCGATGCACAGAAAAAAGAAATGAGCGAATCACAGATTACCAGTTGGGAAACGAATGCCAAAAAAGGTTTGCTGCAGAATGACACGCTTTTAAGTGCCGTAAGCCTGAATATGCGTTTGGCCATGACGGATCAGGTTTCGTCCTTAAAATCAGCACTTTACCAAATCGGTATTTCATCTGCCAACTATTCAGACAACGGTGTGCTTACAATTGACGATACAAAGCTCAAGGATGCGCTTACCAATGACCCCGATAAAGTGTCCGCACTGTTCACCAGTCCGGATGGCATTGCGACAAAACTACAGGATGTTATTAAGAAAAATGTAAATACCAGCATTGTTGACACCGGTGTCCTTGTTCAGAAAGCCGGCAGTGACGACAGCACAACCGACCTTAGCACCCTTGCAAGTGATATGAAGGGTTACGATACACAAATAACCGCTTTGAAAACACGGCTTGCAACCGAACAGGAACAGTATTACGCTAAATTCACAAAGCTGGAGCAATACCTGAGCCAAATGAATTCTCAATCCAGTTGGTTCAGCAGCGGCAGCACCTCTTCCGGTTCCTAACGATAAAACTTAAAATCACCGACAACGGAGGGTACCCGAACATGCAGAATAACCCTATTATGCAGTATAAAGAGCAGTCCATTAACACCATGTCCAAAGGGGAGCAGCTGATTACCCTTTTTGATGAAGCTTTAAAAAATCTTCATTACGGTTCCATGATGCTGAAGGACAAAAATTACGCTACTGCGCAGAAGTGCACGGGAAAGTGTAAAAATATTTTCAACTATCTTTCTTCCGTACTGGATCGGAAATACAGTATTTCGGAAGATTTGTATCAGCTGTACTATTTTGTCAACCAGCAGGTCATCAAGGCGGAGGTTCGCCGTGACGCGTCCGTTTTGGATGAATTGGTGCCCTTGGTGGAAAACATGCGCGACACTTGGGTACAGGCTGAAAAGCTCAGCCATATGAATAAATAAGACGCCGTTTCCCATATGGAGGCATATATGTTCAGTGAAGAAATTATGACCTGTCTGGAACAGAAAGAGCTTTTGCTCACTCAAATATTAAACCTTACCAAACAGATAGAGGTACGCTGTAGCGAGCCGGAAATCAGTCTGGAGCATTTTTTGGATCAGCGCGGTTCCTTAATGCAAAGAGTTGACAAGTGTAACAATTTGATTGAAGGTCAGGTTGCTCAAATGCTGCCCGAGCAGCAGAATCGGGCGAATCTGATTTTGAATCTGAAGATTGACGAAGCGGATTGCAGCGAACAGGAACGAGCCGCGTTTGAGCTGGCAAAAAAATGCAGCTCGCTATTGCAGCGCGCCGCCGACTTGGACAAATCCGCAAATGACTTGATTAAACAGCAATACGAAGATGTAAAGAAAAAGATAAAGCAAACACGCAAACCGGTCAAAGGACAAAGCATGTTCCTTAACCCCCGTTAATCTGTCTTTCCCTGACCGTTTCAAAATAAAGGCTTTCTTTCAAATTCACCGGACATTCCGGATTTGAAAGAAAGCCTTTATTTTAATCCTTTTCATCACTAATATGTTTTCACTCCGTTTGAAAAAGATTTAACCACCATCTTGCCGTCTTCTGTGTAGAAATAAACTGTTCTGCCGTAGTTCAGCCCGGTGTCTTCCGCGAGAATTGGAATATGAAATCCCTGCAGGCTGCTCTTCACCGCTATCACATTGCGCTGCCCTATGTTGCCGAATGTCGAATCACCGGACACTTCAAACATCTTCGCACCGCCCGCGATTTTCGCCACGATCCTTCTGCGTAAGACGCCCATCCGGTCCATCTGCTCAAGCATCTGCGGAATGCAGGTATCCGCAAACCGATACTTGTTCTCATTCGGATTGCTTTGCGGGAAATTCGGCAGCATAATATGCCCCAGCCCGCCAACCTTCATCACCGGATCGTACAAACAAATTCCGACACAGGACCCCAGCGCATAAGTGACAAGCGAATCCGTGCTTTTTACAATTTTCATATCTGAAATGCCAATGGTAACCACATTACTCATAACTCTATACCCAATTTCTGCATTAATCTACTTAAGGAATCCATGGTGGGGACAAGCAGCATGTTTGCTGAAACATCCTTGTTATCACTTAGAAAATCGTCTTCAATAAAAATAATTTTATCGGATACGGAGCTCATCTCAATTGCCGGTACGCTCAGAATCGCACCAACCATATCGACCGTAATGGCAGGCACGGAGGTTTTCATATTCAGCTGAGAAAGTGTGCTGATGGAACCTGCATATGCCGAAATCATGATGTTGCCGATTTCAGATATGGCGGAAAGCTCCATTTCCGATAATTTGTCACAGCTGACATCTTCCACACCCAGCAGAGATGTAAGCACGGTTTTCGCAAAATTCTGCTCTATGATAAACATCATAATTCCTTCAATGTCACCATAGAGCTTTGCTAAAATACCGATCACTGCATTTTCGGGGCCGCCGAGCGCATTTGCGGCATCGTTGATATCCAAAATTCGAACGGTCGGGACCGTCATGTCAACTTCCGCGTTGAGCATTTGCGAAAGCGACGTTGCCGCATTGCCCGCGCCGATATTTCCGATTTCTTTCAGAACATCAATATGCATATCATTCAGTTGTTCTAAATTAAGAATTGACATAATAACTCCTTGCCGCCGCACATCGGCTGTTCCGCAAAACGCCCCCTTCCCTGCGGTTTTATTAAAAGGGGCTCCTGTTTATGTGTGCTTCTGCCTCATTTCTCAAGTAATGTCGGACGGCAGAACCGGGCCAAAAACGATACGTTCCTGATCCGCATAAAACTTCATATTGCTGTATTCACTTTGAATATTGATCGTATGCGGCCCGATTACCATTTTTGTACCGGGGTAAACAATCCCCTGGCCGACAATATTATAGTCAATCAAATTTGCTGTTTTTTGCTGCAGGCTGCTGATTTGCTTTTTAATCGATTCAACTGCCTCGGTAAGCTTGCTCTTTTTCACAATGGACGCTTTCAAAAGCAGCTTGCCGCGTTCGGAGCCTTGCTGACCGCTTTCGGAAAGCTGCTGCACCAAGGCCGTATAGGTTCCCTGAAACTCTTCCAACTCCTTCTGTGCCTGCTCCAGCCTTAGGTTGAGCTTCTCGGTATTATTCTCTTCACGGTCGGACACAAGAAGCGCGGAAAGTGCCTTGGATTCAATGGAAACACGCGTCATGGTGCTTCCGGCGGTTCCGATGTTTTTTGCACAGATCCTTTGACCCACCTGGTAACTGCCGCCGATTAAAGAAGCCCTGCTCCCTTTCAGAATAATAGAGCCGCCCGCTGTCACACGGCAGTTTAAAAGAACATCCGCATAGATATCGTTGTCGGAAATCAAAGTTGCGTTCTCAAAATATTTGCCGACAATGTTTCCGCCGGCTTTTAAAATTCCTTTTCCCATCCCGTTCATGCCGTTGGAAAGGAATACGCTTCCCTTCGCTTCCAGCATAGCACCTTCCACCATGCCACGAACGGTAATATCCTGCCCGGCTTTTACGGAAAAGCCCTCACGCACATCCTTCTGCACAATTACAGAGCCATTGGAATGTACGTTGCCGGAAGCACTGTCCACGTTGCCGCGCACCATAAAAACATCGTTTACATTAATCGTGGAGTTGAGGTATTCAATGCAGCCGTCCACGGCAGCAAGAAGCGACAGCTTGTCCTCCGAAACAACGGTATTTGTTCCGGACGGAAGGGTGGGCAGCTTTCCCGGGAGAAAGGGCATTACATTCCCATAGATATCCATCCCGTCTTTGCCTGACTGCGGCGTAGTAATGGTGCACAGCACGTCGCCTTTGGAAATATTCTTCACCAGCCCCAGATCGTGGAAATCAACCGTGCCGTCCTCCCGCTCTTTGGGCTTTAAATTTTTGTCCGTGTTAAAAGTGTAGTCAATCCGTCCGTCAACCCCATCCTCAGGAAGGACTCCCCTTGCACAGGTCAGTTCCGAATAAAATCTTTTCTCTTCGCAAAAAGAACGTATGGTATCTTCGCAGATTCCATAAACAATTCCATTTTCCTTCAGAAAGTCACAAATCTGCTCATATGAAACTGTTTGCCCGGTAACCGCCGGCTTAATACGCAGATAAGCTGTGATATTATCTGTGGAGACGTGCAGTGTAAATTCAGGTTTTGCTTCCTCAGCGGGGTTCGCTGCCGGGTTTGTTCCCGCAGTGCTTTGCTCATTTGCCGCAAGGCTGGAATCGGCACTCATCTGAGTCACTTCTTTCTTATCTGCTGTAAAGCGGTTATCTTAACCCATTTACAGTCTGCATAATTTCGTCAGAAAGCTGAACAATTTTGGAATTAAACTGAAACGAACGCTGAAGTTCAATAACAGAAACCATTTCATCCGCGACATTAGCGGCAGAGCCCTCGAGCCATCCTTTTTTTAATTCCGGTTCAGCCACTGTTTTCGCCGCTCCGGAGGTGTTTGTCGCGCTGAAGTAGGTGTTGCCTTCCCGTGACAGTCCGTCGCAATTGTCAAAGGAAAAAACACCGATGTTCGGTTTTTCCTGCTCGTTTGCCACGGTGATCGGCCGGCCCGCGGAATTAAGCACATAGCTGCCTTCCGAATCCACCAGATAATTTGTATTCTGCTGTGCTGAGATATGGAAATTTCCGTTCCGTGTATATTTTATCTGCCCGTTTTTTTCAACGGCAAAAAATTCATTGGGCTTTGTCGGAGCATAGTCAAAGGGCTGCTGGGTTTCCTGAAGGCTGCCCTGTGTAAACAGCGTATCCGTTTTTTGGAGCTTTGTGCCATGGCCGCTCTTCAAGTCGGTATTTGCACCCGCGGCCGCGTTCATATTGGTATAAATCAAATCCGCAAAAGACGGCGTTGAAGCTTTGTAGCCATTCGTAGATACATTGGCAATGTTATTCGCAGTGACATCAAACCCTTTTTGCAGCTGAATTGTGCCGGTTGCTGCCGTATAAAAAGAACTGATCATAGTAAAGCATCCTCCCCAAAAAAATTATATCTTCCCAATATCGGTAACCGCTCTGGCCAGCACCTGATCGTACATTTTAATTGCCTGTGAACAGGTTTGAAGATTGCGCTGCGCGGAAATCGCATTTGTCATTTCCTGTGCGGAATCCACATTGGAGCCTTCGATTGACTTCCACAGGATATTGGGGTTTTGCATCAGAGCTGCGCCGCCCGCTGCCGTGAACATTCCTTCCCCTGTTGTTTTCAGGTTATTATAATCCGCAAAGTTATAAACAGCGATCTTGTCCGTCACGTTTCCGTTTACGGAAAGGTTGCCCTGTGAATCTGCGGTAAAATTGTCCGTTCCAATATGAATCGGGCCGTTATTTCCCAACACTCGCCCCTGACCCTTCAGAATAAGATAACCCTGATCATCTACATTGAAGCTGCCGTTGCGTGTATATACCGTGCCGTTTTGACCCTGCACCGCAAAAAAACCTTCCCCCTGAATGGCAAAGTCCAAATTGCGTTCGGTACTTTTGAGAGTGCCTTCGGAATGGATGGTATTCGTTTTATCCGCCGCAGCAATCATGCTCATGCTGCCGATCGGTGTTTTTTGCGAGTCCACGCGGTTAATTACCATATTCCCAAACGTGGTGACGGATACTTCCTTTTTCTTATACCCCGGCGTTTCCAAATTGGCTAAATTGTTGCTGATACCGGATAAAATCCGGCTTTGTGTCAGCATGCCGGAACCCAGCGCGTAGAATCCTCTTACCATTGTTCAGCCTCCCAAACCTATTGATTATAATATTCGGTCAAATGTTTTTTCAGTTTTCGTAATGCATTGGAATGGATTTGTGATACTCTGGAATCACTGATTCCCATTACGCTGGAAATCTCTTTGATTTTGAGCTGCTCTTTATAATAAAGTGAAATCACAATTTGCTCTTTATCATTCAGCGTTTCAATATCCCTGGAAAGAACGTCTTGAAGCTCCTTTTCCGCCATCACCTGCTCCGGACCGCGGATGGGGTCGCTGGTCAGGCTAAGCTCGATATTCTCCACGCCTTTTTCATAAATAATCTCTTCGAAAGAAAGCATGTTGAGCGCACAGGTTTCCGCCTGCATTTTTTCATAATCCATCAGGCTTACATCCAAAAAATCGGCAAGCTCCTGATCGGTTGGGTTCCTGCTTAGTTCGTGGCTGAGCGTATTCTCCGCCTCGTTAATGTTTTTCGCAATGCGTTTGAGCCTTCTGGGGAAGCAGTCCTGCTTTCGTATGTAATCGATCATAGCGCCGCGCACCTTAATGGAGGCGTATGTTTCGAATTTTACCTTCTTTTCCGGGTCAAACTTTTCCACTGCGTCCAGCAGGGCGATGATGCCTTCATTTACGATGTCATCCATATAATTAAAATGCTGGTAGCGGCCGACTGTTTTGAGCGCAATGCATTTTACGATATAACTGTATTGCACTACAAGCATATTGCGAATGTCTACATCCTTTGCCTGCTGGTATTCCAGCCATAAATCGCCGACTGAAATTTGGCTTGTTTCCGGATTTTTCATTCAGCCGTCCCTCCTTCCATTGAAAGTGATTGGAAAACATTGCTCCGACAAATCCTGTTACTCCAGTGTAACATTGGCGACCGCCTGAATTTGCACGTTGGAGTTCAGTTCGTTAAAAGAAAGCACAACCGCATTGGGGTAGAACTGCTCCAGCATTTTGCTGAAATAAATTCGAACCAAAGGAGACGTTAAAATAATAGGAACATTGATTGCGTCTTTTACTTTGGTAATGCAGTCCAGCAATTTGGATACAATTTTCTGCGTCATCTGCGGATCGAGTGAAAGGTAGGTGCCCTGATCGTTCTTGTTGATCGAGTTGACAATCACCCTTTCCACTTCACTGTCAAGTGTGATTACGCGGATTTGGCCGCCGTCGGACCACTTGCGGGTGATTGTACGCTTTAACGACTGCCTTACATATTCGGTAAGAACTTCCGTTTCACGAACGGTAGGCGCATAATCGGAGATTGTGCTCAGAATGGTTTCCATGTCCCGGATCGGGACTCCTTCTTTCAAAAGGCTGCACAGCACTTTTTGCAGATTGCTGAAGGAAATCATATTCGGCACAACATCATCCACCAAATTGCCGTCCGTCTTCTTGACTGTTTCGAGCAGTTGGTTAATATCCTGCCTGGTAAGCAGCTCATGCGCATAACGCTTTACAGTCTCCGACAGATGGGTGACCACAACGGAAAGCGGGTCAATAACGGTATAGCCGTAAATTTCGGCCATTTCCTTTTTATCCGGTGTAATCCATTTGCTGGGGATTCCGTATGCCGGCTCAATGGTCTCGATTCCGTCGATGGTTCCGGTAAGATTTCCCGGGTCGAGCGCCAAATAATAATCCACTAAAATTTCGCCGCGGCTGACTTCCTCACCCTTGATTTTAATTACATACTGGTTCGGGTTCAGCATGCCGTTGTCCCGCAGGCGCACCGCCGGAATAACGGTTCCCATTTCCATGGCAAACTGCTTGCGGAAGGTAACCAGTCTTTCGATAAAGCTGCTTCCGCTGTTTTCGTCAACCAATGGAATCAGGCTGTAACCGAACTCCATTTCAATGGAATCGATTTGGAGCAAATCATAAATATTGTCAATGTTCTTGTAATAAGAAGATTCGTCCTGCGCCGGCGGCGCCTCGCCTGTTTCGGTCTGCGGTACAAGGGAGGCGGCCAAATCCTTCTTTTTCTTAACGGTAATGCCGCCAACAATCAATGAAGCGGCAACCACTATGATTTGCGGCCAGGGCATGCCGGGGATTAAGCACATTGCAAGCAGCGCGCAGCCCGTTGTAATCATGACAAGCGGCTGGGAGAAAAACTGCTTGGACACATCCATGCTCAGGCTGGAATCGGAAGCCGCGCGTGTTACAATCATACCGGTTGCGGTGGAAATCAGCAGCGCGGGCAGCTGGGAAACCAGGCCGTCACCGACCGTTGCAATGGAGTAGGTCGTTAAAACATCATTGAACGACCCGCCGCCCTGCACCATGCCGATTATCGTACCGGCGATAAAATTAATGAAAGTAATAATGATGGAAGCAATCGCGTCGCCCTTTACAAACTTGGTGGCACCGTCCATAGCGCCGTAGAATTCAGCCTCGCGCTGGACATCGTTCCTGCGCTGACGCGCCATATCTTCGGAAATCAGGCCGGAGCTCAAATCCGCATCAATTGCCATCTGCTTTCCGGGCATGGCGTCCAATTTAAATCTTGCGGATACTTCGGACACACGCTCCGAACCCTTTGTAATAACCAAAAAATTTACGATAACGATAATTAAGAATACAAGAAATCCGACGACAATGTTGCCGGACAATACAAAGTCACCGAAAGTATGAATCACCTGACCTGCTTGGCCGGACTTCGTGAGGATAAGCCGGGTTGAAGAAATGTTCAACGCAAGCCGGAACAGGGTTGTGATTAACAGCAAAGATGGAAAAACAGAGAATTGAAGTGCATCTTTTATGTACATCGTCATGAGCAGAATCATGATGGACAATGTGATATTTATGATGAACATCATGTCCAATAAAAAAGGAGGAAGCGGAATAATGATAAAGCCGATGATCATTATGACAAAAATTGCAACGACGTTATTTAGAATTTTCAATATTGCCTTAACTCCTTTTCATAGAATATACCCAAGCCATAATTTCGGCAAGAATGACATAGTAATCGGGGGGGATTTCACGGTTAACCTCTACTACACCATACAATGCTCTTGCCAGAGGTTTATTTTCCGTCATTGGAATGTTGTGCTGCTCTGCAATTTCTACTATTTTAAGCGCTGTGTAGTCCTGCCCTTTTGCGACTACAATCGGAGCGGCGTTTTTTTCAATATCATATTTGAGTGCAATGGCGATATGCGTCGGATTCCTGACAATTACATCCGCAGTAGGCACCTGCTGCATCATTCTTTGCATCGACATCTTGCGCTGCCGTTCGCGGATTTGACTTTTTATCTGAGGGTCGCCTTCCATTTGCTTATACTCTTCTTTTATTTCCTGCTTGGACATTTTAAGATTTCGCTCATATTCCCACCATTGATAGAAATAGTCAACGGCCGCAATGGCAATAAAAGCGAACGAAAGCTGAACAACAATATCCATAATGGAGTTCAGAATAAAGTAGGTTGCCTGCATAATGTCTTCGAACATCAGGTTCACAAAGGACTTCGCTATTTTCATATATGCCGAATAAAGCATATAGCCCAGGATGATAATCTTAATCAATGCTTTGAGCAGTTCCGTAACGGAACGCAGGGAAAACATGCGCTTGATGCCCTGAAGAGGGCTGAGCTTGGAGAATTTTATCTTTAAATTTTCTTTCGAAATTTTAAATCTGGTTTGCACACCGGTTGCAATAATCCCCACCGCAACCGACATCAGCATTACAGGGCCGGCCAGCAGTAAAATCGCAATAACCGTGTCCTTCGCGACATCCATCACAAAACCGGTGGTCAGTGTATTTACCGTTTTCGTGTAAACAAAATACTTTGTCATGAAGTTCGACATGTATTTGTAGATGAACGGAAGTGCTGTTTTCATGGTGTAAAAAAGTGCCAAAATGGAAACTGCGCTGATTACGTCGCTGCTTTGGAAGATATTTCCCTTTTTTCGCTCGTCTTCCCGTTTTTTAGGGGTAGCTTTTTCGGTTTTGCTGCTGTCGGCCATATCATCCCCCCCAGAAGCGAATTCGACAATTGATAAGAGAACACAGGCTATACAAGTGCCTGAAAAATATAATTGATATTATCGAACATCAAGGAAATCAGCCTTTCCAAAAAAGCGGCAAGCGCCGGCACCATGATCAGAATTACCAAAAAACCGATGATTACTTTCAGCTGAATATTAATAACAAACACGTCGATTTGCGGAACGGCCCGCATTACCAGACCGACGGCAATTTCCGTAATAAGCTCGGCTGCAAGCATTGGAAGTGACATTTTGACCGCATAAATCAGGATCAGAGAAAACATGGAAGCAAGCTGCTGAAACATTTCAGGCCGGAACTGCAGGGTGCCGTAGGGCACCAGGATACACAGCTTGGTAAAAACCTGAATCAGCGTCAAGTGCGCATTGGTAGCAAAAAAGATTAAAACAAACATCGTGTTGGCCATTGAACCGGAAAGCGGCATGGAAACATTGCTTTGAGGGTCAAAAATTTTTGACATGGAAATTCCGATCTGCATATCCATGTTTTCGCCGCTGATGAGCATTACGGACATAAACAGCTGAATCACAAATCCAACCATATAACCGACCAGCAATTCCTTCAGCATGGTAAAAAAGAGCACTAGGAACGAGGGCATTTCCATGGCCTGCGCGGGAACCAGTTGGTAAGAGAACACCGACAGCATCAGCGTGAGCCCGACCTTTACAATTGCGGGAACATTTTTTCGGCCCAAAATCGGGTTAAACAGAATGCAGCCGGACATGCGCATAAAGATTAAAAGCAGAAGAGTAAAATCATAATCAAATTCCATTGTTTCCCTATGACCAAACCTTTCCGCCGTCTTTCAATGAGATATCAACCGAGCTTCACAATCAAATTGAAAATATACATCATAAAATCATTCATTGTTTCCATCATCCAGGGGCCGAGAATAATGAGGACCAGCGCGATTGCCACAAGCTTCGGCACAAAAGAAAGCGTCTGCTCGTGAATCTGCGTGGCAGCCTGAAAAATGGACACAATCAGCCCGATTGCAACGCTTACAATGAGAATGGGCGCCGCCAGCTTGAGCGCTGCAACCATTGCAGCCTGCATGATTCCGATTACTTCTGATGTCGTCATTGGCTATGTACCTTTCTCCAGTTTCTCAAGGATTGTTCAGCTCTGTCACATATTAAAACTGGCTGCCAGGGTTTTAAACAAAAGTCCCCAGCCGTCCACAAGGACAAAAAGCAGCAGCTTAAACGGAAGCGAAATCATCGCCGGTGGAAGCATAATCATGCCCATGGACATCAGTGTGCTTGACACAATCATATCGATAATCAAAAACGGGATAAAAATCAGGAAGCCGATTGTGAACGCCCGTTTTAATTCACTGGTCATAAACGCAGGAATTACGGTTGTAATGGGCAGGTCGCTTACGGATTTTACATCCTTTTCATTGGAAAGATTGATAAACAGGTTTAGATCGTCTTTTTTGGTTTGCTTCAGCATGAACTCCTTGAGCGGAGCAGACGCCTTTTGTATGAATTGCTCCTGCGTGATTTTCTCTTCCTTATAAGGCTGATAGGCCTGTGTGTTGATGTCGTTGATAACCGGCGACATGATAAACAGGGAAAGGAACAGGGCAATTCCGATGAGCACCTGATTTGGCGGGGTCTGCTGCAGGCCCAGTGCGTTTCTTACGAACGACAGAACAATAATAATTCGTGTGAAACAGGTTGTCATGATTAAAATCGACGGGAGCAGCGACAGCATGGTAAGCATTTCAATAATTTGAAGCGTGTCCACGCCTTTCCCGTTAACATCCACATTTACAGACGCCGCAGAAGCCTTCATGGGAAGCAGAAAAATACAAACGAGGGAAACCATGACAAGAACTAAAATTTTTTTATTGACTTTATTTTTTTTCTTCTTCTTTGCCGCTTCCGGCATTGTCAGCCGTGCCGGAATTTGCATTGTTCCTGCCAAATGTTTTCACATCCCATCTGTTTTTCATAGTCGAGTTTAAAATTTCAAGGAAATTTCCCTTCAAGTCGGATTTCGGGAATTTTAAATCTTCCCCATTCAGTTCCTTTAAAATTTCGATATTGTTGTTCGCAAACCCAATGAGATAATATTTACCGCATATCTCGATTACCGCAAGGCCTTTGTCCTGTGCAATGGCCACCCGTTCCAAGACTTTGATATTGTTGGAATCGGAGACATTGTTCACCTTTTTTGCAATGAACTTGCTGAATACATAACAGAGATACAGGACCAAAACAATGGCGAGCAGCGAAAAAATCAACGGTAAAATATCAGAAGCGAAATTCAATCCGGTCAATCGCGCCAATCTGCTTCCTCCCTTAATTTGCTTAACCTAAAATGCTGTTGACAGTCTTCATAATTCTGTCGGGCTTAAAGGGCTTAACAATGAAATCCTTTGCGCCAAGTTTAAGGGCGTCAACCACCATTGTTTCCTGGCCCATAGCGGAACACATGACCACTTTTACACTGCTGTCCATTTCCTTCAGCTTTTTCAAAGCCTCCAGTCCGTCCATAATGGGCATGGTGATGTCCATAAGAATAAGATCCGGTTTTTCTGCCGCATAAGTAGTTACAGCCTGTTCGCCGTTTCCGGCCTCCACAACTTCCGTGTAGCCATTCTTCTGCAGCGTATCTTTAATCATCATTCTCATAAACGCAGCGTCGTCAACTAACATAATTTTCTTTCCCATTTCTATTCCTCCTAAAATGTAAACCTTAAGCGTTATTTTCGCTTAGAGTAATTTCATGATTTCGCTGTTGCTTGATATTTCCGTTATCCTTACCCCGTAATAATCATCCACAACCACAACGTCGCCTTTGGCAATCTGCCTGCCGTTTACAAAAACATCAACCTGCGAACCGGCCTGCTTGTCCAATTCTAAAATGGTGCCGGAGGTAAAGTCCAAAATATCTTTAATTTTCTTTGTGGTCCGGCCTATTTCAACTGTAATCTGCAGCGGAACAGACATAATCATGTTCAGATTATTGCTCTGATCGTCTGTCAGCATAACGTCGTCTTCATCAAAGCTTTGATAAGAAGCACCCTGCACTTCATAGTTTGGGTGCGGTTCCTGCCTTACCGTGTTCTGCCGAACAGCCGGTTGCTGTTTTACCGCCGGCTGGCTGACGGGGGGCTGTTTTACCGCCGGCTTTGGCGTGCTTGCCGGTCTGGAAACCGGCGTTGGCACAGGCGCCGGTTTCGGAGGAACAACCTCCTCTGGCTCCTCGGGCTCGTCCGCTTCGGTTCCGAAGCCAAAGGAAGAAATTAATTCCTTTGCAAGATCAACCGTCATCAGACTGATAAACTCGCTGTTCACCAGGTCGCCGATCATTAAATTAAAATTGACCGCCACAACCGGGTCGTTATCATGAAAATACTTGCTTTTAAACTGCTGTGAATTTTCAATAAGGAAGGAATTCGGCGGAGAAATATTAATTGCACGGTTCAAAAGCTGTGAAAGAGCCGTTGAAGAAGCCCCCATCATTTGATTCATAACTTCACAGATTGCGCCCAAGCTCATTTCGTCCAGCACAAATTCCTGTTCGGAGTAGTCCGTTTGCAGAAGCAGCCCCACAATAACTTTTACATCCGATTCTTTTAAAATCATGATGTTTTTGCCGTCCAAACCGCTTACATAATTGATTTCTACCGCGACCGCCGGTTCCAGCGCCTCAAAATGGAATTCATTGGACTCCATCACTTCAACCTTCGGCGTGGTAATATTGACCCGCTGGTCCAGCAACGTTGAAACGGATGTTGCGGAAGACCCCAGGCTAATATTTAAGATTTCTCCAATGGTATCAACATCCATTGGGGAAAGCAGTCCCTCGTTATTTGGCTCCATAGAAATCACCTTTCATCATTTATTGAAGACTTTTGTCGATTTTAACCGCATATTTCTTCTTTTTCGTTCCCATAACGCCTGTAAACCAGGGAGACGATTGAACATTTACTGTAACGATATTTTGTTCCACCGGAGTGTTCAGGGAGATAATATCCCCCGTCTGCAATGAAAGAAGATCCCGAAGACTGATTTCTGTTTTACCCAAAATAGCAGAAACCGTTAAAGGCGATGTTTTCAGGCTGTGCATGATCTCTGTTTTCCGCTGCTGTTCCACATCCGGATCATCTTTCTTTGGCAATTTCACATATTTTGAATTAAACACCCTGAAAACTTCTTCAAGGGACGTTGCGGGAAGACATATATTCATGTTGCCTTTTAAATCGCCCACAGTAATTTCAATAACAACAATGGAAACTGCTTCATCCGGCTGTATGAACTGAATCATTCGTGAGTTTGTTTCGATCATGTCCAGCGTATGATCAAGCTCAATATAGTTGCCCCATGCATTTTTTAAAAGCGGCAGAACCTGTTTAAACAGGTATTCCAGCAGGGACAGCTCAATTTCGGTATAGTCGCGGTCTAAATCGTACCCGGCGCCGGTGCCACCCAGCATTCGATCCATGATAGAGAACGAAACGGGCCGTGCCAGTTCCAAAAGAATTTGCTTGTCGTCAATTCTGTTTTCCTCGCTGTGCATTCCAATCACGCCAACCAGCACAGAATCGCTTAACGCATTATTGAATTCGCGGTAGTCCTCTTCCTCCACCTGAAGGATTTCCATTTGGCAGGAGGTTCGAAGCATACCTGAAATCTGAAGGCTGAACGTTCTGGCAAACCCGTCGAAAACATTATCCAACAGCTTAAGCTGTTCCCTTGAAAACTTTTTCGGCGACATAAAGTCATATTCTTTTACTTTTGGAGCATTGGACTGTTCTTCTATTTCTTTAAAATCGACATTCCCGCTTTGCAAACTTCCCAGCAATTCATCAATTTGCTTCTGCGACAATATTTCCGCCATATTACCACCATTTCCTCGCACTTTTCATGATAGGGTTTTCACTTTGCTGATGTATGAAAAGACGCTGCAGTTTTGTGCGAAAAAAACGAACGTCATTTTTCCAATTTTTTATTTAAGGTCTGGAAGCAATTGTTCCTTTACCCGAGCTGCTGATCTGAGAATAAATTTCGTCAAGCGTTTGATTGACGGAACCTGATTTCGATATGTATATTTCAACTCTTCTGTTTTTCATCCGAGTCGCCTCCGTACCGTCGTGCGGAACAAAAGGGCGATACTCCCCATACCCTTCGGAGACCATTTTTTTCGGATCTATAATATTTTTATACTGCACATATAAAAGAACATTTGTGGCCCGATCCGAAGAAAGCTGGCGATCAAAGGCCATACTATCTTTTGTTTTTTCGTTGTCTGCCCGTGCCGTATGCCCATAGAAGCGAACTTCCCCGATTTGGCCGGATACTCCTTTTAAGCCGTTGCATAAATAATCAAGGATGCTTTTTCCGCTGTCCAATAATACGGAACTGTCCCCTTTAAAGAAAATACTGTTTTGAAATGTAATAAAGGTGTACCCGTCCCCTTTATGGACTTCCACCGAACCACCCAAGCCCTTTTGATCAACATAGCCCTTAATGTATTGATATAAATCATCAAATTGCATTGCACCACCTGATTTTGCGGAAGTGGGAATACTGGCAGCACTTTCGTTTCCCAGCGCGCCTATTCCGTCAGCTATTGCAGAGGCTGTTGTTGAATTCGCATTCGCGGCCTGCTGCACCACGGCTGTTGCCTGCTTATTCGTTGCAAACGCTGTGACAAGTTTTTGCCATTTGCTGGCGTCCATAGTGGACATTGCAAACAGCATGACAAAAAAAGTCAGCATCAGCGTTACCATATCCGCATAGGTGTCCAGCCAGCTTGGGCCGCCTCCGCCTTCACTCGGCTTTTTTCTTGCCATTTTCTCACCCCCCACTTCATAATTTATTTGCAGTTTCAGCTTAAACCGGATTTATATATTCGGTTTTCTATGAAGCTTTTTTCATATTTCCTGCTTTTTTTTCTTGCCTGCCCGCATTCATATCCCTGGAAGATTTCGAACTCGCCTTCGTTCTGGATTTTTCACAGATAAAGGAGTTTAACCTTTCCTCAATATGAGTTGGGTTTTCACCGGCCTGAATAGACAATACCCCTTCGACAATAATTTCCTTGCAAACCATTTCTTCATCATGCCGCATATGAAGCTTGTGTGCAAACGGCGTCAAAACCAAATTGGAAAGCATGGAGCCGTAAAATGTTGTAACCAAGGCCGTAGCCATACCCTGCGCCATTTTGGTAGCACCATCCGCGGCGCTCATGTCCATGTGGGCAAGCATATTAATTAAACCAATCAGGGTACCAATCATACCAAACGCAGGCGCGAAAGAAGAAAACTTTTCATAGAATTGCCAGCCGTGTGAATGCCGCTCCACCAAACCGTCCAATTCATTATTTAGCATTTCTTTTACCTTTGTCGGGTCAATCGCATCAACAATCAGCATCATGCTTTCCCTTAAGAAAGGATCTTCTTCCTGATTCGCTTTATCTTCCAGTGAAAGCAGCCCTTTTTTCCTTGCTTCCTGCCCAAAATCAACAATCTTGGCGATATACTTCTCTGGGTCGTATTTTTTCTTCTGTACAGAAATTCTCAGGTGTTTGGGAATATCCTTAAAATAGGAAACTGGGAAAGCAATCAGTGTTGCGGCGATTGTACCTCCAAAAGTAATGAACATACTGGGAACATCAATAAAGTTATTTAATTCAGTCATGAGTACCCCGTTTTCAGGGCTAAATACGATGCCGAAAAGAACCAGCCCCAAACCAGCAATCAGACCTATTATACCGGTAAAATCCATACTCACACTTCCCCGCGATTTAAATTACAACATACATTAAACTATATCGTCAAGTTAATCTGTTAACTTAACGGTATTCATAAATATTTGGCGGTTATAGGAAATAATCTTTTTGATGATATCTTCCTGTAATTCATTTACAAGGAAATATTTTCCTGTTGTCAGCGTTACTTTGGTTTCGGGGATGCTTTCAATGGTTTCTATTAAGTTGCAATTCAGTATAAACGGAATCCCATTTAGATTTGTTAACTCTATCATTCCTGAACCTCTTCCATTTTAAAGAACTGACCGTCCCCGAAATCGGATGAGCGACCCCGGGGGCGGCAGAAGCAATTAAAATTATCTCTTCATATTGACAAGCGTTTCCAGCATCTCATCGCTGACCGTGATGATTTTGGAATTGGCCTGGAAGCCTCTCTGCGTCATAATCATGTCGGAAAATTCTGTAGCAAGGTCCACGTTGGAGCTTTCAAGTCCGCCGGTTTTCAGTTTCCCCAAACCCAGCTTGGTGGAACCGGGAGCGTCGTAGTTGATTGCGCCCGTATTGTTTGTCGCTACATAATAGGAGTTGCCCTGCATGGTAAGCGCGCCCGGATTCGGTATGTTGGCCAAAGCAATCTGGCCAATAATCTGAATCGTGCCCGAGCCGTCCTGACCGGTAATGGTGCCATCCGTACCAATTGTAAGGTTCGTGAGCTCACCGAAGCTGTTGATTATTTTTTCCGGTGCTGCGGTTGTATTGAATTTTGCGACCTCTGCGGTCATGCCTGTGGTTGCCGCAACAGTGTCGGTATACGGTGGCAAAAGTTTTTGTGCTGCTGTCGCGGCAGGGTCTATCCCATCCACCAGAATTTTTGACTTATCAAATCCGGTCGGCATTACGCCGGTTCCGGACGCCGGCCAATTCCAGGTAGCGGTGGTCAAAGCGGTCTGCAGGCCATCTTTCGTAAGGCTTGTCGTTGTCGTGTCAGGCGTAAAAGTAACGGTAATCGTTTTTTTATCGGCATCCGCATCAACCGTTGTTGTTGAACCTGTAGCAGCGGCAAGAGCAGGATTATACTTTACGATCACTGAATAACCGTTCACAAGCGAATCTGCATCAAGTTTTTTGCCTACATTGTTATCCGTGCCAAAATCAATGGTTGCGCTGCCGACGGAAGCCTTGCCCGACTTGCTGGCTACGGGGTAGCCACAGACGAAACCGCCGTTGCCGTCCACAAGGTTGCCGCTGCCGTCAAACCCAAAGGTACCAACCTGGGTGTATTTTGTTTTTCCG
Source organism: Bacillota bacterium (assembly GCA_023390175.1). Lineage (GTDB taxonomy): Bacteria > Bacillota > Clostridia > Oscillospirales > Acutalibacteraceae > Caproiciproducens. The sequence continues at coordinate 542,623 of JAEWDK010000024.1, forward strand.
GCGCCGTCTTTGACCACGAAATAGCCTTCACCGTCAATATAGCAGTCCGTTCCAAGGCCGGTGGACGCGAAGCCGGTGCGGGTATTCAATGTGTCAACCGAGCCAACCTGAGCACCGTAGCCGATTTGGGAGGCATTGTTGCCGCCCATGTTTCCGTTTGCCGCAGAAGGGGCTGTAAGTGTTTGATAGTAAACATCGCGGAATGTAACACGGGAGGATTTAAAGCCATAGGTATTTACGTTTGCGATATTGTTGCCGATAACATCCATTCGCGTTTGCTGTGATTTCAGTCCTGAAACGCCTGAGGTTAATGATGTTGACATAATTAATATCTCACTTTCTTTTATGGGCGCCGTATAAGCTTATCTGTCAGTCAAAGCTCAATAACTTCCTCAAGAGGTCCGGTTATATTATTACGGCTCCGTCTATATTTGTAAAAACGTTGTCGGTCATTTCCTGACCGCTCATGGTGGTAACCACCGTACTGCTGGGAACATTGACGATAAATGCCGTCTGTCCGTTCAGAATCAACGCGTCTTTAATCCCTTTCGACTTGGCTTTTTCCACGGCCTGATTGATTTGGGAAAGCAGCTGAGGAGAAACCTGAATCTGCCGGGAATCCAATCGCTGCAGCGCATGTTTGGAAAAAGTCAGCGGCTGGCTCTTCTGAAGGGTCTGACGAAAAATCTGCCCGAACTCACTGTTGCTTTTGTCCGCCGAACCGGTTTGCTGCGAATTGCTTTTGGCGGGAGTTACCGCGTAATTCGGGTTAACGAAAGCGGAATAGTTCTTCTTGAACTGAATGTCTTCCATGAATGTACTCCTAACTGCAGAATACAAAATACATCTGCTGACTTATGCCGATGCAGCGGGGGTCGAGCCTGTTCCGGTTTCGGCCGCTGAGGTATCTGAAATTACTTTCGTAACAGCGGAAAGGTCATAAGTTTTTCCATTTACGATAATTGAAGCTTGATTCGATGCAAAAGCACAGCTGGCGACCACGCCGGTGTCCTCCACATCTTTTCCGGAATCATCTTTTTGGCTTACAGTGACTTTTTTACCGACCAATGAGGCGGCATACTGGAAAGCAGCTGAATCCGGATGGGATTTGACTTCCATTACAGAAGAAAGAGCGTAATTCTTCCCATTTATCTTCAGGGAATATGTTCCGGAGCCATAACTTACACTGTCAACCACACCTGTCACTTCCGCATATTTTCCATCGGCGTCGGTCGAGGCGACCAGCACATTTTTTCCGACCAAATCAGCGCTGTAGCTGGAAAGAGAAGCACTGTACTGTGAAGTGGCAAGCTGATTCAGGCTTTGCATTGCCTGCAGTGAAGAAAACTGCGCCATCTGAGACACGAACTGTGTGTTGTCAGTGGGATTCATCACATCCTGATTTGACATCTGGGCGGCCAGCAATTTCATAAAATCCGTTGAGCCCAGTGCGGAATCAGATTTTACTTTTCCCGTTGCCGAGGATGAACTTGCGCTGTAATTATTAACCTGTATATTATCCAAACCGTATCACGTCCTTTTTACACTGTGTATGCTTTTACCTTAAGCTGCTGCATAACGGTAAGAAAATCATCCTTGCCTAAATTTGAATCATCGTCATTGACACGGTAGTCGGATTCCTGTTTCTGCTTTTCCTGCTGCTGCTGTGTGTGCGACTGACCCTGATCCTGCTGATACCACTGCTTTTCCTGTGACGGCTGCATAATCTGCACGGGATGGTTCACCGTGGTTTCAATCATAGAACGAATTTGGCCGGAGTCTGAAAGCAGCATGCTTTGGGTTTTCGGATTTGCCGCCGCGATTTCCACCGTAAGCGTTCCGTTTTCCATCGCCAGCTTTACCGTTACCTTGCCAAGATTTTTCGGGAAAAGATCCATTTGAAACTGAGGATTCCCCGCCTTATAGTTTACGGAAATTTTGTCCGCAATCTGTTGACAGGCAGCCTTCGCCGTATTGGACGCAGCATCGGAAATTTTGATAATTACGTTGCCGGTCTGCATGAAATCGGAAAAGGGGATTGTAGCCTGATTAGAATACGTGCTTTCATCCGCGCTCAAATTCTTTTTTGACGCTGACAGCACTGCTCCCTGCTTCTGTGTGCCGGGTTGCGTTTCGGAAGAACCCGCCGGATTGAGCTGAACTGCGGGAATTGCAGGTTCCGTTTGTACCGGTGAAATAAGCTGCTTCGGTGCTGAAGTCTGCTCCTGCTGCGGTTTCGCCTGGACTTGTGTGTTCTGCAACCCAGCCGTAAGCTGTACCTGAGGTTTCACCGAATCGGAAGCCTGCTGCGGTGCGAAAGGCAAAACGGCGGTTTCAGCCGGTGCGGGAGTTGCGGCAGATGTTTGCGGTTCAACCGGAGCCGAAGCGGTTTGCTGCCCAGCTGAAGCGGCTGCAGATGCGATTGCTTGAGCCGGATTTTGCTGAATGGGTGCGGAAGCTGTCGGAAGTACGCTCGCCGAACCGAACGGCTGCAGGGTTTGCACGGTTGCGGACGTACCCGCTGCTGTGGCAGCTGCCTGTGGAGAAATTCCTGCAACTTCCTGAACGGAAACGGCTTGCTGTTTTCCTGCCGCCAATAACGAAACGCTGTTCGCTGCCGGCTGTAATTGCTGAAGCATGGCAGCCAGTGAAGAAACATTCACATCGGCAGAAGCAGCCTGTCCATTGGCCGGATTGGCGTCTTGCTCGGATGCTTTCCCTTTATCCGGTTCCTTTTTTTCAGAAACCGCGGTATCCTTCCCCTGATTCTGCTGATCGGTTGTTTTCTGCATAACAGACTGGAAGCTTTCGCTGTTCTTTTGGGGCTGAGCGGACTGAGTGGGCTGTGCCTGCGCGCCGGGCTGTGCTTGTATGGTGTTGATTTGCTGTATCATTTTTTCACCTCCTTTTTTGAAGTATGTCACAAGCATGTAAAATAACTGCTTATGATTTGGTTTTATAAATAAAGTGAATTTATAAACAAATTAAACGGCTGCGCTGCGGCCCTGACTGATGAACTCTTCAATTGCCAGTTCCTCAGTTTTCTGCCTGTCTTTTAAATACATTTCAAGCTGTTTGTCTTTCAGCTTTTCCAGCCCCGAAATTTCACTGTTGATTTGAACGATACCGGCTTTCTTTTCTGAAATAACATCCATCAGCTGCCGCTTGTCCTCAATCAGCTTTTGAATCTTCTGATTCAATGAATCAAAATACATTTTATAAATTGAAATGTCGCTGGCTGTAATGCCCTTTTGCATTTCTTCCACCATTTTGCGATTGGTAGAAGAAAACTTCTCATTCAAATCTTCAATTTCTTTTTCGAGTTCTTTGAGCTTCATTTGAAACATGGAAAGTTCATTTTTTTTAACGTCCAAAGTCTGCTGTTTGAAGCCCAATACTTTTTCAAGCGAAAAAACAAATTTCTTCATATGATTCTCTACAATTCTTTCATCTTATTTATAATATCTTCAAAAGAAAAATTCTCGTTTACTCTTTGACAAAGGAATTCATTGATTGAATCAATTTTTTTCACGGCTTCATCCAAACGGTGATTCATTCCCGGTTTGTAGGCACCAATGGAAATCAAATCATAATTTTGATAATAAACAGAAAGCCAGTCCCTTATTTTTGCCGCGGCCTGCTTGTGTTCATCACTTGAGATATCATTCATCAGCCTTGAAATGCTTGCGTTTACATCGATCGCCGGGTAATGGTTTTTTTGTGCCAGGGAACGGGTAAGAACAATGTGGCCATCGATAATTCCGCGAACTGTGTCGGAAATCGGCTCATTCGTATCGTCACCCTCAACCAAAACCGTATAAATTCCGGTAATGGAACCCTGCCTGAAATTGCCGCTGCGCTCAAGAAGCTTTGGCAGCTCCGCGTAGATGGAGGGGGTATAGCCCCTTGCAATGGGAGGTTCGCCCGCTGCCAGCCCGATTTCCCTTTGCGCCATCGCAAATCTGGTTAAGGAGTCCATCATCAGCAGAACGTCTTTTCCCTGATCCTTAAAATATTCTGCAATCGCCGTGGCAACAGTGGCACACTTTACACGGTACATGGCGGGCTGATCCGAGGTTGCGATTACCAGCACCGAACGCGCCAGCCCTTCTTTTCCCAAATCCTTTTCAATGAATTCGGTAACTTCACGTCCGCGTTCGCCTACCAAAGCGATTACATTGATATCTGCTTTGACGTTTTTGGCGATCATACCCATCAGGGTGCTTTTTCCGACACCGCTGCCGGCGAAGATGCCCATCCTCTGCCCCTTGCCGATGGTCAGCATCCCGTCAATCGCTTTAATTCCAAAACTAAGCTGAGCGCTGATTCTGGGCCTTTCCAAAGGATTGGTGTAGGTGGAATCCACATCGTAGTATTCCTTAACGTCAAACTCGCCAAGACCGTCGATGGGATGGCCTGTGGCGTCAACGGTCCTTCCGACTAAAAAATCGCCCACCGGAACGCGGAGCTTGCGCTTTGTGGACTGAACCAGGCCGCCGAGGCCGATCCCTTTTACATCACCATATGCCATCAGCAAAAGATTGCTGTTTTTAAATCCAACAACCTCGGACATGACTTCCTTTTGATCATTTACATTGCGGATCATGCAAATATCCCCGACATTTGCGGTTAAGCCGCTTGCTTCAATCATCATGCCGACAATATTTATGACTTTCCCCATACAGCAGAGCGGATCTAACTTTGTCAAAACATCATATGCATTTTTAAAGTTCATACCATCACGCCCTATTGCTTTATTTTAAAATTGATTTAAAGAATCGCAGCTTTAATTTCGTTCAGCTGAGTGTCCGCCCCTGCATCGATCAGCCTGTCAGGCAAATCAATTTCGCAGTCACCCTCGTTCATTTTAGGTGAGGCAACAATTTTTACATTGGAGGAAACGTCCTGAAGCGACTGGATAATACTGCGGTCCGCTTTGGTGAGCAGCTCGGCGTTCGTCGGTGAAACAGTGATTTTCACCCATGCCTGGTCGCGGTATGTTTCCAGAACATTCTGAATAATGGACCGTATTGCCGTTTCGTCCGTGCTTAATTCCTTCTTAATAATCTTTTGCGCAATCGCGACAGAAAGGCCTTCCAAATCTGCTTCAAATTTACCTAAAACTTCAGATTTTTTATTTTCAATGGCTTCCAGCATCCGGCTGATTTCATTTCGCCCTTTTTCGCTGACCTGACGGTTCGCTTCCCGGACTTCGCCCTCGGCCTTTTTCAAGCCCTGCTGATAGCCTTCCCGGTACCCCAAGTCATGGCCTTCTTCTTTTCCTTCTGTAAAGCCCTGACTGTAGCCATCCTCGTAGCTCCGAATTTTCATCTGCGCACATTCTTCATTCATGCGCATGGTGGACTCTTTCAGCTGGTTTAAGCTGTAGTTCTGAGCGGCATCCACAATGTTTTTTGCCTTTTGGAACGCATCATTTACAATTGCCTGATGCTGGTCCCTTGCTTCATCCTTTGTTATGCCGCCGGAGGATGCTTTCCGTAAATTTGCCGGATTTCCGGTTAAAATGCCTTCGCTTTTCACATCGCCGTATTGCGACGCCTTAATAATACTAGGCAATTACCTCATCCTTTCCACCCTTCATAATAACCAGTTCGCCTTCGCTTTCCAGGCGGCGGATCACGCCGACAATACGCTGCTGCGCTTCTTCCACATCACGAAGTCTGACATTGTGAGTATATTCCAAATCAGACTTAACGCTTTCACTGGAACGCGTGGACATGTTTTTAAAGATACAGGTGGCAACTTCCGGATTGGCGCCTTTAAGTGCGAACACCAGGTCTTTGGAGTCCACTTCACGCAGAAAGCGCTGAATAGACATATCGTCCAGACTGGTAATATCTTCGAATACAAACATTCTCTTGCGGATTTCCTCGCAGAGCGCTGCATCCTTGCGTGTTAATTCATCAAAGATGTACTTTTCGTTTGCACGATCCATATTGTTCATAATATCGGCAATATAATTTACGCCGCCAAATTCGGTGAAGTCGAGAGACATGAGGGAAGAAAATTTTATTTCCAGGTTTTGCTCTACAATTTTAATAATTTCAGGAGAAGTACGGTCCATGGTGGCAATTCGTTCCACAACCTCAAGCCGAACTTCTTTGGGCAGTTCCGCAATCACATCGGCGGCCTGATCCGCCCTGGCATAGGAAAGAATCAGCGCAATCGTCTGCGGGTGCTCGTTCTGAATAATTGCTATGATATTCTTGTAATCCGCTTTTCGGATAAACTCAAACGCTTTGGTTCGAAGGGATTTTGTTACGCGGTCTAAAAGCGAGGTTGCCATAGAGGCCCCAAACGCTTTTTCCAGTACATTTCGGGCGTACTCCACGCCGCCCTCCGTAACTACTTTTTGCGTTAAGCAAATCTGATAAAACCCATCGAGAACATTTTCAATTTCCTGCCCCGGCATTTGCGACAGCCGGGCAATTTCAAAGGTGAGCTGCTCCACTTCATCTTCTTTTAAATATTTATACAGCTTGGAAGCATTTTCAGCACCTAAAGCGACAATAACAGCGGCCGCCTTTTGCTGGCCGGTAAGTGCTTTATCAGCCATCGATATCGTCACCCCTTAACCACATTCTAATAAGCTGTGCTGCAATTTCCGGATTTTGAGATGAAAAATCCTGAAGTTTTTCACGCAAGGCTTCTTCTTTTGACGCCTGCGCCGCTCTGGCCTTTTCCAATTCCTTCAGCGCACGCATCTTCTCTTTTTCCGCCTTGACCTGCTCGGTTTCTTCTTCTGGTACCATTTCTTCTTCCTCTTCTGGTACACCGTCGCCCTCAGCCGCTTCACCGTCCGCGGCTTTTCCAAGCTCATAGAAGTCTTCCGGAACGGTTGCTTCCACGTCTGCTCCCATTAATTCCTGACGGCTCTTCTTTCGCTTACTGCTGACTGCAACAGCCACAATAATAATGATAAGGATAATCAGACCCAATGCCGCGCCGCCGTAAATCAGAATCTGATTCATTGTCGGGGCAAAGCCGGCAGATGCATTGGCAGGCACTGCGGACGACCCTGCAAAAGTGGCACTGTAAACGGCAACCTTTGACGGATCAATCGCTGCGGCATTGGCAACCAGGCTGCTGATTTGGCTCTTTTGGTTATTGTCCATCATAGCTTTGTTGATGACGACGGAAATTGTCATGTCCTTAACACTTGCGGCGTCGCCCTGAATCTGCTCTTTCACCTGACTGACCAAATATTTATACGACTGGTCATCCTTCGTATAAATTACGTTTCCGTTAACGGTAACGCCGGGGTAAGTGGTCACATTCGAATTGGTTTGTGTTCCCGCGACTCCTCCGGTGGAGGATGTTCCGTTTAGCTGCTGCTCTTTTTGCGTGTTTGATTCAGTGATAACGCCCTTATTGTCCGTAGTGGAAGGTTTGTATGTAATAATGTCTTGTATTTTCTTATCGACGTCCATAACACTCTTAGCAGAAACCTGGACATTGCCCGTTCCGAAAACAGGAACCAAAACCTTCATCACACTGGCTTCAATATCCTTTTGATACGATTTTTCAATTGCAAGCTTAAACTGTGAAATATCCATTTGCGTTCCGGCCGCATTCTCAGTGGCGCTCAGCTCTTCCCCGGTTGCCGTATCAATTACGGCAACGTCGTCCGCCTTCAGATTTGGAACGCTTTTGGAAATCAGCTGCTTAATTCCGTTTACCTGCGTAGCCTGCAGTGTTTTGCCCGATTTTAAAGTTACGGTAACAGAAGCCGAAGGGGCCGAGGTGGTTGAATCCCAGGCATAGCTGTTGCTGTCCGGAATACTGATGGTAACACTGGCGTTTTCAACACCGTCGAGTGTTTTAACGACCGCTTCCAGCCTCTGATTCATCTGATATTTTTCAATCGTCTTTTTTTCAAAATCAGTGGACATAATGTTTGTGTTCTTTGTAAAGAAGTCATAGTTCGGGGCTGTTTTCGGGTGCCCTTCGTTGGAAAGGTCCATTCTTAGCGCATTTTCCTGGTCCTTCGGCACATAAATTGTGCCGTTGTCTTCCTTATAGCTGATACCCCGATCTTTTATTTCGGTCATAACCTGTACCGCTTCGTCATGATCCAACCCCGGGTAAAGAACCACATATGGCTGAGCGTTAAGCATTACTCCAATCGCAACGGAGAGCAGTACGATTCCTGCAAGAACACTTAATATAATAATTTTTTTCTTTTTTGTTAAATTGCCCCAAAAATTTTTAATTGGGTCAAGGTACCTCTTGATTTGATCATTCATCGTTTTCCCTGCAGCTGCCTTTCATTCGATTGAATTTAGACGCTAATCCGCATGACTTCATTATAGGCATCAAGCGCCTTGTTGCGCAGTTGCACAAGCAATTGAACTGATAATGAGGCTTTTTGAGACGCAATGGTAAGGTTGTGGAGGTCATCTGACTGCCCCGTAGTAAGCTTATACAGTTCTTGGTTCAAGTTGCTGTCCGTTGACTTCACGTTATTGACGGCATCCTGAAACAAATCCTGAAACGGGAGCGCATTACCGGAACCGGTCACCTGGTTTGACTTGTTTAAATCGGCAATCGAGTTAACCGCCTGAATCGGTGTTATCTGCATTTTATATTACCTTCCCATCTCTAAAGCTTTGGCGGCCATTCCTTTAACCGCGTTAAAAGCTGTCAAATTCGCGTCATACGCTCTGGTTGCGGTCATCATGTCCAATGTTTCTTTAATCGGGTCCACATTCGGCATCATAACATAGCCCTGTGCATTCGCATCCGGATTGGAAGGATCGTAAACAGGAGTAAGCTCGCTTTGATCCTCCACAATTTTTGTAACCTTCACGCCGCCCTGAGCCGACGAGCCGGAATTCACTTTTTCTTCAAGTATGCTCCGGAACGTTGATTGCTGATTGGGTTCCAAAACTACCATTTTTCTGCGATAAGGCCCGCCGTTTGCGGTTTTGGTGGTCGAAGCATTGGCAATGTTTTCCGAAATAACATCCATCCTAAGCCTTTCCGCAGTAAGCGCGGAGCCGCTGATATCCAACGAATTTAAAAAAGACATAGTTCAACCTCCTGAAAATTTCTGAAGAATCAAAAAGCAATAAAAAAAGCAATTATGATTTTCCATCTGTAATTGCATACTTGAGACGGGAAAAATAATCTGAGAGCTCACGCAGTGAATACATGTAATTCAGCTGTGTACGCGCAAGTTCTATATTTTGCTGTTCCACGTCGACATTATTGCCATCCAGCCGCAAGGATTTATCATCCGTCACCGTAGTGACTGGCTGGGTGTTTTTTAACCTGTTTATCAGATCGCTGTTGCTTCCCGTGTTCGTGGAAAGCTGCTCTTGCAGCTGATCTTCAAAACTAACCTGCTTGCTCTTGTAGCCAGGAGTCTCCACATTTGCAAGGTTATCCGAAATTGCCTGCTGCCTTGTCCAAAGGCCGTCAAGATCCTTGTTCATCAAATTAATAGAAGCACTGTCAAGCCAGTTCAAGAAACCACCCCGTTCTAAAATCAGTCAAATAAGACAATATTTACTTATTTTTACGTCATAATACAGATTATCTGTCAATAATTCGCCACTTTTCGCCAATTATTGTGACTTTATCCAATATAATTATATATATAATGTGTCAAAAGTCAACTAAATTCTACATAAAGCTTATAAAAAATGTCCAGATTTAATATTTGGTTAACATATTATTCATTTTTTATTAACATTTATTTTCCATGCTTTCGTGCTCCGATATCACTAAACTTTTTATTCGTACTGCCGATAAATATTTCGAGGTGAAAAAATGATGATGATTACGAATTCGGGTCATGTGCCGAATACTGTTCCCAGCCCATATTCCGGGAAAAAATTGGAGCAGACTGCCAGCGCTCAGAACAAGTCAAACGCCGTAAAGCTTGACAAAATATCCGTGCCGAAAAAGATGGATACCATTGAAATTTCCAGCCGCCCCGTCTGCACCCGTCCCACCGTATCCCAGGCGAGGGATCAAATCATCTCTGATTTAAATCAGGACAAGGATGTTTCATTTCTTGAAACTTTAAAGGCGCAAATTAATTCCAACCAATACAAAGTGGACCCAAAAGAAATTGCAAAAATCATGCTGACCGGCGAAAAGGAATAACGGCAAAGTGAACCGCTCTGCCCCTTAGAACGGACGGATTGGAGAAAATGATGATGGATCAATCTTTAGCGGATGAATTATTTCGCTTCTTCCAGCGTTACCTTTCCTTTTATAAGGAGTTTCTGCAGCTGGAAACCGAGAAGTACGACGACATGGCGGTTAATAACCTGGCCTTGCTGGATCAGCATGTGAAAAAAGAAGAAGTTTTTATGTTGAAATCAAGGGGTTTGGAACTGGAACGTGACAAGCTGGTCACGCGAACCGGAAAACCTGAAGCAACCTTTCAGGAATTAATCCCCTTATTTGAACAGCCTCTGCAGGAGCAGATAAGACAAATATATAACGAACTGTCAAAGGTTCTTTCAGATTTAAAAGAGATGAATCTTCGGTGCAATTATTTAACAGAGCTGAGACTTCATCGGATTCAGATAGATTTGAAAAAGTTGGAAAAGCGCCCAGACCTGCAAAAGCTTTATGATGCACACGCACGCGAGGGGGATGCACCCGTCAACTTTATTTCAAAAAAAGTGTAAGGAGTGAACCATATGGCATCTACTTTTTCAGCATATTATATTGGAAAGAGCGGAATACAGGCTGCCCAGTACAATCTAAAGATAACCGGTCAAAATATGGCGAACGTGAATACCGACGGCTACACAAGGCAGCGTGTGGATTCTTTCGCTGTAGGCTCCAGCGGCAATAATATGCGTTATTCCAATAAAACGGATTTAGCCATCGGCGGAGGTGTGGAAAGCACCGGAATCAGCCAGCTGCGCGACCCTTACCTTGATGTGCGGTACCGTATGGAACATGCAAAGACCGGCGAAACCGGAACAGAGCTGACGACACTGAACGATTTGCAGTCGATTTTCGACGAAATCAATAAAGACGGTATCAACTCCCAATTTACAGATTTGGTAAAACAGCTGAATAAGCTTGCCGCGACCCCTTCGGACACCGGCCTGGAAAACATTGTGAAAAATTCATCCCTGCTCCTTACAAAGGCGTTTAATAACGCAGCACAGCAGGTATCAAAAATAAGGGCACAGACGTTAGATTCCTTTCAGAAGGATTCCGTTAATAAGGTTAATACTCTCCTTCAAAATATTGCGCACATTAATCAGGAAATAAAGAGCGCGGATGTTTCAGAAACCCCTGCTTTGGAATTGACCGACCAGCGTAACGCCATGCTGGATGAGCTTTCGCAGTATGTAAACATACAGGTTTCCACAAAGCCTGTATCGGTTGGCGCAGGCAGATCAGTGGATGAACTCAGCGTAGATTTGGTTACCGCAGCTAATAAAAAAATCAACTTGATCAGCAACGGTACCTATAATCAGTTTGATTTGAAAAAAGCAGCCGACGGAACAACCCAGGATGGAACAGTGCAAAAAGGCCCTGCGACCATTCAGCTGAAGGACGCTTTCGGAAATGAGATTATGGATACCTCGAAAACTCCAGCCACTCCTTTGCTTTCGAACTCCGACGTAACCAGCGGCTCATTCGGCGGATATTTGTCCATGCTGAACGACAGCGGTGAATTTGACGCGAAAGCAGCGGTTGCGGCAAATCCTCCTACCGTCCCGGTGGCAATTCCTGCCGTTGCACCCACTACACGCGGAATCGGGTATTACAATAAGATTTTGGACACGCTTGCAAGCAAATTCGCCGAAATGATGAACCGGGCAAACAGTACCAATCCGGAAATCGACTCCGTTACAAATTTGCCGACGATTCCGAACAAGCCGCTGTTCACAGCTCTGGACGGAGTTACCACAACCGGTATTACCGCAGATAATATTTCCATTTCCAGTGCATGGAACAATGCAACCGGCACATTCATCACCGCGACCAAGAATGAAACGTTACCCGGAGTTGATAATTCAAAGGCCGGCAAGAACATTCTTTACATGGTCAATCAGTTTAATAAAGAAACAACCTTTAAGGCCAACGAGGGGACGGCAGACGAAACCACACTTTTTACAAGCAGCATTAACTCGTTTGTTTCAAATATTTCCACTACGCTCGGCCTTCAGATTGATACGCTCGGCAAACAAAATGACACTTACGCATCGACTTTATCTGATATTGATACGCACAGAGCTGCCATTTCTTCCGTAGATGTAAATGAAGAAGGCATCAACTTAATCATGTATAATCAGGCGCTGTCAGCCTCTTCCCGCTTTATGACCACGATGGATGAGGCGATTGACACAATCATCAACAAGATGGGCGTTGGCTGAAATTGAGATGCATAGTTAGGAGAGAATATTATCATGAGAATTACGATGGGCATGATTACGAAACAGTACAGCAGCAACCTGAACGCTTCCCTAAGCCAGCTTAATTCGGCCAGCAATAAGGCAACCACTTACAGAAAATTTGACAAGACGTCAGACGATCCTTTTTCGGCTTCGAAGGCGTACCGGCTGCGGCGTGAATCTTCCGAGAACGACACTTATCAAAGCAATATAAGCGATGTGGAAGACCAGCTTTCAACCGCGCAGAGCGCCATGATGTCGATTCATGATATTATCAGCCAGGCAAGTACCGGCGATACCATTCAGGCAATTACCGGAACCATGCAGCCTTCTGACCGTGCAACAATCGCAACCAAGCTGCGTACGCTTCAGCAGGCAATTCTTGCCCCTGCAAACACAAAGTTCGGGGATAAATACCTGTTCGGCGGTTCCGACATGAGCGACCCTCCATTTTCTGTCGGTGAAAACGGAAACCTGCTCTATCGCGGTATTGACGTAAACACGGGGAAAATTGAAGCAGGCACAACCACAACAATGAACGGCGCGCTAATTCAGTTCGGTAAAAATTCCGGTGTTCCTAACGGCTACACTTTACAGATTGCAGATTCCGGAACCGTCGGTTCCAGCCCGACAGCATCACTGAGCGGAACAACCATTACGCTTACTTTGGATTTATCCACAGCGAAAACCAATCAGGATGTTGGAAATGCTTTGAAAAATATAACTGCCGCAAATAATACTACCGGATTTGATTTTTCGAAAGCGACAGTGACCGGCGATTTAAATTGCCCGGTGACAGCCACCACTGTTTCTGAAAGTACATATGATACCGTCATGAAAAACGGCAGTGTTTACGACGCCCTGAACGACCTTTCCAAGGAGCAGTCTTTGGTGGATTTGGGCATGGGCTTGAAGCTAAATGCAAACAACTCTATCAACACACAGAGCGTTTTTGACGCTGCAATCCCCGGCCTTTCCTTTATGGGATTCAGTACGGTGGACAAAACCGGCACCGGAGTTTCAAGCAATCTTTATACCCTGCTTGGGCAGGTTGCCGACCAACTGGAAGATCCCGGTTTTTCGATGGATAAAATCCAACCCTACCTGACGAGCCTTCAGAATCAGGGCGATCAGCTGATGGCAAAAATCACAGAGTCCGGCACAAAATCCAACTTTCTCTCCACAACAAAATCAAACCTTGAAACGATGGGAACGGCCATTCTTGATAAAGACCAGAATACGGAATTTGATGACCCGGCAAACGCGATCATGAATTATTACATGCAGCAGTCCGCGTACAACGCCGCACTTCAAATGGGGACAAAAATCATGGCGAAAACTTTTTTGGATTTTATGACCTGATTTATCCTTATTTTGCCTGCGTTACCGACATCCTTCCTATTGTTTTTGTTCTCAACCAGCCCTCATCAGGGATAAAAAGGAGCGAATCCAACTGGACGACATACAAAACAGCGCTGAAATGCTGAACGGCATCGCTTTGCAGCGCGCACAATCCAGTATGGATGCTGCACTGGCATCTCTTCAGCGTGACCCGAAACAGATATCCATTCAGTACGAAACGGATAAACTGACTTTTGACTGGCGTCAGCAGGAGCCCGCTTTGGCATCCACCCAGCTTAGCTTGGAATTTGTAGCCAAAGAGTACGTTCGGGCACAGTCAATTACCGGGGGAAAAACACCCTCAGAAGGTGAAAAAAGCACTGTGTCATTTAATGTTACCGCATAGCATTATCATACCACCCTCTCATTTTATTTCAATCCAAAATATAGCAAAATAAGAAGTATTTTATCACATTTTGTAAAATAGAATTGGATTGCGGTTGTTTTCAACACTCGAAACTAAACAGAATTTATCGTTTATTTGGGGCTCCTCAAAGTACAAGGCTCAGTTTCCCCTATATGCCTTTTTTCCATTATTTATATGTAGGGATTGCCGACAAGCAATCTGTATTTTCGGGCAGCACCTTTTTTTAATTATGCGCAACTAATATAACTGAGGAGGCCCACAATGGAGACAAATCAAACGGAGGCACAGGCTCCCGAAAAAGACGGGCAAAATATTATTCATTTTGAGGAAGGCATCTTAGGCTTTGAGGATGTTCATGAATACGTGCTGTATCATGAGGATGAAAATAATATCATTTGGAGTCTGCAGGCCGCCAGGTCGGACATTCCCTCCTTCATTGTCGTGGATCCCTACACGGTTCTTTCGAGTTATAATCCTGTGCTGTCAAAACAGCAGCTGGAGTCGCTGGAAGGAACAGATTCAGCCGACCTGTGCTTTTTGGCGATTGCGGTAATCAAACCGAACCTTACCGATTCCGTAATCAACCTGAAAGCACCGATCATAATCGATATCAATACAAAAAAGGCAAAGCAGGTAATTTTGGAAGACTCGGATTACCCGATTCGTTACAGACTGTTCGAAAACAAGGAATAGAGGAGGCGTTTCTGTGCTTGTTATCAGCCGAAAGGTCTCCGAATCCATTCTAATCGGGGACAATATTGAAATCATCGTTTCAGAAATCAGCGGCGACCGAGTAAAAATCTGCATTAACGCTCCAAAGGAAATTCCAATTGTGAGAAAAGAGCTGATAGAAACCCAAAGCCTGAACAAGGAAGCCAGCGTACTGCCGCAAAAGCAAACCATGGACAGGTTAAAGGACCTGTTGAAATAAAAGGACGCACTCCTTCCGGCTCTGCGGAGCCACCTCCCTCATGGAAGGAGGCTAAGAAGGAAAAGACTAGCAAAAAATATTTTTAATTATTCCTAAATATCCCTAAACTTTTTCCAAATCACACCGAAATATCAAGTGTAAGCATAAAACAACAAAATCAAAGCAAATTCCTTTTACTTCGGTATTATTTTCCGCCTCGGCAGGGCCCGCAGGGGCGGGAATTTGATACATCAATTCACCGGCAAAGAACATGGAAGTTCTTTTCAAAAAGGCGTGACGGCGTTGCCGCACGTACTAAAAATTCAGGAGGAAAAAATTATGCGTATTCAACACAATATTGCAGCTTTAAATGCAAACAGAATGTTAGACACCAACAACAATAAGGTAAGCAAAAACCTTGAGAAATTGTCTTCCGGTTACAAAATCAACCGTGCGGGCGATGACGCTGCCGGCCTTGCAATTTCCGAAAAAATGCGTGGCCAGATCCGCGGACTTGACCAGGCAACCAACAATGCAAACGACGGTATTTCACTGGTTCAGACCGCTGAAGGCGCACTGAACGAGACCGCTTCCATTCTGCAAAGAATGAAAGAACTTGCAACTCAGGCTTCTAATGGTACATACCAAAATGACGTTGACCGTGCGAACATCAGCAAGGAAGTTACTTCCCTGAAGAGTGAAATCGACAGAATTTCCACTTCCACTAACTTCAACAAAATCAATTTGTTAGATGGTTCTTTGGGTGGTTCAACAGTTGGCTCTTCTGCAACCAAAGCAGCTAATCTTGAGTTATCTGATGTTGCAAAAGCGGCTGGCGCTTATGGTGTAACTCCAGCAGCTGCTGGTAAATACACAGCAAGCACACTTACACCAGCATCAGCCGACGGTGATTCAAAGACATTCAGTGTTATGTATAAATCAGCAGATGGTGTCGATACAGCTGCTTCTGTCACCTTAACATATGACGCAACAAACAAAAATTACGTTGCAGCAGACGGTACAAAATATGCTGCTACAACAAATGCTCCAGAAGAGTATGCTGCTGCTGTCATTGGCGAACTTAGCAAAAATAAAGACTTTTCTAGTAACTTTACAGTTGCAGACAAAGCTGTTCCTGATGGAACATTATCATTTACCGCAGTTGATAAAGGCACTGCTGGTGCAGTTGTATCTGCTTTCCAGGAAACCAATACGGCTAAAGCCACTGGTACAGTTACTCAAAATGCACAGACACTTACTGTAGCAACTCCTGCTTCCGATGCTTTTGAAACAGTTAAAGCTAGTGTAGGTGTATATGACAGCACTGTTGCTGGTGCAAATGCTGCAGACAATACTTTCACAATTAATAACGAAAAATTTGCTTATGTGAAAACAGCCGCCGATGCTGCAAAGCTTGATAGTGATGTAAACTATGTTGTAACTGCAACAGGTGTAGATGCAACAGCTTCTGCTGCTATGGCTAGCTTAGTCAGCCAGAAGACCGGAATCAATGCAACTGCAAATGGAACATTCGGCATTGACTTGAAATCTTCTTCATCAACAGCAAAGACTACAGGAGCTTTAACTTTACAAATCGGTGCAAGCGCCACCGCAGACCAGCAGGTTTCCTTAAGCATCGGCGATATGAGCACAAAGGGCTTAAAACTGACCAATGTATCTGTAGCCACTCAGCCTGATGCTTTGGCATCAATTAAAACAATTGATGACGCAATCAACCAAGTTTCCGGCACAAGAGCTGACTTGGGCGCACTGCAGAACAGACTTGAGCACACCGTCAGCAACCTCGGTGTAACAAGCGAGAACCTGACATCTGCTGAAAGCCGTATCCGCGACGTTGACATGGCGAAGGAAATGATGGAGATGACCAAGAACAACGTTCTTGCTCAGGCTGCACAGTCCATGCTCGCACAGGCAAACACCCAGCCGCAGAACGTCCTCAAACTCTTACAGTAATTTATAAGTTCGAAAAGCTCCCACAGGCAAGCCTGTGGGAGCTTTTTTGCGCTGTAATGTCATTTCACAATGAACAGTGAATAATTAACAATGAATAATTGATGTGGCAAACTGTTGGTTTGCAATGTAAGAGCTGCAACGTCAATGAAAAGCGGCTTGGTAAATTTGTCGCGCCAAAGTAGTTGAGGATACTTTGGGGAATCCAAGGGGGATTTTATGGAGCCCCCTCGATGGGAGTTCAAAATCCCCCTTGGGCGTACTTTGCTGACTTTCGGACGAGAACGAAAGTCAGTGCCGCCCGGCATGAGGGCAAAACAATGAATAGCTAACAGTGAACAATTTGGGTACGGACTCCCTCCGGGAGCCTACACCCTTTTGTCGCTTCGTGACATTTCCCCTAACAGGGGAATCACCCTCGAAGAGGGAGGCAAAGAAAGGTTCTCCTCTTCCCCATTTACTCTCTTTTTATACCACGTACCACGGAAAAGGCCGCTCAGCATTTGCTGAGCGGCCTTTCCTAACCTATATTGAGAATTCTCTTAATTTAATCCGGAAGCTACGCTTGGGTAGGTGTAATTATATTTATTATACCGTACCGCGCCGTAATCACCGTAATTATAAACATTGGCTTCGCCCAAACGGCGGTAGAATAAGCCCGCATAGAACTTTTTGGATGCCTGATTCCAGCGAATCAAATCCGTACCAAACGCATAAGCATTCGTGTAGTTGAGGTCATGGGTCAAAGAATCAGAATTGGAAAGATTGACATAACCGGAATTGATCCAGCCCTCGGTGCCGTCTGTCAGCCGCACCTTGTACCAGCCGTTACGCGTATCGCTGAAATTAGAGCCGGTCACAGTAATTGGAGTGCCGCTGGGAACAGAACAAATCTGCGAACCGCTGATGCTTGCATCGCCACGCACAACGGTGTCCTTTGTGACAGCAGCCGCCAAAGCGGAACCGGAGGAAAGGTCGGGCGGAACTACCGCATTCTTCATAATCCTTATGAAATCAGATTCATCAGAAGAGCTATTGAAATACCCCGCGCCAACATTATAGGCAAAGCTGATCAGGCAGTCCGCCTGATTTTGATTCATTAAAAAATGATTGTTCTGAATCATTTTATTTAGCTCCGAAGTATAGGATGAATTATTTATTTTATTGACCAGCATGGACCACGCTTCCGTTTCGGTCATATCGTTGTAGAAAATCGCGTTGGCCCCGAAGGTGCAGCCATAGCCGATGGTCGGCACCTGATTGGCTGTGAGAAGATCGGCGTAAACGGTAGCGCGGTACCCTTCCCAATTCGCAATCAGTGTAATCATTTGATCACTGGCTCTGCGTTCTTCATTCGTAGAAGTTGTAAAATTCTGTTGCATGGAAACATAAGCGTTCGTGGTATAACCCACTGTGCTCATGCTGCCGTTCAGGGAAGAAAATGCGGTAAACGAGTAGGTACCGGGAGAATCAAAGGAAGTTGTGGCCGTCCACTTTTTCACATGAGTGTTTAGCTTGGTTTCCTCTGAACAGGGGCCGGCGGTTACTGTTGTGGTTGAGCCGTTTGGCATGTTAACAACAAACTGAACTCCGTCGCGTGTAGAGTCCGTAACCGCGGTTAACGTAACCGTCGCGCCTGTACTGGCAATATTCGGCGAGGCAAATGCCGTTTTAACCGGTTCAGCGTCGGTAACGACCACATTGCAGGTTGCTTTATAGCTGCCCGACGACGCCGTAATGGTCGCCGTTCCGTTGGACACTGCAAACACATAGCCGTTTGAAACAGTTGCCACAGCCGGATTGCTGCTTGTCCAGTTAATATAAGTTCCGCTTGGGGAAACCGACGCTTTTATGTAGAGAGTCTTCCCTGCGGGAACCGTCTGTAACGAAGTGGAAAGCGAAAGAGCATCGGTATTGGTCGTTTCATCGGAATAATGAAGCTTAATAAATTCCGAACTGACATAGCCGGTTTGTCCGCCGGAGGTCTGCACCTTTGTCCACGCGGAATTGGAAGTATCAAGAACCTTCAGACTGGTTCCGTTCGGCAAGTTGGCGAGCACCTTGCCAGCGGCACTGGGCTGATCCCTGAGCCGGAGCATATCAGCCGTAACGCTTGCACCGATGATGGTGTGCGTGTCCGTACTGCCGGAGTCGCTGCCGCCCGGATTCGTACCTGTTCCGCTCCCCGTACCTGCCTGTGTGATTGTCAAAAATTCCTTTGAACAGTAGCCCTGCTTGCCGCCGGACGTTTGCACTTTCGCCCATGCGGCGTTGGAATTATCCTGTACCGTGACGGTTGTATTTTGGGGAAGGGTTGCCACAATTCCGTAGCTTGTACCCGCACCGCTCCGAACGTTCAGCGAAGCGGTCGTTTTACCCGTTAATACGGTTGTGACCGGCGGTGTTGTAGTACTTGGAGAAGTTGGTGTTTTGGGCGGTGTTACAGTGCCCGAACCGGAAAATTTCAAGTATTGTTTGCTGCAGTAGCCCTGCTTTCCGTCCGAAGTCTTCACCTTA
Organism: Bacillota bacterium; assembly: GCA_023390175.1. Lineage (GTDB taxonomy): Bacteria > Bacillota > Clostridia > Oscillospirales > Acutalibacteraceae > Caproiciproducens. Next base: position 562,184 of record JAEWDK010000024.1, read on the forward strand.
GTCCACTGTGCATTGGAGTTATCCAAAACCGTAACGGTGAGCCCCTTGCTGAGCGTTGCAACCACTCTATAATTTGTACCTGCACCCTGCCGCAGGTTGAGGTAGTCGGTTGTTGATGCTGTGGTTGACGTGGTCGATCCGGTGGAATTTGCAGGGGGTGTTGTGGTGCTTGGCGGTGTTGTGGAGCCTGAAGACGAAAATTTCAAGTATTGCTTGCTGCAATATCCTTGTTTTCCGTCCGAAGTTTGTACCTTTGCCCATTGTGCACCGGAATTATCAATTACCTTAACGGAGGTACCGTTTTTCAGCGTTACCACAATGGAATATGCGGTACCCGCTCCGCTGCGCAAATTCAGCGACGAGGTCGTTACCGCAGAGGTTGCTGACGCTGTTGTTCCGGACGGGGACGGATTTGCCGCCGCACCCGAAATGTTCAAAAACTGCTTGCTGCAGTACCCCTGTTTTCCGCTGGAGGTCTGCACCTTTGTCCACGTGCCGTTTGAGCTGTCAAGAACAGTGACGGAAACGCCCTTGCTGAGCGTTAAAATCACCTTTTTATCGGTACCCGCACCCTCGCGCAGGTTTAAATAATCGGTTGTAGTCGCCGTGACGGCGGCAAAAGCGGAAATTGGCGGTAAAATGGCTGTCGTAACCGCAGCGGCACAAGCAAGCGAAACCGCACCCAGAGCAATTCGTTTTAATTGTTTCAAATTATTCACTCCAATATTTCGCCAATATTTTATATTCTTAGATAAAAATGCCAAAAATTATTATGACTATTTTGATTATACGCCAAAAAGTGACAATTATCAACCCTAAATGGCAATTGCTAAATTTTTACAGGTAATTTTAATCACTATAAAGTTAAAAATACCCATAAAATAAAAAGTGAACAGATAATTGTGACCTTCTCTTCGCTATATATTTTTTGTCTTATAAAAATATGATTTCGTGTTCCCAACCGGGCATATACCGGATGATTCAGGAGAAAATGTTTTTATGCGTTATGATTGACAAATTATGTAAATCATGCTATTATTATACCATAAGTTAGCAATGGCTTACTTTGCGGGTTTTAACTTAAAAATTTAAGAAGGTGTAATTATGTTGGATTTCAGCATTAAAAATGTAGTTGGAAGAGAAATATTGGATTCCCGAGGCAACCCAACCGTGGAAGCGGAGGTAACCCTTGAAAACGGAATTGTCGGACGGGGCAGTGCACCCAGCGGGGCGTCTACCGGCTCGTTTGAAGCGTTGGAGCTGCGGGACGGGGATTCTGCCCGTTACGGCGGAAAAGGCGTCAGCAAGGCTGTTCAGAACATTAATACCGTGATTGCGGCCGCAGTCAAAGGGATGGACAGTACAAACACGGCTGAAATTGACCGCAAGCTGATTGAAACGGACGGCACAAAAGAAAAATCCGCCCTTGGTGCAAACGCGATTTTAGCTGTTTCCCTTGCAGCGGCGAGGGCCGGAGCCAACGCCCTGCACCTTCCCCTATATCGTTTTATCGGCGGGGTCAATGCACAAACACTTCCCGTCCCCATGATGAATATTCTGAACGGCGGCGCGCACGCCGCGAACAATGTGGACATTCAGGAATTTATGATTATGCCGGTCGGCGCACCCTCCTTTAAAGAAGGACTTCGGCGCTGCGCGGAGGTATTCCATAAACTCGCTTCCATTTTAAAAGAAAAGGGCCTTTCCACCTCCGTCGGAGACGAAGGCGGATATGCGCCGAATTTGGGAACGGACGAGGAAGCAATTGAACTGATTCTTGAAGCGGTCAAGAAAGCGGGCTACAAGCCTTACGATGACTTTGTACTTGCAATTGATGCAGCTTCCAGCGAGTGGAAAACAGCAAACGGCTATCTGCTGCCAAAGCACAAGACCAAATACATCTCGGATGAACTGATTGCATTTTGGAAAGGGTTATGTGAAAAATACCCAATCCGCTCCATTGAGGATGCACTTGGCGAAGACGACTGGCAGGGCTGGGAAAAGCTTACCCATGAATTAGGGGATAAGGTTCAGCTTGTCGGCGATGATTTGTTCGTAACCAACACAGAGCGGCTGCAGAAGGGAATCGAACTGCATTGCGGCAACTCCATTTTAATTAAGCTGAATCAAATCGGTTCCTTAACTGAAACACTCGACGCAATTAAAATGGCGCATAATGCGGGATACACTGCGATTGTATCGCACCGTTCCGGTGAAACAGAAGACACTACGATTGCGGATTTGGCCGTCGCGCTGAACGCGGGTCAAATCAAAACCGGAGCGCCGAGCCGCAGCGAGCGCGTTGCGAAATACAACCAGCTGCTGCGCATTGAAGAAGACTTGGGCCGCAGCGCTTATTTCCCCGGAATAAAGTGCTTTCACTGAGTTACCGGATAATAACACCTGAAGTAGCTGCCCTGTTCAGGCGTGCTGAGTAAAATGACCGGGGGTTCGTACCGTAAAACGGTGCGAACCCCCGGTCATTGCTATCTTATCAACGCGATTCTAAATATTAAGTTCAGCATATCGCCGGTACGAAAAGCTATTCCGCCGATTTTGCGGTTTTTGAAATGTCTTTCACCACTTCGCCCGCAAGGATTAGACCCGCGACCGAAGGAACAAAGGAAATACTGCCCGGAATTTGCCTGCGAATGGTACATTTACGCTTTGTACCCGGGGGGCAAATGCAATAGGCACGGCAGCTGATGCTCATATCTTCCAACGGTGTAATGGGCGGTTCCTTGGAATAAACCACCTTCAGCTTCTGAATACCCCGCACCTTAAGTTCCTTGCGCATTACCCTGGCCAAAGGGCAAACGCTGGTACTGTAAATATCCGCCACCTCAAACCGCGTGGGGTCAAGCTTGTTCCCCGCGCCCATGCAGCTGATGATCGGTACGTTGGCTTTTTCCGCACGTACAATCAGTTCCAGCTTGGAGGAAACTGTGTCAATGGCGTCCACAATATACGTGTACTTTGAAAGATCAAATTCATCCGCGTTCTCAGGAGTGTAAAAACACTGATGAGTCACCACGAAAGCATTCGGATTAATTTCCAGTATTCTGTCACGCATCACGTCCACTTTTTGCATTCCGACTGTTTTTCGTGTTGCAATAAGCTGCCGGTTAATGTTTGTCAGGCAAACTTTATCATCATCAAACAGCTCCAGTGCACCAACCCCGCTGCGTGCAAGCGCTTCCGCCACGTAGGAGCCAACCCCGCCGATACCAAAAACCGCCACTACGGAGCTTTTCAGTTGTTTCATTGCTTCTTCGCCCAAAAGCAGTTGGGTTCTTGAAAATTCATTCAGCATATTACTTTTCCACCAATTCAACTTCATCTATACAAACTGATTTTTTACAAGTATTCATAGTATCCCATTTTTATTCGTCTGTCAATCCGCACTATGCCAAATATTGAATTATTCTGCAAAAAGAGGAGTGGAAAGGTATCTTTCACCGGTGTCCGGCAGGAGCGCCACAATCACCTTGCCCTGGTTTTCAGGGCGTTTGGCAAGCTCTGCCGCCGCCCAAACCGCCGCGCCGGAGGAAATTCCGACAAGCAGACCTTCCAGCTTGGAAAGTTCTTTTCCCGTCTGAAAAGCATCCTCATTCTTTACTTTGATAATTTCATCATAAACTTCCTTATTTAATGTATCCGGAACAAAACCGGCGCCGATTCCCTGAATTTTGTGCGGGCCTGCTTTTCCTTCAGATAAAACCGGAGAATCAAACGGTTCGACTGCAACAATTTTGACATTCGGATTTTGTGATTTCAAATATTCACCCACACCGGTGATTGTTCCGCCGGTGCCGACACCGGCCACAAAGAAATCAACCTTTCCTTCGGTGTCATTCCAAATTTCCGGCCCCGTTGTTTCCTTGTGCGCCGCCGGGTTGGCGGGATTGACAAACTGCCCCGGAATAAAGGAGTTCGGCGTGCTTTGTGCAAGCTCTTTTGCTTTCTCAATTGCGCCCTTCATGCCCTTTGCGCCCTCGGTCAGAACGAGCTCCGCGCCATAGGCTTTCAGAAGATTTCTTCTTTCAATACTCATCGTTTCGGGCATAGTGAGAATAATGCGGTAACCCCGCGCTGCCGCAACGGACGCAAGACCGATTCCCGTATTGCCGCTGGTCGGCTCGATGATAACGGAATCTTCTTTCAGCAGCCCCTTCTTTTCCGCATCGTCAATCATTGCCTTCGCAATTCTGTCCTTAACGCTTCCCGCCGGGTTAAAATATTCCAGTTTACCGACGACCTTCGCTTTGAGTCCGTTTTTTTCAATATAATTTGAAAGTTCCAAAAGCGGTGTGTTCCCGATCAGCTCTGTCAGGCTCTTATAAATTTTAGACATAAAAGTTACCTCCGTATTAATCATATATAAATAGTATTATTTATATTATATGCGATTTCTTTCGTTTGTCAACCAAATTCAAAGAAACTTTACAATTTCATACAAGATTAGTATGATAAAGCGGCGTGCCCCCTTGACGAAATCCTCCTTTGCATATATTATTAACTTATCAGCACAAATATATTTCCACTGTGAAAGGAATAAAATTATGAGAATTTCTTCAAAAGGAAGATATGGACTAGCCGCTATGATTAGTATGGCGCAAAATTATGCCAGCAATGAATGCATTACAATTGTAAGCATATCGGAAAAACTCGGTATTTCAAAAATATACCTGGAGCAGGTGTTTTCCCTTTTAAAAAGGGCAGAACTGGTCTTTGCGGCAAAGGGTGCTCAGGGCGGTTACAAGCTTTCAAAAGACCCGCAGACAATTAACTCATACGAAATTTTGCGTGCGCTGGAACAGTCGCTGTTCGAAAAGACAGAGGAATCGGTTGCAAAGCAGGCAAATGATATTGAACAGGCGATGCAGAAAAATGTTTTTTCCGTCGTGGATGATTCCATTGCCGACGCACTGAAAAATGTTACTTTGGATGACCTTGTAAATGAAGTCGAAAAGCAGAAACAGACAGACGGATTTATGTTCTACATCTAAAAGTCAAAGCGGGCCGTCGGCCCGCTTTCTTGTATCGTTTTCTAACCGAAAAACACACTGCTCCGCGCTGGTTTTGCTTTCAGCAGAATCTCATCCGCAAAAATCGTATCGATATCCTCGACAATGGAATCATCAATCAGGTTCTGCCGGGCCATACCGCGCATCAACTCCACTGTTTTTTGGTGCGACAGCGATTTTCGGTAAGGTCTGTCCTCTGTGAGCGCCTGATAAATATCCACGCAGCACATGATTCTGGAATTCGTATCCATTTGTGATTCATCCAAGCCAAAAGGATAACCCTTCCCGTTCAGCTTCTCGTGGTGGTTCGCCGCCCAGTTGGCAATATTTTCAAACCCGGTGACGATTTCCAGCGCACGGCGGGTATAAAAGGGATGCGACTGGATTACCGCAATTTCCTTGGGCGTTAACGAGCTGGGCTTGTCAAGGATATCGTTTGGAACCATCAGCTTCCCCAGGTCATGAAGGTCGGCGGCAATGCGCATCTGCCAGTAAGTATCCGGATCATATTTATAATATTGGCAAAGAATTCCGACTTTTTCACTAATTCCGCGGGAATGCGAACCGGTGAACGGTGATTTTGCATCTATGATATTACAGAAAATCTGCGATACGAGCCGCAGTTCTTTATAACTGACTTCCCTTGTTACACTGGGCATAATCCGATTTAAGGCATGGTTCACAAAGGCGTCGCTCATATTCAGCCAAAACTCAATATGGCTGCCCAACTTATAAAAAATTTCACATAAACCCAGATCAAAAATTCCGTTTGCATTTTTAATTGAACTGATAATCTCATTGCTGTTCTTATGTTCGGAAACTTCTATGGCTACAAAATCCGCCAAACCAATGATGCGGGCATAGAGCGGGATTTCTTTTCCGGCTATTCCAAAAAATCCGCTTCCATCGTAATGCTCATGATGATAAAGAATTACATTTGGAATTTTAACAAAAAAAGGAAATACCTTTATGTTGTTTTCACCCTCAATGCAGTGCATTTTATTGAGTTCCACTTTCATATAATCTTTGGCTGCCTTTGCGTGGAGCAAAGATTTGGTAACACCGTTGTCATGTAAAAGAGAATATGAAATCAGGTCAAAGAGATCATGTTTGGATAGCTTCAGTTCTTCCCCGATGCGTGCAGCAATATATGCCACCCGTCTTCCGTGGTTGGTTACGTTGTTGATTAAGTCATCTTCCACATAATCCAATGTGGAAGAAAAAGAGTTCAGCAGCTCGTTAACGTTAATATTCATTCATATAATCTCCATTTATTTTGTTGTAAAATTATAACATTTTTTGTCACAAGAATAAACACGAAGTGAAACTTTTTCCATTTTATTTTTATATTTGTGACTTTTAGACATAAAAACGCTTTTTTATGCAACTTAATAGACCTATCTATCAGAGCCTTATCTTCATTTTTACATCAAATTACAATCGTCAAAAACAAAAAAAACGCCTGATAAAATCAGGCGTTTTTTTAAGCTTAAATTAAATGGAAATGATATGTGCCACATCGTACAGATGCTTATCAAATACTCTTGTCATATTAAGCGCTTCCGTAATGTCAAGGTCAACGATTTTGCCGCCGCGCATTACGACGACACGGTTGCTTTTGCCGTTGTGAAGCAGTTCAGCCGCATAATATCCCATTTCACTGCCGACTACACGGTCACGAAGTGTGGGCGAACCGCCGCGCTGCACATGGCCGAGCACGGTTGCCCTGGTTTCGATTCCTGTTGCGTTTTCAATATCCTTGGCAAGCTTATCCACCCCGCCAACGCCTTCGGCAACCACCATGATAAAATGCTTTTTACCCGTTTTTTGGGTAAACTGCATCCGCTCAATAATGTCTTTCTGGAAATCAAACGGAACCTCAGGAACCAAAATAGTAGTCGCGCCGACCGCTATGCCGGTCTGCAGCGCCAAATCGCCGCAGCGTCTTCCCATTACCTCGACCACACTGCAGCGGTCGTGGGACTCGGTCGTGTCGCGCAGGCGGTCAACCATTTCAACCGCTGTGTTCATCGCTGTATCGAATCCGATGGTATATTCGCTTGAAGCAATATCGTTATCGATGGTTCCCGGCACACCGATGCACGGAATGCCCGCGCCGGTTAAATCCCTTGCACCGCGGAAAGAACCGTCGCCGCCAATCACCACAACACCGTCAATTCCTAATTTATGGCAGTTTTCGGCTGCCTTCTGTACGCCCGCCGGTGTATTAAACTCCGGACTGCGGGCGGTAAACAACGCTGTTCCGCCGTGATGGATAATGTCGGAAACACTGCGAAGGTTCATTTCGAACACATCACCGTTTAAAAGTCCATTGTATCCTCTGCGGATACCCATAACGCGCATACCGAATGAAATCCCTGTCCTTACCACCGCACGAACTGCCGCATTCATACCCGGTGCGTCACCGCCGCTGGTTAATACAGCGATTGTCTTTGTGCTCATGATATATAATCCCCCTAATTTTAAAAGTACATATACTATATACAATATTATAGTCTATTCGACAAATAATAATCAACTGAAAAATATGGATTATTATTTCACCTATATGGATTATTGTTGCGTTTCTAAAACCAAGGCGACATTTTTAGGGCCGAGCAGCTTACTTAATTCCCGAAGCAGCACATCATTTACATCCACACACATGAAGGCCGGCGCACGCATTAATTTTTTTGTATCTTCGAAATAAATATACAAATGGGTCGGACCGTCGAATACGGCAAGGTACTTTTTTGCACGGTCATACTGTTCACTCTCTTCGCCGGGCACCTTCAGGTACAAGCCGGGGTTTTTCGCTTTGTTTTTTTTAACGGGCGGCTGTATGGCACTCTGCGGTGTTTGCCCGTTTGAGTGTGGCGGCGGGGCGGGCATTACGGTTTCGCACACCAGCTTTGCATCCTCGTCCTCACGCATGCTGATTCTGCCAAATAACTTTACAATTTTACCTTCGGCAATCTGTTCGGCATACTGGGAAAGAATCTTCGGGAACACTAGTACCTCCATGGAACCGTACATATCCTCCAGCGTCACAAAAGCCATGGTGCTGTTGCTTTTGGTCACCTTCATCTTTACCGCGGCAATAATGCCCAGCAGCGTGACAGTATCCCCGTCATGAAAGCGGCCCTCCTGTTCCCGTGCATCGTCCAGAATTTCCCCCGTTCTGCTGGCATTAATTGTGTCGTACAGGTCCATGTATTCTGCCATAGGGTGGCCGGAAAGGTACATGCCGGTCACTTCCTTTTCCATGGCAAGCTTGTCGGCCATGGTCAGATCCGGCATATCCCCGACCGTAAATTCCTTTTCGGCGGGCTCGGAAACGCTGTCGAAAAAGCCCATCTGACCGTCAACATTACGCCGCTTGTCTTCATCAAGATGCTCCATAACGCCGGTAACACTGGTAAGCATCTGCCGGCGGTTCAGTCCAAGATCATCAAGCGCCCCGCATTTTACAACACTCTCCAGCGCACGGCGGTTCAGTTCGCCGTACATACGTTTGCAAAAGCCGTAAAAAGAAGTGAACGGGCCGTTTTCGGTACGGTCATTTAAAAGGCTTAGAATAAACCCTTTTCCAATATTGCGCACGGCAAGCAGGCCGAAGCGGATATCTTTGCCCGAAACGGTAAACCCGACGCCGCTTTCATTGACATGGGGCGGAAGAACCCGGATGCCCAGGCGCAGACATTCGGCAATGTATGCCGCAAGCTTGTTGTTATTGTCCAGCACGCTGGTTAACAGTGCGGCCATATATTCGCGTGGGTAATAGCATTTCAGCCATGCCGTCTGGTAGCTTATAAGAGCGTAGGCGGCCGCGTGAGCTTTATTAAAGGCGTAGGACGCAAAGCTTTCCATTTCGCTGTAAATTGCCTTGGCTGTAAATTCATCCACGCCGCGGCGGATACAGCCTTCTACCTCTACCTCGCCCTTTTCATTCGTTAAACCGTAAATAAAAATCTTGCTTTCGCGTTCCATGACGTCGGCTTTTTTCTTGCTCATGGCGCGGCGCACAATATCCGCACGGCCAAGCGAATAGCCCGCTAAGCTGCGGAAGATCTGCATAACCTGCTCCTGATACACAATGCAGCCGTAAGTCACATCGAGGATATTTTCCAGCAGAGGATGCCGGTAGGTCACTTTTTTCGGGTTATGCCGGTTTTCAATGTACCTTGGGATGGATTCCATCGGCCCGGGGCGGTAAAGTGAGTTGATGGCAATCAGGTCTTCAATATGCTCCGGCCTCAGCTGCATAATGACGCTGCGCATTCCGGCCGATTCGAACTGGAACACGCCGTCCGTCGCACCGGTGGAGAGCATGTTATATACTTTTTTATCATCAATCGGAATATCTTCAATTCGAAATTCCGGCATCTTTTCACAGATCATTTCCTGCGCATAACGGATAACCGAAAGGTTGCGCAGCCCAAGAAAGTCCATTTTCAGCAATCCGAGTTCTTCCAGCGTGGTCATGGTGTACTGCGTCACAATTGAATCGTTGTTTTTAGCAAGCGGTACGTATTCTGCAACCGGCCGGTCCGTAATCACAACGCCCGCAGCGTGTGTGGAAGCATTGCGGGGCATTCCCTCCAGCTTTCGCGCCATATCGATCAGGTCATGAACCTGCGAATCGGTATCGTATCGCTGCCTCAGTTCATTGGAGGTTTTCAGCGCCTTTTCAAGCGTGATATTCTGCTCCATCGGAACCAGCTTGGCGATACCGTCAACCGTTACATAAGGAATTGCCATGGCCCTGCCCACGTCACGGATGGAACCGCGCGCAGCCATGGTGCCGAAGGTTACAATTTGTGCGACGTGGTCGGCTCCGTATTTTCGCACCACATATTCAATCATTTCCTGACGGCGTTCGTCGGAAAAGTCGATATCAAAATCGGGCATGCTGACGCGCTCCGGGTTTAAAAAGCGCTCGAAAAGCAAATTGTACCGGATTGGGTCAATTCCCGTAATACCGATGCAGTATGCGGCAAGGCTTCCCGCGCCGGAGCCCCTTCCCGGCCCGACGGGAATACCGACCTCTTTTGCATAACGGACAAAATCATGCACAATCAAATAATAGTTTACATAGCCCATATGCTGAATGGTATTCAGCTCATATTCCAGCCGGTCAACCAGCGCCTGTTCCGGGTGTTCCCCATAGCGGCTGTATAAGCCTTCATAACAGCGGTCACGAAAATAAGCTGCGTTTTCCTGCCCGTTCGGGGTGTCAAAATGCGGCAGCTTTGTATTGCCGAATTCAAGCTCTACGTTGCAGCGTTCCGCAATGCGGGCGGTGTTGTCCGCCGCTTCGGGAAGATTCGGGAACAGCGCGCGCATTTCTTCCTCTGTTTTATAATAAAACTGATCGCTTTCAAACTCCATGCCGTCCTTATCCTCAATGGTATGGTTCGTTTGAATGCACAGCAGGATGTGGTGCATTTTGCTGTCTTCCCTGTTGATATAATGGCAGTCATTGGTGACAACCAGCGGAATACCCGTTTCACCGGACAGCCGTATAATGGAAGGATTCACCCGTTTTTGCTCGCGGATGCCGTGATCCTGCAATTCAAGGTAAAAATTGCCCTGACTGAATATACTGTTGTAACGCAAAGCCGCCCGCTTTGCGCCGTCATAATCGTTTGCGGTCAGCGCGCGGGGAATTTCGCCCGCCAGACAGGCGGAAAGAGCAATCAATCCCTCGTGATGCTCCTCCAGCAGTTCAAAGTCCACACGGGGTTTGCTGTAAAATCCCTCCGTCCAGGCTTTTGAGACAAGGGCAATCAGGTTTTGGTACCCCTTGTTATTTTCGCAAAGCAGCACCAGGTGTCGGTTTTCGGCATCCAGTTCGTGCACCTTATCAAACCGGGTACGCTGCGCAACGTAAACCTCGCAGCCGATAATCGGCTTGATTCCGCGTTTTTTGGCGGCCTTATAAAAATCGACCGCGCCGTACATGACCCCGTGGTCGGTCACCGCAACAGCGGTGTCCCCTCTTGCGGCGGCGGTATCCAGCAGCTGATTGATACGGCACGCGCCGTCCAACAGGCTGTATTCACTGTGAAGATGCAGATGTACAAACATGTGCGTGCCCTCCTTTATTCCGCTATTTCTTTTTGAATCTTTTTACTGAACGAGCTCAGCAATATTTGATATGCGTTGTCCAGCATATTTTTCAGGATTTCATCCGGTACATCGCCCTCCAAATAAAGGGAGTTCCAATGCTCTTTGTTCATATAATAACCCGGTACGATATCTTTATATTGCTGCCTGAGCAGGCTGCCGAACATTGGCTCCAGCTTTACTGTGATGATGGGCTTTCCTTCCCTGTCGCCGCCCTGCATGGCGAACATTTTCCCGCGGATCATGTAGCGCGTTGCCTGCCACGCCGGCTGGTAGTCTTTCTCCACACCCTTTTTACGAAGGCAATATTCTTCAATCCATTCATATTTCATACGCTCCTCCTTAGGCCTCGTTTCTTACGCATTGGAAACAACTGATTTTACTTTATCAAATAACAGGGGCTGTATCTGCGGATATGTTAGTTCTTCCGGCAGCTCGTGAAAAAGCTCAATTTTTTCCATTTCAAATTCCGGCAGCTTCTGGAATGTGGTTATATCGGCAAAAAACAGCATTCCAAAGCTTTCCTCCTCATTGTCGATTACACTGTTCCTGCCCTGTACAGAATACACACAGATGGGTTTGATGTCAAACTCCACGGCCCCGGTTTCTTCAAAAAGCTCCCGTTTTGCCGCAGCCAGGACAGTTTCCCCATTTTCCCTGTGCCCGCCGGGTATTTCATAGGTATTCCTTTGCTTATGTTTGCAAAATACCCATTGATGGTTGTAGCTGGATGCGATAACGGCAAACTTTAAGAGGTTGTCGTCCACGCTATCATAAAATTTCACCTGAAGCACAATACATCACACCTCCGTTCAAGATTACATATCGTTTGAAATATCGGCAATCCGCTGAAGACGATGGTTGATGCCGGAGCGGCTTAAAGGCTCGGAAAGAGCCTCCCCCAGCTCCCGTAGCGACATTTCCGGATTACGGTAACGCAGCATAGCCAGTTCCTGAAGCTCTTCGGGCAGAGCGGAAACGCCGCTGGGTGAATTCAGGATTTTTTCAATTGCAATTACCTGAGCAGCGGCAGCCAACGCGGTTTTATCCAAATTCGCTGTTTCAAAATTTGTTTTGCGGTTGACGTTATTGCGTAGTTCCTTCAGCATTTTCATCTGCATCAGTTCCATGGAAGCATTGCCCGCACCGATAAAGGTAAGTAAATCCGCGACACGCTCGCCGCCCTTCAGGTAAACAATAAAAGAACCTTTGCGGTTCAGTAGGCCCGGCTGCAAATCCAATTCGTAAATTTCACTGATCAGTGCAGATAAGTCCTTCGCCAAATTCATGAAGGGCACTACAAATTCAAGATGATAATCCTTTGCCGGGTCAGTAACAGTTCCACAGGTAAGAAATGCGCCGCGCAGAAAAGCGCTGGCGCAGCATTCATTCTCCAAATTAGCGTGGTTAATCCGCAGGCTGATTTCACTTCCCGTGTGGCCAAAGCACGATAGCACCGCATCGCGCTGATTATCGCCGGCGACGGAAACCGTGAAAGCGTTCTGCCTTTCCTTTCGGCGCGAAACAGAAGCGGAAACATCCACAACCGCACCCGTAATTTCAGCCGTAAGCTGCGCCGCCCGGTGGGCAGCCGCACTGTTCCCGGTTGTGACGGTAACCGCGTTTTTTGAAAAGCTCCTGCCGAATAAAAGCAGGCCGTAGCACTCCGCCTTGCGGCAGCAGGAGTTCTGCGGCACAGATTTGCATAATTCCGTTTTCAATTCGGACGCAAATGACATTCAATTCGCCTCCCGCAATTATTGCTTGTGTATATCGCGATGATTTACGCTTGTCCTCATATTTTTTTCAAGCAGATGGTTGTACAAAAGCTGCGCAAGCGTGACCGAGCGGTGATGCCCCCCGGTACAGCCGACAGCGATAACAAGCTGGCTCTTTCCTTCATTGCAGTAAAGAGGAATCATATAATCGATCATATCGAGGAAGCGGTCCACAAAGCCCTTGGTCTGGTCCCACTTCATGACGTAATCACGCACTGGCTGGTCAAGGCCGGTCAGATTTTTCAGTTCCTCCACATAATACGGATTGGGCAGGCAGCGCACGTCGAACACTAAGTCGGCTTCCGTCGGGATTCCGTATTTAAACCCAAACGATACACAGTGAATCATCAGCGCATCGGAGGAATCCCCCAAAAACAGGCTGGATATGCGTTCTTTCAGCTGCGCGGGCGAAAGGGAGGAAGTATCAATGATAAAGTCCGCCTTTTCACGAACCGGCTTCAGTACATCCCGTTCCAGGCTGACGGCCTGTTCAAGGGAACCGAGGCAATTTTCGGCAAGCGGATGCTTGCGCCTGGTTTCCTTAAACCGGTTTATCAGCACATGGTCGTTTGCATCCAAAAACAGGATTCGATATTCTTTATTTTCGCTCTTCAACTCATCAAGCGTTTGGAACAGGCTCGAAAACATATCCCCGCCGCGGATATCGGTGACAACCGCAACGCGGGAAAGCGCCCCCTTTGCCTGCTGTGAAAGGTCGTAAAAGGTTTCGATCAACTTGGGCGGAATATTGTCCGCGCAGAAAAAACCGATATCCTCCAACGCGTCAATCGCACGTGATTTTCCCGCCCCGGAAAGGCCTGTAATAATTAAGAATTCCATGTTTCCTCCAAAATCATCCAAATGTTTTCACTTCACATTCCAGTGCAACACCTGTCTGCTTTAAGACGGTTTCTTTGATGAAATCAATCAGACGGAGTACATCCTCGCAGGTCGCACCGCCCACATTTACAATAAATCCCGCATGTTTTTCGCTGACCATGGCGCCACCGACCGTTTTGCCCTTTAATCCGCATTTCTCAATCAATGTGCCGGCAAAGTTCCCAACGGGGCGCTTGAACACACTGCCTGCGCTTGGATATTCCAGCGGCTGCTTTGATTTCCTTCGGCTATACAGGTCATCCATGACTCGCTCAATCTGATCTTTTCTTCCCTTTTCAAGCTCCAGCGTAAGGGATAAGATCGTGCTTCCATTCTCCGTATAGGCACTGTGGCGATAACCGAACTGCAGCTCTTCGCCCTTCAGCGTACCGAATTCCCCTTCTTTCGTCACATGGGTGCATGCGGTTAAAACGCTTTCCATTTCATAGTTGTACGCACCCGCGTTCATAAATGCAGCACCGCCCGCCGCGCCGGGAATGCCCCAGGCAAATTCAAGGCCTGTAAGGGAATTCTCTTTGGCAAAATTACAAAGCTGAGCCAGCGTTGCACCCGCTCCGCATTCAACCATTGTTTCACCGGTCAGTGCAATCTGCCGGAAATCACCGGCCAGCGCAATGACCGCGCCGCGAATTCCGGTATCACGAACAAGCATATTCGAGCCGTTCCCGATTGCCATGAGCGAAACGCCAAGTTCATTCGCCGCCCGGTACAACGTTTGTATTGCTTTTCGGTTGTACACCGAGATAAACAAATCCGCCGGGCCGCCAATTTTAAATGTTGTGTGCAGACTCATGGGTTCATCGTGAAAAACATCACAGCCGGCCTGCTCAGCCAACTGTGCTAACTGATCAATTTGATTCATCGTTTCCTCCGACTAATCTAAAGTATTGCTGAACAGATTTCCACACAAAGCCCGCCGGAAAATTTCCGCCCGGCAGCGTAAAAACGCTTCGAACCGGCCAACACCCCGGCATGGCAGTTTGTGCGCTGTGACTGAATCAACATTTGCTTAATTTAAAATCGGGTCGTCAAATACACGGGTATATTGCTTCAGGTAGGACTGAAACCGCACGACGCCCGAATTTACCACGAGTTCCTCCGGAAAGTCAATTTCTTCCAGAAGCTTAAGGGAATTTTCAAAGCACCCCACCATGTTTGAAAAATGCGAGTCGGTATTTACAATAATCGGCACGCTGTGCTTTTTACAAAGCTGCATGATTTTTGAGCATTGCGGCACGGATTTGTTCCGGTTAAAGAAGGTGCTTTCGTTTAACTCAACCAATTTGCCCTGCCGCCCGAATTCCGGAATAACGGCTTCGTAATCATACCGGTATTCTTCCGAGCCGCTGTGGCCGATTACATTTACCTTTGGATTTTTTGCAACCTGCAGCCAGGTATTTGTAACGGCTTCCACTGTCGGCTTTTCCTTTGGCATGCATATGCTGTGAATGGAAGCGACAACCCAGTCAAGGTCATTTACACAGTCGGGTTCCAAATCAACGGTTCCGTTATAATCCAAAACATTTGTTTCCTGCCCGCGCAGGACAAGAACCCCTTCAAACCGGTGCGGCACAACCTTCAAATTATGGAAATACCATTTGCCCGGCGCACCCGGAACCGTGATTCCGTGGTCGGTAATTGCAACCGCGTAAAGTTTTTTCAACGCTGCCGCATGAACCATTTCCTGCAATGTGCTGTATGCATGAGTGGAAGCGATTGTATGCATGTGTGTATCTGCAATAAGATTCATTTTTACTTCCTATCTTTATTCGTTCATTTTATTTCTCAAATTTATCCTGTTTTCATCTAAAAAGTGATTGGTCAGACCGCAATCCCTTTTGAATTATAAATCCAGATCCAGTTTTTTCTCCTGCTCCTGCATCGCAGTAAGATCCATTCCAAGACTTTGCAGCAGTTCCTGAGCCGCGTTGTAGCCCATTTTCTTTTGGCGGTTGTTCATGGCGGCAACCTCGATAATAATTGCAAGGTTTCTGCCCGGCTTTACCGGAATGGTGAGAACCGGAACCTTAATTCCGAGGATTTCCGTGTACTCGCTGTCAATGCCCATACGGTCGTAAACCTTCTTATTATCCCAAATTTCAAGGTTGATAACAAGGTCAATTTTTTCTGTGAGCTTGACGGCGCCCATGCCAAATATTCTGCGCGCATTGATAATGCCTATGCCGCGCAGTTCAATAAAATGCCTGATATTAGCAGGAGCCTGTCCCACAAGGGATTTGGCGGAAACGCGGCGGATTTCCACCGCGTCGTCTGCAATCAGCCGGTGGCCGCGCTTGATGAGTTCAATAGCGGTTTCACTTTTACCAACGCCGCTGTCCCCAACCAGCAGAATTCCTTCGCCGTACACTTCAACCAAAACGCCGTGGCGCGTAATGCGGGGAGCAAGTTCCACATTCATGAAAGAAACCAGTGCAGCAACCAGGCTCGAGGTGGTGTCCGGAGTGCTTAAAAGCGGAACGCCATTTGCCTTGGTTGCCTCCAAAAGCTCCGGCATCGGCGTTAAGCTCCTTGCAATGATGGCGGCCGGCGGTTTTTTTGAAAAGATTTCGCTTAATACCTTGAGCCGCTCCTGACTGGAAATAGACTTTAAAAAAGCAGTCTCGGCATTGCCGAAAATAACAATGCGTGTATTATCATAGTAATCATAAAATCGGTTTAGTTCAAGGCCGGGGCGGTTAACATCTGTAGATGATACGAGAATCTGTTCCGCGTCGCCGGGCATGTCGATTACATCCAGCGCAAGCTCCTGAATCACCTTAGACAGAGGAACGGAAAAATTTGCAGCCATAAAAACACCCGCTTTCCAAAATATTATTATATTTATTATATCTCAATCGTCAAAGAGTTTAAAGAAGATTCTAAAAATTATCTAACATTGTTTAGGCTGAATCCATAGGGTTGACACAGGCCAATGAATGTAAAAATAATTGTAAAGACAGAACAACACCGGCGCACAAACTGCACACCGGTGTTGATTTTTGTTAAGCTGAGGTTATTTTGCCTGTGCAGCATTCTGGGCCGCTTTGTGGTTTTCCCACATAACGTAAAGCGGGCCGGCTATGCAGACGGAGGAATAGCAGCCGGTTACAACACCGACCATCATCGGCAGGGCAAACGTGACCACACTGGTAAGCCCGAAGAACTGACCGACAATAAATACGACTGCAATTGCAGTGAAAGTGCATCCCGCAGTATAAAGCGAACGGGTAAAGGTTTGATTAATACTGGTGTTAACCAAAACGGAATACGGCGTTTTCGGCCCTAAGAGCCTGCGGTTTTCTCTGATACGGTCGTAGATGATAATCGTATCATTCAGCGAGTAACCCAAAATTGTAAGAACAACGGCGATAAAACTGTCGTTCAATGGAATTCGGAAAATAATAAATGTAAAATAGACCATCGCAACGTCGTGCAGCAGGGCGATAATCGCCATGACACCCGCCGTCATACCTCCGATCTTTTGGAAACGGATTGCGATGTATATTACAAGGAGAATAAACGCAATTGCTACAGCGGCTAAGCATTTAATAAAGAAGCTGTGACCCATTGTCGGGTTGACGGAACTGGAATCCAAAATCTGAAAACCGGCACTCGGATATTTTGCGGCAAGTGCCTTCGCAATTGCCTGCTGGCCGCTGAGAGAAATTGATTCCGTACCCGCGAAGGAAATGGAAACATTGTTTTTTGCGGCAGAGCCGTCGGCAGATTTCACATTTTCATGAATACGGACGGTAACATCCTTTTTAGCTGCATCCTGTACCACCTTTTCAACTTCTTCCTGATGGATGGTGCCGGTATAGGAATAATTGATCAAGGCGCCGCCTGTAAACTGAATGTCAAGCTGGGTTCCGAAGATTACGTTGAAAATCAAGCCGATTACCATAATCCCGATTGAAATTCCGAAGAATATTTTTCTGTTTTCAAAAAATCTGATATGAAAGGTTTTCATTTTGCGGCACCTCCGAATAACCATTTGTTGCGTGCAAACTTAAACCCGGCAAGCGACTTGGTCATTAAGCGGGTTGCAGTCACACCGAACAGGAAGTTGCCGACAATACCAATCAGCAAAGTATAACCGAAGGAATAGATTGAACCTGTTGTGGATGGGCCGAACAGCCAGGACAGAATGTTCGTAGGACCGAACACGCCCATCAGAATCAAAGCAACAATGATAACGGTAATGTTACCGTCGAAAATTGCCCAGAAGCTGTTGTCATCACCCTTTTGAATTGCGCCGTCAAGTGTTTTGCCGGACCAAAGCTCTTCCTTGATTCTGGACGCCGTAATGATGTTGGCGTCAACGCCCATACCAATGGAAAGAATAATACCGGCAATACCGGGCAGCGTCATGGTGAAGCTGGAAACAAACGGGAAGTAACCCGAAACAGCTGCAAACGAAAGTCCGATCTGGCCGAGCAGCGCAATGACTGCGACAAAGCCCGGGAGACGGAATACAAACAGCATGAACAGGCAAATCAGCGCAAATGCGATGCAGCCCGCGATCAGCATTGCACGCAGGGAAGAAGACCCAAGCAGTGGGCTGATGGTGCTAAAGTTTGATGTGGTGAGTTTGAACGGCAGAGCACCGGCGTTAATTTTGTTCGCCAGAGCAGATGCTTCCGCGGCGGTAAAGCTGCCCTGAATGGAGCATTTTCCGTCCGTAATAACGGCATCCACCTGCGGAGCCGAAATTCTCACATCATCCATCCAAATGGAAATAACCTGTCCCTTCATCTTTTGGGTCGCCGCGGCAAATTTTGTTGTGCCGCTGTCGTTCAGTTCAAGACCGACCTGATAACTGGACTTTCCGGTTGTTTGGTCCTGTGTCATTTCAGACTTTGCGCTTTTAATATCACTGCCCTGCAGAATGATGTTGGTGGCGGTGACACCCTTTGGTGTCTTATAGACAGGTTGTCCGTCCGAACCGGTGGTGGTGGTTGTGTATTCCCCACCCTCACGGAAAGTCAGCAGTGCGGTCGCGGACAGTTCCTGAATCGCGCCTTCCGGATCAAAGGTTTTTTCGTCATTCTTCCAGGGGAAGCGAACAATAATACGATCATGGTCATAATCGGTATATAGTTCGTAATCTGTAATGTGGGTTGAAGTTAAGCGAACTTCAATGATGGCTTTTGCTGAGTCAATTTGTTCTTTGGTAGCTTTCTTGGTCGTTTCGGGGCTGAATGTAGCCTCGACGCCGCCGTTGATGTCAATTCCCCATCTGATGTCGCCGACACCCTTTATGTAAGAGGTCGAATTATCCCCGTTTTGTCCCTTAATACCGAAGGTAGCGGTATAGGTTAAAAACAGTATGAGGAGGGCGACGATGAAAAATACTGGTTTTGCCACTCGCTTCATGCGTATATCCTCCAATGTGATGTTTTTCTGTGAATCCTCGCAGAAGTAACAGAATTAATTATATTGTTATTACCCGAAAAAGTCAATCGATTTGAGAAGATTATTAGTATAACTTAGCAAAAAACGAGGAGGAAGATTACTCTTCCCCCACATACTTCATTATTTATTTAAGAATTTTTCTACGGAAGCAAGCTGCACACAGATACAGAACAAATCCATGGCCTGTTCCAGTTCGGAAACCGGCGGGAAAGTCGGCGCCACCCTGATGTTGCTGTCGTACGGATCCTTTCCGTATGGGTAAGTCGCACCGGCCCCGGTAAGGATGACCCCGGCCTGTTTGCACAGGGAAACCACCCGTTTTGCACAGCCTTCCGTCACATCCACACTGACAAAATAGCCGCCGTTTGGACTCGTCCAGGAGGCAACGCCCTTGCCGCTGAGTTCGGACTCCAGCTTACTCGTTACCGTTTTAAACTTTGGCTCAATGATTGCACGGTGGCGTTTCATATGGGCTTCCACCCCGGCCATGTCCTTCAAGAAGTAAATATGGCGGAGCTGGTTGAGCTTATCCGGCCCGATTGTTTGGAACGAATAATGTTCCCTTAAAACCGCAAGGTTGCTTTCGCTCGCACCCATCGCCGCTACGCCCGCGCCCGGGAACGTAATCTTGCTTGTTGAGGCGAAGAAAATCGGCATATCAACACTATGCTTTTTTCTGCATTCGTGCCACAGGTTCAGCAGAGTATCGGGTGTATCCGTAAGGTCATGCACGCAGTAGGCATTATCCCAAAAGATTTTAAAATCCTTTGCCGCGGGCTTCAGTGCGGCAAAACGGCGGACGGTTTCATCAGAATAAGTAATTCCTGTCGGATTGGAGTATTTCGGCACACACCAAATTCCTTTAATGCTTGCATCATCCGCAATCAGCTTTTCCACAACGTCCATATCGGGGCCCGTGGCCAGCATTGGAACGGAAATCAATTCAAAGCCAAAGTATTCCGTAATGGCAAAATGCCGGTCGTAACCCGGTGACGGACACAGAAATTTGATGTGCCCCTGCCTGCCCCACGGTTCACAGCCCGCAAAGCCATGTGTCATCGCACAGGAAATTGCGTCGAACATCATGTTCAGGCTCGAATTGCCCCCTACAATGATATTGTGGTCGTCCACGCCCATCAGCTCCGCAAACAGCTCGCGCAGTTCCGGCAGACCGTCCGGCACGCCGTAGTTGCGGCAATCGTCATGAGTTGAAGAATGCATATCGGACTTGGAATTTAAAACATCCAGCATCCCCATGGAAAGCTCAAGCTGATCCACGGAAGGTTTTCCGCGTGCCATATTAAGCTTGAGCCCCTGAGCCTGGAATTGATTATAACGTTCTTCCAATTCCGCTTTTATTCCGGTTAATTGCGCAGCCGACATTAATGAAAAATCCAATATGAGCATCTCCCTATTACAAAATGCAAAATCAATATCAAAACAACTTATATTGTAGTATAGGTTGCATAAAATTGCAAGTCCCAATTCATCGTCCTGCATTTTTCTCGATATTGCTTATTTTCTATTGTTATTATATGCTCATTTATGTCTAACTCGTCAACAATTTCGCGCTCACGGAAATTTCTGTTGCAGCCGTTATTATTTTAAGTATTTTGCCAGTTCCGTATCCACTTTTTGAATATGATTTAAAAGCCAATCCATTAAGAAGTAGTTGGTTTGTGAAACAACGCCCACGGATGCGCCATTTTCGATGATATCTTTTTTCAGATCCGCGATTTTCTTCTTGAAAAACTCGTGCATTTCTTTATGCTCCGCAACCTTCGGATAAGTGCTGCTGCGCTGAAGCTTTTCTTCATCGGAGAAATGCTTGATGGTGTAAGACTCCATAAATTCCAGTGTTTTAACGATTTCATCCCGGCCCTTGCCCTGGCTGCACGCCGTAAAAAGCCGGTCAATCCGGTCGCACAGTTCCTTGTGCTCGCTGTCGATCAAGGTCACGCCTATTTTCAGACTATCTTTCCACATTGCCATAACAAATACTCCCTTTCATAATTCCCTGATTTAATCTTCTGAATTCATTTCCCATAGTAATAAAACCCACTGCACGTTCCGCGTAAGCCGTAATTTCATGCATAAACAGTACAGAGCCAGCGCCGCCGGCCAAAGCCGATGGCGTTGACTCATAATCGACTTTCATAAAACTACAAATTCCGTGTGAAACTTATTCTAAAATTCCGCGGTACCTGTTGTACGCGGGAATGGCAGCACATCGCGGATATTGGCGATTCCGGTCAGATACATTACCAAACGCTCAAAGCCCAAGCCAAAGCCGGCATGCTTTGTACCGCCGTAGCGCCTTAAGTCCAGATACCACCAGTAATTTTCCTCGTTCAGGCCAAAATCCTTCATGCGCTGCTGCAGTACATCCATGCGCTCTTCACGCTGGCTGCCGCCGATGATTTCACCGATGCCCGGCACCAGAAGGTCAACGGCCGCAACCGTTTTGCCGTCATCATTCATGCGCATGTAAAATGCCTTAATTTCTTTCGGATAGTTTGTAACAAAAACGGGCTTTCCGAACACCTGTTCCGTCAGGTACTTTTCATGTTCGGTCTGCAAATCCGTTCCCCAATCCACCTTATATTCAAATTTATCGTTGTTTTTCTTTAAAATGTCAACCGCTTCCGTATAGGTTACACAGGCAAAGTCGGAGCTCACCACATTGTTCAGGCGTTCCAGCAACCCCTTGTCCACAAAATTATTGAAGAATTCAATATCATCGGGGCAAGTTTCCATTACATAGCGAATCACAAATTTCATCATCGCTTCGGCGAGCTTCATATCGTCGCCCAGGTCCGCAAATGCAATTTCCGGCTCAATCATCCAAAACTCCGCAGCATGGCGCTGGGTATAGGATTTTTCTGCCCGGAAGGTGGGGCCGAACGTGTAAACTTTGCCGAAAGCCATTGCCATGCACTCGGCCTCCAGCTGGCCTGAAACGGTCAGTGAGGTGTGCTTTTGGAAAAAGTCCTGCGAATAATCGACCGCACCGTCTTCGGTACGGGGCGGGTTTTCCGCATCCAGCGTGGTTACGGTAAACATTTCGCCCGCGCCTTCCGCGTCGCTGCCGGTAATCAGCGGAGTATGCACATAAACGAAGCCGCTTTCGTTAAAGAATTTATGAATGGCATATGCGGCCGCGGAGCGCACGCGAAACGCCGCACTGAACGTGTTGGTGCGCGGGCGCAGATGTGCGATTGTGCGCAGATATTCGAGTGAATGGCGCTTTTTCTGCAGCGGATATTCCGGCGTGGAAAGGCCCGCCACTTCGATTTTCGCCGCATGAATTTCAAACGGCTGCTTCGCTTCGGGCGTAACAATCAGTTCACCGGTCACAGTAACCGCAGAGCCGACATTCAGTTTTGCAACTTCGGTAAAATTATTGATTTTATCGGCTTCAAATACGATTTGAACCCCTTTAAAGCAGCTCCCGTCGTTGAGCTCAATAAAGCCAAGCGCTTTTGAATCACGAATTGTACGGACCCAGCCGCAGACTGTGACAGTCGTTCCGCCAAGCTCTGCCGTTCCGGAATACAATTTGCTGATTTCCGTTCTTTTCAAACTGATACCTCCTAATTTTGAGAATATACAAATGTATTCATATATTATAACACTCTGAATTGCTGCGCAAGACCAAATCGGCAGATTTGTATGAAAAATTCAAATATCTGCAAATTAGGACTTGATTTTTCCTGCAACATCCGATATAATGTCATAGTTGCCTGTTGAATCAGCCAACGAATTGCCATTTGGAGAGGTATTCTAATGGTAAGGAGCCACATTGGAAATGTGGTGTGCCGCAAGGCATTGTGCGTTCGAGTCGCATCCTCTCCGCCAAAAAAGTCCATCAGCTTAGGCTGGTGGACTTTTTTCTTTGGCCGCAGGGGTTGACGAGAACGCCGGCACAAGTTTGTGGGAACAAACCAATTTTTTAACCACTAAGAAAAACGGAGAGACTCGCGGCACGCGCGTGGTTACTGTACCACCCGAGTCGCATCTGCGCCGGTGTCCGCCGTATCCCACTTCCATATGCTTTGCTTTAAATCAACATTGCCGTTTTCATGAAACCGCACGCCTTCGCTTTCCAAAAGGACGCGCTGTTCCAGCCAGCCCGGAACCAGCCGCCCCTTGCTGTTTACTACTCTGTGGCAGGGCAGTTCGGAAGATTCAGGCGCGACATGCAGCGCATAGCCGACCTGCCTTGCACATTGCGGCACCCCCAGCATCAAAGCAATTTGCCCATATGTTGCAACTTTGCCATATGGGATGACGGATACCGCATGATAAACCAAGTGATTAAACTCCTGCCTTTTCATCCCGTGCCGACCCCCGTGTCTTTTATTTTATCCCAGCTAATACGCTCTTTATTAAATGTACAATATCTGCTGTTTATTTGCAAGTTCATTGAATTTGTGCCGTCTTTTTTCCATGATTCATACCGTTCATTTCAAGTTAAATAAAGGTTATTTTCATTTTTCTATTGACTTAGAGTGAACTCTAAACTGTATAATTAACGATATAATGCTGTATCGTAAATTCATGGAGAAATAAAATGAAAATCTTATATTATGACTGCTTCAGCGGAATCAGCGGGGATATGAATTTAGGCGCAATGACGGACTTGGGTGTGGATTTTGGTTATTTAAAGACAGAACTTTCTAAGCTGCATCTGGATTCCGAGTATAAAATACAAATGAATAAAGGTTTAAAAAACGGCATCAGCGGAACGAAAGTGGATGTAATTCTGACTCATGAAGCGCACCACCGGGACGATGAAGGCCACCACGAGCACCACCACAGGCATTTGAAGGACATTGAGGCGATTATCAACGGAAGCACCCTGAACGACAGGGTAAAAAAGCTGAGCATGGAGATGTTTATGCGGATTGCCCGGGCTGAGGCCAAAATTCACGGCGTGTCCGTTGACGAGGTGCATTTTCATGAGGTCGGCGCCATTGATTCCATTGTGGACATGGTTGGCGCGGCTATTGCGTTCGATTACTTGAAGGTGGACAAGATTATATCTTCCCCTGTTCAGGTAGGCGGCGGATTTGTAAAATGCGCGCACGGCCTGATGCCGGTGCCGGCCCCGGCCACAGCCGAAATTTTAAAGGGTATCCCCATGAAGTCGGGAATTGCACCTTTTGAAACCACCACCCCCACAGGTGCGGCTATTTTGGCAGCCAATGTGCAGGAATTCACCGACAGGATGGATTTTTCAGTGGAAAAGGTCGGGTACGGGCTTGGAAGCAGGGATTTGGAAATTCCAAATGTTTTGCGCGTGTATTTAGGGGAAATCAACGGGCAGGAAGAAAAAGAAAAGCAATCGATGATTGAAACAAATATTGATGATATGAATCCGGAGTTTTACGGTCATATAGAAGAGCTGCTTTTTAGGGCAGGAGCTTTGGATGTATTTAAGACGCCCATTATTATGAAAAAAGGAAGACCCGCAATTAAACTGAGCGTTCTGGTGAATTTGCAGAAGGAAAAAGACGTTTTGGATGTTATCTTCCATGAAACCACTTCCATCGGCATCCGAAAATTCAGCGTCGAAAAAATTATGCTTCACCGGGATTTTATAACGCTGGGCACCCGGTACGGAAGCGTAACCGTAAAAAAGTCCTATTATGAAGGGGAACTTGTCAAATACAAAGCGGAATATGAGGACTGCAGGCGGATCGCCGAAGAAAATCATATTCCGATTGCAGATGTTTACAAAGAAGTTGACCGTGCAATGGAAAAAAATACTGCTGCAGACGGTGACAGCAAGGAAAGATCAATTACCGGGCAGGACTGAACGTCTTGCTCTAGAATACAGGAACGCGAAAGGGAAACAATATGGATGCACATGAAAAATTAAACAACCTAAAGGAAGATATTCGGAACATGGGAAGCCTTGCGGTGTCTTTTTCCGGAGGAGTGGACAGCACCTTCCTGCTGAAGGTTGCGGTGGACGTACTGGGCGATAAGGCGGTTGCCGTAACCGCACGGTCTTCTACGTATCCCGAACGGGAATTCAAAGAAGCAGTGGCATTTGCAAAAAGCATTGGAGCGAATCATATTGTAATTGATTCAGAGGAACTGGATATTGAGGGTTACGCTGAAAACCCGATCAACCGCTGCTATTACTGCAAACATGAGCTTTTTGAAAAAGTAAAGGAAACCGCAAAACAAAATGGGATTCGGTATGTAGCGGACGGTTCCAATTTGGATGACCTTGGCGATTACCGGCCGGGAATGCAGGCAGTGAAGGAGCTGGAGGTTGTCAGCCCGCTAAAAGCGGCGGAGATGACAAAGGACGATATCCGGCTTTTATCAAAGGAATTGGGTCTTCCCACCTGGAACAAACCGGCTTTTGCGTGTTTGGCCTCCCGGTTCCCGTACGGCCAGAAAATCACCAGGGAAAAGCTTGCTATGGTGGATGCGGCGGAACAATTTCTTTTGGATTTGGGGTTCCGTCAGGTAAGAGTGCGCCATCACGGGGATTTGGCAAGGATTGAAGTCGGTGCCGAGGAACGCAGCAGATTCTTCGATGAGGAACTGATGGAAAAGGTGTATGCCGAACTGAAAAAAATTGGCTTTACTTACGTGTCGTTGGATATGAAAGGGTACCGTACCGGGAGTATGAACGAAACCATCTTAAAGCACTGACGGCGGATTTTCAGGAGGAAACGGATGAATCAAAGTGATGTAAAGCATTTGCTGGAAGCTGTAAAAGAAAATAAAGTTGCAGTTGAAGACGCGGTTAAGGTGATAGAGGGCCTATCTTATAAAGACCTGGGATTTGCCAAGATTGACAATGAGCGGGAATTAAGGGTTGGGTACCCCGAGGTAATCTATTGTGCCGGAAAAACAGTGGATCAGGTAAAAAGTATTGTTCAATATATGCTGACGAAGGAAAACAACATTCTTGCTACCCGTGCCAGCGAAGAAATGTACCTTGCCGTAAAGGAAATCTGCCCGGATGCCAAATATAATCCGCTTGGCAAAACGATTACCGTTCGGAAAAAGGAAGAAAGCCTGACAGACACTTATATTGCAATCGTTTCCGCGGGAACCTCCGATTTGCCCGTCGTTGAGGAAGCGGTGGAAACGGCACGCATCCTTGGGAACCGGGTGGAGCGGGTTGTGGATGTAGGCGTTGCCGGAATCCACAGGCTCTTTTCAAAGCTGGATATTATACGCGGCGCCAGGGTCGTTATTGTGGTAGCCGGAATGGAAGGCGCGCTTGCAAGCGTAATTGGCGGACTGGTGGACAAACCGGTTATCGCTGTGCCAACCAGCGTAGGGTACGGAGCAAACTTCGGCGGGCTGTCCGCATTGCTGTCCATGCTCAACAGCTGCGCAAGCGGAGTCAGCGTAGTAAATATTGACAATGGATTTGGCGCGGCATATAACGCTTCCATAATAAACAAATTATAAATTTCCCTTCAAATTGCAATTAATCCAAAAACAAAATCCTGTCCGGCAAAGACAGGATTTCGCTTTTGGATTTTTTATTTTTAAAGTGCAAATATGTACTGCCCCCATGTGAGTAAATACTACCGGGCAAGCCCGAGCCTGCTGATAAATTCCGGAATTCCCGCTTCAAAGTTGACCCCGAATTGGGGATCCGTACCCGCTTTTTTTGTGCGGAGAATGCTCGCTGCCGTAAAATCGACCGCAATCCGCGCCGCTTTGGGAAGCGGAAAACCTTTCATTAACGCACTCAGCAAAGCGCTGGCAAAAATATCGCCCGTACCTTGAAAACTGCCTTCAATCCGTTCAGAAAGAATGTAGTCAATTTCCCCCGTTAATTTATTGTAAGCCGCTACGCCAAGATGCCCGCCGTCAAAATACACGCCGGTTAAAACAACCTTATTTGGCCCGAGCGCGCCCAGCTTTTCCAAAATACTGTCGATATAAGCACGGCTGTAAGGCCCGCTTCGATAAGGCTCCCCAAGCAGCAGCGACGCTTCCGTAAGATTCGGCACAATCACATCCGCTTTGCCGCACAGCTTTGCCATTTCTTCCGGAAAGTTTTGGCAAAGCTCCGGGTAAAGCGCGCCATCGTCCGCCATAACGGGGTCAACGAAGACAAGCGTATCATTTTCTTTAAACAGATCAATTAATTCCGATACAATATGCAGCTGGTCATACGAGCCCAAAAATCCGGTATAAATTGAGTCAAAGTTCGGGTGAAGCGACTGCCAGTGCCGTGCGGCCGGCAGAATATCCCCCAATAGATCATGATGGGTATCGTCACCGAATTCCCCCGTGCGGGTGGAAAGCACCGCGGTGGGAATCACACTGGCCTCCAGTCCGGCTGCGGATAAAATAGGCAGCGCAACGGTCAGTGAACATTTTTTAAAACAGGAAATATCGTGCACCGCCATGATCCTTTTTTGTTTTTCCATTATGTATTCCCTCCCGGTATTTCGCATTGATTCGATTTGTTCGGCATCACAGGATTTCATTGAGTTACTGGTACGGATTCAGAGCAATGACACCTTTTCCAGCGCCTGTTTGATATCGCCGATGATATCGTCCGCGTCTTCAATTCCGACACTGAAACGGAAGAAACCGTTGTGGAATTCCTTTGGGTACAGGTACTGCCGCTCGTCGTCCGGCCCTAAAAATACAATCAGGCTTTCGTCATGCCCCAGGGAAACGGCGGAAGTAATCACGTTCAAGTAGCTGACAAACCGGTTATGGGTGTCAAAATCCGCATTCAATCCAAAGGAGATCATACCGGAAAATCCATTCTTCATCTGTTTTTTCGCAGTTTCATAACCCTTGCTGCTTTGAAGCCCTGGGTAAGCAACAAAGCTGGCCGCGGGAAGGCTTTCCAAAAAACGCGCAATCTTCAGCGCATTTTCACTGTGTTGCCGCATGCGGAGCGGAAGGGTGACTGCGCCGCGCATAATCAGCCACGCGTTGAACGGACTGATGCAGCCGCCGAGATTCACCATGGATTCTGCCCGGATTCGGTCAATCAGCGCCTTTGAACCGAGTACGGCGCCGCCCATTGCGTCACCGTGCCCGTTTATGTATTTGGTCAGGCTTTCGACCGTCAAATCGGCTCCCAGTTCAGCCGGGCGCTGATGATAAGGCGATGCGAAGGTGTTGTCGACCGAAAGAAGCGCGCCCGCGTCATGGGCAATTCCGGCTATTTCCTGTATATCGCTGATGTTCAGCGTTGGGTTGCCCGGCGTTTCGATGTGAATCAGCTTCGTATTGGGGCGGATTGCCGCCCTGACCGCTTTCACATCCGAGGTATCCACTAAGGTCGCTTCAATCCCGTATTTATTTTTTAAATGCTCGGTCAATAAACGGTAGACCGCGATGTAGGTTACGTTGGAACAAACCACATGATCCCCTGATTTCAGAAAGGTGAAAAACACACCGGAAAGCGCCGCCACACCGGACGCCAGAACCACGCAGTCCTGTGCGCCCTCCAGAGCGGTGAGTTTTTCCTGCAAATACTGCTGGTTCACTCCGCCGTTCCGTGTGTAAAGCGCTTTGCCCGCGCTGCTCCAATTTAAATCGGTTGGGTCATAGGGCAGTTCGTAGCTGTTTGCCATTGTAATGGGACGTTTGATTGCCCCTGTGTCCTTATCCACATCGTTGCCGGTGTGCACCGCTCTTGTCGAAAATCCGTATTCTGCGCCATATTTGTGTTCTGCCATGTTATTCATCCCCTAATTCATGATATGACTTGTACCCATAGGCTGATTCCGCTTTTTTTACCGCGTTTAGAATTGCCTGCTCCACTGCGCGGGCTGCCAAAATACCGACAACATCGGGGTTCGCTTCCACATTCCCCGCCGCCATGGTAAAAATGGTGTCACCGTCAAAGACAGTGTGCGCCGGGCGCACCGCACGCGCAATCCCGTTATGGGAAACGGAGGCCAGCTTGTTTGCCTGCGCTTTTTCCAGCTTTGCATTGGTAATTACCGTGCCGATAATCGTGTTGCCGCTGAAAAAATCGGTTTTATCTTCATAATTTGAAAGCATAAATTCTTCCGAATTTGCGAGCGTCCGCCTGTCTTCGCTTAAAAGTCCGGCAACAAGCCGGTTGGCCTTCTGGTCGAAAATATCGCCCACACAGTTAACGGCCATGACCGCGCCGACTTTCAGCGCGCCGACCTGATAACAGGCGGTACCCAGCCCGCCCTTCATGGCAAATTCAACACCCTTCGCTTTACCGACCGTCGCCCCTGTGCCGGCGCCGAAATTCCCTTCGCGCGGAAGCTCTGTATAAGCATTCCTGCATGCATCATACCCCATTTGTCGGTCGGGCCGAATCCGATAATCGCCGCATTTCAGGTCAAACAGGATTGCGCCGCAGACAATGGGAACCTTTGTGACCGCAACATCCCTTCCGACTCCTTTTTCCTCCAAAAACCGCATTGCCCCGCCCGCGGCGTCCAAGCCGAACGCGCTGCCGCCCGCAAGTAGGACCGCATGAATGCTCTGCCGCAGATTGCACGGATTCAGCGCATCCGTTTCCCTTGTTCCGGGGGAACCGCCGCGAACGTCAACCCCCGCAACCGCGCCTTCTTCGCAAATAATAACCGTACAGCCCGTTCCGGCTGTTTCGTTTTGGGCGCTACCGATATGAAATCCGTCTAGTTCCGTAATTTTAATTTCCTGCATATACTGACTTCTCCATAGCGCCGGTTACCGCTTTTATAATCTCTTCCACGTCGGCGAGCGCGCCCTTTCCAACGGTTCCGCAGGCGAGCAGGCTTTCCTTCGGTTCAATAAACTGATATCCGTATTTTTTCAGTTTCGTGATATTCTCCTGAACAATTGGGTTTTCCCACATGTTGGTGTTCATGGCCGGTGCAATCAATACCGGCTTGTCCTTGACGGCTAAAAGTGTGGTGGAAAGCATGTCATCCCCGATTCCGGCGGCAATTTTACCGATTATGTTTGCCGTTGCGGGAGCGATGAGCACAGCATCGGCCTTTTGCGCCAGCGAAATGTGCTTCACCTCGTTCGGGAAATCATCCTGAAAAACGTCCGTGTAAACGCGGTTTTGGGTCAGGGTGCGGAAGGTGAGCGGTGTGACAAATTTAGTGGCCCCGGCCGTCATAATCACTTCAACCTGAACCCCGTCTTTGAATAGCCGGTGGGCAATTTCAGCCGCTTTGTACACCGCAATGCTGCCGGTCACTCCCAAAATTATATTTTTCACTTCGCGCCCTCCTGCAATTTTCTTAAAACGCTGTCTGCAATCCCTTTCGCAATCTGTTCCTTGCCCGAAAACCGAACAAAATCTGCTTCGCTGTCAATAAGATAACCCACGTGATTCCCGTTCTTCATGGAAGCCGTATCGTTTGCAAGCACAAAATCACATTTGTTTTTCAGCAGCAGACTGTATGCCGTTTCAATCAGCTTGTCTTTGCTGACGCCGCTCAGCAGCTTAAATCCTATGAGAATTGTATTAGGGCTGATTTTCTTAATCATATTGATAATTTTCGGGGTTTTTTCCAGTACCAGAACCGGGTGTTCCAGGTCCGAACTGATTTTCTGTTCCGTTCCAATTGGCTGCGCTGCAAACGCTTCCTGAATTACAGTCCGCCATTGTTCACGCGAAAGTGCAATTTTTGAATCACGGAATTTTTCAGCGACATGTTCAGTAACTAAATCCGGTGTTGTAACGCAGTTTATTTTGTAATCGCTCACGGCCATGGAGTGAATCACCGCGTCGATGCGCCCGGTGCGCAGCAAGGCTGTCAGCTCGCGCTGGAGCTGCTCCGTGCCCTCTATCGTAATGATGCGGATATTGGGGTCATCCGTGACCGGAAGAATTGAACCAGCACCGCAAAGGTAATAAATTGTATGCTCCTGCGATGCAAGCCTGCGTGAAAACTCTGCTGCAATCAGGCTGCCGAGCCTTCCGGTCGCATCATTTGTAATGGCTCTGACTGCATCAATTCTCTCCCTCGTTCCGCCCGCTGTAACAATCAGGTTCAAGCACTCACATCCTTTTATGTAAAACCGACATTATTAAAATATAAAATATATATTATTACTATGATTTTATATTATATTCCATTTTTCCTGTTTGTCAACCTGCAGGGGAGAAAATTTAGAATTTGATTTTAGAATCCCACGGGAGTTTTTGCAATTTCTTAATGAAAAGTTTACTGACGGAAAAAGTCCCCCGATTACAGACTTTTCTGTGATCGGGGGGCACTTTGTGCGTTGGATTCAGGGCGGACACAGTTCAGCCCCCGTTTCCCTGTGCTTTTTTTGTACTGCGGGTCTTAATCTCGCCGCCAACCCATATCAGAATCGGAATGATGATTTGAAACGGGATTGCATAAAATTGATAAATCTTTATGAAGTTAACCATTTCCATATCACTGCCGTAAACAATGGAAGCCAAAGCCATTACCGTAAGACTGACGGGCACGACCAATTTTTTGTAATCCTGTATATGAAACAAACTGGCTAAACCCTTTGACGCGGCAAACAGGCAAATGGTAATCTTCGTAATCCCCGACAAAATAAAATTCATTGAAATGGAGCCCTCTATTCTTACCAAAAAATCACCGATATTAATCACTCTCGCGGCTGTATAGGAAGGAAACTGCTCCGCCTCACACAGTACCGGGCCCAAAGCAAGAAGATTGCGAAAAACGACAGATAATAAAGCAGTTGCCCCAAGTATTACACCGTATATATATGCTTTATATGGGCTGTCTTCTTTTTTGATGCAGTCGGCCACCGCTAAAAAGAGGACTGTTTCAGCAAAGGGGAACGTAAAAAGCTGATAAGACCCGGATAAAATTGTTTTTGCGCTGTGATTCATAATCGGAAACAAATTTTTGAAGTCCATTTGGTTATACAACAGGACAATGGTAATGAACATGATAGTCACGATAACCGCATATGCAACCAGCGACCACTTTCCAACTGTTTGCATCCCGCTTCTCACCAAATAAACTGTGACCGAAAGAAAAATGATCATAACGATAAGCTGAGGTGTTTCGGGCAGGGATGTAATTGCAATAAACTCGGAAAAATTGCGTAAGACCAGTGCGGCAAGATGGATTGCATACCAGGTGATCAGAACGGTTATGATTTTACCGGCAATCCTGCCAAAAATAATTTCTATAATTCCATAAATATCTTCTTCCGGATACAGTTTGATGATTCTGGCGTAAACGAGAACCGCCGGTATGACAATTACCATAGAGAAAAGAAAGGATATCCATGAATCCTGCTCCGCTGCAGTCGATACCCCCACAATAATGCTGCTCCCGATTATAAAAACCGCAAGAGTACACATTGCCTGACGCAGCGTTATGATTTGCTTGTTCATCTAAAGTATATCCTCCCCACCTGCGATCCCTTCGGTTCATAACCGTTCTGCAAACGCTCTGAAAAGCTTTATTGACTGAATTTCTTTCTAAAGTTTAAAAATCTTTTCCACTAAATTTTTAATCGGAACCGAAGGGCTTGGAACCTTGACATCAAGGGAATATAAAAGCAGAACGCAAAAGCTGACTGCTAGGAATACCGAATAAACCCAGCATTCTTTTTTTTGCCCGGCTCTAAGAACGGGCAGAAAATCGAGCAGAATCACAAGCACATATAAAATAACCACAATAAAAGTCAGCAATGAGTACACCTGCTTTCAGCTTTTTATCAAGGCGGCAGTGTTCACAATGTTCACCTTGCACTGTACCTGCACCTGCGCTGTTGGGAACAAATTATCCCACTTGCTTTCAATTTGTTCCCACAGCTTTGGGTCCTTCTGATAAATCATATGACCAAAGCCAAAAATGTCAGAATTGTACTGCGTCTGCATCTTTTTTATTACGGCTGAAATGTTCTTTTCAAGCATGCTTGCGGCCGCCGCCTCAATTTTGGAAATTTTTTGTTCATCCAGCAAATCCATATTTTCTGCAACTTCATCCAAATACACATCCGTATTGGTCTGAATCATAAACTTCACCTTTCCCTGTGAATAAGAGTAAGACCTTTTGGTTTTATTTGTGGCGATTTCCAATGAAATGTCCGGCAAGATTTCAGGCGCGGAGGACAGAGTCAGCACACCGCCGTTGATATCATCCACCACGAACAGATAATCTTTTGTTTCATCCGCACTCAGACCGCCAACCATTTTCTCCCCTTTAAAAACGGCCTCCCCATTCGCCTCCACCACAGAGGCTTCATCATTTACAGTACAGTGAAACATTGGAAGCGCGAGGGAAATTCCCGGTTCCCGAAGTGTATTAAATGCCTTAAATAATTGAACGCCTCTGATGGACGCGGTCGTGATTGAATCGCTGTCAATAATTTTTTTGATTTCATAAGAGACGACGGAATTGTCCAGCCCGTCGATTGTTAAAATCTGTTTGGCCGTTTTTTCCTGCGATACCAAAATATCGATGGTTTCGCGGCACTCCGCATCGTTTAAAAACCAGTTTACCACGGTCCCCACATCACCCTGTTTGGCAAGTTCATTGCCAATTACAACAATTTGCGTATTGCCCCAATACAGCTTGTTGAGCAATCTTTTTTTTGCATTTCTGACCGCATCAAAAATGGTTTTCCCGTCGGACTCCACAATCTTTGCTTTTACGCCGCCTTCTTTGCCGCTTGAGGCCAAATCAATCACCTCGCAGGCAAGATGGAAGCTCCCGCTAATGGGATCTTTGTCGATGCCGACACCGGCCACAATTGTAATTTCATTCAGCCCGCGATAGCTCCAGCAGCCGCTCAGTGAAAAAGGCACTGCAAAGCTCAGTAGAATACAGACCGCTTTTTTAATCATGGCCGCCACCATTTTTGATTTTCATTCTTATTCTGTCCCGTGAAATATTTTTCGTGCGTGTAATCATCTGCCACCAGGGGGCTCTGATGAACGTATCTTTTACCTCCTGATACTGAAGTGACCCCGGAAGTGACAGCTGCGGTACACCGAAAGAATATAAATTCAGCATATGAATAAAGATGCAAGAAAGACCCACCACAAGCCCCATCAAGCCGAAGGAGGATGATAAAATAAGCAAAAACACGCGGGCATAGATTACAGGAGCGTTCATTTTCGGAACGAGCAGGCTGGTGATTCCCGTAAGGGCAACCACAATAATCATTGGCGCGGCCACAAGCTTTGCAGCCACCGCAGCCTGACCGACTACAAGTGCGCCCACAATGCTGAGCGCCTGACCCACATTGCTCGGCATTCGAACTCCTGTTTCTCTTAAAATGTCAAATACGACCATCATAATAAACGCTTCCACGGCAGCCGGCAGAGGTACATTCTTACGTTCCATTGCAACGTTAATCAAAAGAGGCGTGGGCAGCATTTCGTGATGAAACGCCACAATGGCAATATAAAGCCCCGGAACTGCAATGGTCAAAAAGAAACCTATAATGCGCAAAATCCGTGAAAAAGAAGTATAGTAAAAGCTCAGATAATAATCCTCACTGCTTTGAAAGTTTTCAATAAAAAGGTAAGGAACCGTAAGCACAACCGGAGTGCCGTCAAGGAAAACAGCAATCCGTCCTTCCAAAAGCTTCCCTAAGATGATGTCCGGCCTTTCGGTATATCCTGTTGTACGGAACGGGGACCAAGAGGAATCCCGGACTAATTCTGTAATATAGTTTGTATCCAAAACCGCGTCGATATCAATTGCTTCCAGCCGCCGGTACAGCTCTTTTAAAATTTGTTTGTTTACCACTTTATCAATATAGCAAACGCACGCCTGTGTCTTTGTGACCCTGCCGAGCGTAAGGAATTTCATTTTTAATTCGTTGGTTCTCACTCTGCGTCGTATTATGGACAGATTTTGAAGCAGGGATTCATTGAACCCCTCCCGCGGCCCGCTCAGAGTCTTTTCATTTTCCGGTTCCTCGACCGCACGGGTTCTAATTTCCTTCGTGTTCAATATGAGCGCTTCGTCGCAGCCGTCGGCAAACAGAATGGTGTCCCCATAAGTGATTGCGTCAATGATGTCTTTCATCTGTCTTACTTTTTTGGCATCATTAATTTGAACAACCTGTTCCGACAAGCTGTCCATCATATGGCTCCCCTGCACCAAAGCATCTGAAATCACGAGGGGCTTAATAATGCTTTCGTTTATCATAACTGAATTAACGACGCCGTCAAAATAGGCAATACAATATTTGAGGCTGCTGTTGTGCTCATTTTGAATAAATTTTACGACCAAAACATCCACATCAATAAAAAGATTTTTTAAAGCTTCTATATTTTGATTCAATGA
The DNA here is from genome assembly GCA_023390175.1 of Bacillota bacterium. Lineage (GTDB taxonomy): Bacteria > Bacillota > Clostridia > Oscillospirales > Acutalibacteraceae > Caproiciproducens. The sequence continues at coordinate 597,686 of JAEWDK010000024.1, forward strand.
GCTGCTCAAAGCGCTGTCCTGAGCCGGTCCGTTCAGCTTTGCTACCTCACGGTTGACAATTTCTTCTTTATTTTTTGAAAAAAGGTGAAACAATTTAGGAACCCCCTGCGTCAGAATATAATGATACTATTATGTATCATCTTTGACAAAATATGTAAGTTCCGCAGAACCTGAGGTCAGGCAAAATATATATATTTAACACAACCTTCTGTTGATGAAAGAACAAAATGTTGATATAATTAGTAAAACAGAATGCAGCAAGGGCGGTGTTGTTCTTGAACAAGAAAAAAAACAGTAAAATTGCGGCTGTCATCGATATTGGCTCAAACCTCCTGAAAATGAGAATTTCCCAGCTGAAACGGAATGAGATCGTTGATCTTGACCGGCTGGAGTACCCGCTGTGCCTTGGTCACGAAGTGTTCGCGGCCGGAAAAATCAGTTTTGAAAGCCTGCGGGAGCTTTCCGCGATTTTGCGCGGATACAGCGAAATCATGGCGGAATACGGAGTGGGACAATGCAAAGTGGTTGCCACTACGGCCCTGAGGGAAGCTAAAAACCGTTCCTATGTGGTTGACCAGCTTAAAATTCAAAACGACATGACCGTTCAGGTGCTGGAGGACGACCAGGAAAAAACGCTGATTTACTCCGAAATCTTGGATTCCCTGAAAAACACGGAAGACAAAAAGGGGCAGAATGCATTAATTTCCTATATTGGCGCGGGTACAATCGGGTTTTCGGTTTATGACGGAAAACGTATGATTTTTTCTCAAAACATACCCATGGGTGCGCTGAAGCTGCATGATATTTTGGAAAGCATTCAGGAACAAACGGACGATTTTTATACAGTTGTGGAAGAATACCTGGATTCCATTATCGGGCACATTTCCATTCCGCTGAACAAAGGCATCGTTTCGAATTTAATTTTAACAGGCAATGAAATTCAGCTGATTGCAAAAATCTGCGGTGTGGAGCCGGAAAACGGACAATATGTTATTCCTGCTCAGATGATAACGGATTTGTTCACACAAATCCGTTCCATGTCGCAGGAGAAAATCAGCATCCAGTTCGGCATCAATGAGGAAACCGCCGAGCTTTTATATTCCGCACTCACAATTTACATTCGGCTGATTGAATTCACCACATCCGATGTTATTATTTCGCCGAAGGTAGAGCTTTGGGACGCTTTGATGCGCCAAATTCTCCTGCCCAAAAGCGGTGACGATTATTTCAACCATGTTCGGGTCAATGCAATTTCCTGTGCACAGGCGATTGCCAAGTCCTACAACTGCAACCAAAAGCACGCCGATAATATCCGCAAGTTCGCATGCCGGATTTTTGACAAAATGAAGGGCGCGCACGGCCTTGACCACCGCAAGCGACTTTTGCTGGAGCTTGCGGCAATTTTGCATGACTGCGGGCATTATGTGACTGCAAAGCAACACCTGCTGAGCAGCTTTGACTTAATCAAGGATATCGATATTTACGGCATGACCGATGAAGAAATGCTGCTTACGGCATATGTTTCACGCTATAATGAATATGATGTTCCGAATTTTGACGATGTGGAATTTATCCGCCTGAATGATAAGAGCAGGCTGATTGTTTCAAAGCTGGTCGCGATCTTCCGGCTTGCCAACACGCTTGACAAGTCTCAAAAGCAAAAACTCAGCGATATTAAAGTACGGCTAGAAAACGACAAACTGCTGATTACGGCGGAAAGCAACGAAAACACCTACCTTGAAAAATGGGCTTTTGAACAATGCGCGCCGTTTTTTAAGGAGGTTTTCGGGTATAAGCCTGAGCTGACTGTAAAGTCATTATTGTTATAACGATTTAGATAAAGGTTGCTGGTTAATATGAACGACAAAGCCGAGAAAACAAAAATCCCCTATATCAACCGTGAGCTGAGCTGGATGGATTTTAATTTCCGCGTGCTGGAAGAAGCTTTTGAAAAAGAAAACCCGATTATGGAACGCATCCGTTTCCTTGCCATCACCGCATCGAATTTAGACGAGTTCTTTATGGTGCGGGTCGCGGGTGTAAAGGAACAGGTAAACCAGAATTACAATGCGGAGGATCCATCCGGCTTAACGCCGGCCAAACTGCTGCCGCTGCTGACCGAAAAGATTCATGCCTTTACCGAAAAGCAATACTCCTGTTTGCACCGCTCCATTCTGCCCGCGCTGAAAAAAAACAATATCAGTTTTTTATATCCGGACGAAATGAACGAACAGCAAAAGCACTTTATTTCCGAATATTTTGATAAGGTGCTGTTCCCCGTCCTCACCCCGCTGGCTGTTGATACAAGCCGACCTTTCCCATTGCTTGCAAACAAAAGCCTTAATGTTGCGGTAAGGCTGAAAGGGCAGGAAGAGTCCTACTTCGCCGTAGTACAGGTGCCTTCGATTCTTTCCCGCTTTCTGCAGGTACCGTCGGTTACGGGCAAAACGTTTGTGCTGCTTGAAAATGTGATTATCTACAAACTGGATGAACTGTTTGAGCGCAGCGACATCCGCTCATCCTGTGCATTCCGGATTACGCGTAACTCCGACCTTGAAATTGACGAGGAATCGGAGGATCTGCTGATTGAAATTCAAAAATCCATTAAAAAACGAAAACGCGGCAAGCCGGTTCGACTTGAAATTTTGCAGAAATGCGACACGGAAACACGAGAATTCCTTGAAGAAATGCTCGATATAAACCCCGATGAAATTTTTGAGGAACCCGGCCCGCTGGACTTGACCTTCTTTTCCAAATTTGCTTCTGTTCCCGATTTTGAGTCCCTTTGCTTTAAGCCGCTTATCCCTGTTTATCCGCCGGCGGATTTTTGGGGTTATGACGATATTTTCGCGGCAATCCGTGAAAAAGACAGAATGGTGCATCATCCCTATGAAAGCTTTGAAACCGTAGTGAATTTTGTTCGCCAGGCCGCCGAAGATGAAAACGTACTTGCGATTAAGCAGACGCTTTACCGTGTGAGCGGGCATTCACCGATTATTGCGGCATTGATTAAGGCTGCTGAAAACGGCAAACAGGTCACGGTTTTAGTCGAACTGAAAGCAAGGTTTGATGAAGAAAATAATATTATTTGGGCAAAGAAGCTGGAAGAAGCGGGCTGCCATGTAATTTATGGTTTGGCTGGTTTGAAAACGCACTGCAAAATTCTGCTGGTCGTTCGGCGCGATGAGGACGGAATCCGGCGCTATCTTCACATGGGTACGGGAAACTACAACGATTCTACGGCAAAAATATACACTGATATCGGTGTTTTCACCTGCAAAGAACCCTATGGTACCGATGCATCGTCCTTGTTTAACGTACTGACCGGCTATTCCCTTCCGCCCGAATACAACCGTTTTGTTGTCGCCCCGCACGGTATGAGAAGCTTTTTTGAGCGTATGATAGGAAAAGAAATGGAAAACGCCCAAAATGGACTGCCCAGCGGCATTACAGCCAAGGTAAATTCTTTGGTTGACCCCGGCATGATTGAATCCCTTTACAGAGCATCCCAGGCAGGGGTACCGATACACCTGATTGTGAGGGGAATCTGCTGCCTGATTCCCGGCTTGCCGAACATCAGTGAAAACATTACGGTAAACAGCATTGTTGGCCGCCAACTGGAACACAGCCGAATCTTCCGGTTTGAAAACGCGGGAAGCCCTAAAATTTACATGGGCAGCGCCGATTGGATGCAGCGAAATCTTGACCGCAGGGTTGAACTGGTGTTCCCGATTGAAGACGCGGATTTGAAGGAACGTGCATTCTCCATTTTAGATTTAATGCTGAGCGATAATATCAACACACGGGTAATGCAGCCCAACACAACCTACTGCCATATCGACAAACGCGGGAAAGCGCCCTGTGACTGTCAGGCGGAATTCTGGCGTTTAACGCAGAGTGCGGCCGCAAAGCTTGTGCAGCAAGACGAAAGTAAACCGTTCCGCCCCATCCGCAGCGCGGATTTGCTTCGATAACGATTGAAATTTAGAAAATGGGAGTAAAAAAATGAAAAGAATCGGAATTTTAACAAGCGGCGGCGACTGTCAGGGTTTGAACGCGGCAATCCGTGGGGTGGCAAAGGCCCTTTATGTGCAGTTCGGCGAAGAAGTCGAAATTTACGGTATCAACGACGGATACCGCGGTTTGATTGAAGGCAATTACAAGCGGATGAAGCCCGCGAACTTTTCGGGAATTCTTACACTGGGCGGCACCATTTTGGGAACGTCGCGCCAGCCGTTCAAGCTGATGCGCGTAGTGGATGAAAACAGTGTGGATAAAGTAAAAAACATGAAGGATAACTACAAAAGGATGAAGCTGGACTGCCTGGTCATTTTGGGCGGGAACGGCACCCATAAAACGGCAAACCTGCTCAGTGAAGAAGGGCTGAATGTCGTTACACTGCCCAAAACAATAGACAACGATGTTTGGAATACCGAAATGACATTTGGGTTCAGCAGTGCGATGGAAATTGCGACCAATGTAATTGACTCCATCCATACAACGGCCACCTCACACGGAAGAGTATTTATTGTGGAAGTAATGGGGCACAAAGCCGGCTGGCTGACGCTTCACGCGGGAATTTCCGGCGGAGCTGACGTGATTTTGCTGCCCGAGGTTCCATATGATATTGATGAAATCACAAAGACGATCACTCAGCGGAATAAGGACGGAAAACGTTTCTCCATTCTTGCCGTGGCAGAAGGCGCCATCTCCTGCGAAGAGGCAAAAATGGGCAAAAAGGAATTTAAAACATCACGTGCCGCCATGCAGTATCCGTCCATTTCATACCGCCTGGCCCAGGAAATCGGAGAAAAAACCGGTCAGGAAATCAGGGTTACCGTCCCGGGCCATTTTCAGCGCGGCGGCAGCCCGTGCCCTTACGACCGTCTGCTCGCAACGCGTTTTGGCGCGGCAGCTGCCAAATTGATTGCACAGAAGAATTACGGGAACATGGTGGCGCTGCAGAACGGTTTTATTGTACCCGTTCCTTTGGGTGAAGTGGCCGGCAAGCTGAAACTTGTACCTGCGGACTGCGACATCATTGAAACCGCCCGCAATATTGGAATCAGCTTTGGAAATCGACATGATTTATAAGGGAGAGGGAATCATTATGAACGGACAATACCTAAACAGAAAAAACTTAATGAGGATTATTACAGCCGTGGGCGCGGTTTCCGCGGTACTGACCTTAATTGCATCAGCAATGAGCGGATGGATGATTTTTAAGCTGGTTCGCTACCTTGACAGCGCGCAGAAGGCATTGCCGAAAATGGGAAAGGCTGCTGAGCTTTACATTGAAGACAGCACAAAACGGAAAGAGTTCAGTGAAGAAGAAAAAAACTAAAAGTTCCAAAACTCCCGGACAAAAAAACAGTTGAAAGACAAATGTCTTTCAACTGTTTTTTTTGTTGCTGATATCATACGCTTTATTATTGTTTCTGCAGCTGCAGTCCAACCCGGACGGCGCGCATTGCGCGTTCCGCCGCATTGCATACATTTTCTTCCGCGTTTGCTATGGCATCTTCTACGGTGCACGGCGCGTTTACGGCGCTGAAGATGCACTGGATTCCATGCTCGTACACAGCCTGTGCATCCTGCCCCACACAGCCCACAACAGCAATTACCGGCACATGATATTTCTGCGCCCTTTGTGCAACACCGACCGGCACCTTGCCGTAAACGGACTGGCCGTCTATACGCCCTTCCCCCGTAATAATCAAATCAGCGTCTTTTATCTTTTCATCAAAGTTCGCAATATCGAGCATTGTTTCGATACCGGGCTGAGGCTTTGCGCCGACGAATGCAATCAGCCCCATACCAAGCCCGCCCGCAGCGCCGGAACCGGGAACATCAGCGGCATCAACACCGCACTGCTGCCGGGCAATCCGCGCAAGATGGGACAAATTCCGATCCAGTTCAAGCACCATTTGGGGTGAAGCGCCTTTTTGGGGGCCATAAACGGCGGAAGCGCCTCGGCAGCCGCAAAGCGGGTTGTCCACATCACAGATAATAATAATCTCCGTTTCTTTCAGCCGCTTGTCCATATTCTGCAGTTCAATGCGCGCCAGACGGCCGAGCGCCCCGCCGCCGAACGGAAGCTCCTTACCGGAATCATCATAAAAATGCGCACCGAGCGCCTGCGCCATACCGACACCGCCGTCATTCGTGGCAGAACCGCCAATTCCGATGTAAATTTTTCGGCAGCCTTTTTCCAGCGCGGCACGAATTAATTCGCCCGTACCGAATGTTGTTGCGGACATGACATCCAGTTTCTCGTACGGAACCAAGGTTAATCCGGATGCTTCCGCCATTTCAATCACTGCCGCACCCGACTTTAATATGCCGTATTTCGCGGACACCATGTTCCCCAGCGGGCCTGTGACACCAACCTGCTCCAAACGGCCGCCCAGCCCGCCGATCATGGCATCCACTGTACCCTCGCCGCCGTCGGCAACAGGGACAATGGCGACGTCAGCATCCGGAAATATCCGCCGTATGCCTGTTTCCATCTGCCTTGCAGCGGAGACCGTACTCAGGCTCCCTTTAAAAGAGTCCGTCGCAATGATAATATTCATGCGTTTCTTCCCACCTTATGAATCAAATTTCTATTACCATAAGATTTGGCAAGCTATGTTATTTATTAACTGCGTTTGCTTTTCATTGATATCTTTTATATGCAGAAACAGCCGCGTACCATATTTTTGGCGCACGGCTGCCCTGTGTATTATGGGTTTTCCGATTGAATCACTTTTTATCAGCCGTCAACCGTAATTGAATTTTGAAACTTTGCGAAGGTTTTATCACCGATACCCGGAACATTTTTTAATTCTGCAATTGTTTTAAACTTACCGTTTTTTTCACGGTATTCAACAATGCGCTTCGCCATAACCTCACCGATACCGTCAAGCCCGTCGCTGAGCCGCTGTGCCGTGGCGGTATTGATATTGATTTTTCCGGTTACGGCGGGTACGCCGGATGAAACAGCAGAGCTGACAGGGGAACGCGGTATGTACGCCTCCCCGGAAGAAGCCGACGAGGTATCGGTAAACGTTGCAATTCCGGTCAGGGACACATCCGGCACATAAAACGCGTTGTAGCCGATAATCAGCGCGCAGAGTACTGCCGCAATCACAATAAGATAGCGCACATGCAAAGCTTCCTCGTCCATCTTGAAGACCTACTCCACTTTCTGTTCAATATATTCAATCAAATCGGCTACCGCCCCGTCGTCGCAGCTGCAGACAACCAAATCCGCAAGGTGCTTTAAATCGTCCGGAGCGTTCTGCGGCATCGCGGCAAAACCTGCCGCCTTCAAAAGCTCCACGTCATTGTAATAGTCCCCAATGGCATAGACCTGTTCCCTGGAAAAACCGCCAAGGCGGATTACCTCATTTAAGGCGCTGCCTTTGTCCGCGTTAACCGGCAGCATTTCCAAATAATACGGACTGGAGGTAACGAAGCGCACCGCTTTATGTTCAAAGGTTTTGGTAAACGCAATTATATTCTGAATTACATCGGATTCATCGGCAATCAGCGCCTTGCAGAGCGGACGGCCATCGAAAATATCGGGATCATTTCCGTCAATTCCCTCACGAGAAAGATGCTTGTGGATGAAATTATTATAATGCACAACGCCGATGCCTGTGGTACTGAAAACCTCGATTCCGGTGTTGGGAAAGCGCTCATGAATTTTTTCCACACACAATTTTGCAGTTTCGAATTGAAGCGGCTGATTCCAAATCATCTTTTTTTCAATAAAATCATAAATAACCGTGCCGTTCAAAATTACACTGGGGTTGTTGGGTGAAATTGCTTCAAAATACTGCGCGCCAGAGTCAAGTGAACGCCCGGTGGCAACCGCAAAATGCCCGCCCTTCCGCTTAAATCGTTCGATTGCCCGGCTGTTGCGCTCACCGACCGTAAAGTTCCGGTCAATAAGCGTGCCGTCAACATCGGTTATCACAAGGATATCTTTGAAATTCAAGAAAGTCCCTCCTTAGGTGTGCTGCAGCTTTTCCAAAAAGTTCGTAAAATATGCCGGCAATTCACTGGAAATCTCAATGTAGCGGCCGTCACGCGGATGCTGAAAGCCAATCACGCGGGCATGCAAACACTGGCCGTTCAGGTTGGGAACCGGCTTTTTCGGCCCGTAAACGCGGTCACCTGCGACAGGGTGGCCAAGGTACGCCATATGCACGCGAATCTGATGCGTGCGCCCTGTTTCGAGTTTGCACTGCACATGCGTAAAACCGCTGTACCGTTCGATTACATGATAATGAGTGACGGCGTTTCTGGAATTTTTTTGTGTCACAGCCATCTTTTTGCGGTCAACCGGGTGGCGGCCAATCGGCGCGTCCACCGTACCGTCGTCTTCTTTCACATTGCCGTGCACCACCGCTTCATAAACGCGCGTAAAGCTGTGCGCTTTAATTTGCGCGGCCAAATTCTGATGGGCAAAGTCATTTTTTGCAACGATTAACAAGCCGCTGGTGTCTTTATCGATACGGTGAACGATGCCGGGGCGGATAACTCCGTTAATACCGGAAAGCGAAGCGCCGCAGTGCGCCAGAAGCGCATTGACAAGCGTGCCGTCACGGTTGCCCGCAGCCGGGTGAACCACCATTCCCTTCGGTTTATTCACAACAAGCAGGTCGTCGTCCTCGTACATAATTTCCAGCGGAATTTCCTCCGGCTGAACATCCAGCTGAACAGGCTCGGGCAGCACCAGGTCAATGCAGTCGCCTGCGCCGCCCTTGTAGCTTTTGCCGAGGATAATTCCGTCTGATGAAACAAAGCCCCCGGCAATCAGCTTTTCTGCACCGGAGCGTGTCATATCCTGCACTTTTAAGCTGATCAGCTTATCCAGCCGGATACCGGCATCCTCCGGTTCCAGGATTATTGTCATATGTCCCATGCTCATTTTGTACGCATAACCCTCTCCGTATTCCGGTCTTTTTCAGCAAAAAGCAGAAGGTGAATGATCAGCAAAACAGTGCCCACCGTTACACAGCAGTCGGCAAAATTGAAGATGGGCGAAAAAAAGGAAACACTGATATAGTCAATGACATAGCCCAGGCGGACGCGGTCAATCAAATTTCCGATACCGCCGCCGATAATGAGAATGGAAGCGGTATAGGAAAAGAATCCATGATTGGAATACCGGAACAGCGCAATAATAAAAGCAATACAGACAATCGTGACAACCGCAATAAAAAACCATTTTTGATTTTGCAGCACGCCGAAAGCCGCGCCCCTGTTTTCTAAATAAAAGAAATCAAGGAACCCGGGAATTGCTGTAATTTTGCCGGCCGGCTTCACATTCTGTAAAACCAGCATCTTAATGGCTTGATCGACCGCGACTGCCGCAGCGGACAGTAATAAAGCAATGATTGGCAATGGAATGTCCCCCTCATAATAAAAGGGCGAACACATGGCCCGCCCTTAAAATTCAATTAGTCCAACGCGTGTGCGCAGCGGCCGCAAACCTCCGGATGAGCGGGGTCACTGCCGACCGTATTGCTGTAGCTCCAGCAGCGCGGGCATTTTTCGCCGTCCGCATGGGAAACGGTGATGGAAAGCTCCGGCAGTTCTTCACTGGTAAATTCGCCTTTGCCCTCACCCACAACCTCAACCTGGGACGCAATGAATACGGTGGGCAGTTCATCTTCCACCGATTTTACAAAGTCATACAGTTCGCCGGTGCAGAAAAGCTGTACTTTGGAATCCAGCGAAGCGCCGATGATTTTATTGGCGCGCGCCAGTTCAAGCGCTTTTTTCACGCCGTCGCGGATCAGGTGGATTCTGTCCCACTTGGCGACAAACGCGTCGTCCGCATCAACGCCCGTTGGCTTCGGCATTTCGTTAAACAGCACGCATTCTTTGTCGTCCGCGCTGCTGTGCGGCAGGCTGTGCCAGATTTCGTCGGAGGTAAACGCAAGGATTGGCGAGATTAAACGTGTCATACCGTTGAGAATCAAATACATTACGGTCTGTGCGGCACGGCGGCCTTCACTGTCCGCTTTTTCCACATAGAGCCGGTCTTTTAAAACGTCAAGATAGAAATTGGACATATCCACAACGCAGAAGTTGTGAATTGCGTGATAAGCGTTATGAAACTCAAAGGATTCGTACCCTTCGCATACGCGCGCAGTCAGTTCATCAAACTGCTTCAGCGCCCAGCGGTCAATCGGCTGGAGCTTATTCAGGGCAACCATGTCCTTATCCGGGTCAAAGTCGCTGATATTCCCCAAAATGAAGCGGGCGGTATTGCGGATTTTACGGTATGCATCGGAAAGCTGCTTCAGAATTTCTTTCGAAATACGGATATCCGCATGGTAGTCGGAAGAAGCAACCCACAGCCTTAAAATATCCGCACCGTACTGCTCGACAATTTCGCTTGGGACAATGCCGTTGCCAAGGGATTTGGACATTTTACGGCCCTCGCCGTCCACAACCCAGCCGTGCGTAACAACAGCCTTGTAAGGCGCTTTGCCGCGCCATGCGACGGAAGTGAGCAGCGACGACTGGAACCAGCCGCGGTACTGATCCGCACCCTCAAGGTACAGGTCGGCAGGCCAGTGCAGTTCCGGCCTTTGGTCGGCGACAGCGGCGTGTGTTACGCCGGAATCGAACCAAACATCCATAATATCGTGCTCCTTGGTGAATTCGGTGCAGCCGCATTTGCCGCACTTGATTCCTTTGGGAAGAATTTCTTTGGCATCCTTAATGTACCAGGAATCCGAGCCTTCCTCGCGGAACAGCGCCGAAACAGCAGCCATAGCCTCTTTCGAAATCAGCGGCTCGCCGCAGTCCTTGCAGTAGAAAATCGGAATTGGCACACCCCAGCGGCGCTGGCGGGAAATGCACCAGTCGTTGCGGTCCATTACCATGGAGGTAATGCGGTCGCGGCCCCACGCGGGAACCCAGTTCACCTTATTGATTTCTTCAACCGCTTTTTCCTTGATGGCGTCAACAGAACAGAACCACTGCTCCGTTGCGCGGAACAGCACGGGGTTCTTGCAGCGCCAGCAGTGCGGATATTGGTGGATAATCTGCTTCATGGCAAACATGGCGCCGATGTCCTGCAAATGCTTTGCAATGGCTTTGTTTGCCTGGGCTGTGGTAAGCCCGACAAACAGGTCGCCCGCTTCGGCGGTAAGTTTGCCGTGGCTGTCAACCGGAACAATAACCGGAATTTGTGGGTAGTGGTCATGGCACACGTCAAAGTCCTCGACACCGTGGCCGGGAGCTGTGTGAACGCAGCCCGTGCCGCTTTCCAGCGTGACATGATCGCCGACAATCACCAGCGAGGTTCTGTCGAGGAACGGGTGAGCCGTTTCCATCAATTCCAGTTCGGAGCCTTTGAAGGTCGCAATGACTTCGTATCCGGTTTTTCCGGCTTCCTGCATGGCACTTTCGTAAAGGGCGGAAGCCATGACGTAATACTCATTGTCGCATTTGATCAGGGAATATTCAAAATCAGGGCCAAGGCAGATTGCCACGTTGCCCGGGATAGTCCATGTTGTGGTGGTCCAAATGACAAAATAAGTATGGCTGAGGTCGGCTCCCTTTGTGGTAAGCAGACCCTTGTCGTTTGTCACACGGAACTTGACATAAATGGAATTGCACGGGTCTTCGGCATACTCAATTTCCGCTTCGGCAAGAGCAGTTTCACATTCAGGACACCAGTAAACCGGCTTTAATCCCTTGTAAATGTAGCCCTTGGTCGCCATTTCGGAAAAGATTTCAATTTGCTTCGCTTCGAAATCGTGGGTCAGTGTGATATAGGGATTCGCCCAGTCGCCGATTCCGCCGAGGCGCTTAAACTGGCTGCGCTGATCGTCAAGATAACCCAGTGCAAATTCACGGCAAATCTTGCGAAGCTCTACGTCGGAAATGGTCGTGGAATTTTCCACGCCGGCCTTTTTCCTTGCCTTTAATTCGGTCGGCAGGCCGTGGGTGTCCCATCCGGGAACATACGGAGCCTGAAAACCCGACATGTTTTTATAGCGCACAATAATATCCTTCAGCGTTTTATTGAGCGCCGTACCTAAGTGAATGTCGCCGTTGGCGTACGGAGGGCCGTCGTGAAGCACGTAAACGGGCTTACCCTCGTTTTTCTTCAGCACGTTTTCATATATTTTATTCTCTTCCCATGCTTTCAGCATTTCCGGCTCGCGCTTTGGCAGGCCCGCCTGCATTGCAAAGTCGGTTTTGGGAAGATTCAGGGTACTTTTATAATCCATTGATTTTTTCTCTCCTTAGGTATTTCATAATTTATTTTAAATGAGGAATCACTGATTCAGTCAGAACGTACAGACTGCCAAGTCAATTTTGACGCCGCGCGGCAAAATTAACCGGCAATATGTATGTAGAAATTGATTCAGTAACCCCTTAGATACCGTCCGGAGAATTGTAGTCGTCGGAGATATCCGTTTCATTGCCAAACTGTATTGCTGTGTAGTGGCCGGATGTCGGCTCAAAAGACTGCGCCGTGTCAAAGTTGGAAACCTCCGCGCGGAACAGCGGGTCGGCTTCTTCTTCAGCAGGGGACTCTTCCGCTTCGTAGGGCTCCTGTGGGGCGGTCGTTTCGGCGGCAGGTTCTTTGTAGGCCGGTGCAGCCGGCTGCGCCTGTACCGGTTCCTCCGCCTGCGGCTCCGGCTTACGGGTCGGCAGGGCGTCAATCAGCGTAAGGTGTTCTTTATAAATCGCCAAAAGCTTGGAGCGGAAATCCGTTACGGTTTGCTGCAGGCGCTCCAGCTCCTTTTTCTGGTCAACAATTTCCTGATTCGCGCCGGAAATAATCCGGTCCGCTTTCAAACTGGCGTCCTTTATAATAATTTCAGCCTTATGGCGTGACTCGCGAATGGAAGCGTCGCCCAATTTCTGTGCGCTGACAAGCGCATTTTTTATGTCTTCCTCTTCCGAACGGTAATCCTCGACCTTTGCGGCTAAAATTTTAAGCTTTTCAAGAAGCTGGTCATTTTCCGCTTTTAATTTTTCGGATTCCTCTTTTTGTTCAATGCCCTTTTTAATCAGCGCATCGTAGGATTCCTTTACCTCGTCGATAAATTTATCGACATCATCGGTACGGTAGCCGGAAAAGCCGGATTTTCTGAAGCTGGCATTAATAATATCATTTAAAGATAGCATGCCTAAGCCCTCCTGTTAAATATATTTTCTGCCCGCAATGCTCAGCCTGCCTTTTTTGGTCACCGGACCAAGGCGGTCAAGAACAAAGCGGCCCTTTCCCCTGATTGAAAGCTTGCTGCCCTGGGCCACGGATGCGGAAAGCGAGGTGTTTACCTCGTGATTCAGCATCACCAGACCGGCGTGAATCAATTCGCACGCTTTTTCCCTGCTTGTGCCGACTGCCGCGGCAATCACGCAGTCCAGCCGCGCAGAGGCAACAACCGCCGAAAAATCCTCGAATTTTTCACTGTCCGGCAGCGGCTGCGAAGCACCGGCGGTCAGCGTAACACCGACCCGGCCGATTTTCTCCGTCTGCGATAAAATAAAATCGGTAATTTCACTGCGTGCAAACAGGACACAGCGGCCTTCTTCCACTAAAATATCACCGAGCGTTTCGCGCTGAATGCCGTTTGCAAGCAGCGCTCCCAAAAAATCGCGATGGCTGAGCGAATCGCACCGCCGAAAAACGGCGGTTACTGCGGTTACGGGAAATGCATCCTCATCCGGCGTAAGAAAGTCCGGAAATGCGCCAAAAACTACACGCTCCGAGTTGTCGTGACCACCCCAGAGCATATAGTTTTTTAAACAGAGATTTGACATTAACTTTTGTGCAAAAACAGCCTGACGCTCATCCAAAAAGCCGACAAAGCGGGGCCGCCCCCCGCTTTGCGCCAGCCGCACGGCATCGTGAAGCTTTGCTTCGAGCACGGTGTCACCGGATTTTTTCTCCATTAAAAATACACACCATTATTTTCTAATTCATCTAAAACGTCATCGCCGGTCAGGTCAACGTTATACGGCGTAATAATAAAGGTGCTTGTGGCAACCCGTTTGATCTTGCCGCCGTTGGCGTAAGCAACGCCGCTCAAAAAGTCAATAATTCTGCGGGAAACTTCTTTGTTGGTGTTTTCAAGATTCAGAACAACCGTGTGCATTTTCAGCAGCTCATCCGCTACCGCACAGGTTTCCTCGCCAAAGCGTTCCGGCTTAAACAGAACGACCTGCAGCTGCGCAGTCGCATGAATGTTGACAACCTTGTTCCCCGTGTTTGCCGCAGGAGCGCGCTTAATCGTGTCGCGCTCGCGGAAGTCGTCCCCTTCATGTGCTTCCGAAGGGACATCCTCCTGCCGGGCATCCTCATAGTCGTAATCATATTCATCTTCAGGCGGGTTCCACATATCCTTAATTTTTTCAACAAATCCTGCCATAATTTTGCCTCCCGAATTTCATTTATTGTATATTCTTGGCCCAAACAGAGCGGACCCGACTCTTACCATGTTCGCCCCGGCAATAATTGCCTGAGAATAGTCTGACGACATTCCCATCGACAAATAATCCATATGAACATTATCTAATTTTTTGGTCTTTATGTCAACAAAATATTTCGACATATTTGAAAAATACCCCAATGTTTCGGCCTCTTTTGCATCTGCGGGGGGAATTGCCATGAGTCCGCGGACGCGAACGCCCGCAAAAGCGGCGATTTCAGGAAGCAAATCATACAGATTCTGCGGCAGAACCCCGGACTTGTTCGGTTCACTTCCAATATTTACCTCGATCAGGATATCTGTTACAGCGGAATGCATTACGGAAAGCCGTGAAATTTCCGCGGCAAGCTTTACGCTGTCCACCGACTGGATAAGAGCGGCCTTGCCGATGATATTTTTCACCTTGTTGGTCTGCAGATGACCGATAAACTGAAGCTCGCAATGTGCCCGGTCATACGAATCGTATTTTTCGCAGAGCTCCTGCACCTTGTTTTCGCCGATGTGGTCAATGCCGAGCGCAATACCGCGGTTAATCACTTCAACCGGAACAGTTTTTGTGGCGGCAAGCAGCGTAATATCCTGCGGGCTGCGCCCGGATTGAATGGCTGCTTCGGCAATTTTACTGCGGATTACCTTTAGGTTTTCCTCCAAATCCAAAAAACGCTGTTCCAACTCATTTGACAACTTTTCCATTGAATAAATCGGTCCCTTCCACAACAACTTCATCGGATAATTTCACGGTTGTATCCGTCATAAGGTCTTCCGTTTTCGGGTTCGGGTCGCAGATGACGTAGGTATCCGTACTAAATACCGGAAAGACCTGCTTAAACAGGATTTCGTTTCCGTGCATGATATAAACGCCCTGAACGTCCCTTTTCACCGTGGTTGATTTTCCGTTTTTGTCTTTTGCCGTTTTACTGACGGATTCAAAGTGAACCGCCCTTCGGTTGACCCGAATCCCTTTGTATTCTTCAATTTGAATTTGCGCCGTTTCGTTTCGAATTGCCGCAATGGACGAATTCATATAATTGCTTTGTAAAATAACGGCTGCCTCCGTCGCTTTTGGCGCATGATTCACAGCGGCAATGGACGCAGGCACCGTTTCACTGGATGCAAACGGGAACTGGATTGAAACAGTATTCCCCAATTTGAATAGAGAAATCTGATCTTCGGGAATTACAAAGGCAAAATACCAGTTGTAATCCGCACTGATTTTTCCAACCGCGTCAGTCGAAGCGGTCGGCTTGGCGCTCTGCTTTGCCTTAATCTCATCCGTGGTGAGGTATAAAACCTTCGAGAAGTCAAATGCGGATTCGTAGCCGTCAACCGTGTTGATAAAATAACCTGCAACGGGAGCTGTAACGGAACCAATCGGCTGCGAATTTGTTTTAGCCAAAGCATCGCGCTGTACTTTGAGCTCATTGATTCTGGCGCCGAATCCGGTGACTTTTTCGGTAACAATCTGACGCTCGTTCACCAGGTACAAAAAGCTTTCCCTGTCGTCGGCTAAATCGGAATACGAACAGGAGCCGACCGTGCCGAGCATTTTGACCAATTTCAAGTTAATCTGCTTATTGATAGAATCCGGACTTGCGGAATAGGTATCGCCCGGCGTGCTGAGTGATTGCAGCTTTGCGATTTCCTGATCAAGGCTTTGAAGTTGCTGCTGTGACGCCGCACTTTGCGCATTTGCGTAAATCTGAGCGATTTTTCCGCCGGTTGCGACCTTGCCGCCGTTGGAAATCACATAGTCAATTACGCCGTTTGCTTTGCCGGGAACCAGACTTTCTTTTCGGATTGCAATTCCGGATGCCTGTATTGTGTTGGCGGTATTGGCGTAGTAAGCCGTTTCCGTGTGTACCTGGGAATAATGGGAATTATAAACCTGATATCCGAGATAGACCAAAAGCAGAACGGCTACAAGAGCCGACATAATTCTTTTCAGCAGCGGACTGTTCATGTTATCCCCTCTTCCTCCAGAAATCGAACCGACGCCTGAACGACTTCGCAAAATTCCGGATAATCATCCACAAAAATCCAATGAATGTCTTCATCGCGGCGGAACCAGGTAAGCTGGCGCTTGGCATAACGGCGGCTTTCCTGTTTAATCCGCTCCACCGCGGCATTCAGCGTGCACTCGCCGTGAAAATACGGCAAAAGCTCCTTATAGCCGATTGCCTGCAGTGCCGTTTGGGAATTGGGCCGGTTGAAAACCTCTTCCGCCTCTTCCAAGAGCCCGCTTTCCATCATAAGATTGACACGGAGGTTAATCCGGTCGTAAAGCGTTTGGCGGTTTCGGTAGTCAAGCCCGATTACACAGGCGCGGTAGGGCGAAGGAACCTGTTTGGAACGCTCCATCTGCTCCGTCATGGTGATGCCCGTGGTTCGGTATATTTCAATCGCGCGAATCACCCGGCCAACATTGTTGGGATGAATCCGGGCGGCTGACTCGGGGTCGAATAGGCTCAATTCCTCCATCAGCGGCTGAACACCCTCCAGCGCGGCTTTTTGGGCAAGCTCGGCGCGAAGCGATTCGTCTTTATCATTTTCAGTAAACTGAATGTTGTGCAGCAGGGAACGGACATAAAGCCCGGTCCCCCCCGCAATCACCGGGAGTTTCCCTTTTGCATGCAGTTCGGTGATGCAGTCCGAAGCAAGCGCAACATAGTCAGCCACACTGAACGGCTGGGAAAGCGCAACAAAATCGACGAGATGATGCGGGATACCGCGCATTTCTTCCTTTGTCGGTTTGGCCGTGCCAATGTTCATCCCTTTATAAATCTGCATGGAGTCGGCAGAAATAATTTCCCCGTTTTTACGCAATGCGACTTCAACCGCCAGCCTGCTTTTTCCGGATGCTGTGGGGCCGACAACAGCCGCCACAGGGATTTTAGTTGTCTCTTTCATGATTACACCCGCCCAAACTGGCGTTCTAAATCTCTTTTTTTCATTACAAAGGATACCGGGCGGCCGTGCGGGCAGTAGCGGATATCCTCGTTTTCAATTCGTTCCACCAGCGCAATCAGTTCCTGCGGCGCGCTTTCGTCGCCGGCTTTCACCGCGGCGCGGCACGCAACATTATGGTAAAGCCAGTCCAGCTTTTCCGTTACAATATCATTTTTAGCGGACTGCAGGTACCCTGCAATTTCCATAACGGCGTCCGCCACATCCTCCCCGCCGAGAATCAGCGGAGCGCTGCGGACAAGCACCGTGCCGGAGCCGAAATCCTCAATTTCGAACCCCGCGGCGCCATAGGTATCAATAGAATCGAGCACCGCGGCGTATTCATTTTTATCAAGTGTAACGGTCACCGGCTGAAGCAGCATCTGCTGCACCGCCTGACCGCCCTGTGATTTCAATTTTTCATAAAGCATCCGCTCGTGGGCGGCATGTTTGTCGATAAAAACCAGCTCATCGTTCCCGCGTTCCATAATGATGTATGTATTGAACGCTTCCCCAACCAGTTTTGCGGATTTTTGCGGCCGGTCCGGCATTGCTTCATGAATCGGTTCTTCCGGCTGTGAAAGGAACGGCGCTGTTGATTCCTCTTGCGGTTCGGGAGAAGCCGGTTCCGCATTTTGCGGTACCGTTGGCTGCGGCACGGAAAATTCAGGCTGCTTTACTCCATAATCCGTACGGAAGCGCGGTGCCTGTGTGTCGCTGACCGCGTAGCTGCGGGCAGCTTCGGGTGCCTCATTATTCTGCGGAACAGAAGCGTTGGGGCGTGAAACAGGCTCCTCCGTTTTCGGTGTGGGGGGAAACTGCATCTGAATGGTTGGTTCAGGCGCGGCAAACGGCGAAAGTACCGTCCTGGGAAGCATCATGACACTGGGCGAATCGCCCTGGTTCAGCGCGCTTTTCACGCCGTGATACACGGCGTCGAATATCGGCTTTTCATTGATAAACCGAACCTCGATTTTTGCCGGATGCACGTTGACATCCACAGCGTGATATGAAATTCCAAGATGAAGCACACAGGCGGGCACCTTCCCCACCATCAGCGAACCCTTAAATGCTTCCTCCATTGCCACCATGGCGGTACGGCTTTTCACATAACGCCCGTTAATGTAAAACTGCTGCATGCTGCGGTTCGGCCGCGCGGAGGCCGGTTTGCTGACAAAGCCCCAAAGCTTAATTCCGTTCAGTTCATAGTTAACCGGAATTAAACCGGAAGTAAATTCCTTTCCGTAAACCGCATAAACAGCGGATTTTAACTTCCCGTCACCGGGGGTGTGCAGCGTTTCGCGGGAGTCACGCAGAAAGCGCAGCGATATTTCAGGATGGGAGAGCGCAATTTTATCGAGCACCGCGGCAATAGCGTTTGCTTCGACAAGGTCTTTTTTCAGGAATTTCATCCGCGCAGGAGTATTATAGAACAAATCCCGCACGATGATTGTCGCACCCTGGGCACAACCCGCGTCGCTGCAGGACTGTTCCTCGCCCCCGTCAATCACATAATGCGTTCCGGCAAGTTCTTCCTGCGTTCTGGTCAGCAGCTCCACATGGGCAACAGCAGCCACAGAGGCCAGCGCTTCACCGCGGAAGCCAAGCGTGGCAATGCTGTCAAGATCATCCTGATTGTGCACCTTGCTGGTGGCGTGGCGCAGGAAGGCGGCGGGAACGTCTTCACGGGAAATCCCGCACCCGTTGTCTGTTACACGCATATAAGTAATGCCGCCGTTCTTAATTTCCACCGTAATGGCGGAGGAACCGGCGTCAATTGAATTTTCGACAAGCTCTTTAATGACGGAGGACGGGCGCTCCACCACTTCCCCGGCGGCAATCAGCTCGGCGATATGTTTATCCAGTACATTAATTTTGCTCATGGAACGCCTCCTTATTACAATGTGTTACGATAATTCCAGTTAAAACTGATCGGCCAGGTCAGCCAGGCTTTGCTTGTCCTCCCGGTAAACCGTCCATTCATCCATCGGTTTTGCGCCCATACTTTTATAAAAAGCAATGGACGGCTTATTCCAATCCAGGCACGACCATTCCAGTCTTCCACAGTCGCGTTCGACCGCCAGTTTTGCAAGAAACGACAGCAGCGCTTTGCCCAAACCAAGCCCGCGCGCCTGCGGAAAAACAAATAAATCTTCCAGATAAATGCCCGGCTTGCCCAGAAATGTGGAAAAGTTGTGAAAGAACAAAGCAAAACCGGCCGGTTCCCCGTTGTGTTCCGCAATCACGACTTCCGCCGCCTTTCGGCGAAACAGCGAGTCGCGAAGCGTTTCCTCGGTGGCAACTACGTCATCGGACATATTTTCATAGTCCGCAAGTCCTTCTATAAAGCGGAGGATTAACGCGGTATCCTCCTCCTTTGCAAACCGGATTGTAACATTTGGAATTTGTGACGGATTGTAATTCTGCATCTATTGTCGCCCTTTTCTGTGAGTTAATTTTTACGTTCAAAACCAATAAAATGACTGCCCCGGTAAGTAAGAATTCCGTTTTCCCCTTTTTGCAGCCCGTCATAAACCAAACAGCTGACAAAAAACTTTTTTGTTCTGCCGCCGCAATCAAACGCAGCCGTATAATCTGTAATGTTTTGCGGAGCGCCCTTTCCGTACTGCACATGCGCCACAGCATACTTGTCGATTACCCTGGCTTTTACCGCAATTTGCTTTGAAAGGCGGTTTCGGTAAAAACGCAAAGCAAGTCCGACGGCGATTACGACAGTAAATGCAGCCGTAAGATAATTCATGACGGAACCAACGATGAAAGTAACGTTCATATTCTCATCTCGAATCGAAAATGATTGGTTTATTATTTTGCCAGTGTCGCAAGTTCAAACAGCGCGTTCATGCACTCAATCGGGGTCAGGGTGTTCACATCCAGTTTTTTCAGCCTGTCCATAATTTCAATTTCATTGGACGGAGTGAGCGCAAGTTGCATGTCTTCCTGTTCCCCCTGCCTAACGCCGTGCCGTTTCGGCATAGTAACCTGCTGGCCGCCTTCCAATTCCGCAAGGATCTGCTTGGCGCGGTTTACGATTTTATTCGGCACGCCGGCCAGCTTGGCAACTTCAATGCCAAAGCTGTCGTCCGCACCGCCGCGCACAATGCGGCGCAGGAACGTAATGTCGTCGCCGCGTTTCTTTACGGCGATATTGTAATTTTTTACGCCGCTTACCAAATCTTCCAATTCCGTCAGCTCGTGATAATGTGTTGCAAAAAGCGCTTTCGCGCCCAGCAGCTTTTTATCCGCAACATATTCCAAAACGGCGCGGGCAATGCTCATTCCGTCAAAGGTTGAGGTACCGCGGCCGATTTCATCCAGAATCAAAAGGCTGTTTTCCGTTGCATTCTTTACAATTTCAGCAACCTCCGTCATTTCCACCATAAAGGTGGACTGGCCGGAAGCGAGGTCGTCCGATGCGCCGACGCGCGTGAAAATGCTGTCGGTAATGCCGATTTCCGCAAAGGAGGCCGGCACAAAGCACCCGATTTGCGCCATGACCACAATCAGCGCCGTTTGGCGCATATAAGTGGACTTTCCCGCCATGTTCGGGCCGGTGATAATGGCAACGCGGTTTTCGCCCTTGTCGAGCAGCACATCGTTCGGCACAAAGGGGGCGTCGAGCAAAACCTCAACGACCGGATGGCGGCTTTCCTTCAATATAATCTTACCGTCCAAATTTACAATCGGGCGGATATAATTCTGATCAACAGAAACCTGAGCGAACGACGTTAACACATCGAGCTGTGCAATTGCGCGCGCCGTGTTTTGAACGCGTGTCAACTGCGCCGCAACGTCCTTACGCACCTCGTCGAAAAGCTGATATTCCAGCTGAACGGACTTGTCGTGTGCGCCAAGAATTTTGCCCTCCAGCTCTTTCAGCTCCGGAGTAATAAAACGTTCGCAGTTTGTAAGGGTCTGTTTTCGTATGTATTCGGGCGGCGCCTGATCCTTGTAGCCGTTGCTGATTTCAATGTAATAACCGAATACGCGGTTATAACCCACCTTCAGCTTCGGGATACCCGTCTTTTCACGCTCCTGTGCTTCGATTTGGGCAATGATTCCCCTGCCGTCGCTCATGTCGCCCTTCAGCAGGTCGAGTTCCGCGTTATAGCCGGGCTGAATCATGCCGCCTTCCCGGATGGAAAACGGCGGTTCCTCCACAATGGAGCGTTCAATCAGCTGTAAAATGTCATCGAGCAAATCAATATCCGCATAAATCCCGGTAAGAAGGTTTGATTTGACCGGTTTCAGCAATTCCTTCAGCTTGGGCAGGCGGGTGAGTGCGGAGGAAAGCGAGCGAAGCTCCCGGCCGTTGGCCGAGCCGTACACGATGCGGGACATCAGCCGTTCCAAATCGTGAATTCCGGTGAGCTGTTCCGCAATACTGCCGCGCAGGATGGAGTCCTGCGTAAGTTCCTCCACTGCGTTTAACCGGCGGCCAATGTGGGCCGGGCTTAAAAGCGGCTGTTCAATCCAGCTGCGGATCAAACGCTTGCCCATTGCAGTGCGGGTTTTGTCAAGCACCCACAGCAGCGAACCGCGCTTTTCCTTATTGCGCATGGTTTCGAGCAGTTCCAGATTGCGGCGGGCGTTCAGGTCAAGGTGCATAAACTGCGCCCCGGTGTAAAGGGCGATTTCGTTCATGCGCTCAATGCCGGTGCGCTGGGTGCGCTTCAGGTAGCCGAGCAGCGCACCGATGGCACGAACAATTTCCGGCCGGCCGCCAAGGTCAAGCTCGTCCAAATTTTGCTTGTGAAACTGATTCAGTACCAGCACGGAACAGGCCTCGGATTCATATTCTTCGCTGCTGAGCAGCTCGAGGCTGGCGGAAAGCCGCTCTTTTATAAACTTTGGCAGTTCGGTCAGCTCCAGCGCATTTTGATTGATGAGAATTTCACGCGGAGAAAAGCGGGAAAGCTCATTTTTAAGCTGCTCGCTTAAATTCCCGTCGGTAAGCGAGGTGGCGTGCAGCTCCCCTGTGGAAATATCCGCAAAGCAGATGCCCGCCCCGGTCCCGTCGGCACAGAGCGAGCAGATAAAGTTATTGCGTGTTTCGTCGAGCATGCTGCTTTCGAGCACGGTTCCGGGCGTAATCACACGGATGATGTCGCGCTTCACCAACCCCTTGGCAAGGGCGGGGTCTTCCATCTGTTCACAGATGGCGACCTTGTACCCTTTGGCAACCAGCCGGGCAACGTAGCTTTCGTAGCTGTGGAACGGAATGCCGCACATGGGCGCCCGCTCTTCCTGCCCGCAGTCGCGCCCGGTCAGGGTGAGTTCCAGCTCCCTTGACGCAAGCTTGGCGTCTTCGTAGAACATTTCATAAAAGTCGCCAAGACGGAAAAACAGGATCGTGTCGGGATACTGCTCTTTTATTTCAAAATACTGCTGCATCATTGGTGAAAGGTTTGCCATAGTTTGATTACCGCCTCCTGCTAATTATGCCTTGAACGCCCCGCCGATAACCTATTTTCTAGATAAACTCCGGTGTAGACACGTTAAAAATACCACTTTTTAAAACCCTGCTGTCTTCTTGCCTTCTTTGTTCTCGCCTCATATTCACTTTCGCGTATCTTCCACAAAAGTGGTGGGAATACGGCGCCAAACGCAGCCGCAACAACCACAGCGCCTATCCAGTCTTCCTGCGTGGGCAAACGGAGTGAGCCAATAAAATGAACCAACTGGATACCTATCTGGATAAATGCCACGTAAACTATCCATCGCCAAGCAGTGTGGATATAAAAATTTTTGAACCCTTTGGCTCTTACTTCTCCCCATTGCTTTAAAAAGCCCTGATGTGTTTGCTTTGACATAAAACCGGAATACACACCGAACAAGGCCTTTTCTGAGGTCTTGTTCGCTTGTTTCTTTCTCAACTTACTCGCTTCCCAGTTTATCAGATTAGTGGCAGCCGCCGCAGGAACCACAGTCGCCCGCACAGGAGCTTTCTTCCAAATCGGTTGTTTCCGGGTCCTGGCCGTCGGCGGACTGGCCGATAATTGCGCTGACACGCTTTAACAGGGCATCCATTTCTTCCTTGGCTGTGTTGTAAGCGGTCATGTTCGGATTCTGCATGATCTGTGCATAAACGCTGCGAAGTTCCTGGTTTAACGACTGCATTTTTTCCTGATCCTGCTCTTCTTTTTGTGCTTCGTTATTGATCGCCATTCTTTTCAGGTTGAATTCACCGATCATATTCTGAAGCTGCTGGTCGTCGTCACTGTTTTGCTGTGCCAGCTGCAGATTGAGGTATCTTTCATCCTTCTGTAATTCTTTGCCGATTTCTCTTGCTAAGCTGATAATATCCATTTTGTTTCTCCTTAATTTATAATTAATTTAATTTATTCTTGTGATAAGATTCTGTGACATGCAAGCGCGTTTCTGTGCTTGCATGTGCCGCCTTTAAGCGTTTATTTTTCGCTGTTTATTGAACTTGTTCCCCGACTAAAATCCAGTTGCGCGCCGCGGTAATTTTCACCTGCGTGAAGCTGCCGATGCTGCCCGCGTCCCCGGGAAAGTCCACAATGATGTTGCCGTCTGTACGGCCGGTAAGCAATCCGGTTTTTTCATTTTGCCCTTCTGTCAGTACCCGCTGAACCGTACCGACCATGGCGGAACACCGCTGTGCCGCGATTTGTTCCTGTGCGCTGCAAAGCTCCGTAAACCATTTGGACTTTTCCTGCGCAGGAACCGGGTCGGGCATTTTTGCCGCGCGCGTACCGACGCGCGGGGAATAAATAAAAGTGAAAAGCGATGTAAACCCTACGGTTTGAATCAGCTTTACGGTATCTTGAAATTCCTCATACGTTTCGCCGGGAAAACCGACAATAATGTCGGACGTAAGCGATAAGTCCGGAATCTTTGATTTGGCGTAGTCAACCAGCGCAAGGTACTGCGCACCGGTGTAGCCGCGGTTCATTTCTTTCAGTACCCGGTCGTTTCCGGACTGGAACGGCAGGTGCAGATGATGGCTGATGTGTTTGCCGTTTGCGATGGTGTCGATCAGTTCGTGCGTGGCATCCTTCGGGTGTGAGGTCATAAAGCGGATGCGGTAATCGCCTTCCACCTCATCCAGCATGCGCAGCAGCTGCGAAAAATTAACCGGCTGGTCCAAATGCTTGCCGTAGGAATTAACATTTTGACCAAGTAGGGTAATATCGCGGTAGCCCGCTGCGACAAGCCCCCTGAATTCTTCCAGAATCGCTTCAGGGGTGCGGCTGCGCTCCCTGCCGCGGACGTACGGGACAACACAGTAGGAACAGAAATTGTCACAGCCGTACATGACCGTAAGCCACGCTTTGGTTTCGCCGTCGCGGTGAACGGGCAGACCCTCTACGATTTGTTTGTCTTCACTGTCGTCACCGCGCTCAAACACGCGGCGGCTGTCGGTGATCGTTGTGAATAAAAGCTCTGGCAGCCTGTGAATCACATGCGTGCCAAAAACCAAATTAACAAACGGAAAGCTTTTGCGAATCCGCTCGGCGACATGCTCCTGCTCCATCATACAGCCGCACAGCGCGATGATCAGGGACGGATTGCGCCGCTTCACGTTTTTCAGCGCGCCCACATTGCCGAACACCCGGTCTTCCGCGTGTTCCCGCACGGCGCAGGTGTTAAAAATGATGAGGTCCGCTTCGTCTTCCTCCTCCGTAAAGGAGAAACCCATTTGTTCGAGCTGACCTTTTATCTTTTCACCGTCCGCTACGTTCTGCTGACAGCCGTAAGTGTGGACAAGCGCTTTTGGTGCGCCGTTTTGTGCGCGTACCGCCATAATCTGTGCAACATCGCTGCTGTAATCGGACTGGGAACGGGCGGACGGCGCCAAATGAATCGGGAATTTATCTGCCAAAAGGATATACCTCCCATATTGTATGGTTTATTACGTTATTATACCATGCTGTGTAGATTTCTTCAAGAAAAAACACAGAAGGCCCTGCCGTTCCGGATTCGGGCGGCAGAACCTTTTCCTGTTGCTTATTCTGTAAAAACAAGATCAATGCTTCCGTTGCTGGTGGTGGCGGCCAGCTTTTTCGTTCCGCCACTACGGCTTGAGGGCGAACAGCTTCCGTTGCTGGTGGAGGTGTGGATGTTATAATCCTGTTCCGCACCCAAAATATTTCCTTTAATCGCCGCATTGCTGGTGTCGAGAGTTACATCGGGCGAGGCAAGATCCTTCAGCGTAATTCTGCCGTTGCTGCTGTTTGCGTTCACGTTGGGCGATGTTACCTGTGTCAACTCGATTTGCGCATTGCTTGTGTCGGCAATTACCGAGTCGGCATGAACGTTATTCAGCCGAATTGAGCCGTTGCTCGTGTCGCAGGTCAGCTTGCTCACCTGTTCCATATCGTTCACCAAAACCGACCCGTTGCTGGAGTTAAGGTAAACCTCCCCGGCAAAGCTTTGCGGCACAGTGACGGTAATATGATTATGATTATTCCAGGAAAAGAAATTGAATAGATTCAGGCCGTAATGATACCGGTTAACCAGCTTCATGACTCCGTCCTTTGTGGAAAAAGTGTAATTCTGCGCCTTGTCGGTCTGATACGCCATTGTGATTTCATCGCCGGCCCCGCGCTTTACTTCAATCTGCTTGTTTTCCGCATCAACATAAATATACTTGATTTGGGAAACCGCGGCGGTATCTGTTTTTTCCGAGCCTGCATCGGCCTGCCCGGAAACATTTTTAGAATACGTGTCCGCAGCACTGCGGAAATTCACGATGTTCAGCGCGTTCGCAACAATGGAGGCCACAATCATCACGCCGAAAATAGAAGCAACCGCAATTCCGGCAATCCGGTTGCCGTCATGCCGCTTCCGGTTCGGGTTTTCCGTTAAAATCTTTTGTGCCAGCGTGTAAACATCGCCAAGCTCCGCGACTGCCTGTGATTCCGTTTGCCCGCTTTCGATTTTGTCCTCGATAATTTCGCGGTAGAAATCAATCACTCTTCTGCGCTCATCATTGGGCAGAACCCGAATCAGCGACCGGAGCTTTTTTAAATACAGTTCTTTATTCATATTTGATTACGCGCCTCCTGTAAAATGAAATCATGAATTTGTTCCAGTTCTTTCCATTCCTCAAAAAAGTCGAATATTCTTTGCCTTCCCAGCTCGGTGATGCGGTAATATTTTCTAAGGCGGCCGTTGTGTTCCAGCGAGTAAGTGGAAAGACAGCGCCCCGCCTCAAGACGTTTTAATATTGGATAAAGGGTGGATTCTGAAATTTCAATACAGGTTGAAATATCCTTAATAATTTGATATCCGTAGGAGTCCTGTTTGCCGATTACTGCAAGGACGCACACGTCAAGCAAACCCTTTTTAATCTGTATATCCAACGGCAATACCCCCCATTGGATTATATTATACATAGCATAGTATATATTGTCAATTCTTTTCTGTCACCTTTCGGCAAGGCGCGGTAAAACAAAAAATACCGCCTGAGCGTTCCCCGGCGATACTTCTTTTTATTGATTCAATTGAAAAAAAGCTATTTTACTTTATACATCCACGGAATAACCTGCCATACACGGACGCGGTGCTTCAACGCCTTATCCGTCTGCCGCCCGGTAAGAAGAAGCTTGTCGTAGCCGGCTAAACGAAGATAACCGCGCACAGCGTTGTAGCCAACACCTTCCTTCAGCATAACGTCAACTCCGTTCATCACGGTAAGCGGCAGCTTTTCCCGCTCAAAAAGCGAAATCAGTTCGGCGTCCCCACGGTGGCCCGACTTAACAAGGTCCATAATACGCAGCATGGCGTCCGTATGCTGAAAAATGTTTTTCCCGACCGGCTTTTGCTTGCCGCGTTTGAGCTCATAAACCGTATCGCGTTTCATCAGCGTGGGTGACTGCGCAATACAGTCGGCAGTAAGCAGACATCGAAAAACAAATTCTTCGGCATAGCCATGGCAGCATTGATCAAAAAAATGAATCTGTTTTTCTATAACAAATCTGCGCTTGATCAAAACGGCGGAAATATCGATGGGAAGACTTCCCTTTAATATATTTTTTACGTAGTCAGGGCCGTTTTCCTGCCGTACGGCTTTGCTGATTAAATGCCGCTCGGCCGAACGGGATACCTCGTCATTCACACTGCCGAACACAAAATCAGCCGAAGTACGCGCGGCGGTGTCAAGATAGCCAACAATAAAATCATGATAAAGCCTACGGGCAAAAATAAAAGTGATGTAGTCACCGCTCGCCTTCTGAATTCCTGTATTTAAAGCGGCGGAAACGGTGCCGTCCCCGTTCTGAATCACAAAGCCCCGAAGCTTCAGTTCCTTAATGAGCTGAACAGCCTCCCACACGGTCTGGTCGGCGGAGCCCATATCAACCACAATAAACTCTGCTTCCCGGTCGGCGGTCTGCGCGGCGACGGAACGCAAAATGCCTGAAATTTCCTGCTCGATATTACGCACAGGAATAATAATCGAAAGTTCTGTAAGCTGCATTGCCGCCATCCCCTTTTCCCCATATAGTATTTTAAATTATACCATATTATAACCAATTTGAAACACTAAAACTGAATCATATCGACGGGATAAAATAAAAATCTTTTGTGTAAATTAACTTTAATTTAAGGTACGTAAAAATGTATGCTGCTATAGCGCACTGCATAAGAATTCCCCGCCGCACGCATTCGGCGCACAGCGGGGAAAATTTCAATTATTCTGCGTGAACCTGAGCAAACCCTGTTGCCGCACCCCTCGTTTCCTGCGGTGCGTTTTGCTTTTCCCTTCTTTTTTTAATAAGGGTAAAGATCACAGCCGCCAGGGCAAAGGCAAGGAACATGCAAATCAGTGCCACCGCATTGTGCCACGCGTAGGAAGCATCCGCCCCGCTGATTACTTCGCGGAGAAGTTCCACCGTATAGGTCATGGGCATAAAGCGATAAAGTGCATTGAAGATTTTCGGCACAGTCTCCATCGGGAAGGTGCCGCCGCAGGAGGTAAGCTGCAAAATCAAGAAAACGATGGCAAGGAACTTGCCGACATCGCCGAGATTTACAACAAAGAACTGAACAATGGTAATAAACACCATTGAACCCAGCATGATGGCAAGATAGTAGGCCGCCGGGTGATTCACATGAAGCCCAAGGCCGTTTTGCAGCACAACCGCCAAAAGCAGTGACTGCGCAAGCCCAATCGCATAGAACGCAACGATGCGTACAAACGTGGAGTCCGTACCCTTGGCAAGCTTTTTGATTCGCTTGCCGGGGTCAAGGTAAATGCCGAACAGCATCATCAAAGCACCGACCCACATAGAAAGAGAGAGGAAATACGGTGCAAACGCCGTGCCGTAATTCGGAACCGCATCGTAGGGCTTTGCAACGATGCTCACCGGTTTTCCCGAATACTGTGCCAGGCCTTTCGTCGCCTGAAGGCTGGCTTTCGATTCGGTAATTTTATCCGTGAGTGCTTTTTGTGCCGTAACAATTCCGTTATTCAGCTTTGCAGAACCGTCTTTCGCGTCGCCGATTCCATTCTGCAGCGTTTTAGAACCGGCTGCAAGCTTTGCGGAGCCGTCGCTTAACTGGGCGAGTGCAGAATCAAGCTGCTGTACGCCCGCCTGCAGCTGGGCAAGCTTTGCGGTATTGTCCGCTAATGCGCCCGTTCCGTCAGAAACCTGCTTGCCGCCTGCGGACAACTGGTCCAGCGCCGTTTTTAATTGTGTGATGCCGGTTTGCAAAGCAACAATTTTATCGCTGCTGGCAGCCAGCTGGCTGGCTCCGTCACTCAGTCCGGAAGCGCCTGCTGCCAGGTCGTAAGCACCGCTGTGAACCGAAGACGCACCGCTTGCTACAGAGCTTGCACCGCCGACCAGGCTTGTGCCGGACGATGTAAATTGGGAAGCCGCAGCCTGTGCCGTCGCTGTGCTCAGTTGAGTGGCCATATAACTGAGCTGGCCTGCCTTCTGAGGGTCGGACGCCGCATAGCTGGCTGCCAGCCCGTTCAGATTACCGACAATTTTTGCGTTCCCGCCCAAAATCGCCATTGCATTTTGATAGAGCTGAGCATCAGCCTTCTGCGCTGCTGTTGCGCCGGGAGCCGCGGCAGCTGCGCCCTTTGCAGCGGCTTGCTGCCCCAGATAGATAACTGAGCTTGTAACGTCATATCCGTTTGCCTGTAGGGTGGATGTCATCAAATTTACAAGCGTGACATATTGCTGAGTACCGGAATACAGGGTGGATGCCCCCGTGGCAAGATCACCCGAACCGGAAGAAAGCTTGTTTGCACCGGAATAAATTTTCGAAGCACCGCTGCCAAGGGAAGTCATTCCGCCGCTGAGCTGGCTGAGCGCAGCAGCACCCGTATTTAACTGTGCCGCACCAGAATCGGCTTGTGCAAGTCCGTCTGAAAGCTGTTTCGCGCCCGTGTTCAGCTGTGCGACACCGGAAACAAGAGCGGGGAGCCGGTTCATTGCCGTACCCATCTTTTGCGTTCCCTGATGTGCCTGGTTTAGGCCGCTGTTCAGCGTGTTCAGGTTTGTTGTAAGGTTTTGGGAGCCCGTATAAAGCTGCCCAAGTCCCTTGTTTAAATCCACAGCGCCGGTGCCAAGCTGTGAAAGGCCGTTGTTTAATGTGCCAAGCTGCCCCGGAACCTCATTCAGTTTATCCGTCAGCTGGCCTGTCAGCTCTTCCGTAACCTGAGAGCGCACCTTTTCTTCCAGCTGAAGCGTTGCGCTGTGAAGGATTTGAGAAGCGAGGTAGCTGCGTTTCTCGTTGCTGGAATAGTTGATTGTAGCGGGTTGTTTTTCCACATTCTGTGCCGTGGAAATATTTTTTGAAAAATCGCCCGGAATTGTAATCACCGCATAATATTTTGCGCTTTTTTCAAGGCCGTCCGCCGCATCCTTTGCGTCTGTAAAGACCCATTTCAGGGACTTTTCTTCTTTTAAACTGTCCACCATCTGATCGCCCAGATTGCGGAAACTGCCATTAATTTGCGCGCCCTCGTCTTCATTTACAACGGCGACAGGCAGTGTTTCCAGCTTGCTGTACGGATCCCAAAAGGCATCCAGATAGAAGTAGCTATAGACAAGAGGAATCACAATTACGCCTATAATCAGTATTGCGCATTTTAAAATGCGCCCCCAATTTTTGTCTTTTCCCATGGTGTCATCTCTCCAATTCTTAAGTTCTAATGGAGTATAACACCAACCGTTTCAGTTGTAATTAGACAATGTTAAATGGTTGTCAAATTCTCATACACATTAAAAAAGCCGTATAAAAAATAGACAAATCCGCAAATTTGTCTATAGTCATATTGCTAGCTTTGTTTTCCGTCAGAGCCGGCCGCGCCCGCCCTTTTAAAATAGCGCGCAGCGGCATAGCGCGTACTGTCGTTAATAAAGTGCGACAGCCGCTGAGCAATTTCTTCGGGCGGCTGTTTCATCCCGCAGCGCGCCCACTGCACGGTAACGCCGACCAATCCGTAAGCGTAAAACTCGGCAATAAAATTTTTATCTTCCTCTTCAATGACCTTGCCTTCTTCAACCGCGTCAATAATCTCAATTAAAAGACTTTTGGTCACATCAAAAAAATAATCCTGAAATGCATTCTGACCGGTTACATTAAGTGCATTCGTGTAAAAATACTGCTCCCGCTTCATGCCGTTCAACACATCAAGTACAACGCCGATCCAGTCCCCGTGAAGCTTGTTCTGCGTGACGGCTGAAACCACTTCATTATAGTAAATCCAGTTCACCAAATCGTATTTATCTTTAAAATGATAGTAAAATGTTTGACGATTAATGCCGCAATTTTCCACGATATCGGCAACAGAGATTTTTTGAAGGTCCTTTTTCCTCATTAATTCTTTAACGGAGGTCGCAATCGCTTTTTTAGTAATAAGAGAATCCGACATCTTTACCCTCCCGAATTAAATAGATATATTTGATTATATCGCGAAATCATCCGGCTGGCAAGCGGGCATTTTCCTGATATTTGAGAAAGCGGTAAAAAATATGCACGGGTAAACCCGTGCCGCCGGGCCACACAAGCCACAGCTGAATTCCTCCATGAAATATTCGTCGAATTTTTTGATTTTAGCCCTTGCAATCTTTATAAAAATATGATATTATTACAAAGCTGTTTCAAAATACAGCGTATGGGGCATTAGCTCAGCTGGGAGAGCGCCACACTGGCAGTGTGGAGGTCAGCGGTTCGATCCCGCTATGCTCCACCATATACGAAACCCGCATAGCCATTGGCTTTGCGGGTTTTTGCTGTCTGAAAGTTTTCCTGAAAATTGCCGTTTGGGATACATAAAAATAAGCTCGCAGAATTTTCTGCGGGCTTTTCTTTTCTAACGACCACAATACTTTCACAAAAACGAAGTGAAGTAG
The DNA here is from genome assembly GCA_023390175.1 of Bacillota bacterium. Lineage (GTDB taxonomy): Bacteria > Bacillota > Clostridia > Oscillospirales > Acutalibacteraceae > Caproiciproducens. The sequence goes on from JAEWDK010000024.1 coordinate 629,448, forward strand.
TTGAGTGGAAAATGGGCACAGCACGAGATCAAATTTTATTTTACGGGCTATATGGTGTTTAGATATTCTGATAAAATTTCCCTGACAAAGGATTGGTTGTCTCCTGAAATTGAAAGGTTTTTATTTACAATCAGCGTGGTCAATCCGTAAGACATCGCCCACAAGGTAACAATGGTATTTAACTGTGTTTGTTCATCTTTAGGGTGTTTCGTAAAATAGCATTTTGTGGATTTTATGAGAAGGTCAAATGGAATTCCCAACGGCGTCTCACTCCGAATTTGATCCATCGTCAAAGGCGGAGTAAGTTTATGAAAGAACAACATTTTGAAATAAGTGGGATGCTGTAACATAAATTCGACATAGAATGCTTCTAAATCAAGGATATTTTGTTTTGTCCCCGGCTCAGATTGTATTACTGATTTTTCCAGGTAGTCCCAAAACTCTTGCTGCATTTGTTCAATGATTGCATTTAATAATTCTTCCTTGTTTTTGAAATGCTTATATGGGGCTGCATGGCTTACATTGCATGCCAAAGCAACTTTCCTCAAAGAAAAATTATCGAATCCATCTTCTATAATAACCTTAATACCTGCTTCAATTAATTCTGATTTTAAGTCAGCATGTTTATTTGATTCTTGTTTGATCATAAATATCCCCTCTTTATAATTAGTATAACATGGTATGTTGACACTGTAAACCTACTGTGATATATTTATCAGGTAGTGAAGTTTACACTGTAAACCAAAACGGAGATTTTGTTTGAGGAGAATTAATATGTTGTCTTTGAAAAGGTTTTTTATTGACACAAGCAGGGCAAAAGACTTTTGGCCAAAGCAGATCACAAGTCTGGATGAGCTGCCCACTTATTACCATGATTTTGTAAAAGACTGGCTGCAGCAGGGAATGCCGCTGACGAATATTATTTTGGTTAAACAGAGAAACAAGTGGGAGGATGACCGACCGGAATATGCAATTGCCCAGTATCACGACCGTGTGATGCTGCTGCACAAAACGCCCTACAATCAGGTGGTCAGAACAGTGGTTAGTGGGGCGGACGTAATCAGTGTTGAGTACAATCATATCTATCTGGATTGTACTGTTATCATTACCTTCCTGCAAAACGAAAAATTTCATAAAACTCAGTTTCATTTTAACGCTGCAGCTGAAAACCTGTATGTTTCCATACTTAATATCCTCCTGAAAAATAAAATCGATTATTTAGAAAATGTAGGTACTCATGAAAATTCTGTGTGTAACGGTTTAATGGAAAAAAGTTATTTAATGTTTAACTGTGGCAAACTGGCATACCGCTTGGATGATAAAATAGAAAGTTATTTTTGGGATAAGATCGAGACAAAAGCGCAAAAGAAGAAAAATAAAAAAACGAAAAAGAGAAAGTCAGAAACAGAATTTTTTATTGCGATGATGAAGAAAGGAACTGCAACAATAATATCAAGCGAAGACCATCTGAGCGCTACCTATTTGTTCTGGAATTCCATTCGGCAGATTACACTTAACTTTGATGAACTTAAGGGACATAGCATCTTACTTACAACCATTGCAAATGACTGCTTTTCGATTCCGGTGCAGCAGGAAAACTGCGCAGACGCAGAACAATTTATCAGTCAGTGCAACACAACAAAGAATGATTTACGGAAAGCTGAAATTAAAAAATCCGTATAGCACTGCCGTTTTTCGATATTTGGGAGTATTCATAAAACTGTCCATGACGCGCTGGCAGTGCGGAGGTCAGCGGTTCGGTCCTGAAAAGCCTTGCAAACATTAAGTTTGCAAGGCCTTTTTATGTTTTACGAATTAAGAATACATTCATTTAAATCTGCTGTAGGACCAATGCATAAATTGCGCCGGCTTCAAGGGGAATGTTTCCATCGAAGACCTGACGCTTCCCGTATGCGCGCGCCATCATGTTCAACAATCCCCTCCTTGCTGAATTTTTTGCTTCATTATGGTAAGATCAGAAAATAAAAGGTGTATATTATTGCCGGGCGGGAAGCAATCTGATATAATTAATATATAAATACTTCATAGAGGGGAGTACGGGAATGCCCTTAAAATCCAAAAAATTCTTTTCTGTTGCTGTCAGAATACTGCTTATTATAACCGGCGCTGCTTTATCTTCCATCGGGCTTGAGATATTCTTAATTCCGAACAATATTATTGACGGAGGTATCGTGGGTATCTCAATTATGTCAAGCTATTTGACGCATTTCCCGCTGGGAGCTTTTACATTTATATTAAATATCCCATTTTTTATTATCGGCTATAAACAAATCGGGAAGTCTTTTGTGCTCTCCACGTTTTTTGCCGTTGTTTGCCTGTCCGTCGGCGTTTCCGTTTTACATCCCATCCCGGGGCTTACGCATGATGTTTTTCTTGCTGCGATTTTCGGCGGAATTATCAACGGTACCGGCGTCGGTTTGATTATCCGTGCCGGCGGGTCACTTGACGGCACGGAAATAGTTGCAATTATTTTCGATAAAAAGACAAGTTTTTCCATCGGCGAAATCGTGATGTTCTTTAATATTTTTATTTTGACGGGAGCGGGTTTCATATACGGCTGGGACCGCACGATGTACTCGCTGATCGCATATTTTGTAGCATTTAAAACGATCGATACCGTGGTTGAAGGTTTGGATGAATCAAAAGCGGTTATGATTGTTTCCGATGAGAATGAGCAAATCACGGAAGCAATCCTTGCAAGGCTTGGCCGGGGCGTCACTTTGCTCAACGGGCAGGGCGGTTACTCTAAAGCGCCTGCCAATGTGATTTATGTCGTCATATCGCGCCTTGAAATCGCGAAAATCAAAGCGATTGTCCATGATTTTGATAAAAACGCGCTTGTCACAATCGGAAGTGTTGAGCTTGCCGGAAAAAAATACAAAAAGAAATCAATTCACTAAGCTGCAGCGGTTTTAGCCAAGTAACTTTTTCCATACTTAAAAACAACAAAACGATCCCGGGTCAGCCAAATGGCCGCCGGGATCGTTTTTGTTTGCTCATTTCAGAATCTGGTCTTTTCTTGACTTGTATTCTTCTTCGTTTATTTCTCCGTTTGCAAACCTTTCGTTAAGAATTTCGATTGCTTTGGGAGAAATCTTCTCATATGCTACATTTGAATTTCTATTTTGACTTGATTTATAAACAAAATATACGATTGCCAATAAAATTAAAATAACACCAATCATCATAATAATATGTGGGCCTCCAAACCCATAACCGCCGAACCCATAGCCTCCAACACCAAACCGATTACAGAACATTTAAAGCACCTCCTTGATTTGACCTTACTATATCGCATGATTGTGAAGATATTATGTTGAATTAATTAATATTTTTACTTTTAAAAATCCGTTTTTATGGTTAAACTATTAAAAACGACAGGAGATAAAATACAATGAAAAATAAAGAAAAACAAGTTTTGCCATTGCAGGATAACGACTCATTTTTTGACACGGACACGGTTGCGTCCTCCACCGAATGTACGGGACTGATACCGGCTCCCCCGCTGTCTGATGAAGAAGCAGAATCCTATACCGACATTTATTCCATTCCAAAGCCGGAAAATAAAAAAAACAACGGTTTGCAGCACGACTGACCCTTGCCGCACAGCTGTTCCTGCTCCTTGCGCATTCCCAAACCCCATATTGACAAGCCATAAGCTGCCTGCATAAGATATATCAGATTCTTATGAAGGAGGTGTTGACATGGCATTATACCGTTGTTCGGAGGAAAAAGAAAGCTATCAAAGACCGGAGAAATATGATTGGGAAAGCTTCCGGAAGCCTGAAAAACATGAGGATTGTGATTGCGATAAGCATGATGATCACGATAAGCACGATGACTGTGAGAAACATGATGACTGCGACCGTGAAAGTGCAAAGGCGCTGAAATGCATTCTTTCTCAGATAGATGATTTAAATAACAGAGATCTGCGCATTCTTGATGACGTAATCGACCGTCTTCTTTGCATCAGAAAAAAATTATAACATTTGATTATCTCGTTTTCTGTACCGAATAATTCGTACCTTGTTTTCCTCCGCATCCGGCGCTCCGCGGTAACCCGCGGAGCGCCGCTATTTTTCTGCCGGCCTTCATAAAATACGGTATTGTATTATGATTCCGCCTCTTTTTCCCCAGTTTCGTTTAAAACTCCATATAATTTCATTCATATCACCTCATAATTTATTTATTCCTCTAATTTTTTCTCGTTCTACAAAATGTCTAAAATTCCGACTTTTTTCCCTATTGCAATTTTAATCCATTTCCATTAAGCTTATAAATGCCAAACGGCGAAGTTTAAAATACAAAGGATGTTTCAAAATGCAAAAAATTATGGTCAACATGCAGTCACTCAAAGAAAAGCTGCTGAAAATGGAAGATGATAATGTGAGCCTGGTCGAGCTTTACCTTGTTCCCGGTCAAATGGAAGACGGAAGCACCTATCCCGCCTTTCTCCACCTGGATGGTATTTTCCAAAACGGAGAATACAAAGACTATGAAAGTATTGACGAGTTTTCAGCCGCAGAAAATTTAAAGCTACATAAGTCAGCATGATCTTTTCCCGGCGGGCGGTCAGCAGGCTGACCCGCAATACAAAATTCCGCAGGGCCGCTGGCCCTGCGGAATTTTTATGCGTCCGTTATTGAAATCTGGAAGCCGCTTTTCTCAGCACGCCCTGCGCTTCATCCCAGGTTCTGTCCAGCCCTGTTTTAATATCCTCCCACGCATCGCCGGAAGAATTTTTCAACTCCTGCAATTTGGACTGAATCATATCTTTTTGAGAACGCAGCATATCAATGTTTTCATAATATTCCTGCCTGACATCCTCCGCCGCATTTGCGGCCTCATCGGTAAGTTCATCGATTTTTTCACCCAGCTCACTCAGCTGGCGTTCCATTTTTCCCTGATAATCCTGATTGTTCATTTTTATTCTCCCATCCTTTACGGTTCATGACTTTAAATTTATTCCTGCGTTAATTTTCCATTTGTCCGAAAGTTCAAAACCAATTTCCTACTGTTTATTTTTACCGTCTTCCTTTAAAATACACATTCTTAATTTTTTATTAAATGGATCGCAATCAATGTTGGATAAAACAGCCAAGTCTATATTTTAAAGCTACGTTTTTCTTATCTTTTCAATGACACTGTCCGTATTTTGTGTTATAATTTTGTTAACTTAATGATCGAAATGCAGGAGGAAGTCATGAATTGCTCACCCTTTGTAATCGGTGTTGCAGGCGGTACCGGTTCCGGTAAAACGACGCTTGCAACAAAACTTCAGCAAGCCATCGCCGGCGACTCAATTATTTTATCGCATGATTTTTATTATCAGGCAAATACGGACATTCCGTTCGAAGAACGGTTAAAAGTAAACTACGACCACCCGAACACGTTTGATACCGATTTGATGATTGAAGATATTAAAAAGCTGAAAAGCGGACACGCCATTGACCACCCGCACTACTCCTTTGTAACCTACACCAGAATGAGCGACTGCGTACATGTGGAACCGGCTCCTGTCATTATTGTTGAGGGAATTTTGATTTTTGAAAACAAAGAACTGTTAGACCTGATGGATATTAAGGTATTTGTTGACGCCGACGCGGATATCCGCCTGATTCGCAGGCTGACCCGTGACGTGAAAGAGCGTGGAAGGAGTTTGGACTCCGTAATCCAGCAATACATGGATACCGTAAAGCCGATGCATGAGCAGTTTGTGGAGCCAAGCAAAAAATATGCGGATGTGATTGTACCGCAGGGCGGTGAGAATATGGTTGCGCTGCATATGCTGATTGACCGTATCAACGCGCTGACTAACCACACAACAGAAAATGAAATATACTAAAAAATGTCCCCGGATAAAATCCGGGGACATTTTTGATTCATGATAAATTAGGAATTTGTGGTTACAAAGCCGATGATTTTTGCACCGGATGCTTTCAGGCGATGGAACGAATCCTTAAATTCATGATACGGTGTTGAGCCGTATTTTGCAACCATAATAACCGCGCTGAAAAGTTTTGACAAATTGTCGGCATCGGGGTAGCGCACTTCGGACGGAACATTTACAACTACATAATCAAAGCGGGGAGCAAGCTCCTGCACCAGCTTTTCAAACTTGTCGGAAGCCAAAATATCGGTAAGGTCCTCGGCGGCACTTTCCGAACCGGCCATCATGCTCAGGCCCTTCATGGAAGTTGTGCTAACCGCCTGTTCGGCGGTACAGGCCCCGCTCAGCACATCCGACAAACATTGCGCCGGTTTTACGCCGAGCAGCTCCGCAATATTATGCTTACGCAGATCGGCATCAATTAGCAGCACTGTTTTTTCCGAGCGGGCAAGCGCATTTGCAAAGCCGACCGATACGCCGGGCGCGCCGTTATGCTCGCACACATCTGTAATCATAAAGCTCTTCCCGTCGCCGGCCTGGTTCAGGGCAGCGGCCCGCAACTTACGGAAGCCGTTCAGCTTTTTCTCCTCACTTCCCTTTTTGGACAGAATGCCGAGCAAATTGGTTTTGAGCGCTTCGCTCACATAGTTGCTGTTCCGAATCGTTTTATCCATAAGCACCACCGCAATGCCAAAGCACACACAAAGGATAAAGCCGATGATTAATCCCAGGAATCCCGCTTTCAGCATAGCGGACTTGTTGGACTGTGTGGCAGCCGGGACAGCCTTATCACTGACAGTGACGGTGATCTTCGGTGACGGGAAAGCCGCCGTAAGCTTTTCTGCGAGTATCTGCGCCGCTGTGTCCGAAATTTCGGAAACCAGTTTTGCGTCCGGACTGTTGGCTGAAAGCTTTACGACCGGCGCGCTGTTCAGCTGCACCGCGCTGATGTTTGCAATTTTACTCTCATCAATATTCAGCCGCTGAGCGGTCTGCGTAACGATGTCGCTCCCAGACGCTACTGCAACGGCGGTCAGCACCCTGCTGCCCAAGATACCGGTATATTGCAGCCGGTAATCCGTGGTTGCATTTTCAGGAATTTCACACGATATGACAACTGTAGTGGAAGCGGAATATTCATGGTGCACAAACCGAAGCGGGAGCAATCCGCAAATAATTCCAAAAAGGGCTATTACCACGATGAGCCTGCGTATATTCCGCTTAAAGTACTGCATAATTTCCGAAAAGCTTACAAATAGTTCCATTGTTTGACCTCCAATAATTTATCATTTCATTTTTGTGCTGAAGCGGCAAAGTCCAAAACCTGCTTCATAATAATTTTCCAGTCGTAATTCTGTTCTGCAAAAAGCCGTTCCTGCTTTGCGATGGAAGGGTCTTTGCGGCAGCGCTGAACAAAATCGACTACCGTGTTCATATCAATCGGCGTTGCGTCATTGGAAAATTTCAATGCAAAAGAAGTTTCCGCGTTGAGAAGCGAATCCTCATACGCATATAAAAACGGTACCCCCGCCGCACAATATTCGCGTGATTTGATCGGAGAAAGATGTGTTAAACCGACTTTGTATTCGCCGAGGCAGGAAACAGCCGAATCATTGTCATCGTAAAGCTTTGCAAGCTCGTCAGAATTTTTATAGCCCAGAAAATGCACTTTTTCGGTAATTTGAAGATTAGCCGCCTGCGCTTTCAGTTCGGCAATCGTTTCGTTTTGCCCTACAATATTAAAGCTGATTTGCGGGTCCGTGGAAGATCTGCTTTTTTCATAAGCCGCAAGGCCGTCAAGAATCCTGGAATATCCGTGCGCGATAGACGTTCCGATGACACCCAGCAATGCAATATCCGCACCCGCAGCAGGGGAAGTGCTTCTGCGCAGGTCAATTTTATCAACGGATACCCCGTTGTCAACATTAATTGCCGGAATGCCCCACACCTTTTTTACCGGCGCTCCAAAGACCGCAAGAACGTCAACCTGCTTTTTGATGCGCGGGACTGTAATCCCGTGCTGGAAGATTTCCAACATATGGCCGGCTAAAGAACGCAGATTTCGCGCTCGCATGTCCGCTTTCAGGAAGCGGCGGTATTCCCCGCGATAAGGATACGTGGCGATTTCAAAAATCACCCTGCATGTTTTCTTTGCCGCCTTTGCGCTTTTTGCTATCTGCAGGTCATATGGGCTGGTAAGAAAGCCCTTAATATAGACCACGTCATAATTCCCCGCAGCGATAAACTCACAGATTTTATCCGTAATCGCCTGCTTTTGCGCCCGCCACCGCAGCCCCGGGGGAAGAGGCTTTCGAATGAGCCCGGCGCCCGTGCTCAAGGTTACGCTTTCCTCGTCAACGTAAGTATATTCCGCTTCATACCCCAGCTGGGCCGCTCCGTTTGTCTGCCCGGCAACCTTTTTTAAGATGCCCGAATATTGCATGGAGTTCGATATAAAGCAGGCATATAAAAATCTCATAATACGCCCCCGCCAATCATCAAATAAAAATTTCTGTAGTTTTCAGCCGCATTGAATTTTTCCTGCCAAAGTTTACGTGAATTGCAGCACATGGTTTTATATTTTTCGTCGGACAGCCCTTTTAGCAGACGGAGCTTTTCCAAAAGCGCGTCGGGCGTAAAGTCCGCTTCCAGAAGATATCCGTTCTCACCGCTACGGACAGCCTCGGAAGTACCGCCGACATTTGTAGCAACAACCGGCACGCCAAAGGAGCACGCCTCCATGACGGAAACGGGAATCCCCTCGCTGGAACTGACATTGATAAATGCAGAAATACAATTTGCTTTATAATACTCCATGATGGCCGCATTGTCCATCTGCCCCAAAAACTCCGCGCTCACATGTGCAGGCAATACGGAAGCCATCTGCTTTATTTCTTCTTCGAGCGGGCCGGAGCCGATATGCGTCCACCGAACCGGGAAGTCGGCTTGCTGCAACGCCTGCACAATCAGATGCAGCCGTTTGACCGGCACCATGTAGGAACACGAAAGCACATGGAATTCCCCTTCCCTGCTCCCATTTTTTTCGCCGTAATCAGCGGTTCCCAAAAGAGCCGGCTGAATTTTACCGGAAAACTCCGGGTATTGCCGAAAAATCGTGTCCGCACCGTTCTTTGAACAGGGAAAGAGCCTGTCCACACGGCGGAGCAGAAACTTACGCATCGGAATATAATTGTATTTTGCACGTTCCGGGTGAACGTCAAAGCCATGTGCACGGGAAATCTGTTTTACCTTGACCCCCCGTTTTTTCAAATCCGCAGCCAGCAGCGCACCCGCAGCTGCTGCATCATAAAACCAATAGCTGTAAATGGTAATATCATCGGCGCCGTTCAGTTCGGGAATGGCTTTGAGCGCTTCATAAATTGCAACAGCATTTTTCATAAAAAACAGCATTTCGTGAATTCGGCCGGATACAGAGCTGCCGGTTCCGATCAGCGATTTGATTTCATCAAGCACATACGGCCGAAGAAGCAATCGCGCGTAAAAAGACGTTCCGTTCTGTTTTTTTTGAAGCGGAACGCAGGAAATTCCGTTTGGAATTTGTTTTGTCACAACAGAATCCGGCTTTAGATTACACGGACACAGAATTACCCGATCGAAGCCGCTGATATATTTCACTTCGGTTGATAAAAACTCTTCCCCTTTGTCGTAAGGGAATGCAGCGGTCAATAAAATCAGCAGTTTCATCCCTGATCCTCCAGCGCAAACACCGGCCTGGTCATTCCGTCCGCCGGCCTGACATGCGTACCGACTTTCGCAATCGCCAAAGCCAAAATATAAATTGCAATAAAGAAGCAGAGGTAGGTAATGTTGAACACGTCGGTCACCCACAGGAATGCAAAGCTGCGGGGAATGTAAACAAAGCTTTTAATTGCAATCAGCGAAGCCGCAATCACAACCCAGGAGCGCGACAGCAGGGAAGAAAAAAAGCGAAACGCAAAGCCGATCATTAAACTGACTGCGATTACTCCGAAAATTCGGTATGCTACATACGCTTCCGCAACATAGGATGTTCCAAATCCGCCGCCGCTTAAATAGCGGGCCGGATCGACCAAATAGGTTAAAACATGGGCAAAGTTGTGCGTGGTCTGTACAAATGAGGAATTCTGCACCTCAACGATTGGCGTAAGCCCAAACAATGCGCGGGTGACCACATTGTTGTGCACAAACAGTTCAAACGGATAAAACAAATACTGATAGGAAGCGGATAAATTGAATGAATTAATATGGTTAATGGTCTGGATAATAACACGAAAGCTCGCACCCTGGGAATCAAAAAAGCTGACAAGCATTGAGCCAAGGTTTCGACTTGCACCGGAAAGACCCGACCGAATCAGTGCAAAAAGCTGCAGCAGGTACATTGCTGCAATGCCGAAAATTCCGGCAACGGCAAGGGTACGCTTTTTCAGCAGCCGTTTGCCCTTCGGCAGCAGATTGTCGCGCATGACAAAATAGATTACCAGCATCAGCGCTTCCGTAACAATGATGTTACGCCTGCCGGTAAAAATTGAAGTAACCATATAAATTCCATAAACCGCAAGCGGCAGCTTCATTTGCTTTTTATTTGGCAGGGTGGCAAGGAACACCGCAAACGCAGGGACAAAGAACATGGACAGCCGGCCGATAATGGACGGGACACCGTCAGCCTGAGTTGTAAACGAATTCAGGTAGCCGTGCTTCAATACATACAGTACCGTTTGAAAAAGGCTGTAGAAAAACGGTACCGAACTGACTAATAAAACAATCATGCTGAGCTGGCGGAGAATTGGCGTCAGCGGGTTATACCTCACAACGCCCATTCCTTTTTCCTGCAGCGCGGTTTCCCTTTTGTTAAAAACCGGCCCAGCCAGCCGGTAGGCCACATAAACGAATATTTGGGATACAGCGATAATTTGAAGCGCCTGAAAAAGCTGCGGAAATCCATCGGCTTCCAATCGCGAGAGAAGTATGCTGTAGGTACCCAGCCAGGAGACATAAACGCGCCCCAAAAGCAGGATGTCGAAGGCAGCCATAAAAATCAAAAGAGAAAAATCGCGCCTGATATTTTTAATCAGGCTGAAAAAGATGGAAACATTCAGAAAAATGATTGCAACGAGCATCGTGTTGACGGCAGCTTCCCATACGCTTCCGCCGAGAACAGTCATAAAATTAGCGATTAACAGCAATAACGCTGTGAAGCCAAACAAGATGGTATCCCTCAGAAAATCAGTGGTTTTTATCCTGAGCATTGGCACACTTCCTATCTTACATTCTGATAATATATCAGAAAAACAAAGCTTTACGATACAATCGCCCATTTACGGCCGATTGCTTTGCAAACGGCGAACCCGCAGGGACATAAAATCAAATATAATAACCGTTATTCGGTTATTATATCATGAATACTGTCTATTTACCAACTAAATTTGATTTCAGTTCCTCCGCGAGCCGGACACTCGGCGTAACATAAAGTGTTTTATTGTTTACATAAATCACCATGCCCGGTTTCGCCCCCTGTGGCTTGCTGACATTGCGCACTTCGGTATAATCCACAGGAACCTGTGAGGAATCCCGACCGCGGCTGTGGAACGCCGCCAGCATGGCAGCCTGTTTCAGCGCGGTTTCCGTCACCTTTCGCCCCTCGGTCACAACAATTGTGTGGGAACCCGGAATATTTTTTGTATGAAGCCAGATATCGTTATTATTTGCCTGCTTCATTGTAAGACGGTCATTCTGGCGGTTGTTGCGCCCAACCAGAATACGAAAGCCGTCCGAAGAAACAAATTCCATCGGCCCGAGCAGCGCCGGCTGCTTTTGCTTTCCCTTCGGAGCGCGGATATAACCCTGCTCCATAAGCTCCGTACGGATTTCCGCAAGGTCGTGCTCCGTTGCGGCGCGGCTGAGTTCCTCGAACACGGTATCGATATAGCTCAGCTCCTGCTGCGCCTGTTGAATTTGGACGGTCAGCATTTCCTCCGCGGTACGCGCCTTGTGGTATGCCTTGTAATATTTCTGCGCGTTCTGTGCGGGGGTAAGCGCAGTATCAAGCTTGATTTTCATCAGCGGCAGTGATTCATCATAAAAGTTCTGCAGCTCGGCAAAAGCCGCGCCTTTTTGCAGTTGATAAAGGTTCGCGTTGATCAAATCGCCGTAAATGCGCATGGTATCGCGCTGTGCACAATGTTCGAGCTCCGCATGCTGAAGATTGATTTTGCGGCTGAGCCGGTCGGATGTTGTGGTGAGGATACGCAGCAAATCCTGTGAACGCACCCGCATACGGTCAATCCGGTCACGCTCGTCATAAAACGCGTCCAAAAGCTCGGAAAAACTCTCCCGCCGGGTAACCACCGCGGTAAGCCCGTATTGTTCGATCTTTAAAAAGGAAATATCCATCGGCTTTTGCTTGGGGTTAGTGACCATAAACGGCTGCCCGGCTGTATTCTTCACCGTATCTGCAATTCTGGTCAGGAAGAACGAAAGCCGTTCATACTGCTCCTCACTCATATTCTGAATCGTAATCTCGTTTCCGTGGCCGGTCAGATGCTGAAGCTCACGGCAGACAATCGGGGAAACGCCCTGAAGCGTTTCCAACAATGCTTTGGAAAGCTCCATGTCAGCCGGAATCCGCTTGATTCTGTTTATGATTTCCGGTGCGGGAACGTCCAAAAGGCAAAGCTTGTTCTGCGGCGGCGGGAGCTGATACGTCATTCCCGGCAGCACCAGCCGTTCCGAGGACATTTCGGCATCCACACGTTTCAGCGCGTCGATAACTTTGCCGTTTTCATCCACAAAAATAATGTTGCTGTAACGCCCCATAATTTCCATGACAAGCGTTAAGCGGATTGCGTCACCCAATTCGCTGGTTGCATCAAAATCGAGGCAGAGCATACGCTCCAGCCCCGGCTGGCGCACCGCGGCAAGGCGCGCGCCGGCAAGGCGTTTGCGCAGTAGCATGCAGAGCATGGGCGGTGCCTTTGGGTTTTCGGGTACAGTCCGGGTGAAATTAATCCGCGCGCTGTTTGCCCTTGCGGACATCAGCAGCTTAAAATTGTCGCTGCGTGTGCGGAACGACAGCACCATTTCCTCCCGGTTCGGCTGGTAGATTTTGTCCACTTTCGCGCCGATTGCCTTTTCTTCTATTTCCTTTTTAATATGTCTTAAAAACGCTCCGTCAAGAGCCATGAAACTACCTCCTGAAGCTGCACGCTACAGATATTTCACCGGGCTGTGCATTTGCTCTGATTTCATAAAACGAAGGCCGGGGAACTGCCTTGAAAGGCGGTTCAGCAGCGGAATTATTACAATATCTTCCGTGTAAAAATGGCCGGCGTCAACCAGCGTTACCCCCATATTTTCAGCATCCAGCAAAATATTATGCTTGCTTTCTCCCGTTACAAAAGCCTGACAGCCTTCCTGTGCGGCAGGGTAAACCAAGTCCGCACCGCCGCCGCTGCAAAGACCGACGCGCGTAATTTCACGCCCGCCGTCGGTGTAACGCAGCCCGTCACAATACAGAACCGCTTTGACAAATTCCGCAAATTCGCGCGGAGAATACGGGCGGGCGGTTTCGCCCATAAGCGCTTCCGGTAAGCCGGAGGATTCATATTCCCTCAGCATCCGAATATGATTCAGCTGTAAACGCTCCGCCAGACAGGTATTGACCCCGCCCGGCGCCATGTCAAGATTTGTATGCGCGCAAATGGCTGCTATTCCGGATTTTGCGAGCAAATACGGAACCGAGCCGGAGTCAAGGCGCTTCAACGGATTAAAAATAACCGGATGATGACTGATGATCAATTCAGCCCCAAGCCCGGCGGCCTCACGCACAACGGCGGGCGTAATGTCAAGCGACAGAACCGCTGTTTTCACCGGCGCGTGAAAATCGCCGACCAGCAGGCCGGGATTGTCAAAATTCATAGCGGAATGAAACGGCGCAAAGCCATCGATACAGTTATAAATATCCCTAGCCGAAACCATAAGATTACCCCTTTTCCAGCATGGCTTTTAATTTTGCAATCAGACTGTTCAGCGCGGCGGCTTCTTCCCTTTTTTCGGATAAAGCCAGCCCGCGTGCTCTCTTCTCAAGATTTACAATGCGGCGGCGGATATAGGCACGGTTGTCCTCCGTCTCAGCGGTCAGTTTGCCGATGTGCGGGTAAAATTCGTCAGCACACACTTTTTCGGGATTATGCTGAACCAGCAGCACGGAATAAACGCGGCCTTCTTCCGTCACCGCCTGTTCGCGAAGAACGGCAAAGCCCTGCTCCGCCAAAAATTCGCGGAGCGGCTCCGCGGATGTCATGGGCTGCAAAATCAGATGTTTTTGTTCGTTTTTAAGCCACGGCGCGGCCGCAATGATTCGGATAATCATTTCACCGCCCATTCCAGCAATCACAATATCATCCGCTTCGGTAGGGAAAATTGCGTTCAGTCCGTCGGAAAGGCGTGCGGAGACAATATCCTGTACACGGTAACGCTCAATATTGATTTTGGCTTTCCGCAAAGGGCCAAGCTTAACGTCGGCGGCAATCGCCCGTGCAATCCGGCCTTGTTTGGCAAGCCAAATCGGCAGATAGGCGTGGTCGGTGCCGATATCCGCCAAAGCCGCCCCCGGGCGTACCATAGAAGCGCAAAGCTCCAGCCGCGCGCCTAAAGTAAATAAAGGATGTAAACTCACTGCTCACACCTCATCATTTTTGTTTCTTCAATCAACCGTACCGCCTGCTTGCACGCGGCGACCGTTCCCACCTGCGTTAAGGTAAGGACTCCAAGTGAAATAGCCTGCCACACCAAGCCGCTGCCGGCCAAATGATCGACCGTCATGATAATCGCAACGCCAAGGCACCTGCCTGTGGCCAAGGAAAGCTCTTTTTGCGCAAAAAACTCCGGTCGGAGGCTTCGCGCATTCGGCAGTACCTGGATCGCATCCAAAAAATTGCCAAAAGAAGCATTGACAATAAAGCCGGAAAAGAACGCATTTACCATGGTAAAAACGATCAGCATAACCGGACTTATGGTAAATACGTTGATGATACTGAAAACGAGCAGGACAGCCGTTGCAATCTCCATATATCTAACCCTGTTGGAGCCAACGATCTTTTTACTGATAAATAAAAAAGAAAGGATGGACACACCGGAAGAAAGAAATGTGTTGAACCCAATCAGCACTTCGCTTTTAATCAGCCGATACAGCAGGATGCTGAGGATAAAGCCGAATGCACCTTCGCGGATTCCCTTGCAGGCTTCGCTCAGCAGGGCAAACTGCATCGCTTTATGACGAAGCACAAACTGAAAGGCTTCTTTGTGGCGCACCCGCGATTGACCCGATTTTGGTTTTGGCAGGCGAACAGCACCCACCGAAGTAATCAGGCCGATGATAAACGCAAGGCCAAACACAAGGTTGTAGCCCATTGTCCCGCCTACGGCGGAAATCAACGCTCCTGCCAGCAGGGGCACAATCAGATTAACAATCGAGGATACAATGCTTACAATCGCCATGCCGCTGTCACGGTTGCCCAGGTCGGTGTACTCCGTAAGCAGTTGACTGTAGCTGATCCAGTAAAACGCACCGGCCAGTCCGCTGGTAACACCCAAAAGCAAAACATGTTCCGCCGCACGGACGTTTAAAAAGATGAGCTGCAAATACAGAATATTAAATCCCAGAATTCCAAGAACGGAAGCTATTCCGGAATGAAACTGGTGCACTACCGCTGCAGAAAGGAACATTCCGATAGCCGTACCGGCAAAAGTAAGCATGTTATATTCTAAAACAACATCCATATTATGAGTTTGGCTCATCAGAAATGTATTGATAAAGACGCTGGGCAGACCGGTAAAAATCAAAAAGCCGGTATGAACCAGCAAAAACCGATAATAAGTATTTCCGAGTGTGTCTCCGCCCACGGCCGTGCGGATGTGCGTGATTATCTCAATCGTTTTAGACATAAATCCCCTATACCTAACAACCGCCCGACAATTACTTGCCGGGCGGCCGTATTTTGGCTCGGCTTATAAGCCGAGTTGAATTTTCTACACCGCAGCCAAATCAATATTATGATTTGGAAGCCAGATGTGCGTTCAGTTTTTCGACCAGTTCATCCGCACTTACTCCATGAACCATGCAGGCCTGTTCCAAGCTTTCGCCGCGTGATGCGGGGCAGCCCAGGCAATGCATGCCCATTTCCATAAAGAACGGTGCGGTGGTCCTGTCCATGTCAAGAATATCGCCGATCAATGTATCTTTTGTAATAACAGCCATTGTAATGATCCTCCAGCTTTAACTTATATTTTTACACCCTTATTATAATACCCGTTCGAAAACTTTGCAATACCTTTCTTTTTAAGGCATAATAAAATGCCCCGGACATAATCCGGGGCATCCTGGTCACGAATAAGAAATATATAGCTTATTCTTCCCTCATCTTTGCAAAGCACTCGCTGCAATATACAGGGCGGTCTTCACGTGGCTTAAAGGGGACCTTTGCTTCTTTGCCGCAGCTTGCGCAAATTGCGGTATACATTTCGCGCTCAGGCTTTGCAGCATTCTTACGTGCATCGCGGCAGGCTTTGCATCTCTGGGGCTCGTTTACGAAACCCTTGGAAGCATAAAATTCCTGCTCACCGGCGGTGAATACAAATTCAGCGCCACATTCCTTGCAGATGAGAGTCTTGTCTTCGTACATTTGATTTACCTCGCTTTATGGATTAAAGATATTTGCCCATAGACGGATTTGCACCGCCGCCTTTGATTTCCAACGCTCTACTTAAGCTACCAGGGCATATTTACTTTAAATATATGAATTAAAAAAGTTTTTTAAGCTTAAGACGAACACGCTGTAAGGCATTGTCAGCCGCTTTGGAGGTAATTCCAAGCTTTGCTGAAATTTCGCTGTAGCTGCAGCCGTCTAAATACAGCATGAGAACTCGCTGCTCCATTTGAGAAAGTGTTTGTTCCATGCGCTGCCGCATCAGTTTCAAACTTTCATTATCGATTAACACGGTTTCAGGATTGGTCGTGTTGTCCGACATATCCATTTCCGTATCGTGATCGCTGAGAGAAATAAAATTGTTAAGCGGAAGATTCTTTCGGTTTGCAGCCGTGCGGCATGCCATAATCATCCGATTCGTAATACACACACCGGCATAAGTCTTAAAGCTGGCCCCGCCTGCCGAATCGTAAGTACGCGCCGCATTCAGAAGGCCCATCAGGCCCTCCTGACACAAATCGTCCGTTTCAAGCATCGTACTGCGAAAACGGGACGCTTTTGCTTTTACAAGTGAAAGATACCGCGCAGTAAGTTCAACAAAAGCAGATGAATTGCCGTTGTTCACAAGGCTGGCAAGCTGGCCGTCGGTAAAATCTTCCATTTGTCCGAAACGGTTATCCTCAGCCAAACCAAACACCTCATGGACATTCATTCAAGATTCTGTCATTATAATAACTCATTTCTTCGATTAAGTCAACAAATATTTTGCTGCAGAAAATGAATATTTGTTTTATTTGGTTAAATTTTATGAAATCCCTAAAATATCCTTTGAATTTTTTCTTCTTTCTGTTCATTATAAAAAACGCGGAAAGTCAAATGACATTGCTCAAACCGATACCTTGAACCGCAACTGACTTTAATAAAGTTCGCACTTATAACGCACATCACCCCGGAACAATTCCCCCAGGCCCTGCTGACTGTATTTGAAAACATTATTTTGTAACGTTATGCAGCCATTTATCCTTTTTAAACCGCCACAGGCATATAAAAACCTTAATCATTTCGTCACATGACATGCACAGGTACACATACGGCGGGGCAAGATGAAGCACATAACCGGCTATAAACCCAACCGGCAGCGAAATCAGCCAAAGTGTGCCGACATCAATCAGAAGTGCGGCACGGGTATCGCCCCCGGAGCGCATAATGCCGACAATATTCATCGCACTGATAGACTGAAAGAACACAAATACGGCTGCTCCGTAAAACATGATGTGAACATACCCCGCTGTGGTGGCCGTCATGGTAAACACACCCGCCGAAACCGCCGCATTTCCAATTAAGCTGACAAGCATAGCAGAAAAAATGCCGAGTCCTCCGCTTAAAAATACAAACGTATTTGCCGCTGCTTTTGCACCGTCTTCATCGCCGGAACCAATTCGCTTACCCAAAATCACGGTTGCGGAATCGCATACACCGAAAATCAGCACGGTGGTAAGCCGCTGTACAACACTGACAATATTGGCGGCAGCGGAAGCGTATTTGCCAAGATTACCTAAAATTGCGGCCTGAACCGAAACTCCGGCGCCCCAAAGCGATTCACTCAGAATGACCGGCCCGCTGTACTTGAAATAGCTTCTTAAAAGCTCCTTGTCCCAGGAAAGCAAATGGTGAAATTGAAACCGAAACTTTTTATTCAAGAAGGTAGAATAAAAAATTGCGATGGAAAATTCGACTCCTCTTGCAATGAGTGTAGCAAGTGCCGACCCGGCCACCCCCATTTTCGGAGCGCCGAAATACCCCATAATCAAGACGGGATTTAAAAACACATTGACTAAAAATGAGGTACAACTTGTACACAATGAGATTTTTACATTTTCCATGCTGCGCATAACGGCAAGGTAAATTACCGTGATGGAGCTGAGTATATAGGACGGGGCGACATAGCGCAGATAGCTTACGCCCGCCATAATTACATCCGGGTCCTTCGTGTAAAGCGTCATAAACTGTTTTGGAAACACCAGCCCGACAAAGGTGAAAACGATACCCGCCGAAATAGAAAAGCGAAGCGTAATACTCATTACCTTACTGATGGTATCGGTATCCCCCTTGCCCCAGTACTGTGCGCAAAGTACAATGGTTCCGCCTGAAAGGCCGAACAGCGCAAAGGTAAAAATAAAGAAAAGCTGGTTTGCAAGCGAGGATGCCGAAATAGCCGTTTCGCCCAGCCTGCCGAGCATAACTGTATCCGTCATGGCAATTCCGACCGAAATCAGGTTTTGGGCAGCAAGCGGGAACGCGATTTTGGCCAGCGATTTATAAAAACTCTTTTCACGGATAATATTTATCATAATTTCCTCCAACTTCAGCACATGTTTTTCAATTATATCATAACTGGAATATAATATCTATAGAAACAGCTTGGGCGCTTTTAGCCCTGATTTGATGCAGAATTGAAAATAAGCTCCATATGATTTCATATAAAAAGCTGCCCGAGCAATTTTGGCGCTCGAGCAGCTTCTTTTAGTTTTTATAAAAATATTACCCAACGAAAAAACGGCGGGATTTCGCTATAAAAGATTCGCTATTTGGCTAATTTAAACTTACTGACCTCAGTGTGCAGCATGGCAGACTGCCCGGACAGTTCCTCACTTGCAGCGGCGCTTTCCTCCGCGGTAGCCGAATTGGTTTGTACCACAGAGGATACCTGCTCCAACCCTTGGGTGACTTGTGAAATTGCCGTTGCCTGCGCTGATGAAGCACTGTCAATTTCTCCGATAATATTCTTTATCTGTGCTGCTTTATCCGAAACATTTTCAAGTGCTCTTGCTGTGTTTTCAGCAATTTTTGAACCGCCGGCAACCGCATTGATGGAACCCTCAATCAGCACGGTTGTTTGCTTGGCGGCAGCGGCGGATTTGCTGGCAAGATTTCGGACCTCATCCGCTACAACCGCAAAGCCCTTGCCGGCAGTTCCTGCTCTGGCTGCTTCTACGGCAGCATTGAGGGCAAGAATATTCGTTTGGAACGCAATGTCATCAATAACCTTGATAATCTTGCTGATTTCACCGGATGATTTATCAATATCATTCATGGAAGCAAGCATCTGCTTCATATATGTGTTGCTTTCTTCAACGCCCGATACCGTCTGCCCAACATAGTCCGCCGCCTGCCTTACGTTGGCGGCATTTTTACGCACTCCCTCGGATATGTCGGTAATGGAGGCGGAAAGCTCTTCAATGGCACTTGCCTGTTCCGTGGCTCCCTGTGCAAGGGCCTGAGCGCCGTTAGACACCTGCCTTGCGCCGGAATCAACCTGTTCAGAGGAAACGGCAATGGCGGTGAGCGTCTGATTGAGTGACGACGATATTCTTAGCAGTGCGTCCTTAATGGCGGCAAATTCACCGGTGTAGTTATTGTGCAGCGTAACCTGCATATCCCCTTTTGCCATTGTGTCCAGTACCTGTGTGATTTCATTAATATAGGAAACATAATCATTCAACTGTACGAGTATCTGCCCTGTTGCGCCGCAAAGCTGCCCGATTTCATCACGTGATATTTTTGTTTCATCGATTTGAATTGACAGTTCCCCCTGCGCAATACGCTTGCTTACATCGGTAATGTATTTTATGTTATTTTTTAAATAACGGACAATAAGAATTGAAAAGATAAGCAATAGAAGGATGAGAATTGAAATAATGGTCACCGATACCGCGATGCTGTTTTTTACATCGTTTTGGATTTGTGCTGACCTTGCTTTCGCATATTGCTCCAGCAGTTCCGTCATCAGGTTTATTTTTTCCCTTGCGGTATCGAACTTGGAAAGCCGGATTTTCATATCCCCTGTTTCATTTTCTACATTATACGCACCCTGCCAGGACTTGAACTCCGTTTGGAACTGTTCGCCAAGCTGTGCCAATGTTAAATGAGCTGTGGAATGGGCAAATACGCTGTAGAGCTCTTTGTTTCCTTTCGCATTGTTCAGGGCTAACGTAATACGGTCCTGCACCTGCTGTACATTTTCATTATAGGTAGCGATCAGTTCCTTCTTTTTATCAGCCGTAAGATTTTTTCCGCTGAGATAAATCTCCTGTTCCGCAACCGCTGCCTGATAAAAATCCCTGTCTGCATTTAATATATTGGACGTACTCACAAAAGTCTCGTCATACAATGCTTTTTTGGACTCCTGGCTGATACTGTTGGAACGATAGATGAAGAAAACAAGAAGAAAAATCAATGCGAGAATTGCGGGAATAACAATAAGCCATAATTTTTTGGAAACCTTTAAGTTTTTAATAACGGACATTTCTTCCACCTCTTTTGTCTTTCACTTTTTAAGAACAGAGTATTTTATTTATAAAATCATGTTCTTTCGAATTATCTGCAGCAGGCAATTGCGTTTGCTGCACAAATGCCCACGGTAGCTTATATATCGACAAATCAATTGAAATATTTATGATAGGAATCGTTTGAAATCGGTAACAATTGCCATATGATTCCAATTAGGGTATAATGATTTTATATTAATTCGCGGAGGGATTATTATGGTATCTCGCTTATACAGCATGGGGCTTTACGGGATGGACGCCTTTGTCGTTGAAGTGGAGGCGGACATTTCGGTTGGCCTGCCCGGCTTTGACGTGGTGGGCCTGCCAGACGCTTCTGTGAAAGAATCACGGGACAGGGTGCGCTCCGCAATGAAGAACTGCGGATTTGAATTCCCCATTCATAAGATTACCGTAAATCTGGCCCCTGCGGACAAGCGCAAGGAAGGCCCGATTTACGACCTGCCGCTGCTCATCACCCTGATGAAAGCAAGCGGCCAGCTGGGCGCGGAGCTGGATGACAGCGTATTCCTCGGCGAGCTTTCCCTGACAGGCGAAGTCAGGCCTGTTAAGGGTGTGCTGCCAATGGCAATGAAAGCCAAGGCGGAAGGTTTTCAAAAGCTTTACATACCGGCGGCCAATGCGGCCGAAGGTGCGGTTGTGGAGGGAATCTGCGTTTATCCGGTAAAGGATTTGCCGGCCCTGCTGAATCATCTGAGCGGGCGTGAGGAAATCGCTCCGGCTCAGTCGAGCGCGGACGCGCCGCAAAACAGCCTGCCGATGCCCGATTTTTCTGAAGTCCGCGGCCAGTTCGAGGCGAAGCGCGCGCTTGAAATTGCAGCCGCCGGCGGGCACAATGTCCTGTTAATCGGGCCGCCCGGCTCCGGCAAAAGCATGCTTGCAAAACGGCTGCCTTCCATTTTGCCCGATATGACTTTTGAGGAAACGATACAAACCACGAAAATTCATTCCATTGCCGGCTCAATTCCAAGCGGCGTTTCGCTGATTAAGACAAGACCGTTCCGGTCGCCCCACCACACGGTATCCGCCGCGGGACTTTCGGGCGGGGGAAGTATCCCGCGGCCCGGGGAAATTTCGCTGGCCCATAACGGTGTGCTGTTTTTGGACGAGCTTCCGGAATTTTCACGCACCGCGATGGAGGTGCTCCGTCAGCCGATTGAAGACGGGAAAGTGACGATTTCACGCGTGAGCGGCACAATCGCCTACCCCTGCTCCGTTATGCTGGTTGCCGCAATGAACCCCTGCCCCTGCGGCTATTTCGGGCATCCCAACAAGCCGTGCACCTGTTCCGCAAATGCGGTTTCGCGCTATCTTGCCAGAGTTTCCGGCCCGCTTTTGGACAGGCTGGATTTACATATTGAAGTTCCGCCCGTGGAATTTGATGAAATCGACTCCGAAGAAAAGGCAGAAAGCTCCGCGGCCATAAAAGCGCGTGTGAACGCAGCCAGGGCAATTCAAAATGAGCGTTTCAACGGGACCTCTGTTTCCTGCAACGCGAGAATTACAGCCGACATGCTGCATGAAGTCTGCCATTTAAGCGACGACGGGCGCAGCCTGCTGAAAAAGGCATTTGAAAAGCTTGGACTTTCTGCCAGAGCCTACGACCGGGTATTAAAGGTTTCGCGCACAATTGCCGACCTGGACGGCAGTGCCGAAATTGAACCCCGGCATGTGGCGGAAGCGGTTCAATACCGCAGCCTTGACAGAAAATACTGGCTGAAGGAACGGTAAGCGCGCCATATGATATAACGAATCAGTTGCCACCGGCTTAAAGTAAAAACTTTGAACCGTGATTGACTTTGATAAAAAGGAGCCTCCCGCAGCGATGACTGTGGGAGGCTCCAATTTATGTACGGATTAATATTTGCTGTTTCCCGAGCCGCTTTGTGGCTGGTAGGACTGGCTGCCCATATCTTTCTGAACCGATGGAGTAGAAGGGCGCTGCGCTTGGCCGGAGAAATCCGTTTTCAGCTTTAAAAACGCCAGTGTCTCTTTCAGACCCTGCGCCTGTGCGCTTAGTTCTTCACTGGTAGCCGCACTTTCCTCACTGGTAGCTGAGTTTGTTTGTACCACCGCGGAAATTTGATCCAAACCGAGCGTAATTTGGTTGATCGAGGTCGCCTGGTCGTTGGATGCGACAGAAATTTCGCCGATCAAATCCGTTGTCTTTTTTGCACTCTCAATAATGGCATTCAGCGACGCAGCGGTTTCATCGGCAATTTGTGTGCCGTTTTTCACTGCTGTCAGTGAGCTTTCAATCAAAGCGGTTGTATTTTTGGCCGCTTCCGCGCTCTTGCTGGCAAGGTTCCGAACCTCGTCCGCTACTACCGCAAAACCCTTGCCGGCCGCTCCCGCCCGTGCCGCTTCGACCGCCGCGTTCAAAGCGAGGATATTCGTTTGGAATGCAATGTCTTCAATGGTCTTTATAATCTTACCGATTTCATTCGAGGATCCGCTGATTTCCGCCATGGCGTCAACCATTTGCCGCATGTGTTCGTTGCCGCGCTCCACTTCGCCGGATGCTTCCAGTGAAAGCTTATTGGCAGTTGCGGCATTCGACGCGTTTTTGTTGACCTCGCTTGCAATTTCCGTAATGGAAGCCGACAGCTCCTCAATGGAACTCGCCTGCTCCGTGGCGCCCTGTGACAGTGCCTGCGAAGCGCTTGACACCTGATCGGCGCCGCTTGCAACCTGGTCGGCGGACTGATTGATATCAATAAACACTCGATTTAGTCCGGTTGTAATTTCGTTGAGTGAAGTCCCGATGGAGGCAAAATCGCCTTTATAGTTTTCGTGAGTTTCCACTGTGCAGTCGCCGTTCGCCAGGCTGCCCAGCACAGATGAAATCTCGCCTACATACCCTTTCAGCGTAGTCACCGTAGAAGCAAATGAGGATGCCAGAATACCGATTTCGTCCCTGCTCTTCACTTGGGGAACCTCGGACTGCAAATCCCCTTCAGCCAACTTTTCAATACGCTTCACCAGCGCAACAATCGGCTTTGCAATCGGGCTGGCCACACGGAATGCAACGAAACAGGATATTAATATGAAAAGAGCCGTTAAAATGACAGTGATGAAAATAGAGTTATAGAAGCCGCTCATCATCTCGCCCACATTCGCACTGACGGCAATTGACCAACCGTCCGTGTTTGGGATTGGAGAATAGCCGATGCATAGCTGCACTCCGTTAAATGTTACGGTTTTAGTAGCTGTTTTTCCGGAAATCATCCCCTGTATAACAGATGCGATTCCGGCATAGGAGCTGTCTTTTTTCGCGTTATCAATATAATTGACAAAATTGGTTACTTTGGTTCTGTCCTTATGTGCAATAATTTTACCCGTCTTGTCAACGATAAACCCATACCCGGATTTACCGGCAGACACATCGTCAATCATTTTGCTGAAGGTATCGCTTGAAAGAACGGCAATAATAATTCCGTTGTAGCTGGTTCCGTTATCCACTTTAGCCGAAATCATCAAAGTAATGCTGGAATCCGTTTTTCGTACTACCGTACTGGAAGCATAAGTTTGTCCCTGCATGGATGCTTTAAAATAATCACGTTCGCTGACATCGGTGTCGTTGCTCGTCTTGCCGGTTGAATCCGCAACCATCACATCCACGAAGCCGTATTTTTTTGCAAGCTGAGCCATTACCCGCTTTCTTTCCGCAATTGCCTTGGTATTATCCGTAATTACGCTGTTTTGGGCGATAGCCTCCGCCCTCACCTTATAATCCGCGATTGCTTGCTGCACATAATGATTATAAGCAACCGAACTTGCACTCACAATGGAAATCATATTGCTGTCAGCGTTGCTGTAAAGGACTACACCCGATGCAACTCCGCAGAGAATGCTGACACTTACTGCCAAACCAACCATTGCGACCAACAGGGTTCTTTTAATTGATTTTACTTTTGGCTTTGCCTTTTTTTCCCTTTTCATAATATATCCGCTCCTTTTCCCGGTTCCACGTTTTGTGCTCAAATAAGATTGGGCCCTGTTTTCCCGACCTGATATCATAGTGAAACTCTCTTAATCTATTTATCGACTGTTTTCAACAAAAGTTAACACTTTATTAACAAGTATAACCGTTGGAGAAAAAAATTCACCAAACGCAAAATAAAAAGTGGCATGACGAATCCGGAAATTCTAAAAAGGGCATAAAAAAAGGACGGCTGCATTCCGTCCTTTTCGAGATTATTTCAGCACTAAGTTCAGGAGCAGCAGCATTGTTACTCCCGGAATTCCGGCCGCGCCGGAAATTCCGATTGTCAGCGGGCTGAGCGGCAGGCTGACCCCGGTAAAAAAGCCCGTCAGGTTCACGGCGGCAAGTGCACAAAGCCCCGTGATGACTCCCCCGGCGGCCCGCTGAACCGGTCTGGGTGCTTTCACGATCATCTGAATAATCACCAGCAGCGCAAACACACCGCAGGCCGAAAGCACAATGATCAGGCTTGGCAAAATCACACCCCCATATTTTTACTTTTGAAAGGGGTGCAGCTTACACCCTGCTGTTTTGCTGTTTTTAACAGGAAGCGATAGCGGGAATACAATGCCTCGCGCTGATAGATGCAGGCGTCAATCAGGTTTTCATCGCATTCCAGCTCAAACCAGCAGTCGTTGCACGCGATTAAACGTCCGACCTCCTTTATTTCTTCAAGCAGTCTTTGTTTATCCTCGTTTTCCTGAACGGCTGCGCAGTCCGTGCGCTGTATCAGCTTTAAAACAGATTCCATACTAACAGCTCCGCCTTTCGGTTAATATTATGTTAGTATGATGGGCATTTATTCCAAAAAATATACCAGCCCGCGTGCGTTTTGCGTTCTGTTTTTAAAAATTTACAATTTGGACGCAGGTTCGGCCACAGCCTGCTCCCCTTCAAAATTCGGTGCAAAATCAATTCGGCCGCTGGCTACATCCGAAGCAACCACCCTAATGTGAAGCGTTTGGCCGATGGTAAGCTTATCGCCGGAATTCTGATCCACCTGTGTGATCATTCCGTCAAATTTATAATTTGCCCCTTCAAAGGTGTCCACCGGAACAAACCCTTCCACCGAATTGGGCAGCTCGACAAAAACGCCGCGCTGCGTTACGCCGCTGATGATGCCGGAATAACAGTCGCCGATGTGCTGGCTCATATATTCCGCCATATAGCAATCCTCTGCGCTGCGCTCAGCCATCATGGCGCGCACCTCCGCCTGCGATGACTTGGAGGCGGCTGCGTTTGCATAAGTTAAGTAGCGGCGGTTCAGCTCATCCTTGCTTTTTGTTTGCAGCATTGCGGAAAGGATACGGTGAATGGCCGTGTCGGGATAACGGCGGATCGGCGAGGTAAAGTGGCAGTAGTCGGCAAGCGCAAGGCCGAAATGGCCGATTGGATTTACATCATACCGTGCTTTCGCCATGGTTCTGAGCAGTTGATGGGAAATCACCTTTTGCGCGGGCGTACCTTCAGCCTGTTTCATGATATCGGCAAAGTCGGCGGTCGTAATGTCGCCTTCATGCTTTAGGCTGCGCGGGCTCAGCCCCAGCGCGCCCACAATCTGAATTAAGCTGTCCACACGCTCCGGATTCGGCAGTTCGTGTACACGGTAAACAAAGGGAATTTCATTCTCTTTTGCCAATTTGGCTGCCGCCTGATTGGCCGTAATCATCAATTGTTCAATCATCTGTTCCGCCGCACCGCTGCGGCGCGGCTCGACATTTACGCAGACACCCTCTTCATTCAGGGTGAATTTTGACTCCGTGCTGTCCAGTTCCACCGTACCGCTGCGGACGGAACGTTCCTTTAAAATATCCGCAAGCTCCTTGGCCGCATTCAAAGAACGGATAACCGGAGCATATTTCTTTTTTAAAGCCGCGTCCGCGGTTTTGTCGAAAAGCTGATTTACTTCAGAATACACACCGCGCACCTTGGAATTGATTACGCTTTTTCTAAATTCATACGACTGGATAACGCCCTGCCTGTCCAGAAGGACAATCGCTGAAAAAGTCAGCTTATCCTCCCCGGAGTTCAGCGAGCAGACCCCATTGGACAGCTCCTGCGGGAGCATGGGAATCACTCTGTCCGCAAAATAAACCGAGGTGCCGCGCTCCATTGCCTCGTCGTCAATTGCACTGTCCTCTTTGATATAATGGCTGACATCGGCAATATGAACACCGAGCTTAAATCCGGTTTTCGTTCTGCTTACCGAAATTGCGTCGTCCAAATCCTTTGCGTCCGCCCCGTCAATTGTACAAATACTGGTGGAACGAAGGTCAAGTCTGCCCTTTAAATCCTCTTCCGTAATGCTGCCGGCAGAAATCCGCTTTGCTTCGGCGATTACCTCGTCAGGGAATTTTGTACGGATGCCGTTCTGGTCAATAATCGCATCCGAGCAAATTTTCGCACTGCTCGATTTTCCGTAAATCTTGACAATATGTGCCGCATAGCCGGAGGTACGGGGAATTCGGCGGACTTCCACCTGGACCTTGTCCCCGTTTTTTCCGTTCATCCCCGGGACTCTGTCAATCGGAATGTTATAGCGGATTGCGTCATCCGGAACCAGCTCGTAAAAGCCTTTGCCGCGGTTCAGTGTGCCGGTAATCAAACGGCTGCCTTTTTCCGAAACAATGTCAACGTCGGCACTCATGCCTTTTCCGCCCTGTTTCACATTACTGAGCTGCACCGTGTCGCCGATAAACGCACTGTTCAGGTTATCGGCATGGATAAAGACGTCCTCGCCGCCGCTGTCGGGGCGCGCGAACGCAAAGCCCTTTGAAAGCGACACTATTTTCGCCTTTACGGTTTCCTTTTTCTTCGGCATACGGATGCGGTGGTCCTTGCTGACCAGTACCAGACCTTCCTGTTTCAGCTGGTTCAGTGCCGAATAAAAAGCTTTGTGATCCTTTAAACCCAGCTTTTTAATCAGCGCACGTGACGCGACGCTTTGCGGTGAGCTTTTCATTTGTTTTAAAATTTTACCTTTTATTTCTTCTAACATGTTTCCTCCAAGTATTCCAGTAAAATGACCCTCTTATTTTGCACTCCGAAAGTAAAAATCAATGACTGCCCGTGAAAGCCGTAATGACTTTCCTAAAACGAAAGACAAGAAAAGCCCCGCTTAATAAGCGGGGCTTTAATTATTAACAATTACTTCGCACCAAAGTACATGTACGCATTAATTACGATTACAAGTACAAAAAAGCCGATTGCAATAACCTTGGTCCATCTTGCAAGGAAAGCATCTACCGAACGGGCCTTATTTTTCGAAAGAAAAGTATCGGCACCGCCTGTAATCGCCCCGAGATCCTGCTGATGGCCTTCTTGAAGAAGAACGATAACGGTTATAGCAACTGAAAATATTAATAATACAATCCCGAATATGACTTCAACAGCTGACATAGCGCACCTCCGAATTACATTAAAACAACTTTAATTATATTACCACATAAAGTGCGCCTTTGCAAGCATATTTTATGCGAGGCGCCAATTTTTATGCATACCAAAATAGAATCCGGGCAATCTAAGTTTGAACTTATCAAAGCGCTGCGTTTGTCGCTTTGAACCGTTCCACCGCTGAATTGCTATTGGCTTTTCAGCGGCGTTTTTTTATGAAGGCCGATTCTCATCGGTTTTTAACCCGTGAAGCCTGATTTTACAGCTTCATCTGCTCCCCCTCGGTATCCTCCGCGGCGGGCATGGCTCCCGCTGCCGGAATGCTTTTCCGGTAACGGTTTGGATTTTTCAGCATATCGTCTTCTAATTTTTCCGCTTTCAGCAGGCGGCTTCCCTTTCGGAGCGTCATAACGGCGACCCCCTGTGTGCTGCGAGTTGTTTTGCTTTGAATCGCACCGGTATGGAGAATCAGCATCCTGCCCTGCGAAGAGGTCAGAAGGAACTCGCAGTCCTCCGTTACATAAACGATGGCAGCCACCGGGGATTTGTCGCAGTAAGCACCCAAAAGCTTGCGGCGGTTGGTTTTGGTGGCATACGCGGTCATATCGACCTTTGCAGCCTTTCCGTTCTCAAAAAAGAACATCATATATCCCGCGTAATCCTTGGTAACCGCCATATATACAGCGGATTCCCCCTCGTCCATGCCAAGCTTGGCCGGAATATAGTCACCCAGCACACTGGCCTTGGTGTCGCCGAAGTCGCCGGCTTTTGCCTTGTAAACCTGGCACCGGTCGGTAAAGAAAAGCAAGTCGGCGGAGTTGGTATCCTCAATATGCTGCAGGACTGCATCCTCTTCCTTTAGCTTTTGCTCCCCGCTCATGCGCAGGGACTGCGGCGTAATTTTCTTAAAGTAGCCTTCCCTGGTAAAGAACAGGTTCACCGGGTAATCCGGCACGTCTTCTTCCTCGGAATACTCCTCGATTTCATCGGGATAAACCAAAAGGCTGCGGCGGGGCTGGCCGTATTTCTTCGCTACATCGTTCAGCTCGGATATAATAATATTTTTCACCTTGGTACGGCTGTCCATTATGGACTTCAGTTCGGCGATGTCTTTTTCCAGCTGGCTGATTTCCTCTGTGCGCTTTAAAATATATTCGCGGTTCAGGTGGCGGAGCTTGATTTCCGCAACATACTCGGCCTGAATTTCATCAATGCCGAACCCGATCATCAGATTTGGCACAACCTCCGCTTCCTCTTCGGTTTGGCGCACGATGGCAACAGCCTTGTCAATGTCCAAAAGAATTGCCTGCAGGCCTTTTAACAGATGCAGCTTTTCTTCCTTTTTGGTCAAGTCGTAATAGGTACGGCGGCGCACGCATTCAATGCGGAAGGATGTCCACTCTTCAAGGATTTCACGCACCCCCATAACACGGGGCACCCCGCCGACCAGCACGTTAAAGTTACAGGAAAAACTGTCTTCCAGAGTGGTAAGTTTAAACAGATGCTGCATCAGCTTATCCGGCTCAGCGCCGCGCTTGAGGTCAATGGTGACCTTTAAACCGTCCAGTCCGGTTTCATCGCGGATATCGGATATTTCCTTTATTTTGCCCTGTTTTACAAGGTCAACCACCTTTTCCACAATTACTTCCACAGTGGTTGTCGGCGGAATTTGCGTGATGTCGATGCAGTTTGCCGATTTATCATACGTGTAGCGGGAACGGACACGAATTCCCCCGCGGCCGGTACGGTAAATATCATCAATTGCAACGCGGTCGTAAATAATCTGCCCGCCGCCCGGAAAATCCGGGGCCAGAAGCGTGGAAGCGATTTCGTGCTCCGGGTCGTGCATCAGGGCAATCGCAGTCTGACAGACTTCGCTGAGGTTGAACGGGCAGATGGAGCTGGCCATTCCGACGGCGATTCCCGTATTGGCGTTGACCAGCACCGACGGGAACGTTGCCGGCAAAAGAGTCGGTTCCTTCATTGTGTTGTCGTAGTTATCCACAAAGTCAACGGTATCCTTGTCGATGTCGCGAAACAGTTCCTGGCATAGGTTGTCAAGGCGCGCTTCGGTATAACGGGAAGCCGCCCACGCCATGTCACGCGAATAATATTTACCGAAATTCCCCTTGGAATCCACATAAGGATGCAGGAGCGCTTCGTAACCGCGGCTAAGCCGCACCATGGTGTCGTAAATCGCGGAATCGCCATGGGGATTCAGCTTCATGGTCTGCCCCACAATATTGGCACTTTTTGTACGCGTTGTACCAATCAACCCCATTTTATACATTGTGTATAACAATTTGCGGTGTGACGGCTTAAAGCCGTCAATTTCCGGAATTGCGCGCGACAGAATTACGCTCATGGCGTATGGCATGTAGTTTTTTTCGAGCGTGTCGGTAATTTGCTGCTCCACTACTTCACCCGCGCCCTCTATCACGCCGTGGGCGTGCGGGAGCACCGAGCTTTTTTCTGATTTTTTCTTAGGCATATCTTAATTGGCACCTACATTCATTAAATTTCAGGCCGGTATTCTGCAACAGCTAAAATGACAGGATATTGGGTATTACGGAGTACCGGCTGCATAAAGGAATCATATATTCGTTATTGCATCAGCTTACATCCGCAGAATCGATATAGCTGTATCCGTTTTCGGCGATAAAATCCTTGCGCCCGCTCAGATTATCGCCCAGGAGCAGGTCAAAAACATCGCTCGTTTTCTGCACATCCGACGGCATTACTTTAATGAGTCGGCGCGTTGCCGGATTCATTGTGGTAAGGTTCATCATATCCGGTTCGTTTTCGCCAAGCCCTTTGGAACGCTGAATGGTAAACTTTTTTCCTTCAAGCTTTTTAATAAACCCATCCTTTTCGCGTTCCGTGTAGGCAAAATAGGTTTCGTCCTTTGTCTGCACCTCAAACAGCGGGGATTCCGCAATAAAAACCTTGCCCTCATCAATCAGGGTAGGCGTCAGGCGGTAAAGCATCGTCAAAAGCAGGGTGCGGATTTGGAAGCCGTCCACGTCGGCATCGGTACAAAGGATAATTTTATTCCAGCGAAGCAGTGACAAATCAAAGGAGGAAAGGTCTTTGTTTGCCTTTGATTTAACCTGAACGCCGCAGCCGAGCACCTTAATCAAATCCGTAATAATATCGCTTTTAAAGATTTTATCGTAATCCGCTTTCAGACAGTTTAAGATTTTGCCGCGAATCGGCATGATTGCCTGGAAGTTGGGGTCGCGCGCCTGTTTGCACGCACCGAGCGCGGAATCGCCTTCCACGATAAAAATCTCACGCTCGCTCACGTCGCGGGTACGGCAGTCCACAAACTTCGCGACGCGGTTGGTGATATCCATGGTGCTGGTAAGTTTTTTCTTAATGTTCAGCCGGGTTTTTTCCGCATCCTCGCGGCTGCGCTTATTGATGAGAACCTGTGCCGAAATTTTATCCGCATCCATGGGATTTTCAATGAAATAAACCTCAAGCTGATGGCGGAGGACTTCAGTCATCGCATCCTGAATGCCTTTGTTGGTGATTGCTTTTTTCGTTTGGTTCTCGTAAGATGTGCGGTTGGAAAATGATGAAATCATCAGAATAAGGCAGTCTTCCACATCGGCAAAAATGATTTTGCTTTCATTCTTATTGTATTTTCCGGCCTGTTTCAAATACGAATCAATTTGATAAACAAACGCGTTGCGCACCGCTTTGTCCGGCGCGCCGCCGTGCTCCAGCCAGCTGGAGTTGTGATAATACTCGATCAGCTTATTCCGATTGGAAAACGCCACCGCAACATTGATTTTGGTTTTGTATTCGGGCTTGTCCGCACGGTCGCGCACCTTGCGCTCCGCCTGCCAGAACTGCACCGGAGTAAGGAAGTCCTCACCGGCAACCTCTTTTGCGTGGTCCACAATTCCCTGCTGATAAACAAACTCCGTTTCTTCAAAAACCGAGCCAACCTGATTGCGGAAGAAAAAACGTGTTCCGTCGTTTACAATTGCCTGGCGTTTGATGATATCGGTGTAATATTCCACAGGAACGTCAATGTCCGTAAAGACCTGCAAATCCGGCTTCCACCGGATTTTCGAGCCGGTGTCCTTTTTGCTGTAAGGCTCTTTTTTCAGTCCGCCGATATTTTCGCCGTGCTCAAAATGCAGCGTGTAGCGAAAACCGTCACGGCGGATATCAACATCCATGTACTCCGAAGAATACTGTGTGGAGCAAAGGCCAAGGCCGTTCAGTCCCAGCGAATACTCATAGCTTTCATCAGAGTCATTATTAAATTTACCGCCGGCGTAAAGCTCGCAGAAAACCAGTTCCCAGTTGTAACGCTGTTCGTTATTGTTAAAATCGACCGGAATTCCCCGGGCGTGGTCTTCCACTTCAACCGACTTGTCGCTGTAGCGTGTGATAACGATTTCTTTCCCGTAGCCCTGCCGTGCTTCGTCAATGGAATTGGACAGGATTTCAAAAATGGAATGCTCACAGCCTTCAATTCCGTCCGACCCAAAAATAACCGCCGGGCGGCGGCGCACACGGTCAGCGCCTTTCAGCGACGATATGCTTTCGTTCCCATATACCGGTTTTTTCGTCATATTTTCAATTCGCTCCTACATGATTCACTGTTATTTTATTTCGACTCCGCCGAAAACAGAGGTGTACTTGATGACAAGCAATGGCAGCGACGCATCATTGGGGCGCTGCACCTTGCATTCGCACCCGCCGAAGAACGGCACGCCGGTTACCTGAATACGGCAGTTCTGCGGTGCAAAAATCTGTACGCCCCCAAAAACCGCGTTTGCTTCGATTACCGCACCGTCCACCGGAACAGCCTGACGCAGGTCAAGCACTGCTCCGCCGAAAATAGCGGTCAGATTCCCGCCGCAAAGAGTCAAAGAATTGTTTGATACTTCAACAGAACCGAAAACCGCGGTATAATTCACCATGTTGCTGCTGTCGCTGGCGCCTTTCACCCCGTCAAAAATAACGGGAGCGGTCGGCACTCTTTTCCTTCTGAAGCCTCCGAAAATCAGATTGAATCCGATCAGCAGCAGAATCAGCGCCCAAACCATGCTGTCCGCCACGGCCGAAGGAATCCAGCCCTGTGCCCGTGCCAAAAGCCATGCACCGATCACAACAAGGCACGTGCTCCCCCAATTGAAGCCGTAACTGATTAAGCCCGCAAGGCCGGGAACAATCAGGAACACCGTCCACCAGCCGTCAAAGTCCTGCACCGTCCACCAGCCGATTGAATTTCCGAACACAGCGACTGCCGTCGCAACCAGGACAATTCCGAAAAGAGTTCTTGTTATGTTCTTCCTCATATTAATGCCCCCTTATGTTTTTCCAAGCTGCCGTTTACAAACAGCAAAAGGGGAAATGCAGCCACATTCCCCCTAAATCTTTATTCTGCTGTGATGCTTTCAAGCGGATTGTCCGTATTTCCGCCGTTCATGACCTCTCTAAACTGTTCGCCGGACATTTTTTCATTTTGATAAAGGAATTTCGCTACTTCGTGCAGCTTATCCATATGTTCCGTCAGGATACTTTGGGTCTTGTTGTAGGCATTCATCATTATGGTATGAATTTCCTGGTCGATGGCGGAAGCGGTGGATTCGGAATAATTGCGGATATGCCCCATGTCGCGGCCAAGGAACGGCTCGCCCTCATCCTGGCCATAGGTGATTGGGCCAAGGGAATCCGTCATACCGTACTTGGTAACCATGCTGCGCGCAAGCTTGGTCGCACGCCCAATGTCATTGGACGCACCGGTTGAAATATCATCAAGGGTAAGCGCTTCTGCGACACGGCCGCCCAGCAGGCTGACCAGGTCTTCCTGCATCTCTTTACGGGTTTTATACGACCGGTCTTCGGTCGGAAGGTGCATGGTATAGCCGCCGGCCATACCGCGCGGAATAATTGAAATCTGATGAACGGGGTCCTGTGTTGAGCAAAAATACGCGGCAACCGCGTGCCCACCCTCATGGTAAGCCGTCAACGTCTTTTCTTTTTCGGTCATCACATGGCTTTTCTTTTCGGTGCCGACCACCACTTTAATGGTCGCTTCCTCAATTTCATGCATTGTGATGGATTTCAGGGCTTTTCTGGCAGCCAGAAGTGCCGCTTCGTTCAGCAGGTTTTCAAGGTCCGCGCCGGTAAAGCCTGCGGTTGACTTCGCAATCGTTTTTAATTCAACATCCGGTGCAAGCGGCTTGCCGCGTGCATGGACTTTTAAAATTTCCTCACGGCCCTTAATATCCGGATAACCGACCATAACCTGGCGGTCAAAACGGCCCGGCCGCATCAGCGCGGGGTCAAGAATGTCCGGCCGGTTGGTGGCGGCAATCATAATAACGCCTTCATTGGCGCCGAAGCCGTCCATTTCAACGAGCAGCTGATTCAAAGTCTGTTCACGCTCGTCATGTCCGCCGCCTAAACCGGCGCCGCGCTGACGGCCCACTGCATCGATTTCATCGATAAAGATAATGCACGGGGAATTCTTTTTCGCCTGCTCAAACAGGTCACGCACACGGGACGCGCCGACACCGACGAACATTTCAACAAAGTCGGAACCGGAGATGGAGAAGAACGGCACGCCGGCCTCCCCTGCAACTGCACGGGCCAGCAAGGTTTTACCGGTACCCGGAGGGCCCACGAGCAAAACGCCTTTCGGGATACGGGCACCCAATTCATTGTATTTTTTCGGGTTCTTTAAAAACTCGACAATCTCGCGAAGCTCTTCCTTTTCCTCGTCGGCACCTGCCACGTCGGCAAAGGTGGTCTTGCGCTTTTCGTCGGCCATCTGCTTGACCTTGGCTTTGCCGAAATTCATCTGCTTGCCCGCATCACCCATACCGGTGTTGAGGCGCTTGATCATAAACCACCAAAGCAGGGCCATAACGACCAGAGCGACCAGCATCGGAACCATGCTGGCAAGCCAGGAAGTTTCGGTCGGGCGTTTTAAAACACGCACCATGTTCGCTGTCGGATGGTCTTTGTCATACTGCTCCGTATAAGGCTTAATGTCTTCATACAAAAGAGCGGTGCTTGGCGCAACATACGAAATCTGCGTCTTTTTATCGTTGAGCTTGATGATCATTTCACCGCTGCCCAAATCCATAGAGTACTCTATTACCTGCTGATTTTTAAAATAGCCGATAATTTCAGAATACGCATATGTCTTTTGCGGACGGTTGCCGTAAATCAGGGCAATCAGGATAAACAATATAATCGGAATGCCTAGGATTAGGCCGATGTTTTTCAGCGTTTTTTTGTTATCCAAAATATTTTTTCACTCCTTACATGAGTTGCTTCGGCATTGGGGTTAACTTGTGTAAACATCCGGTTTCAGGATGCCGACGAACGGTAAGTTCCTGTATTTTTCATCATAGTCCAAACCGTAACCGACTATAAATTCATCCGGAACAATGGTTCCGACATAATCCGCTGTAATATTTGCCGTGCGTCTGTCCGGCTTGTCGAACAGGGTGCAGAGCTTGATGCTTTTTGGTGAGCGGGACTGCAGCAATTCGAGTATGTAACTCAAAGTCAAACCGCTGTCCAGAATATCCTCGACGACAAGAAGGTCGTAGCCTTCCAGGTTAATGTCCAAATCCTTTGTGATTTTAACAACGCCGGAGGTTTTTGTTCCCGAGCCGTAACTGGAAACGGACATAAAGTCAATACTGCATGGAATGGTGACTGCGCGCATTAAATCCGCCATGAACACGACCGAGCCTTTCAGAACGCTGATCATCAACAGATTTTTCCCTTTGTAATCCTCGCTGATCCGTTTTCCCATCGTCTGTACAATTTCGGCGAGCTTCTCCTCACTGAATAATACGGACTCGATATCATTTCTCAATATTTAGCACTCCTTAAAAATTTTGATTTCCGCTATGTTTTGAGTGTTATCCGCAACACAAGACCCTTCACAGGCACCGAAACCTTCAATCCAGACGATTTCGCCGCCGCTCTCCAGCATAACAGCTTTTGAGCGCAGCATCGGTTCCAGTTTGGCTTCATTGAAGAGTTTTTTCAAGGTTTTTGTGACGCCGCGCCCGGACGGACGGAAAACATCACCATTTCTTCTGTTCCTAATAGAAGTAACACTAAATATTGTATCATAGTTAATTACATTATTAAATAACAAATTATTAAATTTGCAACGGTTTTCATATTCTTTCTTCGTATAATTTGTAATTGTAAGTACGCGGCCGTCGGGCAAACAGGTTTTAGGCATTTGAAAAGGGACGCTCCAGGGCTCCGAATTGTTTTGACCGGTAATAAATAGAGTATTGCCCTGTGCTGTGCATTGTATTCCGCCGGCAAGCGTAACCGCACCCGCACGCGCCCGCACAATTTCCGCCGCAGCCTGAATATGGCTGCTTTCAAGTCTTGCCGCTGACACACGCCCCACAGCCAGCGCAATTGCCCGGGACAAAACCGGCTGCGGCAGCGCGGCCAGTACGGGCAGGCTGTAGCCCCCGGCGCACTCTGCTTTTGCAAGCTGTTCCCGCGCAAGCCCGGTCAGATAATTTTCGTCCGCCCCAAGCTGCTGCGTCATTTTCAAAACAGCGGATTCAAATGCGGGATTGATTTCTTTCAGAACCGGAACAACGGAAAGGCGAATTTTGTTGCGCGCATAATCTTCCGTTAAGTTCGTGCTGTCGGTTATATAGGAAAGGCCGTAGTATTCACAGTAAGCTTCAACCTCGGCACGCGTAATGCTGATGAAAGGGCGCACGATATTCCCCCTTACCGGCGGAATGCCGCGCAGTCCGCGTGCGCCCGTACCCTTTGCCAAATTCATCAGCACGGTTTCGGTGCTGTCGGAAAGCGTGTGAGCGGTGGCGATTTTTGCATCTGTGTTTTCCGCACATAAGCTGCGGAAAAAAGCGTAGCGAACATTCCGGCCGCACTCTTCAAGCCCCTCGGACTTTTCCGCGGCCAGGGCGCGCACATCGGCGTGAAGGACCTGAAGCTCCACCCCGTTTGCACGGCACCAATCCACGACAAAGCGTTCGTCGGAATCGGCCTCTTCGCCGCGCAGCCCATGGTTAATATGTGCCGCGATCATATGAATATGACGGGCAATTCCATATTTTAAAAGAAAATGAGTAAGCGCCATGGAATCCGCGCCGCCCGAAAGGCCGACAATCACGGTACAGCCCTGCGGCAGCATGTTCCAGCTGACGATTACCCTTTCAACTTTATTTTCAATATTTAAAATGTCATCATTCACTCCGGACAACCTCCTGCGCCGTAAAGCGCATGAATTCGCCCTGCCAGTGCAGCGGAACTGTTTTGGTCTCGCCATGGCGGTTCTTTGCGATAATACATTCCCCGCTGTTATGGTCCGCATTTTCACTCGGCGTTTCGGAATCCTGATAGTAATCCTCACGGTACAGGAACATGACGATATCCGCATCCTGCTCAATGGAACCGGAATCACGCAGGTCGGAAAGCACCGGCCGGTGGTTGGTACGCTTTTCACTGTCACGGGCCAGCTGAGAAAGAGTCAGCACAGGAACATTAAGCTCCTTGGCCATAATTTTCATATTTCTTGTAATCTGTGAAATTTCCTGAACACGGTTGTCAATGCGGCCGGAGGAATTCATCAGCTGCAGATAGTCCACGATGACCAAATCGACATCTTTCAGGCGGCGAAGCTTGGCCTTCATTTCAGGAACGGTGATGGACGGGTTGTCGTCCATATAAATCTGTGTTTTGGAAAGGATGTCCCCCGCTTCAATAATACGGATCCATTCATCCTCCGTCAGCTTGCCGGTGCGCAGCTTGGTACCGCCCACCATGGCCTCGGTGGACAGCAGGCGCGAAGTCAACTGCTCCTTGCTCATTTCAAGCGAAAAAAAGGCAACCTTTTTACTGGCTTTTACGGCGGCGTGCCTTGCGATGTTCAGCGCAAAGCTGGTTTTTCCCATGCCGGGGCGCGCGCCGAGCAGAATAAAGTCGGAACGGTTCAGGCCGGTAATGGTGTCGTCCAGTTCTTTTATGCCGGTGGGAACCCCTTTGTAAAGATCGGCGTCCGGCGAATTGAGCAAATCCAAACGGTCAAAGGTTTGAACAATGACTTCATCAATACGCTGAAGCCCCTGCATATTCTTCCCCCGGCGGATATCAAAAATGCGCTGTTCCGCGGAATCCAGCAGCGTGGCCGCATCGGCGGCGCCCGACGATGCTTCCTCAACAATGTCGCGCGCAGTGGTAATCAGGGTTCTCACATCGTATTTGTCGCGGACAATACCGGCGTACGACTCCACATTGGAAATCGACGGAACAAGCTGAGCCAATTGGAGCAAATAGGTTTTACCGTTTGCTTCGTCAAAGCCCTTTGTTTCCTTCAGCTTCTCCAAAACCGTTACAAAGTCAACCGGCTGGCCAACCGTAAACATTTCCATCATGACGGAATAAATCAAACTGTTGTTGGTCTGATAAAAATATTCCGGGCGCGGTAAAATTTCCGCCACACGGTCCATGCAGGAGGAATCCAAAAGAATCGCGCCCAGCACGGACTGTTCCGCTTCCGGACTGAAAGGCAGATTGAGCGCACTGTATCCGCCCGCCCCCATTTCATCCATGCTGTACTCCCCTTTTCCGTCATTTTGTTTTGTATGTTCGAAATCAATTGCCACCGGCGAAAGCTGACGGTTTGAATTCGATGCCGAAGTCCTTTATTTTATTCTTTTTCGCCGACCACAGCAAAAAATTTCGCGGTAATTCCGGCGTAAAATTTAATTTCACACTCGAAGGTGCCAAACGCCTTGATGTCGCCGTCCATTACAATTTTGCGCTTGTCAATGTCAACCTTATACTGTTTTTTCAGCTCTTCCGCGATTTCTTTCGCGGTAACGGAGCCGAACAGACGGCCGCCCTGCCCCGCTTTAGCAAAAAGCTTGACGCTTTTTCCGTTAATCAGATCTGCGGTTTTCTGTGCGGCGTCGGTCTCGCTTTTTATTTTGAACTCTTTGGCCTCTTCCGCATTTTTTAATTCGTTCATGGCCTGTGCGTTTGCTTCCTTTGCCAGCTTGCGCGGGAACAGGTAGTTGCGCGCATAACCGTCGCTCACATTGATCAGCTCGCCCTTTTTTCCGCT
This sequence comes from Bacillota bacterium, assembly GCA_023390175.1. Taxonomy (GTDB): domain Bacteria; phylum Bacillota; class Clostridia; order Oscillospirales; family Acutalibacteraceae; genus Caproiciproducens. Next base: position 668,899 of record JAEWDK010000024.1, read on the forward strand.
CCCTTTGATATCTTCAAGCAGTACTACTTTCATCGTTACTCCTCCATTATGAATTGATTATTGAATTGCCTTTGGCATTGTTTCGCTTAGAATTGCGATTAGTTTTTCCCTGGCCTGCGCTATGGTCACACCGCTAAGCTGTGCGCCCGCCATGGTAAGGTGGCCGCCGCCGCCCAGCGCTTCCATAATCAGCTGAACATTGATTTCACCCAGGGAACGGGCGGAAACGTTCACCGAATTCCCGGTCGGGAAAATGACAAACGAAGCGTTGACACCCTGAATGGACAAAAGCTCATCCGCAGCCTGCGCCGAAGTGATGCGGATATCGGGGAACTCCCTGTCGGCGGAGGTAATGGCGCAGTCGCCTAAAATTTCAGCGCTTGAAACAATCTGATATTTTGCCTTATAGGTGTCGAGCGTGTCGGAGAACATCCGTTTTACTTCAACGGTGTCCGCGCCGCAGCGGCGCAGATAAGCCGCCGCTTCAAACGTGCGCACACCGGTCTTCAGCACAAAGTTCTTTGTGTCGAGCATAATGCCCGAAAGAAGGGCTTCCGCTTCGGCCTGACTGAGCGTTGCGTTGCCGATGTACTGTACAAGCTCCGCAACCATTTCCGAAGTGGAGCTGGCATACGGCTCATGGTAAAAGACAAGCGCGTTTTCAATATGTTTTACCATCATGCGGTGGTGGTCGATAATGACGATACGCGGTACGGCGCCCAAAAGCTCCGCGCTTTCCACAAATTCCTGCGAATGGGTATCCACAACAATCAGCATAGTTTTGGGGGTGACAAAAGAAAGCGCTTCCGACGGAGAAATAAATACTTTGCTTTCGCCGGCCGAAGCCTCCATTGACGCGATCAGCGGTGCGGCAAGGCTTTGCGTGCGGTTAACCACCACAAAGGCCTGCTTTTTCAGCGCTTTTGTTATGGCGCTCCACATGCCGATAGAAGACCCGACACTGTCCAGGTCGGAGTATTTATGTCCCATAATCAGAACATTATCGCTGTTCTTGATGTTGTCTGAAAGTGTTGCGGCAATTACGCGGGTACGCACCTTGTCGCGCTTTTCCACCCCTTTGGAAAGGCCGCCGAAGAACTCATATGTATCGTCCTTTTGTTTGACGGCAACCTGATCGCCGCCGCGGCCCAAAGCCATGTCGAGCGCCTTACGCGCCCACTCCTCGGCTTCCTGCAGGGAAGATGCCCCGCGGCCCACACCGACCGAAACGGTTGCACTTCGGCGTTCGCCGACTTTAATCCCCCGGATTGTGTCAAGAATTTGAAAACGCTTTTCCATCGCCTCACGGGTATGCGATTCATCCGTAAGAATCAGGTAACGCCCACCGCTCAGCCGCTTAAAGAAGCCGTTCATGCTCTGCGACCACGCAATCAGCGCAGCTTCCACTTCGGAAGCAATGCGGGAATCCTCGCTGCCGCTGGAATCCCGGGCAAGTTCCTCCCGGTTGTCAAAACAAGCCAGCGCGACAACCGGGCGGCGCTCGGTGTATTCCCGATTGATTTCTTTATAATACGTGTCGTCTACAAAATAAACGATGCAGCCATATTCCGCCCTTGCAGCGAAAACGGTGTACCGCCTGCTGCCGACTGAAATATCGGTGCCGCTGTCGGCAATAATCTGTTTTATGGTTTTGGGGTAAATGAATTTTAAAATATTTTCTCCGCGGCATTCATGCTTTACGCTCACACTTGTCAGGAATGCGTTGTTCACCCAAATGATATCCCCTGCGTCGCCGATTACCGCAACCGGCATTGTGAATTCCTGAAGCGCGCGGTATTCTTCGCCGGATAAAATCTTTTGGGCGCTTTTTACAGCAGTGGCAACATGCGCTTTGAACCGCTCCGCCGAAAGCATTACGGCTACAACGGCCACGATTGAAAGCGACATTTCCACGGAGAATATGAAGTTGTTCCAAAACCAGCTTGCGCTGGCCATGATGAGCATGACGGCCGTAATAACGTAAAACACCGGCGACGATACCCATACTTTTCTTTTCAAAATGATTACCCCTTCAGCATTTAAACTTCCATGATGATTGGAAGTATCATCGGACTGCGTTTTGTACGATCATAGAGCATACGGGAAAGCTCATCCTTAATACGGGTCTTGAGTGTGCCCCAGTCATGGATTTTATTTTCGGCACAGGAGTCCAGTACGGCGCTGACAAGCACCTTGGCTTCGTCGATCAGCGGTTCTGACTCGCGGACATATACAAACCCGCGGGAAACAACATCCGGGCCGGAAACAACGTGACCGTCGGAGGAACTGATAGTGCAGACTACAACAATCAGGCCGTCTTCGGAAAGATGCTTTCTGTCGCGCAGGACAATACTGCCCACATCGCCCACGCCAAGGCCGTCCACCAAGATTCTGCCGGCCGGAACGGCGGCGAGCTTTTTCATATAATCTTGATTCAGCTCCAGCACATCGCCGATATCGCCGATATATACGTTAGAAGCGTTCTTGCCCATGGCGTAAGCCAGACCCGCGTGCTTGCGCAGCATCTTTTGCTCACCGTGAACCGGAACGAAGTATTTCGGCTTTACAATTCCCTGCATCAGTTTGAGCTCTTCCTGGCAGGCATGCCCGGAAACATGTACCTCGTACATGGATTCGTAAACTACCTCGCAGCCACGCTTCATCAGTTCGTCAATCACGGTTCCGACGGTTTTTTCGTTGCCCGGAATCGGTCTTGCGGAAATGATGATGAAGTCGCCCGGGCCCACCTCCACCTTGCGGTGGTCGGCAAAGGCCATGCGGGTCAGCGCGCTCATCGGCTCACCCTGACTGCCCGTTGTGACAAGCACAACCTTCTCTTTCGGATACCGGTTGATTAAATCCAAATCAATCAGCACGCCCTCCGGCACGTCAAGATAGCCCAATTCGACGCCAATGCCCATTACATTCAGCATGCTGCGGCCCGAAAGCGCGACCTTGCGGCCGTACTTTACCGCACAGTTGATAATCTGCTGTACGCGGCTGATGTTGGAAGCAAAGGTGGCGATAATAATTCTGCTGTTCTCCGCACGTGAAAACAGGCGTTCAAACGAATCGGCGACCTTGCTTTCCGTCATTGTAAAACCGGGGCGCTCCGCGTTGGTGGAATCGGCAAACAGGGCCAAAACACCCTCCTGCCCCAGCTGCGCAAAGCGGCCAAGGTCAATCATTCCGCCCTGCGTTGGGGTGCAGTCAATTTTAAAGTCGCCGGTATGAATAATTGTGCCTGCCGGCGAATGAATCGCAAGCCCGACTGCGTCCGGAATGGAATGGTTTACATGAATGAATTCCACGTCCATGCAGCCCAGCTTGATATGCCCGCCGGGATTTACAACATTCAGCTTCGCTTTATTCAAAAGATTATGCTCTTTTAACTTTCCCCCGACAAGCCCAAGGGTTAACGGGGTGCCGTAAATGGGCAAATTCACTTTTTTCAGTAAAAACGGAATCGCGCCGATATGATCCTCATGACCGTGAGTCAGCACAAGACCGCGGATTTTATCCACGTTGCGCTCGATAAAAGTGAAATCCGGCAGTACCAAATCCACACCGAGCATATCGTCGGATGGGAACGCCATGCCGCAGTCAACGATAAGCATATCGTCACCGCATTCAAAAAGAGTTAAGTTTTTTCCGATTTCATTTAGGCCGCCAAGGAAATACGCCTTAATCGACGGCTTTTCGGAATTCTGCTGGCCGCGCTTTCCCTGCTGGCGCGAACCCGCCTGTTTTTTGGCCGGCGGAGCCAATTGAGTTTGAGGTGCCAAAGCCTGTGCCGGCTGCCTGTGCGGCTGGCGGTGCTGCTTTGGCTGGGCCGGGCGCTGTGCTGCCGGCTGGGACTGCTGTGCCGCAGCCTGTGCCGCCTGCTTCTGCGGCTGACGCGGCTGCCTTGGCTGAGCCGGGCGCGGCGCTCTTTTTTGCGGCTGGTGCTTCGGCTGCGCCGGCTGTTCCAGCTGCACCGGTTCCCCGCCAATTACCTGATCCGCAGGTTTTTGTGCCCTGTGCCTGGCCGCAGGCTCTGTCTTTTGCGTTTGTCTTTTCGGCGGCACTACCTTTTGATAAAGGGTTGAATGCAGCTCACCCGCCGCTTCTGTTTTCGGCACTCCGGCATCTTTACGCTCCTCCGGCTTATTCTGATTTGTTTCCGTCACGAAATAACCTCCATTGTTAATTCAGGGTACAACCAATAATGTCCGCCGGCAAACGGTGCCAAACGGGCAAGGCAGACCCTGTTATTTTGTTGCACCTTTCAGCACTGCTTCGGGCAGCTGCAGAAAAAATGCGTGGTACCCGCATTTACATGCGGCTTAATATATTTAATGTCTAAATATAAAACGAATAAAAAGAAATCCGGACACAAATATCGTTATTATTGTACCTTTATTCCTAAATACTGTCAAGTGATTGCATTGACGGAGAATAAATATATTATGACCGCAATTCAGGTGCGTTAAACGTACAATGGAATTGTTTGTACAAAAGCTTTATGTTATAATCAGTACGATAATTACAATAATAAGGATGATAAAGATGAAGCGGGTTGAAATTTTTACGGACGGTGCCTGCCAGGGGAACCCCGGTCCGGGCGGCTGGGGCGCTGTACTGCGGTACAACGGGACAGAAAAAGAAATTAGCGGCGGCGCGCCCGACACCACCAACAACCGCATGGAGCTGAGCGGCGTGATTGAAGCACTCCGGCTGTTGAAAGAACCCTGCGAAGTCATCCTGTGCAGCGACTCCAAATATGTTTGTGACGCAATCACAAAAGGCTGGGCAAAAGGCTGGAAACGAAACGGCTGGCGCAAAGCGGATAAAAAGCCGGCCCTGAATACCGATTTGTGGGAAACGCTGCTTTCCCTTTTGGAACAGCACCGGGTTACGGTGAACTGGGTAAAAGGTCACGCCGGTCACCCTGAAAACGAGCGCTGCGACAGGCTGGCCGTTGCTGCGGCGGAAAAATACAAATAATTTTATTCAGCCTATTGAAATCTATACCAAATCGGTGTATATTAATAACCGTAGAAATGCTACAAGAATTATAATATATGGAGTAAAGGTGATATCATGGCACGTTTTATTTATGCGGACAATGCCGCGACAACTCCTGTTTCTAAGTCTGTTCTGGAAGCGATGGAGCCGTTTTATACAAAATATTATGGCAATCCTTCCAGCCTTTATTCGGTTGGCCGCGAGGCAAAACGCCCGCTTGAGCTGGCGCGTGAAACTGTAGCCGAATGCATCGGCGCTTTGCCAAATGAAATTTTCTTCACTTCCGGCGGAAGCGAAGGCGATAACTGGGCGCTGAAGGGTGTTGCGCACGAACAGGCCAAAAAGGGTAAAAAGCACATTATCACTTCAAAATTTGAACACCATGCGATTTTGCATACGTGCGACGCACTGGAAAAAGAGGGTTTTGAGGTTACTTATCTGGACGTACACAGCGACGGCCTTGTAAGGCTTGAGGAACTGGAAGCCGCCATTCGGGAAGACACCGCGATCGTTTCCATTATGTACGCAAACAATGAAATCGGCACGATTCAGCCGATTCCCGAAATTGGTGCGATCTGCAAAAAACACGGAGTTATTTTCCATACGGATGCCGTTCAGGCGGTCGGCAATGTCCCCATTAATGTAAACGAGCAAAATATCGACCTATTATCGCTGTCGGCCCACAAATTCCACGGACCGAAGGGCGTTGGCATGCTGTATATCCGTAAAGGGATTAAAATGCCGAACCTGATTGACGGCGGCGCACAGGAACGCGGCCGCAGAGCCGGAACGGAAAATGTTGCAGGCATTGTCGGGCTCAGTGTTGCGCTGAAGGAAGCTTGTGCCACCATGCAGGAGCGCGGTGAACGCCTGACAAAGATGAGGGACAGGCTGATTGACAGTGCGCTGAAAATTGACCGTTCCCGCGTAAACGGCGACAGAGTAAAACGGCTGCCGGGCAATATCAACATGTGCTTTGAGGGCATTGAAGGGGAATCCCTGCTGCTGATGCTTGACTTAAAAGGTATCTGCGCATCCTCCGGCTCCGCCTGCACCTCCGGTTCCCTTGACCCAAGTCATGTGCTGCTTGCAATCGGCCTGCCGCATGAGATTGCTCACGGCTCGCTGAGGCTTTCGTTCAGCGACCAGAACACCGAAGAGGACGTGGATTACATTCTTGAGGTTCTGCCGAAAATTGTAGAACGTTTGCGTTCCATGTCACCCCTGTGGGAAGAAATTTTGTCCGGTCAGAAAAAATACTAAGGCGTTTCTGAAAGCAGAAAAGCGGCGGATATTTTCCTGCAAAAGTACGGCCGCAGGGAAAAAGCATGGGAATTTCGGATGTATTTCAGGCATTTCAACGCGTAAACGCCTTTTGCAGCAGAAACGAACCGGATATTGAGTTTTCAGACAGACCCTGATAACCTGTAATTTATTATTTGAATATAAGAGAGGTAATTCATATGGCATACAGCGAAAAAGTAATGGATCATTTTGCGAATCCCCGTAATGTCGGTGAAATTCCCGACGCGAGCGGCGTTGGCGAAGTCGGCAACCCAAAGTGCGGCGATATCATGAGGATGTACATTAAGGTTGACGGCGATACCATTTCGGACGTAAAGTTCAAAACCTTCGGCTGCGGCGCAGCGATTGCAACCAGCTCAATGGCGACGGAGCTGATTAAAGGCAAGAAAATTGAGGACGCCTTAAAGCTGACAAACAAAGCGGTTATGGAAGCGCTTGACGGGCTGCCGGCAGTTAAGGTGCACTGCTCCGTGCTTGCAGAACAGGCGATTAAAGCTGCGGTTTCCGACTATTACAAGAAAAAGGGCATTGACCCGGCCCCGCTGGTCGGCGAGATTCCGGAATGTGAATCCTGTGCCTGTGACCTCCATTAATATGTCAAAAGATAAACTCCTGGCCGGTATTTTCCGGCTCGGGAGTTTTTGTTTTACTGTGCTATTTTTTGAAAGGTCTTCTGAACATAACCGTCATCCTGCAATTTGTCCTGCAAATTTGTTTTCCATACGTTTTTAGTAAGCAATCCGGCGGGGTTCTCCGCAACCGCGCCCTGCACCCCGCTGCGCGTTACCGTATAGGTTTGATCATTAAAATGATACTTCAGCACCTGCAGGTTACCAATCAGAGCAAAAGCGGCTGTCGAATTGTAAATGACCGCTTTTTCCAGCTTTTGTATTCCAACCTCCCCCGTGCTTTTACTGTAATTCACGGTTAATTCGAACAGCGCCGGATTTTGTTCAAATCCGTTCAAATATTGATTCAGCGGAAGCGCGTGAAATAAATTTATGTTGTTCGGTGCGTCGCCCATGTACTTGCTTTGATACGGAAGAATCGCTGCAAGGTCGTGGGTGGCCGGTTCCTGCTGTGCCATGCGGTAATTTTCCTGTGCCTGCCGCTGCTGCGGAAGATAGACCAGTTCGACCGCTGCAAGTAAGGCGACGGCGACCAATGCCAGAGCAATAATAATACGATTTCTATTCTTCATTATCTTGTACCTCGTATTTTAAAACCAGGCCGGGCATTTTATTTACCACAAGCGGCAGGATTACGGTGAAAAACGGCACCGCATAAAGAATTACAATGACAGCAAGCTCATACGGGCCGTTGATGCTGACCCTGCGCGCAAACCAAATGTTGCTGCCAAAATACAGCGCCGTGGTGGCAACCGAACACACCAAAGCAAAAGCGATCCAAAAAATCCATATCATTTTTCGAATTTTATAAAAATGCTTCAAGTTGACATAAGATTTTTCATTCAGCCGATGCCCGTGTCCCTTACTGTTGTAACGAATATAAATAATTCCCGTAATAATCGCAATAAGGAAAAGCAGCGTACTTGCGGGAGTACCGATATGAACCATAAGCATGGGGATGGAAATAATGCAGGCGCTGATTAAATAAATTAAAACCCACTGAAGCCATTCCCGCCAAAACTGATAACTATAGATTTCTTTATTACCGTCAATCAAGCCGTCAACTGAAGTGATGCTTTGCTTCACCCGTTCAATTGCTTCCGTTTCGTTCAGACCCGCCAGAACTAAATCGTCCTTTCTTGATTGCAGGTTGCCGAAGATTTCCTCTTTCAGTTCTTTGATTTGTTTGGTTTCCCTATAATGCGAAAACAATGAGTTTACATAATTATTCAGCTCATTCATTGTGTTCCCCTCCTTCAATCAGACGGTCAATTAATTTCCGTGCAATTTTCCACTGAGTGATTGACTGTTGATACGCTTTGCTGCCTGATTCTGTTATTTTATAATACTTTCGTCTTCCGCCCTGGCTTTCGTCGCCCCAATATGCTGTGATCAGCCCCTGTGACTCAAGCCGTTTTAAGCTGGTATAAAGCGAAGGTTCCTTCAGTTCATATGCACCCTCACTGTTTACACTGATTGACTTTACAATCTCATAGCCGTAATTATCCCCTTCGCTGAGCACGCGCAAAATCATAGTGTCAATATGCCCGCGTATGAAATCGCTGCTGATGTTCTCCCCCATTTTCTTCACCTCGTCTTATAGTATAATATCACATATTACTATGCGTGTCAATGTAATATGTATAAAACAATAAAGAACCACATCAGAGCTGGTCAATTCAGTTCTCATGTGGTTCTTATATTACTTTTATTCATTTATGAAGCAGCTGTTGTACTTCCTGTTCCCTGCCAAATAAAACGCATCCGCCACTGTGTTCCCTGGAAAGAGTCCGCTTTCGTTCAGCCTGTGGAATAACGGGGATTGTAAGGCATCGATTAAACTGCCATCCTTCAGATTCGTATCGGAATAAGGAGAAAACTTGTGTATTTCATAAACGCATCGGCCCGCAAAAAAACAAGCTGCAACAAGGATACTATTAGATAAGCAATCACCCTGCATTCCAGCTCTGTTTTTTGCCGTTAAAATACTCCCTTATCATCGGCACAATGTAAAAAAGTCAAGACCCATATCAGAATTATGTGGCCGAGTGCATCAGAAAAATCACCGGAATCGTGTCCTTATCATAAAGTAATGGTTAGAGGGCGTACAAATGGTGCCACCATAAACTTTCACCTATCGCAGGAATAACAACCAAGGAGTCCCTGATTAAAATCAAAGTCTGCAAAGATTGATTCAGTGACTCCCTTACGCTACAGGAGGAACTGTAATGAATGATTTTTTTGCTTGGAAAACAATAGCGACTTTTACCGGTTGTGTGGCAACAACTGCATTAATCACCCAGTTTATTAAGACGCTGCCGTTTTTAAAGAACATCGCCACACAATGGGTGTCGTATGTGCTTGCCGTAATCCTGCTGCTTGGCGCAACATACTTTACCGGAGCCCTGACATGGGAGTCCGGTGTGCTGATTCCCTTAAATGCAGTGATTATCGCACTAAGTGCAAACGGGGCCTATTCCGCGGTAAAAAGAGCATCCGCCACGAAAACAGCAAAAAAGGATAAATGAAATAGCAAATTTCGATTAATCCACTTTCCAGGCTCATTGAACTCTATTTTATAATCCTTAGAAAAAGCAGCTACATCATAATCGAATTAAAACAGCAAAGATGAATTCACTTAACATGAATAAATCTCCCGCCTGCCAATGAAGCAGACGGGAGATTTTACGTACCTCAAATCAACATTCTTAAAATTATCTTTGCTTTGTGAAGCATTCGCTGCAATAAACCGGACGGTCATCTCTGGGCTGGAACGGAACCTTGCAGGTTTTTCCGCAGGAAGCACAAACCGCATCGTACATCTCGCGCTGGGGTCTTCCGGCGTTTTTGCGGGCACTGCGGCAGGCTTTGCATCTTTGCGGCTCATTTGTAAATCCTTTTTCAGCGAAAAAGTCCTGCTCGCTGGCAGTAAATACGAATTCTTGTCCGCAATCCTTGCATGTGAGAGTTTTGTCTTTGTTAAACAATTGATTTACCTCATTTTTTTAATATATGTCCGACCATGAGATCAGTCACTGTTCAAATTATAACTGAAGCATTGATACATGTCAATTTTTAAATTACAGAAAAATAAAGAATTCGCTGTATATTTTCAACAAAATCTTAAATAGTTTTAATTTACAAGAGTCTAAAATAACAGAAATATGTCCGATAAATATTCCCTTTTAATCCAACGTACTTCTCATTTGATCGGCATACCTTCTCATATCATCGATTGATTTTATTTTATCAGCATTTTTATTAATTTCTTCTTTCACTTCCAGCGGTAAAGAATCAAAGTAGTTTGCTGCTGACATGTCACCGTTAAAATCTTTGTTCCATCCGCCATACGTGTTTTTCATAGAATCACCCCGCGATTAGCTTTGACGGAATTCAGAAAAAGATGACTGGTAAATACTATAAGAATATGTTGCGGTGCCCTGTTCCTTTGTATTAACTGAAAAATAGATTTGTCAAACACTCGGCAATCAGCCAAGGCTCTGCTTCAAACAAAACCATTATTCCTTTTTTACGGGATTTGCCCAGCCCCATTTTCTGCACTTAGGGCATTTTACAAATTTGCTTCCCATATTATGAATTGATAAAACAGCTTTCCATGTTGGCAGACTGAATTTCTCACTGCATTTTCCGCATTTATAATCAAAATAACGTGTTCGCCAGCTTTGCATAATATAGGCAAAAATTAAGATTAAGCCGATAATTATAATTTTTCTACCATATTCCGGCACAGAAACATCTTCTTTCAATTGGTATCGCGTAAAAACAAAAAGCCGCATTAAACAGCTGAATAACAACTATTTAATGCGGTTTCCACTTGGTGGGCCATCAAGGACTCGAACCTTGGACCGACCGGTTATGAGCCGGTTGCTCTAACCAACTGAGCTAATGGCCCGCTTATAAAAATGCCGCCGTAACCATAACGACGGCATTTTGAATTCCACAAACTGGGTTCGAAGCAATTTCGTCTGCACTCACTTCAATGAGGTTCAACGCTCCAAAGAACCCGGCAATTTTGGGGATACTTCACACATCGTTATGACCGGCTATTGTCCAGCCAAGCGGCCTTATAAACCATTAAAACATTAAACGCTTCCAAAATTCAAGCGCTTGTTTATAATACCACAATTTATCCGAAAGTGCAATCCCCTGTTTGCAATAATAATACCGACCGATATCTTTTGTTTATTCCCACTCAATTCTTGAAGAACTGTCCTGGGTGCTTTGCGATAATTTCCAATGTCACATTTTGTCCTCATTTTACATTTTTGTATATATATACTTTGTTGTAAAAATAAATGGAGTCATTCTTTTTCATCTATATAGTGTAGCTACTAACAAAATGCTCTTGAAATTCTTTTTCTGTATATGTAAATACATTTTTAAAACAGTATTTTTTAAATCGTTCTAATCCAAATTTAATTTGATCACCACCGCCTAGTGCCATTAAACGTTTTCCGATTTCATCTCTTGATTTTGATTCTTGTACATGTTTTGATGGACAATTAATTGTATTTTCAAAATTACTCTCTTGGTTATATACTAAAATATAATCTATATTTTCACGGGTATAACTAATTCCCTTATTTATTATATCAGTAACAATTAACATACTATCAAAAATCTTACCCCTTACATCAAAACATTTCCCCCGATCCATAAATCCATTTTTAAACTCTATAAACACCATTTTCCCATCAGGGTGAATAAACAATGCGTCATTTGACCTTGGATTTTCACATAAACTTAAGTCTCTAATGTATTCATCTTTTACGTGATCAAAGTTAACTACTGCTAACGAAGATTCAGTCATATAATAATCAGTACCGTCATGATTATCTTTAGAAGTATCTTTTAAAGTTGAAACATTATGCTCAAATATTCCATAATCCTCAGTTTTAATCATCGCTGTACCTCTCATTTTCCAAATCCTGCAATGGTCTGGCTAATTTTTGGTAAATTTCTTCAATATTAGCTGTAACATCAACAATATTAGATTTTACGTCCATATTTTCTGCCATATAATATTTACATTTATCAGCAATATTATATTTTGCAGAATAAACCTCAATAGCGTGCAAAAAATATGGACTGTGAGTATTTAGCAAAATGTGCATATTAAACGCTTTTTGTATAAGCACTATCAATTCAGCAAAAACTAGTTGCCATTCTGGGTGCAAATGTATTTCAGGTTCATCTAAGACAATTGTTCCATTATCTTCCAGATTTCCATTGGCTAATAAAGTTTTTAATATTACAAATGTCTTTAAACCAGTTGATATATTTTTGACATCTAATACAGCGTCGGAATTCTTCCTTTTATATCCATAATCTATTCTTTTATCACGCACTATTTCGCCACTACAAACTGTATTAATTTTTTCCATTATTGAATCAATTTTCTTTGTAGTAATAATCTCATTTAGAGCATTCTGTATGCTTGAATCGTTATGCATTGTAAGTTTTTTTCTTAGGTGTGCTCTATGTGATCCGTAGTTATTTGTTGAGAAAAGTGTAGAATATCCATTTAGATCATCGAGCGCAAATGGATCATCCAAATAAATAATTTCTGTATTTAAACTAAAACTATTCACAATCTGTTGAACTTCATTGTTTTTGACTATCACCTTAACAGTTTTATCTTTTATTTTTAATTTAATTTCACTTGATTCATCGGGAAAATATATATTATTAATTTGATTATTAAACTCTGATTCCAGTTTTTTCTGCAATACAGTCTTAAATATTTCTTCATCAGATATATTTAAGATCTGAATAACTTTTTCCACAACGTCATCCATAGAATCATTTTTTGTATATTTTTTAAAGTTTGGATCGCTTTGAACAAAGCTCTGAATTATAAATTGATGTAAAAGCTGTTCGTTGCTAAGAAAATCGTCTTTATTATTTAGAATGTCCTCTGCAATTTTCCTAGTATCAACCCGTTTTGTATACCGATTTGTATTATAAAAATATGCATTATCTAAAAATCTTTCAATGGTATAACCGCGTTCGGTATTTATTTGCTGATTAATTTTATAAAAGCTATTGAATATACAGAAAAGGACTTTTCCTATTGTACTTTTACCTGTATTATTCTCACCAGCAATAACCGTTATTCCATTAAGTTCAATCTTTGCATCCGCAATCTTGCCTAAATTCTTTAGAGTTAAAAGCATCTGCTTGCCCTCCTCATGTAATATAGCATTGTATTAATATAATGCTATCTTTGACGAATATATGATTTTTAATTCTCTGGCCTGCATACTATTTTAAAAAATTTAAAGTCATAGGTGAAAATATAACACATCACCATAGCAGTAGACAAAAATATAGTACTTGTTGTCAACTTTTGAGATATGCCGCGTACTGAATTTACATATACTCTTTCTCATATATTTTACTACGAAATACAAATAAAAGAAATACATTTGCTTAATTCTAATTGAATTTTTGGTTCTAATACGTGTTAATTTTCTTATAGTTTATAATTATGACTATTCATATCATTAATAATTAAAGATTCTCAAATGTTCTCTGATTTACTAAATTGGGAGAGAATGGATTATCAATATAACTCTTGTTTATCAAAATATAAAGGCAGTACAGACAAAGCAATTAAAGAATCAATGGAATATTTAGCATCTCTCAAAGAAAAAATAGAATTGTAGCTTCAAAGCTCTTTGGTTCTGCTTGATATGTCAACGGGGCTAAAAGTTAGAGTTAATCCTGATTATTCAAAATATTTATAAAGTTGTGTACTCAAAATGCACTCAAAGGCAAAAAAATAACCCCGAAAGCCTAGTAAAATCAAGGCTTCCGGGGATTTTTTTGTTTATTCCCACTCGATCGTGGCCGGGGGCTTGGAGGTAATGTCGTAAACAACTCTATTTACATTTTTTACTTCATTGATAATGCGGCTTGAAATTTTAGCGAGCAGATCATAAGGGATCCTTGCCCAGTCGGCAGTCATAAAATCGGATGTGGTAACGCCGCGCAACGCTATGGTATTGTCATAGGTTCTGCCATCGCCCATAACCCCAACACTTTTAATTCCTGTCAAAACAGCAAAATACTGGTTAATCTTCTTATCCAGTCCGGCTTCAGCGATTTCCTCACGGAAAATTGCATCGGCATCTTTTAATAATTCTAATTTTTCAGGGGTGATTTCGCCCATGATACGAATTGCGAGCCCTGGTCCCGGGAAAGGCTGACGCCATACAAGCGGCGCGGGTATGGCAAGCTCGAGCCCGACTTTACGCACCTCATCCTTAAATAAATTGCGTAGCGGTTCAATGATGCCGACAAACCCAACATCTTCCGGCAGCCCGCCAACATTATGGTGGCTTTTAATAACTGCCGCGTCACCCGTACCGCTTTCCACAACATCAGGATAAATTGTACCCTGACATAAATAATCCACATGCCCGATTTTCTTTGCCTCTTCCTCAAAAACACGGATAAATTCTTCACCGATGATCTTGCGTTTACGTTCAGGCTCCGTAACGCCCGAGAGTTTGGATAAAAAACGATCCTGTGCATTCACACGAATCAGATTCATATCAAACTGCTTGCGGAATACACGCTCCACATCGTCCCCTTCGTTTTTGCGGAGCAGGCCATGGTCAACAAAGATGCAGGTAAGGTTCTTGCCGATCGCTTTGTGCACCAGCAGCGCGGCAACAGAAGAATCCACACCGCCGGAAAGCGCGCAGATAACCTTCTTATCCCCTACCGTTTTTTTGATTTGTTCAATTGAAGTAACCGCAAAAGAAGACATCACCCAATCGCCGCTGCAATTACATACATGATATAAGAAATTTTCCAGAATTTCATTACCGTGAACCGTATGCTCCACCTCAGGATGGAACTGAAGCGCATAAAGGCGTTTTTCTGAATTTTCCATGGCGGCAACCGGGCAAGCTTCGCTGGTCGCAGTGATCTGGAAATTAGACGGAACCTGTGAAATATAAATTGTATGGCTCATCCAGCATACCGATTGTTTCTCCATTTCATGGAACAATGCGGATTCCGTATTAAAATCAACCAAGGTTTTGCCGTATTCACGCACTTTGCTGCTGTCAACCTGACCCCCAAGTAAAAAGGCCATTAACTGCGCACCATAGCAGATGCCAAGAATCGGAATGCCAAGCTCAAAAATCTTTTTATCACATTTTGGAGCATTCTCGTCATAAACGGTATCCGGTCCGCCGGAGAAAATAATTCCTTTATATTCTGCCGCGCTGATTTGTTCCGCAGTGGTTTTATAAGATTTTATTTCGCAATACACATTCAAATCACGCACCCGGCGTGCAATCAACTGACTGTACTGCCCACCGAAATCAAGTATGAGCACTGCTTCATTATGAATCATTTGTAAATCACCATTCTTTTCTTTTCCGCATATCAGCGCGGTATTCATAAAACTTTTATTCAACCGTAACAGATTTTGCAAGGTTGCGGGGCTTATCAATGTCGCAGCCCTTCATGGACGCGATATAGTAAGAGAAAAGCTGCAGTGGTATCACCGCCAGAGACGGCAGCATCATATCGCAGATTTGCGGTATGTAAAGCGCGTAATCGGCTTCCTGTTCAACCTTATGATTGTTTTCCGTGGTCAGGCCAAGAACGACCGCTCCGCGTGCCTTTACCTCCCTGACATTGCTCATCATTTTATCAAAGAGCACCTGCTGGGTGGCGAGGGCAACCACAAGCGTTCCCTCTTCAATCAGGGAGATGGTTCCGTGCTTCAATTCCCCCGCCGCGTAAGCTTCGGAATGAATATACGAGATTTCCTTCAGCTTCAGCGAACCTTCCATTGACATGGCATAGTCAAGATTTCTGCCGATGAAAAACACATCCTTCGCATTGAAAAACCGCGATGCAAGATACTGTATATTTTCCTTGTTGCTGAGAATCTCCGCAATTTTTTCAGGCAGACTCTGCAATTCGGAAACATAATGCGTATATTCTTCAGCGGAAAGCCTGCCAAGCTTATCCGCAAGATAAATCGCAAGAAGATACACGACAGCCAGCTGGGTGCTGTACGCCTTTGTTGTGGCAACAGCGATTTCCGGGCCTGCCCAGGTATAAATCACATCGTCGGAATCATTGGCAATGGAACTGCCAACCACATTGACAATGGAAAGCGTCCTCGCGCCAAGGCGCTTTGCCTCGCGCAGGGCGGCAAGCGTATCCGCGGTCTCGCCGGACTGGCTGATCACCAGCACCAGCACCTTATCGTTAATGATCGGCTGGCGGTATCTGAATTCGGACGCTACGTCCACTTCCACCGGAATCCGGACATACTGCTCCAGAACATATTTCGCAATATAGCCCACGTGACTGGCCGAGCCGCAGGCGATGATGAAGATTTTGGAGAAGTTCCTGATCTGTTCGGCTGTCAGCGTAATATTATCAAGCACAACCCTGCCGTCTTTAATCCTCGCAGAAATGGTATCCCTTACCGCTTTTGGCTGTTCCATAATTTCCTTCGCCATAAAATGCTGGTACCCGCCCTTTTCCGCGGCGGATATATCCCAGTCGATGTGGCTGGGTTCCTTCGGAACAATTTCCTTGTCCGTATTGTAAATCGTCACCCCGCCGCGCTTCAGTACGGCGATCTCATCATCGTTCAGACGGTAAATATCCCTTGTCTTATTCAGAATTGCAGGAATATCCGAGGCGATAAAGTTCTCCTCTTTGCCCAGACCCACGATCAGCGGGCTGTCCTTGCGAACGGCGATGAGCTGATCCGGAGCATCTTCACAGATGATGCCGAGCGCATAAGATCCCTCTACCTTATCAATTACCTTAATGACCGCATCCAGAATATCGTCTTTATAGTAATACTCCAGAAGCTGAGCAATCACTTCCGTGTCCGTTTCAGACACGAAATTCTTTCCTTTCCGAATCAAAAGGTCCTTCAGAGCAAGATAATTTTCTATAATTCCATTATGAACAACCGCAAATTTGCCCGAACCGCTCACCTGAGGATGGGAATTGATATCCGACGGTTTCCCGTGGGTCGCCCATCTGGTGTGGCCGATTCCGACGGTTCCGGAAACATCCTGCCCGCCGTGAATCATGTCGCTCAGAATCTTCAGCCTGCCCTTTGCCTTCACGACCTGCAGCGATGTTCCGTCGTACACGGCAACCCCCGCTGAATCATACCCGCGGTACTCCAGCTTTTCAAGGCCGCTGAGCAGAATCGGGGCCGCCTGGTCGTCTCCAATGTAACCAACTATTCCACACATAATCTTACACCTTCTCCGGCGGAATTTAATATTATAACAA
>JAEWDK010000003.1 GCA_023390175.1 Bacillota bacterium
CTTGGTAATGTTAAAATAAGCCCAACAGTTGAAATTGCTGTTGGGCGAAAAATTTAATATTAATTCTTTTTAGATGTAGAATACAAGGTATCTGGAAGCTTAGAAGACCAAGGCATGTAATCTTTTAATAAATGCATATCTCTATTTTCTGTTTTGGAAAGTATGTCAAATAAATATATTAAATACTTTTCTACTACTAAACTGTTAGCTTTAGCCGTCTCTATAATACTATAGATTATTGCACTTGATTTTGCACCCTTAGGAGTATTTGAAAATAGCCAGTTCTTTCTGCCTATTACAAATAATTTTACTGCACGTTCTGCTGCATTATTATCTATCTCTAAAATACCATTTGTAAAGAAAACCTTCATGCTTGGCAATAATTTTTGAGTATAGCTGAGGGCTTTTCCGAGCGCACTTGCAGGAAGTGCATTTTCAATTTCAGTATCAACATATTTTTGAAATTCATTGAATATAGGTAATGATTTTTCAAGCCTTATTCTATGACGGTCATCGTAATAATTATCACAATCACTATATTGTTCACGAAGATCTTTTTCTATAGAATAAAGTTTTTCACAATAATTAAACCCTATTATGGCACGTGATTGCTTAAGGGCTTCCCCATGAAGGTCTGAAGTTATATCATAGAATTTTCTTCTAATATGAGCTAGGCAATACAGCCTTTTTGCATACTCTATTTTATTATATCCACTATATCCATCAGTTTGCAGATATCCAGAAAATTCTCCTAAAAACTGAACTGGACAGGAACTTGAGCGCGTTTTCTGATAATCATATAAAATTATGGAACTCTCCAGTTTATCAGAAACATATACCCACATATAATGCTTTGACTTGGATTCCTTGCCTTTGCTGTCGATAACTTTAACAGGAGTTTCATCGGCATGAATATAACTGCTTTTTAAAAGCTCATCTTTCATACAGTTGTATACACATTCAAGTTCAGAAGCACTGTTTATTATCCAGTTTGATAATGTCTGTCTTGAGAGAGTTACATCCATCATCTGAAAATAGGTTTCCATTCTGTAAAGCGGCATTGAATGAAGATATTTCATTGCAATTACATGTGCAGTTAATTCATTTGAAGCCATGCTCTTATGTAATAATGTTTTAGGATCATCTGCAGATATTATATTTGCTTTATTAGCTTCCGCTTCGCAATTTTTGCAGCCATATACTTCTGTAATGTGTTCTTCTATATATAATTCAGCTGGCTTAAACTTTAATATTTCTTTGCTCTGAGTTCCTATAATAGACATTTTATGTCCACATTTATCACATATTTTTTTAGATTCATCAAGCTTATGTTCAATAATCACTCTTTTTAAATTTGATAGATTATCTTTTTTCCCTTTATGAGCTGCTGGCTTATTTCTATTATAAGTAATTGTTTCAATTTCAGGTTCTGGAATCTTTGAATCACTTTCTTTTTCAGCTTCATTAAAAAATGATAGCTGACTCTCATCAACCTGTTCACTTGATTTGCCAAACATTTTTCTGTTTTTATATACAATCTGATTCTTAAGAAAGGCAAGTTGATTTTTCAAATCTTCAATTTCTTTCTCTTTAGACTGAATCTCAGATTCCTTACTTTTAATTACTTTTTCCATCTTTGAAATTATTAATTTTGTTTTATCATCAAGTTCATCAAAATTTATATCTTCCATGAATATAGTACTCCTCAACAAATATAAGCATATATTACCATAGAAGCCTGTAATTCAAAAATATCATATTCGTTGAATTACAGGCTTGTCAGCTTATATAAGTATTAAAAACTATTCTTTGCTTCTATAGATTTAAATTTTGATTTTGTTCGAATTTCATATCCTTTAAGCATCCATTTTAGTTCTTCTTTATTAGTTGCAAGTGCTTCATTTATATTTTGAGGCCATTTAAGCCTGCCATTTTCAAGTCGGTAATAATATAGCCAGAATCCCTCGTCAAAATGCAATATTTTTATTCTGTTCATTTGTTTGTTGCAAAAGACAAATAGAGCTTTCTCAAACGGATCGAGCTTTAGCTCATTTTTAACAATTATAACCAATCCATCAATACTTTTTCTTAAATCAGTTGCTCCACACGCAATATAAACAGTATCTATTTTATCAATATTAAACATTGCTACTTAAATTCTTTATAATAGCACTTAAAACAGCTATTTCATTAGCCGGAATGTATATTCTAGCATTTCCAATTTCTATTTTTATGCTGGGTTTATCGCTGTGTTTTGCAATTGAATTGGATTCTGATTTTAAAGAAATTCCATGAAATATAGTCTTGTTTGTATTTGCTAATCTACGTCTATGATAATAAAATTTCCTTTCTGGAAGATTATTTTCTTTACAGAAATCTCTAATAGTGCCTTGATATGAAGAAAGCTTTTCAATCATTTCTTTCCAATCTATATCTTTTATTTCACTCATAAAAATGCCTCCTGTTAAAATACTTTATTTCAATTTTAACAAAAGCCTATATTTATTTTGTAGGCGTTGTTTCTTTGACGCTTACCATTTTCTGAATAAAATTTTAGATTATATACAAAAAAGCCTTAGTAAATTCTAAGACTTTAGTTTCATTAAATTCCACATCTATAAGCTCTAATATTTTTCACTTCAATAGAAACAAACTTCTTAATCTGTATCGCTTTTCCTTTTAATTTATTTGGAGCCATTTTTTGTTTATCCTTTTAGA